>JADQAZ010000002.1 GCA_018524345.1 Harenicola maris
GGCGGGGCCTGCGCCCCCCCCCCCCGCCCCGCCTCACCGCATATCGCGCGCCCGATGGGCATTTGCCCGCAAATGCCCATCTGCAAAATCATATGCATCGGATGTGCATAGGATGTGCATCCCTTGTGCATGGCCTCATAAGGCCCTATTTCCCAGATGCTATGGCCAAGAAACCAACAGACCCGAATTACAAAGTCATCGCCGAGAACCGGCGTGCCCGGTACGATTATGCCATCGAAGATGACATCGAATGTGGCATTTTGCTCGAAGGGTCCGAGGTTAAATCCCTACGCTCGCAGACCTCCAATATCGCCGACAGTTATGCGGCGGTCGAAGAGGGCGAGCTTTGGCTCGTGAACGCCTATATCGCCCCCTACGACAAGGCGAGCACCTTTAACCATCTGGAGCGCCGCAAGCGTAAACTGCTGGTTTCAAAGAAGGAATTGGCCAGCCTGTGGAGTGACACACAGCGCAAGGGGATGACCCTCGTGCCGCTTGTCCTCTATTTCAACCATCGCGGCAAAGCCAAGATCAAGATCGGCATCGCCAAGGGTAAAAAGAACACCGACAAGCGCCAGACAGAGGCCAAACGCGACTGGTCGCGCCAGAAGGCTCGCCTGTTGCGACAGGGAAACTAGACAGGTTTTTCCCCTAATCCCGATCCGCCCCCTCACCTATATCAATCACATCGCAGCGTTCCGGTCGCTGCAAGCTGTTGATATTGATACCGGATTTGAAGGGACGGACGAATGCTTGCAACAATTATCAGCCTCGTAGCTGGCGCCGCAGGTGGCAACCTTGCCGGCGGCTTGATGAAGAACCTCGACATGGGTGTGGTGATGAATTCCATCGCCGGCATCGTAGGCGGCGGCGTTGGCGGGCAGGTGCTCTCCATGCTGGGCGCTGGCGGTGCAGAGGGCACGGACCTCTCCGGCATCCTGAGCGCAGTTGGCGGCGGTGCCGTTGGCGGCGGCGGCTTGATGGCCGTGATCAGCGCCGTGAAAGGCATGATGAACAAATAGGGCCAAGGCCCTTGTTTTACTGACGTAACGAGTATCGCGCCCTTGGCCACCGCCAAGGGCGTTTTGCGTTGCGCACCTTGCCAGCTGCACCAAGGCTGGCGTAGAGGGGGGCGACCCAACCACAGCCACAGGACCCGCCCCATGACGGACGATCCACAAACTCTTGTCTCTACCCAATGGCTCGCAGAGCGGTTGAAATATCCCGATATCCGCATTCTCGACGCCAGCTGGTATCTGCCCGGCGATGCCCGCGACCCGAAGGCCGACTTCGCCGCAGAGCATATCCCCGGCGCGCGGTTCTTTGACATCGACGAGATCTCCGACCACCGCTCGCCCCTGCCCCATATGGTGCCGCCGGTGGAAAAATTCATGTCGCGCCTGCGCGAAATGGGCGTTGGCGACGGGCATCAGGTGGTGGTCTATGACGGGGCCGGCCTGTTCTCTGCCGCCCGTGTCTGGTGGCTGTTCCAGCTTATGGGGCAAAAGAACGTTGCCGTTCTGGACGGCGGCCTGCCCAAGTGGAAGGCCGAGGGCCATCCAACCGACGACAACCCGCCCCATATCCGCGACCGGCACATGACCGTCCAGCTGCAAAACGACATGGTCAAGGATGTCACCCAAGTCGCCGCGGCCTCCAAACTGGGCGATTGGCAGATCGTCGATGCTCGCGCCGCCGAACGCTTTCGCGGCGATGCGCCGGAACCGCGCGAGGGCCTGCGCGCGGGCCATATCCCCGGCTCCAAGAACGTGCCCTTCAAGACCCTGCTGAACGCCGACGGCACGATGAAATCCGAACCCGAGCTGACCGCGATCTTCGAGGCCGCAGGCGTTGACCTGAAGACCCCCGTGATCACCTCCTGCGGCTCCGGCGTCACCGCGGCCGTCCTCAGCCTCGCCCTCACCCGCCTCGGCCATCCGCGCCATGCGCTCTATGACGGGTCCTGGTCCGAATGGGGCATGGAAAGCTCGCTCAAGGTGGAAACCGGCTAACCCCGCAAACCTATCCCCAGAAACGACAAAAGCCCCGGACCGAAGTCCGGGGCTTTCTTTTTCAGGAAGGTAAAACCTTAGCCTTTGGTAAAGTCAGGATAGGCTTCCATACCAAGCTCGGATGTATCCAGACCTTGAATTTCGGCCTCTTCGCTCACCCGGATGCCGGTGATCGCCTTGAGCAGCAGCCACATAGCGGCGGAAGCGACGAAGACAAAGATACCGACGATCACGATGGCCTGCAGCTGGATCATGAACTGGCTGGCAACTGTTTCGCCTTCAGCCTGTGTGTTGATCGCTACAATCAGCGTGCCCCAGATACCGGCACAAAGGTGAACAGGGATCGCACCCACAACATCGTCGATCTTGAACTTGTCGAGCATTGGAACTGCAAAGACAACGATCACACCACCAACGGCACCGATCCAAGTTGCTTCAACCAAGGAAGGTGTCAGCGGTTCGGCAGTGATGGAGACCAGACCGGCAAGCGCACCGTTCAAGACCATCGTCAGGTCGACCTTCTTGTACAGAAGCTGTGTCAGGATCAGGGCTGCAACCGCACCACCAGCAGCCGCTGTGTTGGTGTTGGAGAAGATGCGGGAGATGTCAGCAACGTTGCCAGCAGTGTCCATGTAAAGCTGCGAACCACCGTTAAAGCCGAACCAACCCATCCACAGGATGAATGTACCCAGAGTAGCAAGCGCAAGGTTCGAACCTGGCATCGGGTTAACACGGCCGTCCTTATACTTGCCCAGACGTGGACCAAGGATAAGCGCACCAGCCAAAGCAGCCCAGCCACCGACAGAGTGAACAACTGTGGAACCGGCGAAGTCCTGGAAGCCCATGCCGTCAAGGAAGCCACCGCCCCATTTCCAGCTCGCCTGGATTGGGTAGATAACAGCCGTCAGAACGATAACGAAGGCAAGGAAGGGCCACAGTTTGATACGCTCGGCCAAAGCACCGGACACGATCGAGGCCGTCGCAGCACAGAACATCAACTGGAAGAAGAAGTCAGAGCCAACAGAGGCATAGGTCAGATCAGGCTCGGACCCGTCAAGGCCGACATTCTCAAGACCAGTGATCGAAAGCGCACCCAGAACGCCCTCGGACATCCAGTTGCCATCACCAGGGTACATCAGGTTGTAACCGAGGATGTAGTAGAACAGCGAAGCAAGAGAGAAGAGCGCGATGTTCTTCGTCAACTGCATCGTCACGTTCTTGGAGCGCACAAGACCGGCCTCCAGCATGGCAAAACCGGCGGCCATGAAGAAGACAAGGAAACCCGCCACAAGGAACATGAAGGTGTTGAAAATAAAGCCGATTTCCGCATTGGTCGGCGTGGTATCAGCCTCCTGCGCGAGGCCAATGCTTGGCAGCGCAATAAGCGTCGCGGCAAGCGCTAGTTTAGATGTGAATTTCATCTTTTTTCCCTTTTCCCTGAGCCGCGGCTTAAATCGCGTCTGCGTCTGTTTCGCCGGTGCGCACACGCACGGCCTGTTGCACGTCGAGGACAAAGATTTTGCCATCGCCAATTTTTTCTGTGCGGGCTGTGCTCTGGATGGTTTCAACAACCTGATCTGCCATGGCCGCCGTTACGACGATCTCAAGTTTGATCTTCGGAACAAAGTTCACGGCATATTCCGCACCACGGTAGATTTCCGTATGGCCTGACTGGGCGCCAAAGCCTTTGATTTCAGTCACCATCATTCCGCGAACCCCGATTCCGGTCAGCGCTTCGCGGACCTCTTCGAGCTTGAATGGTTTGATAGTTGCAATGATCAGTTTCACGTCTCGTTTCCCCTGATGTAAGCCGGGCCATCCCGGCGGGTTACGTGGGACAGACAGAGGCCAAGCGCCCCGATGAGCAACGAGTCGCCCCCCCTAAAACGATGAAATTTTGGGTGAAGTTGCACATTTTTTGCACATAATGCCCTTGGTGCTTAATTATTGGGCGAAAACAGTTTACGAAAAAGTTACCGCCCATGCTCCCCAAGCCAAGGCAAAGCGGCTATGGTGCAAGAAAAAATGTGGCAGTTTTCGAGTTGGATTTAATATGGCCCCTACAGGGAAAAAGCGCAGGCCCGTGGCTGCGCCCAAACGCACGACAGCAACGCCAAAGGCGAAATCTCGCGCCAAACGCACCAAAAAGGCGCGACGCGGCCCGATCGCATGGGTCATGCGCATCATCGGCTTTTTCCTCCGCCTGATCTGGAGCTTCACCTGGCGCAGCGCCGCGGTGCTCTGCCTGCTGATCGGGGCTGCGGTCTCCTATTTCTACACCACCCTGCCAGAGCTGGACGAGCTGGTCGACGGGCGCACGCGCGGCTCTGTCACCCTGCTGGACCATAACGACAAGACCTTTGCTTGGCGCGGCGAGCAGTTCGGCGGCTTCACCTCCGTCGATGCGGTCTCCCCCGTGCTGGCCCATGCGGTTGTCGCGACCGAGGACAAACGCTTCTACCGCCACTTCGGCGTCAGCCCCCGCGGCGTGGCAAGCGCCGTGCGCATCAACCTGCGCGAGGGGCGCGGCCCCCTCTCCGGCCACGGCGGCTCGACCCTGACACAGCAAACGGCAAAGCTCCTCTGCCTCGGCGTGCCCTTTGACCCCACCACAGGCATGACAGAGGCCGAATACGAGGCCGACTGCCGCCGCGGCACCATGTGGCGCAAAATCAAAGAGGCCGTCTACGCCATGGCGATGGAGGCCCGCTACACCAAGGATGAAATCCTGACGATCTACCTCAACCGCGCCTATCTTGGCGGCGGCGCGCGCGGCTTCGAGGCTGCGGCGCAGCGGTATTTCGGCATCCCGGCGAGCCAGCTTGACGCGGCCCAATCGGCCATGCTGGCCGGTCTTCTGGTGGCCCCGACCCGCTACGCCCCCACAAACAACCTCGAACGCGCGCAGGCCCGCGCCGAAACCGTCCTGCGCCTGATGGCCGAACAGGGCTATATCTCCGACGCCGACCGCGCCGTCGCCGTGGCAGAGCCCGCCACCCTCTCCCAAGCGGCCCAAGCCCGCGCGGGCGGCTACTTTGCCGACTGGGTGATGGACACAGGCCCCTCCTTCCTGACCAAAGACACCACAGAGGACGTGATCCTCTCCACCACCCTCGACCAACGCCTGCAAACGGCGGCAGAAGAGGCGATGAAAACCGTCTTCGAAACCAAGGTCCGCGAAGGGTCAGAGGCGCAGGCCGCCATCGTTGTCATGTCCGCCGACGGCGCCGTGCGCGCCATGGTGGGCGGGCGTCAAACCAAGGTCTCCGGCGCCTTCAACCGCGCCACCATGGCCAAACGCCAGACCGGTTCCTCCTTCAAACCCTTCGTCTATGCCGCGGCGATGGATCTGGGCTACACCCCCGGCGCGACGGTGGTAGATGAACCCCTGACCATCAATGTCCCCGGCTCAGGCGCCTATTCGCCACAGAACTACGACAAGAAGTTCCACGGCCGCGTGACCCTGTCGAAGGCCCTGCAAGAAAGCTACAACATCCCCGCCGTGCGCGTGTCAGAGGCCGTCGGCCGCGAGAACGTGCGCAAAATCGCAGAGGGCTTCGGCATCGAAAGCGACCTCGCCGCTGGCCCCGCCCTCGCCCTTGGCGTCTCCGAATCCACCCTGCTGGAAATGACGGGGGCTTATGCGGGCATCCTGAACGGCGGCACATCGGTCACCCCCTACGGGTTGCGCGAATTGCGCCTTCAGGGCGATGACGAGCCCCTGATGGGCCAAGGCGGCGGCTTTGGCGAACGGGTGATCACCGAAGAGGCCGCCCAATACCTGACCTTCATGATGTTCCAAGTGGTGGATCGCGGCACCGGCGTGCGCGCCAAGCTGGATGGCCGTCAGGCCGCGGGCAAAACCGGCACCACACAGGCCGCACGGGACGCATGGTTCATCGGCTTTACTGCTGACTATGTGGTCGGCGTCTGGATGGGCTACGATGACAACACCCCGCTGACGGGCGTCACAGGCGGCGGCTTGCCCGCCGACATCTGGCGCGAAACCATGGTGCGCGTGAACGAGGGGATGCCGGTCAAACCCCTGCCCCTCAAAATCCCCCCAAGCGCGATCCCCGCGCAAAAGCCCCCGCGCGACCCCGGCGGCACCGCGCAGAACAACGCCGCCACAGGCGGCAACACCGCCCAAGGCCAGCAACAGCAGGCCCAATCCCCCGCGGCCACAGACCGCGAACGCCGCCGCGCCGAACGGCAGGCCCGCCGCGACGAACGCCGTCAGAACGGCACCACGGCCGATAAGGTCTTGGAAGATGTGCTGATCAATATCCTGCGGGGCGGCGGCAACTAGCCAAGATTTTTCGCCGAAAAATCTCTGCCTGCGCCGCAGGGCGCAGGCAATCTACGCCTACTCAGGGCAGCGATCATACTGGAAGGCATAGCCATTCCAGACCAGAACCAATCCGCCCTCGGCGCCCTCCATGAACATGGCCCGCTCGGTCCAGGCAGAGCCCTCGCCCGTGCAGGTCATATCAAACAGCTGCGCCTTCATGTCTCGCACATTCACAGGGTTCGCCATCACGCATTGGCTCTCAGCCCCGTAGAACACGCCCTCTTCGATGCGCAGGAACTGCCCGTCCACGGCGCAGTCGGCCTCTTTCGTGAACTTATAGCGCCCCTCGAACCCCGCCGAGGCGGCGGGGGAGCAGGCCAGTGCGGCCAAAAGGGTAAGGGAGGCCTGCGCCCGCGTCACAGGGACTTCAGGTCCTTGGTCAACTGGTCCAGATCACCGCCGCGGCGATCCAGCAAAGCGCCGATCTCCGTGCGTTCGGACAGCAGCATATTCACCCCCTCGATGAACATGTTGAAAAACTTGTCAGAGCCGGACCGGTCCGAAACAAGGAAGGTCACCTCGAAAGGCGACTGCCCCTTCAGGATCGCCGTGGTCTTCACCTCGACAAAGCTCTTGACCGCCCGCGCGCCCTGCATCTCCAGCTTGCCGCCGATGAATTCGCGGAACCGGCTGCCATATTTGCGGCTGATGTAGCCCTGATAGGCCTTGGTAAAGGCGCGGATCTGCGCTTTGCTGGCGCTGCGCCCGTCATTGCCAAGGGCATAGCGCGCAATCGTCGGCACATCGGCATAGCGCACAAAGATGCGCTCAAAGTCGCTATACATGCCCTGTTCGGACTTGCCCGAGGCAATGACCTTGTTGATGTCATCCACCAGCTTGGTCACAAGGCTTTCCGCCCCGCCAACACTCAGCGCAAGCGCGCGAAACGGGGTCAGGGCCATGGCGCCAAAGGCCGCAAGCCCGCCCATGACCTGGCGGCGGTTTAGGGAACTAAAGTTACTCGGCATAAATATCCTCGTAGGGGTCTAGATAATCGTCATCGGTTGTCGTCCCGCCCAATTCGAACCTGCGGTTTTGCAGATACAGCAGGCGGGTCTGCGCATAGCTATCGGCAGAACCATAGAGCACATCATCAATTACCCCGGAATACTCCTGCCGTTCACTGGCCTTGGCCCCGAAGCCTGCAATAGTAGCGATCTTTCGCTGATCCGCGTTCAGGAAATGCTTCGTCGGGCTCAGGAAAGCGTCCACAACCTTGCCAAAGGCATCCCGCTCGGTCGAGGGGCCCATAAGCGGAAGCTCCATGTATTTGCCCTCGCCCGCGCCCCAAACATGCAGGGTCTCGCCAAAATCGGTGTCCTGCCGGTCAATCCCGATATCCTTGGAGGGGTTGAAAATCCCGCCCACGCCGAGGGTCGAGTTTATGACAAAGTTGAAAGAATTCTGAACCGCGCTTTCGATATCACCCTGCAGGATGTTGTTGATGACGGTGCCGGGGCGCTCCAGATTCTCGGTGAAATTCACCAAGGTGCGCCCAACAGGCTTGGGCAATCCCTTGCCGCCGCCGCCCCCGCCGGACAGTTTTTGCAAACTGCTATCGACAGATTTGTTGAACTCGTGGATACGCCGGTTGTCGGCCTCATAGGGATCATTGATCGGGGCCCCCGCTGGCGCAGGGGCGCAGGCCGATACCACGGCCAGTGATGCGATCAGGGCACCCATCGATGCCAGTTTTGAGATAGACCAAGGAAGCATTGGATTTCTAAACCTGTTGCTCATAAATTTTGCCCATAGTCGGGCATCCGCCAACGACCAGCTTGTTGATGAGGCTGATACTATCGGTAGCGCCAAAAGGCCACAAGCAAAGGTCTGCTGGCAAATTCGGGCAAATGGGAACCATCGGGGCATATGGCATGAGCGCAGGGGCCAACGACACAGGCAGGGCCGAGTTACGCAGCGCGCGCGCCAAGGGCGCGGGCCTGTTCCGCGCGTCTTTCGTCTTTTCCATCTTCGTCAACCTGCTGATGCTGACGGGGCCGCTCTTTATGCTGCAGGTCTACGACCGCGTCCTTGGCTCGCGGTCCGAGGAAACATTGATCGCGCTCTTTGCGCTGGTGATGTTCCTCTACCTGATGATGGGCCTGCTGGATTACGCCCGCGGCCGCGTCATGGCCCGCGCCGCCGCACGGCTGCAATCCCTGCTCGAAGGGCGGGTGTTCAACGCCGTGCTCAAGGCAGAATCCGTGACCCCCGGCCACAAAACCGCGCAAACCGGCCTTGGCGATCTGGACATGGTGCAGCGTTTCATCGCCTCCCCCGTCCTCCTTGCCATCTTTGACCTGCCGTGGACGCCGGTGTTCCTCTTTGCGATCTTTATCTTCCACCCGCTCCTTGGGGCGCTTGCCGTCACCGGCGGCGCGGTGCTGATCCTGTTGACCCTGCTGAACCAGTGGCGCACCCGCCAGCCCGGCCTTGAGGCGCAGCACAGCGCCCGCCGCGCGGAACATATGGCCACCCAGATGCGGACAGAGGCCGAAAGCGTCCAGTCCCTCGGCATGCGCGGCGCCACCTTCCGCCGCTGGCAGACCACAAGAACACAGGCCACCACCCGCGGCCTCGTCGCCGCCGACCGCGCCGGTGTCTATTCCGCCAGCACCAAGACCCTGCGCCTGTTCCTGCAATCGGCCATGCTCGCCCTTGGCGCGTGGCTGGTGCTGCAAAACGAGCTGACAGCAGGCGCGATGATCGCGGGTTCCATCATGCTGGGCCGCGCCCTCGCGCCGGTCGAACTCGCCATTGGCCAGTGGGAACTCATGCTGCGGGCCTCGCGCGGCTGGAACAATCTGGGCGAACTCCTGTCAGAGGTGCCCGCCGACCGCCCGCGCACCGAACTGCCCCGCCCCCGCGCCCGCCTTGATGCCCATCAGGTCACCGTCGTACCCCCGGGCGAGGCGCAGGCCACCCTGCGCATGGTCTCCTTTGAGCTGAAACCCGGGCAGGCCATGGGCGTTATCGGCCCCTCGGGCGCAGGCAAATCCACCCTCGCCCGCGCCATCACTGGCGTCTGGCGCCCCGCGGGCGGCAAGATCCGCCTCGATATGGCGACGCTGGATCAATACGACCCGGACGAACTCGGCCTGCTGATCGGATACCTGCCCCAAAGGGTCAGCCTGTTTGACGGAACCATCGCCGAAAACATCGCCCGCCTCTCGACCGAGCCCGACGCCAAAGCGGTGGTCGAGGCCGCCCGCCGCGCCGCCGCCGACGACATGATCCGCCAACTGCCCCAAGGCTACGACACACAGGTCAGCGCCGCAGGCGGCCGCCTGTCGGGCGGCCAGATCCAGCGCATCGGGCTGGCACGGGCGCTCTATGGCGATCCCGTGTTGCTGGTGCTGGACGAGCCGAACTCCAACCTCGACAATGAGGGGTCAGAGGCCCTGAACAAAGCCATCCGGCAGATGAAACAGGACGGCAAATCCATCCTCATCATGGCCCATAGGCCCGCCGCCATTCAGGAATGCGAAATGCTCATGGTTCTTGACGGGGGCCTGCGCAAGGCCTTCGGCCCGCGCGACGAGGTGCTGAAATCCATGGTCCGTAACCACGCCGAAATCACCCAGACACGCGGCAAGGGCGGGGGCGTGACATGAGCACTGAAACCTTCTCCGCCCGCCGCCCGCTCCTGCTCGGCTTTCTCGCCCTGCTGCTGCTGGTCGGCGGCTTTGGCACTTGGTCGGTCTTTGCCAATATCTCCGGCGCCATCATCGCCAGCGGCCAGATCGAGGTCGACCAGAACAGACAGGTCGTTCAACACCTCGACGGCGGCGTCGTGGCCGAGGTGCTGGTGGGCGAGGGCGACACCGTCACCGCAGGCGACACCCTGATCCGCCTTGATCCCAACGTGCTGCAATCGGAGCTCAGCATCGTCGAGGGGCAACTCTTCGAGGTCATGTCCCGCGCCGCCCGCCTGCGGGCCGAACGCGACGACGCCGCCGAGATCACCTTCCCCGATGCCCTGAAACAACTGGCCGACACCCGCAGCGAGGTCGCCGACTTCATGGCCGGTCAGGAGCGCCTCTTTACCGCCCGCATCGAAAGCATGGCCAAGGAAACCGACCAGCTGACCAAGCGCAAAGGCCAGATCGCCAACCAGATCGAGGGCATCGATGCACAGGCCAAGGCCCTCGGCGTGCAGCTCACCCTCGTTGAGGCCGAACTCGCCAGCCAGCTTGACCTGCTTGCCCGCGGCCTCGTGCCCAATTCGCAAGTCCTGACCCTGCAACGGGACCAAGCCGCCCTCTCCGGCCAGATCGGAGAGCTGGAAGCCACCCGCGCCGAAACAGAGGGCCGCCTGACCGAGCTCGACATCGAGCTTCTCAAACTCGGCACCTCCCGCCGCGAGGAGGCCATCACCCAGCTACGCGACCTGCAATACCGCGAGGTCGAGATGTTCGAACGCCGCCAAAGCCTCGTCGACCAGCTCGACCGCCTCGACATCCGCGCGCCCGTTTCCGGCGTGATCTACTCCCTGGCGGTGAACACACCGCGCTCCGTCGTCCGCGCGGCAGAGCCCGTCCTCTACCTCGTCCCGCAGGACCGCCCCCTCGTCATCGCCGCCAAGGTGGACCCGATCCACGTCGATCAGGTCTTCGTCGGGCAGGAGGTCATCCTGCGCTTCTCCGCCTTTGACACCCGCACCACCCCCGAACTCTTCGGGCGGGTCATGCAGATCTCCGCCGATGCCTTCGTCGACGAGCAGAGCGGCGCCGCCTTCTACCGCGCCGAGATCGAACTCAGCGCAGGCGAGCAGGACAAGCTGCAGGGCCAAACCATCATCCCCGGCATGCCGGTAGAGGCCTTCATCCGCACCGATGACCGCAGCCCGCTGGCCTATCTGGTCAAACCGCTGGCCGATTATTTCAATAAGGCCTTCCGCGAAAGCTGATGCATGCTTGACGCCCTGCGCCCGCCCCGCCATGCAGTGTGCAAAACCACCTCTGCACCGGAGCACGCATCATGACCAATGCCATCGAATCCCGCCTTGCCGAACTCGGCGTCACCCTCACGGACGCCCCCGCGCCCGCGGCCAACTACGTGCCCTTCGTGCAAAGCGGCAGCACCCTCTATATCTCCGGCCAGATCAGCCAGAACGAAAGCGGCCTCATCACCGGCAAGGTCGGCGACGACCTGACAGTGGACGAGGGCGCAGCCGCCGCCCGCACCTGCGCCATCAGCCTGCTGTCGCAGGTCAAAGCCGCCTGCGGGGGCGATCTGTCCCGCCTTGTCCGCGTCATCAAACTGACCGGCTTTGTGAACTCCACACCCGATTTCGCCGACCAGCCCAAGGTCATCAACGGCTGCTCCGACTTCTTTGTCGAGGCTCTGGGAGAGGCCGGCCGCCACGCCCGCTCCGCCGTCAGCGCAGGCGCGCTGCCCCTGAACGTCGCGGTCGAAATCGAAGGCATCTTTGAAATCAAATGACGCCGCTTCCCGCCGAATTCTACGCCCGCCCCTTTGCCCACCGTGCCCTGCACGACGTCGCCAAGGGGCGGCCCGAGAACAGCCGCGAGGCCGTGGCCGCCGCGATTGAGCGCGGCTATGGCATCGAGATCGACATCCAGATGTCCGCCGATCACGCCGCCATGGTCTTTCACGACTACGACATGGCCCGCCTCGCCGGCACCTCCGGCGCGATCCAGACCCGCACCGCCTCCGAACTTGCCGCGATCCCGCTGACAGGCGGCAACTCCCCGATGCCGACCCTCGCAGAAACTCTGGCACAGGTCGCAGGCCGCGTGCCCCTTCTGGTCGAGATCAAGGATCAGGACGGCAAAATGGGCCCGAACATCGGCCCGCTGGAGGCCGCCGTGGCACGGGCCGTCAACGCCTATGACGGCCCCCTTGCCCTGATGTCCTTCAACCCGCACAGCGCCGCCGAACTGGCCCGCCTCTGCCCCGCCCGCCCCTGCGGGCTGACCACCTGCGATTACAACCCAAAGGACTGGACCCTCTATGCAGAGGAGGAGCGCAGCGCCCTTCGCGCCATGCCGGGTGTCGATAAGCTGGCCTTCATCTCCCACGATCGCAATTCCCTCGATATGCCAGAGGTCGCCGCCTTCAAAGCCACCGGCCGCCCCGTCCTCACATGGACGATCCGCTCCGAGGCGCAGGCCAAAGAGGCCCTGACCATCGCGGATGCAATCACCTTCGAGGGGTATCTGCCCGATTGACCCGATCGCCGCTTGACCCCGCCGCCCTGCAGCCCATCTAATGACAGGCAGCAACCCCCGGACACCGCATGTCAGACAGCCAAATCGAAATCTCCGCCATACCGACACTTGGCGGACTTGATCCCCATGACTGGGACGCCTGCGCCTGCCCCGAAACGGCCCAGGGGGGCCGCCCGCGCGACCCTTTCACAACCCACCGTTTCCTCAAGGCGCTGGAGGACAGCGGCTCGGTCGGGCAGGGCACCGGCTGGCAACCCACCTACCTGATCGCGCGGCAAGACGGACAGATGATCGCCGCCGCGCCGCTCTATGCCAAACACCACAGTCAGGGCGAATATATCTTCGATCATTCATGGGCCCATGCCTATGAAAACGCGGGCGGCTCCTACTACCCCAAACTGCAAATGGCCGTGCCCTTCACCCCCGCAACAGGCCGCCGCTTCCTGTGCCGCGAGGGGTATGAGGCCGCCGGACGCGCCGCCCTGACCCAAGGCGCGGTGCAGATCGCGGCGGATAACAACCTTTCCTCCCTGCACATCACCTTTTGCACCGCAGAGGAGGCCCGCGACGGCGCCGAAATGGGCCTCCTGCCCCGCAGCAGCCAGCAGTTCCACTGGCTCAACGACCACTACGCCGATTTCGACGCCTTCCTCGCCTCCCTCTCCAGCCGCAAGCGCAAGAACATCCGCAAGGAACGCCGCGTGGCCAATGATTTCGGCGGCGAAATCCGGTCCCTCACGGGCGATCAGATCCAGCCCGAACATTGGGACGCCTTCTGGGAGTTCTACCAAGACACCGGCAGCCGCAAATGGGGCCGCCCCTACCTCACCCGGGAGTTCTTCGACATCGCTCAGGAAACCTTGCGCGATGACATCCTGCTGGTGCTGGCCGAACGTGGCGGCATCCCCATCGCAGGCGCGCTCAACTTCATCGGCCGCGACACCCTCTATGGCCGCTACTGGGGCGCCACGCAAAACCACCCCTGCCTGCATTTCGAGGCCTGCTACTACCGCGCCATCGACTACGCCATCGCCCATGGCCTCAAACGGGTCGAGGCAGGGGCGCAGGGCGAGCACAAACTCGCCCGCGGCTATATGCCGGTGACCACCCATTCCCTCCACTGGGTCGGCGATCCCGGCTTTCGCAAGGCGATCGAGGAATTCCTCACCGCCGAAAGCCGCGCGATCGAGGACGACATCGAAATCCTCACCTCCTACGGCCCCTTCAAGAAATCCAGCACGGAAGAGGATTAGCCCATGGCAACCAAACTCACAGACGACAGCGCCCTCGCCCCCCTGTTCGCCGCGGGCTGGACGCGGCAAGAAGGGCGCGATGCCATCACCAAAACCTTCAAATTTAAGAACTTCAACGCCGCCTTCGGCTGGATGACACGCGCCGCGCTCATCGCCGAAAAGCTGGATCACCACCCCGAATGGTTCAACGTCTACAACCGTGTCGAGGTGGTGCTGACCACCCACTCCGTGGATGGTCTGTCTGATCTGGACGTGACCATGGCCACGAAAATGGATGCGCTCTAAAGCGCGTCCAACAGGCGCTCGCCGCCGGAAATGTCGCACTCACCCGGATTGTCCTCAAGGTTGAGCGTCGTCACAACCCCGTCCATCGCGATCAGGGCAAAGCGTTTCGACCGGCCATAAAGGCCCACTGGCGGCGCGTCGAAATCCATCCCGATCTCTTTGATAAAGGCCCCCGTCGGGTCGGCCAGCATGGTGATGCCCGCCTCTTTCGCACCGGTGCTTTCTGCCCAAGCGTCCATCACAAAGGCATCGTTGTTGGAAATACAGATGATCTCGGCCACGCCCTTCTCGGCGAACTGGTCCTTGGTGCGGATAAAGCTCGGCACATGGGCGCTGTCGCAGGTGGGGGTAAAGGCACCGGGCAGGCCAAAGATCACAACTTTGCGGCCCACGGTCAGGTCGCTCAGGTAAACGGTCTCAGGGCCCTCGGCGCCGATCCGGACGAATTCACCGGTCGGAAGGGTTTTGCCTACGTCGATTTGCATGATCGTGATCCTTTAGATTGATTGCGGAACTCTCGCCAATGCATATAGCTGTGTCGAAGAAATTGCGACTGATAAGGATGGGCAAATGGATCATATCGTTGTTGTCGGCGCCGGTCAGGCCGGGTCGAGCCTTGTGGCCAAGCTGCGCAGCCTCGGCTTTGACGGCGCAATTACGCTGATCGGCGAGGAGCAGGTGCCCCCCTATCAACGCCCGCCCCTGTCCAAGGCCTATCTCTTGGGCGAGATGGAGGTCGAGCGCCTCTTCCTGCGCCCCGCCGCCTTCTACGCCGACCAGAACATCACCCTGCGCCTCGGCGCGCCGGTGACCGCGATTGATCCCGCCGCCAAAACCGTGTCCCTCGGCGATGAGGTCATCCCCTATACCAAGCTCGCCCTCACCACAGGCTCCGCCCCCCGCCGCCTGCCCGCCGCCGTCGGCGGCGACCTCGGCGGCGTCCATGTGGTGCGCACCCTTGCCGATGTCGATGCCATGGCCCCCGATATGAAACCGGGCGCAAAGGCCCTGATCGTCGGCGGCGGCTACATCGGGCTGGAGGCCGCCGCCGTCGCCCGTAAACTGGGGCTAGAGGTGACGCTTGTCGAAATGAGCGAACGCATCCTGCAACGGGTCGCCGCCCCCGAAACCTCCGATTATTTCCGCGCCCTGCACGCCGGGCACGGCGTCGATATCCGCGAGGGCACCGGCCTGACCCGCCTTACGGGCGAGGGCCGCGTCACAGGGGCCGAGCTTACCGATGGCACGACCCTTGACGTAGACGTGGTGATCGCAGGTGTCGGCATCACCCCGGGCGACACCCTCGCCGCCGAGGCGGGCCTGACCCTCGACAACGGCATCAAAACAGACGCCACAGGCCGCACATCCGACCCCGCAATCTGGTCCGCTGGCGACTGCGCCAGCCTGCCCCATATGGGCAGCCGCATCCGCCTCGAATCCGTCCAGAACGCCATCGATCAGGCAGAGGTGGTCGCCGCCAACATGCTCGGCGCCGATACACCCTATGCGCCCAAACCATGGTTCTGGTCCGACCAATACGATGTGAAACTGCAAATCGCGGGGCTGAACACCGGCTACGACCGCGTTGTGATCCGCGACGAGGGCAGCGCCCGCTCTCACTGGTATTTCGCGGGCGAAACCCTGCTGTCCGTCGATGCGATGAACGCACCGCGCGCATATATGATCGGCAAACGCCTGATCGAGGCGGGCAAAACCCTGCCACCCGAAACCGCCGCCGACGCGGGCGCAGACCTCAAGGCCTTGCTGCGTTAATGCGGATCGTGGGCGGAAACTATCGCGGGCTGCGCCTGACCGATCTCGGCAAGGGCGACCCCGCCGCCCATCTACGCCCCACATCCGACCGCGTCCGCGAAAACCTGTTCAACATGCTTAACTCGCGAATGAATTTCGCAGGGCTGCATGTGCTTGACCTATTTGCAGGCACCGGCGCCTTGGGGCTGGAGGCGCTCAGCCGCGGCGCCAAACACGCCACCTTCGTCGATGACGGGGCCAAGGCGCAGGGCCTGATCCGCGCCAATATCGCCCTGTGCAAACCCGCCCCCGAAACACAGCTCCTGAAAACAAGCGCCCTGCGCCTGCCCGCGGCGGACACCCCCTGCGATCTCGTCTTCGCCGACCCGCCCTATGGCAAAGCCCTCGGCGACAAGGCCCTCACGCAGGCCCTCAAAACCGGATGGATCGCCCCGCAGGCATGGATCGTGCTGGAGGAAAACGCCCCCCTGCCACCGCCAAAGGGCTTCACGCTCGAGGATCAGCGCCGCTACGGCGACACTTGGATCACCCTGATGCGCGCGCCCTAACGCAGGATCGCGCTCTGAAGGGTCTTTTCCAGATCACTGGCCCCCTTCAACTTGATGCATTTGTCAAAGCTGACAACAACGCCGTAGCCCCCGGGATAAAACCCGAAATAGGCCCCGTTGCCCGAGCGCCCGCCAAAGCACAGCATCCCCAGATGCCATGCCCCCTTCGCCCCGTTGGCGTAATAGGCCACGCCCATCCCGTATCGCGCCCCCTTGCCGATCCCCACATGGGGCCAAGACCCCATAGAGCGGCCAATCACCCCCTGCGGGCCAAACCACGCGGCGGCAAAAGTGGCGTAATCCTTCGGGCTCATCTGCCAGCCACCCCAAGCCGAAAACCCGCCATAGCTGCGCGACTTCCCCGCAGAGCCAATGCCAAGCGGACGCAGAACCAAACGGTTGCAAACAGTGAAATAAGGCTGCCCCGTCGCGGCCTCGATCACCTCGGCCAGAACGGCGTAATTCTCATTGTTATAAACATGCCGCCCCCGCTTTGCCCCAAGGGGGCGGGCAAGGGCGCGGGCGGCCAAGGGCTTTTGCGCCACCTGCCCCCATGTGCTCCGCTTGGCGGCGAATTTCTGGGTCGTATCGGTGCTGTTGCCGCCCGAATGGGTCAACAGCTCGGCAATGGTGATCGCCCCGCCCGGCCCCTTGTTCGGCCCCAGATAGCGTGCCGCAGTGGAATTCAGGTTCACCTTCCCCTGCTGCACCAGCTTGGCCACACAGGCCCCCGTGATCGGCTTGGACAGGGATGCCAAAGGCACCGGCGTGGAAACAGAGGCCCCCTTGGCCCGCGTCTTCACAACGCGGCCATTGTGCAAGATCACAATGCTGGAATTGCCCAGCCTGTGCCGCTGCACCCATCCGGCCCATTCTTTTTCAATCTTCGCAATGCGCTGCTGATCCTGCGCTGCGGCCCCCTGCGGAATGGCGGCCAAAAGCAGCAAAAGAAAAGCAAGCGCGCGGATCACGAAGCCTGGCCAAAGGTCGGATGGAAAAGCCCCGCCGGTGACTTGGTGAAAATCTCGGCCCCGTCCGATGTCACGCCAATGGAATGTTCGAACTGCGCCGAAAGGCTGCGGTCACGGGTCACGGCGGTCCAGTCGTCCTGCAACACCTTGGTTTCAGGGCGGCCAAGGTTCACCATCGGCTCGATGGTAAAGAACATGCCCTCTTCCAGAATCGGCCCGGTGCCGGGGCGGCCATAATGCATCACATTGGGCGGCGCGTGGAACACACGGCCAAGGCCATGGCCACAGAAATCGCGCACAACGCCCATCCGGTGCCCCTCGGCAAAGGCCTGAATCGCATGGCCGATATCGCCAAAGGTATTGCCCGGCTTCACCGCCGCAATCCCAAGGAACAGGCTCTCGTGCGTAATGTCGATCAACCGCTCCGCCTTGCGAGAGGGCTTGCCCGCCACATACATCCGGCTCGTATCGCCAAACCAGCCATCCACAATCACCGTCACATCGATGTTCAGGATATCCCCGTCCTTAAGCACCTTCGGCCCCGGAATCCCGTGGCAAACAACGTGGTTCACGCTGATACAGCTCGCGTGCTGATAGCCCTTGTAGCCGATGGTCGCAGACTTCGCGCCCGCGTCATCCACCATCCGGGTGATCTCCGCATCAATCGCGCCAGTCGTCTGACCGGGTTTGACAAGGGGGATACAGGCATCAAGGATCTCCGCCGCAAGCCGGCCCGCCTTATGCATGCCGTCAAAATCGGCGGGTTCATAAATACGGATACCTTCGCGGGTCATCCGTCCGTTGGTTTCATCCATGGTGCAGGCTCAGATTTGGGTTTCATTGGTGTATCGCCAGACCTAACCATTCCGGCCCCGTAATAAAAGGCCTCAAAGCCCGGGTGCCAATGGAACAGACCGCCCCAGCGAAACAGAAAGGGGATCAATACGGCAAGCATAGCACAGCACCTCGACCCCCGCCAACCGCGCCTTGGCAAAAGCCGCGGCATAGGCCGGGTCGATATCGCCCGCCAAATCAAACGCCGCACAATCGGTGCGCTGGATCAGGTAAAACATCACCGCGCGCTGCCCCGCCTGCGCCATGGCCGCAAGCTCCGCCAAGTGCTTTGCCCCCCGCGCTGTAACGCTGTCGGGAAACTCCGCCAAATCGCCGCCGCGCCGCAGGGTCACGCTTTTGACCTCCACATAGGCGTCGGGCAGACCGGGCTGCGACAACAGGAAATCAATGCGCGAATTCTGGCCGTATTTCACCTCGCGCCGCAGGCCCTCATATCCGGCAAGCTCCGGCACCGCCCCGCTTTGCAGGGCCTCGGCCACAACCCCATTCGCCGATCCCGCATCGATACCGGCAAAATGCCCCCCGGCGACTTCAACCAGCCGCCAGCCGTATTTCAGCTTTTTCTTGGGATCGTCATTCGGCTCAAGCCAAACCCGCGCGCCCTCGTCCTTCAATCCCATCATCGATCCGGGGTTGGGACAATGCGCCACCACAACCACCCCGGACTGAAGCTCCACATCCGCCAAAAAGCGTTTGTAGCGCCGCAGCAACCGCGCCGGAACAAGAGGAGTTTGAAACCGCATATACCGGAGCTATACCGTGGCAAGCAGGAAAGGAACCCATCCCATGCCGAACCCCACCGCAGCCATGCTTGTCATCGGCGATGAAATCCTCTCCGGCCGCACGCGCGACGCCAATATGCACCACCTCGCAGGGGTGCTGACAGAACGCGGCATTACCCTGGCCGAGGTCCGTATGGTGCAGGACGAACAGCCCGCCATCGTCGCCGCCGTCAACGATCTGCGCGCGCGGTTTGACACGGTCATCACCTCCGGCGGCATCGGCCCCACCCATGACGACATCACCGCCGACGCCATCGGCGCCGCCTTCGGCAGGCCCGTGGACGTGCGGGACGATGCCCGCACCCTTCTGGCCGAACACTATGCCCGCACAGGCAAGGAGCTTAACGAGGCCCGCCTGCGCATGGCCCGCGTGCCGGAAGGCGCGGTGCTGATCGACAACCCCGTCTCCGTCGCCCCCGGCTTCTCGGTCGAGAACGTCCATGTCATGGCAGGGGTGCCAAGCGTCTTTCGCGCCATGGTCGAAAGCCTGCTGCCAGAGCTGACCGGCGGCCAGCCCCTGCTCTCCCGCTCCCTGCGCGTCAACCGCGGCGAGGGCGACATCGCAGGCCCCTTGGGCGAGATCGCCAAAGCCATGCCCGCCATCAGCTTCGGCTCCTACCCCTTTGTCGACAACGGGGCCTACGGCGCGAATATCGTGATGCGCAGCACCGATCCCACAGCGCTGGAGGCCGCCGTAGCGGCCCTACGCGAGGCCTTCCCGGGGGCCACCGAATGAACCTGCCCACCCCCGCCCGCATCTATGACGCAATCGACGCAACATGGCCCCCGGCCGAAGCGCAAAGCATCGGCGACTGGACAGTGCGCCGCGGCGCAGGCGGCGGCAGCCGCGTCAGCGCCGCCACCACCACCAATGAGGCCGCCGATATCGCCCAAATGGAACAGGCCCAAACCGCCCTCGGCCAAACCCCTCTCGTCATGGTCCGCCAAGGGCAAACCACCCTCGACACAGCGCTGCAGGGCGCAGGCTACACCGTGAAAGACCCCGTCCGCGCCTATGCCATCAAAGCCGCCGATCTGGCGCAGGATCCACCCAAAGTCACCGCCTTCATCGTCCAAGGCGCCCCCCTGACAGCACAAAAAGAGGTCTGGACCCTCGACGGCATCGGAGCGGACCGCCTCGCCGTGATGGACAGATGCGCCCAGCCCAAATGCACCGTCATGGGCCGCTACAAAGACCGCCCCCTCGGCACAGCCTACCTCGCCGCCGACGGCGATCTGGCCATGCTTCACGCCCTCGTCGTCGCCCCCGCAGCCCGCAGGCAGAATTTGGCACGCCATATGATGTGGGCCGCCGCCAGCTGGGCCCAAGATCAGGGGGCAACATGGCTCTCCGTCGTGGTAACCAAGGCCAATGCACCGGCCAATGGCCTCTACACTTCCCTCGGCATGTCCCCTGTGGGAGACTACCACTACAGGCAGCACCCTTCCGCATGAACGGCAGGGGCCCTATACTTCAGGCCCGCGGTAAGGCCAGCACAGGCAGAAAACAGGATACCCCATGACACATCCCCGCCCCACGGCGCTCGACCTTCCCATGGTCGATCCCCTCCCCGAAGAGACTCAACGCTACTTTGACATCTGCGTGGAAAAACTCGGCATGGTGCCCAATGTGCTCAAGGCCTATGCCTTTGACATCGACAAGCTGAACGCCTTCGCGGGTCTTTATAACGACCTGATGCTCGCCCCCTCGGGGCTGAGCAAACTGGAACGCGAAATGATCGCTGTGGTGGTCTCTTCGCACAACAAATGCTTCTACTGCCTCGTGGCCCACGGCCAAGCCGTCCGCGCCCTGTCGGGCGATCCGGAACTCGGCGAACGGCTGGTGATGAACTACCGCACCGCCACGCTGGAGCCGAAACAACGCGCCATGCTGGATTTCGCCCAAAAACTGACCGAATCCTCCGCTAGGATCGAGGAAACTGATCGCCAAGCCCTGCGCGATGCCGGCTGGACAGACAAAGACATCTGGGACATCGCCAGCGTCGCAGGCTTCTTTAACATGACCAACCGCGTGGCCTCGGCCACCGCAATGGAACCGAACCCGGAGTATCACAGCCAGAACCGATGATCCGCCGCGCCGCCCCTCTGGCCACCAGCCTCGCCCTCACGGCCTCGCTGGCCTGCGCCAACTCCCTGACACTGGAGTTCCCCTCAAACGCCCGCAAGGCGGTTGAGCAGGTCGAGGCATATGGCTCCTACAAGGTGCCGATCTCGGGCTTTCAGGGCGGCACGGTGCAATCCATCTGGGCCGAGGGCGAGGTCCGCCAACAGGCCTGGCAAGTCACAGCCCCCGGCGTGACCACCCTGCAACTCCTCGCCCCCCTGCGCCGCCAACTGACAGAGGCCGGATTCGAGGTGATCTACGAATGCGAAACCCGCGATTGCGGCGGCTTCGACTTCCGCTACGCAACCGAAGTGCTGCCCGAACCGGACATGCACGTCGATCTGGGCGACTTCCGGTTTCTGGCAACTCAGCGCATGGGCGCCGAACGCCCCGAATACGTCAGCCTGATGATCAGCCGCTCCTCCGGACGCGGCTTTGTGCAGGTCGTCCGCGTCGGGCCGGAGCAAGAGGGCCAAGCCCTCGTCACCGCCTCCTCCAAGAACGCCTTGGTCGCCGCCCTGCCGAAACTGGAAACACAGGCCGTGGGCCCGGTGACGGGCCTGCCCCTGATCGAACAGCTTGAAACCCACGGCCGCGCCGTTCTGGATGACCTGCGCTTTCAAACCGGATCAAGCCAGCTCGGCGAAGACGAATTCACATCCCTCCAAGGCCTCGCGGCCTATCTGATCACCAACCCGAACCGCTCTGTCGTTCTGGTCGGGCACACGGATGCCGAAGGCAGCCTCGCAGGCAATATCTCCCTCTCGCGCAAACGCGCGGGCGCCGTGCGCTCAAGGCTGACGGGGCCACTAGGCGTGCCAGCGGCGCAGGTCAATGCCGACGGCGTCGGCTTTCTCTCGCCGCTGACCACCAACCTTACCGAAGCCGGCCGCACCCTGAACCGCCGCGTCGAAGTGATCCTCAGCTCCACCGAGTAACCAATTTCTGAAAGAAATTGCCCCAAATCCTTACAGGATTTGCCGCAGACTTTTTCAAAAGTCTGCCTCCCCCACACAAATAGACCCCACGCCAGTCTGGCGCGGGGTCCTGTTCGTCCCGGCTCCGGTGATTTAACCAATCACCAAAGACCGGGGCCCTTCTGGGCGAAACTGTTGACGAGAAAGTCGATAAAGGCACGCACCTTGGGCTGTGTGAAACGCCCGGGCGGGTAAACCGCATAGATGCCAAGGTTCTCCTGCGGCAGATCGGGGATCGCCTCCTGAACCAGACCCTGCTCCATGGCCTCTGCGTACAAAAAGCTCGGAAGATAGGCGATGCCAAGGCCGGAAATCGCCGCGTTCAGCAGGCTCTGCCCGTCATTTACAGTCAGCCAACCGGCGGTGCGTACCTGACGTTTCTCGCCCGATGGCGCGGTCAGCTTCCAGACATTGCCCGAGGACTGGTTCGAATAATGCAGCAGTTTATGGGCATTCAGATCGTCGATCTTCTCCGGGCGGCCGAATTTCTCGAAATACTCCGGCGAGGCGATCATCCGCTTTGACGTTTCGGTCAGCTTGCGCGCCCGCAGGGTGCTGTCTTCCAGCTCCCCGATACGGATCGCCATATCGAACCCTTCGGAGATCAGCTCAACATAGCGGTTGTTCAGCACCATATTCACCGTGATATCGGGGAATTCGCTCAGGAACTCACCCAAGACAGGCGAGAGATGGTTCACCCCGAAATCCGTCGCCACAGAAATCCGCAGCAGGCCCGAGGGCGCCGATTGCATCGAGGTGACCAAGGCATCCGCCTCGCCCGCATCGTTCAGAACGCGGCGGGCGCGGTCATAATATGCAAGTCCGATCTCTGTCGGGCTGACGCGGCGCGTGGTGCGGTTGAGCAGACGGGCACCAAGACGGGCCTCCAAACTGGAAACGTGCTTTGAAACGGCAGATTTAGAGATGCCCATTTTCTTGGCCGCATCCGTAAATCCGCCTTGGTCCACCACCGTGGCGAACGCTTCCATTTCCGTCAATCGGTCCATTCCGTAACCTCAGTATTGTTCTTGCCCCGTTGACAGTCTTGCCTGCCAAATCGGGCGGGAATGGGACAAAGGGCCGACAATATCGCGGTTTTTGAACAATCGTATGCTGGGCGGAAACAGGGAAACAGCGCGTTTCCCTGCCCCTTTCGCCCTTATTTATAGGCTCGCAGCCAGCCGCGTGCCCTGATTGATGGCGCGTTTGGCGTCCAGCTCGGCGGCCACATCGGCCCCGCCGATCACGTGACAGGTCTTGCCCGCCGCCTCCAGGTCATCGGCCAGAGACCGGTTCGACAGCTGCCCTGCGCAGACAACAATCGTATCCGCCTCGATCAACTCGGGCCGCTCGCGCCCCTCGCCATAGCTCACCATCAACCCGCCAGCCTCGACGCCCTCGTAATTGACGCCGCCGATCATCTTTACACCCGCCATCTTCAACTCGGCGCGGTGGATCCAGCCGGTGGTCTTGCCCAAACGCTTGCCGGGCTTTTCGTTCTTGCGCTGGAGCAGCGTAATCTCGCGCGGGCTGGCCTCGGGCTGGGGCCCCTCGGGGGCCACGCCGCCGCGATGCTCCGCCGGATCGGCCACACCCCATTGCTCCATCCAGGCGGGCAGGTCCTCGGTATGATCGCCGCCGCCAAGGAACTGGGCCACGTCAAACCCGATGCCACCCGCACCAATAATCGCCACACGCTTGCCGACCTCGGCCTTGTGCCGCAGCACATCGATATAGCTCAGCACATGGGGCGCATCCGCCCCGGGCAGAGCAAGCTCTCGCGGCGAAACGCCCGTGGCAATAATCACCTCGTCGAAATCCGCCAAAGCCTCCGCCCTGGCCTCAACCCCCAAACACAGCTCGATCGGAGACTGGCCAACCATGGTGCGATACCAATCCACGAGGCCCCAGAATTCCTCTTTCCCCGGCACCTGCTTGGCCATGTTGAGCTGCCCGCCGATCTCCTCGGCGCGGTCGAACAGGGTCACACGGTGCCCCCGCTCCGCCGCCGTCAGGGCCGCAGACAGCCCCGCAGGCCCCGCCCCCACAACGGCAATCGCCTTCGCCACATCCGCAGGCGCAATCACCAGCTCGGTCTCGTGGCAAGCCCGCGGGTTGACCAGACAGGTCGACATCTTTCCCGAAAACGTGTGGTCCAGACAGGCCTGATTACAGGCGATACAGGGCGCGATCTCGTCCCCCCGCCCCGCCGCAGCCTTGGCCACAAACTGGCTATCCGCCAGAAACGGACGCGCCATCGAGACCATATCGGCGCAGCCCTCGGCCAGAACCCCCTCTGCCACCTCGGGCGTGTTGATCCGGTTCGATGTGATCACCGGCACCGAAACCTCGCCCATCAACTTCTGCGTCACCCAGCTAAAGGCGCGGCGTGGCACAGATGTCGCAATCGTCGGGATCCGCGCCTCGTGCCAGCCGATGCCGGTGTTGATGATGCTCGCCCCTGCGGCCTCAATCGCCTTCGCCAAGGTCACGACCTCTTCCCAGGTCGATCCCCCCGGCACCAGATCAATCATCGACAAGCGATAGATCACGATGAAATCCGGTCCGACGGCCTCGCGCACACGGCGCACAACCTCAACCGGAAGGCGCATCCGGTTTTCATAGGACCCGCCCCAACGATCCGTCCGCTTGTTGGTATGGGTGACAAGGAACTGGTTCAGGAAATACCCCTCAGACCCCATCACCTCGACCCCGTCATACCCCGCCTCGCGGGCGCGGGCGGCGGCGGTCACGATATCGCTGATCTGCTTCTCGATCCCTTCCTCGTCCAGCTCCTTGGGCGGAAAGGGCGAGATCGGGGATTTCACCGCAGAGGCAGAGACACACTCCGGCGAATAGGCATAGCGCCCCGCATGCAAAATCTGCATCGCGATCTTGCCATCCGCCGCATGCACCGCATCGGTCACAACGTGGTGGTTCTGAATATCCTCAGGCGTGAACAGGCCCGCCGCACCGGGGAACACCCCGCCCTCGCGGTTGGGGGCCATGCCCCCGGTCACCATCAGGCCAACACCGCCCTCGGCGCGCTCTGCATAAAACCGCGCCACGCGCTGCCAATCCTTGGTTTCCTCAAGGCCCGTATGCATCGACCCCATAAGAACCCGGTTTTTCAAAACCGTATGGCCCAGATCAAGCGGGGCAAGGAGATGGGGATAGTCTGACATAAGACGTGCCTTTCAACCGGATTGCCAGCCGAGCCTGTCAAAGGCGCGCGCCCCTGTCACCCAAAACGCGGCGTTACGCCCGCGTTATTGACCGGCAACCTCAAGGCAATGGCGCCGGAAGGCGGACTTGAGCAGGTCCAGCTCGGCCCGCAACAGGTCAAGCTCGGCGCGAATGTCATCCTCAAGCGGCTGACCGGTGATCACGGTGAACCGCTCCAGCACCTCGTCGCTCCCCGCAAGGCGGATCAAAAAGGTCTGCACTCCGTCGCAAAGAGCCTCCAAAGGGATCGGCACCCGCACCTGCCACAGGCCCGCCATCTCGCCATCCGCCGTCAGGGTAACCCCCTCGATCTTCTGCTCCAGATGGAACACCTGCAGATCGGGGGCCTCGCTCGCCCCCTCGGCCAAAAGCATCCCCTCCCAATGGCCACCGGTAATGCGGGTTTTCGTCAGCGTCAGTTCAGTCATGGCGTGTCCATCGGGTTAAGCTGCCTAAATCTCGGCGCGCGGGCGGCGCGACAGGGTAAGATCCCGCAGGATCATCTGGTTCATCTGCGGCCCCTCAAAGATCAGATCGATCCAGGCATGCTCCACCCGCTTTTCGTTGAAATTGGAATAGCTCAGATCGAATTCCACCATCACCTGCGGCTCATGCAGGGGCAGTTCGCGCACGATCTGGTCGGTGTTCGGCCCGTGCTTTACGTTCAACCGCGCGAACATCTCGATCGGTTGCTCCAGCTCGACAATGGTTTCCAACCGCACCAGATGCTTCTTGCGCAGCCCCTCAACCCCCTCGCGCGGCAGGTCGATCACAAGGGACAGAAAGCTGCCGTCAAAGCGGAACACATCCATCCGCAGCCCATAGGGCGCAAGGTCCTCTGGCCGCGTGTTGCGGATCTGGCGCAGGGTCAACTCGCTGACCGTGCAGTCATGATGCAGGGTGGTCTCGTTCCCGAGGCGCTGCTTGCTGGCCACACCGGCGTAGCCTGCGGGAAACACGGGGCCGTTCCACAATTCGGGGCGATGGGACCAATCGCTGCCAATCGGCGTGGCCACAGCCGCATTGCCGATCATCGGCAGGGCAAGCCGGTTCTCCGCCACATGGATCATCCGCTCAAGATGCCGCCGCAGATGCCGCGCCCGCTGCCGCAGGGCGCGCAGCTCGCTCAGGTCAACCCGCGCGGCCTCATCCGCGATCCGCCGCCAGCGGCGCAAAGCGGCGCGATGCGCGACCCGATCCAACAAATTATCGATCTTGTAAGCCATAGACCCCGCACTCAACTGGAATTGCGCTCTGGTGCGACCACCATACAACCCATTACGTTAACCAACTTATTCCACAGGCCACATTTTGCGGCAATAATATCAGTCCGCCTGCGGCAACCCGCCGCCGACCTCGCTTACGTTGCGCGTCGCGGGGCGCGCCCCGCCGCTCTTGCTCTGGATCGTTCCGGCAAAACGGCGCAGCAGGTCAAAGGCGGCCGTGGGCTCCAAAGCCCGCTCCTCATACCCGATGACAGAGGCCACAACAGCCCGCCCGCCCTGATCGAAAAACGCCCGCCATGTGCGCGGGCCAAGGCCGTCCGGCCCCTTGCCGCTGCTGTCGAGGGTCTGCACTAAAAAGAAATCGCCCGAAACCTGCGCCGATTCCACCACGACGCTCTCGGCCTTGCCATCCCGCGACAGCGCCGCGCGCCCGGCGGCAGAGGCGAAATAGGCGCGGCTCGCCTCCGCATCCACCAGCAAATCCGCCGACCCCTCGCCGCCGACCGACACGGTCAACAGCGCGTTGGTCACCGGCACATAGGCGCTCGCCGATTGCAACACACTGGCGCAGGAGGCCAGCAGAACAAAGGCGCCGCGCTTGCGGTCCTTGGTGGCACCGGTGTCGATGCAATAGCCATCCGGCCCCGCCACCGTCACCGCCCCTTCGGCCACGGCCACCTCGCGCGTGCCTTGCACGGGCGATCTGGCCGCGGCCCCGGGTGCGGCCTCTCCGGTCTGGCTGGCAACGCCAGACTCTTCAATCGCCTTGGTCTCAACATCACCAAAGCAGCCCACAAGGGCAGTCAACACACAAGCGGCCCCAAGGGCGCGCAGACTAGAGGTCCATATAAACATGACGCTCCTTTTTACCGCCCGGATGGGTCACAGCGCCGAACTTCGCGCTGCCCACAAGCTGGGAGTATTTCCACAAAGCACCGCTGGCATAGATCGTCTCCCGCGGGCCCTTCCAGTTTTCCTTGCGTTTGGCCATTTCCTCGTCGCTGACATCCACGGAAATATTGCCCTTGATCGCATCAATGGTGATCATATCGCCGTTCTGAACCAAAGCAATCGGCCCGCCATGGGCGGCCTCTGGCCCCACATGACCCACGCAGAAGCCCCGCGTCGCGCCAGAGAACCGGCCATCGGTAATCAGGGAGACCTTCTTGCCCATGCCCTGACCGGACAGCGCCGCCGTGGTCGCCAGCATCTCGCGCATGCCGGGGCCGCCTGCGGGGCCCTCGTTGCGGATCACCAGAACCTCGCCCTCTTCGTATTGACGCGCCTTCACGGCCTCGAAGGCCTCTTCCTCGCATTCGAACACACGGGCAGGGCCAACAAACACCTGATGCTGCGAGGGGATGCCCGCAACCTTCACAATCGCCCCATCGGGGGCAAGGTTCCCCTTCAGGCCAACAACACCGCCGGTCTTGGTCAGCGGCGCCTCGACAGGATGGATCACCGTGCCATCGGCATCGCGATCCACCATATCCAGCTCCTCGCCAATGGTCCGGCCCGTGGCGGTCATGCAATCCTCATGGATCAGGCCCGCCTTGCGCAATTCGCGCATGACAACCGGCACACCGCCCGCCTCATAAAGGTCCTTGGCAACAAACTGGCCACCCGGCTTCAGGTCCACGAAATAGGGGGTGTCGCGGAAAATTTCACACACATCATCCAAGAAGAAATCAATCCCCGCCTCATGGGCCATCGCAGGCAGGTGCAACCCCGCATTGGTCGACCCG
The DNA here is from genome assembly GCA_018524345.1 of Harenicola maris. GTDB lineage: Bacteria > Pseudomonadota > Alphaproteobacteria > Rhodobacterales > Rhodobacteraceae > Harenicola > Harenicola maris. The sequence continues at coordinate 28,323 of JADQAZ010000002.1, forward strand.
CCAGTGCAGGCCACAACCCGCGCCGCATTCTCAAGCGACTTGCGCGTCACGATATCCCGCGCGCGGATGTTTTTCTCCAACAGGTTCATCACCGCCTCACCCGAGGCAATGGAATACTGGTCGCGGCTCTCATAAGGCGCAGGCGCGCCCGAGGAGTTCGGCAAGGCCAGACCAATCGCCTCTGACACACAGGCCATGGTGTTGGCCGTAAACTGCCCGCCACAAGCGCCAGCCGATGGACAGGCAATCCGCTCCAGAACAGCCAGCTGCTCGTCGGAGTAGTTCCCCGCTTGATGCTGACCCACGGCCTCGAAGACATCCTGCACAGTCACATCCTTGCCGTTCAACCGGCCCGGCAAAATAGACCCGCCATAGATGAACACCGAAGGCGTGTTCAAACGGATCATCGCCATCATCATCCCGGGCAGGGACTTGTCACAACCGGCAAGGCCCACAATCGCGTCATAGCAATGGCCGCGCATGGTCAGCTCAACCGTGTCTGCAATCGCCTCCCGCGAGGCAAGAGAGGAGCGCATCCCCTCATGGCCCATGGCAATGCCATCGGTCACGGTGATGGTGGTGAACTCGCGCGGCGTGCCAGCGGCGGCCCGCACGCCCAGCTTCACAGCCTGCGCCTGACGGTTGAGCGAGATGTTACAAGGCGCGGCCTCGTTCCAACAGGTCGCCACACCAATCAACGGCTGGGCAATCTCGTCTTCGGACAGGCCCATGGCATACATATAGGACCGGTGCGGCGCCTTGGCGGGCCCCTCGGTCACATAACGGCTGGGCAGCTTCGATTTATCAACAGGACGCTTAAGCATTGGGTGATCTCCTCAGGATGGCTCTGATGGGATACCCCCGCCCCGCAGGGCAGACAAGGGCGTTTACGGGCGATTGCGCGGCGAACAAGGGTTGATTGCCCCCATCCCCGCCCCGCCCTAGGGTGCCAACAGACAAAACCCACCAAGGTGACCCCCTTGCCCTATGCCCCGAATGCGCGCTTCGCCGACCCCGCCCGATCCAAACCGGAACTCTGGCGCATTCCGGCCGCCACCGCCGTGATGGTGATCATCGCCTTCCTGCTTCAGGCGCTGTTTGTCTCGCTCCTGCTCACCACATTGATCAACGATACACCCACGACATCCATCATATGGGAGGACGACCCCCTCGGCGCCTCCTCCACGATGGCGATGCCCTTCGCGGAAACACCGGTTGCACGGCTCGGCCTCCTCGCTGTCTTCGGCACCTTCCTCGTCGGCCTCGCCGTGGCCCTGCGTGCCCTGCACCAACGCCCCCTCGGCAGCCTGCTGGGCGACAGGCGCTATCTGGCCTCCGACACGATCCGCGTCACCCTCGCCTGCCTGATCCTGATCGGGCTGCTCGCCGTGCTGCTGCCCTCGCCCGTTGATAACTACCCCAACCCGAACCTCTCCGGCGGGCAATGGGCACTTTTGCTGCTGGCGGGCGTGCCCCTGATTGCCCTGCAATCGGGCACGGAGGAGCTCTTCTTTCGCGGCTACCTACAACAACAACTGGCCGCCCGCTTTTCCCACAGGGCGGTCTGCATCGCTGTGCCCTCGGTCCTGTTCGGACTGGCGCATCTGTCAGAGGTCGCAGGGCCGAATATGTGGCATTTGGCCATCTGGGCTACGGCCTTTGGTCTCGCCGCCGCCGACCTCACCGCCCGCACCGGCAATATCGGCGCGGCCCTCGGCATGCATTTCGCCAATAACCTGATCGCCATGCTGCTGATCGCGCCCAAGGGCTACGGCTCCGGCCTTGCCCTGTGGCACATGGATATCGAAATCTCCGACCCTGCTCTACAAGCGTATTTCCTGCCGCAACTGGCCTCTATTTTCTGCACATGGCTCGCCGCGCGACTGGCACTGCGGGTCTAATCGGCATAAGAAAACCTATAACCAGTATGGAGGCGCCCCGTGCACCGCACCCCCGAGTTCGAGGCCTATATCGCCGAAGCAAAGGCCCTGCCGCAAATCTGGCGGCTCATCCTTGGCGTCATCATCATCCTGTTTTGCTATATCAGCGGCACCTTGATGATCCTTGGCATCGCGGGCGGCACTGTGGCGGCGCAAGAGGGCCTCTTTGGCATCCTCCCCTTCATGCAGGATCTGATGCTGGCCAATACGCCGGGGCACCTGATGGTGATGCTCTGCACCTTTCTGGGGTTCTTCCTCGGGTCGATCCTCGCGGCGGCGGCCTGCCACTATCGCGGCCCCGGCTCGCTCTTTGGCGATTTTGACGAATGGCTGCGCGGCTTTCTCGTCGGCATCGTGGTCACGGGGGTGATCCTCGGCGCGCTGACAGCCACCGCCTTCCTCGTCGACCCGCCCGAGCAAATCACCGAATGGTCCACATGGCTCAAATGGATGCCACTGGCGATTGTGCTGCTGTTCATCCAGACAGGGGGCGAGGAACTGGTGTTCCGCGGCTACTTGCAACAACAACTCGCCGCCCGTTTCGCCAGCCGCGCCATCTGGATGTGGATCCCGTCCGTCATCTTCGCCGCGCTGCATTGGAACCCCGACGCAGGGCAAAACCTCACCCTGCTGCTGCTCTCCACACTCACCTTCGGCCTGATCGCCGCCGACCTGACCGAACGCACAGGAAGCCTCGGCGCCGCCATGGGCATCCACTTCGCCAATAACTTCCTCGCCCTCTACGTCCTGATCCTCTCGCCGCAGATGCGCGGCATGGCGCTGTTTGCCTCCTCGCAGGACATCGGCGAGGTCGGCATCGTCACCATCGGCCTCGTGGTCAATATCCTCGCGATTCTGGCCGTCTGGTGGGGCGTGGTGAAGGTGATGGAACGCACCTGAACAGGCGCCCCGACCGAATGATTGCAATTTATCCGCCCAAGGCTTACCTCAGGCCCAAGACAACAAAGGCTTGCACACGATGAACTGGATTTCCAACTACGTCCGGCCCACCATCAACTCCCTGTTTTCGCGCCGCGAGGTGCCGGAAAACCTGTGGACCAAATGCGACGAATGCGGAACCATGCTGTTCCACCGCGAACTGCATGACGCGCAAAACGTCTGCACGAACTGCAACCACCACATGGCGATCACCCCGCGCGAACGCTTCACCGCGATGTTCGACGGCGGCATCTTCACCGAGGTCCCCGTGGCCTCCCCGCTGGCCGATCCGCTCCACTTCCGCGACCAGAAAAAATACCCAGACCGCATGAAGGCGGCGCAAAAGAAAACCGCCGAAACCGACGCCATGCTGGTGGCAGAGGGCGAGATTTTCCGCACCCCCATCATCGCAGCGGCGCAGGATTTCTCCTTCATGGGCGGCTCCATGGGCATGTATGTCGGCAACGCCATCGTCGCCGCCGCCACCCGCGCGGTCGAACTTGGCCGCCCGCTGGTCCTCTTCTCCGCCGCTGGCGGCGCCCGCATGCAAGAGGGGATCCTCTCCCTGATGCAAATGCCGCGCACCACCGTCGCCGTTGAAATGCTGCGCGAGGCAAACCTGCCCTATATCGTCGTGCTGACCCACCCCACCACGGGCGGCGTCACGGCCAGCTACGCCATGCTGGGCGATGTGCAAATCGCCGAACCCAACGCGCTGATCGGCTTTGCCGGGGCGCGGGTGATCGAACAGACCATCGGGGAAAAACTGCCCGAGGGCTTCCAACGCTCCGAATACCTGCTGGAACACGGCATGCTTGACCGCGTGACCCACCGCAAGGACCTGAAGGAAGAGCTCGTCACCATCATCCGCATGATGATGCACCTGCCGCCCCCCATCGCAGGCGACCTGCCCGCCCCGGCCGAAACGCCAGCCGAGGCCCCCGCCACACCGGCACAATCAGCCCCCAAACCCAAAGCCGAGGCAAAGCCCAAGGCCGCCCCCAAGGGCAAGAAAAAGTGAGCACTCCCAACAGCGCCGCACTCCTTGCGGCGATGATGGCCCTCCACCCGTCGGAAATCGACCTCACGCTTGACCGGTTGCGCGGCCTTCTGGCCGCCCTCGGCCATCCCGAAACCCGCCTCGCCCCCGTGATCCATATCGCGGGCACCAATGGCAAGGGCTCGACACAGGCGATGATCCGCGCCGGCCTCGCCGGGGCCGGCCACCGCGTGCAGGCCTATACCTCGCCCCATCTGGTGCAGTTCCACGAACGCATCCGGCTCGCCGCTGGTGACATCCCCGAAACCACACTGACTAAGGCACTTCAGGCAACCCTCACCGCCAACGCAGGCGGCGCCATGACCTTCTACGAGGGCACCACCGCCGCCGCCTTCCACGCCTTCGCCAATGACCCCGCCGACTGGCTCCTGCTGGAGGTCGGCCTCGGCGGCCGCCTCGACGCCACCAATGTCATCGACACCCCCGCCCTCACCGTGATCACCCCCGTCGCCATGGACCACATGGACTACCTCGGCGACACGCTGGCCAAGATCGCGGGCGAAAAGGCGGGCATCCTGAAACGCCGCGTGCCCTGCATCGTCACCCGCCAACAGGACGAGGCGCTGGAGGTCATCGAACACCGCGCCGCCCGCCTCGGCGTGCCCCTGCATGTGCAGGGCCAACACTGGCACGTGACCACCGAACAGGGCCGCCTCGTGTTTCAGGACGAAACCGGCCTGCTCGACCTGCCCCTGCCCGCCCTGCGCGGCCCGCATCAAATCGACAACGCAGGCGCCGCCCTCGCCGCCCTGCGCGTCCTCGGCCAAACCGAACCCGCCTTCGAGGCCGCCGTGACACAGGCCCACTGGCCCGCCCGCATGCAGCGCCTGCCCAAAGGCGCCCTGACAGACATCGCCCCGCAGGCCGAGCTCTGGCTCGACGGCGGCCATAACCCCGCCGCGGGCCATGCCCTCGCCGAGACCCTCAAGACCCTGCCGCCGCGCCCCGAAATCCTGATCTGCGCCATGATGGCCGACAAGGACGCCGCAGGCTTCCTCGCCCCCCTCGCCGCTCCGAACCGCCGCCTCATCGCCACCACCGTCACCGATGAGCCGCGCTCGATGGCGATCGCCGAACTGGCGAAATCCGCCCAAACCGCGGGCCTGCCCACCAGCCAAAGCCCCTCAATAAGCGCCGCCCTCACCGCCGCCGCGCGCGAAAACCCCGCCGCAAGGGTGATCTTCTGCGGCTCGCTCTTTCTGGCGGGCGAAGTTCTTGCCACCCACGGAACCGGCGCAAAACCCGCCTAAGGCCAAGGCCTGCAACACCAATTCCAACCGCCCCCGGCCAAAAACCCGATTCCGCCGCGTGAAAACCGACAAAAAACGAATCACCCCGCCTTGACAGGGAATCACCCAGTCCACTAAGTTTTGTGGCACAAAGCGGGTTTTCGCCAAGGTCTTGGGCTGCCACCAAGACGGTTTTCAGGCGGCAACCCATGCCGGGGGGCGCATTATGAACAAATATTTTCTTTCCACCGCCATGGCGGTCATGCTCACCACAGGTGCTTCGGCACAGAGCCTGAACCTGACGCCGGACGAAGGCACCCGAAAGTTCCTCTTCAACGGTCAAACCATGGTCGTCTCGCGCAAGGACGCAGGCAACAGCAACCTGACCCTCGCCTTGGCAGAGGCCTCCAAGGATTGCCCGCCAAACTGCCTCGTACCGATGACCGTCGCCACAGGCGTCGACACTCTGGGCGAAATCGAACTGCTCGATTTCCTCTCGACACAGGTTTCCAGCGGCACGGGCCTTCTGATCGACGCCCGCACACCCGAATGGCGCAAACAGGGCTTCCTGCCCGCCTCCATCAATATCCCGACAGAGGCGCTGAACCCGGGCAATGCCTACCGCAACGACATCCTCGCCGCCCTCGGCGCGGGCCAAACCTCAACCGGCTGGGATTTCTCTCAGGCCTATGATCTGGCGATCTACGCCAATGGCCCCTGGCAACAGGACGGCGCGGCCCTGATCAACAGCTTGCTGGAGGTCGGCTATCCGGCGTCCAAGCTGAAATTCTATCGCGGCGGCTTGCACGCATGGGCCCTTCAGGGCCTGACCATCCTTCAACCTCAAAGCTAAAGAAACGGACCGCGCAATGGGCGAATCGAGCAGCGTCGGAAAATCCCTCCTCGTAGGCGGGCTGGCTTTCGCAGTTGGCAGCTTGCTAACTCTTCAACTTGTGGGCCCCAAGGTGCCCAAACCGGAACCCCGCTTCGTCGATGCGGTCCTCACCCCCGCCCCGGCGGCAGAAGAAGACAGCGCCCCAGTGGTCGCCGAGGCTCCAGCCCCCGAACCCGTGGTCGCGCCTGTGGCCGTCGCCAAGATCGAGGCCGAGCCAAAGCCAACCCCCGGCAAGCCCGCCTCCCCCGTCGATCTGCAAAACCTCGTCGCCAAGGCCGCGCCCTCTCCGGCCACGCCCCTGACGCCAACGCCCGAGATCGCCGCCCTGACCGAGGAGGCAAACCCCTTCATCGCCGCAGACATCGATAAACGCGCCGACAGCGCGCAAATCTCCGGCCTCGCCCAAGACCCCGCCATCGCTCTGGCCAATGTCACATCGCCCGTGCGCGCGCAGGTGCTCAAAAGCATCAAGCCCAAACCCCGCGCCAGCGCCGCCTCCGCCCCCGTGCAAGCGCCGGTGGCAGAGGAGCCTGTGATCGAAGTCACCAAAGCCGAGGCAAACCCCCTTCTGGCCCTGCAATCGGCTGTGAACCTCGCCGCCGATCCCGCCACCGGGGCGGATGAGACAGAGGACACGCAGGCCATGGTCACCGCCAAGGTCGTGCGCGCCGTAAACTCCGGCCAGACGGACGAGGAAATCGCCGCCATCATCGACAGCGCCCTGACCATGGGCCAGATCACAGCCCCCGCTGCCGTGTTCCAAACCGGCGGCGGCGTGGACACACGCTCGCTTCTGATCACCTTGGTCGAACAGGCCGTCGACGGCGGCTCGACCGAGGCCGAAACAGCCGCCACCCGCCTTGTCAGCGCAAATGCCGCCCCCATCGCGGCGCGGCCCACAGGGCGGCCCACATATTACGTGGTTCAAATGGGCGACAGCCTCGCCTCTATCTCCTACCGCTACTACGGCTCGACAGAGGACTACGTGAAAATCTTTCAGGCCAATACCGGCACGATCCAGAACCCATCCCAGATCTACGTGGGGCAACGACTAAGAATTCCGGGTTAATCGGAACCCTCTCTGCCCCAATCAGCCGCCTGCATCTCCAGCAGGCGGCTCGCGGTTCGCTCGAACTCAAAGCTACCCTCCCCCTCCAGATACAGCATCTCCGGCTCCGCCGCAGCAGAGGCAATCAGGCGCACCCGCCCCTCGTAAAGCGTATCCACCAGCGTCACAAACCGCTTCGCCTCGTTGAAATTACTGCGCCCGAGCGCGGGAATATCATCAAGGATCAACACCCGAACCGCCCCGGCCAAGGCCAGATAATCCCCCGGCCCAAGGGGCTGTCCGCACAGGTCATAGAACCCCGCCCGCGCCACGCCGTTGTGAAACAGCGGCAGCTTCAACTGCCGCCCCTTCACATGCAGGACCAGCCCCTCTGACTGCCCGCCGGTCAGGTCCTGCCAAATCTCGTCCAAAGCCGCCCGCGCCTCGCGCCGGTTGCCGGAAAAATACACCTGCGACCCGCTCAAACGATCCCGGCGATAATCCGTCTCCGACCCGATCCGGTGCACCTCCAACCCGCCTTCCAGCAGGTCAATAAACGGCAGGAAAATCGCCCGGTTCAGCCCGTCTTTATACAGGTCCTTCGGGGGCCGGTTCGATGTGGTCACAATCGCCATGCCGCCCGCGAAAAACCGTTCAAACAACCGCCCCACGATCATCGCATCGGCAATATCGGTGATTTGCATCTCGTCCAGACACAGCAGCCGAACCTCCGCCAATACCGCATCGGCCACGGGCACAAGAGCATCCTCGACGTCGGTCTTGCGCGCCTCATGCAGGGCGCTGTGGATGTCTTGCATAAAGGCATGGAAATGCACCCGCCGCTTCTGCGGCTCCTCGGCGGCGGCAAAGAACATATCCATCAACATGGATTTGCCGCGCCCGACCCCGCCCCACAGATACAGCCCGCGCACCGGCTCGGGCTTGCTCCGGTCCAGCCATGATCGCAGGCCCCGTTTCTTGGGGGCCGCCTGCGCCGCAATGCGCCCCTGCATCGCTTCCAGCAGACGCACCGCCTCGGCCTGCCCCGCATCGGGGCGCAGCTCTTTGGCGGCAACGGCGCTCTCGTATTTCTCGGTAAGGCTCTTGCTCATGGGCACAGTTGCTACCCGCCCCCGCAGCGGAAGAAAAGCCGCAACAACAGCCTAGCGGCAGTAGGTTCCCACCTGCACCGCGCCGCCGTTGGTCACAGTGCGCGTGGTGTAGTCAAAACACCCCTCCTGCGCCGCAGGCGCATAGCGGATGAAATACCCCTCCCCCTGATAGGTGTAATCCATAGACCGGTTGCCCAGGGCATCCTCGGTGAACACCAAATCCTCAACCCCGCCGCGCGGCGGCTCCCCGGGCGCGGCCCCGCCGCCATCCGCCGCCTCCAGCGGACGCACCCGCGGCAAGCGGTCAAAATCGGCCACCTCGCCCATCAGGCACTGCACGATATAGGGCGCCTCGGCCGAGGTGTGATAACGATAGCCAAACACCTCATCCACCTGCCCGTTGCAAACATCCAGATCACCCGCGCCAATCGCGCTACCGTCCGGGTTCCTATCGCCATAAATCGGAAACCCGTCAAAGGCCCAGCCGATGATCGGGTTTTCCTCACGGTTCTCCATCGCCGCAATCATACATGTCGGCGTCACGTGGTAGTGGTAATCATCCCCCCGCCCCGCATGACCACCGCAAACATCCAGCTGCTGCGTAAGCAGCGTGTCATGCTGCGCCTGATGATGGGCCAAATCCGCCTGGCTCATCTCGCCGCCGCCGGTGTAATCGTAAATCGGCACCCCGTTCACCGCCACACCAAGGGCCGCATCCCGCGTCAAGGGACTCTGCCCCAACACAGGCTCAAGCAGGATCGGCGCCCCGTAATCGGCAGGCACAGGCACCTGCTCGTTGGTGGCCACAATCCCCGTCATCTTCTCATGATCGGGATAGGTGTCAGAGCGTATCACCGCATGCCCGCCCTCGCATGTCACGGTGACAGAGCCGCCAAACCCCGCCTCGGCAACAGAGGCCATAACAGCGGCGCAGTGATCCTCATGGGCGGCGGCAGGCCCCGCCAGACAAAGCGCGAAAGCGACGAAACCTACACGCATCATTGCACCGTAATCCGGCACAACACCGTATCGCTCTGCGCAAGAGCGGGGGCAAACAGAGCAAAGGCGGCGGGGCGAAGCATGGCAAAATCCTAACTGATGTGTGCTTAATAAAACGTATCACCCCCCGCCTTCCGTCGCAAAAACCGCCAGCTAAAACCAGAAACATCACCAAGGCTTGAGCCAAGGCATCACAACTTCTCATTTGACCACGCGCCCCATCTGGGCCAGCACTGTGCCCATGACACCCCGCATGCCCCTATGGACGCCGGTTCTGATCGGCGGTTGCCTCATCATCATGATGAGCTTCGCAATCCGCGCCTCCTTCGGCGTGTTCCAAATCCCGATCGCAGAGGACTTCGGCTGGCTACGCGCCGAATTCTCCCTCGCCATCGCGATCCAGAACCTCGCTTGGGGCATCGGCCAACCGCTCTTTGGCGCCCTCGCCGAAAAGCTCGGCGACCGTAAGGCCATCATCCTCGGCGCCGTGCTCTATGCCGCTGGCCTCGTGGCCACTGCGCTGCTCTATCCGGCGGGAAGCACCCTCGGGCCGGGGCCGATGCAATGGCTCGAATTCTCGGTCGGCTTCGGCATCGCGGGCACCGGTTTTGGCGTGATCCTCGCCGTGGTGGGCCGCGCCGCCTCCGATGCGAACCGCTCCATGTCGCTCGCCATCGTCACGGCGGCAGGCTCCGCCGGTCAAGTCTTTGGCGCCCCACTGGCAGAGCTCCTCCTCGGCGTCATGCCATGGCAAAGCGTATTCCTCACCTTCGCGGGCATGATCCTCGCGGTGCTCATGGTCCTGCCCATGCTGCGCTCCCCCGCCCGCGCCAGCCGCGCCGAGCTTGAGGAAAGCCTCGGCGGCATCCTCAAAAAGGCCGCCCGCGACCCCTCCTTTACCCTGATCTTTCTGGGGTTCTTCTCCTGCGGCTACCAACTGGCCTTCATCACGGCGCATTTCCCTGCGCTTGTGACCGAAATGTGCGGCCCGATTAACCCCGGCGGCACCCTGCACGCCCTCGGCATCACCAGCACCTCGGCCCTCGGCGCGGTATCGATCTCCCTCATCGGGCTGGCCAATATCGCAGGCACGATTGCCGCAGGTTGGGCCGGCAACCGGTATTCCAAGAAATACCTGCTCGCGGGCATCTACCTCGCCCGCACCGTGGTTGCCGCCGCCTTTATCCTGACGCCGATCACCCCCACCACAGTGCTGCTCTTCTCCGCTGGCATGGGTGCGCTCTGGCTGGCGACGGTGCCGCTCACCTCCGGCCTCGTGGCGCATATCTACGGGCTGCGCTACATGGGCACGCTATACGGCATCGTGTTCTTTTCCCACCAGTTGGGCTCATTCGTCGGCGTCTGGCTGGGCGGGCGCCTCTATGACGTGACAGGCGATTACACCCTCGTCTGGTGGATCGGCGTCGGCGTCGGGGCCTTCTCGGCCATCGTCCATCTGCCCGTCCGCGAAAGGCCCCTCGGACAGCCCGCCTAAAGGCCCGGCTGCCCCTGCCATTTCTCCAGAACATAGCGCGAGACCATCAGGTCCAGATGCGCCCCGCCGCCGTTCTTGAACACAGTAATCTCCGCATCCGATCCCCGCGCCATGGCATCGCCATCGTAATAGTCGGCCAGAATATCCGCCTCACTGATCACCCCGCTCTCCAGCGGCATCATCACCTCGCCAATATGGCCAAGCGTCGTCGCCCGCGCGTCCACAAACAGCCGCCCCTTTTGCAAAAGCGCATCATCCGCCTCGCGCATATCGGGCCGATAGGCCCCGATCAGGTCCACATGGGTGCCCGGCTGCACCCAATCGCCGCGCAATACCGGCTGGGTCGACATGGTGGCACAGCTGACGATATCCGCCTCCCCCACGGCGGCCTCCAGATCACCCGCGACGGCGACACCGGGATACTGCGCCGCCAAAGCCTCCGCCTTGGCGCGCGTCCGGTTCCATAGGGTCACTTCCGCGCCCTCGAACCCGGCGCGATAGGCCTCGATCAGGGTGCCCGCCACGGTGCCAGCCCCGACAATCAGCACCCGCCGCGCATCCGCCCGCGCCAAACGCATCGCCCCAAGCAAACTGTCGCCCGCCGTTTTCCACTTGGTCACCAGATGGAAATCGACAATCGCCTCAAGCGTGCCGTCACTATCGGAAAACAAACTTACCGATCCATTAACATTCGGCCCCGCATTGCCGGGAAAAATCGTCGCCGATTTCACCGCAATGCCCATCCCGTCGATCCAAGCAGAGCGGGACAAAAGCGTATCGCCGCCGCGATACAAAAACGTATCGCCAATCTCCGCCCGCGGCAGAGCATGCCCCGCCGCAATCGCCTGCGCCAACTCGCGCCAGTCAAGAAACCGCTCGGCCTCAAAGGGAACCTGCACAATGCTCATGCCGCCTCCTCCGCGCTCAAAAGCCCGGCCTCAACCAAACGCGCGGCCCAACCCTCCGGCCCGGTGAACAGATGCGCCTGCCAGCCCCGCGCCTCCGCCGCGCGAATATTGTCGATCCGGTCATCGGCAAACAACAACGCCCCGGCAGGCACCCCGCAGTCCTCCTCCAGCAAACGGTAAATCTCAGCATCCGGCTTGATCACCGCCATATGGCCGGAAATATAACGCCGGTCGAATTCCCCCAGAAACGGATATTGCGTCTCCGCATAGGCAAAACTCTCGATCCCGAAATTCGACAGAGCAAACACCGGAACCCCCTTGCCGCGCAACGCCCGCAACAGGCGCACCGAATGGTCAATCACAGGGCAGGCCATCTCGATCCAGCGATCATGCCAAAGGCGAATCTCCTCCCGCCACTTCGGATAGTCCTCCGCCGCGGCATAGATCGTCTCCCGGAAGGGATGCCCCCGATCCACCTGATCGTTCATCCCGTGCAGGTCCACCTCGGCGAACATCTCGCGCCTGCGCGCCTCGCCGATCTCGCTGTCGTAGAACCGCTCCGGCTGCCACTCGATCAGCACATTTCCAATATCAAAAACAACGGCCTCAGGGCGCATAGGGTCTAGCCTTCCATGATGATTGGCCCGACCCTGCCACAGGCCTATCCCGCCCGCAACGCCCGCCGAAGCCGCGTATCGAGGGTCGACAGAAACCGCGCCCGATCCGCCTTGGAAAAGGCCTTCCCCCCGCCTTGGCGAAACGGGTCCGCACTGCGCAAATCGGTCATCAAATCACGGGTGGCCAAGGCATTGCCCACATTCGCCGCGGTCAAAACCTCACCATTGGGTTTGATCACCACGGCCCCCGCCTCAACACAACGCGCGGCAAGGGGGATATCGGCGGTCACCACCACATCCCCAGACACCGCCCGCTCCGCGATCCAGTCATCGGCGGCATCGGGCCCCTGGGTGACGTACACCATCTCCACCATGGGCGAGGCAGAGGGCCGCAGCCCCCCGTCGCACACCATCTTCAAAGGCACCTTCAGCCGCTCCGCCACCTTCTCCGCCTCCGCCTTCACGGGGCAGGCATCCGCATCGATAAACAGGGTGGTCACGCCCAAAGAGCCTCGGCATGGAAATTCACGTGATCCTCCATGAAAGACGACACAAAGAAATAGCTGTGGTCATAGCCCTTCTGCATCCGGAACACCCCCTCCTGCCGCCGAGCGGCCATGGCCTGCGACAGGGCCTCGGGCCTCAGCAGATCAAGGAACTGGTCACTCCCCCCCTGATCAATCAACACCGGCCCATCAAACCCGCGCTCGAGCATCTGGACAGAGGCATCATGCCGCCCCCAAGCCGCCTCGTCAGCGCCCAGATAGGCCCCAAGCTGCTTGCGGCCCCAGTCAGAGGCCACAGGATTGGCAATCGGCGCAAAGGCAGACACAGAGGCAAACCGCCCCGGATGCGCCATGGCAAGGGTCAGCGCCCCATGCCCGCCCATGGAATGGCCGGTGATCGCCTGCCGCTCCAGATCAATCGCCAATTCCCGCCCCACCAAAGCAGGCAACTCATCGGCCACATAATCCCACATCCGGAAATGGCTGGCCCAAGGCGCCTCGGTCGCATTCACATAGAACCCGGCCCCCTGCCCCAGATCATAGGCCTCGTCATCCGCAACCCCCGGCCCGCGCGGCGAGGTATCAGGGAAGATCAAAGCAACCCCCTGCTCCGCAGCCCACCCCTGCGCGCCCGCCTTCTCCATCGCATTGGCATGGGTGCAGGTCAGGCCCGACAGATACCAGATCACCGGAACCGGCCCATCGGCGGCCTCGGCAGGCAAAAACGCCCCAAAGGTCATCTTGCAGCCCGTTACATCCGAGGCATGGGAATACACCCCCTGAACCCCGCCAAAACACCGGTTCTCCGAAATCACATCCATCACCCAAACTCCCTGTTCTGCGAAACCCATGGGCTTCTTATTGGCTCAAATATCCATTGCCACAGATCGCCTTGGCGGGCCACCGCGTCTGAAGCGCCGAAAATCAACAGTTTTGCCCAATTTGGCCACGGCAAGGCCCAAAACATCGGGCAAACAGTTAAAAACCATCTCTAATTTTCGGAAAATCCAATGAAGCAAGTCCTTCTCCCACTCGCCGCCGGCCTCGCCCTGACAGCCTGCAGCCCGCCGCAGCCCAAAGTCACCTCTTTCAATGGTCACAGCATCTCGGTTGTCACCAGCCAGACCCTGACCGAAAAACAACAAAGCAAACAGGCATGGGAAGAAGCCGCCCGCGTCTGCGGCCGTGTCGGCAAGACGGCAGAATACGCCTCCCAGACTGCAGACCAGCGAGCCCGCGAAACACGGCGGTTCTTCCTCTGTCTCTAACGGGCAAAGCGGCCCCCTAACGGGGCCGCTTGGAAAAAATCCTCCGAATTTTTTCGCAGCCGCGCGCTTTATTCTGGCGCAGTGGCCGCTCGGGTCAGTTGCGCCTGCCGGGTGCGGAACCTTGCGCGGTCCTCTTCGGAATACTCGCCAATACAGGCGGCGCAGGACACGCCCGCCTCGTAATCCGCGTGTTTCACATCCTCGGGGGCCACAGGCCGCCCGCAGGCATGGCACAGGGTGTAGTTCCCTTCCTTCAGCCCATGCCCAACCGACACGCGCCCGTCAAAGACATAGCATTCCCCGCGCCACAGGCTCTCCTCCTCGGGCTGCTCCTCAAGATACTTGAGGATACCGCCCTTCAGGTGGAACACCTCGTCCACCCCCTGCCCCTGCAGGTAGTTGGAGGCCTTCTCGCAGCGGATGCCACCGGTGCAGAACATCGCGATGCGCTTGTTGCCAAGCCGCTCCTTATTCGCCTCCCACCACGCGGGAAACTCGCCAAAGCTCTGGGTTTCGGGGTCAATCGCCCCCTCGAAGGTGCCGATCCCGATCTCGTAGCCATTGCGCGTGTCAATCACCGCCACATCGGGGGCCGAGATCAGCTCGTTCCACTCCGCAGGCTCGACATAGGTCCCCACATCGGCGCGCGGGTCCACATCGGGCTGCCCCATGGTGACGATCTCGCGCTTCAGCCGTACCTTGAGCTTCTTGAACGGCATCTCCGAGGCCGTGCTTTCCTTCCACTCAAGATCGGCGCAGCCCGGCAAGCCGCGAATATGGGCCAAAGCCGCATCGATCCCCGCACGCGGCCCGGCGATGGTGCCGTTGATCCCCTCGCGGGCGATCAGCAAACTGCCCTTCACCCCGCCCGCCTCGCAGACCGCCCGCAATGCGGGGCGCAAACCATCGGGATCCTCGAAGGGCACGAATTTATATAAAGCAGCAACTGTCAGCATATCCGCCAAATAGGCCCGCGCGCCACACAGCGCAAGGGCACCATTGACGCGCCCCGCCGCGCTGCCCTACCCAATCCCTATCAAGCAAAGCGGAGCGCCCCCATGACCCAAGCCCTCATCGTTATCGACGTCCAGAACGACTTTTGCCCCCATGGCGCCCTCGCCGTGCCCGGCGGCGACGGCATCGTGCCGGGGATCAACGCCTTGATGGAGCATTTCCCCGTCGTGGCCCTGACGCAGGACTGGCACCCCGCGGGCCACGGCTCCTTTGCCAGCTCCCACCAAGGCAAGGCGCCCTACGAGGTGACCCAGATGCCCTATGGCCCACAGGTCCTCTGGCCCGACCACTGCATTCAGGGCACCGAGGGCGCCGCCTTCCACCCCGCCCTGAAAACCGACCCGGCGCAGATCACCATCCGCAAGGGGTTCAACCCCGCGATCGACAGCTACTCCGCCTTTTTCGAGAACGACCAGACCACCCCGACAGGGCTGGAGGGCTACCTGCGCAGCCGCGACGTCACCGACCTGACCCTCTGCGGACTGGCGACGGATTTCTGCGTGCATTTCTCCGCTGTCGATGCCGCAAAGCTCGGCTTTGGCGTCACCGTTGACCTCACCCTGTGCCGCGCGATCGACCTTGACGGGTCCCTTGGGGCCGCGCTGGACGCCATGCGGGCCGCGGGAGTCACTCTTTCCGGTGATCCGATGTAAATTAGCGGTATATTAAGCGGTTTGCCTCATCAAAGGCGGGATGACCCGTCCCGAAGGCACCGCCACCATGCCCAACACCGCCACAGATATCGAGGCCGAGATCGCCCGCCTCAAACAGCGCGACAGCCCCGAGGGGCGCCTGTCCCGCTATGCCAATGGGCGGGTGCATTACTTTGTCTCGCGTCAGATCCTGACGCTGGTCGGCGCGGCCATGCTGGCCATCGCGGCGGGGCCTGTCACCGGGCTACTGGCCCTCGGCATCGCCCTTCTGGGCGAGGGGGTGGATTGCCTGTTTCTGCGCGGGCTCCCCGCCCGCCTGCAACGCGGCGCATCCCTGCGGCGGCAAAGGCGCATCGCCAAGGTCACAGGCGCCTTTCAGGCCCTGACCATCGCCACCTGCATCCTGCTCACATGGTCCACCGCGGCCCCCGGCAATGCGACCTTCTTCTTCTACGCCTTCCTCACCGGCGCGGCCCTGAACGGCGGGCTGACCATGTCCTACCAACGCGCCCTCGGCATGATCAAACTCACGGTCTATGCGGTGACGGGCCTCGCCATCCTCTGCCTTGACCTCATCACCTCCCCCGCGCTGCAACCGCGCCACGGCTATGACGCCATCGGCCTGCTGATGATGAGCTATATGACCTATTCCTTCGTCGATTTCGTCAACCGCTCCCACCGCAAGGCCCGCAGTCAACAGGGCGACCTGCTCTCCGAACAGCGCCGCCTCAATCAGGTCAGCCTGCGCCTCGCAGAGGCCCAGCGCGAGGCGCAGACCCTCTCCCTCGTCGCCCTGCACGCCCATGACAACGTGATCCTGACCAAACTTGACGGCACCATCACATGGGTCAACGCCGCCTTCACCGCCACCACCGGCTACACCGCGCAGGAGGCTATGGGGCAAACCCTGCCCGGGCTGCTCAACGGCCCCGAAACCTGCGTTGAAACGGGGCTGGAGCTTCGCGATGCCGCCCTCGCAGGCCGCGCCCACCGCGCCACGATCCTGAACTACGCCAAGGACGGGCGCAAAATCTGGGTCGAAACCTACCTCGTCCCCGTCCCCGTGACAGAGGGCGAGGAACCGGTCGTCATCTCGATCGAGCGGGACGTGACCAAGGACTACCTCAACGCCAAGGAACTCAAACAGGCCTCCGAAAAGGCCGAGGCCGCAAGTGTCGCCAAATCCGAATTCCTCGCCACCATGAGCCACGAAATCAGAACCCCGATGAACGGCGTCATCGGTATGGCCGACCTGCTCCACGACACGGAACTAAACCCCGAACAGCAACACTACTGCGACACGATCCGCACCTCGGCGGCGGGGCTGCTGACCATCATCAACGATATCCTCGATTTCTCCCGCCTCGACGCGGGGCAGATGGAGCTGTCGAACACCCCCTTCGACCTGCCCGCCTGCCTGACCTCGGCCACCGAAATTCTGCGCCCGCAGGCACAGGCCAAAAGCCTCGCCCTCACCCTCAACCTCGCGCCGGACCTGCCCCAATGGACCCTCGGCGATGACGGGCGCCTGCGGCAAATTTTGGTCAACCTGCTGGGCAATGCGGTCAAATTCACCACGCAGGGCGAGGTGACCGTCACCGCCAGCTTCGCGCCGGAACCCAAGGGCGCCGGAACCCTCACCATCGCCGTGGCCGATACCGGTATCGGCATCTCGCCAGAGGCCGCCACCCGCGTCTTTAATCAGTTCGAACAGGCCGATGGCGCGATCACCCGCCGCTTCGGCGGCACCGGCCTCGGCCTCGCCATCTCGCGCCGCCTCGCCCGCGCCATGGGCGGCGATATCACCCTGCGCTCCCAGCCGGAGAAAGGCTCCTGCTTTACCCTCACCACCCGCCTCACCCCGACCAAGGCCCCCGCCCGCGCGGCCCAATCCCCCGCCAATGGCCTGCATATCACCCCCGGCCTGCGGGTCCTCGTGGCCGAGGACAACCGCACCAACCAGATGCTCATCAAAGGCCTGCTGAAGGACCAACCCGTCAGCCTCAGCTTCGTGGAAAACGGCGAGGACGCCGTGGTCCAAACCGCCCTCACCGGACCCGACCTCGTGTTCATGGATATCTCCATGCCCAAGATGGACGGGCTGCAGGCCACCCGCGCCATCCGCGCCCATAACCTGCCACAGCCGGTGATCGTCGCCCTCACCGCCAATGCCTTCGCCGCCGACAAGGCCGCCTGCCTTGACGCAGGCATGGACGACTTCCTCAGCAAACCGGTGCGCAAACCCGAACTGCTGCAAAAGATGATCGGCATCGCCCCCCGCCCCACCGCCGCCTAAGGCGCGCCGCAGCACAAGGCACACAAAACCCATTGGCCCTTGGCACAACTTCCCCCTATCAACGGGGTAAGAATGCTTGAAAGGACCGCATCATGGACATCGCCACCCGCGTCTGGAACCACAAGTGGAAGATCGACCCGATCGTGCGCTCCCTGATCGACACCGATTTCTACAAACTCCTGATGTGCCAATCGGTCTTTCGCAACAAACCCGACACACAGGTCACCTTCAGCCTGATTAACCGCTCCAAATCCGTCCGCCTCGCCGAACTGATCGACGAGGGCGAGCTGCGCGAACAACTCGACCACATCCGCTCCCTCTCGCTTAGCCGCGGCGAAAGCACATGGATGCGCGGCAACACCTTCTACGGCAAACGTCAGATGTTCACCCCCGAATTCATGGACTGGTTCGAGGGGCTCCGCCTGCCCCCCTACCACCTCGAAAAACGCGATGGCCAATATGAACTGACATTCGAGGGCGCATGGCCCGAGGTCATGCTCTGGGAAATCCCCGCCCTCTCCGTCCTGATGGAACTGCGCGGCCGCGCGGTCCTCGGCGAAATGGGCCGCTTCGAACTTCAGGTCCTCTACGCCCGCGCCATGACCAAACTCTGGGAGAAAATCGAAAAACTCCGCGGGCTGGACGACCTCAAACTCGCAGATTTCGGCACCCGCCGCCGCCACTCCTTCATGTGGCAGGACTGGTGCGTGCAGGCCATGTGCGAAGGGCTGGGGGACAAATTCATCGGCACCTCGAACTGCCTCATCGCCAAAAACCGCGAGGTCGAGGCGATCGGCACCAACGCGCATGAGCTCCCCATGGTCTACTCCGCCCTCGCGCAAGGCGACGAGGCTCTGGCCCGCGCCCCCTATGACGTGCTCTCCGACTGGCACGACGAACACGAAGGTAACCTGCGCATCATCCTGCCCGACACCTACGGCACCCCCGGCTTCCTCGAAAACGCCCCCGACTGGCTCGCCGGCTGGACAGGCATCCGCATCGACAGCGGCGACCCCGCCACAGGCGCCGAACGCGCCATCGCATGGTGGAACGAGCGGGGCGAGGACCCGACCCAAAAACTCATCATCTTCTCCGATGGGCTGGACGAGGACAAAATCGCCGAGTTACACCAACAATTCGCAGGCCGCGTCCGCGTCAGCTTCGGCTGGGGCACATTGCTCACCAATGACTTCCGCGGCCTCGTCCCGGACAACGCCCTCGCCCCCTTCTCCCTCGTGTGCAAGGCGATCTCGGCCAATGGCAACCCCACGGTGAAACTCTCCGACAACCCGAACAAGGCCATGGGGCCACAAAGCGAAATCGACCGCTACAAACGCGTCTTCGGCGTCGGCGAGCAAAGCACCCAAGAGGTTCTGGTCTAAGCGCACCCGCTGCCGCGGGCGCCACAAAATTTTGGAAAATTTTGTTCCCCCGTGGCCACCGAAGGTGGTCACAAAAACCGGGTCACTTGGCCACCGAAGGGGGCCACAAAAACGGGTTCACTCGTCGCTCGGCCGGACCTTGCCGCGCATCGCCTTGACCTCGCCGCGCACGGCTTTGGCCTTCAGCCGCCGTTTTTTGCTGCCCATGGTGGGCCGCGTGGCGATGCGCCGTTTGGGCGCATGGGTGGCCTTCTCGATCAGCTCGGCCAAGCGTTCCCGCGCGATCTCGCGGTTGCGGGCCTGACTGCGCGTATCCTGCACCTGCAACACAAGCGTGCCATCCTCGCTCCAGCGCCGCCCCGCCAACCGCCGCAGCCGGTTCTTCACCGGCACCGGCAAGGAGGGGCTGCTCGCCGCCGCAAAGCGCAACTCGACCGCCGTGGACACCTTGTTCACATTCTGCCCGCCGGGGCCGGAGGCGCGGGTAAACACCTCGGTCAATTCCCAGTCCTGAATCGTGATATCGTCGGTCACCTGCAACATGCCCCCTTATGCCCCACAAAGCCCCAACGAAAAAGGGCCACCCATGGGGCGGCCCTTCTCGAGTCTGATTTGGAGGCAGGCACCGGTTAGGCGCTTCGCCAATGTGGGCAGTTCGACTGCCAGGGGCTGCCCTAACGGCGCACCTCCCACATTGTTCCGACACCTCTCTCCAGGTTCACTCTCGACACTGGATCACCTCCTTTCAATACATGAATGATAAGGTGATGGTGACAGATCAGGCGCACCTGTCAATGATTTTAAGCAGGCCGCGCCGCGGTCAGCAGGCGGAAAGGCACCAGCGCAAGCAGCGCGATCCCCATCTTGACGCACCAGTCAATCACGCCCGTCCCGATCCAGCGGGTCAGCTCGGGCCCGCCAAAGGGCAGGGCAACGGCCTCGTTAAAGAACGCGGTGTTGTGATCCGCACCCAGCATCGGCACGAGGCCAGCGGAGAAAGCGATGGTGAAAAACAGCGCCGTATCAAGGGTGGACCCCACAACAGAGGAGGCCAAAGGCGCCCGCCACCATGCGCCGCCCCGCAGACGGTTGAACACCACCACATCCACAAGCTGCGCCACAAGGAAACCGGTGCCAGAGGCCACAGCAATCCGCAGCGTCACCAAGGGACCATACTCGCCCATGATCTGCGTCCCGATCAGCGAGCACACAAGGCCCACGACAAAACCCACCAGAACCACGCGCCGCGCAACAGCGGCCCCGTAGATCCGGTTCATCACATCGGTCACCAAAAAGGCGATAGGATAGGTAAAGGCACCCCAAGTCAGCCAATCGCCAACAAAGAACTGCACAAGAATATTGGAGGCCACAACAACAAGGGCCATGGCAAGAATGCCGGGAAGGGTGGAACGCATCATAAGGATAAACCCGTTTTTGCAAGGTTGCGGGAACTTGGCCGGCACCGCGCCGACGGGCGGCTGATAGCCGCGCCAAGCCCACAAAGCAACCCCTAGCGGGGCAGGCGTAGCTCGACGACCTCGTTGCTTTGGAACCATTTGAAATTATCGTCGGCGATCAAAACCGCCCGCATATCGCCCGCGCCGTCCTGCCAGATCGCGATCCCCTCAAGGTTGCCATGCGCGCCCCAGCCGCTCTCATACAGCACCTCCGGCGTGGCATCGGTCAGGTGATAGCGCACGACGCGGCTGGCAAAACTCACGCCCGAGAAATTGCGAAACAACAGGTACAGCGCCCCATCCGGCCCGAAATCCGCCCCCACAGGCAGCCAGCCGATCTCCCGCTCCAACGTCAGGGCAACCTCCCAGCCATCGCCGCCGTCATAGCGGTAAACAGGGAAATCCACGCCCCCCCGCGGGCTTTCGGGCAGGGTATACAGCGCCCCGTCCGGCCCAATGGCAAGGGCCTCCATGCCGCTGTTGCGGTGGAACTCCTTGAAATCGGGGTGGCGCGGCATCCATGCCGCCTCCCCGTCCGGCGCGGCATAGGTCCAGACGCGGTGATACCCCTCGAAGGAGACGTAAATCCGCCCATCCGCACGGCGGGCCAGCCCCTCCGCATCGCTCTGGTTGTCGGGCACATAGGTCCCGCCCGGCCCCCGCAACCGCGCGTCCAGTGTGATCGAGGCGCCTGTCATCACACCGTCCTCACGGGCAAACTGCCCCGCGATCACCTGCGAGCGGTCGCTGATGGCCCAGAACTCCGCGCCATCCTCGCTCACCTCTATGCCCGAGAACCCGCCGCGAAACCCCGCCGCCTCGTCCAGCGCCAAGACGCTGAGCACCTCCGCCTCACCGCCATAGGCACAGGAGGCCGCAAGGCCTATTGCGAGCGCAAGACAGCGCGGCATGCAGTTGGCAAATCGGCCATCACGTAATCCCGTGCGCCCCGTTTCTTGGGCGCAGGCTTGGCCGGCTTGGCCGGTTGCGCCACCTTCGGCGGGTTCAGATAATCCGTCACCCACCAGTTCAAGGTTTCGTCACAGCCATCCCCACCCTTGGACAGCTGGTTCACCGTCGGCTTCTGCGTGACGCAGTTCTTCGCGCCCTTGGGGCACTTCAACCGCACGTGGAAATGGTAATGATGCCCATAGAGCGGGCGGATCTTCTGCAACCACTTCTTGTCAGACCGCTTCGCCGTCTTGCACATGGCAATCTTCACCGGCGGGGTGACAAAAATCCGGTCCACACGGTTGTCCCGCGCCGCGGCCTCAAGAATACGCGCATGGGTGCGCGTCCAGTTGCCATTCACCGTCTTTTGGTTGCTGGCGCGCACCGAAATCGAACTGATGCTTTCGCGCTCCGCACGGGTCAGGTTCAACCGCTTGGGCGGCAACATCCAGATGTCGATATCAAGACCGATCTGATGCGACTGATGCCCCGACAGCATCGGCCCCCCGCGCGGCTGCGAAATATCGCCGATATACAGACCCTTCCAGCCCAGCTTGCGCGCATCGCCGGACAGGTCCTTGATGAAATCAATGGTATCGGGATGGCCCCAGTTGCGCCCCCGCGACAGACGCATCGCCTGCCATGTCGGCCCCGTTTCAGGAAGCTGCACAGACCCCGCCGCACAGCCCTTGGCATAGGTGCCAACAGGGGTCGGCGCCTGCCGCGAGGGCGTGTCCTTGGCCCCGAACAACCGGTTCGCCTTGGTCTCGCCCATCACCGGCCCCGCCGTCATTCCCGTGGCCAGCCCAAGACAGGTCAGAATGGTAAGTATACGGATCATATCTTTGCCCTCGTTCCCTCTGGTTTCACCCAGATTAACAGAACCAGAGCAATCAGGAAGAGGCCAATCACAGGCGCGATACCTAACCTCGCGGAACCGGTGATCTGCGTGAACACAAGGATCAAGGCAGGGCCAAGAAAGGCCGTCGCCTTACCCGACAGGGCATAAAGACCAAAGGCCTCGGTCGGACGCTCGGGGTTGGCATGGCGCACCATCATCGACCGGCTGGCCGACTGGATAACGCCCCCCGCCCCGCCAATCACCGCGCCGCAGAAATAGAACACAATCGTCGGCACGGGCGACCCCTCCGCCAAAGGAACGCCAAAAAGCTGCTCCTTGCTCATCCCCACGATCACAATGCACACCACAATCAGCATCGCGATCATGGCAATAATCACCGGCTTCGGCCCGACGCGGCTGTCCCAATGGCCCCCGGCCCAAGTCGACAGACCCGCCGTAATCACCCCGAGGATCGCAAAAATCCCCACCTGCGTCAGGGACCAGTCCAGAACCAGAACCGCATAGGTGCCGCCAAAACCATAAAGCGCATTCAGCGCATCCCGATAGAGCATCGAAGAGCCAAGATAGGCCGCCAGCGTCCGTATCCGCAGCACAGAAACCAAAGAGGCCTTGAGCGAGGCAAGCGAGGCCCGCACCGTCCCGCCCTGCACCCGCGCCGTGACCCGCGGCTCCTTCACCCACAGGAAAAACACCGCCATAAACGCCATGAACCACAGCGCCGTATAGGGCCCGACAAAACGCGTCCCCTCGCGGGCGGCGGCATCAAGGCCAAAGGGCGGCGTCAGACCCAGAAAGGTCACCCCCGCCTCGTTCTCCGCAAACAGGCAGAGCATCACCAAAACAGAAACCAACCCGCCCGCATAACCAAGGGCATAGCCCATGCCGGAAATCTTGCCGATCTCCTCCGAGCTACCCAGATCAGGCAGCAGCGCATTGGTGAAAATCGTCGTGAACTCGGCCCCGACCAAGCCGATGCCAAAGGCCACCAGCGCCCACCACATCATCGACCCGTCCGGCACCATGACCCAAAGCCCAAAGGCCCCGATCACATAAAACCCCGAAAACAGGTAAATCCACGGCATCCGCCGCCCCGTGGTATCGGCCACAGCGCCCAGCAGGGGCGCGGAAAAGGCGATAAAGAGGCCCGTCACCGTCTGCCCCAATGACCAAACGCTCTGCGCCTGCGCATCGGCGGCCATCTCGTCCATGCCGCCGGCCATAAAGCTCCCCGTGACCACCGAAACGAAATACGGCCCGAAGAAAAAGGTCAAAACCAAGGTGTAATAAGGCTGCGTCGCGATATCGAACGCCATCCAGCCCCAAATCCGTTTCCGAAGTGTTTTCTGGTCCATCCTGCCCCCCGTTTTCCCGATAAGGCATGGATGCGCCGGTGGGTGCAACTGTCCATTGCACAGCCCCCGCACTGATCCTAGGTTAGCGCCGACAAACCCACCCCCATTTTGCAAGAGCCCCAATGTTCAAAGCCCGCACCCTGATTCCCCTCTCCGTTCTGCTCTTTGCCTTCGTAATGGTGCTGAACGTCAGCGGCGTATCCCTTCCGGGCTTTGGCGGCAGCAATACCAATACCGGCCCTTCCGATCTGGTCATTGGCCGCACTTTCAAAATCGACGATGCCTTCGAGGCCCGCGCAGGCACCCCCGTGCCGCTGCGCCTGCAACTGGTGGTGCCCAAACGGCCCACCGACACCCACACCGTCGGCGTCGAGGAAATGCCCACCGGCGGGCTTGTGCAGTTCAACTTTCGCGCGCCCGACGGCGGGCTGATGGAAAGCCTCTTTATCGCGCCGATCAAAATCCCGAACGAGGACGAATCCGGCGCCCCCGCTTCGATGGAGGACCGCCTCGCCGTGGTCGGGGAACAGCTCGAGGCACAGGCCCCCGCCCTGATGTCGCAGACCCATCAGGACGTCACCGCCTCCCCCGCCCGCGAAATCACCCTTGGGGGCTTGCGCGCGATGGAACTCACCGGCACCTACCGCGACCCCGCCGATGGCCTTGCCTATTACTACCGTTTCGTCTCGCTGCCGCATCCGGATATGGAGCAAAGCCTCTATGCCGTCAGCCATATAAATCAGGCCTTTGCAACGATCCAGCGCCCCGATGACCACGCCCAGACCCTGTCTGGCAAGGCGCTCTCCACCCTGCGCCTGACAGATAGCGCGGCGGGCAACTAACCCCCGCCCCACTGGCGGGCACTGCCCGTTTCCTCCATACTGCGGCCATGTTTGTTTGTGCCGATCTCCGTCACGCCTGTTAAAAGAGTATCCCCGATGCCCCCACGCCGCCCCCTGCCCGCACGCCGCCTGATCGCCCTGCTCTGCACGGTGCTTTGGGCCGGACAGGCCAGCGCACAAGAGGGCTTCCGCTTTGACCCCAGCGACCTTGGCACCCGCATCAGCGGCACCCCCATCACCGTCGATGGCAGCCTTCTGGGCGATCCGTCCAAGATCACCAGCCCTTTCGATATCGTCCTGCCCACAAGCGACGCAGGCTGGGTCGCGCGGATGGACACAGCGCCCTCGTCCGGCCTCGTGAAATTCGTCTTCACCTCCCCCGAGGGGCAGTTCGTCGAGGCGCTCTCCTTCGCGCAGGCGCAGGTCCCCGCGGGGGAGACAACCCGCCGCCTCGAACAATTCGGCGCGGCCATCTCGCGCGATCTGGTGCCCGGCCTTCTGGCGCAGGACCCGAATGCCGCCCCCCCGCGCATCCGCCGCATCGGCATCGGGCGGCTCGAGGGGGTGGAACTCTTCGGCACCTACAACCACGCAAGCGAGGGAGAGGTCCTCTGGCGCTACGTCGGCCTGCTCGACCCCTTCAGCCGCAATGCCCTGATCGCCCTCGCACAGGTCAGCCGCAACCGCGTGGTCATCAGCGGGCCAGAGGCCCTCGACCGCTCCCTTTCCGGTCAGGCCCTCGCCAGCGTTTCCCTCAAAAACTAACGGCTCGCAGGCGGGCAAACCCTCCCGCCCGGGCACCCTCGGCCCTGGGGCCTCATGCCCCGTTGGGCCGGGCAGTTTGCTGCCGCAAACTGCTCTCGCGGCAGATCACATCCGTTCAATCGCAAGGGCAATGCCCTGCCCGCCGCCGATGCACATGGTGATAATGGCGCGTTTCCCGCCCGTCCGTTCCAGCTCATAGAGAGCCTTCACCGTCAGGATCGCCCCCGTCGCCCCCACCGGATGGCCCAGCGCAATCGCCCCGCCATTGGGGTTCACCCGCGCCGCGTCCAGCCCAAGCGCACGGTTCACCGCAATCGCCTGCGAGGCAAAGGCCTCGTTGCTTTCCACCAGATCGAAATCCTGCGCCGTCATGCCAAGCCGCTCCAGCAGCTGCCCCACCGCAGGGATCGGGCCAAGGCCCATCACATCGGGCGCAACCCCGGCGTGCGCGTATCCCAGAACCCGCGCGCGCGGCGTCAGGCCCGCCCGCTCCGCCGCATCGGCCCGCGCCAGCACCAGCGCCGCCGCGCCGTCGTTGATGCCGCTGGCATTGCCCGCGGTCACGCTGCCGCCCTTGGCAAAGGCCGGGCGCAGCCCCGCCAAGACCTCGGCGCTTGTCTCCTTGGGGTGCTCGTCCACCTCGAACATCGCCGTGCTGCGCCCCGCGCGCACCTCAACCGGCACGATCTGCTCGGCAAAGCGCCCCTCTGCTATCGCCGCCGCCGCGCGCCGCTGGCTCTCCAAGGCAAAGGCATCCTGATCGGCGCGGCTCACATCATGCCGCTCGGCAACATTCTCGGCGGTCACGCCCATATGGCCGGTGCCAAAGGGACAGTTCAGCGCCCCCAGCATCATATCTTGCGCCCCGACATCGCCCATCTTCGCGCCCCAGCGCGGCGCCGCCATGATATAGGGCGAGCGGCTCATACACTCCGCCCCGCCCGCCAAGGCAAACTCCGCATCGCCCAGCGCCAGCGACTGCACCGCCGAAACCACCGCCTGCGCACCGGACCCGCACAAACGGTTCACATTCATCGCCGGAACCCCCTCCGGCACCCCCGCCTCCATGGCAGAGGCCCGCGACAGATACATATCGCGCGGCTCGGTGTTGATGATATGGCCGTACACCACATGGCCGATCTGGCCGCCCTCAACCCCGGCCCGCTCCAGCGCCGCAGAACCCACCTGCGCCCCAAGGGAGATCGGCGCCACCCCGGCCAATGACCCGCCAAATGTGCCAATGGCGGTGCGCGCGCCGCTCAGAATAACGATATCGTCCATGATGCCTCTCCCATAAGTTGCCTCAAACCTGCCCCCGACAGGCGCGTTTGACCAGCCTCCCTTGCGCCCGCCTCCGCAACGTCACAACATGCCCCATGCCCGACCTGACCCATATCCCCGGCCCCCGCGCCCTGCCGGTCATCGGCCAAACCCTCCCCTTCCTGCGCGATCCCTACGGCACCTATTTTCGCAACCGCGACAGCTACGGCGAGGTCTTCCGCCTCCCCGTCTTCGGCCAGACCTGGGTGGTGCTGGCGGGGCCGGACGCGCTGGAGGAGGTGCTGATGAACCGCGACGGCATCTACTCGGCGCAGCAGGGCCTGCGCGCCTTCGCCCCCTTCTTCTCCGGCGGACTCCTCCACCGCGACGATGCCGACCACCGCAGCCACCGCCGCACCATGCAGGCCGCCTTTCGCGCCGATGTCATGCGCGGCTACCTCGAACAGATGAACTTTGAGACCGCCCGCATCCTGCCCACCTGGCCCACAGGGCGCAAAACCCGTTTTGCCCCCCGCGCCAAGGCGCTGACCCTCGAATTCGCCGCCCGCGTCTTTATGGGCCTGACAGACCCGGCCCAGATCGCCCGCTTCAACACCCTCTTTATCCGCGAGGTCCGCGGCACCGCAGGCATCCTGCGCCTCAACCTGCCCTTCTTGCCCTATGGCCGCGGCATCCGCGCCCGCGCCGCGCTCTCGGAAACCTTCCAACAGCTGATCACAGCCCGCCGCGCCGCCCCGGGCGAGGATTTCTTCAGCCAGCTCTGCATCGCACAGGACGAGGACGGCAAAGCATGGTCAGACAAGGACATCGCCGATCACTTCAACTTCCTGCTGATCGCCGCCCATGACGCCGTCACCGGCACATTAACGGTCATGGCCGATGCACTGGCACAGGACCAATCGCTGCAACACGCCCTGCGCGCCGAAATCGCCAACCTGCCCCCCGGCCCCCTGCAATACGATGACCTCGGCAGCCTCCCCCTGATCGAAAATACCATGAACGAGGCCCTGCGCATCCACGCCCCCTCGGCCTTTACCGCCCGCCGCGCCACGGCAGAGACCGCATGGAAAGGCACCCGCATCCCCGCCGGAACCGACCTTGTCATCGCCCCCGGCCCCGTGATGATGGACCCCGCCCTCTGGCCCGATCCAAACGCCTTCACCCCCGCGCGTTTCACCGCGCCCCCGCCCCATAAATTCGCCTTCGCCCCCTTTGGCGGCGGGGCCCATAAATGCATCGGGATGCATTTCTCGGGGATGCAGATCAAAACCGTCATGACCCACCTGCTGCGCCGCTACCGCATCACCAGCGCGGGTAAGGATCACCCGAAATGGCGGCAAATCCCCACGCCCGTGCCCACCAATGGCCTGCCCGTCACGCTCACCCCGCTCTGATCCCCCGGCACAAAACCACCCAAGCCGCGCCAAACATCCGCCACGACAGCCCGCCATGCTGACAGCCGGATTGATACGATGCGACATTTATACGATGCGAAAGGGAACCCCATGCTGCGCAAACTGACGGCGATTGCCCCCCTTGCCCTGCTCTGGCCAAACACGGCCCTTGCCTTCAACTGGGGCGGCGTGCGCGCCCCCGATGAAATGGACGCGATCCTGACGCTCCTCCTCATCGCTTTCAGCGGCAGCTTCATGATTACCGTCCTGATGAAACCCAGCGGCGTGCCGATCAACCGGATGTATCAGCACTTCGGCGAATTCTCGATCTTGGGCCGCCTCGTCTATGCCTTCACCGCGCTCTCGTTTATCGCGCTCATGGGGCTGCTGTTCCTCGGCATGGGGATCATCCGCGCAGAGGAGGCGGGCCTCTAACCCCCCGATCTGCACGAATCAGCATATGGGTTGTGCATCGGATGTGCATCAGTTGTGCATCAAGTTTTTATGGCTCTACCGCCCCCTCGCCGCCGCCGTAACGCGGCGCACCGGGGGTTAATATATGCCGAAGCAGCGCCACAGGATGCGCCCGCAACGTCAGGCGCATGGACACGTAATCCTCCACCACCTGCTCACCCAAAGTCATCTCCGGCAGATGCGCGGCAGGCTCCACAATCCCCTCTCCGTCGATGTCCCCGGCAAAGAGCGGCAGCGGCGCATCCCCCCGCAATGCCTTGGCCTCCCACAGCGCCTCTCGCCGCGAAAGCCCAATGTTTTCAAAGGCATCCGCCTCGGCCAAAATCTCGATCAAATGCGGCTTCACCCCCGCACGGCGCCAGACTTCCTCCACCGCCAGATACCCGTTGCCTCGCGCCGCAGAAATCCAGCGGCCCTCCTCCTCGCGCATGGATTTGATCTGCCGGAACCCAAGGCGCAGGGCCAATCCCCCCCGACCGTCCGGTTCCATAACGTTATCCCAATAACTTTCGTTTACGCATACAGGGCGCACCTCGACCCCATGCTCCCGCGCATCCCGCACAATCTGTGCAGGCGCATAAAATCCCATCGGCTGCGAATTGAGCAGCGAACAGGCATAGATCCCCGGATGATGGCACTTCAGCCAAGCCGAGGCATAGACAAGAAGGGCAAAACTCGCCGCATGACTTTCCGGAAACCCATAGCTGCCAAACCCCTCGATCTGGCTGAAACAACGCTCCGCGAACTCCGCGTCATAGCCGTTCGCCGCCATCCCGCGCAGGAACCTGTCGCGTAACTCACTGACATTGCCATGTTTTTTAAAGGTGGCCAGTGCACGGCGCAGCCGGTCCGCCTCTTCGGGTGAAAAGCCCGCGCCAATAATCGCGATCTGCATCGCCTGCTCTTGAAACAGCGGCACCCCAAGGGTCTTCCCCAAAACCTCGCCCAGCGCATCAGAGGGGAAAGACACCTCCTCCTCCCCGTTCCGGCGGCGCAAAAACGGATGCACCATATCGCCCTGAATCGGGCCGGGCCGAATGATCGCCACCTCGATCACAAGGTCATAAAAGGTCCTCGGCCGCATCCGCGGAAGAAAGTTCATCTGCGCCCGGCTCTCCACCTGAAACACGCCCAGACTATCGGCGCGGCAGAGCATGTCATAAACCTTAGGATCCTCCCCCGGCAGGGTCGCAAGATTAAAATCCAACCCGTGATATCTCTCAAGGGAATCAAAGGCTTTCTGGATACAGGTCAACATCCCGAGGGCCAGAATATCGACCTTCAGAATACCCAGACTGTCGATGTCATCCTTGTCCCACGGAATGACCGTCCGGTCCTCCATCGTGGCGTTCTCCACGGGGCAAAGCTCATCCAGCCGCCCCTCGGTGATGATAAACCCGCCCACATGCTGCGAAAGGTGACGCGGAAACCCCTGTATTTCCTCGATCAACCGCAGGGTCAGCTGCAGCCGCGGATCATTCGGATCCAGCCCCACCTCCCGAAGCCGCGCCGCCTCGATCCCCGATCCGCCCCAACCCCAGATCTGGCTCGACAAAGCGCCCAGCGTATCATCGCTCAGCCCCATCACCCGCCCCACCTCGCGCACCGCCCGCTTGCCGCGATAATGGATCACCGTCGCGCAAAGGCCCGCGCGGTGACGGCCATAGCGTTCATAGATATGCTGGATCACCTCCTCGCGGCGCTCATGCTCGAAATCTACATCAATATCAGGGGGTTCGCCCCGCGCCTCGCTGACGAAACGCTCGAAAACCATGGTCCCGATCTCGGGCGAAACCGATGTCACGCCAAGGCAAAAACACACCACAGAATTCGCCGCCGACCCGCGTCCCTGACACAAAATCCCCCGCTCCCGCGCGAAATCCACAATGTCATGGACGGTCAGGAAATAGGGCTCATAGCCCAGCTTCCCGATCAGCTGCAGCTCATGGCGCAGCATCCCCTGCACCCGCTCCGGCGCGCCGTAGGGATAGCGCCAGCGCAAGCCCGCAAGGGCCAAACGCTCCAACCGCTCCGCCGCACTCTCGCCCCCCGTCACCTCGCTGGGGTATTCATAACGCAGCTCATCAAGAGAGAACCGGCACCGCTCCGCAATCTCCCCCGCCCGCGTCAGAGCCGCCTCATGCCCCGCAAACAGGCGGGCCATCTCGGCGGCAGAGCGCAGCCTCTGCTCCCCGTTGGCAAGGGCACTCCGGCCCAGCTCCTCCACACGGCACCCCTTCCGAATGGCGCAGAGCACATCCGCCAATCGCCGCCGCCGCCCGTCATGCATAACCGGCGCGGCAGAGGCACAAAGCCCCACCCCCAACTGCGCCGCCATCTCCGCCAAACGGGCAAACCGCGCCCTGTCCTGCCCGTCATAAACAGGCGCCATCACCAGATGCACGGCCCCGCCAAAGGCGCTGTGCAACCGTTTGAAACGACGCATAAATTCACGGCCCGTGTCGGGATGCACCAGCATCTCCATCCCCGCGCACCAGTCCATCAAATCGCTCATCCGCAGAGCGCAATCGCCCTTCTGCGCCCGTAACCGCCCCAAGGAAATCAACCGGCACAATCGCCCCCAAGCCGCCCGATCCCGCGGCAGGCAAGTCACGGCAAACCCGTCCTCCAACACCACCCGCGCCCCCGGCACCAATCGCGGCACACAAGTCACATCAAGCGAGGGCGCAACCGGCGCCCCCTCGGGCCGCGGCGGCCCAATCGGCCCGTCCACCGCCTCCGCCGCCAGCCGCTCCGCCACCACACGGCCAATCTCCCGCGCCCGCGTATGCGCCCGCACGATACCAGCCACGGAGTTCTCGTCCGCAATCACCAAGGCCCTCATTCCCATAAGGCCCGCACGCTCAATATATTCCTCCGGATGCGAGGCCCCGGTGAGGAAGGTAAAATTCGACGTCGCGCTCAACTCACAAAACATAGGCCACCTTCGATTCGGCACACCCATCATATTCATGATTTGTTCTATTTTCGAGGTGCCAGGTTTCTTATTGGCTCAAATATCCAAATTCCAACGCCCGCCTAGGGCCCGAACTGCCCGATGACGAGCGATACGGTAAGAATACTGAAAGCTGTCGACACCAGAATGGTCGCCGAAACCCGCGCAGGCGCCGTCCCGTAGTGTTGCGCAATGATATAGGTGTTCCCCGCCACCGGCAAAGACGCCGCCGCAATCATCACCGCCCCCGCAAAGGCCTCGACCGGAAAGACGAACAAAACCGCCACCGCCACAGCCAAAGGATGCAGGATCAACTTACAAACCGACAGCCAGCCCGCCACACTCATCCGCTCTGCGCTCTTGTTGGCGAGGCTCGCACCAATGGCAAACAGGGCCCCCGGCGTCGCCGCCCCGCCCAATATCGCCAGAAACTCGTTCATCGGATCAGGAATAGGAATATGCAGCCCGGACCAGATAAACCCCGCAGCAATGGCCATCACCATCGGGTTGGTCACCAATCCGCGCCCCACAGTCCGCAACACCCGCAGGCTAATGCGGCCATCGCGGCTGCCGGTGATCAGAATAACAATCAGCGACCCAAAGACGAGGATATCCACCGCCAAAACCATCATCACCGGCCCCACCGCCGCCTCGCCCATCAACAGGGCCAACATAGGCAGGCCAAGGAAACCGACATTGCCGATCACCGCGCATTGGCTTTCCACCGCAACCTCCGCCACCGGAAGCCCGCGCCACATCCCAACGCCGGTGGCCAGAATATAAACCAGCATCGTCGCCGCGAGGTAGGCAAAGACGAATGTCCAATCCAGCACATCGGCGAGGTTAAGATTCGCCGAAAACCGGAAAACCATCGCCGAAAGAGCAAAGTAGAAGACGAATTTTGTCAGGGCCGCCGTGGCGGCCTCGTTGAAAAACTGCCTTCGGGCCGCGAGGTATCCCAACGCGATAACGCCAAAAAACGGCAGTGTTTTCAGGAAGATTGCCAACATCCCTTTCCGGTTACCACGCCGCGGGGCACCCCGCCAGAGGCGACATTCCGCGCAGGCAAAACGAAATGAACCGTTCAGTTCATTTTGGACTTGCAAACTGAACAGATCGGTTTAGCTTCACTTTTGAACCAAACAGTTCACTTTAACCGGAAAGGACAATGAAAATGCTACGAACACTCTCTCTATCTGCCCTCCTTGCCGCGGCCATGTCCCTGCCTGCGGCCGCAAGCACAACACCCGTCGACTTCCCCGCCCTCACCTTCCCCTCGGGTCCCTCGGGCGGTCAGGACACCACAATCGCAACCTCCAACTGCACCGCAACCGGCGCTTGCAGCGCCTCATTGCCTAGCGAATGATCCCTGATCACACCACCACCGGCCTCCCCCTCGGCTTGCCGAAACTAAACTGTCCAGTTTATACTCATTCTCCAAGCCGGGAGGGACCATGAACGCACCAGTGACGGAGATAAAGCGTGGCCGAAAATTCGATCAGGTGGTCGAAGGCGCCCGCGAGATTTTCCTGCAAGACGGGTTCGAAGGCGCAAGCGTTGACCTCATCGCCAAGGCGGCCGGGGTCTCCAAGGCGACGCTTTACAGCTACTTTCCCGATAAAAAACTGCTGTTCATGGAGATCGCCACACAGGAATGCCGCATGCAGGCCGACACGGCCCTGCACGAGATCGACTTTTCCAAACCGGCGAAAGAGGTCCTGACAGAGGCCGCCACACGGATCCTCGATTTCTCCCTCTCGCCCTTTGGCCGCGGCGTGTTCCGCATCTGCGTTGCTGAAGCCGACCGCTTCCCCGACCTCGGGCGGGAATTCCACCGCTGCGGGCCAGAGAAGGTCCGCGAAAGCCTCGTGTCCTATTTCGAGGGGGCGATTGCCCGCAAAGAGTTGGAGATCGCGGACCTGACCCTCGCCGCCGACCAGTTTACCGAACTGTGCAAGGCCGACCTCTTCTCGCGGCTGATCATGGGCGTTGACCAGAGCTTCACCAAGACAGAGGCCGACAGGATCATCACCGGCGCGGTAGAGATGTTCATGGCCCGCTATGGCGCCCGCGCCTAGGGCAACCTAGTCCAAGCGCCGCAACAGCACCTGATTGCCCGGCCCGCGCCGCGTCTCGAAAATCTTGATCGCCTCCACGAGGGAGCTCAGCTTTGCGCGCCCGTAGTTACGGGTGTCAAAGTCGGGCTGCGCCGCGACCAAGAGCTGCCCAAGCTGCCCCAGTGGATACCACTCGTCCTCCTGATCCATCCCCTCCATCGCCTTCAGGATCAGATCCCGCGCGGTTTTCAGGGACTTGTCGTCCAACTCATGGGGTTTGCTGGCCTGCTCTGCCGTTGCACCGGCCTCGGGCGCGCGGATGTTCTCGATATAGATGAACCGCTTACAGGCCGCCCGAAAGGCCTCGGGTGTTTTGCGCAAGCCCATGCCGTAGGCATCCAGCCCCTGCTCGCGCACGCGGCTGGCAAGGCGGGTAAAGTCACTGTCCGAGCTGACCAGAACAAACCCGTCAAAACGGCCGGAATGCAACAGGTCCATCGCGTCGATCACAAGGGCAATATCGCTGGCGTTCTTGCCCACCGTATTGGCCGGCTGGTGGAACGGAACAAGGCCCAGTTCGGCCTGCACAGCAGACCACCCCTTCATCTGGCTAGAGGAAAAGTCGCCATAGCACCGCCGCACACTCGCCTCGCCGAACTTGGCGATTTCTTCAAAGATCGCCTTGGCGTCCTTGGGCGAGGTATTGTCGGCGTCGATCAGAACGGCAAGCAGGGGTCGGTCGGTTTTCGTGGTCACTTGGGCCTCCGGGCTATGGTGCGAAACAGGGGTCTTTCAAGGGCGGATTGCGGCGCAAACGCCCTGGCGACATGCAGGCCGCCCCTACGGCACCCATCGGGCATACTTTCATTTCCGCGACTTGCGGTTACTATGCCTGTCAAAAGCATGGCTTATGGCATGGGTAATGACAACAGACGAGGGATAGTTAGGTGATGAAACAAGCGATACTCTGGGTGGGCATCCTGACGCTTTGCGCCTGCGCGACCACGGTCGAGGAAGACGATCAATTCACAACCCCCGAAGTCGATGACGGGCTGGAAGAGCGCGAACCCGACACCTGCGATTCAGAGGCCCTCGGCATCACCCTTGGCCAGAACAAATCCGTGGTCCCCGACCTCGGCCTGACCCGCCCCTACCGTGTGCTGGGGCGCGAGGATATCGCGACGCAGGAATACAATCCGGCGCGGGTCAACTTCTACACCAATGACGACGGCATCATCCTGCGGGTCTCCTGCGGCTGATCACTTCGAAATGCGGTAGGTTTTGTGGCAGGCGGTGCAGCTGTCCAGCAGCGGCTTGAGCGTGGCGCTGATGCTGGCGGCGGAGGATGTATCAACCCCGGCAGCCGCCTTTTCCATGGCCTGAACCCCGGCGAGGAACCCCTCGCGGTCTGTCCAGACCTGCGGCGCCGCTTCGGAAGCATGGTCGCGCTCCTGCGCCGCAAAGAGCTCCGGCAAAGCCTCCGCCCGCGCCATAAGGGTCGCGACAGACTTCTCGGCAAAGGGTTTGCTGAACGGCCTTTTCTCGCTGGCCATTTGCCGCAGCCATTGCGAGGCAAGCGAGATATCCACCATGGCCTGCATCCGCGCCTTCACCGCCGGATTCGTAACATCGTCATGGGCCATAAGGGGCGCACCGCCGACAATCACGGCGGCAAGGGCAAGGGCGATACATCGTTTCATTCAATAAAGTCCCGCAAAAGAATGGGAACAGTCTAGCCACCCCACCGCCCCCCGACCAGACTCGACTTTGCAGCGCACATCCCTAAACTGGAACATTTAGTGAACATATGTGCCCACCATGCCCAACCGACGCATCCTGTCCATCTGGTTCCCCCGCCTTGCGGCGGAACGCCTGATCCGGCTTGAGCCCCTTCTGGACGAGGGGGCCTTTGCCGTGGTGCGCGACAGCGGGCAGACGCAGGTGATAGGCGCGGTCAACGCCGCCGCCAGTGCCGCGGGCCTGCACCCCGGGCAATCCCTGCGCGACGCCCGCGCCCTCTGCGCCGAGCTGCGCACCCTCCTGTCCAACCCGCAGGCCGAGGAGGCCTTCCTTGAGGCTCTGGAACGATGGGCGGGCAAGTTCTCCCCATGGGTCGCGGCCACCCCGCCCGCTTCCCTGCTGGCCGATATCACCGGCTGCGCACATCTGTTCGGCGGAGAGGCGGGCCTGATGGCGCGCCTCGAAGCCGACTGCGACGATCTGGGCCTGACCGTGCAGGCCGGCATCGCCGACACCGTCGGCGCGGCATGGGCCCTCGCCCGCTACGCAGGCCAACCCGCCAGACCAGCGCGCAGCGGCGACGACATCGATCAGGAGGCGCTCGCCACCCGCTCCCGCGCCGCCAAAAGGCGGCATTGGGAGCGCGGCGGCGCAGCGCCTCAGGCGGCGGCGAGCAGGGGGCGTGTGCCGCGCATTGCCCCGCCGGGGCAGATGCGACAGGCCCTCGCCCCCCTGCCCGCCGCCGCCCTGCGCCTGCCACAGCCCGTCACCGCGCAGCTGGCCCGTTTGGGCCTGCGCCGGATTGACGAACTGGTCGGCCAACCCCGCGCCACCCTTGCGCGGCGCTTTGGCAAGGAGCTCGTCCTGCGTCTGGATCAGGCCATGGGCACCGCGCCGGAGCCCCTCTCCCCCGCCCGCGCGCCAGAGGGGTTCTCCGTGCGCCTCACCCTGCCCGAGCCAATCGGCCTTATGGCCGATCTGGTGGCGGGGTTTGACCGTTTGCTGCCACCGCTTTGCGCCAAGCTGGCGGGCAAGGGGCGTGGCGCCCGCGGTCTACGCCTGCAGGCTTTGCGATGCGATCACACGATGCAGGTGGTCACCGTCGGCCTCGCCCGCCCCTCTGCCACGCCGGACCGCCTGCGCCCCCTGATGGTGATGAAGCTGGAGGAGATCGACGCAGGCCCCGGCATCGACACCCTGCGCCTCGAAGCGTATCAGACAGAGCCCCTGCAGGAGCATCAGCACAAAAGCCAGCTGCCCGCCCCCGCCAAATCCGGCAGCACCCCGGCCCCGCCCGCCGCCCAATGCACCGATATGGATGACCTGATCGGGCGGATCGGGGCGCGTGTCGGACTGGAGCACATCACCCGCCTGCATCCCGGCGAAAGCCACATCCCCGAAAAGGCGGCACAGGTTCTGGCCGCCGCATGGTCAGCCCCCTCAACGCGGTGGCCCCGGCGCCCCGCCATCCCCCGCCCCTTGGTCCTGCACCCGCCCGAGATGGTCCGCGAGGCAGGCGGCGGGCGGGCAAGTGCAGAGGGGGCCCTGCCCCTGATGTTCCACTGGCGTCGCCGCCCCTACACCGTGGCAAGGGCCACAGGGCCCGAACGGATCGCCCCGGAATGGTGGCTGGACGAACCCGGCTGGCGCAATGGCACCCGCGATTACTGGCGCGTGACCACGCAGGAGGGGGCAGTGCTCTGGCTCTACTACGCCCATGGCGGCGCCCTTTCGGCGGGGTGGTTTTGTCAGGGGGCCTTTGCCTGAACCCGGGCGAAATCGCGGCTGTTAACCAAACATATAGAGTTTTCCGCAAATCTTATGGAGAACCCATCCTCTCAAAGGCCCTGCCATGCCCTCAACCTCCGCCTACAAGGCCCCCGCCCATAGACCCACCCAAGCGCCCACCCTGCAGGGAATGATCCTGTCAGGGATCAAACCACAACTTGAACAAGGCAACGAAAGGCTCGTTCAGCGAATGCACCGCGTGTTGGACAGGGCCCGCGCAATCGTCCGGCAAGACAACCGCAACATCCCCGCCCTGCGGCGCTGCGCCGCCGATCTGGCTGTCCTGCGCAAGGAACTGCAGCAGGCCCGCCTTGGCGAAGGGGCGACCTTTGCAGAAGCGACACAGCGTATCAAAGCGTGGTTCGGCCCCTATGAAGCCAGAGTGCAAAGTGCGCAGGAATACCTCGCGGGCATGCTGGCCAATCTCGAAATGGAGCAAACGTCGGACACCAAGGAAATGCCGCGACAACCGGCACTGCCCGCACTTACCGAAAGCGGCAGAGATCCCTCATCAGCCGACAACACCACCTCTGACCAGCACTCCCAAGCGGAAATCACCGCCGTCGACCGCGACACGGTCGATCTGGAGGCTTTGCGCCCCTACCTGACGGATTATTCCCTTTTGATCGCCGCAAAGCGGCACCTTGCAGAAAAGGGCCCCGGCACCCTGAAGGGTGCGGAATACGGGCTTAAGGTTCTGCAAGAGCCTCCGGCGGATCAGAAGGTTTTGAGGTAGGCCGTCAGAATATCACGCGCCGCTTCCAGATCGGATTTGTGGATCATCTCCGTCACCGTGTGGATATAGCGTGTGCCAACGACAATGCCGACAGCCCGTGCACCCGCGGCCGCTTGCTGCGCCGCTGCACCATCCTGCCCGCCCGCGCGCAGCATCGTGCGCTGGAAGGGGATTTCGAGCTTGGTCGCCAAGGCGTCGATCTCTGCCACCAAGCCTTTATCGGCGATAAAGCTGCTGTCGCGCACATGCAGACCAAAGCCCTCGCCCTGCTTGGTGGTTCTGTCCTGCTCCGGCACGCCGGGCGTGTCGCAGGCCAGCGTTGTGTCGATACCGATGCCGATATCGGGGCGCACGGCGAAGCTTGCGGTGCGAGCACCGCGCAGACCGACCTCTTCCTGCGTGGTAAAGACCACATGGATTTCGCAGCCGGTTTTTTCCTGCCCCAGCCCGCGAATAGCCTCGATCCCGAGCCAGCAGGCGATGCGGTTGTCCAGCGCTTTGGACACCACCTTGTCCCCCATCTCGAGAAAGGGTTCGTCCATCACGACCATATCGCCGACCTTCACGGCCTTTTTCACGGCGGCGCCGTCCATCCCAAGATCAACGTAGAAATCCGTGACCAAGGGCACCTTCTTGCGCTCCTCTGGACCGGAAATATGGATCGGGCGACCCGCAGGGTTCATCACCCCTTTCAGATCGCCGCCCTCGGCGCAGACCATAACACGGCGAGAGAAGAGGTTGCGCGGATCGAAACCGCCAACGGGTTGCAGGTAAACAAAGCCCTTGTCGGAGATATGGCTTACCAGAAAGCCGATCTCGTCCATGTGGCACAAAAGCATGACTTTTTGCGGTGCCTCGCCCTTGCCCGCATCGCGGCGGCACAAAAGTGATCCCATGGGATCGACCACGACCTCGTCAAACAGCCCCTCGATCTCGCTTTTGATCAGGTCGCGCACGCGATCCTCGTTCCCCGGAACACCGGGGGTTTCGCAAAGGGCCTTGAGAAGATCGATATTCATGTCGGTTCCATTCGTTGTTTGGATGAAACTGACACGAGGGCGCGGCGGCATGCAAGGCGAAGTGGCGCAGACATTCGGCCAAAAGAAAGCCCCCGAGCCACGGTGGGCTGGGGGGCTATTTTAATGCAGCCCCGACACGGCGGGCTGGGTGGGGGCTATAAATCCGCCGTGTCGGGTAAGAGCCGAAGCTCTCTGCATTGACTTTGGTATCAAGGACAACCGCGGCACTGGTTGGAAGCTTCGAAGGTCAAGCTGCGGTCATTTAGGGGCAAAACTGTGGCTGCGCTTGATTTGCCCGCGGATTGACGCCAATCTGGCCCTATGAACCAGCAAAATCCCGGTCCGTTTCGCCCGCCGCAGCAGGTTGCCTTTCATCGCACGGAACTGAGCATCATCCTTGGGCTCTATGGCCGAATGGTTGCTGCGGGGGAGTGGCGCGACTATGGTATTTCATCCCTGCGCGAAGTGGCTGTGTTTTCCGTTTTTCGCCGCACGGCCGAAAACCCGTTGTACCGCATTGAAAAGCGCCCCAGCCTGCGGGCAAAGCAGGGGATGTATTCTGTTATCGGCATGGACGGGCAGATTTTGAAGCGCGGCCATGAGTTAAAGACCGTGCTGCGGGTGCTTGAGCGGAAATTGATCCGTTCCGTGGGCTAAGAGGTCGCGACAGGGGGCCAGCCCCCTGACCCCCGGGATATTTTTACCAATAAGAAGCCGCAGGTTGGTTTGAGGCTTTAGCGAGAGAGGCGTTTGTGGGCCGTGACAGGGCCATCGCCCTGAGCCTCGATCCGCAGGCGGGCATTGCGGATGGGTTCATAGGCCACCGCCATGTGGTGGGCATTGGCGTGGATGATCGTATCCGCGTCCACGACCCAAGCGACATGGCCCTTCCAGAACATCAGATCGCCGCGTTCGGGGGCCGTGTCATCGGGCAGGGCCGTTCCGAGGGCCGCCTGTTGCAAATCGCTATCCGCCGGGCAGGGAATGGCGCAGGCGTGGCAGGCGATCTGCACGAGGCCGGAGCAATCGATACCCGTCGCGGAGTTCCCGCCCCAAAGATAGGGCGTTCCGAAGAAAAGCTGTGCCACGGTGACGGGGTCGGCAAAGGGCGAGGCAATCGGGCGGAGGTGTGTGCGGGGGATAAAGCCCTGCGGGGTTTCGCTAAACCGTCCTGTGTCAGCGATGACGCGGACCTGCGAGCCGAAAGACAGGCTGGCGCGTTCCTTGGTTTTGAAATCGGGCGCGGGATAGAGGTGGCTGGCGGGGGCCGAGACCTGATAGTTGGGCAAGTCGTCCGGCCCGAGCGCGCCCATGGGCACATAGCCGACATAGGCATCGGCAGGGTTCTGGACAAAGGCCCAACCGTCGCGCTCTTCCAGCACATGCAGCAGCGTGCCCCAGAGTAATTGCCGATCGCGCGGGCCCGAGGGGCGCGCGCATAGGTCAACCACGGGGATGGAGACGCGGCGGGGCACGGGTGTGACGAAGGCATCGGCCTCTACCAAGCCGCGCAGAGCCTCGGGCGCAACGCGGCCATTGCTGGGGTTCAGGCGGCGATCTGGCACGTTACAGGAGCCCCAGGCGCGCAGGAAGGGCCGCCAAAAGCGCGCGCGCGCCCTGCCCTGAACCGCCCTTTGGCCGACCGGGAGCGGGGCTCGGTTGCCAGCCGTAGATATCGAAATGGGTGTAGCTCTCTGTTTCGGTCACGAAACGGCGCAGGAAGAGGGCGGCGGTGATCGAGCCCGCAAAGCCCCCTTTGGGCGCATTGTCGAGGTCGGCGATGCCCGGTTCGATCATGCTCTCGTAAGGCTCCCAAAAGGGCATGCGCCATGTCGGATCCGCCGCTGTCGCGCCCATTGCGATACCGGAGGCGAGCCCCTCATCCGTCGAGTAGAAGGGGGCAAGATCCGGCCCGACGGCAACGCGTGCGGCGCCGGTGAGCGTCGCCATGGAGATGATACATTCAGGCGATTCTTCGTCGGCCAAGGCGAGGGCATCGGCCAGAACGAGGCGCCCTTCGGCGTCGGTATTGTTGATCTCGACCGTCAGGCCCTTGCGCGAGGGCAGGATGTCTTGCGGGCGGAAGGAATTGGCGGAGACGCTGTTTTCCACCGCAGGCACCAGAACCCGCAGGCGCACAGGCCAGCCGAGCGCCATGATCATATGCGCCAGCCCCAAAACCGTCGCCGCGCCGCCCATATCCTTTTTCATCAGGCCCATTGAGACACCGGGTTTCAGGTTCAATCCGCCAGTATCAAAGCACACGCCCTTGCCCACGAGGGTCAGCTGTGGCCCCGCGTCGCCCCACCGCATGTCGATCAGGCGCGGCGCATCGGCGGAGGCGCGACCAACGGCGTGGATCATGGGAAAGTTGTTGTCGAGCAGCGCCTGCCCCTCTGTCACCTCAATTGCCGCGCCGTGTTTTGCGGCCAAATCGCGGGCAGCAACCTCAAGCTGCGAGGGGCCCATATCGGAGGCGGGGGTGTTGATCAGGTCGCGGGTCAGGAATTCCCCTGCGACCATGGCCTCCACCCGCTTGGCGTCGATCCCCTCCGGCGCGATCAGCTCGGCGCGAGGGGAGGATTGCTTGGCGTAGCGGTCAAATCGATAGCTGCCCAAGAGCCAGCCCAAGGCGAATTCCTCAACCTCATCGGCGGGTACGCCGCCGCTGAGGGTATAGGTTCCCGGCGCAAGGCTGGCGGAGAGTTTTCCGCCATGAAACCGCCCGCGGGCGCGTTTTGCCACCGTGCCATAGCCCGCCAGAGCGCAGGCGATACCGTCATCAGAGGGCACCATGAGAACCGTGCCCAAGGCGCCGGAAAACCCGTTGACCTTCGCCCATGATGCCACAGCACCGCCAAGGGCGGCCAATTGCTCCTCCGCCCCGTCGGAATGGATCACGTGAAGGGGGATAGCCCCCGATTGATTGGACGCGAAAGTCGTGGACATTGGATGCTCCGGCATTGATTTTCCCACAGCCTAAAGGCTGCGCCTGCCAGTGCAACCACGATCGCAAAACCGTCAGGCCAGATCGGTAAAGTCCCAGATATCCAGCAAGGAGCGATCCCCGACGCGCTGCAACCGTGCAAGGGTGGCTGCCAAGGCCGCCGCCTCGCGCCGGCCCGCACATTCCACAACGCTTTCTGCAACGCGCGCGAGGCCAAGCATACCGACCTTTTCGGCCAGGGGGATGACCGCGCGGGCCTCCGCCAGGATGTAGTCCGCATCAAGGCCGCTTCGCCGCGGGGATAGATTGGCCAGACAGGTGGCCAGATCAACGAGCACCTGACAGATCATTTCCTCTGCCCTCAGAACACCCATCTGACAGCTCAGAAGGCGCAAACATGCCTCATCCATGTTCGGGCCTTCCCGAAATTCGAGTTCTTTATGGACGTTCACCCCGTCCTCCATTTCTTATGCACCCACCGAGGCTTCTTGTTACAGAAGAGGGTGAAGAAAGAATTTGCACGAAGCCTGCCCGACGCAAGAAATGGCTCGAATTTAGTCTGGTTTTTCCATATCAAGCCCTTCAACCCCGTTTCCAAGGAGACATCATGCCACTTGTCAAACCACTCCCCGCGTTTCTGGTCAGCCGCTATCATGGCTGGCGCGCCACCACATATGAAGAAAACAAGGCTTGGTACCGTCGTTTGGCAAACGAAGGGCAGCGCCCGCGCATGATGGTGATTTCCTGCTGCGACTCGCGTGTGAATGTGAACGCGCTCTTTGGGGCGCAGACGGGCGATATTTTCCTGCACCGTAACATCGCCAACCTTGTGCCGCCCTATCTGCCCGATGGCGATCCTCACGGGACATCTGCCGCGGTTGAATATGCCGTCAGCGTCCTGAAGGTCAGCCATGTGATCGTGGTCGGCCATTCCGATTGCGGCGGTGTGCGCGGCTGTATGGATATGTGCGAGGGGCACATGCCGGAGCTGGAGGAGAAATCCAGCTTTATCGGCCGCTGGTTGGAGATTTTGCGCCCGGGATACGAGGAAGTCTCCAAGATCACCGACGAGGCCGAGCGGATCAAGGCCTTGGAACGGGCCGCGGTCTCTGTATCCATTCGCAACCTTGCGACCTTCCCCTTCGTGCAAAAGGCGGTGGAAGACGGCTCCCTGACGCTGCACGGCCTGCGGATCGACATTGGCGACGGGGTGATGGAATCCATGACCGGCGAGGGCTGGAACTTCGCCGTCGTCTAACGCGGAGCGTTCTTCGAAATCAAAAAGGGGCAGAGCGGAACCAAATCCGCCCTGCCCCTTTTTCATGGCCGCCTTATGGCTGCCAATACAGGCCGGAGCCGCTTGGCCATGAGATGTTTACGTCCACGGTGACGGTTTGCTGCTCGCCCGGTTGCAGGGTCATGTCCCAGGCGCCGACGCCGCGGTCCTTTTCGTAATTCTCCGCACTTGGCGCCGGACGGGCGCGGGTTTTGACGATCAGGTCCTCTTGCTCCGAATAGG
This sequence comes from Harenicola maris, assembly GCA_018524345.1. Taxonomy (GTDB): domain Bacteria; phylum Pseudomonadota; class Alphaproteobacteria; order Rhodobacterales; family Rhodobacteraceae; genus Harenicola; species Harenicola maris. Next base: position 71,824 of record JADQAZ010000002.1, read on the forward strand.
GCAGGGCAAACAGGCTGCGCACATCCTGCGCCTCGTCGGTCAGGTTCTCTACGCTGAACTCCATCATCTGCGCCCGGGTGTTGGAGCGGCTGACCAGCCCGACATCGCCGGTGTCGTTATCAAGCAAACGGTATTTCAACCGCAGCCCTTCCAACGCGCCAAAGGAGACATCCTCTGCCCCGCCAGCGGGGATAAGCGGCATGCCGCTGCGCCCAATAAAGGCCCCGTCGCGGTAGATAGAGGCATTGCCCGGAAGGATCGGCTCGCCGCGATCATTGGTGATATTCGCCATCAGGAATGCCGTATTGTCCCAACGGGGCGAGGCGAGGTTCGTCAGCTCGGCCTGCAGCTCAAAGCTGTCGAGGGAGAGCACCGCGCCGTCCTGTCCCGTGGCGATGGTCACGTCGCGCGGGTATTCATAGGTAACCGACAGCCCGTCGATCCGCACGCCTGCGGCGATCACAACCGGCTCGGGGGCGGCAAGGCTCCCTGCGGCCATGTCGGCCTCTGCCATCGAACGTTCAACCTTTGGTGCATAGGATGCGGAGCCAATGGCGCGCTTGTTCAAGTGCTGGTCCATAACCGCCTGATTCGGACGCGGCATTTCCGGCGCGAGGGCGGCAAAGGGATCGGCGGTGGAGAGGGTGAGCGCAACATCCCCCCAAATCTCGCCGGTGCTTTGATAGATCATCGCTTTGCGGTCCACGCTCACCACCGCGTCCTCGCGGGTCAGGCGCAGCTCATATTCCGGCGCCCAGCCAGCGTTTCTGACAAGCTGATCGAGGGACAGCGACACGGTGCCCGCCGATGCCAGCTCGACAGAGACCGCGAGCATATCCACGGGGCCAGCGGGCGGGGAGAGGCGGGTAAAATCGCTCTCTGCCTGCCTTTGGATCTTTTGCAGGTCTGCCAGCTCCTCTTGCAATGCCCGCACCTGAACCTCGGCCAGCTGACGCTTGGCCTCCGCCTCTGCGATCTGACCACCGATGAGGGCGGCGGTTGCGGCCAGTTCCTCTGCGTTCAAGGCATCCAACGATCCGGCAGAGACGGTCCTTAGGAACTCTATCTGTGCCAGTGCCGCGCCCAGATCGATCCGCGCTGTGGACAGCTGGTCAAACTTTGCTGTCACCGCATCTCCGGCCTCCTCCGCCGCTGCTTTGGCGGCTGTTTGCGCGGGGGTAAAGACGGCCTCGGGATCGGTCACGAAGCCGGAGAGGATTTCAACCTCGCCAATGGCAAAATCCCCCTCGCCCTTGATGCGGGGCGGACCGTTCACAAGGTTCTGGCCGGAGACAGGAAAGAGCACACGATGCGCGCCGGCGGGCAGTTCGACAGAAACCGAGCGCGAGACGCTGGCCCCCTGAGGGTAGACCACAACCGAGGAAATAGGCGCCGTCGTGCGAAAGTCATCGGCCAAGGCAGGCATGGCTGCACAGAGGGCCAGAAGCGAAAGAGAAGAACGAAAAAACATAAGTCATCCTTAAATCATCTGAATATGCACCAGTCTGGGCCGCAGCCCAAACTGGCGCAAGGGGGACAGGGCGCATGGTGCGCTCTACAAGATAGACGCAGGGCAATTGGCGATCCTTGGCGGCAGATGAAAAAAAGGCGCCCCATTTGGAGCGCCTTTGATTTTCTGCTGAATGAAAGGGGTTTAGCCCTTCTTCAGGATCCGGTTTCCGTAAAGCTCTGCAATCTGCACAGCATTAAGGGCCGCGCCTTTACGCAGGTTGTCAGAGACACACCACAGGTTCAGACCGTTGTCGATCGTGCTGTCCTGACGAATACGGCTGATGTAGGTGGCGAATTCGCCCACACATTCGATCGGCGTGATGTAGCCGCCGTTTTCGCGTTTATCGACAACCATGATGCCGGGGGCCTCACGCAGAATGTCGCGGGCCTCGTCCTCGTCAAGGAAATCCTCGAACTCGATATTGATCGCCTCGGAGTGGCCAACGAAGACAGGCACGCGCACGCAGGTCGCCGTTACCTTGATATCCGGGTCGACGATCTTTTTCGTCTCGGCGACCATTTTCCATTCTTCTTTGGTCTCGCCGCCCTCAAGGAACACGTCGATATGCGGGATCACGTTAAAGGCGATCTGCTTGGTGAACTGTGACGGGGGCACTTCCTTGACCGGGTTGTAAACCGCCTTGGTCTGCTCCCAAAGCTCGTCCATGCCGTCCTTGCCGGAGCCGGAGACGGACTGATAGGTGCTGACAACCACGCGCTTGATGCGGGCGCGGTCATGCAGGGGCTTGAGCGCCACAACCATCTGCGCCGTAGAGCAGTTGGGGTTCGCGATGATCATTTTGTTCGCGTAATTCTCGATCGCGCCGGGGTTCACCTCTGGCACGATCAGGGGGATCATCGGGTCATAGCGATAAAGCGACGAGTTATCGATCACGAGACAGCCCGCCTCGGCGGCGCGGGGGGCGTATTTCTCGGTCGGGCCGGAGCCGATGGCGAAAAGGGCCATGTCCCAGCCGCTGAAATCAAAGGTATCGAGGTCCTTCGTCTTCAGGGTTTTGTCGCCGTAGGTCACTTCGGTTCCGAGCGATTTACGGCTGGCCAGTGCGGCCACCTCATCGGCGGGGAACTGGCGCTCTGCCAGAATGTTCAACATTTCGCGGCCCACATTACCTGTGGCGCCGACAACGACGACTTTGTAGCCCATCTTGGCTCTCCTCTGGTGTCCGCTGCGCGGATTATCCCATTGCCGCGCCAAGGGGAAGCCCCACAGATGGAATGGAACCTATGCGGATCGCTGATATGGCCGCAAATGCGCCCTTAATGCGAGGTGATCATCGGGTAACACCCGACCATTTTGCCGCCATGGGCGGTGCTGTCACCAAGGCGCATAATGCCCTTGCCGTTGATTTTGACGTTGGAGGAGCCCTTGCTGGTGCTCGCCGTGGTGGGAACGCCGGTGCACATGCAGGATCCGCTCTCGACCAGAACGGGGATGCCGTTCACCTTAACGTGGCTTTGTCCCGCGCTTGTGGCCGGGCCGCCGACATGGGGCCTTGGGCCGGGGTCAACGGCGGGGCAGGCATGGGGATGACCCAGCAGGCAGATCGGTTTTCCCATGTTATGCCCCCTCCTCTACCGAGGCGAGGATAGCGGCCACGTCCGCCTCTGTCGGTGGCTGGATCATGAAGGGCTTGCCGCGCTCGATCAGGTTGATCGCATCATCGTTGTAGCGCCCGCGGGCGGTGCGGCTGTGCCGGATCACGCGGGTGGGGTCCTCTCGGTCCTCGCCATAAATCGCCGTGATCCCGCGCATAAAGCTTTCGAGCTGTTTTTCCTCGAAGACCGGCAGGTAGGTATTCAGGTGTTCGGGGCGGTAGTATTTGAAAAAATACAACTCGCCGTCCTCGTCCTCGATCTTGATGAATTTCTTCATTTGCACCTTGAGCTTGGGCATCGTCAGGCGCGAATGGATCAACACGCCCCAGTTGTTCGCCCAGCCGTCCTGACAAAACCAGTCCCAGGTGTCGGAATAGCGTTCAAGCTCCACCAGCCAGGGCGCGACATCGGCAAGATCCTCTTGCGCCTGCCCGTCAAAGAGGCAGCGCGCTTTGGCATTGAACCCCTCAAGGCAGATGGTGATGTCGGGGCTTTGGCTGGCATCCAGCAGAAGGAAGGCGCGCAGGGGCCCCTCGTCTTCGGCGGGCTCGTCCTCGTCCACCGGATCAAAGATCACATGCTCAAGCCCCAGAAGCAGGGCCTCTTTTTCGGGCGGGGGGGACAGAAATTCAGGTAGGTTCATGTTACTTCCCCTTACAATCCTGTGCGAATGGCTTGTCGGAATTGAGCGCATCCACCTGATCCGGCGCGCCAGAGGTAAAGTCGACCTTCGGCGCCTTTACCTTCAGGTGTTTGGCTTTGATCGTCACGCCCGAGCTGTCGATGATAATCGTACCGCCCGGCCCGCCGATGACAAATTTGGTCTTCGCATGCAGGGTGTGTTTGTCGGTGCGGGCAAAGATGCTTTTCTTCGCCTCGATGTCGATATCCTCCCCGACGGAGGTTTTCATCAGCTTGCCGACCGATGTCGTCAAGACCCCGCCCACAAGCACGTTCTTGGCGATGCCCACCTGCTCGGATGACGACAGGCCAACGGTTGTTTTCTGGTGTTTTTCGACAACGACGCTGTTGGTGCCGGTTGCGGGCATGATCATCGACAAAAGCCCCCCCATGGCGGAGCTTTTCGCACTTTGCTGTGCACCGGCCTCGGTCACATGGCCACCGGAACTGGCAAAGCCGCTTTTGGATTGGATCGCCGACAATTCATTCGCCAGATCGGAAACACCCGACAGGACGCCCGCGAATTTTATCACCAAGGAACCCGCGTCGACCTTCTTTGCGCCGCTATCCATGAATTTGCCGCCCGCCGCGATCAGCGGTTGCAGCATCTTGAGCATCCCCGCGCCGGAGCCGCCGATGGTGGTGGATTTGTTCGCGCCCACACGTTCCATCACGTTGCGGCCCACCTGAATCGAGGCGTTATTGCCGATCGCCTCGATCCGGTTGGAGCCAATATTGGTGCTTTGATCGTGCAGAACCTTGACCGTGTGATCCTTCTGCGCGTGCATGAAGATATCTTCCTGCCCGGCCTCGTCCTCAAAGCTGATCTCGTTGTAACCGGACCCCTGATGGGTGTCGGAGCGGATGACCATTTTGGTCTTGTTCGCAGGCAGTTCATAGGGCGGGTCATTCTTGCCGTTGTACACGGCGCCGGTGACCATGGGCTTGTCCGGATCACCCTCTAGGAACTCGACCAGAACCTCCATCCCGATGCGCGGGATGGTCATGTTGCCCCAGCCGCCACTGGCCCATCCCTGACTGACACGGCAGCGCATGGAATTGGCGCTCAGACGGTCCCAATGGAACAGAACGATGATGCGGCCGAACTCGTCGCAGTCGATCTCCCCATCGCCAACCACGGTCGCGGTTTGCGGGCCATAGTGCACCGGCATGGGGGTTTTGCGCTGTGGAACAACGGGGCCGTCGGCCTCAACAAAGGTCATGTCGACGGTATAGGCGTGATCGTCAGAGGTCTCTGACCCGCCGACATAGCCCTGCCCCTTAAAGGTCACGAGACTTTCGCGCAGGACGTATTCCTTGCCCAGCAACTCGGGCACCGCGTCCCCCTCAAGGGTCATGCGCATACCGGGGATCACCGACAGGGTGTTGCCCTTGGCATAGTGGCGCACATCACCGGAGCGCTCCTGATCGGTGCGCAGGGTGGCGACCTCTTGGCCAAAGCCCGTTTCCAGATAGACACCGGGGTAATCATAGCTTTCGATCTGCCCATGGGCATGGGCGGCATCGCCGGTCTGCTCGGTCTTCATGCTGACCATGGGGGTTTTGAAGTTGTAATCCGTCTGCGCGATCTTGCCGGTGGTCAGCTGGCGCCCCGGATGCCACTTCCAGATTTGCTCTTTCTCGTATCGGTGCTCATGACCAATGGCGCGGAAATCCCGCCCCCCGCCGGGCGCTGTTTTGAGGCTGTCGACCTGATCCGTCAGGACAAGACAGTGGTTCCCCAGAATATGCTCGAAGTGGAAATTGATCCCGAAGCGCTCCATCAACCGACAGCAAAAGGCCATATCGGTTTCGCGGTATTGCACCGTGTATTCCAGGGCATCGTAAGAACCTGTCAGACGGTTCTCGAAAATCTCGTCGCCGTAGCCGGAATAATCGCCAAAGACTTCCTCAAGAATATCCACCACAGATTTTTCATGGAAAATCTTGTTGTTGCGCCGCTGATCCGCCAGCCAGAACCATGGGCGCAGGGTGAATTCATAGGAATAGGCAGTTTCAACAACGCCCGTCCATTTCGATTGCACGATGATCCCGTCAAAGAACCGCGGCCCTTGGTCAAGGGTTTCGATCTCTATCGTGGCATGGGTGCCGATAAGCTGGTCGGGATCAAGGCGTTCCCCGTCCCGCAGGGCACGCACCGTAAAATCGAAGGGTTTGTTCATCGCCTCGCGGGCATCAAGGCCGTGCAGAACGATTTCATCTTCGCCAAGAACCGTGTGTAAAACACCGAGCCTGTCAGACTGGGTAAATTTCGAGACCATAATTTCACCAAGTAATCTAAAATGATTTGGCTCAAAGATACGGTCTTGGCGCGGGCGAACAAGACTAAAGATGCAATTTGTCTGCTATGGTCCGGTTTCGCCGGTATCCCTCGGGATTATCCCTGCATCAGAAACAAAACCGTCGCCGTTGCCGCGCTTGCGCCAAAGGCAAACCAGACCAATCTACGCCAGATCGGATAGCCATCTTTGCCGCCCTGATCGGGGCCCGATTGGCGGATCAAGGCGTCCTCTGCCATCTGCGGCAGGCGGGGCCCGAAACGGGCCAGAACCCGCGCTGTTTTCAGCATGTCGCGGATCATGGCCTTGGGGCCGACGCTGTCCTTGATGTATTCCTCAACCACCGGCCGCGCCGCCTGCCAGATGTTAATGTGCGGGTTGAAAGAGCGCGCGACCCCCTCAACAACCACCATCGTCCGCTGGAGGAGGATAAGCTCGGTGCGGGTTTCCATGCCAAATTCTTCGGTCACTTCGAACAGGTAATTCAAGAGCCGCGCCATAGAGATCCGCGAGGCATCCATGCCGAAAATCGGCTCCCCCACGGCGCGAATCGCGCGGGCGAATTCGTCTATGTCGCGGTCGGCGGGAACATAGCCCGCCTCGAAATGCACCTCGGCCACGCGGCGGTAATCCTTGCGGATAAAGCCGAACAAAATCTCGGCATAGACCCGCCGAGTGTATTCATCGATCCGCCCCATGATGCCGAAATCAAGGGCGATGATATCCCCGTTTGGCCCGATCTTGAGGTTCCCCTGATGCATATCAGCGTGGAAGTATCCATCCCGCAGGGCGTGCTGCAGGAACATCGACAGCACCCGCTCGCCCAAGGCCTCTAGGTCATGACCGGCGGCGGCAATGGCGGGCACGTCATTGGCGGGCACACCCTCGACCCAATCAAGGGTCATGGCGCGGCGGCCCGAAAGGGACCAATGCACCTGCGGCACCCCGAACCCCTCGTCATTCACGGTGTTGGCGGCAAATTCGGCGGCCGAGGATGTCTCGGAGCGAAGATCAAGCTCGCCCTTCACGACCCCCTCGAAATGGTCGATCACATCGCGTGGTTTCAGCCGCCGCGAGGCGGGTGAGAGCAGTTCGATCACCGTGGCGGTCAGGTGGAAGGCATCCACATCCTTCCCGAATGCGCGCTCGATTCCCGGGCGCAGAACCTTAACGGCCACCTGCTCGCCCGTCTGGGCGATCCGCGCCTTATGCACCTGTGCGATAGAGGCCGCGGCAATGGGTTCGGAAAATTCGGAAAACAGGCGGTCCAGAGGCTGCCCCAGCTCTGCCTCGACGGCGGCAACGGCCACATCGCGGGAAAAGGGCGGCAGCTTGTCCTGAAGCACCTGCAACTGTTGGGCCAGCTCGTCGCCGACCACATCGGGGCGGGTGGACATGAGCTGTCCAAACTTGATGTAGGCGGGGCCAAGGGCCGTAAGCGCCCGCGTCGCAGGCGGCAGCTTTGGATCGCCGCGCAACCCCAGAAACTGGATCGGCCAGCACAGGGCGCGAATGACCCATCGCAGGTTGGCAGGGGCATGCATCGCCTCAAGCACCACAGGCATCGCGCCCGTCCGCTCAAGCGTCGCGCCCGTCCGCATCAGGCGCCATATGTTATGGGGGCCGCGCAAGGGCTAGAGCTTCCAACCGGAATGAAGCGCCGCAACGCCCATGGTCATATTGCGGTATTTCACCTGTTCAAATCCCGCCTCGCGGATCATCGCGGCGAAGCTCTCCTGATCGGGGAACTGGCGAATCGATTCGACGAGGTATTGATAGCTGTCGCGATCCCCCGTCACCGCCTGCCCCATGGCCGGAATGATGTTGTAGGAATAGCGGTCATAGGCCCATTGCATCCCCGCATTGGGCAGTTGGCTAAACTCCAGCACCATCAAACGCCCGCCCGGGCGCAGGACACGGTAGGCCTCGCTCAGGGCGTCCTGAATACGGGTGACGTTCCGGATGCCAAAGCTGATGGTGTAGCGGTCAAAGCTCGCGTCCTCGAACGGCAGGGCCATGGCATCGCCCACGATCCAGTCGAGCTTGTCAGACAGACGCTCTGCCTCGGCGCGTTTGCGGCCCTCGACCAGCATCGCCTCTGTCATGTCGCAGACAACGGCGCTCGCCGTCGGGGCGCGGCCCAGAAAGCGGAAGGCGATATCGCCCGTGCCGCCCGCCACATCCAAGAGGCGCTGACCCGGGCGCGGCGCGAGCCAATCCATCATCGCGTTCTTCCAGATGCGGTGGATGCCCGCGCTCATCAGGTCGTTCATCACGTCATACTTTGACGCCACCGAGGAAAAGACCCCATGCACCATGCCCGCCTTTTCCCCTTCGGGAACGGTCTGGTTGCCAAAATGCGTGGTCTTTGAATTTTCGTCTGTCATTGTCCGGCCCAACTTTTCTCACATTCCCGATATAGATGTTCCTGCGAAGAAACAAACGCGCCTTAGGAGCGCACCCCATTTTTCGGATGGGACGACATATCGGGACCCTTGCCATGGATCTTTTCGCAAACTCCTTTGTTATTGGCGTAGCAGCGCTCTTGGGCGGTATTATTCTTGGGGCGGTGATCTGCCTTGCGACGCTCCTCCCTGCGCTTCTGGAAAAGGTGAAAGAGGCGCAAAGCGCCGATATTCTTGACCGCAAGGGCCGCCGGACAGAGAAAACCGCAGGCGGCAAAATGGGCCTTGGCGGAAAGCTGGGCAATGTGGGCGTGATCGCAAAGGCGGGCACACAGGCGCAGGCGCCGACCTCCCTTGGCACTTCGGTTTTGCGGCCCACCATAGGCCTGCGTATGATATCGATCCTACTGACGCCCGTTGCCGTTTACCTTCTGTTTTTCCACCCCATGGGCCCCGAGATGATCCCCTTCCCCTATGGCCGGGAAGTTGTGATGGCGATCCTGATCTATGCTCTGATCTACATCCAGACCTATGAGGTGCGCTATGACCGCGACGGTATCGTCACCCGCGACGGGTTCTTTCGCCGCAAGGAGTTCAAATGGGGCGATCTGATCTCCGTCAAGGATCGTGGCACCTATGAACAGGTGCTCAAATTCGAGACCGGCAAGATGACAATGCAGAAATACCTTGTCGGCATGGCAGACTTCCTTACCCTCGCGCATGACCACAGCGAACGGAACAAACAACTCAGCCATGCCTGAACTACCAGAGGTAGAGACCGTCAAACGCGGCCTTGCCCCCGTAATGGAAGGATACACGATCACGGCTGCCGATGTCCGGCGGCCTGATCTGCGTTGGCCCTTTCCGCCCGATATGGCCGCCCGCCTGACGGGGCAGGAGGTTCTGTCCCTCGGGCGGCGCTCCAAATACCTGTTGGTGCATCTTGGATCGGGCGAGACCTTGATCGTGCATCTCGGCATGTCCGGGCGCATGCTGATCTCGGGCGAGACGCAGGGCGTGCATTATATGAACCACGCCGCGCCGGAAAAGCATGACCACGTTGTGTTCGATATGTCCGGCGGCGCGCGGGTGACGTTTAATGATCCGCGCCGCTTTGGCGCGATGGACCTTGCCCCGACAGAGGGGCTTGAGGCGCATAAGCTGATTGCCTCCATCGGGCCGGAGCCTTTGGGCAACACCTTTAACGCGCCCTATCTGGCGGAAAAGCTGGCCGGAAAGCGCAGGCCGATCAAATCGGCTCTGCTGGATCAGCGCATCGTCGCGGGCCTCGGCAATATCTATGTCTGCGAGGCCCTGCACCGCGCGGGCATCTCCCCCACTCGCCTTGCGGGGCAGATCAGCGAAAAGCGCATCGGCGCCCTTGTACCCATCATCCGCAGCACTCTGGAGGAGGCCATCGAGGCAGGGGGATCCTCCCTGAAAGATCACCGTCAGGCGGACGGCGATCTGGGATACTTCCAGCACCGTTTCCTTGCCTATGACCGCGAGGGCGCCCCCTGCCCGCGCGAAGGCTGTGGCGGAGAAATAAAGCGAATCGTGCAGTCGGGGCGCTCAACCTTCTATTGCCCTCGGTGCCAAAGATAGCTTGAATGCTACACACGGGCTGCTAACAAGGCAGACTTAACGGAACAAACTAGGCTGATTGACCATGGCTTTCGAGACCCTGATCGTTGAAGTAACCGACCACGTTTGCCTCATCCGCCTGAACAGGCCCGATGCACTGAATGCACTGAACCAAACCCTTCTGGGCGAGCTGGCACAGGCCATTGGCGAGGCCTCTTTCAATGATGCAGTGCGGGTGATTGTCCTGACGGGCAGCGAAAAGGCATTTGCCGCCGGGGCGGATATTTCCGAAATGGCGGAGAAAAGCTTTGTGGAGGTCTTTACCTCTGACCTCTTCGCCGACGAGACCGACGCGATCACACGCTGCCGCAAGCCCATTATCGCCGCCGTTGCGGGCTATGCCCTTGGGGGCGGCTGCGAATTGGCCATGATGTGTGACTTTATCATCGCAGCCGACACAGCCAAATTCGGCCAGCCTGAAATCAACCTCGGCGTTGTGGCGGGCATGGGCGGCACACAGCGCCTGACCAAGCTTGTCGGGAAGTCCAAATCCATGGATATGCACCTGACGGGCCGCTTTATGCTGGCCGAGGAAGCAGAGCGTTCCGGCCTTGTTTCCCGTGTGGTTCCGGCGAAAAAGCTGATGGAGGAGGCCATGGCCGCCGCCCAGAAGATTGCCGAAAAATCCGCGCTGACCAGCAAGGCGGTGAAAGAGGCCGTGAACCGCGCAGAGGAGCTCCCCCTGCGGGAGGGCATCCTGTTCGAGCGCCGTCTTTTCCACTCTCTTTTCGCCACCGAGGACCAGTCAGAAGGCATGGCTGCCTTTCTGGAAAAGCGCGAACCACAGTTTCGCGACAAATAACCCGCGAATCCCCGTTGACTCGCAACGCCTCCGCGCCTAGAAGCGCCACTTCAGATTAGTATGACCCAAATCGGGAACCCGAGCACATGGCAAACACGCCTCAGTCTAAAAAACGCGCGCGTCAGAACGAAGCCCGCTTTAACGTAAACAAAGCACGCCGTTCGCGCATCCGCACGTTCCTGCGTAAGGTTGAAGAGGCTATCGCCTCCGGCGACCAGGACGCGGCCAAAGGTGCCCTGCGTGAAGCTCAGCCTGAGCTGATGCGCGGCGTCACCAAAGGCGTTGTTCACAAGAACACCGCTTCGCGGAAAATCTCCCGTCTTTCGGCACGGGTTAAGGCAATCTCTGCCTAAATTTCGCACAGTTTAATCAGATTAAGGCGCTTGCTTTGGCAAGCGCCTTTTTTGCGTTTCGGGCACAGTTTTGCACAAGTCGCCGAGAGGTGATTTTTGCACTTGCAGCACCCGAAGCCCTTTATTCATTGGGTTTCAGAGCGCTAGACGGATTCGGCTCAGCAATATTAGAGTCAAGATCGAAGTTCTGTTGCATGCCTTCGCGGCGAGTTGCTATCAAGCTCCAGCGAGTCACATCGCACTTGGGGGGACCGAATAGGAACACAGCGTCGATGCAGCGGGCATGAAACCTCCGCCGCGGCGACTTTCAGTTAGGCGATCTTGTTGGGATAGGATCGCTGTCACACTGTCGCTGGTGTTCTCTCTATTCAGTCCGAATTAGGTAACGGCCTTCTGCGCTTTCGCGTCTTTCGGCTTGTCGCTTCTGCGGCCTCATCGGCGTTCATTCGGCGATGCCTGTTCCTTTGTGCGTACAGACTTTTGTATTTGGTATGCGGAAGGCAAATTAATAATGGATCGAGCGATGACGGAAGCGGCTTGGGGAAAAGCGAAAGTTGCACTGCAAACGACAGTTGGGCAGAACAACTACAAGAACTGGATCTCCCCGCTGCAGCTGATGTCGATCGGTGGCGGTGTTGCCCATTTCTCCGTTCCCACGTCTTTTGCCGGCACATGGGTTGAGCGCAACTTCTCTGACCAGCTTTTGCATGCCCTGGCCGATGCAGGCGCCGGGGCGCATCGTCTGGATTTCTCTGTCGCGGAGGCCGCAACCGCTGCGCCGAACAACACCAATGCCACACCGCCCCCTGCCGCCCGTATCGCCGCCGCCGCTGCTGCCGCCGAGAAGGACCAGCCGAGCGCCTCTCTGGATGCGCGTTTCACCTTCGACAGCTTTGTCGTCGGCAAACCGAACCAGCTTGCCTATTCCGCCGCACGCCGTGTGGCCGAGGGGGGCCATGTGACATTCAACCCGCTGTTCCTTTATGGCGGGGTTGGCCTTGGTAAAACGCACCTGATGCATGCGATTGCGCATCAGCTCTCCGTGGATCGGCCCGACCTGAAGGTTGTCTATCTCTCTGCCGACCAGTTCATGTATCGCTTTGTCCGCGCCCTGCGCGAGGACGGCACCATGGAATTCAAGGAGCTGTTCCGCTCCGTCGATGTGCTGATGGTGGATGACGTGCAATTCCTTGCGGGCAAGAACTCCACGCAAGAGGAATTCTTCCACACGTTCAACGCCCTCGTGGATCAGAACAAACAGGTCATCATCTCCGCCGACCGCGCGCCGACCGAGCTTAAAAAGATCGAGGATCGAATCGCGTCGCGCCTGCAAAGCGGCCTTGTGGTGGACCTGCACCCGACAGATTACGAGCTGCGTCTTGGCATCCTGCAAAAGAAGGTTGCTCTGTATAAGAACGACTACCAGGGCCTCGAGATCGGCGAGAACGTCCTTGAGTTCCTTGCCCACCGGATCACCAGCAACGTGCGTGTTCTTGAGGGCGCCCTGACGCGGCTTTATGCCTTCGGGAGCCTTGTTGGTAAGGAGATCACCCTTGATCTGGCTCAGGATTGCCTTGTCGACATCCTGCGCGCCAGCGACCGCAAGGTCACGGTCGAGGAGATCCAGCGCGCTGTTTCCGAGCATTACAACATGCGCCTCTCCGACATGATCGGGCCCAAACGTCACCGCACGATCGCACGCCCGCGGCAGATGGCAATGTATCTGGCCAAGCAGCTGACCAGCCGCTCCCTGCCCGAGATCGGCCGCCGCTTTGGCGGACGGGATCACACCACGGTTATGCATGCGGTGAAACGCATCGACGAGTTGAAATTGGCCGACAGCCAGCTGGCCGATGATCTGCAAATGTTGCAACGGATGCTCGAAGCCTGAGCATCCCTGCACAACACCCCTCGCATTCCCCACGACATTGTGAAAAAACACTTGTGAAACAGGGTGTGTCCGGTAACTTGGCGGCCCGGTGAACAGGCCGCTAAGGTGGGAGCGCAAGCCATGAAAATCAGCATTGAGCGCAATGCATTGTTGCGGGCCGTCAGTCAGGCCCAGTCCGTCGTAGAGCGGCGCAATACCATTCCGATCCTGTCGAATGTATTGATCGAGGCCGAGGGCGACAGCGCCTCTTTCCGTGCCACCGATCTGGACATCGAGGTGGTCGACAAGGCCACTGCCATGGTTGAGCGCGCAGGCGCGACCACAGTGGCCGCTGTGACCCTTCATGAGATCGTGCGCAAACTGCCCGACGGGGCGCAGGTCAAGCTGACCGATGATGGCGCCTCTGGCCGCCTGACGGTTGAGGCGGGGCGCTCGAACTTCTCTTTGGCGACATTGCCGAAGGAAGACTTCCCTGTGATGGCGACAAGCGAATACACCGCGAACTTCAGCGCCCCCGCGCCGATGCTGCGCCGCTTGTTCGACAAGAGTAAATTCGCGATCTCGACCGAGGAAACCCGTTACTACCTGAACGGTGTCTTCATGCATGTGGCCGAGGAATCCGGTGGTCAGGTGCTGCGCTGTGTGGCCACGGACGGACACCGTCTGGCCCGTATCGACGCCGATCTGCCCGATGGCGCGGCCACCATGCCGGGCGTGATTGTGCCCCGCAAAACCGTGGGCGAGCTGCGCAAGCTTTTGGACGACGACGACATGCAAGTGGCTGTTTCCGTTTCCGAATCCAAGGTGCGCTTTGCCACGCCGGAGATCACCCTGACCTCCAAGGTTATCGACGGCACCTTCCCCGATTACACCCGCGTGATTCCCGCAGGGAACACCCGCAAGCTGGAAGTCGACGCGGCAGAATTCGCCAAGGCGGTTGACCGTGTGGCCACGGTGTCCTCTGAACGGTCCCGCGCGGTAAAGCTGGTTCTGGATGAGGATCGTCTGGTCCTTTCCGTCAACGCGCCAGACAGCGGCAACGCCGAAGAGGAGCTGGTCGTGGCCTATGGCGACGAGCCTTTGGAGATCGGCTTCAACGCCAAATACCTGCTGGAAATCGCAGGTCAGGTGGACAAGGAAAACGCTGTTTTCATGTTCAACTCCTCGGGCGATCCGACATTGATGCGCGAGGGGAACGACACCTCTGCGGTCTATGTTGTTATGCCGATGCGGGTGTAACTGCCTGATATGGCTGGACTTTCGATCCGTCACTTGCGGGTCGCTTTGTTTCGATCTTACCGGGCGGTGCGGCTTGACCTGACACCCGGGCCGGTTGCGATCTACGGGCCCAATGGCGCGGGCAAAACCAATATTCTTGAGGCTGTTTCGCTGCTCTCGCCCGGGCGGGGCATTCGCCGTGCCTCGGCCGAGGATATGGCCCGCAGGCCCGATCCGCAGGGCTGGAAAATCCACTCTGAAATCGAGAGCCTTGGCCATGTGCATGAGGTCACGACATGGTCCGAGGCGGGCAATGCGCGGCAGGTGACGATTGACGAGAAAACCGCGCCACAGCTGGCCCTTGGGCGGCTGTGCCGGGTGGTTTGGCTGATCCCCGCGATGGACAGGCTGTGGATCGAGGGGGCCGAGGGGCGGCGGCGGTTTCTGGACCGGATGGTGTTGAGCTTTGACCCCGCCCATGGCGAGGCTGTTCTGTCTTATGAAAAGGCCATGCGGGAGCGTAACCGCCTGCTGAAAGACATGGTGCGCGACGCCTCTTGGTATCGGGTTCTGGAACGGCAAATGGCTGATAGTGCTGCGAAAATTCACAGCGGGCGCGAGGAAACCCTGATGCGGATCGCAGCGGCGCAGGACGGGGCGGCAACGCAGTTTCCCGCCGCGGACCTGACGCTGACCGCGCCCGAACCGGCCTGCGATGACCCCACGAATCCCGAGGCCATGCTGGAACAATTCGAGCGTGGCAGGGCGGGGGATTTGCGCGCCGGGCGGACCCTGACAGGGCCGCATCGCGCCGATCTGGACGCGGTGTATGCGGCCAAAGGAATCGCGGCGAAGGATTGTTCGACGGGCGAGCAAAAGGCGCTTTTGCTCTCGCTGATGCTGTCGAATGCCCGCGCCTTGGCGGAGGATTTCGGGGCGCCGCCGCTGCTCCTTTTGGATGAGGTTGCGGCGCATCTGGATGCGGGTCGGCGGGCGGCGCTTTATGATGAGATTATCGCGCTGAAGGCGCAGGCTTGGATGACCGGAACGGGGCCGGAATTGTTTGCGGAGCTTGAGGGCCGTTCGCAGATGCTTGAGGTGACCGAGGGGGCCGAAGGCTCCGCCGTGCGGCAGGTTTAGAGCCCCCGATTTACCCCTCGTGTTTTTGATGCAGAACCCATGCACAAGTGATGCACATCCTATGCATCCAAATTCCCGCACATTTATCCGCAAAATTCAGCCCTTCGTGCAAATTTGCAAAATCCCCGAATTTCAGCCGCCCGAAATGGCGGGGAATTCGCGCTGCTTGGGGCCGCGCCCCCGCCCCTTTGCCCCCGAATGCGCGCCGTAAAACCCCGACGAAATCCGCCCGTTACCCCGCCCCTGCCCGCGCCGCGCCGCGCTGTGGCGGCATAGGCGAAAATACCCCCTGATTCTTGCGCCAAAAGCGTGACAACCCCCTGCCAAGAGCCTATAAAATAACAAAAAATAGGCGGACCAAAGTTATGGCAGAAGAGACAGGCGCGACAGAAGAGTATGGCGCCGATTCTATCAAAGTTCTCAAGGGGTTGGAGGCCGTGCGCAAGCGGCCGGGGATGTATATCGGCGATACCGATGACGGCTCTGGCCTGCACCATATGGTTTACGAGGTTGTGGACAACGGAATTGACGAGGCTTTGGCCGGTCACGCGACCCATGTTTCTGTAACAATCCACGACGACAGCTCTGTTTCCGTACGCGACAACGGGCGCGGGATTCCGGTGGACATTCATGAGGAAGAGGGCGTTTCGGCGGCCGAGGTGATCATGACCCAGCTGCATGCTGGCGGTAAGTTCGACAGCAACTCCTATAAGGTCTCCGGCGGTTTGCACGGGGTTGGGGTTTCGGTTGTGAACGCCCTGTCGGACTGGCTTGAGCTGCGGGTCTGGCGCAACGGCAAAGAGCATATCGCGCGCTTTGAGCTGGGCGAGACGGCGAAACATCTTGAGGTCGTGGGCGACGCCAATGGCGAGAAGGGCACCGAGGTGCGTTTCCTTGCCTCGACCGACACGTTTTCCAACCTCGAGTATTCCTTCAAGACGCTGGAGAACCGTTTGCGGGAGCTGGCCTTCCTCAACTCCGGCGTGCGGATCGTGCTGCGCGATGAGCGCCCTGCCGAGCCGCTGGAATCCGAGCTGTTCTATGAGGGCGGCGTGCGGGAGTTTGTGAAATTCCTCGACCGCTCCAAGACCCCTGTTATGGACGAGCCGATCTTTATGACCGGCGAGAAGGACGGGATCGGGGTTGAGGTCGCTATGTGGTGGAACGACAGCTACCACGAGAGCGTCCTGCCCTTTACCAACAACATTCCACAGCGCGACGGCGGCACCCATATGGCGGGCTTCCGCGGGGCGCTGACGCGGACGATCAACAACTTTGCCGGCACCTCCGGCATTGCCAAGAAGGAGAAGGTGAGCTTCACCGGCGATGACGCGCGCGAGGGGCTGACCTGTGTGCTGTCCGTTAAGGTGCCCGATCCGAAGTTCTCTAGCCAGACCAAGGACAAGCTGGTGAGTTCCGAGGTGCGCCCTGCGGTGGAGAGCCTTGTGAACGAAAAGCTCGCCGAATGGTTCGAGGAGCACCCCAACGAGGCCAAGCAGATCGTCAGCAAGATCGTCGAGGCCGCCGTCGCCCGCGAGGCCGCCCGCAAGGCGCGGGACCTGACGCGGCGCAAGTCGGCCATGGATGTGGCCAGCCTGCCCGGGAAGCTGGCGGACTGTCAGGAAAAGGATCCGTCCAAATCCGAAATCTTCATCGTGGAGGGTGACTCCGCTGGGGGCTCTGCCAAGCAGGGGCGCTCGCGCTCTGATCAGGCGGTTCTGCCGCTGCGCGGTAAGATTTTGAACGTGGAGCGGGCGCGGTTTGACCGCATGCTCGGCAGTCAGGAGATCGGCACGCTGATCACCGCCCTTGGCACCGGCATTGGCCGCGACGAATTCGACGTGAACAAGCTGCGCTACCACAAGATCGTCATCATGACCGATGCGGATGTGGACGGGGCGCATATTCGCACCCTGCTGCTGACCTTCTTCTTCCGGCAGATGCCGGAGATCATCGAGGGCGGGTATCTGTATATCGCGCAGCCGCCGCTGTTTAAGGTCGCGCGGGGCAAGTCCGAGGTTTACCTGAAGGACCAGCCTGCGCTGGAGGATTACCTGATCGAGATGGGCATCGACGGGGCGCGTCTGCGCCTTGGCTCGGGCGAGGAGATCACCGGGCAGGACCTTGCCCGCGTTGTCACCGAGGCGCGGCAGGTGCGGCGCACGCTACAAGCCTTTCCGACGCTCTATCCCCAGCACATCATCGAGCAGGCCGCGATTGCGGGCGGGTTCATCCCCGGCCGTGTCGACAGCGACCTGCCCGGCGCGGCAGAGGCCGTGGCGAAACGTCTGGATCAGGTGGCCGTGGAATACGAGCGCGGCTGGACCGGACGGCAGACGCAGGACAAGGGCATCCGCCTGAGCCGCGCGGTGCGCGGTGTAGAGGAGGTCCGCACACTGGACGGGCGCGTGCTGCGCTCTGGCGAGGCGCGCAAGCTGGGCAGCTTTACCGAGGCCCTGCAGGAGGTTTACGGCGAGACCGCCGTTCTGGTCCGCAAGGACAAGGAACTGCCGATCCACGGGCCGATTGACCTGCTGAATGCGATCCTTGCCGAGGGCGAGAAGGGCCTGAGCCTGCAACGCTACAAGGGGCTGGGTGAGATGAACCCAGACCAGCTGTGGGAAACCACGCTGGACCCGGAGGCGCGGACGCTGCTTCAGGTGAAGGTAGAGGACATGGCCGAGGCCGATGACATCTTTACCAAGCTGATGGGCGACGTGGTGGAACCCCGCCGCGACTTTATCCAGACCAACGCCCTGTCGGTGGAAAATCTGGATTTCTAGGGGTTTAGGACGTTTGTAGAATTGCACGGCGCGCATTTATTTGCGCGCCGTTTGCGTTTGGGGGGTTTGGGGTTTTGAGATTGGCCTTGCGGCCTGTTTTGAAGTGGAATTGGAGTGAATTTGGCTTAAATTTATTTTGAGTAATTGACCGTAGGAATCGGTCATTTTCTGTGGTTTGCGCCAGTGTCGCCTATGCGGACTTAGCGGACATCCGCTGCTGGCGCGTCAATGTCCGGTTTAGCGACCGTTCCAAAAACGGTCGTTTTGGGGAGAGCGTACAAACGCAGCTTTGAGCTCATGTTGCATGATGCTGCGATTGCACGAGTGCCTGCTATCGAGACACTCGGCGTGAATTTACATACTGGAAACTACCGGGTTTTCAGTTTGGATTAGGGTCGCCCTGCGGCAATCCACCACGACTTGCTTGTCCAGTCTTTACCGCTTCCATCGCATGAATAGCACTTTTCGGTTGAAGAGTTTTTACCGCTCCCATCACAAGAACTACACTTGACCAGAACTTGAACGTCCTTCCCATTATCACATTGAGAGCATTGCTCTTGCTGAGGGTAAGTCATGCCCCTTCCATCGCATGCAAAGCAATCTACCTTACGTTCTTTCGGCCCAAAAAGTCCCATTAGATATCCTCCAATCTAGTCACTTATTTTTCAGATAAGTATTGTAGTGTAAGGCACAGATGGCAAGAGTGCGTTTGGTCATGTCATGATCCCGATCAATGATCGTTTAGTTTTTCAATTTTTGCTGACAAACGCCATTTGGGCAAAGTCGTCAGAAATGATGCTATACCATCTTCCAATAACGCTCCTTATTGACACGACCGCAAACCTCCTCGATTTGCACTTTCAAAAAACCCGTTCAAAACCTCGGTGGTTGTTGAAGGTTTTTGACAGCCACACGATTGCAGACATTAGCTGCATCGCAGGAATTTGGTAATGAGGGCTCAATCCGGTCATTCGCTGCGGGTCACGCTAATGGCGGTAAAGGGCGGGAATAGATGGCCTCGGCGCGGCATTGTGCTTTGCGCCAGCACACCCCCCAAATCACATGGCTCTTTCGCATCTCACGCTGCTTTCGCGCAATTGGCGGAGGTGTTGCGGGGTTTGGGTGCAGACGGGCTGCACTTCGGGGCAGCGGGGGGCGAAGAGGCAGCCTTGGTGGGTGGCGAAGGGGTCTGCGGCGGCGGCGCCTAGGGTTTGGGCGGGCAGGCCTGCTGCGGGGTCGGGCCGGAGGGTCGCGGCGAGGAGGGCGCGGGTGTAGGGGTGGCCGGGATCGGCGAAGAGGGCGTCGGTGGCGGCTTCTTCGATCTTTTGGCCGAGATACATGACGGCGACATGGTCGGCCAGATGTTCGACCACGGCGAGGTTGTGGCTGACGAAGACCATGGTGAGGCCGAGATCTTTCTTCAATGATAACAACAGGTTGATGATTTGCGCCTGCACCGAGACATCGAGGGCGGAGGTGGGTTCGTCGCAGATCAACACGCGGGGGCCGAGGATGAGGGCGCGGGCGATGGCGACGCGCTGTCTTTGGCCGCCGGAGAGCTCTCCCGGGTAGGCATCGGCGAGGCGGGAGGGCAGGCCGACCAGATCGAGCATGCGTTTGACCTCTGCCGCGACATTGGAGCCGCCGTGCAGGCGCAGGGGCTGGCCGACCAGCGTGGCGATGCGTTTGACCGGATTGAGCGAGGCGTTGGGGTTCTGGAACACGGGCTGGATCAGGCGGACGCGCTCGGCCACGGGCATGGCGCCGATCTTTTGCCCCGCGATTTCGACCTCGCCTGAGTCGGGCTGCAGGAGGCCGAGCATGATGCTGACGGCGGTGCTTTTGCCGCAGCCGGATTCGCCGACGAGGCCGAGGGTTTCGCCCTCTGCCACATCGAGGGAGAGGTCATTGACGGCGACGAGTTCCTCTGGCGCGGCGAAGAGGCCACGGCGCAGGCGGTAGGCCTTGCGGATATTGCGCAGGCGGATCATCGGGGTTTGGGCGCTCATGCAGTCACCTCTGCCTTGGTGCATTCGACGAAACGCCCCTGCCCTGCCTCGATGCGCGGCACGGGATCGTTTGCGCATTCGGGCGCGGCGATGGCGCAGCGGTCGCGGAAGGCGCAGCCCTGCATGGTGCCGATCAGCCCCGGCACGCGGCCGGGAATGGCGGGCAGTGCGCTGCCGCGGGGGGTGACGCCGGGCACCGGGATCGCGGCGAGCAGGCCCTTGGTATAGGGGTGTTGCGGCGCGGCGAAGAGATCGCGCGCGGGGGCGCGTTCGGCGATGCGGCCCGCATACATGACCGCGACATCGGTTGCGATGGCGGCGACCACGCCGAGGTCATGGGTGATGAGCAGCAGGGACAGGCCGAGGTCGGCCTGAAGCTCGCCCAGAAGGGTCAGGATCTGGGCCTGAATGGTGACATCGAGGGCGGTTGTCGGCTCATCCGCGATCAGCAGTTTGGGGCGCCCCATCAGGGCGGAGGCGATCATGATGCGTTGGCGTTGGCCGCCGGAGAAGCCGTGGGGGTATTGGGTCAGCCGCGCCGCGGGATTGGCGATGCCGACGCGGTCCAGCATTTCGATGGCGCGGGCCTCTGCCGCGCTGCGGCTGAGTTTTTCGTGGCGCATGACGCCCTCGGTCAGTTGCCGCCCGATGGTGAGGGTGGGGTTGAGGGCGCTGGTCGGGTCCTGAAAGATCATCGCCACATCGCGGCCGCGCAGCTTGGCCAGTTTGGCGGCGGTTTTGCCGGTCAGGTCCTGCCCTGCCATGTCGAAGCGGTCGGTTGTGACGCGGGCGTAGCGGGGCAGCAGGCCCATGATCGAGGTGGCCGTCAGGGACTTGCCGCAGCCGGATTCGCCGACAAGGCAGAGGGTTTCGCCCCTTGCGATTTGCAGGTCGACGCCGCGCACGGCGTTGAGTGTGCCGCGCTCTGTCGGGATCGAGACCTTCAGGTTGCGGATATCGAGCATCATTTCGGTCATTTTCGTGCAGGCCCCGTTATGTCGCGCATGCCGTCGCCAAAGAGGTTGACCGCGAGGACCAGCAGGCAGAGCGCCGATCCGGGCAGGGCGATCAGCCATGGGTCAAAGAGGATATTGTCGCGCCCTTCGGAGATCATCAGGCCCCAGCTTGGGGTTGGCGGGCGCACGCCAAGGCCGAGGAAGGACAGGGCGGCCTCGAGCAGGATCACATTGGCGACCTCGAGCGAGACCACGACGAGGATGGTGGCGCGCATGTTGGGCAGGATTTCGAGGAAGAGGATGCGGGCGCGGCTGGCGCCGATGGCGCGCAGGCCAAGGATGAATTCCTGATGGCGCAGGCTTTGGGCCGCGGCGCGGGTGACGACGGCGAACCTGTCCCAGAGCAGGAAGCCGAGCACGGTGATGAGCGTGGTCAGGGAGGCCCCGCCGAGGGCCACCGCCGCCAGAGCCACCAGCACGATGGGCAGGGAGAGCCGCGTGGTGATGGCGAAGCTGATGACCATGTCGATCCAGCCGCCGAAGTAGCCCGCGATCAGGCCAAGGGTGATGCCGATGGTGCCGGAGACGAGGATCACCCCCAGCCCGACACCGAGCGAGACCCGCGCCCCGTAGATCAGCCGCGACAGGTAATCGCGCCCGAGGTGGTCTGTGCCCAGAAGGTGCTCTGGCACCGCGCGGTCATGCCAGAAGGGGGGCAGCAGGCGGCGGGTCAGGTCCTGCGCGATGGGGTCATGGGGCGCGAGGAGCGGCGCAAGCACAGCGATCAGGATGATCAGGAGCAGCAGCGTGCCGCCGATCAGCGCGCCGGTATTGCCGCGCATCTTGCGCCAGACCGAAGGGCGGGTGGTTTCCATGGAGACCTCGGACATCAGGAGCCCCCCCGCAGGCGCGGATCAAGCACCGCGTTGAGGATATCGGCCAAAGTGGTCAGCACCACATAGAGCAGCGAGAGGATCAGGATGATCGCCTGCACCACCGGCAGGTCGCTGCGCAGCAGGGATTCCCATGCCAGCCGCCCCAGCCCGTTCAGGGCAAAGACGCTTTCGATCACGATGGAGCCGGAGAGCAGTTGGCCCAGTTGCACCGCCGCGAGGGAGACCAGCGGCAGCACCGCATTGCGCAGGGCGTGGCGCGAGATCACCAGATGCATCGGCAGGCCCTTGGCCCGTGCGGCGCGGACGTAATCTGTGGCCAGCACGTCGATCATGCCGGAGCGGGTGATGCGCATGAGTTCGGGGATGGCGTAGTAGCTGAGCACGATCACCGGCAGGATATAGCCCTGCCATGTATCGGCGCCCGAGATCGGCACCCAGCCATACCAGACGCCAAAGACGACGATGGCCATGAGGCCGAGCCAGAAGCTCGGGATGGCTTGCCCCGAGACGGCGATGACCAGTGCGATGCGGTCGATCCAGCCATTGGGGCGCAGGGCGGCGGCGACGCCGAGGGGCACCGCGATGACCAGAGCGACGAGGAAGGAGATAAAGCCGAGGGTCAGGGTGACGCCGGCGCGGTTGCCGATGATCTCTGTCACCGGCACGTTGAAATAGATGCTCTGGCCCAGATTGCCGGTCAGGGCGCTGCCGATCCAGTCGAGGTATTGCACGATCAGGGGGCGGTCAAAGCCATAGGCCTGCCGGATCGCCTCTGCATCCTCGGCGCGGCCACCGGAGCCAGCGATGGCAATCGCCGGATCGCCCGAGACAAACATCAGGCCAAAGCTGAGCGCAGAGACCGTCAGGCAGACCAGGAGCGCCACAAGCAGACGTTTGGAGATGAAAGAGAGCATAGGGTGTTCCGTTATAAGGGCCGGACGGCAGGGAGAGAACCGTCCGGCCCGTTACCTTGGCAGGTAGGGTTATTTCCAGCTGGCGGCCCACCAGCGGGCGAACTCATCCGGATGCGGGGTGAAGTTCAGGTCATTGGAGAGGCCGTAGTTGACGTTGAAGTTATACATCGGCATCCAATACGCCTCTTCGGCGATCTTTTTCACCGCTTTGGAGTAGTTTTCCGAGCGCACTTCGCGGTCCGAGGCGGTGTCGGCCTCGGTCAGCCAAGTGGCCAGCTCTGCGTCTTGGACAAGGTCATCCGCGCCGCCGCCAAAGAAGTTGGACAGGATGAAGGCGGTGTCGCCGATGCCGTAGCTGCCCCAGTTGGAGAAGAAGGCGGGGAGTTCCTTGGCGCGCCATTTGCCGATGCCGGAGGCGTATTGTTGTTCGTTCAGCTCCAGCGTCACGCCGACATTGGCGAGGTCTGCGGCCACGGCCTCTGCCGTTGGGCGGGGCATGGCGGCGAAGACCATTTCAAGGTCGAAGCCATCCGCATAGCCCGCCTCGGCCAGCAGGGCCTTGGCCTTTTCCGGGTCGTAGTCATAGGTGGTCACATCCTGTTCACAGCCGAACTGCGCCGGGTTGCAGGGGGTGTTGAGCACCTTGGACGCGCCACCCGCGAAGGCATCGACAATCGCGCCGCGGTTGGTGGCGTGGATCAGGGCCTGACGCACCCGTTTGTCGGCAATCGGGGTTTCGCCTGCCATGGCCTCGGGCGCGAAGCCGACATAGCCGATGCGCATGATCGGCGCGCTGATGACCTGCACGCGGCTTTCCAGCTGTGCGGCCTGATCCGGCGGGATGCGCCAGATCCAGTCGAGCGAGCCGGACATCAGCTCGGCGAACTGGGTGTTCATTTCGGGGATGGTGCGCACGGTGATCTTGTCGATGGTGGCGCCGGATTTGGGGCTGCCTTCGTAGTGATCCTCGAAGCGTTCCATTTCATAGCGGATGCCGGGTTCTTGGCTGATCAACTTATAGGGGCCGGTGCCGATCGGCGTGGCGGCTATGCCGGCGGAGCCGTTCTCGGCGAAGAAGGCATGGGGATAGATCGGCAGCGCATCGGCGAGCATTTCGATCGCACCGGCGAAGGGTTTGGACATGTTGATGCGGACTTTGTAATCGTCCAGCTTTTCGACGCTGTCGATCCAGTCGACCGAGATCGAATAGCGGGTGCCGTATTCGGGGGTGATGACGGTGTTGAGGGTTCCGACCACGTCATCGGCGGTGAAATCGGCGCCGTTGTGGAATTTGACGCCTTGGCGGAGGGTGAATTCCATCGTCAGCGGGCCGGTGAATTCCCATGACTCGGCCAGAGCGGGGACGATCTCGCCGGTGTCGAGGTTTTTGTAGAGCAACCCGTCGTAGATATGCCGTGCGAGGATCAGGCCCTGACGACCGGCGATTTTATAGGTGTCCAGCGGCTCTGGCTCGGCGGCGAAGGCGACGTTGAGGGTGTTGGAGGCCTTGTCGGCGAGGGCGGCGGTGCCAAGGGAGAGGGCCGTGCTGGCTGCGAGGGCGGCCACGGCGGTGAGGCGTTTTAGGGAGAAGGTCTGTGTCATGGGTCTCTCTATATATCTAGGTTTCTCGTGAGTGGTGGTTGATAGGGTGCGCCGGGGGTCCGGCGCTTAGGCGGGCTGTTTTGCACCCCGCGCAATTTCGGCCAGAGTTTCGCCCGCGCGCAGACGTTCGAGGATGGTGAGTTCATCCTCTTGCATCTTGCGGGCGCGGGCGGCGTGGTCGGCGGCTTGGTCCTTATCAAGGACGGCGACGCCGTTTTCGTCGGCCAGAATGATATCGCCGGGCCGGACAGAGACACCGCCGCAGCCGACGGTGACGTTGAAGTCGCCACCAAGGCCGCGCGGCTTGGTGGTGATGGGGGAGCGACCGCGGCACCAGACGGGGAAGTCCTCTTGCTCGATCGCGGAGCGGTCGGTGACGAAGCCGTCGATCACCGCGCCGACGACGCCGCGGGCCTTGGCGGCGGCGGTGGTGACCGCGCCCCAGCAGGCGTGGCGCAGGTCGCCGCAGCGGTCGATGACGATGACCTGTCCGGGTTTTGCCGCCGAGAGGGCCTCTGTCAGCATGGCGCCGTCATCGCCGAGCATCCGCACGGTGAGGGCGGGGCCGAAGACCCTGCGCGCGGGCAGAAGGCCCTGTAGCGCGGGGGACATGAAGCCGGATTCAAGGAAATGTCCCAGTGTTGCGGTTTCGATGTCCGAAAGGTCGAAGTGTGATGTCATGCCCTGTCCTGTCGCCTGATCTGTGGGAAAAGGATGGCGGCGGGATTGCGGCAGGGTCAAATAGCCGGAGGTTATGGCAAGCATAGCCTCCGGCAGGGTGGCTTGGGTTAGATCGCCGCGGTGACGATGAATTCCACCTTGTATTCGGGGGTGGCCAGCTTGGCCTCGCCGCAGGCGCGGGCGGCGGGGTTGGCGGGGTCGATCCATGCGTCGTAGACCGCGTTCATTTCTTGGAAATCCTCCATATCTGCAAGCCAGATGATGACCTGCAGCAGTTTGGATTTGTCGCTGCCTGCCTCGGCCAGCAGACGGTCGATCGCGTCCAGACAATCCTGTGTCTGGGTGGCGACATCGGCGCCTGCGGTGCCGACCTGACCGGCGAGGTAGACGGTGTTGTTGTGGATGACGACCTGGCTCATGCGGGGGCCGGGGTGAAGACGGGTGATGCTCATGTTTTTCGCTTTCCGATGAAATGAGAGGCAAGTTTAGACCAACAGGGGCAATGCGGACAGGTGGGCCATATAGCCCTAGGTGATTTCATGTATGCGCATTGACTATGTTGAGAGTGGCCCAGAATAGGGCATTCTTGGCCAAGCTAAACAGGAAAATGAACCCCGCCCATGACCCCTCAGCCACAAGCCGATCTGAACTGGAACCTGCTGCGCGTGTTTTACATGATCGCAAAGGAGCAGAGCATCACCAAGGCCGCCAAGCGGCTTGGCCTGAGCCAGCCCTCTGTCAGCAATGCCCTGCAAAAGCTGGAGGCGCAGCTGGGCTGTCAGCTGGTGTTTCGGGATAGTCGGCATTTCGAGCTGACGACGCGGGGCGACAAGATTTTTCAGGAATGCCGCGATATTTTCCATAGTGCGGGGCGGATCAACCTGTTGGTGCGCGATGCCGAGGAGGAGGAGCGTGGGCAGGTGCGGTATCAGATCATCAGCAATCTGGTCTCGCCCATGCTGGACGAGTTGATGCGCCTGTATCACCAGCGCTATCCCTCTGTCGCCTTTGAGAGCGAGGTGCAGAACAGCCAATCCATCGTGCGGTCGATCCAGCAGGGGCGCGGCACGATCGGGTTTTGTCTGTTGGCCAAGCCCTTGGTGAACCTGCCCTCGATCCGGCTGTTTCGTGAGGAGTTCTATGTCTTTTGCGGGGCGGAGCATCCGCTGTTCGGGCAGGAGAGTGTCGCCCTGCGGGAGTTGCAGCGCGAGCCGTTTATCAGCTTTGCCTGCGCCACCGAAGGGATGGGGCTGGAGCCGATGTCTGTGCTGCGCGAGGGGACGCGGCTGGGCAACCGGATCAACGGGATGAGCACCAATATCGAGGAGGTGCGACGGATGATCGTGGCGGGGATGGGGATTGGGATTTTGCCCCTGATGACCGCGCAGGATGACATCAAGCGCGGCGATCTCTGGCCGATCAAGATCACTGACGAGACCATCGGGGCCGATGTCTATCTGGTGCATGCCCCGAGGGAGAATCTGTCGCCCTCGGAGCAGAAGTTTGTGGATATCGCGCAGGAGCTATTGGCGATTTACCCCGATATGGTTTGAGCGCGGGCCATATTGGCGGCGGCGAGGTCCTGTAGGGCCATGCCTGCGGATTTGAACAGGGTGCGGGCTGTGTCACTGCTGCGCCCCGGGTGGGTGCCTTGGCAGAGTTCGGCCAGATCGGCGCGGATATGCGCCGGCGTGATGACGCCCGAGACCAGCGGCGCGGCGAGGTCGCCCGCGAGGCTGGCCCCGGCCCTTTGATCGACGAAAACCTCCGCCTGTGTGACGGCCCTATCGTCGCTTTCGCGCATGTCGCCTTTGAAGGCGCCGATGAGGTCGAGATGGCTGCCCTCGCGCAGCCAGTCGCCATGGATGACCGGTTTGGTCGACGCGGTGACGGTGCTGATGACATCGGCGCTGCGGCAGGTGGATTCGAGGTCTGTCACCGGTTTTGCGGGCAGGCCCTGCGCGGCGAGGGCCGCCGCCACGGCCTCGGCCTTTTCGGCGCTGCGGCCCCAGATCGAGATCTGGGTATAGGGGCGCATGGCGCTGTGGGCCTGTGCCACCGCTTGGGACAGCTGGCCGGTGCCGACCACCAGCAGGTGCTCTGCCCCCTTGCGGGCCAGCATATCCGCCGCCAGCGCCGAGGCCGCCGCGGTGCGGCGCGCGGTCAATGCGTCGCCGTCCATCGCGGCCTGCATCTGGCCGGTTGCGCCGTCGAACAGCAGGTAGCCTGCGTTGATCGTGGGGCGGTTCTTGGCCGCGTTTTCGGGGAAGAAGGTCACGACCTTGACGCCGATGCTCTCGCCCGGGACCCAAGCGGGCATGATGAGGAGGGAGGCCTCCCAGCCGTCGTCGCGCTTGAGGGTGAGGACCTGACGCTCCGGTGCCTGCACCTCCTTGCCGTGATACCAGAGGCGCAGCTGTTCGATCAGGCCCTGCCAGTCCAGTGCTGCCTCCAGCGTCTCATGGGAGATCATCTGGTTCATCGGTCGGCCCGTTTGACGACGGCGTGGAGCAGGATGTTGAGACCGGCGAGGAAGCTTTCTGGTGTGCAGTTTTCCTCGTTGTTGTGGGTGATGCCGTTTTCGCAGGGGGTGAAGATCATCGCCGTGGGGCAATGGGTGGCGAGGAAATAGGCGTCATGGCCGGCTTGGCTTTGGATATCGCGCCAGTTGAAGCCCATGCGCACAGCCTCGTCGCGGATGCCGTCGATCATCTCGTGGTCAAAGATATCGCCACCCCATTCCCATTCATCCTCGATCACGGCCTCGCAGCCACAGCGGGCGGCGGATTCGAACAGGGCGCGGCGCATCTTTTCGGCCATGGCGCGGGTGGTGATGGGGTCGGGGTGGCGCACGTCGCAGACGGCCTCGGCCGTATCCGACAGGATGCCGGGTTTGTTGGGCCATGCGGTCAGCCGCGCGGCGGTGGCCTTGCCGTCATGGACGGCGAAATCCCAGCCGATGTCATCCACGGCGGTCAGCCAGCGGGCCCCCGCGGCCAGAGCGTTTTTGCGCAGGTCCATCGGGGTGGGGCCGGTGTGGGCGGTTTGCCCCTTGAAGGAGGCGCGCATGCCGCGCACCGGATAGCCGCCGGTGACGATGCCGACCTGCCGTTTTTCCGCGTCAAGGATCGGGCCCTGTTCGATGTGGAGTTCGAAATAGGCGTCGATTTCCCCTGCCTTGCAGGGGGCTGTGCCGTTATAGCCGATCCGCTCCAGCTCATCGCCGAAGCGGGCGCCATCGTCGCCGATCAGGTCATGCACCCAGTCGATGTCATATTTGCCGACAAAACAGCCCGAGGCGACCATGGGGGGCGAGAAACGCGCGCCTTCCTCGTTGGTCCAGTCGACCACGACGATGGGGCGGCGGGTGACATGGCCCGCGTCATTGAGGCTGCGGATGACCTCCAGCCCCGCCAGAACGCCCGCGATCCCGTCGAACCGCCCGCCGTTGATCTGGGTGTCGAGGTGGCTGCCGATCAGGATCGGCGGCAGGGAGTTGTCGGTGCCCGCGCGGCGGCCAAAGATATTGCCCGCGGCGTCAACCTCGACGGTCAGGCCGGCCGCCTCGCACCAGCTGCGGAACAGGTCGCGCATGTCGCGGTCGGCATCGCCGAGGGTCAGGCGGGAGAGCCCGCCGGGGCGGCCTTGGCCAATTTCGGCGGAGGCCTCGATGGTGGACCAGAAACGGTCAAGGTCGACGCGGGTATCGGGGGTAATCGACATGGGAGTTTTCTTTCTTTGGAGGGCCGGGATCAGAACAGAAGGCCCGGCAGGTCGGTAATCAAGGCGGGGAAGAGGACGAGGAGCAGCAGCACGCCGACCATCACGCCAAGGAAGGGGATCAGGTATTTGAACGAGGCGCTGAGCGGGATTTCCCCGACGCGGCAGGCGGCCATCAGGTCGATCCCCAGTGGCGGGGTATTGGCGCCGATGGCGAGGTTGATCGTGAGCAGGATGCCGAAATAGACCGGATCAATGCCGTAGTGGCTAAGGATCGGCAGGAAGACCGGCGCGAGGATCAGGATGATCGCGATGCTTTCCATAAAGGTGCCGAGGATCAGCAGCACCGCCATCATCAGCAGGAGGGCGACGGTTGCGCTCTCGGTCGCTTGGGTGATGCCGTTGACGGCCATCTGCGGCACCTGTTCGGCGGCGAGGATCCAGCCGAAGACCGAGGCCGAGGCGATGACGAGGAGGATCACGCCTGTCATCTCTGTCGTTTCGCGCAGCAGCCGCATCAGGGTGGAGAGCGTCAAGGCGCGGTAGACGAAGACGCCGATGAAGAGCGCATAGGCAACGCCGATGCCTGCGGCCTCTGTCGGGGTGAAGATGCCAAGGCGGATGCCGCCGACGATGATGATCGGAGCGAGCATGGCGAGGATCGAGCCCTTGGCGGCGCGGAGGAGTTCGCCCCAGGAGAAGGGCTCACCCCCCTGCCAGCCGTTGCGGCGCGATATCCACCAGGCCACCAGCATCAGCCCGAGGCCCAAGAGGATGCCGGGCAGGATTGCGGCGACGAAAAGCTGGCCGATGGAGCTGTTGGTGGCGGTGCCATAGACGATGAGCACGATCGAGGGCGGGATCACCGTGCCGAGCGATCCGGCGCAGCCCAAGGCCGAGGCGGAAAAGCCCGGGGCGTAGCCCTGATCCTTCATCGCGGGGAGCATCATGGTGCCGATGGCGACCACATCGGCCACGCCGGAGCCCGACAGCGAGCCGAACATCATGCAGGCGATGATCATCACCATGGCCAGCCCGCCGGTGCGCCGCCCGATCAGCGCCGCGCAGAGCGCGATGATGCGGGGGGCAAGCCCGCCGTGGACCATCAGGAGCCCCGCGAGCAGGAACAGCGGGATCGCCAGCAGGGTGAAGGAGTTGATGCCCGCAACGGCCCGCTGGGCCACCACGATCATCGGCGCGGCATCGGCGATCAGCAGGTAGAACATCGACGACAGGCCAAGGGCCACGGCGATGGGCGCATCGAGCAGCACCAGCAGCACGAAGACAACAAGAAGCAGAGCAAGGGCGAGGCTCATGCGCGGCCCCCTTTCAGGATCAGGCCGAGCAGGGCAAAGCCGCAGCAGACCGGCAAGGAGAGGTAGAACAGCCCCACAGGGAGTGAGAGGGCGGTGGTTTGGTGGCCCCATGTCAGCTGGGTCAGTTTCCAGCCTGTCCAGATGAAGACAGCGAGGAAGGTAAAGCTCGCCGCCCATGCCAGCACCGCGAAACAGCGGCGCAGGGGAGCGGGCATCGTCACCAGATCAAGCAGCCCTGCGCGGAAATGAGAGCCGCGCACAAAGCCCGAGATCGTACCGACGAAGGTGAGCCAGACCAGCGCCATGCGCGGCAGTTCCTCGGCCCAGCGGGGCGTGGAGGAGAACAGGTAGCGCGAGATGACGACATAGACGACCATGGCCGCAAATCCCCCCACCAGCGCCGCGCCGGTCCAGCGCGCCGCGCGGTCGATAAAATGAGCCGCACGCAGCGACATGTTCCCCGGTGTCATGGTTTCAAAAATCCTTCTGGGCCGCGGCAGAGCATGCATTCGTCGCAATAGGCGGCCACAACCACCCATTCGTCGGAGATCACCTCGACCGTGTGATCCAGACCGGGGGGCAGCCGGACGGCGGTGCCTTCGGTCATGTGGTATTCCTCTCCGCCTGCGCGCAGGATGGCCTCGCCCTTGAGGGTCAGGGTGACCTCGTCTCGGGGGTGGCTGTGGGCGGTGGATTTCGCGCCCTTTTTGCCGGTGGTGACGGAGAGTTTGATAAAGCCCTCCCCGCGCGCGGCGGGGGAGAACAGGACCTTTTGCGAGAAGTCGTAAAGTTGCACCGGCTGGACCGATGCAACTTGGGTTATTTCAGGCCGCAGGGTCATTTGCGGTAGGTGTTGAGGATGGACAGAAGGTCCTCGCCGTAGACGTCCTTCTGGCTTTCCCAGATCGGTTCGACCGCTGTGATAAAGGCGGCTTTGTCGACCTCGTTGAACTGCATGCCCTTGTCTTTCAGCTGGGCGATCAGTTCGTCATTGGCGGCGGCGACCATGTCGCGCTGTTTCAGGCCCCATGTGGTGGCGGCCTCGGTGACGATGGCCTGATCCTCGGGGGAGATTTTGTCCCAGACGGATTTGGACATGGTCAGGGTTGCGGCGCCCCAGATGTGTTCGGAGAGGGAGACGTATTTCTGCACCTCGAAGAAGGAGGAGGAGTAGATGATCGCCAGCGGGTTTTCCTGTGCGTCGAAGACGCCCTGTTGCAGCGCGGAATAGAGCTCGCCGAAGGACAGCGGCGCGGGTTCGGCGCCCAGACCCTCGAATGTGGCGAGGCGGACCTTGTCAGGCGTGACGCGGATTTTCAGACCGGCGAGGTCCTCTGGCTTGGTGACGGGGCGGACGTTGTTGGTGATGTTGCGAAAACCGTTTTCCCACCAGCCCAGAACCTTGATGCCTTTGGCGTCGAGCATATCGGCGAGGGCGACGCCCAGATCACCGTCAAGCGCGGCGAAGGCCTGATCCCGTGCGCCCCAGGCATAGGGCATTTCGATGATGCCCATGCGGGGTTCGATCCCCTGAAAGGAGCCGGAGCCGATCAGACCGGCCTGAACCGAGCCGAATTGCAGCCCCTCGATCACTTCTTTCTCGCTGCCGAGCTGACCGGAGGGGAAGACCTCGATGGCGACGCGGCCCTCGGTGCGGGAATTGACCTCCTCGGCGAAGCCTGTGGCGGCGCTGTGCCAGCTGTGGCTTTCGGGCAGGACATGGCCGAGGCGGATGGTGACATCGGCGGCGAGGGCCGCGACCGGCGTGAGCGCCGCGAGGCTGGCGGCGAGCAGGCCGGATTTGATCAGGGTGATGGGGGATTGCATTTGGGTTTCTCCTGTTGAGCAGCGATTGCCACGGAAGAAATACTGATCCCCATGCAGGCGCAAATAGGCCTGCGCTATGATTGAAAGAGGTTTTCTGAATGTGCGCTGCGGGGCCTGCGGGGGGCCGGGCAGAGATGCGGCGGCCCGCGATTTCCCCTTGTTTGCAAGGGGATTACGCGGGCCGAGAGGGGGGCGTTTTGGGTGGGGCCGCGGCCCGTTCGGGCGGCGGCCCCCTTGGCGGTTAGTTGAGCAGCGACTGCACGATCAGGGTGGCGGCGGCGGCGAGGTAGATGTCGGAGCCGTCGATGACATAGACCTGATCGGCGCGGGGACGGGGCAACCCGCGGCCCTGCCAGTTGGTCACGATCTTGACCTCATCCGCCTTGAAGCGGTGGCCGACGGCCTTGCGCTTGCGGACCTCTTTCGCCGCGCTTTTGCGCGCCTTTTGGGCCGCTTTGGCCTGTTTCTGCTCTGCTTTGCGGGTCTTGCCTGTGGAATGGTTGGATTTGCCCTGTTCCTTTTGCTTCAGAAGCACGCGGGCCTCTTCGTTGCGGCCCCCGTCGGGGGCGGCGCTGGCGGGGATGCTGGTGCCAAGGACGGCGACGGCGATCAGGGTGCTGATGATGATTTTCTGCATGGGTTTGGGTCCTCCTACCTTGTTGTCCCGGGTTGGTTTGCTGTCCGGGTTAGGCATAGAACGGGGGCGCGGGCGGAATCCGTCGCGCAGCCCGCCGCGGCGGGGATCACATCCGGTCACGGGGGCGTTGGGGCGCGGTCAGCCTTCCGGCTTGTGCAGGCGCAGGATCATGTAGCGGTTCATGTGGCAAAAGACCTCTGCCGTGCGTTTTTGCTCGGTCAGACGCTCCATCAAGCGGAAGCGGCTGCGTTCCTTGAGGACCATGCGCAGGAACTTGGTGAGCATCCAGCGGGCGCGGGGTTTCTTGACCTGCATCTCGCCGTCAACGCGGGTGATGGCATGGCCGACCACATTGAAAAGGCCCTGCTCCACGTCGATGGAGGGGGCGACGGCCTCTGTGATGTCCTCCTCTGCCAGAAGGGTCAGGGCGCTGGCGCTGATGTGGCTTTGCACGGCAGAGAGGCGGTGGCCGCCGCCGACGGTTTGGCTCCGCTTTACCCCCTGATAATTGGCGGAGCGGAAGCAATCGGCGATCAGGATCTCGCCGCCGGGGCGCAGGAGTTCCGCCGCGCGGGTCAGGGCGGTGTCATAGGGAATGTATTGGAAGCTTTCGGAAAACAGGCAGAGGTCAAAGGGCCCCTGCCCTGCGTAATCCTCGAACATACATTCATGGACCTGCGCCTCGGGCGCGTTCTCGCGGCAGCGGCTGGCGAGGAAGGCGGAGGGCACGACGATTTCGACGCTGTGGCCAAGGGCGATGAGCTTTTTCGCGGTTTCGCCCGCGCCGCCGCCGATGTCGAGGATGCGCAGGGGGCCCTTTGGCAGGTAGCCGAAGAGCTTGTCCGTATAGGCGGCCTGCGCCGCGCCGATATTCTGGGCGCAGACATCGAAGCCGGTCCATAGACCGTAGTGCAAATTCTCGGCGCCGGTCAGCCACCGCATGAAGGATAGGCCTACGTCGAGGCCGATGGCGCGCGTATCAAGTTTCTGTCCCATGGCACAGGCAGTAACGGAAAGGTGAACCTCTGGGAAGGGTGGTTAACGCCCGCGCCGGGCCTCGCATTTGCCGCCCCTGTGGCAGGTGACGACTTTGGTGAGGGCCTCTTTGCTGGGGCGGGCGAAGAAACTGCCGCCGCAGGGACCCATGGAGAGAAGCGGGCCGCCAGAGTGTTCGCTCAGCACCGCCATGCCCGTGGTGTCATTGGGCAGGCTTCCGCACCATGGGCCGGCGCAGCTTGTGCTCAGGGTGATGGTTTGGTCGTAGGGGGCTGTGAAGCCCTTGGTGGTCAGTTCATGGCCCTTTAGGCGGGCTTTGACGGTTATGGGGTCTTGGCCCTTCGCGGCGGGCGCGGGGGTGAGCAGGGTGATTTTGCCCAGAACGATGCGGTGGGCTTGGCTGCTGTTTCTGGCGTTCTCGTAGCTGCGGACCGGATCGGGGCGCAGGCAGGAGAGCGCAAAGGCGCCCTGCGCCGTGGTGAGCAGCGCGAGGGTGAGGACAGCCAGAAGGCGCATCTAGAGATGCTCCGCGAATTGCTCCAGAACGGCCTCATAGACCGCCCGTTTGAAGGGAACGATCTGGGCAGGCAGGTCCTTCGGCGCGATCCAGCGCCATTCGGAAAATTCGGGGTGTTCGGTGGCGATATTCACATCCGCGTCGGTGCCGTTAAAGCGCAAAAGGAGCCAGTCCTGCACCTGCCCGCGAAAGCGCCCTTTCCAGACCTTGCCCAGAAGATGCGGCGGCAGGTCGTAATGCACGGGAGCCGAGGACTGCGCGATCAGGCTGGCCATATGGGCGGGGATGCCGGTTTCTTCCTCAAGCTCGCGAAAGCCCGCGGTTACCGCATCCTCGCCCGGATCAATGCCGCCTTGGGGCATTTGCCAAGCGGGCACCTCGCTGTCGCGGCGTTGACCGGCGAAGGCGAGGCCATCGGCATTGAGGAGCATGACGCCCACGCAGGGGCGATAGGGGAGGTTATTTGGATCAATCGTCATGCTGCATAACAGTCAGGCTGGGGCCGCTTATGCAAGGGCAACCGCGCCCATGGGCGGCAGATTTTCGCGTGCCTAGGGTGAGTCGCCGGTTTGGGGCAGATGCGGGGCGGGAAGGTTAACTGGTATACAAATGGACATTTGGACGAAAACTGCCCAAATGATTGATACATGCCGAGAGTTTTCGGCGTGGGAATTTAAGTAGATTATTTTCAGGTGCTTAGGGCGCATTGACCCAAGATCAACAAGCACCTCTCGACAAAAATTGGTATTGTAGACGCCCCGGATATCATCGGTTAGCCTGATTTCAGGACCTGTCAGAATTATGTAGCCAAGCCTGCCATCATTTTGTGACCGGTCAATAACAAGAGGGACATAAACTCATGAAATTAGTCATCGGCCTTGATGGGCAAAGCTCGGGGGAGAAAGCCCTTGAGTTTGCCAAGAGCTTGGCGGCCAGCATGGAGACCTGCGAATTGGTCGTGGTCTATGTGATCGAATGGTCGCCGTTTTCATTCCAGACAGCAGAAGAGAACGCACAGCGGCATAAGCGGCGCGAGGAAGAGATTTCCATCGCGATGGAGCGCGTGGTGAATCCGGCGGTTGCCTCCTTGACCGATGCGGGGTTGAGCGCGCGGGCGATTGTGCGCCACGGGGACGTGGCCGATACGATCGACGACATTGCCCATAGTGAAGGTGCGGGGCAGATCATTGTGGCGCGGTCGAGCGCGGGCGGATTTTCCAAACGTATCTTTGGCAGCTCTACCGCCAACCTTGTGATGAACGCGCGCGTTCCTGTCACTGTTGTATCTTAGGGGGCCATGATCATGACATTTATAATCAGATTTTTCCTGACCGCGGCGGCCTTCCTTGCTGCGGCCCTGCCTGCTGCGGCGCAAGAGGCGGCCATGTCGCTGGACGAGAAGGTGAATGCCGCCTTTGCCGGTGCGACGGGCTGGTTCGTGAACTTTATCTTCATGTCGATTCCGGGAACGAATTTCCCGTGGATCGTGATGTGGCTGGTGATCGGGGCCTCGGTCTTTACCCTGTATTTCGTGTTTGTGCAGTTCCGGTTCTTTGGCCATGCGATTGCACTGGTGAAGGGCGATTATTCCGACCCCAATGACGCAGGCGAGGTGAGCCACTTTCAGGCGCTTGCCACCGCCCTGTCGGGGACTGTGGGCCTTGGGAACATCGCGGGTGTTGCTGTTGCTGTTGGCATCGGCGGGCCGGGGGCGACCTTCTGGATGATCCTCGCGGGCCTTCTGGGCATGGCGTCGAAGTTCACCGAATGCACCTTGGGCGTGA
The DNA here is from genome assembly GCA_018524345.1 of Harenicola maris. Lineage (GTDB taxonomy): Bacteria > Pseudomonadota > Alphaproteobacteria > Rhodobacterales > Rhodobacteraceae > Harenicola > Harenicola maris. Next base: position 108,025 of record JADQAZ010000002.1, read on the forward strand.
AATATCGCAACGAATATCCGGACGGCACCGTGTCTGGTGGCCCGATGTATTACATTCAGAAGGGGTTTAACGAACTCGGCCTGCCGGGCGGCAAGATCCTTGCTGTGCTGTTTTCAATCTTTTGTATCCTTGGTGCCTTTGGCGGCGGCAACATGTTTCAGGCGAACCAGGCCCATGCGGCCATCACCGGCATCACCGGCGAGTATCCGGGCCTGATCACCGGCGTTATCTTTGCCGCGGTTGTTTTTGCGGTGATCGTGGGCGGGGTGAAATCCATCGCGCGGGTGACGGAGAAGATCGTTCCCTTCATGGGCATCCTTTATGTGGGTGCGGCGCTGATTGTTCTGCTGGTGAACTTCAACCTCATTGGCTGGGCCTTTGGCCAGATTTTCGCCGGGGCCTTTACCGGGCTTGGCGTCGCTGGCGGTATGGTCGGGGCGCTGATTCAGGGCTTTAAGCGGGCGGCGTTTTCGAACGAGGCCGGTGTTGGCTCTGCTGCGATTGCGCACTCTGCGGTGAAGACCAAAGAGCCGATCACAGAGGGCTTTGTGTCCCTGCTGGAGCCGCTGATTGATACGGTTGTGATCTGTACGATGACGGCCCTTGTGATCACCATCTCCGGTCAGTTGATCATTGATCCGGCAACGGGCAACTACGTGTTGAACGAGGCGGGCTCTGCGATTGCGACTGTGGGCGATACCTCTGGTGTGGGCCTGACGGCTGCGGCCTTTGGCTCTGCGATCAGCTGGTTCCCCTATGTACTGGCGCTTGCGGTTGTGCTCTTTGCCTTCTCGACCATGATTTCGTGGTCCTACTACGGGCTGAAGGCATGGACCTATCTGTTCGGTGAGGGCAAGACGACGGAGTTGGTTTTCAAGGTTATCTTCTGCCTCTTTATCGTGATCGGTGCGGCGGCCAGCCTTGGCCCTGTGATCGACTTCTCTGATGCAGCGATCTTTGCCATGGCTGTGGTGAACATCTTCTGCCTCTACTTCCTGATGTCGGTGGTGCGTAAGGAGTTGAACTCCTATGCGGCGCGGCTGAAGTCGGGCGAGATCAAGCGCTTCCACCACTAGGGAGCTGCTTTAGAACGCTGCGAAGGCCGCCCCCTTGGGGGCGGCCTTTTGCGTTGGGGGTTTCGCTGCCCTTCGGGCAGCGATCCGCGCGGGGGCGCGGGGGCCAAAGGCCCCCGCGCCCCCGCGCGGATCGCCCGCCCTTGGCCCGAAAGGGCCAAGGGCGGGCGACTTCACAGAACGCTACTCTATGATGCTGGAGGGCTCGGTGCAGAAGGGCATGAAAAAGGCGGCCCCAAGTTCCTTGGGGCCGCCTTTGTGTTCGCTATGCTGCCGGAATTATTCCGGCGGGGTCAGCTTCGACAGGCCCTTGAGGATGTCGATCGCATAGGCGAGTTGGTAATCCTCCTCGCGCAGCTTGGCGGCTTCCTCTGCCTTCAGGCGGTCGGCCTCGATCTGGGCGCGCTCGTCCTCTGTCAGGCTGTCATTGTCGAGAGAGCCGCGCAGGTCGGCCTCTGTCCGGCTTTGTTGCGAGATGGAGGTGTTTTCATCCTCTTCCTCGGTTTCCGGTGTGCGCGGGGGCTGGGCCACAACGATGTCGGGCGATACGCCGAGGGCCTGGATCGAGCGGCCCGAGGGAGTGTAGTAGCGCGCAGTCGTCAGGCGCATTGCGCCGTCGCCCTGAAGCGGCATGACCGTTTGAACCGAGCCTTTGCCGAAGCTTTTGGTGCCGATGACGATGGCGCGGCGGTGGTCCTGCAGGGCGCCCGCGACGATTTCGGAGGCCGAGGCGGAGCCGCCGTTGATCAGCACGACCAGCGGTTTGCCAAGGGCAAGGTCGCCCTCTGTCGCGTTGTAACGGTCGCCGTCTTCGGGGTTGCGGCCACGGGTGGAAACAATCTCGCCCGCGTCAAGGAAGGCGTCGGAGACGCGGATCGCCTGGGTCAGGAGGCCGCCGGGGTTGTTGCGCAGATCGAGCACAAAGCCGTTGACGTTATCCATGCCGCCGAGTTCCTCGACCGCCTTTTCAAGGCCGGATTCGAGGTTGGGGAAGGTTTGGTCATTGAAGGTGCTGACCCGCAGGACGACGGTTTCGCCCTCGGACCGTGTGCGCACGGCGGTGAGTTTGATCGTATCGCGGACGATGGTGATGTCGAAGGGCTCATCCGCGCCTTCGCGGGCGACGGTGATGATGATCTCGGAGCCAACCGGCCCGCGCATCAGTTCGACCGCCTCGTCGAGGGTCAGGCCGAGGACGCTTTCGCCGTCGACATGGGTGATGAAATCGCCCGCCTCGACACCGGCCTCATCAGCGGGGGTGTCATCGATCGGGGAGACCACTTTGACAAAGCCCTCTTCCTGCGTGACCTCGATCCCCAGCCCGCCAAAGGAGCCGCGGGTTTGCACGCGCATGTCCTGCGCGTCCTTGGGGGACAGATAGGAGGAATGCGGATCGAGAGATGTCAGCATGCCGTTGATGGCCGCCTCGATCAGCTCGCTTTCGTCGACTTCCTCGACATACTGGATGCGGATGCGTTCAAAGATATCGCCGAACAGATCAAGCTGTTGGTAGATGGAACTGTTTCGGTCGCTTTCCTGAGCAACGAGCGGGCCAGCGACCTGTGTGGTCAATACAGCGCCCGCCAAAATGCCGCCAACGGCAGCGAAGGCAAATTTCTTCATTCGATTCTATCCGTCCTTTGTCAGTGTGAACCATGGTGCAGGGTCCACGGGAACATCGTCTAGTCTTAGCTCCATATAGAGCGTTTCGGAACGCTCGGCACTACCGGATCGGGCCGGATCGGCCAATGTCTCTGTTTCGGGCCCTTGGCCGCCGGGCATCAACCCGAGGGGAGAGCCCATGGGAACCACATCACCGGGGGCGCCATAGATGGCATCTAACCCTGCCAATACCATAAGCGCACCATCGCTGGGTTCAATCACCATCACATTTCCGTAGTCGAGCAGCGGCCCCGCATAGCGGATCGTTGCCGCCGCGGGGGAGGTGATGAGCGTGCCGGGGGCCATGGCGAGCAGCAGGCCGGGGCGGCGCACGCCTGCGGCGTCGGCCTCGTCAAAGGCGCGCAGGACGGTGGCGGGGCCGGGCAGCGGCAGGGTGCCGCGCAGGGCGTCGAAATCCTGCCCGCCCGGTGCGGCGGGGGTGCTGGCGAGGCCCGCGGCGAAGGCGGCGAGCGTGTCGGAGGTTTGCAGCAGAGAGCGCAGGACCTCTGGGTCCTCGGTGACGCGGCGGGGCAGATCGGTGCGATCCCCGATGGCCTTGGACAGGGCGGCGCGGGCCTGCTGCGCGCCGGTCAGCCCCTCTGTCATCCGTTCGGAGGCGTTCTTTTGCAGGGCTTGCAGGGCGCTGATCTCGTCGAGCTGCTCGCGCAGGAGCTGCGCCTCGGCCTGTAGGGCGGGGGTGACCTCTGACAGCATCATGCCTGCGCGGGCGGTGCCCGCAGGGCCGGAGGGGTGCAGCAGCAGGAGCGGACGCGGGGCGCGTTCGAGGACAGAAAGCACGCCGAGGAGGCGGGCGACTTCGGCGCGCTTTGCCTCCATCCCGAGGCGCAGAGTGCGTTCCTGTATCGCGGCCTGCCGCAGGCTGGCGCGCAGGGCGGTCAGCCCCTCCTCATAGGCGCGGACGGTTTTGGTCAGGGCGGCGACGCGGCCGCGCCCGCCTTCGGCGGTTTGCAGGTCCGCCGCCGCCTGTTCTAGAAGGCCCGCCGCACGGCGGGCGATATGCGCCGGATCGGTTTGGGCACAAACCGATCCGGCGCCCAAGAGCAGCGCCATAAGCAATGGGGCAAGGCGCAGGATCATGGCAGGAGCAGCGAGACCCCTGTCATTTCGGCGGGCTGCGAGAGGCCAAGGAGCGACAGCACCGTCGGCGCGAGATCGCCGAGGCAGCCGCTGCGCAGCGTCGCGCCCTCTGGCCCGCCGACAAGGATCACCGGAACGGGGTTGAGCGTATGGGCTGTATGGGCGCCGCCTGTTTCCGGGTCTACCATCAGCTCGCAGTTGCCGTGATCGGCGGTGACGATCATCGCGCCGTCTGTTTGGCCGAGGGCCTCAACGATGCGGCCAAGCCCCTTGTCCACGGCCTCGCAGGCGCGCATGGCGGCAGCGAGGTCGCCGGTGTGGCCCACCATATCGGGGTTGGCAAAGTTCACCACGATCATGTCGATGCCATCGCCAATCGCCCCGACCACCGCATCGGCGACCTCTGCCGCCGACATTTCGGGGGCAAGGTCATAGGTGGCGACCTTGGGAGAGGGCGGCATGGTGCGGGTTTCCCCCTCGAAGGGTTCCTCACGGCCACCGTTCAGGAAGAAGGTCACATGGGGGTATTTTTCGGTCTCGGCCACGCGGAACTGGGTCAGCCCATGGGCAGAAACCCACTGGCCGAGCGTATTGGTGATGTTCTGCTTCGGGTAGGCCGTTGTCATGTAGTCGGAATGGTCGGTGGAATAATCCACCATGCCGAGGAAGGCCGCAAAGGGCGGGTGGCCTGAGGTGTCGAAAGCATCGAAATCCTTGTCGCCCATGGCCTGCAGGATTTCGCGGGCACGGTCGGCGCGGAAGTTCAGGCAGAAAACCCCATCGCCGCCCTGCATGCCGCCATAACCGTCGATTACTGTGGGGGCGATGAATTCATCGGTCTCGCCCCTGTCAAAGGCCATTTGCACGGCCTCTTCGGCGCTGGTCGCGGCCTCACCCTGCCCCTGCACCATGGCGCGGTAGGCGCGCTCGACCCTGTCCCAGCGGTTGTCACGGTCCATAGCGAAGTAGCGGCCCGTGACGGTGACCACCTTGCAGCCCTCGGGCAGGCGGTCCTGTAGATCGGCCATGAAGGTATCGGCGGATTTCGGCGCCACATCGCGGCCGTCAGTGATGGCATGCAGGGCAACGGGAACGCCCTGATCCGACATGACTTGGCAGGCGGCGATGATATGGTCGATATGGCCATGGACGCCGCCATCAGAGACCACCCCCATCAGATGCGCCGTGCCGCCGGAGACCTTGAGCACCTGCGCAAAGGCAAGGATCGCAGGGTTCTTGGCAAAGCTGCCGTCCTCGATCGCAAGGTCGATCTGGCCCAGATCCATGGCCACGGTGCGGCCCGCGCCGATATTGGTATGACCGACCTCGGAATTGCCCATCTGCCCCTTGGGCAGGCCCACCTGCAGGCCAAAGGTTGTCAGCGTGGCATGGGGGTTTGCCGCCATGAGACCATCAAACACAGGGGTTTCGGCAAGGGCGGGGGCGTTTGCCTCTGTCTGGTCAGACAGGCCCCAACCATCGAGGATGCATAAAATCACCGGGCGTTTGTCTGCCATATCAGGGCCTCGCTGGAAATACTTTGGCGCCACCTTAACGGGGGCGGCGCGCGGGGGAAAGCGGGCTTCGCCCTAAACGCAAAACCCATCAATGGGTCAGGGGTCCAGGGCTTCTTATTGGTCCAAATATCCCGGGGGGAGGCCGCAGGCCGGGGGGGCAGCGCCCCCAGATTTTTCGCCGAAAAATCTCTCCCGCGCCAAGGCGCGGGAGGGCCAACATCAGCCGAACCAGCGGCGCAGGATGAATGGGCCTTGTCCCTAAACCCTGTGATAGGGGGTTCCGGCGGCGATATTCACCGCGCGGTAGATCTGTTCGGCCAGCATGGCGCGGGCCAGCATATGGGGCCAGACCATGGCCCCGAAGGAAAGGGTGAAATCGGCCTCGGCCACGAGGGCGGGGTCCAGCCCGTCGGCCGCGCCGATGACAAAGGCCGCGTGGCTGCGGCCCATGTCGCGCCAGCCTGTCAGCTTGGCGGTGAATTGCGGGGAGGAGAGGGTTTTGCCGCGCTCGTCCAGCGCGATCAGGACATCGGCGCCCGATGTCGCGCGCCGCAGCATATCGGCCTGATCGGACTTGCCCCCCTTGCGGTCGTCGACCTCGGTCAGGGATGCGGGGCCAAGGCCGAGGGCGCGCCCCGTGCGCGAGGCCCGCGCGAGGTAGTCGGTGACCATCGCCCCTTCGGGCCCGCCCTTCTGGCGGCCCATGGCGGCAATGGTCAGGCGCATCTAGGCGTCCGGGGTGTAATCGGACGGGGTGCCCTCTGGTGCGGCGGGGGCGGATGTGCCGGGCTGCCACATTTTTTCCAGCTGGTAGAATTCGCGCACTTCGGGGCGGAAAATATGAACGATGACATCGCCCGTATCGATCAGCACCCAGTCGCCTGCGCCTTTGCCCTCGATCTTGCAGGCGCGGCCAAGGTCGGCTTTGATGCTGTCGTTCAGCTTTTCGGACAGGGCGGAGACCTGACGCGAGGAGCGGCCAGAGCAGATCACCATGTAATCGGCCATCTCGGATTTCCCTTTCAGGTCAATCTGAACGATGTCCTCGGCCTTGTCGGCCTCAAGCGATGCAAGAATATGTTGGAGCAGTGCTTCACTGGCCCGACGATCTTTGGGCGACTTTGCAGTTGCCTTTTTTGCCACCGGCTCTTCGGTGGTCTGGGTGGTGTTGGACAGGGTCATGTCCTCCGGGTAGCGCGCCGACGGCCCCGGCGCTGGGTCTGTGGGTATATTACCACTGCTATGCGCGCTTCTCAACACGCCAGATATGGGGTGTGGCGATTGCGCCGTAACGGTATTTGCGCGGGGCTGGACCCGCCCTGCCCTGCGTGCCAGTTTGCCCCCATGTCATTGATACATTCCTTTGCCCCGCTCTCCCCCGCCGAAGAAAAGCTGTTGTCGCAGGCCGCCGGAGCCGAGCGCATCACCCTTGGCGACGGCGAGATGCCCGAAGCGATGGAGCCTTCTGTCTGTGTGCGGGCCGAATTGCTGCGCGCCTTGCTCATGGGCGGGACGGAGCCGGAGCTGACGCAAAAGGGGCTGCGCCTGCGCGGGGCATGGGTGCAGGGGACGCTGGATTTGCAGGGGCTGGACTGTGCGCAGGACATCACCCTGAGCGCCTGCGTGATGGAAAGCGGGATCAATCTGGTCAATGCGGGGCTGCGGGGGCTGCATATTTCGGGCTGCCGGACCGGGGCGATTGCCGCCGATAATGCGGGGTTCAGCGGCTCGGTTTACCTGCGCGGGGGGAGCCATGTGAGCGGCGAGGTGAGCCTTGCCGGGGCGCGGATCACTGGCGATCTGCAGCTTTGCGATCTGCGGATCACCTCGAAACAGCAGGACGCGGTCTTTGCCCCCTCCATGCGGGTGGAGGGCTCGGTGTTTCTGGGCAACTATCCCTATGCGGACGGGGAGACGACGCTGGAGACCGAGGGGATCCTGTTCCTTGCTTCGGCCCGTGTGGCCCATGATGTTTTCCTGACCAATTGCGCGGTGTCCTTGACCTCCGACGCGCCGGGATCGCCGGTTTTTGGCGCAACGGAGGAGCACGGCGGAGATATTGCGGTGTCGCTGGCGCGGGCGCGGATTGGCGGGATCCTGTATCTGCAGAACAACCAGATCAACCGCGGATTGGTGAACCTTGCGGGGGCCGAGGCCGCCCGCCTGACCGATGAGCCCGCCGGACCGGGGGCGAATTATCCGATCCGCCTTGACGGGTTCCGCTATGCGGATTTCTCGCGCCATACGGACACCAGCCCCAAGGCGCGGCTGGAATGGCTGGAGCGGCGGCCCGAGGGGATGCCCTTTATCGCCCAGCCCTATGAACATCTGGCGGGGGTGCTGAACTCCATGGGTCACCGCGCCGATGCGCAGACGGTTCTGATGCGCAAGGAACAGCTGCTCCGGGCCGAGAACCGCGCCCTTCTGGCGGCGCAGCCGGGCAAGGCGCCGCGCCGCTGGGCGATGTGGCTGGCGGATTGGGTCTTGCGGGTCTCTATCGGCTACGGGTTCCGGCCGGGGCGGGCGATTGTCTTTGCCGTGGTGCTCATTGCGGCGCTTGGCTGGTTCTTTGACCGCGCGTGGCACGCGGGGGATATGACCCCCAATGCCGCGCCGGTCCTGACCTCCGCGCCATGGATCGCGGCGACGCAGGAGCACCCGGACAACCCCGGCAAATTCTGGTCGCAGCCCGGCGAGGCGGGGCAGGATTGGGAGACCTTCAACGGATATGCCTATGCCGCCGATCTGGTGATTCCCCTTGTGTCATTGGGACAAGAGAGCGCTTGGGCGCCCTCCACCTCGCGCTCGCCCCTTGGGCGGGCTGGCTGGTGGATGCGGTGGTTCGCCAAGGCTTTGGGCTGGATGGTGACGGCGCTTGCAGCGGCCGCCCTGACGGGGGTGATCCGGCAGGATTAGGGCTTTGCGTTCTGGGTGGCGGTGGCTCCTGCGCGGATGCGCAGGAGCCACCGCCGGGCCGGGCCGCGCGGTGCCTTTGGCACCGCGCGGCCCGGCCACCCCCCTTAGCCCGGGTTATTCGGGCACAAGTTCCTTGCGCCCGTCTTTGCTCAGGGTCCAGCAATCGCGCCCCTCGAAAACGGCGGGCACCAAGGGGTGCCCTTTGCCTGCGCCGCCGTCGAGGTTGACGCGGTTGCCGTAGTGTTGCGGGAAGAGCAGCAGGGTGTGGCCGTGGACCACGAGTTTGCCGTGGTCATCGGTATTGTCGAGCCAGCCGTCGCGGATCCAGAGCAGGTCGTCCTCGGCCTGACTGTCCAGCGGCACGCCGGGGCGGATGCCTGCGTGGACGAAAAACAGATCGCCGATGGTGTGGGTCAGCGGCAGGTTTTTCAGGAAATCGACGTGTTCTTGTGGCACCGCAGCGCGGGCCGCCGCATGGGCATCGCCGAGTTTGACCAGCGGCCCCGCATCCACCCCGTAGGAGGCCAGCGTTGTATCGCCACCAAGGCGGGGGTGCAGCCAGTAGAGTTCGATTTTGAGGTCGGGGTCGTAGCGCGGCGTGTCTTCGAGGAACCATTCGAACATGCGGTCATGGTTGCCTTTGAGGGTGATCCAGTTGCGCCCCTCGGCCTGTCCTTTGATCAGCAGGTCGATGACCTGACGGCTTTCATGGCCGCGGTCGGTGTAATCGCCCAGAAAGACGATCGGCTCGCCGTCGTAACCGTCTGCCTCGATCAGGGCGAGGGCATTTTCCAGTTGGGCCAACTGGCCGTGGATGTCTCCGATAGCATAGCAACGCATAAAAATGGGCCTCATAAATGAGGGGCCGCCGATAGGGCGACCCCGGATCAATTTGGCCCGACACTAGCCTTAGGAAACAGCGAATTCCAGTGGGCAGATGCTTTGGAACAGGCCGGTTTCGGCGAGTTTTTCGCGTGTGGCATTTGGCAGGGCCTCATCCAGATAAAGCAGCGCGATGGCGTCGCCGCCAACCTCTGTCCGCCCCAAGGTAAAGTTCGCGATATTCGCGCCGTTTTCGCCAAGGGTCTGGCCCAATGTCCCGATGATACCGGAGGTATCCTTGTTGGTGGTGTAGAGCATGTGCTGGCCCACCTCGGCGTCGATGTTGATGCCTTTGATCTGGATGAAACGGGGTTTGCCGTCGCTAAAGACCGTGCCGGCGATCGACCGTTCGCGGGTCTCTGTGACCACTGTCAGCTTGATATAGGCGTCGAAGGTGCCTGTTTTGGGCTGTGTCGTGCGCGAGACCTTGATGCCGCGGTCGGCGGCGATCAGGGGAGCGGAGACGAGGTTCACGTCGGGGTTCACGGTTTTCATCATGCCCGCGATCACGGCGCAGTTCAGGGCCTCTAGGTTCATTTCGGCCACGCCGCCGTCATAGAGGATGTTGACCGCCTTGATCGGCTCGTCCGTCAGCTGGCCGGTGAAGGCGCCCAGATGCTCGGCCAGTTTGAGCCATGGGCCCATGACCTTGGCTTCCTCTGCTGTCACCGATGGCATGTTGAGGGCGTTGGTCACGGCGCCTGTCATCAGGTAGTCGGACATCTGCTCGGCCACCTGCAGGGCGACGTTTTCCTGTGCCTCGGTTGTGGCCGCGCCAAGGTGCGGGGTGCAGACCACGTTGGGCAGGTTGAACAGGGGGTTTTCGGTGGCGGGCTCTTCCGCGAAGACGTCAAAGCCTGCGCCCGCGACATGGCCGGATTTCAGCAGCTCTGCGAGGGCGACTTCGTCCACCAGACCGCCGCGCGCACAGTTGATGATGCGCACACCCTTTTTGGTTTTGGCAAGGTTTTCGCGGCTCAGGATGTTTTTCGTCGCCTCGATCAGGGGCACGTGCAGGGTGATGAAGTCGGATTTCTCGAGGAGCTCCTCAAGCTCGACCTTGCGCACGCCAAGCTCGTTGGCGCGATCTTCGGACAGGAAGGGGTCATAGGCGTTGACCTTCATCTCAAGCCCGCGCGCACGGCGGCAGACGATCCCGCCGATGTTGCCCGCGCCGATCACGCCGAGGGTTTTGTTGGTCAGCTCGACGCCCATGAACTTGGACTTTTCCCATTTGCCCGCATGGGTGGAGGCAGAGGCCTCGGGGATCTGGCGCGCCACGGCGAACATCATGGCAATCGCGTGTTCGGCGGTTGTGACCATGTTGCCGAAGGGCGTGTTCATGACGATCACACCCTTTTTCGAGGCGGCGACCTTGTCCACGTTGTCGGTGCCGATCCCGGCGCGGCCGACGACCTTGAGGTTGGTTGCGCTTTCCAGCAGCTTTTCTGTCACCTTGGTGGCAGAGCGGATGGCAAGGCCGTCATAGTTGCCGATGACCTCGGCCAGCTTTTCCTTGTCTTTGCCCAGTTCGGGCATGAAATCCACGTCGATGCCGCGGTCGCGGAAAATCTGAACGGCGGTTTCGGAGAGTTTGTCGGATACGAGAACTTTAGGGGCCATTGTGATGGTCCTTTTATAGATGGGGATATGGGGTGGGGCGGGGATTTTCCCGCCCCTTGAATAGGGGTGTTTTAGGCCGCGATCTCGGCCTCGAAGGCCCAGGCAAGCCAAGGCAGCATGGCCTCGATATCGGCGGTTTCGACCGTGCCGCCGCACCAGATGCGCAGGCCAGCCGGCGCGTCGCGATAGGCACCAACGTCAAGGGCCACGCCCTCGGCCTCAAGCCGTTTGGCAATGGCTTTGGCGAAGGCAGCGCCGTCGGTGATGCGCGCATCGGTGAACTTGACGCAGACCGACGTGTTGGAGCGCGTCGCCGGATCAACCGCGAGGTTTTCGATCCAGTCATGGGCATCGCAGAAATCGAACACCGCCTGTGCGTTGGCTTCGGCCCGTTTGATCAGGCCAGACAGCCCGCCAACAGAACGCGCCCAGTCCAGCGCCATGAGGTAATCCTCAACCGCCAGCATGGAGGGGGTGTTGATCGTTGCGCCCTCGAAGATGCCTTCGATCAGCTTGCCGCCCTTGGTCATGCGGAAGATTTTCGGCAGGGGCCACGCGGGGGTGTAGCTTTCGAGGCGTTCAACCGCGCGGGGGCTGAGGATCAGCATGCCGTGGGCGGCCTCGCCCCCCAGAACCTTCTGCCAAGAGAAGGTGGTGACGTCGAGCTTGTCCCAAGGCAGGTCCATCGCGAAGGCGGCGGAGGTCGCGTCGCAAAGCGTCAGGCCCGCACGATCCGCAGGGATCGCATCGCCGTTCGGCATCCGCACGCCCGAGGTCGTGCCGTTCCATGTAAAGCAAACGTCCTGATCATAATCGAGCGCCGCCATATCGACGATCTCGCCGTACTCGGCGGTATGTTCGGAGGCCTCGATCTTCAGCTGTTTGACAACATCGCTGACCCAGCCAGCGCCAAAGCTTTCCCATGCAACCATCTGCACGGGGCGCTCGCCCAAGAGGGACCACATGGCCATTTCAAAGGCGCCGGTGTCGGAGGCGGGCACGATACCGATGCGGTAATCGGCGGGCACACCGAGGAGGTCGCGGGTTTCCTCGATCGCGGCTTTCAGCTTGGCTTTGCCAACGGCTGCGCGGTGGGAGCGGCCAAGGGCGGCGTCCGACAGGCTATCGAGGGTGAAAACGGGGGGTTTGGCACAGGGGCCAGAAGAAAAACGCGGATTGGCCGGGCGCGTTGCCGGAGCTTGAGTAGCCATTGCTGGTATCCTTACAGATATTTGCCCTTCGTTGGGGAAGGGTGTCCCGCCGCCGGACATAGGGCCATGTGGAGGGAACGGCAACAGGGAAAAAGCGTGGATGGGGGGAAATGGCAGCTTTTGGGAGGCGTCTGTTTCCTATTGGCGCATTTTGGTGCTGGATGGGCGCACAGAAGGCCCGCGCTTGAAAAGTTCGGATACAGCAAAGAAGCTTTAGCCGCCGATTTCGGCCCCGATTGTGTGAATGAACCGCAGAGGTTTGAAACTACAGTTAGAATTAAGGACCTGCGAAGAGCAACAGTTTTAACGTCGAATTACCTGCTTTGAAAACAGATCTGGCCAGTTGGGACCTGACGCACATGGGCCTGATCCAGATAACCGGGAAGTCAGGACACCCTTGGCACGCGACGCGGTCAACCCAACCCTTGTGACGATATCGCTTTTGACCTGTGTGATTTCTTTTCGCAGATGCTTGACCCCTGCACCACCTATGCCGGTTCAACCAGATGACAGGCGACGCGGCGGCCACCGCCGACCTCGCGCAGGCGCGGGATTTCGGCAGCGCAGCGGGCTTCGGCCAAGGGGCAACGGTCCCTGAACCGGCACCCCGAGGGCGGGTTGCGCGCGTCGGGCAGGCCGCCGGTGATGGGCAACGGCGCATGGCTTTGATCGACGCGGGGGATTGGAACGGCTTGCACCAGCGCCTTGGTATAGGGGTGCAGGGGGTTTTCGACGATGGCGGCCGTTGGGCCGTCTTCGACCACGGCGCCCAGATACATTGTGATGGTCCGCTCGCAGACATAGCGCACGAGGGCGAGGTCATGGCTGATGAAGACCGCCGCCAGCCCCATTGTGTCGCGCACTTCGCGCAGCACGTTCAGGATACCGGCACGCACCGACACATCGAGCATCGAGACAGGCTCATCCGCCACGATGAAATCAGGACGCAGGACAAGCGCGCGGGCCAGAACAACCCGCTGCAATTGCCCGCCGGACAATTGATGCGGAAAGCTTTGAAGGAAGTGTTCCAGTGCGGGCAGATGCACCATGCTCATCGCCTCGGCGATGCGCTGGCCATGTTCTTCGCGCGGAACGCGGGCGTTGTGGAGCGGCTCTGTCAGGGAGCGCAGGATGGTGAAATGCGGGTTCAACGCGTCAAAGGGATTTTGGAACACCAATTGCGCACGGCGGCGAAATTCCAGCTCCTCTGTGCGGGTCATTTCCGAGATGTCTTTGCCGTCGAACATCACCTTGCCCTCGGTGGCCGAGATCAGTTTGATCAGCATCCGGCCAAGGGTGGTTTTGCCGCAGCCGGACTCGCCGACGATGCCGAGAGTTTCACCCGGTGCCAGCGTGAAATCGACATCAGACACGGCCTGAAGTTGCGGGTGGTTGCCTGTGAAGACATCCTTGAAGGACCGCGAAACATCAAAGCGCTTGGTCAATCCTTCGACGGTGATAAGTGGCTGGTTCATTCGCTGGTTACTCCGACCCATGTCTCGGTTCGTTTGGCGATTTCGCGCAATTCGCCGGCCTCGCCTGCGCGGTGGCAATTGGCGACGTGCCCCTCGCCGATGGTATGCTCGGGCGGGTCCTGCAGGCAGGCGTCGATGGCAAAGGGGCAGCGGGCGCGGAACCGGCAGCCTTTGGGCGGGTTGAGCAGATCGGGCGGCGAGCCCTCAATCGGGGAAAGCTCGCGGTCCTCGCCGCCCAGTTCGGGGAAGGCATTATAAAGGCCCATTGTGTAGGGGTGGCCGGGGTTGTCGAGCACATCGGCAACGGGGCCGGATTCGACCACCTTGCCCGCATACATGACAACGACATAATCGCAGACATAGGCCACAACCGATATGTCATGGGTCACGAGGATAACCGAGAGGTTCAGCTGTTTTTGCAACTCGGTAAAGGTGTCGAGCACCTGACGCTGGATCACGACATCCAGCGCGGTCACGGGCTCGTCAGCGATCACCAGTTTCGGGGAGAGCGCCAGCGCCAGCGCGATCGAGGCACGCTGACGCATGCCGCCGGAGAACTGGTGCGGGTAGTCGCGCAGGCGTTTCGCCTCAAGCCCAACCATGGCAAAGAGTTCTTCGGAGCGGGCGCGGGCTGCCTTTTTGGTCATGCCGCCGCGCCCGACGAGGACTTCTTCGATCTGTTTTCCGACCCGCCAGACGGGGTCCAGCGCGTTCATCGCCGATTGCGGCACATAGGCGATGTCGCGCCACAGGTGTTTGCGCATTTCGCGGTCGGACATCTGGACGATGTCCTCCCCCTCAAGGGTAATGCTGCCTTCGGCGAAGACGGCAGAGGAGGGCATGACGCGGGTGATGGCGCGCACGGCGGTGGTTTTGCCGCAGCCGGATTCGCCGACAACGCCGACCACGGCGCCCGCAGGCACATTGAAATTCACCCCATCCACGGCGCGCACGCGGCCGCGGGTGGCACGGTAGTCGATCACAAGATCACGGACTTCTAGCAACATGAGTGTTTAGTCCTTCAACTTGGGAAACAGGATTTCTTCGTAGCCGCGGCTGATCAAGAAGCCCGCGACAACAACGGCGATGATGCAAAGGCCGGGCGGGACGAACCAATAATACTGTCCGCGCCCCAAGGCCTGCGAGGCATAGGCATCTTGCAGCATGTAGCCCCATGTCACGCTATCGGAGGGGCCGAACCCGAGAAACGAAATTGACGCTTCTGTCAGGATTGCCCAACCCACGGCAATGGAGGCGTAGAGGAAGGACAGCGACAGCACGTTGGGCGCGATATGCACGAACAGGATGCGCCATGGACCGGCTCCGGTCACGCGGGCGGCCTCGATGAAGGCGCGTTCGCGCAGGGTCATGACCTGTGCGCGGATCACCCGCGCGGATTGCGGCCAGAGCAGCAGAGCGATCCCGAGCACAACGTTCCATTGGCTGGGGTTCATGAAGGCAGCCAGCACGATAACAAACGGAAGGAACGGCACGCCCAGAGCGATGTCGGCCAACCGCATAAGCATCGTGTCGGTCACGCCGCCGAAGTAGCCCGCGATCAGGCCCAGAACCGTACCGATTGTGACGACGCAGACCGCGGCAGTAACCCCGACGATCAGCGCACCGCGGGTACCCATGACAAGCTGCGAGTAGATGTCCCGACCCGAATAGGTGGTGCCGAGAATATGGTCGCCGCCCGGCGCCAGATTACGGGCGAGATCGTAGTTTTCGTCAAACAGGATTTCGCGGGGGTCGTATGTGATCAGGCTATCGGCAAAGATCGCGATCACCACAAAGGCGAAATACAGCAGGAGCCCCGCAAAGGCGAAGGGATCGCGGCGCGGAATGGCCGAAGCCGCAGACAGCCAACGCGAGAAGCCTTTTACAAAGCGTGCGCCGCGGCTGGGAAGTTTGATTTCTTCAGCGTGTTGCAACTCGAACCCTCGGATCTAGGAGATGGTAGGAAACGTCGGCAATGAAGTTCATGACGACAAGAACGGCGGTGATCATCAGGAAGGCGCCCTGCGCTAGCGGATAGTCAGAGGCCGAGACTGCATTGACCAGCAGGCGCCCGATGCCCGGCCAAGAGAAGACCGTTTCGACCACCACGTTGCCGCCAACTGCGCCGCCAATGCCAAGGGCGAAGGCGGTTGCAACGGGCAGAAGCGCGTTGCGGGCCGCGTGGCGCATGACGATTGTCCATGTGGACAGGCCTTTCATGCGGGCCATGGTTATGAATTCTTCTTGCAATACGTTCAGCATATTGGAGCGCATCAACAGCAGGGGCAGGCCTTGCAGATAGATCGCCAGCGTGATCGCGGGGAGCGCGAGGTGCGACAGGTAATCCATCGATGTGACGCGTTGCCATTCGCTGTCCCAGTTGGACCCCGACGAATTGGCCCCGCCAGAGGGCAGCCAGCCGAGATGGAAGCTGAAGAACGCCAGAAGGACCATGCCGAGCCAGAATTCGGGGGCGGCGCGGGTGGTCAGCACGAGCGGAATCCCCACCCCTTCGACCCATGATCCCCGGCGCCATGCCAGATAGGCCCCTGCCACGATGCCGAAGGCATAGGCGACGATCAGCGAGGACAGGGTCAGAATGACGGAGTTCGGGAAGACCTCCATCACCACCTCGACCACGGGTTTCTTGAAGAAAAAGCTTTGTCCGAGGTCGCCTTGGACGGCATTAGTCAGGAACAGCCAGTATTGTTCCCCCAGTGATTTATCGAGGCCGAACTGCGCGATGAGCGCCTCTTGTTGTTCGGCCGTCGTTGTATTGTCGATGAACGCGGCCAGCGGCGTCCCCGGCATGGTTCGGAACATAAAGAAGAGGATCGTCGCGACCGCCCATAAAACAAAGAGCATATGCGCAAAACGCTTCAGAAAATAAGCCATGCCGAGGGTACCTTGTATAGCCGTTTAGTTTGCGAACTGCTCGGACACGCCGGCAGGGTAGTGCAGCTTGCCATCTTCGATGACATAGCCTGCTTCTTCGAGGATCGATTTCGCAGTATCCATACCCTGAGGCATTGCTGTATCGATCCCCTCCTTGTGCCAGAACGAAAGCGCAGGAGAGACGGAGGAGTTCGCTGTCACGGCGAAACCGCTATAGGCTGCTTTGCGGATCAATTCACGGTTGATCGCAGCAGACAATGCACGGCGGAAGGCCACATCATCAAACGGCGGGCGCCGGTGGTTGAAGGCCGCGTATTGAAAGCCGATATCGACTGACTCAACGATTTCGAGATCACCATCGGCGTCGGCAGCTTCGATCAGCAAGGCAGGGTCACCTGTGTAGTCGGACAGGAAGTTCAGCTCGGCAGAGCGGAGCATGCCCAATGTGGCCTCGGCATTCAGAACGATCCGCATGATCCAGCGGTCCATTTTTGGCGCGGCCCAGTGATCGGTGTTGGCGTTCAAGACAACCTCTTGCTGGGTGGCCCAACGGTCGAATTTAAAGGGGCCGGAACCGATACGGGTTTCTTCCAGAATGGATTCCGCATTTTCGCCTTCGTTCAATGCTTCGAGAAGAGGCTCCCAAATGTGTTTGGGCACGAGGTTCACCTTCGCAAGCGTCGACGTTTCAAAGGCTGCGTTTGCTTCGGCCAAATCAAACTTGATTGTCGCATCGTCGATCACCTCGATGTTGGCGATACCATCCACAAAGGGCTTGTACATCGGAGCATATTTGATGGGTGCGGTGAAGGAGAAGACAACGTCTTCGGCGGTTACCGGATTGCCGTCGTGCCACATCATACCTTCGCGCAGAGTGATTGTGACGCTCTTGGCATCGTCGGACCACTCGACAGTTTCTGCGGCCCATGGCTCGGCAAGCCCGTCTGGACCGATCCGCATCATACGATCCCAGATCAATTCTGTGACCCAGCTATCGGGTGCGCCCGAGATATAGAGCGGGCTGATCGCGTTCAGCTCTGCTGAGGAGTTCATGATCAGGTCTTTTTGATCGCCGAGGGGCATGATCGAGGTGAAGGTCCAGAAGTTCTTGATCCCCAGGCCCGGCTGCACAACCGTTGTCGACGGATCCCAGACTGTTTTGTCGAAGGCATAGGTTTGAAGCGGATGAACGAGATAGGCGTAGACCTGATCCTCGTTGATGATTTCCTGCATACGATCGATCATGACTTTGCGCTCGTCGCGATCGGCTGTCATACGCTGCTTTTCGGCGAGCGCGTCATATTCGGGGTTCGCATAGCCTACAAAGTTATACCCTTTGTCGCGGGTTGTGGAATGGAACAGGTTGTAGATCAGTTCGTCAGGGTCAGACCGTTCCGGCCGGCCTGCCATCTCCCACATGGTGAGGTCCCATGTGTCACGGTTGTACCAAACCGCATCGGATTGTTGCGTGCGGGGCATGCCTTGGACATCGACGTCCAAACCCAGCTGGCGCCATGCCTGAGCGATCAGTTCAGCCGCTTGGAATTGTGCAGGGTTGGCGGCTTGGGCGCGGCTGATTAGGGTCAGCTTGCGGATGGGGTCGCCGCTTTGTGCGGCTGCGGGCATCATAGTGCCTGCGAAGATTGCTGCGGACGTTGCGACGGCGAAAGTCGCACGTAGCAGCCCTTTTGGCTTTGTAAACATTGTCACCTCCTTGTTGCGACGTGTGGCCGGTTAGATGGCCGCTGGGTCCGCCCTATGACGGGCCCCGCATTGGTGCCTTTAGGTTCCGGTGGACCTTGGATGCTAACGGGCAATTTGCTCGGTTAGCATCTCTAAATTTTTTTCATCAGCCGAAACACTGTTTTATTACTGTGCAACACGATTTTCATTAGGTAAACAACTTTCATCCAAAAAAGAGGACATTGATTTGGCACACTCCGCAGAAAGCAAGATTTTTAAGCAAGCAAGTCTGGATACGGCCTGGGAATTGGTCGAAACGTTTTCAGGCATGCACAGATGGAAACCCGATGACGTGAATCTGGCCGGCGACTTGATCGCAGACCGCCTTCGCGAGTTGGGCGTACCGGTCACGGTTCACCGTCCCACCATCTATCTGAGCGTGCCGCATGATGCCTCGGTCACGGCCGCCGGCACGACCTATCGCGCGAAGCCGCCATCGTCCTCAGCGAACTGCCCCGAAGGGATGACCGGCGAGCTGGTTTATGTGCCCTCTCAAAAGGCGAGTTTGCGGTCCTATACCAAGAACGCCGTTGCCTTCTTTGGCGAGGAGGGGGCCACGCTGGGCGCGCGGCTCAAGGGGCGCATTCTCCTGACAGAAGGCTTTGGAAATCCGGCACTTACCGCACTTGCCGAAGAGTGGGGCGCAGTCGGTGTAATCGCTATCAACCCCGGCGTTGATATCCACTGGGGGACCTGCACGACGATCTGGGGCACACCCGATCTGGACGACCTTCCGCGCAAGCCGAAAATCCCTGTTGTGTCAGTCAATAAAGAGAGCGGAACGGCCCTCATTTCCGAGGCCGAAAAGGGCAATGCGGCGACCATCAAAACCGTGATGGAAGAAGGCTGGTTCGAGCAGGCGGTTCCGGTGGTCGACATTGCGGGAACGGACGAATCGGGCGATTTTGTCTTGCTGCATGGGCACTATGATTCGTGGGATGTCGGGGTTGGCGACAACGCCACGGGCGACGCGACGATGCTCGAAATCGCACGGATTTTGCAGGCCAATCGCGGCGATTTGCGGCGCTCTGTCCGGATTGCGTGGTGGCCTGGCCATTCAACGGGACGCTATGCGGGGTCCACCTGGTTTGCCGATTATTTTGCGCAGGACCTCGACCGGAACTGCGTTGCGCAGGTGAACTGCGATTCGCCGGGGTGCCGTTGGGCGACCAGCTATCACCAGACGACCTGTATGGCCGAGATGCAGCCCTTGGTGAAATCCGTCATCGAAGAGGTCGCAGGCCAGACACCGATTTTTAAACGCCCCAACCAAGCGGGGGATTACTCGTTTAACAACATCGGCCTGTCGAGTTTCTACATGCTGTCCTCGACCATGCCCGATGATGTGCGGGCCGAAAAAGGGTACTACGCCGTATCGGGATGTGGCGGCAATATTGCCTGGCACACCGAGAACGACACGCTCGAGATCGCCGATAAGGACGTCCTGATGCGCGACATTCAGATTTACCTGTTGTCGGTGCTGCGCCTTACGCAAGCCGAGGTCGTGCCCGTCGAATGGCGCATGCTTACGGCGGAGTTTGCCGAGACCCTGAAAGGGTATCAAGCCGCCTGTGGTCATCTGTTTGACTTCAGTGAAACCGCCGAAGGGGTCACGGCGCTGGATACAGCGCTTGCCGATCTGGACGCCGCATTTGCGGCAGGAAAGGTTTCATCCGAGGCGGTCAACACGGTGCGCCGCGATCTGGCCCGCGTGTTGGTTCCCCTGAACTATACCCGCGCGACACGGTTCCGGCATGATCCCGCGATCACCTGCCCACCGCTTCCGATGCTGGATGTGGCGAGTGATTTGGCCGCGATGGACGACGATATGCAGGGGTTTGGCCTGACCCAAGCCCTCCGTGCCAATAACCGCGTTATCGCGGATCTGCGGGCAGCGCGTAAGATCGTCGAAGCCGCTTTGGCATAAACCCACAAAAAAGCGCCGCACCCGATATCGGGTGCGGCGCCTTTATTCAATTCAGAACGTGTTACTTAGCAGCGCGTAGGGCGCGTGTCGCATCCATATCAACACGGCCTGTCACCGTATCAACAGCAACCGCATAATCCGAAGTGGCCGCAGCAGCTGTGATATAGCCCTCGCGCAAATCTGCATCGACGCTGGCCGGATCACGCTCGCTTGCGGGGCCGAAGCCACCGCCGCCCGGTTGGCGCAGTGTTACGCGGTCGCCCGTAACCAGATCGGCGCGATCGGAATGGGGGAACGGCGCGCCGTCATTGATACGTATTTCGCCTTTGGAGCCCTGTGAGCCGCCCTCCATCCCTGATGCAGGATGATGGAAGCGGCCGCCTGACAAGGCGGTGCGGATCGGCATGGGTGCGCGGGTTTCGAGCACAGTCTCCTGCCCCAATCCGCCGCGATGTCGCCCGGGGCCGCCGGAGTCGGGCGTCAGCGCGCGCTTGCGGACCAACATAGGCGTTTCGTATTCAAAAAGCTCGACCGAGGTCGAGGCGATATTGCCCGGGAAGACCACCGCCGTGACCCCGTCGCGGTCGTGAAACGCGCCCTGCCCGCCTTGGGCATTAAAGTGGGTCACAAACTCGCGCCCGTCATCGCGTGTCCCGGCAAATTTCTGAATCCAGAGCGGATAGGTGCCCGAGGGGGCCATGACCTTTTCCGGGGCCAGCTTTTGCAACGCGCCCATGATCACCTCAACGGTGAAATAGGACAGCAAGCTGCGATACATGCCGGGGGCCGGATAGGTCGGGTTCAGAACCGTACCTTCGGGCACATCGATTTCAATCGGGCGGAATGCACCTGCGTTCATCGGCAGATCGGGACAGAGCGTGGCGATGAAGGGGAACACGCAATAGGCGCGTGTGATGTTCAGCACCGCATTGATCGGTTTGGCCACCTGCGGGGAGGTGCCGGTAAAGTCGAGCTTTACCGTTCCGTCGATCAGCTCCAGACGCAGCGCGAGCTTGAGCCGCTGGCCGTCGTCGTCGGTGATCTCGTGCAGGACCTCGTGGGAGACCGTGCCATTGGGTAATGTCGCAATCGCCGAGCGCAGGGCCTGTTCAGAGCGCTCCGACACCGCATTGGATAGGTCCGTTAGGGTTGTCAGATCAAATTCGTCCATCATCCGCCGGATGCCCTCCGCGCCGACATGGTTGGCCGAAATCTGTGCCCGCAGATCGCCCATCACCTTTTCCGGCGTGCGCACGTTGCGGGTGATCAAACGGAACAATTCGTCGTTCTGCTCGCCCTCGACGATCAGTTTGGAAACCGGAATGATCACGCCTTCCTCGTAAACGTCGCGCGCGTCAGTCGCCCCCAGACGCCCGCCCATATCGACATGGTGCGCGCAGGTGCAGGCAAAGCCCGCCAGAACACCCTTGTGAAAGATCGGCGTGGCGATAAAGACATCTGGCGCATGGCCTGCGCCGATCCACGGATCGTTGCAAATCAGCACATCGCCATCATTCAGCGTTTCAGGGGGATAGACGTTCAGCATGTCGCGCATCACGGAGGGGGTCGAGCCCGCCTGCCCCGGTGTGCATTGGGTGGATTGGGCCAGCATCACGCCGCGGCTGTCATAGAGCGCGCAGGCGTAGTCGTGGTTATCGCGCACGATCAGCGAGAACGCGGTTTTGACCAGCGTTGTGGCGATTTCATCGGCGACGGAAATCAGGCGTGACCAGAGCACCTGAAACCTTAGGCCATCAAGGGGTTCGCTCATGTGTTGTCCTCCAGAGTTAGCGCAAGCCATCCGCCGGCCTTGCGTTCCGCGCGGGCACCTTTGCCGATTAAAACCATGGCGCCGGGTTGCGACAGCAGCGCCGGACCGGTGATGACATCGGACACTGCCGAGAACGGCAGGACGCGGTGGGTGGCCATCTGGCCTGTGGTGGGGTCCCATGCCTCGCGGGTTGTCTCGCCGCCGTCGGTTACGGCGGTATCACCGGTGACGGGGGCTGTGGGTTGGTCCGCCACGGCAGAGAGTCGGAGCGTTACAATCTCGGGCTCTAGGTCATCGTAGGAATAGCCGTAGGCCGCGCTGTAGGTTTCGGCAAAGGCCTTGGCAATAGAGGCGCGGTCAAGCGCGTCCAAGGGCACGCGCAGCTGGTGCCCCTGCCCGACATAGCGCATTTCAGCGATCCGTTTGTGGATGATCGCAGCGCCGGGCGCGGCCTGCGATACAATCGCATCCGCCTCGGCGGCCAATGGGGCGAAGGTCTCGTTCAACAGCTCGGGCGTGACGTCCTCCAGACGCATGGGGCGCGAGCGCGCGACCTCGTAGGCCGGGGCCGCCGCGAGGAAGCCCAGCGCGGAGAACACGCCAGCGGCCTCGGGGATGAGGATTTCGCGCACACCGAGTTTGCGCGCGACCTGATGGGCATGCAGTGGTCCGCCGCCGCCAAAGGCCACCATCGCCGCCTTTTCAAGATCGCCGCCGCGTTCGGTGACATACATGCGCGCGGCCTGTGCCATGTTTTCGTTCACCACCTCGATAATGGCGGCTGCGGCCTCAAGCGGGGTCAAGCCCATTGGCGTGCCGACATCACGAGCGATTGCCTCCTCGGCGGCTTTGACGTCGAGCTGCATCGCACCAGCGAGGAAGTCGGCGGGGTTTAGATAGCCCAAGAGAACATTGGCATCCGTGACCGTCGCCCGCATGCCGCCGCGCCCGTAACAGGCGGGGCCGGGATCGGCAGCGGCGCTTTCGGGGCCAATGCGGATCAGGCCAAAGGCATCAACGCTGGCAAAAGAGCCGCCGCCTGCCCCGATTTCGATGAGATCAACGGTTGGCACCGCAATTGGCGTGCCGGACCCCTTTTTGAAGCGGTGGACGCGGTCCACCTCGTAGGCGCGGGTTACGGGCATTTCGCCATCCGCGATCAGACAGGTTTTGGCCGTTGTGCCGCCCATGTCAAAGGCCACCGCATCGCGGTAGCCAGCTGTTTCGGCCAGCGTCCGCGCCGCCAGCGCGCCGCCAACAGGGCCGGATTCGGCCAATCGCACCGGGGCCGCGCGCGCAGCGGGCGCGGCGATAACGCCGCCACCCGATTGCATGAGGAAAAGCGGCCTCGCGTAGCCGTCCCGTGCCAAGCCTTCTTCCATGCGGCCAAGATAGACGTTCACCTTGGGCCGGACATAGGCATTGATCGCAGTGGTTGCCGTCCGTTCGAATTCCTGAATTTCGGGCAGAACATCGGAGGAAAGCGACACATCGAGGGGCAGGTTATGCTCGCGCACCAGCCGTGCGATGGCTTGTTCATGCGCGGGGTTGGCGTAGGCATGGATCAGGCACACGGCGACAGATGTCACGCCGTCGTCGATCAAATCACGCAGGACAGAGAGCACCTGCTGTTCGTCGAGGGGCGTTTCAACCGAGCCGTCAGCCAAGATCCGCTCCGTCACCTCGCGGCGGCGGCGACGCGGCACCAGAGGCGCGGGAAACTCCTGCCGGATATCGTAGATGTCATAGCGGATTTCGCGGCGCGTTTCGAGGATGTCAGGAAAGCCCTCGGTCGCGATGAGCGCGGTTTCGGCGCCCTTGCGTTCCAGGATGGCGTTGATCACCAGTGTTGTGCCGTGAATTAGCGCCGTGAGGTCAGACATCAGGCCCGGCTTTTGCTGGGATAGCGTTGCCAGCCCCTCCATGACCCCTTCCTCGGGTGCGGCCGGGGTGGTCGGCACCTTGAGCGTTGTGATTTCTCCTGTATCGGTGTCGTGGAGCAGGAAATCGGTAAACGTCCCGCCAACATCGCACCCAAGTCGCAGACTCATGTTAGTCCCTCCAGAATGCCGCGCATCAGTAAGCGGCGGGGTTGCAACGAGCTGATCTTCAGCTGCTCGTAATCGGTGTGCCCGCCTTTGCCGTCCACACCCAAACCATCGAGTGTCGGCGTGTATTGCGCGGTAAAATTGCCATCGGATCCGCCCCCGGTTTTGAGGCTTTCCAGCTCCCACCCGATGTCTTTCGCAACGGTTTTTGCCAGATCGAAGAGCGCATCGATTCCGGCGTCGCGTTCATAAGGGGGGCGATCCAAGCCGCCGTTGATTTCCAAGCGGACATTGGGGTTTTCGGGGGTCAG
The DNA here is from genome assembly GCA_018524345.1 of Harenicola maris. Lineage (GTDB taxonomy): Bacteria > Pseudomonadota > Alphaproteobacteria > Rhodobacterales > Rhodobacteraceae > Harenicola > Harenicola maris. The sequence goes on from JADQAZ010000002.1 coordinate 132,177, forward strand.
TGCCGCCACGAATTCCTCAACCTCTTTGAGAGCATCCATGTCGGCGATGCGGATATCCACCTTGACCCAGCATTTGGCGGGCACGACATTGGTGCCTGTGCCGCCGTTTATCAGCCCGACATTGCAGGTCGTGCCGCGGTTATAGTCCGTCAGGTTTTCGAATTTCAGAACCGTATGCGCCATCTCGCGGATGGCGCTTTGTCCGTCTTGGTGGCGTGAGCCCGCGTGACTTGCTTCGCCGTGAGTGGTGACATCATAACGGACGGCGCCTTTACGGGCGGTGACGATCTTGCCGCCTTCACGGGCAGGTTCGGTCACCAGAACGTATTTCGCGGCTTTGGCCAGATCGATGATCAGGTCTTTTGACGTCGGGCTGCCAACTTCCTCGTCGGCCACGAAAAGATGCGTGACCGGCAGGGGCGCTCCTTCTGCTGCGGCCAGATCGCTGACCGCGCGCATAGCGCAATAGGCGCCGCCTTTCATATCATAGATACCGGGGCCGAAGGCGATATCGCCCTCAACCCGGAAGGGGAATGTTTCGAGCGTCCCTTTGGGATGGACAGTGTCCATATGGCTGATGATCAGGACGCCGGGCGTGTTGCTCTGACCGCCCCACGGGGCGCGGACAATGAGATGATCGCCGTAGCCCGTTCCGGCGACGCGCGTCACCTCGGCGCCGCAGGCGGCATAATCGGCGCTGATGCGATCGGCCAGCGCGTTGACGCCCGCGACATCAGGTGTGTGGCTTTCTATTTCCACCCAAGTGCGGATGCCGGCCAGAAGATCGGCGGCCTCAGGGGAGATTTGCGCGCTCATAACGGGCGCCCATCTGGGTCGCCAAGGTCCCAGAACACGCCGGTCATGATCGACAGTCCCTCGCGTGTGATCCGCGTGAGAACATGCTCATCGGGGCCATGCTGACGGCAGCCGCCGTAACTGTGGGGTATCCACAGGATCGGACAGCCGAGGGACCGGCCAAACAGTTCGGAGGGCAATCCACCGGAAGAATTGGGCACAACCAGTGGCGTTTCGCCGGTTGTGCGCGAGATGCTGTCAACGGCCCAGTCGACCCATGGGCTTTCTGGATCAGTGCGCCATGCGGGGAAGAAATTGCCCTCGACAGGGGTGATTTCGACCATCTGGAATCCGTGGGCATCAAGATGCTCGCGCAGGGCCGGCAGGAACCGCGTGTGATCCGCGTCGGCTGTAAAGCGGAGTTGGCAACGCGCGCGCGCGTCCGGCTGCACGCCGTTGACCGGATTTTCGGGGCGGCCCGTGATCATCGACAGGACGATAAAGCTGGTCCATCCATACATCTTTTCGCCAACTGACAGGTCCGACTGGCCCCAGTCGTCAGGCATCACCAGTGTCGGATCGGCGGGGTCGATTTTGAGCGTGTTGAGTGCCGCTGTCACCTTCGGCGGGATGGATTTGGGCAGCCAGTCCTCGACCAAGATACGGCCGCGCGGGGTTGTGATGCAGGAAATCGCCTGTGCCAGAATGATCCCCGGGTCCTCAAGCACGCCGCCCCAATGGCCCGAGTGGCGCGATCCCTCGCGCAGGGTGAGCGACAGATCAAAGGCGATGCCACCGCGATTGCCAAGTTTCATATCCGCCCGCTCGGGGTTCATGCGCGGCCCGTCGGACGCCAGCATCAGATCGGTATCAAGGTCCTTCGCATGCTCCATCAGAAACGCATCCAATCCGGGCGAGCCGATCTCTTCGCTGGTTTCGATCAGGATGCGGGAGTTAAAGCCGTGATGCCCGCGCTCTTCCAGCACGGCCTCGAGCGCGGCGATCACGATGGAATGCTGGCCCTTATTGTCGGCGGTACCGCGGCCGTACCAACGCTCACCCTCGACTGTGATGTCCCATGGATCCAGCCCCTCGCGCCAGTCTTCGGGGATGCCGCGCACGACATCGCCGTGGCCATAGGTGAGCAGTGTTGGCAATGCGGGGTCTTCGATGCGTTCAGCAACCAGAAACGGCCCGCCTCCGGGGGCGCTATTGGGGGTGATGGTACAGGTGTAGCCCATCGGCGCGAGGGAGGGCGCGATTTCGTCGGCGAGGTAGCGGTGCAGATCGGGGAGCCGGTCCGGCTCCTGACTTTCGGTTGGAATGGCGACGCGGCGGCGCAAAGTGCTTAGAAATGCGCCGCTGTCGAATGTGTCCCGAACCCTTGCAATGGCCCCGTCCCGAGTGGTCTTTCGGGTCATTTGGAGGCCCCTTGCACCAGCCGTGTCGCGTCCTTGATCGCCGCCGCGACGCGGTTCACGCCGCGCACCATTTGGGTCTGGGCAAAGCCGATTTTGTCGGGGCCGTAACCCGCGAGGTCTTTGGCCACAGCAATGGCGGGCAATGGCAAGACGGGCAGAGCCGGGTCGTGACGGAAGCGGGGCTTGTTGGTGTGGTTTACCGGCACCAGAATTCGGGCCAAGCGCTGTATCACCGGATTGGCCTGCGCCGGGGTCAGGGTGCCGTTTTCGATGGAGGCGTAGAATGCCTCCAATGCAGCGGCCAAATCGCTTGCGGCTTTTGCGGCCGGCGACAGATCGGCCAGCGATCCTGCGGCCTCTTGGTACGAGGCGATGGTTTCGGAGAATTCAGCGGCGATTGTGCGCCAGTCAAACGGCAGCACGCCCGCGGTGGCGACGCCCATGACAGCGGCGAGATAAACCTTGGTATCGCGCAGCAGGATGTCCTTGTCGGCGATCTCAAGCTGGTCGTGTTCGGTGTGCCAGGCGATATTGCCGCCGCAACCACCCACAGCGTAGTAGTCTTTCTCTTTGCGCAACTGTTCCGGCATGGTCGACGACAGCATGAAGAAGCTGCTGAGGCCGATGTTGTTGAAGGCGTAGTCTCCTGCGCGGTGCGGGCGGTCGCCCTGCGACTCCAGCCCCGTCACCTCGCGGATGGTTTGCTGACAAAAGCTCTCGGTTTCCTTCATCCACGACACATCGCGGAATTCCGTTGCCCAGCGGCAGCCGGGGCTGTCGCAATTGACCTGCGCAACGCAGTTTTCATCCAGATCAAGCGCGTGTGTATCGGCGTACCACGTGGAGCCCGCATAGCGCCCTGTTGAGTGGCCCGGCCACCAGGCAATGCGCACCGTGCGCTTCAGCTCGCCCTTGTTAGCCCAGAGCACCCGCGCGATTTCTAGCATGGCCGCATCGCCGGTGGCATTGTCACCCACGCCCACGTCCCAGCTGTCGTAATGGCCATGGAGGAGGACGAATTTTTCAGGTTCCTCAGAGCCCGGAATGTCGACGACGGGGATCAAAGATTTATACCAACCCTGCTCCATCTCGGTGCGGATGGTGACCTCGCCGCCCGCCTGCGCGATCTTGAGCAGTTTCTGACCGTCAGGGTTGTTGACCGCGGCTACCGGAATGGTTGGCTTGCGCGGCAGATCATCAAGGTCCGGCGTGCCCCAGATCGATGTGCAAATCCCGTGATGCGAATCCGCCCCGGGGTTGATGGCGATGACGCCAAGCGCGCCCTTTTCCTCAAACTCTAGAATTTTTCCGGGAAAGGAGAAGCCTTCGGAGATAATGATTTTGCCGCGAATGTTTTCTTCGGAGCTGGCCTTCGGGTCCTGACTTTTGACGAACAGGGTGTTGATCGAATTGCTGATGGTTGCGGGCACATGCACCAAGGGCGCGGTCAGGCCCTCACGGCAGTCGCGCGCATAGGCCGGGGGTTTGGCGTTGAACGTTTCGCCGCCTGCCGTGACCGAGGCGGTGTAGGGAATGGAGAGATGTAGATTGGCCTCTTCCAGCCGCACAGGCACGCCCAGCGCCTTGAGGCGGCCCGCAATGTCATGCGCGGCACCTTCTACATCCACCGGCTTCCAACGCGGCATTTTTGAGAACGCTTCGACAAGGCTCCACGGCGCGTCGATTGTGACTTGGTCAATGAGAGAGGCAAAGGGAGAGGTCACGGGCATATTCCTTTTGAGGCGGAGGACAAAAATTGAAACGCTGTTTCGGTGAATGAAAACGCGTTTCAATCCGATTTGCAATAGCGAAGATTGCAATCCGGCCAAGTCGTGGGAAAAATTTCCTGAAGGTGCCTTGTCAAAGGGCACAATTAGACGGGGCAGGCGCGGCCAATGCGCGCCTGCCTTGGGCAGCCGTGTCAGGTTTTCGTCAGGGTGAGGCGGTTCTCAGCGGTTATTGGCCGCCGAGCATCTGGGACAGTTTGGTGGCGCTGGTCAGAACGGCTGAGCGGACATTGTCCAATGTCCCCTCCGCCAAGCGCGCCGTCGGGCCGTTGACCGCCAGCGCAGCAATCACAGCGCCGGTATGGTCGCGCACAGGTGCCGCCACCGAGAAAATATTCGGGTCAAGCTCCCCTACGGAGACAACGTGACCGTCCGCTTTGATTTGATCCAGCGTCTCCATAAGAGCGTCACCGTCGGAGATCGAATCTTCTGTGAAGGCCTCCAGCGCGCCGGAGATCACCGATTGTTGGACCTCTTCGGGGGCATGAGCCAAGAGCACCTTTGGCCCGCCGCCCGCGTGCAGGGGCCCCAAGCGGCCTACGGCAGCGAAGATGCGCAGCGGCTCGGGCGATTCGTGGATGGCGATACAGATCGCTTTTTGGTCTTCACGCACCAGCAACAGGGCGTTCTCGCGCGTGATTTGGGACAATTCGGCAAGGATCGGATCGGCCGTCGAGATCAGCCGTGATTGGCGGCGGGATTGATCGCCCAGCAGCAGCGCACGGTAGCCCAGAGTATAGGTGCGCCGCTCGGGATCTTTGCGGACCAACCCGCGACGTTCGAGCGTGTGCAGCAGGCGGAACGTCAGACTTTTGGTGTTTTGAGTCGCCTCAGCGAGCTCTGTGACGCCGGAATCCGGCGATTCTGCCAAAACAAGCAGCATATGTGCGGCCCGATCCACCGAAGAAATCACATATGACGCGTTTTTTTTGTTTTTCTCTTCTATCGCTTCAACCATCTGCTATGCTTTCTGAAACACTGTTTCGGCTACTGAAACCAAAAGGAATTGGAACATGGATAACCCGAGCGCCGCCTTGCGGAAAGAGATCAATTTGACCGCGCCTTGGGCCTTGGTGGAAAAATTTGCCGGGCAACACAGGGAAAAACCCGAAGATGCGAACCGCGGGGCCGAAATGATCGCCGAGGCGCTGGAGGCCGTGGGGGTGCCCGTGACGATGCACAGGCCCGACCTGTTCCTGTCCCTTCCCGGGCCTGCGTCGGTCGAGGTTGAGGGGATGACATTCCGGGCCAAGCCGCCCGCCTTTTGCGCATCGGTTCCCGAGGGGATCGAGGCCGAGTTGATCTTTGTGCCCGAAGCCAGCGGCGGCACACCTTTGGATCGCAACCCGACGGGCACAAGCGCCGATGTCATCGGCAAAATCGCTGTGATCGAGGGGTTTGCTCTGCCGAACTTTGTGGCCGGTCTTGAGGCCGCGGGCGCGGCAGGGGTGATCGCCGTCAATCCCGGCGACATGATCCATTGGGGCACTGTTTCGACGATCTGGGGCACGCCGGAGCCTGACGATTTGGCCCGTCTACCGCGTATCCCCTCCGCCGCCATCAACCAGCCGGACGGGCTAAAGCTGATCGAGATCGCCAAACGCGGGGGGCGTGCGCGGTTGCGGACCGAGCTTGAAACAGGCTGGTTCCCGCAAAACATGCCGGTGGTGGACATTCCGGGCGGCGACGACTCCGAAGAATTCGTCCTGTTGCACGGACATTATGACAGCTGGCTGGAAGGGGTTGGCGACAACGGCACCGGCAACGCCTGTATGCTGGAAATCGCACGGGTTCTTTGGGCCAATCGGGACAAGCTCAAACGCTCGGTCCGGTTGGCGTGGTGGGCTGGCCATTCGACCGGACGCTACGGCGGGTCGGCGTGGTTTGCCGATACTTTCGCGCTGGATCTGGCAGAGAATTGCGTCGCGCAGATGAATTGCGATTCACCCGGCTGCCGGTGGGCGACGGACTATACCAATATATCGTGCATGTCCGAAACCGAGGGGCTGGTGCAGCGGGCGGTGGCGGATGTGACCGGCCAAGTGGCCAAACGGAAGCGGCCTCAGCGCAATTCGGATTACTCGTTCAACAATATCGGCATCTCCGGCTGCTTTATGGCCTCGTCCATGATGACCGACGCGGATCGTGCGGAAAAAGGGTATTACGTGGTTGGCGGGTGTGGCGGCAACATTGCGTGGCATACCGAGACCGACACGATCGAAATTGCTGATAAGGATGTCTTGCTCAAGGATATCGAGCTTTACCTTGATGCGGTTCTCAAGGTGGCAAATGCCGATGTGCTGCCGATGGATTGGCGCGCCACTGCGGCGGAATTCAGCGCCACCATCGCCGGGTATCAGAAGGCCGCAGGGGATCGGTTTGATCTGGGGCCAGCAACCACGGCGGTACAGGAGCTTTCCGAAAAGCTGGATGGGTTCTATGCGGCTCTGGACGCGGGCACCCTACCCGCCGAAGCGGCAAATGCGGTCTTGAAGCTACTGGCGCGTATTCTGGTTCCGATCAATTACACCCGTGGGTCGCGTTTCACCCATGATCCTGCATTGAATGTACCGCCTTTGCCCACGATCGCCGAAGCCGCGGCGCTGGATATGGTTCCGGCGGGCAAGGTCGGCTTTGCCCTGACGCAGCTTATGCGCGGTCAGAACCGGCTGGTTGCGGCCCTTCGCGAGGCAGCGCGGCTTGTCGAGGCCGCGCTGTGATCGATATGCGGGCCATTCGGTATCTCAGCACCGGACCCGCATCCGAGGTCTTGGACCTTGTCCGCATCCCTATCCCCGACCCCGCACCAAGTGAGGTGCGGGTCCGCATCCATGCATCAGGCGTCAACCCACACGATACCAAGGGCCGCTCTGGCTGGGCGGGCGTGGCGGTGCCGTCTGGTGGGACAATTCCGCATAGTGACGGGGCGGGCGTAATCGAGGCGGTCGGGGTGGACGTGTCCCCCAGCCGGATCGGTGAGCGCGTCTATGTTGTTGGCGCCAAAACCCAAGGCACAGCGGCGGAGTATGTCTGCGTCGCCTCAAACCGCGCGATTTTTCTGCCCGAAGGGATCACCTTTGCCCAAGGGGCCTGTATCGGCGTGCCCGCTTTTACCGCGTGGCTGGCTGTTTTGGCGGACGGGCCGGTGACGGGGCAGACGGTCTTGGTACAGGGCGGCGGCGGGGCCGTGGGCCGCGTGGTGGTCGAGTTGGCGCAGCGCAGCGGAGCGCGAGTGATCGCAACCGCAGGCTCGGACGCCAGCCGCGCGGTGGCGCGGGCCAAAGGGGCCGAAATTATCCTCGATCGGCACAGGGAAGATATCGTCGCCGCTGTGATGGATGCCACTCATGGGCGCGGGGCCGAGCGGATCGTCGATGTGGATTTCGGAGTCAATTACCCCGTGGATATTCAGGTCCTCGCCCCACATGGCACCGTGGCCGCCTATTCATCGAGCACCGAGCGGATGCCTGTGCTGGACTACTATGCCTTTGCACGCAAATCCGCGCGGCTCGATTTCATTCAGGGCGCGCTCTTGTCGCCAGCCCAGCTTGCCCGTGCGACGGACTGTATCGGTGCTTTTCTAGGCGCCGGTATGTTGGTGCCGGATGTCGCCAAGGTATTCGATCTGGCCGAAACGGCCAGCGCCCACGACATGGTCGAGACAGGCGCACCCGCAAACGTCGTGGTGACGCCTCAACAGACCGATCCTTCGTTCGAGAAAAAGGAACCAAGCCTATGAGCCAAGAGACGACAAATCCGGAGGCGCATTGCGATCCGGTGACGCTGGAAATCGTGCGCGGCGCGATCACGGCGGCCCAGCGCGAGATGGAGGCCCTGATCGAGCGCACGGCGATTTCCGCCTTTATCCGCGAAAAGAAGGATTTCTATTCCGCACTGTTTGATGCCGATGGCGTTATGGCCGTGGGGTCAATGGTGCCGATTTTTGGCGATATGACGGGGCCTGTGTTCAAGCATTTCCCGCGCGAGACCATGCGCGAGGGGGATCTGTATTGGTATAATGACTGCTATGGCTCCCAAGGGGCGGTGTCGCATTCCAACGATCAGGTTTTGCTGGCGCCGGTATTTCGGGACGGGCGCCTCTGTGCCTTTGTTATGGGCTGGGCGCATTTTGCCGACATTGGCGGGCTGCGGCCCGGCTCCATCAGCCCCGACACCAAGGAGATCTTTCACGAAGGCATCATTGTGCCGCCGACGAAATTGATCGACGCAGGCGTCTTGAACGAAGGCGCGCTGGCGATGTTCCACCGCAATTCACGCTTTCCCGAACAAAGCGCGGGCGACATGAGCGCGCTGATGGCGGCGGTTGATCTGGGGGCGACGCGAGTGGCGGAGATCGTCGACAGGTTCGGCGCCGATGTCATGGCCGACGGTTTGGCGCAGCTTCTGGCGCGCACGCGAGCGCTGGTGCGCAGCAAACTGGCCGAGACATTCGATTATGGCACCCACAGCTTTACCGACCGGATCGACAGTGACGGCCACGGCGGCGGGCCTTATGCACTGCGGTTTTCGCTGACCCGCGAAAAGACAGACGGAGGGGATGACAGGTTCATCTTTGATGCCACCGAAACCGACGATCAGGCCCCCGGACCGGTGAACTTCCTGATGAACCCCGGTGTACCGGGGATGGCGCTTGGGCTTTTCTATCTAGGCGGTGATGCCAGTCAGGTTTGCAACGCGGGCGGGCCTTTGGCGCTGGATGAGGTGCGCCTGCGCGAGGGATCATTGGTGCAGCCTGAATGGCCCGCGCCTTTGGGGATGCGCGGCCTGACGATGATGCGGACCTTGTCGACACTCAACGGCATGGTGAATGCGGCGGGGGGCGGCGCGCCTGCGTCGCATTCGGCCTATGTGGTCGCGATTATGCGCGGCACCTTCACCGACAAAACCGGCCAACCACAGCCTTATCTGTTGGCTGACGGGATTGGCGTCGGATACGGCGCGCGCAGCTTTGCCGATGGCATCGACGCGGTCTATTTTGTGGCGCAGGAAAACTATCCCGTCGAGTTTCTGGAGCTTGGCTATCCCATCCGGCTTAGGGAATACGGCGTGGTCTGCGACAGCGGCGGCGCGGGCCGGTATCGCGGCGGTGTGGGCATTACCCGCGAGTATGAAATTCTGGCAGATACCAGCATCCTGGGCATCCGCATTGACGGCGTTGAAAACCAACCTTGGGGGATCGACGGCGGCATGGGTGGTGGCAAGGGGCGTATTGTTGTCAATCCGGGCCAGCCGAACGAGCGGGTGTTGAAGCCGCTCTCTGATGGGAACGCCCTCGTCAAAGGCGATATTTTGCGGCTTGAGACCGGCGGCGGGGGCGGCCATGGGCACCCGTTTGACCGGCCACCGGACGAGGTTTTGCAAGATGTTCTTGGCGGCTATGTCAGCCATGATGCGGCTGTGCGGCTTTATGGTGTTTCGGTTAAGGGCCGGAAGGTCGACGCCGACGAAACCAGCCGCCTGCGCGCAAACCGTCCCGAAGTAAAAGCTTTTCATCGCAAGGAGTATGTCGATGTCCTCGATTGATCTCGCACTGGCCGTCGATATCGGCGGAACTTTCACCGATGTTGCCCTGCGCGACGGGGTCACGGGCGACGTCTGGCGCGCCAAAACGCCCAGTACGCCAAGCGATCCATCAGTTGCCTTTCTGGACGGCATCCGGCGCGCATTGGCGGACGCAGGGCGTGACGCCTCTGAGTTGACCGAGGTGCTTCACGGCACCACCGTTGCCACCAATATGATCCTTGAGGGCAAGGGCGCGCGGGCCGCGTTGGTTACGACCGCCGGTTTCCGGCATGTCCTGGCGATTGGCCGGCAGGATATTCCGCGTAAGGCCAACCTTTATAATTGGGAAAAACCCGACAGGCCGATCCCGCCCGACCGCATTGTTGAGGTTATCGAGCGTGTGGCCGGGGGGGGCGATGTATTGACGCCGCTAGATGAGGCATCTGTGATTGCCGCCGCAGAGACCCTGCGGGAGCTAGATGTCGATGCTGTCGCGGTTTGCCTGCTGCATGCCTTTGCCAATCCTGCGCATGAGATGCGTGTGGCGCAGATTTTGCGCGAGCAATTGCCCGATGTTGCCGTAACGGCCTCGACAGATGTGCTGCCTGTTGTGCGCGAATACGAACGCACGCTGGCCTCGGTGCTGAATGCCATCGTGATGCCGGGCGTCACCACCTACGTGCAACGGTTGGAGCAAAGGCTGATTGACGAAGGTGTCACCGCGCCGCTGCTCTTGATGCAATCTAACGGCGGCGTCGCTGGCTCGGCCAAGATCAGGCAAGCGCCTGCCTTGACCGCCCTGTCCGGCCCGGCGGCGGGCGTTGTCGGTGCGCTGGCCGAGGCGCAAGCCTGCGGCATCAATGATATTGTCACGGTCGATATTGGCGGCACCAGCGCCGACATTTGCCTGATTGCGGATGGGCATATCGGACTGACGCAAAATGGACAGGTCGGTGATTGGCCTCTCCCCTTGCCGATGGTGGATATGGTCACAATCGGCGCGGGCGGTGGATCGATCGCCTCGGTTGATGAGGGCACGCTTTCTGTTGGCCCGCGCAGTGCCGGCGCGATGCCGGGCCCCGCAGCCTATATGAACGGCGGTACAGAGCCCACAGTGACCGATGCGCATGTCGTTTTGGGTCACCTCCCTGCGCGGCTTTTGGGCGGGCGCATGGCGCTTGATCCCGAGGCGGCCCGCAGGGTGGTGCAAACCGGTGTGGCCGATCCTTTGGGGCTTTCAGTTGAGGATGCCGCGCGCGGTATTCTGGCGATTGCCGACAATCATATGGTCGGCGCGGTGCGCGTTGTCTCTGTGGAGCGCGGCCACGATCCGCGGGACTTCACGCTGGTTCCGTTTGGCGGGGCTGGTCCGCTCCATGGCTGCGCCTTGGCCGATCTGATGGGCATCAACCGCGTGTTGATCGCGCGGGCGCCGGGTGTGCTCTGCGCTGATGGTTTGCTTGATGCTGATCTGAAGGCCGAGTTTAGCAAGGCTTTGCCAGAGGCGTTGCCCGCAGCCAAGGCACAGACCGATGATCTGGTGGCCGAGCTTGAGGCCAAAGCCAAGGATTGGTTTGCCGAGGAAGAGGTCGCGCCTGCGCGCCAGCAACTGCACCGTGTTGCCCTGATGCGCTATCATGGTCAGGGCGGCGAGTTGGCCGTGCCCATGGGCGGTGATCTGGTTGCGGATTTTGCGGCCTCTCACAAGGCGCTCTATGGCTTTGCGCTGGATGCTGAGGTGGAGCTTGTCACCGTGCGAGTCGAAGCGACCGGATTGGCTGCCAACCGCGAGGCCCAAAACCTGGCCTCTGACACCACAGTCACGCCCATCGACACCGCCGAGATCGCAGGCCCCGATGGCCCTGTCACCGTGCCTGTTGTGGATCGCGCGGCACTGGGCGCGGGCGCATCCCTGCCCGGGCCGATGATCCTGTCACAGCTTGATACAACCATATTGATCACCGCGGACTGGCTGGGCACTGTTCAGCCGTCTGGCGCGATCCTGTTAACCCGCAAGGATAACACATGACCCATTCAGACGCAGACCTAGACGCCGTTTTCACCCATATCGACAAACAGTCCGACAGCTTTGTCACCCGCCTGATGGACTATGTCAGCAACCCGAGCATTAGCGCGCAGAATATCGGCATCCGCGAGGTTTCGGAACTGTTGGTAAAGTTCCTGACCGGATTGGGTATGGAGGCAGAAGCCGTGCCAACGGCCAATCACCCCATGGTTCTGGGACGACGCGGCGATGATCCGGACAAGCCGACTGTGCTGCTTTATGGGCATTACGACGTGCAGCCCCCCGAGCCGCTAGACCTGTGGGATTCCCCGCCGTTCGAGCCTGAAATCCGCGATGGCCGCATTTGGGCGCGCGGTGTGGGCGACAACAAGGGACAACATTTTGCACAGCTTTTGGCGATTGAAAGCCATCTTGCCGTGCACGGCGAATTGCCCTGCAATGTTATCTTTCTGTTGGAAGGCGAAGAGGAAATCGGCAGCCCGCATATTGCCGAGTTTGTGCGTGAACACGCGGATCGGCTGAAGGCCGATCTGGTGGTGACGGCGGATGGGCCACTGCATGCCTCCGGACGGCCGATTATCACCTATGGTGTGCGCGGCATGACAGGCTTTGAACTACGTGCGAAAACCGCCGACAGCGATGCCCATTCGGGCAATTATGGCGGTGTGATGCCCAACGCGATCTGGAAGCTCGTGCATCTGCTCGGCACAATGAAAACGCCCGATGGCACCATCACCATCGAGGGGCTGCATGATCCGGTTATTCCCCCGACCAATCAGGAAAGAGCCGCCGCCGCTGACTTGCCGCTGGACCTGCCCGCGTTTCTGGAAAAAACCGGTATGAGCGAGCTGGATGCGCCCAAGGACCGTCCGTTTTATGATCGGTTGATGTTTCATCCCACGCTGACGATCAACGGGTTGCATGGCGGCTATGGCGGCCCCGGTTCAAAAACCGTTTTGCCCGCCGAGGCGGTTGCGAAATGTGACATCCGATTGGTCGAGGCGATGACACCAGATCAGGTTATGAAGTGTGTGACCGCCCATGTGGCCAAACACGCCCCCGATGTCGAGGTTGTGCCGATGGGGGGCATGTTGCCTTCAAAGACGCCGATGGATGAACCCCTTGCCGATGCGGTGATCTCGGCCGTGACACGGGCCCATGGGATCTCGCCGCTGCTGTATCCTGTGGTTGGGGGCAGCCTGCCGGATTATGTGTTCACCAAAATCCTCGGGTTGCCCGCATTTGTGACGCCCTATGCCAACGCTGACGAGGCCAATCATGCGCCCAACGAGAACATGGAGGTCGCGTTGTTCCTGAAAGGGATCAAGACCGGCGCGGCGCTTTTGGCAGCTCTGGGCGACAGGTAGCGCAGCGACGCCTTAAGGGGCGCTCACAGATTTTGCCGATCCGGCGCGGTGTTCCCGCGCCGGAAGCCCGAACGGTTCAACGAAAAGCCGAGGGGCCTTGGCGCCTGAAGTGCGCGAACCTGCGTGATTTGTGCACAATTCCTCATCGTTTGCGTCACTTTCTGCTGGTGTCGCTATGGGGGCCTGCGGCACTGAAAGGCTTGCCAACGGGATAACTCTGCCGCGCCCAAAGGGGGCTGTAACCCAGTTTATATGGGGAAAACGCCCTGTCCCATGGAAGCGCGGCGCGTCCGGTGCATAAAATAATTTATGACCCGCAAAAAGTTTTTTATTGGACACATTTCGATTCTGCCAACCACACTTGCTCTTACAGCTGCGTTTGAACTCGCAAACCCCATTTTCTTTCCCAAAAAGGTTGAGAGCATATGACTGACAGAAAAAATCCGACACATATTACACGACGCACGGCACTGACCTACATCGGCGCGGGTATGGCCGCGCTGGCGCTGCCCGGGCAGTCCTATGCCGCCTCTGACAAGACCCTGCGCTATGGGTTGTCGACCTTCCCGCCTGCCTTGACGCCTTGGAACAACACGGGGGCGGCCTCCAACTATGTGAAGCTGTGCTTGTATCGTGGCCTCATGGGCTATGATTCCGAGGCGCAACTGGTTCCCGAAGTGGCCGAGAGCTATGAGTGGGTGGATGGCAATACCATTGTTTTCAAACTGCGGGAGGGCGCCAAGTTCCATAACGGCGAGCCTGTCACGGCGGAGGATGTGATCTTTACCTTCACGTCGATCACCGCCGAGGATTCCAGCGCCTACCTGAAGTCCTCCTTCGAGAGCATCGACTCTATGGAGGCGATGGACGCGACGACAGTGAAGTTCACCCTCAAGTTGCCATCCGCCGTTTTCCTGAGCGAGCTGGCGAACTACTGTGCTGGCATCGTTTGGAAGGGCAGCGACCCCGAAGATCCGATCGGCTGCGGCCCCTATACAAAAACCGATGAAGAGCGCGGCGTCTTTATCGAGGTGACGGCCTTCCCCGACTTTTATTCCGAAGGCGAGCCGCGCAGCGGGAAAATCCGCTTTACGGCCTATTCGGACCAGAACCTGCGCTATGCCGCCTTGGAAACCGGCGATGTCGATGTGATCGAATATCTGCCCTGGACCCAGTTCGACACGGTGGAAGAATCCGAAGAGCTGAACATCGCGGCCACGGTCAGCCCGTTTATGCTGGCGCTGTTCAACGTGGAAAAGGATGGTCCTTTCAAGAACCCGCTTGTGCGCCGGGCTGTTGGCTATGCCATTCAGCGGCAGGATGTTGTGGATGGGGTTTTTGCTGGGCGCGGCACGCCGCTCTTGGGCATTCCCAACCCTCCCGGCTCGCCATATGACCTGTCGGACCCGTCGATCGAGTATTCCTATGACCCCGAGAAGGCCAAGGCATTGCTTGCCGAAGCGGGCTATCCCAACGGGTTCTCTTGCCGCTTGCTTGGCACCTCGACCTACGGGATGCATCAGGACACCGCCGCAATCGTTCAGGCCTATTTGCAGATGATCGGCATCAACGCCACGCTGGACCTGCCCGATTGGGCGACGCGGGTGAAGAAGGGCAAGGACGGCGATTACGACATCGCGGTGCACGGGCTTTCGGGCTTTTACAACGATCCCAACGCGCTTTGGCCTTTGCTGCATTCCGGCCCGTCGAATTATACGCGCTCCTTCGGGTTTGCCTCTGACCGTATCGACGATCTGTTGGAACGGGGCCGCGCCGCGATGGACGAGGCGGAACGCGAAGAGATCTACAAGGAACTGGCTGTCGCCTATTACGAAGAGGTGCCGCAAATTCCGATCAACTGGCGTGGTCAGGCCCATGCGATGCAGGCTTCGGTCAAGGGCTTTAAGGGCTTTCCGGGTTGGCTGAACACCTCCTCTGGCTTCTCCTTCGACACCACAGAGCCAAGCTAAGCCGAGCCAAGAGCCGTAGAAGGGTTGATTTAGAATGCTGCGTTTCGCCTTAAATCGCGCTCTTTCTGCGGGGCTAATGCTCTTGGTCGTCGGGACGGTGGTTTTCTCGATCCTGTTCCTTGTTCCCGGCGACCCGGCGGAGCTTTTACTGTCCTCCGATGGCATCACGGCAAGCCCTGATGCCATCGCGAGCCTGCGCGAAGAGATGGGCCTGAACAAACCCCTGCTCGCGCAATACGGCGAGTTCCTTGTTAACGCGCTGCGGTTTGATTTTGGCGTTTCCCTGATCGACAAAGCCTCTGTTGGCGACACGATCGCCACCCGGTTGCCGCGCACGATCGAGCTTATCCTTGCAGGCCTTGTGCTGGCGGCCCTGACCGGCATTCCGGCGGGCACCTATGCGGGGCTGCGGCCCGGGCGCAGGTTTGACCGGATCGCCTCGGCGGTGAATGCCGTGCTGATCTCGCTGCCCGGCTTTGTGATTGGCACCTTGTTTATCTATATCTTCGCACAGTTTTTGCGGTGGCTGCCTGCGGGCGGCTACACCAGCTTTTTCACCGATCCGTGGCTGCATATAAAACAGTTGACCCTGCCCGCGATCACCGTTGGCCTGCATCTGTTTTCGATCATTTTCCGGATGACCCGCGCCAGTGTCCTTGAGATGCGCGGCAATGATTGGGTGCGGACCGCCGTGGCCAAGGGTCTGTCGCGCAAGCTTGTCGTGCGGCGGCATGTTTTGCGCAATGCGCTGGGGCCTGTGATTACGGTTGTCGGTTTGCAGATGGGGATCCTTTTGGGATCCACCGTCCTGATCGAGTTTATCTACAACTGGCCCGGGCTTTCGGGATATCTGGTCACGGCGGTGCAGCAGCGGGATTACCCCTCTGTGCGCGGGGTCATTCTGGTTGTCTCGGCCCTGTTCATCCTCATCAATCTCATGGTGGAACTGCTGTACTCCATGCTTGATCCAAGGATCCGTCTGGAATGAAATCAAAGCGTTTTTCCATCCCGGGCCGTATGGTTCTGCCGACAGTTCTGCTGACGCTTTTTGTTGGCACCATGTTTATTGCGCCCCTGATTTTTACCTTTGACGCCACCAAGATTGCCGTGTCGGAGCGTTTGGCGGGGCCGTCTTGGGCGCATCCCTTGGGGCAGGACGGGTTTGGCCGCGATCGGCTGGCGCGGGTGCTTTATGGGGGGCAGGTGTCGCTGACGGTGGCTTTTGTCGCCAGCCTTATTGCCCTCGCCATCGGGACATTTGTCGGGCTGATCGGGGCCTATTTTCGCGGGCCGTTCGAATTTATCGCCATGCGCGTTTCTGATGTGGTTCTGTATTTCCCGCCGATCCTTTTGGCTTTGCTGGTCGTGACGATCTTTGGCCCCGGGGTGACCACTTTGGTGGCGGTTCTGGCGCTGTTGTTCTTTCCGTCCTTCTCGCGCATTGCCTATTCCGAGACGATGCGGGTTTCGGTGCTGGACTTTGTCGAGGCCTCCCGCGCGCTTGGCACGGCACCCAGCCGGATTGTCGCGCGCACTGTGCTGCCCAATATCATGGGGCCGATCCTTGTTCAGTTTTCCCTGACAGCGGCGGCCTGTATCACCGTTGAATCCGGCCTGTCGTTTCTGGGGCTTGGGGTTGTGCCCCCTGCCCCGTCATGGGGCCAGATGATCCGCAGCGCGCGGACCTATATGGAGCAGGATCCCTTTGGTATCTTTGTGCCCTGTGCCGCCCTGTTTCTGGCGATCTATGCGATCAACCTGTTTGTGGACCGCCTGCGCGATGTGCTGGACCCCAAAGGGCAGCTTGAGGGGAAAGACGCCGTTTCTGCCACCAAGGACGGTGCTGGCACGCCGGAGCTGGGCGAAGGCAATGTGGCCGAGCTGCGCGCGCTGACCCTGACGCTGGACCGCGGAGCGGACCTGCCGCCGGTTGATTTGGTCAAAGACGTCTCGATGGCCCTGCGGGCGAACCAGAACACCGCCCTTGTTGGCGAAAGCGGCTCCGGCAAGTCGCTTACGGCGCTGGCGCTTATGGGCCTGCTGCCCTCCGGCATCCAGCCGACGAGCGGGCAGATCGCGGTGGGACGCAAGGCAGGGACGCCTGTTGATCTGGCCTCGCTCGCGCCGCATGCCGCCGAACAGGTGCGCGGCAATGACATTGCCATGATCTTTCAGGAGCCTATGACCTCTCTCAACCCGGTTTTGCGCATCGGGTTTCAGATGACCGAGGCATTGCAAGCGCATTCCGATATCGACCGGGCGGAAGCACGGGAAAAGTCGATTGCGGCGCTGCAAAGCGTCGGCATTCCCGAGGCCGCCTCGCGGTTTGACGCCTATCCGCATGAGCTTTCCGGCGGGATGCGGCAGCGGGTGATGATCGCGATGGCACTGCTGGCGGAGCCCAAGGTGCTGATCGCGGATGAGCCGACGACCGCGTTGGACGTGACCATTCAGGCGGAGATCATGGACCTGCTGCGCGATCTGCGCAGCAGTCACGGATCGGGCCTGAGCATGCTGTTCATCAGCCACAATCTGGGTATCGTCGCCGATATCGCGGATTGGGTTGTCGTGATGTATTCCGGCGAGGTGGTCGAAGAAGGCCCGACAGACCAGATTTTGCGCGACCCGCATCACCCCTATACCCGTGCGCTTTTGGAAAGCATGCCCTCGGCCCATGAGGACCTGCATTCCGCAAAGGGCGACCGGCTGGATACGATCAAAGGCACACCGCCTTTGCCGCATCTGCGCCCCTCGGGATGCTCTAGCCGCGATCGTTGCCCGATGGCACAGCCTGTTTGCGCAACGATCCATCCCGATTTGTACCGCGCGACAAGCGGCACGCGGGCGGCGCGCTGTTTATTTGCCCCCGAGGCGCCAGAGCACCTGATCCAGAAGGAGGCGGTGTGATGCCCGAGAAGCTTGTCGAAGTCGTCAATCTGAGCAAGAGCTACCAATCCGCCAAGAAGGGGCTTTTCCGCAAAAGCCGCATTCCGGTGTTGCGCAATGTTGACCTGCAAATCGCACCTGGCGAAATCCTTGGGCTGGTGGGCGAAAGCGGGTCGGGCAAGTCAACGCTGGGCAAAGCGGTCTTGAAGCTGATCGATGCGGATGAGGGCGACATCGTTTTTGACGGCCAGAACCTTGGCGGCCTGACCACCAGCCAGCTGCGCGCGCGCCGCAAGGATATGCAAATCATCTTTCAAGACCCCTATGCCAGCCTTGATCCGCGCAAGACCGTGCGGGCGGCCCTGTCCGAGGCACTGGAGACGCACGGGCTTTATACCGGCGATGCGCAGGAGCCGCGCCTTGAGGCCCTGATGAAGATGGTGGGCCTGTCTGCGGAATTCTTGGGGCGTTTGCCGCATGAGTTTTCCGGCGGACAACGCCAAAGGATCGGGATCGCCCGGGCCTTGGCGGTTGAGCCACGCTTCATTGTCGCGGATGAGGCTGTATCGGCGCTGGACGTCTCCATTCAGGCGCAGGTGTTGAACCTGTTGGCGGACCTGCGCCGCGACACCGGCGTGGCCATGCTCTTTATCAGCCATGATCTGTCGGTTGTGCGGTTTATCTCGGATCGGGTGATGGTTCTGTATCTGGGCCGCGTGATGGAGGTTGGCCCCGCCAACGATGTCCATTTCGCGCCCGCGCATCCCTATACCGCCGCGCTTGTCTCGGCAGAGCCGAGCCTGAAGCCCAAGGGCGAAAGGATTGGCCTGAAGGGGGAAATTCCCTCGCCGATGAACCCGCCTTCGGGCTGTGTGTTCCGCAGCCGCTGTCCCTTTGCCATTGGGGCCTGCGACGAAAAAATCCCCGAATTACGCTTGATCGGACAGGGCCGCTACAAGGCCTGCATCCGCGATGACATTCTTAAAGGAGCAGAATGAAATGACTTGGTCTGAAACCGAAAAACTCAAAATAGCCGAATTGACCAGCGAGGAATCCCGCCAGTTTCTGACCAAGGATGCTGTGGTTCTGTTGCCCATGGGCTCGCTCGAAGACCAAGGCACCCATGCGCCAATGGGCGATTATCTGGGCGCGGAATGCGTCACGATGGATATGGCGCGCGCGGCCCGCGAGATGGGCGTACCGACCTTTGTTGCCCCCTCGATCCCCTTTGGCGGCGAGGATTATTTCGGCTCGACCCACGGCGGAATTGCGATTTCCCAGACCACGCTTGTCGCCCTGCTTGAGGATATCTTCCGCACTCTGACGCGCCACGGCATCACCAAGATCATGATCGTCAACGGCCATGGCGGCAATGTCACGGCGATCACCTCGGTCACGCAAAAGCTGCGCCGCGAGACAGGTATTTTCATCCCCTCGATGTATCTGTGGCAGATTTCCTATGAGTTGCTCAAGGAAATCCTTGGCCCCGAAGCGGCGGCCAAATCATCGGGCCACGGGGGCGATCCTTTGACATCCATCGGCCTGCATTATTACCCCGAGATCCTGCGGCTGGATATGCGGCAAAAGCCCTCGACCAGCGGCAAGGTGCGGGGCGTGGATGTCGGCGGCATCAATGCGATCCGCTACGGGGGCGCCAAGATTCAGGCCCCAGTCGAGGCGATCGAGGCCGCGCCGCATGGCGTTTGGGGCGGCGACCCCGTCCATTCCAGCGCCGAGACCGGCAAGGCGCTCTCCGAGCGTTTGGTGTCTATCGGTGCGGGCCTGATCCGCGATCATGTCTCCAACGGGTTTGACGCCGGTTGATCATCACTGTTCTCGACAAACATGGTGTAGCGCGGATAGTCGCGACACCATGTTTGCGCGGCCTCCTTGGCAATTTCATAGACCTGTCTGACCTGCGCCTTGCGCGCGCTGTTGACATGGACGCAGTGGATGCTGATCGGGGGCACCTTGTCCAAGGTGTCGATCGGCACCAGCCGACCGGCATCAAAGTCATCCTCCGCGCAGGCCAGTGCGACGGTGGCGAAGCCATAGCCCATCTTCATCATATCAAGGATCATAGCGAGCGAATTGCCCATATGACGCGCGGCCGGGCGGGCGCGGTTTTCTTGTAGAATGTTCGATATCGGCTGCGACAGGGGCGAGCTGGGCGGGTAGAGGATAATCGGTTGATGGCGCAGGTCCGCCGCGCTGAGGGGTTGGGTGACTCTGCTGGCCAGCGCGGGCGAGGCCGCCCATCCCACATCGTATTGGACCGAAAAACTGTCCTGCACGCGGGCCAAATCCTTTTCGTCGGTCAAAAGCGCCATATCCAACACGCCAGAGCGCAACATCCGTTTCAGCTCTAGGTTAGAGCCTGTATAGATGTCGAGAATGACATTCGGGACGGCCTCTGCCACCATTTCGCGAAACAGCACGCCCCAGGTCAGCGGCACCATACCCACCATACCGACGGCGAAATGTCGGTGCCGATCCTCGTCGATCCGGTTGGTCATGGCGTCTTGCAGGTTTACAAACATCTCGGCGTATTCCGCGACATAGAGGCCCTCGCCGGTCAGGCGGAACCGGGTGCTGTTGCGGTCGATAAGCTGAAGGTTCATCGCCTGTTCCAGCGCCGAGATGCGCGCCGAAACCGCAGGCTGCGTGAGGGAAAGCCGTTCGGCCACAAGGCGATAGCTTTGCAACTGGGTCAACCAGTAGAAGGCCTCCATCTGTTTGAAATTCAGCTCCATCGCGATCCCCTGTTCAGCGGCCTCAAGCCGTCATCATAGCATGCCGCCGGGCAGATGGAGCATTGAAGGGTCAATAGCCACGTTTCGCATCGGCCAGATCGGCAACGGCTCCGGAGCGTTCGTATTCCGCCAGATTGGCGGCAATGATCCGGCTGCCTGTTTCTGCGTCAATCCGCGAGGCGATATGGGGCGTTACCGTGATCGCGGGATGCGCCCAGAACGGGTGCTCCTCTGGCAGAGGCTCTACGGTGAAGACATCCAATGTGGCCTGCGCAATCTGGCCGCTCTCTAACGCCGCGAGCAGGTCGTCCTCGATCAGGTGCTGGCCGCGGGCGGCGTTGATCAGGCAGGCGCCTTTTGGAAGCTTGGCAAAAAGGTCGGCGGACAGGATGCCCGCTGTGTGGTCCGTCAGGGGCAGCAAATTAACCAGAATTTCCGATTGCGCCAAAAATTCGTCGAATTCACCCGCGCCAGCATAACAGGTCACACCGTCGATCTCGCGGCGGGTGCGCGTCCAGCCCAGCGTTTGAAAGCCGAGGCCCGCGAGTGTTTTCGCCGCAGCCGCGCCCAGATTGCCGAGGCCCATGATCCCGACTTTGCGCCGTGTCGCTGGCGGCACTTCGACGGTGCTCCACTCCGCGCGGGCCTCTGCGGCGGCCTGCTGCGGGCGGTCGCGGTGATGGCGCAGCACATGCAGCGCCACGTATTCGCGCATAAACTGGGTCAAATCCTCGCCTACTGTGCGAATGATCGGCAAGTGTTTTGGCAGTTCGGGGTCGGCCAAGACGTGATCAATGCCCGCTCCGATAGAAACCACCGCCTTGAGGTTTTTCATTTGCGCCATCGCCCCGGTTTGGGGTTTCCAGACCACCGCATATTGAACCGCATCGGGATCGGTTTCCTCAAGCAAGGCGTTGATCGACCAGTCAGGGAGCAACGCGCGCATACGGCCCACCCAAGCGTCGGTATTGGCGGCGTTAGGTGTGTAGATGACGGCTTTCATATGCGGCTTTCCCTTGATGTGACGGTCCGAAAGGTGTTTCGGAGGTAGCCCTGTTCGGGGCCTGTTAGATGCCAATGGTGGGGAAGAACGGCAGGGACATCAAACCCAAAATGCTCCTAGCGTCTGAAATGCCTAGGCTATTGAAAAGTAGCCCAAATAACAGCCGCCTGCGGCGATAAATGCGCAGCCGAGCAAGGGTCAAACATGCGGCTAAGGTCCTCTCCGTTCGTTGGACGGGCTCCGGCAAAATGCGCCGCCTTGAGCGCGCAGCCAGACCTCGCCTTTTTGATGGGCGCAGTTGTCACCCAGAAACGAAAAGGGGCGGCCGCAGTGGGCCGCCCCTCGTTCATTTGGTGCAGTGGGGATTACCACTCCATTTGCAGGCCGGCGGTGATGCCGAAGCTTTCGCGGCCTGCGGAGTCTGCGTCGATGGCTTTTTTGTAGCTGGTTTCGAAGAAGATGGTTTTGCCTTCGTTCCAGCCAATCGAGCCGCCTGCCCCGACTTCGAGCCAGCTTCCGCCGGAGTTCTGGGTCAGCAGGTCGCCTGCCACGTCGATCTCGCTGGTGTTGCCGGTGGTGTGCAGCAGGTTGCCGATGACGTAGATCTTGTCGCCCTCTGTTCGCGCCGCTGAATTGGCCAGCGCGAATTCGTAGCTGGCGCCGATGCGGGCGGTGACGCTTTCGTTGGAGGCAAAGCTGACGTCGTTTCCGGCGTTGTCTGTCAGGCTGCCGCCATCAAGATGGGCGTAGGTCAGCTGGGCCTGCGGGACGATGGCGCTTTGGGCGTTGAGGGCGATGCGGGCACCGGCCTCGACGCTGAGGCTGGTGGCGGTGGTTTGGTAATCCTCGATCAGGCTGCCCCCGGCGGAGGAGGCGAGATCGGAGCCGATCCATGCCATCTGGCCCTGCACGTCAAGGTAGACGCCATTGTTGCCATACCATGTGGCCGAGGCCCCGATGCCGTAGCCTGTGGAGTCGATAGAGCCCGCCCCCAGATCGCTTGTGGTGTCGGTTGTGGCCGTGCCGTAAAGGCCGGTGAGGCCAAAGACCCAGTCGCCGTAGTCATCGGAGAAGCCCAGCACGTCATAGCCGACCCGCAGATTGTAGGTGTTGGTTTCGGTTTCGAAGCGGGTGCCCGATGTCGAGGTTGGGGTGGCGCTGGCGAAATCGCCGGAGACCGCGAACCATGCGCCCTTGCCATCCGGCCCGTTCGACAGCCACTGACGCGCGTTGATGCGCTGGCTGTGGGTGCCGAGGACGCTGAAGGTGGCGAGGGAGTCGGCGAAGGCCTCGTAGGTTTCGCCGGTGCTGTTGACCTCTTCGCCCAGGGTCCATGCGCTGCCGTTGAGGACGAGGTCGTAAGTATAGGCCCCTGCGACCAGCGCCCCGCCATCGAGGACAAAGTCACCCTCGGAGGTTTCCCCATCGACATTGACGAGGGAGATATTGGCGCCTGTGGCCTCGCCGCTTGCCACATCGGCAACAAGGAGCGTCGTCGGTGCGCCGCTGACATCGCCCGAAATCTGCAGGGTGTCTGCGGTTGCTTCGTGAAGGTCGACATCGAGGGCGATGAAGCCGCCGCCGGTGTAGTCCCCGTCGATGATGAGGCTTTCGCCGACACTGTCGTTTTGCATGTCGACCCAGCCGGTATTGGCGAGGTCGCCAGCAACGGCGAGGGTGCCGCCCGAAAGCAGGCTGATCTGGCCGCTGTTGCTAAAGATACCCGCGCCGCCGAAGGAGGCAGTGAGCGTGCCGCCATTGACGTAGATCAGGTTGGCGTTGGTGATGCCCTCATCGCCCGAAGCATCGCTATCGGCGAACAGGGTGGTATCGCCAGCGAAGCTCATGGTGCCGGTGGCGAGGTTATTTATCGCGCCCGCATCCATCAGGGTGCCGCCGCTTGCAACCTCGATCGAGGCGCCGTTGTTCAGCGTGTTGCCAAGGCCCGCGAGGGTGGCGCCCTCTGCAAGGAGCAGACCGCCGGAGCCATCGGCGAGGGTGATGGTTTCGGCCTCGAGCGTATCGCCAGCGGAGACGAGGATCGCCCCTGTGCTGGTGTTGGTCAGGTCGGTGATGCCACTGACATCGCCGACGGTTGCAACCTGGCCTGCGCCGCTGTTGTCCAGCGCGCCGGTCAGGGTGCCGCCGAGGAAGAGGTCGCCCGTGTTGGTAAGATCGCCGGTGATATCGCCGTTGTTCTCGAAGGTGCCGCTGTTGGCGACGCTGCCCACCACGGTGCCCTCGTTCAGGGCCGCGCCGGAGTTATCCACCGCGCCGGTAATGGTGCCCGCGTTCAAAAAGATGCCGGAGGAGAGATCCGTGCCCTCGTTGGTGAGGCTGCCTGTGATATCGCCGAGGTTGTCGAGGAAACCCGTGTTGGTGATATCGCCTGCGATGATACCGGAGGAGAGAACCGTGCCCTCATTGGTGAGACCACCGGTGATCTCGCCGGAGTTGTCGAGATCGCCCGCGTTGGTGATATCGCCTGCGATGATACCGGAGGAGAGAACCGTGCCCTCGTTGGAGACAAAGCCGGAGAGGGTGCCGCTATTGCTGATATCACCGAGGTTCTCGAGGAAGGCTGTGATTTCGCCGGTGTTCTCAAGATCGCCCAGCACGCCGAGATAGCCGCCGATCACGCCGTTGTTGGTCAAGGTGCTGTCCACGGCGGTGACTGTCCGGTTGGTGATGGCGCCGTCATTGGTGAGATCGCCAGAGTTGGAGACCTCAACATCGATGCTGCCGGTATTTGTCAGCGTGCCGGTGTTTTCCACCGCACCAACGCCGTCAATGCCCGTCAGCGCGCCGGAAATCGTGGCCTCGCCGGAGTTGGTGATCATGCCGGTCATCTCGCCGCCGATCTCCAGCGTGCCGGCATTGGTGATCTCGCCCGTCAGGGTGCCGGTGCTGATCAGGGTCGCGCCCTCGGCGTTGGTCGCCGCGCCGGCGTTCAGGGTGCCCGCGTTAAAGACCGTGCCTGTGTTGGTCAGGGTATCGGTTGTCAGGGTTCCGGTTTCGGTGATCTGGATGCCCGCCGAGGTCAGGCCCGTGCCGGAGCCGGAGGAGGTGTTGTTGACTGCGGCGACCTCGAATGTGCCGCCGGTGACGTTCAGGATCGAGGAGACGACAGGCGCGGCGCTCACCTCGCTGGCCCGCCCGACGAAAAATTCGACTTCAGTCTCGTAACGCTCTGCCCCTGTCAGGTCGCCCACGACATTGAGGGTGCCGGAGTTCGTGATGTCGCCGGTGATGACGCCCTCGGCAGTGGCCTGATCGGTGTTGAGCAGGTCGCCGTCCAATGTGCCGCTCAGCTCGAGTGTCCCGAGGTTGTTCAGCCCGCCCGTAATGGTGCCGCTGCTTATCAGCGTGGCGCCCGACAGGTTGAGGATGGGGGAGGCGGCAATCACCTCGCCCGCGTTGTTCATCATGCCGTAGTTATAGACCGTGCGGGTATCGACCACTGCGCCCTCGGCGATTTGCAGGCCTGCTGTGGTCTGCGAGGTGCCCGTGCCGACCGAGTAGTTGTAAACCACCTCGGTCTCCAAGGTGCCGCCGCTGACGAGGGTCGTGCCGCCGATATCATTCGTCAGAGAGCCCGAGCCGGACAGATCGCCAGAGACCTCCAGACTGCCGGTGTTGAAGATCCCGCCGGTTATCACGCCCGTCAGCTCGGCCGTGCCGAAGGTGAAGAGCGATCCGTTCAGCACGCCGCTTGAACCGAAGCTGCCCTCATTGGTGACGGAGCCAATGATCTCGCCAGCGTTGACGACCATGGCACCCTCGCGGTTGCCGATATCCCCGTCAAACGTGCCGCCGTTGAAAAGCTCACCACCCGCCATGTTGTCGAGCAGGGGTGTCGTCACTGTGCCCAAATTGTTGAAGCTGCCGGAGTTGGCGATGCTTGTGGCGGTAAGCGTAGAAGACGCGTCAACATAGACGCCGCCCTCAAGGGCAACGCTGCCGGTGGAGGAATTGGTCAGGGACCCTGTGCTGAAATCGGCACTCGACAGCACAAGCTCCCCTATGCCGCTATTATTGACGCTGGTCACGCCGGTCAGAGGGGCCAGAATTTCCAACCTGCCGCCGTTGGTGATCGCGCCGTTCAGCTCTCCGCCGATGATGGCGGTGCCGGTGTTGGTCAGGTTGCCGTTGATGATGCCGCCCGTGGCAAAGGGGGCGCCAGAGGCCAGCCCGCCCGCGTTGTTGATATCGCCATTGATGGTGCCAGCATTCAGCACAACCGCTGCAGGGTCTGTGTTGTTGATGTTCACCGCGGTCAGCGTGCCTTCGCTTATGAGAATGCCGGCGTTATTGACCGTCCTCACCGACAACTCGGCGCCCAAGTTGATGTAAACCCCCGGTTCGGCAAACCCGTCGTCGCCGCCGTAGGAATTGTTGTTCAGGGTCGTAAGCTCGAGAGTGCCATTGCTGATGACCAGCTGCGCCTCATCTTCGTTCAGGAAATCACCCAGAGTGGAGCCATCGCCGCTCGTGTCTCCAACAACGGTGAAGACCGCGCTATCTCCGCTGTTGATGATAGAGGTGCCGATGCCGGTGCCTTTGCCGACCACACCCTGAACCTCCATGACGCCGTTGTTGATGATCTCGCCCGCATAGATCACGCTGTCGGCGGATGAGGAGAACAGCTCTGCGCCCTCGTGGTTTGTCAGCGTTCCGTGGACGCTCAATGTGCCGTTGTTCTGGAAGATCGAATTCACCGAGCCATCCGCCAGCCCGTTTTCCGCATTCAGGATGACATCCATTGTGGCGTTGCTGCCGATGGTCGTCCCGCCCGATGCATCGCTTGTGTTGGCAAAGCTGGAGACCGAGGTCGCGCCCGCTGTGATGTCAAATGTCGCGGAATCTGTGTTGGTAAAGCTGGAGATGCCACCCAGGCTATTGGTCGCCTCAAAAACACCGTTGCCTTGGTTGATGATGTCGCTGGCGATGGCACCTCTGGCCTCGATACTGCCGGTATTGTTCAGGGTTCCGGCAAAGATCAGTGAGCCTGAGCCCTGCAATATGATCTCGCCCGCGTTGTCGATCACGCCCATCCCGGCATCCAGTGTCCCGACATGTTGGATCTCGATGGTTGCGCCCGCATTGTTGGTTACCCCCGAGACGACTTCCAAGTCACCGAATGACAAAATTTCGACAACGCCGTTGTTCGTGAATGTGTCGGATTTTATTGAGGAAAAGCCAGCCACGATCAGATCGGCGCTGCTGTTATGGGTAAAGGATCCTGTGGTGGCGAAATTGCCATTGGCGTTGAAAACCCCCGCCGCATTGGTCATGAAATTTTCGGTGAAACCCGTGCCGGACCAATCGGGGCCCGTGGTGCGCTCTTCGATGATCGTATCAGAGACATCGAAGGTCACCTCACCGCCCCCGAGCACGCGATGACCGTTTTGATAGGTCAAGTTCTCGGTCTCGACCACAATATCGCCATCGGTAAGGAAATCTCCATTGCTGACAAAATTCGTCATGCCCGTCAAAAGCGCGGAGGTAGCAAATTGGTTGTTCCGGATCGTTCCATGGTTCGAAAGCGTGCCTTCAACCGTGGTGATAAAGGCGTATGTCGCGTCACCGGAGCTCGGGTCGTCCAAAAGGAGAGTGCCATAGTTTTCGACATCACCGGCCCATGTCCCCGAGATTGAGGCCGTGCCTCGGTGGCTAACAAATGTCCCCGTTGCGGTGTTGTCGCCAGCCAGTCTGAGGTAACCGCCCCCCTGCTTGATCAGATTGCCGGTGCCGGAAATGACCCCCTCAATGATTTGGGGGGTTGCCGAGGTAAAGGTCAGGCTATTGGCGCCCAGATCGATGGAGCCTGTTCCGGTGACACCGCCTACAGCCTCGTCACCGCCCGCCAACACGAAACTGCCGGAGTTATCGATAACGGTGGTGCCGCCGATGGAGTTTTCGTTGCCAGAAACGCTCAGCGTGCCGGCACTGCCAATGGTGACCGAGGAGGCATTGTTGATCCCGCCGGTTTCGGAAAGGATCAAGGTGCCTTCGTTAACACTAACTGCACCCGTAAAGGTGTTTTGCTGGGTCAGGGTGGCTTCCCCGGTGCCTTGCTTGATCAGCCCGCCGCTTCCCGTAAGGATGGCCGAAATCTGACCGTTATCAACGGTGGTTAGAACGTCAACATTCACCGTTCCGTTCTTGACCTCTGTGCCATCCAGACCGTTCACCGCGAGAGTGTCGACTGACACAGTGTAACCTCCGAGGTCCAGCACTGGAGTGCCACCGGTATTCTCTACGAAAAGGTTTTGACTGCCAACCGGAACCAGCGCATTGGGCGAAGCGAGGGTGAGTTGGCCCTGCGAAACGGCCACGTTGTCAAAAACAAAGCCGAAGCCAGACAGGATCAACTCTCCACTACCTGTTTTGGTGAGGCCGAAAAATGCTTCAAACTCCGAACCAATGGTAGCGCTGCCCTCCTGCACCGAGATCTCATTGCCCTCCAGGAATAGGAATCCAGATGTAAGCTCGTAGCCGCTTGACGTGAAGCTCAGGGTATCAACGAATTGCGGTCCGACCAATGTAACGGTTCCCGCCGTGCCGCCAAAGACAGCGTCCAAGCCATCGGTCCATGTCCCGTTGGTGGCGCCGCCGTTAAATGTCCAGTTAGACGAGGACGAGTCCCAGTCCCCCGAGCCGCCATCAATCACACCGTTGTTCGGCCCGCTGGCCCCGTCCCATTCATAAGCCTGCGCCTGTGCCTGCGAGCTCGAAATAACACCGGCCATCACGGCAACCGCAAGGCAGGGACCGCAGCTGACGACAACGCGGCCCAGCTTGGTCATCCGCCCACCGCGAAGAGTTACAGAAAGAAGGCGCAGACATTTGTTGGGGAGGTTCACAGTGAATTTTCCTAATTTTTTGGGCGAACGGCATTACGACCCCAATGACGGGGCCGAGGCAACGAGATGGAAAAAATGGGAACTAAATACCGATGCTGGATCACGTATTTGCGGCCAACATGGGCACCTTGATGGCAATTTCGCGAAATTGTTAACACCATTGAAAAAAAACAAAGAATTTGGCGGGCCTATGGTGTCTTTTGAGTCACTACCGATTTCGGCGGGCGGTGACTGTCCCGCCGCACATGGTCCCGCGCAAAGCCGTGCCAAACAAGGGGTGCATCGGTTGTGCAGGCCCAAAATCGTCGGTAGAGAACGCCTATCTTGTCCCTTGGGGCAAAACCCGTTTCGACTGGATAGATCACCATGCACACCGTTACCCTGATGTCCGACCCCGCCAATCCGGCGCTGGAACCCGCCGCAGCAGAGGCCCTGCGCAATGCATGGGGCGGCAGTGACCTGATCTGGCTACAGCCCGATGTGGCGGCGCAATTCGCCGTGGCGGAGCGGCCGGACAATGTGGAAAGCGTCTGGGCCGATATGCAGGGGCTTGGCATCGATCTGGTCTGCCTGCCCGGCAAGCCGCGGGTGTTCTCCCTGCTGCTGGCCGATATGGACAGCACGATGATCGGGCAGGAATGTATCGACGAACTTGGCGCAGAGGCCGGCGTGGCAGAGGCTGTCGCGGGCATCACACGGCGGGCGATGAACGGCGAGATCGGGTTTCAGGAAAGCGCGGTGGAGCGTGTTGCGCTGCTCAAGGGCCTTGATACCGGCGTGATCTCCCATGTGCTGGCGACACGCATCACCCACCGGCCCGGCGGCAAAACTCTGGTCGCGACGATGCGGGCCAAGGGCGCCTATTCGGCGCTGATCTCTGGCGGGTTCACGGCCTTTAGCGGGGTTGTGGCCAAGGATCTGGGTTTTGACGCGCATCGCGCCAATGACCTGATCGAAGAGGGCGGCAAACTGACCGGAGAGATCGCCCGCCCGATCCTTGGCCGTCAGGCCAAGGTCGAGGCGATGGACGCATTCTGCGCCGAGCTGGGCATCACCCATGCGGATGTGATTGCCGTGGGCGACGGGGCGAATGATCTGGCCATGCTTGGCACCGCAGGGCTGGGCGTTGCCGCCCATGCCAAACCCGCGGTGCAAGAGGCCGTAGAGGCGCGCATCAACCACTGCGACCTGACCGGCCTGCTGTTCCTGCAGGGGTTGTCGGCGGATGAATTCGCAACCTAAGCCAAGGGCGACGCCACTTTCTTGCAAGAAAGTGACGCCAAATCCTTTAAGGATTTGGGGCAGACTTTTGAAAAGTCTGCGGCCCGCCTAGTTGGTGGCGAAGCAGTAGAACAGGCCGTCGCCGCCGGTGCTTTGCAGGTTCTCAAGGCTGCACCCGCGCGAGCCATGCGCCGCATTCCATGACGTTGGATTGTCGCCGCCGCCGGTGCGGTCATGGTGGCCGACCATGGCGGAGCCATCGGCGGCTGTGCTTGTCCAGTCCATGCAGGCATCCCCCACCAACATGCCCCGCCCGTCAGAGCCTGTCAGGATGTCATGCCGGTTCGGCGAGTCGCCGCGGCCGTTGATGATGGCGCCGGTTTCGTCGATCGAGGCGGTTTTGGAGAGGTTGTTTTCCTCGGAATGCAGGTCCTCAACGCTTGCGGCGACCTCCTCGCCCTTGGCGTTATACCATGGGCCGGTGCCGATCCGGTCGCGTGCGTTTTCGGTGCTGGTGGACAGATAGGCGGCCCATGTCTGGCCCGTGCTGCCCGCGGCCTCGGCCAAGGCGGTGCAATGGGCATCGGCCCCTTCGATCCCGCCCAGATCGGCGCCATTGCCGGGATTCACGCTGGTGATGAAGAAGCTCATGGGATGATCTTGGGCGGCGGCAGCGCTGGCCATGCCGAGGGTCAGGCCGATGGCAAAAATTGGGGTCAGTTTCACGGGTCTCTCCATTCTTTATGTTCTCCGGGGGCAGGCCCCCTTGAGGCAAGCTAGCGCGAGGGGGTGATTTGTCCGATGAATATTCCGTGATAGGTGGCAAGTTGCGCTGACGGGGCTGGACTCAGCGACGCCTAGATCATTTCACCGTTACAAGGGGCATTGGAAGCGCCGAGCGATCATTGATGCTTGAGTGAAGGGTTTTCCTCCAAAGGCACTGGATGGGTCAAATTCAATCCTGAGGGCCATATCCGGCCTTCAGGAAACTTCAAAAAGGTATTGTCGCAAATCCCGTTTCAGTCATTCAATCTAGGTACTCCCCAATCTCGAATTGCAATTCCTCAATACGGCGCATCGTAACCCGTGCCTTACATTCTGCCACTACAGAGTCCCGTCCGCTATTGTAATCTGGGAAAGTAACATGCAATTCGCAAGTCGCATCCCGAACATCGATCCAGGCTCTCTGAGAGTCTCGCAAGTATTTGGAGTGCATTGTTCCTAGCGCAAGACCCTGTCCCCTTTCGTATTCCTCGGCTGTTTGCATTGCCCTGCCATAAAAAGCGTTAAGCAAACCATCAGCCTGCTCGAAGGCCACGTCAGAGCACGCCCGCTCTGCAAAGTATCCATCGGCCCTTTGGTTCGCCTGGACTCTACAGCTGCTCACTTGCTCTTCCACACAGGAAGCAACGGACGAACCTCCCCCGATTGAGCAGGTCTTTATATCAATATGGTCTGCTGCCTGAAAATCCTGCGCACTCGCAGGAAAAGAAAAAAGTGCGGTCAAAACCAATATTTTAAATTTCACGTCATTTTCCTTTCACCAATTACGGTGAATACCTGATCGGAGAAAATGACATATTCATGGCCGTCAAAAGAAACTCTGACGCAGAATTAAGGAATTGAAATGGTCGGCCATTGGCCGGGGCTGTTACCCCGACAGGCTCTCTACCGCCGTAATATGCCCCGTCACCATGTTGTTGCGGTTCGGGACCACGGCGTTGTTGCGGCGCAGGGCAGCGGGGTCTTGCGGGTCCAGCCCGGCGTAGCGGCACAGCAGGGCGGTGATGGCGGCCTCCGAGGCGCGGGTGGTGCCGTCCTCGATCTTGAGGGCAATGCCGAGTTTCTGTTCCGGCAGGATCGCGATAAAGACCCCCTCCGCGCCGGTTTTGAGGGCCGCCTTGCCCGGCAGGGCGCGCATCAGTTCAGTGCAAGCGCGGGTCTCGCCCGCGACCAGCTCTGGGTAGGCCATCATCGCGCTGCGCAGCTGTTCCATCGGCGAACCCTCCTCTGCCCCCGCGAAATCGGCGATGGCACGGGCGAATCCCTGAAGGGAGACGGCGGGATTCGGGGCCGAACATCCGTCGATGCCGTAACCCGGGCTTGTCTCTCCGCAGGCCTCGTCAAAGCGCTCGAACACGGCCTTTTGAACAGGATGGTCCGGCGCGATATACTCCGGCCCTGCCCCCAGATGGCGCGAGAGGGTCAGAAATCCGGCGTGTTTGCCGGAGCAATTGTTGTGGATCTGACAGGGCGAGCTGTCGGTTTTGATCATCTGGTTGCGCAGGGGAATGTCGCGGGATTCCTCCGCGCCGCAGCGGAAATCATCGTCGCCAAGGCCAAGCTCCCCCAGCCATTTTCCCACCGCATCGACGTGGATTTGCGCCCCCTGATGCGAGGCGCAGGCCAATGCCAGTTGGCTCTGACCCAGCCCATGGGCCTTGGCCGCGCCGCTTTCGATCAGAGGCAGGGCCTGTATCATTTTCGCCGAGGAGCGCGGGTAGATGATCGCCGATGGATCGCCCCAGCTTGCCACGACCTCGCCCCCCGGGCGGCAGACCACGGCATGGCCGCGATGCAGGCTTTCGACACGTTCCCCTCGGGTCACCCGAACCAATTCTTCTGACGCCATGTTGTCTACCCCACACTGCTGCGCAATTTTCCGCCAACAGGGCTTTCCCAAAACGGCGATTTAACGTTACATTACGCACGAAGATTGCAATGACAATCCCGCAGGGCCAGCATACGTAGATATGCGGTGCCATGCGCGACGAACGAGGCAGTGACAGCTGGAGGCTGTAAAGTGATGAACAACTGGATGAAATCGGTTCTGCTCAGCGCAGTATGCGGGGCGATGGCCCTTCCTGCGATGGCACAGGAGTCGACCAACCGTGTGGCCGCCAAAACCGATTGGTCGGTTTTTGTGGAAACAAACCCCCAAGAATGCTGGAGCGTTTCTGCGCCCAAGGAAGTGGTCAACACCAAGGATGGCCGCGTTGTGGCCGTGCGCCGCGGCGACATCCTGTTTTTCGTGACCTTCCGTCCCGGTGCCAATGTGAATGGCGAGGTCTCCTTTACCGGCGGCTACCCGTTTGATGGCGGCTCGACCGTGAACCTGAACATCGGCGGCACAGAATTCGAACTCTTCTCCGAAGGGGAATGGGCATGGCCGGCCAGCCCGGCAGATGATGCAAAGATCATCACCGCGATGAAGCGCGGCGCCTCGGCTGTTTTGTCGGCGCAGTCCTCTCGCGGGACACAAACCAAGGATACATTCTCCCTCGTCGGCTTTACCGCCGCATTGGAAGAGGCTGAAAAACGCTGCTCGGGTTAAGGCCCGTTGCACCCCGACTCAAAGCGCCCCGGCCCCACCGCCGGGGCGTTTCCTTTTGCAATTAAGGGCTCCGGTGCTTATTTGCCCTGCTAAGCAACCCAGATCAGGTGAAAGATATGACCGAGGCCAGCGCGCCCATCACCCAAGACGTCGCAACCATCAAGCGCAAGCTGCCCGAGGGCGGGCCGATCAATCTGGTTGGCCTGACGCGGGAGGGGCTGCGCGATGCCTTGGTGACCATGGGCACGCCGGAAAAGCAGGCACGCATGCGCGCCGGGCAAATCTGGCAGTGGATCTATCAAAAGGGGGTGCGCTCCTTTGAGGATATGACCAATCTGGCGAAACAATACCGCGCCGATCTGGCCGAGCACTTTGTGGTGCAGGTGCCCGAGGTCGTGACCAAACAGGTCAGCGAGGATGGCACGCGCAAATATCTAGTGCGGATCGCGGGCGGCCATGAGGTCGAGGTTGTCTATATCCCCGAAACCGACCGCGGCACCCTGTGTATCTCCAGCCAAGTAGGCTGCACCCTGACCTGCTCTTTCTGCCACACCGGCACGCAAAAGCTGGTGCGCAACCTGACCCCCGGCGAGATCGTCGGGCAGATCATGCTGGCGCGCGACGATCTTGGCGAATGGCCCAAGCCGGGCCGCAACCCCAATGACGAATCCCGCCTGTTGTCGAACATCGTTCTGATGGGCATGGGCGAGCCGCTCTATAACTTCGAGGGCGTGCGCGATGCGATGAACATCGCCATGGACCCCGAGGGGATCTCCCTCTCGCGCCGCCGCATCACCCTGTCCACATCCGGCGTGGTGCCGGAAATCGCCCGCACCGCGGACGAGATCGGCTGCATGTTGGCGGTCTCTTTCCATGCCACCACGGACGAGGTCCGCGACAAGCTGGTGCCGATCAACAAGAAATGGCCGATTGCCGAATTGCTCAACGCCCTGCGCGAATATCCCAAGGCGACGAACTCCGAGCGGATCACATTCGAATATGTGATGCTGGACGGCGTGAACGACAGTGACGCGGATGCCCACCGTCTGGTGGACCTGATCCGCGGCATTCCGGCCAAGATCAACCTGATCCCCTTCAACGAATGGCCCGGCGCGCCCTACAAACGCTCCTCCAACAACCGCATCCGGCGGTTTGCCGATATCGTCTATGACGCGGGCTATTCCAGCCCGGTGCGCAAACCACGGGGCGAGGATATTATGGCCGCCTGCGGACAGCTGAAATCCGAAACCCAACGCGAACGCAAAAGCCGCGCCCAGATCGCCGCCGAAACCGGCAGCGCGGGCTGAGGTAGGCGCAAAGGGGCATAGCCGTTATTCACTTGTTAAACGGGCAACCGTTGGGCTGCCCGCTGCCGGTCTTGCCGACAAAAAGTTACTTCATCGAATTGAAGCCGATCATGTTTCCTTCGGTGTCTAGGCACAAAAGAACCCAGCCAAATTCGCCAATAGAGAATTTTTGCCTGACAACGGAACCGCCCGCTTTCGTCGCGCGCTCTTGTTGCTCTGCGCAATCCTCGACCATGAAGTACACGATCGTCCCGCCAACACCCGGACCGGCATGCGGCGCTTTGGTCAAGGCACCGCCCGCGCCATAAGCGTTCATTTCGGCCGGAAAGCTCATCATTTGCGTTTCACCGGTGGGATCGCCCATTGGCTCAAGCTTGGATCCGAGCATTGCCTCATAAAAGGCCAAGGCCCGATCCAGATCGTTGACGTAAATGTCGAACCATCCAACAGCATTCATCTTTGTCATATCATTTCTTTCAAATCGTTTGTGAAAAGGTGGGAGAGGTCTTGCTCAGGCCGCTACGCCATGGAGTTTTTCGTCTGCGTCCGTGGAGCTTTCTAAATGCCAGATCTTGGACACGATCTGCCAACCTTCAGCGCCCTGCACAAAGCCAAGGTGATCGACGAACACGGATTGATGCGCGCGGATCCGGATTTTGACTGTGGCGCTGATCGGGGACAGGAAATCGATCATCAGAACCTCGGCCTCGCGCGGCTGGCCGAGGCTGGCGGGTGAAACACGGCCTGCCACATCGCGGCTGAAACTGTCGATCGGCTCAACAAACACGCTGCCATTGTCGGCATCGAACAAGCTGGATTGCGGATGGAAAACCGCGTTCAACTTGGCGGTGTCGCAATTATGGATCGCGTCAAAATAGGTTTCGATTGCGGCAAGAAGGTTCGCTTGAATTGTCATCGTTAGGCTCCGTTTCAATGTGATAACCCAGACTTGCCATCTTCGCGGAAAGCGCGATACTGACATAAATGACAATGTTCGGTCGGATTCTGCCAGAATGACAAAATTTAGCTCACTCCCCCAAAAGCACCCGCTTGTCTGCGCCATTGCCTATGATGGGCTGTGCACATTTGAATTTGGCATAGCCGTCGAACTTTTCGCCCTGCCAAGACCCGAATTCGACAATTGGTACAGGTTTGCCACCGTGAAGGCCGAGCCGGGCCCCATTCGCGCCGTGGGTGGCATTACCTTGGACGCGGAAGACGACCTTGGCCTGTTGCAGGATGCCAGCCTGATCGTTGTCCCCGGATGGCGCGGCGCAGATACGCCCGTTCCAGAGGACCTATGTGAAGCCCTACGTGCAGCCTACGGGCGGGGCGCGCGCGTTGCCTCCATCTGCTCGGGGGTATTTGTATTGGCTGCCGCAGGGCTGTTGAACGGTAAATCCGCGACAACGCACTGGCGCTATACCGAGAAGCTCGCCGAAAAGTATCCGGGCATCACCGTCGATCCCGACGTTCTGTTTGTTGAGGGCGAGCGTGTGTTTACCTCTGCCGGGTCGGCCGCCGGGCTGGATTTAGGGCTGCATATCATACGGCAGGATTTTGGCGCGCAGATTGCTGCTTCGGTGGCACGCCGTTTGGTTTTGCCTGCACAACGTGACGGTGGACAGCGACAGTTCGTGCCCCGACCGGAACCAAAGGCCCGCATGGGGTCTGGTTTGGCGGCTCTTCAGGATCACATCCGTGCATCAATTGACGAAGAATGGCCAATTGAACGCATGGCCAGTATCGCCGCCACAAGTGGGCGCACACTGGCCCGGCGTTTTCATGAGGAAGCAGGGACAACCCCGCTGAACTGGTTAAAGTTGGAAAGGGTGTCGCGCGCGGCGGAGTTGCTGGAAAACAGTTCTATTCCGCTATCGGATGTCTGGGAAAGCTGCGGCTTTGGCTCAGCAGAGACCTTTCGCCGCGAATTTCGCAAATCGATGGGAGTTCCGCCCATCCGATACCGTGAACGTTTGGGCGCCCCCTGATTGGCAATGCCATTGATCGCTCGACCTGAGACGCGGCGCTCCGCCATCAAACACTTGTTTTATCGAAGGCTGCCAAACCGGCCATTTGCGCGCAACCCAGCCTTGGTCAAAAGGGATCAAGGTGGACTTTGGCGGTTCACCTGAATGCGGGTCCGTCTCGGGCGCGTTAGCCCAAGCAATCAAACGCGCCAGACCTGCAATTGTGGCGAAACCCCTCTGCACGGCCATAAAATGGCCCCGCCCCTTGCACCCTTGCGGTAAACAATCGCCCCGAGGCCCCCGCAGATTGTTTCCACGAGCCGGGGCAATCCCGGTCCCCCTCAGAACGAAAGAGCACTGAAATGGAAGATATCCGCAACCTCGTAGAGCGCGAACGCGCACAGGCCCTGTCACACCGCGAATGGGCGCATCGTCTTAAGGGCTATGGTTATAGCGTCGCCAAGACAGATGTCGGTGTTGTCGTCAGTTCCCTACCCCGCGGCGAAGTGATCATGACGCTGTAATCGCCCAGACGGACCATGGCATAGCGGGCCTGCCCGGAGCTACTCCGGGCACCCGGCCAAGGCCCAGATCCGCAGGTTGACCTTGAACGACCCGCCATAGGGATGCGGCTTGCCCAAACGCTCCGCCCGATCCTCCGGTAGGTAGAATTCCGCCT
This sequence comes from Harenicola maris, assembly GCA_018524345.1. Taxonomy (GTDB): domain Bacteria; phylum Pseudomonadota; class Alphaproteobacteria; order Rhodobacterales; family Rhodobacteraceae; genus Harenicola; species Harenicola maris. The sequence continues at coordinate 169,085 of JADQAZ010000002.1, forward strand.
GCTCGCAGACATTCTCGACTTCCCAGGCATGGCAATCGCTGCAAATCTTGTCTTTCCACACCTCATCCGGCAGCCCCTCGATCGGCGGGAACCGCGGCGTGCCGGTGATCAGCTCCTTGATGCTTTTGCCCGCCACCCATGGATCGCCGCCCAAAAGCGGCGCGGCATAGGTCACAGGGCCGCGCGGCTCTGTCGCAACTGTTGTGTCCTCGGTATCAGGGGTGCCCTCGACATCCTCGATAATAATCAGGACAGGACCAACCTCCTGCGCCACGGCGGGAACAGGGCCAAACAACGCCCCTGTAACGGCAGCAATCACGCAAAATCGACGCAGCACTGGAATTCCTTGCATAAGGCCTGACGCGGGCGGATACTTCCCCACAATAGCAGAGCCACCGGTGCGCGGCAATTTGCACCTGCTTGATTGCTTTGCGTAACCTCAATTCCGAGGGGGATGACATGTTTTTACAACGATTTATTTCCGGGGCGGCCCTTGCCCTGTCGATGCTGCCCGCTGCGGCGATGGCCAATGATCTGGCGCCCGGCTGGTCCCTTGATGGCGGGGCCTCGAACATCCGCTTTCAATCGGTCAAGAACGAGACCGTGGTGGAAAGCAGCTCTTTCGCCAGTTTCGAAGGCAGTATTGCCGAGGACGGCGCGGTGGACCTGCGGGTGATTTTGGAATCCGTGGATACCAAGATCGACCTGCGCAATGTGCGCATGCGCTTTTTGTTCTTTGAGACCTTCAAATACCCCGAGGCACAGGTGACAGCGCAGGTCACACCCGAGATGCTCGAGGGTCTCGAGACCAGCCGCCGCAAGACGGTGACCATGCCCTTCTCGCTTGATCTGCACGGCATCAAAAAGACGCTGCTGGCCGATGTGGCGGTGACATTGCTGAGCGATAACCGCGTCTCCGTGGCCAGCACCGCGCCTGTCTCCATCGCCGTGGCGGATTTCGGCCTGACCGAAAACATCGCCAAGCTGGAAGAGGCCGCAGGCGGGATCAGCATCATCCCCTCGGCCACGGTCACCTTCGATTTCCTGTTTGACCGCAACGGCACAGGCACCGCCGTGGCGGGGGCGGCGCAGCCGACCACAGGCTCCGCCGCGTTGGAAACCACCGGCAATTTCGACGCCGAGGCCTGCCTCGGTCGGTTCGAGATCCTGTCGAACACGGGCAACATCTATTTCCGCCCCGGCTCCGCGCAGCTTGACGCCGAGAGCGTGCCACTGCTGACCGAAGTGGTGGATATCGTCTCGCGCTGCCCCGATCTGCGGATCGAACTGGCGGGGCATACAGATTCCAAAGGCTCCGAGGCCGCGAACCAGCGCCTGTCCGAACGCCGCGCCGGATCGGTGCTGCGCTACCTCACCGAGCGCGGCATCGCCGCCAACCGCCTGACCGCCAAGGGCTACGGCGAGGCGCAGCCGGTGGCGAGCAACGACACCGCGCAGGGCATGTCCCGCAACCGCCGGATCGAGTTTCTGGTGGTGCAGTAACAGCCGCCCCCCTCAGGGGCGGCTGAGTTTTTTCGTCGAAAAAACTGCAAGGCCGATAGGGCAGCGCAACCCGCCCCCGAAAGGGGGCGGCGTCACAGAACCTTTACATCTTTGTTAACATCCGGTCACGGGCCTCGGGTTAGCTCCGCCAAGATTTCAACTCTTGGGGGACACCTGTAATGCCAATCAGACTTTGGGCCATGACCTCCGCCTTTGCGCTTTGCGCCGGGGCGGCAGCGGCCGATATGAATTTCAACCGGATCGCCAGCTTTGCGACCCATGCCAATAACGCCGACGCCATGGCCGAATCCTCGGCCGAGATCATCAGCGCCTCGGGCGATGGCATGACCCTTGCCTATTCCGACAGCCCCCTTGGCGTTGTCGGCTTTATCGACATCACCGACCCCGCCGCGCCCAAACCCTTGGGCAACATCGATCTGGGCGGCGAGCCGACCGCCGTTTCGATGCGGAACAACACCGCCTTTGTCGGTGTGAACACATCAGAGAGCTACGACGCCCCCTCGGGCATGCTCAAGGTCTTTGACATCAACACCAAGACAGAGCTTGCCGCCTGCGACCTTGGCGGTCAGCCCGACAGCACCGCCATTGCCCCGGACGGCAGCTTTATCACCATAGCGATCGAGAATGAGCGCGACGAGGATCTGGGCGATGGCCGCGTCGGGCAATTGCCCGGCGGCTATGTTGCGATCCTCGATATCGTGGATGGCACGGCCGATTGCGCCAGCCTTGTGAAGGCCGATGTCACCGGCCTTGCCGAGATCGCCCCAGAGGACCCCGAGCCGGAATTCGTCGACGTCAACGCCGCGGGCGAGATTGCCGTGACCCTTCAGGAAAACAACCACATCGTCCTGCTGAACAAGGCGGGCGAGGTGCTGAACCATTTCTCCGCTGGTTCAGCTGATCTGGACCAGATCGACGCCACGGACGAGCGCGGCGCGCTCCTCTTCACCGAGAGCCAGAAGGGACGCCTGCGCGAGCCCGATGGCCTCCAGTGGATCGACGCCGATCATTTCGCCGTGGCTAATGAGGGCGACATGGACGGCGGCTCCCGCGGCTGGACCATTTTTGCCAAGGACGGCACCGTTGTTTACGAATCCGGCAACAGCTTTGAGCACGCCATCATCCAGACCGGCCACTACCCCGACAAGCGCAGCGACGCCAAGGGCGCGGAGCCGGAGGGCATGGAATTCGCAACCTTCGACGGCACGCCCTATGCCTTCATTCTGGCCGAGCGCGCCTCTGTCGTCGGCGTCTATGACGTGACCGATCCGACCGCCCCCGTGCTGCACCAGATGCTGCCCTCGGGCATCGCGCCAGAGGGGGCGATTGCCATCCCCGAGCGCGGGCTCTTCATCACCGCAAACGAGGCCGACCTGATCGAGGATGGCGGCATTCGCAGCCATGTGATGATCTATGAATATCAGGACGCCCCCGCGGCCTATCCACAGCTGACCTCCGCCGGTGCCGATACCCTCATCGGCTGGGGTGCGGTCTCCGGCATGGTGGCGGGCGAGGACGGGATCGTCTACGCGGTGAACGACAGCTTCTACGGCTTTCAGCCCACGATCTTTACCATCGACACCACACAGACCCCTGCGCAGATCACCAAGGCCATGCCCGTCACACGGGCCGGTCATATCGCACAAAAGCTGGACCTTGAGGGAATCACGCTGGACGGCGAGGGCGGCTTCTGGCTGGCGTCAGAGGGGCGCACAGATCGTGTCATCCCCCACGCCCTGTATCACGTCGATGCCGAGGGCGAGATCACCGAGGAAATCGGCCTTCCTGCCGCGCTCCTCGCTGGCGAGAAACGCTTTGGCTTCGAGGGTGTGACCATGATCGGCGATACGCTCTGGATGGCGGTGCAGCGCGAGTGGGGCGATGATCCGAAGGATCACGTCAAGCTCGTCTCCTATAACCTTGAAAGCAAGGAATGGGGCGCGGTGCATTATCCCAAGGCCGCCGCAGATACAGGCTGGGTCGGGATGAGCGAGATCACCGCCCATGGCGACTACGTCTATGTGGTGGAGCGCGACAACCAGATCGGCGCCAATGCCAAGATCAAGAAGGTCTACCGCATCCCCACCGCCGAGATGGTCCCTGCCGAACTGGGCAGCACCCTGCACGTGGTCAGCAAGGAAGAGGTCCGCGACCTGATCCCCGATCTGGCCAGCAATGGCGGCTATATCGTCGATAAGGTCGAGGGGCTGGCGATCTTCCCCGATGGCACCGCTTGGATCAGCACCGACAATGACGGTGTGGATGACAGCTCCGGCGAGACGTTCTTCTGGTCGCCCGGTAAATTCTAGGGCCTCAGGCCCGCCCCAAAGCACAAAAAAATGCGCGGCCCTTTGCGGGGCCGCGCATTTCCTTTGGGCAATCGTCTGGGATCAGAGCTTTCGTTGCTCTGACCGCAGGGCCAGCCAGAGGCAGTAGCACATCATCAGCACCACCAGCGTGAAGGGGATACCGGTCGAGACCGCCGCCCCCTGCAGGGCAGAGAGCCCGCCGCCAAGCAGCAGCGCAATCGCCACCAGCCCCTCCAACGTGCACCAGAACACTCGCTGCACCACCGGCGCATCAAGCTTGCCGCCCGCCGTGATCGTGTCGATCACCAGCGAGCCACTGTCAGACGACGTGACGAAGAAGATGATGATCAAAAGGAGCGAAACCGGCGCCACAATGCCATAGAGCGGAAGCTCCGACAGGAAGCCGAAAAGCGCGCCCTCGGGTTTATAGGCGTCGATCACCGTGGCCCGAACCCCCTCTGCCCCGCCGGCGTTGAGCATATCAATCGCAGCGCCGCCAAAGGTGGACATCCAGAAGGCGCAGACCAGCGTCGGCGCGATCAGAGCGCAGAGCAGGAATTCCCGCACCGTGCGGCCCTTGGAAATGCGCGCGATGAACATGCCGACGAAAGGCGACCAAGAGATCCACCAAGCCCAGTAGAAGGTCGTCCAGCCGTGGAAGAAGCTCTCGTCCTCACGCCCGAAGGGGTTCGAAAAGGCCGGAAGATGCACAACGTAATCCACCATGACGTTAAAGAACCGCGACAGAGCGGTGCCGATGCCAGTGACGAGGATGACAAAGATGAACAGGGCTATCGCCATGATCATGTTGATCTCGGACAGACGCTTCACCCCCTTGTCCAGCCCCATCAGAACAGAGCCGAGCGCCACCGCCGTGATGACGATGATCAGGATGATCGTCACGGTACTTGTCGGCTCGATCCCCGCAACCTCATACAGCCCCGCAGCCACCTGCTGCGCGCCAAGGCCAAGCGATGTGGTCAGGCCAAAGAGCGTGGCGAACACCGCCAGAATGTCGATGCAGTGACCCCACCAGCCCCAGACACGCTCGCCAAGGATCGGATAGAAGGCCGAGCGCAGCGTCAGCGGCAGGCCGAGGTTGTAGCAAAAGATCGCCAGAGCAAGGCCGACAGCCGCATATACGGCCCAAGCCTCGATCCCCCAGTGGTGGATCGTACCGACAACGCCGATATATTCATTGCCCGCCGAGGCCGGATCGATCCCCAAGGGGTTCGCCCCGCCGCCTTCGGCAAAGTTGTAATAGACAGGCTCCAGCACGCCAAAGAACAGCAGGCCAATGCCCATGCCCGCCGCAAACATCATCGCCACCCAGCCCGGATAGGAATAGTCGGGCGTCGCGTCCTTGCCGCCGATCCGCACCTTGCCTACTGGCAAGACGATCAAGGCGATGCAGAACAGGGTGATGGCATTGACCGAAAGCACGAGGAACCAGTCAAAGGTGCTGGTCAGCCATGGGCGGAACCAGCCAAAGAAGGTGGCGGAGGCCTCCTGATTGGCAAGGCTGATCAGGACAAAGCCGCAGATCATGATGCTCGAGATCGCGAAAACGGGGTTGTGGATGTCTAGGCCGAGGGGGCGGACGTTGTCCTGTCCCAGCTCGAAGTCAGTGGAATATTCCTCATCCGTGGCCGGTTCGTCCGGCGGAACGTTGCTTGAGGTCATGGAGTGTCCCTTTTTATGCGTGAGATCGCCCCCTGATCCAAAGCAGGGCCGCGCTGCGGCCCGGAACGGGGGCGTTTCGCAAAGCGGTGCAAAGCAAATGATGCGCCGCTTTGGGTCGTGGGCCTTTTGGCCATGGGACAAGGGTCTGTTGTCTGCCCCCTATTGTCAACTCGTTCATCATTTGCCTGTTTTTCGGGCTTTGCCCGAAAAACACTGCGGATTTGCACGGCAAATCCGGTTTCAGTTTATTGCAATAAACTGGTCCACCGCCTGCCTCAGCTGGAGAGATACCCGGCGATGATGGCGATAAAGGCACCCACATGGACGACCATAATCGCACGGTCTTTCCACATCACACCGACGATGAACCACAGAACGATGCCAACCACAAAGGCCAGCACGTTCCACGGGGTGACATTCATCCCCGTCAGCCCATAGCCGATAAGCTGGATCACGGTTGCGATCCACTTGACGATATCGACGGTTTTCATTGGCCTCTCCCGAACAGGATCGGGGCCTTAGCGCCCCGGAACTTCGCCGCGTTTCTCGCCCGCACCGACCCAGTTGTCGATGGCCTCGATCGCCTCTTCCGCCGTGTCGACGAATTTGAACAGGCCAAGATCATCGGCAGAAATCGTTCCGGCCTCTGACAGGGCGTCCCAGTTGACGATGGAGTGCCAGAAGTCCTTGCCGAACAGCAGGAAGGGCACCTTTTGCATCCGGCCCGTCTGGATCAATGTCAGGCTTTCGAACAGCTCGTCCAGCGTGCCGAAACCGCCGGGGAAGACGGCAATGGCCTTGGCGCGCATCAGGAAGTGCATCTTGCGGATCGCAAAGTAGTGGAAGTTAAAGCACAGCTCCGGCGTTACATATTCGTTCGGGGCCTGCTCGAAGGGCAGCACGATGTTCAGGCCGATGCTCTTGCCGCCCGCGTCGATGGCGCCGCGGTTGCCCGCCTCCATCACGCCGGGGCCGCCGCCGGTGACAATCACATCCTCTGCGCCGTTGCTCTCGATCGAGCGTAGGGTCATCAGCCGCGAGAACTCCCGCGCCTCCTCGTAGAACGCCGAGAGTTCGGCGAGGGTTTTCGTCCGCGCCGTGTCTTTCTTGGCCGGTTCGGGAATCCGCGCGCCGCCGAACAGCACGATGGTGGATTTCACCCCCGCCTCGTCGAGCATCATCTCGGGCTTCAGCAGCTCCAGCTGCAAGCGCACAGGGCGAAGCTCGTCCCGGCACATGAAATCCTCATCCGTGAAGGCCAACGCATAGGCGGGCGCGCGGGTCTGAGGCGTGTCAGGCACATGGCTGACGGCCTCCATGTCTGCATGTGCCCCGCGGAGAGTTTTGTTTTCGTCTGTCATCGGCCCTGCCCTTTGATTGCGCCTTGCTTTGATTTTGGTTTATAGCCCCCCGCAAGCATAGCAAAGACGAAAACCGGGGGACCACCATGTCTAACGCAGCACTTGAGACCGCCATCGAAGCCGCTTGGGAGGCCCGCGATACCATCACCCCCGCCACAACGGGAGAGACCCGCGAGGCCATCGAGGACACCCTCAATGCCTTGGACAGCGGTGCCCTGCGCGTTGCAGAACCTCAGGAAAACGGCAAATGGCACGTCAATCAGTGGGCCAAGAAAGCGGTTCTTCTCGGCTTCCGTATCAAGGATATGGAGGAGCAATCCGGCGGCCCGCAGGGCGGCGGCTGGTGGGATAAAGTCGATAGCAAGTTCAAGGGCTGGGGCGAGAATCAGTGGTCCGCCGCGGGCTTCCGCGCCGTTCCCAATGCGGTCGTGCGCAAAAGCGCCTATATCGCGCCGGGCGTTGTTCTGATGCCGTCTTTCGTCAACCTCGGCGCCTATGTCGACAGCGGCACCATGGTCGATACATGGGCCACCGTCGGCTCCTGCGCCCAGATCGGCAAGAACGTGCACCTGTCCGGCGGCGTCGGAATTGGCGGCGTGCTGGAGCCCATGCAGGCCGGCCCCACCATCATCGAGGACAACTGCTTTATCGGCGCCCGCTCCGAGGTGGTCGAGGGCTGCATCGTGCGCGAGGGCTCTGTTCTGGGCATGGGCGTCTTCATCGGCCAGTCCACCAAGATCGTTGACCGCGAGACCGGCGAGGTCATGTATGGCGAGGTTCCGCCCTATTCCGTGGTTGTCGCAGGCTCGATGCCGTCGAAAAACGACATCAACCTCTATTGCGCCGTGATCGTAAAGCGGGTGGACGAGCGGACACGCTCCAAAACCGGTATCAACGAATTGCTCCGCGACTGATCCCACCATGTTGATGCAAACGATCGAGGGGCTCAAAGCCATGGGCGAGAAGCCAAAGCCAAACGCGAAGCCGAAAACCAAGACCGCAGGCGCGGAGAAGCCCAAGAAGGTGAGCCGCCAAGTTGTCTATACTCTGGTGATCGAAGTGGGCCGCAAAGAGGGCGACGGGCTGCCAGAGGGCAGCACCGGCGGCGGCATGGTCTGCTATGCCACCGGCGTGGACGAGGCAGAGGCCGTGCGCGAGGCGGTCAATGTCCTCAAACAGGCCGATCTGGCCCCCCTTGATGTGACCAGTTACGGCACTCTGGAAGAGCGTTTGGCAGAGGGCGAAGACATCCCCGACGAGGAAAAAGACCTCATGAATCGCGCTCTGGAGGAAAATTCTGTGGTGATTGCACAGTTTGATCCGATCTATTGACGCAAGGGCACCCGGCCAAAAGTGTTTGTTTCCAGTTAAAAAACGAACTGTATACATGTCGTGCTATATACTAGACAAATTTCTAAGTTATGACCGTCCAACGCCACATTCCCGCCACGATTGACCTGTCTTTTTAGTCAGGTCGGAGCGATGAACGAAGCAAGAAGGAGCCGGTGATGATTGATGCGCATGAAAATGATCCAATCGCTGCTGAAATCCTTTTCGCCCAAATTCGCAGAGCAAAACGCTCTAATTCCTCCAAAGTGGTCGGGGTGGGCTTTGGCCTGCTTCGGTCGGCGAAGGCCAAGCGTTGCTCTGCGCTTGACTTCGTAAGCCGCATCCGTGCTGAGGGAGCACGGGCCAAGCGGAAACGTCCGTCCCTGTCTGCCGCCAAGGGGTATCGCCCCGGTTATGGTGGCAAATAGACAGGAACGACTGCCGGGACCCGTCTGAGGGGTCGGGTCCCGGCAGAACCACCTTTATCCTCCCTACCGAATGAAGATCCCGCTCTTTCTGGCTGCTCGCTGACAAGGGGGATCATCCGGGGCCGCAGACTGCGCGCAGCTGCCATGCCGCAGCGACCCCACCCTATCCCGGCCCGGTTAAGTCATAATTGGGCCGGGATTTTTATGACGCCCTTTCAATAGCTTAAATTGATTACATCGCGGGGCGCGTCCCAATAAATTCCCAAACAAACCTTGCGCCGGTCACATTTCTGCCGCGCTTGGCGGGTGAATTGGGATCAACGAAAACGCGAAGGCACGAGGGAGCCCCAGCAATGTCAAAGACTGCAATGAACACGATGATCACCAAGCTGAAATTCGGCGCGAATGTCCTGATGGCGACCTCTTTGGTTGCGGTTGCTGGCGGATATTTCCTGATGGGTGGTCAGTCGGCCTCTGCCGCCTCCTTCCTGTTCACTGCCCCGACACCGGCATGGGAGACCGCTTCGGTCCCGGCCACCGATATGACAATGGCACAGCGCATCGGCCAAGAGGCCCTGGTGCGTGCCCAGACAGCCCGCACTCTGGCCTCGAACGAGACCCATGGCGCAGGCAAACTGGCACAGTTGGCCGCACAGAACTGATCGCCGCTGTAATCGCCCCCGCGAAAAGAGGGGCGCGCGGCACCCGAGGATAGAGCTTGTAGGACAGGAGACAAACGATGTTGAAAACAATACGCATAGTATTGATCTGCGTTGTTCTCGTCGCAATGGGCGGCATTGGTTATACGCAGGTCGACTGGTCCAAGGTAAGCCTTGGCGGCGGCGCGGCCAAAGCCAGCCCTTCGATGATCAAATCAACCTCAACCGGCAGCCGCGTGGGCGGCGACAAGACGATCACCATCCAACGCAAGAAGCCCGGCTTCTGGATGCAACTGCGGATGATGCTCGGCTACAAACCGAAAGACGCCCATAAGGCCGACCTGCAGCGTCTGCAAAAACAGCGCGAAGGCGAAGCGGCCCGCAGCAAGGGTGTGAATTCGGTAACCGGGCGGCGCGAAAGCACCGCGGCGAAACGATCCACCAGCACTCTGAAGAAACAAGCGACCACAAACCGCAGCCTGTCGGACGCTTTGAACTAAGCCGATCGACACAGGATAACGAGACAGGACCCCGGCATTGATTTGCCGGGGTCTATTTCGTTTTCCCCTTGTCGCGCAGCCGATCATGGGAGAGTAAATCGCCGTTGATTCACGATACGGTTGAGTAAAATTCTAACCACCCTTGTTCACACCCGAATATTCGAGGTAGAATATTTCTTAGGGGAGGTAATGGGGCTAACAATCTTGCGCACGCGCGCAAGGTTTGCAGCGAGTTATCGAGAGGGCGCGATCACATCATGGACCATACGTTTATCCAGACGGACAACCTCGCCGTCTCGCCGCTCGAGGACGGCGATACCTCAACCAGAGAGATCGCAAGCCAACCGGGGCCAAAGGGCGTGACATGGCGCTTTTGCGTCACCGATATCAACACCCCCCTGACCCTGACGCCGCCGCCGGGCTTTGCTCGGATATTGACTGTGGTGGATGGCTATACCTTCGGGGTGAAAACCGCAAAGGGCCACCAGCCGATCGACTGCTGCACCGCCGTGAAACTGCCCGATGACGGCCCCGTGGTGGCAGAGCCGAACAGCGCAACAACGCGGGTTTTCCTTGTAGATTACGACCCCGATGTGGTCTCCACCACCGTCAGAAGGTTGAACGGCCCGATTGAACGCAACCTGATCACTCTGGGCCATTCCAGCTATGCCGTCTACGGCGTCATGGGCAGCTTTACCCTCGCCGGACGGCGCGGGGATGACAGGTCCTGCATCCTGCTCGGGGCACAGCCTGCCCCCCTCGTGGTCGAGGAAGGCAGCATGGTTCTGGTCGTGCGGATCGACACGCTTACCTAACCAGCAGGCAGGGCGCGCTTACTTCGCCGCGGCTTTCTTGGCCGCTGGCTTTTTCGCCGCCGGTTTCTTGGCCGCAGGCGTCTTCGCAGCCGCTTTAACGGCGGGCTTCTTCGCCGCGGCTTTGCGTGGTTTCGTGGCGGGCTTGGCCGACTTCAGCTGTTCGATGGCTTGCTGCCAATGGGCCTCGTCACGGCCATCGGGTTGCCCCTCGGACAGCCAGATGTGGTAGGCGGCTTCGCTGATGTTTGAGTCGGTAAAAGTTGGGGTAATGGGTGCCTTTGGCATGACGGTATCCTGAACTTATGGGCAGTGAACAATTATGATAGCGCTAACGGTGCTAGGCAAAATGCTGCGCTTGCACAATAGCCTTCCCTAGGGGCATTTTGCCGCTGTTGCATTCCTGCAAGCCCAATGTTTACTGGCACATTAACCCATCAGAGCAACCCGTTCTGACACCAAGGTTTTTGCGAACTCCACGCAAGATGCCGCAACGCAGCATCATCCACACATCAGACCACCCCAGCCAAGACACCGCCAAACACCCACGCCCCCAAAACCAGCCGAATCGCCCCTAATGCGGCGCCTGCCCGATCAGCGCCTGCGCCTCAAAGCTGCGCAGCACAGGCCGGGCGGCGGGGGAATAGCCCTGCCCCGTGCGCGGATCAAGCTGCGGGAAAAGGGCGGTGATCTCCTCCACCACCGCGCGGTCAAAGACCGAAAGCGTCTGCGCCCCGGGCAGAAAGCTCTCGCTCGGCAGGCCCGCGGACCAGATGATCTGGTGCCGGTCAAACATCAGATGCACATAGGTCACCTGCCCACCCCGACGGCGACGCACGGTCATGTCATTGACCAGCTCCTTCGCCGCCACAAGAACCTCCAGCGCATCAAACATCAACTCGGCGCGCTCATCGCTCAGCAACACACGATGCTGCGGCGACAGTTCCAGCGCATCGTGATCGCCCAGCGCTCCGGCGGCAAAGGCGATGGGGGCATAATCCCCCTGCGCCGCAACACTGCGCCGCCCGGCCCAGCGCAGGGGCTGCGGCCCGTCATCCAGCGTCATCACCAGATCACCGGGGCGCAGGCTTTCCACCGGCACCTCGCCCGAGGGCGTCAAAATCCCCGTGCCCGCGACGAAACAGGGCACCGTATTGACGGTGACATAGCCCACATCATCGGTGCCATCGCCATTGACGATCCCATAGGTGAAATTCACCGTGCCAAGATCCGCATCGCCCTGAATATCAAAGGTGCCGTCATTGTTCAGGGTCACGACCTCGCCCGTGGCCAGCGTAACGCTGTCGCCATAGTTCACCGCAACCCCGTTGATATGGGTAACAGTCAGCGTGCCGGAGCCGTTGTTGATGTCATTGTCCAGCACATCCAGCGTCTTGTTGCCATTGGCGAACATATCCACGCTATCGGAAATCGCGACCACCTCGGTCTGCACGGAATCCCCCGCGATCAGCAGGTTACTGTCGTAATTGGCATCCCCCACATCGGCGATCCCGATGCGAATGTCATTCTCCTCGCCCGCTGTCACCGGAATCGTCAAGGTCATGGTGATGGTGAACCCGTCCATCTCCGTGTTCCATGCGTCGCTGGTGTTGTCGTTGTAGAAGTTGATGTTGTTGCCGGAGTTGATATTGCCAACGCTGGTATTGCCGTTGCCAACCTCCATCTCCACAAAGTTGCCGTCGATCCAGACCCCGACAAAGTCGTTGTAGATAGAGTTGATATACTCGGGATACTCCTCGGAGCTAAAAACGAACTGCATCGTCAGAACATCCGTATCCGGCACAAAGGTCACATCGATAAAGCTGGCGTCAAAGGTGCTGGTTCCGGCCTCCGCATTGAACCAAGCCTGACCGTTGGGGCCGCTGGTCTGGCTGCCGGTGTTGGTGGACTGATTGGACTGCCCGTTCGAGTTGGTGAAATCCTCCGCATCACCGGTGGACAGGATCACCCCCGTATCGCTTGGCGTGACCCCCGGCGAGGTGGCATCGCCGCCGGTAAAGATCCCCGAGGAGTCATTATCCCCCGTATAACTGGCGGACACCACCGTTACCCCGGGGCCAAAGATGGCATTGGCCATCGCCGTGGCACCGGCATTGGTGTTGATATTCAGTTCGGACGCTGTGACCATGCTCGGACCCCTTCACCGCCAAGGCAAGGGGCACCCGGCGGCAAAATACCCGCCACAGCCGCGCAAGCGCCCCAAAGGGTCCGCCAGCCCGGTCATCGTGCCTGCGCTGGACATTGCCAGCCATTTTGCCCTGCCTCAGAGCTTTGTTTTGCCGCGATACTGCCAGCCTTTTGCCACTGTGTTAATCGCTTGTTCTAAACCCGCCAGTGACTGTAACTGTCACATCACAGCCCCAAACCGCCGGAGACCCCATGCTAGACCCCGTAGAGTTAACCGCAAAACTGGTCCAATGCCCCTCGATCACGCCCGAGGAAGGCGGCGCGCTGGTGCTGCTGCAGGGGGTGCTTGAGGGGGCGGGGTTCACCTGCACGCGGATCGATCGGGGCGGGGTCAGCAACCTCTTTGCCCGCTGGGGCGCGGCCGGAAACGCCAAGGTCTTCGGCTTTAACGGCCATACCGATGTGGTGCCCTTGGGGGATGAGGGCGCATGGACCAAACCACCCTTCGGCGCGGTGATAGAGGACGGCTGGATGTACGGGCGCGGCGCGACCGATATGAAATCCGGCGTCGCCGCCTTTGTCGCCGCCGCCGTTGATCTGGTGCAAACCGCCCCGCCCGAGGGCGGCATCATCATCACCATCACCGGCGATGAGGAGGCCGAGGCCCTGCATGGCACCACCGCCATCCTCGACTGGATGGAGCAGCAGGGCGAGCGTATGTCCGTCTGCCTCGTGGGCGAGCCCACCGCGCCAGAGGTCATGGGCGAGATGATCAAGATCGGGCGGCGCGGCTCCATGTCCGCCTTCTTTACCGCCCGCGGCAAACAGGGCCATGTCGCCTACCCCCAGCGCAGCAAAAACCCCGTGCCCGCCCTCGCCCGCCTGATCGACAGACTGTCGAGCGCCGAGCTTGACCAAGGCACCGACCATTTCGACCCCTCCACCCTCGCCTGTACCACCTTCGATGTCGGCAACCCCGCCACCAATGTCGTCCCGGCAGAGGCCCGCGCCACCGTCAACATCCGCTTCAACGATGCCCATACCTCCGCCAGCCTGACCGAATGGCTGGAGAAGGAGCTTGCAACCCTTCGGGACGAAACCGGCATCGACCTGACAATGACCACCCGCGTCAGCGGAGAAAGCTTCGTCACGCCCCCCGGCCCCCTGTCGGACCTGATCGCGAATGCGGTAGAGGCCGAAACCGGCCTGCGGCCAGAGCTTTCCACCACAGGCGGCACCTCCGATGCGCGCTTTATCAAGGACCACTGCCCCGTGGTGGAATGCGGCCTCGTCGGCCACCGGATGCATCAGGTCGACGAACGGGTGCGCGTCGAACAGATCGAACAGCTCAAATCGATCTATTCCCGCATCCTGACAGACTACTTCGCGGACTAACGCCGGATGAAGCCGACCCTCGTGATCATGGTCAAAGAACCCCGCCCCGGCAGGGTCAAAACCCGCCTTGGCGGCGACATCGGCCTGACTGCCGCCGCTTGGTGGTTCCGCCACCAATGCGCCGCCCTGATCCGGCGGCTGGATGATCCCCGCTGGCACACGGTCCTCGCCGTCGCGCCGGATCGCGCAGGGATACAAAGCCGCGTCTGGCCCGCGCACCTGCCCCGCTGGCCGCAGGGCGGCGGCGATCTGGGCGACCGGATGGCGCGGATGATGCGCCGCGCGGGGCCCGGCCCCGTGATGGTCATCGGCGCCGATATCCCCGGCATCACCCCGGCCCATATCGCCGCGGGCTTCGCCGCCCTAGGCCGCCATGACGCCGCCTTCGGCCCCGCCCCCGACGGGGGCTATTGGTCCGTCGGCCTCGCCCGCGGCGGGCACATCCCCGCGGGGATGTTCCAGGGCGTGCGCTGGTCCAGCGAACACGCCCTCGCCGACAGTATCGCAACCCTGCCCGCGCGCCGGATCGCCCTTCTGGCGACCCTGCGCGACGTGGACCGGGCGGCGGATTTGGCCGCCTGCGACAGCAGGCGCGCCTAATCCGCCGCCCGGCTGCCCCGCCTTCCCGCAAGGGAAGGCGAAACTTCACCGCCGGATCGTTGTTTCCCTATGCGGCCCTCGCAGCCCATGCTAGGGCTGCTTTATGGCCCAGATACCCGATAAAGCCGCCATCCTTGAGTGGATCGCCGCGCACCCCACCCAGACCTCAAAACGCGACATCGCCCGTGCCTTCGGCATCAAGGGCGCCGCCCGGATCGACCTTAAGCGCGTGCTCAAGGAGCTGGAGGGCGAAGGGCACCTTGAAAAGCGCCGCAAAACCTACCGCGACCCCGACAAACTGCCCCCCGTCTCCGTGCTCGAAGTCACCGCTCCCACCGGCGACGGCGACCTCTACGCCCGCCCGCTGGAATGGCAGGGCGAGGGGCCAGAGCCGAAAATCCTCATGGTCCCCCGCGCCAGCGACCCCGCCCTTGGCGCGAATGACCGCATCCTTGCCCGCCTGACCGAGGTCAAGGGCGAGGCCCACGCCTATGAGGCCCGCCTGATCCGCCGCATCGGCGCCAACCCCCTGCGCATCCTCGGCGTCTTTCGCAAAGGCTCCGAAGGGGGCCGCATCGTGCCCGTCGACAAGGGTCCCGCCAAGGAATGGATCGTCCCCGAGGGCAGCACCCATGGCGCGCAGGACGGCGAACTGGTCGAGGCAGAGCACGCCGGCCCGAAATCCCGCATGGGCCTGCCAAAGGCGCGCATTGTCGAACGCCTCGGCGACCCTTCTGCGCCCAAGGCGGTCTCGCTGATCGCCATCCACCAACACGGCATCCCAGACCACTTCCCCGACGAGGTCATCGCAGAGGCCGACGCGATGAAGCCCGCCGATCTGGGCGAGCGCGAAGACCTGACGGATATGCCCCTCATCACCATCGACCCAAGCGATGCACGCGACCATGACGACGCCTGCTTTGCCCATCCCGATACCGAGGATAAATCCAACGAAGGCGGCCATATCATCTGGGTCGCCATCGCCGATGTCGCCCATTACGTCCGCCCCGGCACCGCGCTGGACCGCGAGGCCAAAACGCGCGGCAACTCCACCTATTTCCCCGACCGCGTCGTGCCCATGTTGCCCGACCGCCTCTCGGGCGATCTGTGCTCCCTGCACGAGGGGGTGGACCGCGCCTGTATCGCCGTGCGGATGCAAATCTCGCCCAAGGGCGAGCTGCTCTCGCACAGCTTCACCCGCGGCCTCATGCGCTCCCCCGCCTCGCTGAATTACGAGGAGGTGCAGGCCGCCATGGATGGCCGCGTGTCAGAGCGGCTCGAGGACCTGATGGACCCCGTCATCCGCCCGCTCTATGCCGCCTACGAGGCGCTGGTGAAGGGGCGCGAGGAACGCCAACCCCTCGCCCTCGACCTGCCCGAACGCAAGATCATTCTGGATGACAGTGGCAAGGTCCAATCCGTCGCCTTCCGCGACCGCCTTGATGCGCATAAGCTGATCGAGGAATTCATGGTCCTCGCCAATGTCGCCGCGGGCGAGGCGCTGGTGGCCAAGAAACAGCCCCTGCTGTTCCGCGTCCACGAGGAGCCAAGCCCCGAAAAGCTCGAGGCCCTGCGCGAAACGGCGCAGGCCAGCGGCCTTGTCCTTGCCAAGGGGCAGGTCCTTCAAACCCGCCACCTCAACCGCCTGTTGGAGCAAGCCGCTGGCACGGACCACGCGGAACTTATCAATATCTCCACCCTGCGCAGCATGACGCAGGCCTATTATGGCCCGAAAAACTTCGGCCACTTCGGCCTCGCGCTCAAAACCTACGCCCATTTCACCTCGCCCATCCGGCGCTACTCCGACCTCATCGTCCACCGCGCCCTTGTCACCGCTCATTGCTGGGGCGACGATGGGTTGACGCCCGAGGATATCGAGCGGCTGGAACCCACGGGCGAGCATATCTCCCAGACCGAGCGCCGCTCCATGACGGCCGAGCGCGACACCACCGACCGCTACCTCGCCGCCTTCCTGTCTGACCGTGTCGGCAATGAATTCAGCGGCCGGATCAGCGGCATCGCCAAATTCGGCGTCTTTGTCCGCATGGACGAAACCGGCGCCGATGGCATGGTGCCGATGCGCGCCTTGGGCCGCGAATATTTCCACTACGACCGCGACAGCCAGACGCTAATGGGCGCCGACACAGGCCGCATCATCAGCATAGGCCAACGCGTTCTGGTGCGGCTGGCCGAGGCCACGCCGATCACCGGCGGGCTGCTGCTCGAACTGTTGGAGCTTGACGGCGAGGCCGTCGAACCCGCGCCCCACCACGGCGGAAGCGGCTACAAAGGCCGCCCGCCCAAGCGCAAGGAACGCCGCGCCAAGGGCAAGGCCAACGCCAAGAAACGCAAGGTCTCGCGGCAGCGTAAGGCGAAATAGATGCGCATCATCGGCCTGATCTACACCGGCTTGGCGATCTTTATCGCCCTGCAGGCAGAGGCCTATTTTGACCAGAACGCCTATAACATCCACCTCTTGCTCGACCTTAGCGAAGAGCAAACCGACCAGCTGCGCAGCTTTGCCCCCCTTGTCGCCATTGCCCCGCTGGCCCTGATCGCCCTGACCAGCCTGCTGACCCGCAGGGTGATCTGGGCCGCTGTTATGGCGCTCTGCGCCGGCCTCGTCTGGATGGCCAGCACCAGCGCGATCGGCATCCTCTACCCCTGACACCCCGAAAGGCGGCGTCAGCCCCCCGTCTTGGCACGGTGATAGCGCAGGGCATAGGCGATCACAGGGCGCAGCCGATCCGCCATCCCCGCAACATCGCCCACGCGAATGGCGCGGTTGCCCTCGATCACGCCCGCCTCGGGAAACAAGGGCGCGTGGCGGGCGATCACATCGCTCTGGCAATGGGCAAACAGCGCCAGAGATCCATCCTGGAGCGCCCCGATCCGCAGGGTCGAGCCGATATCGGTGAGATAGGCAGGCTGGCCCCAACGCAGAGCCTCTTGCAACGGCCCGATGTCCTCAAGGCCCGCCGCCACCTCGGCAATCAACGCCCGCAACGCCCCCGCCCCTTCGGGCAGAGCGTCAAGGGCGTCCTCCACTGCGCTCATGCCAGCGCCGCGTTGAAACGGTCGATATACTCCATCAAGACAGCATCCCCCTTGACCCGCCGCACCAACGGCGTCTCCACCGGCGTTTTCACCCAAGCCTCCAGCATAGAGGCAAGGCTTATGTCCGCCAATGTCGGCGCCGCGCCAAACAAAAACCCGTCCGGATGAAGCATCCCGGCGGCGGCGGCCAAATCCTCCTCCGCACGGATCATCAGGTCCGCCTCCGAAAGCCGCCCAAGCCCCTGCACCTTCATCCCCCTGCGCAGACCCCGCCGCAGCATCCCCGGCAAGACCCGCCGCACCACCGGCGGCATCCCCTTGAAATACACCCTGCGCACCACAGGCCAGACATCATCGCGGCCCCAACGGTCCAGCATGCCAAGGAAATACATATGCTCATCCGCCATCCGGATAATGGCATGGGACAGGGCCCGCTCCCGCGCCGAAAGACCGGGCATGAAATCCGCCCCCTGTTGCTCCAGATAGGCGCGGATCAGGTTGGTATCGGCGATCACCTCGCCGCTCTCCAACCGGATCGCAGGCAGCTTACCATAGGGCATCTTGCGCGGATCATCGAGGTCCTCGCGCTGCCACGCCGCCCCCGCAAGGGTCAGCATATGCCGCGCCTTGACGCAAAAGGGGCTGAGGGCAAAACTATTCAATCCGGCGGGGAAGGTAAGCAAAGTGATCATGGGTCATATCCAGTTCGAGGTAAAATTTCTGCCCCAGTGCTAGGGCCTCCTCCTGTCAATTATTGTCAGCATGGGATAGCATAACCACACCATGTCACGCACACACCGCCTGTTTCACCTTATGCAGCTTATGCGCCGCATGCCCCCGCCGGTCACGGCGGCGCAACTGGGCGCGGAAACCGGCGTCTCCGCCCGCTCCATCCACCGCGACATCGACACCCTGCGCGAACTTGGCGCGGTGATCGATGGGGCGGCGGGCTATGGCTATACCCTGACAGAGGACGCCGCCCTCCCCCCGCTGATGTTCGAAGCCGAGGAGATCGAGGCCCTTGTTCTGGGCCTGCGCGAGGTGCAGGCCGTGGGCGACCCCGATCTTGCGCAGGCCGCAGGGGCGGCTCTGGCCAAGCTCGGCGGCCGCCTGCCCCCGCGCCAAGCGCACCGGCTGAAAAACGCCGTGCTGAATGCGCGGCGCTTTCGCACCCCGCCCGCCCCCGGCGTGAATGTCCGCATCCTGCGCGAGGCGACATGGGACGAGACCGAGGTGATCTTTGACTACACCGATGCCAAAGGCGCCCAGACCCAGAGGCAAGTGCGCCCCCTGTCCATCGTGTCGATGGACGCGGCCCATTGCCTGCTGGCATGGTGCGTGCTGCGGCAGGATTTCCGCGCCTTCCGCCTCGACCGGATGGGCGCCCTACAAGTGACCAGCACATCCTTCCGCCCCGCCCGCATCGGCCTGCTGCGCGACTATCTGGAACAAATCAGCTGCGACAGCACCGCCGAAACCACCCGCAGCCACCAACAAGATGCGCAGCCCTGAACCCCGCCCCAATCCCCAAGCCGTGGGCGGAGACCCGCTTGGGCGATTTTGCCCGAAGGGCCATGGCGCACTATATACCCCAAAACAATACCACCAAGAGCAGGGTGCAAAACATGAAACGATTCTGGGTGCCAGCGGCGCTTGCCGCGCTGTGGCTTGCCGAACAGGCAGGCGCAGAGCAGGCCGTCACAAAATCCCCCCGCCCCACGGCGCGGGCAGAGACAAACAACACTGTGGTCGCGGTGCCCAAGGCCTCCGGCGTGAACATCGGCTTTCAAAACTGGCTCAAGGATTTTCGCAAACGCGCCTTGGCACAGGGCATTTCCGACAGCACCCTGAACGCCGCGCTCAAGGGCATCCACTACGACGCCAGCGTCATCGCGCGGGATTCGAACCAGTCCGAATTCACCAAAACCATCTGGGACTACCTCGACAGCGCCGCTAGCGACAGCCGCATCGAAAACGGCAAGGCCGCCCTGACCCAGCACGCCAAGGTGCTGGCCGAGATCGAGGCCCGCTATGCCGTGCCGCCCGAGGTCGTGGTCGCCGTCTGGGGCATGGAAAGCGCCTATGGCACCTTTCGCGGCTCGCAAAACGTGGTGCAATCCCTGGCCACCCTCGCCTATGACGGACGGCGCGGCGCGTTTTTCGAGGAACAACTCCTCGCGGCCCTCAAGATCATCGCCAATGGCGATGTGACCGCCGAGGGCATGACAGGAAGCTGGGCCGGCGCCATGGGCCACACACAGTTCATCCCCACCAGCTACCTCGCCTATGCGGTGGATTTCCGGGGTGATGGCAAGCGCGACATCTGGTCGGATGACCCGATGGACGCCCTCGCCTCAACCGCCGCCTACCTCGCCCG
This sequence comes from Harenicola maris, assembly GCA_018524345.1. Classification (GTDB taxonomy): domain Bacteria; phylum Pseudomonadota; class Alphaproteobacteria; order Rhodobacterales; family Rhodobacteraceae; genus Harenicola; species Harenicola maris. Next base: position 189,267 of record JADQAZ010000002.1, read on the forward strand.
CCACGGCTGGGAGCCGGGCCAGCCTTGGGGCGTTGAGGTCACCCTGCCAAAGGATTTCGACTACGCCCTGACCGGCAAAGCCACCCGCAAATCGCCCGAAGACTGGGCCGCCCTCGGCCTGCGCGATACGCAAGGGCAGATCGTGCCGAACCACGGCGCCGCCTCGATCCTGCTGCCCGCAGGGGCGGGGGGCGCGGCCTTTATGATCTTTGACAATTTCAAGGTAATCTCGCGCTACAATGCCGCCGATGCCTATGTCATGGGCGTCGGCCACCTAAGCGACCGCCTCGCCGGCGGGCCCGCGATCAAAGCCGCCTGGCCGCGCAGCGACCGCGCCCTGCTGCGCGAGGAGCGCAAGGAGTTACAGCGCCTTCTGACCCGCGCGGGGTTCTCCACCGGCGGTGTCGACGGGCGGATCGGGCCGAACAGCATCAAGGCGCTGCGGCGCTATCAGCTGGCGCAGGGATTGGTGCCCGATGGCTACCCCTCGTTAAAGGTGCTGGAACGTCTGCGTTAACCGCCGCGGGGGCGCAAAGATTTTGTGCCTCCGGCGGGGATATTTGACCCAATAAGAAACAGGGGGATCAGCGCAACCGGACGCGGGACTGTGCGCTGCGCCCTTTGGCGTCGATCACCGAGAGGGTGACAAAGCCGGGGCCAGGGTGCGGAAGCTCGGCGCTGCGCCCGCGCGCCTTGACGGCGAGGGGGCGGCCATTGGCGAGCCATGTGAAGGGCGGGATGCCATCGCGGACCTTGACCACAAGCGAGTCTGTCGGCTGCATTTCCAGCTCTGCGCCATCGGGCGGGAAGGCGAGCTTGGGGGCATGGGGGTCTGCGGTGAAGGCCGCGTCGCGGGGGGCGAAGCGTTGCAGCGGCTGCGGCAGCGCGGCGGTGGAGAGCAGGAGCACACCGGGAGGCGGCGGCGGCAAGGCCTCGCGCCGTGGTTTGAGCCTGTCGAAAGCCTCGAACAGGATCGGGGCGGCCACATCACCGCCAAAGGCACCGGGCACCGGCGTGCCATCGGCGCGGCCCATCCAGACGCCGATGACATGTTCCCCGTCATAGCCCACAGCCCATGTGTCACGGTGGCCATAGCTGGTGCCGGTTTTATAGGCCATCGGCCCGATGGAGGCCCGCGGCGGCGGCGCGAGGCCGGAGAGGATATGGCCGACCTGCCATGCGGCCTCTGGTGTCAGCACGGTTTTGCCCGCCTGCGCCTGTTGCGGCAGAACATGAAGCGGGCGGCTTTCGCCGTGATTGGCAAGGGCGGCATAGAGCTGTGTCAGATCATGCAGGGTCAACCCGACGCCGCCAAGGGCGATGGCCAGCCCCGGCGCGCCGCCGGGCAGCTTTGGCTCCGCCCCCGAATGGCGCAGGCGCGTCATCAGGTTGGCGGGGCCGATGGCCTGGGTCAGGGCCACCACCGGCAGGTTGAGCGAGAGCTGCAGCGCCTCGCGCACGCGCAGGGTGCCGCGAAATTCACCGTCGAAATTCAGCGGGGCGTAGCCTGCGAAATCCTGCGGCCTGTCGTCGATCAGGGTTTCGGGGTGGGCCAGCCCCTGATCGAAGGCCAGCCCGTAGACGAGGGGTTTGAGCGTCGAGCCGGGGGAGCGCAGGGCGCGGGTCATATCAACATATCCCTGACGCGGCAGATCGGTGTAATCGGGCGAGCCGACAGAGGCGAGCACCTCGCCGCTGCGATGATCCGCCACGAGGATGGCCAGCGACAGTTGCCGCCCCGCAGCGGCAGCGCGGGCGCGTGCCAGCGCCTCAAGCTGCCTTTGCAGGCCCGGATCAATGGTGGTGACATGGCGCTGCGTCAGCGGCTCTGCCTGCATCAGGCGCTCTGCCAGATGCGGGGCCAGCGCGGGAAAGGCCGCGCGGCTGTTCGGCACCGGATCAAGCAGCGCCGCCTGCGCCGCATCGGCGCTGAGCAACCCGCCCGCCACTGCGCGGTGCAGAACCCTGCGCCGCGCCGCCGCCGCGCGTCCGGGGGCGCGATCCGGCCTGCGGGCCTCTGGCGATTGGGGCAGGGCCACAAGCAGGGCCGCTTGGGCGGGCGTCAGGCGCCGCGGCTCTTTGCCGAAATAGGCAAAGCTCGCGGCGCGGACTCCCTCAAGGTTGCCGCCAAAAGGCGCGCGGTTCAGATACAGGGTAAGGATCTGCGCCTTGCTCAGCCGCCGCTCCATGGCAAGCGCCACGCGCATCTGGCGCAGCTTGCCGCCCCATTGCCCCGTTGTGCCATCCTCCAACAGCCGCGCGGTTTGCATCGTCAGGGTCGAGCCCCCCGAAATCACCCGCCCGTTCAACGCCGCCTGCCACAGGGCGCGCGCCATGGCGCGGGGGTCCACCCCGGCGTGATCCCAGAACCGCTTGTCCTCGAACCCCGTTAGCATGGCGATATAGCCCGCGTCGACCTCGCCCGCCTCCACCCCAAGGCGCCAGCGCCCATCGGCCACGGTAAAGGCGCGCAACAGCGTGCCGTCCCTGCCCAGAACCTCCACCGAGGTTTCCGCCAGCAGGGGCGGCATCTGCGTCGCATCGACCCAATCGTCAAAGCCGTCGCGCGCCGCCCCCGCAAGGCCAAGGGCAACGGCCGCCCCGATCAGCCAGCGGGCAGGGCGCATCAGTTCACCGTCACCCGCCCGGCATCGGTATGGGCGCGGAAATGCGGGCGATACATGTCTTCGACACTCGCCGCCGGATGATGATAATCCCCCGGTGAAATCGCCCGCACGATATAGGCAAGGCGGAAGGGCTCTTTCTTGCGCCAGTCCACCGCCGCAAGGAACCGCTCCTGACGGAACTCCGAATGCTGCGCCGTGGCGGGTTTGAGCCATTCGAGCGCGGAAATATCCCCCGCGCGGAGCAGGTTCGGGTTGTCGATCTCGAAGCCCGCAGGCAGCGGATCATCCACCATCAGGCGGGCCTCCCCCTCGGCAAAGGGGGTCACGGTCAGCACCGTCACCATACGGTCCCCCGTCACCGCGCCGGATGGGTTCACCGGCTCCCCCTCCATCGAGAAATACTCGCGCTTGATGGCATAACCATTGCCGCCTGCGGGCTCCGGCACCTGCGGCACGCCAAAGGTGGTCAGGGTCACCGTGGCCTCGCGGCCCGACCCGTTGCGCACCAAAAGATCGGCGGCACCGGCCTGATCCTCCAGCACCTGAACCATCGGGCCAGAGAGCGGCACACCATCCACCGTGATCCCCGTTTGCGGGGCGGCGTCAATCAGGGCCGAGGCCGCCATCAGCGACCAGACGGCCTCCTGCGTCGACATCCGGCGGCTGGATCCCGTGACACGCACGGCCAAAGCATCCTGATCGATCACCTGCGTTCCGGCCTCCGCCGCCAGCGCCAGAACCGCCGCCGCATCGCGCCGGTTGGTGCCGTAATCCGCCCGCCAAACAGGGGCGTCCTTCTCCGGAACTTCACCAATCATCTGCTGCGCCGCGACAAGGAACATCTTATCCGCCCGCTGCTGATCGCCATAAAACGCCAGCGCAGAGGCAATCTGCGCCGAGGCCAGCGGCGTTGCGAAATCGCGCGCCTTCACATCGGCATAATAGCGCAGATCGCTCATCGAGGCCGCCCCCTCGCGGGCCAGCACCATTAGGGCATAGGCAAGGTTCTGCCCCCCGTGGTCGAAATCGGGGGCGTAGTTCACACGGTTGCGCAGGTTATCCAGCGCAGAGCGGAAGGCCGTCTCCGGCACGTCAAACCCCTGCGCCTTGGCGCGGCTGAGGAAGTCGGTGACATAGGCATCCAGCCAGAAATCCCCGTCCACCGCGCGCCACAGCCCAAAGCCGCCAGAGGGCGCCTGCCGCGCCAACACACGCTCGATCCCCTCCTCCACACGGGCACGGATCTGGTCGCGCTGCTCAAGGCCCATGGCCTCGGCCACCTGCTCGAAATACAAAAGCGGCAGGGCGCGGCTGGTGGTCTGCTCGGTGCAGCCATAGGGGTAGCGGTCCAGCGTCGCCAAAAGCCCCGGCGCATCGAACCGCGCCAGCGGCCCCATGGCCAGCGTGGCCTTGCCACTGCCCGGCTGCATCCCCTCGAACACATCGCGGCTGAAGGTAAAGGTATCCCCCGCCGCAAGGGCAAAGCGGCTGGTCCGCGTGACCTCGGGATCATTGATCTGCACCGGCAGGGTCAACGCCTTGCGCAAGAGTTTCCCATCAGGCGTCCGCAGCATAACCCCCACCGTATAAAGCCCCGGAAGCTGCGCCGTGACAGGCACGCGCAGCGTGGCTTTGCCGCCTGTTTCCAGGCGCACCGCGGCAGGCAGATCAGCAGTATCGAGGGCAAGCCCCTCGGCCACCAAACTCACCTCCACATCGCCCGCGGGCCCCTCTGCATGGACAAGCTCCAAGAGCATCTGCCCCCGATCCCCCGGCGCCATAAAGCGCGGCAGAGTCGCGGTCAGAACAACAGGGTCGCGCACCAGAACCTCGGCATCCGCCTGCCCCACGGCGCTGTCTGACCAGACAACCCCCATCAGCCGGACAGAGCCGTTGAACGACGGCATATCAAACGTCGTGCGCGCCGTGCCATCCGGCCCAACCGTCAGCGGGCCAGAGAAATAGGCAACCAGCTCCTCCGTCGGCGGCGGGTTGGTCTGGCGGTTGGTTTCCGCATTGCCCCCGCCCGAGCGCACAGTGCCCTCGGCCCCGTTCAGCCCGTCAATCAACCGGCCATAGACATCGCGCAGCCCCATGCCCAGCTTACGCTGACCAAAGTAATGCCCAGAGGGGTCCGGCGGCTCAAACCCGGTGATGTTCAAAATGCCCTGATCCACGGCGGCGATGGTGGCATAGACCGTCTCGCCCGCGGCGGCCCCCTCCACCCGCAGCACCGCCTCCAGCGGCGCACGGGGGCGGGCGGTGTCCGGCACGTCGAAGCGCGCGGTCAACTGCTTGGCCCCGGGATCAACGGCGGCATAGCTCAGCCCCAGCGCCCGCGCAGGATTGCGCCCCGCAGGCGCATCCATCGGCCGGATCACAGAGGCCGTCACATAGGCCCCCGCGCCCCAACCATCCGTCACATCCAGATCAATCAGGTTCTCGCCTTCCGTCACCTCAACGGTCTGGAAATCAATCAACCGGTTCGACACCACAGTCACCACCGCTTTGCCCGCATAGCGCGGCACAAGACGCAAACGCGCCGTCTCGCCGCTGCGATAGGCGGGCTTGTCGAGGGAAAGCTCAAGCGTATCAGGCGTCGAAGAAGCCTCCGCAGGGGCATACCACCCGGCCCATAACTTCACCGAGGAGGCGGTGTATGCGCCATCCATGCGCTCCACCACCAGCTCGTAATTGCCCCAATCCACACGGCCGGACACCTCAACCGGATCGTCAATGCGCGTCTCGCCGCTGGCAACGCGGGTGCGGGTTGTCGTCGCCTCCCAGTTCCAGTTGCCATGCTGCGCATACCACTGATAGCGCGTGCGCAACCGGTTCAGCGTCCAGCGCACCTGCATCGGCTCCGCCGCGCCATCGGCCCCAACGGAAATCAGGGTAAAGCCCGCATCCGTCCCCTCGGCGGCGACATCCTCAAACAAAGGCTTGATCCCGATCACAGGGCCGGAGGGACGCAACAGCTCGGTCAAACGCCGCTCCACCGGACGGCCGGAGCCCTCGGACACACGGATCGCAATCCGCGCCTCTGCGGGGCCCGTGGCCCCCTCAAGCGCGGGGAAATTGATGCCAAGGCGCGCCTTGCCATCCGCATCGGTCACCTCGCCTGACAGGAAATTCGTCTCCGCCTGCGTGCTGTCGTCATGGCGGCCAAAGCGGAACCCCGGATAATCCGGCAGGGTCTTGACCGGCACGGCGCGGACCTCCCCCTCGATCGGCAGGTCACTGCCCGGTGCGCCAAACAGATAGCGCGCATCCACCGTCACCTCGGCCGCGCCCCCCGCAACCAGCGGCCCCTCCCCCATGGCAAGGTCGAAATCAATCCGCTCGGGCAGGAAATCCTCCACCAGAACGCTCTGCGTGGTCAGGGCGGGGGCCTTGGTATCGGCATAGATCGCAAGGGTCCAAGTGCCACGCGGCGCCGCGCCGTTGATCGGCATGGCAAAGGCATGACCACCGGCCGCCTCCGCATTGGTGCTGGGATAACGGGCATATTCCACCCCGTCCGGCCGCGTCAAAACGGCGGTCAGCGGCAGCCCCGAAATCGCCGAGGCATCGGCATCGCGGGTCAGGGCGGTGGCAAAGATCACCTCGCCAGTGCGATAGGCCCCGCGATCCGTCGTCAGAAACAGGTCAATCGGCCCCGCAGGGGCCCGCCCCTCAACGCCGCGATCCGACAGGTCGAATTCGGGGTCAGTCAGCGACAGAAAGGCCATATCCTCCGCCCCCGTCGTCACCGTCACCAAAGCAGGTGCAGCCCCCTCATGCCCAAGGCTGAGGCCCGGCGCAAAACGGGCATAGCCCTTTTCGTCTGTCACAGCGGTGCCAAGCACACGGTTGGCGCGGGACAACAGCGTCACCTCGGCCCCCGCAATCGCCTCCGCACTGCCCAGCGAGCGGGCAAAAACATGCAGCCCGTCCGCGCCAGACATAGAGGTCAAGCCGATGTCGGAAATCACAAACCACTGGCTCGCCGTCGGGTCCTCATAAGGATCCGCCCCGCGCAAACGCGCCTGAAGCGTATAAATCCCCGCAGGCAGATCCCCGATCGCCTCCTTCATCGGCAGGCGGGTGGTCACATCCTCGTTCAAACGGGTCTCAAGCTGCCCCGTCCCCTCCCAAACCTGCTCCGCCACATCGCGGGCAAACCCCTCCTGCTCCCACTGGCTCAGGGGGCGGCCAAAGTAGTTCTGCTGAAAGGTCCGCAACAGGTTGCGGTCGCTGACACGGTACAGGGTCAGGTCAACCTCGCTCAGGTTCACAGAGGTGATCGGCAGGGCCGGATCGCCCGCCTTCGGCAGAACATAGCCCCGCCCCGGAAAGCTCACAGCAGGGGCGCGGTCCCGCACATAAAGCGAGAGGTTCACATCGCTGAGCAGCACCTCGCCATTCGCCGCAGGAAGCCCCGCACGAAACGTCGCCTGATACCGCCCGCCATGCTCGACCCCGCTCAAACACAGCTGCCGCCCGGAATGATCCACGGCAAAGCTGACCCCGGGCATCTGCACATAGGGCGCGTAATCAATCCCCGCCTTCACCAAAGGCTCGGAGAAAGTCGCACAGATACGCGGATCTGCGCTATCGGCCTGAACCTCGTGGTCGGTGATGCGAAACCCGTATTTTTCCGCCGCGCTGTTCATCCGCTGGGTCAGCTGGTCATTGGGCAGAATGTCATTGGCAAGGCGCAGGGCCTGCAACATCGACTTGCCCCGATTGCTCCGCTCAAGAGAGGTCGCCAAAGCCTCCAACGCCGCAACCTGATCCTGCGGGAACTGCGCCCGCAGATAGGCATTGATGCCCGCATTGACGCCCCGCTTGGCCAGATCGCGCCGCTCCGAGGCATTGCTCCCATTGGCCGCCCCGGCGCCCCGCGCATAGGCGGCCCAAAGGTCGGGCCGATCCGTCAACACAATCGCAGGGCCAGCCCACAAAAGCACATCCTTATGCCGGTTCTCGGCTTCGGCCTTGGCAAGCCCCGCCTCCAACTGCTCCATCGTCCAAGTCTTGGGCGGATGACGCCGCCCCAGATCAAGGGCAAAGCTGCGCGCCTCGCGCAAATCCCGCGCGCCCACAAAGCCAAGGTCCGCCGCACGCCGCCCCGCGAGGGCCAGAACCGCAGGATCAGTGCGCAACACAACCGCAGAAAGCGCGCCCTCGTATTCCGACCGCTCCGTCACCTCGGATTTCGGGAAACAGCTGTTGGACCGGCTGTTAAAGGTAAAGGCCCCGCATTGCGCATTGGCCATGCAGGCGGCGGTGCAGGCATCATAGGTGGTGTCAAAGATCGCCGTCAGGTCCGATCCGTAAAAATCAACGTTCTTTTCCGGCAGCAATCGCGCCTCCGGCACCGGGCCACTGCCCTGTGCCTGCGCCGTTTGCAGGGTCAATCCAGTCCCGGGGAGCGCCAAAATAAGGGCCATCGCCAGCGCACGCATGCTCTGCATCACAAATTCCTCACCGCTAGAATCTAATGGAATAACGTCAAAATCACCTCAGCGTGCCACAGCCCCCCGCCGGCTGGCAACGGCTGTTCCCACGGGGCACAGATTTTTTCACGCGCCTTAAGGCAATCTTCAGCCTCTCGGCGCATGGTCGGCAAAACCCGGGGGCGGGAAGCGACGAGGCAAGACAATATGACATACCATAGCACCTCTGAGGTGTCGCAGCACTCCATGCTGATGCAAACCCAACAACGGCTTCTGGGCTGCGTGGATGTAATTGACGAGGGGATTGCCGTCTTTGACGCGGCCGACCGTCTGGTGGCCTGCAACCGGATCTGGATGTCCCTGTTCCCCAAGGGGTGCAGGTTCGATACCGGCTCGACCTATCTGCATATGCTTCAAACCCTGACCATGTATGACCTCGTGGAAATAGGGGATCTTGAACCCGCCGCATGGATCGCAAAGATGATGCTCAGGCGCAGGCAGGAACGCATCCCAAGGGCCCTGATCCGCCTGTCAGACGGACGCTGGCTCCAGCTTCAGGACCGCCATGCGCCCAATGGCGATCTGGTCTGCGTCGCCACCGACCAGACGAAACATATCAACAGCAAAGCCACCCTGACCAAGGCCCGCGAACAGGCAGAACTCGCCAGCGCCGCCAAATCCGACTTTCTCGCCAAAATGAGCCACGAACTCCGCACCCCGATGAACGGCGTCATCGGATTGTCAGAGGCGCTGATGCAATCGCCCGTCACCCCGGATCAGAAAAGCTGCCTCGAAACCATCCACAGCTCTGCCAATGCCCTGTTATCGCTCATCAATGACCTGCTCGATTTCTCCAAGGCCGAGGCCGGGCGCATTGACCTGACCCCCGAACCAACCGACCTGTCCAAGGTGGTCACTCAGGTGATGGACCTGCTGCAGGTGCAGGCCGCGGCCAAGGGCCTGCGAATCAAGCTCGACATCGCCCCCGGCTTCCCGCCCTGCGTGATGGCCGACCCCCTGCGCATCCGGCAAATCGTGACCAATCTGCTGGGAAATGCGATCAAGTTTACCCATTCCGGCAAAATCACCATCTGCCTGTCCTTCGAAAGCAAAACATCCGAGCAGGGAGAGGAATGTCAGGTCTTCCTGCGCGTCGCCGACACTGGCGTCGGCATCCCGCCCTCGATGATCGACCACGTCTTTGGCATGTTCAATCAGGTGCAAGAGGCAGAGCACCCCGGCGGTCAGGGCACCGGCCTCGGCCTTGCCATCGTGCGCCAACTGGCCGAGCTGATGGGCGGCTCCGCCACCGTGACATCGCAGCGCGGCGTTGGCTCTGTCTTCTCCGTCGCCATGATCTTCCCCGTGGTGCAACCCCGGGCGGAGCCGCAGGCCCTCGCCGCCAATGCGCCCGACCTGCCCATGGGGCAGATCACCGTCCTCGCCTGCGACGACAACCTGACCAATCTCAAGGTGCTGGAAAAACTGCTCGATCTTGTCGGCGTTGACCTGCGCATCGCCACCTCGGCCAATGCCGCGCTTGAGGAATTCCGCAGGGCCGATCCCGACCTCGTCCTCATGGATGTCTCCATGCCCGAGATCGACGGGTTCGAGGCCACGCGCATGCTCCGCGGGATCGAGGCAGAGGAGGGCCGCAAACCCACCCCGGTTCTGGCCCTCACGGCCCATACCGCCGAGAACCTCGGCGATCACATGGCCTCTGCGGGGATGACGGGCTTTCTGCCCAAACCCTTCTCCCGCAAGGACCTGCTCGGCGTGCTGATCGACCATTGGCCAAACCCCGCCGCCAATGCAGGCGGCACTCAGGAGGCGAGCCGCGCCTCCTCCGGCTGAGCCGCGGCAAGCGGGCGAATGAACACGGGCTTGCCCGGCTCGGACAGCTCCGGCGTATAGGCATATCCGCCGGTGTCGAACTCATGCAAAGCCTCGGGATCAACCAACCGGTTCTCCGCAATATACCGCGCCATGGCCCCGCGCGCCCGCTTGGCGAAAAAGCTGACGATCTTCGGACCGCTCGGCTTTTCCTCCATGAACACAGGCGTCACCACAGGAATGCGCAGGGCCTTCAAATCCACCGCGCCAAAATACTCCTGACTGGCGCAATTCACCAGAACACCGGCCTTCTGCTCCTCGGCCAAAGCATTCAGGCCAAGGGCCAGCCGGTCCCCCCAATAGGCATAAAGCGTCTTGCCCCGCCGCGTCGCAAGGCGACAACCCATCTCCAAACGATAGGGCTGGATCGCATCCAGAGGGCGCAACAACCCGTAAAGGCCCGACAGAATCCGCAGATGCCCCTGCGCCCATTGCACCGCATCCGCATCAAGGCTGGCCGCCTCAAGACCGGTATAGGTGTCGCCCGCAAAGGCATGCATCGCAGGGCGGGTGATTTCGGCTGAAGGGGCCTCCTCAAAGCTGGCAAAGCGCTCCTGATTCAAACGCGCCAAATCCACCGACAGACCCATCAGCTTTTGCAAGGCAGGCTTCGACAGCCGCCGCGCCGTGCGCGCCAAAGACACCGCATCCTCGCCAAAGGCAGGCTGCGTCACCTGCACAGAGGGCACTTCCTCCCAATCCAAACGCTTCGCAGGAGAGATCACACAGAGCATGGCAGCATCCTATTTTCCATCGGTTTCAAACTCGGCAGCGGCATATCAGGCCCCGGCCAGAACATCCAGAAAAGCTCTCCCAAAACGTTCCGCCTTTTGCGCATCCATCCCCGGTACACGGGCCAGCGCATCAAGGTCGCCGGGGCGACGCTCCGCAATCTGGCTCAGGGTCTTGCGGGTGCAGGACAGCGGCTTGTCCGTGCCGTCCTCGCCGCGCTGCAATCGCAGCTGCTCGGCCTGCAAGGCATCGGCAATCGCCCCCTCGGGCCGCCCCGCCAACTTGCGCCGCACAGGGTGCATATCCTCGGGCGTATCGCCGGTGATCACGCTCAAAAACTCCGCGCCATAACGCTCCAGCTTCTTCGCACCCACCCCGCCAATACCCGCCATGGCATCAAGGGTATCGGGCCGCCGCTCCGCCATTTCGATCAGGGTCTTGTCCGGGAACACAACATAGGCCGGAACCGCCTGCGCCTCCGCCAGCGCCCGCCGCTTCGCCTTAAGGGCCGATAGCAGCGGCGCATCCTCCTCCGCCACCTGCATCTTCACCGCGGGGCGGCTGGTGGCCTTCTTGATCAGATCGCGCCGCAGGGTGATCGTGGCCTCCCCCCGCAGGATCGGACGGGCCTCCTGCGTCATACGCAGGGCCCCGTGGCGCTCGGGGTCGGGCCGCATCAGGTCATGCCCCATCATCTGCCGGAACACCGCCTGCCACTGGGCGCGGCTCAGGTCCTTGCCCACCCCAAAGGTCGGCAGGTCCTCATGCCCCCGCGCCAGCACCTTTTCGGTGCGAATCCCCATGACGATATCAATCAAATGCCCCGACCCGAACCACTCCCCGGTCCGCAGCGCCGCCGACAGCCCCTTGCGCACCGCATCGGTGCCGTCAAAGGTCTCCGGCGGGGTCTGGCACAGGTCGCAATTCCCGCAATCCCCGGACTCCTCACCAAAATAGCTCAACAAAACGCGCCGCCGACAGCCCAGCGCCTCCGCCAAACCCAGCAGAGCATTCAGCCGCCCGTGATCCGCCACCCGCCGCTCCGGCGGGGCCAGCCCCTCGTCGATCTGGCTGCGGCGCAGGCGAATGTCATCGGCCCCATACAGGGTCAGGGTCTCCGCAGGGGCACCATCCCGCCCCGCGCGGCCGATCTCCTGATAATAGGCCTCGATGCTCTTGGGCAGGTCCGCATGGGCAACCCAGCGGATATCGGGCTTGTCCACCCCCATGCCAAAGGCCACCGTCGCCACAACGATCAACCCGTCCTCGCGCTGAAACCGCGCCTCGACCTCGCGCCGCGCATCGGCCTCCATCCCGCCGTGGTAAAAGGCCGTCGTATGCCCCTCGCGGCCCAGCGCGGCAGCAAGGGTTTCGGTCCGCGCCCGCGTGCCGCAATAGACAATCCCCGCCAGCCCCTTGCGCGCGGCGGCAAAGGACAACAGCTGATCGCGCGGCTTGTTCTTGGCGGCAAAGGCAAGGTGGATATTGGGCCGGTCAAACCCGCGCAAAAACGTGCGCGGCTGCACCCCCGCAAACAGACGGTTCACAATCTCCTGCTGGGTCTCGGCATCGGCGGTGGCGGTAAAGGCGGCCAATGGCACGTCAAGCTCCGCCCGCAACCGGCCGATCTCAAGGTAATCGGGCCGGAAATCATGGCCCCACTGGCTGACGCAATGGGCCTCGTCCACGGCGATCAGCGATATATCCGCCCCCGCCAGCATATGCCGCGCCGCACCAGAGGCCAGCCGCTCCGGCGCCATATAGAGCAGCTTCAGCCGCCCGGCGTGCAAATCATCGAAAACCTGCGCGGTCTCTTCCTCTGTATTGCCAGAGGTCAGCGCCCCCGCCGCAACCCCATTGGCCCGCAGCGCCCGCACCTGATCCCGCATCAAGGCAATCAGCGGAGAGATCACAAGCGTCACCCCGCCCCGCAACAGGGCAGGCAGCTGAAAACACAGGCTCTTGCCGCCGCCCGTGGGCATAATGGCAAGGGTGTCCTGCCCCGTGGTCACGGCCTCAACGACCTCCCCCTGCCCCGGTCTGAACCCGTCAAAACCGAAAACGGTTTTCAACAGGTCAGTCACCTTGGGATCGGATTCGGTCATCGGGGCGGCAGCCTTCATGCGGGGGGTCATCATCGGGTTCCCCGAATGACTCCCACACTAAGATTCCGCGGGCAAGACCCGCAGGCCCCCGATACGGCGAATTTACCGCTGCATACCGCCTTCGCTCAGCATATTCCAAGCGCCCGCCATGGTGATGGCAGAGGCCCCCACCCCGATAGAGCCGCCAAAACACTCCTGACTGGAGAACATCGACCCGCCCCAGTTAAAGGCGGAAACGATAGCCACCCCATATCCAACAGCAAGCCCCGCCCCCGCCGTCGTCAGGCGTCCGGCGCTGCCATCAAGGTCATCGGCGCTAAAGCTGCGGTCACATTCAAGATTGGTCCAGCTCAGCCCGCCAGAGCTGAAATCCGGCATCGAGGCCCCGCCCATCGACCCGCCAGCCCCAAGGCCGAAGCCGGTGAAGGTATACATCCCCGAAAAATGCGCATGGGCGCTCTGGAAAATAAAGGTCCAGACCCCGCCACCAACCACCGCCGCACCGCCCACCTGGGCCGCTCCGGCGACTTTCCAATCGTCCGCTTTGATCACTCTGCTCATAACTGAGTCTCCTAATCTGATTGATGTTAAAATAACTTCTCTGTTTGCAGGCCGAAAATTGACCCGCATGACCCCTCTATAGGGCAAAAACCGCTTAATTTAAAGGTTTGGCTAAACCAGAATGATATCGCGCATGATGATGATGCCAAGGAAAAGCACCAATGGCGCCAGATCAAGCGCCCCCGTATCGGGCAAAACCCGCCGGATCGGGCGATAGATCGGCTCAAGCAAACGCGTCAGCCCGTCCCAGACCTGCGCAACCAGAGGTTGCCGAAGGTTCAGCACCTGAAAGTTGATCAGCCAGGACATGATGATATGGGCCAGCATGATGAAAAAGGCCACGTCCAGCAAAAGCCGTAGAATTTGAATGATGTCTTGCATTGGGTCGCCTCTGGCCGGTTACTTATCTCGGTTTATCAGGTAGTGCGCCCTGCCCCGGCTTGCAACGCCCTTCCGCAACGTTCCGCTTGACCTTTGCGTCAGCCAAGCGAGTGTGGCCGCAACCGGAGACTTCAAAATGTATCCCACCCTGCGCCTGTTCTGGCAGTATTTCAAAACCCGCAACCTGCCCGAGCTCCCCTTTGACGGCACCCATGTTTCAACCCACATTTGTATGCCCTGGGACCTCGACATGTGGAAAGAGCTCAACAACGGTCGCACCCTGACCCTGTTCGACCTCGGCCGCATCCCCCTCGCCCGCCGCATGGGCCTGTTGACCGTGCTGAAGGAAAAGAAATGGGGCCTGACCATGGCCGGCGCCTCCGTCCGCTACCGCCGCCGCGTCCGCCGCTGGGACAAGATAGAAATGCACAGCCGCATCACCGGCTTTGACGACAAATTCGTCTATATCGTGCAATCCATGTGGGTCCGCGGCGAATGCTGCAATCAGGCCCTCTACCGCTCCGCCGTCACCGGCAAATCCGGCATCATCCCCCCCGTGCAAATCGTCGAGGCCTTGGGCCGCGACATGCCCGAAATGACCATGCCCGACTGGGTGCAAAACTGGATCACAGCCGACGCCACCCGCCCCTGGCCACCAGAGGTCTAGGACCCTAGGGCTTCTTATTGGCCCAAATATCCCGGGGGGAGGCCGCAGGCCGGGGGGCAGCGCCCCCAGATTTTTCTCCGAAAAATCTCTCCCGCGCCAAGCCGCGGGAGGGCCAAAATTAACCAAACCGTCGGCGCAGGACCTATCGGTCCTGACCCTAAGGCAGCAAGGCCCTGTTCGCCGCCAGATAATTGCTGGCCATAAAGCTTTCCATATGTTCGCGATAGCCGTTCAGCTTGAGCAACCCAATGGGCGCGATGCGATAGAGGTCAAACTCCTGCGCGGCAAAGAACTGCCAGAAATCCTTCAGGTAGGTGCGCGTATCGATGTTGCAGCCGCCAAACTCGAACTGCACCGCCGCCACCCCGTCCAGGACACCGCTCGCGCCATGAATGGCGTCAAGCTCGTGTCCCTCCACGTCCAGCTTGATCAAATCGGGCGCTTGCCCCCCGAAATACTCCGCCACCAAACCATCGATACGGCGCAGGCGCACCTCCTCGGTGACATCCATGGGGATTTTCAGGTGGCTGAGGTCCCGCTGGCTCAGGCTACCAAGGGCAGAGCCCTCTTCGTTCGCAAACAGCGTCGCCTGTCCCTCCTGCGATCCGGCCGCGCAGGGAGCAATCTGCACCTTGGGATCATCGGCAAACCGCGCGCGCAGCTTGCCCACATTCAACGCAGAGGGTTCCACCGCCAGAACCTCCGCCTCGGGATAGCTCTGCCGCAAACCGGCGGTAAATTCGCCCAGATTGGCGCCCACATCCATGACCCGCTGCGGCGGACGTTTGAACAACGCGCCAAACTGCGCCACCTCGATCTCAAGGGTATAGGCACCGCCGCGCTTGCCCAGCCTCTCCTGCGCTTCGGCCTCCTGCGCCTCCAGCGCACGCCGTACCTCACCCAATCTCATCAGTCTTCAACCTTTGCGGAAATATCACTCGTATCAGCGTCCAGCCCACCCCCATCGCCCAGCATACGCACCTCGCGCTGCGGGAAGGGGATGGAGATGCCGTTTTCCTGAAACGCATCCCAAAGCGCAAGGTACACCCCGCCGCGAATATTGGTCAGCCCGCCGGTCGGGTCACTGATCCAGAACCGCAGGATATAATCCACACTGCTGTCGCCAAAGCCGACGATATGGCAAACCGGCGGCTTAAAGCTCAGCACACGGTCCACCCCGCGCGCAGCCTCGATCGCAAGGCGGCGCACCTCATGGGGGCTGTCGCTGTAAGAGGTCCCAAAGAAGATATCCAGCCGCACGTAATCGTTGGAATGGCTCCAGTTGACCACCTGCCCCGTGATCAGATCCTCGTTCGGAATCAGGTATTCCTTACCGTTCCGCGTCACCACCGACACGTAACGCGCGCCCAAGGCGTTGATCCAGCCGAAGGTATCCCCAAGGGAAATCACATCCCCCGGCTTGATCGACTTATCCAGCAGGATGATGATCCCCGAAACAAGGTTCGACACCACCTTTTGCAGGCCGAACCCAAGGCCCACACCAATCGCACCGGACAGCACCGCAAGACCCGTCAGGTCAAACCCGACGGCATTAAGCCCGATCACAAAGGCCGCACCATACAGAACCACCTGCGTGAACTTAATCACCAAGACCTGCATCGAGGGCGAGACATTCTCGTTGTTCTTGAGCCTGTTCTCCGTCGTCTTCGACACGCCCCGCGCAATGGCGAACAAAACCCCGACAACAGCCAGCGCCTTCAGGAGCCCAAGGATCGACAGCCGGAAATCGCCAAGCTCCAGCGCCAGCCCATCAAGGGTGTCCGCCGCCGGATCAAGGATATCAAGGAAATACAGGGTCACATAAATCCACGCACCCCAACGCACCACCGACCGCAAGAAAGGGTTGCGGATCAGGCGCGACACAAAGGTCACCACCAACCACGCCGTCGCAATCGTTGCGATCAGGCTGATGACATAGCTGCGCGAGGGCCAAGTGACCTCCCGCATAACGAATACAAGGCTCCATGCCAGCGTGATAAAGATGATCGGCCGCAGCCGCTTGTGCAGCACAACCGCCGTGCGCAGCCGCCACTTCGGCCAGCCCTCCTGCCGCCGCACCCATGAATAAAACACAGGCCCCAGCCACTTCGCGGCAAAGTGACTGACGATGAACAGGGCCACAACAATGCCAAGCTGATACAACCGCCAAGGCTGCACCATCGACAGGGCAAGGGACTCCGCCTGCCCCCAAAGGGTGGTCAACTGCCCCGTCAGGTCCGCTATCTGCTCTGCTGTCTGCTCTTTGGTTGACGGATCGTCGGCCATTGCGCTCCCCTCATTTGGCTCAGGGTGCCACGCCGCCCCCACCTAAACAAGCAAATGCATCGCCGCTAAACACCGCGCCACCTTGTGGAAAACGCCCGAAGGCGTTACGTGACCCCCATGGTAAGAGTTTTCGATATGGATGACCGGGCACGCCTACCGTGGCGATTCCACCTACGCGACCTGCTACTGCGCGATCGCGGCTAAAGGCCTGCCCTCTCCATTTTTTTCGCCCCGTATTTTCGCACCGTCGAACACCACACTCACATCTTGCGTAGGATTACCCAAATGGCAAAAACGCTCTATGATAAAATCTGGGATGCCCATCTCGCCCACGAGGCCGAGGACGGCACCTGTCTTCTGTATATCGACCGTCACCTCGTCCACGAGGTGACCTCCCCGCAGGCCTTCGAAGGGCTGCGTATGGCGGGCCGCTCTGTGCGCGCACCGGACAAAACCATCGCCGTGCCGGACCACAACGTGCCCACCACACTGGACCGCGCCAATGCCGCCACCATGACCGAAGACAGCCGCATTCAGGTCGAGGCCCTCGACAAGAACGCCAAAGACTTCGGCATCCACTACTACCCCGTCACTGACGTGCGTCAGGGCATCGTGCATATCGTCGGCCCCGAACAGGGCTGGACCCTGCCGGGCATGACCGTCGTCTGCGGCGACAGCCACACCGCAACCCACGGCGCCTTTGGCGCTCTGGCCCACGGCATCGGCACCTCCGAGGTCGAGCATGTTCTGGCCACCCAGACCCTGATCCAGACCAAATCCAAAAACATGAAGGTCGAGATCACCGGCAAACTGCGCCCGGGCGTGACAGCCAAGGACATCACCCTGTCTGTCATCGGCCGCACCGGCACCGCCGGCGGCACCGGCTATGTCATCGAATACTGCGGCGAAGCGATCCGCGACCTGTCGATGGAAGGCCGCATGACCGTCTGCAACATGGCCATCGAAGGCGGCGCCCGCGCCGGCATCATCGCCCCTGACGAAACCACCTTCGAATACTGCATGGGCCGCCCCCACGCGCCAAAAGGCGCCGAATGGGAAGCCGCCCTCGCATGGTGGAAAACCCTCTACTCCGATGACGACGCCCATTGGGACGAGATCATCACCATCAAGGGCGAGGACATCGCCCCCGTGGTCACTTGGGGCACCTCGCCCGAGGACGTTCTGCCCATCACCGCCAATGTCCCCGCCGCCGAGGACTTTACCGGCGGCAAGGTCGGCGCGGCCAAGCGCAGCCTCGAATACATGGACCTGACCCCCGGCACACCGCTGTCCGAGGTCAAGATCGACACTGTCTTTATCGGCTCCTGCACCAATGGCCGGATCGAGGACCTGCGCGCCGCCGCAGCCATCCTCAAAGGCAAAAAGATCGCAGAGGGCATGCGCGCCATGGCCGTCCCCGGCTCCGGCCTCGTGCGGGCACAGGCCGAGGAAGAAGGCATCGCCCAGATCTTTATCGACGCGGGCTTTGAATGGCGCCTCGCAGGCTGCTCCATGTGCCTCGCCATGAACCCGGATCAACTTCAACCCGGCGAGCGTTGCGCAGCAACCTCCAACCGCAACTTCGAGGGCCGTCAGGGCCGCGGCGGACGCACCCACCTGATGTCCCCCGCCATGGCCGCCGCCGCCGCCGTCACCGGCAAACTCACAGACGTTCGGGAGATGATGTAATGGACAAGTTCACCACCCTAAGCGGCATCGCCGCCCCCATGCCGCTGATCAACATCGACACCGATATGATCATCCCAAAGCAGTTCCTCAAAACCATCAAACGCTCCGGCCTTGGTGTGAACCTGTTTGACGAAATGCGCTATGACGGCGAAGGCAAGGAAATCCCCGATTTCGTTCTGAACAAGCCGCAGTATCGCGACTCCCAGATCATCGTCGCTGGCGATAACTTCGGCTGCGGCTCCAGCCGCGAGCACGCCCCATGGGCGCTGCTTGATTTCGGCATCCGCGCCGTGATCTCCACCAGCTACGCCGATATCTTCTACAACAACTGCTTCAAGAACGGCATCCTGCCGATCACCCTGCCGAAAGAGCAGGTCGATATCCTGATGGACGATGCAGAAAAGGGCGCCAACGCCCGGATCGAAGTCGATCTGGAGGCCCAGACAGTGACCTCCTCCGACGGTCAGGTCTTCTCCTTCGAGATCGACAGCCACAAGAAGCATTGCCTGCTCAACGGCCTTGATGACATCGGCCTGACGCTTGAAAAAGCCGCCAGCATCGACGCCTTCGAAGCCAGCGCAAACGCATCGCGCCCATGGGTCTGATCGCCCTGCGCGACTCGCCATTAACCATAGGTTAACTCTAAGGGCCGCTTGAACATAGTTCAGGCGGCCTTTCTTGTGGCCCCTTTTTGCCATGCCCCAAGATGTTGCTTTTTCAGGCGAAATGCCACTTTCCCGCCCCAAAAATGATGCAACACCGCACCACATTCCCCGTCAAATCGCCTGATTAGTCCTCTCTAACTGTCCCAACGCTTGCTGAAGAAAATGAAAGAAGGCAAAAGTTGGGCAAAGTTGAGGCACATCGCCATAATTGGCGTTCTCTGAGCGGAAACGCGCGTGGACTATGTATCCACCCCAGCCGCCGGAAGGGTATTGAACAGTGATCACCAAGGTCACAGGCGCCGTAGTGCGCGCATCTCTGGTTGGGGTCATGATTTCGACTCCCTCCTTGTTGCTGCCCTCCATCGGGCCGGACACAGCGCAGGTCGTCGCGCTGCTGGCCCTCTTCGCCGCTGGCCTGACCCTGTTTGAATACGCCTCGAACTATCCCAGCCTTGTGGAATTCCGCGATGCGCCGCCCTTCAACCGCGTGCGCTTCCTCTCGCTCTTCCTGACGGTCTTCCTGCTGACGATCCTGTGCCGCGGCATGACAGAGGTCAGCAGCCTGACCATCTTTGTGCAGGCCATCGGCAACCTGATCGGCGATGCGATCGACTTCCCCTACAGCCCCGTGCGCCTTGTCCTCGTGGCCCTGCCCGAAAGCGTCAGCGCAGCGCACCTCGAACTGGTCCGCGCCGCCGCTGGCATCGCCTACCTGACCTCGCTCCTCAGCCTCGCGATCTTTGTGATCCTGCTGCGGGTCTGGGGCTGGCCTGTGCGCTCCGGCGTGTTCAACGTCTGGGTCAACCTGCCCACATTCGATCCCACCGTGGGCGGCGATGTGGTCGAACGGCTGAACCGCGACGCCCGCCTCAACATCTGCCTCGGCTTTTTGCTGCCCTTCCTGATGCCCGCTGTGGCCAAAGCCGCAGCGATGGTGTTCAATCCGGTAGCGCTCGAAGCGCATCAGACCCTGATCTGGACAATGGCCACATGGGCATTCTTGCCATCTTCCCTCTTTATGCGCGGCATCGCCATGGGGCGCATTGCCTCCATGATCGAGGAAAAGCGCCGCCGCACCGCCGAAAACGGCGAGGGGGCGGAGGAAAAGCGCAAGAAGCTCGACCCCGACCTGATCCCCGCCTAGGCGCGTGCCTTCTGGCGGGGGCCACATGGCTGACCCTTGCCCTGACCGCCACTGCCGAACCCCTGCGCATCGCCACCTATGCCGCCGACCTCACACGGCGCGGCCCCGGCCTGCTCCTGCGTGACATCGCCAAGGGCGATGACCCCCAGATCGCCGCCGTATCAGCCGTGATCGCCCATGCAGAGGCCGATGTGCTGCTGCTCACCAACCTCGACTACGACGACAAGCAAGAGGCCCTCACGGCCTTGCAAGAGACCCTCGCCGCCGCTGGCGCCCCCTATCCCCATGCCTTCGCAGACTGGCCCAATGCGGGCCTGCGCACGGGTATGGATATGGACGGCGACGGCAAGGTGAACACCGGCCGCGACACGCAGGGCTTTGGCCGCTTCTCCGGCGCGGGCGGCATGGCGGTGCTCAGCCGCCATCCCCTGACCCTCACCCATGACTTCACCCCCCTGCTCTGGCGCGACCTCCCCGGCGCGGGCGATCTGCCCGCCCTGATGCCAGCCCCAGCATGGCAGGTGCAGCGCCTCAGCAGCGTCAATCACTGGGCCATCCGGGTGGAGGCCCCAACCCCCTTCACCCTGCTCACCCTCGCCGCGACCCCGCCCGTCTTTGACGGACCAGAGGACCGCAACGGCCACCGCAACGCCGCCGAACTCGCCCTCTTGCACATGTATCTGGACGGCCAACTCAACACCCCCGCACCGCAGGGCCCCGTCGTCATCGCGGGCAACCTGAACCTCGACGCCTATGACGGCGACGGGCGGCCCAATGCCCTCAATGCCCTGCTGCAATCCGGCCATATCCAGGACCCCGCCCCAAGCAGCCAAGGTGGCGCGGCAGAGGCCGATCCAACCCACAAAGGCCCCCCCGCCCTCGACACCGCCGATTTCAACGACCCGCCCGGCAACCTGCGCGCCGATTACGTCTTGCCCGATGCCACGGCCAAGGTGCTCGATGCGGGCGTGATCTGGCCCGCCCCGGATGCGCAGGGCAGCGGGCCGACCCTTGAACAGGTGCAAACCGCCTCGCGCCACCGCCTCGTCTGGGTCGAAATCGAGCTGCCCGCACAGGGCCAGTGACCGCCACCCCCAGCCCATAAACCCCCGTAGTCCTTGACCCCCCTAGTCCATCGCAGTAGGCGAAACAGGACATTTTCAACCGAGGAAACACCGCCATGACCAATCCTTCCATCCTGATCCTGCCCGGCGACGGCATCGGCCCCGAGGTCATGACCGAAGTCGAGAAAATCATCGCGTGGTTCGGCGAAGCCCGCGACCTGAAATTCAACGTCGAAACCGACCTCGTCGGCGGCGCGGCCTATGACAAACACGGCACGCCTCTGGCCGACAGCACGCTGGAAAAAGCCATGAACGCCGATGCCGTCCTTCTGGGCGCGGTTGGCGGCCCCGCCTATGATGATCTGGATTTCAGCGTAAAGCCGGAACGCGGCCTGCTGAAACTGCGCAAGGAAATGGACCTGTTTTCCAACCTGCGCCCCGCCCAGTGCTTTGACGCCCTCGCCGATTTCTCCTCGCTCAAGCGCGACGTGGTTGCCGGCCTCGACATCATGATCGTCCGCGAGCTGACCTCCGGCATCTACTTTGGCGAGCCACGCGGCATCATCAAAGAGGGCAACGAACGGGTTGGCATCAACACCCAGCGTTACACCGAAAGCGAGATCGAACGCGTCGCACGCTCCGCCTTCGAACTGGCCCGCCGCCGCGGCAACAAGGTCTGCTCGATGGAAAAAGCCAACGTCATGGAAAGCGGCATCCTGTGGCGCGAGGTCGTGACAGAAGTCCACGCCAAGGATTACGCCGATGTGGAACTCTCCCACATGTATGCCGACGCAGGCGCGATGCAGCTCTGCCGCTACCCCAAACAGTTCGACGTCATCGTGACCGACAACCTCTTTGGCGACATCCTCTCCGATGCGGCGGCGATGCTCACCGGCTCCCTCGGCATGCTGCCCTCCGCCTCCCTCGGTGCGCCGATGGAAAACGGTCGGCCCAAGGCGCTGTATGAGCCCGTCCACGGCTCCGCCCCCGACATCACCGGCCAAGGCAAGGCGAACCCGATCGCCTGTATCCTCTCCTTCGCCATGGCGCTACGCTACTCCTTTGACGAGGGCGCAGAGGCAGACCGCCTCGAGGCCGCGGTTGAAACCGTGCTGGCCAATGGTGCCCGCACCGCCGACCTGATCGGCGAAGAGGGGGTCGAGCCGCTCTCCACCTCCGCCATGGGCGACGCCATCCTCGCCGCTCTGGCAGCCTCGGTGTGACCACAGGGGCCAAATCCACGCTGCGCGGGGTCTTCCTCGCCCTGATGGCTTTTGGCCTCTTCTCCACCCATGACGTGTTGATCAAGATTCTGGGGGGCCGCTATGCGACCTTCCAGATCATCTTTTTCTCGGTCATGTTCTCCTTCCCGCTGCTGGCGCTCATGCTGATGCGGGACCGCGCCTCGGGCACCCTGATCCCGGTGCACCCATGGTGGACAGCCCTGCGCACGGCGGCGGCCATCACCACGGGGGCGAGCGCCTTTTACGCCTTCTCCGTCCTGCCGCTGGCCGATACCTATGCGCTGCTCTTTGCGACGCCCCTGTTGATCACCGCCCTGTCGGTGCCCTTCCTTGGCGAGCGGGTCGGCCCGCATCGCTGGGGCGCTGTGGCGGTTGGCCTCTGCGGGGTTCTGGTCGTGCTGCGCCCCGGCTCCGCCGACCTTGGCTCCGGACATATCGCCGGTATCACTGCCGCCTGCACGGCCGCGCTTGCCTCGACCATCGTGCGCAAGATCGGGCGGGACGAGCGCAGCGCGGTTCTGATGCTCTATCCGCTGATGGCGAACTTTGTGCTGATGGGCTGCCTGATGCCCTTCGTCTATATCCCCATGCCGGCGCTGGACCTTGGCATGCTCGCCGTGGTCGCCGCCCTTGGCTTTACCGCCGGGCTTTGCGTGATCGGGGCCTATAAATCCGCCGATGCCGCCGTGGTCGCCCCGATGCAATATTCGCAAATCCTCTGGGCCGCCGCCTATGGCGCGTTTTTCTTTGACGAGAGCATCGATACGGTCACTTGGATCGGCGTTGCGATCATCATCGCCAGCGGGATCTACATCGTCATGCGCGAGAGCATCATCGGAAATTCCGAAAACCGCCCGGTTCTGCGCACCAGATCACGGCCCGAAACCGGCACCACCGCCCGCTTCCGCCGCCCCCTCATCGCCCTCCGCCCGCCCGAGCCGGAGGCTGATGCAAAGGCGGGCCAGCCACCAACCCCCTAACCCGAGCCGGAGCCCTCCCGCCCGGACAGCTTCGGCCTACCGGCCTCGCGTCCCGTTGGGCCGGGCAATTTGCTACGCAAATTGGGGCGCCCGTTGCAGATCATGCGTATGGGATGTGCATCGGATGTGCATCAGTTGTGTATGGGGTTTTCAGTACATCGCAGAGTAGCGGATGATCACCGGCGTCAGCGTGATGAGGAACAGCGCGGGCAGCATCAGGAAGGACATCACCCCCGACATTTGCACCGGCAGTTTGTTCGCCTTTTCCACCGCGCGCAGCTCTCGCGTTTGGCGCATTTCCTCGGCGTAAACCTTCAGCGCGCCGGTCAGGCTGGTGCCGAATTGCAGCGATTGCACGATCACGAGGGCAAAGGATTTTGCCTCCTCGATCCCCATCCGCTCTGCCATATCGAAGAGGGCC
Organism: Harenicola maris; assembly: GCA_018524345.1. Taxonomy (GTDB): domain Bacteria; phylum Pseudomonadota; class Alphaproteobacteria; order Rhodobacterales; family Rhodobacteraceae; genus Harenicola; species Harenicola maris. Next base: position 213,167 of record JADQAZ010000002.1, read on the forward strand.
GCATCCCGCTCACGGCCTGCGGAAATCTCGTGTTGCAGCAGCAGGAATTCATAGGCGATCTCGGGCGCGACGGAGGAGAGCTCCTCCCCCACGCGGTTGATTGCGGCATCAAAACCAAGGCCCGCCTCGGTCGCGATATGGACAAGGTCCAAAGCGTTGGGAAAGGCATTGCGCACCTTGCTTTGCCGCGCCTTGATCCGGCGTTTCAACCACATCCCGGGGCCATAGAACCCGATAGCCGCACCGACCATCCCGATCCGCGCAAGGCCCATGATGCCCATGGTATTGATCTTGTCCGCCAGCACCTGCGGCAGCAGGCCCCAATCGGCCAGAAGCACCGCAACCCCAAGGATGACAGGCATCGCAAGGCAAAGCGCCAGCCGCACAAGAAAGAACATTTCGACCGAATCCGGACGCTCGAACCCGACCTTGGCAAGCTGGAACCTGATCTGGGCGCGCTCCGAGGGATCCTCGGGGATCAGCGCCTTTTTCCAACCGGTCGGCGTGTCTTCGGTTTCCTTGATCAGGCCCGAACTCGCCCCCACGCCCATGCTTGTCGCCATGTCGCGAATCCGCCCCGCAGACCGGTCGCGCATGGCATACAGGCCCGCCGCGCCAAACAGGATCAGAACCACGATAAAGATGGCCGCGACATAGCCCATAAGGGAGGTCGGATCATCGAAACCGATGTTCGTCATAAAGCTACTGGGGTCCAACATCTTCTGCCTCACATCTCGAAATTGACAAGGCTGCGCAGAGCCAGAAAGTTCGCGACCACAAGGCCCACAATCGTCAGCATCATCGGCGCATACATCGGATCATCGGCCACGCCCGCATAGTAATCCGGCGTCGCAAGCGAGGTGGAAACATAGATGAACACAGGCAGGGCAGAGAGGATATAGGCCGACATCCGGCCCTCGGCCGAGACGGCCTTGACCCGGCGGCGCATCACGATGCGGTCGCGCACAACCTTGGACAGGGTCTCCAGCATCTCGGCAAGGTTGCCGCCCGTCCCGTGCTGGATCCGCAGGGACACGGCAAGGTATTCCACATCCTCCAGCCCGACACGTTCGGCCATATCGGTAAAGGCATCGGTCAGGTAATCGCCAAGGGCGATCTGGTCGGACAGCTGGCGGAACTCGGCCCCGATGGGGTCAGAAACCGTGCGGCCCACGTTCTGGATCGTCGAGGACACAGGGTGCCCGACCCGCAGCCCCCGCATCATCAGATCAAGCGCATCGGGAAGCTGCGAGGTCATCAAATCCGCGCGGCGCTTTTGCTTCATCTTGATGAAGCCGACGATGGAGCCAAGGCCAAGGGCAATCCCCGCAGGCACGCCAATCGCGGGGCCAAGAGGCAAAGAAATCGCCATAGCCGCCGCCAGCGACAGGCCCACAGCCGCAAGCCCCAGCAGCGGTCCCTTGCCCACAAGCCCCGCACGCGACAGCAACACGCGGTGATCGCCAAGGAAGGGCAGGGCAAAGGGTTTGCCCATGGATTGCTTGAGCAGGTGGATTTCAAAGGCACTCTGCCCGCCCTCCTGCATCGCACGGATACGCGCGGCGGTGCGCCGCTCCTGCGCGTTCTCGGGCGCAAGGATCAGGCGCAGGCCCAGCGGGCCAAGCAGGGCGGCGCTGATGCCAACAAGCAGCCAGATCGAGGTGAAAGACATCTCCATATCAGGCCACCTGCTCTACGTTGCGAAAGGCGTCTGCGGCAAAGGTCACACCAGAGGCAATCAGGGCCTCGGCGCATTTCGGGCGAATGCCCGTGGCCAGCATCCGGCCCATGACATTACCGTCCTCGTCCACACCCATTTTCTTGAAGGTAAAGATGTCCTGCATCATGACCTGATTGCCCTCAAGCCCGACAACCTCGGAGATCGACATCACCTTGCGGCGCCCGTCGGACAGACGGTTCAACTGCACCACCAGCTGCAGCCCCGCCGCAATCTGCGAGCGGATCGCCTGCATCGGGAAGTCCCCACCGATCAGGGTCACCATCTGCTCCAACCGGCTGATGGCGTCGCGGGCGGTGTTGGCGTGGATCGTGGTCATGGAGCCATCATGGCCCGTGTTCATCGCCTGCAGCATGTCAAAGGCCTCGCTGCCGCGCACCTCGCCGACCATGATGCGATCCGGGCGCATCCGCAGGGCGTTGATCAACAGATCACGCTGGGTGATGCGGCCCTGCCCCTCGGCATTCGGCGGGCGGGTCTCAAGGCGCACAACATGCTCCTGTTGCAGCTGCAATTCGGCGGCGTCCTCGATGGTCACGAGCCGCTGGCGCGGATCGATAAAGGCCGACATGGCATTGAGCATCGTGGTCTTGCCAGAGCCCGTCCCGCCAGAGATCAGCACATTCATCCGACCCGCCACGGCGGCCTCAAGGAACTGTGCCGCAGGGCGCGACAGGGCGTCATATTCCACCAGCTTGCTCAGGTGCAGCGGCGATTTGGAGAATTTGCGGATCGACAGGCTCGGCCCGTCAATGGCGCAGGGGCGAATGATGGCGTTGACGCGGCTGCCGTCCTCAAGACGGGCATCGACCCAAGGCTGGCTTTCATCGATCCGGCGCCCGATAGAGGACACGATCTTGTCGATGATCCGCAGCAAATGCCGCTCGTCGCGGAAGGTCACGTCAAGGCGTTCCAACAGGCCCGCGCGTTCGACAAAGACCTTGTCGATGCCATTGACCAGAATATCGCTGATCGAAGGATCGGCCAGCAGGGGCTCCAAGGGGCCAAGGCCCAGAACCTCGTCCAGCAATTCATCCAGCAGGGCCTGAAAGGCCACGGGCTGCATGATCTCGTCATTCTCGCGCAGATGCGCCGCCGCCAGCGTCGCAATCTCGCGGCGCAGGTCCGCCTTGCTCACCTGCTCAAGGGCGGCAAGGTTCAACTGCTCCAGCAGCTTCTCATGCAGACGGGTCTTCAGCTCCGTATACCCCGCCTCTGGCGCAGGGGCAGCAGGGGCCGGTTCCGGCTCTGGCGCCGCCACAACGGGGGCGGGCTTGGGCGCAGGTTTGGGCGCAGGCGCAGGGGCGGCCTCGGCCGCAGGAACAGGTGTTTTGGCGGCGGGTTTGGACTCGTGAAACGCGCGAAACATTACAGGGCCTCCGATTTCTTCTTGGCGGCAAAGACAGCCTCGGCAAGGCCCTTGAGCCCGCGCGCGGCCGCAGAACGTTTCGCCCCTAGGATCATCGGCACGCCCATATCAACGGCCACGCGGGCGGCCTTTGCATCGGCGGGAATCCAGTGCTCCATCGGGCGGCCAATCAGCCGCGCGGTTTCCTTCTGCGCCGCTGTCATCATCATCGGGCGCTTCTCGCCGTTGACCACAACCTGCAAAGGCAGGGTCATATGCTCTTCCGAGATCAGGTCGATCAAACGGCGGGTGCGGCGGATCGCGGGCAGGCTGGTGTCAGTGACAACCAGCACCCGCGCGGCGTGGCGCAAAACCGGCTCGATCCAGTCGGCCACACCCTGCGGCATGTCGATCACGATGTGATCATAGCGTGCGCGCAAAGCGGTCAGCAGGTCATCCACCAACTCCGGCTGCAGGGCGCTTAGCGGCGCGAATACATCGGGGGCGGTCAGCACATGCAGCCCGCTGGAATGCTCCTCCATCGCCGCCTCGACAAAGCCCGCATCGGCCTGCACCTGACCACGGATCAGGGTGGAGGCCGCGGGGCTGTCCGGCAGGTCAAGCGCAAGGGCCACCGCGCCGTTCTGGATATCCAGATCAACCAAAGCCGTCTTGCCGCCGCCGATCTTCTGCGCATGGGTCGTGGCCAGATTGACGGCAACCGTGGTTGCCCCCGCCCCGCCACGGGCGCGCAACACAACCGTCACGTCGCCGCCATTCTCGCTCACTTGCTTGGGGGCCTGCGCCACTGCCTCGCTTGCGCCGGGGCTGAGATGCGCGGGCATGGGCAAAACCTCGACCACGCCAGCCTCAAGCAATGGCTCCGCCAGATCGGGCGTCAACGGCCCATGCAGCATGGCAATACAGCTCAGCTTCACTCCCGGCATCGATGTCAGACCGGTCAGCGCCGCAATGTCATTGCCGGAATGCGCGTCCCCCTCGAACACCACAAACCGGATCGCGGGCCAATCCACAGTGCCGCCCATCATCACGCTCGACAGGGTGCCAGACAGCACGCTGGCCGCAACGGTGTCATCCAGCGCCAGACTGTCCATCAGGTCCTTTCCAAGGGCCTGCGTGCGGGCGATCACCAAAACCTGCGATTTGGCCGCCTCTGGCCGTGCGATGGCCTCGGCGGGGCGATCCTCAAGTCGATACTCTTCAAATGACATAACAGGGTCCTTATCTCAGGTCTTCGGCAGGGAGGGAGGCGCTCATAGAGGCAAAGGTGAAACTCTGCCCCAGACCGCTTTGCCCGGAGGCCCCGGCAAACTCGGCCAAGGCTCCCAGAGGGGAAATGAAGTTAAATTCCAGCCCGTCGATCTCTGCGGTGACGATCGGGCTGTAGGGGGCGCCAACACGGTTCAGGTCTTCGTCATAGCTATAGGTAAAGCGCAGGTTCTCCGGCTCCGCATTGCCGGGAAGCAAGGGGCGCACCCGCGCCCAAATGGCATTGGCATCGGTGCCGCCCTCGGCGGCGGTGCAGGTGACTTCCTCGACGGGGGAGCACAGGCCGGACATGGCCGAACAGCGCGTGCCATTGGGCGTGGTAAGGGCAAGGGTGCCCAAGAGGCTGCGCTGCGTCACGCTCGGCACACCCGAACAGATCGCGGGGCGCACCGTGGCCATCCGCACCGCCGTCGCCGTGGCCTTTTCCGCCATGACATTGGAAAATCCGAGGCGGGCAAAATCAATCAAGCCGAACAGCAGAAACAGGAAAATCCCGATCACTAGCCCCAGCTCAACCAGCGTCGCCCCGGATTCGTCGCGCACAAACCGGCGCAGATATGATGGCACACGGCGGATCATGAGCCGAGCACCCGCAGGCTGTCGGTCACCGTGGTGGTCACGGCCTCGGGCTCTGCCCCCACCAAACGAAAAAACCCCGAGAACGGGTAGTTGATTTCCAATGTCGCAGTCACGCTCGCAACCGCCACCGTGCCGCCCCTCAGGCTGCCAGCGGAGCAGCTCAGCGCCGAGGTGACGCTCTCGATCTCCACCGCCTCGGGGAACAGCTCGCTGCCGCTTTGGCTCTCGCTGACGATCTGCTTCAGGCGGCTGTTCCAGCCACTGGTGCTGCCCCCCGTCAGGCAGACGTTGGAATCCACCACCCGTGACAGGAAACGCGCCGCATCGCGCACCCCCGAGATCGTCGTCTGATAGGACCAAAAGGTCCGCGCCCCCTCGATCGACATGCCCAGAACAAGGAACATCATCGGCAAGAGCATACCAAACTCGACGAGGGCACCGCCCTCTTCATTGCGGGCAAAACGGGATATGGAGGCGCGGCGGATCAATCGACCAACCTCACCACATCGCGCACATCGGTGCCGGTCACGCCATCGCCGCAGTTGCCGCCAAGACAGGCAGAGATTTCAACATTCAGCAAACCATCCTCCGCAGGGCCAAGGGCGAAAACCTCGAAAAACTGCGAAACCGGCGGCACGGTGACAGCGGCATCCACCTCGGCAGACAGGCAATCGATACCGGCCACGACCATGACGCGGCGCGTCGGGTCAAGATTGTCCTGCGGGGCGCAAAGCTGCGGGATAAAGCCGCCAAGCAGCCCGCCCAGCAAACCGCCCGGCATGGAGCCACTGACAGAGGCCGCGATCTCGGCCTGATAGAACTCGAAACGGGTGGAGGCCTCGGGGAAGGGGTCGGTCCCGTCGTAATGGGCCTCGATATAGGCGTTGCGACCAAGGGTCCATGATCCGTCGCCCTGAATGGCGCAACCTCCAGAAACCAGGCAATCATCGCTCGGCAGGCTCTGCTCATCCGCGCTCAGAATACTGGGAAGCGGCAGGCACATGCCTAGGGGCGTGGTCAGCCCCGTCAAAACATTCGGCGCTTCGGAGAAATCGGACCCGCCAAGCAGGCCACCCAGCAGGCCGGACACCTCGCCAAAGCGGCTGTTCAAGGCGCCCATCAGCTCGCTCGCATCAACATTGGCCGAAATCTCCAGCCCGCCGCGCCCTGTGCAGGCTGTCTCCGGCTCCCGCGCAGCCAGAAGGCAGGCGTTCAGATCGCCGCCCAACAGGCCCGCACAGATGCTCAGCCCGTCAAGCGCATCGGTCAGCGTATTCACCACGGCCACCTGCCCCGGCAACAGCGTGCCAAGGTTGACCGACAGGTCAAGCTCAAGCGTCTGGCCAATGCTGGTGCTGGCGTCGAAATCCACCGTGGGCAGGCAGACGGCAATGGGGGCCACGTTGCAGGCCTCAAGCGAAAACCCCGCCGCGGCGGAGGTCGAAACCGTGTCGTCAAAGCTCGGCCCGCCGGACAGCGCCGCAAAGGCCGCGCCAAGACCCGGCTGCACGGTGTGATCGCTGATCTGCACATCGACATAGCGGACCAGATGCGGATCGGTGCTCTTCAACGCCTCGGAACGGGTAAAGCCCCCATCGGCATCAGAGCGATAGAAGGTGAGCGTCGCGATATCTTCGGCGACAAGGGTCTTGTTGCCCGTTGCATATGTCTGGCTGTCGGAGATCAGGGTGTTCGCGGCACTGCGCGCCCGCGTGATCGCGTCACTGCGTCCATCAAGCTCGGCCGCGGCCGCAAGGCTCACGTTATCGGCGAAGGACTGCAATTCGGAATGGGTGCTGGCCATGCGGCCAAAATCAAAGGTCAGCGCAAGAAGACCAAGGAACACCACCAAAGCAACCGACCAAAAGACCAGAATGCCGCCATCCTCGTCTGTCTTCAGCTTAGCAATGTGCTCTCGGAGGGTCATGTTTGCTCTAATCTAAGGGGGTAGCTTTCGTCTGTTGCTGATCAGGCGCGCCTAGGGAGGGCGCGCCTGATAATTTCATAGCCGACGGGCGAATTAGCCGTCGTTGGCCTTCAGCACTGTGGAGGCAGAGGTGAACTCTGCAGTCACATCAGAAGACAGCGTAGAGATGGCCAGGGTGCCAACGCCGATCGCAAGACCAAGCGCAATGCCGTACTCAACAAGGGTCGCACCCTCGTCACAGTCACGGAAGCGGGCGAAAAGTGCTTTCAGTTGGGTTTTCATATCAATCGTCCTTTAACAGATGGCGGCGGGCCGCCCTTGGGGGGTTAGCGGCCCGAGTGGTTAGGCCTTCGATGACTAAAATTTAGCAAAACGATTCACGGCTCACATCGTCCGAACGGTTGAGAGATCGGGGCCATTTGAAGGCATCAATTCATCAAATTCGCCGCATTTGCCTCTGCCCGTTAACAAAATCAATAGGTTAAAAGCTGTATGCAGGTATCCAGAATTGCATGATTCACAAAAATGCCCGCCCCCCGGCTTGGTGCGATCATCACGACCAAGCAATCTGGCAGAACGACCCGAACTGGACTGGAGTTTGTTAAAATGTATCGCGCCACCGTTAAGGACAGAACGCAGCTTGTGCCCTTCCCAGAGGCCAATGACCTGCAAACGCGCATCGCGCGGGCCTTTTCCCTTGTCACCGATTGGAACGCGGCCCTGAACGGACATTACAACATTCAGGAGGTCATCGATGTGGCCTCGCGTCAGTTCGAATCCCTGAACGTCTCCCTGTTTCGCCTGCGGGCGGGCCGGGCATGGCCCATTGCTTCGGCCTGCCGACAGCTTGACGGGCTGAAACCGCGCGTCAGCAGCGGAGCAATCGCAAGCTATGTGCAGAACAACCACGCCGAGGCTCTGGACCCCGGGAGCATCTGGCGCCTGACCGAGCTGCGCGAGGAGGCCGGTTTTGCCGGATCCCCCGCCCATAAGGAATATGCAGACCGCCCCGATATCGTAGAGGTCAGCACAATCGTGCTTGAGGCCTCCGACGGGGCGATTGATTGCCTTGAGGTCACATTCGACAGGCCGCCAAACCGCCACCCCGACCTGCCCTCCAGCATCGTCACACAGGCTCTCGCCGATTCTTGGGCCGCGCGTTCTCCGGGCCTCATCTCCCGCGCGATTCGCAGCTATGGGCGCGCAAGGGGGCGGACGGGCGTGGCCAACGACAATGTGGATATCCTCGGCCCGCACAATCCCTTCGGCCTCAGCCGCGCAGAGCAGCGGGTTTGCCAAATGATCGCCGACGGGCAAAAGGCGAAAGAGATCGCAGATGCCCTCGGCGTCAGCCTCGCCACTGTGCGCAGCCACATGCATAAAATCTACGCCAAAACCGGCACCAGCGGGCAGGTCGAGCTTGTCGTCCTTGTGGCCGAGGCCAAAGGCGGCGCGGAATGAGCGCCCTCTCCGGCCTGCTGCTGCCATGGGCGCTGGTCCCCCTGCTGATCGCGGTGATCTATTGCGACCTGCGGATGATGCGCATCCCCAATATCCTGCCGCTCCTGTTCCTTGGCCTCTTTGCCATCACACTCCCCTTCTCCGAACCCTTTGCGCAGACCCTGACGCGCGTTGCGATTGCGGGGGGCGTCTTTGTCCTTGGCTTCATCGGCTTTGCCTTTCGCCTGCTGGGCGGCGGCGATGTGAAATCCCTGCCCGCGATCCTGCTGTTTGTGCCAACGGCCCTGATGTCGCATTTCATGCTCGCCCTCTCGGCGGGGCTGATCCTTGGCATTGCGGGGCTGACACTGGCGCGCCTTGCCGCGAAGGGGCGGCAGACGGGCTGGCGCAGCCTGACGGACACAAAGCGGTTCCCGATGGGCCTGAGCTTCGGCCTCGCCGGTCTCGCCCTGATCGCATGGCAGATACAGGCGACGCCCCTCGCCTAAGCCCTCTGGCATCTTCCGCGCGCCCCATGGTAGCCCATAAGCGCCGGAGGATCCCGCCTATGTCCAAAACCCCGCCCTCGTCCAAAACCCCGCCCGTGAAGGCCTGCTGCACCCCCGCGGCGCAGGCTCGCCCACCGGCAGTGCCGCCTCTGCCGAAACCCTCGGCCAATGCCCCCGTGGGCCTGGACAACGCGGCCCTCATTCCCGGCGGCACCGCCCTGATCGGCACGGCAGAGCCCTTCCTGCCCGCCGACGAGGAAAGCCCCCCGAGGTTCAAAAAGGTAAAACCCTTCCGCATGGGGCGCGCCGCCGTCACCAACGCCGAATTCGCCCGCTTTATCGAGGAAACCGCCTATGTGACTGAGGCAGAGCGCTTTGGCTGGTCCTTCGTCTTCTACAGCGACCTCGCCGAGGGTCATGCCGAGACAGAGGGCGTGCAGGGCGTGGACTGGTGGCGGCGCTCCAACGGGGCAAACTGGCGCGACATCAACGGGCCGGGCTCACAGGCGCAGGCATGGCACCCCGATCACCCGGTGGTGCAAGTCTCGTGGAACGACGCCCGCGCCTATGCCAAATGGGCCGGAGGCCGCCTGCCGAGCGAGGTGGAATGGGAACATGCCGCCCGCGGCGGACAGGGCGATGTGCGCTTTCCTTGGGGCGACAAGGAGCCGAACGACACCGACACCTTCCCCTGCAACATCTGGCAGGGACAATTCCCCCATATGAACAGCGCCGCCGACGGATATAAAACTACCGCCCCGGCACAGTCCTTTGACAGCAACGCCTATGGCCTGTTCAACATGGTCGGTAATGTCTGGGAATGGACGGCGGAGCCCTTTCGCCTGAAATCCCTGCGCCGCGGCGCGCGCGACCAACAGGCCGCGCGGCGGGGGTATAAGCTGCTCAAGGGCGGATCATTCCTGTGCCACCGAAGCTATTGCTACCGCTACCGCATCGCCGCACGCACGGGCAACGCCCCTGACACGTCCACGACGCATCAGGGGTTTCGCATGGTCTGGGACGCGGCCTAGACCTCTTTCTTGTCGTTGACGATATTCATCGTCGCGGTGCCGCTATGGCCCAGTTCCACCGTGGCGAAAGGCCCGCCCTGACACATCTGGGCGGGGTCGGTCGGATCGGGGGGCGGGGCCTCTGCCAGAACCTTCTCCGCGAATTGCTCCGCATTGTCCTTGGGGCGATAACCAAGGTAGCTGGCAAGGTGGTTGTCCACCGGTGCACGGTCATTGTTCGACACACCGTAGATGATAGAAAACCCTGTGGTCGGCGCCTCGATCGCCCGCTGCACCAGCTGGATCAGATCGTCATAGGACAGCCATGACCCAAGCGAGCGCGGGTTGTTCACCTGCGCCGCCGACAGAATCCGCAGATGCACCGACTCAAGGCCGCGCTTGTCCCAGAACAGGCTGCCCAGATCCTCGGCAAAACACTTGGCCAGACCATAGTAGGTGTCGGGCCGATGCGGCGCGTCGATGCCGATGAAGTCCTGCTTCAGGTGCATCCCGACCGCATGGATCGAACTGGCATAAACCACCCGCCGCGCCCCCTGTTGATAGGCCGCCTCCCAGACGTTGCGCGCGCCGATGATGTTGGAATGCAGGATATCCTCCCAAGGGGCCTCATCCCCGATGGCACCAAAATGCACCACCATCTCGGCCCCCTCCATCACCGCCATCATCTCGTCCAGACTGCCCAGATCGGCCTTGAGGTAGCTCTCGCCCTCATAAAGCTTGCCGATGTCCTCCGCGATGTCGGTCGAGACAAGGGCATCGGCCATCTTCGACAAAGGTTCGCGCAGGTAGGACCCAAGACGCCCTGCGGCGCCGGTAAGGACGATTTTCTTCATGGGGAATGCTCCGTGGTTGGGCGGGATCAGATCACCGCTTTTTCGATAAAGGGTTGCTGCGACACAATGCGGTCATAGCCAAAGGGGCTCAGATCAAGGCTGCGATATTCCCCGTATGTCAGAAACTCTGCGGTGCCGCGCCCCATCGCAGGGGACTGCTGTAGCCCATGCCCCGAAAACCCGTTGAGGAAAATGAAATTCTCCACCTCGGGGTGGGGGCCAAGCACCGCGTTATGGTCCAGCGTGTTATAGGCATAATGCCCCGCCCATTCGGTGATCACACGGATCGCCTCGAACTGTGGTATCCGCGTGGCCAGCACAGGCCAGACGTGGTCCTGCCAAAAGGCCTGATCCATGGCAAAGTCATCATACTCCACCGCCGGATCGTGGCTCGGGTGCCCGCCCGCCAGATAGGTCTTTGGCCCGTCCTGACGGCAATGCACGCCAGAGGGGTCAATCGTCAGGGGCAAGTCACGGTCCAAGGGGGTTTCGGCCTCGAAAATCCATGTAAAGCGCTTGCGCGGCTCAACCGGAATCTCCAACCCCGCCATCCGCGCCGTCTCGATCGCCCGCGGGCCGGAGGCATTGACCACCTGCCCGCAGCCAATGACCTCGCCCGACTTCAGGGTCACACTCTCCACCCGCGCGCCGCTAGCGGATTTCGTCATGGCGACCACCTCGTTGGCGACATACTCCGCCCCGCGTTCGCGGGCCATGCGGCGCCACCATTCAAACACAGTGCCCCCGTCCCAATAGCCCTCGTCCACGGTGTTGATACTGCCCAGCAGGATGTCATCCACATTATAGAACGGGTATTCGGCCTTGATCTCCTCGGCTGTCAAAAGGCGCGTGCCCGCCCCGCAGGCCAGCTGCACCTTCTGATTCTCCCGCAGGGTGGCGGCAAACTCCGGCGTATCGGCCAGATACATGTAACCGTAGTTCTGGATCGACAGCTCCGGCACGCGGGGATCATCACCCATAAAGCCGCGAAAGCCCTTGATGAACTCCGCGCCAAAGCGGCTGATCTGCACGTTAAGGGTGTTGGAAAACTGCTGCCTGATGCAGGAATTGGTATGGGCGGTGGAGCAACTGGCATAGCTCGGGTCGCGCTCCACCACCAGAATGCTGCCATCAAAGTCGGGATTTTCGGTCAGGAACCAAGCCGTGGCAGAGCCGTAAATCGCGCCCCCCACAATCACGACATCATAGGATGCCTTGCGCGGAACTGTATCCCAACCCTTTGCCATATCGCCCGATCCCTTTTGCCAGATGCACGGCCCGGCGCAGGGAGTAAATCACCCCGGCGCGGCCCGCTTGCGCAGCCTGCTATGGGTTGGAAACAGTTGCAAGCTCTGTGACGCGCGGCGCGGGATCAGCCGATCTTGCCGCGCAGCCCCTCACCCACCTGGCCGCGATGCAAAAGCAGATGATCGAGCAGAACACAGGCCATCATCGCCTCGCCCACAGGCACGGCGCGAATGCCCACGCAGGGGTCGTGACGGCCCTTGGTGATGATCTCGGCCTCGGTCCCGTCGCGGCGAATGGTCTTGCGCGGCGTCAGGATCGAAGAGGTCGGTTTAACCGCAAACCGCACCACAATGTCCTGCCCGGTGGAGATCCCGCCCAGAATCCCCCCCGCATGGTTGGAAGAAAACTCCGGCCCGTCCGGCCCCATGGAAATCTCGTCGGCATTGGCCTCGCCGGTCAACATGGCCGCGGCCATGCCCTCGCCGATCTCCACGCCCTTGACCGCATTGATCGACAGCATCGCAGCGCCAAGATCGGTGTCGAGCTTGCCGTAAACCGGCGCACCCAATCCGGCGGGCGCCCCCTGCGCTGTCACCTCGATCATCGCGCCAACAGAGGACCCCGCCTTGCGCAGCCCATCTAGGTAATCGGCCCAATCCTCCACCGCCCCCGCATCGGGCACCCAAAAGGGGTTCCGCCCGATCTGGCCCCAGTCAAACCGCGCACGGTCGATATGCTTTTCGCCCATCTGCACCATATAGCCGGTGATCCGCAGCTCCGGCGCCAGAACAGCCAAAGCCGCCCGCGCCACGCCGCCCGCAGCCACCCGCGCCGCCGTCTCGCGGGCAGAGGACCGGCCCCCACCGCGATAATCGCGCACGCCGTATTTCTGCCAATAGGTGATATCCGCATGCCCCGGCCGGAACTTCTCGGCAATATCGCCGTAATCCTTTGACCGCTGGTCGGTGTTGCGGATCATCAACTGGATCGGCGTGCCGGTGCTGACCCCCTCGAACACACCGGAAAGGATCTCCACCTCATCGGCCTCGCGCCGCTGGGTGGTGAACTTGTTCTGCCCGGGCTTGCGCTTATCCAGCCAGACCTGCAAATCCTCCGCCGTGATCGGAACGCCGGGGGGGCAGCCATCGACAGTCGCGCCCAAAGCCGGCCCGTGGCTTTCACCCCATGTGGTGACACGAAACAAATGACCAAAAGTGTTCAAGCTCATAACAGCGCTCCTTAGCTCAGGCGTGGATACCCGAGCCGCCCCCCCGCGCCAAGCCCATTCCCGCGCGCCTCCCCAGCCCCAAGCGCGGCAGAGATTTTTCGACGAAAAATCTGAACCTCAAGCCATTGCTTGAGGTTCGCCCCCAAACCACCTACACGGAAAGAACCTCGGGGGGCCCTTTTGGGCTGAGATTGCGCAAGCTGACCCGTTGAACCTGAACCGGTTAAAACCGGCGGAGGGAAGGTAACGGAACGCTCCGTCCCTACTCCGCCCGCACAAATGGAGAGAGAGACAGAGACATGAAATCACTCACACTTGCCGCGGGTCTAAGCGTTATTGCCACTCTGGCGAACGCCGAAACCCTGACAGTCTATGCGCCCGATTACTTCGGGTCCGAATGGGGCCCCGGCCCTGCGATCAAAACCGCCTTTGAGGCCGATTGCGACTGTACCATCGAATTCATCACCGGCGACGTGCTGCCCCGCCTGACCCTTGAAGGCGAGCGCACCAAGGCAGACGCCGTGATCGGCCTCAACACCGATGTCACCGCCAAGGCCCGCGCCTTGGGCCTTTTTGCCCCCCACGGGCAGGACACCTCCGGCCTGACCATGCCGGTGGACTGGCAGGACGAGACCTTCCTGCCGTTCAACTGGGGCCAAACGGCCTTTATCTACGACAACACCAAGATCACCGATGCACCGACATCCTTTGACGCGCTGCTGGACGCCCCCGATGATCTGAAAATCGTGATCCAAGACCCGCGCAGCTCCATCTCCGGCCTTGCCCTGATGCTCTGGGTCAAGGCGATCTACGGCGATGAGGCAGAGGGCGCTTGGGAAAAACTCGCCCCGAAAATCGTCACCGTGACAAAGGGCTGGTCCGAAAGCTACGGCATGTTCACGGACGGCGAGGCGGACATGGTCCTGTCCTACACGACCTCCCCCGCCTATCACATCATCGCCGAAGACGACATGACCAAGAGCGCCGCGATCTTTGACGAGGGCCATTACTTCATGGTCGAGGTCGCCGCACAGCTTTCCACCAGCGATCAGCCCGAGCTGGCGCAAAAGTTCATGGACTTCATCCTGAGCGAAGAGTTCCAGACCATCATCCCAGAAGGCAACTGGTCCTTCCCGGCAAAGCTCGATGCCTCCAAGATGCCGGAGAAATTCGGCCTGCTGAACCTGCCGGAAAAGACCTTGTTCTACTCTGAAACAGAGGCAGAGGCCCTGCGCGCCCCGGCATTGGAAGAGTGGCAACGCGCGCTCAGCCAATAACCAGCGGCCCGCTGGTAAAGGCGCTCGCCTATCTGGCGGGCGCCCTGATGCTGTGCCTGACCCTTGGCACCCTCGCCGCTGTCCTGATGCGGGCAGAGCGGGGGGCGGGCTTCGGCCCCGGTGACTGGCAGGCCCTGCGCTTTACCCTCTGGCAGGCCCTCTGGTCCGCCGCCCTCAGCATCGCCTGCGCCATTCCCGTGGCCCGCGCCCTTGCGCGGCGGCAGTTTCGCGGGCGCGGGGTGCTGATCACCCTGCTCGGCGCGCCCTTTATCCTGCCCACCCTTGTTGCCGTTCTTGGGCTGGTGGCCGTCTTTGGCCGCAATGGCCCGCTGAACGCGGCGCTCGCGGGCCTTGGCCTGCCAGAGGTCTCTATCTACGGGCCATGGGGCGTGGTTCTGGCCCATGTGTTCTTTAACATGCCGCTGGCCGTGCGCCTGCTGCTGCAGGGCTGGCTCGCCATTCCGGCAGAGCGCTTCCGCCTTGCGGCCTCCCTCGGCTTTGGCCCGCGCCAGATGATCCGCCACATCGAATGGCCGATGCTGCGCGCCACCGCGCCGGGGGCGGCGTTGGTGATCTTTGCCATCTGCCTGACCAGCTTTGCCGTCGCCCTCGCCCTAGGCGGCGGCCCCCGTGCCACGACGGTGGAGCTTGCCATCTATCAGGCCTTCCGCTTTGACGTTGACCTCGGCAAAGCCGCGCAACTGGCCAGCGTGCAATTCGCCCTCGCAGGGGCGGCGGCCCTCTTGGCCCTGCGCTTGTCACAGCAGGTGACCTTCGGCGCAGGGCTGGACGGCACCGTCGCTCGCTGGGACGCGAGCGGGCGCGGGCATCGCGCCCTTGATGCCTTCTGGCTCATCCTCGCCGCGGGCTTCCTGCTGCTGCCGCTCGGCGCGGTTGTGCTGCGCGGTTTGCCCGGGCTGACAGAGCTTCCCCCCGTGGTCTGGTGGTCCCTCTGGCGCTCGCTCTGGGTGGCACTCCTCTCCACGGCGCTGGTGCTGACGCTTTCGCTGCCCTTGGCGGTCATGGCCACGGGCAAACGCGGCGCATGGGTGGAGGTCCTCAGCACCCTTGCCATCGCGGCTTCGCCGCTGGTCATCGGCACGGGCCTCTACCTGATGGTTTTCCCCTTCATCTGGCCCGGCGATGTGGCCCTGATCATCACCGCCTTGGTCAATGCCGCCCTCGCCCTGCCATTTGCCCTGCGCTCTCTCCTGCCGCAGGCCCGCAGCCTGGCCGAGGATTACGGCCGCCTCAGCGCCAGCCTGCAAATCACCGGATGGCCCCTCTGGCGGTGGGTGATCCTGCCGCGCCTGCGCCGCCCCTTGGGCTTTGCCGCGGGGCTGACCGCCGCGCTCTCCATGGGCGACCTCGGGGTGATCGCCCTGTTCGCTGACCCCGACCGCGCCACCCTTCCGCTGCAAATGTATCGCCTGATGGGCGCCTACCGGATCGAGGCCGCCTCCGCCGCGGCGTTGCTCCTGCTTTCGGCTTCACTTGCCCTGTTCTGGGCCTTTGACATGGGGGGCCGCGCCAATGCTGGACCTTGACGAGCTGACAATCACCCAAGGGGATTTCGCCCTAGAGGCGACCCTGACCGTCCCGCAGGGGGGCCGCGTGGCGGTGCTCGGCCCCTCCGGCGGCGGCAAATCCACCCTGCTGCTCGGCATCGGCGGCTATATTGCCACGCAGGGCGGCATGACATGGGACGGGGAGGATCTCTCCCCCCTTGCCCCCGGTGCCCGTCCGATCTCCACCCTGTTTCAGGCCCATAACCTCTTTCCCCACCTCACCGTGGCCCGCAACGTGGGCTTTGGCCTGCGGCCGGACCTGCGCCTTGGCGCGGATGGCTGGGCGCGGGTGGCTCAGGTGCTGGGGCAGGTCGGGCTGGAGGGGATGGGCGACAGGATGCCTGCCTCCCTCTCCGGCGGACAGCAAAGCCGCGTGGCACTGGCCCGCGTCCTGCTGCGGGCGCAGCCCCTGCTGCTGCTGGACGAACCCTTTGCCGCCCTTGGGCCGGCGCTCAAGGTGGAGATGCTCGATCTGGTGGCACAGCTGGCCGATCAAAACGGGCTGACGGTTTTGATGGTCACCCATGACCGCGCCGATGCGGAACGCTTTGCCAAGGACACCATCCTTGTCGCGGGCGGGCGTGCCCATCCGCCAATGCCAACACAGGCCCTTCTGGCCAAT
This sequence comes from Harenicola maris, assembly GCA_018524345.1. GTDB lineage: Bacteria > Pseudomonadota > Alphaproteobacteria > Rhodobacterales > Rhodobacteraceae > Harenicola > Harenicola maris. The sequence continues at coordinate 229,805 of JADQAZ010000002.1, forward strand.
CCGCCAGCCGAGCTTGCCGCCTACCTCGGCACCTAGGCGCAAAGAAAAAGGCGCGGGAAACCCTTCCCGCGCCTCTCAATCCGTTTCAGAAAACCCTTTGGCTTACGCCTTGGCTTTGCCTTTGCCCTTCACAGGGGCCCAGATGCGTTTGTTGGTCAGGTAGAGCAGAACCGTCAGGAAGCCGAGGAACAGCACACCAACCAGACCGGTCTGTTTGCGCGCCATCATCTTGGGCTCTGCCGTCCACATCAGGAAGGCCGCAACGTCCTGCGCAATGGCCTCCACATCGGCGGGGGCGCCATCGGCATATTCAACGCTATCGTCATAGATCGGCTGACCCATGGAGATCCAGCTGCCCGGATACATGTGGTTGCCGTCCTCGTCGATGCACTCCTCAGGATAGCCACCGGAGGCGAAAACAGCGTTGTAGCTGCCGTCCATGTCGTCAGGCGCACAGGAAGGCGCCTCCTCATAACCGGCCAGAAGCGAGGCAATGTATTCCGCGCCGCCCATGCCCTTGAACATCTGGTTGATACCAGTGCCGTAGGGGCCGTGGAAACCGGCACGCGCCTTGGCCATCAAGGACAGGTCAGGGCCATAGCCGTTGCCATCGGTCAGAACCGCAGGGAAGTTGTCCGTTTCCTTCAGGGGGCCGTAAACATCGTTTTCGGCGTCATAAAGGTGGTTGTTGGACAGCTCGTCATTGATCGGGAACTGCGCCGCATAGGCACGCACCTGATCCTCGGGAAGCTGCGGGCCGCCCTCGTCCGACAGGGTGCGGATCGGCACATAGCGCAAGCCGTGACAGCTTGAGCAGATTTCGGTGTAAACCTGCAAACCGCGCTGAAGCTGCATCTGGTCATATGTCCCGAATGGCCCCTCGAAGGAGAAGTCATAATCGTGAACATGCGCCTCGCCGCCCGCCGCAAGCGCCGCGCCGCCGGACAGGCCAACAACAGCAGCAGAAGCCAATACGATGGATTTTACAAAAGTCATCTATCGACCCTTTCTTATTCAGCAGGTGTTGGCGCAGTGGCAGAGGACCCGCCACCATGGCCAGCGTCGCCGTAATGCGCGTTAAAGTCATCCTCGATGGTCGCAGGCGGTGCCAGCGGCTTCTCGATCAGGCCCAGAAGGGGCAGCATGACTAGGAAGTAGAAGAACCAGAACGCCGCACCGATCAGGGCGATGTAAGGATAGATCCCCTCGGCAGGCATGGCGCCCACCCACATCAGAACCATGAAGTCGACGCAGAGCAGCGCGAACCACCACTTGAACATCGGGCGATAGCGACCGGAGCGGACGTTCGATGTGTCCAGCCATGGCGCAAGGGCCATCACCGCGATCGCACCGAACATGGCCAGAACACCGAAGAACTTCGCATCCACAATCCCGAAGGTGGCCCAGTCAACCAGCATCACCAGCCAGACTTCGCTGTCGAAGGCCCGCAGGATGGCGTAGAAGGGCAAGAAATACCATTCCGGCACAATATGCGCAGGTGTCGAAAGCGGGTTCGCCTCGATGTAGTTGTCAGGGTGGCCAAGGTAGTTCGGCATAAAGCCGACGATGGCAAAGAACACCACCATGATCAGGGCCAGAGCGAAGAGGTCCTTCATCACGAAATAGGGCCAGAACGGCAGGGTGTCTTTCTCTGCCTCGGCCTTGGATGTGCGGCGCACCTCAACCCCTGTGGGGTTGTTGTTGCCTGTGGTGTGGAAGGCCCAGATATGGACGATCACCAGACCGGCAATCACAAACGGCAGCAGATAGTGCAGCGAGAAGAAGCGGTTCAGCGTGGCGTTATCCACCGCTGGCCCACCCAAGAGCCATGTCTGGATGCTCTCGCCCACGAAAGGCACCGCACCGAAGAGGCCGGTAATCACCGTCGCACCCCAGAAGGACATCTGCCCCCAAGGAAGCACATAGCCCATGAACGCCGTCGCCATCATCGCCAGATAGATCAGCATGCCGATGATCCATGTCACCTCACGCGGGGCCTTGTAGGAGCCGTAGTAGAGGCCGCGGAAGATGTGCAGGTAAACCGCAACAAAGAACAGCGAGGCGCCGTTCATGTGCAGATAGCGGATCATATGGCCGCCATTCACGTTGCGCATCAGGTGCTCAACAGAGGCAAAGGCCAGATCAACATGGGGGGTGTAATGCATGACCATGACGATGCCGGTGACAATCATCAGCGCCAGACAGAAGGTCAGAACGATGCCCCAGATCCACATCCAGTTCAGGTTCTTGGGTGTGGGGATCATCAATGTGTCATAGAGCAGCCCGACAACGGGCAGACGGCTATGCAGCCACTTCTCGCCTTTGGTCTTCGGCTCGTAGTGATCGTGAGGAATTCCAGACATAGCGCCCTCCGTTATCCGAGCTTGATGGTTGTGGCGTCAGTAAAGGCGGCAACAGGAACCGGAAGGTTCTCTGGCGCGGGGCCCTTACGGATACGGCCGGCGGTGTCGTAGTGCGAGCCGTGGCAGGGGCAGAACCAGCCGCCGAAATCACCCGCATCGCCCAGAGGCACACAGCCAAGGTGGGTGCAGACACCCATCATGACGAGCCATTCCTCGGCGCCGGCCTCGGACCCTTCAGGCGGGGTCAGGGCGCGGTTGCTGTCAGAGGCGTCAGAGCCCGCCGCAACATTGGCGTTACGCGCATCCGCATCCGGCAACTCGCTGATATCAACCGCATTCGCCTCGGCGATCTCGTCCTCTGTCCGGCGGCGGATAAAGACAGGCTTACCCAGCCACTTGACCGTAAGCTGCGTGCCGGGCGCGACGCCGGACACATCAACGAAAATAGACGCCAAAGCCCGCACGTCGGCAGAGGGGTTCATCTGGTTCACCAGCGGCCATACGGCTGCGCCGGCGGTGACAATCCCCGCTCCAGCGGTGGCATAATAAATGAAGTCGCGGCGGCTGCCGTCGTGATCTTCAGTATGGGACATGTGATCGACCCCTCTCGCACCAAGCATTGTGTTCTTTAGGGACAGCGAAGGGAAAAGAATCCGCCCAAAGCCCCTTGATCCTGCGTTGACTTACCGCCATGGCACCCTCGCGTCCAGCGGACAAACGGGCGCACTCGCAACTCTGCCACGGTTTTTTTCGCCAGATCAATCCGGCGGGTCGCGCAAATGTGACGTTATTGCAGCAAGGCTTTGCTTGAATCGCCCTGTAAAAAGCGTAGGCCCTGCCCCAGACGCGCGGCCATGATAGGCCTGATACAGGCAAAGAATCGGAGTCCCACATGAAACGTTTAGCCATTGTTTTTATGCTGTTTTTCGCTCTCCCGGCCTCTGCCGAGGTGACGCTCAGCTTCTACACCGGTGCCCAGACCGCCCCGCACAGCCGTGTGCGCGGGAATGACGGAACCTCCGATTTCAACTTTCTGGCCGAGTGGGAGGGGCGCTCCGGCGAGGCGCCGCCCTACTACGGCTTTCGTGCAACATGGTGGAAAACAGACCGCTTGGGCTTTGGCGCCGAATTCAACCACGCCAAGGTCTATGCCTCTGACGAAACGCTGGCGGACAACGGGCTTGAAACCCTTGAGTTCACCGATGGCATCAACATCCTGACCGCCAATGTTTTCTACCGCTGGCCGAACCAATGGGCCAAGGGCAAGCTGACGCCTTATACCGGTGCGGGCATCGGGGTCGCGATCCCTCATGTGGAGTTCGACAATGGCGGTGAGGAGACCTTTGGCTATCAGGTCACCGGCCCTGCGGCGACCTTGATTGCCGGTTTGTCCTATGACCTGAACGAGACTTGGGCCCTGTTTGGCGAATACAAGATGACCTATTCCAGCAACAAGGCGGACCTTGACGGTGGCGGCACCTTGGAGACCGACATCATCACCAATGCGATCAATATCGGGATCAGCTATAACTTCTGACGCCCGCCACATCAGGCGCATGAACGAACAAAGGGGCCCGCGGGGCCCCTTTTCTGTGCGAAATCACGGATACACATGTGATGCACATCCGATGCACAATCCATATGCCTACCCGTGCAGCCCGCTTTACGCGACCGGAACCGTCGCCTGCATCGAGGGGCGCTCGGCAAATTCCGCATACCACGCGGCAAGGGCATCCTGCCCCTTGCGCCAGTCGCGGTCACCGTGGCGGAAATCGAGGTAACCAAGGGCGCAGCCCACGGCGATCTGCCCCGCATCCAGCGGCCCCGCCAGATGGCTTTGCCATTTCGCGGTCAGGGCGCCCAGCGCGCGGGTGACTTTGGCCCATTGCGCCTCGACCCACTCGGGCGAGCGCCTGTCCTCGGGCCGGCAGCGGCCCTCATAAACCATGAGCACAGCGGCATCCATGATGCCATCGCCGGTGGCCTCAAGGGTCAGGGTTTCCCAGATGCGCCCCTCGGGATAGAGGCCCGCGTTTTTGCGCGCATCGAGAAAGCGGCAGATCACGCGGCTGTCGTAAATCGCCGGCCCATCGGGGCGTGACAGGGCGGGCAGTTTGCCAAGCGGGTTGTGAGAAGTCGGCATCCCGCTGGAATCCAGCGGCGTGCCCACGACATGGACAAGCTCTGCCTCGTCCAATTGCCCCGTCTCGCGCAGAGTCACGAGGCATTTGCGGGCAAAGGGCGAAGCGGGGGAATAGAATAGTTGCATGGCGGTCTCCCTATCAATGTTTGGCCGCAGGGTGACGCCCCCTGCGGCGCGATGCAACAGCAGAACCGCGCAGCTAATCCGCAATCCATGCCAGCGGCCCGCCGCGTGCCAGTTCGGCAATCGTCTCGCCGCTGTCATTCCCCATCAGGGGATCGGCCCCGCGCGACAGCAGCAGCCGCGCGCTGTCTTCGCGCCCGTTCACCACCGCATACCACAGGGGCGTGGCCCAGTCGTTCGGGTGGCTTTCCCCGCCGCCCGTCCGCACCGATTTGAACCGCGCATTCACCAGCGCGGCATCCTGCGCCAAGGCGGCCTTTATATGGTCCAGCCGCCCCATGGCGGCGGCGGCGAAAATATCCATCGGGTGCTCCATCAACAGCTCCACGGCCCCTTCCTGATAGGCATGCATGGCATGGATGAAGGGCGGGGTGTGATAGGTCGGATCGCGCAGGGTGGTATCGGCCCCCGCCGCGATCAGGGCGCGGATCACCGGCAGGTGCCCCTTGAAGGCGGCGATATGCAGGGCGGTGGCGGTGCCGGGGCGGCTCGGGTCAATGCCGAGGGCCAGCAGGCACTCCACCGCAGGCAACATCCCCGCCCCCGCAGCCTCGCAGAGCATCTCGTAATCATGGGCGGGGTTTGTGCCCAGATGCGCCGCCATGCTGCGCGCGGCCGCCAGATCACCGCGCATACAGGCGGCCTGAAACGCCTCATAGGGGCCAAGGGCGGGGGTGCTCCCGCCGCGTTCCGCGATCAGGGCGGCGATCTCGGGCATGCCGCGCATCAGGGCCACCTGATAGGGCGCATAGCCGACCGTATAGGTGGGGTAATAGTTGTTGTCGGGCGTATCGATATCCACCCCGTGCTCGATCAGCAGGCGGGCGCGATCCGCAAAGCCAAAGCGCAGGGCGATGATCAATTGGAAGTGCAGGGTGCGGTGGTCATTCGGGTCTTTGTCCGGCGCATCCAGCCACCAGTCGGAGGGGTCGCTGTCTTTCAGCCCGTATTCCAGCATCAGGCGCAGGTGGGTGTCATCGGCGCTGAAACTGCGGTTATAGGCGCCCTGACTGTCATTGGGGTTTGCCCCCGCCTCAAGCAGGGCACGAGCAAAGCGCTCCATCTCGGGGTGGGGCGGTTGGCGGACAAGGCCGCCCTCGCCATCGCCGAAAACACCGGTGAGGACGGAAAAGCGGTAAATGCCGTTCATCATCTCATGGGCGTTGGGGTCGGCCCCGGCCTGTATCAGCACCCGCGCGGTGGCGAGGGTGGAGACCCCCGGCAGGCGGGCATAACCGGCATACATCAGGGGCGTCCAGCCATGGGGGCCGCCGGTCTCGTCCAGCGCCTGAGGCCGCGCGGCAAGGATTTCCGCAACCGCCTGCGCATCGCCCGCGGCGGCGGCGCAATGCAGGCTGCTCTGCGCGATCCCCGGCTGCTGTGCCAGCAGGGCGGCGGCCTCGGCGAAACTCTCCGGCCCGCGTGTGATGTCGGGGCCGTAGTGGATGCAGGCGAGGTCCAGAAACCTCTCCGCCTCGCTGTGCCCCTGTGGATTTGCCGTCATATGCCCCCCTTTGCGCCCCCTGACCCGCAGCCTATCACAGACGCGCCGAACCCGCCATTTTCACCCGCAATGTGCACTATCGGAAACTTCGGGCGCGAAAACCGCGCCTTCGGGTGTCGAAATCCTCTCTCAAGCGTCGGTGCGCCGCTTGACCGGGCCGGGGCCCTCGGGAACAAATCCCTATCGGCGCTGGCACATCGCGCCCCCATCGACAGGATCACCCCCCATGAGCACCTACGCCCTTACCGTCACCTGCCAATCGACCCGCGGCATCGTGGCAGCGATTGCGAATTACCTTGCCGACAACGACTGTAACATCACCGACTCGGCACAGTTCGACGACAAGGAAACCGGCCAGTTCTTCATGCGCGTCAGCTTCGAGACAGGCTCCGGCCCGGATTTGCAGGCGATGTCCGAGGGTTTTGCCAAAACGGCAGAGCCCTTTGACATGACCTTTCAATTCCATGACGAGGCCGAGAAGATGAAGGTGATCATCATGGTCTCGCGCTTTGGTCATTGCCTGAATGACCTGCTGTATCGCTGGCGCATCGGGGCGCTGCCGATTGATATCGTGGCGGTGATTTCCAACCATATGGATTACCAGAAGGTCGTGGTGAACAATGACATCCCCTTCCACTGCATCAAGGTGACCAAGGAAAACAAACCCGAGGCCGAGGCCCGCATCATGGCCGTGGTCGAGGAAACCGATGCAGAGCTGATCGTGCTGGCGCGCTATATGCAGATTCTCTCGGATCAGATGTGCCAGAAAATGTCGGGCCGGATCATCAATATCCACCACTCCTTCCTACCGAGTTTCAAGGGCGCGAACCCCTATAAGCAGGCCTTCCAGCGGGGGGTAAAGCTGATCGGGGCGACATCCCATTACGTGACCGCCGATCTGGACGAGGGGCCGATCATCGAGCAGGACATCGTGCGCGTCACCCATGCGCAATCGGCCAATGACTATGTTTCCCTTGGCCGCGATGTCGAAAGCCAGGTGCTGGCGCGGGCGATCCATGCCCATATCCACCGGCGTGTGTTCCTGAATGGGGCCAAGACCGTGGTCTTCCCTGCCTCGCCCAATTCCTATGCCTCGGAGCGGATGGGATAACCTACCAGACGTAGACCGTCATCGAGGTGGCGGTGATGTGATATCCCGTCTGGCCAAGCTCGGTCGATTGCAGGTTCGCCTGCATCCGGCCGGTGACCCAGACGGGGTCCCACAGGGCATCGCCGGGCCACGGGTTGACCGTGTCCACCATGACAAGCTGGTTCGCGGGCGGCGGCGGCGTGTGGATACAGGCCCCGACATAGGGCGCGAGGATAAAGCGCGTCACCCCCTCTGCGCTGACATCAAGGGGGATGACATAGCCCGGCATGCGGATATAGGCCCCGTCGAGGTTGGGGTTAAACTTCACCCCGTTCTCGTCATAGATCGGGTTCCATGTGTCGTTGATCTCGTCCAATTCGCCCTCTCCGATGATTTCGGAATAGGGCACGCCGGGGGGGATCAGGTCCTCCCACATGATCTCCACCGCCGAGGCGGCGAAGGCCGCGCGCGGGGTCAGCGCGGCGGCGGACAGAAGGGACAATGTGGACCTGCGGGTAAGCATCGGGGCACCTTGGGTTTGGGTCGGGCGTTCTGTTAGGTTCGCACGATCATACCATCGGCAAGCGACATCCGGTAGGCTCTGAGGGCGGGAACAAGGCTCACAATCGCGCCAGCGACCACCACAGCCCCAATCACCCAGATTTCGCCCATGCCCGGCGCGGTGATCGGAATCCACAGCCCATAGGCGGCATCCAGCAAGGGTTGCCCCACCACGAGGCCAAGATACAGCAGCCCCAGCCCCAGCACCGCCCCCAAGGCGGCGGTCAGCATCGCCTCAAGCACCAGAAGCCCGAGGATCGTGCGGGGCCGCGCGCCCATGGCGCGAAAGATCGCCATCTCGCGGCGGCGCTCGTTCAGGCTGGAGAATATCGTTGCCATCATCCCGATCAGGGCCGTCACCACCACCATGGCAGAAACCGCCAGCAGCGCGGTTTCCGCGATGCCGACAATGGCCCAAAGCTCCCCCAATGCCACACCGGGCAGGATGGCGAGCAGGGGCTCCTCTTTATACTGGTTGATCGCCCGCTGGATGCGAAAGGTCTTGAGCGGGCTGTCCACACCGACAAGCGCGGCGGTCACCGCCTTGGGGGTCAGGTCCATCTGGCGGATCACCTCAACCGGCGTCGGCTCCCCGGGCTTTTGCCCGCCGCCCTGCCAATCCACATGGATCGCCTCGATCGCCTCCATGCTGACGATCACCGTGCGGTCGACGGGCGTTCCGGTTTTCTCAAGGATACCGGCAACCTGAAAGGGTTGGTCCTTATGCTCGGCAAAGCTGGCCAGCCCATGGGCCACGACGATCGGATCGCCAAGGTCATAGCCAAGGGTGGCCGCCACATCGGCGCCGATCACCGTATCGAAAAGGTCGTCCATCACCTTGCCCTCGGCCATCTGGAGGGACCTGCCGCGGCGGTATTTGTAATGCTCGAAAAACGCGGTGCTGGTGCCCATAACGCGGAACTGGCGGTGACTGTCGCCAAGGGAGATCGGCACGATCCAGTCCACATCGGGCCGCGCGGCGATATCAAGGTAGCTTTCCCATGTCACATTGTTGGTCGCATTGCCGATGCGGAACACGGAATAGAGCAAAAGCTGCACCGAACCCGACCGCGCGCCAACGATCAGGTCGGTGCCGGAAATCGTGTCTGCGAAACTGTCTTTTGCGCCTGTGCGGACCTTTTCCACCCCAAGGAACAGCGCCACAGACAGGGCAATGGCCAGCACCGTCATGCCCACGGTCAAAACCCGGGCAAAGAGGGAGGCAATGGCGAGCCGCAGGATCATGCCGCGTCCCGCCCGAATCTGGCGATCTCTTCCATCCGCACCACGCGGTCGAACCGCTCGCCCAGCCGTGGATCATGGCTGACCATCAAAAGCGCGGCCTTGTTGGCGGCGCATTGGGCGAACAAGAGGTCAAGAAAGGCCGCTTGGCTATTCGCATCGAGGGAGGAGGTCGGCTCATCCGCCACGATCAGGGGCGGCTTGCCGATCAGGGCGCGGGCCACGGCGACGCGCTGTTGCTGGCCAACGCTGAGGGTATTGGCGCGGGCCGTAAAGACCGCCTCGGGCAGGCCAAGACTGTCACAGAGCTGCGCCGCCACGGCGCGCACCTCCCCCGCCCGTTTGCGCCGCTCGGGCGCGAATTGCAGGGGCAGCAGGATGTTATCGGCGACGGAGCCGAAGGGCAGCAGGTTGAACTGTTGGAAAATCACGCCGATGGTCTCGGCGCGGAACCTGTCGCGCTTGGCCCCGGACAGGGTGGTCAGGTCGGTGCCCGCCACCCGCACACTGCCTCCATGGGGCAGCATTGTGCCGCAAATCAGGGATAACAGGGTCGATTTCCCCGACCCGCTCTCCCCCAGAAGCAGCAGGGATTCCCCCGCCCCGATGGCAAGCTCCGGCACGGACAGGGAAAACCCCGCCCGCCCCGGCCAGCGAAATGTCGCGCCTGCTACCTGAAGGACGGGCTCTGCCAAGGTTAGAACAGGCTCCCGAGGTCAAGTGTCGGCGCGTCCCGCTCTACATGGAAGGCCTGCGCGCCATCGGCGCCGACAGCCTGCACATTCAGGGCCTGCGCGTTCTCGAACAGCTCGAAATAGGGGAAGGCCAGTTCGGTCAAAGCGGAGGGATCGACGCATGTTAGAGAGTATTCCGCGTGGAATTCGGTGTGATTGCCGCCCTCGGCGTGGTCATGCTCCTCGTGGTCATGGTCGTCATGATCTGCGTGATCTTCGTCATGGTCGTCGTGATCATCGTGGTCTGCGTGATCGTCATGATCATCGTGATCGTCATGGTCCGCATGATCGTCATGATCCGCGTGGTCATCATGATCGTCATGGTCATGCTCATCATGATCATCGTGGTCGTCGTCGCCGACAATCGTCGCCTCGGCCTCGACCATCGCACAGCCAGCGGCCTCTGGCAGGGTGAACAGGGCCAGCGGATTAGACAGCGTGACCAGAGCGGCGGAGACAGCGGCGCGGTCTTCCTCGCTTGTGGCGGCATGCTCGAAGCCGACGATATCGGCGCCGGGGGCCTCAAGCTCGATCAACAGGCTTTGGCCGTCCACGGCGATGTTCAGGGCTCCGGTGCCGTGCTCATGGGCGTCCAGCTCGCGCACCTCTTCGGCCAGGGCGGGGCCAGCGGCCAGGACAAACAGAAGGGGAAGTGTATTTTTCATGGCTATATCCAATACGTCAGGTCAGGGAGAAATCAACACACCAAGTCGTCATTCCCCGGGTTCTGCCGATTGTGTTATCTTATAACGTAACACCCCTCAAGCGCATTGGAGAGCGGGCGGGGGAAACCCGCCAGCCCCCGGCCCTATCGGGCCAGCCAGCCTCATCCCTAACGGGCCAGCCAGCCCCCGTCGACGTTCAGGACAGCGCCATGCACGTAACGCGCCGCAGGGGTGCACAGATAGGTCGCCGCCCCCGCGATATCCGCAGGATCGCCCCAGCGCCCCGCCGGAATCCGCTCCAGAATGGCGGTGTTGCGCGCCGCATCCTCGCGCAGGGCCGCGGTGTTGTTGGTGGCGATATAGCCCGGGGCAACGGCGTTCACATTCACGCCCTTCGCCGCCCATTCATTGGCGAGCAGCTTGGTCAGCCCCGCAACCCCGTGCTTTGACGCGGTGTAGGAGGGCACGCGGATGCCGCCCTGAAACGACAAGAGCGAGGCGATGTTGACCACCGCCGCAGGGCCGCCCCGCGCCATGGCGGCCTTGGCGAAGGCCTGCGTGGTGAAGAACAGCGCCTTGAGGTTCACGTCCATCACCGCGTCCCAGTCGTCCTCGGTGAAATCCAGCGCGTCATTGCGGCGAATGATGCCCGCGTTGTTGATCAGGATGTCATAGGGCGCATCGGAAAACAGGCTCTGTCCCGCCATAGGATCGCTGAAATCCACCAGAACCGAGCTGGCCTTGCCGCCCGCCTTCGTGATGCCCTCGACGGTTTCATCGCAGGCGCGGCGACCGGCGCAGGCGACCTCGGCCCCCGCCTCGGCAAGGCCAAGGGCGATGGCCTGCCCGATGCCCGTATTGGCGCCCGTGACAAGGGCGCGGCGGCCGGAGAGGGAGAACATGCTCATCGCAGATCCCCCATGGGCACCATGTCCATATCGGTGAAATCCACGTTGTCCCCCGCCATGGCCCAGCAGAAGGTGTAGGAGGAGGTGCCCGCGCCGGAATGGATCGACCACGGCGGGGAGATCACAGCCTCCTCATTCGCCATAACGATATGACGGGTCTCGCTCGGCTCGCCCATCAGGTGAAAGACGCGGCTGTCCTCTGGCATGCCGAAATAAAGGTAAGCCTCCATCCGGCGGTCATGGACATGGGCGGGCATGGTGTTCCAGACGGAGCCCTCGGCAAACTGGGTATAGCCCATGAGCAGCTGACAGCTTTGGCAGACATCGGGGTGCAGGAACTGGATGATGACGCGCTCGTTCGCGGTTTCCTTTGCGCCCATTTCCACCCGCCGCGCATCGGAGAGCTTGATCAGCGTGGTGGGATAGGTCTGATGCGCCGGAGCGGAGAGGATATAGAAGCGGCCCGCGCCGGAGAACGTCACCGCGCCCGCGCCCATGCCGATATAGAGGACCTCGCCGTTGTCGAGGCTATGGTCGGCGCCATCGACGGAGACCGTGCCGGTCTCGCCGATGTTCAACACGGCCATTTCGCGGCGCTCAAGGAAATTCGCGGTGCCGGTCTCTGCCATATGGTCAAGGGTCAGCGCGGCGCCCGCAGGCACGGCGGAACCGAGGATTAGGCGGTCATAGTGACTATACACCAGCTTTATCTGCCCCGCGGCAAAGAGCCCGCCGACGTGGAAATGATCGCGCAGCTGGCCCGTGTCCAGCGTTTTGGCGGTGGCGGGATCAATGGCGTATCGGGTTTGGGTGACGGGCATCTTGGCCTCCGTTTCGGGGTTATGGGCCTTTACGGGTTAGGGGGGTTGCGCTATCTTGTCAACTAATATCCCAGTTTGCGGGAGGGAGCCCGAAGATGCAAAACAGCCCGATGCCAAGCCTGCCCACCCTGCGCCCGCCGGCGCAGCCCAGCGTGGCGGATCAGGTCTTTGACGCATTGCAAAACAGCATCCTGACCCTGCATCTGCCGCCCCATAGCAAAATCTCGGAAACCGAGGTCGCGGGGCAGATGGGGGTCAGCCGTCAGCCCGTGCGCGAGGCCTTTAAGCGGCTGGCCAAGCTCGGCTATCTCACCATCCGCCCGCAGAGCGGCACCACCGTCTCCCCCATCTCCGAGGAGGCCGTGGAACGCGCCCGCTTCATCCGCACCGCGTTGGAGGTGCAGACCCTGCGCGCCGCCTGCGGCAAGCTGGGGGCGGAGGCGCTCAAGGGGCTGTCGGACCTGCTGGAGGCGCAGAAACGCGCGGTGACGGCGGGCGATAGGGAGGGGTTTCACAACCTGGACGATGCCTTTCACCGCATGATCTGCGAGGAAACCGGCGTCGGCTTCGTCTGGGATATGGTGCTTGAGAGCAAGGCGCATATGGACCGCATCCGCCTGCTCTCCCTCAATGCCTCATCGCGGGAAACCGCCCTGCGCGAGCATATCGACATCTACGAGGCGATTGCCGCCAATGACCCGGACAGGGCCGCCGATGTGATCACAAGCCACCTTGCACGGATCACCCTGCATATCGAGGCGGTGAAGGCGCAGGATCACCGCTATTTCAGCCGTAATAGAGACTAACTCAGGTGAATTTGCGGAACAGCTTGGTCTGGTCGAACATCTCCTCCAGCCGCTCCGTCCGGTCGCGGGTGACCTCCCAGTTCAGGTTCTGCACCTGAGAGATCATGGTCTCGATCAGCAAAAGCGGCATCGCCGCGCTGTCCCAGGCGGAGGGCACGACGATGCGGCTGCTAAAGGAAATCTCGGCCAGTTGATGCACGGGGGAGCGCCATTGATCCGTGATCAGAACAATCCGCGCCCCGCTCGCATGGGCCATTTCCGCCAGCTTTAGAGTGTTATTCTCATAGCGCCGCATGTCGAAAACAACGAAGACATCCCCCTCCTGCACATCCAGCAGGTCATGGGGCCATGTGTTGGTGGTGGACTGGATATGGGTGATGCGCGGGCGGATGACCTGCATGTGCAGGAACAGGTATTCGGCCAAAGTATGGGTGATGCGCCCGCCAACGATGTAAAGGTGGCGATCCGTATCGGCGACCATGGCGCAGGCGCTGTCGAAATCCTTGGGGTCGATCTGTGCCAGCGTGTGGCGGATATTGTCGATCACCGCGTCGGTGAAGCGGTTGAGCATATGCTCCGAGGGCGCCCCCTCGGCCCATGTGTCATGCTTGGCGATCGGGGTTTTCGCCTTGGCCTTCAGCTCCTCACGCAGCTCGCCCTGAAACTCCGGATAACCCTTGAAACCCAGCTTTTGCACCATGCGGGCCACGGTCGGCACCGAGACCCCCGCATCCTTGGCCAGTGCCGTCAGCGGGCCAAGACCAGAGGCGGGGTAGTTTTCCAGAATGGAATGGGCCAACTGCCGCTCCGCCCGCGTCAGGGTATCAAGCTTGTTCTGTATCCGATCAGAGATCGTAAGCGCAGCGCCGGACATAAATGCCCCCTTTTTGATCGACAAATTACCAAAACAGATGCGTTTGATAAATATTTACCGAAATTGTGTTGACAGAATCCGGTTTTGGCAACCACGTTGTAAACGCAGGGGGCGAATTTGACAGACCAAACCACAGAAATTCAGGACCAAAGCGTTGAGACCGTGAACCCGCAAGGGGGATCAAGGGTGGTCTTGGTCTGTGAGCATGCCAGCGCCTTTATCCCCGCGAGCTTTGCCAATCTTGGCCTCGATGCCGCCGCGGCGCAGAGCCATATCGCATGGGATCCGGGTGCACGGGCCGTGGCCCTGCGCATGTCAGAGCGCCTTGATGCGCCGCTGGTGGCGGGCAAGGTTTCGCGCCTTGTCTATGACTGCAACCGCCCGCCCGAGGCCCCCGATGCCATGCCCGCACGCAGCGAGATTTTCGAGGTTCCGGGCAATGCGCAGCTGACCGAGGCCGAGCGCAGCGCGCGCACGGCGCGCTATTACATGCCCTTCCGCGCGGCGCTGGCCCAGCGCGTGAAATCGACGGTTTCCGCCGTAATAGTGACTGTTCACAGCTTTACCCCCGTTTACAACGGACAGGATCGCGCCGTCGAGATCGGCGTGCTGCATGACGCCGACACGCGGCTTGCCGATGCGCTGCTGTCCTCCGCCGCGCAGCACACAGACATGCAGGTGATGCGCAACGAGCCCTACGGGCCGCAGCATGGCGTCACCCATACCCTGACCGAACACGCCCTGCCGGGCGGGCATCTGAATGTGATGCTGGAAATCCGCAATGACCTGATCGCGACCACGGCCCAGCAAGAGGCCATGGGCGATATGATCGCCGCTTGGCTGGCGCAGGCCCTGACCGCCACGGATGATGCGGGCAACGGGGGGGCGCTGCCATGTTCCGCGTGATGCAGGGCTATATCCGCGCCGTTGACGCGGTGAACCATCGCATCGGGCGCATGGCGATGTACGGGATTTTCGTCCTGATGGGGATTTTGCTCTGGTCCTCGATCAGCAAGACCTTCTTTGTCCCCTCGCTCTGGACCCTCGAAATGGCGCAGTTCGTCATGGTGGCCTATTACATCCTTGGCGGGCCCTATTCGATCCAGATGGGGACCAATGTGCGGATGGACCTGCTCTATGGGGAATGGAGCACGCGGCGCAAAGCGCAGTTTGACCTGCTGACGGTGCTGTTCCTGATCTTCTACCTCTGTGTGCTGCTCTATGGCGCGGTGAGTTCCACCGCCTATTCGCTGGGCTATTGGGGTTCTGCGCCGTTTTCCTTCTTTGGCGGCTTGATCACGGGGACAGAGGAGATCGGCACGATGGAGCGGGCTTCCTCCGCTTGGCGGCCCTACATGTGGCCGATCAAGTCGGTGATGATCCTCGGCATGTTCCTGATGCTGCTGCAATGTATTTCCGAACTGTTCAAAGACGTGCTGCGACTGCGCGATGAGGCGAATTGATGTCCTATGAGTTGATCGCCACTTTGATGTTCTCCTCGATGATGCTGATGCTTTTGACGGGGCAGCGGGTTTTTGGCGCCATCGGCTTTATCGCGGTGGTGGCGGCGCTGCTGCTTTGGGGCGATCGGGGCGGGTTCGACATCGGGTTTTCCGCCGCGATGAAGCTGATGAAGTGGTATCCGCTGCTGACCCTGCCGATGTTCATCTTCATGGGCTATGTCCTGTCAGAGAGCAAAATCGCCGATGACCTGTATAAGATGTTCCACGTCTGGATGGGCGGCCTGCGCGGCGGGCTGGCCATCGGGACCATTGGCTTGATGGTGCTGATCTCGGCCATGAACGGGCTGAGCGTGGCGGGCATGGCGATTGGCTCCACCATTGCTCTGCCGGAACTGCTTAAGCGCGGCTATGACAAGCGAATGGTGACGGGGGTGATACAGGCGGGGTCCTCCCTTGGCATTCTTGTGCCGCCCTCGGTTGTGCTTGTCCTCTACGCCATGATCGCGCGGCAACCGGTGGGGCAGCTGTGGCTGGCCGGTGTGGTGCCGGGCCTGATGATGGCGGCGATGTTCGTGGCCTATATCGTGATCCGCTGCTGGATGAACCCCGTGCTGGGGCCGGTGCTGGATGCCTCTGCCCGCGACATTCCCCGCGCTGAAAAGCTGCGCCTTTTGCGGGCCGGGCTGCTGCCGCTGATTATCTTTGCCGCCATGATGGTGCCCTTTGTGAAGGGCTGGACGAGCCTTGTGGAAAGCTCCGCCATCGGCGCCATCGCCGCCTTTATGGCCGCCGTGATCAAAGGCCGCATGACGCGGGAGGTGTTTGAAAAATCCGTCCGCAACACCCTTGGCATCACCTGCATGTTCATGTGGATCATCCTTGCCGCCCTTGCCTTTGGCGCGGTGTTTGACGGGCTGGGCGCGGTCAAGGCGATCGACAGCCTGTTTACCGAGCGCCTGAACCTGAACCCATGGATGATCCTGATCCTGATGCAGCTGTCGTTCATCCTGATGGGCACCTTTCTGGATGACACGGCGATGCTGGTGATTGTTGCGCCGCTCTATGTGCCGCTGGTGGGGGCGCTGGGGTTTGACCTTGTCTGGTATGGCATCCTGTATACGATCACCTGCCAGATCGCCTATATGACGCCGCCCTTCGGCTATAACCTGTTTTTGATGCGGGCCATGGCCCCGCCAGAGATCTCCCTGCGCGATATCTACAGCTCGATCACGCCCTTTGTGCTGGTCATGGTGCTGGCGCTGGTTCTGGTCATGGCCTTCCCGCAACTGGCCCTTTGGCTGCCGGAAAAGATTTACGGAAATTAACCCAGAACTCCGACGAACGGAGCTTAACCCATCAAGGAGAAAGTCATGACGACAAGACGTAAGTTTATTCAGGGGGCCGCCCTCGCCGCCCCCGCCGCCGCATTGGCCACCCCCGCCCTTGCGCAAAACACCATCAAATGGCGCATGCAAACCTATGCCGGTGCCTCTTTGGCGGCCGAGGTCATCGTTCCGGCGATTGACATGTTCAACAAGATCGCGGGCGACCGCATGCAGATCGAACTGTTCTTTGCCGATCAGCTTGTCCCCACAGGCGAGCTGTTCCAGGCGATGCAGCGCGGCACGATTGATGCGGTGCAATCGGATGACGATTCCATGGCCTCGCCCACCGAGGTTACCGTCTTTGGCGGCTACTTCCCCTTCGCCTCGCGCTACTCCCTCGACGTGCCGGTTCTGTTCAACAAATACGGGCTGAACGAGATCTGGGACGAGGAATATTCCAAGGTCGGCGTCAAACATATCTCTGCCGGCGCATGGGATCCTTGCCACTTTGCCACCAAAGACCCGATCCGCTCGCTTGAGGACCTCAAGGGCAAGCGCATCTTTACCTTCCCCACCGCGGGCCGCTTCCTGTCGCAGTTCGGCGTTGTGCCTGTGAACCTGCCTTGGGAAGACATCGAGGTTGCGGTGCAAACCGGCGAGCTTGACGGCATCGCATGGTCCGGCATCACCGAGGATTACACCGTCGGCTGGGCCGATGTGACCAACTACTTCCTCACCAATAACATCTCGGGTGCTTGGGCTGGGTCCTTCTTTGCCAATATGGAGCGTTGGAACGAGCTGCCAGAAGACCTGCAAACCCTGTTCCGCGTTTGCTGTGACCAGTCGCATTACTATCGCCAGTGGTGGTATTGGGGCGGCGAGGCCGACCTGCGCGTCAACGGGCCAAAGATGGAACTGACCTCCATCCCCGACGAGGAATGGGCCACAGTCGAATCCGCTGCCTTCGAATTCTGGGAAGAGATCGCCGCAGAATCCGAAACCAAACGCCGCGTTGTCGATATCATCAAGAAATACAACGCCGATATGGTCAAGGCTGGACGGCCCTACCGCTACGGCTGATAAACCCTTTCTTGGGGGCGGCCTGCGTCGCCCCCGACACCCCCTGAGACAAGTGGAAACGACATGCCCGCCACCCTAAGCTTTGATGACCTTAAATCGCGTGTTGCCGAGGGCAGCATTGATACTGTTCTGGTCTGCCTCATTGATATGCAGGGGCGTTTGCTGGGCAAACGGTTCCACGCCGCGAATTTTGTCGAGACGTCCTATAAGGAAACCCATTGCTGCAACTACCTGCTGGCCACGGACCTAGAGATGGCCACGCCGGAGGGCTACGCCTCGACCAGCTGGGAAACCGGCTATGGCGATTATGTGATGCAGCCGGACCTGACCACCATCCGCCCCGTGCCATGGCTGGAAGGCACCGCCATGGTCCTTTGCGATGTGATCGACCATGACACCCACCAACCCGTGCCCCATTCCCCCCGCGCCGTGCTGAAGAAACAGATCGCCCGTCTGGCGGAGCTTGGCTTTGACGCCATGATGGCGACGGAGCTGGAGTTTTTCCTCTTCGAGCAGAGCTTTGACGAGATCCGCAAGGGCGGCTTTCGCGACCTGACCCCGATTTCCGGCTATAACGAGGATTACCACATCCTCCAGACCACCAAGGAAGAGGGCGTCATGCGCCCGATCCGCAACCACCTCTATGCGGCTGGCCTGCCGATCGAGAATTCCAAGGGGGAGGCCGAAAGCGGGCAGGAGGAACTCAACATCCGCTATTCCCCCGCCCTCGACTGCGCCGACCATCACACCATCGCCAAACACGCCATCAAGGAAATCGCATGGCAACAGGGGCACGCCGCGTCGTTTTTGCCGAAATGGCACAAGGATCGTGTCGGCAGCTCCTCCCACGTCCACCAATCCCTGTGGAAGGACGGCGAGGCGATGTTTGTGGATGCGGATGATGACCTCGGCATGTCCGAGCTGATGAAACACTACATGGCGGGGCTGATCGCCTATGCGCCGGATTACACCTATTTCCTCGCGCCTTACGTCAACAGCTACAAACGCTTTGCCAAGGGCACCTTTGCGCCGACCAAAACCGTCTGGTCCGTGGACAACCGCACCGCGGGCTTCCGCCTTTGCGGCGCGGGGACCAAGGGCGTGCGGGTGGAATGTCGCATTGGCGGCTCTGACCTGAACCCATATCTCGCGCAGGCGGCGATGCTGGCGGCGGGGATCAAGGGGATCGAGGACAAGATGACGCTTTCCGCCCCGACCAAGGGCGATGTCTACGAGGACGCAAAAGCCGCCGACATCCCGCAGACCCTGCGGGCGGCGACAGAAACCCTGCGGGGGTCGAAATTCCTGCGCGAGGTGATGGGCGATGATGTGATCGACCACTACACCCGCGCCGCCGAATGGGAACAAGAAGAATTTGACCGTGTGGTGACCGATTGGGAAATCGCACGCGGCTTTGAAAGGGCCTAAGACCAATGACAATCCAATGCACCTCGCCCATCGACGGGTCAATTTATGCTGAGCGAGAGACGCTTTCGCGCGCGGACGCCGATGCCGCCGTGGCCTGCGCCCGCGCGGCACAGGCCGACTGGGCCGCGCGCCCCTTGGCCGAACGCATTGCCCTTGTGCAGGCGGGCGTGGCCGCCGTGGGCGCCATGAACGACGAGATCGTGCCTGAGCTGGCATGGCAAATGGGCCGCCCCGTCCGCTACGGCGGCGAATTCGGCGGGTTCAACGAACGCGCCAGCTATATGGCCGAGATCGCCGAAGAGGCCCTCGCCCCCATCGAGGTAGAGGACAGCGATGCGTTTCGCCGTGTGATCAAACGCGTCCCGCACGGCGTGGTCTTAGTCGTTGCGCCGTGGAACTATCCTTATATGACCGCCATCAACACGGTGGCCCCGGCCCTGATCGCGGGCAATGCTGTGCTGCTGAAACATGCCTCGCAAACCCTTCTGGTGGGCGAACGCATGGCGGCGGCCTTTGCCAGCGCAGGCGTGCCTGCCGATGTGTTCCAGAACGTCTTTCTGGACCATGCCACCACCTCCGCCCTGATTGCAGATCGCGCATTCGGCTTTGTGAACTTCACCGGCTCTGTCGGCGGCGGACGCGCCATGGAACAGGCCGCCGCAGGCACCTTTACCGGCGTGGGCCTTGAGCTTGGCGGCAAGGACCCCGGTTATGTGATGGAGGACGCCAACCTCGACGCCGCCGTGGATACCCTGATCGACGGTGCGATGTTCAACTCCGGCCAGTGCTGCTGTGGGATCGAGCGTATTTACGTGGCCGAGAGCCTGTTTGACGCCTTTGTCGAGAAGGCCGTGGCGATTGTGAACGGCTACAAACTCGGCAATCCGCTGGACCCCGAAACCACCCTCGGCCCCATGGCCCATGTGCGTTTCGCGGAGGAGGTCCGCGCGCAAACAGCCGAGGCGATCGCCGCTGGCGCCACAGCCCATATCAAAGCAGAGGACTTCCCACAGGACGGCGGCGCCTACCTCATGCCGCAGATCCTGACCGGCGTTGACCATTCCATGCGCGTCATGCGCGAGGAAAGCTTTGGCCCCGTTGTCGGCATCATGCCGGTGAAGTCGGACGAGGAGGCCATCGCCCTGATGAACGACAGCGACTTCGGCCTCACGGCCTCGCTCTGGACGCAGGACATCGCCCGCGCCGAGGCCATCGCCGACCGGATCGAAACCGGCACCGTCTTTATGAACCGCGCCGATTACCTTGACCCCGGCCTGTGCTGGACCGGCTGCAAAGACACCGGACGCGGCGGCGGCCTGTCTGTCATCGGGTATCACAACCTGACCCGTCCCAAATCATACCACCTCAAGAAGGCTTAAACAGATGAGCATCACGGCCAACTGGTCCTACCCCACCGCGATCCGTTTCGGCGCGGGCCGCATTTCCGAGATCGCCGAGGCCTGCGCCGCCGCTGGCATCAAAAAGCCCCTGCTGATCACCGACCGCGGCCTTGCGGATATGGAGATCACCAAGAAAACCCTCGGGCTGCTGGAGGCCGCGGGCCTTGGCGCCGCGATTTTCGCCGATGTGGACCCGAACCCGAACGAGAAGAACGCCGAAGCGGGCGTTGCGGCCTATAAGGCGGGCGGGCACGATGGCGTCGTCGCCTTTGGCGGCGGCTCCGGCCTTGATCTGGGCAAGCTGGTCGCCTTCCTCGCGGGCCAGACCCGCCCCCTGTGGGATTTCGAAGATATCGGCGATTGGTGGACCCGCGCCGATGCGGACGCCATCGCCCCCATCGTCGCCGTGCCCACCACGGCCGGAACGGGCTCCGAGGTTGGCCGCGCCTCTGTCATCACCAATTCGGTGACCGAGCAGAAGAAGATCATCTTCCACCCCAAATTCCTGCCCTCTGTTGTAATCTGCGACCCCGAGCTGACCGTGGGGATGCCGAAATTCATCACCGCGGGCACCGGCCTTGATGCCTTTGCCCACTGCGTGGAGGCGTTTTGCTCGCCCCATTATCACCCTATGTCGCAGGGCATGGCGCTGGAGGGGATGCGTCTGGTCAAGGAATATCTGCCCCGCGCCTATGCGGATGGGTCAGACATCGAAGCCCGCGCCCATATGATGTCCGCCGCCGCCATGGGGGCGACCGCCTTTCAAAAGGGCCTCGGCGCGATCCACGCCCTGTCGCACCCCATCGGCGCGATCTACCACACCCACCACGGCACCACGAATGCGGTCTGCATGCCCGCCGTGCTGCAGTTCAACAAACCGGCGATCGAGGGCGTTCTGACCCAAGCCGCCGCCTATCTGGGCATCACCGGCGGGTTTGACGGCTTCTGCGCCTATGTGGATGACCTCAACGCCTCCCTCGGCGTGCCCAAAACCCTTGCGGGCCTTGGCATCGAAAACCCCGATATCGACCGCATCGTCGAGGGCGCCTTGATTGACCCCTCAACAGGCGGCAATCCGGTGGAGATGACAGCCGAGAACACCCGCGAGCTTTTGCTGCGCATCGTCTAGGCCCCCACCTGCAAATGGTGGTTACACTTCGGTAGGTTATCTGGTAGCCCAGATCAGACCCGCCCGAAGACCAAAGGCGCAAAGCGGCCCGCCCGCTTTGCCCCCAGACCACGGCGGAGATGATCCAACCTGCCCGAAAGCCGCCCCGTGACCACCCCCGCCCAGCATCCAACACCCAGCAACCGCGATGTCTTCAGCATGGCTTGGCCGCTCTGCCTGAAAACCATGATGTTGCAGGGCATCGTCGCCATCGACGCCTATCTGATCTCCCCCTTGGGGGAGGAGGCCCTGGCCGCTGTCGGCCTTGCGGGGGCCTTGGGCGGCTTGCTGCTTGGCATCCTGTTCGCCTTTTCCAACGCCACGCAAATCCGCATCGCGCAGGCCTTCGGCTCCGCCGGTCCGGTGGAGCTTAAGACAGGCTTCTACTGCGGCCTCCTGATCAACCTGATTTCCACCGGGATCGGGCTGATCGCCGTGCTGGCCTTTGCCGCCCCCGCCATCGCGGGCTTTGCCCAGACGGAGTGGATCGAGGCGCAGGCCAATGCCTATCTGTCGGTCTTCCTCTTCGTCATTCTGGCAGAGGCCGTGGGCCAAACCCTGTCGAGCCATTTCAACGGCTGCGGGCGCACCAAGGTCTCCTTTGTCAGCTACCTCATTGCCCTGCCGGTCAATATCCTTGCCTCCATCGGGCTGATCCACGGGCAATTCGGCCTGCCGGAGCTTGGCGTGCTGGGGGCGGCCTATGGCACGATCATCGCCGCGGTGCTGCGGGTGGCGTTCATGGGCTGGATTTTCTGGCGCGACCATCGCTGGTTCCGCGATGTGGCGGGCTGGTCGCGGGGCAGCTTTGGCAACGCGTTGAAACGGCACTTTGCCTTTTCATGGCCCATTGCCATCACCTTTGTCAGCACCGCCTTTTCCAATCAGGCCTGCATGCTGATCTATGCCACCATGTCGGTGAACCAGTTCGCGGCGATGACCCTGATCCTGCCTTGGGTCAATGTGCTGGGCACCTTTGGCATGTCATGGGCGCAGGCCACGGGGATTTCAGTGGCACAGCTGATCGGGCGCGGGGCCACGGTGGCACAGCTGGACGCCTTCCTCAGCCGCGCTTGGCGGGCGGCCTTTATCGCCTCGGCTCTGGTGTCCCTGTGGTATCTGGGCTTCTGCCTCAGCTCGGGCGTGATCTACGCCGCGCTGCAGGATGAGACCAAACAGGCGCTGATGTCCTTTTTGCCGATCCTTCTGGTGCTGCCCTTCCCGAAACAGTCCAACGCGATCTGCGGGCAAACCCTGCGGGCGGCGGGGGAAACCGTGCCGGTGATGAATATCTTTATCGCCGGGCAATGGGGGTTCAAGGTGCCGATGACGGCGCTCTTTGTGCTCTATCTGGATATGCCGGTGTTCTGGGTCTTTGCCCTTGTCCTCGGCGACGAGCTGTTCCGCTTTCCGCTGTTTCACAAACGCCTCTATCGCGGCGATTGGAAACATGCCTCCAGCGCGATCTAATCCTCGAAGTAGTCGGGGTTCTTTTCCTGAATCGTCTCGATCGTGGCGTCCAAACGCGACAGATGCACAAGGCCCGCGGCCACGGCGCCCTCTTCGTTATTGGCGATGATCTGTTTGGCGATCTCTTTGTGGTCCAGCAAAAGCTGATCCCGCCGGTCGGTCTTGGCAAGGCTGAGCATGCAGAGCCGGTCCACCTTGGCCTTCTCTTCCTTGATCACCTCAAAGGCGTAATCCACCTGCGCGATGCCGCAGATCGTCTCGTGAAATTGGTAATCCAGCTCGCCGAATTTATCGTTGGTCGGCGCCTTGATGGCGATCTTTTGCAGGGCAAGGCTGGCCTCCAAAAGGGCCTCGCCCTCCTCGCCGCACAGGCGGGCGGCGCGGCGCAGAACCTCACATTCCACCGCGGCCCGCACAAAGCGCGACTTGGCAATAGTCCGGGAGGAGAATCGCTTTACCTCCGTCGCGCGCTGGGGCCGGATCAACAGCAGGTCGAGGTTTTCCAGCCGGTTGAACGCATCGCGCACGGGCTGACGCGAGACGCCGAATTTGGTCGCGATCTCCGCCTCGGAAATTTTGTCCCCCGGCAGCAATTCCATGCCAGAGATTGACTCGTAGAGTTCGTCAAAAACCACATCAACCGATGTTCTGCGATCTCTTGCCTGTGCTGTTGGGGCCATGTTTTCAGTGCTTTCTGTTGCGGCTTGCTACCAGAATTCCCATTTAGGTTCCAGCGTGATCTGCCCAGTTAAGGGCCCGCCCCTTCCCTAGACATCTGCCCCCGCGCCGCCCCGCATCGGCGGAATGTTGCGCAGGGCAAAGGCCTATTTCCAAGGCTTTTATTTTTGAAATAGAGTCACCACATTCAAAAATTTGTCGCTATAGTAATATTATTACCGAGACGATCGAGCATAACTTGGAACCTCCTACCTGGGCCCATTAAACGATCAATGTCACCCTAAATCAATACTAGTATGCTACGAACTTTACTAGTATGGTAGTTCAAAGATGCACGTCTCACGATTCGCATCTGTTGGGATTTGGGGAGGAAACATGTCCGGCGTCGTTTTGGAAAGTATCGTTAAAGCCTATGGGGCCGTGCAGGTTGTCCATGGGATCGACCTTGAAGTGCAGGAAAAAGAATTCGTTGTGCTTGTCGGCCCCTCCGGCTGTGGCAAGTCGACAACCCTGCGCATGATCGCCGGGCTTGAGGAAATTTCGGGCGGTGCCCTGACCATCGACGGCAAGCTTGTGAACCGCGTCGCCCCCAAGGATCGGGACGTGGCGATGGTGTTCCAGAACTACGCCCTTTATCCGCACCTGAACGTGGCCGATAACATCGCCTTCGGCTTGAAAATCCGCAAGGAAAGCAAGGAGCACATCGCCTCCTCGGTTGACGAGGTCGCCGGCATCCTTGGCCTGACCGATTACCTTGAGCGTCGCCCCGCCGACCTCTCCGGTGGTCAGCGTCAGCGCGTCGCCATGGGCCGCGCCATCGTGCGCCGCCCCAAGGTTTTCCTGTTCGACGAGCCGCTTTCCAACCTTGATGCCAAGCTGCGCACCCAGATGCGCGCCGAGATCAAACGCCTGCACCAGCGCCTCGGCGTGACATCCATCTACGTGACCCACGATCAGGTCGAGGCCATGACACTGGCCGACCGGATCGTCGTGATGCACGATGGCCGCATCGAACAGATCGGCACCCCGATGGACCTGTTCCTCAACCCGAAGAACACCTTTGTCGCGGGCTTCCTCGGCTCTCCGCCGATGAATATGGTCGAGGCCACGGTCAAGGCGGGCGGCGACGCCCCCATGGCCGAGTTCGAGGGGCACGACATCCCCCTCGCGCCGCTCAACGCCCTGAACCACGCGGTCGGCGACAAGGTGATCCTTGGCATCCGGCCCGAATTTGCCACGATCGCCACCGAAGGCACGGCAAACCGCGTCCCGATGGATGTTGACCTGATCGAAACACTGGGATCAGAGGCCCTGATCCACGCCATGCTCGGCGGCAAACCCTTTGTTCTGCGCACCGAGACCCTTGGCAAAATGGACATGATCAACAATGTCACCGGCTTTACCATCGAGCCGAACCTGATCCGCGTCTTCGATGCCAAAACAGGCGAGGCGCTCCCCGGTCAGAGGGTAGAGCCATGAGCATGGACCCGAACACCTCCGGCATTTCGACCGAGGAGTTGGTGGTCGAAGCCCGCGAAGCCCAGCGCGACCTGAAACCGTCCAAGCTGCAAAACCTCGGGGATCACTTCAAACGGGAATGGCAGCTATATGTGATGCTAGTGCCCACCATCGTCTGGCTTTTGGTCTTCCTTTATAAGCCGATGTATGGCCTGCAGATCGCCTTCAAAGACTACTCCATCTTCCGCGGCGTCGCGGCAAGCCCATGGGTCGGCCTTGAACACTTCCAAACCCTGTTTGGCAATGACCAGTTCCTCCGCGCCCTCAAAAACACCATTATCATCAGCTTCTACGGCCTGATCTTCGGCTTTCCCATGCCGATCATCATCGCGCTGATGTTCAATGAAATCCTCAAACAGTGGTTCAAGAAATCGGCACAGACCATCGTGTATCTGCCGCACTTCGTCTCCTCTGTGATTATTGCGGGGATCGTGATCACCGCCTTCAGCCCCAGCGCGGGCATTGTGAACACCTTCCTTGGCTGGTTCGGCATTGATCCGATCTACTTCCTGACCAAGCCGGAATGGTTCCGCCCGATTTTCGTCGGCACGGGCATCTGGCAAGAGGCGGGCTTCCAGTCGATCGTTTACCTTGCGGCCATCGCAGGCGTCTCTCCGACGCTGTATGAATCCGCCGTGGTCGATGGCGCCAGCCGCTGGCAGATGATGTGGAAAATCACCATTCCCTCCATCCTGCCGACCATCATCATCATGCTGATTATCCGCATCGGGAACATGCTCGAGGTCTCCTTCGAGATGATCATCCTGCTGTATCAGCCTGCGACCTACTCGACAGCCGATGTCGTCAACACCTTTATCTACCGTCAGGGTATCCAGGGCGGCCAGTATGATCTGGCGGCGGCTGCGGGCCTGTTCAACGCGGTGGTGGCCTTTGTGCTGGTGATGACTGCGAACACGATTTCAAAGCGCTACTCGCGCACATCGCTTTGGTAGGGGGGAGCCAGCCATGACGAATATGAATCTCTATTCACGCGGCGACAAACTCTTCGTCGTCATCAACATGGTCCTGATCGGGCTGTTCACCCTCTCGACCCTCTATCCGTTCATCTACATCACATCGCTGTCGATGAGCACGGGGTTCGAGGCCCGCGCCGGCAATGTCATCCTGACGCCGGTGGGTTTCACGCTTGAGGCCTACAAACAGGTGCTCTCCGAGCCGCTGTTCTGGTCCTCCTACGGCAACACCTTTATCTACACGATCGGCGGCACCTTGATGAGCCTGCTGTTCATCATCCCCGGCTCCTATGCCCTGTCGCGTCCACAGCTCAAGGGGCGGCGGTTCTGGAACCTGATGGTGGCCTTTACCATGTGGTTCAACGCCGGCCTGATCCCGTTCTTCCTGAACATGCGCGATCTTGGCCTGCTGGACAGCTACTTTGGCATCATCATCGGCTTTGCCGTGAACGGGTTTAACATCATCCTGCTGCGCAACTTCTTCGAGGGCATTCCGCAGTCCTTTGAAGAGGCCGCGCGCATGGACGGCGCAAACGAGTTTCAGGTGCTGTGGAAGGTTTACATGCCCCTGTCCAAACCCGCCATCGCCACGGTTGCGCTGTTCTGCATCGTGTCGCGCTGGAACGGGTTCTTCTGGGCCATGGTCTTGCTGCAGGACGAGGAGAAAATCCCGCTTCAGGTCTATCTGCGCAAGGTCATCGCCGAGCTTTCCGATGACGAGGAATTCGCCACGTCCCTGCTGACCGCGGCCTACTCCTTTGAAACCGTCAGCGCGGCGATCATCGTCTGCTCCATCATTCCAATTCTACTGATCTATCCGTTCCTTCAGAAATACTTCAGCAAGGGCATCTTGCTGGGCGGAGTAAAGGAATAACGGAAGGTCACAGGAATACGTTCAACAGGAAAAAATCGCATATAGGGAGGAACCATTCATGCGAAATTTAACCCTAACCCTCGCCATCCTTGGCAGCACGGCAATGACCACGCCCGCCTTTGCCGACGGGCACCTGCCCATCGTCGAAGAACCCCTTGAGCTGACGGTGCACATGCACTGGGCCCGCGCGCAGGGCTATGGCCCCGGCGGCGACACCAGCAAAATCTACCCCGTGGAAGAAGTCGCACGGGAGGCGACAAACATTCACCTGATCGACAAAACATCGGGCCGCAACTCCACCGACCAGTCCGAAGCGATGAACCTGCTTTTGGCCACGGGCGACCTGCCCGACATCGTTGGCGGCGCCAAGATCAAACAGCCGGTCAACGAATACGGCCCACAGGGCGCTTTCCAGCCCCTGAACGAGCTGGTCGCCGAGCATGCCCCCAACATCAAGGCATGGTTTGACGAGCATCCCGACATCTGGAACGCCATCGCGGCCTATGACGGCAACGTCTATTACATCCCCTATCTGCCAGACGGCAAATATGCCCGCGCTTGGTTCGTCCGTCAGGACTGGCTCGACGCTCTGGGTCTTGAGGCCCCCGACAACGTAGACGAGCTCTATGAAACTCTGGTGGCCTTCCGCGATCAGGATCCCAACGGCAACGGCGAAAAGGACGAGATCCCCTTCTTCGTGCGTGACTGGGAAGAGGTCCTGCGCCTGCTGAACCTGTGGGACGCACGCTCCACCGGCGCCGATGTCTATCACCAGTTCTACCTCAAGGACGGCGCGGTTGCGCATCCCTATGCGCAGGAAGCCTACCGTGACGGTCTGGCCAATATCGCCAAATGGTATGCCGAGGGTCTGATCGATCCAGAGCTGTTCACCCGCGGCTCCTCTGCGCGTGACTACCTGCTGGGCGAGAACCTTGGCGGCATGACCCATGACTGGTTCGCCTCCACCTCCGGTTACAACATCGCACTGGCCGACAAGGTCGAGGGTTTCAACTTTATCCCTTACCTGCCGCCAAAGTCGGTTTCCGGTAACCGGATCGAAGAAAACCGCCGCATCCCGATGAAGCCGGACGGCTGGGCGATCAGCTTCTCCAACGAGCATCCCGTCGAAACCATCAAGTATTTCGACTACTGGTTCTCCGAAGAGGGCGCGCTTCTGGCCAACTTTGGTGTGGAAGGCAAAACATGGGACATGGTCGATGGTCAGCCCGTCTATAAAGACGAGGTTCTGAACTCCGGTCAGCCCGTGAACAGCCAGATGTACCTTGAAGGTGCGCAGGTCTACCGCGGCTACCCACAGGACTACCGCTATGAGTGGCAGTGGACCCGTGACAGCGCCCGCAAAGGCATCGAGCTTTACGACCAGGAAGACCTCCTCGTCGAGCAGTTCCTTGGCGTGGCCTTCAACCAGGACGAGCAGGCCGTCTACGACAAATACTACCCCTCGATCGAAACCTACATGCTGGAGCGTCAGCAGGCTTGGATCCTTGGCTCTGGTGACATCAAGGAAGACTGGGATGCCTATGTCGAGACCCTGAACAAGATGGGTTACGAAGAAGTCCTCGAAGTCATGAACTCCGCCTACAAACGCCAGTACGGCGGCTAAGAAACGACGTTGGCGAACCTTCCCTCGCCAGCTCGGGTGCGGCCCTGACACAGGGGCCGCACCACTATTTTCCACCAGACCGATCCCCCATTGCACCGCATAGAAAGCCGTTCGAATGTCCTCCTCCACGACCGCAGCCCCCCCCCTCGACGAGCCGAACTCCGGCCAGCTGACCATCCAGTATGCGCCCACCGCAGACAGCGTGATTGCCGAGAACCCGCCGCGCTTTACTTGGCTGCCGGTGATCGAGGACGAGGCCCAATATGTGCTGCGTGTGTCGGGCGATCCGGCCTATCCGGCCAAGGGCACCCATGTCTTTGCCAATATCCCGCTGAATTTCTTTACCCCCGATGTCACCCTGCCCGATGGCAGCTATCACTGGTCCTATGCCACCTGTGACGCCAAGACAGGCAAGCCCACATCGCAATGGAGCCAGAGCCGCGCCTTCACCATTGCCGCCGGCCTGCCCGAAACCCCCCTCGCCAGCCGCGAGACCCGCTTTAACAACGCCACCCGCGCCCACCCGCGCCTCTGGCTCACGCCAGACCGTCTGAAACAGTTCCGCAAGGATGTGGCCAAGGACGCGGACCATTGCACATGGTCGAACTTCTTTGAAAACTCCGTCCTGCCATGGATGGACCGCGAGGTGATGCCAGAGCCCGCAGGCTACCCCGGGCACAAACGCGTCGCGCCGATCTGGCGCCAGACATACATCGACTGCCAGGAACTGCTCTACGCGATCCGCCACCTCGCCATCGGCGGCGCCGTCACCGACAACGCAGAGATGACAGCCCGCGCCAAGGAATGGCTCCTCAGCGCCGCCGCGTGGAACCCCACGGGCACAACCTCGCGCAGCTACACCGACGAATGGGCCTTCCGCGTCAACCTCGCCCTCGCTTGGGGCTATGACTGGCTCTATGACGAGCTGTCAGAGGACGAGCGCGAACTCGTGCGCGTGGCCCTTCTGGCCCGCACCCGCGAAACAGCGGACCACCTGATCAAACACGCCAATATCCACCTCTTCCCGTTTGACAGCCACGCCGTGCGCGCCGTCTCTGCCGTGCTGATCCCCGCCTCTATCGCGCTGCTGGATCACGCCGATGAGGCCGAGGAATGGCTCAACTACTCCATCGAATTCCTCTTCACCGTCTACTCCCCTTGGGGCGACAGCGACGGTGGCTGGGCCGAGGGGCCGCATTACTGGATGACTGGCATGGCCTATCTGATCGACGCGGCAAACCTGCTCAAGGGCTACACCGGGATCGACCTGTATCAACGCCCCTTCTTCCAGCGCACAGGCGACTTCCCCCTTTACACCAAATCGCCCGACACCCGCCGCGCCACCTTTGGCGATGACAGCACCATGGGCGACCTGCCTGCGGTCAAGGTCGGCTACAACCTGCGCCAATACGCAGGCGTCACAGGCAACGGGGCCTATCAGTGGTATTACGACGAAATCCTGCGCACCAACCCCGGCACGGAAAAGATGTTCTACAACTGGGGCTGGTGGGACTTTAACTTTGACGAGCTCGCCTATCGCACCGATTTCCCCATCGTCGAGGCAACGCCCCCCGCCGATGACGACCAGCTGCGCTGGTTCAAGGGCATCGGCTGGGTCGCGATCCAGCGCAAGATGCAAAGCCCGGACGAGCATATCCAGTTCGTGATGAAATCCTCGCCCTATGGCTCGATCAGCCACAGCCACGGCGACCAGAACGCGATCTGCCTTGCGGGCTTTGGCGAGGATCTGTTGATCCAGTCGGGCCACTACGTCGCCTTCAACAGCTCCATGCATCAGGTCTGGCGCCGCCAGACGGTCTCCAAGAACGCCATCCTGATCAACGGCAAGGGGCAATATGCGGGCAAGGACAAGGTCATGGCACGCGGGGCCAAGGGCCAGATCAACACCGCAGAGGACCGCGGCGATCATATCTTTATCCAAGGCGATGCAACCGCAGCCTACCAAAGCCTCTCGCCAGAGGTCACATCGGTGCTGCGCGACATCTACTTTGTCGACAACAGCTACTTTGTCATCGTCGATTCCATCGACGCGGACGAGCCGGTAGAGATCGACTGGCTGCTGCACGCCAATGCGCCGATGCAGCTTGGCGATACCACCTTCCGCTACACCGGCGAAAAGGCCGGTTTCTACGGCAAGGTCCTGTGGTCCGAGGCCGGAAACCCCACCCTGTCGCAAAACACCGGCTTCCCCGGCGTTGACCCGTCAGAGATCGAGGGCCTGCCAATCAGCACCTGCTTGACGGCAAAGTTCCCAAAGGCCATCCGTCACCGGATCGCAACGCTGGTCGTGCCCTATTCGCTCTCTGCGCCCAAGCGCATCTTCAGCTTCCTCGATGATCAGGGCTACGACTGCGATTTGTATTTCACCGATTCCGACGACCGCAGCTTCAAGGTTGTCGTCCCCAAAACCTTCGACGTCGGAAGCTAACCCGACCCATCAGAGCCTAAAGGAAAGATCCCTATGAAACTTCAAGGTAAAACAGCCATCGTAACAGGCGGCGGCCGCGACATCGGCCGCGCCTGCGCCGTGATGCTGGCCCGCGAGGGCGCCAATGTCGCCGTCAACTATTTCGCAAGCTCCAAGGGCGCCGACGAAACCGTGGCAGAGATCAAAGCCGCTGGCGGCAATGCCTTCGCCCTGCAGGGCGACCTGTCCAAGCCCGAAGGCGTCGACGCGCTGGTTGCGGCCACCGTGGCCGAATACGGCGCGGTCGATGTGCTGGTGAACAACGCGGGCGGCTTGATCGCACGTAAATCCATTCAGGAAATGGACCTCGACCACTGGAACGCGGTGATGGACCTGAACCTCACCAGCACCTTCCTGATGATCAAGGCCTGCCTGCCGCACATGAAATCCGGCGCGATCGTCAACCTCGCCAGCCAAGCGGCCCGCGACGGCGGCGGCCCCGGCTCCTTTGCCTATGCGACCTCCAAGGGCGCTGTTGTGACCCTGACGCGCGGTCTGGCCAAGGACCTTGGCCCCGAAATCCGCGTCAACGCCCTCTGCCCCGGCATGGTCGATACCGATTTCCACAACATCCACACCAAGCCAGAGGCCCGCAAAGGCTTTGAGGCCAGCGCCCCCCTGAAACGTCAGGGCGTGCCGGATGATGTGGCCAATCTGGTGCTGTTCCTCGCCTGTGACGACTCCGCGTTCATCACCGGCGCCAACGTCGATATCAACGGCGGCATGCTGTTCAGCTAAGCGAAGTTTTGTACGAGTAATGCCTGCGCGCTCCGGCGCGCAGGCGCGTTCGCTCCCCGCCGCCAATGGGCCACAGGGCCCAATGACAACACGGAGCAAACAGATCTTACAAAAAGTCGTCGCGCCGCGGCGAGAAGTTATCAATCAACCGGCCCGGCTCAAGGCAGACACAGCCATGCTCCAACCCGCTTTCCACGATCAGGGTGTCACCCGGGCCAACCTCGCGCTGAACCCCGTCGATGGTGAACATGAACCGCCCACTTTCAACAAAGGTCGACTGAACATGCGGATGGCTATGCAAGGCCCCCTCGGCGCCCTTGGCCTCAAAGGTGAAGGCCACCATCATCAGGGTCGGCGTATCCGCCAGAACCTGCCGCTTTACGTTGGTATCTGGGCTTACCACTGGAAATTCTGTCATCTGTTCTTCCTTTCGATTCTGGTTCAATTAGTCACAATCACACCGCGTTTCCCACAAAATCCTGCGGGGTTCACAGGGCGCATGGCGAAGCTTTGCATTTCTGGGATAATAGTATACCAGTTGCCCAGAAGAAAGAGACAATTCCATGGCTGATTCCACCCCCACGAACCCCTTCATCACCCGCGGCGGCGCGCCCGGCCGCTTTACCGCCATCGGGGAATGCATGGTCGAAATGGCCCCTGCGGGCAGCTCCGGCCAGTTCCAGATGGGCTTTGCAGGCGATACCTATAACACGGCCTGGTATCTGAAACAGATCCGCCCCGAATGGGCCCTGCGCTATGTCACCCGCGTCGGCACCGATGCGGCCTCTGGCGCCATGCTGGCGCAAATGAGCGAGGCCAAGATCGAAACCCACCACATCGGCCAGAGCGCAGAGCGCTCCGTGGGCCTCTACCTGATCTCCCTCAATGATGGCGAGCGCAGCTTCTCCTACTGGCGCGACCAATCCGCCGCCCGCCAGCTTGCCGATGACCCCGCCGCCCTCGCGGCCTCGGTCGCGGACAGCGACGTGATCTATTTCTCCGGCATCACCCTTGGCATCCTGACTCCCAAAGCGCGCGAGACCCTGCTGGAAACCCTCGCCGCCGCCCGCGCCGCGGGCAAAACCACCGCCTTTGATTCCAACCTGCGCCCCCGCCTCTGGGGCAGCGAGACCGAGATGTGCGATGCCGTCATGCATGCCGCCGCTGTCTCCGACATCGTGCTGCCCTCCTATGACGACGAAGCGAGCTATTTCGGCGACGAGAGCATCGACGCCACCCGCGACCGCTACCTCAAGGTCGGCGCCACCACCGTGGTGGTCAAAAACGGCCCCGGCACGGTGCATTACGCCCATAACGGCAAACTGGGCGAGGTCTCCCCGCCCCCCGTCGGCGAGGTCGTCGACACCACCGCCGCAGGCGACAGCTTCAACGCCGGCTTCTTTGCCGGCATCGCCGGCGCCGCCCCGATCGAGGCCGCCATCACCCTTGGCTGTCAGGTCTCGGGTCAGGTCATCGGCCAGCGCGGCGCGCTCGTCCCGCTTGACCACGACAAACTGGCCAAAAAACCCGCCTAACAGAGCCTAACACCGCCCAAAACCGGAGAACCGCGATGAAAGAAACATGGAGATGGTTCGGCCCGCTGGACGCCATAACCCTGCCCGAAATCGCCCAAACCGGCGCTTCGGGCATCGTGACCTCCCTGCATGACATCCCCTACGGCGAGGTCTGGCAACCGGATCAGATCACCGAACGCCGCAGCGTGATCGAGGCCGCCGGTTTCACATGGGACGTGGTCGAAAGCCTCCCCGTCCATGAAAACATCAAACGCGGCGAGGGGGACCTGCCCACCCTTTTTGCCAGTTACCGCCAATCCATGGCCAACCTCGCCGCGCAGGGCGTGAAAAACATCTGCTACAACTTCATGCCGCTGCTGGACTGGACCCGCACCGACCTTGCCGCCCCCGTGGCCCGCGGCGGCACCTGCCTGCGCTACTCCGCCCCCCGCATGGCGGCCTTCGAGGTCCATATGATCGGACGGGAGGAGGCGCGAGAGACCTACACGCCCGAGGCCATGGAAGCAGGCGACGCTTGGTATTTGACCGCGACAGACGCCGACCAACAGGACCTGCTGGCCGCCATCATGTCCGGCCTGCCCGGCGCCTTTGACCGCTACGATATCGCGGGGCTGCGCCGCGTCCTGCGCACCTACGAGGGGCTTACGCGCGATGACCTGCGCGCCAACCTCAAACGCTTCTTGCAAGAAATCATCCCCACGGCGCAGGAGCTTGGCATGACCTTCGGCGTCCACCCCGATGACCCGCCGCGCGACCTGCTCGGCCTGCCCAGAATCGTCTCTAACGCCGCCGATATCGAATTTCTGCTCGGCGCGGTGGAGGCCCCTGAAAACGGGCTGACCCTCTGCACCGGATCGCTCGGTGCCAACCCGATCAACGATGTGCCCGCCATCGCCCGCCAGTTCGCCGATCGCATCCACTTTGCCCACCTGCGCAATGTGCGCAAGGAACCGGACGGATCCTTCGAAGAGGCCGCGCATCTTGAGGGCGACACCGACATGCCCGCCGTCATCCGCGCCCTGCTACAGGCCGAAAAAGCCCGCGGCATCGCGATTCCCTTCCGCCCCGATCACGGCCATGACCTGCTCTCCGATATCGGCGGAAACACGCACCCCGGCTATCCTTTGATCGGCAGGCTGCGCGCTTTGGCCGAACTTCGGGGGATTGCCGCCGCCCTCGCCTAGGCATTCGCGCAAAATTTCGCCGCCCCCACGCGGGGGCGGATAAGTTTCACACACTTGTTTCAAACCGGTCCTACATGATCCGTCATGAGAGACCGGATAGACCCCCTTGTTGCCGAACGCGCCCCATGGCTCTACGCCCCGGGGCGGATCACGCGCCTGATGCGGCGCTTTTCCGAATGGCTGCTCAACTACCGCGAGACCCTCGACATCGCGGCCCAGCTGCGCGGCAAATCGGCCCATGAGGTCATGAGCTTTCTCACCCACCGCCTCGCCCGGAATGTAGAGGTCGAGGGGCTGGGAAATATCCCCCGCGAGGGGCCGGTGATGATCGTCGCCAACCACCCCACCGGCATCGCCGACGGGATCATCCTGTATCACGCCGTCCGCGCCGTGCGGCCCGATATCTTTATCTTTGCCAATTCCGACATCATGCGCGTCCTGCCGCAGATGGACGAATTGATCCTGCCCGTGGAATGGCGCACCGAAAAACGCAGCTACGAGAAAACCAAGCAGACCATGCGCCTGACCTCACAGGCCATGTCGGCGGGGCGCTGCGGGCTGATCTTCCCCTCTGGCCGCTTGGCCAAACGCCGCGCCCTGCGGTTGCATGAGCGGGAATGGATGCAATCGGCGGCCATGATCGCCCGCAAATTCGACGCGCCGGTGGTGCCGGTGAACATACAGGCGCGCAACTCTGCCCTGTTCTACCTGCTGGACCTGATCCACCCGACCCTGCGCGACATCACCCTGTTCCGCGAAACCCTGAACAAGGACAAACAGCCCTTCCGCGTGAAGATCAAAACCCCGATCCCCTCCGGCCAGCTGCCCCTGCGCCCCGCCGAGGCGATCAAGGTGCTGCGCGAGGCCACGCTGTCGTCGCGCGGGCGGCGCACCGCCTCTGTCTCGCTGGTGGAAACCTCGCCGCTCTTTGCCGGATACTCCTGACCGGCCCCGCCCCTGACCGGCCCCGCCCTGCGACACAGTGACTGTGACAATCTGAGGTCTTGCCTTCGCGGCCCCGCGGGCGCTCTCTAGCGGCAGAAATTCAGCCGTAGGGAAGGACACCAAGCTATGAAATTCTACGCCGCGATGACCACCGCCGCCCTGCTCGCCACATTCGCCCCCGCCGCAATGGCCGAAAGCCACGAGACAGAGAGCGAAGCCGAGGGTGTTGTCGAAACCGCCGCCCCCGCCGCCCCCAGCGGCGATATCGCCGCGGGCGAGGCCGCCTTTGCCAAGCAATGCGTCACCTGCCATGTGGTGCAAAACGCCGAAGGCGAAACTCTGGCGGGCAAACGCTCCCGCACCGGCCCGAACCTTTACGCCATCGCCCTGCAACCTGCTGGCGCGGTCGAGGGGTTCCGCTATGGCAAATCCATGATCGAGGCGGGCGAGACCTCCGGCCTGACATGGACAGAGGAAAACTTCGCCGGCTACGTCATGGACCCGACCAACTTCCTGCGCGAGTTCACCGGCGACAAACGCGCCCGCGCCAAAATGTCATTCAAGGTGAAACAGGAACAGGACGCGAAGGACATCTACGCCTTCCTTTACTCCCTCGCCCCGCCAGCCGCCGAATAGGCGATGCCGCGCGGCGACAGGGGCGATCTGCAAAACATATGCATGGATTGTGCATCGGATGTGCATCACTTGTGCATCAGGTTTTACAGGGCTAAACGCCCCCCGCCGCATCCGGCAGCAAGCGTCCGAAAATCCGGTCGCGATGTTCGGTCAGGTAAATCCGCAGCCAGGGGGTAAAGACCTCCGGCTGCGCCGCGATCTCCTCCAGCAAGTCCCCAAGCGGCGCCCAGCGAACCTCTGCCACCTCCTCGGGATTGGGGCGCACGGTCAGGCCGATATCGGCCTCGGCGACGAACAGCTCGACCACCTCATGCTCCAGCAACCCCCCGCCCACATCGGCGCGATATTCGATCTGGTCGCGGTGCTCCGGCACAAGGCCGGTGATGCCGAGTTCCTCGTCTAACCGTCTGATTGCACAGGTATTTGCTGGCTCTTCCCAATCGGGATGGGTGCAGCAGGTATTGGCCCAAAGGCCCGGCGTGTGGTATTTGCCAAGCGCCCGACGCTGAAGCAAAACCCGGTCGCCCGCCATCACAAACACTGAAACCGCCATATGCCGCAGGCCGCGTTTGTGGACCTCCAGCTTTTCAACGGGAGTCAGGGTGCCATCCACCCATGCCGGGATCATCACAGTGCTTGTTTTCATGGCGCCTGCCTGCCGATCCGCGCCGAAACAGTCAAGGGGGTTTGCCGCCCCTAGGCCGCGCCGGTCAGCGCGCCCTTGATCTGCCCCAGCCCGCCGGTTCCACCCGCCTGACCGACCGAAGCCGCCCCGCAGATATTGCCCGCGATCAGGCAATCGGACAGGGCCTGCCCTTCGAGCCAACCACTTAGGAATCCACCATTAAATGCGTCCCCCGCGCCGGTGGCATCAATCACCTGCACCGGCTTGGTCGGCTGGTGAATCCAGCCATCAACGCCCCGCGCCCGCGCGCCCTTGGCCCCGCATTTCACCGCCGTCAGAGGCACTGCCCCCTCGAGCAGGCCAGAGGCGCAAAGCCGGTCGAACTCCGCCTCGTTCGGCAGGAACACATCAACAGCGGAAAGGATCTCCGCAAGGCTCTCCCCTTGCGCCAGAAGCTCGTCGTCCCAGCCGCAATCGGCCGAGATCGTCATGCCAGCAGCGCGGGCCTTGGCGATCATATCCTGATGCTCCACAAGGCTGCGCAGCTCGCCGAAATGCAGGTGGGTCCAAGGCCCCTCTAGGCTCTCCATCTGCGGCAGGGCCGCGCCCGCCTTGTGGCTGAGGAAAGAGCGGTCGCCGCCCCGCGCAATGGCCACGGTGATCTGTGGTCCGACAGCGGTATCGCCCTTGCTACAAAGGCTCGCGTCCACATTGGCCGCGGCGATATCGCCCTGAACCACCGCCTCGAACGGCGGCGAAGGCAGGGCCGACAAAAGCGAGACAGGCCAGCCCAAAGCGGCAAAAGACGCCGCAGTGATAAAGGCCCCGCCCCCCGCATGAAGCGAGAGGCCATCGGCAAAGGTTTCGGCGCCCATGACAGGCATATTGGGCACGCCGGTAAAGACCAGATCGCAGTAAAGGCGTCCGGCACAAAGGATGGAGGCGCGCGGTTTGCTCACAGGGCCTCGCCGGTTTCTGCGTCAAAGACATGCAGGTTGGCAGGATCGGCGCTCAGGCTGACCTCTGCGCCCACCTCGGGCGGATTGCGGCCATCGGCCTTGGCGATCACCTCGCCCACGCCGGTATCGACATAGATCAGGGTTTCCGGCCCCAAGGGCTCGCGCACGGTGACATGGCCGCTGACAACCTGCGTGCCCGCGCCAAGGAACAGGTCATCAGGGCGCACCCCGACCTTCACCCTGCGCGTGCCCTCGCTGCTATGGCCGGTGCTGATGCTTTGACCGGAGTCGAGCACAAGCGCGCCGCCCTCCAGCGCTCCGGGCAGCATATTCATCGAAGGGGCGCCGATAAACTGGGCGACAAAAGCATTGGCGGGGCTATGGTAGACCTCCTCCGGTGTGCCGACCTGCTGGATATGACCGTCCTTCATGATCACGATCCGGTCCGCCATTGTCATGGCCTCGACCTGATCATGGGTGACGAAAACGATGGTGTTGCCGACCCGCTGGTGCAGCTTTTTGATCTCCAGCCGCATCTGTGTGCGCAGCTGTGCGTCAAGGTTGGAGAGCGGCTCGTCAAACAGGAAGACCGCCGGATCACGCACCATGGCGCGGCCGATCGCAACCCGCTGACGTTGGCCACCGGACAGCTGCGAGGGCTTGCGCTCCAACAGGTGGGTCATGTCGAGGATGCCCGCAACCTCCTGTATCCGCGCCTCTTTCTCCGGCTTGGAGAGTTTCGAGGAACGCAACCCGAAGGCGATGTTCTTCTTCACCGACATATGCGGATAGATGGCGTAGTTCTGAAACACCATGGCGATGTCACGCTCTTTGGGTTCGAGGTTATTGACGACGCGGTCATCAATCACGACCTCCCCGGCAGAGACTTCCTCAAGCCCCGCGATCATCCGCAGGGTGGTGGATTTGCCGCAGCCCGAGGGGCCGACGAAAACGACGAACTCCCCATCGGCCACCTCAAGGTTGATGCCATGAAGCACCTCGGTCTTGCCGTAGATTTTGGTCAGGTTGCGCAGGGCAAGGTTGGCCATGTGTCAGCTCTCCAATAGGGCTTGAAACGCGGTGTCGAGGCGCTGTGCGGCCTCCTCGCGGCGCGTATTGCGATGAGTGAATTCGGCGCGCAGGCGTTGCACATCCGACGCATATGTCTCAAGGGCCGCAGCAAGGGCCGCGGGGGCCGGGCCGCCGGGGCGGTCACGGCGGGCGATGAAGGTTTCGGCGGATGTGGCATCCGCGAAATCCGCCTCGGTAAGCCGCGTGTCACGCCGCGTGGCGGCGTTGAAAACGGCGAAAAACTCCACGAACCCCTTGCCGAGGGGCTTGCCCTCGGAAATCACGGCGCGGGCGGTTCCGGCGGCGATCTCATGGGCCTGACGAAAGCTCAGCCCCTCGTCGCGCACAAGGGTATCGGCCAGTTCGGTGATGGTGATGCAGGCCGCATCGGTGTTGCGGCGCACGTTCTTTTCGTTGATCCGGCAGGCGGGCAGGAAGGCGGTGAGCAGGTCAAGCACGCGCCCGCCGCTCTCGAAGGCCGCATAGCCGGCTTGCTGCACCTCGCCCTCGCTGTCGTTCATGTCGGTGAAGGGCGTGTTGTGCATGGTGTTCACGATCATATCGCACCGCCCCGCCGTCACACTGGCCAGATGGCGCATATGCTCGATCGGCACGGGATTGCGCTTTTGCGGCATGATTGAGCTGATCTGCACCAAAGCGTTGGGAACATAGAGCTGCCCGACCTCGAAAGAGGACCAGAAGGCCATGTCCTGAACCACGCGACCCAGATGCACAAAGACCAGCTTGATCGCGGAATAAAGGCCGGTGACATAATCCACCGAGGCAATGCAGCCGTAGGAGTTGATCAAAGGCCCGTCAAAGCCGAGCAGATCCGCCATACGGGCGCGGTCAATCGGGAAGCCCGAGGTGGTGATCGCCGCCGCACCCATGGGGCAATGGTCCAGCCCCTCTGCCGCCGCCGAAAGGCGCGCCATATCGCGGATCAGAACCTCGATAATCGCGCCGAGGTAATGGCCAAAGGTGGTGGGTTGCGCCGGTTGGCCGTGGGTATAGGCAACGATGGGGGTCTCGGCCTCCGCCTCTGCCTTGGCGATCAGGGCGGTGGTGAGGCTCTCCATCTGCTCCAACATCTGCGCCGCCCGCGATTGGAGGGCGAGCTTGAACAGGGTGTGATCCATGTCATTGCGGGACCGCGCGGTATGGAGCATGCCGCCGAGGTCCCCCAAACGCTCCTTGAGCGCGGCCTCGACCACAAAGAAGTAATCCTCATGCTCGCCCGTATAGGTGAGGCTTGGCACGTCGAGTTCGGCGTCGATCTGGGCAAGGGCCTGCGCGATTTTCGCGCCATCTTCCGGCGTCAGAATGCCGGTTTCGGTCAGCATCACCAGATGCGCCTTGTTGATCGCGGCCATATGGCCCGCGTAATGGGTTTTCACCCCTTCGAACAAAGGCGCAAGGACGGTGGCCTTATAGGTGGGGTCCGGGAAGACGCTGGTGTCAGTCATAGTTCTTTCAACATTCTCTACGCTCGCAGCCGATTTTTTGAAAAAAATCGGGCCAAATTTTTGGAAAAATTTGTCACCCCTTGAGACCGGCCATGACAACGCCGCGGATTATGAACCTTTGGAAGATCAGGAACACCACAAGGGTCGGGATGGTGGAGATCGCCGCACCTGTCATGATCAGCTCCCATGCCACGTCGGCCTCATCGCCAAAGCCGGACAGGCCCACGGGGATCGTGTACATTTCGACCGAGTTGGTGACGATCAGGGGCCATAAGAAGGCCGTCCAGTTGCCGAGGAAGACAAAGATTGCCAGAGCCGCCAAGGCGGGTTTGACCAGCGGCATGGCCACCGTCCACCAGATTTGAAACTCGTTGAGGCCGTCGATCCGGGCGGCTTCGATAAAGTCATCGGGTACGCTCTCGAAGAACTGTTTCATCAGGAAGGTGCCGAAGGCCGTCATCAGGCCGGGGAACATGATGCCCCAGTAGCTGTCGAGCCAGCCGAGGCTTTGCGACATCAGATACCATGGGATCACCAGCATTTCCGTCGGGATCATCAGGGTGGACAGGATCGCGATAAAGACGATCTGGCGGCCGGGGAATTTGAATTTGCACAGGGTGTAGCCGACGAGGCTGTCGAACAGCAGATTCGAAATGGTGGTCAGCGTGGCAATGATGATCGAGTTGATGAACCACATGTAAAAGCGGCCATCCTCGAGCACATATGTGTAGTTCTCCAGCGTGGGTTCCTCGGGGATGAGGTTCACGTTGTAAACCTCATGCGGCCACTTCAACGAGGTGGAGATCATATAGGCGATCGGCATGACCATCGCGATACCGCCGAGGAACAGCAGCAGCCAGCGGATGATTTGGCCCATGTTGCGCGGCTTGGGTTTGGCGCGGATGTTGAGGACGGCGTCGGTTGTCGGGCGGATGTCTGTGGCTGTCATATCATTCGCTCCGCAGCAGGCGCAGCTGGATCAGCGAGACAACCAGCAAGATTGTAAAGAGCACCACGGTTTGCGCCGCGGCATAGCCCATGTTGAAGCCATTGAAGGCCGTGTCATAGATCATCAGCACCAGCGGTTTCGTCGCGTTCAGCGGGCCGCCGGGGTTGTTGGTGGTCATGTTGAAGACATGGTCAAAGATGCGCAGGAAGCCGATCGAGCTGAAGACCACGATAAAGACCATGGTGGGTTTGAGCAGCGGCAGGGTGATCTGTGTCAGGACCGTGGCCCAGCCGACGCCGTCGATCTTTGCGGCCTCGTAATAGCTGGTCGGGATCGCGCGCAGGCCCGCCATGAAGATGATGACCTGAAACCCGAGGCCCGCCCAGATGGCCGGTGCGAGGACCGCCGGCAGGGCATTGGTGGTGGAGTTCAGGAATTCGATCTGCGCGATGCCGAAGCTGGCGAGGATGTTGTTGAACAGGCCAATCGGCACCCCCTGATAGAACCAGCGCCAGACCCATGCCATGGCCACCGCCGATGTCATGAAGGGCAGGAAATAGAGCATGCGCAGGAAGCTGTGCATAAAGCGGAGCTTATCGAGGTGGTAGGCGATGATGAAGCTGAGGACGAGGCTGACCGGTGTGCCGATCAGCAGATAGGCGAAGGTGTTTTTGAACACCTTCCAGAAGACCGGATCGTTCCAAAGCTCGCGGTAATTTTCAAGGCCCGCCCATGTGCGGCTGCCCAAGAGGTTCCAGTTCTGGAAGGAGATCACAAAGGCCGTGCCCGTCGGGTAGAACCGGATGATCGTGTAGAAAAGAACCGGCAGCGCGAGAAAGGCCCATGCCCAGACGATCTGTTTCTGTTTGATCGTGAGGTTTCGGTAGAGCGTCATAGTGGTAAGGGCCTTGCCTGAGGTGAAATCAAAACCGGGCCTGCGCATTGGGGGGGATGAGTGAGGCGCAGGCCCGGAAAACCGTGAGTGGTTTATTCGGCGTAGTAATCGTCGAGGATCTTTTGCTCCTCGGCGGCGGCTGCGGCGATGGAATCGGCGCTGGACTGCCCTTCGATATCGACGCGGGAGACCATATCCATCAGCACCTGACGCTGTGCGCTTTCATTGGCGAACTTGGTGGTATGGGCATAGGCAAGGCCGCGAATGAAGGGGCCGAAGACCTCGTTGCTGGCGTTCGCCTCAGTCATCCCGACGGAGGGTTTTGCGGGCAACTCGCCCACCGTATCAAGCCAGATCTGCATCGCCTCATCCGAGGTGATATACTGCATGAACTTGACGGAGGCGTCGTATTTCTCGCCCTCGGCCTTGGTGGTGATCGCGTTCACCCAGTAGGAGGAATAGTTCGACTTGGTGCCATCGGGACCAGCGGGAAGCTCTGCCACGCCCCATTTCAGGCCGCGGGTGTTTTCAAGGCTGCCGATGCGGAAGGAGCCGTCGATATGCATGCCCGCACGGCCCGCTTTGAAGGCCGCCTGAGGTTCATCCATAAACAGGAAGGCAGAGACTTTGTGCTCCTTCACAAGGCTCATGTAGAAATCGAGCGCCTTCTGGCCGGCCTCTGTGTTGTAGCTGACGGTTTTGTAGTCGTCCTGGTAGGGATCGCCGCCCATCTGACGGACAAGAACCTCGCGGAACCAGTGGTGATCCTGCGCAGTCATCCCGGCGGTGATGCCAACCTGTGTGATGTTTCCGGCGCCGTCGAATTTGGTGAGCTTCTTGGCCACCTCGATCAACTCGTCCAGGGTTTCTGGCGGGCTTTCAACGCCGGCCTCGTCGAACAGACGTGTGTTGTAGAAAAGGGCAAGGCTGCGGACGGCAGTGGGAAGCGCCCAGTAATTGTCGCCCTCTTTCATCGCGGCGACCATGGGGAAGAACTCCTCATCAATGGTCGCTGGCGGGAAGGTCTCTGCGGGCAAGGGCTGGATCAGCTCCGCCTCTTTGTAGTCATTCAACCAACCGTAGAAGAGCTGCACCACGTCGGGGCCCTCGCCTGCGGGAATCGCGGCGGCGACCTTGGTGCGGTAATCGGCATAGGGGAAGTGGGTCATCTTGACGGTGATGTCAGGGTTCGCCGCCTCGAAGTTTTCGATCAAGGTCTCCATGGCCTCGACGCGGGCGTC
This sequence comes from Harenicola maris, assembly GCA_018524345.1. Lineage (GTDB taxonomy): Bacteria > Pseudomonadota > Alphaproteobacteria > Rhodobacterales > Rhodobacteraceae > Harenicola > Harenicola maris. Next base: position 273,433 of record JADQAZ010000002.1, read on the forward strand.
AAAGAAATACTGCCAATATTCAATTTCGACGGCATTTGCGGCGCTGCTGAACAATGCGGCGACAGAGGTGAGCCCGGCGAGGGCGATGCCTTTGAGGTGGTGTCTCATAGAGAAGTCTCCCGGTTGTCTGTTGTTTTGCAGATGCGCGATTGGGTGCGCTTTTTGAATTATTCACCATGCTTAACTCAACCCACTTGAGTTATCAAGTAGCTTGAGTTAATCCTTCCCCATGACGCCATCCAGCCCACAGATGATCAAGGGATCCAACGCCGAACGCTCGCGGTCTTCGAACCGGCAGGCGGTTCTTGGGCGAATCAAATCGGCGGGCGAAATGGGGCGGGCAGAGATCGCGAGATCTCTTGGCCTCTCGACTCAGGCGGTCAGCAATATCATTGCGGAGCTTCAGGAAGACGGGCTTCTGGTGGAAACCGGTCTGCGTTCCGGTGGGCGGGGATTGCCCGCGATGCAATACGGCGTGAACTCCGCCGGGGGCTATGCCCTTGGGGTAGAGGTTCGGCCCGATGCGATTTTCACCGCCATTCTTGACCTGCACGGTCAAACCGTCGTCACACGGCGGCGCACCTTGAAGAGCCCTGAGCCCGCGAAGGTGATCTCCAAGGTTTTGAAGCTGCGGGACGAGATGCTCGCCAAGACGGGCCTGTCTGAGGGGCAGCTGCTTGGCGCGGGTGTGGTGATGCCGGGGCCCTTTGGGCAAACCGGGCTTTCGGGGCTTGGGTCCGACCTTGCCGGATGGCAATCGGTCGACGCCGCCGCCCTGTTCGAGGAGGCGCTGGCCCTTCCTGTCGAGCTGTCCAATGACGCCAATGCCGCCGCCATGGCGGAGCGTATGGCCCTTGGCCTGAGCCACTTTGCCTATCTGTATTTCGGCGCCGGTCTGGGCCTTGGCATTGTGAATCAGGGGCAGCTGGTCACCGGCATCTTCGGCAACGCAGGCGAGATCGGCCATGTTCCGGTTGCGACGCCCAAGGGCCCCCTGCCCTTGGAGGCCCTGCTCAGCCGTGTTTCTGTGCAGGAGCACCTCGGCAAGGGGCCGTTGGATATTGCCGCCCTCGGCGCCCTGTTTGCCGAGGGCGACAAGGGAATGATGGACTGGCTGGACGGGGCCTGCGCCGCGCTGTCTCAGGCGGTTGGCCTTTTGGAAAACCTGTTTGACCCGCAGACGATCATCCTTGGCGGGGCGATGCCTGCCGGGGTTCTGGATTACCTTGTCGCCCATACGGAGCTTCCGACGCTGTCCGTTTCCAACAGGGCGGATAACCCCCATGCCCGCGTGCAGGCGGGGGCCTCTGGCCGGATGACGGCGACGCTTGGCGCGGCGGCCCTGATCCTGAACCGTGCCTTTACCCCGCAAGCCGCCGCCCTGTGATCACAAAGGATCAACATGCCCCTGACCGACCAAGCCCGCATCGCCCGCCATCAAGCCGAACCTCGTATTGTGGCGCTATGGAAGGCTCTAACACGCCTTAAAACGACCGTTTCTTTCATGAACACCGGCGCGCATCCGGATGACGAAACCTCTGCCATGCTTGCCGCCATGGCCTTCCGTGACGGTGTGGACATCAGCTATGCCTGCTCGACCCGCGGCGAAGGCGGGCAGAATGACATTGGCACAGAGGCGACCGAGGCCCTTGGTGTGCTGCGCACGGCCGAGATGGAGCGTGCCTGTGATGCTCTTGGCCTGCGAATGTATTGGCTGTCGCAAAGCCCCGATGACAGTATTTTCGATTTCGGCTTCTCCAAATCGGGAACGGAAACCATGGGGAAATGGGGGCGCGAGCGTACCCTCGCGCGTTTCGTTGACATCCTGCGGACAGAGCGCCCCGATATTATCTGCCCGACTTTCCTTGATGTGCCCGGGCAACATGGTCATCACCGCGCCATGACCGAGGCCGCGCATCAGGTTATGGACCTCAGCGCCGACCCGGCGTTCGAGGGCAGCGACCTTCCTGTTTGGCAGGTCAAAAAGCTCTACCTGCCGGCATTTTCCGGCGCGGGGCAGGCCTATGACGACGACCTGCCGCCCCCGCCCGCGACCCTTGTGATCGACGCCAAAGGGGCCGATCCGGTGACGGGCTTCACCTTTGAGCAGATCGGCCAGCAGAGCCGCGTTTTCCACGCGACACAGGCCATGGGGCGCTGGATCGCTGCGGGGGAGGAACGGGATTGGCCGCTGCACCTTGCCGATAGCCGCGTGGCGGGGCCGGATGAGGATTTGGCCTCCGGTTTGGCGCGGGACCTGCGTGATTTGGGCCTGCCAGAGGTGCAGGACCATATGGACGCGGCGATTGAGAGTTTTCCGGACATGGACGGCATTTTGCGCCATGCCAGTGCCGCCCTTGGTGCCCTGCAGGGTGTGACGGGGCCTGAGGGGCAAGAGCACAAGATCAGCCGGAAGCGCGAACAGCTGGCGCATGTGATTCGCCTTGCCAGTGGCGCGGCGGTTCATGCGCGGCTTGATCGTGATCAGGTTCTGCCGAGTGACAGCCTTGAGGCCAGGGTAGAAGTTTCGGGTGGTGTTAACGCCGAGGTCACCACCGGCTTTGCTCTGCCAAGGGGGTGGAGCGCCGAGGGGACGCGGTTGCAGACCAAGGATGCGCCCTTGTCGGACCCGTATCCCGACACATATCTGCCCGGCGAACCGGCGGGGCCCTCTGTGGAGCTGACCCTGAGCGCCCACGGGGTTGAGAGCCGGACGCGCCATGCCTTTGAGGTGCCGCCCATGGTCCTTCCCGCGCTGCGCGGGGACCTGTCGCCTTTGGCGGATGTAGTGAATATTGCCGCCGAAAACCGGCTTATAAGGGTCGATTTGGGCAATTGTACCCCTGCAAATACCGAACCCTCGCTGTCCCTGCCAAAGGGCTGGACGGCCGCGCGGGATGAAACCGGATTTGATATGACTGCGCCCGATGATGTGGCGCCAGGCCGCTATGCCCTGACCCTTATGCTGGACGGGACGCCCGCGCAGAGCGTGCGGCAGATTGCCTACGATCACATCGCCCCCCGCGCCCTTATCCGGCCCGCGCAGGTGGAGGTTCAGGTCCTGAACGTTGCCCTTCCCAAGGCACGCATCGGCTATCTGGGGGGCGGCAATGATCGTGTGTCCCATTGGCTTGAACGAGCGGGCCTTGCGGTCGCCGAGCTGAGCATTGAGGACCTGTATTCAGAGACAAAACTAGCCCAATTCGACAGTATTCTGATTGGCATCTTCGCCATTCGCTTTCGGGAGGGTCTGTCCGATGCCATGCCGCACCTGCATGATTGGGCCCGTGCGGGGGGCAACTTGGTGACCCTCTACCATCGCCCTTGGGACAATTGGGATGCCGAGACCACCGCGCCCGAGCGGTTGGAGATCGGGCAGCCTTCGCTTCGCTGGCGGGTGACGGATGAGAATGCCGAGGTTACGCACCTTTCGGACCACCCCGTACTCTCCCATCCCAACCCCATTGGTGCGGCAGAATGGGCCGGTTGGCACAAGGAGCGCGGGCTGTATTTCGCCAAGAGTTGGGACGCCGCCTATGAACCGCTGTTGGAGATGTCCGACCCCGATGAAACACCGCATAAGGGAGCCCTGCTGGCGGCCAAAATCGGGAAGGGGCGGCATATTCACTGTGCGCTGATCCTGCATCATCAGATGGAAAAACTGGTGCCCGGCGGATTTGCCCTGATGATGAACCTCCTTGCCAAACCCACCTGACATAGCGCCGCGCAACCTGTCGGGTGGGGCATGGCTGATCGCCGATATGTGCCTGAACATCTGGGCGCTGACGATCGTGAAGTCCCTTGGCCTTGGCTATCCGGCGGCGCAATTGGTGTTTCTACGCGCCTCGGTCGGGCTTTTGCTGATGTTGCCATGGATTTTCTATGCCCGCGGCGCGTTTCGGGGGCTGGACCGGTTTGGCCTGCACGCCCTACGGGTGGCGTTTTCTGCTTTGGCCCTGAGCTGCAGCTTTTTCGCGATCTCGCGCCTGCCCTTCGCCTTGTTTAGCGCGATAAGTTTTACCCGACCGGTGGTGATGATGGTCCTCGCGGCGGTGATCCTGCGCGAGGTGGTGCCGCGGCGCAGGTGGGCGGCGGCGGGGGTTGCCTTCATCGGCGTTATGTTCGCGGTGCAGCCGGGGCAGATGGTGATCAATGCGGGCCTGCCCGCGATGTTCGCGACGGTCCTTTTCGGAACCTCGGCCATCATCGTCACCCGCAGATTGGTGGGGGCGCCGATGGTGGTGATGATGACCTTCTACACCCTTGGCTTGACGGTTCTGACCGCGCCCTTTGCCCTTGCGCAATGGGTGCCGATCCCGCCGGATCACCTTTGGCCGCTGCTGGCGATCGGGGTGTTCTCGCAATGCGCGCAGTTCTGCTTCTTGCGGGCACATGGGCGGGCGGAGGTCGGGTTTCTGGCGATACTGGGATATTCGAGCCTGATTTTGACGACCCTCGTCGGCTATTTCGTATTTGGCGAGCGCCCCTCGGCGGGGTTCTTTGTCGGCGCTGCCTTGATCATTGGCGCGGCCTCGGTGACGTCGCTTCCAAGGCTGCGTTGGCGGATGTGATCAGGCGCGGGCCTTGCCGTAGTAAAGCTGACTCACATGCTCTGCCTCCGCAAAGAAGAGCCAGCGTTCCGTGACCACCCCAACAGCGGCAAGCAGAACGGCGGGCACAAGCGCCAGCCAACCGGCGAACATTCCGATGAAGATCAGGAACAGGGGAAGCGCGAAAAGGGCGAGAAGAGCGACTTTGCGCAGCTTTAGAGCGTGATTTCGCGCGACGGCATAGCCCATCTCACGCATCACAAAGTTTGGTGTGCTGTGCGGTGGGTCGAGCGGGCGGACGGTGCCTAGATGGCCGAGGCCCGTGGCCATTTCGGCGGTGTATTGGCCGGGATCGGCGTCGATCTCTTTCCAGTAGGCGAGTTTGAGGACCGCCGCAGCGCCGAGGCTGATCAGGGCCGCGAGGGCCGCGAATGTGGACGGGAGCAGCAGGGCGAGGAGCAAGCCGCCCGTGCCGGCGGCCAGAGCGATGTAGATCCACGGCACTGTGGGGCGGTTCCATTGGCGGATCGTGCGCAGGGAGGCGTAGATCATGCCGGTGCAATAGACGGTGACCGCCGCGCCGATTGCCGCGAGGAGGCCAAGGAACGGTGTAACAGAGCCGTTTCCGAACAGCCAAAGTAGCCACCAGAGGCCCGCGGGCACATAGGTCGCCACCGCCACGACGCCCTCTCGGCTGAGCCATGAGCTGCGCCACTGGGAAAAGGCGCCAAGGGCGCGTTCGGGGCGGCCGAGGTGGAAGGCGGAACTGAGCAAGCCGAGGGTGATGAGGCCGAGGGCCACGGTGAGCGTGATCACAGGCATCCACCCCGCCCCGTGAATCAGGCCGGTCAGGTGCCCCAAGCCAAGCCAGAACAACAGGCCATAGCCCGCGCCGGAGGCCGTGGTGAAAAGAATGACGGAATAGGCCGGATGCATGTTCTACGCCCCCTTAGCTGGACAAAGCCCGGTCAACCCAGGCGAAGAGTTTTTCAACGGCGCTGCCATTTTGGGGTGCAACAGGCTCTTTTTCCACGATTTGCGGCGCAGGTGTATCGACCTTGGCGAAGCGGGGCGGCAGGTATTTGTTGACGGGTTTGTAGCCAAACTCGTCCAGCAGGTTGAAACCACCGCGGGCCTCGACCTCTTGGCTAACTTCGCTGTCGGGATCGCCGAGATCACCGAAGGCACGGGCCCCGGTGGGGCAGGCGCGCACGCAGGCGGGGACGCGGTCTTCCTCGGGGATGGTTTCGTTGTAGATGCGGTCAACGCAGAGGGTGCATTTCTTCATCACACCGTCGTCGTGATCGTATTCACGCGCGCCGTAGGGGCAGGCCCAAGAGCACAGTTTGCAGCCGATGCAGGTGTCCGGATTGACGAGGACGATCCCGTCCGCCTCGCGCTTATAGCTGGCCCCTGTGGGGCAGACCGTGACGCAGGCCGGTTCCTCGCAATGGAGGCAGGACCGCGGGAAGTGGACGGTTTTGGAGATCGGGCCGCTTTCGACCTCATAGCTGTGGATACGGTTCAGCCATGCGCCGGATGGGTCCGCGCCGTAGGGGTCGTGATCGGACAGCGGGGCAGAGTAGCCGCCTGTGTTCCATTCCTTGCAGGAGGTCGCGCAGGCGTGGCAACCCACGCATTTGTCGAGATCGATCACAAGGCCGAGCTTTTTGCCGGTGGTTTCGGGAAGGGTGGTCATTCGGCGGGCTCCTTCCATTCCTTGCCGTAGGCGAGTTTTTCGGGGCTTTCAGGCTGGCTCTTATTGCCCAAGGGCTCGAAAAACGGCTCTGTCGTGCCAGAATCCTCCGCCTTGGTGATGTTGACCTTAAGGTCAAACCAAGCCGCCTGCCCCGTGATGGGATCGGAGTTGGAATAGCGATACCCGCCGCCGCCCTTGGGCAGAAGCTCCGATATCAGGTGGTTGAGCAAGAAGCCCTGATTGCTTTCGGGGGCGTCGTCATCAAGGCCCCAGGCCCCGCGACGTTTGCCGATGGCGTTCCATGTCCAGACGGTGTCCGGATTGACGCCCTCCATCAGCTTGACCTGACATTTCACCCGGCCAAGGTGCGAGGCGAGCCAGACCCAGTCATCATCCTGCGCGCCGATGCGTTCGCCCACGGATGTGTGGATATAGAGCCTGTTCTGCGCCGTAATCTGCCGCAGCCAAGCGTTCTGGCTGCCCCAGGAGTGATACATATGCATGGGGCGCTGCGTGATGGCGTGGAGGGGGTAATCCCCCTCGACCATCTCGCCCTCAAACGGGGGATACCACATCGGCAGGGGGTCAAAGGCGGCGCGGACGCGTTCGCGGGCGCGTTCGGGGGGCTGGCGATCGCCGTGCCCCTCTGCTGCGAGGCGGAATTTCTGGACCGGTTCGGAATAGAGTTGAAAAATCGTGGGCTCGGCGGAGAGGCGGATACCCTTTTCGATGCCCCAATCCAGATAGCCACGGTTGGCGTGCTTGAAATAGGCATGTTCGGGGGCGAGGCGGTGCTCAAAGAAGGCGCCGTTCTCGATATAGCGGTCAAGCTGATCGGGGTTCGGCTCACCCATGCCGACCTTATCCCCGTTCGGGCCGCGAAAGCCCGCGAGGGGGCCGATGCCGAGTTTACGCTGGTGATTGACGATATAGTCGGCATAGCCGCCGGGGAACTTGGGTGTCCCATCCTCATTGGTGAAGGCGGGAAATTTGAGGCGCGCGCCAAGGTCGATCAGCACCTCCTGAAAGCCGCGCACGTTGCGATCCGGTTTGACCACAGGGTGGCGGATGCTGTCGGCGACCATGTCCGGCTCCGAAATCGGGCGGTCGAGGAGCGAGATACAATCGTATCGCTCAAGGTAGGTCGTGTCCGGCAGGATCAGGTCAGCGAAAGGCACTGTTTCACTGTAATATGCGTCGGAATAGATGATCTTCGGGATCACATACTCGCCGTTTTCATCCCGCGCAGTCAGGGCATCCAGCGTGCCGCCAACGTTCATGGAGGAGTTCCACGCCATGTTGGCCATATACATGAACAGCACGTCGATCCCGTAGGGATCCTTCTTGGCGGCGTTGTTGATGACCATATGCATCAACCCGTGGGCGGACATGGGCGCGTCCCAAGTAAAGCCTTTGTCGATGCGGCTTGGGTTACCCTCGCCATCGAGCAAGAGGTGCTCCGGCCCGTGGGGGAAGCCAAGGTGCGGCCCGCCGAGGGGCATTTCGGGTTTGATGTCGCCAACCGCGCCATGGGGCAGCAGGTTTGGCGGGGTTTGCTTGGGGTAAGGCGGTTTGTAGCGGAAGCCGCCGGGGCAATCGATGGTGCCGAGCAGGATTTGCAGCACGTGGATCATGCGGCAGGTCTGGAACCCGTTGGAATGGGCAGAGATGCCGCGCATGGCGTGCATGGAGACAGGGCGGCCGATCATCTGCTCGTGGCGGCGACCTGCCCAATCCGTCCATGGCTGATCAATGACGATCTCTTCCTGAAAGGCGATATGGGCGAGTTCGGCGGCGATGCGGCGGGTTTGTTCCGCGGGCACGCCGGTTTCCATCTGGACGGCCTCTGGCGCGTAATCATCACCAAGGTAGCGTTCGGCCATGAGTTCAAACACAGGGCGGGCGCTGCGTCCATCGGGAAGGGTGCGCGTGCCGGTGAGGGCGGGCTTCACATCCGCAGATTTGCCATTTCCAAGTGCATTCGTGACTGTATCCCAGACCATCGGGTTGCCATCCGCGTCGCGGGCGAAAAGGCCATTGTCCGCCGCGCCGGGGTCATTGATGACCAGCCAAGGAGAGTTGGTGTAGCGGATCAGGTAATCCAGATCGATCTGCTGGGTGCGGAACAATTCGTGGATCAGGGCGCCGACAAACAGGCCATCGGTGCCCGGCTTGATCCCCACCCATTCATCGGCGACGGCGTTATAGCCGGTGCGCACGGGGTTGATCGAAACGACCTTTGCGCCGCGATCCTTGAGTTTGCCAATGCCGATCTTGATCGGGTTGGAGGCGTGGTCCTCGGCAACGCCGAAGAGCATGAAGTATTTCGTGTGCTCCCAATCGGGGTCGCCAAACTCCCAGAAGGCGCCGCCAAAGGTATAAAGGCCGCCCGCCGCCATATTGACCGAGCAGAAGCCGCCATGGGCGGCAAAGTTCGGCGTGCCGAATTGCATTGCCCAAAGGCCCGTGAGAGATTGGGATTGATCGCGGCCAGTAAAGAAAGCGAGTTTCTTGGGGTCGGTCTTGCGGACATTGCCAAGCCAGCCGGAGGCGATTTCAAGCGCCTCGTCCCATGAGATCTCCTCGAACTGGCCGGAGCCGCGCGGGCCAACGCGCTTCATCGGGGCCTGTAGGCGCGCGGGGGAGTAGTGCTGCATGATGCCCGCGCTGCCCTTGCCGCAGAGGACGCCCTTGTTCACCGGATGGTCGCGGTTGCCCTCGATATAACGCACCTTGCCGTCGCGGATATGGACGTTGATCCCGCAGCGGCAGGCACACATGTAACAGGTGGTCTGCGCCATAGAGTCGCCAACGGATTGGTTGAGGTCAATCTTGGGTTCGTGGCTCATCTTCTGTCCTTGCTGCCGCTGGGAAGGCCGGGCGCGGTTGCGCCCGGGCCGGTCTTGCGTTGCGGTTTATACGCGCGGTGTCTGCGGGACGAAATCGTCCTTGGAGATCCCGGCAACTGAAACCGGCTTTTTCATCGCGTCGCGGCGGAAGGGCTCGCCCAACTCCTGGTTCAAGACGACCTCGATGAAGGTTGTGACACCATCGTTCATCTGCTCCTTCACGGCGGTGCGAAGCGCCTCTGTCAGAGCCTCCATCCCCGAAACCTGAACCCCTTTGAGGCCGCAACCCTCAGCGATTTTGGCGTAGTTTACATCGAGGTTAAGCTCTGTCCCGACGAAGTTATCATCAAACCACAAGGTCGTGTTCCGCTTTTCCGCGCCCCACTGATAGTTGCGAAAGATCACCATGGTGATCGGAGGCCAGTCGTTGCGGCCGCAGGCTGTCATCTCGTTCATCGAGATACCGAAGGCGCCGTCACCGGCAAAGCCGATCACAGGCACATCAGGGTTACCGATTTTCGCGCCAAGGATCGACGGCAGGCCATAGCCACAGGGGCCAAACAGACCGGGTGCAAGGTATTTGCGGCCCTTTTCAAAGGTCGGGTAGGCGTTGCCGATGGCGCAGTTGTTGCCGATGTCGGAGGAAATGATCGCATCCGCGGGCATCGCGGACTGGATCGCACGCCAAGCCATGCGGGGGCTCATGCGCTCCGGGTCACGGTCACGGGCACGCTCGTTCCATGTTGTGCCCTCGTCGTCCTCTTCGTGGTCCATCGAAGCAAGCTGCTGCGCCCATTTGGACTTGGCGAGGGCGGTTGCCTCCTCGCGCTCCTTGCGGCCCGCATCGCCCGCGCCTTCGGCGAGGTTTTCCAGCAGCTGTTCCGCCACCATGCGTGCGTCGCCCTGAATACCCACGGCCACGCGTTTCGTCAGGCCGATACGGTCGGCGTTGATGTCGACCTGAATGATCTTGGCGTCATTGGGCCAGTATTCGGTTTGATAGGCGGGAAGCGAGCTGAACGGGTTCAGGCGGGTGCCGAGGCAGAGGACAACATCGGCCTTGGAGATCATCTCCATCCCCGCTTTGGACCCGTTGTAGCCCAAGGGACCACAGAACAGAGGGTGCGAGCCGGGGAAGGCATCGTTGTGCTGATAGTTACAGCAAACCGGGGCGGAAAGGGCCTCGGCCAGCTTGGCAGAGGCATCGATCCCGCCGGACAGGATCACGCCCGCACCGTTCAGGATAACGGGGTGTTTCGCGGTGGAGAGCAAGTCAGCCGCCTGTGCAATCGCATCGGCGTCGCCGCGCGGATGCTCGATCCGGACGATCTGTGGCAAGTCGATGTCGATGACCTGTGTCCAGTAGTCACGCGGGATGTTGATTTGGGCGGGAGCAGAGCCGCGGAAGGCCTTGAGGATCACGCGGTTCAGAACCTCGGCGATGCGGGAGGGGTCGCGGACCTCCTCTTGATAGCAAACACAATCGGCAAACAGGTTCATCTGCTGCATTTCCTGAAAACCGCCCTGCCCGATGGTCTTGTTGGCGGCCTGCGGCGTGACCAAAAGCATCGGCGTGTGGTTCCAATAGGCTGTCATCACGGGGGTCACAAAGTTGGTGATGCCGGGGCCGTTCTGCGCGATCGCCATCGACATTTTACCGGTGGTGCGGGTGTAGCCATCGGCGCTCATGCCGGCGTTACACTCGTGGGCACAGTCCCAGAATTTGATCCCTGCGGCGGGGAAGAGGTCGGACACGGGCATCATGGCGGAGCCGATGATGCCAAAGGCATGCTCAATACCGTGCATCTGCAAAACTTTTACAAAGGCTTCTTCGGTGGTCATTTTCATTGCTGTGTCCTCACTGCGTCAGTGTCTGGGCGGCCAGGGCTTTGGCGCGCTAGAATTTCGTGGCTTGGCCGATGGTTTTGGCCAAAGGATGTACAAACCGTCGTGAATTCGGTCTCATTTTTTGAAAGCCGAGACCAATGGAAAGAGTCCAATGGTTTAACGGCATAAGCACATGTTTTGTCGCAAGTGCCAAGCCCCGGTTAGGGCCAAAAAATGGTTTATGATAGGTCCAGATTGCGCAGCACAGGAGGGCACCGCGCCACAGGTGATGCGGCGCGGATCGGATTTGCAAATGTCACGCGTTACGCGAGGCGGCGCAGAAGCTCCAGCGAAGGCTCGCCCGTCACAGGCAGGCCATTGCGGCTTTGATAGGCGCTGATCGCCTTGCGGGTATTGTCGCCAATTACCCCATCCGCACCGCCGGTGTCGAAGCCCCGTGCTGTCAAACGTTCCTGCAACAACACGCGGTTTTCTTTGGTCAACCCGTTCGCATCCGGCGGGAAGCTACTGCGCAGGGGAGGGCCGCCTGCGATCCTGTCACCAAGGTGGCCGACCCCGATCGCATAGGCATCGGAGTTGTTATAGCGTTTGATGGCGCGGAAGTTGCCGGTCACGGCAAAGCGCGGCCCGCCAGCCTGCGGCTGGATGACATTGCCGCCGCCCGCGCCGGTCACCTCGCGCCCCCATGCGGTCCCCCGCGTCCAACCGTTGCGCGACAGATAGGCGGCGGTGGAGGCAAGGGCATCGCTGGGATCCTCGGACCAGATATCGCGACGGCCATCGCCGGTGAAATCCACCGCGAAGGCCTGATAGGAGGTCGGGATGAATTGGGTATGGCCCATGGCCCCGGCCCAGCTTCCCTTAAGCCCGCTCGGCCCGATGTCGCCGCGTTCGAGAATTTTCAGCGCTGCAACAAGCTGTTTTTCAAAGAAAGCACCGCGCCGCCCGTCAAAGGCGAGGGTCGAGGTGGAGGAGATCACCGGCACATCCCCGCGCCGCTCGCCATAGAAGCTCTCCAGCCCCCAAATCGCCGCGATGATCTTTGCATCCACGCCGTAGCGGGATTGAAGCGCATTCAGTGTGCTACGATAGCGCGCATAGGCCGCGCGGCCCTTGGACACGCGCTCATCCGAAACAGCGATGGAAAGGTAATCCTCAAGGCTGCGTTTGAATTCGGTTTGGTTGCGGTCGCGCGTGACCACACCGGGCAGATAGCCGGTGCCGCGAAAGGCGGTGTTCACGGTGGCGGAAGAGATGCCATAGGTGCCAACCGCGCGTTGTTTGAAGGCGGTGACCCAAGCGCTGTAGGCCGCGTTAGAGACGGGGCGAAGGTCCGCCGGAAGCCCGGCGTTTGCCGCGCCCGTCGCCCCACCCCGCAAGGCCGGGGGGCCGCCGCAGCCCGCCAGAGTAAGCGCTGCCAATCCAAAGCCAAAATGCCGACGTGTGATACCCATGAAACCTGCTCGCCTGTTGGTTTTTATTGTTGGGGAGATGATACCCTATCCCGCTGCCTGCGCAAAGGCTGACGCTATGGCCCCCGATGAATTTGACAAATCCGCGCCGAGCCTGCGTTATCCGCCTATGGAACGCCTGAAAGGACATTGGCAGTTAATTGCCCTCACCGCTCTGGTCTTTGCCCTGTGGAGCACTCCGGTTGTTGTGCCGCTGAAAATTCTGGTGGTTTTCTTTCATGAGCTCGCCCATGGGCTGGCTGCCATTCTGACCGGCGGCTCGATTGTCGAGTTGTCCTTGGTGCCCGGACAGGGCGGGCATGCGCTGACGCGGGGCGGGAGCCGATTTTTGATCCTCTCGGCGGGGTATATGGGATCGCTGCTGATCGGGTTGATGCTCCTGCTGGTGGCCCTGCGGACGCAGGCGGATCGGCTGGTTCTTGGGCTCTGCGGTTTGGTCATGCTCGTCGTAACAGCGCTCTATATCCGCGATATTTTCCCCCTCCTCTTTTGCGGGGCGACGGGGGCCGGAATGTTGGCGATTGCGCAGTTTTTGCCGGTAACAGTCAATGATCTGGTGCTGCGGGTGATTGGCCTGACCAGCCTGATCTATGCCCCCTACGACATTTTCAGCGATACGATTGCGCGCTCCAGCCTGCGGTCCGATGCCTTCATGCTGGCCGAGGAATTCTGGGGCTCTGCCGCCTTTTGGGGCGGGATCTGGTTGGTGATTAGCCTCTGCGTGATCGGGCTTGCCCTGCGCTATGGCCTTGGGCCCGCAAGCAACCTGTCCTTTGGCCCCTCCGACGACCCGCGCAGTTAGATACAGCGCCCGCCGTCAACCTCCATGCAGACGCCCGTGACCATGGAGGCCTCGTCCGAGCAAAGGTAGCAAGCAGCATTTCCCATGTCCTCGGGCGTGGAAAACCGTCCAAGCGGGATGGTGGAGAGGAACTTTGCCCGCACCTCTGGCGTGTCCTCGCCCATGAAGCTTTTGAGCAGGGGGGTTTCGCCTGCCACCGGATTGATCGCATTGACGCGGATGCCCATGGGGGCAAGCTCAACTGCCATGCCCTTGGTCGCGTTGTTCATCCAGCCCTTTGAGGCGTTGTACCAGTTGAGCCTTGGGCGCGGGCTGACCCCGGCGGTGGAGGCAACGTTCAGGATCGCGCCGCTGCCCTGCCCTTTCATCAAGGGAACGATGTATTTGGCGGTCAGGTAGACAGACTTGCAGTTGACGGCAAAGACCCTGTCGAAATCCTCTTCGCTGACCTCCTCCATCGGGGTGGGCAGGTGGGTCGTTCCGGCATTGTTAATCAGGATGTCGACCTTGCCGAATGTTGAAACTGCCTTTTCGGTCATCTGCTGAACGCTGTCAGAGCTCGCGACATTGGCCGTATGGGGCACCGCGGCCTCGCCGAGTTCCGCCGCGAGGTCATTGGCCAGATCGGTGTTCAGATCGGCGATCATAACGTGCGCACCCTCGGCGATAAACTTGCGAACGATCCCCGCGCCAAAGCCCGAGGCGCCGCCTGTGACGATTGCTGTTTTTCCCTGAAGTCGCATGATCTCTTCCCTAAATTAGTCTCTATTCCATCACAAAACGTGTTTTGAGCAGCCCCATTCGATTTCCTCTACCCCCGCAAGGCGGGCAAAGCGGGCAAGCTCTGCCTCAAGCTTTGCCATACGTTTGTCCGCCCAATGCACCCCCGCTTCGGGCCAAAAACCAACCACCCGCAGCCAGCCGGCGGAGCGGTCGGCGCGGACTTCTATCCGGCCAACGAAACGGTCGCCTTCCAACAGCGGGTAGACGTAGTAGCCCCAACGCCGATCCGCCGCGGGCACGAACATCTCATTCCGATACTCGAAGCCAAAGAGGCGTTCCAACCGCAGGCGGTCGCGGATCGCGGGGTCAAAGGGGTTGAGGAGCCGCAAGCGGGAGGAAGGCGCGGGGGCGCGGGCGAGGCGCTCTGCAATGTCCTGCACCGCGAAACTCTGGCTCGCCTGACCATCCGCGCCAATCACCTGCACCGGCACCAGATCGCTCCGCGCGGCCCAATCACGGGCCTCTGCCGCGCTCATCGCGCCCCAGAACCTTTGGACGTCGCCTGTCGTGGCGATGGAAAGGCGATCCATCGCCTCATCGCACAACCAATCGGCCTGCGCCCTTTCATCCGGCGCGCCCTCTGCCTGCGCAGGAAACACACGTTCGGAGAGGTCGTAGAACTTCACGAAGTTCTCGCGGTGGCAGGTGGCAAGCTCCCCCGCGTACCACATCATATCCAGCGCCTTCTTATGCGGCGGCCGCGCCCACATTTCGCGGGGGTTCTCGGCCTTGCTGTCGAAGGCATGGGTGGACAGGGGGCCTTCCTCCCGAATCCGCGCGCGGACGGTTTCGATATGCGCGGCGGCACCGGATTCCGTGACCCAGCGATGGGATGCGTATTTGGCACCCAGCCGCCGGAACTGCCGCTGCCACATGGGCAGAACGTCCATCGGGATCAGGCTGGCGTCATGGGTGAAATGCTCAAAAATGGCTCTATTCTTGCCCAAAAGGGGCCAAAGCATGTCCTCCCGGAAGTTCTGGTTGCGGCTCCACAGGATGTGGTTATGGGCGCGGGTGACATTGCGGATGGTGTCGATCTGCACAAAGCCGAGGCGCTTGATCGTGCCGAGCACATCCAGCGGGCCGGTGGGTGTTTCGGCCAGAGCGTTGGACCACAGCCAAAGCCGCCGCGCATCGCGGTTGGAGATCGTCAGCACGCGCATGCCCTAGCCATGAAGCGCCGCCACGGTTTTGAGGGCGGAGAAGCCATAGAGCGCCTCGAACCCCTTTTCGCGGCCATGACCGGAGAGGCCGCTGCCGCCGAAGGGAAGCTCCACCCCGCCGCCCGCGCCGTAGTTGTTCAAGAAGACCTGCCCTGCCCGAAGCGCCTTTGCCAGCCGCATCTGCCGGGCACCATTGGCCGTCCAGACCGAGGCGACGAGGCCAAAGGGGGTGCCATTGGCAATTTGCAGGGCTTCGGCCTCATCCTCGAAGGGGATGATAACCTGCAGGGGGCCGAAGACTTCCTCCTGCGCGAGGGTGTGATCCGGGGGCACATCGGCGAATAGGGTCGGCGGGACATAGGCGCCGCCGCTTGGGGCATCCTCCGCGATTGTGCCTTGGGCGACCTGTTTCAGGTCACTGCCTTGCGCCAAGAACCCCTCGACCACAGATTTCTGGCGGGAGGAGACCAAGGGCCCGACCTCCAGATCCGCGCGGGCGGGGCCCGCCCTGAGCGCGGCGTAGCGGGCGGCCATTTCCGTAACGACGCGGTCATAGACGCCGCGTTGCACGAGGATACGGCTTGAGGCGGAACAGGTCTGTCCGGCGTTCTGGATACCCGCATTCACAAGGAAGGGCAGTGCGGCGTCAATATCCGCATCGTCAAACACCAGTTGCGGGGATTTTCCGCCAAGTTCTAGTGTAACAGGGACGATATTGTCCGCCGCGGCCTTCTGGATCAGCTTCCCCACAGCCACCGAACCGGTGAAGGAAATATGATCCACACCGGGATGCGCAGAAAGGGCCGCGCCCGCCACCGCCCCCAGCCCGGGCACCACGTTAAGCGCGCCCGGGGGCAGGCCCGCACGAAGCGCAAGCTCGGCGAAACACAGGGCGGTAAGGCAGGCTTCCTCCGCCGGTTTCAGAACCGCAGCGTTGCCCATGGCAAGGGCCGCACCGACAGAGCGCCCGATGATCTGCATCGGGTAGTTCCAGGGGATGATATGCCCCGTTACCCCGTGGGGTTGGCGCAGGGAATAGACGGTGTAGCCGTCAAGATAGGGGATCGTCTGCCCATGCACCTTATCCGCCGCGCCCGCATAAAATTCCATGTAACGGGCAAGGGCGATGACATCGGCGCGCGCCTGCGTCAGGGGTTTGCCCACATCGAGGGCCTCGAGCACAGCGAGTTCGTCGATTTTCTCCAGCACCAGCTGCCCGATGCGGTAGAGGATGCGCCCGCGCTCCACGGCAGTGCTCCGGCCCCAGTCACCCTGCATCGCGTCATTGGCGGCACCTACGGCGCGGTCGATATCCTCACCCGCACCCGCCGCGATATCGCAAAGGGGGGACCCGTCAGAGGGGTTCAGAAGCGGCAGGACCTGCCCCGAAGTGGGCGGAACCCATGCGCCGCCGATAAAGCACTTGGCGGGATCAAGCCCGAGGGGGGTCATTGGCATGGGCGAGGCTCCGCGCTTTGGGGTGTCTGGCGGATACCATGGACAGGCGCAGCCCCCGAGGCAAGCCGCGACTGGCCAAGAAAAAACCCCGCGACTGGCGCGGGGTTTGATGTTTGTGGCTCGATCAGACCTTGCCCTTCCAAGGGACAAGCCAGTTTTCCAAGGCCCTGACGCCGACGTCGATCAGGAAACCGATCAACCCGATCAGGATGATCCCGATGATGACGATATCGGTCAGCTGGAACCGCGAGGCGACCACGATCATTTTGCCAAGGCCGACCTCGGCAGCAACGAGTTCCGCCGCCACCACTGTGCCCCAGCACACCCCCATCGCCACGCGGGCACCGGTGAAGATTTCCGGCAGGGAGTTGGGGATGATGACCTTGGTCAGGATCTGCCACTTTGACGCGCCGAGCGAATAGGCCGCGTGCACCTTGGAGATCGCAACGCCGGAGACACCCGAACGGGCCGCGATCACCATGATCCAGAGCGCGGCAAGGAACAGCAGGATGACCTTGGACATCTCGCCAATCCCGAACCAGATAATCATCAGCGGGATCAGAGCCAGCGGCGGCACAGGGCGCATGAACTCCACAATCGGGTCAAACCAACCGCGGGACCAGTTCGTCAGGCCCATGGCGTAGCCGATGGGAATGCCGATCAGGGCGCCGAAGACAAAGCCGAGGAGAACGCGGCTAAGGGATTTCCACGTATGCTGCCAGAGGGTGAAGTTCTGGTAGCCCTCGCGGTTCAGGTCCACAAAGCGGCCAAACACGATTTCCGGCGAGGGCAAATAGAGGCGTGGCATCCGCAGGCCCGTTTTGGGCGAGAATGTCGGCGTGCCCTTATCGGTCAAGGCGATCGTCCCCTCGGGGATTTTGATCTTGCCGCCCGGCTCGATCGGCTGGCCGTTGAGCGCGGTGATGGTGGAGCCGTCGGCCTTGGACACCTCGTCATTCGACCAGACGTTGATCACCTTGAAGCCATAGCGGGCCACGGTGAGAGAGTCGTTCTTGGCAAAGCCGTCGCCCGGCTCAACCTCGATCGGGGCGGGTTCCTGCCCCGGGTTGCCCTCTGCATCCTTGGTCAGCTGGATATCCTCGCGGTAGACGCGCACGGACACCGTGCCCTCATCGCTTGAGCCATCCTCGAGAGTGGCGGTGTAGGTAAAGCTGAGATCGCCCTGAAACGGCCCCGGCATTTTCGGCAGGGGAATGACAGAGTTGGTGAAAGCCACCCAGAGCCAGAACACCGTCGCGATAGAGATGACAGAGGCAATCCGGTTCGGACTTACGGCGCTTTCGTCGCCGAAAGTCACTGTTTTCAGCTTGTTGAAACCGCTCTTGCTGAACTGTTTTTTCAACAGGCGGGACAATACGGCGTAGGAGCCGAAGAAAACGCCCAGATAGAGGGCGAGAACAAGAAATCCGGTCATGCGCTTTCCTCCGTTCGGCCCATGATTTCCTCTTCCATGTTCCAGATCATTTCCAAGATTTCCTCGCGGGTGCCCGCGTAATCGGGGTGTTTCTTGACGTCCCGCAGGTCATTGCCAACGCCAAGGTCGGCAAAGGGCAGGCGGTATTCCTTGTGCACGCGGCCGGGGCGCGGTGCCATGACCAACAGACGCTCGCCCAAAAGCAGCGCCTCCTCGACCGAGTGGGTGATGAGGATGATGGTTTTGCCGGTCTCTTTCCACAGGTCCAGCACGAGGCTCTGCATCTTTTCGCGGGTCAGGGCGTCAAGCGCGCCGAGCGGTTCGTCCATCAAGATCACGTCCGGCTCGTTTGCCAGACAGCGGGCAAGTGCGACGCGCTGCTGCATGCCGCCGGAAAGCTCATAGACCGCCTTTTCCTTGAAATCCTTCAGGCCGACGACATCCAGAAGATGCTCTACCTTTTCTCGGGACTGGGAGCGGCTTTGCCCCTGCATATCGGGGCCGAAGCTGACGTTGTCGCGCACGCTCATCCATTCGAACAGGGCGCCTTGCTGGAATACCATGCCGCGCTCGGGCCCCGGGCCAAAGACGGGTTCCTCGTTCAGCACGATCTGCCCCTCTGTCGGGGCCAGAAAGCCCGCAACGATGTTCAACAGCGTGGTTTTCCCGCAGCCCGATGGGCCAAGAACGCTCATCAGCTCGCCGGATTTAATATCCAGCGTCACATTCTTGAGCGCCTGCACCGATCCGCCATCCGGCAGGTCAAAGCGCATGGAGATATCATTGATTAATAGCCCGGACACATGTGCCCCCATTTTGTCAGGGTGGATTGCCCGGCTTGCGGGCAAGGAAGGGGGCGGGCGCAGTGATGGCGCCCGCCCCATGTTTGGATCACTTATTCAACGGCGGCCAATGGGCCTGTGTTCACGTTGTCAGTGTAGGATGCCTTGGCCGCGTCGATGGAGCTTGCCTCGACAAAGACGTCAGCAACGCCCTTCATGAAGGTCTGCGCGCCGCCGCCGAGCCATTTTTCGGAAAGCTGCTCTTCTACAGTCGGGAAGCTGAAGGTGGAGATCGTGGACATTGTGTCCGCTTCGGACATACCGGCGTCCTTAGCGATCTCTGGCAGCATCTTGGCGTGGTTTGCCTCGTCCGCCCACATTGCGTTGGCTTCTGCGGTCACTGCGAGGAACTTGGTGACCATGTCGGAGTTCTCGGCCACATAGGCGGAGGTTGCCGAAGTCACGTCAAACACGAGGATGCCGAGGGCTTCTTTCTCTGCGCCGGTCAGCAGGACATTGCCGCTGTCCATCATGCGGCGCAGCGCACCGCCCCAGCCACAGGCCATATCAACAGCGCCCTGTGCCAAGGCCGCCTGGCCCTCTGCCGGAGCCATGTCAACAACGGTCAGGCTGTCCAGAGGCACGCCAAAGTGGCTCATCTGGCTCAAGAAGCCGTAATGCGCGGCGGTGCCGAGGGGCACAGCAACCTTTTTACCTTCAAGCTCAGCGGCGCTGTCCTTGTCGATTTCGAGGGCCGAGCTTACGACGCAGTTGTCGTTTTCCGAGTAGGACACAGCCACGTCGAGGATCTGAAGGTCCTGCCCTGCGGAGGTGGCAACCACGAAGGGGGGCACGCCCTGGCTGACGGAAAGCTGCACATCGCCGGAGGCCATGGCGGCGGACATTGCGGTGCCGGTGTCAAAGCTGACCCAGTTCACCTTGGCGCCCAAAGCCTCGTCATACATGCCGGTGACTTTGGCGTATTGAAACGGCATGGGCCATTCAAGGAAGTAGCCAACGGTGATTTCGCTGTGGCCATCGGCGGATGCGGCCTGCGCACCGGTGAGCATGGCAACACCTGCGACGGCGCTCATCAGTTTTGTTGTGAATTTCATGTGTTTTCCCCTGTTGGTTGGGTTTTTGAGACTTTTTATGTGAGCAGAAGGGAATTCCGCCCGTTTTTTGGTAGTCGGAGCCTAGGGATAGACAGGCAAGGGCGTCAAACGATTTGTCTTTATTTTCCGCCTAACTTTTCCGCGGTGTTTTCCCTGAGTTTCGGGAGGGCTCGTTTTGGTTATTTCATTGGCGTTCCAAGGACAAACAGCGGCTTTGGCCCTAGGTCACGCGGCCCCGTTGGTTGTATTTCTCGTCCTGCCAAAGGCCCTTGTTTATGATTTCTGAAAGAACCTTTTCGGCCTGCCGAACATCCGCCGAATCAAGGTAGAGCGGGGTGAATCCGAAGCGCATGATGTTGGGTTCACGAAAGTCGCCGATGACTCCGCGCTCGATCAGGGCCTGCATCGCGGGGTAGCCATGCTCGAAGGCAAAGGAGACCTGACTGCCGCGCTCATTGGCATCGCGCGGGGAGGCGAGGGTGAGCGCCGGGCAATTGGCCTCCACCAATTCGATGAACAGATCGGACAGCGCCATGGAAGCGGCGCGGATATCCGCAAGGTCGACACCTTCCCAAACGCTGAGGGCCTGATCCAGCACCGTCAGTTGCAGGATCGACGGCGTGCCGACGCGCAGGCGCTCGGCCTTCATGGCCGGGCGGTAGGTCGGCTCCATCGCGAAGGGGGCGTCATGGCCGAGCCAGCCAGCAAGGGCGGGTTCGATCTCCTCGACGATATCGGGACGGGCGTAGATGAAGGCAGGCGCACCCGGGCCGCCGTTGAGGTATTTGTAGGTGCAGCCAACGGCGAACTCCGCGCCGCTTGCCGCGATATCGATGGGCATGGCCCCCGCGGAATGTGCCAGATCCCAGATCATCACCGCGCCGACCTCATGGGCCTTGGCGGTGATGGCAGCCATGTCGTGCAGGCGGCCGGTGCGATAATCCACTTGAGTCAGCAGAACGGCGGCGGTGTCTTCGGTGATGGCCTCCATCACGTCCTGCGGCGCGGGGGTGCGCAATTGATAACCCTTGTCGATCGTGTCCATCAGGCCCTGCGCCATATAAAGGTCCGTCGGAAAGTTGCCATTGTCGGACACAACCACGCGCCGGTCCGGCCGCATTTTGAACGCTGCGGCGAGGGCCTGATACACCTTGATCGACAGGGTATCGCCGGTTGCAACGCTGCCTGCCTCTGCCCCGATGAGGGCGGCGATCTTGTCGCCCACCACGGCGGGAAGGGCCATCCAGCCCGCGGTATTCCACGCCTTGATAAGGTCCCTGCCCCATTCCTCCTGAATGGTTTTGGCGGCGCGTTCGGCAACCCCCTTGGGCGTGGGGCCAAGGGAGTTTCCGTCGAGGTAGATGACACCTTCGGGAATATCGAACAGGCTTTTCTTTGGAAGGTTGCTTTGCATCGCGTGCCCTTTGCGGCGGGGTGGGACAGGGCGGTTCGGCCTTGATCCCCGCCCCTGTTGCCCCGCAGGATGCAATGAATTGCGATGGGGAAACAATGGCCGATCTTGATGGAATAGACTGGGACGAGGCCTTTAAGAACGGCGACTATATTCCGGATGGCGAGACCTTTCCGGACCTTTGGGCGCAGCAGGCCGAGAGGTTTCGCGTAAGCGCCAAGGGGCGGCTTGGCCTGCCCTATGGGGCCTTGCCCGAGGAGCGGTTTGATCTGTTCCTGCCGGAGGGGCCGCCCAAGGGGTTGGCCCTGTTTGTGCATGGGGGATATTGGCTCGCCTTCGACAGGTCGTTTTGGTCCCATCTGGCGGCGGGGCCGCTTGGCCATGGCTGGGCCGTGGCGATGCCGGGCTATACCCTCGCGCCAAAGGCGCGGATCAGGTCAATTACACGGCAAATCGGGCGAGCTATTGCCGCGGCGGCGGATCATGTCGCGGGGCCTATATGCCTGACGGGTCATTCCGCAGGGGGGCATTTGGTCAGCAGGATGCTCTGCGATGATGCGCCCTTATCCGCGCCGTTGCGGAGCCGGATTGAAAGGGTGGTGTCCCTGAGCGGGCTGCATGATCTGCGGCCCCTGCTGCACACAGAGATGAACCAGACGCTGCGGCTGGACGTGGAGGAGGCTCGAGCGGAAAGCTCCGCCCTGCACCCGCCAGCTTCGCAGGCCGAGATAATCGCCTGGGTTGGCGGCGGGGAGCGGCCGGAGTTTTTGCGGCAATCCGCCCTGCTGGTCGAAAACTGGGGCCGGCAAGGCGCCAATACCCGCTTGGTGGTTGAGGCAGAGAGGCACCATTTTGACGTGATCGCGGGGCTGACGGACCCCGATGCGCCGCTGACCCGCGCTTTGGTCGGGGCACGGGGTTAGGCCATCGGCGGCTCTGCCAGATCCTCAAGGATCGGGCAATCGGGGCGCCCGTCGCCGTGGCAGGAGGCGACGAGGGTCGACAGGGTGGAATGCATGGATTGCAGCTGTGCGATCTTTTCCTCGATCTGCTGCAGGTGACTGCGGGCCATTTTCTTGACCTGCGCGCTCTCGCGGTTGCTGTCCTCATAAAGGTGGAGCAGCATGCGGCAATCCTCGATGGAGAACCCCAAGGCCCGCGCGCGGCCAATGAAGGCGAGCTTGTGCAGGTCTGCCTCCTGAAAGGCGCGGTAGCCGTTACCGCTCCGCAGGGGTTGGATCAGGCCGATTTCCTCATAGTAGCGGATGGTCTTGGGCGGCAGGTTTGAACGCTTTGCGACTTCGCCGATATTCATAGTCTACTCCTGCGGGTTTTCGGGCATTGAGGGGGCGATGCGGCGCAGGCGGAGGGCGTTGGAAACCACCGAAACCGACGACAGGGCCATGGCGCCGCCCGCGAATACGGGCGAGAGCATCAGCCCGAAGGCCGGATAAAGCACCCCCGCCGCCACCGGGATCAGAGCGGCGTTATAGCCGAAGGCCCAGATCAGGTTTTGCCGGATATTGCGCATGGTGGCGCGGCTGACCTGAAGGGCATTGACCACGCCCTTGAGATCGCCGGAGATCAGAACCACATCGGCGCTCTCGATGGCCACATCTGTGCCGGTGCCGATGGCAATGCCGACATCGGCATGGGCAAGGGCGGGGGCGTCATTGATGCCGTCGCCAACAAAGGCCACCTTCGCGCCGTCGCGGCGCAGGGTATCGATCGCATCGACCTTGCCGCCCGGAAGGACACCGGCGATGACGTGGTCCACCCCTACCTGATCCGCAATGGCCTGTGCGGCGGCGGGTTGGTCGCCGGTGATCATCACCGCTTTGATGCCGAGGGTTTTGAGGGCGGAGATCGCCGCGGCGCTGGAAGGTTTGATCGGGTCGGACACGGTGAAGGCCGCGGCGAGCCTGCCGTCTATGGCGGCGAAAAAGCTGCTGCCCTCTTGGGCGAAGGCCTCTGTGTCGATGCCCTCGCGCTGCATGAGAGCCTCGGTGCCGACCATGACGGTTTTCCCCTGCACCTTGGCCGAGAGGCCATAGCCGGTGATGGAGGTGAAATTCTCCGCCTCGAACAGGGGCAGCCCCTTTTCCTTTGCCGCCTGCAGGAGGGCGGAGGCGAGGGGGTGTTCGGAGGGGGCCTCCGCCGAGGCGGTGAATTGCAGGGCCTGCGCAGGGTCGATTCCCGCCGCCGGTTTGATCGCCAACAGGGCGGGTTTGCCTTGGGTGATGGTGCCGGTTTTGTCAAAGGCGACGACATCAACATTGCTCAGGGTCTGCAAAGCGTCCCCCTTGCGGAAGAGCACGCCCATTTCCGCCGCGCGGCCCGTGCCGACCATGATCGACACCGGCGTGGCAAGACCCATGGCACAGGGGCAGGCGATGATCAGGACGGAGACCCCCGCCACCAAAGCAAAGCT
Source organism: Harenicola maris (assembly GCA_018524345.1). Classification (GTDB taxonomy): domain Bacteria; phylum Pseudomonadota; class Alphaproteobacteria; order Rhodobacterales; family Rhodobacteraceae; genus Harenicola; species Harenicola maris. Next base: position 297,231 of record JADQAZ010000002.1, read on the forward strand.
GAGCGCCGGATCGGGGCCGAGGGCGAGCCAGACAGAGACCGTCACGGCGCAAAGCAGCAGGACGGCGGGCACGAACCAGCGGGTCACACGGTCTACCACGCCCTGAATCGGCAGCTTGGCCCCCTGTGCCTGTTCCACCATACGGATGATCTGGGACAGGGCGGTATCAGCACCCACATGGGTGGCGCGGAAGGTGAGGCCGCCTTGGCCGTTCACGGTGCCGCCGGTGAGGGTGTCGCCCTCTGCCTTGGCAACGGGGGCGGGTTCGCCGGTGATCATGCTTTCATCGACGTGGCTGCTGCCCTTGGTGACCTTCCCGTCCACGGGAACACGCTCTCCGGGGCGGATCATGAGGATGTCGCCAACGGCGAGGGCACTGATCGGGACCTCTGTCGGGGTGCCGTTTTCCAGACGGCGGGCGGTGTCGGGGCGCAGGCTCAGCAGGCTCTGGATCGCGGCGCCGGTGCGCCCCTTGGCCCGCGCCTCTAGCCAGCGGCCGAGCAGGATCAGCACGACGATCACGGCGGCGGCCTCGAAATAGACAGCGCGGGAGGCCTCCGGCAGCAGGCCGGGGAAGAAGGTGGCGATGACGGAAAATCCCCAGGCAGAGCCTGTGCCAAGGGCGACGAGGCTGTTCATCTCGGGCGCGCGGCGCAAAAGCGCGGGGATGCCGGTGGTGAAAAACACCCGGCCCGGTCCAGCCAGAAGGAGGGTCGTCAGCGCGAATTGGATCAGCCATGAGACCTGCGTGCCGATGCTCCGCTCGATCAACATGTGGAATGCGGGAATGAGGTGCGCGCCCATTTCAAGGATAAACACCGGAAGGGCCAGAGCCGCGGCAAGGATCGTGCGTTTGGCGAGGGCTGTGGCCTCCTCCGCCTTATGCTCCGCCTGATCGCGCGCGGCCTCCTGTCTGCGCAGCTCTGCGGGATAGCCTGCCTCTGTGCTGGCCTGGATCAGGGCCTGCGGGAGGACCTTGCCCCTGAAGAAGGTGACTGTTGCGACCTCGGAGGCGAGGTTGACCGAGACGGTTTCCACCCCCGGCACCGCCGCGAGCGCGGATTCCACACGGCCGACGCAGGAGGCGCAATTAAGGCCCGAGACGCTCAGGTCCACTGTTTCAGGTGTTCGAGATGCCGATCCGGCCACTTTGCCAATCCTTCTGTCGTGTTATGACAGATAGGTAGTCCTTCCAGTAACTGGAAGCTCAAGGGGCAAACGGAATTAATCTTTGTTCAGAGGCCGCAGAATTCTGCCGCAAGACGCGGCGCAGGCGCCCTGTTTCGGGCAGGATGCATCACGTCTGGGTCAAAAAGGCACTATTCCTGCATTGCGTGTTCCCATTGACCCCACAGATAGATAGCTGCACAGATCAGAACACCCAGATGGGTGATACCTACCTCAAGGAAGCCGAAACGATGAAAACTAAGCTATGGCTCACTCTTTGCGCGACTGGCCTGCTCGGTGCCTGCACCGAATTCGGGCCGACCACCTCGCCGGACGGGTTTATCAACCCTCTGCCTGAAGAAGTGATTGCCGCCGCCGCGCCCTATCAGAACCTGAACGCGGTTCAGATCAATCCGATTGATGGCTGTTACGAGTACCAGCACATCGGGCCGGTTGAAACGACATTCCTGCCGCTGCGGACCTCGAACGGTCGCGCGATCTGCACCGTCGCGCCAGAGCAGGTAGCCGAGGCGGGCTAACTTGTCTGGGCAATGGGATCCGGCCGTCAGCTTGCCGCTGTTGGCCGGTCCTCTGGTGGATAAAGAAATGCGGTGCCGCCGGTGGTGACCTGGTCATACAGCCCATTGATATGGGCCATCACCATCCGCACGCAGCCGGAGCTTGCCCGCCCGCCGATGGAGCGGGGCTGCGGTGAGCCGTGGATACGCAGATATGTGTCGCGGTTCCCCTCGAACAGATAGAGCGCACGGGACCCCAAGGGGTTCGTCGGGCCGCCATCCATGCCATCGGCATGCTGTTCGTAAAGATGCGGGTCACGTTTGATCATCGCAGGCGTTGGTGTCCATGTAGGCCACTTTGCCTTGCGTTTGATCGTGTAGTTGCCGGGCTCATAAAGGTTGCCGCGGGCAATCGCCACGCCGTAGCGCATCGCCGTGCCGTCTGGCCGGATGTGGTAGAGGTAACGCGCAACCGCATCGACGTGGATGTCGCCTGGTGTCAGCCCGTCATTCGCCTGCACCAGTGTCGGCAGGAAGCGGCGGTGGAAGCCCCAGATATTGGTTGTCGCAGGGTCATAGCCCGCTGGCGTGATCTGTGCATCCCAAGCCGCCCACATCGAGCTGTCGGAGGTTGGACGCGCCGAGGCAGCCCCTGCGATCGGCGCAGAGAAGAGGGCAGCGGAGGTCATGATAAAATGGCGACGGGTAAGCATATTGGAGCGATCCTTAGGTGGTACGTTTCGCGATACTAGGGGGACACAAACAGCCTTTAGGCATCAAGTGCCAATCACATGCTGGTGTGCAGGTGAAAACGCCTGTGATCTTGATTAATATACACCATGTTTTCGGAAATTACAGGGGAATAGAGCGCGGCATTGCCCCTCAGGCCCCCGAACGTGGGCAGATCAGGTTTTGTAAGGGGGGGGTGTCTTGCGACTGGTGCCCAGGAGAGGACTCGAACCTCCACATCGTTGCCAATACTAGCACCTGAAGCTAGCGCGTCTACCAATTCCGCCACCTGGGCAGGTGTCGTAGAGCGCCTGCTACAAAGACAGCGCGGCACTGTCAATGAATATTCCGCAGAAATCGTCCGGAATCTGCGGATCACTGTTGTCCAGCGGCGGCGCGCTGGATAAACCAAGGCGACGACAAGGGGAATTGATATGTCTCAGCTGGTTACAATCTACGGTGGCTCTGGCTTTTTGGGCCGTTATATCGCGCGGCGTATGGCCAAGGCGGGATGGCGGGTGCGAGTCGCCTGTCGCCGTCCGAACGAGGCCGGTTTTGTCCGGCCCTACGGCGCTGTGGGTCAGGTTGAGCCTGTGCTCTGCAATATTCGCGATGACGCCTCTGTTGCTGCGGCGATGCTCGGGGCGGATGCGGTTGTGAACTGCGTGGGCACCTTTGACGAAGGCGGCAAAAACAACTTCGAGGCCGTGCAGGCCGAGGGCGCAGAACGTGTTGCCCGCATTGCTGCCGAGCAGGGCGTTTCCCGTATGGTTCAGATTTCCGCCATTGGCGCCGATGCCGAAAGCAGCAGCGCCTATGGCCGCAGCAAGGCCGCCGGTGAGGCCGGTGTGCTGGAGCATATGCCGGGTGCGGTGATCCTGCGCCCCTCTGTCCTGTTCGGGGCCGAGGATGAGTTCTTTAACCGCTTTGCCGCCATGGCACGTTTGAGCCCGGTGATTCCCCTTATTGGGGCGGAGACAAAGTTTCAGCCCGTGCATGTGGATGATGTGGCGCAGGCGGCTGTGGCCGGTGTTCTGGGCAAGGCCGAGGGCACCTATGAGCTTGGCGGGCCGGATGTGCATACCTTCCGCGAGCTGATCCAGCAGATGCTGGGTGTGATCCGCCGCCGCAAGCTGATCATCGGTTTGCCGCCCTTTATCGGCCGGATGATCGCGTTTTTCACCGGTTTGGGTCAGACCCTGTCCCTTGGTATCGTCAAGCAGGCGATCACCCGCGATCAGATCAAATCCCTTGAGACGGATAACCTTCCTGCCGAGGGGGCCAAGGGCTTTGACAGCCTTGGGATCAAGCCTGTGTCGATGGAATCGGTTCTGCCGGACTACCTGTGGCGCTTCCGCCCTGCGGGGCAGTATGAGGCGCTGAAAGAAAGCGCGCGGAACCTGAAGGCCTAGGTATAGGCGACGCACAAAAGGATCACGCCCAAGGCGATCCGGTAGATCACATAGGGCGTGAAACTGACCGAGCGCAGCAGGCGCATCATCAGGGTCAGGGCCACCAGAGCCGATAGAAACGCAAACACCGCCGCGATGCCCGCATCGCGTGCGAGGGCCCAGTTTGCATCGGCGATCACCTCAACACTTAGAACCGCGCCGGAGGCGAGGATGGTCGGGATCGACATCAGCATGGCCAGCTTGGCCGCGCCCTCCCGCCCGTAGCCGAGCATGCGGGCGCCGGTGATGGTGATGCCCGAACGCGAGGTGCCGGGGATCAGGGCGATGGCCTGCCAGAGGCCCATGGTTACGGCGTGCTTCAGCGTCCAGTCCTGGGCTGTGCGATCCTCCGCCCCGCGTTGATCGGCCCAGTAGAGCAGCACCCCGAAAAGGAGCATCGTCCAGCCGATCACAGTGATGGAGCGCATGGCATCGTCAAGGCCGGTCAGCTTGAGCACGAGGCCGAAGATAATCACCGGAATCGTTGCGATCATCAGGCAAAGGGCCAGCCATGCGCCGGGGGTGTCGGCCTTGCCGCGCGCCAAACGCAGGGTGCCGATGCAGGCGGATTTCACGTCCCTCCAGAAATAGAGGACCACGGCAAAGAGGGTGCCGATATGCACGGCCACGTCAATCGTCTGCCCCTGATCCGCCATGCCTGTCAGCTGCGGCAGCAGGATAAGGTGGCCGGAGGAGGAGACGGGGAGGAACTCGGTAATTCCTTGAATGACGGCGACGATCAGAAGGTGAAGGAGGGGCATTTGAGGCCTGCAAAATTGGGGTTTGGGCCAAATTACACAACTGGGTCGCAGGGGCCAGAGAGCATTTAGGTCAGCATGGCTGCCCTAAAAAACGGCGACGAAGGGCCGCAGGGCAGAATTTTCCGCCAGATTTCTGCATTTAGGTCAGCACTAATGACTTTTAATTTGTCGAGTATCCCTGTAATCAGCCCATTCAATGACTCGCGGGAGGCGTAAATGGCCAAAGAACCAATGCTTAAATTCGTGGATGTCGCCCGCGAAATGCCCAGCAAACGCGATGCCGCGGAGCGGGCGGGTGACTTTCGGGAAATATACTCTGAATACGTTGAACAAAAGGCTAACGAACAGGCCAGCCGGTGTTCCCAGTGCGGCGTGCCCTATTGTCAGTCGCATTGCCCGCTGCACAACAACATTCCCGACTGGCTTCGCCTGACGGCGGAGGGCCGGTTGCAGGAAGCCTATGAGATCAGTCAGGCGACCAACACCTTCCCCGAGATTTGTGGCCGTATTTGCCCGCAGGACCGCCTGTGCGAGGGGAACTGTGTGATCGAACAGTCCGGCCATGGCACCGTGACCATCGGCTCTGTCGAGAAATACATCACCGATACCGCTTGGGACAAAGGCTGGGTCATGCCCATTGCCCCCAAGAAAGAGCGCACCGAGAGCGTGGGCATCATTGGCGCGGGCCCCGGCGGCCTTGCGGCGGCTGATGTGCTGCGGCGTCAGGGTGTGCAGGTCACTGTCTATGACCGCTATGACCGGTCCGGCGGCTTGCTGACCTATGGCATCCCCGGCTTTAAGCTGGAGAAAGACATTGTGATGCGTCGCAATGAACAGCTTGAGAAGGGCGGCGTTGATTTCCAGTTGAACTGTAACGTCGGCGAGGACCTGTCGTTTGAATATATCCGCGGCAAGCATGATGCCGTTGTGATTGCCACCGGCGTTTATCAGACGCGCGAGCTGAAGGCCCCCGGCGTTGGGGCGCAGGGCGTTGTGCGGGCGATTGATTTCCTGACGGCGAGCAACCGCAAGAGCTTTGGCGATTCTGTGCCGGAGTTTGAGAGCGGCGAGCTGAATGCCGAGGGCAAGAACGTTGTGGTTATTGGCGGCGGCGACACGGCGATGGACTGTGTGCGGACCTCTATCCGCCAAGGCGCGACGAGCGTGAAATGCCTGTATCGCCGCGACCGTGCCAACATGCCGGGCAGCCAGCGTGAGGTGGCCAATGCCGAAGAAGAAGGCGTTGAATTCGTTTGGCTTGCGGCGCCCAAGGGCTTTGCCACCGAGGGTGATGTGGCCAGCGGTGTGATGGTGCAAAAGATGCGTTTGGGTGCGCCGGATGCGACGGGGCGGCAATCGCCCGAGGTGATCGAGGGTGCGGATTACGTTGAAAAAGCGGACCTTATCATCACCGCCCTTGGCTTTACGCCCGAGGACCTGCCGACCCTTTGGGAGCAGCCGGAACTGGAAGTGACCCGTTGGGGCACCGTCAAGGCCGACTTCCGCACCCATGAGACCAATATGGACGGTGTTTACGCCGTTGGGGATATTGTGCGCGGGGCGTCCCTCGTTGTTTGGGCCATTCGCGATGGTCGTGAGGCCGCCGAGAGCATTCTGGCGCGCTTTGCCGCGGCGGGTGCGATTGCGGCGGAATAGGCATAAAAACTTGATGCACATTCCATGCACATCCGATGCACAACCCATACGCATGTTTGTGCAGATCGGGCCAATCCGGCCCGTTTCGCCGGCTGTGGCGGGGGAATCTGTGGTGCGGGAGACGGTAGGTCAAAGATGCTGACGTTTGGACAGTTCAAAGGTTTCGCCATTGTTAACGCGGCCCTCTTTTGCGCCGCGCCTGCCCTTGCGCAATCTTCCCTGCCGCCGAAGGGTTGCGAGGCGTTTTTGACGGTTCAGCAGCGGTCCTGCACCGTGTCGCATTTCTGGCGCTGCGAGGGCGCGCCGGAGGGGACCACTTGGGAGGCCGTCTATGACGAGGATGGCCCCTCCTCCGTGCATACCTATGACCGCGATTTCCAATGGCTGGACGGGTATTTTTTCGACAGCGGCATATCGGAGCGGCTTTATGAGCCCGGCCCCGATCCGATCAGCATGTCGGAGCTTCTGGGCACCGGGCGGGACACTTATGATTTCTCTATGGTGGAGCTGTCGGAGGACGGGCAGCAGATTACCCGCACCAAGGGAACTGACGAATTTATCGGGCGGCTGGAAACCATCGACGGTGTGACTCTTCGCATGGTCTATGTGGATTCCGAGACCTTCAATGAAGAGGGAGAGGTGATCTTCTCCTCCCACGGGTTTCAATATGTCTGGCCGGAAGAACGCCTGTTCTTTCTGGGCACCGATACGAGCAATAACGGGGAAGAGGCATGGGAGAGCGACAGCACGCCCGTGGATTTCATCTTTCCCGGTGAAAAGAACTTTGACCGGCTGCGCCCCGTATATGATTGCGGAGAGTTGAGCGTGCGCCTGTCTGACCCCCAAAGCCACATCCATCAAGGAGCGTTTCGATGACAAAATATGATGAAGCATGGGCAGCTAAAGAAACCGCGAAACGCGAGTGGATGACGCAGAACGGCATGTATTCCGAGGCCGAAGAGCATTCGTCCTGCGGGGTGGGCCTTGTTGTTGCGATTGACGGCAAGCCGAGCCGGAGCGTTGTGGAAAACGGGATCAACGCGCTGAAGGCGATCTGGCATCGCGGCGCTGTGGATGCGGATGGCAAAACCGGCGATGGCGCCGGTATTCACGTGCAGATTCCGACAGAGTTTTTCTACGACCAGATCGAGCGCACAGGCCACAAGCCCGACAAGAGCAAGATGATCGCCGTGGGGCAGGTTTTCCTGCCGCGGACGGATTTTGGCGCGCAGGAGCGGGCGCGGACCATCCTTGAGACCGAAGTGTTGCGGATGGGCTATTACATCTATGGCTGGCGCCATGTGCCGGTTGAGGTGGAGTGTCTGGGCGAGAAGGCCAATGCGACACGGCCCGAGATCGAGCAGATCCTGATTTCCAACGCCAAGGGTGTGGATGAGGAAACCTTCGAGCGCGAATTGTATATCATTCGTCGCCGGATCGAGAAGGCGGCCCTCGCGGCCAATGTGCCGGGTTTCTATATCTGTTCGCTGTCTTGCCGGTCGATCATCTACAAGGGGATGATGCTGGCCGAGCAGGTTGCGGAGTTTTACCCCGACCTGATGGACGAGCGGTTCGAGAGCGCCTTTGCGCTGTATCACCAGCGCTATTCCACCAACACTTTCCCGCAGTGGTGGTTGGCGCAGCCTTTCCGCATGTTGGCCCATAACGGCGAGATCAACACCATTCGGGGCAACCTGAACTGGATGCGGAGCCACGAGATTCGCATGGCCTCCAGCGCCTTTGGCGATGCGGCCGAGGATATCAAGCCGATCGTTGCCTCTGGGTCGTCGGACTCGGCGGCTTTGGATGCGGTGTTCGAGGTTCTGGTGCGGGCGGGGCGCAATGCGCCGATGGCCAAGACGATGCTGGTGCCCGAAAGCTGGTCGCAGCAGGCGATTGAGCTGCCGCAGGCTTGGCGCGATATGTATGCCTATGTGAACGGTGTGATGGAGCCTTGGGATGGCCCCGCCGCCCTTGCCATGACCGATGGTCGCTGGGTCTGCGCCGGGTTGGACCGGAACGGTCTGCGCCCGATGCGCTATGTTGTGACTGGTGACGGCCTTTTGATTGCGGGCTCCGAGGCCGGTATGGTGCCTGTGGACGAGGCCAGCGTGCGCGAGAAAGGGGCCCTTGGCCCCGGGCAGATGATTGCTGTGGATATGGAGCGCGGCGAGCTGTTCCATGACACCAAGATCAAAGACGAGCTGTCCGCCAGCCAGCCCTTTGGCGATTGGGTCGGCAAGATCAGCAAGCTGGACGAAGAGCTGAGCAAGGTTACCGAAGCGCCGATGTTCTCTGGCCCCGAGCTGCGCAAGCGGCAGATCGCGGCGGGCTATTCCATGGAGGAGCTGGAGCAGATTCTGGCGCCCATGGGCGAGGATGGCAAAGAGGCGATTGCCTCTATGGGTGATGACACGCCCAGCGCGGTTCTGTCGAAGAAGTATCGCCCGCTGAGCCATTTCTTCCGTCAGAACTTTAGCCAGGTGACGAACCCGCCGATCGACAGTTTGCGCGAGTTCCGGGTGATGAGCCTGAAAACGCGGTTCGGGAACCTGAAGAACGTGCTCGATGAAAGCAGCGCCCAGACCGAGATTTTCGTGCTGGACAGCCCCTTTGTTGGCAATGCGCAGTTTGATCGCATGGTCGAGGCCTTTAACGCCGAGATGGTTCAGATCGACTGTACCTTTGCCGCCGGTGAGGGCGCGCTGGGCGCGGCCTTGGAGCGGGTGCGCAGCGAGGCCGAGGATGCCGTGCGCTCCGGTGCGGGGCATATTGTGCTGACCGATCAGCATCAGGGCGAGGATCGCCTGCCGATGCCGATGATTCTGGCGACAAGTGCGGTGCATTCGGGCCTGACGAAGAAGGGTCTGCGGACTTTCTGCTCGCTTTCTGTGCGCTCTGCCGAATGTGTCGATCCGCATTACTTTGCGGTTCTGATCGGCTGCGGGGCGACTGTGGTGAACCCCTATCTTGCCGAGGACAGCCTTGCCGACCGGATCGAGCGCGGCTTGCTGGAGGGGTCCCTGACCGAGGTTGTGGCGCGGTATCGTGCGGCGATTGACGCAGGGATGCTGAAGATCATGGCGAAGATGGGGATTTCTGTTGTCTCCTCCTATCGCGGTGGTTTGAACTTTGAGGCCGTGGGCCTGAGCCGGGCCATGTGCGCCGAATACTTCCCCGGGTTGACCAGCCGCATCAGCGGCATCGGCGTGGGCGGTATCCAGAAGAAGGTTGAGGACGTGCATGCGCGTGGCTGGCTTGGCGGGGCGGATGTTCTGCCGGTGGGCGGCTTTTACAAGGCGCGCAAGTCGGGCGAGACGCATGCATGGGAGGCGACCTCCATGCATATGCTGCAAAGCGCCTGTGATCGTGCCTCTTTCGAGATGTGGAAGCAGTATAGCGCCAAGATGCGGGCGAACCCGCCGACGCACCTGCGCGATCTGATGGACATCAAGCCCATGGGCAAGCCGGTGCCGATTGAGGAGGTGGAGAGCATCACCTCTATCCGCAAGCGGTTTGTGACGCCGGGCATGTCTTTGGGCGCGCTGTCGCCCGAGGCGCATAAGACGCTTAATGTGGCGATGAACCGGATTGGCGCGAAGTCGGACTCTGGCGAGGGCGGCGAAGATCCGGCGCATTTCGTGCCGGAGCCGAATGGCGACAACCCATCCGCCAAGATCAAGCAGGTGGCCTCGGGGCGGTTTGGCGTGACAGCCGAATACCTGAACCACTGCGAGGAGTTGGAGATCAAAGTCGCGCAGGGTGCAAAACCCGGCGAGGGCGGGCAGTTGCCCGGGATCAAGGTGACCGACCTGATCGCGCGGTTGCGCCATTCGACCAAGGGTGTGACCCTGATCTCGCCGCCGCCGCACCACGATATCTATTCGATCGAGGATTTGGCGCAGCTTATCTATGATCTCAAGCAGATCAATCCGCGCTGTAAGGTGACGGTGAAGCTTGTGGCGTCCAGCGGCGTTGGCACGATTGCTGCCGGTGTGGCCAAGGCCAAGGCGGATGTGATCCTTGTGTCGGGCCACAACGGGGGCACCGGTGCCTCGCCTGCGACATCGATCAAATACGCGGGTCTGCCGTGGGAGATGGGCCTGACAGAGGCGCATCAGGTTCTGGCGATGAACAACCTGCGCAGCCGGATCACCCTGCGGACCGATGGCGGCCTGCGCACGGGGCGTGACATTGTTATGGCCGCGATGATGGGGGCCGAGGAATACGGCATCGGCACCGCCGCCCTGATCGCTATGGGCTGTATCATGGTGCGTCAGTGCCAGTCGAACACCTGCCCTGTGGGCGTTTGCACCCAGCGCGATGACCTGCGGGCCAAGTTCACCGGCAATGCGGACAAGGTTGTGAACCTGATCACCTTCTATGCGCAGGAAGTGCGCGAGATTTTGGCCGAGATCGGTGCGAAGTCGATGGATGATGTGATCGGGCGGGCGGATTTGCTGTCGCAGGTCAGCCGTGGTTCGGCGCATCTGGATGACCTTGACCTGAACCCGATGTTGATCACGGTCGATGGGTCCAAGGACATTGTCTATAACCGCGACAAGCCACGCAACGCTGTGCCAGACACGCTCGATGCGCAGATCGTGGCTGATGCGGACCGTTTCCTGCGGGACGGGGAGAAGATGCAGTTGCAATATGCGGTGCAGAACACCCATCGGTCCATCGGGACGCGGACATCAAGCCATATCATCCAGCAGTTCGGGATGCGCAATTCCTTGCAGCCCGACCACCTGACGGTGAAGCTGACCGGCTCTGCGGGGCAGTCGCTTGGGGCCTTTGCGGCACCGGGGCTGAAGCTTGAGGTCTCGGGCGATGCCAATGACTATGTTGGCAAGGGTCTGTCCGGTGGCACGATTGTGGTGCGTCCGCCTATGGCGAGCCCGCTGAAGGCATCGGAGAACACCATCATCGGCAACACGGTTCTGTATGGGGCCACAGCGGGCAATCTGTTTGCTGCGGGCCGTGCGGGCGAGCGCTTTGCGGTGCGGAACTCTGGCGCGACGGTTGTGATCGAGGGCTGCGGCAGCAACGGTTGTGAATACATGACCGGCGGTGTGGCTGTGATCCTTGGCAGCATCGGTGCGAACTTTGGCGCCGGGATGACGGGGGGCATGGCCTATCTGTATGACCCCGAGGGCAAGGCCGAGGAGTTGATCAACCCCGAGACCCTTGTGACCGGCGCGGTGGCGCATCCCCATTGGCAGGCGGAGCTTCGCGGCCATGTGGAGGCCCATTTCGCCCAGACCGGAAGCCGCAAGGCCGAGGAGCTGTTGCAGCATTGGGAGAGCAGCCTGAAGGACTTTATCCAGGTTTGCCCGAAAGAGATGCTGGTGCATTTGCCGGTGCCTTTGACCATCGAGGCAGGCGCCATTCCGGCGGAATAATCATTGTTTCCGGGCGGGGGCCAATCCCCGCCCGTTGACGCGTATTTACCCAATTAAGGCAAAAATACCCTTAAACCTTCCTAAAATTGGCAGGATTTGAGGGCAGGCTGATCCCTGTAGTAAACCGTTCAGACAGTGATCAGGCCCATGCCAACCACCTATACCGACCAGTTTTTCGATATTGATCCTTTTTCTCCGCCCTCCGCCGGGACGGCGATGAATTTCTCGAATTATGACCTTGTTGACGCCGATGACGACAATGACATCGGGGCGGCGGGGGCCGATACGGTGAACGGGATTGATGTCACCAACGCCTATCCGGGCGATACGGTGACGATCAATGTGCCGGGTGTGGGCAATGTGACCTATGAGGGCATCACCTTTTACCTGTCGAACGGCGACAGGGTCTTTACCCCCACGGACGGGCAGGCCCTGCAGAATGGCACCTTGGTCAGCACGACTTGGGTCTCGACCACCGGTGATCTCGATGTGGGCGACCTTGGGCCGCCTTGTTTCACCCCCGGCACCCTGATTGATACGCCTAAGGGCGCGCGGGCGATTGAGGACCTTTGCGTCGGGGATTTGGTGATGACCGCCGATCACGGGCCGCAGCCGATCCGCTGGATCGGGCGGCGCGAGGTGGAGGGGAGCGGAGATTTCGCCCCGATCCGCATCGCCAAGGGGGCCTTGGGCAACCGGCGTGATCTGCTGGTCTCGCCGCAGCATCGGATGCTGATTTCCGGTTGGCAGGCGGAGCTGCTCTATGGGCAGGAGGAAGTCTTGATCGCGGCGGTGCATTTGCTGGGCCATGACCGTATCCACCGCGCCGCGCGGCGCAGCGTGACCTACATGCATCTGATGTTTGACGCCCATGAGGTGATCTTTGCCGAAGGGGTGGCAAGCGAGAGCTTTGACCCCGGCGGCCATCAGGGACAGGAGATATGTGCCACCCATGAGGAGCTGCGCGCCCTGTTCCCCGAGGTGGCGGGCCGCGCGCCGAGTTTGACCGCGCGCGAGGTGATACGCGGGCGCAGCGCTGCGGCGCTCTTTGCCTGAGGTCTCTTTTATCGTGAGGGCGCGCCGCGTATACCGCCACAATGGCTAGGGCGAAAACCAAGAAACCTGCGACAAAGCGCAAGAGCAAGGCAAAGGCGAAAGCCGCGCCGGCCAAAAAGCTTGGGCTTCTGGCCCGTGCCCGCCGCAAGCTGCGCCGGATTGTGTTCTGGACGGTCTGTGGGCCGGTGCTCTTTGTGCTGTTCCTGATTATCGTTTTCTCGGTTCTGAACCCGCCGACGACCCATACGATCTGGTCCGAGGGGCGGCGTTTGGGCGATGTGGATCACGAATGGGTCGGGGCCAATGATATTGCGCCTGTGATGCTGCGCTCTGTCGTGGCGGCGGAGGATGCGAATTTCTGCCACCACTGGGGCTTTGACGTGGCCGCGATCAAGCTGGCGCTGGAGGAGGGGTCGAACAGGGGTGCCTCGACCATCACGCAGCAGACGGTGAAGAACGTGTTCCTGTGGCAAAAGCGCAGTTGGTTCCGCAAGGCGGCCGAGGCCCTGATCACCCCCGTGGTCGAGATTTTCTGGAGCAAGCGGCGGATATTGGAGGTTTACCTCAATATCGCGGAGTTTGATGAGGGCGTGTTCGGGGTGGATGCCGCGAGCATGCATTATTTCGGCGTGGTGCCTGCCAAGCTGACCCCTGTGCAGGCGGCGCGGCTTGCCTCTGTTCTGCCGAGCCCGAAGAAACGATCGGCGAGCAATCCGCCCTCTTGGCTGCGCAAACGGGCGGGGAGTATCGCCGATGGGGCGGCCACGATCCGCGCCGATGGGCGGGCCGCGTGTTTCGAGGATTGAAGTTTTGCCCGCAGGCGGGCAATACATAGGGCATCATTTCGCCCGGATACATGCCATATGAACCGCCTTTACCACGTTCCCCTTTCCCCGTTTTGCCGCAAAGTGCGCCTTGTTCTGGCGGAAAAGAAGATCGAGATCGAGCTGGTGGAAGAGCGGTATTGGGAGCCGGAGCCGGATTTCCTGCGGCGCAATCCCGCCGGTAAGGTGCCTGTGCTGAAGTGGCAGAACCGGACCCTTTCCGAAAGTCAGGCGATTTGCGAGCTGATCGAGGAAGTGAACCCGAATCCGATGTTGATGCCGCAGACCCCCGAGGCGCGCTATGAGGTGCGGCGGCTTTGTGCGTGGTTCGATGACAAGTTTTACAACGAGGTGGCCAGCAAGCTGTTGATGGAGCGGGTCTATCGCAAGACCATGGGTCTTGGGTATCCGGACAGTCGCAATGTCAAAGACGGGCTGAAGGCGATCAAGGTGCATATCGATTATATGCATGATCTGCTGGAGCGGCGGCGGTGGCTGGCCGGGGATCAGATGACCTTGGCCGATTTCGCGGCGGCGGCGCCGCTGTCCTCGCTCGATTACATCTCGGATGTGGATTGGAACCGCTCGGCCACGGTGAAGGATTGGTACGCCAAGATCAAATCGCGCCCTGCGTTCCGGTCGATCCTTGCCGATCAGGTGCCGGGCATGGCCCCATCGCGGCAATATGCCAACCTCGACTTCTGATCTGAAAACGCGGCTGGCGGCGGAGGCCGCCGAGGCGGGGTTTGCCCTGTGCCGTGTGACCTTGCCCGCGCCGCCCGAGGGGCTGGCCGAGCGTTTGGCGGGGTTTACCGATGCCGGATGGCACGGGCAGATGGCATGGATGGAGGATCGTCAAAGCTGGCGTGCGGACCCGCGGGTGCTTTGGCCCGAGGTGCGCTCCATCGTGATGCTGGCGGACAGTTACGCGCCGGAAGTGGACCCTATGGCGGGGCTGGCCCATCCGGAGAGGGGGATCATTTCCACCTATGCGCGGGGGCGCGATTACCATGATACAGTGAAGAAACGGCTCAAGCGGATTGCCCGCTGGCTGGTGGCCGAGACTGGCTGTGAGCTCAAGGTTTTTGTGGATACCGCGCCTGTGGCGGAGAAGCCCTTGGGCCAGCAGGCGGGGCTTGGTTGGCAGGGGAAGCACACCAATCTGGTGAGCCGCGAGGCGGGGAACTGGTTCTTTATCGGGGCGATCTATACCAGCCTTGAAATAGAGCCTGATACACCGGAAACCGACCATTGCGGCAGCTGTCGCGCCTGTCTGGATGCCTGTCCGACAGATGCCTTTCCCGCGCCTTATCGCCTCGATGCGCGGCGGTGCATTTCCTATCTGACGATCGAGCATAAGGGGCCGGTGGCGCCGGAGTTGCGGGCCAAACTGGGCAATCGCATCTATGGATGCGATGACTGTTTGGCGGCCTGTCCGTGGAACAAATTCGCGGTGGAGGCGCGGGAGCTGCGATACGCGGCAAAGGAGGATCTCGACTCGCCGGATTTGGGCGCTTTGGCGCGGCTGGACGACACAGAATTTCGTGCCAAGTTCTCTGGCTCGCCGATCAAACGCATCGGGCGGGACCGGTTTTTACGGAATGTGGCCTATGCAATCGGAAATTCTGGCAAGGCGGAGCTTCGCTCCGCCTTGTTGCCGCTTGCCGAGGATCCTGACCCCACATTGGCCGAGGCGGCGGAATGGGCGCTAGCGCGGCTGCCGGAGGGTTAACCCGGCGCGCGGAAGGTGAGCGAGGCCCATGTGGAGTGCCAGACGGGGCCGGCGGCCGCGTCATCATTGGGCAGGGGTTCCAGCACCACGGCATCGACGAGGTATTCATGCCCAGGTTTGACGGGGAAGCTGGCGAGGCCATCCGCATTGGTGCGGTAGTGGGTGATCACGGCCTCTGCCCCCTCCTTTGGGGCCAGTTCGAAGAGTTCGATCTGGGTGTCGGCGAGGGGTTCATCGAGGTAGTAAAGTTGCACCGTCATGCCATTTGTGAGGTCATCGGTGTAGGGGTTGGTGCGGGCGACGAGTTCGATTTTCATGCCGCCGAAGCTGTCCTCACCTTCGGCGGAACCAACGCCGATCAGGGATTTGACGTGGCGGCGGTAGCTTTCGGTGAAGCCCGCCTCTGGCAGGCCGCGGGCCAGATGGGGGGTTTTGATGTCGCCGAAATCCTTATGGTCGATGAAAGTTTGAAACTTCTCCCAGCTGTCATACGAGACTGTGCTGTCTGTGGTTTCGTGCAGGGCGACGATCAGCCCCTCAACCTCTGCCGGAGCATTGATTGCGGGGCGGTCGCCGATGCGGGGGCTGAGCGGGGTGATTTGGGGGCCGTTGCGAAGCTCCAACCGCTCCGAGTGGCGCGGGATGAAGGAATAGGCGGCGCCTTTGAAATTCTGTCCGACGCGGAACTGGGCAGCTATGGACTCGCCCTTTGCGACCTCGTATCGCTCGGGAGAGATCCAGAATTCATGGGCGCCGAGTGCAGTGCAACTGGCAATAAAGACGGAGAGAATTGTGAAAACGATACGCATGGGAATTATTGATCCTTTGGTTGCGCTAAAGCTGACGCTTGGGGCGCTTGTGTCAAGCCTGATCGCGGTGATGTGCCTTGCGGGGCCGCTGGCCGCCCATGAGCTTCGCCCTGCGGTTGGCGATGTTTCGGTGCAGGCCGAGAGCGTGACATTGAAGATTGTTCTGAACGCCGAGGCCATGTTGGCCGGTGTGGATCAGGCGGCGGGTGGCAACACCGACACCGCGCCAGAGGCCGCCGATTACGATGCCCTGCGTGCCCTTGATGACGCCGCTTTGGCCGAGGCGTTTCGCGCCGAGTGGGAGGCCCTGTCCGGCGGGTTTGACGTGAAGGCGGGGGGGCAGGATGTGCCCCTGTCCATCACCGGCCTGACCGTAACGCCCGAGCCGGATGCGGAATTGCCGCGCGATACGGTTCTGGAATTGTCCGGCCCGCTGCCGGAAGGCGATGCGCCTGTGACCGTGGGCTGGACCGCCGCCTTTGGGCCGATGGCCCTGCGTCAGGTGGGCGGGGGCGAGGATGCCTATAGTGATTTCCTGAACCCCGGCGACACCAGCGCCCCCCTGCCCCGCGGCGAGATTGCGACGGAAGGGTGGGGCAGCGTTTTTGGCCGCTATATCATCATCGGGTTCGAGCACATCATTCCCAAGGGGTTGGATCATATCCTGTTTGTGCTGGGTCTGTTTTTCTTTGCCCTTAAGGCGAAACCCCTGCTCATGCAGGTCACGGCCTTTACGCTGGCGCATACTGTGACGCTTGCCCTTGCGAGCCTTGGGATTGTGAACCTGCCCGGATCGGTGGTGGAGCCTTTGATTGCGGCCTCGATCGTTTATGTGGCGGTGGAGAATATCCTGCGGCCCAAGCTGGGCGCCTTGCGCACGGCGGTGGTCTTTGGCTTTGGCCTGCTGCACGGGCTTGGCTTTGCCTCTGTCCTTGGGGATGTGGGGCTGGAGCCGGGGCGGTTTGTCGTGGGCCTGATTGCCTTTAACATCGGGGTGGAGATCGGGCAGTTGACTGTGATCGCCATTGCCTTTGCCCTTGTGATGCTGGCCGTGCAATGCGCACGCTCTGTCGACCTGCCGATGGAGGAGGACGCGGTGCGCGAGACCGATGTGTTGTATCGGGCGGTTTCCATCACCGGGAGCCTTGCCATTGCCCTTATGGGGGCTTGGTGGGTGATCGAGCGCACTTTGCTGTAATGACCGCCCTGCCCCGATGTATACCCTCCCCGCGTGAGCGCCGCTGATGCGGGGAATTGGCCTTATGTGCGCCGCGATTGCGGTGTTCACAGTGATGACCGCCCTGATCAAGGCGGCGGCTGTGCCTGCGGGGCAGGCGGTTTTCTTTCGCTCTTTCTTTGCGCTGCCGGTGATTGGGCTGTGGCTTTGGGCGATCAAGGATTTGCGGGACGGGCTGAAGACCGTGCGGCCATGGAACCATGTGATCCGGGGCACGGCGGGCACCATGGCGATGGGGCTTGGCTTTGCCGGGCTTGCCTATCTGCCCCTGCCGGAGGTGACGGCGATCCGGTTTGCCACGCCGATTATGATCGTGATCTTTGCCGCGCTTATTCTGGGCGAGAAGTTTCGCGCCGTGCGGATGGTGGCGGTGTTTACCGGATTGATCGGGGTGATGATTGTGATGTGGCCGCGGCTGAGCTTTGGCGGCGGGGACGGGGCGCTCTTTGGGGCGGTTGTGACGCTGGCTTCGGCGGCTTTGGCCGCGCTGGCGCAGATATTCGTCAAGAGCATGGCGGGGACGGAGCGGACGGCGGCGATTGTGTTTTACTTCTCGGTCACGGCGGCGGTGCTGTCGCTTGTCACCATTCCCTTTGGCTGGGTCTGGCCGACGGGGGCGCAGCTTGCCTTGCTTATCGGGGCGGGGTTTGCGGGCGGTGTGGGGCAGATTTGCCTGACCTCGAGCTATCGTTTTGCCGAGGCGAGCACGCTGGCGCCCTTTACCTATACCGGGATGATCTGGGCCTTGATCATCGGCTATTTCGTCTTTTCTGAGGTGCCGACCATGCCGATGCTTTTGGGGGCGGGTTTGGTAATCCTGTCGGGGATTGCCATTGTTCTGCGCGAGCAGGCGCTTGGCCTGAAGAAGACGGCGCAGCGCAAGTTGATGGCCGCAGGGAAGTAGCCCCGGCGCAGCCCGCCGAAGCGGGGCGCCGGGGGCAGGCCGCGATCAGGCGCGGACCAGTTTTTCGTAGCTTTCTGCGATGTCGCGCGTCAGGGCGCCGACTTCGAAGTTGTAGTCGGCGATGGAGCCGACGGGTGTGACCTCTGCCGCGGTGCCGGTGAGCCAGCACTGTTCGAAGCCTTCGAGTTCCTCGGCCATGATATGGCGTTCATGCACCTTGATCTGCTTGTCGCGCAGCATGCCGATGACGGTTTGGCGGGTGATGCCGTTGAGGAAGCAATCTGGGTCTGGCGTGTGGACCTCTCCGTCCTTGACGAAGAAGATATTCGCGCCGGTCGCCTCGGCGACATAGCCGCGATAGTCGAACATCATCGCGTCGGAGCAGCCCTTTGCCTCTGCTGCATGTTTGGACATGGTGCAGATCATATACAGGCCCGCGGCCTTGGCGTGGCAGGGGATGGTTTCGGGGGAGGGGCGTTTCCACTGCGAGATGTCGAGCTTGGCGCCCTTCATTTTCGCATCGCCGTAATAGGCGCCCCATTCCCAAGCCGCGATGGCAAGGCGGACGGGGTTCTTGGCGGAGGCGACACCCATATCCTCGCCCGCGCCGCGCCATGCGATGGCGCGCACATAGGCGTCCTGCAGGCCGGAGGCGGCGAGGACCTGTTGTTTGGCGGCTTCGATCTCGTCAATCGTATAGGGGATTTCAAAGTCGATCAGCTTGGCGGATTGAACCAGACGCTCGGAGTGTTTGCGGCTTTCAAAGATTTTGCCGTTATAGGCGCGCTCGCCCTCAAAGACCGAGGAGGCATAGTGCATGGCATGCGTGAGCAGGTGCACGTTGGCCTCGCGCCATTCGATCATTTGACCGTCCATCCAGATTTGACCGTCGCGGTCGGCGTAACTTCCTGCCATGGTATCCTCATCAGTTTTGCATATATTGCGCTGTATAGGTCCGCTTCGGACACAATGTTGCGCAAAATCTGAGAATCGCTACCAGTCAAGACTTGGAAAGTCAACAAAGCTGACATAAAACGGAAGCACGCGCAGAAAAATCGTTTCGGCATCGGAGGATACAGGATGGCAGACGGCGAGGGGCCAGCACCAGCGAGAGGCGACAGCCTTCTTTTCCTGACGGACGAACAGCTTCGTAAGGGAATCGAGGCGATGTTCTTTGCCTATCGCGGCTTTACCGCCGATCCCGATCTGATCCTGTCGGAGCGCGGCTATGGCCGGGCGCATCACCGGGCGATCCATTTCATCCATCGCAGTCAGGGCACAACGGTGAACAATTTGATGGGTATTCTCGGGGTAACGAAACAGTCTCTTAACCGTGTATTGCGCACCTTGATCGAGGATGGTCTGGTCCGCAACGAAGTGGGCAAGCGCGACAAGCGCGAGCGTCACCTGTATTTGACCGAGACCGGAGCAGAATTGGAACGTGCCCTGTCTGATGCACAGCGCGCGCGGATGCGCGATGCCTATCGTTTGGCGGGGCCGGAGGCCGTGAGTGGATTTCGCCGCGTACTGGAGGCTATGATGGACCCACAGATGCAAAGCCACTATGACGCCCTGAAGGAGCACACTGGATGATGATAGACCCCGACGCCCATCTACTTATTGTTGACGACGATGAGCGTATTCGCGGGCTGTTACAGAAATTCCTGATGCGCCACGGCTTTATCGTCAGTGCGGCGCGCGATGCCAATCATGCGCGGCGGCTTTTGGGTGGGTTGGAGTTCGACCTGATCGTTTTGGATGTAATGATGCCGGGGGAGGATGGGCTGTCCCTGACCAAGCACCTGCGCGAGACCCTGACGACGCCGATCCTGCTGCTGACCGCCAAGGGCGAGACAGAGGACAGGATTGCGGGGCTTGAGGTGGGGGCCGATGACTATCTGGCCAAGCCGTTCGAGCCGAAGGAGCTTTTGCTGCGGATCAACGCCATTCTGCGCCGCGTCCCGCCAGAGGAACAGCCCGCCGCAGGGCCGAAGGTGCTGCACCTTGGGCCGGTGCGCTATGACATCGAGCGCGGCGAGCTGTGGAGCGGCGAGGAGCTGGTGCGTCTGACGGCAACGGAGAGCGCCTTGATGCGGATCTTCTCTGCCTGCCCCGGTGAGCCGGTGAGCCGCGGCGATCTTGTTGCGCAGCTTGGCCGCGATGACGGGCAGGCGCAGGAACGCGCCGTGGACGTGCAGATCACCCGCCTGCGCCGCAAGATCGAGGCCGACCCGAAGCAGCCGCGCTACCTTCAGACCGTGCGCAGCGCGGGCTATATGCTGGCGCCGGACTAGCGCCAAAGGCATGGCGGGTTTTCCCCAAGGACCGACTTGCCCCATGGGGGCGCTTCGGGTCAGATGGGGGCATGACAACCGCCCTGTTCCATCACCCCGATTGCGCCCTTCACGAAACGCCTGCTGGGCACCCTGAAAGGGTGGAGCGGATTGAGGCGGTGATGACTGTCCTTGATACGGCGGCGTTTGCGGCGCTAGAGCGGCGGGCGGCGCCTTTGGCGGCGCGCGCCGCCCTGCGGTTGGCGCATCCCGAAAGTCATATCGAAGCGATTGAAAAGGCCTCTCCCGAGAGCGGCTGGGTCTCGCTTGATGGGGATACGCATATGATGCCGGCCACGCTGACGGCGGCGCTGCGCGGTGCGGGGGCCTGCGTGGCGGCGGTGGATGCGGTGCTGGACGGGGCGGTGCAGAATGCCTTTTGCGCCATTCGCCCGCCCGGCCACCATGCGGAGCGCGAGACGCCCATGGGGTTTTGCCTGTTTTCCAACGCCGCGATAGCGGTGAAACATGCGCTGGAGGTGCGGGGGTTGTCCCGCGTGGCCTTGCTCGATTTCGATGTGCATCACGGCAACGGCAGTCAGGACGTGCTATGGAGTGAGGAGCGCGCCCTGTTCATCTCCTCGCATCAGAGCCCGCTCTATCCCGGCACCGGGGCGGCGCATGAGACCGGCGCGGCCAATAACATCGTCAACCTGCCCCTGCCCGGCGGCGCGGGCTCTGCCCCGTTTCGGGCGATTTGGGAGCGGGAGGGCTTTCCCATGCTGGAACGTTTCAAGCCCGAGTTGGTGGTGATTTCGGCGGGGTTTGACGCCCATAAGGACGATCCATTGGCGCAGATGAACCTGTCGGCCGAAGATTTCGCATGGATCACCCATGCAATTTGCGACATAGCGGACACCCACGCGGGCGGCCGCGTTGTTTCCACCCTTGAGGGCGGATATGATCTGGAGGGGTTGGCGCAGAGCTGCGCCGCCCATGTGACGGCATTTATGGAAAGAGGCGCGCGATGAGCGAGACACCCGTGAACGAGATGAGCTTTGAGGATGCGATGCGCGAGTTGGAGAGCGTTGTCGGGCAGCTTGAGGGCGGCGATGTGGCGCTGGAGGCTTCTATCGCTCTGTATGAGCGCGGGGCGCAATTGCGCAAACGCTGTGAGGAACAGTTGAAGGCCGCCGAGGAGAAGGTTGCCGCCCTGACGCTGGATGGCGATGGCCAGCCCAACGGAACGGCGCCGCTGGACCCGTGAGTTTTCAGGACGCCCTAGGGGCTGCGGCGGCGCTGGTTGAGGCGCGGCTGGTTGCGGCCATTGAGGATGCGGGCGATCTGCCTGTGCATCACGCCATGGCCTATGGGGTGCGCGGCGGTAAGGGGCTGCGCGGATTTCTGGTGATGCAGAGCGCGGCCCTGCACGGGGTTGAGGAGGCGCGGGCCGTGACGGCGGGTGCGGCCATCGAGGCGGTGCATGCCTATTCCCTGATCCACGATGATCTGCCCTGTATGGATGATGACGCCCTGCGGCGGGGTCAGCCCACGGTGCATCGCAAGTGGGATGAGGCCACCGCCGTTCTGGCGGGGGATGCCCTGCAGGCCTTGGCATTCGAATTGCTCGCCACGGATGTTTGGGCCGGGGAGCTTTGCGGGTCTTTGGCGCGGGCGGCGGGTGCGCGGGGGATGGTTCTGGGGCAGGCCATGGATATGGCCGCCGAGAGCGCCGAGGTGCCCCTGAACCTGCGGGAAATCACCGCGCTCCAGGCTGGCAAAACCGGTGCGCTTTTGACATGGGCCGCCAGTGCCGGTGCGGTGATGGCCGGGGATGACGACAGTGCCCTGCGACGCTATGGCGATGCCATTGGCCTCGCGTTTCAGATAAAAGACGACATATTGGATGTTGAGGCCAGCGCCGAGGAGATCGGCAAAGCCACCGGCAAGGATGCCGGTGCGGGCAAGGCAACATTCGTGACATTGATGGGGCTTGAACCCGCGCGCGCCCATGCCGCTCTGTTGGTTGAGGAGGCCTGCGACGCCCTTGAACCCTATGGCGGCGCGGCCGATACCCTGCGCGCGGCGGCACGCTTTGTCACCGAACGGAAGAAATGAGGCTGACGCCATGACAGATCGCCCAGAGACCCCCATGCTCGACCGTGTGCAGCATCCCGTGGACATGAAGCCCATGTCCGACGGGGAGCTTGGACAGTTGGCAGGCGAATTGCGCGCCGAGACGATCAGCGCGGTGTCCCAGACCGGCGGCCATTTGGGCGCGGGCCTTGGTGTGGTGGAACTGACCGTGGCGCTGCACGCCGTGTTCGACACGCCGCGGGACAAGATCATCTGGGATGTGAGCCACCAGTGTTATCCGCACAAGATCCTGACCGGGCGGCGGGACCGTATTCGCACCCTGCGCCAGAAGGACGGGTTGAGCGGTTTTACCAAACGCTCCGAGAGCCCCTATGACCCCTTTGGCGCGGCCCATTCGAGCACCTCGATTTCGGCGGCTTTGGGCTTTGCCGTGGCCCGCGATCTGGGCGGGCGCACCGATGAGGGGATCGGCGATTGCATTGCCGTGATTGGCGATGGCGCGATCAGCGCGGGCATGGCCTATGAGGCGATGAACAATGCCGGGCATCTGGGCAAGCGGCTGATTGTGATTTTGAACGACAACGAGATGTCGATTGCACAGCCCGTGGGGGCGATGTCGTCCTACCTGTCGCGCCTCTATGCCGGGGCGCCGTTTCAGGAGCTGAAGGCGGCGGCCAAGGGGGCGGTGTCCTTCCTGCCGGAGCCGTTTCAGGAGGGCGCGCGGCGGGCCAAGGAGATGATCAAGGGGATGACCGTGGGCGGCACCCTGTTCGAGGAATTGGGCTTTTCCTATGTCGGGCCGATTGACGGCCATGACCTGCCGAGCCTGCTGTCCGTTCTGCGGACGGTGAAGGCGCGGGCGGACGGGCCGGTTCTGATCCATGCGATCACGCAAAAGGGCAAGGGATATGCTCCTGCCGAGGCGGCCTCTGATCGCGGGCACGGGGTTGGTAAGTTCGATGTGCTGACCGGAGAGCAGCAAAAGGCGCCGTCCAACGCGCCCTCCTATACCAAGGTCTTTGCCGATGCCCTGATGCAGGAGGCGGCGGAGGACGGGCGCATTGTGGCCGTGACGGCGGCGATGCCGGACGGAACGGGGCTTAAGCAGTTTGCCGAGCGCTATGCCTCGCGCTGTTTCGACGTGGGCATTGCAGAGCAGCACGCCGTGACCTTTGCCGCCGGGATGGCGGCGGGGGGGATGCGGCCCTTCTGTGCGATATACTCGACGTTTTTGCAGCGCGGATACGATCAGGTGGTGCATGATGTGGCGCTGCAGCGCCTGCCGGTGCGCTTTGCCATTGATCGGGCCGGATTGGTGGGCGCCGATGGGGCGACCCATGCGGGGGCCTTTGACGTGGGCTTTATGGCGAACCTGCCGGGGATGGTGGTCATGGCCGCCGCCGATGAGGCGGAGCTGAAGCATATGGTGGCGACGGCTGTGGCCTATGACGAGGGGCCGATTGCCTTCCGCTTTCCGCGCGGCGAGGGCGTGGGGGTTGAGATGCCCGAGCGCGGCGTTGCATTGGAGATTGGCAAGGGGCGGATCGTGCAGGAGGGGGCGCGGGTTGCTGTGATCTCCTTTGGCACCCGCCTTGGAGAGGTGCAGGCGGCGGGCGAGGCCCTGGCCGCGAAGGGGATCACGCCGACGATCGCCGATGCGCGCTTTGCCAAGCCGCTGGACCGCGAGATGATCCTTGACCTCTGTGCGCGGCACGAAGCGGTGATTACGGTGGAAGAAGGCGCCGTTGGCGGCTTTGGCAGCCATGTGGCGCAGCTTTTGGCGGAAGAGGGCGTGTTCGATGGCGGGCTGATTTTCCGGTCTATGGTGCTGCCCGATACCTTTATCGATCAGGCCAGCCCACGCGACATGTATGACAGCGCCGCGATGAATGCGGAGCATATCGAGGCCAAGGTTTTGCAGGCCCTCGGGGTGGATGTTCTGAGCAAACGGGCCTGATATGCCCACCGGATCGCGCCAGCGATCCGGCCACGCCCAACGCCGAGGGAGGCCGTCAGGCCGAACACGAGGGGGCGGGAGGGCCCCGTTGGTCGAGATTTTTCGGCGAAAAATCTGGGGGCGCTGCCCCCCGCGCTTTGCGCTCCCCCCGGGATATTTGGGCCAATAAGAAGCCTAGGGTTTGTTCAGCTTTGATTCGATGGCGGCGAGGCGGGCGAGGACCTCGTCTTGGTAGGCAAGGCGGGCTTTGTTTTCCTCTTCGTGGTGGGCGTCTTGCATCGAGTTTACGATCAGGCCGACCAGCAGGTTTACCACCGCGAAGGTGGTGATCAGGATGAAGGGGACGAAGAAGGCCCATGCCAGTGGGTAGACTTCCATTACCGGGCGCACGATCCCCATGGACCAGCTTTCCAGTGTCATGATCTGGAACAGGGAATAGGCGGATTTGCCCAATGTGCCGAACCATTCGGGGTGGCTGACCGAGAAGAGTTTGGTGGCGATGACCGCGCCGATGTAGAAGATCATCGCCATCAGCAGGAAGACCGAGCCCATGCCGGGGAGGGCTGTCAGGAAGCCCTCTACCACGCGGCGCAGGCGGGGGGTGGTGGAGACCACGCGCAGCAGCCGCAGGATGCGCAGGGCGCGCAGGACGGCGAGGCCTTGGCCCGCGGGCAGCAGCGCGAGGCCGACGACGATGAAGTCGAAGATATTCCAGCCGTCGCGGAAGAATGCGCTGCGTTGGGTCAGCAGTTTGGCGGCGATTTCGGCGACGAAGATTGCGAGGCAGATGCGGTCGAGGCTGTGGATCAGGGGGCCTGCTGTGGCCATGATGGTTTGGGAGGTCTCTAACCCGAGGATCACCGCGTTGAACAGGATCACGGCCACGATGAAGGCCCCTGTTCTGGGGTGATTGACGATGGTTTCGATGCGCTGGAGAAATCTGTTCATGGCTGGGGATATGGGGCATCCATGCGCCATGGACAAGTGCCGGGCCGGCGCGGATTGAGCGGCATTCTTCCGAGTTACAGGTTGTCTGCGGCGAGGCAGGCTTTGAGCCCCTCGCGGAAGCCGGGATAGCGCAGGGCGTAGCCCAACTCGCCGCGCAGCCTTGCGTTCCGCACCCGTTTGTTATCGGCGTAGAAGGCGCGGGCCATGGGACGGAGTTCTGCCTCGTCGAAGGGGACTTCGGGGGGCATTTCGCTGCCCAGCAGGTCGGCGGCATAGGCGAGGACGTCCTGCGGCGGGGCGGGTTCGTCATCGACCAGATTATAGACGCGGCCGGGGTTCGGCGCGGCGATGGAGGCGAGGAGGGCGCCGGTGATGTCCTCTAGGTGGATGCGGGAGAAGACCTGCCCCGGTTTGATGATCCGATGGGCTTTGCCGCTGCGGATTTTGGCCAGAGGCCCCCTGCCCGGCCCGTAGATGCCGCCGAGGCGGAAGACATGGGCGGCGGGGGTGAGGGCCTGCCATGCCTGCTCTGCCGCCAGCCGTTCGCTGGCGCGTTTGGTGGGGATTTCGGCGCGGCTGTCCTCGTCCACCCATGCGCCGTCGTGGTTGCCATAGACGCCGATGGTAGAGAGGTAGCCCGTCCATTCCGGGCGGGCGCTTTGCAGCTGTTTGCCGTAGGCGGCGAGGACGGGGTCCTCTCCGCCCTCGGGTTTGATCGAGGTGAGGATATGGCTTGCGGCGGCGATATCCTTGGTTAGGTCGTCTTTGCCCCAAAGGCGCGGCTCGATGCCGCTGGCGCGCATATGTTCGGCCTTTTCCGGCGAGCGGGTTGTGCCGATGATGCGCCAGCCTTTGCGGCGCAGGGTTTGTGCGAAATGGTCGGCGGAATAGCCGTAGCCGAGGGACAGAAGTGTATTGGTCATGACGGTGAGATGGGTCCTTTGGCCCCGCCATTGCAAGCCCTGCGGGCGGCGCGCTTTGCCGCACTTCGGCGGATGCCTGCCAGATGCCGCATGGCTGGGCAGACCGGCGGGCTATTGCGCGTAATTTGATCCCTCTGCGTCCAGCAGCAGTTTGAGTTCGGCGAGGTGACGCTCGGCTTGGCCGGGGTAGTCGTCGAGTTCCTGTGCGGTTTTCTCGGCGATGTCATCGGGGATGACGCGCAGGGGCTGGCCGGTTTGCAGGGCGCGGATGTAGGTTTCTGCCGCGCGTTCGAAGTAATAGAGGCGGTTGAAGGTGTCGGCGACGGAGCTTCCGATGATGAGGACGCCGTGGTTGCCCATGATCATGACCTTGTGTTTCGGGTCCTTGAGCAGCTCTGCGCAGCGGGCGCCTTCCTCCTCGAACGCGAGGCCGCCGTAGCCCTCGTCGATGACGTAGCGGTTGAAGAAGGTGGCGCAGTTCTGGTCGATCGGGGGCAGGCGGCTGTCTTTGAGGCTGGCCAGCACCGTGGCGTGGATGGAATGCACATGCATCACGCAGCGGGCGTGCGGGCAGGCGCGGTGGACGCCGCCGTGCAGGCCCCATGCGGTCGGGTCGGGCGCGTTTGGCCCCTGCATTGTTTCGGGGTCGTCCACATCGACCAGCAGCATATCGGAGGCGCGGATGCGGCCGAAGTGCATCTGGTTCGGGTTCATCAGGAATTTTGTGCCGCTGTCATTCACCGCAAGGGAGAAGTGGTTGGCCACGGCCTCGTGCATGTTCAGGCGGACCGTCCAGCGGAAGGCCGCCGCGAGGTCTACGCGCCCTTGCCAGTGGGAGATATTGGGTCGTTGGGAGAACAGGTTGGTCGCCATGGCGCGGGTGCCTTTTGTGGTTGGAACGCGGGGAATGGGCGGAGCATAGGGCCGCGCCGGAGCGGTGCAAAGGGGGGAAGCGCCGATGGGCTTCACGGGGCGGCGGGGGATCGCCCAAAGGGGGCGGTGTTCTGTGACGTAACGGTGAAATTCCGCGCTGCCCCTTGCGGCGGGGCGGGAGCTATGAAAAATTCCTCTATGGATAAGAATAATCAAACAACTTGGGCGGAGAGCGCGGCGACATTGGTTGCCGTGGCCGCCGGACGTGCGCCTGCCGATCTTGTGCTGCGCAATGTGCAATTGGTCAACGTGCAGAGCCGCGAGGTTCTGGACTGGCAAGTGGCGGTGGCCGAGGGGCGTTTTGCCTATGTCGGCCCCGATGCCAGCCACTGTATCGGGCCGGAGACGCAGGTCATCGATGGGGGCGGGCAGGTTCTGATCCCGGGCCTGTGTGATGCGCATATGCATATCGAGAGCGGGATGCTGACCCCTGCGGAGTTCGCCCGCGCCGTCGCCCCCCATGGCACCACCACCATGTTCACCGACCCCCACGAGATCGCCAATGTGCTTGGCCTGCGCGGGGTCCGCCTGATGCATGACGAGGCCTTGATGCAGCCCCTCAATATTTTCACCCAGATGCCCAGCTGTGCGCCCAGCGCGCCGGGGCTGGAGACCACGGGGTTCGAGATCAGCCCCGAGGATGTGGCCGAGGCCATGGAATGGCCGGGGATCATCGGGCTGGGGGAGATGATGAATTTCCCCGGTGTGATTGCGGGCGATGCCAAGATGCTGGCCGAGATTGCGGCGACGCAGCGGGCGGGCAAGACGGTGGGCGGGCATTATGCCTCTCCTGACAAGGGGATTCCGTTTCACGCCTATGCCGCGGGCGGGCCGGCCGATGACCATGAGGGCACCGCCGAGGCCGACGCCATTGCGCGGGTGCGTCAGGGGATGCGCTCGATGATGCGTCTGGGGTCCGCTTGGTATGATGTGGAGAGCCAGATCACCGCGATTACGGAAAAGAACCTTGATCCGCGCAATTTCATTCTGTGCACCGATGATTGCCATTCCGCCACCTTGGTGAACGATGGCCATATGGACCGTGTCTTGCGCCATGCGATTGACTGCAGATGTGATCCGCTGGTGGCCCTGCAGATGGCGACGATCAATACGGCGACTCATTTTGGGTTGGAGCGGGAGCTTGGCAGTATCGCGCCGGGGCGCCGCGCGGACATGGTGTTGGTGGATGACCTGAAGGCTCTGCGCATCCTGCGGGTATGGGCGCGCGGCGCCTTGGTGGCCGAGGATGGGGCGGTCTGTGCCGAGTTCCCGCATCTGGATTGGCCAGAGGACGCGCGGGCGACTGTGAACATGGGCAAGGCCCTGAGTGCCGAGGATTTCGCCTTTGCCGCGCCCGAGGGGGCGAACCGGGTGCAGGCCAAGGTGATTGGCGTGGTCGAGAACCAAGCCCCGACGGAGGCTTTGACCGCGACCCTGCCTGTAGTGGATGGTGTGGTTGAGGGCGAGGGGCCGGTTTGCCAGATCGCCTTGGTCGAGCGGCATCGTGGCACCGGTGCTGTGGTCAACGGCTTTGTGCAGGGGTTCGGCTATGAGGGGCCGATGGCGCTTGCCTCTACCGTGGCCCATGACAGCCACCATATGATCGTGGTCGGCACCGACCGTGCGATGATGGCCGCGGCGGCGAACCGGTTGGGCGAGGTGGGCGGCGGCGTGACCCTTTGGGCCGATGGCGCGGAACAGGCGCTGGTGGAATTGCCCATCGCGGGCCTGATGTCCGACAGCCCGGCGCAGGAGGTGGCCGCCAAGGCAACCGCCCTTGGCGCGGCGATGGAGGCGGCGGGGTGCAGCCTGAACAACGCATTCATGCAGCATTCCCTGCTGGCATTGGTGGTGATCCCCGAATTGCGGATTTCGGACCTTGGCCTTGTGGATGTGACCAAATTCGAGCTGACCGACGTGGTGGAGGGCCATGAATGAGGGCGCTTCTGATCGCTCTGGTGCTGCTTTGGCCCGGGTTGGGGCAGGCGCAGATGCGCTATAGCGAGGTGATCCGCACCGAATTGCCGGAGGGGATGACCCTGCCTGCGGAGATCGCGGAAACCATGGACTGGCTGGAGGCGCAGGGATACGGCGATGTCGTAACCGCGCAGGGGCTGAGCGGGGCGGCGGCGCGGTTTGTGTCGATCTACCCCCCTGCCCTGCGCGATGCGCCGGGGGCGAGCTATGCGTTCTTTAACACCTCTGGCCTGCGCTACACCCAGTTCTGGGAGGTGCCGGATCCCGCCCTTGATGCGCGGCTGTATGAGATCGCGGCGATTGCGGGCGATGGCGGGCGGGCGGCTCTTTGGCTGGATGATGCGGGCAAGCAGTGGATCGTGAGCATAGGCCATGACGAGATCGGCGTGATCTCGGATGATCCCAAGGTGTTCTTGGCCTTTCTGGCGATCGGTTATGCCGAGCCTGCTTGGCTGAGTGAGCCAGACGCCTCGCCGATGGAGATTTTCCTTGAGGAAAACGGCTATGCCACGCTGGAGGAGATGGAGGCCGATTACGGCGAGGAGGTCGAGGCGCCGATTGCGCCCGAGGCGTTTCGGGCCTTTCTTGAGGAGCGCTTTGACATCACCGTGCCGCAGACGGCCGCCGAGATCGGCCTGACCGGATTTGCCAGCTATGGCGATTTGAACAGCGATGATCCCTTTGCCGCTTGGGTGGCCCAGACCACCCCGCCGCCGACACAGGCCGAGTTGGACCGGATCGCCGAAGTGCAATCCATGGCCGAAAAAATTGCCAACGGGATCGAGATCGAGCCGGAGGCCGAGGAGCCCTGAGCCGGAATGGCTTGGCCCCCACGGCCCATATCGCATACCCTGAGACACCCGATTTGAAAGTTACCTGATGAATACGCAAAACACATTGACCGTTCTAAGCCCCGAGGCCGCAGAGCCGCGCAGTTTTACCAGCGCGGTCGAGGCCGTTGATTACCTGTCCGAGCTTTATGCCTCGGCCACCGCCTTTCTGAGCGCGGCCTTTTCCAAGGGGCTGGGGGATGCGGGGACGACGCGGTATCGCGCCTATTACCCCGAGCTGCGCCTGACCACGACGAGCTTTGCCGCCACGGACAGCCGCCTGTCCTTTGGCCATGTCGCGGGGCCGGGCACCTATGCCACCACCGTGACGCGGCCGGACCTGTTCCGCGAATACCTGATCCAGCAGATCGGGCTTTTGCTGGAGAACCACAAACAGCCGATCACGGTTGGCCCCTCGACCACGCCGATCCCGGTGCATTTCGCCGTTGCCAATGACAGCACCGTCACCCTGCCCCAAGAGGGCGTGGGCGATGTGCCCCTGCGCGATGTCTTTGATGTGCCCGATCTGGCCACCACCAATGACGCCATCGTGGATGATTTCGGCCATGTCTATGAGGACGGCGCGGCGCCGCTGGCGCCCTTTACAGCGCAGCGGGTGGATTACTCTCTCGCGCGGTTGAGCCATTATACCGCCACGCAGGCCGAGCATTTCCAGAACCACGTGCTGTTCACGAACTACCAGTTCTATATGTCCGAGTTCGAGGCCTATGCGCGTGCGGCGCTGGCCGATCCGGACAGCCCCTACACCAGCTTTGTCGGCCCCGGGAACGTCGAGATCACCGACCCCGAGGCCCCCATGCCCGAGGCGGCGAAGACGCCGCAGATGCCGACCTTTCACCTGAAGGCCCCCGGCGGGTCGGGGATTACGCTGGTGAACATCGGGGTGGGTCCGTCGAACGCGAAAACGGCGACGGATCACATTGCGGTTCTGCGGCCCCATGCCTGGCTGATGGTTGGCCATTGTGCGGGGCTGCGCAATTCGCAGTCGCTTGGGGATTTCGTGCTGGCCCATGCTTACTTGCGCGAGGATCACGTGCTGGACGATGACCTGCCGGTCTGGATCCCGATCCCTGCCCTTGCGGAAATCCAGATCGCTTTGGAAAGCGCGGTGGCCGATGTGACCCAGCTTGAGGGATTTGAGCTGAAGCGGATCATGCGGACGGGCACCGTGGCGACCATCGACAACCGCAACTGGGAGCTGCGCGATCAGTCCGGCCCGGTGCAGCGATTGTCGCAATCGCGGGCCATTGCCCTTGATATGGAAAGCGCCACGATTGCAGCCAATGGCTTTCGTTTCAGGGTGCCTTACGGCACGCTGCTCTGCGTTTCGGACAAGCCCCTGCATGGGGAATTGAAGCTGCCGGGGATGGCGAGCGACTTCTATACAACTCAGGTAAAACGGCACCTTTTGATCGGCATTCGGGCCATGGAACACCTGCGCGGGATGCCATTAGAACGCTTGCATTCCCGAAAATTGCGTAGTTTTGAAGAAACCGCCTTCCTTTAGGCAAAAAAGGGCAGAAATTCCCTTGTAATCTTGGGTTATCTGCCCCTAAGAGTTGTGTAGAACAACTACATACCGTAGCATTTCGAAGATAAGGCCCAAGAGGCGGCCGCGACGAGGAGACTTATACATGGCGACCAAACCAATGACGAAGACACAGCTGGTAGCTGCACTTGCCGAAGAAATGGGCACTGACAAAAAATCCGCCACTGGCGCATTGGAAGGCATCATTTCCATCATCACCAAAGAAGTATCCGGCGGCGGCGCTGTGACCCTTCCCGGTGTTGGCAAAATCTACTGCCGTGAGCGCCCCGAGCGTATGGTTCGCAACCCGGCCACCGGCGAGCAAATCAAAAAAGACGCCGACAAAGTCGTGAAAATGACAATCGCCAAAGCGCTGAAAGACAGCGTGAACGGCTAATCAAACTTTTTCAAAAGTTTGACCAATCTTTTTTCAAAAGATTGTCGCGGGCGCTGAGAAATCAGCGCCCGTTTTCTTTGGCTGGTGCCTGTTGCGGACCGGGCGTATAGCAGGCGCAAACAGGTGGGGCCGGACGTGGATATCAAAGCAATTGCGATGGGGTTGGGCTTTGCCGTGATGTGGGCCTCTGCCTTTACCTCGGCGCGGTTCATCGTGGTGGATGCGCCGCCTTTGACGGCGCTTGCTCTGCGCTTTGCTGTGTCCGGCGTTCTGGCGGTTTTGATTGCGCTTGCCCTTGGGCAGACATGGCGTCTGACGCGGGCGCAGGCGCGGGCGACGATCATCTTTGGGCTCTGTCAGAACACCCTTTACCTTGGCATGAATTTCTACGCGATGCAGTGGTTGCAGGCCTCTGTTGCGACCATCATCGCCTCGACCATGCCCTTGGTTGTGGCCCTTGCCGGCTGGGCCTTTCTGGGGGAGCCGATCCGGCGGCTCGGGTGGCTGGGGCTGGTGATGGGTTTGGCAGGTGTGGCCCTGATTATGGGGGCGCGGATTGGCGGCGGGGATGTGAACCTTTATGCGCTGAGCCTCTGTATCGCAGCGGTTCTGGCCCTGTCGGTGGCGACGCTTTCGGTGAAGGGGGCGAGTTCCGGTGGCAACCTGTTGATGGTTGTGGGCCTGCAGATGTTGGTGGGCAGCGCGGCCTTGGCCGTGGTGGCGGTGCTCTTCGAGACTTGGGAAGTCAACTGGACCCCGAGCCTGATCATCGCCTTTTTCTACACCACACTTGTGCCCGGCCTTGCGGCGACCCTTGTCTGGTTCATGCTGGTGCGGCGCGTCGGGGCGGTGCGGGCGGCGGTGTTTCATTTCCTGACGCCTTTCCTTGGGGTGGCCATTGCGGCCATCGCCCTGTCAGAGCCTTTTGGCCCTGTGGACATCATCGGGGTGGTGATCATCACCCTTGGCATCTGGATGGTGCAGAAGTCCAAGACGCAGCCTGCGGTCTGACACAATTCCCCACGGAAATTTCAATGTCGCGTGAGCGGATGGCGCGTGACTTTGCGCGGCTTTCGCAACAGGATTTGGGCCATGGATATTCTGCTCGCCTTCGGGGCGGGGTTGCTGACGCTGATCAATCCCTGCGTTTTGCCGATCCTGCCCATTGTTCTGGCCACGGCCCTGCAGGCCAGCCGCTGGGGCCCTGTGGCTGTGGCCGCGGGGATGAGCCTGTCTTTTGTCGTGCTTGGCCTTGGCGTTGCGGCGGCGGGGCATCTGCTGGGCATTGACGAGGGCATGATCGCGCAGGGCGCGGCGGTTTTGATGATCGGCTTTGGGCTGGTCTTTCTGGTGCCGCGATTCTCCGCCGCCTTCAGCACCGCCACCGCCGGTGTTGCCGCCGGGGCCGATGCGGGGTTTGACCGGATCGACCAGAGCGGCGCGCGGGGGCAGTTCCTTGGCGGGATGCTTTTGGGCGCGGTCTGGAGCCCCTGTATCGGGCCGACCCTTGGCGGCGCCATTGGCCTTGCCTCGCAGGGACAGAGCCTGTTTTGGGCGGGCGCGATCATGGCCAGCTTTGCCATGGGCGTCAGCGCTGTGATCCTTGCGCTTGGCTATGGCACCCGCGGGATCATTCAGCGCAGGCAGGCCCTGATGCGCCGGATCGCCGCCGCCTCGCGCCCGATTATGGGGGTTGTTTTTGTGGCTGTGGGTTTGGCGATTTTGTTCCGCCTGCACCATATGATCGAAGGCTGGGCGGTGCAGAACCTACCCAGCTGGCTGATTGATCTGTCCGTTTCTATTTGACGTAACGAGGAAGGAGACCTGATGAACCGACGTGATTTTATGGCCTTTACCGGCCTGAGTGCTGTATCGCTGGCGATGCCTTTGGGGGCCGCGGCGGCGCAGGAATACACCCCCGGTTTGGTGGAGGCCGAGCTGGCCGCGGGCAAGACCGTGTTTCTGGATTTCAAAGCCGATTGGTGCAGCACCTGCGCCGCGCAGGAGCGCGTTATCGGCGCGTTGCGGGCCGGTGACAGTGCCTATGAGGCGATTTCATTCATCAATGTGGATTGGGACAAATACCGCCGCGATGACCTGACCAAACGCCTGAATATCCCCCGCCGCTCGACCCTTGTTGTGCTCAAGGGCGAGGAGGAGCTGGGGCGGATTGTGGCGGGCACCAGCCGCGAGGCGATCAAAGGATTGATGGACATCGCCCTGACTGCCGCAACCGCCTAGGCCCCCTGTTCGGCCAGAAGGCTGGCGTTGCCGCCAGCGGCGGTGGTGTCGATGCAGATGTGCCGCTCTAGCTGGATCCTGGGGGTGAAGTCCGCCTCGGTGAGCAGCGGTATCAGCGGGCCGTCGCGCCCTGCAAGGGCGCGGCGCAGGGTTTGCGCCTCATCCTCTTGCGCCCAGCTCGCCACCGCAGCCAAACCCTGTAGCGCGCCGAGCGCCTCGGGCGTGAGGATGCCATCGACGCTGTCGGGGCCGGTCAGGCCCGGCGCGATGGCGATGGCGCGGCAGCCGCCGAGGCGGGCGATGCGGGCCTGATCGCGGGCGGCCTCTGCCGTGGGGCCGAGGCAGAGCACGATCCCGCGCCCGTAGACCGACAGACGATTGGATTCCCCCGTTGGCCCCGGCAGGGCTGTTTGGCTGAGTTCCGGCATCTCGCCGCTTGCGGCGTCGATCAGGGACTGGACCTTGGCTTGGTCCGCCTGAGGCCCTGTGACCCCCTCGATCTGTTTGCTCTCACCGCCGGTGAAGTGGGCAAGGTAATGCGGCCCGCCCGCCTTGGGGCCGGTGCCAGAGAGGCCCTCTCCGCCAAAAGGCTGGCTGCCGACCACCGCGCCGATCTGGTTACGGTTGACGTAGATGTTGCCGACCTTGAGCCGCTGGGTCACCTGTTCGATCCGGTCGTCGATGCGGCTGTGGATGCCGAAGGTCAGCCCGTAGCCCGAGGCGTTGATGGCGTCGGTGATGGAGTCGATCTCCTCCGCTGCGAAGGTCGCGATATGGAGGACGGGGCCGAAGATTTCCTCGGCCAGATCCTCTATCCCGCCGACCTGTATCACCGCCGGGCCGACGAAATGGCCCGTGGCGGGCACGGCGAGGCGCTTGAGAAGGCGGCCATCGGATTTTGCGGCCTCGATATGGGCGGTGATCTTGGCCTTTGCGGCGCTGTCGATCACGGGGCCAAGGTCGCTTCGGTAGTCCCATGGATCGCCGACGACGAGTTCGTCCATCGCGCCGTAAAGCATATCAAGGAAGGCGGGGGCGATGTCCTCTTGCAGGTAGAGCACGCGGAGCGCGGAGCAGCGTTGCCCGGCGGACTGGAAGGAGGAGGCGATGATGTCGCGAACGGCCTGCTCTGGCAGGGCGGTGCTGTCGACGATCATGGCGTTGAGCCCGCCGGTTTCGGCGACAAGGGGCACATCCGGCCGCATGTGTTCAGCCATGGCGCGGTTGATCCGCTGCGCCGTGGCGACGGAGCCGGTGAAGCACATGGCGTCCAGCGGGGCGACGGACAGGGCGGCGCCGACGGTGCCCCCCTCCCCCGGCAGCAGCTGGATCGCGCTTTGCGGGACACCGGCCTCAAGCATCAGTTGCACGGCGCGATGCGCGATCAGGCCGGTGGATTCGGCGGGTTTGGCAAGGACGGCATTGCCCGCGCCCAGCGCGGCGGCGATTTGGCCGGTGAAGATGGCGAGGGGGAAGTTCCACGGCGAGATACAGCCCACGGTGCCGCGCGGACCTGCCTGCGCCTCCTGCGCGCGGGCGGCGTAGTAGCGCAGGAAATCGACCGCTTCGCGGACCTCGGCAATGGCGTCGCGCGGGGTTTTGCCCGCCTCACGGGTGAGCAGGGCGAAGAACGCGCCGAAGTTGGCCTCGTAGAGGTCAGCGACCTTGTTGAGGGCCTTTCCGCGCTCTTGGGCTGGAACAGCCCAAGGCGCGGCCTTGGCGGCGGCCGTGGCGACATCCTGGGCACTGGCGAGGGTGACGGTGCCGACGTGGTCCTCTGGGTTGGCGGGGTTTGTGACCTGCCATGTGCCGCCGCCCATTGCGGGAGTGACGGTCAGGGGTGCGGCTGTCCATGTGGTGGTTTTGAAGGGGCTGCGGGCGGCGTCCATCTCGGCGATGTCGTCGAGGCTGTGCAGGTCATAGCCGCGGCTGTTGGGGCGCTCTGGCGCATAAAGGTCCCGCGGCATGGGCAGGTTTGCTGTGGCATCTGCCAGCTCGATGAAGGGGTCGGCGGCGACCTCCTCTGCGGGGACGTCCTCATCCACGATCTGGTTGACGAAGCTGCTGTTGGCGCCGTTTTCCAGCAGGCGGCGAACGAGATAGGCGAGCAGGTCGCGGTGGGTGCCGACGGGGGCGTAGATGCGGCAGCGGGCATCGCCCTGCGCCATGACCACATCGTAAAGCCCATCGCCCATGCCGTGCAGACGCTGGAATTCGAAGGCCTCGCCATTGGCGAGTTCCTGAATCGTGGCGACCGAATGGGCGTTATGGGTGGCGAACTGGGGGTAGATGCGATCGGCGAGGGACAGAAGCTGTGCCGCGCAGCAGATATAGCTGACATCCGTGGCGCATTTGCGGGTGAAGACGGGGTAGCCTGCGAGCCCCTCTACCTGTGCGCGTTTGATTTCGGTGTCCCAATAGGCGCCCTTCACAAGACGCACCATGATTTTGCGGTCGAGTTCCTCTGCCAGAGCATAGAGCCAGTCGATCACGGCGGAGGCGCGTTTGCCAAAGGCCTGCACCACCACGCCGAAGCCGTCCCAGCCCGCAAGGCGGGGGTCGCGCAACACGGCCTCGATCACGTCGAGGGAGAGGTCGAGGCGGTCGGCCTCTTCTGCGTCGATGTTGAGGCCCATGCCGCCGCGTTTGGCGAGGAGGGCGAGGGCGGTTGTGCGCTCTGTCAGCTCGGCCATGACGCGGGCGCGTTGGGTTTCCTCATAGCGGGGGTGGAGGGCGGAGAGTTTGATCGAGATGCCGGGGTTTTCGCGGATGTCTTTGGATTTGGAATGTTTCGACAGGGCCTGAATCGCCTCGGCATAGGCGGTGAAATAGGAGGTCGCATCGGGGGCGGTTAGGGCGGCCTCTCCCAGCATGTCATAGGAGAAGGTGTAGCCCTTTTTCGCGCGGCTTTGCCCACGTTTGACGGCCTCTGCGATGGTTTCGCCAAGGACGAATTGCGCGCCGAGTTCCTTCATCGCGCGGCCCACGGCGGCGCGGATGACAGGCTCTCCGAGTTTCTTGACCGCGTTGTGCAGAACGGCGGCCATGCCCTTGCCGTCTTGCAGCACCTTGCCCGTCAGCAGCAGCGCCCAAGTGGAGGCGTTGACGAGGGAGGAGGAGGATTTGCCGAGGTGCTCGCCCCAAGCGGAGGGGGCGATTTTATCCTCGATCAGGGCGTCGATGGTCGCGGCGTCCGGCACGCGCAGGAGGGCCTCTGCGAGGCACATCAGGGCGATGCCCTCATCCGTGGAGAGGCCGTATTCGGCGAGGAAAACCTCCATCAGCCCCGGATTGCCGCCACTGCGGATGTTTTCGACAAGGGATGTGGCGCTTGCCGTGGCCTTGGCCCGTTGCGCTTCGGTGATGGCGGCGCGGGTTTGCAGGGCATCAAGCACGGCGTCTTCGCCCTGCAGGTGCAAGGAGCGAATGGTTTGGCGCAGTTGGGGCAGGTTGGACATGGGCTCATCCTTTGAAATCCGTTGCCGCAGCATAGCAAATACGGGAATGGGGCTGTGGTTTGTATTTGGGCCTTTGGCGTGACTTTTGGATTGAAGTTTTCGCCCGAAATTCCCAATTTGGGATTGAAATGGCACATGGACAGGTCAAATGGATAGATACGACGAAAAAATCCTCGCGATTCTGGCGCGGGACGGGCGGATTTCGGTGGCAAAGCTGGCCGAGCGGATCGGCCTGTCGAAGAGCCCCTGTCAGGTGCGGCTGAACCGGTTGATCGAGGAGGGGTATATCCTTGGGTTTCGGGCGGTTCTGGATGCGGAGAAGCTGCATCAGGATCACGTTGCCTTTGTCGAGGTGCGCCTGACCGACACGACGGAGATGGCCCTTGCGCAGTTTAACGCCGCCGTTCTGGCCGCCCCCGAGATTGAGCAGTGCCATTTGATCGCGGGCGGGTTTGATTACCTTCTGAAGGTGCGGACCCGCGATATCAAAAACTATCGCCGTGTCCTTGCCGAGACGATTTCCGCCCTGCCCCATGTTGCCAGCACCTCGACCCATGTGTCGATGCAGGGGGTGAAGGATATGGCGTTTTAGCGCCGCACCGTGCGGCAGGCTGGGCGGCCTCTATTGTCTGAAAGCGGCAATCAGCGTATCTGCCCTAACAATTCGAGATTTAGGGAGGCCGCTTTGGCCAATCATTTGTACAAAGACGATCTGCCGGACGGGCTGGACCTTGGCCCTGTTGTGGCGATCGACTGTGAGACCATGGGCCTGCATCCGCATCGCGACCGTCTGTGTCTTGTGCAGATGTCGGGCGGTGACGGCGATGCCCATATGGTGCAGGTGCGCCAGAACGGGGTGCCTGCGCCGAATCTGGAGGCCATGCTGGCCGATCCGAATGTCCTTAAGCTGTTCCATTACGGGCGTTTTGATATTGCGGCGATGAAGCATCGTTTTGGTGTGCTTTGTGCGCCGGTCTATTGCACCAAGATCGCGAGCAAGCTGGTGCGGACCTATACGGACCGTCACGGGCTGAAGAACCTGACGCAGGAATTGATCGGTGTTGATCTGAGCAAACAGCAACAGTCGAGCGACTGGGGCGCGGAGGAGCTGACCAAGGCGCAGATGGACTATGCCGCCTCGGATGTTTTGCACCTGCATGCGCTGCGCGAGAAGCTGGACATCCGCCTTGCCCGCGAGGGGCGCAGCGAGATTGCCCAGGCCTGTTTCGATTTCCTGCCCAAGCGGGCCGAGCTGGACCTGATGGGCTGGCCGGACACCGATATTTTTGCCCATACCTGATATGACTGAAACCACAGATCATAGCGCCCTGATTGCCGAAGGCCGCCGCGTTGTCGAGGCCGAGGCCGAGGCCCTGCGCGCCCTTGGCGCCGCCATGGACAACGGCCTTGGCGAACCCTTTGCCAGTGCCGTGGACATGATACTGGCGGCCAAGGGGCGGGTGATCGTCTCTGGCATGGGGAAATCAGGCCATATCGCCCGCAAGGTCGCCGCCACCCTTGCCAGCACCGGCACGCCCGCGCATTTCGTGCATCCGGCAGAGGCCAGCCATGGCGATCTGGGGATGATGGCGACCGGGGATGTGGCGCTTTTGCTGTCGAACTCGGGCGAGACGACGGAATTGGCCGATATGATCGCCTATACCCGCCGGTTCTCGATCAACCTGATCGGGATCGCGGGGCGGGCGGGCAGCACGCTTATGCAACGCTCTGACGTGGCGCTGCTCTTGCCGCAGGTGGCCGAGGCGGGGGA
This sequence comes from Harenicola maris, assembly GCA_018524345.1. Classification (GTDB taxonomy): domain Bacteria; phylum Pseudomonadota; class Alphaproteobacteria; order Rhodobacterales; family Rhodobacteraceae; genus Harenicola; species Harenicola maris. The sequence continues at coordinate 336,834 of JADQAZ010000002.1, forward strand.
CAGCAGTTTTGTGCCCACCACATCCACCACCATGTCCCTTGCCCTTGGCGATGCCTTGGCCATGGCCCTGATGCAGCACCGGCGCTTTACCCCCGCGCATTTCCGCGAATTCCACCCCGGCGGCAAGCTGGGGGCGCAACTGGCGCGGGTCTCTGACCTGATGCATCAGGGGGAAAGCCTGCCGATTGTGCCAAGCGGCACGCCAATGAGCGAGGCTTTGCTTGTTATCAGCCAAAAAGGCTTTGGTGTTGTTGGGGTTACGGACGAGGCGCATAACCTGACCGGTGTCGTCACTGATGGCGACCTGCGCCGGCATATGTCGGGGCTTTTGGACCTAACCGTTGACGATGTGATGACGCAGCAGCCCAGCACGATTGCAGTGGATGCTTTGGCCGAAGAGGCGCTGGCCCTGATGAACACGCGCAAGATCACCTGCCTGTTTGTCACCGATGGACCCCGCCCCGTAGGCATTTTGCACATTCACGACTGTCTGCGCGCCGGTATCGTGTAACGCCGCATTCGGAGCATTCGCCCGTGTCTGCATATGATAACCCCTATTCGCGCTTTGTCGCTTGGTCGAAGATCGTGCTGCCGCTTTTGGCGCTCGGGCTTTTGTCGACGATGTTCCTGATTTCCCGCGGGTTTGACGCATCGGGGGTGATGCCCTTTGCCGAGGTGGACGTAAAGGAACTGGCCCGTGAGCAGCGGATCAGCGCGCCGAATTATTCTGGTGTGACCTCGGATGGCTCTGCCATCTCTGTCGCGGCCAGCACCGCGCGCCCTGACCAGACGGACCGCGATACGGTCAATGCCACCGACCTGCGCGCGGAGGTCGAGACGCTGTCGGGGATGGTGATCGAGCTGTCTTCCTCCAGCGGGCAGATCAACACGCGGCAGAGCCGTGCGGTTCTGGATGGCGGGGTGACGGTGATGACCTCCTCCGGCTACCGGATCACGACCGACAAGATCACCACCTCGCTGAGCGAGACCAAGCTGGCCACCGAGGGGCCGGTTGAGGCCACGGGGCCGGGCGCCAAGTTGAGCGCCGGGCGGATGGAGCTTACACAGTCCGGTGAGGCGGGGTATCAACTGATTTTCCAAAACGGCGTGCAGATGGTATACACCCCGCAAGTGAATTGAGCAGGTTTAGCGAATGCGAATTTTTGGCGCTGTCTTAGCGGTTTGTATAATGGTTTTGCCTATGGCGGCCATGGCGCAGGGGGCGCAGGTCGCCTTTGGCGGGTTGAAGCATGACAGCTCTCTTCCTGTGGAGATCGCAGCCGATCAGTTGAAGATTGACCAGAACACCGGCCTTGCCACCTTTACCGGCAATGTGCTGATCGGGCAGGGCACGCTTCGCCTCGGCGCCGGATCTGTGGTGGTGGAATACACCACGCAGGGCGGCGATGTGCAGAACATGCGCGCCAGTGGCGGGGTGACCTTTTCCAACGGGGCAGAGGCCGCAGAGGCGCAGAGCGCCGTTTATGCGCCCGGCTCCGGCCAGATGGTTCTGTCGGGGGAGGTTGTTCTGACACAGGGCAACAATGCCCTTGCGGGGGAGCGGCTGGTGATCAACCTGTCGGACGGCACGGGCACCATGGAGGGCCGCGTCCGGACCATTTTCCAAACTGGTAACAACTGATGACGGCGGGGCCTGATCTCTCTGTCGAATCCGGTGATGTGGGGCTGCGCGTTGTTCAGATGCGCAAGAGCTATCGCAAGCGGACTGTCATCCGCGATGTCAGCCTTGAGCTGGGCCGCGGCGAGGTTGTGGCCCTGCTTGGCCCGAACGGATCGGGCAAGACGACGACCTTTTATTCCATCGCCGGCCTTGTGACCCCCGAAAGCGGGCGGATCGAGATTGACGGGCGGGATGTGACGGTTCTGCCGATGTATCGGCGGGCGAAATTGGGAATCGGGTATTTGCCGCAGGAGATGTCAATTTTTCGCGGCATGTCGGTTGAGGACAATATCAAAGCGATTCTCGAAGTGGCCGAGAGCGACCGCAAGAAGCGCCGCGTGCGCCTTGAAAGCCTGTTGTCGGAATTTGCCATCGAGCACCTGCGCCGCGCGCCTGCGCTTGCCCTGTCGGGCGGGGAGCGGCGGCGGGTGGAGATTGCGCGTTGTCTGGCGGCGAATCCCAAATACCTTTTGCTGGATGAGCCTTTTGCCGGGGTGGACCCGATTTCCGTGGGCGATATCCGCGGTCTTGTGACCGACCTGAAGAACCGCGGCATTGGCGTTTTGATCACCGACCATAACGTGCGCGAAACGCTGGAAATTGTCGATCGGGCCTATATCCTGCATGACGGTCAGGTCCTGATGAGCGGCACTGCGGACGAGGTTGTGCAGGATGACAACGTGCGCCGTGTCTACCTTGGGCAGAGTTTCCGGATTTCTTAAGACCCCGTTAACTTTCCAATGTTTTCAGTCAATTCGCCGTGCGAAACCGCGCAATGTGTTGACAGCCCCGCCCCTTATGCCGCCAAATGGCGGGGATGATCCGCACAAGAATAAAGAACTGAATAAGACAACACCCGGTTTGGCCGGGGCGTTGGGTCAGGCGGACTCCGAATAACAAAATGAGGAAATCATATGCGTTACCAGATCACCGGAAAACAGATCGACATTGGCGAAGCCCTGCAGACCCATGTTAAATCTGAAATGGCGGAAGTTATTGGCAAATATGCAGAGCGCCCCACGGATGCCACGGTGATTTTTTCAAAGAGCGCCCATGAATATGTCTGCGAATCCATCGTGCATCTGTCCACCGGCCTGACCAGTCAGGCACGCGCCACCGCGACAGAGATTTACGCCGCCTTTGACAGCTGTAACGAGAAGATGGAAAAACAGCTTCGCCGCTATAAACGCCGGTTGAAAGATCACCATAGAAAGCGCGACGTACCGGTTGAATTTTCGCAAGCCCCCTCGTATATCCTCGCCTCATCAGCCGCCGAAACTGCGGAGGAGCCGGAAACGATCGAGCCGATGATTATTGCGGAGATGGAGACCAAGGTTCCGTCCCTGTCCGTCGGAGAGGCCGTAATGCAGATGGAATTGGCCGGAGCGCCTGTCATCGTATTTCGGGATGAAGGACATAATGGGGTGAATGTCGTTTACCGCCGAGAGGATGGAAACATCGGCTGGATCGACACCCGAGCAGAGTAGTAGGCGCCCTTCGAGGCGGGAAAGTTGAGCCATAGCATGGATTTTTCAAGCATCCTCAAACCTGAGGCCGTGAAGGTTATTCATTCCGCCAGCAGCAAGAAACGCCTGTTCCATCAACTGGGCGAGCTTGTTGGCAGTGCCTATGGTTTTGACGTGGAATCCACCTGTGAGGCTCTGCTTGACCGCGAGAGCCTTGGCCCAACCGGCGTGGGCCGGGGCGTTGCCCTGCCCCACGCGCGGCTTGAGGGAATCGATACGGTTGCGGGGGTGTTCATTCGTTTGGAAACGCCGCTGGAGTTCGACTCGGTCGATCGGCAGCCGGTGGATTTGATTTTTGCCCTGCTCGCGCCCACGGATTCCGGTGTGGATCACCTCAAGGCTTTGGCGCTGGTGTCCCGCACCCTGCGCGAGGCCTCGATCTGTGCAAAGCTGCGGGCCAATGACTCGGCGCAGATTTTGCACACGATCCTGACCGAAGATCCGGCGACGCAGGCAGCCTAAAGCCCGCGTTTATAGCCGAAGTTCAAAAAGTCGCGTTGGTAAGCCTCCATCGCGGCTTTTTCTATGTCTTCTGTGACCAGTTCTGACAGGGCGGGGCCGGGCTCGGCTTCGGGCTCTGTCAGCTCTGGCACGTCATTCAGGTTGGCCAGACCGCAAAGAGCGACAAGGTCGGCCTCAAGGGTTTCCTCGCGCAGGATCACATCGGGCATGGCGAAATCGGCCATGCCCTGCAGGATCGTGGTCTGGCTGGCCCATGAGCCGTCAAGCCGGATGCTGGTTTGGCCCGCGAGGTTGGCTTTGAGGAAACGCAGAAAGCCGAGGAAGGCGGCGCGATGCGCCTCAATGTCGAGATCATCGATTTGGTCCGGCAGGGGCACCTTATAGGCCTTGGCGAGGGTGCGGCGGATCTGGGTGAAGGCCTGCTCGCCCTTGAGCGGCAGGATATGGCGGGTGAAGGCGCGGTGCGCGCGCAGCAGGGGGTGGGTGACGGTGGCAAAGCTGCGGAAGCCCTTGGTTTTGCGCTTCCACTGCCGCAGGCTTTTCTGGTCAAAGCCGCCGAGCAGCTCGTCTTGCTCAAGACGGGTGAGCCAGTCTGTCACCTGCGCCACCGGGGTGCCCGGAATCGGCATATAGAGCAGCCCCGCGTCAGAGGCGGCAAGGTAGTTCGGGACAGCCGCGCCGCGGCGGGGTTCGAAATTGGGGGTGCGGGAGAGGTCGAACCTGTCCATCGCGGCGAGGGCGGCCTGCATCTCGTCGTAGTTGGTGACCTTATCCTCGATCCGGCTGGGGTTTTGCGGTTTGAGACGGTCGGAGACCTCCTCCATCTGATCTGTGCTGCCGAGGAATTTGGCCAGCCCGTTGAGGACAGAGAGGTCGTTGATGTCGGAATAGGAGATGTAGAAGGCGGTTTGGCCCGTGGTTTGCAGCACATTCTGGATCAGCGCCTGAAACCCCTGAATATTGGCGAGCATTTCCTCGAATTCGGTGATGTCAAAGCGGACGCGGGCGCTTTTCTTGTTCTTGGCGTCGGTCAGGCGCCACTGTCCGGTTTGGCCGGCGATTTTCAGGGAGACATAGCTTTCGACCGGATTGCGGGTGAGGATGATCTTGGCGCAGCGCGGATTGATCAGAGCGGCCTCGGCCACGCGGGCGTCGTGGTCATGGAACAGGCGAAAGCCGGGCAGGCCCTGAGTGTTGGAAACCATCTTGTCGATCAGGGTGATCGGGTTGATCTCCCGCTCCTCCATGGTGACGCCGAAGAGATCGGTCTGGTTATGGTGGCCGAGGAAATGGGGGTTATAGGCCTCCCCATAGCAGGTCAGCCCGTCGAAGGCGTTGATGTTTTCCTCAAGAAAATTCGACCCCGTGCGCATTTCCGCAAAGAGAACAAAGTAGTCAAAATTGGACATAGGATTACTTTACCAAATAGGGGCGTTGGGGGTCGCTATCTTGGACGGTGCCCGCGCTTCCGACCGGGAAATCACCGGCGAGATAGGGGTTCATGCCCTGATTTTTCAGGGTTTGCAGGAATCGGCCAAAGCCATCCAGATCGGCCATGCGCGGTGCCTCGTTCAGGCGGCGGCGGCTGCGGGGGCTTGTTTCGTCGATGATCTCTTGCAGGTGTTCCATCGGTGCCTCGACGAAATCGGCGAGGGTCCAGATGCGGACGCGGGCCTTGCAATGGGGCGAGCGCAGCACGTCGAGGAATTTCGCCTCGATGGTTTGCAAGCGGGCGGCCTCTTTGCGGATGACGGAGGAGTTGATTTTGGTCTGGAACAGACGCACGGCCCAAGCGCCGGTGACGACGGAAATCTGCGCGTTCGGATCGCTGGCCATGAACTGGGCGATGTCCTGGGAATCTGCCGGGCTGTATTGGAAACACTGCCGCTCGCCGCGGGTGTTCCAGATCAGGCTGGTCAAAAAGGCCTTGGGGTTTTGGTCGCGTGTCAGAGCGCTGTCGGAGAGGCAGCCGTTATAGACCGTGTCGCCCCCCGCGAAATGCACCCTATCGGGGGCAAAAAGGTTGCCATGGACGCGCCCGCCCACGGTTTTGCTGAGCCATGTTTCGAAATTCACGAAGACATCGGAAAAGCCGCCAAAGACGGAATAGGCCTGACAGGTTTTGCCGTTCTCCCAATCGTTATTGGGGAAGCGGCTTTGCATATAGAGGCCGGGGCGGCCGAGGGTACGCCTGTCCACCGCCTTTGAGAACAGGCGGTCGATCTTTGAGGGGTTCGGCTCGGCGTTTTTGGTCACGCTCGGATCATTCGACAGGAAGCTGGCGTAGAGCTTGGTCGCGTGGGGCCAGATTTTGCGGGCCACGAAGCAATCGGAGCGGCGCAGGAGCTGTAGGTGATCGTCGTAGAAGATATGCGGTTTTCCCTGAAAGTCGAATTTTGACAGGGTGAGGGAGCGGCTTTCGACCTCTTTGCTGTGGAGACGGACGAGGGATTGGAAATAGCTTTCGTCCGGAATCCAGACCCGCTTGAAATAGCGGTCATAGCTGGCGCGGTTAGGGTCGTTCAGGATGGCGGAGAGGGTGGCGCGGCTGAGGCACCACCATTGCGAGCCCAGATGCGGCGTGAGGTTTTCGGGCACGCGGCGGCGGAATTTGAACAGGCGTTGCAGGGCAACGTAGCGGTCGAACAGATACCGTTGACTGCGCCAGGAGAAGGGGAAGCGGAGGGCAAAACGTTCGGAGTCAAAGCCGCCCTTGGTCCATGTGACGTCCTCTACCGTGACGCTTTCGATGAAATCCGTGCGGGGGCGGGCCTCAAGGTAGGCGCGCAACTCCTGCACCGGGCGCAGGGGCAGGCAGGAGCCGGAGGCGAGGAAGACATGGCCCACATCGGGGTGGGTTTTGAGCATCTGCTGCGCCGCCTCGATCGTGGCGGCGACAATGGGCCATGTGCCCCATTCGCAGCGGTATCTTTTGGTGAAGCTGACGTTTTCAAGGTCCGCGAGGGAATCGGTGAAGGCCTCGAATTCCTTTTTCGGGACGGATTTGTCGCAATGGATCACGATGGGGCAGCCGCTACTGGCCCAGTGGCGGGCGGTTTGGCTGACGCGGTCCAGCGCCGTGTGCACCATCATGATGAAGCCGATGCTCATGCCCAGTTTCCTTTGGACATCAGGCCCAGAATTTCCAGCTGTCGCCAGTTGATGTAGCGCTCGGACCATTTGGTCCAGAGGTCGGGGTCATCGGCCAGTCCGGCGGCATAGGCCTTGTATTCGGCGCTTGCGGCGTAGTGTTCGTTGCGCGTGAGTTCCTCATTCGCCTTGGCGCTGAAGGTGTCGAGGAATTTGGCGTGGAGCAGGCAGCCGGAGGCTTTCTCTCCGCCCCATTCGTCATAGACGAGGTTCAACCCCCGCGGCAGGAGCATATGGGTGGAGCTTACGTAGGCGTAGGATTTTTCCCATTTCACCAAGGGGATCTTGTTCAGCGCCGGCGCGCCCTGCGGCTTTTCGGGAAAGAAGGCGCGGGAGCGTGGGCCGCCCTGAATCCACAGGTTGCCGTAGATGGCGTTGCGCTTGATGGAGTAATTGCCGCTGTCGAAATACTCGGCGATCTCAAAAGGGTCCTGCCCCTCGGTATAGGGGCGCTCGTCCAGCCGCCCCTTGGGATACATATCGACCAGCATCGCGCCGAAGGATTTGATCGAGGAAGCGTCGAGCCAGTCGGTCAAGGCGCGGATCGGGCGGGTGTCGCAGAAAGGGTAGATGAAGAATTCATCGACATCGACGGTCAGGGACCAGTGACCCTCGGCGTATTTGTATTGCAGCCAGTTCAGCCAATCGACGCCAAAGCGGGAGCGTTTGTAGCTCGCCTCGCTTTTCCACAGGGACACATCGGGCTGTTCCTCAAGGTATTCGCGGGTGCCATCGTCGGAATTATTGTCGACCATGAAGAAATGGTTCACGCCCTGCTTGCGATAATAGTCAAAGAAATACGGCAGGCGGACCCGTTCGTTGCGCAGGGTTGTGAAGCTGAGGATATCGGTGGGGGCGATGTCTTTGGTGCGATCGACCACGCATGTCATTTCGCGGCGTTTGCGAAACGCGCGGATCAGCCAGCGCTTGCGCTGTAGCCTGAGACGATATGATCTGAACGCGCCCAATTGCTCCTCTACAGCAGTGCCGGGTGGCCCGTTATCCTACGTCAACCTTAAGGTGAGGTTGAAATGCGCCGCCCATGTGGGGGGCTCAAGCGGTCCTGTTTCTGCATTACGTGTTATTGTTGCCATTTCGTGAACAGCATTAGCCCATAGATAACTGTCGTTTACATCTAGGTAAACGGGGAAGTCTGCCAAGAATTCCCTGTAAACCGATAAATCTGCACAGAAAACTGGTGTTCCGAGCGCCGCCGCCTCGGCCGGGGGCAGGCCGAAACCCTCGGCCTTTGAGGGAAACAAAAACGCCGCCGCCCCTTGGATGAGGGCGGCTGCGGCGCCGTCCGGCAGGTTTGAAAGCTCGAATATCGCGGTGCCCTTGAGGGGGTGGGTGTCGAGGCGGGCGAAAACCTCGGTGTTTTCCCAGCCGCGATTGCCGATGATGAAGAGCGGCGGCGGGGTGCCGTGTTTGACTGCGATCTCCTCCCATGCGTCGAGGAGGAGGGCGTGGTTTTTGCGGGGTTCGATGGTGCCGAGGGTGACGAAATAGGGTCTATTCAACGGCAAATCAGGGGGGATTTGGCTGGGGTCCGGCATTGGGACGGGGACGCCGAGGTGTGCGGTAACGGCCTTTGGCACCCGGCCCCAAGTTGCGAAATACCCCTCGGCGGCCTGCCGCGAATGGTCGGAATTATAGATCACCAGATCGGCGTAGCGGCTGACGCGGCGCATCATGGCCTCGAACCGTTCCGGGGTGCCGGGGCGCTGATACTGGGGCACCTGAAGCGGGATCATGTCGTGGATCAGCACGGTGATCTGCGCATCGGGCAGGGCGGCGAAGGCGGAGAGGACCCTCTGGGTCAAATTGCTGTGTCCGGTGTTCAGGTAGCGCAGATCGCTTGGCAGATGGGTGCGGAGCATCCGCAGCAGGCCGGGACGCAGGCAGCGGCGCAGGGCGAGGCGGCGCAGGTCAGCCTCCGCCGCGCGGGCGGTTGGCGTTAGGCCGGGGGTGAGGCGCGCGATCAGGTCGGGCGCGCCCCAAGGCGTGGTGCCATCGAGACGGTCCGCCAGCTGCTGCGCGCCTTTGCGGTCCAGCAGGGCATAGGCGGCCTTCATCCGGACGAGGGCAAAGAACCCCTCCGGCAGGGTCAAAAGATGGTCTAAATAGGCGCGTTCGACCCTATCGACACCCGTTAGCGGGCCGCGGCCCGCCCGCGATACAAGGCGGGACAGATCAAGACAGCGTGCGCCACTAACGCTCATAATGTCCGTTTTGATGCCAGCGCCAGGCATCGGCGATCATGATCGGAAGGGTGGAGCGATGCGGCTTCCACCCGAGGTCGCGGATAGCCTTGTCAGAGCCTGATACAAGGCATTGGGCGTCGCCTGCCCGGCGCTCTCCATCAACCACGGGGACCTGTTTGTTGGTCACATCGCGGCTGTGGTGGATCACCTCGCGCACGGAAAAGCCGGTGCCGGTGCCGAGGTTGAAAACCTCGCTCCCCTTGCCGTTTTCGAGCCATTGCAGGCCCAGAAGATGCGCCTCGACCAGATCCATCACATGGACATAATCGCGGATGCAGGTGCCATCGGGGGTGTCGTAATCGGTGCCATAGACCGTCAGCGCGGGACGTTTTCCATCGATCGCGTCGAGCATCAGGGGGATCAGGTGGGTTTCGGGCTGATGATATTCGCCAACCTCGCCCTCAGGGTCCGCGCCCGCGACATTGAAGTAGCGGAAGATGACGTGCTCCAGCCCCTCTGCCGCGCCGAAGTTGACCAACATATCCTCAATCGCGCGTTTGGAGGCGCCATAGGCGTTGATCGGCATCTGGGCGCTGCCCTCGTTCAGAACCACGCCGTCCTGATCGCCATAGGTGGCGCAGGTGGAGGAAAACACGAACTGTTTGCAGCCGGAGGCCACCGTCGCCTCGATCAGGTTCAAGGCGCCCTGCACGTTATAGCGCCAGTATAGACCCGGTTCGCGCATGCTTTCGCCGACCTGACTGAGGGCGGCGAAATGCATGACGGCGACGGGTTGATAGCGCGAGAACACGATATCGAGGCGCTCACGATCGAGGAGGTCTCCCTCCTCCAAGGGGCCGTATTTGACGGCATCCGCCCAGCCGGTGGACAGGTTGTCATAGGTGACGGGCACATAGCCCGAGGCCGCCAATACCTTGCAGGCGTGCGAGCCGATGTAACCCGCACCGCCAGTGACCAAAACATGCTTCACAAGGGAGCCCCTCGAATTATTCGGCGGCCTTTGGCATTGCCACCATATCGCGAAGATAGGCACTCAACTCGTCGCGCAGATCGTCGCGGGCCAGACCGAAGGCAACCGTGGCCTGCAAGAAGCCGGCCTTGGAGCCGCAGTCGAACCGCTGGCCATCGAAACGGTAGCCATAGACGGAACGATCCGTGTTGATTTCCTCGGCGATCGCGTCGGTCAGCTGAATTTCACCGCCCGAGCCGCTTTTGAGGCGGTTGAGGTTCGAAAGAACCTTGGGGTGAAGGATGTAGCGGCCGATGACGGCGAGGTTCGAAGGCGCCTCGCCTGCGGCGGGCTTTTCGACCATGCCGCGCACGGAAACCTTTTTGCCTTCTTCCTCTGCCACGTCGAGAACACCGTAGGAGGAGGCCTTTTCGGCGGGCACTTCCATAGCCGCGACCATGGAGCCACCGGTTTCCTCATAAGCCTCAACCATCTGTTGCAGACAGGGCTTTTCGGCGGCGATCACATCGTCCGGCAGGATAACGGCGAAGGGTTCATTCGCGATCAGGCGGCGGGCACACCAGACCGCGTGGCCAAGGCCAAGGGCGCGGTGCTGGCGGATATAGGCAATCGCGCCGCTATCCATATTGGTGCCTTTCAGCGTTTCGAGAAGATCGTCTTTACCCTTCTTGCGCAATTCATGCTCAAGCGTCGGGGCAATGTCGAAGTAATCCTCAAGCGCGCCTTTGCCGCGCGAGGTGACAAAGATGAATTCCTTGATCCCTGCGGCGCGCGCCTCATCAATTGCGTATTGAATGAGGGGCCTGTCGACCAATGTCATAATTTCTTTGGGGATCGATTTTGTCGCTGGTAAAAATCGGGTGCCTAGGCCTGCTACTGGGAAAATGGCCTTCGTTACGCGCCTGTTCATCTGTGTCCTTGCTTCATGGGTTTGCCGAAGCTTACGGCCGCACCATGATCTAGTGTCCGAGAAAGTTAATTTTTAATGCATTAAGGATACTCAAAATCCAAGGGGGGCAAAATAAGAAAAGCTCCCCGTTGCAGGAAGTCGTCAGGCGATTCCTTTGGGCAACAGCCAATTTTACCTAGCCCTCCCGCAGATCCGAGACCCTTTGTGCCTCGGCACGATATCGCGCAACTCCTCGCCAAAAGGTAAACTTTGCCTGTTTTCTAATCGATTTGCCGAAAACACCGCCACGTTGAACCCAGAGTCCGGGGGCCTCGAAGCGCACGTGATGGGCGCGGGGGGTGGCGTCAAAGAGGAAAAGGCTGACGACTTTTCCCTCCGCGCGGGCCTTGAGGGCGGCCTGCATCAGGCGGGATTCGTGGCGTTTGTGACCACAAATCGTGTGGTGACCCGAAGGCGGGCTGTGCCCGAAGGGGAGGAAAGGCGCGGTTGGGCGGGGCAATTGCGGAAGGGGATCTGCGATGGGGCGCCTGCGCCCCGCCTCAATCCCCGCGTCCAGACCCTGCAACAGGGGCTTGATATCTGACGGTTTCAAGGCGCGGCGGCGGACAAAGCCCTGAAGGCGCTCTTCCTGCGCGCGGCGCAGAGCGCTCAGGGCTTTGTCCGCCCTGTCCTGCGGCGCGTGGCGGCGCAGGAAGACGGCTGTGCTGGCGCCGATTTCACTCAGGTCGCGCGGCGCCCTGTTGGCGTGGCGCATGGCGCTTTCGGCGAAACCGTGGTGGACTTGGGCATTCGGAACGATGGCAACGGCATGGCCCAGCGCGGCGAGCCGCATGTTGACGTCGGTTTCATCAAGGAAGAACCGATAGGCAGGATCGAAGCCACCGATCTGGCGCAGGGTGCTGGCGCGGAAGGCGGCATTGGTGCCGACGGTTTTGATGGCACGGCCCGGCGCGGCGGTGAGGGTGGCTCCGCCGGGGGGCACGTCGAGGGGGTGGTCATTGCCCAGCGCGTCGACCTCCATCGCCCGCCACTGGAAGGAGATGCCGTTGCGGCCAAGGACGTATCCCGTGGCTGAACAGACCCTATTATCGCCGAAACCGGCGATGAGGCGGCCGAGCCATGTGGGCTCTGGCACCGCGTCGTCGTCGATGAAGGCGATGACATCGCCCGCGGCCTGCGCGATGCCGAGGTTGCGGGCGGCGGAGATATTGGCCTCGTCGAAGGCCACACATTTGATACGGGCCTCGAGGCCCATGTCCTGCGCCACGGCGAGGCCGGTGGGATCGGCGACGAGGATAACCTCGAACTCCGGGTGGTAGAGTTGCTCCAGCCCCATCAAGCAGCGGCGCAGGGCGTCAGGCCGATGACGGCTGACGACCACGACGCTGCAAGAGGGGGCTGTCATTCCTGCCCTATGGCCGCAAGCGCCGCCTCGATCAGGGGCAGGTCGGTCGGGTTGTTAAGCTCCCAGAACACGCGGCCGGGAGCCTCGACCTGCACGCAGAGGACAGGGCGGGCGTTTTCGAGGAAGCGGAGCTGTTCGAGGCCCTCGAGCTGTTCCAGCGGGCCTTGGGGCCATTTGGCATAGGCGCGCAGGGTGTCGGGGCGGTAGGCGTAGCAGCCGACGTGGTGGAACACGGGGGTTTCGGCCTCGGGTGCGAAGTCCTCCGCGCAGAAGGGGATGACCTCTTTGGAGAAATACATCGCGCGGTTGCCTGCGCCGAAGATCGCCGTTGTGCCGCCGACGCGCCCTGCGGCGCGGTCCTTGCGGAAACTGGCCAAAGTGGCACCATCACAGCGCAAAACGGGGGTGGCGAGGTCAAATTCGGGGGCCTCGCGCAGGCCCTTCACAAGGGCCTCGACGAACCACGGCGGGGTCAAGGGGGCGTCGCCTTGCAGGTTGACCACCAGCTCGAACTCATCGCCCAGCGTATCGACCACCTCGGCGCAGCGCTCTGTGCCGTTGACGCAAGCCTCGGATGTCATGACGACCTCTGCGCCGAAACCCTTTGCGGCGTCGGAGATGCGGGTGTCATCGGTGGCGACGACCACGCGCGCCTCGCCAGAGACCGCCTGCGCGGCCTCCCAACTGCGCTGGATCAGAGACTTTTTCACCCCGCCCGCGCCCGCGATCTCGACCAGTGGTTTGCCGGGATAGCGGGTGGAGGCGTAGCGTGCCGGTATGACGATCAGGGTGCTCATGCAGAGGCCAGAGTGATACCGGGCGCATAGGCAATGAAGAAGGGGTTCTCATAGCCGGATTTGCCGTAGGTAAAGTCGCTGTGGTCATCAAAACGGACCATCTTGCCCCCTGCCCCGCGCAGCACGGCGTCACCAGCGGCTGTGTCCCATTCCATGGTGCGGCCAAGACGGGGGTAGATGTCGGCCTCCCCCGTGGCGACGAGGCAGAATTTGAGCGAGGAACCCGCGCTTTTCATATCCGCCGTGTTGTACTTGTTGATGTAGTCGTCTGTGGCCTGATCGCGGTGCGATTTGGAGGCGACGACGCGCAGGGCGCTGGTGTCCGGAACAGAGACTTTGATGGGGTTTTGCGCGCCAATAGTGTCTTTTTCCATGGCGCCGACTTCCTCAACCGCGGTGCCATCGCCCAGCGTGTAGAAGAGCCTTTCGCGGGCCGGTGCATAGACCACACCGCGCAGGGGCACGCCGCCTTCGACCAAGGCGATGTTGACGGTAAAATCGCCACGGCGGTTGATGAATTCCTTGGTGCCGTCGAGGGGATCGACGATCAGGAAGGTATCGGCGGATTTGGCGTGGGAGCCGGCCTGTTCCTCTGTCACGACAAGGACATCGGGGAAGGCGGCGGCGAGACCGGCGGAGATATGGGCATCGGCGGCCTCATCGGCGGCGGTGACGGGGCTATCGTCGGATTTGGCGCGGACGTCGAAATCGTCGGAATTGTAGATTTCGAGGATCAGGTCGCCTGCCTCGAGGGCCAAACGGCGCATAACTGTTGTCAATCGGTCGTAATCCACGGTTCACTTCCCTCCTGCGGGCCGGATTCATTGAATATTATAGCTTGAAGTCTTATGGTTTGAACGGTCCGCTTCGGCAAGTATAGGCTTTGATCGGATCATGCGGGGGCATTGGGACGGGCGATTGTGCCCCTAGGTGAGTAGACACAGGTATGTTTCACACGGACGCCAAGAAATCGAAGGCGCGCGGCGCGCTGACGCTGATTGACCTGATCTACCACTCGACCGTGCGTCAGGTGCGCAAGGATCACGGCAATGCCCTGATCGGGCTGTTCCTGAACATCATGCAGACCGTCACCTTTGTTCTGGCCTTCTTTTTCATGTTCTCGGTTCTGGGGCTGCGCGGCAATGCCATTCGCGGGGATTTCCTGCTGTATATCATGACAGGCATCTTCTTGTTCATGACCCATACCAAGGCCATGGGCGCGATTATCGGGGCCGAGGGACCCGCGTCGGAGATGATGAAACACGCGCCGATGAACACCATCGTGTCGATCACCTCCGCCGCTTTGGGCAGCCTTTATATTCAGCTTTTGTCGATGTTCGTGGTTCTGTTCGGCTATCACGTCGGGTGGCAGCCTTTGACGATCTATGACCCGGTCGGATGTATCGGGATGATCCTGCTTGGCTGGTTCTCGGGTGTGGCGGTCGGGATGGTGTTCCTTGCCCTGAAGCCATGGGCGCCGGGGTTTGTTTCGGTTGTGTCGAGCGTTTATGCGCGAGCGAATATGATTGCCTCGGGCAAGATGTTCGTGGCCAATACCATGCCGAGCTATGTCCTTGCCTATTTCGATTGGAACCCATTGTTCCATGCGATTGATCAGGCGCGGGGGTTTGCCTTTATCAACTACAATCCGCATTTCTCGAATATCCAATACCCCCTTATCCTGAGCGTGGTTTTGATCATGATCGGTTTGATGGGCGAGTTTTACACCCGCAAGCAGGCCTCGATCAGCTGGAATGCCAAGCTGTGATCCACAGGATACCGTTCGATTGCTGCACCTTTCAGGTTGAACCCTGATCCACGACCCGCAGGGTCAGGTTGATCCGCCCGCCTTTGGGCAGGAGCGTGCTGGTGCCGAAACGGATACGGTCCACCCCGTGATGAACCAGCCGCGCGGCGCCGCCCATGACCAGAACATCGCCGGAGCGCAGCCAGATCGATTCGGTTTTGCCGCCGCGTTCGATATTGCCGACGCGAAACAGCCCCTCGTCCCCGAGGGAGACAGAGACCACAGGCCAATCGAAATTCCCCTCGTCGCGGTCTTGATGCATGCCAAGGCGCGCACCCTCGCTGTAGAAGTTGACCAGACAGCAATCGGGCATCCGCGCGAGGCCGGTGACCCTGTGCCAGATGTCCAGCACCGGCGCGGGGATCGGCGGCCATGGCACACCGGAGGGGTGATGCCTCTGATACCGGTATCCGCCCTGATCCGAGACCCAGCCAAGGCGACCCGCCGACGTCATCCGCACCGACATCTGCTTGCCCGAGCGCATGACCGGATGGACCATGGGCGCAGCCGCCGCGACGCCGCGGATCTCGGCCAGCAGGGCGGCCTGTTCGGCGCCGTCCAGCAGGCCGGAATAGACCTCGACCCCGCGAAGCAGGGTGTCCGGATGTGCCTTAGTTGCCGATTTGCCAGATTCAGTGCTCAATAGCTCCGGTTCCTTCCTTGCAGCGTCAAGTTACCCTCCCTATATACGCTTCGAAGCAACGGCCGGGGGCCCCGGCCTTATGGGATCGGATCCTTGGTGCCTGAAATCAGGGCCTTGGGTCCAGTAACATCGCCAAACGAAGAGGTAGAGTTAAATGGCTAAAGTCATTGGTATTGACCTTGGTACAACCAATAGCTGCGTCGCCATCATGGATGGTAGCCAGCCGCGCGTGATCGAAAACGCCGAAGGTGCCCGTACCACCCCATCCATCGTCGCCTTCACAGAAGGTGAACGTCTGGTGGGCCAGCCTGCGAAACGCCAGGCTGTCACAAACCCGGAAAACACCGTTTTCGCGGTGAAGCGTCTGATCGGTCGCCGGTCTGATGATGCACATCTGGAAAAAGACAAAAAGAACCTTCCCTATAACGTCATCAATGGCGGCAACGGGGATGCATGGGTCGAGGCACGTGGTGAGAAATACTCCCCGAGCCAGATCTCTGCTTTCATCCTGCAAAAGATGAAGGAAACCGCCGAGAGCTATCTTGGTGAGGACGTGACGCAGGCGGTTATCACCGTTCCGGCGTACTTTAACGACGCACAGCGTCAGGCCACCAAAGACGCGGGCAAGATTGCCGGTCTTGAGGTTCTGCGGATCATCAACGAGCCGACAGCCGCGGCGCTTGCCTATGGCCTCGACAAGAAAGAAACCAAAACCATTGCGGTCTATGACCTTGGTGGCGGTACATTCGACATCACGATCCTTGAGATCGACGATGGTCTGTTCGAAGTGAAATCCACCAACGGGGATACCTTCCTTGGCGGTGAAGACTTTGACATGCGGATCGTGAATTACCTTGCCGAGGAATTCAAAAAAGAGAACTCCGTTGACCTGACGAAGGACAAGATGGCCCTTCAGCGTCTGAAAGAAGCCGCCGAGAAAGCCAAGATCGAACTGTCCTCCTCGCAGCAGACAGAGATCAACCAGCCGTTCATCTCGATGGACCCAAGCACCGGCACGCCGCTGCACATGGTGATCAAGCTGACACGCTCCAAGCTGGAGCAGCTGGTCGGTGACCTGATCAAGGGTTCGATCAAACCTTGCCAAGCCGCGTTGAAAGATGCCGGTCTGAGCACAGGCGACATCGACGAGGTTGTTCTTGTCGGCGGCATGACACGTATGCCCCGCGTTAAGGAAGAAGTGTCCAAGTTCTTTGGCAAGGAACCACATCAGGGTGTGAACCCTGACGAGGTTGTGGCCATGGGCGCCGCCATTCAGGCCGGTGTTCTGCAGGGCGACGTGAAAGACGTTGTTCTTCTGGACGTGACGCCTCTGTCCCTTGGGATCGAAACTCTGGGCGGTGTGTTCACGCGCCTGATCGATCGCAACACAACGATCCCGACGAAGAAATCGCAGATTTTCTCCACCGCGGAAGACCACCAGAGCGCAGTGACCCTGCGTGTCTTCCAAGGTGAGCGCGAGATGGCCGCAGACAACAAAATGCTCGGTCAGTTCAACCTTGAGGAAATCCCACCTGCGCCGCGCGGCATGCCGCAGATCGAGGTGACCTTCGACATCGATGCCAACGGTATCGTTAAAGTTGGCGCCAAAGACAAAGGCACCGGCAAAGAGCAGGCGATCACCATTCAGGCCTCTGGCGGCTTGTCCGATGCGGACATCGAGCAGATGGTCAAGGATGCCGAGGACAACGCCGAGGCGGATAAAGAGCGCAAGGAACTGGTTGAGGCCAAGAACCAAGGCGAGAGCCTGCTTCACGGCACCAAGAAGTCCCTTGAGGAGCACGGTGACAAGGTCGACGCATCCACTGTTGAGGCAATCGAGCTGGCCATGGGCCCACTCGAAGAGGCTCTCGAAGCGGAAGATGCGGGCAAGATCAAATCCGGTATCCAGAACCTGACCGAAGCTGCAATGAAGCTTGGCGAGGCCATATATAAGGCCGAGCAAGAGAAAGCTGGCGAAGCCGCACCGGATGGCGAAGATGAGCCATCGGGGATCGATGACGACATCGTAGATGCCGATTTCGAAGATTTGGGCGACGACAAGCCTAACTAAAGGCGACTTTAATCACCGGGGGCCGGAGCGCAGGCTGCGTTCCGGCCCCCGGGCGTTTCATATGAAGGGGCGCTGATCTTGGCAAAACGTGACTTTTACGAGGTGCTTGGTGCCGAACGCGGTGCCTCTGCGGACGAGCTGAAGAAAGCTTATCGCAAGAAGGCCAAAGAGCTGCATCCGGACCGCAACTCCGACAACCCAAACGCAGAAAACCAGTTCAAAGAGGTCAACGAGGCGTATGACGCCCTGAAAGACCCCGACAAGAAAGCTGCCTATGACCGCTATGGTCACGCGGCGTTCGAAGGCGGCGGTGGCGGCGGCGGGCATCCCGGCGGCTTCCATCAGCAGGGCGATTTCGCCTCTGCCTTCTCTGACGTGTTTGACGACCTGTTCGGCGACTTTATGGGCGGGCGACGCCCTGGCGGCGGCGGCGGGCGTGCATCGCGCGGCTCCGACCTGCGGTATAACTTGTCGATCTCGCTTGAGGATGCCTTCAAGGGCGCTCAGAAGACGATTCAGGTGCCCACATCGATCACCTGTGACAACTGCGACGGATCCGGCGCCGAGGGCGGCGCGGAGCCGACGACCTGCCCCACATGTTCCGGCATGGGCAAGGTGCGCGCGCAGCAGGGTTTCTTTACCGTTGAGCGCGCCTGCCCCACCTGCGGCGGCCTTGGCCAGATCATCAAGAACCCCTGCCAATCCTGTGGCGGTCAGGGCCGGAAGGAAAAAGAGCGCTCTTTGAGCGTGAATATTCCGGCTGGCGTGGAAACCGGCACCCGTATTCGCCTTGCTGGTGAGGGTGAGGCCGGATTGCGCGGCGGGCCGACGGGCGATCTGTATATCTTTATCGAGGTTGCAGAGCACGACCTGTTCCAACGCGAAGGCGATCACCTGTTCTGTCAGGTGCCCGTATCGATGGCCTCCGCGGCCATTGGCGGCGAGATCGAGGTGCCCACGATCGACGGCGGACGCAGCCGCGTGAAAGTGCCCGCAGGAAGCCAATCCGGGCGTCAGATGCGCCTGCGCGGCAAGGGTATGCCGCCACTGCGCGGCTCTGGACACGGTGACATGTTCATCGAGCTAGCAGTCGAGACACCCGTGAACCTGACCTCGAAGCAGAAAGAGCTCCTCGCCGAGTTCGAAAAGCTGAGCGAAGAGAACAACCCGCAGGGGCAGTCCTTCTTCTCCAAGGTGCGCAGTTTCTGGGACAGCATGTAAAACGGGCGCCTCAGGGCGCCTGTTAACCCTTCGTTAGCCAAGCTTCGCCAAAGTTCCTGCATGAGCAGAGATCAAGGCGCATTTCAGGAATCGCTTCCGAATTTTGAGGAGGCTCTCCTGCCCACGGGCGGCAGACTGCCCTCCTATATCAAGGGTCACCGCAAGAGGCTGCGCGAGCGGTTTCAGCAAGGCGGCCCCGATGCCATGCCCGATTATGAACTGCTGGAGCTGATCCTGTTTGGCGCCCTGCCGCAGGGGGATGTGAAACCCTTGGCGCGGGAGCTGATCGATCATTTCGGGGATTTCAACCGCGCCCTGTCGGCGACCACCGAGAAACTGATGGAAGTGAAAGGCGTGGGGCCGAATGTAGCGCTTCACCTAAAGTTGATCGAGGCCGCGGCCCAAAGGCTGGCCCAATCGAAAGTGCTACACCGTCCGGTGCTCAGCTCTTGGAATGCGCTGATCGAATACTGCCATGTCTCCATGGCGCATCGGGAGATCGAGCAGTTCAGGGTGCTGTTTCTGGATCGCAAGAACAACCTGATCGCCGATGAGCAACAGGCGAAGGGAACGGTGGATCATGTTCCGGTTTACCCGAGGGAAGTGATGAAACGCGCACTGGCCCTCAATGCCTCGGCGGTGATCCTTGTGCACAACCACCCCTCGGGCGATCCGACCCCATCGGAGTCGGATATCGATATGACAAACCGCATCATTGATGCGGGGGAATCCCTCGGGATCATCGTGCACGATCACCTGATCATCGGTAAATCCACAGAGCTTAGCTTTCGTTCGGAGGGCTACCTTTGATCCGGGCGATGAGATTTTTCGGCGAAAAATCTTGACCACCGGAACCGGTGGTCATTGGAGCCAGACCTCAACGCGGCGGTTGATTTGGCGGCCCCATTCCACATCATCGCAGCCCATGGGGAGCGCCTCCCCGAAACCGATGGAGCGCACTGTCACGCGGGACCAATCCGCTGTGCGGGCTTCTTTCTTCACCGCTTGCCAAGCGGCCTCTGCCCGCTGACGGGAGATGCGTTTGTTGCCATCCGCGGGCCCCTGACCGTCACTAAACCCTGCGAAAATCAGGGTTCGGTCGTCGTAGACACCAGCCTCAAGCGCCCGCGCGAGGAGGTCAACATTGCCTTCGGATTGGGTATCCATACGTGCAGAGCCGCCGCGGAAGCGGAAGGTTGTGGTAAGCCGTGCGGCCTCACTCAAATCACTGATCATCCGCTGCACTTCGGGCAGGGGCACGCCCTCTCCGGCGTTCATGATCGCAGCGGCGAGCCTGTCGCCCTGTGCGGCGAGCGGGATGCGTTCGGGGCTTTGGTTCACAAAGCCGCTCCGTTGCACCACCAGTTGCGCCGCGGGGGAGGTGAGCCAGTTCAGGAACTCGCGGGCAAAGAGCGGTAGGCGACGTGCGGGAGTGTAGAGGAACAGGGGCGTGGCGAGGGGGTAGTCCTCTGCCTTGAGGCTAAGGCGGCCGGGTGCGATAGCGCGGCCGCAGGGGCCGTCGATTAACACGACGGAGGCATTTCCAACCTCGGAAAAGCTCGTCACACCAATCGCAAAGGGGGAGCGCGCCACGGCGTCGGACAATTCGGCGTTGGAGGCGTGGCGCGTCATGGCGCGGTGGGTGTCGCCCGCCAGAATGCGGGCCTCTGCCCCCTGCTGCACGCCTGAGGTGGGCAATTGGCCGTGAAGCTCTATGGCGTTTTCGGCTTGGCCGAAGGCGGACCAATCGGCGATCTCGCCGGACAGGATGCCTGCCAGTTCCTCGAGAGTTAGGCGTCGGAGGGGGTTGTTCTGTGCCACGATGGGAACAAGGCCGTCGAGGGCGACGATCCGCGCCCGACGCGGGGCGGAGAGGTCGCCGATGCCGGCCTCGATACCGCGGCGGACCTCCTCAGTCAAAGGTTCACGGACGGTCATGGCAAGGTCGGCCTCTTCCGCGACCAGATCGGCAAAGCCCTCGTCGGAATTGGAGACTCTGAACTGGATGCGCGCAACCAGACGGTCATCGAGGCGGGTCGTCATTTTGTATTCGAAATGGGTGTCGTCGCTTACGGCGCGCTTCACGCGCAGGTCGCGGGCCACGGCGTAGGCCTCGACCAAGGCAGGCAACAGCACCTCGCCCATGGTGCGCGCGCCGGAAATGCGCAGCTGCGCGACATAGGCCGTCAGATCGGGGCAGCCGGGGCCGGAGCATACAACGCCCTGCCCGTCCACCGTCAGCACGCCGTAGTCTGTATCGAGCCGGTAGAACTCGCCATCATAGCTGAGCAGATTGCCCTCGACGGTGATGGAGCCATCCCGGGAGGTCAGCAGAATATCCTGCCCAAAGGCAGCCGTTAGAGACACAAATAAAAGCGCGGCGGAAACCGCCGCGCATCGCAATGCCAAAAGCATTTATGACAGACCTGACGCCTTAGTTCGCGGCGATCTTTATGTCTCTGAGGATGTTTTTCAACACCAGAAATTCACCCGCGGCATCACAGTTTGGCATTGCGAGGGTCAGATCGACCATGCTGTAGCTGCCGCTTGCGTTTGGCTGGATGGTTTCGGCGCGCATTTCGCGGCCGCAGTTGGTGCTAGAAACCTCTGCCTCGATGTTGATGCGAACGACGCCGTTGTCGCTCATGCCGCCGGTGGGGAAGCTGTAGACCTCTGCCATCCATGCGCCGGGGATGCCGGGCTCGCCCAGACGGGTGAGGAAGCCGCCTGCGAGGCGGTCGGCTCGGTGGGCGGACTGCGGCGCGGCGCCGGAGATGTGCCCCTCTTGGCCATAGTCGCTTCCGTATTCGAAGGCGTGGATCTGCATACCGTTATCGCCCTGCCACTGCACGGCGGCATGGCTCATGAGGCGGAAGACGGAGACCTTGGTTTCTGTGGTGGCGACGGAACCCGTGTCAAAACCCAGCTCGAATTTGGCTGTCTCGGCAAGGGCCGGGACGGAGACCTGCATCACGCCGGCCTCGTTCGTGGCCTGGGTAAAGCGCAGGGCCTCGTGGGTGATGGTGACCGGCGAATTTGCGTAGCATGGCGCGGTGAGCGACAGGTCAACCAGCCCGCCGATCCCCTCGGCTGCGGTGATCTCTACGGAGCAGGGCAGGCCATATTCGCTAAAGCGTGTTTGCCCCTCGACCGCCTCTGCCGGACTTGGCATGGCATCGACAGAAACAGCAGCGGCCATATCGCCGGGTGCCACCTGTGGCAGGGCGTCGGACATGGGGTCGGACGGGAGGGTCAGCCCCTCTGCCGCGGCGAGTTGGATCACCTCCGCACCTTCGACGGTGGGAACCTCTGCCATGGGGGTGCTTTCGGGAAGCGGGATTGCGGCGGCGACGGCTGGCTTCGGCTCATCGCCGAGCTCTATCGGAGCCGAGCCGACAACGACGGCCTCGTCATCCGCGCCCACGACGAGCGAGGCGATCTTGTCGCCGTTCTGCATGACAAAACCCGTGGCCAGCGCCAGTGAAAACACCGACCCGGCCATCGCATATCTGCGGACATTCTTGTTCATTTCGTGCCTCCATCGCCAACAAGGGCTGCGTGGAAACAATTGCCACTCGATAACGGCAGGGCCGTGGCACTAAGTGCTCTTTTTCTGGCTCCTGCGAATTGGTGTTACCACAAAATGTTGGGGCGCAATAGCTGCGCCCCTCATATCGGTGGAGTCTGTGGGTGATTGACGCCCAACTGTTGCCCTATTCCGGCAGTTGGACTGTCGCCCCTGGTTAAACAAGCTGTCCGTGGCAGTGTTTGAACTTCTTGCCGGACCCGCATGGGCAGAGGTCATTGCGACCAGGATTACCCCAGGTAGATTCGTCGTTCTCGTCAAACCCGTCGATGGCGCGCTCGAAACCCTCTTCGCTGGCGGTGGCCTCGGCCAGAACGCCTTGTTGCTGCGCGATGAGTTGCTGCATCATGGCTTCTTGCTCTTCGGGGCTGAGCGGACGGATTTGAGCCAGCTTCTGGGTCACATCCTCGCGCAGGCTGTCGAGCATGTTTTCGAACAGCTGGAAGGCCTCGTTCTTGTATTCATTCAGCGGGTCACGTTGCGCATAGCCGCGGAAGGCCACAACAGAGCGCAGGTGCTCCAGCATCAGAAGGTGGTCGCGCCATTTGCCATCGATGGTTTGCAGCAAGACCTGCTTTTCGATCGAGCGCATCTGATCAGGGCCGAAATCGGCGGCCTTGGCGGCCATCATCTCGTCGGAGGCCTTATAAAGGCGTTCGCGGATTTCGTCGTCATCGACGCCCTCTTCGCGGGCCCATTCGATCACCGGCACATCAACGCCAAGACGTTCGATGGCGGCGGCATAGAGGCCCTCTGTCTCCCACTGATCCGCGTAGGATCTGGGCGGCATGTATTGATCGACAAGATCATCCACAACCTGATGGCGCATGTCCTGAACGATTTCGGACAAATCCTCGGCTTCCATGATCTCGAAACGCTGGCCGAAGATCACCTTACGCTGATCGTTCATCACGTCGTCGAATTTCAAAAGCTGTTTGCGGATGTCAAAGTTGCGACCCTCGACCTTGGCCTGCGCGCGCTCCAGCGATTTGTTCACCCATGGGTGCACAATCGCCTCGCCCTCTTTCATACCGAGGGAGGCGAGCACTTTTTCCAGTCGTTCGGACCCGAAGATGCGCATCAGGTCGTCTTCCAACGACAGGTAGAAGGACGAGCGCCCCGGGTCACCCTGACGGCCGGAACGACCGCGCAGCTGGTTGTCGATGCGGCGGCTTTCGTGCCGCTCGGAGGCGAGAACGAACAAACCGCCAGCCTCAAGGACCTTGGCCTTTTCCTCGGCGACCTCGGCCTGAATGCGGGCGCGGACCTCCTCTGGGTCAGCCTCCGGCGTTTCGGCGAGGGCATCGAGCACCCGCATCTCGACGTTGCCGCCAAGCTGGATGTCCGTGCCGCGACCCGCCATGTTCGTCGCGATCGTAACCGCGCCGAATTTGCCCGCATCGGCCACGATCTGGGCCTCTTGCTCGTGCTGGCGTGCGTTGAGCACATTGTGGGGCACACCGGCCGCCGTGAGCATTTCGGACAGGGCCTCGGATTTCTCGATCGAGGTTGTGCCGACAAGGACGGGCTGGCCCTTGGCGTTGGCTTTTTTCACACGCTCGACGATGGCGTTGAATTTCTCGGCCGTGGTCCGGTAGACCGCGTCGTGGTCGTCCTTACGGGCGATGCCGCGGTTTGTGGGCACCTCTACAACGCCGAGCTTGTAAATCTCGTCAAACTCGTCGGCCTCGGTCATCGCCGTGCCGGTCATGCCGCCCAGCTTGTTATAAAGGCGGAAATAGTTCTGGAAGGTGACAGAGGCGAGAGTGACGTTCTCTGCCTGAATTTCGCAGCCTTCCTTGGCCTCGATCGCCTGATGCAACCCATCGGACAGGCGGCGGCCATGCATCATCCGGCCGGTAAATTCATCAATCAGCATCACCTGACCATCGCGAACGATATAGTCCTTGTCCTTCAGGAACAGCTTGTGCGCCTTGAGGCCCTGCGTGGCATGGTGGACGATTGTGGTGCTTTCAGGATCATAGAGGGACTGCCCCTCTGGCAGGATGCCAGCCTGAAGCAGGCGCTGCTCCATGAATTCGTTGCCTTCATCGGTGAAGGTCACGTTGCGGGATTTTTCGTCCAGCGTGTAATGCTCTGGCAGGATCTCGGGCACAAGCGCGTCAACGGCGAGATACAGTTCCGACCGGTCCTGAGCGGGGCCGGAGATGATCAGCGGTGTGCGGGCCTCGTCGATCAGGATCGAGTCGACCTCGTCCACGATGGCGTAGTTGTGGCCACGCTGGCTCATCTGATCGAGATCAGATTTCATATTGTCGCGCAGGTAGTCAAAACCCAGCTCGTTGTTCGTGGCGTAGGTGATGTCACAGCGGTATGCGGCGCGCTTTTCCTCGTCCGGCTGTTGCGGATAAACAACGCCTGTGGTCAGGCCAAGCTGGGTATAGACCTTGCTCATCCATTCCGCGTCTCGCTTTGCGAGGTAGTCGTTGACGGTAACGATATGCACGCCCTTGCCGGTCAGCGCGTTCAAATAGGCGGGGAAAGTCGCGACAAGGGTTTTGCCCTCGCCTGTCTTCATCTCGGCGATATTGCCCTGATGTAGAAAAATTCCGCCCATAAGCTGCACGTCAAAAGCACGCAGGCCAAGGGCACGCCGCGCGGCCTCGCGGCAGTTTGCAAATGCCTCCGGCAGCAGTGCATCAAGGGCCTCGCCCTTTTGCGCGCGCATGGCGAATTGTTCTGTTTTTTCCTTGAGCCCGTCATCACTTAGGGCCTCAAACTCCGGCTCCAACGCGTTGATCTTTTCGACCAGAGCGCGGGTTGATTTGATCTTCCGGTCGTTGGCTGTGCCAAAGACTTTTCTCGCAACCTTGCCTAAACCCAGCATTCTATCTCCGCCTGCCTTGAATTGACGCACTTGTGTGTGTCTGGGTGTCTTGCCCACCCTTCGATGCGCGCCTAAAACCCCCTAAGACGAAGAAGGCCTATCACACCTGAATCACCAGCGATGTAAGGGCCGTTATACAGAGTGTCAACGCCGCGCCCTGCGCGGATATCAGGAGAATTCCCCAATGATCAGCCCCAAGAAATTCGCGATTGCCGCGGCTTTCGCTTTGGCCACAGCCATTCCAGCGCAGGCACAGGACGTAACCGCCGACACCGTGGTGGCCACCGTTGGCGGCACCGATATCACTGTCGGCCATATGATTGTTGCCCGCACCACCCTGCCCGAACAGTACAAGCAACTGCCCGATGATGTGCTGTTTACAGGTATTTTGGACCAGTTGGTGCAGCAAACCGCGATTTCCCAAACCATGACAGGTGAGCTGGACCGCGAAGCGCAGATCAACCTTGCCAACCAGCGCAGCGCCTTTCTGGCCGGTCAGGTTTTGAGCGGTATTGCCGAAGCGGCCTCCACCGACGAGGCGATTCAGGAAGCCTATGACGCGGCCTATGGCGGCGAAAATGCGGGCACGGAACTTGAGTTCAATGCCGCTCACATTCTTGTGGAAACCGAAGAAGAGGCTGTCGCGATCAAGGCAGAGCTTGATGGCGGCGCGGATTTTGCCGAGCTGGCGAAAGAGAAATCCACCGGCCCATCGGGGCCCAATGGCGGCTCGCTTGGCTGGTTTGGCAAGGGCATGATGGTCAAGCCGTTTGAAGACGCCGTTGTTGGCATGGAGCCAGGGCAGATTTCCGAGCCTGTTCAAACCCAGTTTGGCTGGCACGTTCTGATCCTGAACGAAACCCGCCCGCTGGCCGTGCCGACCCTTGCGGAAAAGCGCGATGAAATCGCCGCCGACATTCAGTCTGCCGCCGTGCAGGCCCGCATTGACGAGATTTTGGAAACCACCGAAGTCGTGAAACCAGAGGCCGAGATTGATCCTTCGGTTCTCAAAAAGCTCGACCTGTTGAAAAACTGATGGCTGGCAAACTTCCTGTCTCTCCCCTCGCGCCGGCACGGTTTCCTGACCTGCCCGCGATTGCGGGGCTCGAGCTTGCCTCGGTTGCGGCCGGGGTAAAGTATCAGGGCCGCGATGACGTTATGCTCGCGCGGCTTTGTCCCGGTTCTGCGGTGGCGGGGGTGTTTACGCGCTCTGCCACGCGCTCTGCTCCGGTTCTGGATTGTCAGGAAAAGCTCGGCGGGGAGACATCCGCCGGGGCCGCTATTCTGGTCAACTCCGGCAACTCAAATGCCTTTACCGGCGGCGCAGGTCGCGCCTCGGTTGAGGCGATTTGCAAGGCGGTCGCAGGGGCCTGCGATCTGCCCGAGGCGCGGGTGTTTACCGCCTCGACCGGGGTGATCGGGGAAAGGCTTCCCGATGATCGCATCACTGCGAAGATCGGCGATCTGGTGGCGGGGCTGAGCCCGCTGGCCATCGAGCAATCCGCTCGCGCGATCTGCACCACGGACACCTTTGCCAAGGGTGCCTCCACCGTGATTGAAACTGCCGAAGGGCCGGTGACGATCATGGGGTTTGCCAAGGGCTCCGGCATGATCGCGCCGGATATGGCGACGATGCTGGTCTATATCTTTACCGATGCGACCATCAGCCAAGACACCCTGCAAGCGGTGCTTTCCGCCGGGGTCGACAGCACATTCAACGCCATCACCGTGGACAGCGATACCTCCACCTCTGACAGCCTTATGGTTGCAGCGACGCAGCAGGGGCCAGCCGTGGACAGCGCCGTTTTTGCAGAAGCGCTGAACACTGTGATGCTCGACCTCGCGCATCAGGTGGTGCGTGACGGCGAGGGGGCGACCAAGTTCGTTGAGGTTCAGGTGACCGGCGCCGACAGCGACGCCGATGCAAAGCGCGTTGCCATGTCGATTGCGAACTCGCCGCTGGTGAAAACCGCCATCGCGGGCGAGGATCCGAACTGGGGCCGAATTGTCATGGCCGTGGGGAAATCCGGCGCAAAGGCGGATCGCGACCTGCTCTCCATCCGTTTTGGGGAGGCTTTGGTTGCGGAAAATGGCTGGGCATCGCCGCAGTATTCCGAGGAGATCGGGGCTGCGCATATGAAGGGTGATGAGATCACCATCAAGGTCGACATGGGCATCGGCAACGGTGCCTTCACCGCCTGGACCTGTGATTTGACCCATGGATACATCTCTATCAACGCGGATTACCGCTCGTGAAGACTGTCCTCGTTTCTGCCGTTGCTCTGGTTGACGTGGACGGGCGCGTCTTGCTGGCGCAGCGGCCAGAGGGGAAATCCATGGCTGGCCTTTGGGAATTTCCGGGTGGCAAGGTCGAGGCGGGGGAGACCCCTGAGGTGGCTCTGATCCGCGAGCTGGAAGAGGAGCTGGGGATCAACACTTGGCAAAGCTGCCTCGCGCCTTTGACCTTTGCCAGCCACACTTATGAGAGCTTTCACCTGTTGATGCCCCTCTTTGCCTGCCGCAAGTGGGAGGGGACGCCGCAGGCCCGCGAGGGGCAGACCCTGAAATGGGTGCGTCCGCGCGAGATGCGCGATTACCCAATGCCTCCGGCCGATATTCCCCTGATCCCGATCCTGCGGGATTGGCTCTAGCGTCGCTTTTAGGAAGCCATCCGGCGCAACGACACCGGACTCCGCTGCCGCCCTGCCCCAAGCTGTTCTTATGTGCCAGCTTGGAGGTGACGCCGATGAATGCCCGCACAGACCTGTCAGATGTTCTTGCCCCCGTCGCAAAGGCCAAGGGCCTGCCAAATGCGCATTACACCTCTGCCGAGGTGTTTGAGGAGGAAAAACAGGCTCTATTATTCGCCAATTGGGCCGGAATTGGCTTTGCCAAGGATGTTCCCGAACCGGGCGATGCGAAGCCGATCACCTTCCTTGGGATGCCTCTTTTGCTGCTGCGTGATCGCGCGGGTGAGGTGCGGGTGTTTCAAAACACCTGTCGTCACCGCGGCGTGATCCTTGTGGAGGAGCCGAGAAAGATCGAGGGGGCGATCCGCTGCGCCTATCACAGCTGGTGCTATGCCCTGACGGGCGAGTTACGCTCTACCCCCCATGTGGGCGGGCCGGGGCAGAACCTGCATGAGGATATCAAGCGGGACGAGCTGGGGCTGACGCCGATCCGCCACTATGTTTGGCAGGACGTCGTTTTCGTCAACATTTCCGGCACTGCGCCGGAGTTCGAGGAGGCCAATGCGGAGCTGCTGGAACGTTGGCGCGACTTTGCACAGCCGATGGCGCATGGGGGCGCGGAGTCCTCCTTTAAGCTGGAAGTGAAGTGTAACTGGAAGCTGGCGGTCGAGAATTATTCCGAAAGCTATCACCTGCCCTGGGTGCACCCGGGATTGAACAGCTACTCCCGCCTTGAGGATCACTACCATATCGAGGAGGCGGGGCATTTTTCAGGGCAAGGCACCCGCGTTTACCGGCAGATGGTTGGCAAGGACAGCGGCGGGAAATTTCCCGATTTTAAGGGTCTGCCAAGCAAATGGGAGGCCGGGGCCGAGTATATCACCCTCTTCCCCAATGTGATGTTCGGCGTTCACCGCGACCATTGCTTTGCCATTCTACTGGAGCCGCAGAGCTTTGATGCGACCATCGAACATGTGGAGATATACTACACCCCAGAGGGTGCAAAAGACCCTAACCTTGTGGAAATGCGGCGCGAGAATGCCAAGCTTTGGCACGGTGTTTTTGTCGAGGACATCTTTGTTGTCGAGGGCATGCAGAGGGGGCGGCACGGGATCAAGTTCGACGGCGGAAAGTTCAGCCCCGTTATGGACAGCCCGACCCATGTGTTCCACCATTGGGCGGCCAGCCACCTTGATGCCCACCGAAAGGCCCGCCCCTAGATCGATGGACGACCTTCAGCAAAGATTTCTCGAAGCCCATTCTAATGATGACAAACCCGCGTTGGTCAGCCTCTACACCCATGCCGCCAACCGGATGGAGGCGGAGAGCGAGATCGACGCCGCCTGCTTTTTCCTGACCCAAGCCTATATCTTTGCGCTGGAGTCCGGCGCATCGGAAACCCGCGCATTGCAGCGGCGATTGCACGCCCATGGCCGCGAAGTGCCCCCAAAGGAAACCCTATGAAAACCCATGCACAGGCCGTTGTGATCGGCGGCGGCGTCATCGGATGTTCGATCCTCTATCACCTGACGAAACACGGCTGGACGGATGTTGTGCTGCTCGAGCGGGATGAGTTGACCTCCGGCTCCACCTGGCACGCGGCGGCGAACATTCACGGGCTGCATGACATTTCCAACATCACCCGCATCCAGCATTACACGATGAACCTGTATAAGGAGCTAGAGGCAGAAACGGGCCAAAGCTGCGGTGTGTTTCAACCGGGGAGCCTTTACCTCGCCCAGACAGAGGCGCGGGAGCATCAGCTGCGCCTGCAAGCGGCCAAGGCCAAATACTATGGCCTGAACTTTTTTGAGGTCGATCGCGCGGAGGCCGAGCGGCTGCACCCCTTGGTCAACTACGATGGTGTGCGCTGCATCATGTATGAACCCGAAGGCGGGAATGTAGACCCCTCCGGCGTGACCAATGCCTATGCCGCCGGAGCCCGCGCGAACGGGGCGGAGATCCACCGCTTTACCCCCGTGACGGCGACGGGGCAGCTGCCGAATGGAAAGTGGCAGGTCGAGACGACCAAAGGCTCAATAGAGACGGATTGGGTGGTGAATGCCGCCGGCCTATGGGGCCGGGAGGTGGCCGCGATGGCTGGGATTGAGCTGCCGCTCCTGCCGACGGAGCATCAGTATTTCGTCACCGAAACCATCGCCGAGATTGCCGAGATGGACCGCCGCCTGCCCTCCGTCGCCGACCGGGACGGGGAGTATTACCTGCGGCAGGAGGGGCTGGGGCTTTTGGTCGGGGCCTATGAGAAGGACATGCGGTTCTGGGCGGAGGACGGCACGCCCCAAGGGTTTGGGCATGAGCTGTTCCCCGATGACCTTGAGCGGATCGAGGACAATATGCTGCGCGCGATCGACCGTGTGCCTGCGGTTGGCACCGCGGGAATCAAGCGGGTGATCAACGGTCCGATGATCTGGTCGCCCGATAGCGCCGCCCTGTTTGGGCCTGTGCCGGAGAAACCGGGCTATTTCTGCTGCAACGGGATCATCCCCGGATTTTCGCAGTCCGGCGGCCTCGGCAACCTGTCTGCCGAGTGGATCGTCACCGGAGAGCCGCATCTGGATATGTTCCCATGGGACCTGACACGGTTCGGCAACTGGGCGACGAAACCCTTCACCAAGGCGCGGGTTCGGGACCAATACGCGAACCGCTTTGCCATTCACTTCCCCAATGAGGAACGGGGGGCGGGGCGGCCTGTCCGCACGCGCCCGATCTATGACATGCAGCGCAAGATGGGGGCGGTTTTCGGGCTGAACACCGGATGGGAGCATCCGCTTTGGTTCGCAGTTTCGCCTGATGTGAAAGAGACCATCGGCTACACCCGTCAGAACTGGTTTGAGCCCGTCTGCGCCGAAAGTCGCATGTTGCGGGAACGGGGCGGGATCATTGATATATCCAACTTTGCCAAATACCGGGTCACCGGGCCGGGCGCGCGGGATTGGCTGGAGGCGCTTTTCGCCAATACCATGCCCAAGGGCATTGGAAAATCGCGGCTGACCCCCTTGATCGGAAAACGCGGCGGGGTCGCTGGTGATGCGACGGTGACTCGATTGGGGGAGGAGGAGTTTCTTGTCATCTCCTCGGGCTTGGCGGAGCGGTATCATAAGCGGTTCTTCGACATGGTGCCCCTTCCCGAGGGAACCAAATGGGTCAGCGAAAGCGAGGGGCTTTGCGGGTTCAATGTTGCGGGCCCGCTGTCGCGGGACATGCTATCGGGCCTGACCGAGGCCGACCTTGGGGCTGAGGCTTTCCCCTTTATGGACAGTCGGCAGATCGAAGTGGCGGGCATTCCGGTGGTGGCATTGCGCGTGTCCTTTACCGGCGATCTGGGATGGGAGCTGCATTGCGCAGAGGCGGGTCAGGCCGCGCTTTATTCCGCGCTTATCGAAGCAGGCCAGCCAATGGGAATTGGCCCCGTCGGCAGCCGCGCCTTAATGGCCCTGCGGCTTGAGAAGGGCTACGGCAGCTGGGGGCGCGAGTATTCGCCGGAATATTGGCCGCAGGA
The DNA here is from genome assembly GCA_018524345.1 of Harenicola maris. Lineage (GTDB taxonomy): Bacteria > Pseudomonadota > Alphaproteobacteria > Rhodobacterales > Rhodobacteraceae > Harenicola > Harenicola maris. The sequence goes on from JADQAZ010000002.1 coordinate 368,346, forward strand.
GCTTGGGCTGGAACGGCTGGTCAAAACCGACAAGGAATTCCTGAACAAGGCGGCCTATATGGCGGTGAAGGACAATCCCCCGCGGGAGACCCTGCATATTCTTGAAACCGAGGTTTTGCTAAACGCCGATGCCTCGGGCGCGGAGCCGGTGTTTACCATGGATGGATCGCCCCTCGGACGGGTGACATCGGGGGCTTACGGCGCGGGAGTGGAGAAATCCTTGGCCCTCGCGATGCTGAAACCCACCGCGCCGGAGACCGAGGTGAAAATCATGATTCTTGGTCAGCCGCACAAAGCCCGCGTTCTGGCAGAGCCACCCTTTGATCCGAAAGGCCTACGCCTTCGGGGGTAGCGCAAAGAAAAAGCCGCGCAGGTTTTCACCGGCGCGGCTTTCTATTTTTGGCTTAGATCAGGTTACGTCAAAGAACGTTCGACTTCTTTGCGCTCGAAAATCTCGATCACATCGTCTGGACGGATGTCTTCGTAGTTTTCAAACGCCATGCCGCATTCCTGACCGGACTGAACCTCGGGGACCTCGTCCTTGAAACGCTTGAGCGTTTTCAAAGTGCCCTCGTGGATCACAACGTTGTCGCGCAGCAAACGAACGCCAGCGGACCGGCGGGCAACGCCCTCGGTGACCAGACAACCGGCAACTTTGCCGACACCGCCAGAGACCTTGAAGACCTCTTTGATGGTGGCGTAGCCGATGAAGGTTTCCTGAATTTCGGCGGAAAGCAGGCCGGAGGCCGCGGATTTCACGTCATCAACCAGATCGTAAATCACGCTGTAGTAGCGGATTTCCACACCCTTTTGGTTCGCCGCGTTCCGCGCAGGGGCATTTGCCCGCACGTTGAACCCGAAGACAGGCGCACCGGAGGCCTCGGCAAGGCCGATGTCGCTCTCGGTGATGGCACCAACGCCGGAGTGAAGGACCCGCACGCGGACCTCGTCGTTGCCGATTTTCTCCATCGCCTGAACGATAGCCTCGGCAGAACCCTGCACGTCGGCCTTCATCAGGATAGGCATTTCTGTGACGTTCTCGTCCTCTTTGGCCTTGGCCATAAGCTGATCAAGAGTGGTCGCTGCACCGGCAGCGGCACGTTTGTCTTTGGCGGCCTGTTCACGGTAGTCGGCGATCTCGCGAGCCTGAGCCTCTGATTTCACGACGTTCAGAACATCGCCCGCCTCGGGCGTGCCGTTAAGGCCAAGGACCTCTACAGGAACCGATGGGCCAGCCTCTTTGACGCGGTCACCCTTGTCATCGACCAGTGCGCGGACCTTACCCCATTGCTCGCCCACGACGAAGATATCGCCCTGACGCAATGTGCCGTTTTGAACCAGAACCGTGGCAACAGGGCCGCGGCCAACGTCAAGCTGGGCCTCGATCACGGCGCCGGAAGCGCGACGATCAGGGTTGGCTTTCAGATCAAGGATCTCGGCCTGAAGGGCAATCGCCTCAAGCAGATCGTCAAGGCCCTGACCGGTTTGGGCAGAAACTTCGACATCCTGCACCTCACCGGACATTTTCTCGACCAGAACTTCGTGTTGCAGAAGGTCGGTCCGAACCTTGTCGGGGTTTGCGGCAGGCAGGTCGATTTTGTTGATCGCGACGATCATCGGCACATTGGCGGCCTTGGCGTGGTTAATCGCCTCGATCGTCTGGGGCATCACGGCGTCATCCGCCGCAACAACCAGAACAACAATATCCGTCACCTGAGCACCGCGGGCACGCATCGACGTAAACGCCGCGTGGCCAGGGGTATCAAGGAAGGACAGGACAGCGCCGCTGTCGGTTTTAACCTGGTAGGCACCGATATGCTGGGTGATGCCGCCGGCCTCGCCAGAGACAACCTTTGCATTCCGGATCGCATCAAGAAGCGATGTCTTACCGTGGTCAACGTGGCCCATGATCGTAATGACAGGCGGACGTGGAACGAGGTCCTCTTCCTTGTCCTCGACCTTGTCGATCACGTCCTCAACATCGGCGTCGGAAACGCGGACGATCTTGTGGCCGAATTGTTCGATGATCAGCTCGGCTGTATCGGCGTCGATGGGCTGGTTCTGTGTGACCATCAAGCCATCGTTCATCAGCGCCTTGACCACATCGGCCACACGCTCTGCCATACGGTTGGCAAGCTCGGACACGATGATCGACTCAGGAACCTGAACCTCACGCACGACCTTTTCACGGGACTCAACGCCGCCCATGGCCTTTTGACGGGCGCGCTCTTGCTTACGCTTCATCGCGGCAAGGGAGCGTTGACGCCCGCCTTCGCCGCCCGAAAGCGCCTGATTGAGGGTCAGCTTACCGGACCGGCGGTTGTCATCACGCCCGCCTTTGCCGCGGTTGTCGCGCTGACGGTCATCGCGGTCACGGTCGGTTTTGCGCGGGGTTGCCGCGCCTGTGCCCGTTGGACGCGCACGATCAGCGCCGCCAGGAGCAGCAGCTGGGGCGGCGGCGGCCGCAGGGGCGGCTGCTTCGCGGGCCTTGGCCGCTGTCTTCTCGGCCTCTTCGGCGCGGCGGCGTGCGTCTTCTTCGGCTTTCGCCTTGAGGGCCTCTTCGCGCTCGCGCTCTTCACGTTCTTTGGCTTCTGCCTCGTCACGGCGACGCTGACGATCGGCATCGCGTGCCTTTTCGTCGGCTGCGCGCTTCGCGGCCTCTTCGGCCTCGTTCGCTTTCGCCGCCTTGAGCGCCTTCATCCGGCGCTCCATCTCTGCATCGGAGATACCCGCAGGGCGCCGTGAAGGATCCCCGACAGAGGCCCCGCCTTTGCCGCCCGCACCGCCAGCGGCACCAGCTTTGGGAACCACAACGCGCTTGCGCTTGGTTTCAACTACAACGCTTTTGGTGCGCCCATGGCTAAAGCTTTGCTTAACTTGACCAGGACGAGACCCCGTGCGGAGCCCCAGTGTTTTTTTGCCGTCATTATCGCTCATGCGATTTTAGTCCTTTCCGGGGTGATCCCCGACCTCGCCCACACTGCGCATCTTGCGCAGTCCGGCCAGCCTTTCGGCGTCTTCTACAGCACGCGTCGCGAGTCCACCAGAGGTGAGCGCGGCGTGTATTACATGGTCCCGACCAAAGGACAAACCCAATTCGGCCGAGGTGAGGCATCCGATAAACCCTGTGTCCCAAGACGCAGGGCGTAATTTCGACTTGCCGCGCTCTGATCCGTCGCTGGCTTGCACCAAAACGGCGACGTTTTCGGCAACAAGTGCGCCTTTGACCTTTTCGTATCCCGCAATCGCATTTCCCGCCTTGCGGGCCAGCGACAGCGTGTTGATCAAACGCTGGATAAGGGCCGGTTCCAGCCCCTCCAACATTCCATCAGGTATCTTCACCGCCTGTTTCGCACTGCGCGAGAACAGGTTCTTCTTGATGGCCAGCTCAAGCGCATCACGCTGCGCCGTCACCCAGATGCCGCGCCCGGGCAGCTTGCCGCCCAGATCCGGAACAATCGTGCCATCGGGGCCAACGACAAAGCGCAGCATACCGGCCGTATCAAGGACATTGCCGGTGGCAATGCACTTACGCTCCACCCGCAGCCGTTTTTTATGCCGCCCGCCGCGCCCCATCAGGATAAAGGCCCCTTATGCGGGGGCCTCTGCCTCCGCATCGTCTTCTGCTTCGTCGCCAGCAGCCTCGGCTGCCATAGCGGCGAGCTCCTCGGGATCGACCCAGCCCAGCTGGATACGGGCGGTCATGACCAAATCTTGCGCCTCTTCGAGGCTCACGTCAAACTTTTCAAGCGTTCCGTCGTCTTTGATCCGCTCGCCGTTTTCGGTTGTCCAACCGCCGGCAAGCTCCCAATCGGCGCAGGTGGCGAAATCTTCGAGGGTTTTCACATCGTCTTCGGCCAGTGCCTCAATCATTTGGGGTGTCAGACCCTCGAAATCAATAAGGGACTGTTCGACACCCAATTCCTTGGCGTGCTCGAGGGCCTTGCGGTTGATGGCGTCGATATGGTCACGCGCGCGGGCCTGAAGCTCGCCTGCTGTGCCTTCGTCCACACCATCGATGACAAGAAGCTCGTCCTGCTCGACATAGGCGACTTCCTCGAGGGAGGTGAAGCCCTCGGAAACCAGAAGCTGTGCGAAGAATTCGTCAAGGTCGAGGCTATCCACAAAGAGCTTGGTGCGCTCTTCGAACTCAGCCTGGCGGCGTGCGCTTTCGTCTTCTTCGGTCATGATGTCGATATCAAGGCCGGTCAGCTGCGACGCAAGGCGCACGTTCTGGCCGCGGCGGCCAATCGCGAGGGAAAGCTGTTCGTCAGGAACAACAACCTCGATACGCTCGGCTTCTTCGTCCAGAACAACCTTGGTCACCTCGGCAGGCTGCAGAGCGTTCACAAGGAAGGTTGGCTGATCTTCATTCCATGGAATGATGTCGATCTTCTCGCCCTGAAGCTCATTCACAACGGCCTGCACGCGGCTGCCGCGCATACCAACACAGGCACCCACGGGGTCAATCGAACCGTCATAGGAGATCACAGCGATCTTCGCGCGGCTGCCTGGGTCACGGGCAACAGCTTTGATCTCGATGATGCCGTCATAGATTTCGGGCACTTCCATCTTGAACAGCTCGGCCATGAATTCAGGCGCTGTACGGGAAAGGAAAATCTGCGGGCCGCGGACCTCGCGGCGCACGTCCTTGATGAACACGCGGATACGGTCGCCGGGGCGATAGCTTTCGCGGCCGATCTTTTCGTTGCGGCGCAGAACAGCCTCGCCCGCGCCGATATCGACGATGACGTTGCCATACTCTTCGCGCTTGACCAGACCGTTGATGATGGTGCCTGCGCGATCCTTGAATTCTTCGTACTGGCGATCACGCTCGGCTTCGCGAATCTTCTGCAAGATAACCTGCTTGGCCGACTGGGCGGCGATCCGGCCCATTTCCACGGGGGGAACTTCGTCCTTGATCTCGTCGCCCACCTTTGGGTCGTCGAGGTATGGCTTTGCCTGCTCTGCAGTCAGCTCGGCCTGATAGTTTTCCAGCTCTTCATCGGCCACCACGGTGCGGACACGTGTAAAGGTCGCGCGGCCGGTTTTACGGTCGATCGAAACGCGGATGTCCATCTCGGAGCCGTAGCGCGACTTTGCCGCACGCGCGAGGCTTTCTTCCATCGCCTCAACGACCAACTCGGGGTCGATCATTTTCTCGCGGGCCACTGCCTCGGCAGTTTGCAAAAGTTCCAGCTGGTTGGCCGAAGTAATTGCCATGGGATCAGTCCTCCTTGACCGGCAGGGAATCTTCGTCCCCGTCGATGATGGTTTCTATTTCGTCAAATTGCGCTTCGTCCACCTCGCCTGCGTCCTTGCGGGCGCGCAGAACGTCGCGGATCAACTCGTCCGTCAGCACCAGTTTGGCCTCTGTCAGCCATTCGAAATCAAGGCCGATGGTGCCTTCCTCGATCTCGATCAACACCTCATTATCCTCAACGCCCGCAAGCGCGCCCTTAAAGCGGCGGCGGCCATCGATCAGCTCGGCTGTTTCCAGCTTGGCCTCGTAACCGGCCCATGTCGCGAAATCCTTGAGCCGCGTCAGGGGGCGGTCGATGCCGGGGCTGGAGACCTCAAGCGTAAAGGCGTCTTCGACCGGGTCCTCAACGTCCAGAACGGCGGATACGGCGGTGGAGATTGTCGCGCAATCATCAACCTCGATCCCGCCCTCGGGACGTTCGGCCATGATTTGCAACGTCTTCGTCTTGCTGCCCGTCATCAGCCGCACGCGCACGAGTTCAAACCCCAAGTCCTCGATGACAGGGGTCAGGATCTCCGCCATGCGGCGGTCAATCTGGGATTTAGCGATCAGATCGGACATAAAATCTAGCTTGCCTTTCAGGCACAAAAAAACGGGCGCGCGGCCCGTTGATGTTTCCCGGTGGTTTGTCGGGGGTGGAGGCCGACGCGCCGCTGTTAAGGCGGATATAGGCAGATGGGGCCGAGTCTGCAAGCGATAATGCACCTCGCCCCGCCATCGCCCTAAAACCCGAGCCTTGCGCCCATCCGCGCCACGGCCCGCGTGGTGCGTACAAGTTCGGCTGAAATCCCCGCCTCTGACAGGGCATGGCCAGCCAGCGGGATCATTTTCAGCTCCCCCCTGCTCCACTCCTCCGTCAACCGCCAAGCGGAGGCAGGCGGGCAGATCATGTCATAGCGACCCTGCACCACAGTGCCGGGAATATGCGAGATCAGGGGCATATCCTCGATGATCTTCTGATCGCGATCGAGGAAACCTCGGTTGATGAAATAATGGTTCTCAAGCCGCGAGAAAGCGCGGGCATATTCGCCGGGGCTGTTGCCCATGCGGCCCATGGAATGAATGCTCGCCAACCCGTTTTCCCAAGAGGCCCAAGCCTGCCCGTAACGGGTTTCCAAAGACAGATCGCCAGAGAAAAGCCGGCGGTGATAGGCCGCAATCATATCGCCGCGCTCGTCTTGGGGAATCAGCTCAGAGAACCGCGCCCAAGCCTCGGGAAAGAACTGCCCCGCGCCACCGCCGTAGAACCAATCAAGCTCCACCTGCGTCATCAGGAACACCCCGCGCAGCACGAGATAAGCAGTTCGGTCAGGGTGCGCCTGCGCATAGATCAGCGAGAGGGTCGCACCCCAGCTTCCGCCAAAGACAACCCATCGGTCGATGCCGAGGGATTCGCGGATACGCTCGATATCCGCCACCAGATGCCATGTCGTGTTATTCTCAACGCTGGCATGGGGGCGCGAGCGGCCGCAGCCGCGCTGATCGAACAGGATGATCCGGTATTCATTGGGGTCGAAATAGCGCCGCATCGCCGGACTACAGCCGCCGCCGGGGCCGCCATGCAATACCACAACGGGAATCCCGTCAGGGTTTCCACATTGTTCGACATATATTTGATGCCCATCACCCGAATCCATCATCCGCTGATCGAATGGGTCGATCGGCGGATAAAGATACTGCACTGCGCTCTTCTGACCTGCGGCTTTATCCATAAGTGTTCTATATATCCGTAGAAGAGAGATGCCCATGGCCGAAAACGGAGGGTCAAGATGACCAGTACAGTGAACACGATTGACCCTGCAGAAGTCGACAAGTTTCAGGCCATGGCCGCGGAATGGTGGGACCCGAACGGCAAATTCAAACCGCTCCATATGCTCAACCCCTGCCGCCTTGATTATATCACCCAGCAAATCGCAGCGGAATATGACCGCGACCTTAAGGCCCCGCTGCCATTCCAAGGCCTGCGGATTCTGGACATCGGCTGCGGCGGCGGGCTGTTGTCAGAGCCCATGGCCCGTCTTGGCGCCACCGTTGTTGGCGCCGACGCGGCAGAGCGCAACATTCCCGTGGCCCAGATTCACGCGGAGCAAAGCGGCCTGACCATCGATTATCGTTGCACCACAGCGGAGGCCATGGCCGAGGCTGGCGAGACCTTTGACGTCATCCTGAACATGGAGGTCGTCGAGCATGTCGCAGACCCCCTTGGCTATCTGACCGCCTGTCAGCAGATGCTGAAACCCGGCGGGCTGATGATTTGCTCGACCCTAAACCGCAATCCAAAGAGCTATTTCGTGGCGATCATAGGGGCGGAACATATCATGCGGTGGCTGCCCAAAGGCACCCATGAGTGGGACAAATTCATCACGCCGGATGAGCTTTACGAATTGTTGGGGAATGCGGGCCTGACCCCCGTGGATCGCAAAGGATTTGTGTTTAATCCCCTCGCCTGGACATGGCGCATTTCAGACAAAGACCTGAGCGTAAATTACGTCACCTCCAGCCTGAAGCCCGCCTAAATCTCCGCCAGCTTGCGGCGTAGCTCCCTTAGAACCGGAATCGTGGAACGCACTCTTTCAGGGCCGATCTCGCTCACCAAATGGGAAATCAGGGGGGACAGGTCGGACAGGGCAACCTCCCGCGCCGTTCGGCCCGCCGGGCTTATCGTGACAAGCTTGCGGCGGGCATCGTCCCAATCGGGGCGGACATTGACGTATCCGGCCCATTCAAGCTTGTTCAAAGTGTTCGTCATCGCGCCGCGCGTGAGGCTGAAAATCTTGGCCAGCTGCGCAGGGGATTTTTCGCCCCCCGTCTGCGCCAGATAGTTCAGAACCGAAAAGTGGCTCAGCTCCATCCCCTTGGGCAGCGCCTTTGACAGCCGTGTTCGCGCCAGCTGGTCTGACGTGAAAAGCTCGGCGAAAAGAGCCGTTGCGAGGGTGTCGTCGTCTGTCATTTGAGCGTATTTGCCTCGGGCGCCTAACCAATCAGGGCGCCCGCGACATCATCCACAAACACCCGGTCAGATCAACCGAATGTCGACATTTACGGCGCAAGCCCCCGGAATTTCGCCAAAACCGGCCCGCTTCTCGGCCAAACCCTAGGCCTTGAGCAAGGCGTCCAGCTTGCCGGCGCGCTCCAGCGCGTTCATGTCGTCAAAGCCGCCAACGTGAATATCGCCGATGAAAATCTGCGGAACCGTACGGCCGCCATTGGCACGCTTGGTCATTTCAGCGATGCGATCTGGTTGCTTTGACAGGTCAACCTCGGAAAAACTGACGCCCTTTGCGGTCAGCATCCGCTTGGCGGCATGGCAATACCCACAGGTCGGTTTGGTATAAAGTTCTACAGGCTGCATCCTAAGGCTCCTTTGCTTGCCGGATGTACCTATGCGTCTTTGACCACTCGCGCCAGAGCAAGCACGAAAACGTCAACGGCACCGGCGGCACGACAGGCCTCTGTCGCGGCGGCGAAGGTGGCGCCGGATGTCATGACATCATCAACCAGCAGCACACTCTTGCCGGAGATGTAGTCCGTAAAGCGCGGGGTAACCTGAATCGCCTCCGCCAGATTGGCGAATCTTTCGCGAAAGGAGCGCCCCTCCTGGGTCGGGGTGCGCCTTACGCGAAACAGCAGGTCGGGAACCGCGGGCAGGTCCACCTCGCGCGCGAGGGCCTGAGCCAGCAAAGCGGACTGGTTCTGCCGCCGCCGCACAAAGCGGAGCCAATGCAGGGGGATCGGCGCAATCACATCGGCGCGCTCAATCACATCGCGTCCGGCGGTGGCCATCCAGCGTGCGGCGGGCGCGGCGAGTTCCGTCCGGTCGCCATGTTTCAGGCCAAGAACGAGGCTCCGCGCCTTGCCACCATACATCAGGGCCGCGCGCCCCTCCGTCCATGGCCGGGCGGTGACTGTGCAATCATCGCAGTTGTCGCCCTGCGCGGCCTCCTCCCCCGGAAGGGGGGTCCCGCAGCGGGTGCAGATCGGGCCGGTGATGAAGGGCGTATCGCGATAGCAGGGGCCGCAAAGGCCCCCTTCGCTGTCCACAATTGTGCGGCAACCAATGCAATGGGGCGGATAAATCGCACGCATCAAGGCTTGCATCTTGCGCCATCCCTCCTAAACCGCAGGGCATGACCAATCAGCCGCCCCTCACCAACCTTTTGGCCCTGTCGCAACATCGGCGCCGTGCGGACCTGCCCAGCGCAGATTTTCTGCATCAGGCGGCGGCGGATGAGCTTCAAGAAAGACTGATTGAGGTTAACAGAACGTTTACTGCCCCGATCACAGTGTCGCCCTTTCCTGATTTCTGGGAACCCGCCCTTGGCCAGCCGGTGCTGCGAGAGGGTGAAGACCCCCCTCATCAACCGGACCTGATCGTCAGCCCCCTTTCCCTGCACTGGTCAAATGATCCACTGGGCGAACTTACCCGCCATCGGCAAGCCCTGCGCCCTGACGGCATGTTCCTTGGCTGCCTCTTTGGCGGCGAAACCCTGACGGAACTGCGCCAGTCCTTCCTGGCCGCCGAAACCGAACTGAAAGGCGGCGTGACCCCCAGAGTTGCCCCCATGGTGCATATCGCGGATGCGGGGGCTTTGTTGCAAAGGGCGGGCTTTGCCCTGCCAGTTGCGGATATCGTGCCGCTTTCCGTCAGCTATGCCAGCCCATTCAACCTGATCGAGGACCTGCGCCGGATGGGCGAGACAAATGCCCTTGCCCGTCGCTGGCAAGGCATGACGCCGCGCGCCCTGTTTGCTCGCATGGCCGAGATTTACGCCGAACGTTTCCCCGCCGAGGGCGGCCGCATCATCGCGACTTTCGACATGATCTTTTTGGCCGGCTGGGCCCCCGATCCCTCGCAACAACAGCCCCTGCGCCCCGGCTCAGCTCAGGCAAGCCTTGCAGAGGCCCTTGCGCCAAATCTACGCAGTGACGATGGCAAGGATTGACCAAGCCGCCAAAACAACTAAGTCCCTTCCTACCATGAAAAACGACGTCGCTAGCCAGCTCCCGCCCGCACATCCCACCGTCACGCCCCCCAAGGTTGGCGTGCTGTTGGCCAATCTTGGCACGCCTGATGGCTATGACTACTGGTCTATGCGCCGCTATCTGGGCGAGTTCCTGTCGGATCGCAGGGTCATCGACTATTCGCCCCTGCTCTGGCAACCGCTCCTACAGCTGGTCATCCTCAGCAAGCGGCCCTTTTCCTCTGGTGCGGCCTATAAAACGATCTGGAACCACGAGGCGAATGAAAGCCCGTTGATGACGATCACCAAGCAGCAGACAGCCAAGATCAAATCCGCAATGCAAGCGCGTTACGGTGACGATGTGATGGTGGATTACTGTATGCGTTACGGGAACCCCTCGACTAAGTCGAAGGTGCAGGCGCTCGTCGATGCTGGCTGTCGCAAGATCCTGTTCTTTCCTCTTTATCCGCAATACGCGGGGGCAACCTCGGCCACGGCGAATGACGCCTTTTTCAGCGCCCTGATGCAGCAGAAATGGCAACCGGACAGCCGGACGGTCTCCCCCTATTTTGACCGCCCCTCCTATATCGATGCCCTCGCGCAATCGATCGAGCGCAGCTATGCCGGGATGGATCAAAAGCCCGATATTCTCGTCTGCTCTTACCACGGCGTTCCGGAGCGGTATCTGACAGAGGGCGACCCCTATCACTGCCACTGCCAGAAAACGACGCGCCTTTTGAAGGAACGTCTTGGGCTGCCGGACACAGAGATCGTCACCACCTTCCAAAGCAAATTCGGCCCCGAAGAATGGCTAAAACCCTATACGGTGGAAGAGGTGGCACGCCTTGCCGAGGCGGGCAAAAAGCGGATCGCCATCTGCGCCCCTGCCTTCTCTGCCGATTGCATCGAAACCCTAGAGGAAATCAACGAAGAGATCCGCGAGAGCTTTGAACATGCGGGCGGGGAGCACTTCACCTATATCCCCTGCCTCAACGACGACGACGCCCATATCGCCGCCCTGTCAGAGGTGATCGAAGAGAACCTTCAGGGCTGGCTGGACTAGGCCACAAAAAAGGGGCCGGATAAACGGCCCCTTTCTAATTCCAGAATTTCCGGTTGTGCTAGATCAACAGGACCTGCGCACCGTTTCCGACCAAACCATACAACTCGGCAATATGCTCGTTATACAGGCCGATGCAGCCGTTTGACGACTTGCGGCCAATCTTGCGCGTGTCGTGGGTGCCGTGAATACGGTAATACGTCCAGCTCAGGTAGAGAGCATGGGTGCCAAGCGGGTTGTCCGGACCTGCGCCAACGAAATCTGGCCACTCAGGGTTGCGCTTTTTCATCGAAGGTGTCGGCGCCCATGTCGGCCCCTCAACCTTGCGGATAACGCTGGTCCGGCCAAGGCGGGTCAGATCCTCTGACAGAGGTACAGAGGTTGGGTACAGCTTGTAGATCGACTGATCCGAGGACCAGAAGTGCAGCGCGCGCGAAGTCGTATCCACAAGGATCGCACCGCCAGCCGTGGACGAGAAGTAAGGACGCCAGTCCAGCGAACGGAAGCTGGAGATATTGCGGCGCACAACCTCGGTGACTTCCTGTTCACCCTGCGTTGTTTCCGGGCCCTGCTGCGCCAAAGCGGGCGCGGCAAGCGCGCCAGCCGCAGCCGCAGTGCCACCAAGGAACAAGCGACGCGAAAGCTTGGTATTTTTGGACTGGTCAGACATATCCCTCTGGCCCCTTTTGTTGGTCATTTCGCGCTTAGATATATTGCCGGAATGCTGCATCTGCAAATCAAACTGGCGTTAACCCGCCAATGCATATCTTGCTGGCACCGCGCCCTTGTGAGCATATGACTGGAAATTCCGACCAATCAAACAACGGCGGCTTATCTATGGTACGGCTACTTTCTATTTTGTTTTCAGTGGGTTTGGCCCTTACAGCCTGCACAAGCACCCCCCCCACCGGCAACGGCGGAATCAGCGTTTACAAGATCTCTCCACGTGATGAGGCGAAGATACAGTTCCGCATGCTGGACAGTGTTAATGCCCTGCGACAAGCCCGCGGTGTTGCGCCTTTGCAACTAAACGCCGAGCTAACAGCGGCGGCGGCGACTCATGCGCGGGATATGTCGGTTCAGAACCGCCCCTGGCATTTCGGCTCTGATGGGTCCTCCCCGATCGACCGGGTTCGGCGCTCCGGCTACAATGGCATCCTCAAGGGCGAGAATATCTCCGAGACATTCGAGACCGAGCTTGAGACCCTCTCCGCATGGATGGAAGCCGCCGACACGCGCGACGTGATCCTTGATCCGAGCGCCACGCATCTGGGCTTTGCTTGGCTGCAGGAAAAATCCGGCAAGCTTTGGTGGTGCCTTGTCACCGGCGGCCCGGGCGTTGCGCCCACGCTTTCCCCGATTGCGGTTGTGGCCAGCGAATAGGCCCAACAAAAAGGCCCATCCCAAATTGGGAGGGGCCTTTTTCATTTCAACCATCGACCCCGCTTAGGGGTTAATGTCGATCCGTGTTCCTGTCTGAACCATGGCGTAGATCTCGGACATCTCTTTGTTTTTCACAGCGATACAGCCCGCCGTCCAATCCGGCCCCTTCGGGTCGCCCGGGCGCCGCTGACCGTGAATAAAGATGTCACCGCCCGGCTGTTTGCCAAGACGCGCGGCTTCCATCCTGTCTTGCGCATTGGGATATGAAATCCCGAGGGACAGGTAGAACGAGCTGCGCGGATTGCGGCGATCAATGTAGTAGCTGCCCTCGGGTGTCTTCCCGTCACCATAGACGGTTTTATGACCCTCGGGCGCAAAGCCGAGCTCGATGTCATAGGATTCCAGCATGGTCGTTCCGCTGAACAGATACATCTTGCGGTCTGCCTTCTGCACAACCACGCGCGTCACTTTCGGGCCGCCATATGTGCTTATCTTCGGCTTCGACGCACAGGCCGAAAGGCCCACAGCTGCCGCCCCAAGAACCACACCGCGCCGGGTGAATTTAGTATCTGCCATACCCTCGAATCCGTGAATTTTTTAGGCACAATACCCAAAACCAGCGTTTTGGGAAGCAAGGGATAGATTTTCGGCGCTACTGTGGCGTCAGCGCAAACCCTGCGGCAAGCTCGATATGCGCCGACCAGCGGAACTGATCCACAGGCTGCACCCATTCAAGCCGATAGCCCGCCGCCGTCAAAACACGCGCATCGCGGGCGAAGGTGACGGGGCTGCATGATACATAGGAAATGCGGGGCACATGGGCCTCGGCAATCCGCGCCACCTGCGCGGCTGCTCCGGCGCGCGGCGGATCAAGCACCACGGCATCGAAACGGGCCAGCTCATCCTCGAGCAAGGGCTGACGGAAGAGGTCGCGGACCTCTGTCGTCACGGTTTGCAAACCCTGTGCGTGACGCCAACCATGATCGAGGGCGTCGATCAGACTGCGCTCTGCCTCGACCCCATGCACGGCGGCTCCGCTTGCCAGTCGCAGGGCAAAGGTGCCTGCACCGCAAAACAGATCAACCACTTTGGCCGCATCCCCCACGGCCTTGGCAACGCATTCGGCAAGCGCGGCCTCGCCGGGCGACGTCGCCTGCAAAAACGCGCCCGGAGGCGGCATAACGCGGGCGGCGCCAAAGGCCTGCTCTGGCCGTCGCAGGGTGGCGATGACCTCGCCGTTGTAACTTAGACGGGCAAGATCGTATTCCCCCGCCAAACTGCCCAGCAATTCAATCAGCTTGCGATCAAGCTGTGCCTCACCCACCACCGCGATATCGGGGCCAGCGGCAGAGGCCGTAACAGACAGGGATAGGGTCGAGGTCCGCGAGCAAATCGCGCGGGTCAGGGCCTCCATCGCGGGCCGGGCACCAGAGATGATCGGATCGACGAGCAAACAGTCCGGCGTATCAACAAGCGTCTCTGAGGCGCGGCCATAGAAACCGACCTGAACGCCCTTTTTCGTGCGCTTGCCATGAAAGGTCGCCCTGCGTCGGCTGTTCGCCGGTGACGTGAGGGTGGGCCGTACCTCGGCCTCAACCCCCTGCGCCGCAAGGCCGCGCAGGATGACGTCCCGCTTCCAATCCGCCACAAATTTATCGCTTGCGTGCTGCAAAGCGCAACCGCCGCATGTCTTGTAGTGCCGACAAGGCGCCGAAACGCGATACTCCGATGGCGTGGCGATCCTCGCGGCCCCCTCGACAAGGTTGATAACCTCGCCCGGCAAAACCCGCGGTATCGGAGCTTCGCACCCCTCACACACTCCGCAGGCGCGGGTGTCTAAACGTTCAACTGTGATCTGATCCATGACAGCGGGTTATTCCGCAGCCTGCCCAAGGTCAAGAAAGCCGCCCGATTGACGCTGCCAATACCCGGCGTAAAGCCCGCCTTTTTCCAAAAGGCTTTCATGGGTGCCCTGCTCGACGATCCGGCCCTCCTCCATCACGATGATCCGGTCCATGCGAGCAATGGTGGAGAGGCGGTGCGCAACGGCAAGAACGGTTTTCCCCTCCATCACGGTTTCAAGGGCCTCCTGAATTTCGGCCTCGACCTCGCTATCCAAGGCGCTTGTCGCCTCGTCCAGAACAAGAACAGGGGCGTCTTTGAGGATAGCGCGCGCAAGGGCCACACGCTGCCGCTGTCCGCCAGAAAGCCGAACGCCGCGTTCCCCCAAATGCGCGTCATAGCCGGTGCGACCGGCGTAATCCTTAAGCTCGGTGATAAACTCATGGGCGCTCGCCCGCTCCGCTGCGCGCTGCACCTCGGCATCGGTTGCCTCGGGCCTGCCGTAGGCAAGGTTGTCGCGGGCAGAGCGGTTAAACATGGCCGTGTCCTGCGTTACCATAGCGATCTTACTACGCAGGCTTTCCTGCGTCACCTCAGAGACATCCTCTCCATCGATCGAAATCGAGCCTTTTTCCGCATCATAGAGACGCAAAAGAAGCGCAACGAGCGTGGATTTCCCCGCACCGGAGGCGCCGACGATGCCAAGCTTCTCTCCCGGTGCGATGTTAAGCGTCAGGTCCTCGACCCCGCCGGATTGGCGGCCATAGGCAAAGCCCACATTCGAGAATTCGATCTGCCCCTTAGGCACATCCAGAACGCCCGCGTTCGGCGCGTCGACCAGTTCATGGGGCGGGGTAAGCGTGCGCATGCCGTCCTCGATCTCGCCGATATTGGCGTAGATCCCCATCAAGGTGAAACTGACCCAGCCCGTCATCTGCGCGATCCTGATAGAGACCACACCAGAAGCCGCAATTTCCCCTGCCGTCGCGGCGCCATGGGTCCAGAGCCACAGGGTGCCGCCGATCAGGAGCACCGGCAAAGCCCCCGCAAGTGTCATGAGCGAACCGCGGAAGAAGGTTGCCATCCACCCGAATTCAATCGCCCGCTCCCGAAAGGTTTTCATCGCCGACAGGGCCGCACGATCCTCATGGGCAGCATGGGCGAAAAGCTTAACGGTCTTGATGTTGGTGATCGTGTCCACCACCTGCCCCGTCACCATGGCACGCGCGGCGGCGCGGCCCTTTGACTTGATACGGATGCGCGGCAGGAACCATGAAATGAACCCAAAGTATCCGATCAGCCAAACAGCCAGCACCAGAGAAACCCAGCCATTTATCGTGGCCAGCAACACCGCCGAGCCGATGAGCGATGCAATGGCGAAGAACACAACGTTGATCACCTCTGACACGACATCGGTAACAGCGCGGCTGGTCTGCATCTGTTTCTGCGCAATCCGTCCGGCAAAGTCGTTATCAAAAAATGTGACCGACTGCCCCAGCGTCCAACGGTGCAAGCGGGACAGAACCAGTGGGTTCACGTTCGGCTGCACGACAATCGCATTGGACCCCGCCGAAAACGTAAAGGCCAAGGGACGCAGAACCACGAAAAACGCCGCGACCCCCAACACAAGCCATATGTGATCGGCGAAAAACGTTTCGGGCGTGCTGGCCAAGGCCGTGTCGATCACAAGGCCGAGCATCAGGGCGGAGACAACCTCTAACGCGCCCACGACAGAGCTGAACAAACCCGCCACAAGAAGCACAGGAAGCGATCCCTTCAGGCACCACCGAAAGAAGGCCAGCAGGCTGTTGGGTGGCGGGCCGTCTGCCGGGCGGAACGCTTGGATCAGGTTAGCAATAGTCATTCTTTCGTCTCCGGCTGGTCCGCATCTGTCCGCAAGAAGCCGCCGGACTGACGCGCCCAAAACTGCGCATAGAGGCCGCCATCTTGCAACAAGGCTTCATGAGTGCCGTCCTCAACAATGCGGCCCCCGTCCAGAACAAGGATCCGGTCCATCTGGGCGATCGTGGACAGGCGGTGCGCAATGGCGATCACGGTTTTCCCGCGCATAACGCCATAAAGGGTCTGCTGAATCTCGGCCTCTACCTCGCTATCTAGGGCACTTGTGGCCTCGTCCAACACCAAAATCGGCGCATCTTTCAAAATAACCCGAGCAAGGGCGATTCTTTGCCGCTGCCCGCCGGAAAGCTTTACCCCGCGCTCCCCCACCCGCGCATCAAGTCCGCGCCGCCCCTCTTGATCCACCAGTTGGGGCAAAAACGCGCGGGCGGAGGCTTGATCAGCCGCAGCGATGATTTCTTCCTCGCTGGCATCGGGGCGGCCATACTGGATGTTCTCGCGGACAGACCGATGCAAAAGGGCCGTGTCCTGCTGCACCATCCCTATTTGAGCGCGCAGGCTGTCTTGGGTCACCTTGGCGATGTTTTGGCCATCAATCGAGATCTCGCCCCGTTCCACGTCATAAAACCGCAAAAGCAGCTTCACGAGAGTTGATTTGCCAGCACCGGAGCGACCGACCAGCCCGATCTTTTCCCCGGGCTTGATCCGCAGGTTCAGGTCCTGCAATCCACCCGCGTCCTTCCCATAATGATGGGTCACGCCCTCGAAGCGGATGCCTGCCTGTTCCACCCTCAAAGGCTTTGCACCCTTGGCATCCGTCAGGGTGATAGGGGCTGAAATAGTCTCTAATCCCTCAGAAACGACACCTAACTGGCGAAAGAAAGAGGACAGCGCCCACATGATCCACCCCGTCATGGCGTTCAGCCGCAGGGTCAAGGCGCTTGCCGCGGCGACGACGCCGACCGAGGCCGTGCCATCGATCCAAAGCCCAATGGCCCAACCGACAACGCCCACGATCAGCAGCCCGTTCAAAATTGTCAGCGACAGGTCCATAATGGTAAAAATCCGCATCTCTACCTGAAAGGTCTTGCGCGCGCCTTCAATCGCCTCACCAGCATATTCGACCTCTTGGTCGTGATGGGCGAACATCTTCACAGCATGAATATTGGTGTAACTATCCACCACACGCCCGGTCACGACGCTTCGCGCATCGCTTGCCGCCTTTGATGCGGGACCAACCCGCGTCACTGTCCAGTAAACCAGCGCGGCATAGAGGATAAACCAACCAAGAAGCGGAACTGCCAGTCGCAGATCAGCCTCGGCAAGAAGGAAAGCCGCACCAACCAGATAGGCAATCGAATAGGCAATCGCATCAAACAGCTGAAACATTGCCTCTCCGGCGGCAGGCGGCGTTTGCATTACCCTATTCGCAATCCGGCCAGCATAGTCGTTCTCGAACCACCCTACAGACTGCCGGAGGATTTGCCGATGTGCGCGCCACCGCAGAAGAGTGGCAAAATTCGGCAGGAGCGCATTGTTAAGAAGCGCGACATCCAGAGTTTGGATCACCGGGCGAAGCACCAGCAGGAACAAAGCGCAGAGGATCAATTCGGTGCCATATAGGGCCCAAACAGTCTCTCTTTCCGCAGTAGAGAGAACATCAACCAAGCGCCCCAGATACCCGATCAAAGCGATTTCAATGCCCGCAACAAGAAACGCCAGTACCGCCGCAACCACGAACAGCCTGTGAAACGGCCGCGAGAATTCCCATAGGAACGGCCAAAGCCGACGCGGAGGCGCATCGTCTTGCTCATACGCAACGTATGGGTCGATCAGGTTCTCAAAGAAACGAAACATATGCACGGCCCCGTGTGGGTTTCACCAGCAAGCGGACCATAGCTTTTCATCGCGCTTGTGAAAACCTCAAGCCATGTGGATCAATCCCCGCGCGGCAACCGCTCGAGGATTTCCTCTTTCCCAAGGGTGAAACCGGAGGCGATCCAAAACGCCTCCGCCGCACGCAGAGCATCCCCAATGGCTTTGCCATGGAGGGTTTTGGACAAATCAGCAGCAGCAACAGGACATGTCGCCCCCGCCCCCACCGCGACCTGCTTTGTCACGGCCCGATCAAAAGGCGCCTCAAACAATGCCGCCCGCAGCTCCATCACTGCCAAGGCTTCCTCCGCACCCAGCCGATATCCCAATTCGCCCGGCCCACTGGCTGCCTCAATGGCTTTACGAAGGCTTTCAAGCCTCCGTGTCTGCGCGCGACTCAGGCGCAACCGTTTGGAAACCCCCTCCCCACCCAAGGCAGCGAGGCGCTGGATCGGGTCGGCGCGATCTGTGATCCCACTCAGCCTGAAGAAAGCCGCGGTATCGGCGCCGGGCAGAATCGCATGCAAGATCCCGCATTGCTGCATGGCCGCGACGGCAAGCTCGGGCTCCTCGGCCGCGAGGAGCTTCAACATCTCCATACCTATGCGTTCCGCCGAAATAGTCTCTATTTCACTGGAAAACGTCGCACAGGCAGACAGTCCCTCCGGCTCAATCCCATGCTCGGGGTTTCCAAACTGCGCGGTAAAACGAAAGAACCGCAGGATGCGCAGGTAGTCCTCTTGCACCCGCCTGTCGGCATCCCCGACAAATCGAACGATGCCCTCTCGCAGGTCCGCAATCCCCCCGAGGGGATCGAAGACGACCCCGCTCGGATCGGCATAGATTGCGTTCAGGGTGAAATCACGTCGCGCCGCATCCTCGGCCAGATCCGCGCCAAAGGCGACCTCCGCATGACGCCCATCGGTTTCGACGTCTTTTCGAAAAGTGGTCACCTCAACAGGCTCACCCTCTCCCAGAACTGTCACAGTTCCATGCTCGATCCCCGTCGGAATAACGCGCAGCCCTGCCCCAATCGCCAAATCGGAGACAACCTCAGGCAAGGCGTCAGTGGCCAAATCAATGTCAGAAGCCCCCCTTCCCATAAGCGGGTTTCGTACGGCGCCGCCAACGGCCAAGGCGAGGTATCCCGCCCCCTCCAATGCTTTAGCGAGCGGCACCAGCGTTTCGTCCCGCATCCAAGGGGCATCAATCGTGGTCATAGGGCCACCCGATCTGCGAGCGACCGAAGAATGCGCGCCGTCGCCCCCCAAATGTAATAGGGGCCGTAGGGCACCGCATAATACCGCCTGCGCACGCCCTTCCACATCCGGCCCTCAATCACGAAACGGCCCTCATCAAGGGCATGGTGCAAGGGAACGCTAAACACCTCCGCCACTTCGCCAAACTCACAGCGCGGCGTGAAAGGTTTTGTCACCAAACCCAGAATGGGCGTGACCGAAAACCCCGTAACCGTTTCATGGCAAGGAAGTGCACCGAGAATTTCGACGCTTCTGCGTGGCAGAGCAATCTCTTCCTCAGCCTCCCGCAGGGCGGTCGCAACAAGATCAACATCCCCCTCGTCCCGCTTGCCGCCCGGAAAGGCGATTTGACCCGGATGATGGCGCAACTGCGCCGAGCGTCGCGTCAACCACAGGCGCGGGCCAGTATCGGCAATTTCGATCGGAAGCAGAACCGCAGCGGGACGCAGAACACGCCCCGGAGCAAGGTTTACGTCGCGGTTCAGGTCATAGTCCGACGATGGCGAACCCGGTGCCTTTACCGCATCCGCCAGTTTTGCCCGCAGATCACGCCCCAGCGTCATCGCCCTTTGCCTTCGCCTCAAAGCCGAGGCTCGCAGGGTCGAAAACATAATGCGCACCACAGAACTGACAGTCGGCAGTCACCGTGCCGTCATCTGTCGTCATGGTCGCAATATCCTTCGCCGAGTAAATCGACAGACTCGTGCGCACGCGTTCTGCACTGCATGTGCATCCGAACTGCATCGTCTGCGGATCAAACACTCGGGGCGATTCCTCGTTGAACAGACGCACCAAAAGATCGGTCGGCGGCAGATGCGGGCCGATCAGCTCGATCTCCTCAACCGTGTCGAGCAGCGCATTCGCGCGGGTCCAGTTTTCTGCGTCATCGCCGTCCAGCAGGTCAGCACTTTCCAGCAGGCGGGGATCTGCGCTGTCGTCTTCGGCGGGTTTCACAAAAGGCGAGGCCTTCGGCATGTGCTGCAACATGATGCCGCCCGCGCGCCAATGCTCGGCCTCTCCGGGTGATTGCGCACGTCCATGGCGCAGGCTGAACCGTGTTGGCAGCTGCTCCGATTGCGCAAAATAAGCCTCGGCACAGGCCGCAAGCGAACCACCCGCGATTGGGGTAATGCCCTGATAGGGCTGCGTGTCGGGACCTTGGTCAATCAGGACAGCGAAGTACCCCTTGCCAATTTGCGAAAACGGGTCTGCGTCCGTCAGCCTGTCAGCATCGTAGCTGGCATAGCCGCGGATACGGGCCGGCTCGCCCTCTTTGCCCGGACCATAGTAATCCGTGGCAATCAATCGGGCCGGTCCGTCACCGCGCACCTGCAGAGACAGCTTCCATTTCAGCTTGATCGTTTGACCGATCAGCGCAGTCAGCAAGGACATCTCGGAGACGAGCGCCTCAATCACCGCAGGGTAGTCATGCTGGCGCAGAACCTGATCCAATACACCATCCAGCCGCACAAGGCGGCCACGGATATCTGCATTATCGAGCTGAAACGGCAATACAGTGTCGTCCCAGGCAATCTTATTTCCAAGTGTCATTGGGGGTTTCCTCGCTAGTCGGAGGTTGGCATACCTCAAGGATAGGGCACGCACAACGCTTGGGTATATAGGGGCGATAATGACAATTCCAAGGCTCGGAACGCCACCTGAAGATGGGCGCACTTACAAGTTTCGCCCCGGAGTCTATGCCGTGCTTCGCCGGGACAAGGAAGTTTTGCTAACGCTGCAGGCAGGCGAGACGCCGGAAGTGCAGCTCCCCGGCGGAGGAATTGACCCGGGCGAGCACAGCCTGCCAGCCCTTCATCGGGAAGTGATGGAAGAAACCGGATACGGGATTTCCGAAATTCGCCACTTGGGAAGCTATCGGCGATTTACCTTCATGCCGGACTACGGGTTTTGGGCCGAAAAGCTTTGCCACATATATCTTGCACGACCCAGCCTGTGCAAAGGCCCGCCACTGGAGCCAGAACACACCCCAATGTGGATGCCGCGTGAAGTCGCGCTGGAGGTAATTTCAAACCCCTTTGATGCGCCCTACATTGAAATGGCGTTTTCTTGAGCGGCTTGGCTATCCGCCATATTCGAACAGGACAGCGGAAACATCGTCGGGAAACTCCTGCAGAGAGGAGTATTTTCGCAGTTCTTCCATCAACTCCTCCAGAAGGTGCGGGCCCGCTGTTTCCTTATTAGCAGCAAGAAATGCCATCGCTCCCTCTTCCTCAAGCATGTCTGATCCATTGGTTGCGGGACATTCCGTGACCCCATCCGAAATCAGAAACAGTCGGTCTCCCTTTGCAAGGTTCAGATCAACAACCTCATAATTCGCCTCAGGCAACAGGCCAATCGGCATCCCCCCCTGTCCGATCATCTCCACTGCGCCGTCAGCACGTTGAACCAAAGGGTGGGGGTGCCCCGCCTGGACCAATTGAACATCACCGGTTCGCAAATCCACATTCGCAAAGGCCATCGTGACGTAGTGGCTCGACCCGATTTCGTTGATCAAAACATCATTCAAACGATCCGCGACATCAGCAGGGCAGCGCGCCTCAACCAAACCGTTTGGAAGGGTCTTAAGCGCAATGTTCCTCTCCGGTCGCCCACTGTTCAAAAGGCCCGACAGGCGTGCGGTCATCAGGGCAGAAGAGACACCATGCCCCGAGACATCAATCGCAAACAGACCGAGCTTGTCCTCACCGATTCGAAAGTGCCCGACCAAATCCCCCCCGACCAAGCCGGAAGGGTGCAAAAGAAAAGAGATGTCATTGCCATTGATCGTCAAAAACGTGTCTTTGACGAGCGAGAGTTGGAGTTTTCTCGCCTCCTGCAGGTCACGATTCAATGCATCGTATAGGGACTGAATTTCAGTCAGGCTTTCTGACACCAGCCTGTTCTTTTTGACCAGCTCTTCATGCACACGAACAATCCGTTCGCCTGCACGCAAACGGGCACGAAGCTCCTCCGGGTTCACAGGCTTGGTCATGAAATCATCAGCGCCAGCCTCCAGCCCCTCCGCAATATCAAGGGTTTCGCCGCGCGCCGTGAGCATCAAAAAGTAACCGTAGCTTTGGCGGCTGATCTTGCGGAATTCCTGGCAAAATTCCTGCCCGGATATCCCCGGCATCATCCAGTCACTCAATACGATATCGGGGGCGAATTTCCGGCATTGCTCCAACCCCTCCTCACCAGAGCTTGCCTGCACCACCTTGTATCCCCATCGGGTCAGCAAAGCCGTCAAAATGCGGCGCTGCATCATACTGTCGTCCACAACCAATGCGGTAAGCTGCTCGTTCGGCTGATCACTCACATTGTCGATTTGGATCGCTTGGCTGGATTGCATATTTGACCTACCTGAGTGCGGTTTCTCAGGACTTGTGGCAGCCAGAAGTTAAAGTGGCGTGAAGCCTAAAGTTATCTAGAAAACAGATCCCGCGTTAATCAACATAAAAGGATTTGGCCCTAGCTATCTGATTCAGCAGTGATGGAGAACGTTTATGGCCGATTGGGACCAACTCAAGGACTTGCAAGAAATGCTTGGCACAGAAGACTGCCTTGTACTGGTGGACATGTTCGAGGCCGAAGCGAAACCCGTTCTCGGGCAATTCCATAAGGGCGATACCCTGAATTCACCGGATCAGGATTTGCATTTCATCAAAGGCAGTGCACTCAACCTGGGCCTGAACAAACTTGCCGATGCCTGCGCTGAGCTTGAAAACACCGTGGCTACAGGGGCAAAAGTGAACGCAGACAGCCTCAAGAGCATCGCCGCCCAAGCGATACGCAGTGTGCAAGAGGCGCGCGAACTTCTGGCTGGCCAACCTTTGGCCCAAGCGGGTTAGACGATAAATTGCACCAAAGTATCGTCTTGGGTGATGTCGGTGTAGGTAAAGCCAGACGCATCAAGACGGGCAAACAAATGCGCAAAATTATCTGGGTTTAAGGTCTCAATACCCAAGAGCACCGAGCCGAAATTCCGCGCGGATTTCTTCAAATACTCAAAGCGGGCAATATCATCTTCCGGCCCCAAGCTATCCAAAAATTCTCGCAATGCCCCCGGACGTTGAGGCAGACGGAGGATCAGATATTTTTTCAGCCCCGCATATCGCTGCGCTCTTTCTTTAACTTCAGGCAGTCGCTCAAAGTCAAAGTTACCCCCGCTCGCGACGCAAACAATGCGCTTTCCACGGAACTCCTTGGCAACACTGGGTAGCACATCAACCGAAAGCGCGCCTGCAGGCTCCAATACAATCCCTTCGATGTTCAGCATTTCCAGAATGGTTGTGCAAATGCGATCCTCCGGCGCAGACAAGACGCTGGATTGCGCAATCTTGCTCAACACACGGAATGGATGCTCGCCAATACGGGCGACTGCAGCGCCATCTACAAAGCTATCCACCGTCGGCAAGGTCACCAATTCCCCTGCCGCGAGGGCGGAAGCAAGACTAGTTCCGCCAGCGGGCTCGACATAGCGGATCTCTGTCGCGGCCTCTGTTTCGCGCAGGTATTGCGTGGCACCGGCGCTCAACCCGCCACCGCCAACCGGAAGGATCAAGGCATCCGGCGCACCGATGGCCTCAACCACCTCGGCAACCACGGAGGCCTGGCCTTCGATCACATCAGGATCATCAAAGGGCGACAGAAAATGCCCCCCATTTTCAGCACAAAACGCCTGCGCACTGGCAAGGGTGTTGTCGAAATAATCGCCGGTCAGGCGCACCTCCACGAAGTCGCCACCAAAGACCTTGGTCTTCTGGATTTTCTGCTGCGGCGTCGTCACTGGCATAAAGATAACACCGCGCACTCCGAAATGGCGGCAAACATATGCAACGCCCTGCGCGTGGTTGCCGGCGCTCGCACAGACGAACAGATCCGCATCCGGCCTGCTGTCCAACACCTTGGACATGGCGTTAAACGCGCCGCGCAGCTTGTAGGACCGGACCGGCGAGAGGTCCTCCCGCTTGAGCCAAATATCCGCGTCATACTTGTTAGACAGGTAATCGTTGCGCATCAAAGGCGTTGGCGGGAAGAGGGCCCGCATTTTACGCGTGGCGGTCTCGGCATTCTGGGTAAATTCGCTCATAACCGTGCCATAGCACCCCGCCAGCCCGCCCGCCACTTGTTACGAGACGCAAAAAGCCGTAGATGCGCCACGATACATGCATGCGGAGCGTCCTGATATGAGCCACCCAAAGAAAGTTGTGCTTGCCTATTCCGGCGGCCTCGACACCTCGATCATCCTGAAATGGCTGCAAACCGAATATGGTTGCGAGGTTGTAACCTTCACCGCCGATCTGGGGCAGGGCGAGGAGCTGGAACCAGCACGCGCCAAAGCCGAGATGATGGGCGCCTCCTCGATCTATATCGAAGACATCCGCGAAGAGTTTGTCCGCGATTTCGTGTTCCCGATGTTCCGTGCAAATGCGCAATACGAGGGCCTATATCTTCTCGGCACCTCGATCGCACGGCCTTTGATTTCCAAGCGTCTGGTTGAAATCGCCGCCGCCGAAGGGGCAGATGCGGTTGCCCATGGCGCCACCGGCAAAGGCAATGATCAGGTTCGCTTCGAGCTCGCCGCCTATGCCCTGAACCCCGATATCAAGGTCATCGCACCTTGGCGCGAATGGGATCTTTCCAGCCGGACGAAGCTCATCGAATTCGCTGAAAAGCATCAGATCCCGATCGCAAAGGACAAACGCGGCGAAGCGCCGTTCAGCGTTGACGCGAACCTTTTGCACACGTCCTCCGAGGGCAAAGAGCTCGAAGACCCTGCGATTGACGCACCGCTTGACGTGTATCAGCGCACGACTCACCCAGAGGACGCCCCCGACACACCTGAGTATGTTGAGATCGGCTTTGAAAAAGGCGACGCCGTTTCGATCAACGGCGAGGCTCTTTCTCCTGCTGAGCTCCTGACCAAGCTCAACGAGCTCGGCGGTAAACACGGTTGCGGCCGTCTCGACCTGGTCGAAGGGCGCTTTGTTGGCATGAAGTCCCGCGGCATCTATGAAACACCCGGCGGTGAGCTTTTGCTTGAGGCGCACCGTGGCATCGAATCCATCACTCTGGATCGCGGCGCGGCGCATCTGAAAGACGAGATCATGCCTCGCTACGCCGAGCTTATCTACAACGGCTTCTGGTTCAGCCCCGAGCGCGAAATGCTTCAGGCCTTGATCGACAAAAGCCAGGAGCATGTCACCGGAACAGTGCGCCTTAAACTCTACAAAGGTCTGGCGCGCACGGTTGGCCGCTGGTCCGATCACTCGCTGTATTCAGAGGCCCACGTGACCTTTGAGGATGATGCAGGCGCTTACGATCAGAAAGACGCAGCAGGCTTTATTCAGCTGAACGCGCTTCGCCTTAAACTTCTTGCGGCACGTGATCGTCGCCTGAAGAAGTAAGCTCCGACAAAGACCTCACTTACAACACGCCTCGAAGCTTGGCGCCGACCCGATCGGCCCCTTGCTTCGGGGCGTGTTGCGTTTTCAGCCAGACAGGATCTGACAAGGCCCCGATCAAAGCCTGTCACGCCTAGGTGACCTCACACATCAGTGAATGGACGCACCGGTGCGGGATGGCACATTAGGCAGGGAAAATCGGAGGAACAAAAATGAAAACACTCTTGAAAGCAAAACCGGCATTGCTGGCACTCGTCATCGGGCTGGGGATCTTGGCACAGAACCAAAGGGCCGAAGCGGCTCCGTTGGAAACCGCCCTTGTTGCCGGCGGCTGCTTTTGGTGCGTTGAGGCCGACTTTGAAAAGGTGAAGGGCGTCAAATCCGCGGTTTCCGGCTTTGCCGGAGGAACGGCCACAAACCCAAGCTACAAGCAGGTCACCAAGGGCGGCACCGGTCACTATGAGGCCGTGCAAATCACCTATGACCCTGACCAAGTAAGCTACGGCCAGATCATCAACATGTTCTTCCGCTCGGTCGATCCAACCGATGCAGGCGGGCAGTTCTGTGATCGGGGAGAAAGCTATCGCACGGCGATCTTCGCCTCGAACAGCGCCCAAAAAGGCACGGCAGAGAAAGAGAAAGCCAAGGCTCAATCCGATCTGGGGCAACAGATTGTGACGCCCATTCTTGGCGCTGCAAAATTCTATCCTGCTTCGGACGCGCATCAGGACTACTACAAAAGCGGGAAACGTGTGGTGACACGGGCTGGCGTAAAGACAAAGGCCGAAGCCTATAAGTTTTACCGCGCTTCCTGTGGTCGTGATGCCCGCGTCAAACAGCTTTGGGGATCTTCTGCGCCCTTCGTCGGCGGCTAGCACGTAAACTGCTTTAATCCCGCGCCAAGCAATCGTAACCTCCCCGCGCACAACTGGGGAGGCGCACTTCGTGGCCGATAAAGTCACGCCAATGATGGCGCAATATCTGGAAATCAAGGCCGCGCATCCCGGCTCCATTCTGTTCTATCGCATGGGCGACTTTTACGAGATGTTCTTTGACGATGCTGTCGCTGCATCCTCGGCCCTCGATATCGCCCTGACAAAGCGCGGAAAGCACGACGGCGCGGATATTCCGATGTGCGGCGTGCCCGTTCATGCCGCGGAAGGATACTTCCTGACGCTTATTCGCAAGGGGTTTCGGGTTGCTGTCTGTGAGCAACTGGAAAGCCCTGAGGAGGCAAAAAAGCGCGGCTACAAGTCCGTCGTAAAGCGCGATGTGGTCCGCCTTGTTACGCCCGGAACTCTGACCGAAGACAGCCTCCTCAATGCGCGGCAAAACAACTTCCTTGCCGCTTTCGGGCGGGTGCGGGACGAAAGCGCACTAGCTTGGGTTGATATCTCCACCGGGGAGGTCCGCGTTGCGGCTTGCCCAACCATTCGTTTACTGCCCGAGGTCGCCCGCATTGGTCCAAGCGAGCTGTTGGTTGCTGACGCTCACCTTGAAGAAATAGAGACTATTCTGGCAGAAACCGATGTTTCCTTGACCCCCCTCGCTGCCTCCAGCTTTGATAGCTCCGGTGCGGAGAAGCGTTTGACCACGACCTACGGTGTCGCGTCACTGGACGCATTCGGTGGGTTTAGCCGAACCGAACTCGCCGCCCTGGGTGCCCTGATCGCCTATCTTGAAATCACCCAAAAGGGCAAACTCCCCCTCTTGCGTCCTCCGCTTCGCGAAACGCCGGGGCAGGTGATGCAGATCGACCCCGCCACCCGGCGGTCGCTCGAGCTGACGCGCAGCATGTCTGGCGCGAGGTCCGGATCGCTTCTTGGGGTGATTGATCGCACAGTCACGGCGGGCGGCGGGCGTTTGCTGGAACAGCGCGTATCGAATCCATCTTGCGACACCGACTTGATTGCCTCCCGACTCGACGCTTTGGGTCACATGTTGAGCAATAACATGGTGACTGAAGATTTGCGGCAAACCCTCCGCCAAGTGCCCGACATAGATCGCGCCCTTGGGCGCATTTCCCTCGATCGAGCCGGCCCTAGGGACTTGGCCGCCATTCGAAGCGGCCTCACACAAGCTGAAACCCTCTCATCCAAGCCGTTTCTAATGGATGGCCCACCGTCTGTATCGGGCCTTCTGCCCACATTGGGCGGGCATGGAGCGCTAATTGACCTGCTTGATGCCGCATTGGTCGCCGAACCACCGCTCTTGGCGCGAGACGGCGGATTTATCGCGAGCGGCTACGATGCGGAACTCGACGAGGCGCAAACACTGCGGGACGAGGGCAGGGGCGTTATCGCCGGAATGCAGTCCGACTACGCCGATCAAACCGGGATCTCCGCGCTGAAGATCAAGCACAACAACGTTCTTGGCTACTTTATCGAAACAACCGCAACCCATGCTGACAAGATGATGGCCCCGCCGCTTTCTGAAACCTTCATCCACAGGCAGACAACGGCCAATGCCGTTCGATTCACCACAGTCGAACTTTCCGAGCTAGAGACCAAAATCCTGAATGCAGGTTCGCGGGCCTTAGAGATCGAAAAGCGGCTCTATTCAACCCTAACTGCAGAAATCTTGAAAGCATCGGGACAAATAGGGGAGACGGCACGCTCCCTTGCAGAGCTCGATGTGATCACAAGCCTTACCGTCCTGTCCAAAGAGGGCGACTGGTGCCGTCCCCTTGTCGATGGGTCTCGCGCCTTTGACATCACCGCGGGACGCCACCCTGTGGTCGAGGCCGCGCAGCGGCGCGAGGGCGGCGCGGGCTTTGTGGCCAATGACTGCGCCCTTGCTGGCCCTGATGATCCCTCCTTCATCTGGCTGATCACCGGCCCGAACATGGCCGGTAAATCGACGTTCCTCCGGCAAAACGCCTTGATCGCCATTCTGGCGCAGATCGGGGCCTATGTGCCGGCGCAAAAGGCCCATATCGGCATTGTATCAAGCCTGTTCTCACGGGTTGGCGCCTCCGATGACCTTGCGCGTGGGCGATCGACATTCATGGTCGAGATGGTCGAAACTGCCGCGATCCTGAACCAGGCGGATGAGCGATCCCTCGTTATCCTTGACGAAATCGGGCGGGGCACTTCGACCTATGACGGGCTCTCCATCGCTTGGGCGACTTTGGAGCATCTGCATGATGTCAACAAATGTCGGGCGCTCTTCGCAACCCATTACCACGAGATGACAGCCCTTTCGAACCGGATGGACGGGATCGATAACGCCACCGTGGCGGTCAAAGAATGGGAAGGGGAGGTGATCTTCCTCTACCAAGTGCAACGCGGCGCGGCCGACCGGTCCTATGGCGTGCAGGTCGCTAAACTTGCGGGCCTGCCCGGAGCCGTCATCGAACGCGCTCGGATCGTATTGGATATGCTTGAGTCGGGAGAAAGAAAGGGCGTCGCTGCGCGGGAGACCATCATTGATGATCTGCCCTTGTTCTCCGCTACCCCACCGCCCGCGCCAAAGCCCGCCAAGACAAGCGAAGTGGAGGAGAGGCTGGAGTCCGTCCTACCCGATCAGCTTACGCCGATGGATGCTCTGGCTTTAATCTATGAACTGAAGGCCCTGAAAGAGCCTTCAGCCTAAGAACAAGCGATCAGCCGGTGTTAGAGGACACACCAACCTGAGCAGGGCGCAGAAGGCGATCGTGGAGGAGGAAACCCTCCGTCATCACCTGAATGATGTCGCCAGCCTTGGTTTCGGGCAATGGCGCCTCGAACATGGCCTGATGCAGCTGGGGATCAAAGGCATCGCCAACTTCCGGCACCACTGGTTCGATCCCGTGCTTGCCGAAAACATTCAAAAGCTCACGAAGTGTAAGCTCGACACCCTCCAACAAGGCAGAGGCTTTCGCCCGCTGCTCATCTGTTGCGGCATCGAGTGCGCGGCGGAGGTTGTCGTAGACAGGGAGCATATCGCGGGCCAGCTTGGATCCACCATATTGCTCCGCCTCACGGCGATCCCGGTCACTGCGCTTGCGCGAATTCTCTGCGTCAGCCAAAGCGCGCATAAAGCGGTCGCGCATGTCGTCACGCTCCGCACGTAGGGTTTCGATCTCGTCGTCACCCGAGGTCATGCCCGCTGCATTTATCTGGGCAACCGTGTCATCATCAACATCCTCGAGCGCGTCCGGCTGAGTAATATCAATCAGCTCTTCTTCATTCGGGTTCTTTTTGTCAGCGTCGGCCATGCTTTATCCCTTACCTCGATCGGCAATCATACGTCCGATCATCTGTGCGGTGTAATCAACCACGGGAACAATGCGCCCATAGTTCAATCGCGTCGGGCCAATCACCCCAACCGCACCGATAATCTTACGGTCCGAGTTCATATAGGGAGAGACAACCAAAGAGGAACCCGAAAGTGAGAAAAGCTTGTTCTCTGAGCCAATAAAAATGCGCACACCCTCGCCCTCATCGGTCAGTTCAAGGAATTCGGCAATATCACGCTTGCGCTCAAGGTCATCAAAGAGGCTCCGGATACGGTCAAGGTCCCCCGCGCCCGCATCATCACCCAAAAGATTCGCCCTACCGCGCACGATCAACCGTTCGGTCGCCATGCCTTCGCTGTCCCAGATCGCCAGATCGCTTTCGATCAACTCCCGCGCCAAAACATCAATCTTTTGCCGCTGTTGCTTGATCTCGCGGGCAATCACCTGACGAAGCTCGGCAAGGGTGCGCCCCTCGGCAATGGAGTTCAGGAAATTCGCAGCCTCGCGAAGGGAGGCAGGGGTTTGCCCCATCGGCGGCTCAAACACCCGGTTCTCTACATGGCCGTCAGCGAAGACCAACACAACAAGGGCCCGATCTTGGCTCAGGTGCACAAACTCGATATGCCGGATCGGCGTTTCCTGCTTGGGCACCAAAACAAGGGAGGCAAACTGCGTCGTGCCGGACAGTGCCGTGCCAACCCGTGACATGACATTGGAGATTTCGTCATCCCCGCCAACAGAGGCATCGATCTTCTGCCTGTCATCCTGATTAAGGTCTGCCACCTCAAGCAAACCGTCAACAAACAGGCGAAGTCCCTGCTCAGAAGGGATACGGCCCGCGGAAACATGCGGGCTGTTCAACAGGCCCAGATACTCCAAATCCTGCATGACATTGCGCACCGTCGCAGCCGAGACCTTTTCCGACATCGTGCGCGTCAATGTCCGCGATCCCACGGGCTCCCCCGTCTCGAGATAGCCCTCGACAACAAGGCGAAACACCTCGCGGGTGCGGTCGTTCAGCTCTGAAATCAGGTTCGTTTTGTCCATCAGCTCCGCCATAGTGATCCTTAATTGAAATTGGGCGCATGACGCGGAAAGGTCAATCGGGGTTGCATGATTGGCCCGGTGATTGCAAACCAAGGAGCAAATCAAAAAGGACCTATCACTATGCGCCCATCTGGCCGAGCTATCGACGCAATGCGCCCCATTTCCATTGAGCTTAGCCCCACACGCTACGCCGAAGGGAGCTGTATCATTCGCTGCGGCGAGACCCATGTTTTGTGCACGGCAACAGTGGACGAACGTGTGCCTTCCTTCATGAAGAACACAGGTCTGGGCTGGGTCACCGCCGAATACGGCATGTTGCCACGTGCAACTCACACCCGCATGCGGCGCGAGGCCAAAAATGGCCAGTCCGGAAGAACTCAGGAAATTCAACGACTTATTGGTCGATCCCTGCGCGCAGGTATTGACCGGAATGCACTGGGTGAGCGTCAGATCACTGTCGATTGTGATGTCCTGCAGGCCGACGGCGGCACGCGCTGCGCGTCGATCACTGGTGGTTGGGTTGCCCTGCGGATGGCCGTGAACAATCTGATGAAGGCCGGTCTGGTCAAAACCGATCCCATTATCGACAACGTCGCGGCGATCAGCTGTGGCATCTATGCGGGCCAAACCGTTCTTGATCTAGACTACGCCGAGGATAGCGAGGCCGGGACCGACGGTAACTTTATTATGACCGGCTCAGGCAAGATGATTGAATTGCAGGCTTCGGCAGAGGGGGCCACATTTTCCCGTGATCAGTTTGGTCAACTGATGGACCTGGCCGAAAAGGGCGTGGCTGAGCTCGTCGCCGCCCAAAACGCAGCGGTGGCCTAACCCATGCGGCGTTTCACTGGCGACAAACTCGTCATCGCTTCGCATAACAGCGGTAAGCTGCGCGAAATCGGCGCTCTGCTTCAACCCTTCGGGGTTGAGGTAACCTCTGCAGGCGATCTTGGCCTGCCGGAACCGGAGGAAACCGAGAATACTTTCGTCGGGAACGCCCGGATCAAGGCCCATGCCAGTGCACGTGCATCAAACCTTCCCGCGCTTTCCGATGACAGCGGCATCCAGGTTGATGCCCTAGGCGGCGCGCCCGGCGTTTTCACCGCCGATTGGGCCGAAACAGGGCAGGGGCGTGATTTCACCATGGCCATGACGCGAGTTTGGAATGAGGTCCAAGAGACCAAAACGCCAGCTCCCTTCATTGCGCGTTTTTGTTGCACGCTGTGCCTTGCATGGCCGGATGGACACGATGAGGTCTTCGAAGGCAAGGTTGAGGGAACACTGGAATGGCCGATGCGGGGGGAACATGGCTTTGGATTCGACCCCATGTTCATGCCGCTCGGCCATTCCGAAACCTTCGGCGAAATGGATCCGGCCATAAAACACGCAATGAGCCATCGCGCGGACGCCTTCGCAAAACTTGTGGCAGGTTGCTTTGCTGAATGATTGGCAACACGGCGGCTTTGGTCTCTACCTCCATTGGCCATTCTGTCAGGCAAAATGCCCCTATTGCGACTTCAATTCCCATGTCTCGCGGGAGGTGGATCAAGACGCTTGGCTTGAGGGGTTCAAGAACGAAATCAGTCTCTATTCCCGCCAAACAGAGGGAAGAACTCTCGATTCCATTTTCTTCGGGGGCGGCACTCCAAGCCTGATGACGCCCAAAACCGTGGAGGGCATCCTTGATACTGTGCGGTCCCATTGGGCCCTCGATACAGAGTGCGAAATCACCATGGAGGCCAACCCAACATCCGTAGAGGCGGCAAACTTCGAAGGTTATCGGAAGGCCGGCGTGAACAGGCTTTCTTTGGGCGTTCAATCCCTGAACGACCTAGATTTAAAGCGCCTTGGCCGCCTTCACGACGTTGCACAGGCTATGAACGCCATCGAACTGGCCCGTTCAGTCTTCGATAATATGTCTTTCGACTTAATCTATGCCCGTCAGGATCAAACTATTGAGGATTGGGAGGATGAGCTGCACCGCGCACTTGCCTTAGAGCCTTCCCATATTTCGCTGTATCAATTGACCATTGAGGCGGGCACAGCCTTTGGCGATCGTTTCGCTGCAGGCATGTTAAAGGGGCTCCCGTCAGAGGATCTCGCCGCGGACATGTATGATCTCACCATTTCCACCTGCGCCGACGCGGGTCTTCTGTCTTACGAAGTGTCCAATTTTGCCCGTCCAGGTGTCGAATCCCGCCATAATAGGGTCTATTGGCGGACGGGCGATTACATCGGTATCGGCCCTGGGGCGCACGGTAGGATCACAGTGAATGGCACCCGATACGCAACAGAAGCTGCCAAGATGCCCGCCAAATGGCTTGATATGGCCAGTGAGGCGGGCGCTGAAACCGTTCGCGCCAAACTAAACGCTAAAGAAATGGAGCAAGAGTTCCTGTTGATGGGTCTGAGGCTCACAGAGGGGGTAGATTTAGCGCGTCATCCCAGTTTGATCGCCGATCCTGATTTTCTGAAGAACTTCAAATATTTAAAGGACTTAGAGCTGATTAAAATGGTCGGCGATCGGCTCATTGTCACGCCCCAAGGCAGACCACTCCTGAATTCCGTCACCAGACAGCTACTCGCGGATTAGCCATGAAACCCATTTGGGCCATATGCGGTGGACTCGCCCTTTTACTCGGCACATTGGGGATTCCACTCCCTCTATTACCCACAGTCCCATTCTATTTGCTTGCCGCGTTCTGCTTTGCGCAAAGCTCCCCACGGCTCCACAAATGGCTCCTTGAACACAAAACCTTTGGCCCTCCGATAAGAGAGTGGAATGAACGCGGCTCCATAACCCGTAGAGCAAAAATCCTCGCGACCATCTCCATGGCCGTCGCAATCGCCATTTCGATCGCGCTAGGATTCTCTTGGAGGGTTATTGGCCTGCAGGTGACCGTCATGGCCGCCGTAATGCTGTTTATCTGGACACGTCCAGAGGCGTAGCGCTCAAAACGCGAAGCAAAGCATCCAGTTCATCGAGGTTTTTATAGGAAAGTGTCATCTTTCCAGCACCGCTAGACCCCGTCTGGTTGATAGAAACCCCAACACCCAAATTCGCGGTCATCTCCCGTTCGAGAGCCACAGTATCGGCATCTTTCCCGGTACCACCCGGTGATTTACGCTTGCTCGAAGGCTCTTTACCCAGCTTTTCCGCATCGCGAACCGATAGGCCCTTCGCCACGATCATTTTCGCGAGCTCTTCTGGATTATCAGCAGTGACCAAAGTCCTCGCGTGCCCGGCAGTCAGTGTTTTGTTCTGAACCATTTCCTGAACAGAGGCTGGCAGCCCCAATAACCTCAAAAGGTTTGCAATGTGGCTTCGGCTTTTTCCCAGGGCGCTCGATACTTGTTCTTGTGTGTGACCATAGCGATCAATCAACTGCTGGTAGCCTCGGGCTTCCTCGATCGGATCAAGATCGGCGCGTTGAATGTTCTCGATAATGGCGAGCTCGAAGACCTCTGTGTCATCCAACTCGCGAATCAGAACGGGAACTTCGTGCAATTTGGCGATCTGCGCCGCGCGCCAGCGGCGCTCACCTGCAACAATCTGGTATCCTCCGGACGGCAGGGGCCGCACGATAAGGGGCTGAATGATCCCCTTGGCCTCAATGCTCTTTGCCAAGTCAGCCAAAGCTTCCTCATCAAAGTGCACCCTTGGCTGATCGGGGTTTGGATAAACCTGCTCAATCGGCAATTGGGCTTCGCCTGCAACCTTGGTCTCGCTTGCTTCGTCCACCGGTTGCACCGCCACATCGGCCATCAGTGCGGAAAGGCCTCGGCCTAGACCTCTTTTCTTTTCTGCCATGTCAGCCTCTTAACCCGAATGTTTTTCTATCATTTCAACAGCAAGGCTCCGATAGGCCTGGCTCCCTTTGGAAAGTGTGTCATATTCCAAAACCGGCAGAGCGAATGACGGCGCCTCTGATACGCGCACGTTACGCGGAATTTGCGTAGAATACACCAAATCGCCAAGCGCTTCGCGCGCATCCTCTTCGACCTGCAAGGACAAGTTGTTACGGCGATCATACATTGTCAGAACCACGCCCTCGATCCTGAGGTCCTGATTGGCGGTTTGCCGGACCTCCCGTACGCTCATCATAAGCTGGGAAAGTCCCTCAAGAGCGAAAAACTCGCTTTGTAAGGGCACCAACACGGAGTCGGCCGCAACCATAGCGTTAACCGTCAACAAGTTGAGGGAGGGTGGGCAATCGATCAATATGTAGTCGAGGGCAAACTTATCAATGGCTGGCTGCCGCAAAGCATCGCGCAGAAGATAGCTTCGTTTTTCGTTGGATACCAATTCAACATCGGCAGAACTGAGGTCGGTCGTAGAGGGCGCAATCCATAGTTTCTTTGTTTGAGTTGGAACAACAACGGCATCCAGCTCAGCTTCTTCCAACAACAGATCGTATGTCGTTAGCTTTCGATCCACTACATCTATGCCCAATCCCGTCGAAGCATTCCCCTGAGGGTCGAGATCCACCAACAATACGGACTTTCCGGATTCTGCCAAAGCTGCAGCCAAGTTTATGCTGGTAGTTGTTTTTCCGACACCGCCTTTTTGGTTTGCGATAGCAATAATTCGCGGGGCAGGGGGCCTTGTGGGGTCAAGCACGACGAATATCTCCAATTTCCAACACGGCACTTTCTGCACCGGTACGGCTTTGATGGGCAATAACGTTGAAATGCCATGTTTTTCTGGCTTCTTCCACCTCTATCATGTGGTTGGCGCCCTTTAGGAAAAGACATTTTCCATTTGGCGCAAGCAAGCGTTCTGCGTGGCCTAACAAGTCCGAAAGAGGAGCCAACGCTCTTGCAGTCAAAACATCTGCAGTACCTGCTGTGTATTTTTCGATACGCATGGGATGAACTTGAAGGGGTGTCTTTGTTTCACGTGAAACAGTCCTGAGGAACGTGGCTTTCCTCTGATCGCTTTCAACTAAGTGAACGCGACTGTCGGGGGATTTTTCCTGAAGAAAAATCGCACATGGAATACCCGGCATTCCGCCGCCCGATCCAACATCGACCCAAACAGCATCTTTCTCACCGCCCCATTGAATAAGCTGCAATGAATCTGAAATGTGCCGAACCCACGCATCTGCCAGCGTGGACTTAGAAACTAGATTGATGTGTGGATTCCACTTACGAAGAAGATCGACATACTGTTGAAGTTTCTCGGTTGTTTCACGTGAAACATCATACCCGCCAAGAACACCGCTTATGCCTTCGTCC
Organism: Harenicola maris; assembly: GCA_018524345.1. Classification (GTDB taxonomy): domain Bacteria; phylum Pseudomonadota; class Alphaproteobacteria; order Rhodobacterales; family Rhodobacteraceae; genus Harenicola; species Harenicola maris. Next base: position 404,757 of record JADQAZ010000002.1, read on the forward strand.
ATCACGCGCCCCGTGCCAATTGTTGACGACGAAGATGGGATAGCAAGAGTGTTAACGCCGCTGGAGTCATCCCCTCAATGCGACCAGCCTGCGCAAGTGTTTCGGGGGCAACACGTATAAGCTTCTCTTTTACTTCATTGGATAGACCTTCCAGTGACGAAAATGGAAAATCATGAGGTATTCTCACATTTTCATCTCGCTGAAGGGCTTCTGCATCCTTATCTTGACGCGCAACATAGTTTGCATAGAGAGCATCCTTAGCAACTTGGTCCACGACTTGCGGGTCCAACTCAGAAACTTCCCCGCTTATGGAGCAAAGTGCTGCTGGTGTTCCCATTGGCAATCCCAAGACCTCAAATCCAGTCCGACGCGGACCATCCGGATTCACCTTAACTCCTGCGCCCGCCAGTTCACGTGATGAAAACTTCAAACCATCCAGAATAGAGCGCGTTTTCTCCAACTGCTCCATCTTGTCTGCGAACACCATCCTTCGGGCTTCAGAAACACAGCCGGCCCCAATCCCGATTGGCGTCAACCTTTGATCGGCGTTATCAGCACGAAGGACCAGCCGGAATTCAGCTCGACTTGTGAACATCCGATAGGGTTCCGCAACACCTTGAGTCACCAAGTCATCAATCATTACACCGATGTAGCTGGCATCACGAGTGAACCGAATTGGCTCTTTGTTGGCATTTGCCGCATTCAAACCAGCAACCAAACCTTGGGCGGCGGCCTCTTCATACCCGGTTGTCCCGTTGATCTGCCCAGCAAGATACAACCCGGGTAGTTTTCGAAGTTCGAGGCTGTGGCTGAGCGCCCTAGGATCGACGTAGTCGTACTCAATGGCATAACCCGGTTGCAATATTTTCACCTGCTCAAGGCCAACCATTGACCGGACATAATCTGTCTGCACATCAACGGGCAGGGAGGTTGAGATTCCGTTGGGATAGATTGTATGATCGTCCAAACCCTCCGGCTCCAAGAAGACCTGATGGCTATCCTTGCCGGCGAATCGGACGATCTTATCCTCGATAGAGGGACAATAGCGGGGTCCGGTGCCGGAGATACGGCCACCATACATGGCCGACCGATCAAGGTTTTTTTGAATTATTTCATGTGTTTGAACGTTGGTATGCGTAATCCCACAAGCGATCTGTCGGTTCTGAACATGGCCTGAAAGAAACGAGAACTGCACCGGATCCTCGTCGGCTTCTTGAGATTCTAGATTGGTCCAATCAATCGTACGCCCATCAAGGCGGGGCGGCGTTCCGGTCTTCAAGCGACCCAATTCAAGATCGAGTTCATCCATACGTTCCGCAAGGCGAACAGAAGGAGCATCTCCCATACGACCCGCTTCATGTGTCTCATCCCCAATATGGATCAGACCACGCAAAAAAGTTCCCGTTGTCAGAACAACGGATGTACTGAACACTTGTGACCCATCAGCCAGAACAACGCCCACACATTTCCCGTTCCGAACGATGAGATCACAAACTTCTGCTTCCAAGAGACGCAAGCCATCCGCCGCAGCAAATTCCGCAGCAGCAGCCGCAGCATACAGGTTACGATCAGCCTGCGTGCGGGGTCCCTGTACTGCGGGGCCCTTTTTACGGTTCAGAAGGCGAAACTGAATGCCCGAGGCATCGGCCAATCGGCCCATAATCCCATCAAACGCATCAATTTCACGAACCAAATGCCCCTTACCCAAGCCACCGATGGCCGGGTTACAGGACATCACGCCTAAATCTCTCCGCCGCATCGTGATCAGGCAAACCCGTGCACCCATACGCCATGCGGCATGAGCCGCCTCAGCGCCTGCATGGCCTCCACCGACTACAACTACGTCGAAATCTTGATGTTTCACGTGAAACATCCCTTCCTTTGTTGTCACTTCCCAATGCAGAAATTGGAGAAGATTTCCCCCAAAACGTCCTCTACACCCACACTACCAATCAAATTGTCCAAAGCGGAGAGGGCATTTCGCATTTCCTCTGCCGCAAGTTCGATGCGTTCCCGCCCGACCTCTAACTCACTTCGTGCCGAATCCAAAGCCTTAGCACCCCGTAGTAGAGCATCCGCATGCCTTGAGTGCGTCGCGGTCTGGACGGAGGCAACTCTACCCATCAGTTTCGCTTGAACTTCATCCAAAAGGGCAGGGATCCCGTCCCCCGTAACTGCGGAAACCTTGATGCCTTCGCTATTCATACCAGCCAAGTCAGACTTAGCAGAAATAAGGATATCTTCTCCGGTTTCAAATGATTCGATAGCCTTGGCATCAAACCAAATTCGAATATCCGCCGAAGCCGCGCGCTTTCTGGCACGCTCGATCCCCATGGATTCAATCTCGTTTTCCGCCTCACGGAGGCCAGCAGTATCAACAACGCTCACTGGGAGGCCATGAAGATCGAGATGAACCTCGATAAGGTCCCGGGTCGTTCCCGCAATATCGGAGGTCAACGCCACATCCCGTTTTGCAAGTGCATTCAAGAGCGTAGATTTACCGGCATTCGGCGGACCAAGAAGCACGACTTCAAAACCAGATCGTACCCGTTCAGCCACCCCTACACCTTTTGCTTCCTGCCGCAGTTCGTTCTCGATTACTTTATTAGTTTCAATGAGTTGAGATAAATCAATAGTGTCAATTTCTTCCTCGGAGAAGTCAATTAACGCTTCGATCTGACCCATTACACTCAACAAGCCACTGCGCCAGCCATCAGCCATCTCACGCAAAGCACCAGAAAGAACACGTTGTGCTTGAATGCGTTGAACCTCTGTCTCGGCCTCAAGAAGCGCACTCAGGCCTTCAACCTGCGCAAGGTCCATCTTGCCGTTCTCAAGCGCCCGTCTCGTGAACTCACCGGCTTCCGCAGCACGCAAACCTTCGCGCGCTCCAAGATCGTTCAGCACTGCAGAGATAATTGCAGGGCTGCCATGCAAGTGAAGCTCCGCCGAGGCCTCTCCTGTAAAACTTTTCCCATCCGCAAAATACAACACCAGAGCGGTATCCAGCTTTTCGCCATCCAAGGAATAGATCGGAAGCAGCGAGGCAACGCGTTCAACAGGAAGCTTCCCGCATATATCGAACAGAGCCCTAGGCACCTTTGCCCCTGACAGACGGATAACCGCGACGCCTGACCGCCCCTGCGGTGTCGCAAGGGCAAAGATCGTATCCGCCGACATAGCCGTTAGCTCAGGTGTTCATTGAATCGAAGAATTCCGCATTCGACTTGGTTTGCTTCAACTTCGAAATCAGGAATTCGATGGCATCCGTCGTCCCCATCGGATTGAGGATACGGCGCAAGACAAAAGTCTTCTGGAGGTCGTTCTTGTCAACCAAGAGGTCCTCTTTCCGTGTCCCGGACTTAAGGATGTCCATCGCAGGGAAGACGCGCTTGTCCGCAACCTTACGATCAAGGACAATCTCCGAGTTACCGGTCCCTTTGAATTCCTCAAAGATAACCTCGTCCATCCGGCTACCTGTATCGATCAGAGCGGTCGCAATGATTGTCAAAGATCCGCCTTCTTCGATGTTACGCGCCGCACCAAAGAAGCGCTTCGGCCGTTGCAGAGCATTGGCATCAACACCGCCCGTCAGAACCTTACCCGAGGAGGGCACAACAGTGTTAAAGGCGCGGCCCAGACGGGTGATCGAATCCAGCAAAATGACAACGTCACGCTTATGCTCAACCAGACGTTTCGCTTTCTCGATGATCATCTCGGAAACAGCAACGTGACGTGTGGCAGGTTCGTCAAAGGTTGAGGACACAACCTCCCCCTTCACCGACCGCTTCATATCGGTAACTTCCTCAGGGCGCTCATCGATCAGCAAAACGATCAAATAGCACTCGGGATGGTTCTTCTCGATCGAATGGGCGATGTTTTGCAACAGAACCGTCTTACCCGTCCGCGGAGGCGCAACGATCAAGGACCGCTGACCCTTACCAATCGGGGAGACCAGATCAATGATCCGCGCAGACCTGTCCTTAATCGTTGGATCCTCGATTTCCATGTTCAAACGCTCATCAGGATAGAGCGGCGTCAGGTTATCGAAGTTGATCTTGTGGCGGGCTTTTTCAGGCTCTTCAAAGTTGATCTCTGTCACGTTCGTCAGGCAGAAATACCGCTCACTCTCCCGCGGCGCCTGAATAACCCCCACAAGCGTATCCCCTGTCCGCAAAGCGTGGCTGCGGATCATTTCGGGGGAGACATAGATATCATCCGGACCCGGCAAATAGTTCGCCTCGGGAGACCGCAGAAAACCGAACCCGTCCTGCATCACCTCAAGGACGCCGTCACCGGCGATTTGCCAGCCATCTTCGGCCCGCTCCTTGAGGATGGAGAACATCATATCGCCCTTGCGCATCGTCGATGCGTTGTCGATCTCAAGCTCCTCAGCCATGGACAGCAAGGACGCAGGGCTTTTCGCCTTCAGCTCAGCAAGAGACAGGGTTTCTTGGGTCATACATCAGCCTTTTAGCGCAGGTCTTATGCGCGGATTTTAAATTCGGGGAATACTCTGACAGAACAGTCAGCGAGGGAGTGCTACTCCGGAACCCAAGCTAAGTCAATCCAAGGCTAAAATGGCCGAGCGATCACAGAGATGACAATGATCACCATGAACAGGGTTGGAACTTCGTTCATGATCCGGAAATCCCGCCCGCTGCGCAGGTTTTCCCCCGCTGCAAGCTCCTTGCGCCTCCGTCCGAGCCAGTGATGAAACCAGGTCATCCCCAGAATGCCGACCAGTTTGGAATATGGCCAACCCGCGCCCCAATCAACCACACCGGGAACCGACACGAGCAGCAGGCCCGCGATCCATGCCACGATCATCGCTGGGTTCATGATTATTCTAAGCAGCTTCTGTTCCATCTCGATGAAAACGGGAATGATCTGCGGTGTCTTCTCGCCTTTCTCGACATGGTTCACGAAGAGCCGCGGTAAATAGAGCAAACCCGCCATCCATGAGATGACAGCAAGTATATGGATCACCTTGATCCATGGATAGAGCGTGACAAGAATTTCGGACATAGGTCCTCCAAGATGCCCATCTTGCTTACTATAAATAAAAAAGAATCTTAAAGGGTAGTTGTAGTAGTAGGGCCTGTGGATATGTGGATTAACGAGTTTCCCTTGAAGTTATACACAGAGCGACCAGCCAGGGTTCCTGTTCTGAGGAGAAACAGATTTAATGAAGAATAACAGATAGTTAAATTCTCACAAACCTGTGAATAAACTCTTAATGTTCCTTGTAAGCTTTGGTTCTCCTTAGAAAATGTCAAAAAGTCACTCACAGCGAAAGAAAGTTTGGCACATTCTGGATGACACCCCGTTTTCGGTGGATGGACAAAGTTGTTAGAAACTGGCCACACCGCATCCATGGAAAAACACATGCTTCATCAACCGAGTTATCCACATGCCTTCTGATCTGATCCTTGCTTCCGGCTCCTCGATTCGTGCCGAACTGCTGCGCAATGCGGGCGTTCCCTTTGAGGTAAGCGTGCCACGGGTCGATGAACAGATGATTAAGGCTGCGATGCAGGCCGAGGGCTTCGCCTCTCGTGACATTGCTGATGCCCTTGCCGATGCCAAAGCACAGAAGATTTCTGCGAAAAATCCCGAGGCTTTTGTTCTGGGCTGCGATCAGGTTTTGGAGTTTGACGGCAGGCTGATTGACAAGTCCTCCTCGCCCGAGGAGGCCGCCGCCCTTTTAGCCCAGATGTCCGGCAAGCCGCATCGGCTCTTCAGCGCGGCGGTTATCTATAAGGATCTGGAGCCTCAATGGCGCCATATCGCGCGGGTGGATTTAACCATGCGGGTCCTATCGGAGGCATTTCAACACAGCTATATCGACGATAACTGGGAAGAAATCCGCCACTGCGTCGGCGGATATATGCTGGAAGGGGCGGGTGTGCGTCTGTTTTCGCAGGTCAGGGGCGACTATTTCGCGGTTCTGGGTTTGCCGCTTCTTGAGGTGCTGTCATACCTTGGACAAAGAGGTGTTATCACAACATGACAGATAAGATTCCATTGGCTGGTGTCATCGGTTCGCCGATTGCGCATTCACTCTCCCCACGGTTGCACGGCCATTGGCTGCGCGAGACAGGCGTGCGGGGGCATTACATTCCGATGGACGTGACCCATGCTGATCTGGAGCGGGTCCTCGAAACCCTGCCGCGCATTGGCTTTGTCGGCCTGAACGTTACGCTGCCGCATAAGGAGCTTGCGATTTCGCTGGCAGATTCCGTATCGGACCGCGCCGCATTGATCGGCGCGGCCAATACACTGACTTTCCTCGAGAACGGCAGTATCTATGCCGATAACACCGACGGTTATGGTTTTATCGCCAACCTGCGAGATGGCGCGCCGGAATGGATGGCGGATGACGGTCCCGCACTAGTGATCGGCGCAGGGGGGGCAAGCCGCGCGGTGCTTGCAGCGCTGCTTGAGGCTGGCGTCCCTGAAATCCGCCTGTGCAATCGCAGCCGGTCGCGGGCAGAGGCCCTTGGCAAGGAATTCGGCGCGCGCGTCAAAGTGCATGATATGGTCGAGCTGGAAGGCGTGGCCAAGGAATCCGCCCTTCTTGTCAACGCGACCTCCCTCGGGATGACCGGCAAGGGCGAGCTTAAATTCCCCACATCCGCATTCGCCCCGGGTAAAACAGTGACGGACCTTGTCTATACACCGCTGGAAACCCAGTTTCTCGCCGATGCCCGCGCGGCGGGCTGCGCTGTTGTTGATGGGTTGGGGATGTTGATGCATCAGGGTGTGCCCGGTTTCGAACGCTGGTTCGGCGTGCGCCCCACTGTCTCCACATCAACGCGAAGCGCGCTTTTGTTCTGATGGAGCGGCCCTTCATCATCGGGCTGACCGGGTCCATCGGGATGGGAAAGTCCACAACAGCCAAGATGTTCCTCGCCCATGGGGTGCCTGTTTGGGATGCGGACGCGGCGGTTCATGCGCTCTATGCAAAGGGCGGCGCGGCGGTGGGGCCGATTGGCGATTTGGTTCCCGAGGCGATCATTGACGGGGCGGTGTCTCGTCCCGCTCTCAAACAGTGGCTGGCACAGGACGCTGGCCGCCTTGATCAGCTGGAAGCCGTGGTTCACCCGTTGGTCGCCGCCGACCGCGCGGGGTTTATCGAAACCGCGACTGCTCCTGTGATCCTCCTCGATGTCCCGCTGTTGTTCGAGAACGGCACAGAGGCCTTGGTGGACCTGACGGTTGTTGTCTCCGTCGATGCAGCCGAGCAAAAGCGCCGCATTTTGGCCCGCCCGGGCATGACAGAGGCGCAGCTTACGATGATCCTTGCCAATCAAATGCCAGACAGCGAAAAACGAAGCCGCGCGGATCTGGTCATCCCCACCACCACGATGGAGGGGGCAGAGGCCGCAGTCGCACAGGTGATGCAGGATATCAGGGGCCGGATTGATGCGTGAAATTGTCATGGACACCGAAACAACAGGGCTGGACCCCTATGACGGTCACCGCATTGTCGAGATTGGGGGCGTTGAGCTGATCGGTCATATGCCCACGGGGCGGACCTATCACCAGTATATCAACCCCAAACGCTCCATGCCGAAAGAGGCCTTTGACGTTCACGGCATTTCTGAGGAGTTTCTCGCGGATAAACCCCTGTTCGAGGATATCGCGCAGGAGTTCTTGGATTTTTGCGGCGATGCGACCCTCGTGATCCACAACGCCAGCTTTGATATGAAGTTCCTGAATGCGGAACTGGAGTGGTGCAAAAAGCCGCTGCTGCCGATGGATCAGGCGCTTGATACCTTGGCGATTGCACGGCGGCGGTTCCCGGGTTCCCCCGCTTCGCTTGATGCCCTGTGTCGCCGTTTTGGCATCGACAACTCCAACCGAGAGCTGCACGGCGCGCTCCTCGACAGTGAGATCCTTGCCGATGTCTATTTGGAGCTGATCGGCGGGCGGCAGCCCGGCTTGGTTCTGGACGGGGCGCAGCAGGTCACCAAAGTGTCCGGCGATACAGATAGCTGGCGGCCGGAGCCGCGTCCAAACCCGCTCCCTTCGCGCCTGTCGGAAAAGGAAAAGGCCGCTCACGCGGCCTTTGTCGAAACTTTGGGTGAAGATGCCCTTTGGGCGAAATCCTAGGCGTCTGCCTTTTTCTGTGCCTCGGCCCGGCGGGCGAGTTCCTGACGATACAGGGCCACAAAATCGATTGTCTCAAGGTTCAGCGGCGGGAAGCCACCGTCGCGTGTGACGTCGCTTACGATGCGGCGCACGAAGGGGAAGAGCATCCGTGGGCATTCAATGAGAAGGAACGGGTGCATCTGTTCCTCTGGCACGTTTTCGATGTGGAAGATGCCACCGTATTCCAGCTCCATCAAAAACAGGGGGGCCTTGTCGCCCTTGTTCCGGCTTTCGATCTTGAGCTTCATCAGAATTTCGAACTGGTGGTCGGCCTGACGCTTGTTGGCGTCAAGGTTCACCTGAACCTGAATGTCTGGCTGAACCTCGCCAGTCGCGCCCTTTTGAGCCACGATGTTTTCAAAGGACATGTCGCGAATGAACTGTCCGAGGATCTGCATTTTCAATTGTGGTTGCTCGCCTGCTGTTGCGGCACCGTTTTCCGTGGCTTCGGCCATGGGTATCTCCCTAAGAAATGAACTTGGGCGCGTGCCTAACAGGTTCGCCGCCGGGCCTCAATGCCGTGTCCAGCCAGAGGGGCCGCTGGGTGGGGGTGTGTCTTCGGGGCCGATTTCCTTGAAATCGCCGTCGATGACATCCGAGGGGCCGCGGCTTTTGGGGTGGTTTGTGTAGGTGGTGCTTGAGGTTGCGGTGAACCCCTGCACCTTCACCCGGGTTTTGGCCCAGTGAAACACCCTGCGGCGTACTGCCGGGATCATCAGCAAAAGGCCGATGGTGTCGGTAAAAAACCCGGGAGTGAGCAGTAGCGCGCCGGAAAACAGGATCATCGCGCCATGGGCCAAAGGCTCCGACGGGTCGCGCATCTCGGAAAAGGAGTTCTGCAAATCGCGCAGTGCCAAGGCCCCCTGAGACCGGATCAGCCGTGTCCCCGCAATGGCAGTGACAAGAACAATCCCGAGGGTCGCCCAGGTGCCAATAACTTGACCAACCTGGATGAACAAAAAGATTTCAATCATCGGCACGATGACGAACAATATCAGTAGCGGCATAACATCCCTTTCAGGGCAAACGTCTGTAGGTGGACTTGATCCACCTGACACCCTAAATAAGTGCGGTGAAGGGCAAAACCAACCTGCCCGGAAAAAACGAGGTTATGAATGGGCTCTGCTGTGATTCAGCTTTTGGTACTTGCCGGTGTTGCGATCTTTTTGATTCTTCGACTGCGTTCTGTTCTGGGCACGCGCGAAGGGTTTGAAAAGCCTCGTGTTCCCGCCCCGGGGCCAAGCACAAACACGCGCCGTGGTTTCGACGTGATCGAAGGCGGTCCCGACCGCGATATCATCGATCACGCCGATGAGGGCAGCGATGCCGCCCTTGCGCTTGCCGCGATGAAGGCCCGCGAACCCAGCTTTGGCGTGAGCGATTTTCTCAGCGGCGCGAAAGGGGCCTATGAGATGATCCTCATGGCCTTCGAGAATGGCGACCTGAGCGACGTTCAACCTTTCCTCGATGAAGAGGTCTACGAAACCCTGCAAAGCGTGATCGACGCTCGCGCCGAACAGGGCGTGATCGTCGAGGCCAGCTTTGTCGGCGTGCGCGACACAACGCTTGTCGGTGCCGAGTTTGACGAAAGCACCGGCATGGCCGAGATCACCGTGCGCTTTGTCTGCGAGCTGACCTCGGTTGTGCGGGCGACGGATGGCACGATCATCGAGGGCAGCCCGACAGAGATCAAGCGACAGAAGGACGTTTGGACCTTTGCCCGCCCCATGGGCAGCGGCGACCCGAACTGGAACCTTGTCGCCACGGGTGAATGATTGACGCGCTTCGGGCATTGGCACTGGGCGGTCTGCTAGCGATGGCGGGTGCGGCCGGTGCCGGGGAGCCGGAGATCAGCGTATTGCGTTTTGACCAGCTGAACGGCTGGGACGAGGATGACCACGAGGCCGCGCTCAAGGTCTTTCAGAACACCTGCGCCGATTTCGATGATCCCGAATGGGCCAGCCTCTGCGCCCTGTCGCAGAACCAGACCAATGCACGCACCTTCTTTGAGCTGTTCTTTCGTCCGGTGATCATCTCGCCGCGCGAGACAGCGCTGTTCACTGGTTACTTTGAGCCCGAACTCAGGGGGGCAAAGCATCGCGGTGGCAAGTATCAATTCCCGCTCTATCGCCTGCCGCCCGAGGTAAAGCCGGGGGTGCAGTTTGCCTCCCGCGCGGAGATCGAGGATCAGGCACTTTTGGCCGGGCGCGGGCTGGAGATCGCCTGGATTGACGATGCGGTGGATGTGTTTTTCCTTCAGGTGCAGGGCTCTGGCCGTGTGCGGCTTGAGGATGGCAGCTACATTCGCGTCGGATACGGCGGCAAGAACGGGCATGAGTATCGCTCTGTCGGCAAGGAAATGATCCGCCGCGGCATTTTGGGCGAGCATAAGGTCTCCGCAGGCAATATCCAGAAATGGGTGCGCAATAACCCTGTGGACGGGAAAGACCTGCTTCAGCACAACCCCTCCTATGTGTTCTTCCGCGAGGTGAACCAAGTGCCCGCGCATCTTGGCCCCCTTGGCGCGATGAACCGGTCGATCACGGCCATGCGCTCCATCGCTGTTGATCCGGCCTTTACGCCCCTTGGTGCGCCGGTCTGGATCGAAAAGGCGGGGCGCAATCCGTTGCGGCGGTTGATGATCGCGCAGGACACCGGCTCTGCGATCAAGGGGCCGCAGCGGGCAGATATTTTCTTTGGCACCGGCGATGATGCAGGGCTGGAGGCTGGGCGGATCAAGGATCCGGGGCGGATGGTTGTCTTGCTGCCCATTCAACGGGCCTATGCCCTCGCGCCCGAGGGTTGAGGCATGTCGCGGAAAAAGCCCCGCGGGCTGAAGCCTGACGAACAGGGGCTGTGGGAGAAGGTCGCCGCGACGACCACGCCCCTTAGCCCCAAGCCTGCCACCCGCACGGCGAACCTGTTGACGCCAAAGCCGGCCAAACCCACCCGCACCGCCGAACCGCCCGCGCCGATCCCAGCCTTTCGCATCGGGCAAAAGACCAAGGGCCGCGAAAGCGCCGCTGATCTTGCGCCCACCGTGGCCGAGGCGATCAACCAAGCGCCGGTGCAAATGGACGCAAAGGCCTTTGGCAAGCTCAAGCGTGGCAAGCTGCGGCCCGAGGGGCGGATCGATCTGCACGGGCTGTCTCTGGCAGAGGCTTATCCTCGCCTTCAGGGGTTTATCCTTGGGGCGGCGGCGGATGGCAGGCGGCTTGTTCTGGTGATTACGGGTAAGGGCAAGCGCCGCGATCAGGGCGGGCCGATCCCGACGCGCACGGGCGTGCTGCGCCATCAGGTGCCGCAATGGCTGAACTCCGCGCCCTTGGCTGGCGTGGTTTTGCAGGTGACCACGGCTCATCAGAGCCATGGCGGCGGTGGGGCCTATTACGTTTACCTACGTCGTCGCAGATAGGTGCATCCGGCTCGCCAGCGTGAGCATCACGGCGGCAAAGGCAAAGCAGGCGGCATAACCGAGCATCTGCACCTCTATCCCCACACCAAGGTCAATCAGTATACCGCTCAGCCCCGGCCCAAGGGCGGAGCCGAGTACCATAAGCGCCGTGGCCGCCGATTTGATCGCGCCGATATGCTGCGTGCCGTAGAACTCCGCCCAGCAGGCATTGAGCAATGTCCCATGCCCGCCGCCCGCCATGCCCATCAGGATCACGCCCGCCGCCGTCCATGCCAGACCGGGCGCATACCAGTGCAGCACGAAGGCCAGCACATAGGGCAGGATGTAGAACGGCAGGATGCGCGAAGCCCCGAAGCGGTCAATCGCCCAGCCGTAGAACATGGTCGACAGGATCAGCACGCCGGTGCCAAAGGGGAAAACGGCCACGAGGGCGAGGTGGGAAAACCCCTTTACCTCGGCAAAGTGGACCTGATGGAACCAAAAGACAGTGCCGAAGGCGGAAAAGAACACGATTGCGGGGGTCATGAGCCAGAACAACGGGTGTTTGAGGGCCTGCGCCCGCGTCCAGTGGCGGCCCTGCATGCCGGTGGTTGCGCTGCCTTGGGCGGCGCTTTGCGGTGTGCGCTCAAGGCGCAGGAGTGCGTAGAGGACGGGGCACATCAGCAGGCAGAAGACAGCGAAGGAGAGCCAAAGGCTGCGCCATTCCACCATGGATTTCAGCCAAACCATGAGGAGCGGCAGCGTCGCCTCGCCCAGCATAAAGCCAAGCCCCGCAATGGCGAGGGCGCGGCCCCGCGTGGCGACGAACCAGCGGCTCATGGCGACGGCGGAGACATGGGTGGCCATGCCTTGCCCCGCAAAGCGCAGGGCGAAGATCACGAGGGCAAGGCCAAGGACGCCAGAGGCATTGGCGAGGGCGAAGCACCCCGCAGCAAGGGCGAGGGCGACCATGATGCCAAGGCTGCGCACCCGCCAGACATCGGCGAGGCCCCCCGCCCAGATCATCACCACAGCAGAGGCCATGGTGCCCGCCATATAGATCAGGCCCCAGTCGCCGTTGCTCAGGCCAAAGGCTGCGCGGATTTCGCCGCCAAAGATCGCGATAAAGAACGTCTGCCCAAAGGAGGACAGCAACGACAACAAAGCGCCCGCCGCAAGGTAGGGCGCGTTTTCGCGGAGGAAGGTGAGGTAGGACATGCCCCCTGCCTACGCTTTTGCGCGGCAGAGGGAAGAGGGAATGACGCGCTAGAGGACGTAGCGGCTCAGGTCGGTGGAGCGGGACAGCTCGCCCAGATGTTCCTCAACGAAGTCGGCGTCGACGGTGACGCTGTCTCCGGCGCGGTCGGGGGCGGTGAAGGAAAGCTCCTCGAAGACGCGCTCCAACACGGTGTACAGCCGCCGTGCGCCGATGTTTTCAACCGCTTGGTTGACCTCTGCCGCGACCTTGGCAAGGGCTTTGATCCCCTCTGGATCGAAGGTGACTTTGACCTCCTCTGTCTGCATCAGGGCGCTGTATTGCAGGGTCAGGGCGTTGTCGGTCTCTGTTAGGATGCGGACGAAATCCTCCTCTGTCAGGGCGCGCAACTCGACCCGAATAGGCAGGCGGCCCTGAAGCTCCGGCAGCAGGTCGGAGGGTTTGGAAACGTGGAAGGCGCCCGAGGTGATAAAGAGGATATGGTCGGTTTTGACGGGGCCGTGTTTGGTGGAAACAGTCGTCCCCTCGATCAGGGGCAGCAGGTCGCGCTGCACCCCCTCGCGGGAGACATCGCCGCCGCGGTTTTCGGTGCGGGCGCAGACCTTGTCGATCTCGTCAATGAAGACGATGCCGTTTTCCTGCACGTTTTCAAGGGCCGCTTTGGTGACGGTTTCGTCGTCCAGCAACTTGTCGGCCTCGTCCGAGATCAGGATGTCATAGCTTTGCGCCACGGTCATGCGCTTGCGCTCTGTGCGGCCGCCCAGGGCCTTTCCGAACAGATCGCCAAGGTTCATCATGCCGCCCCCTGTCCCGGGGGGCTGGCCGGGGATGTCAAAGCTGGGCATTTGCGGCGCGGCGGCGGGCACGTCGAGCTCGATCTCGGTGTCGTCAAGCTCCCCCGCGCGCAGGCGTTTGCGGAACATTTCAAGGGTTTTGCCGCGGGCGTCCTCTCCGGCGATGGCGCGCAGGACGCGGTCCTCGGCGGCCTCTTTGGCGCGGGTTTTGACGTCCTCGCGCATGTGGTCGCGGGTCATGGCGATGGCGTTGTCCACAAGGTCGCGGATGATCTGTTCGACATCGCGGCCAACATAGCCGACCTCGGTAAACTTGGTCGCCTCGACCTTGAGGAAGGGCGCGCGGGCGAGCTTTGCCAGACGGCGGCTGATCTCCGTTTTGCCAACGCCGGTGGGGCCGATCATCAGGATGTTTTTGGGGTATACCTCGTCGCGCAGATCATCGGAGAGCTGCTTGCGCCGCCAGCGGTTGCGCAGGGCGACGGCGACGGCGCGTTTGGCGTCCTTCTGGCCGATGATGAAACGGTCAAGTTCCGAAACGATTTCGCGGGGGGTTAGGTCGGTCATCAGTATTCCTAGAGCTTATGAGAGGGCGGCGCGATGCGCCTCGTCGGTCATCATATCGCTGAACCATTCGGGATAGCGACGCGCGGGCGGGGCGATGGCATCAAGGCGGGCAAGATCATCGCCCGTCAGGGTTATCTCGGCCGCCTGTGCCGATGTTTCAAGGTGGCTGGCCTTGCTTGCGCCAATGATCACTGTGTGATCGCGGCGTTGGTGCAGGATCCATGCGAGGGCGATTTGGGCGGGGGTCTTGCTCTGCGCTGCGCCGATCTCTGTCAGGGCCTCGATCGCCTGTGCGGCGCGGGCCGGATCACTTTGCAGGAAATCGTCGCCGCCGTTGAGGCGGCCCTCGGATTTATCCGTGGCCATGGGGTCATACTTGCCGGTCAGCATGCCGGCGGCAAGCGGCGACCATGCCATCAGGCCAAGGCCCATCTGCGCGCCCATCCGCAGGACATCGGTTTCGATGTCGCGGTGCAGCGCGTTGTAGAGGTATTGCCCTGCAATAAAGGGCGAAAACCCTTCGGAGCGCTGGATTTCAATCGCCTGCGCGACCATCCACGCGGGCCAGTTCGACACGCCGACATAGCGGATTTTGCCCGCGCGGATCAGGTCATCAAGGCTGCGCAGGGTTTCGATCAGCGGGGTGGTGAAGTCGGTTTTATGCAGGACCAGAAGGTCGATCACATCGGTATCGAGGCGGGTCAAACACCCCTCGACAGAGGTGGTGATATGGCCGCGGGAGAGGCCGGAATCCGTCATTCGCTCCGATTGGCGGAAGCCGATTTTGGTGCAGATCACGGCGTCCTGACGGCGGCCCTTGAGGGCGGTGCCGAGGGCCTTTTCCGCGTCGCCCTGGCTGTAACCATCTGCGCTGTCAAAGAAATTAATGCCCTTGTCGAGGGCGGCATGAACCATGCGGGTGGCTTCGTCCTGTCCGGTCTTGGCGACGCCGGGGATGAAGTCCGACCCGAGGGTGAAGGTCATGGTGCCAAGGGCAAGGCGCGAAACGAGGAGGCCGGAATTGCCGAGGCGGGTGTAGGGCATATCGCTCATGCTTGGGGCTCCTGCGGGGCCTGCCATGGGGGCAGGCGGGTTTTGCCGGGGAAGGCGGGGAGGCGGTTCATGATAAACCGGCGGAATTGTTCCCAAAAAGCGCCAAGGAGGACGAGGCCGACGCCGAGGAAGAACACGGCGATAAAGGCGCCGTCTTCGGCCACGGTGATGGCGACGGCGACGACATATCCAACGCCGGAGACAAGGAAGGAGCGGCGGTCAATCACAATGGCCAGAAGGGCCATAACCGCCAGAAAACCCATAAGAAACAAAAGGGACCAAGGGTTCTCGCTGGCAAGGAATGTCAGGGAGACGGTGTTCACGATCGCCGGGGCGGCGATGATGTGGAGCCAGAACCCGTTGGCCGCGCGGCGGGTCACGCGGTGGGGGTCTGTCATGTCGAACATCAGGGCGATGATGAAGCCAAGAACGCCAAGCCCGATGGTGAGGAAGGCAAAGGGGCCGCTGGCGGAGAGGCGGAAGACCTGATCCAGCCCGTTGTATTCCGCGCCGCCAAGGACGAAGGCATTGAAAAGAGTAGCAAAAACCCCGATGGCGACGAGCAGGAGCGCGAAGGGGACGCGGAAGTAGAACCAGTAGGCAAGGGTTAGGACGGTGCTGAAAGCCGCGCCGACAAAGAGGGATTGCGAGGAGAGGGCGGGCGCCCTTGGTTCGGCAAAGAAGGAGGCGACCGTCAGCCCGAGCCAGAGCGCGGATATAGCAAACATAATCGCCAAGGCGATGGAAGGCGCGACCATGCGGCGGCGCAGGGTGAAATAGGCGGCCAGCCCGGAGGCGACCACCAAAGACAGAACATGCAGGCCGAGAGAGACCTGCGGGCCATAATCACCGGCCGCGCCGGTGAAACCGATGATGCCGGACCAGCCCGCGTAAAGGATGCTGAGGCCGACCACGATAAAGATCTCATTGAAACCTTTAAAAAGTTCAAACGGTTCGTCCTGTCCCTGCAAATTCTCGCGATGACCGCGCCGGGAGTCGGAAAGGGCGAGGATTTGGGCGGCTTGCCCCTCGTTGATCGTGCCCATGGCGACTGCGGCGCGGATATCGTCGCGGGTCAGGCTCATGCGGGGATCGCCTCAACCGTCAGGTTGCCATTGGTGTAGACACAGATGTCGGCGGCGATGGACATGGATTTTCTTGCGACTTCTTCGGCACTTAGCTCTGTTTCCATCAGCCCGCGCGCGGCGGCGAGGGCGAAGTTTCCGCCCGATCCGATGGCGGCGATGCCGTGCTCTGGCTCCAGCACATCGCCTGCGCCGGTGATGATCAACAGCTCTGATCCGTCGGTGACGATCAGCATGGCCTCGAGTTTTTGCAGATACTTGTCAGTGCGCCAGTCCTTGGCGAGTTCGACCGAGGCGCGGGCCAGTTGGCCGGGGGCGGCCTCTAGCTTTTTCTCTAGTCTTTCCAAGAGGGTAAAGGCATCGGCGGTGGATCCGGCAAAGCCGCAGACCACGTCATGACCGCCCGGCGAGAGGCGGCGGACCTTGCGCGCGGTGCCCTTGATTACGGTTTGGCCGAGAGAGACCTGACCATCGCCTGCAACGACGACTTTGCCGTCCTTTTTCACGCCAATAATCGTGGTGCCGTGCCAGCCGGGGAAGGTGTCTTCGCTCATGTATTCGCTCCTTGGTTCAGCCTGATATGGGGTATTGGCGGGGCCAAGACAACAGCGGCGCGGGGGATACACAAGTGATGCACATCCTATGCACATCCGATGCATATGATTTTGCAGACTTGTGCAGGCACGCACGGCACAAAAAAATGGGGCCCCCGAAGGTGCCCCATTGCGTAGTCGATTAATGAAAGATGAAGGGGGAGGGCTTAGAGGCCTTCCTCGATCCAGCTTTGCAGCGCGGCTTTGGGGGCGGCGCCGGTTTTGTTGGAAACCACCTGACCGTCCTTGAACAGGAACAGGGCAGGGATGCCGCGCACGCCGAGGCCTGCGGGGGAGTTGGGGTTTTCGTCGACGTTGACTTTGACGATTTTGACCTTGCCTGCGTATTCGTCAGACAGTTCTTCGAGCGCGGGGCCGATCTGTTTGCAGGGGCCGCACCACTCGGCCCAGAAGTCGACGACGACGGGCAGGTCGGAGGAGGTTACTTCGGCTTCAAAGGTGGCGTCTGTGACGGCTGTTGTGGCCATTGGGGGCTCTCCAAAAATTATGCGTTGAGAAGTTATCTAGGGGCGCGTTGGCGGAGCGTCAAGCAAGGGCTCGCTTTGCAAGGCCTCGATCACGAGGCTGTGCGGCAGGGGCATGAGGCTGGCGGTGGCTGTCCAGAGAATTGCGGTGTCGATGCGCCTGCCCGGGTAGATCTGGCTAAGTGCCTGAGCATAGGCGCCCATTTGGCGCAGCACGCCGATGGGGGTTTGCGCTGGCGCGCTGGGCACGGTGACGTTGGATTTGAAATCGACGGCGAGGATGTGGGTCTCGGCGACGATCAGCTTGTCGATGGTGCCATAAAGGGTTTGGCCCGCGAGCGGCGCGGTGACGGGGACCTCTGTCAATGTATCGGGCGCAAAGAGGGGGGCGAGCGCGGGGTTGGTGATGACGCCGCGGGCCTCGGCCACGACCTGCGCCGTGTCAAAGGCGGGCTCTGGGCCGAGGGTGCCGATGGCCCATGTTTCCAGCGCGGCCCAGTCGGCGCGGTCGCGGGTTGGCAGGACCTCAAGCAGCAGGTGCATCAGGGTGCCGCGGGCCATGGCGGCCTCTTCGCTGAGGACCGCGCCTTCGCCGGGCAGGGCCTTGGCCCCTGTCAGCCGCGAGGGGGAGAGGGGTTTGACTGCCGGTTTGGCGGCGGGCACGGGGGTTTCGGCCCAGTCGGGCAGGGTTTTGGCCTTGTCCAACGCGGGCGTGTCTGCGGCTGGGGGCGTGGCGGCGGGCCATGATTGAAAGCGCCGTCCCTCGCCCAGACCGGGCAGGGGGAGGGGGCTGGTTTCGAGGACATCGAGACCGGTGGCAACGCGGGCGTGCCAGCTTTTCTCCGGGTCCTCTGCCTTGCCAGCGGCGCATAGGATCAGCCATTGTTCGGCCCGCGTCATCGCCACATAGAGCAGGCGGGCGCGTTCCTCGCGGGTTTTTTGCGAGGCGGCCTCTGCCAGCGGGTCAAAGGCGCGGGGGCGATTGCCCTTGGAGGGGCGCCAGATCGGGCCGTGGGGTGTTTGCAGGGTGGTTTCGCTCATCTCCTTGCGGTCCACCGCGTCGGGGAGGAAGACGATCGGGGCCTCAAGCCCCTTGGCGCCGTGGACGGACATGACGCGCAGGGCGGTACCTGCGGCGTCGGGTTGGCGTTTGAGGTCGACCTCCTCGCTCGACAGCCAAGCGACGAAGCCTGTCAGGCTGGGCACCGAGGATTGTTCCAGCGCGAGGGCCTGTTCGCACAGCAGGTCGATGCCCTCTGTGGCCTCTTGCCCGAGGCGGCCAAGGAGGCGGCGGCGGCCATGGTGGTGGGTGAGCAGGCGGTCGAGCAATTCGTAGGGGCGCAGGAAGTCGGCCTTGTTCAGCATGTCCTGTATCAGGGCGACGGTTTCGGGGTGCTTGTCCTTTTGCCCGCGCAGGGTCGGCCAGAGGAGGCGGTCGCCGCGGTGGGCGGCGAGGTCGAAGAGTTGCTGTTCGGACCAGCCGAAGAGCGGGGATTTGAGGGCCTCCGCCAGCGCCAGATCGTCCTCTGGTGTCAGCAGGAAGGACAGGAGGGAGAGGATGTCGCGGACGGCGAGTTCCTCGTGCAGTTTGACGCGGTCGGCCCCCGCGACGCGCAGGCCGGCGGATTTACAGGCGCGCAGGATTTCGTGGAACAGGTCTGCGCGGCGCTGGACGAGGATGAGGACATCGCCCTCGGTGATGCGGCGGGGCTGGAACTGGCCGGTTTTGTCGCGGTGCCAGAGGACCTCCTGTTCCTTCATGCGGGTGATTTCGGCGGCGATGCGGCGGGCGAGTTCGACGTTGTGCTGGGTGCTGTAGGTCTCGCCCGAGGGGCGGTTCCAATCGGTGTCGGGGGTGTCCTTTTCAGGCTCTATTACAGGCCAAAGATCGACCCGGCCCGGCATTTCGCCGAAGAAGGCGGCGTGGCTGACGTCGGTTTCCAGCCCGTCGTTCTGCCCCTCGCGGAAGGTGGCGTCGACGGCGGTGAGGATCGTGGCGGAGGAGCGGAAGGAGTATTCCAGTTTGCGCGAGGCCAGCCCCGTGGCACCAGCGAGGGCCGTGTCGAAGCGGGTTTTCATCCGGTCGAATTCCGCCGGATCGGCGCCTTGGAAGGAGTAGATCGATTGCTTTTTATCGCCGACGACAAAGAGGGTGCGCGGGGTGTCGGGGCGGCTGCCCTCCCCGGAGGTGAGTTCCTCGGTCAGACGCTCGATGATTTTCCATTGCAGGGGGGAGGTGTCCTGCGCCTCGTCAACCAGCACGTGGTCGATGCCGCCGTCGAGGCGGTAGAGCACCCAGCCCGCCATGTCAGATTGGGTCAGCAGGGCATGGGCGGAGAGGAGGAGGTCCTCGAAATCCAGCCAGCCTGCGGCGTCCTTGCGGCGGGCGTATTCGGCAAGGAACAGGGCGGCGAAGGCATGGAGGGCGAAGGTTTTTTCGGCTGAGGCAAGGGCGTTTTGCGCATCCATGGCATCGGAGATGCGGGCGGCGAAGTCCTCTATCGCTTGTTCCTGCTCGGGGGAGAGGGATTTGCGCAGGGTCTTGGTGAGGAAGGTGGCTTTGACCTCGTTGCGGTCTGCGTAAAGGACGCATTTGGCGAGAGGGGGGAAGGTGTCTGGCCCCGGCGCGGCGATGAATTCGGCCATGGCCTGTGCGAGGCTTTGCATGGTGGCGGTGCTGCCCTGTAGGAGGGGGTTCACATCTGCCAGAAGGGCGGCTTCGGAGCCGTCCAGCGCGAGGGCGAAGCTGTCCGCCAGGGTCATATCGGCGGGCAGGCCGAGGGCCATGCGGATAGCGCCCATGTCGGCGGTGTCCGGGTAGGTGGAGCGCTGGGCGGCGATGTCTTGGGTGAGGTCCTCAAGGTCCGCGCCGCCTGCGGTGCCGAGGAAGGCGGTGAAGGTTTGCGGATGTTCGGAGGCGATCCAGTTGAGGATGTCGCGGCGCAGGAGCTGGGCGGCGCGGTCGTCGATCTCGGTAAAGCCGGGGGAGACCCCGGCCTCCAGCGGGAAGCGGCGCAGCAGGCTGGCGCAGAAGGAGTGGATCGTCTGGATTTTCAGGCCGCCGGGGGCCTCGATCGCGCGGGCAAAGAGGCGGCGGGCCTTGCGCATTTGCTCTGCCCCCTCGGGCGGGGTGCCGCCGAGGTCGGCCAGTTGGCGGGTGAGGTCGGCGTCATCCAGCATGGCCCATTCGCCGAGGCGTTTGAACAGACGGTTCTGCATCTCTGACGCCGCCGCTTTGGTATAGGTGAGGCAGAGGATGTTCTGCGGCGCGACGTCCTGTAGCAGCAGGCGGGCGACGCGGTCTGTCAGCACGCGGGTTTTGCCGGAGCCCGCATTGGCGGCCAGCCATGTGGAGGCATGGGGCGCGGCGGCCTCGACCTGTGCGCGGGTGGCGTCGTCCATTTGGATCACAGTCATGGGCCCACCTTTTGCGGAGTGGCCGGAGTTGTGAGGTCCCATTCGCCAAAGCGGGCGAGCTGGGCGTAGTCGCTGCGCAATTCGTTCGGGGCGACGCGGTCGAAGGCGCGGTAGCCTGTGGCGGGGTCTTTGTAGGCTGCGAGGAGGCCGAGGAATTTGGACCACGTCTGATCCGCGAGCCCGTCTTTGCCGCCCTCGAGCGCGATGTTTCTGACCTTGGCATCGGTATCAAGGCCGATATAGCCGACCGCGCCAACGGAGCCTTTGGCGATCCCCTCGAAGCCGCCGCGTTCCAGCATCGCGGCCTGAAGCGGGAGCTGGATGTCATACATGGCCATCTGGTCCTTGGTGGGGATCGTGGATTTGTAGTCGAAGATGGTGAAGGTGCCGGTGGGGTCCGCGTCGATGCGGTCGGCGCGGCCGGTGAGGGTGAAGCCCGCCTCTGTCACCGCCATTTCGGCCTTGGCCTCGACCGTGTGGATGCGGCCCTCGGCGTGGCGTTTGGCCTCTCCCTTCAGGATTTTCGGGACGAGCATTTCCATGCGCGCCTGCCATGCCAGACGGGTGTAGGGCCATGGCACGAGCTGGGTCAGGGCCTGTTCGGCGAGGGCGAGGAGCCTGCCCTCCGGATCGCCCGTTTCGGGCGAAAACCCGGGGATCAGACCCTTTTCCAGCACGTCATGCAGGATGATGCCGCGCAGGCGGGCGTCCGGTTCGGGGACGAGGCTGGGCAGGGGGTAGAGCCGCAGGATGCGGCTGGCGTAGATGGCGTATGGGTCGCGGATCAGGGTGCGGACCCCTGTGACCGAGAGGGTATCGGGGCGCAGGTCCAACGGCGGGACCGGCGCGGGGCGCGGGGCGGGGGGGTGGATGTCCTGTGGGCGGGGGGCCTCTAGTGCCTCGGTGATGTTCAGCAGGGCGGCGCCCTCGGCCTGCATCTCTTCGAGGCGCCCTCTGCCGGCCTCGCCCATGCCGGAGATCAGATTGGTCAGGCGGGAGAGCCAGCGGGATGGGATTGTCTCTGCCTCGGCGTTGCGCAGGGCGCGGGAGAGGATCACGCGGGAGGCGGCGGCGGCTTGTTGAAAGTCATGGGCGGCAAGGCCGATGCGGCGTTCGGGGAGCAGGAGGCCCGCCTCTTGGCGCATCTGGCGGTTCATCCATGGGTCGGGCGCGGGGGCGCCGGGCCATGTGCCCTCGTTCAGCCCGCCGAGGATCACCAGATCGTCGGTGCCGACGCGGGCCTCCAACGTGCCGAGGATGCGGATGCTGGCGTGGGGGATGGCGGTGGACATGACCTCCTGCGCCGAGAGTTCGGATTTAAGGAGCTGGCGGAAGGTGGGGGCCAGCATGGCGGTGGAATGCATCGCCTCGCCTTCGAGGGCGGTGAGGGTGGCGCGGGCCTTTTCGCCCGCCTCATTGCGCCAAAGCTCGCCCGTGTCCGTGCCCGCGGGGCCAGCGGCCCAGTCCTGCGCCAATCTGTGCAGGTTGGAGATATGGGTGGAGAGGGTTTCGGGCGCGGGGGCGGTGAGGGCGGTGATGCAGGCGGTGAGCCAGTCTACCCAGCCCTCGGGCGGTTTGGCCCTATCCGCCCAAGCGGCGATATCGGTGCCTGTGGGTTCAAGGATGCCCTTGCGGCGCAGGTAGATTTCCAGCTCTCGCGTGGCCTTGAGGTGGGGGCCGCGGTCCTCTTTGGTGGAGTTGGTGAGCGGGTGTTTCGTGAGGGTGATCAGCCCCTCGAGCGTGAGGGGCCTGCCGACCCAGTCGGTCAGGTGGCACAGGAAGCGGCCCGCCGCCGTCAGGTGCAGGGGCTGGCCGACGCTGTCGTCGGGCAGGATGTTCCAACGTTCCAGTGCGGCGGTGACGCGGCGGCCGAGGGTTCTGTCGGGTGTGACGAGGGTGGCGGTTTGGCCATTGTGGTGGGCGGCGCGCATGGCGGCGGCGATGGCGAGGGCCTCTGCCCGCTCTGACGGGGCGAGGAGGAGGCGCATGCTCTTCGTGGCCTCGGGCAGGTCGGCGAAGGCGCGGCCCTCGGTGATCCAGTGGTCTGTCACCGGCGCGGGGCGCAGGGCGAGGGAGATCAGCCGCGCGCGGGCGTCATTGGCCGGTTGGGTGGCGGTGGACCAGCGCGGCAGGGTGGCCATGTTCTCGATGCCGAGGTTGGCGCCAAGGGTGCAGAAGCGGAACTGTGGGTGGTCCTCCCCTGTCAGGGCGTTGTCGAGTTTGGCCCAGACATGGGCGGGTTGGTGATAGTCATACCCCGGCAGGATCACGGCCCCTTGGGGCAGGCGGGTTGCGGCCTCTATCACCATGCGGGTGGTGCCGCGCGAGCCGGTGGAGCCGGCGATGAGGACGGGGTCCTGCGGCGGGTTGGTGGTCCAGTCGTTGATCAGCGCCTCGGCGCAGCGGCGTTGGCGGGCCTCGCGGCCGGGTTCGGCATGGGCGCCGAAGAAGGGTTCCAGCACGCTGGCGATCGAGAGGGCGCGTTGCCAGTGGCGGGCGTGGTCCTCTGGGGTCAGGGCCTTGAGGTCCTCTAGCGTGACGCCCTCGCTTTGCATTTCGTCGAAGAGGGCG
This sequence comes from Harenicola maris, assembly GCA_018524345.1. GTDB lineage: Bacteria > Pseudomonadota > Alphaproteobacteria > Rhodobacterales > Rhodobacteraceae > Harenicola > Harenicola maris. The sequence continues at coordinate 428,089 of JADQAZ010000002.1, forward strand.
GCGAGGGTTTCGGCCAGATCGAGGCTGGCGGATTTGGGGGCGAGGCCGGGGGTGCGTTCGATCAGATCGTCCAGCACCCCGGCCAGTTTGAGGCGCAGGCGCAGGGGCGGGATGGCGGGCGGGATCGCCGCCGCTTGCGGCAGGGCGGAGAGGTCGGAGACGAGGTAGATGCGCGGCAGGAGGCGCGGCGGGCCTTGCAGGAGGGCCTCCGTGAGGGCGCGGCGCATGCGTTTGGTGTTGACGAAAATGGTGACGCGGCCCCATGCCTCTGGCGGTTTGCCTTTGAGGCGTTCTTCGAGGCCTTGGACCAGCCCTTGGGCGAAGGGGATGCCGGGCGGGAGGCCGAAGAGGCGGGGGGTTTCCGAGGGGTCAAACAAGGAGGCTCTCCGCGATGGGAATGCCGCCGGGGTGGCCGACATCGCACCACTCGCCGGGGTAGGGGATGCCATGGGCGGTGCCTGCGGCGATCATCTCGTTCCAGATGACATTGAGGGAGAATTTTTCCTCCGCGATCTGGGCGAGGCGGTCGGTGCGGATGATCTGTGCGCCGGAGTAGACCAGCGGGCCGGGGCGGGTGATCTGGCCTGTTTGGGTGAGGGCGAAGTCGCCCTTGGCATCGGGTTTGCGGCCATGGGTTTGCGCGGCGGGGAGGAGGAGCAGGAGGGCCTCCATCTCTGGCCGCCATGCCTGTTCCAGCAGGGTAAGCGGGTTGGGGCCGCGCCAGATGGCGTCGGAGTTGAGGGTGAGGACGGGGTTGGAGTGCAGGAGCGGGAGGGCGCGGCGCAGGCCGCCGCCGGTTTCGAGAATGTCGGGTTCGTGGGAGAGTGTGATCTCCGGCCGGGGGGCGAAATGGGCCTGCATCTGTTCGGCGAGGTAGTGGGTGTTGACCACCACGGGGGCGGATTTGGCGGTGTCGGCGAGGGCGACGGCGTGGTCGATCAGGGCTTTGCCGCCGGTCTGGATCAGGGGTTTGGGGGTGTTTTGCGTCAGGGCGCCCATGCGGGTGCCGAAGCCTGCGCCGAAGATCATCAGGGGGAGGGGCATCTATGCGCCGCCTTTGAGGGTTGCGAGCCGTTCGGCGGTGGGTTCGGGGAGGTGTTCGAGGGCGATCTTGCGCAGGGGTGCGAGGGCGGGGTGGGAGAGGTCCGCCATGAGGTTGCGCCAGACGCGGGGGATGAGGTCGACGTAATGCGCCTTGTTATCGCGGAGCGACAGGCGGGCGAAGACGCCGAGGATGCGCAGGTTGCGCTGGGCCGATTGGGTGGCGGCGGCGGTTTGGAAGCTTTCTGCGTCGAGGCTCGCGCCTTGGATATAGCGGGCCATGGCGGAGTTTTGCACCGCGGGGGAGACATCGCGGCGGGCGTCATAGAGCAGGGAGACGAGGTCATAGGCGGGGTGGCCGAGGCGGGCGTCTTGGAAATCAAGCAGGCCGACCCTTGCGACGCCCGCGCGTTCCGGCAGCCAGAGGAGGTTTTCGGCGTGGAAGTCGCGCTGCACCAGAACCGGCGCGGCGGGCTGGGTTGCGGTCAATAGCCGGTGGAGTTCTGTGTGGAGGGGGTGATCCGCCGGGGTTGCGGCGGGGGCCATGCCTTGGAGACCGGCGGCATACCAGTCGAGGGCGAGGGTGCCGAGGGGGGCCATGGTCTCGGCGTCGTAGGGGGCGAGGTCCGGCGGGGTTTGGGCGTGCAGGTGCAGCAGGGCATCGACGGCGGCGTGGTAGAGGGGCTCCTCTGCCTTCGGGTCCGCGGCGGTGACGCGGGCGAAGAGGGCGTCGCCGAGGTCCTCCAGCAGGAGAAAGCCGTTTTCGGCGTCTTCCCCGAGGATTTCGGGGGCGGAGAGGCCGATGGAGGTCAGGTAGCGGGCCATGGCCGTGAAGGGGCGGGTGTCCTCGCCCTTTTCTGGCGGGGCGTCCATCAGGACGGCGGGGGTGCCCATCAGGTTGAGCCGGTCATAGCGGCGGTTGGAGGCATCGCCCGCGAGGGGTTTTTGCGCCGCCTCGGCCCAGCCGATGCGTTTGAGGAAGGCTTGTTTTGCTGTTTCGCGTGTCATGCTGTGGTCACTGCCCTGTTATCTTTTGCAGGCGAGTGTTCCACAGGGGGGCGCTGGCGGAAAGGTGCAGGATGCGGCCTGCGTCATTTTCCAGCGGTTCGAAGCGCAGGGTGAGGGCGGTTTCGGGGGCGTCGGGGCCGAGGCGGTCGGGCCATTCGATCAGGCAGATGGCGCTGCCGAAGGCGGTGTCGAAGCCCAGTTCCCAACAGTCATCGGGGCCGGTGAGGCGGTAGAGGTCGGCGTGCCAGACCTCTCCTTCGCCGATCTCGTAGGTTTGGACGAGGGTGAAGGTGGGGGAGGGGATGTCCTCCTCTGGCTGGCCGGCCAGATGCATCAGATGTTTGATGAAGGCGCGGGCGAAGTGGCTTTTGCCGGCGCCGATCGGCCCCTCTAGCAGGTAGGTATCGCCGGGGGCGGCGAGGGCGGCGAGGCGGCGGGCCATATCGGCTGTGGCCTCGGCATCTGGCAGGGGGAGGGTCTGGGTGTTTTGCATGGTGCGGGCACCCTAGCACCCGCCCCTGCGCCCGCAAGTCTTGACCGCGCGTCTGGTGCCCGCGTCTGGCCTGCTCGTTTGAACCGGGGGTTAGACCGCGATCACCTGCCCCTGATGCGCCGTGTGTTTATGAGGCGTGGTTTGGGGATCGAAGATCACAAGGCTCGCCCGCCCGACGATGGGGATAAAGCGGGCCTGCACGGTGACGCCGGTGTTCAGGCGCACGTCGCCCTCCCATTCAGCGCGCTCGCCCTCTGCTGCGATGAAGTCGCGGGCGTCCGACCAGATCGGGGAGGGGCGGCAGCGGGCGGACCATGATTTGGAGGCCTCGAGGATCGAGGTGCCGCGGCCCTCGCCGGGCAGGGGCGTCCATTCGGCTTGGTAGGCGGCGTTGGAGAGGGCGAGTTCGCCCGTGTGGGTAAAGACGGCGGCGGCGCAGTCCAGCGCGTCGAGGACCGATTGATAGGTTTCCAGCCGCGCGTTGTAGCGGCGGGTATGGGTGATTTCGTTGCTGATATCCTCGAACAGCAGGGCGATGGCGCCGCCGGGGTGGGGTTTGCCGGTGACGCGCAGCGTGTTGCAGCCGGGCAGGTCCCATGTTTCCTGAAAGGTGCCGTTCGAGGCCTCTGCCTCCAGCGTGGCGATTTTATCGCGCCATGTTTTGTAGTGTTTCGGCTCTGGCATTCTTTGGCGGTCGCGGAGTTGGTCGAGGAAGGCGGAGAGCGAGGGGCGGCTGGAGAGGAAGCCGGGGTCGAGGTCTGACAGGTCGGTCAGAGCGGGGTTGAAGACGATCAGGTTGCGCGAGCGGTTGAAGATGGCCAGCCCTGTGGGCAGGTGGGCGAAGGTCTGGCTGAGGGACTGGATGAATTCGTTGAGGGCGCGTTCGGCGCGGATCAGGCGGTCCACTGGCTGGGCCTGAAACACGGTGGTGGGGCCGATGCGGGTGACGGTGATGTCGAAATGGGCCTCTTCGCCCGCGGCCTCCACCGGGAGGGTGCGGCGGTGCATGGCGCCGTCTGTGGTGTCGTCGATGCCGGTGAACAGCTCTGGCAGGGGCCATTCGGCGGGCTGGCCGGAGGTTTGCAGCTGTTCGACCATATCGACATAGGCGGGGTTGGCCCATGTGATGACGCCCTCGGCGTTTTTCTCCCAGAAGAGCAGGCCGGTGCTGGCGGAGAAGCGGCGCAGGGCGGCGAGTTCGCCCTCCTCTGCCGAGGTGGTCATTTGTTCCAGTGCGGTGCCGAGGTGTGTGGTGGGGCCGGAGAGGGACAGGGTGCGGACATCGCCGAATTTTTCGGCCTCGAGGGCGATTTCGCCGGTTTTGGAGAGGACCTCTATGCTGCCTTCGTCCTCCAGCCGCATGAGTTGGCTGCGGATGTCGGGGATGGAGGGGGCGAGGGCGATGAGGATGCGCGACCAGTCGTCGGTGTTCATATCGACGCTGTCGAGGAGTTCGGCGCCGTCGGTTGTGGCGTCGATCAATGTGTTCCCCTCAAAGACGAAGGCGCATTGGCTGCTGCCCAGATTGGGGAGGGGCCGGTTCACGACCTGTTGCGCGCCGGTCACGTTGATGAATGTGACGGCGAGCGCCGCTGTGATCGTCATTGCACCCAAGCCGATGCATAGGAGGAGGAGGGAGTGAATCTGTTCCACCGCGTTGACCCTTTAACTGAATATTCACCAAGGAAACGCGAAAATGATTAAGGGTGGATTAACGGGGGCTTAACGGATGATCTGTCTAGGCTTTGATCGCCATGTTGGGGCCGAGGGGGAGGCTCTCTGCGCCCCGTGGCACGGCGACGGTTGAAAGGGGCCAGCGGAGCTCCACCACCGCGCCGCGGCGGGGGCCGGTGGTGTCGCTGCTGCCATTGGCGAAGGTGAGTTCCCCTTCGGAGCGTTCCAGCAGGGTTTTGGCGATAAAGAGGCCGAGGCCCATCCCCTCGTATTCCGGGCGTTCGGCGCTGTTTTGGGCGCTGCGGCGGTGGCCGACGAAGGGGTCACCGATGCGGCCCAGAAGATGCGGCGGGAAGCCGGGGCCATCGTCGCTGACCCTGAGGGTCAGGTGGGTCGCTGTCCAATGGCTTTCGATCCAGATTGTGCTGGCGGCGAAGTCGACGGCGTTCTGGATCAGGTTGCGCAGCCCGTGGATGATTTCGGGGCGCCGGTGCAGGATGGGCTGTTTCTCTGGCCCGCCGGGATAGGGGGAGGCGTGGATCAGCACGGATTTGCCGCGGTCGCGGTGGGGTTCGGCGGCCTCGTCGATGATGGCGGAGAGGGGGGCTTGGCGCAGGTGGGTGTCGTCCTTGCCCGCGCGGCCCATGGAGCGCAGGATATAGCGGCAGCGTTCGGTTTGCTCCTGTATCAGGTCGATGTCCTCGATCAGGGTTTTGGGCGGGTGGCGCATATCGCTGATGTCGTCGCGCATCTCGCTGGAGACCAGTTTGATCGTGGCCAGCGGCGTGCCGAGCTCATGCGCGGCGGCGGCGACGACACCGCCGAGGTCTGTTAGTTTCTGCTCGCGGGCGAGGGCCATGCGGGTGGCGAGCAGGGCGTCGGACATGGCGTGGATTTCCATCGACACGCGGCGGGCATAGAGGGAGGTGAAGCTGATGCCGATGACCAGAGCCACCCAGAAGCCGAAGGCAAAGATTGGCGGGATGGCGAGGACCATGCCGTTTGCGTCGCGCAGGGGGATGTAGAAGAGCGAGACCAATGTTGTCAGCCCGATGGTCGCCAGCGCGATGATCAGCACCGATTGCAGTTTCAGGGTCGTCGCCGCGATGATCACCGGGGTCAGGATCAGCAGGGCGAAGGGATTGTTCAGCCCGCCGCAGAGATAGACCAGAAAGGCCAGTTGCGAGACATCGAAGAGCAGCATCAAGAGCGCCTCTGTGTCCGACAGGCGGCGGCTTTCGGGGAAGATGAACATCGAGATCAGATTGGCGATGACCGAGGTGGCGATGGCCACAAGGCAGAGGCCGATTTCCAGTTGCAGCCCGACGACCTGCATGGCGATGACGAGGGCGGTGATCTGCCCCGCGATGGCGATCCAGCGCAGGACGATCAGGGTGCGCAGCCGGATCCAGTGGCTGCGTCCGGGTGCGTCAAAAAGGCCGAGGGTGGAGTCTTGCATGGTGGGGGCGGATGCTCTCAATAGGTTTCGACGGTGCCATTGTCATATCGGCTTGGCGGGGGCGCAGCAATCTGCGCGACAGGGAACGGAGTTTCGGGATGACCAAACTATCTGCGATTGCTGCAACAGGGGTTGCTGTTTTGGGGCTTGTGGCCCTTGTGTCCTATACGTTGCTCAAGGGGGGAACGGATCAGTTTGCCGATTGCCGCTCTCTTCGGATTGCGGGGGCGGGCGAGATGGGCGGGCCGTTCACGCTGGTCAATTCCGAGGGTCAGACGGTGACTGACGCAGATGTGATCACCGAGCCTTCGTTGATTTATTTCGGCTATACCTTCTGCCCTGATGTTTGCCCCTTTGACACCGCGCGCAATGCGGACACCACCGATATTCTAGCGGAGCGGGGCCATTCCATCACGCCCATCTTCATCACCGTTGATCCGGCGCGGGACGATGCGGAGTCCATGGGCAATTTCGCGGCCAACTTGCATGACAAGATGATCGGCCTGACCGGCAGCGAGGAGCAGGTCGCGGCGGCGGCGCAGGCCTATCGCGCGTTCTACCAGAAGCAGGACACCGATGATGAGGACTATTACCTCGTGAACCACACGGCCTATAGCTATCTTGTGACGCCGGAGCATGGGTTCCTTGGCGCCTTTGACCGCGCGCTGGACGAGGAACAGCTGGCCGATCAGATCGCTTGCTATCTGGATGCTGCCTAAGGTTTGACCACTCGGGCCTTTGAGCTAGTATCATGGGCAAATGACAGGACCACGGGCGAGGAGAACCAAGTGCCGGACAACGATATGGACGACCTAGGCGAAGACAGATCCCTGCTGCTTGTGGATGATGACGAGCCCTTCCTGCGTCGCCTTGCGCGGGCCATGGAAAAGCGCGGTTTCGAGGTGGAGCAAGCCGGATCGGTGGCCGCCGGTAAGGCCATCGCCACAGCGCGGCCGCCAGCCTATGCGGTGGTGGACCTGCGGCTTGAGGATGGCAATGGTTTGGATGTGGTCGAGGTCCTGCGGGATCGCCGCCCCGATGCGCGGATCGTTGTGTTGACCGGATATGGCGCGATTGCCACGGCGGTGGCGGCGGTAAAGATCGGGGCGACCGATTACCTGTCAAAGCCTGCGGACGCCAATGATGTGACCAATGCCCTGCTGGCGCGGGATGACGGATTGCCGCCGCCGCCGGAGAACCCCATGTCCGCCGACCGTGTGAAATGGGAGCATATCCAGCGGGTCTATGAGCTGTGCGAGCGCAATGTGTCGGAGACCGCGCGGCGGCTGAATATGCACCGGCGGACCCTGCAACGTATTCTTGCCAAGCGCAGCCCGAAATGAGGGCGCTTTTGGCCCTTGCTCTGCTGGCTTTGGCCGGTTGTCAGCCGCCCCTGACCGAGGACGAGAAGGCTAAGGATCGCCCGCTGGGCTATGAGCTGCGCAGCACGGGGATCGGGGTGCCTGCCTCTGCTTTGGAGGTCAGTTTCGGGCGGGTGCAGCCATCCGCATTGAACGCGATCGAGAAGCTGGCGGGGCATCACGACGAGATGACCTATGACGCCGCCTGCGGGGCGGAGATTTACCATTTCAGGGATGGGCTGACCGTGACCATCCGGCAGGGCAGTTTTGACGGCTGGACGTTGAAACCCGGCACGCGGCCCGAGGCGGGCCTGCGCCGTGCCGGGGTCAACTGCGGCTAGGCGCAGCCTGCCTCTGTGCAGCTGCCTGCTGTGGTGGCGAGGGGCACATTCGAGGTGGCCTCTGGCGCGCTGAGGGTGACGCATCCGGCGGTGAGAAGCGGCAACAAGATACCGCAGATAAACAGTTTTTTAGGCATAACAGGCCCCTTTTTTACACAAAATACCGGGTAACTATGCCTGTTTTGCCGATTCTGTCCATCTTGACCATACGAAAGGCGGGGGCGTCAGGCGGCGCGTTTGAGCCATTTTATGAAGGTCTGCGCATTGGCAGAGGCCCGCCCCGGCAGGGTGATGATGTGATAGGCGAGGGGGCTTTCGTCCTCGGAATAGAGCAGGGTGAAATGGCCTGATTTGATGTCTTGCTCCACGAGGGTTGCTGGGCTGATCAGCACGCCGTTTCCGGCGCGGGCGGCCTGATTGGCGAGGTTGCCGGTGGGCAGCTGGGTTTTGCGGGCGGCGTCGAAATCAAGGCCGTTGGCCTTGGCCCATGTGCCCTCCTCTGGCCGCGTGCCGCCCATGAGCCAGTGTTGGTCTTGCAGGTCCGCAAGGGTGGTGACGGGTTTGAGGCCGAGGGAGGGCGCGGCGACCACGGCATTGGGCGCGGTGGTGAGGACCTGAGCCTCCACCCCCGGCCAAGGGCCGATGCCGTAGCGAATGGCGAGGTCGATGCCGTCGCGGCGCAGGTCGGTGAGGGAGATGCTGGGGCTGATCTCCACCGGAATGTCGGGGTGGGCGGACCAGAATTGCCCGATGCGGGGCATCAGCCAGTTTTCGGCAAAGGAGGGTGTAAGCGAGACGCGGACGGGGCGGGACTTGCCCTGTTCGGTGAGGGCGCGGACGCCGGAGTGGATCAGAGCGAAGCCCTCGGTCAGGGAGGCGGCGAGGGCCTCCCCCTGTGGGGTGAGGGCCATGCCGCGCCCCGCGCGATGCATCAGGGGGGTGCCGAAGTGGTCCTCTAGCCTCCGCAGGTGTTGGGCGATGGCGGCATGGGTGACGTTCAGCTCGCGCGCGGCGGCGGAGAAGCTGCCGTGCCTTGCGGCGCCCTCGAAGGCGCGCAGGGAGGCGAGGGAGGGGAGATGGTCCATTATGTAAGCCCAGCTATCATTTCAGAAATCATACTGAGTCGCTTGGGCCGTGGATAGCCCTTATTCCTAGGGTATCAGCATATGAAAGGACGAACCCATGCTTACAATTCTCGCAGATGCCCTGATGACAGCCACACGCGGCAATGGCGGCAAGCCGCAGCATGACGCCTGGGCGTCGAAGAAGGGGCCGCGCTGGCGCGGGCACCCTGCGGCGGACCCTTACAAGTTCAACCCCTATCGTGATCTTTGGTAAGCCGGAGGTTCACTGACCCTGCCCAAGGGGGCTCCGCCTAATCGCGGGGCCCCTTTTTGGTGTGGCGCGCTACATCTGGTCCATCAGTGCGCGGTGGCGGGCGGTGAAGTCATTGCGGGCCTCGACCGGCGGGCGCAGCACGATGGAAAGCCCCTGTTTGATGGCGGGATCGGGGGTGCCGAAGAGTTTGTTCGCCTCGGCCACGCTGAAGCCCGCGATCTGGGTCGCCTCCAGCCATGCGGAGACTTTGTCGGCGCGTTTGATCTGTTTCTTGACCGTAACGGGGATCTGCGCGGGCAGGCCAAAGCGCAGGTGGATCGCGGCGGTGAGGCGGTCGTCCAGCACGGTGTAGCCGGAGCCGACGGCGGATTTCACCGGCGAGATCATATCGCCGATGACATATTCCGGCGCATCATGCAGCAGCGCCGCGAGGCGCCAGCGCACCGGGGCCTTGGGGTTGATGCGGGCGTAGATTTCTTCGACCAGCAGGGAGTGTTCGGCCACGGAATAGGCGAAGTCACCCTGTGTTTGCCCGTTCCAGCGGGCGACGAAGGCGAGGCCATGGGCGATGTCTTCGATCTCTATGTCCATTGGGGTCGGGTCGAGCAGGTCAAGGCGGCGGCCCGAGAGCATGCGTTGCCATGCGCGGGGTGGTTTGGTCATAGCTCTGCCTTTGCTGTGAACGCGGTCAGCCTGTCTGCGTCGGCCCTTGGGGCGCTGTCGAAATCGGCGCGGCGTTTGAGGTTGCTGGCCGAGAGGCGTTTGGCGGCGCGGCTGTGTTGCCACTTTGCGAGCGGGTTCCATGCCGGGCCATGGGGGGGCTTGATGCCCCAGATGCCCGCGCGGTGCAGGTAATCGGCGGGGAAGGTTTCCTGCAGGAAGGCCGCGTATTCCGCCACATAGGGCAGTTCGGGAAAGCCGGGGACCGGGACCCATGGTTTGGGGTGGTTGAAGAAATGCAGCAGCACGGGGTCGATCGCGTCGATTGCCCCCATCGTCCATGGGACGGTTAGGAAGTTCCACTGCGGTGAGAGCAGGCCGAGACGGTCCCGCCCCACCACATTGAGGGCGGTTTGGTCGGTTGAGGCGACTTTGCGCCCCAGTTTCAGGCGGAATTCGACGAATTGGGTGAGGAGGTCTTCCTCCACCATGCGGGCGGTATCGACAAGCTCCACCCCGCCGTTGCGGTAGATATGCTCGGGGGGGAGGTCCTCCCTCCGGTGCAGGCGGGTGAGGCCGTCATCGTCGCGCGGGGTGTATTCCACCGCGTCGGGGGCGGCGGTGACGGCGTGGGTGGGCGCGGGGGCGGTGAAGAGCGCGTTCAGGCCGGGGCGGCGCAGATACATATCCGCGTCGAGGAACAGGATACGGGTGTAATCATCGGCGAGAGAGACCGAGAGGAACATCCAGTAATAGGAGGCGCGGCTGATGGTGCGGGTGCGGGGCAGGGCGTTGAGCAGGCGGGTTTGTTCCACCTCGATCAGGCGGATCGGGCCGGTTTCCAGCCCCTCCGGCACCACGGCGCGGTCGCCGCAGGCGATGACCACGTCAAACAGGCGGTCCGGCTCTGCCGCGATGATCTGGCGGGCGAGGAAGAGGGCAAAGGGAAAGGCCAGCCCGTCGCAGGGGATCACCACCGCGCAGGGTTTCTGCGCGGGGCCGGTTTGCCAAAAGGGGGATGGCATTGGGGTTCCCTTTGCGTTGCTGTGCGGGGCGGTTCGGATCACTCTGCCGCGATGAGGGTTTGGCGAACCTCGGCAGGGTGGCGGCGAACGATAACCTGCCCCTCTTCGCAGCCGATGATAGACAGATCATCGGCGTGGCGGCCAAGAAATTCGTTGATGGCGCGCACAACGCCGTCTTTCCACCAACGTTTGAGGACATGGTCATCCACGGCGATGACACCGCCGGGTTTAACCTTGGTATAGGCGAGTGCGAGGTCGACCGAGACCCCCTCATACCGGTGGTCACCGTCGATATAGACGTAGTCGAGGCTTTCGTCGGGGATTTGGGGCATCATCTCGGCGGCGGTGCCGCGCAGGACGACGACCTGCCCTGCCTCTATCTGCTTGGCGAAACGGGAGGTGATGCCTTCGTAATGGGCATTCATGTCGTGCTTGGAGTCCGATCCATACCAGGACTCGCCGAGGCTATCGTCATCGATATTGAGCCATGGGTCGATGAGGTAGAGGGTTTCGGGCCTGCGTTGTTTGAGGATGTCGATAGAGAAGCGACCCTTGAAAACGCCGATCTCTGCGCCGCGGCCACCTTTTTTGAAAGTGCTTAGCACTCCGCTTCTTGTTCTGCCCATTTTGCCCACCTTCAGTGTTATGCCGGGCTGTGATGGCCCGCGTTTTTGTCAAACTTTAGCTATTTGGGGGGCTGGTGCAATGTGCGGTTGGGCCGAAAGAGCGCGGGGCGTGGCCCTGTTGCCGCCAAGTCGCATTGGCAAAATTCCGGCAAGGCGCTGTCTTTGGAAAGCCGCAAACTGGGCGCATGCTGTTTTCCAAGCGCTTCCGGGCAGTGGAAAGCGTGACAAAGCGAAGGGGGGTGCGCGCTCTTCTTGGCTTGCGCCCTTTTCGCTGTAACCAGAGCGAAAGGAGCAGTGTTATGCACATGCTTACGAAAATCGCCGGAATGGTTGGTGCAGGTCTTGTTATTGCCACCCCCGCCCTCAGCGCCGCCTGCGGCAAGAGGGATACGGTGGTGGCGGGCCTTGAGGAGAAGTTTTCCGAAACACTGACCGCTGGCGGGATGCAATCGGCGACGGCCGTTCTTGAGGTGTGGAGCAGCGCGGAGTCCGGCTCTTTCACCGTGTTGTTGACCCATGCGAACGGGATTTCCTGTATCGTCTCCTCCGGCACGGGGTTCTTTCGGGCGCCGGAAAGCGTGAAACCCGCCGGCATTCCAAGCTAGGCAAGACGCCACAGTTGCTGTTTGTCCCTTTGGGTGATACTGGCACGCAAACCTTATCAGGAGTGCGTGACGAATGGCTCAGGACTACATTGTAAAAGACATCAACTTGGCCGAGTTTGGCCGCAAGGAATTGGCGATTGCCGAGACCGAAATGCCGGGCCTGATGGCTCTGCGTGCCGAATACGGCGAAGAGCAGCCTTTGAAGGGCGCGCGCATTGTCGGCTCGCTTCATATGACCATTCAGACAGCGGTTCTGATTGAAACGCTGGTGGCTTTGGGCGCCGATGTGCGCTGGGCCTCTTGCAACATTTTCTCGACCCAAGATCACGCGGCAGCGGCGATCGCAGCGGGCGGCACGCCTGTGTTTGCGATCAAGGGCCAGACATTGGTTGAGCATTGGGACTACCTTGATAAGTCCTTTATGTTCCCCGAGGGGCCGAACCTGATCCTTGATGATGGCGGCGACGCGACGCTTTATGTTCTGTTGGGCGCACGGGTTGAGGCCGGTGAAACCGACCTGATCGAAGTGCCGACTTCCGAGGAAGAAGAAGCCATTTTTGCGCAGATCAAAAAGCGTATGGCCGAGACACCCGGTTGGTTCACCAAGACACGCGAAGCCATCATGGGCGTTTCCGAGGAAACCACCACCGGTGTGCACCGTCTTTATGACCTGCAGAAAAAAGGCCAACTGCCTTTCCCTGCGATCAACGTGAACGACTCTGTCACCAAGTCGAAGTTCGACAACAAGTATGGCTGTAAAGAGTCCCTCGTGGACGGTATCCGCCGCGCGACAGACACCATGATGGCCGGTAAGGTTGCGGTTGTGATGGGTTACGGCGATGTGGGCAAAGGCTCTGCTGCGTCGCTCGCTGGTGCCGGTGCGCGTGTGAAGGTGACGGAAGTTGACCCGATCTGTGCGTTGCAGGCGGCGATGGACGGCTTTGAGGTTGTTCTGCTGGAAGATGTTGTTGCAGACGCAGACATTTTCATCACCACAACCGGCAACAAGGACGTGATCCGCATCGAGCATATGCGCGAGATGAAGGACATGGCGATTGTTGGCAACATCGGCCACTTCGACAACGAAATTCAGGTGGCGAGCCTAAAGAACCACAAGTGGACCAACATCAAAGAGCAGGTGGATATGATCGAGATGCCGAATGGCAATCGTTTGATCCTGCTCTCCGAGGGCCGTTTGCTGAACCTTGGCAACGCCACGGGTCACCCGTCTTTCGTGATGTCCGCCTCTTTCACCAATCAGGTTCTGGCGCAGATGGAAATCTTCCTGCGGGCCGACCAGTATAAGAACGAGGTTTACATCCTGCCCAAGCATCTGGACGAGAAGGTGGCGCGTTTGCACCTTGATCGTATCGGGGTGAAGCTTTCCAAGCTGGACAAAGAGCAGGCGGATTATATCGGTGTCTCCACCGAGGGGCCGTTCAAGCCCGAGCATTACCGTTATTGATCCCTTAGGGAGTTGACTTGAAGAGGGCCCGGTGCAATTGCGCCGGGCCCTTTTTTATTGGCGGTATCCCGACTACGGGGAAACCTTTGTGGTTTTTCTCTTTGTATGTGAGGTTCGGGCGGTTACATCTTAGCGCGGGTAAAGAACCCAATAGTAATCATTAGCCGGAGGGGCAAAAAACCATGGGCAAGAGAGACGATCTTATCGCGATTTACGCAGATGACCTGAAAAACAAATGTGGCATGACACCTGATATGGATCTGCTGCGCAAAGTGACCATTGGTTGCGGCCCTGCGATCTATAACGCGGATGCCTCTACGGTTGCTGGTTCGCAGGCCTCCGAGCTTGAGACCGTGAAGAAGAACTTCCTTATGAAAAAGCTGGGTCTGGCCGATGGTCCGAACCTGATGGAAGCGATCAACAAGGTGATCGAGGTGTATGGCAAATCCGAGCGCAACAAATACCGCGTTGTGGTCTATTACATGCTGACCAAAGAATTCGGCAAAGAAAGCGTTTACGGCTGATATAGAGCCTGTTTCGTTGGAATTGAGGGCGCCCCGATTGTGGGCGCCCTTTGTCGTTTCAGAATGCCATCAGGACGATGCCCATCAGGGTGCTGCCGATCACGCCGTAGCCGCCGTCGATCACGATCAGGGCCTTGGGTTTCATGGCAAAGAGGTAATGGGTCACCAGCCATGGCAGGGTGATGAAGGCGCCGAGGCCAAAGCCGGAGATCGCCCCCGCGCCAATGGTGGTCACGCCGGAGGAGGCGAAGATGTGGCGCATCATGCCCGCTGTCACCACTGCCATGGCAAAGCTGATGGCGTAGACCATGGGGTTCAGCTGTTTGACCTGTTCTTCGCTCAGGTTCGCCGCCGCCTGCCATGGTTTAGCCAGCGCCATATACCAGACCGCGCCAAAGGCCCAAGCCGCCGCCGCGGCGGCGATGATGTTGATGAGTTCCATGCCTCTCCCCTCGTGTTGCTAGGATTTGTGTCAGCCTGCCACAGGGCGGGCCTTTGGCCTAGCCCCCGAGGCCGCCCATGGCGCAGATCAGGGCCCATTCCGCCTCTGTCACCGGCTGCACCGAGAGGCGGGAGTTCTTGACCAGCACCATTTCCGCCAGTTTAGGCTCTGTTTTGATCTGATCCAGCGTGACGTGTTTGGGCAGGGGTTCGATGGCTTTGATATCAACACAGTCCCAACGGTCGTCATCCGTGGTGCTGTCGGGGTGGGCCTCGGCGCAGACCTCGACAATGCCGACGATCTTTTTGTCCTTTTGGCTGAGGTAGAAGAAACCGCGATCGCCGAGGGACATTTCGCGCATGAAATTGCGGGCTTGGTAGTTGCGCACGCCGTCCCATTCCTCTCCGGCCTCGCCTTTGGCGACCTGCTGTTCCCAGCTCCACGTGGAGGTTTCGGATTTGAAAAGCCAGTAGCGCATCAGCCGATGACCTTCTTCCATTCCGCGATATGCACGTCCTCGAACAGGCCCGCCTTGGCGTAGGGGTCGTTTGTGGCCCAGTCTTTTGCGTCTGTCAGGCTGGCGACCTCCAGCACGATGAGGGAGCCTGTGGGCGTGCCCTCGGCATTTGGCAGGGCGCCGGCTTGCAGCACCATGTCGCCGCTGGATTTGAGGTAGTCGAGATGCGCGGGGCGGTTGGCCATGCGGGTGTCGAGAGAATTGGGTTTGTCGCGGCAGATGAGGGCTACTTGCATTGGTTACTCCTGAGTCAATGGGCGGGAAAGAAGCTGTGTTAGAGCCTGATTCGGGGAGATTTCACCGGCCAGAACGGCGGCGGTGGCTTCCGTCACAGGCAGGGGAATGCCAGCGCTGCGCGCACGGGCGGCGCAGGCGCGGGCGGTGGCGATACCTTCGGTTGTGGTGGCGCTGTCGGGGGTTTCCCCGCGCCCGAGGGCGAGACCATAGGCGAAGTTGCGGGATTTCTCCGAGCTGCTGGTGAGGGAGAGATCGCCAAGGCCGGAGAGGCCCGCGAGCGTTTCGGGCAGGGCGCCATGGGCCACGGCAAAGCGGGTCATTTCCGCAAAGCCGCGGGTC
The DNA here is from genome assembly GCA_018524345.1 of Harenicola maris. Classification (GTDB taxonomy): domain Bacteria; phylum Pseudomonadota; class Alphaproteobacteria; order Rhodobacterales; family Rhodobacteraceae; genus Harenicola; species Harenicola maris. The sequence continues at coordinate 443,244 of JADQAZ010000002.1, forward strand.
ATCAGGGCGGCGCGGGCGCTTTCGCCAAAGCCCGCGCCCATGGCGATGCCGCAGGCGATGGCGATGACGTTCTTGAGCGCGCCGCCAAGTTCGGCCCCCGCCACGTCGGTGGTCAGGTAGAGGCGCAGGCGCGGGGTGGAGAGCTGTTCCTGCAGCATGGCGCCGAGGGCGGGGTCGGCGCAGGCGAGGGTGAGGGCGGTTGGCAGCCCGCGGGCGATGTCGATGGCGAAGCTCGGCCCTGTGAGCAGGGCGGGGGCGCTCTCGGGGAAGACGCTTGTGATCACACCGGCGGGGCCGAGCCCGCTGTCAGGGCGGATGCCCTTGCAGCAGGCGACGATTGGGTGCGCGGCAAGGGCGGGATGGGCGCGCAAGACGCCCTCCAGCTGTGACATAGGCAGGGCGGCGAGGATGGGGCCGAAAACCTCTATTTCCGGTGAAACAGTGACGTTTTGCGGCAGGATTACTCCGGGCAGACGCGGCATTTCGCGGCCCTGTGGCATCTGGCGCGCCCAGAGGTGGACGCGGCTGTGGACCTCCGCCAGAGCCACGGCGAGGGCGGTGCCAAAGGCGCCGCCGCCTAGGATGGTGACACCCGTCATGCCTTGGCGCCCTTTTTGCCGGAGCCGAGCATCGGCGCGGCGGCGGTATCAAGGGGCCAGCGCGGGCGGGCGGAGAGGGTGAGATCATCGCTTTCGCCGAGGCGAAAACGTTCCAGCCCTGCCCAGGCGATCATGGCGGCGTTGTCGGTGCACAGCGCGAGGGGCGGCGCGGTAAAGCGCACGCCCGCGCTCTCGGCCTGCGCCGCGAGAGCGGCGCGGATGGTCTGGTTCGCCGCAACGCCCCCGGCGACCGCGAGGGTCGGGACAGCGGGCGCGAGCGCGGCGTAGGCCGCGAGGGCCCGCTTGGTCTTGGCCGCTAGAACATCGGTGATGGCGGCCTGAAAGCTGGCGCTGAGGTTGCATTGGTCGGCGCGCGCGAGGCTGCCATCGGCAGCGAGCGCGCCGTCGCGGGCACGCAGCAGGGCGGTTTTGAGGCCGGAGAAGGACATATCGCAGCCGGGACGATCCAGCAGGGGGCGCGGCAGGGCGAAGGCCTTGGGGTCGCCCTCCAATGCCGCGCGTTCCACCGAGGGGCCGCCGGGCTGGGGCAATCCGAGGATGCGGGCGATTTTGTCAAAGGCCTCGCCCGGGGCGTCATCAATCGTGCCGCCGAGACGCTCGAACCGGTCCGCTGCGTGGACGATGAGGAACTGGCAATGGCCCCCCGAGACCAGCAGCATCAGATAGGGGAAGGGCAGGCCATCGGTCAGGCGCGGGGTCAGGGCGTGTCCGGCGAGGTGGTTCACTCCGACCAGCGGCAGGCCCGAGGCCAGCGACAGCCCCTTGGCGCACATCACACCCGCCAGCACCCCGCCGATCAGCCCGGGGCCGGAGGTGACAGCGATGGCGTCGCAGTCTTTCAGCCGCAGGCCCGCACCCTGAAGGGCGGCCTCGACCATATGGTCGAGTTTCTCCGTATGGGCGCGGGCGGCGATTTCGGGGACGACGCCGCCGAAATCTGCATGCAGCGCCTCCTGCCCTGCGACGTGGTTGGACAGGATCTGTGCCCCGTCCTGCTCGGACCAGCGCACAACGGCGGCGGCTGTGTCGTCGCAACTGCTTTCGATGCCAAGGAGGGTGAGGGTCACGGGCGGGGCCTTTGGGTTGATCCGGAGTTGGGCGGCGCGATACACCGCACATAGGGCTTAACCCGTGAGGTCGCCAATTGTGAACATCGAAGATGCAATCTTGCTTTTGACGCGGCCTGTTGCCGGATCGGATCGTTTTGCGGATCAGGTGGTGCAGAGCCTTGGCGCGCCGGGCCGGATTGTGATCTCTCCCGTGTTGCAGATCGGGTATTTCGGAGGACTGCCGGAACTGCCCGAGGTTTTTGCCGCCGCTTTTACCAGTGCGGAGGGGGTTGCAGCCTTTGTGCGGTTTTCCGGATGGCGCGGGCGGGCCTATTGCGTCGGGCCGCGCACCGGTGCGGTGGCGCGGGAGGCGGGGTTTGATGTGGTCGCTGGCTCCGGCGGGGCGGCGGAACTGGCCGAGGTTATTCTGGCGCAGCCGCCGGGCTGCGAGGTTGTGCATTTTGCGGGGCAGTATCATCGCGGCAATCTGGTGGAGGGGTTGCAGGCGCGGGGTCAATCGGCGCGGCGGGTGATCCTGTATCATCAGCATGAGGTTCCGTTGAGCGCAGAGGCGGTGCAGGCCCTTGCCGCGCCCGGTTTGGTGTTATTGCCCATTTTTTCCCCGCGCAGCGCGCGCATTTTGTCGGCACAGATAGGGAATAGTGCGAAAAACCTGTGTATTTGCGCACTTAGCCCTGCTGTGGCTGCGGATTGTGCATTCGGCAATGGGGTGGATTTAACGGTGGCATCCGAGCCAACGGCCAAGGGAATGGTGGACGCGCTGTCGCAGAGCCTTCGCGCTGCTTGAGGCTGGAGGCGGGTGCAGATAAGCTTGCAGTTGGCGGATGTGCCGCGTGTAAACGGACTGAGATTCGAAGGGGGTTTTCGAGTGGCCGATTCTGACAAGACAGACGCTGGCAAAACGGACAAGGGCGCAACGCCGGACAAGCCAGCCGCCAAGCCGAAGGCAGCGACGCCGAAGACGCCAAGTAAGGCGAAGGCGACCCCTTCCAAGACAAGTGCAAAGACGCCTGCGAAGGCCGCGGATAAGGCACCTGCCAAGGCGGCGGCAAAGCCGGATGCCAAGGCGAGTGCACCTGCCAAGCCCGCAGCGGAACCTCCGAAAACGCCCGCCGCGAAGGCCGACAGCGCCAAGCCGACGGCGGTGAAGACCGGATATGACAGTGCCGCCGCGAAGGTGGTTGAGCCTGTGAAGGCCGAAGCCCCGAAGGCGGATCCTGTGAAGGAGGCGGCTGCGAAACCGGCGCCTGCCCCGACGCCCGCGCCTGCGCCGCAGCGATCCAATACTCTGCTTGGCGGGGTTTTGGGCGGGCTTTTGGCTGCGGCCATCGGCTTTGCCGCCGCGCGATACATTATTCCAGAGGGCTGGCCGCTGAAGGCGGACACCAGTGCGGTTGAGGCCGCGCTTGCGGAGCAGGGCGAGAGCCTTGGCGCGCTGAGCACCGAGGTTGAGGCGCTCAAGGCCTCTGCGGCCTCGGGCGAGGCGACTGCGGCGCTTGAGACGCGGATCGGCACGGTCGAGACCGCGGTTGCGACAGATGAGGCGGCCTTGGCCGCTGCTTTGACCGCCATGGCCGGGATTGATGCGCGTTTGGCCGAGCTTGAAAAGCGCCCGATCGACAATGCCGATGACCCCGCCGTTGCCGCGGCTGTGGCCGCCCTGCGTGCCGAGGTCACCGGACAGATGGCGCAGATGCAGGCGATTGTGGATGATGCCGCCGCGAGCAAGGCCGAGGCCGCCGCCGCAGAGGCCGCCGCGCAGGAGGCCGCCGCCGTGGCGCGCCGCCAGCAGGCCCTTGCGGATATCAAGGCCGCTCTGGACAGCGGCGCGCCCTTTGCCGACGCGCTGCCTGCGCTGGAGGGGATCGAGGTGCCCGCCGCGCTCGCCGATCTGGCCGAGAGCGGGGCGCCGACCCTTGGGGCCTTGCAAGAGCAGTTCCCGCCCCTTGCCCGCGAGGCGCTGAATGCGGCGCGGCGTGGCTCGTCTGACGACGGGAACCGTGTGGGTAATTTCATGCAGCGGCAGCTGGGCATTCGCAGCCTTGAGCCCAAAGAGGGCGACAGCGCCGATGCGGTTCTGAGCCGTGTGGAGGCCGCCTTGGCCGAGGCGCGGATCGCCGATGCCCTGAGCGAGGCAGAGACCCTGCCCGAGAGCGCCAAGACCATTCTGGCCGATTGGATCGCCGCCGCGCAGACGCGTAGCGATGCTTTGGCCGCCGCCGATACTGTTTCAACCGCTTTGACCCCGAACTGAGGACACCCATTATGATCTGGTCCGTTATCCGTATTGTTTTGTTCGTTGGAGTCATCGGGGCGCTTGCCTATGGCGCTGGAATGTTGATCGACACCGACACCGGGGTGGGCATCACCGCCGGTGGGTATGAGTTGAACCTGTCGCCTCTGATGGCCGTGTTGGGCGCGATTGTCCTTCTGGTTGCGGTGTGGCTGGTGCTGAAGTTGACAGGATTTCTGGTGGCGGTTCTGCGGTTCCTGAACGGGGACGAAACCGCGATGTCGCGCTATTTCGACCGCAACCGCGAGCGCAAGGGGTTTGAGGCCCTGTCCGAGGGGATGATGGCCTTGGCCTCTGGCGAAGGGCGTTTGGCCATGGTCAAGGCCGCCAAGGCGGAGCGCTATCTGCGCAAGCCGGAGTTGACCAACCTTTTGACCGCGCAGGCGGCGGAGATGGTGGGCGATCGCAAGAAGGCCGAGGTGACCTACAAGGCGCTGCTGACCGATGACAAAACCCGGTTTGTCGGCATTCGCGGGATCATGAAGCAAAAGCTGTCTGAGGGGGATACGGAAACCGCCCTGAAGCTGGCCGAGAAGGCCTTTGCCATCAAGCCGAAGCATGAGGAAGTGCAGAACACCTTGCTTAAGCTGCAGGCGGGGGCCGAGGATTGGTCCGGTGCGCGGGCGACTTTGGCCGCCAAGCTGAAGCACGGGACCATGCCGCGCGATGTGCATCGCCGCCGTGACGCGGTTCTGGCGCTCTCCGAGGCCAAGGATGTGATGGAGGACGGCAAGTCGATCGAGGCCCGCGAGGCGGCGATCGAGGCGAACCGTCTGTCGCCTGATCTGATCCCCGCCGCTGTGATGGCCGCGCAGGGTTATATCGCGCAGGGCAAGCCGAAGTATGCGGCGCGGGTTCTGAAGAAAGCATGGGGCGCGCAGCCCCACCCCGAGCTGGCCGCGGCCTTTGCCGCCATTGCGCCGGACGAAACCCCCGCCGCGCGGATCAAGCGTTTTGGCGCTTTGACAGGGCAGCGGCCCGATCACCCCGAGACCAAGATGCTCATGGCCGAGCTGAACCTCGCCGCCGAGGAATTCCCTGCCGCGCGCAAGGCGCTTGGCGATCTGGCGACATCGCATCCGACCTCGCGCTCCCTTGCCATCATGGCAGCGGTGGAGCAGGGCGAGGGCGCGGATGAGCATATCACCCGCGCATGGCTGGCCCGTGCTGTGACCGCCAATCGCGGGCCGCAGTGGGTTTGCGACAATTGCCAGACCGTGCATGCGACCTGGCAGCCGGTCTGTTCCAACTGCGACAGCTTTGACACCCTGACATGGCGCGAGCCGAAGGGCGCCGATGTGGCCGAGACCGGCGCGGCGGATATGCTGCCCCTGATCGTTGGCACGGCCCCTGTGGCGGCCAATGCCGTCGTTGTGGCCGAGGATGCGGAGCCTGTTGAGGACGCGGAACCGGCCGAGGCAAAAGCCGGCAGCTAACCCGCGCGGCATCTTGTCAAACCCCCTGCTGGCGGCGTAGACACTCCGCCACGGTTGGCCGCTGTAGCTCAGATGGTAGAGCACGTCATTCGTAATGATGGGGTCGTAGGTTCGAGTCCTATCAGCGGCACCACTCCTTTTTTCCGGCACCATGGTCGCGGCGGTTCACGGCGGGGCGGAATGGCGGTAGGCTTTCCCACAGTTTGATTGGTGTAGGAGCCTTGCGCGGTGGTTATTCGTATCCTGACGGTTTGTTTGTCTTTGCTGCTCTGTTCGCCCGCCGTGGCGCAGAATAAGGCGGCTGTGCAGCGGCAGTTCGAGGGCTGGCTGGAGCGGGTGGTCTGGCCACAAGCCAAGCGCAAAGGCGTGTCGCGGGGCACATTTGAGCGCGCCTTTGACGGGGTGCAGTTGAATTGGGACCTGCCCGATCTGGTGCCGCCGGGCAGCAAGGCCACCACGCCGAAGCGGCAGCGGCAGGCGGAGTTCGGCTCCCCCGGCAAGTATTTCAATCGCGGGTCTGTGGATGGGGCGACCTCTGTCGGGCGGCAGATGGCGCAGCGGCACGGCGCGGCATTGGCGGCGGCGGAGCGGCGCACCGGTGTTCCCGGCCGGATCATCCTTGGCATCTGGGGGCGCGAGAGCGGCTATGGCCGTGTGAAGATCCCCCATAATGTGTTCCAGATTTTGGGCACCAAGGGGTTCATGGATCGGCGTGCGGCGTATTTCGAGGGCGAGTTGATCGCCGCCTTGCAGATCGCCGAGGAGGGCCATGTCCCCGGTGGCGCGATGCGTAGCAGTTGGGCGGGGGCCTTGGGGCAGCCGCAGTTCATGCCCTCGAATTTCCTGAAATATGCGGTGGACGGGAGCGGCGATCGGCGTGCGGATATCTGGCAATCTGAGGCCGACACCATCGCCTCGATCGCGAATTATCTGGCCAAACATGGCTGGGTGAAGGGGCGCGATTGGGGGTTTGAGGTTTCGGTGCCTGCGAGTGTGTCTTGCACGCTGGAGGGGCCGGATCAGGGCAAGGCGATTTCGAAATGGGCCGCGATGGGGGTGACCCGTGTGTCGGGCAAGCCCTTTCCGGCGCATGAGGCGCGCAAGCAGGGGTTTTTGTTGATGCCTGCGGGGCGGTCCGGCCCTGCCTTTATCGTGACGCCGAATTTCTATGTGTTGAAGGATTACAATACATCGGACCTTTATGCCCTGTTCGTTGGCCATGTGGGGGACCGGATTCAATATGGGTCCAAGGATTTCGCGGGGCGTTGGGGCAATGTCGGGGGGCTTTATCGCTCTGACGTGGCGGTGATGCAGCGGGCGCTGGAGCGGCAGGGGCATGACGTGGGCGGGGCCGATGGATTGCCGGGGTATAAGACGCGGCGCTCTATCGGGCGTTGGCAGGAGAAGAACGGCCGCGCGGCGACCTGTTTTCCGGAAAGCTCGATGAAGGCGGCTTTGCGCTAGTCCTTGGGCGTTTCATCCTCTGACAGGATGCGCCATGCGTCGCCTTCCAGATCGTCGTATTGATCGCGGCGCAGGGTCCAGATGAAGCCGATCAGGGCGAGGGCCGCGAGGGTCAGCGAGACGGGGACGAGGATGATCAGGACGTTCATGGGTTACCTCATGCGCAAGGCGTTGAGCAGCACCGTGATGGAGGAGGCCGACATGGCGATGGCGGCGCTGAGCGGGGTGGCGAAGCCGAGCACGGCCACGGGGATCGCGATCAGGTTATAGCCCGCAGCGATGGTGAAGTTTTCCAGCACGCGGCGGCGGGCGCTTTGGGCGGTGGTGATCGCCTCTGGCACCTCGGCGAGGCTGGCGCCGAAGAGGACGAAATCCGAGACGGTGCGCGAGGCGTCCAGCGCCTGCGCCGGAGCGATGGAGGCATGGGCGGCCGCCAGAGCGGCGGTGTCGTTGAGGCCATCGCCGACCATGAGGACGCGCTTGCCCGCGTCCGTCATGGCTTTGATCTGTTCGATTTTGTCCTGCGGGGTGACCTCTGCCCGATAGGGCGGATTGCCAAGGCGGGCGGCGATGCCCGCGGTGGCGGCATCGCTGTCGCCGGAGAGGATTAGCACAGGCAGGCCCATGGCCTGCAGCTGCGCCATCGCCTCCTGCGCGCCTGTGCGCAGGCTCTCGGTTAGCGGCAGGGCGGTGGCCGGGCCGCGCCCGATGGCGAGCGCGGGGCCCCCCGGCCCCGCGCCGCCGCCGTCGGGCGCGGCCCATGCGGCGTGGCCAAGACGGACGTCTTGGCCACGCCATGTTGCGCTGATCCCCTTGCCGGGGTGTTCGGTGATCGCGGTGATCTGGGCAGGGGTGATCCCCTGCGGCAGGGCCGCGGCGATGGCGCGGGAGATCGGGTGGCTGGAGGCCTGACTGAGGGCGGCGAGCACGGCGAGGTGCTCTGTCGGCAGGCCGGTGCCGGAGAGGCTGGCGATGCCGGTGGTCAGGGTTCCGGTTTTGTCGAAGACGACGGTGTCGACCTCTGCCAGACGTTCCAGCGCGGTGCCGTCCTTGACCAGTAGGCCGTGGCGGAACAGGCGGCCCATGGTGGCCGTCATCACCGCGGGCACGGCGAGGCCGAGGGCGCAGGGGCAGGTGATGATCAGCACCGAGATCGCGATATTGAGGGCGGGGGCGAAGCCTGCGCCGAGGGCGATCCAGCCTGCGAAGGTGACCAGCGCCAGAAGGTGGACCGTGGGGGCGTAGATCTGCGCCGCGCGGTCGGCCAGCGAGGTGTAGCGGTTGCGCGCGCTTTCTGCCGTGTCGATCAGGGCGGCGAGGCGGCGCAGGCTTGTGTCCTCGCCCGTGGCCGTGACCCGCAGGGTCAGGGGGGCGGAGAGGTTCATCTCGCCCGCCGAGAGCGCCGCGCCGGGGCTGGCGGGTTGCGGCAGGCTTTCGCCCGAGAGCAGCGAGCGGTCCACGTCGGAGCTGCCTTGCAGGATCAGCCCGTCGACGGGGATGCGCATACCGGCGGCGACGAGGATTTCGTCGCCCACCTGCAGGGCAGAGACATTGACGTGGCGGCGGGTGCCGTCCGCCTCGATCCGCAGGGCGCGGGGGGATTCCAGCGCGCTGAGTTCCTGACTGGCGGAGCGGGCGGCCTGTCTTGTGCGGTGGTCAAGGTAGCGGCCCACGAGGAGGAAGAAGGTGAGCGAGAGCGCGGCGTCGAAGTAGACGCGGTGGCCCCCTTGGCTGGTTTCATAGAGCGACAGGCCGGTGGCGAGGATGATCGCCAGCGAGATCGGCACATCCATGTTCAGCCGCCCTGCGCGGAGCGCGCGCCAGCCGGAGACAACAAAGACCCGCGCCGAGAAGGCCAGCGCAGGCACGGCGATGGCGGCGGCGAGCCAGTGGAACATGTTTTGCGTGGCCTGCGCCGCGCCGGACCAGACCGCGACGGAGAACATCATGACGTTCATCATGGCAAAGCCCGCCACCGCCACCTGCAACAGCAGGGCGCGGCCTGCGGCATCGGAGGCCTCGCCCGCGAGGAGGGCCTCGTCCATAGGCAGGGTGTCGTAGCCCGCCGCCACCAGCGCGTCGATCAGGGCCTCTGGCTCCATCCCCGGTGCGTCTATGGTGACGCGTTTGCGGGACAGGTTCACGCGGGCGGCGCGGACGCCGGGGGTTTGCAGCAGGGTGCGTTCCACCCCCGCGATGCAGCCCGCGCAGTGGATGCCGGGCAGGGAGAGGGTGATGCCCTGCGGTGCGGCGCGGGCGGCTGTGCTTTGGGCAAGCGGGGCTGCGATGCAGCCGGGGCAGGCGGCGGCGCTGCTCATCCGGCGATCCGCACGATGATGCGTTGTTTGAAGGTCGTGCCGTCCTCTGCCTCGGCCACGAGGCGCAGGTTCCAGTTGCCTTTGCCAAGGGTCACGGGGGCGGTAAAGGCCTGTCCATCGAAGGTGAACTCCGGCGTTTGGTCCTGTGCCACATTGGTGGCGCGGCCAAGGGTGGCGGAGCGGATCACGGGCTGCACCGGGTCGCCGTGGTGCAGGATGGTCAGGCGCAGAATGCCGTCTTCGACCCGCGCGGCCACGTCCCATGCGAGGTTTTCCTGCGCGGCGCGGTCAGCGTCATAGCTTTGCGAGGCGACGTAGGAGTTTTTGACCTCCAGCCCCGGAAAGGTGGCGACGGCCTTGAAGGCGAGGGTCAGGTTGACGGCGATGATCACGGCAAAGCCGGAGACGAACATCAGGGCGACTTTGCGGCCGGTGAGGGGTTTGCCTGTTGTGGTCATTGGTCGGCCTTTCCGTTGAAGGTTGTGTCCCGATGGGCGCGTTCGTCATTGGCGGTGTCCTCGACCCAGAAGCGCAGGTCGGTATGGGCGGCATGGGCCGCCGGATCGCCGGGGCGGGCGGTGACATAGACGCGCTGCATGGTGGAGGCATCGGGGGGCACGGTGATGATGTTGCGTTCTGTCCCCTCAAGGTCGATCCGCAGGATCGCGTCGGAGCTGAGCGAGATGCGGAAGTCGCGCGGCTCGCCGTGTTTGTTGCGCAGGCGCAGGGTGTAGCTGTTGCGCACCGAGCCGTCCGACAGGGTGACATAGGTGGGGTTGCGCGTGGGTTCGACCGTCAGGTCGATATCGGCGCGGATGAACAGGGCAAAGACGAGGCCGAAGCCGATCAGGGACCACAGCAGGGTATAGAGCACCGTGCGCGGGCGCAGCACATGTTGCCAGATCGGGCGCGGCGGTTTGCCGGCGCGTTCGGCGGGCTCGTCCGAGAGGGCGAGGTAGTCGATCAGCCCGCGGTCGCGGCCGATTTTGCCCATGACATCATCGCAGGCGTCGATGCAGAGGGCGCAGGTGATGCATTCCATTTGCTGGCCGTCGCGGATGTCGATGCCCATGGGGCAGACGTTGACGCAGGCCATACAGTCGATGCAATCGCCTGTGTCGGCGCTGCGCTTTTTGCCGCGTGGCTCTCCGCGCCAGTCGCGGTAGCCGACGGTGAGGGTGTCGTCGTCCATCATGGCGCCTTGGATGCGGGGCCATGGGCACATGTAGATACAGACCTGTTCGCGCATGAAGCCGCCAAACAGGAAGGTCGTCGCCGTCAGCACCGCGATGGTGCCATAGGCGATCGGGTGGGCGTTGAAGGTGATAAGGTCGCGGGCCAGTGTGGGCGCATCGGTAAAGTAGAAGACCCAAGCGCCCCCTGTTGCCACCGAGATGACCAGCCAGACCGCCCATTTCGTCAGGCGCAGCCGCCATTTGCGGATGTCCCATTTGGCGTTCCACAGGCGGACGCGGGCGTTGCGGTCGCCCTCTATCCAGCGTTCGACGAGGATGAAGAGGTCTGTCCAGACGGTTTGCGGGCAGGTGTAGCCGCACCAGACGCGGCCCAGCGCCGAGGTGAAGAGGAAGAGGCCGAGGCCCGCCATGATCAAAAGGCCCGCCACGAAGTAGAATTCATGCGGCCAGATTTCGATCCAGAAGAAGTAGAACCTGCGCCCTGCGAGGTCGACGAGGACGGCTTGGTCCGGCAGGGCCGGGCCTCTGTCCCAGCGGATCAGGGGGGTGAGGTAGTAGATCCCGAGGGTGACCACGAGGATCGCCCATTTCATCCGCCGGAAAAAGCCGGAGACACGGCGCGGGAAGATAGGCTCCTGCGGAGCATAGAGGGATTTATTCTCAGACGTGGTCATACCTTGTCCACCTTGTCCAAACCTGTTCGCTGGTATGGTTTAGCTGCGCCATTGCGGCGGGGCTTTGACTCAGATCAAGATGATCCGAGAAAACCCCGACCCAAGAGAATGTGCGAACAGGTTCTTGGGCCGGGGCCTCTGCACAGATGATCAGGCCTGCGCATCTCCTCCGCTTTTCCGGCAGGGATCCGGCCGGAAAAGGGATCTTGTGTTACTCGCCGCCGCCGAGGCCGTGAACATAGGCGGCGACGGCGTTGACGTCGCTTTGGCTCAGGCGTTCGCCCCATGCGGGCATCACGCCAAAGCGGGCATTGGTGATGGTTTCCTCGATCGCGGCGATATCGCCGCCATAGAGCCAGATGGCATCGGCGAGGTTCGGGGCGCCTTGTTCGATGTCGCCAAGGCCCGCGTCGCCATGACAGGCGGAGCATTGCTCCTCGAAAATCACCGTGCCGCGGGCGGCGGCCTCTGCGTCGTGGTCCTGACCCGAGAGGGAGAGGACATATTGCGCGGTGTCTTTGATCTCGCCTTCTTCCAGCAGCTCGCCAAAGGCGGGCATCTGGGAGTAATGGGCGTCGAGGTCGGTCTCGTTCCGGATGCCGTGGCGCACTGTATGGGCGATCTGGTCGATTTCGCCGCCCCAGAGCCAGTCGTCATCCTGTAGGTTCGGGTAGCCCTTGGACCCCGCCGCGCCGGAGCCGTGGCACTGGGAGCAGTTGGTGCGGAACACCGCCGCGCCATTGGCCACAGCGAAACGCTGTAGGTCGGGGTTTTGCGCGAGGGTGGTCAGGTCGACCTCTGCCAAGGCGGTTTTCAGGGCGGCGTTCTGGTCGTTGAAGCGGGTGATTTCGGCGGCCACCTCGGCGCGGGTGGAATAGCCGAGCACGCCCTTGGTTGCGCCCGAGATCATCGGCCATGCCGGATAGGCGATGGAATAGCCCACGCCCCAGATGATGGTCAGGTAGAGGCACCAGAGCCACCAGCGCGGCAGGGGGTTGTTGAGTTCTTTGATGCCGTCCCATTCGTGGCCGGTTGTATCGGTGCCTGTGACCGCGTCTGTGTCTGGCTGGCTCATGGCTGGTCCTCCCGCTTCGGGGTTGGGATGGTGTCGTTGCGCAGGGGAATATTCGCGATGTCGTCATGCAGATCGCGGCTTCCGGGGCGGAAGGCCCAGAGGATCGCGCCGATGAAGAAGACGGTCATCAGAAGCAGGACCCAGCTGTCGGCGAGCTGGCGCAAGAAAGAATAGGTATCCATTACGGCTCTCCTTTAATCAGCGGCTTTGATCGGGCACGAAGGTCGAGAAATCGACCAGGGTGCCGAGCATTTGCAGGTAGGCGACGAGGGCATCCATTTCGGTGATGCCTGATGCGCTGTCAAAGTTGCTGACCACCGCGCCGGGGTAGCGTTCCAGCATCTCCTCCCAGTCGCTGTCGGGGTCGGCCTGCACCTTGAAGTCCATCTGCGCGTTTTCGATCATCTCGTCGGTGTAGGGCACGCCCACCATGCGGTGGGTTTCCAGCAGGTCCTGCACATATTCGCCGGTGATGCGGGTTTCCGCGAGGAAGGCGTATTTGGGCATGATGGATTCGGGCACCACGGATTGCGGGTCTTTCAGGTGGTCCACATGCCAAGCGTCAGAGTAGCGCCCGCCCACGCGGGCCACGTCCGGCCCTGTGCGTTTGCTGCCCCATTGGAAGGGGTGATCATACATGCTTTCTGCGGCAAGGGAGTAATGGCCATAGCGTTCGACCTCGTCCCGCATGGGGCGGATCATCTGGCTGTGGCAGGTGTAGCAGCCCTCGCGGATGTAGATATCGCGGCCCGTCAGTTCGAGCGGGGAGTAGGGGCGCATGCCCTCGACTTCCTCGATCGTGTTCTCGAGATAGAACAGGGGGGCGATTTCGACCATGCCGCCGATGCTGACGACGCCGAAGGTGGCAATCAGCAGCAAGGTGGGGCTGCGTTCTAGGATCTGGTGTTTGTTCAGGAAACCCATGATGCGTCCTCCTTTTTATTCTGCTGGTGTTGCGTTGGGGTTGACCTTGACTTCGACGGTTTTGCCGCCGCGGATGGTCATGAACATGTTCCAGGCCATGATCAGCCCGCCCGCAAGGTAGAGCACCCCGCCAAGGCCGCGCACGACATACATCGGGAACTTGGCGCTGACGGTGTCGGCGAAGGAGTTCACGAGGAAGCCCTGCGCATCGACTTCGCGCCACATCAGGCCCTCCATGATGCCGGTGACCCACATGGAGGCGGCGTAGAGAACGATGCCGATGGTCGCGAGCCAGAAGTGCCAGTTGATCGCAGAGATCGAATACATCGCCTCGCGGCCCCAGAGGCGCGGCGTCAGGAAGTAGAGCGCGCCGAAGGTGATCATGCCGTTCCAGCCAAGGGCGCCGGAGTGCACGTGGCCGATGGTCCAGTCGGTGTAATGGGACAGGGAGTTGACCGCGCGGATCGACATCATCGGCCCCTCGAAGGTGGACATGCCGTAGAAGGCGAGCGAGACGACCATCATGCGGATGATCGGGTCGGTGCGCAGTTTGTCCCAAGCGCCCTGAAGCGTCATCAGCCCGTTGATCATGCCGCCCCATGAGGGCATCCACAGGATGATCGAGAAGACCATGCCGAGGGTCGAGGCCCAGTCAGGCAGCGCCGTGTAGTGCAGGTGGTGGGGACCGGCCCAGATATAGAGGAAGGTCAGCGCCCAGAAGTGGATGATCGAGAGCTTGTAGCTGTAGACAGGGCGTCCCGCCTGTTTGGGCACGAAGTAATACATCATGCCGAGGAAGCCGGAGGTGAGGAAGAAGCCCACCGCGTTATGGCCATACCACCACTGTGTCATGGCGTCCTGCACACCGGCAAAGACCTGCACCGATTTGGAGCCCCAGAAGGACACAGGGATCGACAGGTTGTTGACCACATGCAGCATGGCGATGGTGACGATAAAGCTGAGCAGGAACCAGTTGGCGACGTAGATGTGTTTCTCGCGCCGGGTGAAGATCGTGCCGAGGTAGACGACAAGGAAGGCGACCCAGACGATGGTCAGCCAGATGTCCACATACCATTCAGGCTCGGCGTATTCCTTGGATTGTGTCGCGCCCAGAAGATAGCCGGTGGCCGCCAGAACGATGAACAGGTTGTAGCCCCAGAAGACGAACCACGACAGGTTCCCGCCCCAGAGCCGCGCGCCGCAGGTGCGTTGCACGATGTAGAAGGAGGACATGATCAGGGCGTTGCCGCCAAAGGCAAAGATCACCGCAGAGGTATGCAGCGGGCGCAACCGGCCAAAGTTGGCATAGGGCTGTGCCCATTCGAGGTTGAGCGAGGGGAAGGCCAGTTGGAAGGCGATCACAACGCCGACCAGAAAGCCGACGCAGCCCCAGAACCCCGTAGCGATCACCCCCGCGCGCACAACCCCGTCGAGGTAGCCGCTTGCGTCGATGACGGGTTCGGGTTCATCCGTGCGCCGGAGCACCCAGATGAACATAAAGGCCGCAACGCCCATGATGATGATGGCATGGACCTGATAGGCAATATCCCTTGCCCAGTTGGCCCCCATGGCGGCCGTAACCATAACAATCGCTAATACAATGAGCTTACCGTAATTCAGCATCCCACACATCCCTTCGCATATCGCGCGAGTCGCACATCGCGCACCTGTTCAGGATCGTTTGTGTCGGCTCTGGCGGAGGGGCGCTTTGATCTAGGTCAATTGCGCGGAAATAGGGGGCGGATCAGGCGCTGTTGTCCGGTTCGGTTTGCTGTTGCCTTTGGGAGGCTGTGGGCGGCAGCACCAATTGATCCAGAGTGTCACAATAGAAGGCCATGGAGTTGGGCAGCCAGAACCGCGCCTCGATGCTGCGCTTCTGTGTTCCGGCAAAGCCGATTCCCGGAACCTCGAAGTTGATCTCCTCGCGGCCAAGGGTCGGGTGAGCCATGTCGATCAGGACGCAGGCCATGGCGGCGATGCCCTCTGGTGTGGCCTCGAGGATGATCTGGTCGGCTTTTTCGCGGTCGAACTGGTTTTTTAGCGCATCGCGGCTCCAGCCGAAGGCAAAGAGGGGGCGGTCGGGTTTTGCGACGCGGTGCACCCGTGCCATTGCGGCGTTTGCGAAGGGGTGGCGCCAGACTTCGGTGGGCCAGTATTCGTATTCACTATAGGAGACCGCTGCGGCTTGTTTGAGCTTGTGATCCCTTGGTGCGGGTGGCCGGATGCGGGCATAGAAATACTGCGCGCGGCTGGTGGGGTGGGTTAGCTCCAGCCCCGCCCATTCGCGCCCCGACAGCAAGAAGTGCATCAGCCAGAGGCCCATACGCCGGAAGCCTTCCGGTTCGGCGAGCGCGTCAAACCCGAAGGTTTGATCCACAATTTCAAAGGGTAGGTCGGTTTCTCCTCCCCAATCGATGCTGCGCACAAAGGAGGTATCGATCACCAGCCCGCCAAAGGATGTGTGATCGGCGAGGGGGGCGGGGAAATCGGCGGGTGTGAGGGTGAGGTCGTCGTCCTCGGTCAGCGGCGCCAGTTTGGCGGAGAGCGCCGCGTAACCCCCTAGATCAGTGTTCGATGTCATGGGGGAAATGTTGGTTTGGCGGCGGGGCGCTGTCAACGGCCAAGACGGGCAAAGGGCGGTATCTTGGGCTGGGGGTGGCGGCGGCGCGGTGGTTTGCGCCGCCTGCCGGGGATTACGCGCCGAGGCGTTCGGCGACCAGAGCGATGAGCTTTTGGTGGTCGACGTCGAATTTGCGGATGCCTTCGGCGAGCTTTTCGGTGGCCATGGGGTCCGCGTTCATTTCCCAGCGGAAGGTGGCCTCGTCCATTGTCACCGGGGCGACGCCGCTGGCCTTGTCTGCGGAGAGGGCGCGGGGGAGGTCGGCTTGGTCGGCCTCTAGGTCATCGAGAAGCGCAGGGCCGATGGTGAGGTTGTCGCAGCCCGCAAGCGCCTTGATCTGGTCGGTGTTGCGGAAGGAGGCGCCCATCACGATGGTCTTGATGCCGTTGGACTTGTAGTAGTCATAGATCGACCGCACGGATTTCACGCCGGGGTCCTGTTCGGCCTCGTAGCCATCGACGCCCTCGGCCTTTTTGTACCAATCGGTGATCCGGCCCACGAAGGGGGAGATCAGGAAAGCGCCCGCATCGGCGCAGGCCACGGCTTGCGCCATGGAAAACAGCAGCGTCAGGTTACAGTCGATGCCTTCCTTTTGCAGGATTTCGGCGGCGCGGATGCCTTCCCATGTGGAGGCGAGTTTGATCAGGATGCGGCTTTTGTCGATGCCGCGGTCGGCGTATTCGGCGACGATCTGGCGGGCGCGGGCGACGGAGGCCTCGGTGTCGAAGGACAGACAGGCGTCGACCTCTGTCGAGACGCGGCCGGGGACGAGCTTGGTCAGGCGGGCGCCCACGGCGACGGTCAGCTTTTCGGCGACCTGTTCGGGGGTGAGGCCCGCGCTGCGGGCGGCTTCGATCTCTGCTGCGACGAGGTCTTCGGAGGCCGGATCGGCCAGAGCGGCCAGCACGAGGGAGGGGTTGGTGGTGCAATCAACCGGTTTGTAGGCTTTGACCATCTCAACATCGCCGGTATCGGCGACGACAACAGTCATGTCTCGTAGTTGGTCCAATACGCTTGGCATTAGTGTCTCTCCCGTTTTGGTGGTGTCTGGTGTTCCCTGCAGGGCTTATCGCGATGCGGGGGGCCTGCCAAGGGCGAGGTTGGGAACGGGGGCGTTAGAGGGCGGAGCCGGCTTCCTCTGCGAGGGTTTCGGCGTCGGGGATGGTGACGGTTTTGCTGCTTTCGATGCGGATCAGCCCCTCTGCCTTCAGTTTGGAGAACTGGCGGCTGACGGTTTCGATGGTCAGGCCGAGGTAATTGGCGATCTCCTCGCGGGTGAGGGGCAGGTCGATGCTGTAGGCTTTGGCGGGCAGGGGCGGGGTGTCGGCCACGGTGCGTTTGAGGATCAGGAGCAGGAAGCTGGCCAGTTTTTCGCGGGCGGTCTTGCGGCCCAGAAGGACCATCCACGCGCGGGCGGCGTCCAGTTCATCAAGGGTCATTTCCAGCATACGGCCGGTGATATGGGGGGTGCTGGCCAGCAGCTGTTCGAACTGGGTCCGGCGAAAGCAGCAGAGCGTCACATCGGTGATGGCGACGACATCATAGACCGCGGCCTCGCGCTCCGGGCGGCCGATGAAATCGGAGGGCAGCAGCAGGCCGACGGTTTGCTTGCGCCCGTCCTCTGTCAGGTGCTCCAGCGTGGCGGTGCCAGAGACCAGCGAGGCAACGAAGGACATCGGGTCATGGGCCATGACGATGGTCTCGCCCGCCTTGAAGCTGGTGTAGTATTTGATGGACTCGAGGGTGAGGAGTTCCTCGGTATCGCAGGAGGCACAGACGGCCCTATGCCGGATAGGACAGGCCTCGCAGTTGGTTTGACCGCGCAGTTCTGGCGTCATTGGGGGGCCTACTTTCAGGCATTGTTCGCACGGCGTTCAAGTTAGCGTGATTTTTTTCCGCCGGAAAGCCTGTCAGGCGCGGCTTTTTGGCGCGTTAACGCCTGTATCGAGGCAAAATCCGCAACGGGATGGACAGGGGCGGGATCGGAAATAGGTAGGGAAGGGAACCATTGGCGGCCCAAAGCGTTGAGGCGTAAGCGCAGCCGTGTCAAAGTGACGCGAAAACAAGAACGGTCCGGTGGCGCGGCCCTATGCAGGAACGCGCAGAGAGCGCAGTTGAGTATGAGAGCAGTTGAGTAAATGAAGCAGCATATCGCCCTTTTGGCCTGTCTGTCGTTGATGCCCGCATCGGCCATAGCTTTCGAATATCGCATTGATGGCAACGGGCTGGACAGTGATCTGCTGGGCGAGTTGCGGGCGGTGTCCCTTGCCGCGCCGATGGCGGCGGATGACAGCCTTGCCACGGCGCAGGATGTGGTGGCCGCGGCGCAGGCCGATTATGCGCGGCTGGTGGGCCTGTTCTATGACCGCGGTTATTTCGCGCCGGTGGTGTCGATCCGCGTCAACGGGCGCGAAGCCTCTGAGATTTCCCCCTTTGCCGCGCCGGCGCAGATTGACGGTGTTGTTGTCTCGGTCGAGAGCGGGCCGGTGTTCACCTTTGGCACGGCGCGGATTGCCCCCCTTGCCCCCGAGACAGAGGTGCCCCCCGGGTTTGCCAGCGGCGTGACCGCCACCACCGGCGCGATGCGCGATGCGGCGACGGCGGGGGTTGAGGGCTGGCGCAATCAAGGCCACGCGCTTGCCGCGCTGGACGGGCAGCAGATCACCGCGCGCCATGGGGCGGATGTGATCGACGCCGAGTTGCGGATCGCCCCGGGCGAGCGGCTGCGGTTTGGGGATCTGGTGGTGGAGGGCGAGAACCGGATGCGGGTGGAACGCATCCGCGCCATTGCGGGCCTGCCTGCGAATGAGGTGTTCGATCCAGAGGAGCTTGACCGTGTGGCCGCGCGTTTGCGGCGGAGCGGCGCCTTTGATGTTGTGTCCATCGAGGAGGCCGAGGCCGCCGAGGCGGACGGGACGCTGGATATCACCGCGCGGATCGTGGAATCCAAGCGGCGGCGGTTGGGTTTCGGCGCCGAGCTTTCGACGCAGACGGGGCTGACCCTGAGCACCTATTGGCTGCATCGCAACCTTCTGGGCGGCGGCGAGCGTCTGCGGATCGAGGGCGAGATCAGCGAATTGGGCAGCGAGGAGAGCGAGGAGGAATACAGCCTGACCGTCAGCTTTGGCCGCCCCGCGACCTTTTACACGGATCTGGATTTCTATGCGACGGCGGAGCTGTCGCGCGAGCGAGTCAGTGACCTGACGATTGATGTCTTCGACCTTGAGTCCGGCTTTACCTATTACGCGACAGACAAGCGCGAATACTCCCTTGGCCTGTCTTATGAGGCGGCCAATGTCACGGATGAGACTGATGGCAGCGAGAGTTCCTATCAGCTGTTCGGGATACCGGCGACAGCCCTGTTTGATTACCGCAACAACACCCTGAACCCCACCGATGGCTATTACGGCGAGTTGGAGATCATGCCCTTTATCGGCCTGTCCGGTGTGGACAACGGCGTGCTGAGCACGCTGGATGCGCGGGCCTACAAGAGCTTTGGCGCGAATGAGCGGGTGACTTTGGCGGCGCGGGCGCAGGTTGGCTCCCTTGCGGGGCCGGACCTGACGAGCGCCCCTGCCAATTACCTGTTCTATTCGGGCGGCGGCGGGACCGTGCGCGGGCAGGAGTTTGAATCCCTCGGGGTGGAGCTGGATAACGGCGATACGGTCGGGGGGCGGTCCTTCCTTGGGCTGTCTACCGAGGTGCGGGTGAAGACAGGCAAGAGCCTGAGCGTGGTCGGGTTTTATGACCTTGGCTATGTCGGCAGCGAGTCCTTCCCCGACGGGGAGAGCGGGGACTGGCATGCGGGCGTGGGCCTTGGCGTGCGTTATGACACCGGTGTGGGTCCGATCCGGTTCGACGTGGCGGTGCCCGTTGACCGCGAGGACGATCAGGACGCCTATCAAATTTACATCGGGATCGGGCAGGCGTTTTGAGACAGTTCATCAGATATACCGCCGCGGCCCTCTGTGTGGCCCTGTCCTGTGCCGCGCCTCTGCGCAGTCAGGAGACCAGCGTTGAGGGCACGGCCAGCGAGGAAGATCGCGGGTTTCTGGCCGGATTGCTGGAAGACAGCCTTGGCGGCGAGGGGCGCGAGATACGCATCATCGGCTTTGCCGGTGCCCTGAGCAGCGAGGCCTCGGTGGAGCGGATCACCGTGGCTGATGACAATGGCATCTGGCTGACCATGGAAGAGGTGGTGCTGGACTGGAACCGCTCTGCCTTGTTGCGCGGGCGGCTTGAGGTGACGACCCTGTCGGCGCAGCGCATCGCGGTGGAGCGCACCCCCCTGCCCGCCGAGGGCAGCGTGCCTTCGCCCGAGGCCTCGGGCTTTTCCCTGCCGGACCTGCCTGTGGCGGTGGATGTGCAGACTCTTGAGGTGGCCGAGATCAGCCTTGGGGAGAGCCTGCTCGGCGAGCCTGCGGTGATGAACCTTGCGGCGAGTTTGAACCTTGTGGGCGGCTCTGGCCATGTGGACCTGCGGGCGCAGCGTGTGGATGGCAAGATTGGCGAGTTTATCGTTGATACCACCTATGACGGCGACAGTGACGTGCTGTCCCTGAGCCTTGATCTGCGCGAGGCGGAGGGCGGGATCATCGGGCGCGCGCTTGACCTGCCGGGGCAGCCCTCTGTCGAGTTGACCGTTGCGGGCGAGGGGCCCTTGAGCGATCTGGCCGCCGATGTGAGCCTGCGCACGGCGGGGCAGGAGCGTTTGGCAGGGCAGATCACCCTGCGCGGCGACGAGGCCACAGAGAATGACATTCCCGCCCGCCAGTTCACCGCCGATCTGGAGGGGGACCTCGCGCCCCTGTTCCCTGCGGCCTATGCGGAGTTCTTTGGCGATCAGGTTGTGTTGCAGGCCGAGGGGTCGCGCAGCAATGACGGGGCCTTGGACCTGTCGGAATTTTTGCTGGAAACCGGTGCCTCGCGGATCAGTGGCGCGGTGTCTTTGGCCGGGGATTACACCCCCTTGCTGGTGCAGGTTGAGGGTGTGTTGCAGGGCGAGGGCGATGCGCCTGTGACCCTGCCGATGGGCGGGGGCGATACGACGTTGCGCCGTGCTGGCTTGGTATTGGATTACGACGCCGATGAGGGCGAGGACTGGACCGGCAGCTTTGAGCTGACCGATCTGTCCGGCGCGGATTACGCCGCCGAGGCGGTGCAGCTTTCGGCCCTTGGGCAGCTTGAGAACGGCTCGGAGTTTTCCGGCGATCTGGAGTTCAGCGCCTCTGGCCTGACATTTGATGATGCCTCGATTGCGCAGGCGGTTGGCAGCGCCCTTGCGGGCAAGCTGCGCCTGTCGCAGGGGGAGGCGGGGTCCTTCATCATTGACGAAATCGACGTGAATGGCGGGGATTATGGCCTGACCGGGCGGGTCGAGGTTGAGGGGCTGGAGGATGATTTTGCCACGCGGATTGCGGCGCGGTTGAGTGCGCAGGATCTGGGCCGGTTCTCTGGCCTTGCGGGGGTGAACCTGGCGGGCTCTGCGGGGCTGGATATTGTCGGCACTGTTGATCTTGGCGGGGCGTTCAATATGGATGTCAGCGGGGCGACCGTGGGCCTTGAGACCGGGATCGAGCGAGTGGACCCCTTGGTTGCTGGCCTCACCTCGCTTTCCATCAAGGCGCTGCGCGATGCGGAAGGTATGCGGGTGCCGGAGCTGTCGTTGCAGAACGACCAGCTGAGCCTGAGCGGCTCTGCCGAACTGGCGACCGATGCGGCAACGGCGCAGTTTGATCTGTCGCTTGCGGATAGTTCGATCATTGATCCTTCGCTTGAGGGCGCTGTGACCCTGAGCGGGAGTGCCGCGCAGGCGGGCGAGGTCTGGACCGTGGACGCAAAGGCCCTTGGGCCGCTGGAGGCGGTGACCACCCTGAAGGGCAGCGTGACGGGGCCGCAGCCGAGCCTGACATTCGATGCCCGCCTGCCGGACATCAGCCCCCTTGCGCCGCAGTATTCCGGCGCGGCGCAGGTTTCCGGCACGGCGGTGCAGGGCGATGCGGGCTGGGTTCTGGATACGGTGATTGCGGGGCCCTATAACCTGTCAGGAACGGTCAAGGGGCGGGTGACGGGCGCGGATGCGCCGGATGTGTCCTATGACCTTGCGCTGCCCAATGTGCAGCCCTTTGTGCCGTCGATCTCGGGCCGTGCGGCCCTGCGGGGGACGGCGCAACTGCTGGATGAGGGGCTGGTTGTTGATACCTTTGTGGAGGGGCCATATGGCCTCAATGGCACGGTTGCCGGGCGGGTCACGGGCGAGAATGCGCCCAATGTGAATTACGATCTGAACCTGCCGAATGTGAACCCCTTGGTGCCTTCGATGTCGGGGCGGGCGGCTGTGCGCGGCTCTGCCCTTGTGGGCGATGCCGGGGTGCGGGTGGATACGGTGTTCGAGGGGCCCTATGGCACCAGCGGCACGGTGGCGGGCCTTGTCACCGGCGATGCGCCGAGCGTGACCTATGCCCTGCGCGTGCCCGATGTCGGCCCCCTTGGCGTGCCGTTGAACGGGCCTTTGGCGGTGGAAGGTACGGCGCAGGAGAGCGGCGGCACTTGGCGGTTTAACACCGGCGTCAGCGGTTTGGCGGGGGTGCAGGCGCGGATTGATGGCAGCTATGGCGGCAGCAACGATTTGAACCTGACGGCCAGCGGCACGGCGCCGCTTGAGCTAGCCACGCCCTTTATCCGCCCGCGCAGCCTGACGGGGCAGGCGCAGTTTGACCTTGCGATGAACGGGCGCGCCGCGCTGGAGGCCCTGACGGGGACGGTCACGACCTCTGGCGCGCGGCTGTCGATCCCCTCTGCGGCTTTGGCGGTTGAGGATATCGGCGCGCGGATCACCTTTGCCGGTGGGCGGGCCAATCTGCAGGTCAACGGCGGCTTGCAAACGGGGGGTAGCCTGTCGGTTTCGGGGCCTGTGACCCTGTCGGGGGGCTATCCTGCCGACCTTGCCGTGGCTTTGAACGGGCTGACCATCACCGACCCGACCCTTTATGAAACCACGCTGGACGGGCGTTTGGCCGTGAGTGGCCCCCTGCGCGGCGGGGCGCAGATTTCGGGGCAGATCGATGTGGGCGAGACCAATGTGCAGGTGCCCAATGCCTCCTCTGTCGGGTTTGCGATTATCCCGCAGATTGCCCATGTGAACCCGCCTGCGGGTGTGGCGCGGACCCTGTCGCGGGCGGGCCTTGATGGATCGGACGAAAGCAGCGGCGACAGCGGCAGTTCGAGCAGCATCGCCTATCCCCTGAACGTGCGGATCAGCGCCCCCTCGCGCATCTATGTGCGGGGCCGTGGCCTTGATGCGGAGTTGGGCGGGACTGTGACCCTTCTTGGCACGACGCAGGATATTCTGACGCGCGGGCAGTTCAGCCTGATCCGTGGGCGGCTGGATGTGCTGGGGCAACGCTTTACCCTTGATGAGGGGACGGCCTCGCTTCAGGGGGATTTTGATCCCTTTATCTATTTCGCCGCTACGACGGATACGGACAGCGGCACCGCCAGTGTGATCATTCAGGGGCGGGCCTCCTCTCCCGAGGTGAGCTTTGAATCCGTGCCCGAAGCGCCGGAGGATGAGGTGATCGCGCAGATCTTCTTTGGGCAGGGGATCGAGAACCTCTCTGCCTTCCAGACGATCCAGCTGGCCAGTGCGGTGGCGACCCTCTCGGGCAACGGAGGTGTTGGGTTGATCTCCAACCTGCGCAAGACCTTCAACCTTGATGATCTGGATGTGGTGACCGATGACGAGGGCAACACCGGTGTGCGGGTTGGCAAATACATCTCTGACAAGGTTTATACCGATGTCGAGGTGGGCAATTCGGATACGGCGGGTGTCTCGATCAACGTGGATATCAGCCCCAGCTTTACCGCCCGCGGGCAGGTGAAATCCGACGGGGATACCTCTATCGGGATCTTCTTTGAGCGGGACTACTGACCGAAATCGCCCTGCGGGGCCGGAGCGTTGACAATAAGGGGCACGGTGCCTAGAGGGAGTCACCTTTTATTGCCAGTCGACGTAGTGGAAAGTCCGAACAGTGAAGCCAACGATTTACACCGCGTATCATAAGGCATCCCCCCTGCTGAGCAGTCGCTCTGTCGTGCCGGTTCATGTGGGCCGTGCCAATGCGGCGGCGCCTTTGCCGCATATGCAGGGGGACGACACCGGCACCCATATCTCGCCGCGCAACCGCGCCTATTGCGAGCTGACCGCCCTGTATTGGGCATGGAAGAACGACAAGGCCAGCACCCATATCGGCCTGATGCATTATCGCCGTGCCCTTGATTTCACCGGCGCCTTCGAGGCCGAAACCGCCGAGGTTTATGCGGGGGGTTTTGACATTCCCCAATACCTTGCCGCGACAGAAGACTGGCTGGCCGCGCAGGACACAATCGATCTGGTGGTGCCCAAGGTGCACAACATGCACCGGTCGGTGAAGAACAACTATGGTCGCGCCCATCATCTGGGTGATTTTGACCGTGTGCGCGAGATCATCGCCGCCTCGCATCCCGACCAGCTGGATGCCTTTGATGCCACCGCCGAAGGGCATGACATCCGCCTTGGCAATATGTTCCTGATGCGCCGCGATCTGTGTGACGACTATTGCGAGTGGCTGTTTGATATTCTGGGCCAGCTTGAGGAGACCGATCTGGATCGGTCCTATTACTCCTCGGAGCAGTCGCGGTATCTCGGCTTTGTCGCGGAGCGTTTGTTCACCGCCTATGTGCAATGGTTGCGCGGGGTTCATGCGGGCCTGAAGGTGCAAGAGGTCAATATCGTGAACATGGCGCAGGCCGCTGTGACGCCCTATCTGGCGGACCGGAGCCTGAACGGGCCGGAGCATGTGAACATCGCCTTTTCCGCCGACCGCGCCTATCTGCCCCATACGGCGGCGATGCTGCGTTCGCTTTTGCTGCGGAGCTCTGCCGAGCGGCAGTATAACCTGTTCTTCCTGTATTCGGGGATTGGCGAGGCCGGTCTTGAGATGCTGCAGGAGGTTCTGGCCCCCTTCCCGCAGGCACAGTTGCATCCGATCAATGTGGGCAACCGTTTTGCGGGGAGCTATCGCTCTGCCTCGCGGGCGCCGTCGAATGCGACCTACAACCGGTTCTTGTTGTTCGATCTGCTGCCCAGCCTGAAGCGGCTGTTGTATATCGACGTGGATATGATCGTTCTGGGCGATGTGGCCGAGATTTTCGACACCGAGATGGGCAAGGCCAAGATCGCGGCTGTGCCCGATTACATCATGACCCGCACCCTGACCGGCAAGGTGCCGACCGTCGACCCCAAGGTGCCGGACCTTTATGCCTATCATAAGAACGAGTTGGGCCTGTCGGACGCGCAGATCAACAACTACTTCAACGCCGGTTTGCTTCTGTTCAATTTCGCCGAGATGGATGTGCCCAAGGTGGGGCGCGATCTGTTGGCCATGGCAGAGCGGGGCGAGTTCCTGTTCCGCGATCAGGACATTCTGAACCGCTATTTCAAGGATGATCTGCTGCGCCTGCCGGGGAAATACAACGTGTTCAACACCCGCCTTGCGGGCTATTCCAAAGTGCCACAGGCCAACCACAAAGAGGCGATGGAGGCCCGCAAGGCGCCATTTATCATCCACTATGCCGCAGGGGATTATAAGCCATGGAAGGGCGCCGCCGTGCCCATGGCCGAGCATTACTGGGAGCATATCGCGCAGACGCCGTTTTACGCCGAAGTTCTGCGCGAGCAGGGGCCGAAGGGCATTCGCCGCACGCTGCGGCCTGCGGCTTTGGTGCGGGAGAACGGGCGCAAGCTGGCGGAACGGTTTCCGGCGCTGCGGCCCTATCTGATGGGTGTTTATCGCTCTGCCGCGCGGCTCAAGGGGCGCTAGGGCTCGCCTAGCCTTTGGCTTTTTGCCGTTCGAGCATTTCGCGCAGGGTGGTTGTCATCGCGCGCAGCCGTGCGATTTCGGCGGCGCTTTTCATCCGGTCCTCTACCCATGGCAGATACTCGAGGAAATAGGGCTCTATTTCCGGGGCGAGGGATTGCAGGTCTTCCAGATCCTTGGGTTGCAGGACGTTCCGGTAGGCACCTGTGATCGCGGTAAACTGCCGAAGGGCGAGGTGGCGTAGGGCCTCTGTGCGCTCTGCTGAGGGGGGTTGATCTGTGATGAAGGTGCGGATGATGCCGAAGGCGTTTTGCTGGTCCTTGGCGCGTTGGCGGAAGGCCTCTGGCCCTGTGCCGCGAGAGACAGAGCCGTCATTCGGGCAATAGAGGTATCCCTCCTCCTCGACGTAGCGAAAGCTATCTGCCTCCCACATCAGGAAGAACTGCAAAAAGAAATCCTCGCCGCGGTCGATCCGCGGGCTATCGCCAATGGTTTGATAGGCCCGTATTACCGTGTCGCGGCGGTAGATTTTATTCCAGAGGCCAAAGAGATAGCGAAACAGCAAGAACTCGCGGATGCGGTCCATGCGGGTGGGCAGGCTGTGGCTTGTGTCGGGTTTACCGCGTTGGGTTTTCTCGCCGGCTTGTTCTGTGAGGGTGCGAAAGGCGAGGACATCAGGGAGGGTATCCGCCGGTGCGGTGAGGTGGCTGTAGATTTTTGGAAGCACCTCATCATCGGCGTCGATGAAGTGGATGAAACGGCCTTTGGCCTGTTCGGCCCCGATGCGGCGGGCGACGAAGGCGCCGGTGTTTTCCGGCAGGCGGATTACCCTGGCATTGGGGGGAAGGAGGGCTGCGTGCTGCTCTGCCACGGGTTCGGCAGAGCCATCGTCGACGATGATGACTTCTGCCGTGACGGGCAGATCCCGCAGTGCGCCGAGGCTGCGGCCGAGCCGCGCCTGCGTCGGGTTGAAGGCGGGCATCACGATGGAGAGGGTCGGCGGGCTTTGAGTCATGCCCGAAACGTAGCGCGGCCCCGAGTGGGGCCGCAACATGTCTTCTGTATCGCTAGAGGTGCGTTTAGCTCTTCCAGAGCGACACGCAGGGGATTTTGGACTTGTCGCAACGATCCGCATATTTCGATGCGATTTCGCGGACCTCGTCCATGACGCCCTCGTCCAGTTTGATCGGGTTCAGGCCGAGGCCGAGGAAGCGATCATTGGCAACATGCAGGTCGTTCTCGTCTGCTTCGTTGCGCGGGTTTTCGAGGAAGGCGATTTCGGCGCCCATTTTCTCTTCGATCATCTTGGCCAGATCGCGGACGCGGTGCGTTTCGGTCATCTGGTTGAGGATGTTCACCCGGTCGCCCGTTTTTGGCGGGTTGTTCAGGGCCAGCTCGATGCAGCGGCAGGTGTCGGAGATGTGGATGAAGGCGCGGGTCTGGCCGCCTGTGCCGTGCACAGTCATCGGGTATTCAACAGCCGCCTGCATGATAAAGCGGTTCAGCACGGTGCCATAGTCGCCGTCATAGTCGAAACGGTTGATCAGACGCTCGTCCATGCGGGTCTCGTCCGTTTGGGTGCCCCAAACGATGCCCTGATGCAGGTCGGTGATCTTTAGGCCGTCGTTCTTGTTGTAGAAGTGGAAGAACAGCTGATCCTGCGACTTGGTCATGTGGTAGATCGAACCGGGGTTCGTTGGATACAGGATTTCCTGCTCGCTCTCGCCCGCGGGGGTGTCGATCTTGACCTTCAGATACCCTTCGGGGATCTGCATGCCTGCGGTGCCGTAGCCGTAAACGCCCATGGTGCCGAGGTGGATCAGGTGCACGTCCAGACCGCTTTCCACGATGGCGGCAAGCACATCATTGGTGGCGTTCAGGTTGTTGTTGACGGTGTAGCGCTTGTGGCTGGCCGATTTCATCGAATAGGGCGCGGCGCGCTGCTCGGCGAAATGGATGATCGCGTCCGGCTTCTCGTCTTTGATCAGGGTCAGAAGGCGGTGATACTGTTTGCCCACGGTGAAGTTGTGGAACTTGATCTCTTTGCCGGTCAGCTCTTTCCAGACCTTCAGACGCTCGCCGATAGGGCGGATCGGGGTCAGGCTGTCGACTTCCAGCTCGAGGTCGATTGCGCGGCGCGACAGGTTGTCGACCAGAATTACATCATGCCCTTGCTTGGACAGATAGAGTGCGTTCGGCCAACCGCAAAAGCCGTCGCCACCAAGAATAATGACTTTCATCGTCCGCCACCTTATTGAAACTTATTTGGTCGCAGGGTGTAGGGTGCATGGCTTGGGGAGTGCAACCCCTGTTTTTCAATGGCCCTTCGATTTGGGCGGGCCAGTGTCTTGGTGCAGCACTTTGGCCTTGCGGGGGTTTTGCCGGCGCTGTGGCGCGGAGTCAGGGTTTGGCGGGCAGGGCGGCGGTAAGTTTTTGAATTGCTTGCAAATAGTTTTCCTGCGTTCGCGCGGCGGCGAGGGTGCCGCGCAGGGCCTGCGCCTGCCTGCGGGCCTTTGCCGGATTGTCCAGAATTGCGCGGAGAGCCGCGACAAAGGCCTCTGGCCCGGCGCCTTGGGTGATCAGCCCGGGGGCGTTTTCGCCAAAAACCTCTGACAGGGGGGCGGTTTTGCTGGCGATCACGGGCAGGCCGGTCATGGCCACGTCGAGCATGATTTGCGGAACGCCGCCCCATTGCGCGGTGTAGAGCCATGCGTCCGCCTGCCCCAAGGGCAGGGTTTTCAGCGGGCCAAAGCCCCCTTCGAGCCGGATGTTTTGCGGGCGCGGCAGCAGGTCGGCGTAGGCCGGAGAGGACGGATTGCCCCAGAGGCGAAAGTCGACATCGGGGCAGGTGCGGGCGATGGCATAGAGCAGGTCGATCCGGTGCTGCGGGATAAAGCGGCCTGTCCAGAAGACCTGTGGCCTTTTGGGAGCGGGTTGCGGGGTTTTGCCCTTTGACTCCGGTT
The DNA here is from genome assembly GCA_018524345.1 of Harenicola maris. Lineage (GTDB taxonomy): Bacteria > Pseudomonadota > Alphaproteobacteria > Rhodobacterales > Rhodobacteraceae > Harenicola > Harenicola maris. The sequence continues at coordinate 471,754 of JADQAZ010000002.1, forward strand.
CTTTGGGGAGGTCCTCGGCCAGCGGGATCGAGGGATCCACCGGCGCGGGCAGCAGGTGGATTTTCTGCGCCTGATCGTCGGGCAGGGCATAGGCGCGGCGCAGGGTTTCGGCCAGATCGGCGCTGTCGGTGCAGATCGCGGTGAGCGTGTCGAAGTAGCGGTAGAAGTTTTCCAGCACCTGCCCCGTGGGCAGGCCGAGGGCGGTTTCTTCGTGTCCCTGCAAGCAGCCGATCAGGTTGGTGGTGGTCGCCAAGGCCTTGCCATGGGGGGCGAGGGCCTGCCACATCAGGTCGCTTTGCGCGATGACCACATGAGCGGGGCAGAGCGAGCGGATGAATTCCACCAGCAGCCTTTGCTTGTGATCCGCGCGCATGCCGCCCTTGGCGGCGCTGGCGAAATCGATGTGGCGAATGCCCTCTGGCAGGTGGTGTTTGGGCAGGGGGCCGGTGCGGTCGGTGGAGATCACGAGGACCTGCTCTGCCCCGTCTTGCGCGGCAAGGGCGCGGGCCATATGGGCCGCCATGCCAAGGGCCGCGTCGGGGCCTTGGGGCGTGCCGTCCATGACGATCACATGGCGGGCGGGCCTGTATTCGGCGGCGTCCTGCATGGTGCGGATCATGGAGATGCGGTTGACCGTCAGCTCGCTGTTGAAGGGCGGGATTTGCACCCGCATGGCGCCGGACCAGCTGCGCAGCAGCAGGGGCTCCAGTGCCGCGGCCTTGGTGACCTGCTGGCCCAGAGTTCCGGCCTCGAACCGGCGGCGCATGTCGCGGTAGCGGGCGCTGAGCAGGGCCTCGGTTTCCTGTGGGGTCTGACCCAGAAGGGCGGCAAGGCCGGTGAAGCGGCGCGAGGGGCCTGCGCTGTAGCCCTTGGAGCGGCCCACGGTGAGGTAGTGCACATAGGGGTGCAGCCCGCTCTCTGTCACCTCGGCCTCGTAGCGGTCCATATAGGGGCCGGTGTGGAAATAGGGGGTGGGGTTGCGCCGTTCGGTGACGCCGCGGCGGATGTAGTGGTCGATCGGGTCAAGCTGCATCGCGGAGGCGATGTCGGGGTAGCCGAGCAGGTAGTAGACCATGTCGAAACCGGCGCGGATGATGTCGTATTGCGCATCCTCGCCCTCGGGCCTTTGCAGGGATTTCGCCCATGCGACACGGTCCATAACTCCTTGTCCGTAAGGGGGAATATCGTTCAGCGGGTCGGGGAGGAGGCCGGTGTAATCGGCGTCTGCGGGGGTGAGGGGGGCTGGCCCCTCAACCGCGGGTCCCTCTGGCGCTTTGGCGGGAAGGAAGCGGGCGAGCAGGCCCTTGGGCGCTGGGGCTGAGGCCTCTGGCTCTGGCTGCGGCGGGGGCGTCACGGGCACCTCCGGCGGAGGCGGCAGGGGGGCGGCCTTGCGACCGCCGAGGGCGGCGATGCGGTCGATCGCCATGACGGGGATCTGGCGCAGCAGGGATTTGCGGCCACGGCTCTCGGTGACGAGGCTGTCGTCGCGCCTGCGTTTGAAGATGATCGTGTCCGGCGCGGCGACGTGGCGCCAGCCGCCTGCCATGGTTTCCACGGAAAACTGCCAGTCTTGAAAGGACAATCCGGTGGGGATGTCGCGGCTGACATTGGGGAATTCGAGATGCGCGCTGCGGGGGGTCATGCAGAGGGCGTCGTAGTAGTTCATGAAGTAGAAGTTATAGGGGGTAAACAGGCTATCGTCTTGATCCAGATTGACAAAAACGTCGTCGGTGCCGTCGAAGAGCCAGTTGAGTTCGGGGTGGACGATGATCTTGTCGCCGGCCTCCTCGGCCCGTTGCAACAGGCGCAGCCCCTCGACCAGCCAGTTTTCGGAGAAGAGGTCATCGGCGTCCTGAAAGGCGATATTCTTGCCCCTTGCCATATGGGCGGCGTGGTTGCGGGTGCGGCCAACGTCGCCCTCGGTGACCTCCTCGCGCAGCCAATGGTCAAAACCGGGCTGGCCAAGGTAGGCGCGGGTTTCTGGGGTGGCGCTGTCCAGAACCATGCGCTGTTCGACGGTGAAACCGGCGGCGCGGGCGGCGGCGACGGCGGCCTCGACGGAATGCAGAGTAGGGCCGCTGACAACGGTTTCGTTATGGGCCGTCAATACGACCGTCAGATCAAATTCGGCCATAACAGGCGCCTTTTTATGTGCAACCCTTCCCAGCTACGCAAAAAAGCGCCGACAGGCAATCTGGTGGGTCACGGGGGATGCACAACCGATGCACATCCTATGCACATCCGATACGCATGTTTTTGCAGATCGCCTGTGCGAAGGCGCCCCGCGATGCAAAGCCGTTTGAATTTATCCGCGCCGGGCAGTATGGGCAGAGCATGAAAAACAGCAGCACCCTTATCTTGATTGGTGGCCTCGGATTTGTAGGCCGGAATATTATCGAAGCCGTCGCGCAGGACCCAGCCTTCGCCGGGCTGACACCTGTGGCGGTGGATGACCTGACCAATGCCGCGCCGGGGCATGAGGGGCTGGAGATCGCCCAGCATCACGGAAGCTATCAGTCGCAGGGCGCTTTGGACTTCCTGAACGGGCTGGAGGCGCCCGAGGGCGGGCGGACTTTCGTGTTCCTGGCCGGAGAGACCCGCGTGGCAGAGAGCAAGGATCGGCCGCTGGATTTCATCGAGGCGAATATTGCCGAGCCGTCGAAGTTTGTCATGCAGGCGGTGCAGCCGGGGGATCGGTTTATCCTGATCTCCACTGCGGGCGCGCTGTTTGACGGCACCTTTGAGGTGAGCGTCGAGAGCCCCTATTGCCCGAAGAATTTCTATGGCGCGACCAAGGCCGCCGAGGAGATGATTTTGGAGAAGCTTGTCGAGCTTCGCGGTGGGACATTCAGTGTTGTGCGCCTGACCAATGTTTATGGCCGGTTCAGCGACAAGAAGAAGAGCGCCATCCATGCCTTTACCCGCGCCGCTATTGCGGGCGAGCAGGTGACGATCAATGGCGACGGGCAGCAGAGCCGGGATTTCATCTATTCCGGCGATGTGGGGCGCGGTGTTGCGACGCTGGCCGCGCGTTTGGTGGCCGGAGAGGAGACCGCGCCGGTGAATATGCTGGGCAGCGGTGTGTCCACATCCCTGATGGATGTGGTTGCGGGGATCGAGGCCGCGACGGGCAAGGCGCTGGCTTATGAGAAGGTGCCTGCCAAGGAGCTCTTGGCCACAGAGCCGCGCGATGTGATTGCCAACGCCGCCGACGTAAAGACCCTGCTGGGCGAGAGCCATTCCACATTGGAAGAGGGCATCCGCCAGACATATGAATATTATCGGGATCGCACATAATGACCCATAAGGACGCCCTGATCGTTGGTGCCGGTTTTTCCGGTGCGGTCATTGCCCGCACTTTGGCCGAGGCCGGACAGAGCGTGACTGTGATTGACGCGCGTCCCCATGTGGCGGGGAACTGCTATACCGAGCGGGACGCGGAGACGGATGTGATGATCCACGTCTATGGGCCGCATATTTTCCACACCGGCGACGAAGAGGTCTGGGACTATGTGAACCGGTTCGGCGTGTTTCGCCGTTATGACCACCGTGTGAAGACGACCTCGCAGGGGGCGGTGTATTTGATGCCGGTGAACCTGCATACGATCAACCAGTTCTATGGCAAGACATTCGGGCCAGCCGAGGCCGCCGCCCATATCGCGGCGCAGGCCAGCAGTGACATAGACGAGCCTGCCAATTTCGAAGAGCAGGCGATGAAGTTCATCGGGCCGGACCTTTATGGGGCTTTCTTCAAGGGCTACACCGAGAAGCAATGGGGCTGTAGCCCGCGGGATTTGCCTGCCTCGATCCTGAAGCGCCTGCCGGTGCGGTTTTCCTATAACGACAGTTACTTTGCCCATCCGCATCAGGGGATGCCGGAGGAGGGGTATACCGCCATTGTCGCCGCCATTCTGGATCATCCGGGGATCGAGCTGCGGCTCGGCACGGAATATGAGGCGGGGATGGAGGAGGGCTTTGGCCATCTGTTCTGGTCCGGGCCTTTGGACGGGTATTTCGGCTATGCGCTGGGCCGGCTTGGCTATCGCACGCTTGATTTCGAACGGTTCACCGAAGAGGGTGATTATCAGGGCTGCGCCGTGATGAATTACGGCGACAGCGATGTGCCCTTTACCCGCATCACCGAGCACAAACACTTTGCCCCTTGGGAAAGCCATGAGGGCAGCGTGTGCTACCGCGAGTTTTCGCGGGAATGCGGGCCCGATGACATTCCCTACTATCCGATCCGGATGGTGGAGGAGAAAAAACTGCTCGCCGATTATGTGGCCAAGGCGCAGGCCCTTGAGGGCGTGACCTTTGTCGGGCGGCTTGGCAGCTATCGCTATCTGGATATGGATGTGACCATCCGCGAGGCCCTGGACTGTGCGCGCGGGCATCTGGCGGCGCAGGCCGCGGGATCACCCACGCCTGCCTTTAGTGTTGATCCCCTATAGGGTTTCCAGCAGCGGGCCGAGGGGGGGCAACCTTCCGATGATTTTTCCGGCCGAGTTGAGCATCTCGAAACGGGCACCGGCGCGGATTTTCTCCAGCGGCAGGGCGACGGAGTTGTTGTTGCCAAGATAGCGGAAGGCGGCATCGTCGGGCTGGTCGATCGGGTAGGTTTTCGCGGAGCCGGAGCCGTTCATCAGCGCGACCGGCTGTTTGTTCGGGGGGAATTCGCCCAGAAGGGTGATGATCAGGATATCGCCCGCGATGCGGGGATTGACCGCCATGAAGCCGATGTTCTGCGAGGTGAAGACCCAGACGGGGGCGCGCTGGGCGGGGTTGCCCGCGGCGTCGGTGACCTTGATCAGGGTGAGCTTTTCGTCGGGGATGTTGAATTTGCAGGAGAAGCGGCGCAGCAGGTCCGTGTCCCATGCACCATTGGTCAGATGCAGGCGTTCCTGTGCCTTTGGGCCGCTGTCCTTGACGGTGTGAAAGTAAACCTCGGCGTTTTCGTGCTCGGTGCTGCGGGCCCAGCCGATGAGTTCACCGGGGGCGCGGAAGCGGACCACGTTGATCCGGTTGGCGGGGACCTCGCGGGAGAAATCGGTGACGAAATCGGAGAAGATCAGCTTGCCGTCGCGCACCAACTCGCAGGACTGCACCGGATCGCCGTTCAGGCTCTCGGGGAGGGCGATGGTGATGTCCTGCCAGTCCGTGCCGCCGGCATAGGGCAGCTGGAATGTGACCGCGTGGCGGGTGTTAAAGACGGCGGTGAGGTGTTGCTCCCTTTGTGCCTGCCCGCGCCGTTGCCATGGTTTGAAGCTGAGCCCGAGGTTGATGGACATATGCACCATGCCCTTGACCACGTTGATCTCGGCCATGGTGACGGGGGCCTCGGCCTCTGGATCGGCGCCGAAGCGGATCACATCGGCGGGGTAGGAGCCGACGGGGCGGATGCCGCGGGCCTCGACCCATTCGGTGACGTAGGGGTCGGAGAACTGCGACGGGCCGAGGGGTTTGTAGGGCGCTTTGCGTGCCTTGCCCATCTGGGTGCTGAGGCGGGAATAGAGGGTGTTGCTGTTGCCTTTGGTCATAGCATTACTCCTGCCAGATCGATGCCTTCGCGGTGTGGGCCCTTGAGGTCAAGCTCATGGGCGGCGGCGGTCCATGTGTGGCTGGTGGGGTCGGCGCGGCGGATCTGGACAAAGTTGAAGGGGTCGGCGGCGACGATCTGTTTGCCGCGGGTGGCGGCATCGACCAGAAACAGGGTGTCGGCGTAGCCGCGCACGTCCTCTGGAAAGGCGCCAGCGCCCTGTTTGACCAGAAGCGTTCCGCCCCCGATGGAGTGATTGAAAGTATCTTTCGAGTTCATCCGGCGGATATGCAGGGCATCGCGTTCCTCGAGGTAGGTGAAGATCGCGACCTTTCCTGTCATGTCGAAGTCGACGTATTTGCGTTGCAGCATCATGTCCGACAGGTAATGCGCGCCGTAGAGGTCATCGTCGTCGAATTTGGCCCAGTAATCGCTTTCGACATAGTCCATGCCGAAATTCATGCAGTAGCCGATGCTTTTGTCATTGGGCATCGAGAGCAGGTTTGCGTTGGGGCGGGCGTCCATCATGGCGCGGATGTCGCGCGGGACATCGACGCCGTTGACCACGATGGTCAGGGTTTTGTTCGGGTGGGCCTGTGCCTCGAAGCCCGAGAGGACGAAGGGGATCAGTTCGGGCCGGATGGTGGGCACGACCACATTGATGGAGGGATTGGCGGGGGCGTTGAGGTTGGCCTCGATCCCCAGTTCGCCAAGGATCGCCTCCAGCCCCTCGAAGCAGGTGTGATGGGTCATGGCGTGGCGCCATGCGAGGTGCTGCGAGGCGTTGCGCCCGACCGTGTCTGTCATCAGCCAGTCGATATAGGTGGCGAGCTTTTTGCTGTCCGGCAGGTTCGACAGGAAGGGCATTTTCAGCGCGGTGCTGTCGGTGACGGTCAGGGTTTTGGAGGCGCAGGCCTGAAGGTGGCGGCGGGCGGAGTAGCGTGGGCGCCCCTCGACCACCGGTTTGGGCAGGACATAGGCATTGGCCAGCCGCAGGGGAAAGGCGACGCGGTCGCCGCGCAGGGAGCCCATAAAGCGGCGCTGCATGGCGGTGGCGTGTTTTTGGTCATTGTTGCGCAGGTCTGTCGAGCTGTCCGTGGCCCACCAGTTATAGTCCAGCATGGGAGAGAGGTAATCGACGAAGCTGTCGCCCTCATATTTCATGCCGATCTCGTGGTAGCCGTCGACCAGAAACGGGAACAGGGGGTAGAGCTTGTTCGCCGTGGGTTGGTGCTCGACCATAGGGTTGTAGATTTTTGCATCGACGCAGGGCTGCATATGCAGGGTGCGTTTGCGGCCCGTGTCGCAGCCGGGCGGTGCGATGATGAGGTCCACCTCATCGATGAAATGGGCAAAGAACGGCAGGGCGTTGTCTTCTTCCTGAAGCCAGAGGGCGACAGGGGTATGGGCGGCCTTTGCGGCCTTGATCAGGCGCATCAGGGGGGTGGCCCCATCGGCAAGGTTCAGCAGGGCGCGGCGCCATGGGGCGCCGTGATGGGCGATTTGCCCTGCGATCAGGATCATGTCGAGATCGGCCCATGGCAGCTCGCTCGGGTCGTCCTCCTCTGACAGGGTAGTGACATCGGCGTAGCGGGCGATCATGGCGGAAAAGGCCTCGTCCGAGACCACGGCGATGCGGTTGGTCAGGCGCAGGCCAGCGTCGAAATCGACGCGCTGGTCCTTCATGTATTGCGGCACGGCAGGGGCGGGGAGGTAGCTGTGGACCCGCTCCATGAATTTGTCCTTGATCGTGGGGGGCAGGGGTTCTGCGGCCTCCAGGGTCAGGGGGGTGCCTTCGGCGGGGGCGGTGGCCTCGGCTACAGGGCTGTCTGTTGCCTCGGCTGTGGGGGCTGCGGTTTGGTCATCGGGTTTAACGGTTTGAGTCACTGGATAAAAATTTCCCTTAAATGCGCCGATACTGTGGGATCAAAAGGTTAAGAACGTGCGTAGATATCTTCGTAGCGCACGATGTCATCCTCGCCGAGGTAGGAGCCTGTCTGGACTTCGATCAGGACCATGGGCAGCTTGCCGGGGTTCTTCATGCGGTGGACCGCGCCAAGGGGGATATAGACCGATTGGTTTTCGGTCACGAGCTGCACGGTTTCGTCGATTGTGACCTCTGCTGTGCCCTCGACCACGATCCAGTGTTCGGCGCGGTGGTGATGCGATTGCAGCGACAGGGAGGCACCGGGGTGGACCACGATGCGCTTGACCTGAAAGCGGTTGCCGATCACGAGGCTTTCGAACCAGCCCCATGGGCGGTGATCCTTGGGGAACATTTCCGCCTGTTTGGCGCGTTTGGCCTTGAGGGCGGTGACGGCCTTTTTCACGTCCTGCGCGCGGGACATATCGGCGATCAGCACCGCATCGGGCATGGCCACGGCCAGCACGTTTTTCAGGCCGATGCCGACGACCTCAAGCTCGTCATCCTCGGAGCGCAGCAGGGTGTTTTCACAGTCGATCGCCGTGGCGGGGCCGGTGAGGGCGACGCCATTGTCATCGTGCGGTAACTCGCGCCAGACGGCGTCCCAGCCGCCAAGGTCGGACCAGCCCTGATCAAAGCCGATGACGGCGAGGTTGTCGGCCTTTTCCATGATGGCGTAATCGACGGAGACATCGCCGAGCTTGTTCCATGGCTCTGGCGCGAGGCGCAGGAAGCCGAGGTCGGGCAGGGCATTTTCCACCGCGTCGCGCACCGGGGTAGTCATGGCGCTTGCGTGGGCCTCGAAGGCGGCGATGACGGTTTTGACGGAGAAGAGGAAGATGCCCGCGTTCCACAGGAAGTTGCCCGCATCGAGCATTTTCTGCGCGGTTTCGGCGTCCGGCTTTTCGGTAAAGCGGGCCACGTCATGGGCGCCCTCGCCCAAGGCACCGGCACATTCGATATAGCCGTAGCCGGTTTCGGCATAGGTGGGTTTGATGCCGAAGGTGACCATTTTGCCGCTTTGCGCCAGTTCGGTGCCTGCAGCCACCGCCGCGCGGAAGGCCGCGCCGTCGGGCACGACGTGATCGGAGGGGGCGACGAGCATCAGGGCATCGGGGTTCTGCGCCTCGATCCAGAGCGCGGCGGCGAGGATCGCGGGGGCGGTGTTGCGCGCCGAGGGTTCGATCATCAGGGCGCTATGCTCGCGCCCGATGGCGGCGAGCTGTTCGGTCACAATGAAGCGGAAATCTGAATTGGTAACGATTACGGGGTCGGCAAAACCATCCCCGGTCAGGCGGAGGGCCGAGGCCTGAAACAGGGTTTGATCCCCCACCAGCGGCACAAATTGTTTGGGATAGCTTTTGCGGGACAGGGGCCAAAGCCGCGTGCCGGAGCCGCCACAGAGGAGGACGGGGTAAATCGGGGCCGCGTTTGATGCCGGTGTCGTCATGATAAGTGCCTTTGTCTCATAGCAGAATAATGTCCTGCGGGCTCGTGATAGGGGCGTTATCGCTGCTCTGCCATAGCCCCGCAAGGGGCAAGGGGGCAACAGGGTTGGCTCTGTGCGGGGTGCCTGCGGCTTGAACTTGCCAGTGTTTTGGTTCACCTAGACAGAAATTTGCGGCGATGCCGTAAGAAATTGTGTCAAAAAATTTGGGGACGTTTCCATGGCTGTTGCATTAATCACCGGTGTTACCGGTCAGGACGGGGCATATCTGGCGGAGTTTTTGCTCTCCAAAGGCTATGAGGTTCACGGCATCAAGCGCCGGACATCCCTGTTCAATACGGCTCGAATCGACCATTTGGTGGATGGCGAATACGGCAAGTCCGGCAAGTTTACGCTGCATCATGGGGATATGACGGACAGTTCGTCCCTGACCAACATCCTGATGAAGACCAAGCCGGATGAGGTGTATAACCTTGCCGCCCAAAGCCACGTTGCCGTGTCCTTCGAGGAGCCGGAATATACGGCGAACTCCGACGCGCTGGGGCCACTCAGGTTGCTTGAGGCGATCCGGTTTTTGGGCCTTGAGAAGACGCGGTTTTATCAGGCCTCGACCTCCGAGCTTTATGGTTTGGTGCAAGAGGTTCCGCAGCGCGAGACCACGCCGTTCTATCCGCGCTCTCCCTATGCTGTGGCCAAGCTTTATGCCTATTGGATCACGGTGAACTACCGCGAGGCTTACGGCATGTATGCCTGCAACGGCATTCTGTTTAACCACGAGAGCCCGATCCGTGGCGAGACATTCGTGACTCGCAAGATCACCCGCGCGCTGGCCCGCATCAAGCTCGGCACGCAGGACAGCCTGAAGCTGGGCAATATGGATGCGCTGCGCGACTGGGGTCATGCGCGGGATTATGTGGAGATGATGTGGCTGATGCTGCAGCAGGACACGCCCGATGATTTCGTGATTGCGACCGGGGTTCAGTATTCCGTGCGTGATTTCGTTCAGGCCGCTGCGAAGGCTTTGGACATGGAGATCACCTTCGAGGGTGAGGGGCTGGACGAGGTTGGTAAGGATGCCAATGGCAAGGTGATTGTCTCTGTCGATCCGCGTTATTTCCGCCCTGCGGAGGTTGAGACCCTGCTGGGGGATGCTTCCAAGGCGCGCGAGAAGCTGGGCTGGACACCGCCGACATCCTTTGAGGATCTGGTTGCCGAGATGGCCGAGGCCGATCTGGCCGAAGCGCGGCGCGACAATGTCTGAGGGCTATTCGCTTAAGGGGCGCCGCGTTTATGTGGCGGGGCATCGCGGCATGGTGGGCTCTGCCATCTGCCGCCGTCTTGAGAGCGAAGACTGCGAGGTTCTGACGGCCACGCGGGATCAGGTGAACCTGACCGAGCAGGCGGAGGTGCGCGACTGGTTCGCCGCCGAAAAGCCCGATGCGGTGTTTCTGGCCGCGGCCAAGGTGGGCGGGATTCTGGCCAATGACACCATGCCTGCGGCCTTCCTCTATGAGAACCTGATGATCGAGGCGAATATCATTCATGCGGCGCATGAGAGCGATGTTGGCAAGCTGATGTTCCTTGGGTCCTCCTGCATCTACCCCAAGATGGCCGAGCAGCCGATGCGCGAGGATGCTTTGCTGACTGGCCCGCTCGAGCCAACGAACGAGTGGTATGCCATTGCGAAGATCGCGGGGATCAAGCTGTGTCAGGCCTATCGCAAGCAATACGGGCGCGATTACATCAGCGCCATGCCGACGAACCTTTACGGGACCGGCGATAACTATGACCTGAAGACCAGCCATGTGTTGCCTGCGTTGATGCGCAAGGTGGTGGAGGCCCGCGATGCGGGTGCGCCAAGCATCGAGATGTGGGGCACGGGGACGCCGTTGCGCGAGTTCCTTCATGCCGATGATCTGGCCGATGCTTTGGTTTTCCTGATGCAGAATTACTCCGGCCATGAGCATGTGAATGTCGGCTCTGGCGTGGAAACCACGATCCTTGGCCTTGCGCAGGCGATTTGTCGCCACGCCGGATACGAGGGCGAGATTGTTCTGGATAAGACCAAGCCGGATGGCACGCCGCGCAAGCTTATGGACAGCAGCGCCTTGCACGCCATGGGCTGGAGCCCGCGCATTGACATCGAGACCGGTCTGGCGCGGACATTGGCGGAATTCGAGGCCCTTCGGGCCGCGCAGTAGATATGATCAAGATTGGATGTTTAAAATGACCGACACAACGAAACTGCACCTTGGCTGCGGTGTGAAGCATATTCCCGGCTGGTTCCACATCGACGCGCTGCCGCTTGATCATGTGGACCATGTGGGCCCTGTTGAGGACCTGTCGTTCATCGAGGACAACACGGTTGAGCTTATCTATGCCTGTCACGTGCTGGAGCATTTTGGCCGCAAGACCTACACCGAGGCCTTGGCCGAGTGGTTCCGCGTTCTGAAGCCCGGCGGTGTGTTGCGAATTGCTGTGCCTGATTTCAACGCGGCGGCGACGCTTTATAAGGCCGGCACCCTGCCGAATGGCATCGAGGGTGTGCGCGGTTTGGTTTGTGGCGGTCAGCGCGACCAGTATGATTTCCACGGGATGATCTTTGACGAGGCCTCCCTGTCCGAGGCGCTCAAGGGTCTTGGGTTCTCTGAGACCCGTCTGTGGGATTGGCGCAAGACCGAGCATTCCGATCTGGATGACTACAGCCAGGCCTATATGCCCCATATGGACAAAGAGAACGGCACTTTGGTGTCCCTGAACCTTGAGGCAGTGAAGTAAACTGCCCCCTCTTTCCTTTGGGACCCTAAAGCTATGAGCGCCGAAAACCCGTTGATTTTTCTTGCCTGCAACCGTGACGGGCTTGGCGAGCGTTTGCGTGCGCTTGGCAATGCCATGGCGCTTGCGGAGCATTTCGGGGCGCAGTTCAAGTTCCACTGGCAGAACCTGCGAGAGGTTCTTCGGGATGCGCATTCGATTTTGCCTGCCGAGGAGTTCTTTGATCCGCAGTTCATTGCCGATCACATGATCAGCGATGAGGAATTCGAGGCCATGGGCGATGTGCCCATGGTGCGCGATGTTCCACTGGAGCAGATCAAGGCAAAGCTGGGGGAGGAGGGCGCTGTCCTTTCTGTGCAGCAGCCGCATTTGATCTATCAGATCAAGGGCATCGAGGCCGAGATGGACATCGACGGAATGTTCCCCAAGGTCTTTGCGCGTATCCGTCTGGCAGAAGAGATCGAGAAGGCGCGGCGCGCGGCGGAGGCGGTGGAGTTTCCACCGAACCCCACGGCGATCCATTTGCGCAGTGGCGATATCATCTATGGGATGTATCGCACCATGGATGCCTTTCACGGCAAGGTTGTCAGCTATCCCATCGCTCTTGAGCTTGCCCGTCAGTTGGCCGCCAAGGGCGAGACGCCGGTTATCTTCGGGCAGGATGCGGATCTGACCCAGTATATGAAAGAAGCGACCGGCGGGCTGCGGGTGGATGATCTGTCTGCGCCTTTCGGGTTTACCCAGACGCAGCATGCGGTTTTTGACATTTGCATGTTTGGCCGCTGTAGCCGGATTTTCGCGGGGCAGAGCGGCTTTGCGATTTTGGGGGCATGGCTTGCGGGCTGTAAGGTGGAGAACCCCGCGCGGTTCCTGACGCCGGACGAGTCGATTGCCTGTATCGAGAAGACGGTTTTCGAGGGGACGGATTCGCCTCTTGTCTCCGGCATGCAGCGGGCTTTTGCCTGCCGTGCGGCCTTTGTTATCGACAAGCGGACGATTGCGGAGGACGACCGTTGGTGGCGGCTGCTGCGGGCGGGGCGGTCTTATGATCCGACCAATGATTTCACGCAGCTTGTCTATGCCGCCAGTTTGGCGAATGCAGGTGATGTGGAGGAGGTGAACGAGGTGTTGTTCACCATGCTGGATCGCCTGCCAAAAGAGCGGGGCCGGATCATGGCTGTGCTCAAGAATTACAACCCGCATACCGGTTTGGTGGTTGAGCCCTATATGCCCTATCTTGCCAAGGCGGCAGAGGGTGGGTCGGCGATGGCGGCCCTGTGTATGGCGGTTTCGAGCCGGGCTTTGGGCCGGGACGAGGATCTTGCCAAGTTCAGCGATATGTTCGAGGCCAATGCAACCGAAGACGAGGCGCGCATCGGCAAGCGCATGTTGGCCTAGGGGCGTGATGCGCCTTCGTGGTTTGACAGCCCTGTGAATTAACGCCAAGAGCGGTGCCATGTCTGTGCCTGAGCCAAAAACCCTGCCCCGAACCCTGATCGCCGTTGTTGTGACCTGCAATCGCTTGACCAAGTTGCAGGTGACGCTTGCGCGGTTGCTGGGCCATGCGCCGGAGCATTTGACGCGGGTGGTTCTGGTGGACAATGGCTCCACCGATGGGACGGCGGAGTGGCTGGGCACGCAGGATGATCCGCGGCTGACAGTTTTGCGCAGCGAGAAGAACCTTGGCGGCTCTGGCGGGTTCGAGATGGGGATACGCCATACGGCGGAGGTGTTTGATCCCGACTGGATGCTCATCCAGGACGATGATGCGCGGCCCGAGGCGGGGGCGCTTGCGTTGTTTCATGCCCGTGACCGTTCGGCCCATGAGGGTTGGGTGACGGCGGTGCATTTCCCCGATGGTTCCCTGTGCGAGATGAACCGGCCGCTGATCAACCCGTTCTGGCATCGCGGCGGTGTGTTGAAGGCTTTGCGTCATGGGCGCGACGGGTATCATCTGGGCCTTGAGGATTACGCCGTGGACGCGCCTGTGCAGGAGGTCGACGGGGGGAGCTTTGTCGGGTTCTTTGTCTCGCGCAGGGCGGTGCAATCGGCGGGCTATCCGGACCCTGCCTTGTTCCTTTATGGTGATGATGCGCTCTATTCGCTGGAGATCAGGGCGCAGGGCGGGACGATCGCCTTTGATCCGGCGCTGCGGTATGAGCATGACTGTGCCACCCTTGGCGAGGGTGAGCAGATCATCCTGCCGATGTGGAAGTGTTACTATTTCTACCGCAACCTGATCCTTGTGTATAAGCGCGCGGCTGGCTGGGCCTTCTGGCCTGCCTTCGGGTTCATGGCCCTGCGGTGGCGGCGTAAGGCGCCGGCGTACGGCGCGCAGGCGGAGGCCTATCGCAGGGTGCTGCGGCGGGCCATGGCGGATGGGATCAAGGGCCGCATTGGCCAGCCCCATAGCGAGGTGGTCAAGATGGTCGAGGAAATGGGCGGCTGATTACTTGTTGATGACTTCGCGGTTGTAGCGCCGCATCAGCATGATCCCGAAGGCCACCAGCGTCAGCGAGACCGCCATGACGAAGGTTTTGGAGACATATTGCGGCGAATACATCGGGTAGAAGCCGGTGCGCAGCAGGCCCGAGATATGCATCAGCGGGTTATACCAGAGGTAGTCCTGCACCTGTGAGGGCAGGTCCTCCATGATCATCAACACGCCCGAGGCCAGAAACAGGGGCCGTGTCAGGATGCCCCAGATCGTGCGCCAGATCGGGAAGAAGTTGAACAGCACGCAGTTGATCATGCCGATGCCCACGCCCATGAGCGAGGCCATGCCCATGGCCATGGCGACGGGGACGAGGTCTACGTTGACGTTGACGTCATTGGTGGCGATGATTCCGGCGACCAGAATATAGGCCACCAGAAGGCCGGTCAGCCCGTTGAGCACATAGCGCGCCAGCACAGCGTCCACCCATGTCACCACCGGATAGGTCAGCAGAGAGCGCGAGTAGCTGAGCGCGCTGGAGGTCATCTGGGCGTGTTTCTGGAAGAACTGATAGGGCAGGAAGCCCGTGGCGTAGAACAGCAGGAAGCTGGTGCCCAGCGACGGCGTGCGCACCAGAAGCGAGAAAGCGAAGGCCAGCAGCACGATCATGCCGAGGGGTTCGAGGATCGCCCAGGCGTAGCCCCCCGGCGAACGGCCATAGCGCGAGGCCATCTCGCGCAGGACCAATGCCACAGTCGCACGGACCCGATAGCCGCCGGAACGGGGCTTATTCTTCGGGTTTAGGGGTTTTGCGTAGATGTCAGACAGGGGGGCCGCCGTTTGGCTGGTGTTTACGGGTGTGATTATGTAGAAAACCCCAACGAATATCAAACTGGTTCCGAGCGAGGCAAACGTTTGACCGAGAAGAGCAAACCGGTGTTGGTTGCACCATCCGCAGGTGCAAATACTGGACCAATGCAGGCCGCCAAAGCCGAGCCGCCCCCCCCCGCGCCGCAAGCCGGGGGAACGGGGACAGAGGTGCAGGCGCCGCAACGATTGAATCTGCAGGCCGCTGCGCCGAAGCCCAACCAGGGCGGCGGGCGCAAGGGGCCGGGCGGGCCTCGGGTTGTCGAGGTGGCGCCGATTGCGCCGCGTGCAGGGATGCGGCGGCGCCATTGGGGCTTGCTCGCGAGTTTTCTGCTTTTGGTGGCGGCGCCCTTGGTGGTGACGGCCTTTTACCTGTGGGTTGTGGCCGAGGATCAATATGCCTCGACCGTGGGATTCACCGTGCGGCAGGAAGAATCCGCCGGCAGCGTGGATATTCTGGGTGGGCTGACCTCTCAGATCACGGGGATCAGCACCCAGACGGACACGGATATTCTGTATGAGTTCATGCAGAGTCAGGAGCTTGTGACCCGTATCAACGCCAAGCATGATCTTGTGGCGACCTATTCGGCCCATTGGGATGAGGACAGGGTCTTTGCCCTGAGCCCCGATGCGACGGTTGAGGATTTGGTCTCTTATTGGTCGCGGATTGTGCAGACGAGCTATGACCAATCCACCGGATTGATGGAGGTGCGGGTGCTGGCCTTTGAGCCGGAGGATGCGCAGGCGATTGCCCAGAGCATCCTTGACGAGAGCCAGTCCCTTATCAATGAGCTGAATTCCGCCTCTCGCGATGATGCGATGCGCTATGCGCAGGAGGACCTTGATGCCTCGCTGGCGCGGCTGAAAACAGCGCGGGCGGCGATGACGCAGTTCCGCACCCGCACCCGTATCGTGGACCCCGAGACAGATTTGCAGGGCCGGATGGGGGTTTTGAACACCCTTCAGGGGCAGCTTGCCGAGGCCCTGATCGAGTTGGACCTGCTTGAGGGCTCTACATCCGAGACCGACCCCCGCGTGGTGCAGGCCAAGCGGCGCATCCGGGTGATCCGTGACCGGATTGCCGAGGAGCGGGACAATTTCGCCTCGGATGATGCCAGCACGGGGGGCGAGGATTACCCCGCCCTGATGGCGGAATACGAGGGTTTGGTTGTGGATCGGGAGTTTGCCGAGCAGACCTATACCGGCGCTTTGGCGCAACTGGAGGTGGCCAAGGCCAATGCCAACCGGCAGAGCCGCTATCTGGCGGCCTATGTGCAGCCGACCTTCCCCTATAACGCCGAGTATCCGCGGCGCGGGGTCTTGTTTGGTCTGACGGCATTGTTCCTGCTGCTGGCTTGGTCGATCCTTGCGCTGGTTTACTATTCCGTTCGCGACAGTCGGTAGGCTGCCATGATCCGCTTTGAGAACCTTTCAAAGAGCTATTGGATCAAGGGCAAGGAGAAGGTTGTGATCAACAACCTGAACCTGACCCTGCCGACGGGCAAGAGCCTTGGCCTTATGGGGCGCAACGGGGCGGGGAAATCGACCCTGATGAACATCATCTCCGGTGTTTTGCCGCCCGATACGGGGCGGGTTGTCAGCGATGGGACGATCTCTTGGCCCGTTGGTTTTGGCGGGTCGTTTCACAAGCAGATGACCGGCGCGCAGAATGTGCGGTTTGTGGCGCGGATTTACGGTGTGGACAGCGAGAGTCTTGAGGCCTTTGTCGAGAATTTCGCCGAGATTGGCGCGCATTTCCATCTGCCGGTGCGGACCTATTCGGCGGGGATGAAGGCGCGGGTGAGTTTCGGCCTGTCGATGGGGATCCAGTTCGACACCTATCTGATCGACGAGACCACTGCCGTTGGGGACGCCACCTTTGTGCGTAAGAGTCGGACGGTGTTCCGCTCGCGCATGGCCAATGCCAGCGCCATTATGGTCAGCCACCAGATGGGTGCCCTGCGGCAGTTTTGTGATTCCGGCTTGGTTCTGAACAACGGGCAGCTGGAGTATTTCGAGGACCTTGAGGAGGCGATCGAGCGTCACAAGGCGCTTGTTGCGGCGGGATAGGGCGTTTTGCCCTGTTTTTTAGGCTTTCGGTAACTTTCTTCTGACAGACGTTAACCATTATTTAGAGGCGCGTGCCGGGGGTATCCCTGTTGCGCGGTTGGGTGGTTATGGTCGAGTTGGAGTTGCGCGGGACGGTTGCGGTGTCGGACCAGTTCGGGTTTGGCATTGCGGACCTGTTGGTGCGGCCCACCGGCACCAATAGCGCCGTTGTTTATGCGGCCACCGGATATGGCGGCGGGGTGAGCAGTTATACCCTGACGGTGGGGGGCTTGCCCTCCCTCGCGGATGAGGCGGCCTATCCCACCACCGGCCTTGCGGGGGCGGGCGCGACCCTGACCCTTGTGGAGAGCAGCAGCGGCGGCACGGACCTCTATGTTGGCGGGGTGCGGAGCAGTTCGGTGATCAAGTTCGATCTGGGCGGCGGCGCGAATATTGGCGGTGCGGGCTATGTTGGCGGGCTTGGCGGGGCGGGGCAGCATTTGCAGGCGATTGAGCAGCTTCCCAGCGGGATGCTGGTTCTGGCGGACAGTTCGGGCAGCGGCATCAAGCAGTATAGCGTGGCCAGCAATGGCGGCTCTGTCAGTTTTGTGCAGAACATCAATGACACGGGCAGTTCGCTGGCCCTGAATGTAGGCTCTGTGGCCTATGCGGAGATTGGCGCCGCCACCCTTGTTGTGGTGGCCAGTCAGGCCGAGCATGGGGTGACCTCTTATCTGCTGGGCAATCCGAACCTGTCGGTAAAGGACACCTTGGGGGCGGCGGATGGCATTGGCATCATGGTGCCCAATGATCTGGTGGTGACCAAGGTTGCGGGGATCACCTATGTGGTGCTGGCCTCTGCCTCGCCCAACGGGTCGGCGGGGGCGCTGACGGTGATGAGCCTTGGGCCGAGCGGGGCCCTGACGGCGACGGATCATGTGTTGGACACCGCCTATACCCAGTTTGCCAATGTGCAATCCATGGATGTGATCGAGGTCAACGGGCGGCCCTATATCGTGGCGGTTGGCGGCGATGGCGGGGTGAGCCTGTTCACCATGATGCCGGGCGGGCAGTTGGTGCATCTGGACAGTCTGGAGGCGACGGATGGGGCGGGGCTGACCGATGTGCGGGCCGTGGCCTTGGCGCAGGTGGGCGGGGAGGTGCAGGTGATCGTCGCCTCGGAGGAGGTTTCGGGGGTGACTGTCCTGACATTTGATGTGGCCGATGCGGGGATCACGACCCAGACCGGCACGGGCAACAGCACCGCCATTGGCGGGAGCGGCGATGATATTCTGGTGGGTCAGGGCGGGGATGACCGGCTGGAGGGCGGCGGCGGCGATGACATCCTCTATGACGGCGCGGGGGACGATGACCTTTACGGCAATGGCGGTGCGGATCTGTTCATTCTGGCGGGGGATGGCAACAAGGACCGGATCGTTGATTTTGACCCTGCGGTGGACCGGATCGACCTGTCGGAGTGGCCGTTTCTGTATGATCTGGATGATGTGCAGATCATCATCCTGTCGAACGGGGCGCGGATTCGCTTTGGCGATGAGGTTCTGGACCTGCGCAGTGCCTCTGGCGGGCCTTTGACGGCGGCGCAGGTCATGGGGGCCTTGGTTCTGGGCGGGAACCGGAGCTTTTCGATCCCATCGGTCAACCAGACGGGCGGCAATGGGGCCGATACCCTGACGGGGGGTGCGGGGATTGATAGCCTGAGTGGCGGGGCCGGCAATGACACGCTGTATGGTGAGGAAGGCGACGACACGCTGGATGGCGGCAATGGCAATGACACGCTTTATGGCGGCGCGGGTGCGGATCGCCTGATTGGCGGCGCGGGGGATGACCGGCTGGAGGGCGGGCAGGGCGATGATGTGATCTCTGGCGGGGTGGGCACGGATACGGCGGTGATCAATGCGCTGTCCGGCTCGCTTTATGCGGTGGATTACGGCAATGGCTCTGTCGGGATTTTCACCACCGACGGGTTCGACACCTATGACGGGGTGGAGCGGTTCGCCTTTAACAACGGGGTGATGACCCTAGAGCAGATTTTGGCGACCATCCCGCCCCTGCCGGACGAGGTGGACCCGCCGACGGACCCTGTTGACCCCACCGTGCCTGTGACGCCGACGCAGGGGGATGTGATTTCGGGCAACTCCGGCGACAATTACCTGATCGGGACCTCGGGCAATGATCTGCTGCTTGGTTATGGCGGCGATGACATACTGGAGGGGGGCTGTGGTGACGACATTCTGGAGGGGGGCGGCGGTGCCGACACCCTTTATGGCGGCTGCGGCGAGGATGTTTTGTACGGCAGTGCGGGGGATGACGCCCTCTATGGGGAGTTGGGCGATGACCTGATCTATGGCGATGAGGGGGACGACCTTATCTATGGCAACGCGGGGGAGGACCGGATTTTCGGGGGGTCCGGCGTGGACACGATCTATGGCGGGGCCAATGATGATTACATCGCCGGAGAAGACGGCGGCGATATCATTCGCGGCGGCGAGGGCAACGACAAGATCCTTGGCGGCAACGGATTGAACGACATTCAGGGACAGGGCGGAAGCGATGATATCACCGGCGGCAAGCATAGTGATGTGCTGAGCGGCGGGGACGGCAGGGACAGGATCAACGGTCAGGGCGATGATGACCTTTTGTATGGCGGCGAGGGTGGGGATTACCTTTACGGCAAGGGCGGCAAGGACGAGATTTCCGGCGGCAAGGGCGGCGATTTTATCGAGGGTGGTGTGGGCAGTGATGTGTTGAAGGGGGATCAGGGCGCGGACGAGCTTATCGGCGGCAAGGGCAATGATCTGCTGTCGGGCGGGCGCGGGGATGATGTGCTTTATGGCAATGCCCATGACGACGAGCTGTGGGGCCATAGTGGTGCGGATAAGCTCTATGGCGGCAGCGGGGCGGATAGCCTGTATGGCGGCGACGGGGCGGATGCCCTCTATGGCCACGGCGGGGATGACGCGCTGAGCGGTGGTCAGGGGCGCGATCTGCTTTATGGCGGGGCGGGGGGCGATGTTCTGAACGGGGGCGTGGGCCGGGATGTTCTGACCGGGGGGACCGGGCCGGATACCCTGACGGGGGGGGATGGGGCCGATGAGTTCCTGTTCAACAAGACCTCGGGCAAGGATGTGATCACCGATTACGGCGGTGCGGATGTGATCCGGTTCAGCGGGCTGAAACGGGCGGACCTGCGGCTGATCTCGGTGAACGGCGATGCGGCCATTGATTTCGATGGCGGTCGGGTTGTGTTGGAGGGGGTTTCGCTCTCTCAGATATCGCTGAACGATATTGATTTCATATAGGGCGAAGGCCCCGCCGCAGCGGCCCCTTGGGGGCGGATGCGGCGGGTGGGATCAGCCGATGATCAGGCTGTTCTCGACAAGGGTCGTGTTGCTGGTGTTGGAGATCAAAAGCTCGTCTGCGCCGAAGTCGAGCAGCACGCCATCCGCCGTGACGGAGGCGTATTGATCCATGATCTGCGCCGCGGATTTATTGCCGACGAGGGAGGCGTCGAGTTCGATGCTGTCCTCGCCCTTCAGGTCGAGGATTTCGTCCCTGCCCGCGTTGAAAACAAAGGTATCCGCGCCATCGCCGCCCTTCATCACGTCATTGCCGAAGCCGCCGCTGAGGTAGTCGTCATGCAGGCCGCCATTGAGGCTGTCATTGCCGAGATTGCCAAAGATACGATCGGCGCCGTAGTTGCCTATCAGGGTATCGTTGCCATTGCCGCCGCGGATCGTGTCATCGCCGCGATCGCCGGAAATCGTGTCTGCTCCACTGCCGCCGTTGAGGAAATCAAAGCCATTGCCGCCATAGATCGTATCGGCACCGCGACCGCCGTAGAAGGTGTCATTGCCTTGGTTGCCGAACATCTCGTCATCGCCCAGATCGCCGAAGAGGAGGTCTGCCCCGCTGCCGCCGACGATGGTGTCGTTGCCGAGGTTGCCGTCGAGCCTGTCCTTGCCGTTGCCGCCAAAGATCGTATCGGCGCCGCGCCCGCCATCGACGGTGTCATCGCCGAAACCGGCGGTGATTGTGTCGTTCTGGCGCCCGCCAAACAGGCTGTCGTCGCCGCGGCCGCTGGTGATTTTATCGGCGCCGTCATTGCCGATGATGACATTGTCAAAGTCGTTGCCGATCAATGTGTCATTGCCCGAGCCGCCGGTGGCGTTTTCGATGGTGACCGCATTGGCGATGGTATAGCCGCCCGCGATGCCATTGGCAGAGGAGACATAGCCACCGCCGCCCACGGCGTTTTCGAGGGTGGCGCTGCGCAGGTCGATGGTGGCGTTGCGACTGCCGTTATAGACCATGGTGTCGATGCCGCCCGTGTCCCAGATGCTGGTCCAGAAGGTGCCGGCGCTGTTGGTTTCGGGGAGGACATAGGTGGAGTTGCCGCCTTTGTATTCGGTGTTCACCCCATAGAGCAGTTGCAAGAGGGCGATATCGAGGGCCATGGGCGTGGCCTGATAGCCGTAGGTGGGGTTGTTGGGGTTCGGGGCGGAGCCATTGGTGCCGTCCAGATACCCATCGGCGTAGGTCATCGTGGTGTAGACGCCTTGGTTGAGACCATAGGGGCCGGTGTTGTCATAGATGGTGCCGCCGCCGATGATGTCTCCGAAAGCGTCATAATCGAAGTAGCTTTCCGATTGGCCACCGTCATCATGGGGATGGGCAAGGCCAAGGCCGTGGAGCAATTCGTGCAGGATGGTGACAAAGCCGAAGCCGCCCTGTTCCAGATCGCCGCCTGAGTTGCGGTCCCACAGGGCGCCGTTAAAGCCGCCTGTGCCCTGATAGAACTCGCCGGGGGGATTAAAGACGCCAAGGGCGGGGAAGTTTTCATCGGTGTCGAGGGCGGGGAAAAGAACCGCGTCAGCCTCGTTATCTACCACGGTGAATTCCAGTTGGGTAACGGCCTCGTAAAGGTCGAAAACCTCTTCGAACTGGGAGATTTCGTAGTTGTTGAAGCCATCAGCGGTAAAGTCGAGGCCGGAGCCGAGGAAGGTATATTCGCCCTCTTCATAGAAGTAGACCGTGGGATTCAGGGTGTCGAGATTGTCGCCGAAGTAAAGCTCTTGAACCCATGCGATGTAGTCCAGCGCCTCGAAGTTGAAGATCGCGAGTTGGTAGTCGAGGGAGATGTCGTATTGACCATACACGGCGGTTTCGATGTAGTAGGTGCCGGAGTTTGAGGGCGTGTAGAGTATGAGCGAGTTATAGGCCGCGCCCGAGGAGTTGTCGTAGTCGACTTGGTTGCCGATGCTGTTGTAGAGCGTCAGCGTGGTGTCTTGTTCGTAGATGCCGACCTGCTCGGCCGCGACCGCATCGCCATCGGAGGCGGCGGAGCCGATGGCGTATTGCACGCCGGCCTCAAGGTAGACGGCGAAGGTGTCTGTGTCCGATCCGGTGGTGTTGCCAAAGATGATATCGCCGACTTCGACGTAGTTGAAGCTGGTGCTGCCGCCGGAAAAGTCCGCTCCCTCTTTAATCAAAATTGAGGAATTCGGGGTGGTGGAAACGGTCATGAAGGCGACTCCGGTAACTATAATACAGCGACGATATAGAGCAGGGCGCACCCTGACGGCGCGCCCTTTATTCGATAGAGATTATAACGGGAAAGTGACGTAAGGGATACCAAATTATCCCAAGTCAGAGACAAGCGCCGAAAGGTCTGTCAGCCCCTCGAGCAGCAGGGTGTCGCCGCCGCCAAAGTCGAGGAGGATGCCCTCGTCGGTGACCTCGCCGTATTGGTTGAGGATCGAGGTGGCATTGGCGTCGCCTGTCAGGTTTGTTTCGATCTCGAGGGTGTCGAGGCCAAGCTGGAAGTCCTCGATCACGTCATTGCCGGAGGAGAAGACGAAGGTGTCCGCGCCCGCGCCGCCGTTCAATGTGTCGTTGCCATTGCCGCCGATCAGGGTGTCGCGGCCGTTGCCGCCATAGAGGCTGTCTTTGCCGGTGCCGCCGTCGAGGAAATCGACCCCGCGGCCACCGTAGAGCGCGTCGGTGCCGGAGCCGCCATAGAGGATGTCGCTGCCATAGCCGCCGACGACCAGATCGGCGCCACTGCCGCCATAGAGCGCGTCATTGCCATTGCCGCCGTTGAGCTTGTCGTCGTGACGGCCGCCGGTGAGGAGGTCTGCGCCGTTGTTGCCGGTGAGGACGTCCTTGCCGTTGCCGCCATAGATCTTGTCGTTATGGGCGCCACCGGAGATCGTATCGGCGCCGGAGCCGCCTGCGATGATGTCTTCGCCAGCCGCGCCGATGATGGAGTCGCTGCCGTTGCCGCCGGTGATCTCGTCGATGCCAGCGCCGCCGTTGATCGTGTCGGCGCCGTTGCCGCCCGCGATGGTGTCGCTGCCGCGCCCGCCGGCGAGAGTGTCATTGCCGGAGCCGCCGGTCAGGGTGTCTGCGCCGTTGCCGCCGTAGATCATGTCGGCTGCGCCGCCGCCGGTGATGGTGTCGTTGCCATCGCGGCCGTTGATCTGTTCGGCGATGTCGGTGCCCCGCAGCCTGTCGTTGCCATTGGTGCCGGTGATGGTGTCGAGGACGACGGGTTCCGGCTCTGGCTCGGGTTGTGGTTCGGGCTCTGCCGGGGTGGCGGTGACGCCGGTGTCGATGTTGACTTCGCCCTCGGTGGCGGCGAAATTCTGGGTGATCATGACAGAGGAATAGGTGCCGGCGGCAAAGTCGAAATCGCCGATTTCGATGCCAATGCCAACGTATTGGTAATCTTCATGCAGGATATTGGCCTTGTGGCCGGGGCTGTCCATCAAGCCCTCATGCAGGGCGAGAACCTCGTCGTAGTAGCTGTCGTGGCCGGTCACACTGCGCACGGCGACGTTTTCGCCGGTGGTCCAGTTGCCGCTGATGTCAAAGCCTGCGGCTACGATGCGGTCATGAGAGGAGGTGCCATCAACGCCGGTATGGGAGAAAATGTCTTCTTCGAGCATCCATTGCGAATGCAGTTCGGCAGATGTGTTCAAAGTGGTTTCGAGTTGAAGCGCGTGCAGGCCAACGGCCGCGCGTTCTTCGTTGATTAACTCAAGCATGTACCGTTCCAGATCGGTCGCAATACTCATGGCAGTCGCCTCCGCAAAGTCGCCCCGATCGCGGAGTGCTGGTGCAGCGGATCCCCATCCGGTGCGGCACATATTCCACGGTCTTCCCGGGGACAGTGCTACGGGGGAACGGAGTGCATTCTTGGCCCAAAATGGGGCAACTTTTCGATAGGGTTTTGAAAATGCGAGTTAAATCTGCCGGAACTGGGGCAGGGACATGGGCCGGGATCGGGGCCATGGGCGGGCGGGCACCGGGGTGCCAGCCGCCTGTTTTTAAGGGGGCCGAAGGGGCCGCGCGGGTTAGAGAACGTCGATGACCTCTGCGAGACCCTCGGTGGTGGTCAAGCCGACGAGGTGGATGTAGTTGCCATCGCCGAAGTCAAACAAGACTCTCGTGGTTGTGACTTGGGCAAATTCGTCGACGACCTGATTCATGTCGGTGATGGCCGCGCCGGTGGCATCGACCAGAAGATCGGCATGGATGCGCAAATCATCCTCTGTCAGGTCGAAATCAATGATCACGCTGTTGTCACCGTCAAAGACAAATGTATCGGCACCGCCGCCGCCTACCAAAGCATCGAAGCCTTCGCCGCCGTTGAGCCAGTCATCGCCGGCACCGCCATAGAGAGTGTCATTGCCGCTGTTGCCGATGACAATGTCATTGCCGCCGCCGCCATAGAGGAAATCATTGCCGGAGTTGCCGAAGACGGAATCATTGCCATTGCCGCCGCGCAGCTCGTCATCGCCTTGGCCGCCCTTTATGGTGTCAAAGCCATTGCCGCCGCGCACCACATCATCGCCGAGCCCGGACTCGATGCTGTCAAAACCGGCGCTGCCGTTGATGGTATCATTGCCAAAACCGCCGAAGATCGTGTCTGCGCCGTTGCCGCCTGTGATATCATCATCGCCGCGACCGCCGCCGAGGAAGTCGTTGCCATTGGCCCCGATCAGGGTGTCATTGCCGCGCCCGCCAGAGATCGTATCGGCGCCATTGCCGCCGTTGAGGATGTCGTCGCCGCGTCTGCCGTCCAGATGGTCGGTGCCGTTAAAGCCGCGCAACTCGTCATCGCCGGTGCCGCCAATGAGTGTGTCACTGACATTGGTGCCGGGCAGGTCGAGGTCGACCACGCCGTTGGTGGCGGAGAAGACCTCTGTGATCATGATGGAGTAGTGGCTGCCGCTGATGCCGTCGATATTGGTGTAATCCATCACGCCGAGATCAACCGAAAGGCCCACATGGGTTGAAACATCGCTCAGGACATTGGGGCCGTGGACGGGGCTGTCCATTAGTTTGTCATGCAGGGCCTTTACGTCGGCGTAGTAGTTGCCGTCATTGGCCGTGGTTTCCAGCCCGAGGTTTTCGGCGGGGGTGAAGCCGACGAGGTCAAAGCCGGAGGCATTGACGCGGTCGAGCGGCTGGGTGCCGTTGATGCCTGTGTGGCTGAAGGTGCCGGTCTCGAACTGCCATTGAGCGTGGTCGAAGGCGGCCTGATTGAGGTTGAGTTCGAGGATCAGGGCGGGAAGCCCCTCTGCTGCGCGTTCCTCGTTGATTAATTCAAGGAGGTATTGTTCCAGGGCATCTGTCGTGACCATTGAAAATTCCTAAGTCTGTCTGTTTCTATGCGGTGTTGCAGGGAGCACCCAGAAATAATTAACGCGGGCGCGGATGCTAAAGACGTAGCGTAAACTTACCAGGTCCGTGCATGAAAGGCGACTTTTTTGCTCTTTCGGCGAAATTCTGCATGAGCGGCATGCGGTTTTTGTGCGAGCGCAGCATTTAGGTGACATTCCGCGGGCGTTCGCCTGAATAATGGCTTTTGGATTGGTTTGCGCAAGGGAATGAATTAAAAGCCCTTTCGACCACCTGAGTCTAAAAATGCGGCACTATATAAGGAGACGGGGTTGTATAGATTTGTGATCTGGCTATCCCGACCCCAGAAACAGTTGATCCTTCTGCTTGTCGATATGGCGCTTGTGCCGGTGTCGATGCTTGCCACTTTGGTGCTGTTTCCCGGGGCCGTTTCTCAGGGTCTTATCGGACAGAAATTCTTCTCTTTGCTGCCCCTGATGGGTCTGATGACGGTTGCGGCGGCGGTGTTTTCCGTGGCCTTGGGCCTGCCTCGGGTCAAGCTGAAGGCCTATGAGCAGCAGGCGATTTTGCGGACGGTTTGTCTGGCTGTGGTTGTGGGGATCACGGGGGGCGCGATGCTGCCTCTCTTGGCCAGCGGGGTTATTCCGCCGACCTCCATGGTGATCTTTACCATGGTGCATACGATTTTCACGGTTTCGGCCAAGCTGGGCCTGCGCAACTGGTTGATGCGGATTTACCAGCGCGGGCAGACGCGGCAGCGGGTGTTGATTTACGGGGCGGGGCAGACCGGTGTGCAGCTGGCTGCGGCGCTGCGGACCGATGATCTTGTTGAGCCTGTCGCCTTTGTGGATGACAACCAGACCCTGCAGAGCATGATGATCGCGGGCCTGCCTGTTTACTCGCCCAACCGGATTGGCGAACTGGCGAAGGAGGGGGCGATTGACCGTGTTGTTCTGGCCATGCCCTCCATCAGCCGCCCGAAACAGATCCGTATTTCGCGCAAGTTGAACTCCCTTGGCTGCGAGGTTCGGGCGCTGCCGTCTTTTGCCTCGCTGGTGGCGGAGGATCACATCCTTGACCGCACGCAGCCTGTCGATCCGGAGGCCTATCTGGGCCGTGACGGGTTGGAGAAGGACCTTGCCGGTCTGTGCGAGCTTTATGCCGACCGGCCGGTGATGATTACCGGGGCGGGGGGGTCTATCGGCTCCGAGCTGTGCCGTCAGGTCTTGTCTTGTCGTCCGGCCAAGCTGGTGCTGTTTGATGTGAGCGAATTTGCGCTCTATCAGATCGGGCGCGAGCTGGAGGAGCTTGAGAGCGCGAAGCACACCAAGATTGTGCGGGTTCTTGGCTCTGTCACCGATGATCGCGCGGTGCGCCGCGCCGTGGCCGAGCACGAGATCAAGGTGATCCTGCATGCGGCGGCCTATAAACATGTGCCTTTGGTAGAGGATAACCCCCTTGCGGGCCTGTCGAACAATGTGTTCGGGACCAAGATTCTTGCCGAGGCGGCGCGGGACGGGGGCGTGGAGAACTTTGTTTTCGTGTCGACCGACAAGGCCGTGCGCCCGACCAATGTGATGGGCGCGTCAAAGCGTCTGGCGGAATTGGTGGTGCAGGATATGGCCTCGCGCTCTGAAGGGACGCGGTTTTCTATTGTGCGCTTTGGCAATGTTCTGGGGTCCTCCGGCTCTGTCATTCCGTTGTTTGAGGAGCAGATCGCCCGCGGCGGACCTGTGACCCTGACCCATTCCGAGGTGACGCGCTATTTCATGACCATCGGCGAAGCGGCGCGTTTGGTTCTGCTGGCTGGGAGCTTTGCCTCTGGCGGGGATGTCTTTGTTCTGGATATGGGCC
This sequence comes from Harenicola maris, assembly GCA_018524345.1. GTDB lineage: Bacteria > Pseudomonadota > Alphaproteobacteria > Rhodobacterales > Rhodobacteraceae > Harenicola > Harenicola maris. The sequence goes on from JADQAZ010000002.1 coordinate 499,307, forward strand.
AGCCGGTGCAGATCCGCGAATTGGCGCGGCAGATGATCGAGAGCGCGGGTTATTCCGTGAAGGACAACAGCAATCCCGATGGTGATATCGAGATTACGATCACCGGCCTGCGCCCGGGGGAGAAGCTGCATGAGGAACTGACCTCCAAGGGCCGGTTGTCGGGCACGCAGCATCCCAAGATCATGCATGCGCAGGAGGATATCCTCTCGCAGATCGAGGTGGCCACTGCGTTGAAATCCCTGCGGACGGCGATTGATACCAATGACACAGAGGCGGGCCGCGCGACCATTCGCCGTTGGGTGGAGGGGTTCAAACCCTATGCCACCACCGAGGCCGTCATCGACGTGCCGGAGCGCAGCCTTTAGGCCGCGCCTTGCGGCGGGGTGAGGGCGAAGACCTCTGCCGATGTTTCCAGACCAGAGCGGGCGGGGCCCGTAGTGATGCCGAGGACCCTTTCGATGGCCTCCGGCGCTGTGCAGTTTTGCGCGGCCATGAAGGCGCGTGTTTCGCGCAGTTTGCAATCCACCAAGTAGCGATACCAGAACCCCTGTAGCACGTGGAACGAGCGTGCCTCTGGCCCGTCGAGAAAGCCGCCCCGCAGGATGTAGCGATAGAGGAAATAGGCGAGGGCGCGGCTGCCGGAGGGGAGGCGGGCGTAGACCTTGGTTTTGAGCCAGCGGCGGGCGGTGGCGCGGCGGGCGGCGCCTTGGCCCTGCGGCGTCATTTCGGGGGCAAAGCCGTGTTCGGCATTGAGGATATCCACGACCTCCAGCCCCGCGTAGCGGTTGTGTTTCTCGATCCACCAGGACAGGGGGCGGTGGTTGTCGTCGATCAGGGTGCCTTTGAACTGCGCGATCAGCCCGTTGGTTTGCATGTGCTCGTCCATCCAGCGGCTTTCGCAGCGGGCCTTGCCGGCGCGGAACAGGCGCAGGATCGGCATGGGGTAGAGGCCGCCGCGGCGCACCGGCTCCCCCATAAAATGGAGGCAGCGGGGGATGTAGATGCCATGGACGCTGGCCGGTTGGCGGGGGAGGTTTGTGTTTATCTCCTTTATCAGGGCATCGGAGAGGTATTCATCCGCATCGAGGCGTAGGATCCATCCGGCCTTGGGGCCGAGGACATCCAGCGCCCAGTTGATCTGATCCGCGTGGGTGGTGAAGGGGTGTTTGAGCACCACGGCCCCTGCGGCGCGGGCGATGGCGCGGGTGGCGTCGGTGGAGCCGCTGTCGACGACGATGACCCGTTTGGCCACCCGCGCGGCGGAGGCCACGGCGCGGGCGATGTGCAGGGCCTCGTTATGGGTGAGGATCAGGGCGATCATTGGGTGGCATCCGTATGGCCGATGACGCGGGCGGGGTTGCCCGCGACGATGCAGCCTGCGCCGGGGCTGCGCATGACCACGGCGCGCGCGCCTGCGATACTGCCGATGCCGAGGGTCACGCCGGGGCCGATGAAAGCATCGGCGCAGACCCATGCATCCGCCCCGATCATCACCGGCGGGCGCAGCAGCGGGCGGGCGGGGTCGCGCCAGTCGTGGGTTCCGGCGCAGAGATGTGCGCCTTGGCTGACCGTGGCGCGGGGGCCGATGGTGATCGGGCCGAGGGCATAGAGGAGCGCGCCTGCGCCGACGGCGCATTCCTCGCCCAGTGTTAGGTTCCACGGCATGGTGATGCAGGCCGTGGGGTCAATGCGCGCGCCGCCGCCGACGCGGGCGCCGAAAAGGCGCAGCAGGGCGCGGCGCAGGCCCCATGCCGGACGCGGCGAGAGCCGGAACAGCGGGTGCGCCAGCGCCCAGCCGATCCGGCCCCATTGTTGGCGCGGGGAATAGGGGCGCATGGCGCGGTTGGTTTTGACCCAGCTTTGATCCATCACGCCACCAGCATTTCGGGCGGGCAGAGCCCGGCGTAGAGGGCGGCGAAGCGCTGTGTCATGGCCTCCGGCGCGTAGCTCTGTGCGATCCAGCGGCGGCCGCGTTGGCCCATTTCGGCAAGGTCCTGTGCGGCGAGATCGGTGATGGCGCGGGCGAGGGCGCTGCTGTCTCCGGGGGGGATCAGCGCGCCGCAGCCCTGTGCGATCACGCCCTGCCACGGGGTTGCTGTGGTGGTGACGACGGGGCGGCCATGGGCGAGGGCCTCTGCCACCACGATGCCGAAGTTTTCGGAGGCGGAGGGGAGGACGAAGATGTCGGCCTTGGCGAAGGCCTCGGCCTTGGCCGCGCCCTCCACATGGCCATGAAGGCGGATGCGGGGGGAGCGGGCGGCGACCTGCGCGAGGCGCTCGGCCTCTGGCCCGGTGCCGTAGATATCGAGGGTGACGTTTTGCGGCAGGTGGGACATGGCAGCCAGAAGGGTCGTCAGCCCCTTTTTCGCGTGCAGCCGGCTGAGGAACATCAGCCGCAGCCCCTTGCCCCGTATCAGGGGGGCGGGATCGGCGGGGAGGGGGACGGAGTTGGGAATGATGCAGGGCAACCCGCGGGGCAGGTTGGGGGCGCTTGCGTGGGCCTCTGCCTCTGCCGTGACATGGAGGACGCAGCCTTGGGGCATGAGGGCGTTTGCCGCGGCCTCGAAGGCGTGTTTGGCGTGTTTGTTCGGGCTGTCCGGCCAGTCCTGCGTGGCCTGCACCGCGCCGCGCAGGGACCAGACCACGGGGCGGTGCATCACGCGGGCCATGGCCAGCACCGGCAGGGTCGGGAAGCTGTAGGTGCCTGTCAGGTGGACCACATCGGCCCAGCCCATTGCGGCGGGCAGGCGGGCCAGAAGGCCGGTTGCGCCGCGGGTGTAATCGACGTGGTAGGGCAGGCTGGCGCGTTTGCGGGGCTGCCCCGCCGGGGCCATGTCGGTTGTCAGCACGCGCAGGGTGACGCCGGGCAGGGCGGCGACGCCGTCGCAGATCGCCTTGGTCGACCAGATCGGGCCGCCCCATCCGGTGTTGGGGAAAAAGCTGGGAATGACGTGGAGGATGCGCATGTCAGGCCACCTGCTTGGCTATGGTGTCAGTGGTGCCGATGATGCGGGCGGGGTTTCCCGCCACCACGGCCCCCGCAGGCACATCGCGGGTGACCACGGCGCCTGCGCCGATCACTGCATCTGCGCCGATGTTTTGGCATTGCGGCAGGATCATCGCCCGCGTGCCGATCCATGCCCGGGCGCCGATGACCTTGGGCATCGGGCGGGGGGCGGAGCGGGGGTCCCTCCCGTGGTCATGGGTGCTGATGATCGCCTCGGCGGAGATCAGGGCGTGGTGTTCGATGGTCAGCCCGCCGGTCATGTCGAGGGTGACGTCTGCGTTGATATGGACGCCGTCCATGAGGGTGAGGCTGCCGGTGCCCCCCTCATCCGCCGCGCTCACGCCCTGTGCGAGGAAGCAATCCGCGCCGATATGCACCCGCCCCGGCGGCGTCAGGGAGACGCGGCGATAGATGCGGGTGCCCCTGCCCATCTGGGCGAGGCAGGCGCGGTGCATGAGGGTTGCGCCCCTGTTGCGGGCGCGCCGCCAGCCTGCGCCGATGGCCCATAGGAACAGGGAAAGGGGTGAGTGATCAGACATGGCGGGGCGACTCCGGCGGGAGCAGTCCCGCCCCTTTAGCAAACCTGTTTCTGGTTAATCCTTGGTTAATCGGGCTGGTATTCTGCGGTGAGGCATAGCGCGGGCAGAAGAGCCAGATGAGCGGCACGGCGAGGACAAGCTGTGCCATGGCGCCGACGAGGAAGCTGCTGAAGGAGGATTGCAGGGTGGCCTGCACGAAGGGATAGACGAAGAGCGGATAGAACGCCCACCCCGCAAAGCGGAGGCAGGCGCGCAGGCGCAGGGTGGCGTCCTCTATCAGTCTGTAGGCCGCGCCGAGGGGCAGGCCGATGAGGAGCCCGGCCCAGCCGAAGTTGATAAAGGCCTCCCCCGGGCCGGTGACGTTATAGGCCCCGCCCGTCGCCAGCCCGAGGATGTCACGTTTGAAATACACGCCAAGGTCGATCGCCGGTTTGTCCGGCCAGAAGCCTCGGGGGATCCAGCCATAGGCCCACCACAGGTAGCTGGACCCGTAGAGGTGTTGGTCCGGCGTCATCCGGTCTGTCAGCATGACGGAGGCGTTCCAGTCGAGAAAATAGGTGGAGCCCGCGACCTGACGCCAGAGGTCCGCGAGGGGGGAGCTGCCGTCCTCTCCCAGTCGCAGGCCGGTCATGACGGCGGCGAGCCAGCCGACCAGCAGCATCGCCGCCCCCGCCAGCAGCCAGAGCCGCAGGGAAACGCGGGTGCCGGTGATCAGGACGGTGATGAAGGTATAGGCGAAGAGTTCCACCAGTTCGAAACGGTCGCCCGAGACCAGCGCCACGGCGAGGAGCAGCAGGCCGAGCGTTGCGGCGAGGGCCGTGGAGGCGGCGTCGCGGGTCGTCAGGGCATGGGCGAGGATCAGGACGAAGGCGAGGCGGGGCAGGAAGAAGAAGGTTTTGATCCCTGCGAGGGTGCTGCCGACGCCGCGTTCGTTGACGTTGATCTGTTTGGAGGTGTTAACCTCGGTCAGGCTGGCGAGGTTGAGGCCAAGGCCGCCGCGCGCCTTGGCGATGAGGGCGATGGTCATGAGGGCGGTCAGGACCGCCAGCGCCGCGAGGGGCCAGCGCCAGCGCAGTCCGGGGGCCGAGGCCGAGATCACCCCGGCGGGGTGGCGCAGGCGCAGGCGCGGCAGGCTGAGGGTATAGCCGAGGCAGATCATCGCGATGAAACCCGCAAGATAGGCCGCGCCGCGCAGGGGCGCGCCTTCGGCCGAGGTATGGCGGGTGTAGAAGGCGAGGCCCGGGTCAAAGCCATAGGCCAGCGCCTTGAGCAGGAAGCCGAAGCCCGCGAACCATGCCACCAGATGCAGGGGGGAGACCCAAGGCAGCCTGCCGTAGGCCTGGCCAAGGCCCCAAGGCAGCGCGACGGAGGCGAAGGCCAGAGCGAGGATCATGGTTTGGTCCATCGGGTCAGGCCCCCTGCGCCATGGGCGCGCGCGGCCAGAGCAGGGTATCGACGCCGAGGCCCCGCCGTAGGGTCAGCCAGAGCCAGGTTTGCGAAGCCAGCATCGACAGGGAGAGTGCCGCGGCATGGCCTGTCGGTGTTGCCCCGCCGGGGAGAGCGGCGAGGCACACCGCGCAACCCGCAAAGCCCGCGATGCCGATGAGGCGGGCGGTGAGGGTTGCGCCCTCGCGCCCGCATAGGGTTGCGAGGGTCATGGCCGAGGCTGTGGCCGAGCCGGCGAGCATGCCCGCGCAGAGGATGGCAAGCGTCAGCCCCCCCTGCGGCGCGGCCCAAGGGGCGGCGCAGAGCAGGGTGAGGGCGATGACGGTGCCGGGGATCAGGGCGATCTGGTTGCCCTCCGCCGAGAGGCGGGCGAGGGCGGCAGCATCGCCGCTTTCATGGGCCTGCGCCGTGCGGGGGGCGATGACCCATGTGGCCACGCTGACCGGAAGGGCGACGAGATTGGCACAGCGGCGGACGAGGGCGTAGAGCCCGAGGTCGCCCGCGCCGAGGATCAGCCCGCCAAGCAGGAGGTCAACCTGCGCATAGCCGGTTCCGGCGAGGCTGCTGCCCCAGAAGGTGAGGGTGAGGGGGAGGCTGCGCCCCTTGGGCGCGATGAGGCGGGCGGCTGATAGGCGTTTGAAGAGGGCGCGGAGGAGGATGGCGCAGAGGGCGGTGTTCAGGATGCAGAAGGTGGTTAGGATGGTCGTGGGTTCCGCCCTGTCCGCCGCGGTTGCAGTGAGAGCGGCGAGGAAGAGGACCAGCGTGGGCGCCGCATCGCGCAGGACCATCGAGGCATGCATGCTGCCGCAGGCGCGCAGGATGCAGGCGGCGCAGCCGGTGAGGTGCAGGGTGAAGCCCGCCGCGAGCAGCGCGAGGGCGGGGAGGGGCGGCAGGAGCGGGGACAACAGGCCGTAGATCAGGGCGAGCAGGGCCGCGAGAGCGCCGGGCAGGGCGAGGGTGAGAAAGGCGAGGGAGCGGGGGGATATGGGGCGGGCCTCTGTCCCCGATTTGGAAAGCTCCCGCAGCAGGTAGAGCGGCAGGCCGAGGGACAGCAGCGTGCCCCCGATCATCGCCAGCGCCCATAGGAAAGAGAGCCGTCCGAAGCCGTCCAGCCCCAGCAGCGCCGCGATTCCCATAAGCGCGGCGAAGTTGCCGCCGACCATGATCGCGCGGCTGGCCAGCCCCGCGAGGGGGAGGGTTTGGAGTTTGGCGAGGAGGCGGGAGACGGGCGGGTTCCTTTGCGCTGAGTGGCGATTCGCACAGGGAGTTTGGCGGGGCAATTGCAAGGAAATGGTTAACGGTTCAGAGATTGTTAGGGGGTTTGAGGGGGCGCTGTTGGCGGGGGTTTTTGGGCGGTTGGCCTGTGGAATAAGGGGGTTCAGCCGTGTTGGACCCTGTAGAACGTGGTGAAGGGGCATTAACGAAATTTAAAATGGCTGGGTGGTAGGCCTGAAGGGACGCATGCATTTTTTGCCCGCAGGACCCGTGATTTATGAATTCTCGCAGCCCGTTTTCGGCCCTTGAGGCCACCCAGTTGGAGCTTGACCCCATTGCGCCGCCAAATCTGCGCCGTGCGCTGCGCCTGCTTTGGACCGGGAAGCTGACAGTTATGCTTTGTATGTTCCTGTGTTTTGTGGCGGCGGGGTATTACGCCTTTTTCGTCGCCAGCCCGCGCTTTGCCGCGCAGACGACTTTGCAGGTGCAGACGGGGGGGGCGCCTGCCTTTGATCTGGAGCGGATTGCCACGGGGATTCCGGCGGAGCAGGCGGCGATGAATACGCAAAAGGCCGTTCTGGGATCGCGGGCCCTGATGGAGCAGGTGGTGGATGATTTGAACCTGATGGAGGACCCGCGTTTCAACCGGCTATTGCAGCCCGAGGCGCCCAATAGCCTGCGCGGTTTGCGGGGCAAATTGCGGCGGGCGATCACGGGGGAGGCGGCGCCTGACACGACCTCTCCGGCGTTGCAGCGCGAGGGCACGATTGACACCCTGTCGCGGGCGATCACGGTGACCTCGGAGCGGGACAGTTATGTTTTGCATCTGCGTGCGGAGACCGGATCGCCGGAGAGTGCGGCGCGGATCGTGAATGCCCTTGCGGCGGCCTATACCGCCGCGCAGGTGGCGGAAAAGCAGGAGCGGACCGAGGCCGCGGTGACATGGCTGGCCGAGCGGGTTGTGGAGCAGCAGATAGAGCTTGAGGCGAAGGAGACCCTTGCCAATCGCCGCGCGGCCCAGACGGCGGCGCGGTATGCTGTGGGGCTTGAGGCTTTGACCCAGAATGCGGGGCTGGTTGAGGGCGATTTGCTGACATCCGAGGCGGGGCTGGCGCGGGCGCGGGACCGGCTTGCCAGTTTTGACGATGCCTTGGCGGCGGGGGATGCGGATACGGTTGCGGCGGTGGCCGGTGATGCGACCCTGAGCCGTTTGCTGCGCGGCCCCGGCGGGGCGGATAATGCGCGGGTGACGGAGCAGGCGGCGCTTGTGCGTAAGGATCTGGTGGCCGAGGTGCAGCGCGAGAGTCGCAATGTGGCGGGCCTTTCGGCGCGGCGGGCGCTGTTGCGCGAGGAGATCGACAGCCAGACGATTGACCGGATGGAAACGGCGCAGTTACAGCGCGAGGCCACCGCGACGCGGGGCCTTTATGAGAGCCTTTTGGCGCAGTATCAGGAGGCGCGTATTCAGCGCGGGCTCCATCAGCCCGATGCGCGGATTTTGACCGTTGCGGCGCCGGGCCGCTATGTCGCGCCGCGCAAGATGTTGATCCTTGGGGTGGCGCTTTTGATTGGCCTTGGCTTGGGGATTGCCCTGGTTCTGTTGCGGGAGGGGCTGTCCAATACGCTGCGCTCTACGGCGGAGCTTGAGGAGGCCGTGCATCCGGGGCTTGGGGCGGTGGTTCTGGGGCAGATCCCCTTTGTGCGGGGGCTTGGGCGCGGGCGGTTTGCGCCCAGTGTGGCCAAACGCGCGACCGAAGGGGCCTTTGCCGAGGCGGTGCGGGGCTTGCGGACCTCGGTTCTGCTTGAGGGCGGGGGGCCGCAGGTGACCATGTTTACGGCGAGCCATCGGGGCGAGGGAGTGCGCACCCTTGCCAGCGCCCTTGCGCATAATCTGTCGGGCCTTGGCCGCGGGCCTGTTGCCCTGATCGAGGCGAACCTGCGGGCGCCGCGTTTGGCGGCGTCACTTGGGCAGGGGGAGCATCCGGGGCTGGCGGATTATCTTGCCGGAAACTGGGGGCTGGAGGATGTGGTGATGCATGACACGGCCCTTGGGGCCGACTTGATCCCCGCCGGTGAGGCCAAGGGGAATCCGGCGGATTTGCTGACCGATGCGCGCTTTGCGAGCTTTGTTGCACAGATGCGCAAGGCCTATGACCAGATCATCATCATCGCCCCGCCTGCCCTGCGTTTGCCGGATGCCCGACTTGTGGCAGCGCAGGCGGATGCGATGATTTATTGTGCCCGTTGGAACCGCGCTACCGCCGCCGATGTGAACGCCGGTTTGCGCTGTATGGGGCCTTCTTTTGCCGGGCGGCCCGAGGCTTTGCTCGGCCTCGTGATGACCGCCGCGAACCAGCGGCAGATGCGCCGATTGGGTCTCGGCGCCTCTGCTGGGGGGTATGCCGCTGCGCCGTATTGGGCGCGGGGATAGCGGCAGACAGGGGCTTTCAATCCGGCGCGAGGCTTATGGTTTGACGCGACCACATGCGCACCGGCTGGCCGCTGGCGAGGGTGATGTCATCGGCGCGGACATAGCCCTTTACCTGCCAGTCAGAGCCTGTTCCGCTGCTTTGCCCGCCGATGTTCGGGCGCAGAAATCCGGTGACGGATTTGAGGCCGTTGACCGGATCGGTGCCAAAGCCGCAGGCGAACCCCCAGGCAAAGCCCCCCACCGGCGCGGTCACGTCCAGCCCGAGGGATTTGGGCGAGGACAGGGTGACATCGGGGGCGGATTGGCCGGCGTAGGTGTCCAGATCAATCACGCTGTTGCCATCATGGAGGTGGATGAGAACGTCGGATTTGGTCTCTCCGTCCCAGCGGACAAAGGGGAGCATGGCGGGATAGAACCATTCCGGCGTGGGCAGGGTTTGCAGGGGCGTGATCGTCACGTCCTGATAGATTTGCCCGGGCAGGATGCGGCGGGTCAGGGTGCAATCGGCGAGGGCGCCTGCGGTGGGATGGCCCCACTGCGAGGTTTCGGTCATGTCGATGGCCGCGCCTGCGGTGATGCCGGTGCCGGTTGTGGCGGGCGTCCATGGCGCACCGTCGAGGGTGATGCTGCGCGATTGCAGGGCCTCGCCGCCGTGGGTTTGGCCGCCGTATTCCACCGTTTGGCCACCGACCTCTATCCGCGCGGCGTATTCCCGTTCGGAGGCGTAATCGAGGGTGGAAAAGTCATGGTAGGTGCTGCGCACATCGGCGCGCCATTCCATCGCCCCGTCCGAGGCGATGCCATTGCCATGGGTGGGTGGCGCGGTGCCGCTTGGGCCATTGGAACGGGCGGCGTAAAAGATGCCGTTGTGTTGCACCTCTTGCCCCGCGGCATAGGTGATTTCCGGCTCCCAGAAGGGGGGCTGGATGCGGCTGTCATCCAGCCCGCCGGTGATGGCCACGGCCTCCAGCTGCACGGTGTTGCCGCCGGGGCTGGCGCTGCCGCCCGGAGTGACGGTGATGGTGTGGCTGCCTGTCAGGCCGCTGGCCACGCGCATCACAAGGCGGCGGGTCAGGTTGGTGCTGTGGTAGGTTGAAAACGCCTTGAACCCGAGGTCGGCGGGATCGCCGATTTCGTTGACGAGGGTTTGCGCGCCGTCGATATCCACGCGGGCAAAGCCGCCCGAGGTGCGGCCCGTGTAGATGATGAACAGGTCATAGGGCGCGGCGCGATCCACCGTTACGCTGGCCGAGGCGGCGGTGCTTGAGGCGCTGATGGCGCGGTTGCCCGTATAGCTTTCGAGCAGGCCGGAGCCGGAGGATTGCAGCTGCCCCCATGACCCTGTCAGGGTCAAGTCGGCCACGGGATAGACCTTGCGCAGGGGCACGGCGCGGGTTTCGCGCCATGAATACCGCGAGGTCGGATCGTCCGCGTCATAGCGGCAGCACAGGGCGAGGCCGTCTGCGACCTCTGTCCAGACGTGAAGCGCGCCTTCGGAGGCCGCCTGAAGGCCGACGCGGGTGCCGCTGCCGGGGCGGAAATAGGCCGCGAGCGGGGAGGGCGCACCGGACAGGGACATGCCGCTGCCCAATGCGCCAAGCGAAAGCGAGGTGGCATCCATGGATTACACCCAGGCGATCAGCTGTGCGGTGGTGCCGGTGGCTTTGACGCGGCGGGCGCGCAGGGGCAGGGTGGTGCCTGCGGTCAGGTCATAGGACAGCTCTGTGCCGGAGCGATCGACCAGAACGGCGGTGCCCGATGCGCTGACGTAGAGGGCGCGGGGGACAGGCGAGAGGTCTGCCGTGTCGGATGGGGTGATGGCGTAGTGGGTTTCGGCAGGGGATGTAAGCGTGCGCTGCATGGCGGCGAAAGTGTCGGACATGGGAAGCCTCCTTTAGGGTCAAGAAGGCGCAGACTTACGGCTGCAAGGGTTAGCAAGGCGTTGGCCCTGCGTGCGCTATGCGCCCTTGCGCTGCAACACCACCATGATGGTGCGCCATGTGATCCAGAGGTCAAGCGAGAGCGAGGCGTTGCGGATATAGTAGAGATCCGCCGCCACCTTGCGCCGCACGCCGCCGAGGTTTTCGACATAGCCGACCTCTGTTTGCGCGAAGCCGCTGATCCCGGGGAGGACGGAAAGACGCTGGCTGTAGCCGCCCACGGCGCGGCAATAGGCCTGCGCCTGCTCAAAGCTGTCGGGGCGGGGGCCGATCAGGGTCATTTCACCGCGCAGGACGTTGATGATTTGCGGCAGCTCATCAAGGCGGGTTTTGCGCAGGGCACGGGTGAAGACCGACAGGCGGTTCTGTTCCAGCCCGTCGAGGGCGCCGCGTTGTTTGGTGGCGGGGGCCATGGTGCGGAATTTCCACGCGCTGAAGGGGAGGCCGCCTTGGCCCATGCGGGTTTGGACGAAGAAGAGCGGGCCGGGGTTGAGCAGCGGGTTGAGCAGCAGCAGCGCGAGGGCGGTCAGGGTGAGCGGCAGGATCAGCAGGGCACCGAGGCACAGGTCAAAGGCGCGTTTGGTGATCCTGTAGCTGGGCAGGGAGAGGCGCGGGCTGATCGAGACGGTTGTGATATTCGCGTAGAGTGCAGGCGGTGTTTGTGCCATTTCGGCCCCCGATGAAGCAGAGGAAACAGGCGCTCCCTTGGGCGGGTTAACCCTTCCTTACTTCATTGCTAGGGGCGACATGTTTAACGACACGTTAATCTGCGGGTAATGAGGCGAATTTAGATAAAATTATTTATTAACAATGGTTAACGTGGGCCTGGCACCCCCAGATGTAGGGGTGCCAGAGGGCGTTACCGCAAGCGTGCTTCGGTTTTCGCGTCAAAGAACATGGCGTCCTCGGCGGCGAAGCTGACCTTGACGGGCGCGCCGGATTTAACCTCGGATTCGCCGCGGCTTTCGACGATCACGCGCTCGCCTGTTTTGGTGTCGAGGTAGTCATAGGCGACGCCGCCCAGATGCTCGCGCAGGCCGAGGGTGGTGGTGCCGTCCCCTGCGGAGAGGGTGATGTTCTGCGGGCGGACGCCGATGGTGACGGGCTGGCCCGCCGCCGGAAGGGCGACATCCGTGGCGACGATCATATCGTCCAGCGCGGGGATGCGGACGCCCGCGCCCTCGACCACGGCCTCCATGAAGTTCATGCTGGGCGAGCCGATGAAGCCCGCGACGAATTTATTGTCGGGGTCGTTATAAAGGCCAAGGGGGCTGCCGACCTGTTCGATCACACCGGCGCGCAGGACGACGATTTTGTCGGCCAGTGTCATGGCCTCGACCTGATCATGGGTGACGTAGATCATGGTCGCGCCGATTTCCTTGTGCAACCGGGCGATTTCCACGCGCATATCGACGCGCAATTCGGCGTCGAGGTTTGAGAGAGGCTCGTCGAAGAGAAAGACCTCTGGCCCGCGGACGATGGCGCGGCCGATGGCGACGCGTTGGCGTTGACCGCCCGAAAGGGCCTTGGGCTTGCGTTCGAGGTAGTCGTCCAGTTTGAGGATGCGGCTGGCCTCACCCACACGTTCGGTGATCTCCGCCTTGGCGACACCGTTCATTTTCAGGCCAAAGCCCATGTTTTCCGCCACGGTCATATGCGGGTAGAGCGCGTAGGTTTGGAACACCATGGCGATGCCGCGTTCGGCGGGGTCGGCGCGGGTGACATCGCGCGATCCGATTTCGATCACGCCATCTGTGGTTTCCTCGAGCCCCGCGATCATCCGCAGCAGGGTGGATTTGCCGCAACCGGAGGGGCCGACAAAGACGCAGAATTCGCCATGATCAATCGTAAGGTCGATGCCATGGATAACCTGCGTTTCGCCGTAGCGTTTGATGGCATTTTTAAGTGTGACGCCTGACATTTTCTCTTCCCTTTGTCGTTGCCCGCACGCGGCGGGCCTTGGTCCGGTTGTTAGGTTGGAAACTGCCAGACCTCGGCAGTTTCGGCGATTTTGATGGCGGTGGATTGCACCTTGGGGCGCAGATCGCTCAGCTGTTCGAGGGACTGCCGCGAGGTGGATGTGGTGACGGAGAGGGCACCCAGAACGCGGCCCCCCTCTGTCAGGATCGGGGCGGCGATACAGATGATGCCGGGTTCGTGTTCCTCGCGGTCGAAGGCGACGCCTTCGCTGCGGATTTCGTCTAGCTCTGCCTCAAGCGCTTCGGTTGTGGTGAGCGTTGTGTTCGTGTGGCGAAAGAAGGCCTGTTGGTTGATCGCGTTCTGGCGGGCCTCACCCTCCAGATGGGCCATGATCGCCTTGCCCACACCGGTGCAATAGCCGGGGCCGACCTTGCCCGCCTGCGAGAACATTTCGATTGGGTCCACGGCGTTGCGTTTGTCGACATAGAGGACCTGCCCGCGGTCCATCTGCGCGAGGTGCACCGTTTCGCCGACAGCGGCGGCAAGGGCATCGAGGTGCGGGCGGGCGATGGGAGCGAGGCTGCTTTGGCGCCATGCGAAATGGGCAAGACGCACGAGGCGCAGGCCGGGGGAATAGGTTTGCCGGGCCTCATCATAGGCCAGCATTCCCTGATTCGTGAGGGTTTGCAGAAGGCGGTAGAGCGTGGCCTTGGGGTGGGGCGACATGGCCAGCAGTTCGGTGAACCGGACGGGGCGGCCAAGTTCGGCCACCATGTCCAGTGTTTCCAGGGCTTTGCCCACTGTTCCATCGCTGGATGCAGGTTTGTTCATCGTTCCCTCCCCGGACCGCTTTGGTCCGCCCCAAATGGAAACAGTTGACACCATGCGAGGTCTCACCCATTGTTCCATTAGTTGGGAAATGGTTTCATTATTTGAAACATATGTCAACGCGAACGACATAAGGGAGGATACTATGCGTTCTATTCTTACACCCGTTGCGGCCCTTGCCGTTGCGGCCAGTGGTGCGGCCGCTGGTGATCTGGTTATCAACTTTGATGACCTGAACCCCGGCCCCAAACAGGGTTTTGAAGATGCTGTCGAGCTGTTCAAATCCGAGAACCCCGACATCAACGTCATCGTCAACATCAATGACCGCGAGGCGCATAAGACCGCCATTCGCAACTTTCTGACGGCTGATGCGCCTGATGTGACAAGCTGGTATCCGGGCAACCGGATGGCGCCCTTTGTGGATGCGGGCCTGTTCCAGCCGGTTGATGACGTTTGGGAAGAAAACGGCTTTAACGAAGATCTGGCCGCGATCAAGCCGACCATGTCGCGCGACGGTAAGATCTGGGGCGTGCCCTATTCTTATTACCAGTGGGGCGTCTATTACCGCAAAGACATCTTCGACAAGCTGGAGCTTGCCGAGCCGACAACATGGGACGAGCTGATCGCCGCTTGCGGCACGATGAAAGAGGCGGGCGTGACCCCCTTTACCATCGGCACCAAGTTCCTTTGGACAGCGGCGGGCGTGTTTGACTACATCAACCTGCGCACCAACGGTTATGACGTGCACAACGACCTGACCGCGGGCAAGATCAAATACACCGACGAGCGGATCGTGCAGACCTTCAAGAACTGGGAGCAGATGATCGGCGAGTGTGGTTTCGTTGACAACCATGCCTCCATGTCTTGGCAGGACGCGATTGCGCCCTTCTCCAATGGCGATGCGGCTATGTATGTCATGGGCAACTTTGCCGTGGACGGGTTCATCAATGCGGGCCTGACCGAAGAGCAGATCGATTTCTTCCAGTTTCCTGAGATCACCCCCGGCATGGCCCGCGCGGAAGAGGCACCTGCAGATGCCTTCTTTATCCCTGCGAATGCCAAGAACGTCGAAGACGCCAAGAAATTCCTTGCCTTTGTCGCCCGTGCGGATGTGCAATCCCAGTGGAACAAGACCATCGGGCAGCTTCCTGTGAACGCGAAATCCGAAATTTCGGACAACAAGTTCATTCAGGAAGGTTTTGCCACGGTTTCGACAGCCGCCGGTTTGGCGCAGTTCTATGACCGCGATGCTCCTGCGGCCATGGCCAAGGCAGGCATGGAGGGTTTCCAGAAATTCATGATCGATCCATCGACCATGATGGAAGTTCTTGAGCGCCTCGATGAGGTTCAGGCCGAAGTTTACGAGTAAACGGTACAACAGTTCGGGCGGGCGCGGCAGGATGTCCGCGCCCGCCCCGCTTTTCACGCATATCAAGCCTTGGGAGGGGTCGTCATGGCTGTCACGGATACCGGCACGCAGAGCAAGCAAAGCTGGCTGAAGCGGAACAAGTTGACGGTGACGCCATGGGTGTTTCTTGCGCCTGCCCTGTGCTTTTTCGCGATCTACGTTGTCATCCCGATTTTTGAATCGCTCTGGTTGTCTTTGTACGAGTGGAACGGGCTGTATGATGCGGATGGCAATTCCACCGCCGTTTGGGTGGGCTTTGACAACTACGTCAAGCTTTGGGGCGATCCGAAATTCTGGACCTCTTTGGTGAACAACGTCATCTGGCTGGTGATGTTCATGCTGGCGGTGCCTGCGGGTCTGTTCATCGCGCTGTTCCTGAACCAGAGCGTGCCGGGGATGCGCCTGTATAAATCCCTGTTTTTCTTTCCTTTTGTGATCTCTCAGGTGGTTGTCGGCCTGATTTTCGGCTGGTTCTATAACCCCGATTTCGGCGTTGTCGGCTCCCTGTGGAAGGCGGTTTACTGCGAGGAGACCGTCAATATTGTTGGCAATCTGACCTTCCGTTGTAGCGCCCCTGTTCCTGACATCCTGTCGAGCGAGACATGGGCCACCTATGGCATCATCCTTGCGGGCCTTTGGCCGCAGATCGCCTATTGCATGATCCTGTATCTTACCGGTTTGAACAATGTCGCCAGTGACCAGATCGAGGCCGCGCGTCTTGATGGGGCAAAGGGGTGGAAGATGCTGTGGTATGTGGTTTTGCCGCAGCTACGCCCTGCGACCTTTATTGCTGTGGTGGTTACGGTGATCGGGGCGCTTCGGTCCTTTGACATGGTGGCGATCATGACGGGCGGCGGGCCGGGCGAGGGCTCAACCAACGTTCTGGCCTATTACATGTATGAAACCGCGATCTCGGAATATGGCGAGCGTTACGGCTATGGCTCTGCCATTGCGACGGTGCTGTTCGCGATCATGTTGGTCTATATCAGCTACTTCCTGCACCGGATGTATCAAGACGAGAAGGGGGGGCACTGATATGTTTCCGCGTCCTATTGAAAAGTCATCTCCGGCGCGCCGTGTTGGGTATCAGGCCTTTTTGCCTGTTGCCTTGCTTATCTGGCTGCTTCCGCTTCTGGCGATTTTCCTGACCTCGATCCGCTCGGCGGTTGATATCAACTCCGGCAATGTGTTCGGCTGGCCGAGCCAGTTCCGCATGTTGGAGAATTACACCGCCGTTTTCACCCAGTCCGATGCGGCGAAATACATGCTGAATTCGGTGTTGATCACGGTGCCATCGGTGGCGATCTCGGTCACGCTGGCCTGTCTTGCGGGCTATGCGCTTGCGATCTACCGGTTCCGTGTGGCGCTGCCTTTGTTCTTCCTCTTCGTGGCGGGGAATTTTATCCCGTTTCAGATTTTGATGGTGCCGGTGCGCGATATGTCGGTGCAAAGCGGGCTGTATAATACGATCGCGGGGCAGTTCCTGTTCCATGCGGCCTTTCAGACCGGATTTTGCACCCTGTTCATGCGCAATTTCATAAAGGCGCTGCCATTCGAGCTGATCGAGAGCGCCCGTGTTGAGGGTGTAAAGGAATGGCGGATTTTCGTCTTTGTGGTGCTGCCTTTGGTGCGGCCCGCGATTGCGGCACTTGCGGTGTTGATCTTTACCTTCGTCTGGAACGACTTTTTCTGGGCCAACGTCCTGACGCAGGGCGAGGCGGTGAAGCCGATCACGGCGGGGGTGCGGGCCCTGAACGGGCAGTTTGTGAACAACTGGCATCTGGTGTCGGCGGCCTCTTTGATGGCGGCGGTGCCGCCGGTGATGATGTTCTTCCTGATGCAGAAACACTTCATCGCGGGTCTGACCCTTGGCGCGGTGAAATAAGGGCATGAGTGGGCCGATGCGGTTTTGGAGAGTTGACGATACGCGGCAGACGCTGGTCCTTGCCTCTGGCAATGATCGGCTGCCGCAGGTGGTTTATTGGGGTCGCGCCCTGCCTTCGGGTGAGGACCTGTCGGTGGTGGCCGCGGCCCATACCATCGACGTGACCGGCGGGATGCTGGACGCGAACCCCGATCTGAGCCTGTGCCCCGAGGCCGCGCAAAGCTTTCCGGGGCAGCCGGGGCTGATCCTGCGGGACGGGGCGGGGGTGCCGCTCTTGCCGCAGTTCCGCTTTGCGGGCGAGGAAAAAGGCGCGGGCCTTGTTCTGCGCTTTGCCGATGCGGGCAATGGCCTGCGCTATACCGCGCGTTTTGCGATTGATCCGGACAGCCATGTGATCACCTGCTCGGCCGAGCTTGAGGCGGAGGATGCCGTGCATCTGCAGTGGTTCGCCGCCCCCGTCATGCCCGGCCCGCAGCAGGGGACGGAGATGATTGATTTCTCCGGTCGCTGGATCGGCGAGTTCCAGATGAACCATGTGCCATGGGCGCCGGGGGCGCGCCTGCGCGAGAACCTGACGGGGCGCACAGGGCATGAGCATTTCCCGGGCCTGATTGCGCCAGTGACCGGCGCGACCAATACGGCGGGGGAGGCCTTTGGCTTTCACTACGGCTGGTCCGGCGGGCACCGGATGGTGGCAGAGGAACTGCCCGATGGCAGGCGGCAAATCCAGTTTGGCAACGCCAGCGGGACGGAGCAGGCGGCGGGGCATTCCTTTGCCACGGCGCCGCTGTATCTGACCTACTCGGACGAGGGGTTGAACGGCATCGGCACGGCATTCCAGCGTCACCTGCGGGACGCGATCCTGACCATGCCGCATCCGGAGCGCCCGCGCCCTGTGCATTATAACTGTTGGGAGGCTGTCTATTTCGATCACGACCTGCCCGAGTTGAAGGACATTGCCGCCCGTGCCGCCGATCTGGGGGCGGAGCGTTTTGTTCTTGATGACGGCTGGTTCGGGCGGCGCGATGACGACACGACCTCTCTTGGGGATTGGGTGATTGACGCGCGCAAGTATCCCGATGGTCTTGGCCCGCTGATCGATCATGTGCAGAGCCTTGGCATGCGCTTTGGCATTTGGTTCGAGCCGGAGATGGTCAACCCCGAGAGCGATGTGTATCGCGCCCATCCCGATTGGGCCTTGGGGGCGGCAGATCAAACGCTGGGTCGACAGCAGATGGTGCTGGATATGGCCAATAGCGCGGTGCGCGACTATCTGTTCGATCGGATCGCGGCGGTGCTGTCGGCCTATGACATCGACTATATCAAATGGGACCATAACCGCGTTCTGCCTAGCCCCGATGCGGCGCAGACGCGGGGCACCTATGCCCTGCTGGACCGTTTGCGCGCGGCTTTTCCGGCGGTGGAGATCGAAAGCTGTGCCTCGGGCGGGGGCCGGATTGATTTCGGGATTTTGCAGCGCACCCATCGGGTCTGGCTGTCGGACAGCAATGATGCGTTGGAGCGGCTGCGGATGCAGCATGATGCGGCGCTGTTCCTGCCGAGCGTTGTGACAGGGAGCCATGTTGGCCCGCGGGTTTGCCATACCTCTGGCCGCACCCTCGGGATGGAGTTTCGCGCATGGGTTGCCGCGCAGCGCCACATGGGGTTCGAGATGGACACCCGCGAATTGACCGAGGGTGAGGCCAGCATCCTGCGCCATGTCACCGCGTGGTGGAAGGTGAACCGTGATTGGATGGCACGGGCCGATATCCTGCGGCTTGATGCGCCCGATCCCGCCGTGGTGGCGGAGGCGCAGCTTTCCGAGGATCGCGGGCGCTTTGTGGTTTTTGCGGGCAAGGCCGCGACCAGCGCGCAGATATCGCCGCGGCCCCTGCGCCTAACGGGGCTTGACCCCGATGCTGTCTATGAGGTGACGCTGGCGAACCGCGATGCGGCGCCGGGCCTGTCGCGTGGGCAGATGGCGCTTAAGGACGGGCCCTTGGCCCTGTCAGGATCATATTTGATGGGGCACGGCGTGACATTGCCGTGGTCCTTCCCCGAAACACTCTGGGTGCTGGAGGGCAAACGCCTGTGACCCGCGCAAAAGGAACCAAGCCATGAGCGAGAGCGATCAAGCAATCTTTCCGGACCTCAAGGGGGCCTCGATTTTCATCACCGGCGGTGGCTCTGGCATCGGGGCGGCCTTGACGGAGGGGTTTTTGGCCCAGGGGGCCAAGGTGGCCTTTATCGGGCGGTCCGACGCCAGCGAATTTGCCGCCGAGATGGGCGAGAAATACGGCAATGCGCCCCTGTTTATTCAGGGCGACATCACCGACATGGCGCAGCTGACCGGTGCCTTGGAACAAGCGCAGGCGGCCCACGGGCCGGTGACCGCATTGGTCAACAATGCCGCCAATGACAAACGCCACAGCGCCGAGGAGGTCACAGAGGATTTCTGGGACTGGATGATCGCGATCAACCTGAAGGCCTATTTCTTTGCCTGTCAGGCGGTTCTGCCGCAGATGCGCGCGGCGGGGTTCGGCTCTATCATCAACTTCAGCTCGATCAGCTATATGATGGGGAATGCGGGTTATCCGATTTATACGACCTCCAATTCCGGCATCAACGGGATGACACGCTCCCTCGCGCGGGAGTTCGGGCCGGACCATATCCGTGTGAACGCCTTGGCGCCGGGTTGGGTGCTGACGGACAAGCAAAAGGAAATGTGGGTCACGCCGGAGGCGCTTGAGGGGCATATGGAGCGGCAATGCCTGCCCGATACCCTTGATCCGGAGGATATCGTGGGCGGTGTTCTGTTCCTTGCCAGCAAATCCTCGCGGATGATGACCGGGCAGGCGCTGGTGATCGACGGCGGCGTCGTGGTGACGGGTTAGGATGTGATGACACAGGAATTACCAGATTGGATTGCCGTTGACTGGGGCACGACGCATTTGCGGGTGTGGCTTATGTCGCGCGGCGGGCGTGTTTTGGACAAGCGGGTGAGCGAGGCCGGCATGGGCGGTTTGGCCCCCTCGGAGTTCGAGCCCGCCTTGCTGGAGACCATCGGCGCGGCCCTGCCCGAGGGGCAGCCTGTTCCTGTGGTTATTTGCGGCATGGCCGGATCGCGGCAGGGCTGGACCGAGGCGCCCTATTGCGCCGTGCCCTGCGCCCCCCCGGGTATCGCAGAGGCCGTGCGGGTTGGCGCGCAGGACATGCGGATCGACGCGCGCATTCTGCCGGGGGTGAAACAAACCGCCCCCGCTGATGTGATGCGCGGCGAGGAAACGCAGATCGCGGGGTTTCTGGCCCTGAACAGTGATTTTGACGGGGTGATTTGCCTGCCCGGCACCCATACCAAATGGGCCCATATCAGCGCCGGAGAGATCGTCAGTTTTCAGACCTTCATGACCGGAGAGCTTTTTGCCTTGCTCTGTGATCATTCGGTTCTGCGCCATTCTGTTGTTGATGGCTGGGATGCAGAGAGTTTCTCTGCCGCGCTGTCCGATGCCATGGCCAAGCCGGAAGCCCTTGCCGCGCGGTTGTTTTCCCTGCGTGCAGAGGGGCTTTTGGACGGGTTGAGCGGCGAGAAGGCGCGGGCGCGTCTTTCGGGCCTTTTGATCGGGGCGGAACTGGCCGCGGCGCGGCCTTATTGGCTGGGTCAGCAGGTTGCCGTGATCGGCGACAGCGGGATCACCGCCGCCTATCGGGCGGGGCTTGAGGCGCAGGGGGTTCCGGTGACGATTGCGGATGCGGAGCGTCTGACGCTGGAGGGGCTGAAATCCGCCTTTGCCGAGTTGAAAGCACAGGATTAAACGCCCAAAGGAGGGCAGAATGTCACGAGAAATCATTGCAATTTTGCGCGGGATCACCCCCATTGAGGTGCCTGCGGTCACCGAGGCCCTGATTGAGGCCGGGATCACCAAGATCGAGGTGCCGCTGAACTCGCCCGATCCGCTGGACAGTATCGGGGCCATGGCCTCTGGGTATGGCGATCGGGCCCTGATCGGGGCGGGCACTGTCTTGACCCCGCAGGCCGTGCGGGATGTGGCGAATGTGGGGGGCAAGATGATCATCTCGCCCAATGCGAATGTGGATGTGATCAGCGCCACCAAGGCGGCGGATCTGCTGTCCTATCCCGGTGTGATGACGCCGACGGAATGCTTTGCCGCGCTGGATGCGGGGGCGGACGGGCTCAAGTTTTTCCCCGGTGATCTGGTGGGGACAAAGGGTTTGGCCGCAATGCGTGCGGTTCTGCCGCCCGAGGTGCCTGTTTACGCGGTTGGCGGTGTTGGCGCCGCGGATTTTGCCGATTGGCGCAAGGCCGGCGCCCAGGGGTTTGGCATCGGCAGCGCCCTGTATAAACCGGGAATGAGCGCGAGCGAAGTCGGGGCGCGGGGGGCCGAGATGGTCGCCGCCTATGATGCGGCCTTCGGCGGATGACGGTTTACAGTCAGGCACGCTGTGCCCTCGGCGAGGGGCCGCTCTGGCACCCGCTGCGCGAGCAGTTGTTCTGGTTCGATATCATCGCCAAACGCCTTTTGACGATCGAGGACGGGGTGGAGAAATCCTGGACCTTTGACGAGCATGTCTCTGCCGCAGGCTGGCTGGATAATGACCGTCTTTTGGTGGCGTCCGAGGTGGCCCTGTTCGAGCTGAACATCATCACAGGGGCGACGCGGCATGTCGTGGCGCTTGAGGCCGATAACCCCGCGACGCGGTCAAATGACGGGCGCGCCGACCCTTGGGGCGGGTTCTGGATTGGCACCATGGGCAAGGCGGCGGAGCCGGGGCAGGGCGCGATTTACCGGCTCTATCAAGGCGCGCTGCGTGTGGTCGTGCCGCAGGTGACGATCTCTAACGCGATCTGTTTCGCGCCGGATCGCAGCACCGCCTATTATGCCGATACGCGGGATCAGAAGATCATGGCGCTCCCTCTGGATGCCGAGGGTTGGCCGAGCGGCGAGGCGCGGGTGTTTGTGGACCTGACCGCCGAAGACCTGAACCCTGATGGGGCGGTTGTCGATGCCGAGGGCTGTCTATGGTGTGCCCAATGGGGCGCGAGCCGCGTGGCCTGTTACGGGCCGGATGGCCAGTTCCGGCGCGCCGTTACCTTTCCCGCCAGCCAGATTTCCTGCCCTGCCTTTGGCGGCGAGGGGCTCAAAACCCTCTTCGCCACCAGCGCGGCAGTGGGGCTGCCCGATGAGGCGGCGGCTGGCCAAACCTTTCGTGCGGACGCGGGGGCCACGGGCCTTGCGGAATATCAGGTGATTCTATGAAACGAACTCTTGGCACATGCTATTATCCCGAACACTGGGACGAGGCGATTTGGGCGCAGGACGCCGCCCGCATGGTGGAGCTTGGGCTGACATGGGTGCGGATTGGTGAATTCGCATGGAGCCGGATCGAGCCCGCACCCGGCACGTTTGACTGGGGCTGGCTGGACCGCGCGATGGATGTCCTTGGCAATGCCGGGCTGCGCGTGGTTCTGGGCACGCCAACTGCGACGCCGCCGCGTTGGGTGGCGGATAAATACCCCGATATGTTTGCGCTGGATGCCGAGGGGCGTGTGCGCGGTTTTGGCTCGCGGCGGCATTATTGCTTTAGCCACGAGGGCTATCGTGCCGAATGTGCCCGCATCGTAGAGGCCGTGGCAGAGCGTTACGGCGCGCATCCGGCCCTCGCCGCTTGGCAGACGGACAATGAATACGGTTGCCACGACACCACGATTTCCTACAGCCCCGCGGCGCGAGAGGCGTTTCAGGGCTGGCTTCGGGGGCAGTATCCCGGTGCGGGGAATGACGGGGACATCGGGGCGCTGAACCGCGCCTGGGGCAATGTCTTTTGGTCGATGGAGTATGACAGTTTTGAGCAGATCGGCCTGCCGAACCTGACTGTGACAGAGCCGAACCCCTCCCATGCCTTGGCGTTCCGGCGGTTCAGCTCGGATCAGGTTGTGTCTTTTAACGCGCTGCAATGCGAGATTATCCGGCGCTATTCCGATGCGCCGATCTCGCATAACTACATGGGCCGGATCACCGATTTCGACCATTTCGCCGTGGGCGAGGATATGGAGATCGCGACTTGGGACAGCTACCCCCTTGGGTTCCTTGAGGATCGCGTCGGGGCGAGTGTTGATGTGCAGCGTGCCTTTTCCAAACAGGGCGATCCGGATTTTCAGGCCTTTCACCACGATCTTTACCGCGCCGTCGGCAAGGGCCGTTGGTGGGTGATGGAGCAGCAGCCCGGGCCGGTGAACTGGGCGCCCCATAACCCCGCGCCCCTGCCCGGAATGGTGCGTCTTTGGACATGGGAGGCCTTTGCCCATGGGGCGGAGGCGGTGTGTTATTTCCGCTGGCGTCAGGCGCCCTTTGCGCAGGAACAGTTGCACGCGGGGCTTTTGCGGCCCGACAGCGCCGAGGCCGCGGGCATGGCCGAGGCGCGCAGCGTGGCACAGGAGCTTGCCGAGGCGCCGGATGTTGGCGGGGCGCAGGCCCCCGTTGCCCTGATTTTCGACTACGACGCCGATGCCGCTTGGGCCGTGCAGCCCCAGGGGAATGGCGCAGACGGGGCGGGGCTTAGCTATTTTGCCCTCGTGTTTGATTTCTATCGCGCGCTGCGGCGGCTTGGGCTGTCGGTGGATATTGTCTCTCCCGAGACGCGGGATTTTGCGGGCTATCGTCTGATCCTTGCGCCGGGGATGATGCATATGGATGAGGGGCTGAAGACGGCCCTGAGTGCGGGGAGCGCGAAAGTTTTGGTTGGCCCCCGTGGTGCTTGCAAGACCTTTGACATGGCAATCCCTGTTCCGCTGCCACCGGCCCTGCCGGGACTGGATGCGGAGGTGAGCTATGTTGAGACTCTGCGGGGTGACTGCCCGATCGCTTTGGAAAATGGCGGGTCGTTTGTGCATTGGCGCGATGCGATGGAAGGCTCTGCGCGGGTGCTGGAGCGTGACGCCAATGGTGCGCCTGCTGTGATGCAGGGGGGCGTTTGGCGTTATGTCGCGGGGTGGCCCGATGCCGAGGCGGTGCTTCGGATTGTGTGGGATGCCTGCACCGATGCGGGGGTAGAGGTAGAGCCGATGCCCGGCGCATTGCGCCGCCGTGAGACCGGGTCAGAGGTGTTCTGGTTTAACTATGCGGCTGAGGAAGTGCATCATGAGGGGCGGATCTTTGGCCCCGCGTCCGTGACGCGCGATACTCTGTAGGAAAAGGGGCCAGCGAGTATTTCGCTGGCCCCTTTTTCTTTAGTTGTTGATCTGGTTCGCGACGCCGAAGGTGCTTCCGATCAGGGAGAAGATCGTGCGGGCGTTATTTACCGGGCTCTCCGTGACCAGAACCGTATCCTGCGGATGGATGTAGAAGTTCCCGGCGGAGAACAGGCCATCGGCCGTTGTCAGGTCAATCGTGAAGACGGTGCGCGAATTGCTTGGGCCGCTGCCGTCGCTGCGCACGGCATTGGCGCCATATTCACGTAGGATCAGAACGCCCTTTGGATCGGCGCGGGCATCCTGAATGCCGCCGATAAGGGACATGGCATCAAGGGCAGAGACACGGTCTTGCTCGAAGTAGATAAGCTCCTCCGTGCCGCTTGCGCCAAGGGCGCGGAAGTAGCGCTGGTCGGCCTCAACCGTCACCTTGTCGCCGCCCTTCACGATGGAATCGAGCGACGGGTTCGCCAGCATTTTCGCCATGGAGATACGGTAGGTTTTCCCCGCGCGGATCAGGCGGACATGGGGGTTGCGCAGGGCCGTGCTTGCGCCGCCGCCTTGGGCGATCAGGTTCAGAACGGTAAAGTGCCCCTCTGGCAGTTGCACCGGACCGGGGGCGGTGACGCCGGAGACAAGGGAAACAGAGCTGCGCGAGCCGGGTGTGATATTCAGCTGCACCTGCGCGGAGGGGACGATCTGGATCATTTCCCGCTCCAGCTGCCGCCGCGCGGCCTCTGGCGTTTTGCCGGCGATGCGTTGGTTGCCGAGATAGGGGACAAAGATGCTGCCAGAGGCGCTTACCTTAATGCCCTCGATCGCGACGAGCTTTTGCCCCGGCGCGGTCAGCAGGGAGTTGTCCTCAGAATCCCAGATGATCAGGTCAACCGCATCAAACGGGCTGATGCGAAGCTCCGCCGGTTCATGGCTGTGCGACAGCCAGCCGTAGGTGCGGAAATTCCCCGTCATGGGCCATGAAGCAACTTGCCCGACTGTGTCGCGGGTGACTTGATACACCGCGATTTGAGGGAACTCTTCGTTCGCCTCCTTCAGGATTTCAGATTGCAGAGCAGCGCCGCGGGGCAAACTGCACCCGGCGAGAAGCGAAACCACCAATAACGGTGTAAAAAGCAGCCTTAAAAAGGTCAGCACAAGTATCCCCCACTTTGCCGATGATGCGCGTCTGGCAGGACGCTGCCACAAGATAGGGTAGGTGGCGGGAAATGGTCAACGTAGATACTGTGTAATTTCTTCAATTTGGGCCCCTTTTTCAGGGAGCATCGCTTATCAAAGTAAATCAATGGTTTCCTTGCCAGCAAAAGTGACGAAATAGCATCACTTTTCCAAAGCTATTTATGGCCGCGCAGCCGGGCGGCCCGTTTGCCCGGCAGGGGCAGGATTTTCGCCGAGGTCAGCACGATCAAATAGAGGTCCAGCCCGAGGGACTGTTTTTGTTGATATAGAATGTCCAAATGCGCCTTCCACGGGACGCAGCGGCGGCGATAAGCGGCCTCTGTCGCCTCGGCAGAGGTTTCCTGCCCTAAAATCCATTCTTCATGGGCGTGATACAGAACGGTGGCGAGGCCGGTGATTCCCGGCGGCGTTGCCAGAACGCGGGCGTAGATTTCCGGATAGGCCTCGACGTATTTGCGCAGGGGCGGGCGCGGGCCGACGAAGCTAATGTCGCCCTTCAGCACGTTGAAGAGCTGGGGCAACTCGTCCAGCCGAGTGCGGCGCAACACGCGGCCAATGGGCGTGACGCGATGCACCTGATCGCCGCCAAGGGGGCGGATGATCGAGAGGTCGTCAGACAGGGACATCGTGCGGAATTTATACAGGCGAAAGGCCTGTCCTGGCGCGCGCATCCGTTCCGAGACAAACAACACCGGGCGACCATCGCGCAGGAGGATGATCACTGCGATGATCGCCATGGCGGGCAGCCCCGGCACCAAAAGGATCAGTGCCAGAACGATATCAAAGAGGCGTTTGCCGGGGCGCACCGGCGGCTTACTCGGTGGCCTCGTCGCCCTCATCGGGTTTTGCGATCATATCGGGGCGGCCGATACATACGTAGGCGTCAAAGCCCGCCTTCTTGGCGTCTTGCGGGGCGTAGATATTGCGCAGGTCGGCCATGCGGGGTGTTTCCATGCGGCGGGCGACGCGTTTGAGGTCCAGCGCGCGGAACTCGTTCCACTCGGTCAGCAGCACAACGGCATGGGCCTTTTGCACGGCTTTGTAGGCGTCGTCTGTCCATTGCACACCGGGGAGGAGATCCTCGCCCTCGCGGCGGCCCTGCGGATCGACCACGCGCACCTTGGCTCCGCCGCCGATCATCGCGGGGATGATGGTCAGGGCGGGGCTTTCGCGCATGTCGTCGGTGTTGGGTTTGAAGGTCACGCCGAGTACGGCGATCGTCTTGCCCTTGAAGCTGCCCTCGCAGAGGTCGAGGACCTTGTCGATCATGCGGCGTTTGATTTCCTCGTTCACCTTGATCACAGTTTCGGTGATCTGCAGGGGCGTGGCTACGTCCTGACCGATGCGGGCCAAGGCCTTGGTATCCTTGGGAAAACAGGAGCCGCCATAGCCGGGACCAGCGTGCAGAAACTTGTTTCCGATGCGGCCATCAAGGCCCATGCCCTTGGAGACGGATTTGATATCCGCGCCGACGCGTTCACAGAGCAGGGCGATTTCGTTGATGAAGGTGATCTTCGTCGCGAGGAACGCGTTGGCGGCGTATTTGATCGTCTCGGCGCTTTCCAGATCGGTGTAGACCACGGGGAAATCGCGCAGGAACAGCGGGCGGTAGATGTCGCCCATAAGCTCCTCAGCCCGTTCGGTTTGCACGCCGACAACCACGCGGTCGGGGCGCATGAAGTCATCAATTGCGGCCCCTTCGCGCAGGAACTCCGGGTTGGAGGCCACGTCGAAGTCGGCCTCGGGGTTGGCCTTGCGGACCACATGTTTGACCTGCTTGTTGGTGCCGACGGGAACGGTGGATTTGGTCACGACAACGGTATAGCCGCGCAGGTTGACGGCGATCTCTTCGGCGGCGGCCATCACATATGTCAGGTCGGCGTGGCCATCGCCGCGGCGCGTGGGGGTGCCTACGGCGATAAAGACGGCGTCGGCCTCTTGCACGGCGGTGGCAAGGTCATTGGAAAAGGTCAGACGCCCTGCGGCGACGTTCTTGGCCATCAGCTCATCAAGGCCGGGTTCGTAGATGGGAACCTCGCCTGCCTCGAGCATGGCAATTTTCGCATCATTCTTATCAACGCAGACGACCTCATGGCCGAAGTCGGAAAAGCAGACGCCGGAAACAAGGCCAACATAGCCGGTGCCGATCATTGCGATCTTCATGTGAACAATCCTTTGCTTAGACTTCTACTGTTTTCAAAATTGGCCCTACCGCAAGAAATGACTGCGCAAAAGTGCCTTTCCCGGCGTTGGTTTGCCTCAATCCTGCCGCGGTTTCCACCCTTCATGGAACTTGTCTGAGGGGGCGTTGCAGTTTTGAGGGAAACATGCACGCAATTAAAAAAGTGGCCGCTGCGGCCGCGTTAATGATGATGGCCGGGGTTACGTCTGCTGAAGCCTGCGCCAGAGTTACTGTTGCCGGGGGTGATGAACGTATCAATCCGGCGAAAATCAGTCAGGTCAAGATTGACCGGGCGATAAACATGGAGCTGAACTATCAGCGATGCAAACTTGGGCTCAGCGCGCTTGCTGTTGAACCGCGGCTGAGCGCGGTTGCCTATGACCATGCGAACTGGATGGCGGGGAGCAAGACCCTGAGCCATAAATCCAGCAAACGTGGGCGCAAGTCACTGCGGGCGCGAATTTCCAAGGCGCGTTTGAACGTGCGCCGCGGGGCGGAAAATATCCTGAGCACGGCCCTGTATCAAACCGAGGGGCCCAACGGGTATCGTGTTGTGAACCGGGCGCAATGCCAGTTCGCGACCCCTGCGGGTGCGCCGATCCAGCGGCATTCCTACACCAGCCTCGCGCAATATGCGGTGCAGCTGTGGATGAATTCGCCGTCGCACCGGGTCAACCTGTTTGACCGGCGGGTGCGGATGATGGGCAGCGCGGCGGGATTTGATCCCTCGACGCCCAACTGCGGCACGATTTACCTGACCCAGAATTTCGCTGGCTAAGGCCCGCGAGAAACCTCAAATCTGCGCCAATTCACCGTCTGACCCATGGTCAGGCGGTGATTCTTTGCCGATAGGGTGGATGGCGGAATGGCCGGATTCGCCGGTGCTTCGCCTGAAAATCAAAGCTTTTTTCGGCCGGGTCTCGCCGAAAACGCGATTTCTGCGGTTGCAGCATAACATTTTAGCAACAGGTGGCGCCTGTTGAGCCGATTTTGGGTGAAGACTGCCCTCTTGCGAAACGAAATACTTGCACTCCCGGTCGTTTCTGTCATTTTAGCACCGATCCGTGAGGCGCCGTGCCCGCGGAAACGACTAGGAGTATTACTATGAAAAAGCTGATTGCTTCCGTTGCGATGAGCGTTGCTTTCGCCGGCGCCTCGATTGCTGGTGGCCTTAACGACGCAGAAGTTGAAGGCGAGCCCTTCATCGTTGAAGAAGGCGGTTCTTCCGCTGGTTCCCTCGGTTCCCTTGGTGGTTCCGGTGGCGCAATCATCGGTGGCGCTGTTCTGCTCGGTGTTCTTGCTGCAGCCCTTGGTGGTGACGACGACGACGACTCCACAGGCGGCACCTAAGACTTAGGTCTCATCTGAGAATTTAGAAAAGGCAGACCTTCGGGTCTGCCTTTTTTTATGCCTGTAAGCTGTGATTTTGATCAGGGCGTGCAAGGGCCCGCGCCGATTACCGGCGCAGGTGTTGGAGGGCGACATCGCCGAATTCGGGGCCAACCCATTGGCGCGATTGCCAGACAAAACCGTCTGATCCCACCCAATAGATATTCGTCACCTTCAGCCCGCCAGCGGTGCAGACCTCGCCAACTTTGGTGGTGCTGATTGAGCCGCCAGCAGGGTTTGTCACCGGTTCAGACCCGGCAGGGGCAATTTTGCAGTCCAGCCGCAGCGGACGTTCCTGACCCAGCCCATCGAGATAGCGATAGGTGCGCGTTGTCGTCCCCGACCGGCGCCCTCGAATCAACGCGATGGAGGCGTCGGCCTCTGACGACATCAGATCCTCGCCCAAGCCGCGGGTGCCGGTGAGAACGCCCTGCTTCAGGATGAGGGTTTGGCGATCCACGGTTGTGAATGTCTGATAGGAGCCGTTGCGTTCGAACTCTCCCATCGCGGCGGTGTTCTTGCCGCCATGGGTCAGCGCGATCAGGACCGGCCCCTTGATGGAGGACAAAGCATTGCCCACCAAGTTGGCCGGTGCGCCGCCCGTGGCTGTGCCCGCGCTTTTGCGGGCCTTGGTGACAGAGGCGAGCGCGCTGTAAACCTCTTTGTAGCCAGCGGTGGCATTGTCTTCGTTGCCACAGCTTGCAAGGGCGAGTGCAGAGGCAAGGATGCCTGTGATTGTCCGGATCTTGATCGTCATTTCCAGAACCTCCCCCATGTTTTTGCAAGTTCAGGCTGGTGGGCCTCTCGGACGCTTTCATATAGGCGTCCTTCGACGTTCAGGCGCGCACCGCCGTCGCGGGTCAGAGGCCGCAACACGCCGCCGACTTTCTGCGTCGATGGCTTGCCGGTGAAGAAGCTGACCGGCACTTGAATGCGCAGGCCCTTGTCAAAAGAACCTTCGCCAAAGTCCTCAAAGGAGACATCGGTAAAGGTCGCAAAGGCCCCCACGCGCCAGCCATTGGCAAATTCGCGGTCAAGAGTGATCGTTGTGCCCCAGTCGCCCGCGAGGTAGCGGCCCACATCCAGCTGGCCGTGATAGCCCTTGCCGAAGTCATAGTAGGCAGAGGCGTGGCCGGTGACGACTTCGTAGTCCTGGAAGCCGAACATCTGTTCAAAGTCACGCTGTTTTACGATGTTAACCTCGGCGCCGAGGGCAAGGCGGCTGTCGACAGGTTTCCACAGCAATTCGCCAGAGATCCCGCCGAACATCCGCTCAAGATAGCCCACGGTAACGCGGCTATAGAGGTTGCGACCGGGGCGGCCAAAGTAGGCGAGCGTCAGGTCGTCAATCGCCGGATCGGCGTTCTGGTTATACAGAATGTAATCGGTGCGGACATGCGGCAGAACCGAGTTCGTCGTGACCGAGTTCTCGTCAAGGTTGCCGAAAGCCTTCTTGCGAATGGCGCCTTGCAGAACCCAGCCGGGCGCGATGTCATATTTGCCGGACAGGCGCAGGCCGACATCGCCGCGAATAGGCTCATCAGGGTCAAAGTAGCCGACCCGAACATAGGGTTTCAGCGACCAGGTGAACTTTGGATAGACTTCGGGATTGATACGCGCCCCGTCCAGCTTGGGACCGGCGGCGTCAGTGATGGCGGCGCGGGCGAGGATTTCGCCGGAGTGCGCGTTCTCGAGGTTTTCCAGATCGCTGCGCGAAATGGAGACGCGCGACAGGGGAATGCCGTCCACAACGGGGACGATCACCAAGGTTTCAACCGAAGCAGGCAGCGCCCGCGACATCACGCGGGCCGAGCGCCCGATGGCCTGCGGCAGGGCGGCGAAGCGGGTGTTGCGCACGCGGACCTCTGCGCGTGTGCCGTTAACGGCCATGGCCTCAACCACGATGCCGTCTTTGGCCAGAACATCGGCGATCCGGTCCGACAGGATGCCCGTTGCGTTTGGCTCTTCCGTCCATTCCTGCCCCCAGTCGGCGGGAGAAATGCGGCGGGAGGGGCGGCGTTCGACGGGCAGAGGCGCGGCCTCGGCGCTGGTCACAAACGGCTTCTTCGGGTTGAGCGCGATGCGAAGCTGCACCCCGATCTCAGTGCCGTAGAGATAAGAGGCCGAGAGGGCGGTGCCGCTGTCGAACTTATACTCTGCATTGAAGTTCCACGGCGATTGCACGTCAATCACGCCGCGCTGTTCCTCAACGAAATAGGCATCAGAGGAATATTCGGCCTTGAGCGTCAGACGTTTGTTCGGCTGGTAGGAAATGCCCGCAAAAGGGGCCACGTCGCCCTGAAAATACTTACCAAAGCTGACGGTGCCGCCCGTTGGCACGTATTCATTGGTGCGGTCGCCAAAGGTGGCGATGGTTCCGTTGGAGCCCAACCGCCCCCAGCCAAGGCCTGCGGTGACGGTGATCTTCGGGTTGATGGTTTTGGTGGCGACGACATATTCGGAGGACCAAAGGCCCGTGCCCGCAAAGTCGCGCAGGCCAAAGGCCACGGCGGGGTGATACCGCCCCTCTTTGAGCAGCAGGTATTGCAGGTCAAAGCTGCGATCGAGGCGGTCCGTACCGTCAACGTTATACCCGCCGATCCGCGAATAGCGGAAGGTGCCGGAAAAACGGGGTGAAATTTGAAAGTGCAGCGCGGTGCGGTTGATCTTGCCAAAGGCGGTAAAGCTGGCGGTAAAGTTCGCGTCCGGCGCGCTTTCGGCCGTGGGCATTTCGATCAAGCCGGGGGAGCCATAGAAGCTAAGCGATTGGGTTACAGGGATTTCCGCACGTGCGGCCCCCGTTGTTACAACCCCAAGGGCAAGCAAGGATGCCCCGATGCGAAACTTTTGTGTCATGCCCTAAACCCCAAAGCCATTTAGACCCAACTAAGGGGGTTTGCATCAGGATGCAAAGGATGTGGCAAAAAAGCACTAATTTGCCTCCGCGCGTGACCTTTTATCGACACAGGGGGCGCTACTGCGCAGGGCAGGATGCGGGGGTTTGGTAGAGGCCAAAGCTCTGCCCGCGATAGGCCCCTTCCTCGGGCGCGAGAATCCGCAGCGGCGCCCCCGCACAGGTCGGGGCAAAATCGGGCCGGATCACGAAGAGAACCTCGCCCGTGGCATCGGAGGGCAGGGGGAAGCTGAGCTCATAGTGGTTGGCGGCGCGGCCCTTGGGCGGGGGGGCGTGAAAGGTCAGGCCGCTGTCCCGTCCGGTATAGAACAGGTCCGCCAGAAGATCGCGGTTCTTGACCACGATGGTTTTCAGGCCCTCGTCACGCGCCGCGCCCATGATGGCCTCACTCATCTGGACCCGCCCCAGATAGCGCGCCATAAGAAGCCGGCCTTCGCCGACGGTGATATCCTGCGCTTTCATCGCCGCGATCGGGACAAAGAGCGCAAAGGCAGAGTGCAGCGCGAGGGAGGCCCAAAGCGTCCAGCGGTGTCGAAGCACCAAGGGAACAATCACCAATGTTCCGGCAAGGTAGGCCGCCGCGGCCCAATTGGCATAGGCATTGGACAGCAGCGCCTGCAGGCAAACCAGCGCCACGATGGGCAGGCTGAACAGGAGCAGGCTGCGGTTTTGCGGGGACCAGCGGATAAGAAGCCAGAGCAGGCCGGTAAACAGGATCGGACCGAAGACGATGAACTGTGCCCCGAAGAACTCTGCCAAACCGGCAAAGTTGAGCCCCGCCCGCGTGGCCGGATCGCGCACCCAATCGGCGTTATCAAGGGTGTGCTGCACCGTGGACAACCCGTTGGCGATATTCCAGATGATATTGGGCGACAGGACCACCAGAAATGCCGCAAGGGCCAATCCCGCCTGCCGCAATGTCGGGCGGGCGGCGGGCACGAACACCGCGGCAAGCCCTGCGCAGAGAATGTAATAGACCGCCGCGTATTTGGCCAAGGCCGCAACCCCGAGCAAAGCGCCCGCCGCAAGCGCGAGCTTGCCCGAGGGCCGTTTCAGCATCGCAAACCAGAACATCAGCGCGCCCGACAGGAAGGGGAACATGATGGTGTCTGTGCTGATCAGAAAGCTGCCGACAGAGATGATCGGCAAGGTGATATAGAGCGCGGCGGCGCAGACCCCCGCGCGCCCGGCCCAAAGGGCCTGCGCCGCCGCGCCAAGGATCATCGCCGTGACCGCGTGGAACAGGGGCGCGGGCAGGCGCACCCAGAACGGCGCATCGGAGCCCGCGATTTCCGTCATCGCGCGGATCACCCAAGCGATCAGGGGCGGTTTGGAATAGTAGCCAAAGTCTATGTCCTGACCCCAGAGCCAATATTGAACCTCGTCCACGAAAAGGTCGGTCTGGTTCCAGCCCATCATTACAATGCGGAACCCCGTGACCACAGCCACGATCAGCGCCGCCGCCGGAAGCCAGCGGAACGGGTTAGGCGTTGCGTTCATTGTGGATCAGCCAAAGGTTGCGCCCGTAAATCGCAAGGCCGGTAGACTGGCCAAGGATGAACACGGGGTCTTTGCGGTAGATGGCATAGGCCAGCAAGATCAGCCCGCCGAGGATAGAGAAATACCAAAAGGAGAGGGGCACGACAGAGCGCCGCGCCCTTTCGGAGGCAATCCACTGCACCAGAAACCGCGCGGTAAAGAGCATCTGGCCGCCAAGGCCGATCACGACCCACCAGAACTCTGTCCAGGTTTGGACGTTGAGAAAGACGAACAGGCTATCCACGCGGGGCGCCTTGGGCGGTTGTCGCAGGTTCACTTGCCTTCGCGGTTTTGCGTCTGCGGATAAGCCATGCAACGCCGATCAGGTCATAAACCCCCACCATCGCGCGGCCAAAATTGGTGTATTTCGAGGTGCCTGCACCGCGCTCCGCATGGGCCACATCGACAAGGGCGATCTCCCAGCCGTCGCGTTTGAACAGGGCAGGCAAATAGCGGTGCATATGGTTGAAATAGGGCAGGGCAAGGAAGGCCTCGCGCCGGAACCCCTTGAGCCCGCAGCCCGTGTCGCGCGTGCCGTCATTAAGCATCCGCGCCCGCAGGCCATTGGCGAATTTTGAGGCCCACCGTTTGGAAAACGTGTCCTGCCGCGCAACCCGTTGGCCTGCGACTAGCCCGAGCGTGCCGGCCTCATCCGTCATCAAGGGGGCGAAAAGCTTTGGCAGCTCGCTCGCCGGGTTTTGTCCGTCACCGTCCAGCGTGCAGACGATGGGCGCCTGCGCCGCGATCACGCCGCTATGGACGGCCGCGCTTTGCCCGGCGGACTGCGGGTGCTGCAAAAGCCGAATGCGCGGATCGGCGCGGCACATATCCGCAACATGGGCGGCGGTGTCATCGGTGGAGCCATCGTCCACCACCAGAACCTCAAAGCCGCAGATCGGATCACAGGTTTCGGCAATCGCCAAGACCAGAGCGCCGATATTGTCCCGCTCGTTCTTGACCGGGATCACGATGGATACATCGGGGGCCATCTGGGTCACACCGCCCGAAGGGTGTCGCCGTGGGCGACGGTGGGGGTCAGCTCGATACATTCGCCGCCGCCGCCGCTCGGGTCCTCGGCGCGGGTGGCGATGATGCGGGCGGCGGCCTCGCCGATCTCTGTCCGGCAGGCGTCCATCGTGGCTAGTTGCATGGGCAATCCACCAAGAAGCTCAACAGCGTTGAAGCCCGCCATACCAAGAGAGTTCGGAATATCGATGCCCTGATCCAGACAATACATCAAACCACCGGCGCCGATCATATCGTTGGAATAATACAGGAAATCGAGGTCAGGGCAGCGTTTCAACATCTCTGCCGTCATTTCGCGGCCCTTGGTCATGCCAGAGCCGCCCTCGTAGAATTGCTGGTCTTCCACCTCAAGACCCGCCTTTGCCAAAGCCTCTGTAAAACCCTCGAACCGTTTGCGGGCGCGGTGGTCGAGGGGCATCTTAGTGCCCAGAAACCCGATCCGCTTGTAACCGGCCTCAACAATTGCCTGCGCCATCATCCGGCCTGCGCGGCGATGGGAAATGCCCACCATGGCGTCCACAGGATCGCCGTCGATGTCCATGATCTCCACCACAGGGCAATCGGCGCTTCGCAGCATGGCGCGGGCGGCATCCGTATGCTCCAGCCCCGCGATAATTACGCCAGAGGGCCGCCAGGACAGCATCTCGTATAGAACCTTCTCGGCCCGCGCGGGTTGATAGTTCGTCACCCCGACCACCGGCTGCAGGTCCGTCTCGTCCAGCACGTTTGAAATGCCGGTCATGACCTCTGGAAACACCATATTGGACAGGCTGGGAATGATCACAGCAACAAGGTTCACCCGCTGGCTCGCCAAGGCGCCCGCGATCTTGTTGGGCACATAGCCAAGCGTGCGCGCAGCCTCGAGAACCTTATCGCGCGTCGCCGCAGAGACATCACCGCGATTGCGCAACACACGGCTCACGGTCATTTCGCTCACACCACTGGCCTCCGACACATCACGAAGGGTCAGGGGGCGACGGGGGGGGATTGGCGGTGTGCTGCTCACAGGAGTTCCGGTGTATAAAGTGCGTTACAGCCTCATTATCGGGAATTGCGCCGGTCTCCAAGCGCATGCTTGCCCTTGCCCCCTTGAAGCCCGCGAAAATTGGCCGCAAAACGGACAGGCGTGGCCCCGTGGCTCAACTGGATAGAGCAGCCCCCTCCTAAGGGGCAGGTTGCAGGTTCGAATCCTGCCGGGGTCACCAACTCGATTGAGAGCTCTGGTTGAGTTGCTTGCGTTAATTCGCGAGCGCGCTGAAAAACCTGTCAGCATGGCCGGGTGTGTTTGGCGACGGCGGATTCGATTGGGGCAAGATTGGTCTCAATTTGGGAGATGGGGAGAATTTAAATATGATCTCTCTCTTGCATACAAGGAGCCTAATCTGTCGGATATTTTTGTCCGCCTAATTTGGCAATTGTATAGAATTGCGTCATTCATTCCGTAATACAAGTAATTGAATGTGTATAGTTATCAATCAATTATGATTCGCGAAATTGCGTGAGATAAAAATGCATTGATGTGCTGATTCGGGGTGTTTTTTGATGTTTCATGATTTGCTTACGGTTATTTTTTCAAAGGTTAACAGTAAGTTAATGTGATTTTTCACTAAACTGGCCGTTTTATGGCGATAAATCATTTTTTTCCACTAATATTCCGGAGCATCCAAACTGCGGGGGATTTCGCCCATGCGATGATCGGGAGGCTGGTGCGCCTCTTCGAGCCTTTGGGTGTGGAGAAAGTGTACCAACATTGGAGAAGTATAATGAAACATATTATCACGGTTGCTGCTTTTGTGGCCTTGGGCACTGCTGCCCATGCGCAAGATGCATTTATTACTCAGGTTGGCGATGGTAACGCCGGTGCAAACGTTCAAACTGTCGCCCCTGCTGGCGGCAACGTTCAGGTGATCCAACAGGTTGGTGAAACCGGCAACTTTTTTGGCAACGCACCCGCGAACAACAACGCGGTTCAACTGGTTCGTGGTTCGAATAACGATGCCTTTACTTATCAGGACACATCCAACGGTGCCGGCGGTTCCAACACCTCTTTGATCATTCAGACCGAAGACTACGATTTTGGCCTCTTCGTTCCGGTAAGCTCTACGATCGCTAGC
Organism: Harenicola maris; assembly: GCA_018524345.1. Classification (GTDB taxonomy): domain Bacteria; phylum Pseudomonadota; class Alphaproteobacteria; order Rhodobacterales; family Rhodobacteraceae; genus Harenicola; species Harenicola maris. The sequence continues at coordinate 535,491 of JADQAZ010000002.1, forward strand.
AATAACACAGCGATCACAGTGCAGGACCAATCTTCCGGTCCGTTTGGCCACAACTTTGTTGCCCAGACCCTTCAGGTTGGTGACAACAACACCGCGATCAACTGGCAGGAAACCATGGGTTTCTCTGGCAATGCTGTTGGCATCTTGAACCCAACGCTGCACATGCCAACGCTGACTCAGACGGCGACACCCGCTGCTGTTCCGACTGGCTATGCGAACGTTCCTGCTCCTCTGGGCGGTTCGGTTGCAGCTTACTAAGTTAAGCGCAGATAATTAAAACTATCTCTGGCGGGCGCTCGGCGTTCGCCAGAGATGCACGAAAGCCATCTATTTTGATGCTTACGGAGTACCCCAGATGTTTAGATCCTTTATACTGTTTGCAGCTTTCTGTTTAATTAATGCTCCACAGGGTTCGATCGCCCAAGAGGCCTATATCGTTCAGGTGGGCTCGCAAAATGACGCTGCAAATCTCGATCTGACGGGGGAGAGCTTGGCCGTCATTGCCCAGAAGGGTGCCCATAACAAAAGTGTCCAGTTGAGCGCAGGCGGGTCGAACCTTTTGGCCACTGCGCAGATCGGTGATCATAACCGCTCTGGCACTGCGGTCTTTGGAAATCAGAACTTTGTCGCGACTGCCCAGCTGGGATTCGCGAACCATGCCTCGGCTCTGGTTGTGGGTGGAAACAACTCTGTTTCGACGGTTCAAGTGGGATTCGCAAATGGCTCTGATGTGGCCTTGTTTGGCTCAAATGCGCAGGTGAATGTCGAACAAACCGGTGCATTGCTCCATAGCAGTCTTGTCGTGACCGACCAGTATGGTGGCCCTGGCGGGTCTACCAAAAGTGCCGGAAACAGTTTGCACGCTGGACAAAGCGCGCTGTCAGATGGGCTGTCGGTTGGTGTTGTGCAGGGCGCGGGGGATGCACCAGTTAATGCAATGGTTTCAAGGGATTCCGCCGGCAACATCATGATCCGGCCGGGTTCTGCCACCACGGTTTTGAAGCTTGGGAATTGATTTGGTTTTCCCTCTGTATTGCCGTTAGTTTCTGTTTTTATTTCGTGATCTTATTATCACCAATAAGTTAACCTATTTGTATAGTTCCTGAGTTTTCCTTGTTTTGAGCGTAATTTGTGGTGTCTTCTTGACGCCAAGGTTCGTGAAAAGAGCCAGAATATGAGGAATCCAAACATGCCACGTTTTCATGTGTCAGTTGCAGTAATCGTTCTTGGTGTCGCGGCGAGCAGCGCGTCAGCAGAGAATTTTGAGTTTCAGTTTTTGAGCCCGTCTTTTGGCGGAAATCCGTTGAATGGAACTTACCTTTACGGCGTGGCGCAGGCGCAAGCGACGGCAACGGATCAGTCCGCTGTTGGCGGGCAAACCGCGTCCGGCGGTGGCACGGCCTCTGGTGGCAGTACCATTGGCGGGCCAACAATTATTATTCCGATCAATACAGATACCGGCAACACCACGCCCGTAACTGTCGGCGGTACTTCCGGTTCTGCGACGGCGCGAGAGGCGCGTATTTCGCAGATTGGTGAGAATTAAAGAGTAGCCTTCCATTACCGAAATATAAATTGAAGAGAGTGAGCAGATGACCCGTCTTCTATCCCTGATGGCTGCCATATTCACATTGGCTGGCTGCGAAATGATTCCGCCGATTGCGGACCTAACGACCGAGCCTGCCGAATTGATTCCTATGACCCATGCCGGATCGAAGTTGGAAAACCTTCCTCCTCCGACGCGTGCGCTTGATGTTGCGGTTTATGCCTTCCCCGATCTTTCCGGGGCAAATGAACCGGAGGATGAGTTTGCGAGCCTGTCGCGGGCTGTGACCCAAGGGGGGGCGCATTTGCTCGTGGATGTTTTGTCCTCTGCTGGTGGTGGCAAGTGGTTTGAAGTGTCGGAACGGACCGGCGCGAATAACCTGCTGCGCGAACGGGAGATCATCGAGAAGACCCAGATCGCCTATCAAGGACGGTCGAGCCTGCCTGCGCTGCGTTTTGCAGGGATTTTGATCGAGGGCGCCATTGTTGGGTATGACTCCAATGAAATTACAGGGGGCCTTGGGGCCAGTTATCTTGGTATCGGTTCCTCCGTTGAGTATCGCGAAGACATCGTTTCTGTTTCTATGCGTGCAGTCAGCGTTTCGACCGGGCGGGTTCTGACCTCGACCACGACCACTAAAACGGTTTACTCGGTTTTGCTCCGCAGCGGGCTGTTCCAGTTTGTTGCAGCCGACGAGTTTCTGGAGATCGAAGCGGGCTTTTCCCGCAATGAGCCAGAAATCTTCGCCGTGCGAGAGGCGATGGAGCTGGGCGTTATGGCCCTTATCGTTGAGGGCGCACGTGCCGGTGAATGGAAGTTCAAGGACGCCGCTGCCGGACAAGCTATCATGGAAAAGTTTAAGACTTATGAAGCCCGCCGTTCGGCGCGCCCTGTCCTTAAACACTCCGGCGATGGCCTTAGAAAAACGAACTAATACCGAACCATCGCCCCAGTTTGTTCACCTTTGCTGACTAGCCTGATCCTGCGGTGCCAAAAGGCATCGCAGGTTTTTCTTTGGGTGTAGGCAGCGAAGGCAATCGTTGACCCTGTGCCCCAGAATGAGGCGCAGAAAATGAAAAAAACGATCCTTTATACAGCAATCGCAATCGCCATGAGTGGCGCAGTATCGGCCCAAGAGGCGATGATTGCCCAGGTCGGCGGCGTATCTGTTGGGGCCACAACGCCCCAGCCGGTGAACGTGACGGTTTCCTCGGTTCAAGCGCAGGTAACACCCGCAGCCCCGACCAGTGTTCAGCTGTCCACCCTGTTTCAGGACAGCGCCCTTCCCGCAGCCGCAACAAGCGGGCCGGTTGCCATGGCGCATCAGACCGGAAGCAACCATTCCGCAGCCATTCAGCAGGACGGTTTGAACGCCGCTGTTTTGCAGCAAGCGGGCTATGGCAACACCGGTCTGATCCAGCAGTATGGCGGCACACAGAACCGCGCGGCTGTAATCCAGAATGGCACGGGTGGATCGGCCCTGATCGCGCAGAACGGCTCCGGCAACCGCGCTTTGATCCTTCAGAACTAAGGCGCTGCCGAGCGGTTTGAAAATGTGAGGGGCGGCGAGAGGGTCGCCTCTACATCATGCGGATGACGTCTTTGTCTATCGACAATAGATAGCCGCGCCTTGCGATGTTCTTGACCAAGAGCTCGCTGACCATCTGGTTGCCGAGTGTATCGCGCAGGCGTTTGATGCGCGTGGCGCCTGCGGCTTCGTCGCAGTCGGCGGCGGATTTGCCTTGGATCATGCCCTCGATCTCTGCGCCGGACAGGACGTCATCGTCCATGCGGGCCTCTGCCAGAACGGAGAGGGTTTCGATGGCGGCCTCTGTCAATTTGAATTCCATATTGTTGAGCAGGACCAAACGCTCCTCGCGGCTGATGACGAGGGAGGAGACCTGAATGCCGGTGCGCTCGATCTCTCCCATACGGCGGTTGAGGGAGATGATCGTGACCAGAAACACCAGCGATGCGATCAGCAGGGCGGTGGCAAAGATCAGCAGCACAAAGATCACCACGCGGTAGCTGACCAGAACATCGGCAAAGGCGGTGCCCGATTGGGCGAGGATGACCAAAAGCGTCACCTCGGCCTCATTGCTGGTGAGGTTGTCGTTCTCGACAAAGATCCGCTCGATCCGCTCGTTAAAGGCATTGGCGTCGGGCAGGTTCAAAAACAGAAAGACCGCCGCCGCCAGCAGGATCAAAACAATCGCAACGATGCCAAGGGTGACCACACGCCCGCCGCGGGCGCGGGTTTCAGTAGCGGAGATAGTATTGTCCGGCACTTTTCTTCCTTTGGGCAAGTCCACTGTCGTCGAATACTGTCAGAACTGTCAGCAGGGTCCAGCCCTGAGACGCGATCCTTGAGCGTAGCTCTTTGGTGGCCGCGGGTTTGGTGCAGTCGCCATTGATGCGTGCCACACCATAGTGGAGCTGGAGCGGGTTGTCCTGCTTGGCCTTATAGTCGGCATAGCAGGCGGCCCCGGCGGGGGCGGCGAAAAGGGCAAGGAGGGCCGCTGTGGCAAAGGCGTGTTTCATGGCGTCCGTTTTGGGCAAAGCGGCGTGGATATTCAATAACAACCGGTGGTTTCGCCGTGGTTATCGCCTTTCGTCCGCGCGTTATTGAGCGGCAGAGCGGATCGGGGCGAGGGTTCCTCATCACCCATCCGGCGCCGCCTATCCAGCGCCCCAGCCTAACCCCGAGAGGACCCGACCCATGTTGAACCGCATCACCGCCCATACCCTTGCCGCCGCGATTGCCTTTACATCCATGCCCGCCGCGCAGGCCCATGCCGATACCAGTGACAAGGATGTGCTGAAACTGTTGGCCGGATTGGCCACGGTTGCCATCATCGCCAAGACGGTGGAGGACAATAACAGCCGCAAGGCGGAGAAGCGCAACCGCCCGCCCGTTGTGGTGCAGGCGCCGCGTGGCCATCCCAAGCACAGCGGGCCGGTGCGCGGTCAGGTCACGCCTTATTATGCACCGAGACCCAAGACGCCCAAGTGGCCGCGCCTTTGGGTTCCGGCCAAGTGTCAGCAGGCGGTTCGGACGGGAAATGGCACGCGGTATGTCTATGGCGACTCCTGCCTAAAGCGGATTGGCCTGCGTGCGAGCCTGCCGCAGCAATGCAAGCTGCGTGTGAACGTGCGCGGGCGGAGTTCGGCGGCTTGGGGGCATAATTGCCTGCGCCGTGCGGGCTATCATTTTCAGTGATTTGAGGTGAGGCAGGGGCCCTTTGTCTCATAGGGGCCTTTGGCAGAGGTTGGCATATGCCGGCCAAACTTGGGGGCGGGGGAAACCTTGCCCCCTTTTTCGTCTTGATGCAGGGGCCCCATGCGGGCATGCCTTTGGCCATGACAAACGGACCTGACGATAGCTATGAGGCCAAGGCCCGCGCGGGCGGGGCATCCCGGATTGCCGGGGTGGACGAGGTCGGCCGCGGGCCATTGGCGGGGCCGGTGACGGCGGCGGCGGTGATTCTAGACCCCGCACAGATTCCCGAGGGCCTGAATGATTCCAAAAAGCTGACAGCGAAACGCCGCGCGGCTTTGGCCGAGGCGATCCATGCGACGGCGCGGGTGGCGATTGTGCATATCGGGGTGGAGGAGATCGACCGGATCAACATCCTGCAGGCCTCGCTTCTGGCGATGCGGCGCGCGGTGGAGGAAGTTGCGGCGGATTTTGCCCTGATCGACGGAAACAAGATTCCCGCGGACCTGCCCTGTCCTGCGGAGGCTGTAATCAAAGGCGATGGCAAGGTTTTGTCGATCGCTGCGGCCTCGATCGTGGCAAAAGTCGCGCGCGACGCGGTGATGGTGGATTTGGCGCAACAGCACCCCGGCTACGGCTGGGAAACGAATGCGGGCTACGGGACGACTGTGCATTTTAGGGCACTATCCGAATTTGGGGTGACACCATATCATCGGCGAAGCTTCGCCCCCATCCGCAATATGTTGTAGCAAGCCTTTTTCCCAAATCATTGATTCAAAAAAGAATTTGAAACCGAATCAGCTTTGACTCAAGGTTAGGGCAACAAAGCCGACGGCAAACGTTCGGTAACGAGGCAGACCAATCGCAGGGCAAACCTGCGGGGACAGAGGCAGACGATGACAAAGACAAAAACGGCGGAGGCCGCGCCTAAAGCGCTGCCGCTTAATCAGATTATGGACGGGGATTGCATTGAGGCAATGCAAAGCCTTCCCGACGAATGCATTGACCTGATTTTTGCCGACCCACCCTATAACCTGCAGCTGAAGGGCGCGTTGCACCGCCCCGACAATTCCAAAGTGGACGCGGTTGACGACCACTGGGACCAGTTTTCGAGCTTTCGTGCCTATGACGAGTTTTCGCAGGCATGGCTTGCCGAAGCGCGCCGGATTCTGAAGCCCAACGGGGCGATCTGGGTGATCGGGAGCTATCACAATATCTTCCGTGTTGGCGCCAAGATGCAGGACGCGGGTTTCTGGATTTTGAACGATGTGGTCTGGCGCAAATCCAACCCGATGCCGAACTTCCGTGGAAAACGCCTGACGAACGCCCATGAAACGATGATCTGGGCCAGTAAATCAGAAGGTGGTAAATATACGTTTAACTATGAGGCCCTGAAGGCATTGAACGAAGGGGTGCAGATGCGCTCTGACTGGGTTCTGCCGCTGTGCACCGGGCATGAGCGCCTCAAGGACGAGAACGGGCAAAAGGCGCATCCGACGCAAAAGCCCGAAAGCCTGCTGCACCGTGTGCTGATCGGCTCGACCAACCCCGGCGATGTGGTTCTGGACCCCTTCTTTGGAACCGGTACCACAGGGGCCGTGGCCAAGATGCTGGGCCGTGATTTCATCGGGATCGAGCGCGAGGAAAACTATCGCGAGATCGCCAAGAAGCGGATCGCCAAGGTGCGCCGTTTAGATCGGGATTCCCTAATGGTTTCAACGTCCAAACGCGCGGAACCCCGTGTTGCCTTTGGCGTGCTGGTGGAGCGCGGGATGCTGCGTCCCGGCGAAGAATTGTTTAGCCTGAACGGACGCCACAAGGCGAAAGTGCGGGCCGATGGAACGCTGGTGTCGCATGACACCAAGGGCTCCATCCATCAGGTGGGGGCCGCATTGGAAGGCGCGCCATCCTGCAATGGGTGGACCTACTGGGCCTTTAAACAAGAGGGCAAACAAGTGCCGATCGACGTGCTGCGACAGCAGATCCGCGCCGAAATGGCCCGCCCCGGAGAAGCCTGAACACCCTAATTTCGATGTTACCGCCGGTGCCTGTGGCCTGACACATGGCACATCCTTGGCCCCTGTTCTTCACTTGTGAAGACAGGGGCATTTTTTGTGGGAAAACCCATGAAAACTTGATGCACAACTGATGCACATCCGATGCACAAAGCGTCTGTATGTTTTTGCAGATCGCACGCCACGCGCGCACAATTTGCGTCAGCAAATTGCCACGCCCAACCGGGCGTGAGGCCCGAAGGGGCGAAGCGGACGGGCGGGAGGGTTTGGGGGCGGAAAATTTTCTACGAAAATTTGGATGGAGCGGTTAGCGGGGCGCGGGGTTGCTGGCCTTGGCGTAGGGTTTCCAGTCGGTGATGTCGGGGTAGTATTGTTTGCGCCATGCGCGCACGCGCGGGTTCATCATGCGGCGCCATGCGGGGGGGATCATGGCGAGGAAGGTCATCACCGGATAGCCGTAGGGCAGTTGCGGGGCCTCTGTATCGTCATAGCTTTGCAGCAGGGGAAAGCGGCGGTTGGGTTTGTAGTGGTGGTCGGAGTGGCGTTGCAGGTTGATCAGCAGCCAGTTCGACGCCTTGTGGTTGGAGTTCCACGAATGGCGCGGCAGGACCGGCTCATACTTGCCCTCGCCCTTGTGGCGGCGGGTCAGGCCGTAGTGTTCGACGTAGTTCACAAGCTCCAGCTGCCAGACGGCGATGAAGGCTTGGTAGAGGAACAGCAGGAGGCCGAGCCAGCCGCCGATCAGAACCGCCAGCAGCACGAAGCCCAGTTGCAGGGCGCCGTAGCGCCAGAAGGGGTTGGACGGGTGGAAGGGGCTGCGGTTGCGGCGGGCTTGCATTTTGGCCTCGGCGTTCCAGGCGGAGGCGAGGCATTCGCGTAGGACGCGGGGGAAGAAGCGGTGGAAGCCCTCGTTATAGCGGGCTGTCACCGGATCCTTTGGGGTGGCGACATAGGTGTGGTGGACCAGCAGGTGTTCGGAGCGAAAGTGGCTGTAGAGGACGGTTGCGAGCAGCAGGTCCGCCAGCCAGCGTTCGGTTTTGTTTTTCTGGTGCATCAACTCGTGGGAGTAGTTGATCCCGATGGTGCCGGAGACCACGCCAAGCCCGAAGGCGAGGCCGATTTTCTCCCAGATATTGAGGTGGCCCGTATGGGTCATCACCCAGATGCCGCCGAAGATCAGCACGAATTGCACCGGAAACCAGATCAGCGTGATGGCGCGATACCATGTGAGGGAGGTGTCCGGTGTGTCGGGGTCTGCGTTGGCCTCGTAGAGGCCGAGCAGCCCGTCGAGGATGGAGAACAGCAGCCATGTGCAGAGCGGTAGCACAAAGACCCAGACGCCGCCATAGGCGAGGCCGAGGGCGACCAGGGGCACCGTGATCAGCGAGGCCCAGAAGGGCAGGGCCATTTGCAGGGTGCTGAGGCGGGCGGCCGGGATATAGGGGCTTTGTGTCATGGGCGCAGGTTAGTCCAAAATCTGCATTACTCAATGGGGCGGAAGGACGCTGGCCGCAAGGTCATAGGCCTTGCGCATCACCGTGGGCAGGCTTGCCGGGGCGAGGCGTTGCCATTCGCCCGTGGTGGGGTTGGTGCCCATGGGGGCCTCGGCGAGTTTGACCGTGAGGATCAGGTGGAAGTGGGTGAAGGTATGGCGGACCTCTGCCCCAGCGTCGCGCCAGTCGGCGGGGAAGGGCGGGGCGCTGGGCGGGGAGTCCTCGGCCCAGTCCGACCCCGGCCAGCCGAGCATACCGCCCAGCAGGCCCTTGTCGGGCCGGGTTTCCAGCAGCCAAGCGCCATCGGCGCGGCGGGCGAGGTAGACGGTGCCGTAGCGTGTCGGTTTGGGTTTCTTGGGCGTTTTCTTGGGCAGTTCGGCGGCGATGCCCTGTGCGCGGGCCTTGCAGGGGGCGGACCATGGGCAGATGCCGCAGGCGGGACTGCGCGGGGTGCAGATGGTGGCGCCGAGGTCCATCACCGCCTGTGCGTAGTCACCCGGACGTTGCGCGGGGGTAAGGGCGGCGGCGAGGGCGGTGAGCTGTGGTTTGGAGGCGGGCAGGGGCTCTGTCACCGCATGGAGGCGTGACATGACCCGCTCCACATTGCCATCCACCACGGTTTCGGGGGCGTCAAAGGCGATGGCGGAGATCGCGGCGCAGGTATAGGGGCCGATGCCGGGCAGGGAGAGCAGCCCCGCCGGATCGGAGGGGAATTGCCCGCCATGATCGGCCACCACCGCGCGGGCGCATTTCAGCAGGTTGCGCGCGCGGGCGTAGTAGCCAAGGCCCGCCCAAGCGGCCATGACATCGGCATCCTCGGCCGCGGCCAGATCGGAGACCGTCGGCCAGAGGCGGGTGAAGACCTCGAAGTAGGATTTCACCGCCGCGACAGTGGTTTGTTGCAGCATGACCTCTGACAGCCAGACGCGGTAGGGGTCGGGCAGCACGCCCTTGGCGCGCTCTGCCGGGGGCACGCGCCATGGCATTTCGCGGGCGTGGCGGTCATACCAAGCGAGGAGTTGCTGATTGAGGGTCTCGTCACGCACCTGTTATGGCCCTTTTGTCTGCTTAACCTAGTCCACCGGTCTGCTATTCGATAACCTCTCGATAAGGTTTATACAGCGAGCAGATGAGCCAGAAACCGACATATTCACCCAAACCCCGTTTCAGCAAGGGTTTTCGCCGCGCCAGCACATTGGTGCAGGACCGTATCCGCGATGGCGGGGCGAGCCGGGGATTCGCCGTGAGCCGCCTGTTGACCCATTGGGGCGAGATCGTGGGCGAGGAAACCGCGCGCAATACGCGGCCTGTCAATGTCAGCTATGGCAAGGGCGGGATGGGCGCGACCCTGACGGTTCTGGCGCGCGGCGCCATGGGGCCGGAGTTGCAGATGCAGGAGCCCAAGATCCGCGAGAAGGTGAATGCCTGCTATGGCTATCAGGCGATTTCGCGCATCCGTTTTACCCAGACAGCGGGCACCGGCTTTGCCGAGGGGCAGGCGCAGTTTGCCCCCGCGCCCAAGGCCGCCGCGACATCCGCCGCGCCAGCGCCGGAGGTGGCTCGCGCAGGGGCCGAGATGTCGCAGGGCGTTCAGGACGAGGGCCTGCGGGCGCTTTTGGCGGAGCTTGGGGCCAAGGTCCTGACGCGCCGCAATTAACAGGAATTTTTGCACCCGATACGGGAATGAAAGGAAGACGATGAACACTTGGATGAAGCAGGCCTGCCTTGCGACTGTTGTGGCCACCCTGCCTTGGGCAGTGATGGCGCAGACAACCACCGAAGAGGCCCCTGCCGAAACGGCAGAGGTGGCCGAGGACGCCGTGGAGGCCGAAGCGCCGCAGGTCTTGGACATGACCATGGGGCAGGAAGACGCCCCTGTGACAGTGATCGAATACGGGTCCTTCACCTGCCCCCATTGTGCGAGCTTTCACGTTAACACTTTCTCGCAGATCAAGGAAAACTACATCGAGACCGGCAAGGTGAAGTTCATTCACCGCGAGGTGTATTTTGACCGTTATGGTCTGTGGGCCGGGATGATGGCGCGTTGCGCGGGGCCAGAGCGCTATTTCGCCCTGACCGACCTGATTTATACCCAGCAGGGGGATTGGGTCTCCGGCGGCGATGCTGCGGGAATTGCCGCCAACCTGCGCAAGATGGGCCTGACCTCTGGCATGGACCCAGAGACCCTTGATGCCTGTATGTCCGATGGGGCCAAGGCGCAGGCTTTGGTCAACACCTTTGAAGAGAACCGCGTGGCCGATGATGTGACCTCGACCCCGACGTTTATCATCAACGGCGAGAAGTTCACCAACATGAGCTTTGAGGACTTCGCCGAGGTTCTGGACGACAAGCTGGGCGAATAAGCCCCTGCTCACCCCTTGGGTGGGCGATAGAGAGCAAAACAGCCCGTCCCGGTTTTCGGGGCGGGTTTTCCTTTACAGGCCGGAAATTTGTGCCATTTTCGGCGGCATTGGCATCATGTTTTGGTAGTAGATTTTTATGGCGATTGTATTAACCAAGGAGCAGCGGCAGGGCCCGCCTTTGTCGGATGTTGCCTTTGCCGAGTGGTTCGTGGACGAAATCATGCCGGAGATGCACGCGGTTGAGCGCCGTGCGTTGAAACGTGTGGAATGCCTGCGCAAGGTCAAAAGCGCCCGCGCCTATATCCAGCATTTCGGTTTTTCGGTGACCTCGCATCAGGGGCAGGTGATGAGCCTGATGTGGATACTGGGCCCAAATTTTTTCGAGTTCTCCCCCTTTCGCGAGATTCTGGCCGATCGGGCGACGCCGCCTGCGGTGAAGGTCGAGAAGCTGTGGCAGGTGGAGGATGAGGCGATGCAATATGCAGAGGATCATTGCGACGACCGGTATTGGTATCCGCGTTTGGTGGCTGGCAATATTCTGGGCCTGAAACCCTATTCTGAGATGTCGGAAGACGAGCTTCAGCAGCCTGTTGATGAACGCGACGATGATCCATGGAGCCATTTTCATGACAACGATTCTTGAGGGCACCAGTGTTCCCGATACGCCCGATGTGCGCGCGGCGCAGGGCAATCTGGATGCGGTTACGCAGCAATGGGTGGATGTTGGCGTAGAGGCGGGGCTGTTTGTGGCGTCGTTGCATCCCACGGGCGGGCAGATTGCCGACGGGATTTCATTGGCGCGCAACGTGTCTTCGGGCAATTACGGTGCCGCGGTTGTGGACGGGATCGGGATGGTTCCGGTGTTGGGGGATCTCTTCAAAGGGTTCTTTCGCGGGCGCAGGATCACCCGCGCGGTTGAGGCCGCGGATGCCGCCTTGGATGTGGCGCGGCGCAATATGCAACGGGTGGGCGAGATCGCGCGGCGCAAGCTTGCCTCGCGCACTTTGCGCAACCGGATACGGCAGCGGCGCGATGACATCATGCGCAAATATGAGGGCTGTAACGATGCGGTTTGCCGTCAGGCGCGGGACGAGGAATTGCGCGACCTCTACGGGCGCGGCAACCTTCCCGCCGAGGGGACGGGCACATGGCGCAATGCCGATGGCAGCCCCGCCGCCGTAGGCGAGGGCATGTTTGTGCCGGACCCGAACAACCCCACTGGCGCGCGGCTGGCGGATGCTTTGGATCAGCATGGCGCGACGGGGATTCCCTATTCCAACGGGCAGCCTGACCTGTCGGGCTTTCCGCCGCCGGGGTCTGCCTCGCCGAATGGCAATGCCTATTCGGTCGAGATCGAGCAGAGCCTGACGGGGGATCGCACGGCGGACAGGAATGCCTCTTGGGGGGCGTGGCGCGATCAATATGGTGCCGATTACGATGACCCGACCGGAGGCCATTGGCATCATTCGGGCGATGGTGCCACGATGCAATATGTGGATCAGGACATTCACGGAGCGCTGTCCCATGCGGGGGATGCCTCGGTGAACCAGTCGCCGGAATTTTAAGAGGGAGCAAACCTGAGATGTCTGAGTTGAAGTGGCGGCCAGAGTGGCAGCGCAAGGAGCCCGCGTCCATACCGTTCAATGCCGATGGTTCGGTGACCTTCAAGGGGCCGGTGGGCGATGTGGTGCTGCCCAAGGAATACAGCGATTTCCTGCAGATATCAGAGGGGGCCGCCCTGCGCGATCGCGGCTCTTGGTTTGCGGGGCGTTTCGACGAGGGGGTCGCCCTGTTCGAGATCGAATGGCTGGGCACCCTGCGCAATGCGATGATGCAGACTTGGGGCTATTACGAGGTGCCCGAGCAGGAGCAGCATTTGCTGCCGCCGACCTATGTGTTCATCGGCTATGCCGAGCCCGGCCCCTCGGATGTGGTGATCAATGTGGCGCAGGGGGACCCCGATTACGGCAAGGTCTTTGTCTGGACGCCGGTGCGCGAGCCTTGGATGACGGGGCAGAATACGCGCGGCCTTGGCCTTGTGGCCGATAGTTTCAACGATTTCATGAATGGGCTGGCTGCTAAGGACGAGCTGTGAGTTTGCAGGAGGGGTATGGCCCCGCCGTTTGGGCGGCGGATTTTGCGGCCTATCCCGAGGCGGTCTTGGATTTGATGGGGGGGATTGTGCCCCTGTCGTTGGAGCAGGGCGATCTGGAGGCGATTGCGGGCATGGGCGGCGGTATCTGCGAGGATACGCAGGCGCTCTTGGCAGAGGAGCTGGAGGGGTTCGCGGAGGGCGGAGCCTATATCCGCCTTGGCCTTTGCAGTTTCAAAACCGGACCCGCGCCGATGTTGCCGATTTTCACCGCAGGGCAGGCCGTGGCCACCATGACGCAGGGCAATCGGCGGGCCGCTGGCGTGGCGCAGCGGATGCTGGAGGAAGGGCGCGAGGGGGTCTTGTATCTGCGCCCCTATCTGGAGATTCCGCGTTGGTGTGAATACCGGATGTTCATCCGCGAGGGTCAGGTGATTGGCGTCTCGCAATATCACACCGACCAATCCTATCCCCAGATACATGCGCAGTTGGACCGCATCGGACAGGATTTGGCGGTGCTCGCAGAGCGGCTTTTGCCCCTCTTGCATATGGAGGCCTGCGCCGCCGATCTGGCGGTTGACCCGCTTGGGAAGGCGCCTGCGTCGCTGATCGAATTGAACCCCTTTGTGCGCCGCACCGGTGCCTGCCTGTATTCATGGCAGGACGGCGGTGATTTTGACGGGGGTTTTCGGATTTTGTGAGGAGGGGGCCGCCCGCAAGGGGGGCTGCGGGCGGCGGGGGGGCTATTGCCGTTTCTGGGTTTCCTGCACGATGTTGAACAGGCTGGCGGGCAGGTTGCCGCCTTTGGTCAGCTCGCCCAGAACCACGGTGGTCTGGCTGCCGCCATTGTCGGTGATCACCCATTGGCGCAGCTCGACAGGGTTCGAGGTAAAGACCAGCTGGATATTCCCGATATCGGGGCGCTCGGGGTCCTGTGCGCGGATGGTGGTGGTTTTGCCGTCGCTGGTGTGGCCGGTGACCATTTTCGCGCGGGTGAAATCCACATTTCGTTCAAGGATGATGCTCAGCGGGGTGCGGGCGAGGGGGTATTGCTCTGGCCCCGAGTTCGATTTCGGATCAAAGATCGCGACCTGAGAGCCGCCTGCCATGACAAGGCTGTTGTCCGGCGGGTTGTATTCGAACCGCACGCGGCCCGGACGTTTGATATAGATCGTGCCGGTGCTGATGGTGCCGTCGCTGTTGATCTGGGTGAACGCGCCCTTGGCTGTCTGAAAGCTGTTCAGATAGTTGGAAAGCGCCTTGAGCGAGACCTTTTCGGCCATCGCGGGCATGGTCATGGCCACCAGAAGAACGGGCGCCAGGAGGTGTCTAAAGTGCTTCATAAGCTTCTACCTAGTATGTGCGGGATGGCTTTGCATCCCTTTTGGATGGCTTTGATATGGGGGATTTGAGGTGGATATGCGATAGCAAGCCTCTGTTAGCCGCTGTCTCGGCGGGTTTTGCCGCCCTATTCGGACAGCGCGGCGAGGTAGGCGCCGACACGGGCAAGGCCCTGTGTCATGGCCTCTGGCGCATTGGCAAAGCCGATGCGAAAGCACCCCTCAAGCCCGAAGGCAGAGCCGGGGGTGAACATGACGCCGGTTGTTTGCAGCAGATCAACGCAAAGATCGCGCGAGGGGATATCCATATCGTAGTGGAGAAGCGTTGTCGTGCCGGAGCGGGGCGGCACCCATGTCAGGCGCGGCTGGGTGTCCATCCAGTCCGACAGGATGGCAAGGTTGCTGCGGGTGATGGCGCGGGAGCGAGCAAGGATCGCATCGGCGTTCTCCAGCGCGAGGGCGGCGAGGTGGTCATCCACCCGCCCCATGGAGATCGTGTCGTAGTCGCGGTGTAGGGCGATCTGGTCGATCACATCGCGCGGGGCGGCGACCCAGCCAAGGCGCAGGCCCGCAAGGGCAAAGGCCTTGGAGGTGCTGCAGGTGGAGATGCCCCAGTCGTAGATATCGGCCATGGAGGCGGTGGTGCCATCGCCCGATTGGTTTATGCCGCGATACACCTCGTCGCACAGGACATAGGCGCCCGCGTCCTCGGCTATCTGGGCGATCTTGGCGAGGGTTTCGCCCTCCATCAGGGCGCCGGTGGGGTTGTTGGGGTTGTTGATTGCAATCAGGCGGGTGCCCGGCGCGGCGAGGGCACGCAGGGCGTCCAGATCGGGGGCGTAGCCGTCCTCTGGCTTCAGGTGCAGGGGCAGCACATCCGCGCCGATGCTTTGCGGGATGGCGGTGTGTTGTTGATAGGTGGGCAGGATGGTCACCACCCTGTCCCCCGCGCTGACCAGCGTTTTGTGGACCAGCATATTGGCCCCGATGGTGCCATGGGTGGTGATCACCTGATCGGGTGTTTTGCTGGTGTAGAGGGCGGCAATGGCGGCGCGGAGGCGGTCAGAACCCTCGATCGCGCCATAGGTCATTTTCAGGGGCAGCAGATCGGACAGGTCCTGCCCCTTGCCCGCGATGTCCAGAAGCTCGGCGATGGTCAGGCTGTCGACGCAGGTTTCCGCGAGGTTCCACGCGCAGCGGGTTTCCCATTCGTTCATCCACTGCTCTACGGCGAAGGGGGTGATCTGCATGTCAGGGGTCCTTTGGGTCTGATGGGCCGGAGAGCGCGGCAAAGCGGCGGGCCGCGGGCACGGCGGTGACACCGTGGATGAGGGCGCTGATCCAGACGGCGTTGACGGCCATGGTCAGGATGAACTCCGCCGTATCGGGGGCCATTTCCTCGGTCACGATCAGGGCGAAAAGGGCGGTGGCAAGGCCGCGGGGGCCGAACCACCCCAGAAACAGGCGCGAGGGGCCATTCGCGTCGGTCCCGATCAGCGACAGCCAGACAGCCAGAGGGCGCACCAGAAGCAGGCTGAGCGCGATGGCCCCGAACATCGGCAATGTGAGACCCGCCGCCGCCTGCGGCACCAGAAGCGCCCCGATCAGGAAGAACGCCGCCCAAGACAGGGCCTGCCCCTCGCTTTCGGTGAACTCATAGACGAATTTGCATCTGTCCCGCGCGATATAGCCAAAGCCGATGCCCGCGCTGAAGGCGGCGATAAAGCCGTTGCCGCCGATGCTTTGGGCCGCGAAATAGGCGGCGGTGGCAAGGGCGAGGGCGGCGATCCCCTCATAGGTGTCGGCGGTCAGGTCCACGTCTTGGGCGCGCAGGAACAGATGCCCGCCCAGCAGGCCAAGGGCGATGCCGGTCAGGGGGCCAAGGGTGATCTGGGCGAGGGCAAAGAGGGTCCAGCCCATGGCGGGGGCCTCTGAACTGGGCGCGGCGATGGCGGCAAGGATCACGATGGCGGGCAGGGCGATACCGTCGTTCAGCCCGCTTTCGATGGTGATGGCGCGGCGGTGGCGGGCGGGCACATCGGTGTTGTCGATCACCGGCTGGCCGAGGGCCGCGTCGGTGGGCACAAGGATGGCGGCCATCAGGGCCGTGACCGCAAGCGGCCAACCCGGAAAGATCAGCGCCAGCATCAGGGTGCCCAGACCAAAGGCCAGCGGCATGCCGAGGAACAGCGTGCGCAGGGGCCATGTGTGGCGCCCCAGCAGGGCGGGGATGTCGATGCGGGCGGCATCAAGAAAGAGCAGAACAACAAGCGCGATCTCGGCCAGACCATGAAGATGGTCCTGCGTGACCCCCTCGGGGATCAGCCCCTGCGCCCCCAGCAGAGCGCCAAAGGACAGGGCGATCATGGGCGCGGTGACGACCGTGGTCGAGACCCACTTTGCCAAGAGGCAAAAGCCCACCAAGACGCCAGCAACAACAAGGGGGAGCAGGTTTTCCATAGGGGCATTGTTCCCCGCCCCTTTGCAAAGATGCAAGGCAGAACCCGGGTAGCAAAAAGGGGCGCCGGTTGCGGCGCCCCAAATTTTCGGAGAAAATTTTTTGGCCCGTGGCTATTGCGGCTCGGGCACCAGAACTTCGCGTTTCCCGACGTGGTTGGCGGAGGAGACAACGCCCTCGTCCTCCATCTGCTCCACCAGACGCGCGGCCTTGTTGTAGCCGATGGCCAGCTTGCGCTGGATGTAGCTGGTGGAACATTTGCGGTCGTTGATGACGATCTGCACGGCGGTGTCATAGAGGGCATCCTCGCCGTCCGTATTGCCGCCAAGGCCAAGAACCGCGTCGATGTTGCTTTCCTTGTCCTCTGCCGGGCCGTCGACCACACCGCCGACATATTCGGGCGGGCCGAAGGCCTTGAGGTGGTTGACGATTTCCTCGACCTCTTCATCCGACACAAACGGGCCGTGCAGGCGGGTGATCTTGCCGCCGCCTTCCATGTAGAGCATGTCGCCCATGCCCAGAAGCTGTTCGGCCCCCATTTCGCCAAGGATCGTGCGGCTGTCGATTTTCGAGGTGACCTGAAACGAAATCCGCGTCGGGAAGTTGGCCTTGATCGTGCCGGTGATCACATCGACCGAGGGGCGCTGTGTGGCCATGATCAGGTGGATACCCGAGGCACGGGCCATCTGGGCAAGACGCTGGATGCAGGCTTCGATTTCCTTGCCGGCGACCATCATCAGGTCGGCCATCTCGTCGACGATGACGACGATGAAGGGCAGGACCTCTGGCTTGAATTCCTCGGTCTCGAAGACCGGATCGCCGGTGTCATCGTCAAAGCCGGTCTGGATGGTGCGGGAGAACATCTCGCCCTTGGCCAGAGCGTCGCGGACGCGGCCGTTGTAGCCCTCGATGTTGCGGACGCCCATTTTGGACATCTTGCGGTAGCGGTCTTCCATCTCTCCGACGACCCATTTCAGGGCGACGACGGCCTTTTTCGGGTCTGTCACCACGGGCGACAGAAGATGCGGGATGCCGTCATAGACGGAGAGTTCCAGCATTTTGGGGTCGATCATGATCAGGCGGCATTCGTCCGGTGTCAGACGGTAGAGCAGCGAGAGGATCATGGTGTTGATCGCCACGGATTTACCGGAGCCCGTTGTCCCCGCGATCAGCAGGTGGGGCATTTTGGCGAGGTTGGCGACGGTGCTGTCACCGCCGATGTCCTTGCCAAGGGCCAGCGGCAGGCGCAGCTTGCTGTCGCCAAAGTCGGCGGCGGAGAAAATCTCGCGCAGCATGACCTTTTCGCGGGTTTCGTTCGGCAGTTCGATGCCGATCACGGAGCGGCCCGGCACGGTGGAGACACGGGCAGAGAGCGCCGACATGGAGCGCGCGATGTCATCGGCGAGGCCGATCACGCGGGAGGCCTTGAGGCCGGGGGCGGGCTCCAGCTCGTACATCGTCACAACGGGGCCGGGGCGGACCGAGGTGATTTCGCCCTTTACGCCGTAGTCATCCAGCACGCTTTCGAGCATGCGGGCGTTTTCCTCGAGCGCCTCGTCCGACAGGGTTGCGCCCTGATTGGGCTGTGGTGCCTCGAGCAGGCCAAGGGGGGGCAGCTCGTAGGAGGTATCGGGGCCGTCCTCCAGCGCGAGGGAGGGCTGTGCCTCGGCCTTGGCGCGGGTGGAGGGCTGGACGGGTTTGCGCACGGGGTGCTGCACCACGGCCTTGGCCTCTGGCGTCGGGATATGCGCTTGAGCCGGGGGCGGCGCGTAGGCGGGGGCCTGTGTTGGGGCCTGTGTGGGTGCGGGCGCGTATGCCTGTACGGGGGCCTGCGCGGGCGCGGGTTGCGGCGCGGGGGTAAAGGCGGCCTCTGGCTCATAGGCCGGTGCGGGGGGCACGGAGGTGACCTGTGGTTCGGGGTCAAGCTCTGCCATCGGGGCGGGGGGCACCGCGCCTTTGGGGATGATCAAGGGCACCGGCCCTCTGGCGCGGGCCACGGGGGGCTCGGCGCGGGCACCCGAAAGGGTGACGGGCGCGGGCGTCATGCGGGCGCGGGATTTGATCGCATCGGAGATGCGGCTTTTGATCCGGTCCTCTGTCGGGGCGGGGGTGTTGTCGAGGGTTTCGACAAGGGCCTCGTCGATTTCGGGTTCGACCAGTTCAGGCTCTGGCGCGCGTTTCACGAGGTTGCGGGCAGAGGCCAGCAGCCCGGGTTTCGCGCCGCCGGATGTGACCGGAGGCTCCGTCGGGATGGCGAGGGGCGCGGGGGTGAAGTCCTGCTCTGGCAGGGCGGCGGCGGCGCCTTCGGCCAGAAGGGCGGCCTCTGCGTCGGCGCTTCGGGCGGCGGCGCGGCGGGCGTGCAGGTTGCGGGCCATTTCCGCGGATTTGGCCGAGGTGCGGCCCACGAGGCGTGTCAGCGCGAGATAGAGCGTCAGCACACCGATCAAGAGGAAGCGCCAGATGCGGGTCAGTTCCGGCCGCGAGAAGCCCATCACAAAGAGCATCATCGCAAGCGCCCCGATGCCGAGGGGGATGGCGACAATGCGCACGCCGATACCGGCAGAGATCGGCAGGATGTTCAGCAGAGCGCCAAGGATGGTGTCACCGAAAAGGCCGCCGAGGCCGAAGTTATGGGTCCATGTGGTATCGGGCGACATCATGGAGGCATAGATCGCGGCCAGTGCAATGGCGATGGGGGCAAAGATCAGGCGGCCTGTGGCGCGCTCCTCGCCCGCGTGCAGGACAAAGCGGATGCCCCAAGCGGCGGCGATGGCGGCGACGCTCCAGCTGCCCAGACCGATGATGATAAAGAGCGGCGCGGCCACACCGGCGCCAAAGCGGCCCAGCCAGTTTTGCGCAGGGGCACCGGGGGCGGAGAACCAGCTTGGGTCCTCGGGGTTGTAGGACCACAGGAGGGCAGTCGTCAGACAGGCAATCACAAGCAGGGCCGCACCAAGCAGTTCCCAGCCGCGTCGTTCCAGCTCTGCGCGCACAGTGCTGTCAAACAAAGGGTCACGTTGTTTTGTCTGATATGCCATCTTAAACCACCATCCTCATTAGTAGAGACAGTCACGGAGCTGGATCAGCCCGTGCTGCATTTCTTTTATATTTTTTGTGACGAGGGCCACACGAATGTAGCCTGCGCCAGGGTTCCCTTCGGCCGTATCACGGCTGAGGTAGGCTCCGGGGAGCGTCTTGACGCCGGTTTCGGCGAAGAGTTTTTTCACAGCTGCCTCGCCGTCGGCGACGGGCAGCCACAGGAAGAAGCCCGCCTGCGGGGGCATGTAACCGGGCAGGTCCTTGAAGACCTCATCCGCGATTGTGAATTTCTGTTGATAGAGGGCGCGCGAGGCCTCGACATGGGCCTCGTCCTGCCAGACGGCCGTGGCGGCGCGTTGCAGGGGCAGGGGCAGGGGGGCGCCGGAATAGGCGCGCAGCTGTTTGATCCGCTGCATGTTCTGCGGCCCGCTGGCCAGAAAGCCGGAGCGCAGCCCGGGCAGGTTGGAGCGTTTGGAGAGCGAGTGGAAGATCACCACGCGCTCGGGGTCCGCGCCCATGCGCTGCGCGATTTCGATCGCGCCGGGGGGCGGGGTGTCGCGGTAAACCTCGCAATAGCATTCATCGGCGAAGATTTTGAAATCGTGCTTTTCGGCCAGCCGGATCAGGTTTTCCAGATATTCCGCATGGGCCACAGCGCCCTGCGGGTTGCTGGGGGAGCAGACATAGGCCACCGCCGTGCGATCGAGCACCTCTGGGGGGAGGGCGGCGTAATCGGGCAGGAAGGCGTTCTCGGGCAGGGCCGAGACGTAATATGGCTCTGCCGCGACGGCGAGGGCGGCAACGGCATAGACCTGATAGAAGGGGTTGGGCACCAGAACATAGGGCTTTTGCCCTGCTTTGGTTTCGGGGCAGAGGGCGACCAGCGTGTTGAACAGCCCCTCGCGGGTGCCATTGAGGGGCACGATGTTTGTGGCGGGGTCGAGGTCCACGCCGTAGCGGCGGGTGATCCAGCCCGCGATGGCCGCGCGCAGTTCCGGCGCGCCGTCATTGGGCGGGTATTTGGCGAATTCATCGGCGTGTTTCGCAATCAGCTCTGCCACGAAGGCGGGCATGGGGTGTTTGGGTTCGCCAATCGTCATATCCAAGACTTCGGCTGCGGGGGTGATGCCGCCGAGGAGCGCCCTTAGACGCGGAAATGCGTATTCTGGCAGGTTCGAAAACCGTTCAGGGAAAGTCATGTTGTTAGCTGCCGTGCCTCTGGTAGCGAGATCTTTTGCCTCGCCTTCGCAGCAGCTTAGCCCGTGCAGGGCGGGCTGGTCTATATTGCTTGATGCGTTTTTTGGCAACATGGGGGAAATGTGGCATTTCCGCCGAGCAGGCTTGGCGCTTCGGGTGGCAGAGATTTTTCGGCGAAAAATCTTGGCCCGCCGGGGGCGGCGGGCCTTAGCGGGTGGATCAGGCGGTGAGGGCGGCCTCGGCGGCTTGGGCGAGGCGCAGGAGGCGGGCCTCAGCCAGCGGCGGTGTCATCATCATCAAGCCGGTGGAGGGCAGGCCCGTGGGCAGGGTCACGGCGCAGAGGCCGAGGAGGTTGCCGATCCTTGTGTTGCGCAGGGCAAGCAGGTTTTCGGTGACGAAATAGTCGCTGTCCTGCATCAGGCGGTCATGGTTGGGCGGCAGGATCGGCGTTGTCGGCGCGAGGACCGCGTCGAAACCGGCGGTCTCGGCGAGGTATTCGGCGCGGAAGCGTTCAAGGTCTTGCCAGCCGCGGATGTAATCCGGCGCCTGCACCGAGGCCCCGCCGCGAAAGCGTTCGCGGATTTCGGGATACATCAGGTCGGGGCGGGCCTCGATCGCGTCGCCCCATGTGGCGTAGGCCTCTGGCGCGAAGAGGGTGCCGGAGAGGGCCATGGCGTCGGCCACGGCGGGGCTGATGCCGCGCTGGACCTGCGCGCCTGCGGCCTCGAGCCGTTTGACGGCGGCGTTGAAGCCGTCGAGCGGGCCGGGGCGGACGTCGTCCAGAGCGATGGTTTCCAGCACCAGCAGCCGCGCGCCCTCAAGGCTGGCGCCGCGCAGGTCGGGTGCTTTGGTGTTTTCCATCACCGCCAGAAGTCCGGCGGCGTCGGCGACGCTGCGGCACAGGGGGCCGATGGTGTCAAAGCGCGCGCAGAGCGGCACGACCCCCGTCAGGGGCAGGCGGCCCGATGTGGTTTTCAGGCCCACGAGGTCATTCCATGCCGCGGGCACGCGCACCGATCCGCCCGTATCGGAGCCGATGCCCGCCGTGGCCAGCCCGAAGGCCACCGAGGTGGCCGCGCCGGAGGAGGAGCCGCCCGAGACCGCGTCATGGTCATTCACGCAGGGGGGCGACTCTGTCATCGGGTTCAGGCCAAGGCCGGAGAAAGCCAGTTCGGTCATATGGGTTTTGCCAAGGCAGACCATGCCCGCGTTGGTGGCGTTTTGCAGCACCCATGCGTCGACATCCGGCGTGCGGCCCTTGAGTAGCTGTGTGCCGGATTCCGTGGCCGTTCCCGCGGTGTCGAACAGATCCTTCCACGAGATCGGCACCCCGTCATAGAGCCCGCGCCTTTGGCCGAGTTTGGCACGTTTGGCGGCGGCTGCGGCCTCTGCTCTTGCGCGTTTTTCGGTGGTGCGGGCATAGATGCGGTGGCCGAATTCATGGCCCTCGATCGCCTCGAGGAAGGCATCCGTCAGGGCGGCGGGATCGACATCGCCCGTGTCGATGGCCTGTCCGATTGCGGTTGCGGTTTCTGTCAGCCAACGGTCCATCACAGCGATCCCTTTTATGCGATTTTCCAAGTGGTAGCGTCCAAGGGGCGCATGGACAATCCCGCGCGCCGCACCGTAGGTAGGATTATGGCACATGACGCAGATATTCTGATCGCGGGTGGCGGGCTGAATGGCCTGACCCTTGGGCTGGCTTTGGCGCAGGGGGGGATGCAGGTGCAGGTCATTGACCAGCTTCCGGCACAGACCCGCGCCGACCCGGAGTTTGACGGGCGCTCCTATGCCCTTGCTCTGGCCTCAAAGCGGATGCTGGGGGCCTTGGGCCTGTGGGAGGGGCTGGCGGAGCATGCGCAGCCCATTCTGGAGGTTGTCGCCAGTGACGGGCGCGCGGGCGAGGGGCCCTCGCCGCTGTTCCTGCATTTCGATCACGCAGAGATCGAAGAGGGCCCCATGGGCTACATGATCGAGGACAGGTTTCTGCGAAACCTGCTGCTTGAGGCCGCGGAGGCCACGCCGGACCTGACGCATCGGGCGGGGGCGCAGATCATCGGCCAGAGTATCGCGCCCGGCGCGGCCAGTGTGACATTGGCCACAGGCGAGGTGCTGGCCGCGCCTTTGCTGGTGGGGGCCGATGGCAAGGCCAGCGGCACCTGTGCGCGGGCGGGCATTGGCCGCGACGAGACCGATTACGAGCAGGATGCGATTGTCTGCGCCGTGGCCCATAGCGCGCCGCACAACGGGGTGGCGCATCAGTTTTTCATGCCGGGCGGACCGCTTGCGATCCTGCCCCTTGCGGGGCAGCGCAGCGGGATTGTCTGGTCCGAGGAGCGCGCCTTGGCGGCGGAGTATATGGCGCTGGATGATGCCGGGTTTATCGAGGTGCTGAAGCCACGGTTCGGCAGCTTTCTGGGCGAGATTTCACTGGCGGGGCGGCGGTCGAGCTATCCTTTGGTGCGGTCCCTTGCGCGGCAGATCGTAGCGGAGCGGGTCGCCCTTGTGGGCGATGCGGCGCAGGCGGTGCATCCGATTGCGGGGCAAGGTCTGAACCAGGGGCTGCGCGATGTGGCGAGCCTTGTGCAGGTGGTTCTGGAGGCGCGGCGCAGGGGCGAGGATATTGGCGCGGCGGATGTTCTGGAGCGGCATCGCGCTTGGCGGAGCTTTGACCGGCAAAGCCTTGCCTTTGCCACCGATGGATTCAACCGATTGTTTTCAAACGATAACCCCGTTTTGCGAGCCGGGCGGGACCTTGGCATGGGCCTGATCGGGTCGGTGCCGGGGCTGCGCCGCCGGTTTATCCGCGAGGCCGCCGGATTGGCGGGGGATCTGCCGGATCTGCTGCGGGGGCGGCCGATTTAGTCCAGCTTGCGGGCCTCGTCGATCAGCATGATCGGGATGCCGTCGCGGATGGGAAAGGCCAGACGCGCGGATTTGGAGATCAGCTCCATCGCCTCTGCGTCGAAGCTGAGGGTGTCTTGGGTTTGCGGGCAGACGAGGGCCTCGAGCATCTGGCGGTCTATTTGCGGAGGGGTCATTGCATCACGTCCTTTCCGGGGCTGCGCAGCATGGCGTATTCGATCAGGGTGGTCAGGGTTTCGCGGCGGTCGCCGAGGCTGGGGGATTCCAGCAGGGCCTGTTTGTCCTCTATGCCGAAGGGGCAGAGCATCGACAGGGAGTTGATGAGCAATTCATCGTCGGCCTCTGTCAGGCTGTCCCAATCGGTGGAGAGGTCGCGCGCGTCAAAGTAGCGGGCGAGGGTTTGCATGAAACCGTCGCGGTCGAAACCGGGGTCTTCCTCGGTGCTGCCGAGATCGGCGGTGAAGGGGGACCAATCGACCGATGCCTTGATATAGGGGCAAAAGCCGTCGATCTGGGCGGTGATGCGAAAGCGCGAGACCCCCGAGAGGGTGATCATATAGCGGCCGTCCTCTGTCTCGGAAAAGCCGGTCAGGCGACCGGCGCAGCCGATGTCATGCAGGGAATTTTCGCCGTCTTTGGGGCCTGAGCCGGGCTGAACCATGCCGATGAGGCGGTGGTTTGTGGCCATCGCGTCCTCGAGCATGGCGAGGTAGCGGGGCTCGAATATATGGAGGGGGAGGCGCGCCCGCGGGAGCAGGAGCGCCCGCGGGAGGGGGAACAGGGGGATCGTTTCGGGAAGGTTGGCTGCCAAGAACATACCCTCAAGTTAGCCCGCGCGGCGCATCAGGCAAGGATCATCGAGGCCAGTTTTCGCCGCCCGTTCAGGGCAATGGCGTCATTGGGTTTGAGGGCGTCGAAAATGGTGAAAAGCTGCGCCTTGGCGGCGCCATCGTTCCAGTCGCGGTCTGCGCGGAACATCTCCAGCAGGGTTTCGACGGCATCCTCGATGTCGCCTGCGGCGTGCTGCGCCGTGGCCAGATCAAAGCGGGCCTGCATATCGGCGGGATTGGCGGCGACGGCGGCGCGGAGTTCGTCCAGCGGTCCGGCCTCTGCCGCTTGGTTCAGCAGGGCAAGCTGTGCGCTTGCGGCCTCGACCTCGGCGCTGGATTTCAGGGCATCGGGGGCCTCGGCGATAAGTTCGGCGGCGCGGTCAAGTTCGCCGAGGGCGATATGGGCGCGGATCATGCCGCCATAGGCGGGGGCGCTGCTTGGGTCCTCTCCGAGGATGGCGGCGAAGGTCTGGGCGGCGTCCAGCGCCTCGCCCTCTTCGAGCATCTGCTCGGCGGCCTCGATGGCCTCGGCTAGGCCGCCATCACCGCCCATGTCGGCGACGCGCTCGACGAAGGCTTTGATCTCGCTTTCCGGCACCGCGCCCTGAAAGCCGTCGACCGGCTGGCCCTTGTGGAAGGCATAGACGGTTGGAATGGACTGGATGCGGAGTTGCTGGGCGATCTGTTGGGCTTGGTCGACGTCGATCTTGACCATTTTCACGCGGCCCTTGGCGGCGGTGACTGCGGCCTCGAGCTGTGGCCCCAAGGTTTTGCAGGGGCCGCACCATGGTGCCCAGAAATCCACGATCACGGGGGTTTCCTGGCTGGCCTCTACGACGTCGGCCATGAAGGTGGCCTCTGTGCCGTCCTTGATCAGGTCATCTGCGGGGGCGGGGGATTGGCCAAATTCCAACATTGCGGCTCTCCTTTAATGGGTTGCGTGTCACATGGCCCATTCAGGGGCCTGTTTCAAGGCGGGCTAGAGGTCAAACGTCGCAAAGACGGGGGCGTGGTCGGAGGGTTGGGTCCAGCCGCGGGCGGGGCGCAGGATGCGCGAGGAATGGGCCGAAGCTGCGATATCGGCGGTGGCCCAGAGGTGATCGAGGCGGCGGCCCTTGTCGGCGGCGTCCCAATCCTTGGCGCGGTAGGACCACCAGCTGTAGAGCAGCCCAACGGGGATATCGGCGCGGGTGACATCGACCCAGCCGCCAGCGGCCTGCACATCGGCGAGGGCCTCGACCTCCACCGGGGTGTGGCTGACGATTTTCAGCATTTTCTTGTGGTCCCAGACGTCATCCTCGCGCGGTGCGATGTTCAGATCGCCGACGAGGATGGATTTTTCCGGCGCATTGGCACGGAAATAGGCGGACATCTCGGTGAGGTAGTCGAGCTTTTGCCCGAATTTCTCGTTGATCTCGCGGTTGGGTTTGTCGCCGCCTGCGGGGACATAGAAGTTGTGGATGCTGACCCCGTTTTCCAGCTGTGCACAGACGTGACGGGCATGGCCGAGGGCGGCGAAATCCTCGCCCCCCTGATCGGTCAGGGGCAGGCGGGACAGGATCGCGACGCCGTTATACCCCTTTTGCCCGCGCATGACGTTATGGGTGTAGCCAAGGGCGGCGAAGGCCTCGAGGGGGAACTTGTCATCGGGGCATTTGCATTCCTGCAGGCAGAGGACATCGGGGGCCTCTTCGGTCAGGAGCTTGCCGACGAGATCGGCGCGCAGACGCACGGAGTTGATGTTCCAGGTGGCGATGGTGAAGGGCATTGTATGGGGCTCCGGCGAGAATTTGCCGCACATTAGGCCAGCACTGCCCGACCTGCCAGTGCGGTTTTTATCCGTAGACCTGTGCCCAATTTTCGAGCAGACAGGCGCGATGAACCAGTATGACCCAGATCGCGACATCGACCCCGACCATCCTTTGGAGGCTGTGATCGACCGTTTGGACGAGTTGACCCATCAGGACGAGGTGACGCTGGCGGACCTGATCGGGGCCTTCGGGGCGCGGGCGTTTTTGCCGTTGATCATTGTGCTGGGGCTTTTTGTGTTCTCGCCCCTGTCGGGGATTCCGATTTTGCCGAGCTTTTGCGGGCTGATGATTGCCGCGCTTGCGGGGCAGATGTTGCTGAGCGGATCGCGGGTGCGGATGCCGGGGTTTCTGGCGCGGCGCGGGGTGTCTGGCGAGAGGCTGCACCGCGCGATCGAGCAGACGCGGCGGGTGGCACGCTGGGTCGATCGCCTGACGCGGCGGCGGATGCTGGCCCTGACGGTGCGGCCGCTGCGCAAGCTGTGGCAGGGGGTGATTATGGTCAGCGGATTGACCATGCCGTTTCTGGAGCTGGTGCCCTTCAGCAGTTCGATCCTTGCGGCGGGGGTGTTGTGCATGTGCCTTGCGCTGTTGTCGCGCGACGGGCTGTTTGTGGTGATCGGTTTGGTGATCACGGGGATCGGGTTTCTGATCCCGCTTGGGGCGGTCTCTGTCTTGTCCTCTGTTCTGGGCTGATCCCGGGGGCAGGCAAAAAAAGACCCCGGTATAAATACCGGGGCCAGTCCAACAGGGAGGTGCAGCATCATAACCCTGACGCTGCCAAGGGGTTCGTTAAAAGCGCGTGAAATGTGGGCCTAGGCCACGAGGCGATAGCCGCCGCTTTCGGTGACCAGAAGGCGCGCATTGGATGGGTCCGGCTCGATCTTTTGGCGCAGACGGTAGATATGCGTTTCGAGCGTATGGGTCGTGACGCCAGCGTTATATCCCCAGACTTCATGCAGCAGGATATCGCGGGCAACGACGCCATCGGTGGCGCGGTAGAGGAACTTGAGAATGTTGGTTTCTTTCTCGGTCAGGCGGATTTTGCGCTCTGCCTCGTCGATCAACATCTTCATCGCGGGTTTGAAGGTATAGGGGCCAAGCTGGAAGACGGCGTCTTCCGATTGCTCGTGCTGGCGCAGTTGTGCACGGATGCGGGCCAGCAGGACAGGGAATTTGAAGGGCTTGGTGACATAGTCATTTGCGCCAGCGTCAAGGCCAAGAATGGTGTCGGCGTCGCTGTCATGACCGGTGAGCATCAGGACGGGGCATTTGACGCCCTGCTTGCGCATCACGCGGCAAAGCTCGCGCCCGTCGGTGTCGGGCAGGCCCACGTCAAGGATCACAAGATCATAGATGCCGGCCTTGGCTTTCTCCATGGCTTCCGCGCCTGTTCCGGCCTCGAAGACGTCGAACTCCTCGGTCATGACGAGCTGTTCGGACAGGGCTTCGCGCAGGTCCTCTTCGTCGTCCACCAGAAGGATTTTTCGCAGGTTTGGCATCGATCGTCTCCGTTTGTGTTGAACTATAAATGAGCATGAAAGGCGGCTGCGGCAAGAAATGCTGCGCAACGTTCACGGGCTCGTGTGATGTGGGCATCCAATTGCGTGCAAATGTTTCAATTCTGGGGCTATACGGTGTATCAGACGCGACGATCCGCACAGAATAGGCCCGAAATGTTACCGCTTTGCCTTACAGAAACTGAAAAACGCGCCCGCGCTATGGCCGATTTGCGCATGGGATTGCCCGTTGCGATCACCGGGCCATGGGGGACGGGCCTTGTTTTCGCGGCCGAAACCGTGGACGACTCGCGCTTTGCCGCGGCCATGGGGATGGGCGGGGTGGAGGTTGCCGTCACCGCATGGCGCGCCGCGACCCTCAAGGCGCGGGTCTATGACGGCGATGTGGCGCGGCTTGCGGTGCCGCGGCACGCCAGCCTGCGGTGGCTGCGTTCGGTGGCCGATCCGGCCAGCGATCTGGAGCATCCGATGAAGGGGCCCTTCCGCGAGGTCCGCGAGGGCAGCGCCGATATCCACCGCATGGCGATCGCCCTGACGAAAGAGGCGCGGCTTTTGCCCGCCGCGCTTGTCCTGCCGGTGGTTGATGCGGTGCCGGAGGGGCTGACCCTGCTTCAGGTCACGGCAGAGAGCGCCGCGCGCCTCTCGGCCTATCACGTCGTCTCTGCCGCGCGTCTGCCCACGGCCCTTGGCGGGGCGGGGCGGCTGCGGGTGTTCCGCCCCGATGACGGGGGCGAGGAACACTACGCCGTCACCATCGGCACGCCGGACCTCGATGGGCCGGTGCTGGTGCGGTTGCATTCGGCCTGTTTCACAGGCGATATCCTCGGCTCGCTGAAATGCGACTGCGGGCCACAGCTTCATGCCGCCATGGCTGCCATGGGGCGCGAAGGGGCGGGAGTGATCCTCTATCTCAACCAAGAGGGGCGCGGCATTGGCCTTGCCAATAAAATGCGCGCCTATGCCCTGCAGGATCAAGGCTTTGATACGGTAGAGGCCAACCACCGCCTCGGCTTCGAGGATGACGAACGCGATTTCCGCATCGGGTCCGAGCTTCTCGGCGTGATGGGGATCACCCGCGTGCGGCTGATGACGAACAATCCGCTGAAGGTTGCCATGATGGAAACCCAAGGGATCAGCGTGACCGAACGCGTCCCCATTGCCGTGGGCGAAACCGAGCATAACCGCGCCTATCTGGCGGTGAAGGCGGCAAAATCCGGCCACCTGCTGTGAGCATCCACGACCTGATCGCAACACGCTGGGGCCTGCGCTTCCACGGTCGCCGGTTTCCGGCTGCCATCGGCAAGGGCGGGATTACAGATGACAAACGCGAGGGCGACGGGGCAAGTCCAAAGGGCACGCACCGGATCACCGGTATGCTCTACCGCGCCGATCGGATCGCCGCCCCCGCCCCTTGGGCAGAGGCGATCGGCCCGCGCGACCTTTGGTCCGATGATGTGAAGGACGCGCAGTATAACCACGCCGTGCGCGCGCCCCATGGTTACAGCCATGAGCGCCTGTCCCGCGCCGATCCGCTCTATGATCTTGTGCTGCTGACGGATTGGAACTGGCCGCAGGCCACACCGGGAAAAGGCTCTGCCATTTTCATCCACCGCTGGCGCAAACCGCGCCATCCGACGGAAGGCTGCCTTGCCCTGCGCCCCGATCACCTGCTCTGGGTGGCGCAGCGGGTGCAACCCGGAACACGGGTCATCTTTCGCTAACCTGCGCTTCTTATTGGGGCAAATATCCCGGGGGGCGCGCAGCGCGGGGGCAGAGCCCCCTCAACCCTCGCCGTAATCGCGGGCGCCAAAGATGGCAGAGCCGACGCGGATATGGGTGGCGCCCTGCGCGATGGCGCTTTCGAAATCGCCGCTCATGCCCATGGACAGACCGCTCAGCCCGTTGCGCGCGGCGATTTTGGCCAGCAGCGCGAAATGCAAGCTGGGTTCCTCGTCCACCGGCGGGATGCACATCAGGCCCTTGACCGGCAGGTCGAGGCCGCGGCATTCGGCGATGAAGGCATCGGCCTCGCCAATCGGACAGCCCGCCTTTTGTCCCTCATCCCCTGTGTTGATCTGCACAAAGATATCCGGGCAGCTGCCGATCTCCTGCGCCAGCCGGGCCAATGTGCTGGCGAGTTTGGGGCGATCGACGGAATGGATGGCGTGGAAAAGCTCCATCGCGGCGCGGGCCTTGTTGGTTTGCAGCGGGCCGATCAGGTGCAGGTCGACGCCTTGGAAGCTCTCCATAAAGCCGGGCCATTTGCCCTGTGCCTCTTGCACCCGGTTCTCGCCGAAACAGCGCTGCCCCTCTTGCAGAACGGCCTCGACCCGTTCGTTGGGTTGCACCTTAGAAACGGCGATCAGGGTGGTGCTGCCTGGCGTGCGTCCGGCGGCGGCTTCGGCGGCGGCGATGCGGGTGGTGATCTCGGTCAGGCTCATCTCAGCTGTCCTTCAGGGCGTTGAGCATATCGGCCAAATCGGCCTCGTAGCGTTTCCATACGCCGACAGAGCCCTTGTAGACGGGTTGGCGGACTTGGTGGACGCTGAGGGTTTGGACGGTGCGTTTGTTTTCATAGAACGAAAGGCAGGCGTCGTCCCAGTCCAGCCCCGCCGCGGCGACGAGGGCGCGGGATTGGGGCTCTGGATCGGAGACGAGGTCCTCGTAATGGACCGTGTGGATGTGATCCGGCAGGGCCTGTTTCCAGAAGGCGATCAGCCTTTGGTGTTGGCGGTAATAGTCCACCAGATCGGTCATGGAATAGGCATAGCGGTGGGTGCCTTCCTCGAAGATCTGTTTGTAGATCGAATAGAGCGTGTCGCGCGGATCGCGTTCAACCACGATAAAGCGGGCGCGCGGCAGGGCGAGGCGCAGCAGGCCAAAGACCGTGTGGGTTTGCAGGCTTTTGTCCGTGGCGTGGGTGTCAAAGTCGAGCTTGTCGCGCAGAGCCGCGGCGTAGCGGTCGCCGACGCTTTTGATTTCCTTGTCTGTCAGGTCGGACAGGGGGCGAAATTCATTGCCCCGCCTCAGGACGTCCAAGGTTGTGGCGCGGACGATGGACATTTCGCCGCCGCCACTCACCAGAGGGTGGCTCGCCAGAATTTGTTCCACAAGGGTGGTGCCGGAGCGGGGCAGGCCGGTGACGAAGATCGGGGCGATCTCGGAATTGGCGCCGGGGATTGTGCGGCTGTAATCGGCGCCCTCGAAGGCGGCGATGAGGCCGTCGACCTCTGCTTTGCGCTCGCCCTTTTTCATTGGATAGGCCTCAGCCATGGCGTCATTGGCGGGGCGTAGGTAGGTGAAGGTGCGCTCATATTGGCCGCTGTCCTCCATCGCCTTAGCGAGGGCGAAGTTCAGGTGCATGCGGCTGCGGCCCGTGACCTTGGGGTCTTTGGCGGCGGCCTCCATCCTTGCGAGGAAGGGGTCGCCTTTTTTGACCTTTTTGCTGACGCCGAGCAGGCGGAACAACTCGCCGTCATGGGGGGCGAGTTTGAAGGCCTTGTCAAAGGCGCGTTCGGCGGCCTCGAAGCGGCCCGCGTTTTGCAGCATCCGCGCCTTTTCGGCCAGCGGTTTGACCGCCTTGGGAAAGAGGCGGGCGAGTTCGTCATAGAGGGCGTTGGCCGCGTCGATATTGCCCATGCTGATGTGCAGGGATGCGAGGGCGTCGAGAATGCTGGGTTCTTTGGGCTTTAGCTTGCGTGCGCGTTCAAAGCAGGCGAGGGCGGTTGGCAGCTTGTTTTCCCGCAGGGCGATCTGGCCGAGTTGGTAATGCGGTTCCGGCAGGGCGGGTTTGGCCAGGGTGATCTGGGTGTAGGCCTTGCGCGCGGCATCCAGCCGGCCTGCGGCATGATCGGCGCGGGCCTTTTGGTAGAGGGCGGGAATCTTGGCGGGGTTCAGTGGCAGCATTGCAATGTCGGACCATGGTTTGGGGCCTGGCGACTTGGGCCAGATGCGGCCTGTGTAATAGCAGTTGGTAGAAACGAAAAGAGCGGGCCAATGGCCCGCTCTTCCCTAATTCAAATCCAGTTATGGATTAGAAGGACATTACGAGGCCCAGGGAGTATGTGTCGAAGGACTCTGCGAATGCGTCGCCGTCGGAGGAACCGTAACCGAAGTTAACGGAAGCGCCGCCACCGAGGTCATAAGCAGCTGCCAGACCGAAGCCTTCGACTTCGAAGCCGTCGAGGTCATACTTGCCGTAGTTGGCGTGCAGGGATACTGCGCCAGTTGCGTAGCCGAAGCCCAGACCGAAGTGGGAGGAGTCGGATACACCGAAAATGTCGCCGGAAACATATGTCAGACCAGCGGACAGGCCGTTGTCGAATGTTGTTGTCGCGGACATACCAACGATTGTGGAGTCATCGTCGCCGTCTGTGTTGGCGATGTTCACGGACTGGTAACCCAGGCCAAGAGCCAGGTCGAGGCCAGCAAGCTCTACGTCGTACTTAACACCCAGAGCCCAAGCCATGTCGATGTCGGACTCGCCACCGGTTTGAACTTGCTCGAAGGACAGTGCTACGCCGAAATCACCGAAGGTGTTGTCGTAACGCAGAACCTGGTTGTCATATACGCCGGCAGCGCCGTCGTGGTAAGAACCCCAGTAACCAGCGTGGGATGTTTCGTCGTCACGCAGCGAACCTGGGTTGCCAACGTTACCAGCCTCGGTCAGAGCCCAGTCCATAGCGCCGTCTGTGTCACCCATGGTGATTGTGCCGAAGCCACCGGAGATGAATACTGCGAAGCCGGCGTTGCCTTCTTCGAAGCCAAGGCCAGCGGCCTCGTCCAGATCAACGGAAGCGCCGAAAGACAGGCCGCCGTCTGTTTCGCCAGACATGGAGAACGTAACGTCTACGTCTGTGTGGAACTGTGTGTCAGCAGAGTCTGTGCCGAAGATACCCATTTCGGCGGAACCGGAGATGGAAACTTCTGCAGCCGCAGCGCCAGCGAAGGCGACCAGTGCGGTGGAAGTAAGGAGAATCTTTTTCATCGTTTTCCCTCGTGAATCTAAAAAAGAGCACCGCAACCCGGGAATCCGAATTCGGTATGCAGGGTAAATCTACCGAAACCCCCGCAAATGCAAGAATGGGCGCAAGGCTTGGATGCCGCTGCGGAGAAATGGTGCAGAGTTGCCACAGTTGGGAAACCCGCCGGTGCGGTCAAAAAACCTTGGCACTGGTAAATACGTGGGATACATAGGCGAAAACGAGCATAAGGGGCACTAACATGGGCTGGACAACGGCAGTTCGGAATGGCGCAGCGGCGGTTCTGATCGTGGTGCTGGGTGCATGTGGCGGCGGCGGTGTTGGCGATTCTGTTTTCGAGAAGACAGAGAATCTCCCCCCCGAATTTGATCCACGCATCGATGATCGCGGCAATGCGCGGTCTTCCTTCTTTGATCTGTTCACCAATGTGGATGATCCGAACACCACCGTGGCGGTGAACAAATACATCTGGAATGCCTCTCTCGATGTTCTGAACTTTATGCCGGTGCAGTCGGTCGATCCGTTTACCGGAGTCATTACAATGGGCTACGGCACCCCACCGGGCGGCGGGCGGGCCTATCGCGCGACCGTTTATGTGCGGGATCCGGCCCTTGATGCGCGGTCTTTGACCGTTGCTTTGCAATCGCGCGGCGGCACCGTGAATGCCGACACCCAGCGTGCTGTTGAGGATGCGATCCTAACACGCGCCCGCCAGCTGCGTATTCAAGACGGCAAGCTTTAGGCCCCCGGCCCTAGACCTTAGCGTAACGCAGACGTATCAAAGCGCCGGGCCCTGCCCGGCGTTTTCATTTGCCCCTGTAGAAAGACCAAGACATGACCCGCCTTATCCCTTCCGAGATCGAAACCAAGTGGCAGACCGCATGGGAAGAGGCCGGATGTTTCCTTGCCAAGCGTGACCCGGGCAAGCCGAAGTATTACGTCCTTGAGATGTTCCCCTATCCCTCTGGCAACCTGCACATCGGCCATGTGCGCAACTATGCCATGGGCGATGTTGTGGCGCGCTATAAGAAGGTGACGGGCCACGCGGTTCTGCACCCGATGGGGTGGGATGCCTTTGGCATGCCTGCCGAGAACGGCGCCATGGCGAGCGGGGTTCACCCCAAGGACTATACCTATACCAACATCGACAATATGCGGGACCAGTTCCGGCGCATTGGCCTGTCCTTTGACTGGACCCGCGAGATTGCCAGCTGTGATCCCGAATACTACGGCCAGCAGCAGGCGCTGTTCCTTGATATGCTGGATGCCGGTCTGGTGGACCGCAAGAACGCGCAGGTGAACTGGGATCCGGTGGATATGACGGTTCTGGCCAACGAGCAGGTGATCGACGGCAAGGGCTGGCGTTCCGGCGCCGAGGTCGAGCGGCGCGAGTTGACGCAGTGGTTCTTCAAGATCTCTGATATGTCCGAGGAATTGCTTTCGGCGCTGGACGGGCTTGAAAACTGGCCCGCCAAGGTGCGCCTGATGCAGGAAAACTGGATCGGGAAGTCGCGCGGGCTGGAGATGGCCTTTGACCTGAGCGCCCCTGCCTTCGGTCAGGAGCGTATAGAAGTGTATACGACCCGCCCCGATACCCTTATGGGCGCGGGCTTTGTCGGCATCTCTGCCGATCATCCGCTGGCCAAGGCTTTGGCCGCCGAAAACCCCGAGGTGGCAGAGTTCTGCGACACCTGCCGCAAGGGCGGCACCACGGCGGCGGCGATCGAGAAGGCGGAGAAGATCGGCTATGACACCGGCCTTACCGTCAAGCACCCGCTGGACGAGAGCTGGGAGCTGCCTGTCTGGATCGCGAACTTTATCCTCATGGACTATGGCACCGGCGCGATTTTCGGCTGCCCCGCCCATGACCAGCGCGATCTGGATTTCAGCCGCAAGTATGACCTGCCGGTGAAAAACACCTTCTTTGCCATCGGGGACGAGACCCCCGTGGGCAAGGAGGCCTTTGTGCCGCCAAAGACCGAAAAGGTGAAATGGGTCGACCATTTCGCGGGGCTGGACGAGGCCACGGGGCAGGAGGCCATCGACGCCACCATCGCCTTTGCCGAAAAGGCGGGCTGGGGCACGGGCAAGACGCAGTATCGCCTGCGCGACTGGGGCCTCAGCCGTCAGCGCTATTGGGGCTGTCCGATCCCGATTGTCCATTGTGATGACTGCGGCGTGGTGCCCGAGAAGAAAGAGAACCTGCCTGTCGAGCTGCCCTATGACGTGACCTTCGACATTCCGGGCAACCCGCTGGACCGGCACCCCACATGGCGCGATTGTGCCTGCCCCGCCTGCGGCAAGCCCGCCAAGCGGGAAACCGATACGATGGACACTTTTGTGGACAGCTCTTGGTATTACGCGCGCTTCACCGCTCCCCATGCCAAGGGGCCGACCGATATGGAAGAGGCCGCCTATTGGATGAATGTCGATCAGTATATCGGCGGCGTCGAGCATGCGATTTTGCACCTGCTCTATTCGCGCTTCTTTGCCCGCGCGATGCAGATCACTGGCCATCTGCCGGAAACGGCGATCGAGCCGTTTGACGCGCTGTTCACGCAAGGCATGGTGACGCACGCGATCTACAAGAGCTGGAGTGAAGAAAAAATTGGCGGTCTTGGGGGACTCGGTGGTCAACACCTTCCGATTTATCATTATCCCGAGGAAGTTGAACTCAAAGGGGACAAGGCTTTTCTTAAGCTGACCGGTAAGGAAGTGGAGATTATCCCCTCTGCCAAGATGTCGAAGTCGAAGAACAACGTGGTGAACCCGCTGGATATTATCGATGCCTTTGGCGCCGATACCGCGCGGTGGTTCGTCCTGTCCGACAGCCCGCCGGAGCGGGATGTGGAATGGACAGCCTCTGGCGCGGAGGCTTCGTTCAAGCACCTGAGCCGTGTCTATGCCCTGTCGGTCCGTGTGGCCGAGGGCGGCGGTGCGGGGCAGGGGGATGAGGACCTGCTGCGCGCCATGCACAAGACCATCCACGGTGTGACGCAGGACATCGAAAGCTTCGGCTTCAATGCCGCGATTGCAAAGCTCTATGCCTTTACCAGCACCCTGTCGAAGGCAAAGGCCTCTGACGCGGTGATGGCGCAGGCGATGCGGGTCTTGGCGCAGCTTATGGCCCCCGTGACCCCGCATCTTGGCGAGGAAATCTGGGCGATGCAGGGCGGCGAGGGCCTGCTCATTGATGCCCCTTGGCCGGTGGCCGACGAGGCGATGCTGGTGGAAGATACGGTGACCATGCCGATCCAGATCAACGGCAAGCGGCGCGCGGAAATCAGCGTGGCGGCGGATGCCAGCAAAGAAGCGATTGAACAAATCGCTTTGGCGCATGAGGCTGTGGTCAAGGCTTTGGATGGCGGCACGCCGAAGAAGCTGATCGTGGTGCCGGGGCGGATTGTGAATGTGGTTGTCTGATCGCAGAGGGTTTTTGGCAGGGCTTGGGGCCCTGTCTTTGGCGGGCTGCGGGTTTACGCCCGTGCATGCGCCCGGCGGCGCGGGCGAGGCCGTGCGCGGGCAGTTTTTGGTGGCCCCGCCGCGGGACCGCGAGCAGTTCAGCTTTTCCAACCGTGTCGAGGACAAGATCGGCCGCAACGAGGCCGCGCCCTTGGCTCTTGCCTACCGTATTGCGACGCGGGCGGATTCCGTGGCCATTACGGCGGATCAGGAGATCCAGCGCTATAACCTTGAGGGGTTCGTTGAATACGAGGTGATCGACCGCGCGAGCGAGGAGGTCTTGTCCTCTGGCACCGTGCGCAATTTCACCAGCTATAGCGCGACGGGAACGACCGTGGCGACTCTGGCCGCCGAGCGGGACGCCTATGGGCGCCTGATGGTGATACTGGCCGATCAGCTGGTGACGCGGCTCTATGCCAGTGCGGGCAGCTTTGGCGTGGAGCGGGCCGAGGGAGAGGGCGCGTGAACCTGTCGAAGGGGGAGGCCAAGGGGTTTTTCGCCCGGCCCGATCCGCGCTGTCCGGGTATTTTGATCTATGGCACCGATGCGATGCGCGTGTCGTTGAAGCGCACCGAGCTGGTGGCCAATGTGGTGGGGCCGCAGGGCGAGGAAGAGATGCGCCTTGAGCGGATCGACGGGGGGGATTTGCGCAAGCAGCCCTCGCTTTTGTCCGATGCGGTCAAGGCGGTGGGGTTCTTTCCGGGGCAGCGCTGTGTGGTGGTGACGGATGCCAATGAATTCACCCTCAAGGCCGCCGATGCGGCCCTGTCCGATTGGGCAGAGGGGGACGCCATGGTGGTGATGACCGCGGGGGCGCTGAAGAAAACCTCGAAACTGCTGAAGCTGTTTCAGGGGCACAAGGCGGCGCGGGCACTTGCGATCTATGACGATCCACCGACCAAGGCGGAGGTGGAAGAGATGCTGCAGGAGGCGGGCCTGACCCGTGTGTCGCCAGAGGCGATGGACGGGCTTTTGTCTCTGTCGCGCACTCTGGATCCCGGCGATTTCCGGCAGTTGATCGAGAAGCTCTCGCTCTATCAGATTGGCGATAACGCGCCCTTGGGCACGCAGGCGCTGGAGCATCTGTCGCCTGCGACGCTGGACGCGCCTTTGGATGATATCCTGCATGCGGTGGCCGAGGGGCGCTCTGGCGAGATCGGGCCGCTGATCCAGCGGCTGGACGGGCAGGGGGTGGCCCCTGTGACGCTGGCGATTTTTGCGGGACGGCATTTTCGGACGCTGCATTCTGCAGCCTCCGATCCCGGGGGGGCGGGCGCGGGCATCGCCCGCGCCCGCCCCCCCGTCTTCGGCCCGCGGCGCGAGCGGATGCTGCGCCAGTGTCAGGCATGGGGCATGCACCGCCTTGAGGCGGCAATGCGTCTGATCACCGAGGCCGATTTGACCCTGCGCTCCGCAGGGCAGACGGCGCCGCAGATGGCGGTGATGGAGCGGGTTTTCATCCGCTTGGCGATGATGGCGGCCGCGCGTAAATAGCGCGGCAAATTCATCGGTGACATTTGTGTGGCCCCACCATATATTGGGTGTCATAAATATCGTCACACAATAAAAAAGGCCGCAGAAAATGCAGCCCGAGCAGATGCGTAAATATATTCCACATGCGATGTGGGGCTCTCTTGTGCTTGTCACAGGGGTGTTGGTGATATGGCAGCCCGGTGCGATTTCGCCCGAGATGGCCGTGACCCATGACGTCGAGATCACCGAGCCCGCCGCGCCGGAAATGCGTGTGGCCGAGGCCGCGCCTGCGCCTGCTGTG
Source organism: Harenicola maris (assembly GCA_018524345.1). GTDB lineage: Bacteria > Pseudomonadota > Alphaproteobacteria > Rhodobacterales > Rhodobacteraceae > Harenicola > Harenicola maris. The sequence continues at coordinate 573,492 of JADQAZ010000002.1, forward strand.
CCGGAGCGTGAGAGCTTCGAGACCGCCAAGCGGGCGGTGCCCGATGCGACGCGGCCTTTGACCCCATCGCCGGAGTTGAACGAGATCATCAAGCGCGCTTTGGAAGAGGGCATGAGCCGCTCGGAGATCGAGCGGATCCTCGGGACCAGCCTTGCGGCGGGGGATGTCGAGGTGCCGCCCGGGTTGATGACCGCCGAGGGCGAGATTGACACCGGCACGATGGTTGAGGCCATGGGCTCTGCGGATGAGGGCGACGAGATCCAGCTTTTGACCGAGGCGCAGTCCTATACCGTGCAGCCGGGCGATAGTTTGGCGCGCATCGCCCTGATTTACTACGGTGATCCCTATGCCTATCCGCGGATTTTCGCGGCCAATGAGGGCAGTGTCGAGCGGCCTGATCTGATCTATGCCGGTCAGGTTCTGGTTATTCCTGCGGCGGTTGAGACGCAGCCCTAAGGCGGAGATTGTCAAGCCGCGACCCAGTTAAAACATTGTGACCACAGGCCCTGCAACTTTCATCTAGGTTGCGGGAAACGAACGCAGGTGGACATCATGGCCAAATCCAGAAAATCAAAGAAATCGACCAAGCAACGGAAGGCCGAGCAAGCCGCCAGAGCCGCCTCGGGGGCCACGCGGCGCTCCTTTATGGCCTATCTGCCCTATATTCTGGGCGGTGTGGTTTTGGCCGCTGGCCTTGGGTTTTGGGGGGTGCAGTCGGTGCAGGCCCATTTTGCCGAACAGGACACGAGCATCGTTGGTCAGGGCACGCCCACCATTGTTCAGGTGCATGATGTGACATGTTCCTCCTGCGTCAATCTTCAGCGCGAAACGCGCGCCGCATTAGCGGCCTTGGACGAGGGTGAGATTCACTACCGGGTTGCAAACCTGACCACGGAGGAGGGGCTCGCCTTTGCCTCCAAATACGGTGCCTCCTATACGACCCTGTTGCTGTTTGATGGTGATGGCACCCTCTCGCGACGTATCACGGGGGAGACCCCGCGCAGCCGTCTGCGCGAAGTGTTTCTGGCCCATGTGAGTGGCGACAGCGAATGAGGGCGGGGAGCAGTGCTTTGCGCGTTTTTGCCGGCCCGGTTAACCCGCCAGCCGCGCCGCTGCGGCCAGTCCGGCCCATCGGCCTGTGGCGAGGCAGGCGGTGATCAGGTAGCCGCCTGTGGGCGCGTCCCAATCGAGCATTTCGCCCGCGAGGTAGGTTCCGGGCCGGGCCTTGAGCATCAGGGTGTCATCCACCCCCTCCCATGCCGCGCCGCCGGTGGTCGAGATCGCCTCGTCTATCGGGCGCAGGCCTGCGTGGGCGATCGGGATGGCCTTGACCAGTTTGGCGAGGGCATTGGGATCGGCGGGCAGGGGGCGGGCGAATTCCTGTAGCAGGGCGCGTTGCGGCGGTTTCAGGCCCAGCGTTTTGCGCAGGTGGTTGGCAAGGCTTTCCTTGCCGCGCGGGCGAGCAAGTTTGGCGGCGGTTTCGGCGCGGGACCAATGCGGGACGGCATCAAAGGTGAGCGCCGCGCCGCGCCGGATGGCGGGGGTGAGGGCGTAGAGGCCTGCGCCCTCCAGCCCTTTTTGCGTGATGACGAATTCACCGCGGCTTTCCGCGCCGCCTGCGCGCAGGAGCCCGGCCTTGACCGGCGCGCCGAACTGGCCCGCCATATGGGGGGACCAATCAACGCTGAGGCCGGAGTTGGAGGGCTCGAACGGGGTGACGGGCGCGCCTGTCTGCGCCAGCAGCGGCGCCCAAGCGCCGTCAGATCCGAGGCGTGCCCAGCTTGCGCCGCCCATGGCGAGGACGGTGACATCGGCGGGCAGGGTCACGGGGCCGTCCGGCGTGTCAAAGCAGGCGTCCTGCCCCTGCCAGCCCGTCCAGCGGTGGCGGGTTTTGACGGTGACATCCATGCTGCCCAGATGGGTCAGCCATGCCCTGAGCAGGGGCGATGATTTCATCGCCTTGGGAAAGACGCGCAGGGTGGAGCCGGTGAAAAGCTCCTGCCCTAAGGACCCTGCCCATGCCTGCACCTGTTCGGGGCCGAAGGCGCTGACCATGGGGGCGAGGGCGGGCGTGTTGTAGCGGGCGATAAAGGCATCGAGCCCCTCGGCCATGGTGAGGTTCAGGCCGGATTTACCGGCCATCAGGAATTTGCGCCCCAGCGATGGTTTGGCCTCGGCCAGGGTCACGGCATGGCCTGCCTCGGCCAGCATCTGCGTGGCCATAAGGCCAGCGGGGCCGCCGCCGATAATCAGGGCATGGCTCACTGGGGCAGCTTGCCTTTGATCTCCAGCACGCGGTGGGGATAGGGGATTTCGATGCCGTTATCCTTGAGCGCGTTCCAGACGATGAAGAGCACCTCGGAGGTGAATTTGTTTTTGCCGTCGTCGATGCCGTTGACCCAGAATTCCACGGCGAATTCGATGCCGCTGTCCCCAAGGGCGCGGAGCTCGCAATCGGGGGCCTCGGGGTCCTGCAGCACGGCGGGGTGTTTCGATACGGCGGCCTCGATGATGTCCGGCACCTTGTTGATGTCGGTGTCGTAATGCACCGAGAAGGGCACCTCGTAGCGGTTGGCGGAGCCTTGGTCGGAGTAGTTCGTCACCCGTGTGGTGATGAAATCCTCGTTCGGGACAACGATCCAGCGGCCATCGAAGGTTTCGAGGAAGGTCGCGCGGGCGGTCATTTTGACGATGGTGCCGGCCTCTCCTCCGTCAAGCTCCACATAGTCGCCGACGGTGGCCTGCCCCTCCAGCAACAGGATCACGCCGGAGATGAAGTTCGAGGCGATCTTCTGCAGGCCAAAGCCGAGGCCAACACCCACAGCCCCCCCGAGCACGGCGAGGGAGGTGAGCGAGATGCCCATGATGTTCATCAGCACAAGGAAGGCAAAGCCGAAGATCGCGATCTCTGCCGCCTTGACCGCCAGCTGTTTCGTGGCGGGCCGCATTTCCTGTTTGTCGAGGTAGGTCGAGGACTGGCTATTGGACCATTGGCCGAGCCAGAAAATAAACCCGCCCACAACCGCGAACTGGATCAGCCAGAGCAGGTTGAACGAGAGGTTCCCGAGGGGGACAACGGTTTCCTCAAGCTTGCTGGCCACGAAGGGCAGCATGCCAAGGGCATAGAGCGCCGCCGCCGGAACGATGAAGAACTTGCCCAGCAGGCCAAGGAAAGGGTCCCTGACGATATCGCGCACAAGGATGCGGGCGGCGAGGAACAGGAAGACCCGTTTACCGAAGGCGATGACCGCGCCGCTGTCAAAGATCGACCGCACGACCCCCTCGCCCGCCGCGGTAAAGGCAAAGGCCAGCACCGGCATGACCAGCGGCAGGAAGATCGCCACAAAGCGCCGCGCCTTGGCAAAGACCGACTGGTTCTCGGCCTCGGGCGTGAGCAGCCGGGTCAGGACGGGGTTCACCTTGCGCGAGACATAGACGGCCAGCAGGTAGGCGACGATCAGCAGCGCGAACTGGGACCATGCCGCGGGGCTGAGAAGCCAGCCCTTGGCAAGCTCCCATCCCTCATTGGCGTATCCGATCATTGTGACCACGATGGGGGGCAGATTTTCGGTGTCCACTCTCTGGGTATCCTTGGCAGGGTTTCGGCTGTGATTAGTAGTCTGTGAGGGGCCATAGGGGCAACCGCCATTCCGGGGGAGGGGAGCGGGGCGAAACATGGCTTGCTAAAGAATTGATATAATTTAACTGTTCCGCCCATGATTTAACGAAACTTTTTATGAAAGACTTACGATGGCGAAATTCACGAGTGATATTTATGCGGGTATTGATGGTACGGGCCCATCGGACAACGGCGTTTATGCCGAAGATTTCAAGAACAGCCATGTGCGGACCTTCTGGAAAAACTGGCACGGGAGCCGCAGTTATTACCTGCGCGGGCCGGATGCGGACGGGGGCGATACCCATGTGCGCGCCTCGGCCATTGCCAAGAAGGTGATTTCCGACCACGCGACCAAGCAGGGGCGGATCATCCTGTGTGGGTATAGCCGCGGGGCGGCGGCGGTTATTCAGGCCTCGCATGAGCTTAAGCGGGCGGGCCTGAAGGTGGATGTTTTGATGTTGTTTGATGCGGTGGACCGGGCCGTCGGGATTACCGAGACCGTGATCCCCTCGAATGTGGCGCAATGCTTTCACGCGATGCGCGATCCGGCGGCGAAGTCGCGGGAGATTTTCGGCAATGTGGGTACGACCTTTGAACCGGGGGTGTTTTATCAGCAGCGCAAGTTCCACTGCACCCATGGCGGCGTTGGCGGCACCCCTTGGACGACGGCAAAGGCAAACGGATATATCAGCGAGATGGACGAGGTGAGCCCGAGCAAAGCGCATCTTGTCGGCTCTGCCCTTGGGCCGGTGTTCGGAACGGCGGCGGGGGGAGCTGCCCATGCCCTCAACAAGAACATGGACACCAATGTGACCCTTGCGCAGGACAAGTCCGGCGCCGAGGCCACCATGACGTGGATGGCGGGCAACCTGCGAACCGGCCTGATCGCGGCGGGGGAGTTTGACCTGCAGAACGCCTCTTTCCCCAGCAATATGGGGTAGGACGTTTCCCTCTGCGGTTAGGGGGTTCCTAGCGGCAGAGGGATTTGATGGCCTGCAGGTGCTCTGGCGCGGCGGCCAGACAGGGGGCGGCCATGTCGCGGGCCTGAGCCATGGGGTCCTCCGACAGGCGGTCAAACAGGCCCCATTGGTGGGCCTCTGTCGCCGGGATTTTCTGCGCCGCCATCAGGATCATCTTGGCCCTTGCGGGGCCGATCAGGGCGGCGAGGCGTTTGGGGTCGCTGGGTTGCGGCAGGAAGCCGAGCTGCATCACCGGATAGAAGACCTTGGCCGTGGGGACGGCGATGCGCAGGTCGCAGGCCAGCACCATGCCCATGGCCCCGCCTGCCACCGTGCCGTTCAGCGCGGCGATTGTCAGGCCGGGGAAGGCGGCGATGCGGCCGGAAAGCTCCTCCCACAATGGCGAGGTGGCGAGGCCCGCGCGGGCGGCGTCAAGGTCCGCCCCTGCGGAAAACACGCGGCCTGTGCCGGTGAGGATCAGGGCGGCTGCGCCCTCCTCTGTGGCCTGCGTGACCTTGTCTGACAGGCTTTGCAGCATCTCGGGCGTGAGGGCGCCTGCCTTGTCGGGGCGGTTGATGGTCAGGGTCCGGAGACCGCCCTCCTGCGCCGCGAGGATCATGCGATCAGGCCGACGCGGCGGCGGATGGCCTCCTCGCGCAGGGAGATTTCCGTGCCGTTGAACTCATCGGCATCGGGGCTGCACATCCACAGCAGGGTTTTGGCGGGCCAGTCTGCGGGGATGTGGACATCCCAGTCCAGCTTGCTGACGGGGTTGATGCCGCTTGCCTTGATCTCGCGCTGCATTTCCGTGGCGACGGTGCCGGGGGAGAGGCCGATGGCGCGGATGCCGTTTGCGCCCTCCTCGTGGTGCAGGCAGCGGTTGAGCATATTCGCCCCGGCCTTGGAGGCGTTGTAATGGGACCATGCCTCTGTCGGGCCATGGGCCGCGCCGGAGCTGATCGTGAGGATCGAGCCGCCGCCATTGGCCAGCATCACCGGCAGGGCCGCGCGCATGCCGTAGTAGATGCCCTTGAGGTTGATATCGATGGCTTGGCCCCAACCCTCGGGGTCGCTTGTTGCCATGCGGGAGATCGGCTCGATCACACCGGCGTTGCCGATCAGCACGTCAAGCCCGCCGAACTGTTCGACGCAGGCATCGACTGCGGCGGAGACCTGAGCATAATCGCCGACGTCGCAGGTCATGGCGCGGGCTTTATCGCCGATTTCGGCGGCAAGGGCGGTGATCTCGGCGCTGGAGCGGGCCACCAGCATGACATTGGCCCCGGCGGCGGCAAAGACGCGCCCTGCCTCGGCCCCGATGCCGCGGCTGGCCCCTGTGATCAGAACGGTTTTGCCTGTCATGTCCATGGGCTGTGCTCTCCTGCTATGTGCTGTTTCGGGCCAAGGTGTATCGAGAATCCCGCCCTGTCCACCACCGAATAATTCACGATTGTCGCGGTTTGGAAACCAGACCTTGACCCCCCTCGCCGGGCAATGGATGCTTTGCGCCAACAGGCGTGATTTACAGTGAGAAGGACAATTTTCAGATGAATACCCTTAAAACATTGACGTGCAGCGCTGCGGCGCTTGCGGCATTTGCGACGGCGGGGTGGTCTTTGACCGCCGAGGAAGCATGGCAGAACTGGCAGGATCAGGCGAGCTCGGCTGGTCAGACGCTGACCTCTACCGGCACGGCTAAGGATGGCAATACGCTTACGGTGCAGGGCCTTGGCTTTGCCATGAGCGATGACGAGGTGACCGTTTCGGGCACCCTTGGCGATGCTGTGTTCACCGAGAATGCCGATGGCACCGTGTCGATCACCGTTCCCGATAGTTATGACATCAGCTTTGTCGTTGCGCCGGAATTTGGCGAGAAGGTCGATGCGACCGTGAACATCATGCAGCAGGGGCTGACCATGACGGCCTCTGAGGCGGGCGGGGCGCAGACCTTTAACTTTGCTGCGCCGAGCGCGGTGATCGAGGTGACCAAGCTGTTGATTGATGGCGAGGAATTGCCAATGGATCTGGTGGTGAAGCTGGGCGCGATGACCGGTTCCCATTCCACCAGCCCGACGGTGCCGCCGGAGGTGACGCAGTTGATGAACATTGCCTCCCTCGACATGAATGTTGCGGTGACGGAGCCGGGTGGTTCGGGCACGTTCACCGGCAACCTTGCCATGGCGAATTTGGTAAGCACCTCAAAGGGTTCTGCCAGCGGCATGTTCAACATGGAGGACATGGGCACCCTGCTTAAGGACGGGTTCAACACCAATGGCAGCCTGCTTTACGGGGCCTCGGTGTTTGACATGGCCTTCAGCGACGGGACCGAAGAGTTCATGACCAATGGGTCCTTGAATGGCGGCAATATCACGCTGGCGTTGAACAAGGATCAGCTGACTTACAACGTCAACAACAACGGCATGAACATCAGCATGTCGGGCAGCGAAATTCCCCTGCCGGAGGTTGCCTTTGGTGTTGGCTCCACGGCCTATAACTTCCTTATGCCATTGGCCCAGACCAATGAGCCGAAGCCCTTTGTCGCCTCTGTCGAGATTTCGGATCTGACGGTGATTGACGGGATCTGGAACCTGTTTGATCCCGGTGCGGTTCTGCCGCGCGGGCCTGCGAACCTGAACTTTGATCTGGCGGGGCAGGCGAACTGGCTGGTGGATATTCTGGACCCTGCCTCCATGGCTGCGGTGGAGATGCCGGCGCAGATTCATGCGATCAGCCTGACGGACCTGTTGGTGGATGTGGTTGGCACGCAGCTGACGGGCGATGGCTCCTTTACCTTTGACAACAATGACTTGGCGACATTCGGCGGTTTCCCTGCGCCCAACGGGCAGGTGAACCTGAAGCTGGTCGGGGCCAATGCCCTGCTGGATAAGCTGGTGACCATGGGCCTTGTGCCGCAGGATCAGGCGAACACGGCCAAGCTGATGTCTGGCATGGTGCTGCGTCCGGGTGAGGGCGAGGATACTTTGGTCTCCGAGATCGCCGTGCGCCCGACGGGTGAGGTGACAGCCAATGGTGTGCCGCTGCCGTTCTAAGGCGCTGATGACATGACGCGAAAGGCCCCGTAGACCCTTGGTTTGCGGGGCTTTTTCGTGGCGGTGAAAAACCTGCTTTCCCCTGATGCGGCGCCGCCGTAACGTGGCGCCATGAGCCAGACATCAGATCAGGACGCCGCCGACGCGGCGCAGGACCATGCCCCCGCTGTGGGTGATTTAGCCAATGAAATCGCTGGGTTACGGGCAGAGGTGCACCGTCTGAACGAGCATCGTTTCGTGCGGATTCACGCAAAGCCGGTGCGGATGATTGCGTTTCAGTTCTTTCGCGGGCTGGCCTTTGGCCTTGGGACGGTGATCGGGGCCTCGATCCTTGTGTCTGTGCTGGGCTATGTTCTGTCCTCGGTGAACTGGATTCCGCTGCTTGGGGAATGGGCCGCAGAGATCGCGGACCAGATCGAGAGCGCGCGTTAGGGCGGGGGCAAAAATCCCTTTCCTTTTAAGGGGAATCTCCCTATACGCCGGTTTCTGGAACGGGCCTTTGGCGCGATCCATCCTCCACGGGCCTTGCTGGACGACATCCCGGCCTGCGCCATAACCCTTTGATATAAAAGGAGACCCCGATGTCGATTACGGTAGAAGAAAAAGCAAAAGTCATGAAAGATTTCGCCACCAAAGAAGGCGATACAGGTTCCCCTGAAGTTCAGGTTGCCATTCTTTCGAGCCGCATCGCGACTTTGACAGAGCACTTCAAAACACACAAAAAAGACAACCACGGCCGCCGCGGTCTGTTGAAGATGGTGGCACAGCGCCGCAAGCTTCTGGACTATCTGCGGGCGAAAGATGAGGGCCGTTATCAGGACCTGATCAAACGTCTTGGCCTGCGCCGCTAAGCGCGCCGGACGGACCGGAGTTGACGAAAAGCGCCCCCTTTGCGGGGCGCTTTTTTTGTGGCCGGAGCCATAAAAACCTGATGCACAAGTGATGCACATTCGATGCACATTCCATATGCATGTTCGTGCAGCAGGCGCAAAGGGGGCCATGACGCGCCACCGCCGTTTGCGCCAGCAAACGGCCCGGCCCAACGGGGCGTGAGGCCGAAGGCCGATGGCGCCCGGGCGGGAGGGTTTGGGGCGGGGCGGATGCGGTTTGGGGCGGGGCGGGATGTTTAGGGGGAAAATTTAACACATGACCTCAAAAACGAAGACAACCTAGATTTTTGTCGTGCATCCTGTTTGAGGGAAGTGTTAACGTAACTGTGTAAAGAGGTGTTTTTTTTGATCGGCAATAGAGGCCACCCGCTTGGGTGGCCTTTGTCCTAATCGGGCAAGAAACACCTCCGTCAGAATGCTGGGCACAAGGCATCGAGGAGCAGTCGGTTGAGCGGTAAGAACGGTAAGATACGGGCAGTTGAGATTTTAGCGCAATTCGGAAGGGCCAGCGGCGGTTTGCTGCGGGGCTGGATGGCCTGTGTGTCGATGGTGTTTGCGCTGTGTTGGGCGCAGGGCGCTGCGGCGCAGAGCTTTGACTATGACTGGCTGGTCAATGTGGACGAGACCGTAACCCCGGCCCCTGCGGGCGGTGTTATCGAGGTTCCGATCAACATTTTGAACTTTGGCTTTGGCCCTGATCCCGCGCCTGCGACGACGATCGAGATTACGGTTCCGCCGACCACCAGCTTTGTGTCCTTTTCCAGCGATGATGTGACGGGCTGTGCCCCCCTTCCTGCCGCTGCTGGGGAGATTGTGACCTGTCAGGTGCCTTCGCTCGCCTTTAATGGCCAGCCGGGGGACAGTGTGGACCTGCTCTTTGGTATCGAGACCACGCAGCAGGGGGCCGTTCCCTTTACCGCCAATGTGCCCGAAGTGGACAATGACACAGGCAACAACAGTCAGACCAAGAACCTGACCCTGACGCAGGGTGCGGATCTTGAGGTGACGGTGGATGGCCCTGTGACGGCGACCTCGGGCGAGACGGTGGATTACACATTCACCGTTGCCAACAACGGGCCGGATGATGCGAGCGGCAGTGTTCTGACCATTCCGGTGCCTTCGGGCTTTGCCAATCTTGAGCCGCCTGTTGGCTGTGTTCTTGATGGGGCGGTTTATGAATGCACGATTCCGGGGCCTTTGGCCGAGGGGGAGAGTGTTGATTTCGTCTTTGGCGCGCAGATTGTGGCTGCGGCGCCTTCGACGGTGTCCTGGGTTGGTTCTGTTGGCGGTGGATCGCCCGATGATCCGGATACCGAGAACAACACCGCGACCTTTGATACATCGGTAGAAGAGGGCAGTGATCTGGCCTTGACCAAGGTGATTTCCCCGCCCGAGACGCTTTTGGTCGGGGATCAGGCGGTCTTTACCCTGTCGCCGACCTATTCCGGTAACCCGCCGGAGGTTGTGACCCTCGAGGATAGCCTGCCTTCGAATTACACTGTGGATTCGGTGGATGCGCCTGCGCCTTGGGATTGCGAGATCATCGGGTCGCAGCAGGTGACCTGTGAGCATCCCGGTGGGGCCTCGAGCGGGGCGGATGTGCCGCTTGGCGATATCGAGATTACCGCCAATGTTGTGACCGCCGGTTCGGCGGTTGAGAATACTGCGGAGATTGACGCCGAGGGTCCGATTGATCCGAACCCTGATAACAACATTGCAAGCGATGGCGGCGTTGAGATCGAGGACAAGTTTGTTGACCTTCGGGCCAATAAGACCGGTCCGCAGCCTGCCTTGGTTGTTCTGGGCAGCCCGTTTGATTTCCAGATCAGCAGCACGAATATCGGCAACGAGCCTTTCTTTGGGACCATCACCATGGTCGACACCCTGCCTGCGGGGCTGGAGGTTCTGTCCTATGATGCGAATGGCTGGGATTGTTCGCCCGCTGCGCCCGTGGTCGCGGGCGGGGAGATCACCTGTACGATCGAAATTCTGGAAAGCGCCCCCTTGGGCGTGGATGACAGATCGCCGGTTGTCACCCTTGAAACCGTGGCTTTGGTAGAGGGCGCTTTGGAAAACGGGCTGGAGATCAGCGCGTCGGATTCCAACCTGCCGGACGAGAACGCCCCCAATGACATCATCACCTATAGTGTGACATCGGATGCGCCGCTGGAGTCTGCGGATGTGTCGATTGTGAAGACAGCCTCGGAGGCCAGTTTGGCCGCGGGCGAGACGCAGACCTTTGAGCTTGAGATCATCAACGAGGGGCCGAACGTTTCGAACACCGTGCAGGTGCGCGATCTGATCGGGGATTTGATCAACAACACCACCACTGGCGCGAACCCTGCGCTGTTGTCGATCGGCTATGCCAATATCAGCGAGACGGATGCGAATTGTTCGACCACGCCCTCTGGTGCGACGGGGATTTTGTTTGGCTGTGATATTGCGACCCTGCCGGTGTGTTTGCCCGGGGCGACCTGTCCTGTTGTGACGATCGAGGTTGTGCCGGGGGGCGAGGCGGGGCGCTATTTCAACACCGCCACGATCACCTCTTATGGCACGGCGGACCCTGACCGCAGCAACGAGACCAGCACCGTCGGCTATGACGTGGATGCGCGCGTTGACATCACCATCACCAAGGTTGCCAGCGCGGCGGTGATGCCTGCGGGGCAGAACCTGACCTATCTGATCAGCGGCATCAACAAGGCCAACGGGTTGTCCACCGCCGAGAACCTGACGATCACCGATGTTTTGCCTGATGACCTGACATTTGTTTCTGCCACGCCCTCGACCGGCAGTTGCGGCACCACGCCGACGCCGGAAACGACAACGACAACGGGCAACAACACCATCATTTGTAATCTGGGTGATGTGGCCAACGGGGCCGAGCAGAATGTGAGCGTTGTGGTGCGGCCGAACAACGAGCTTGCTGGTTCGGATTTTGTAAATGACGCCAGTGTCAGCACCGATACAACGCAGATCGGCATTGGCGACGAGGACGACTCTGTGCCTGTGTCCGTGTCGGAGCCGACACTGGATTTGCTGGTGCAGAAGACCGAGAGCATTGACCCGCTGCCATTGGACGGGACCACGGTGTTTACCGTGACGGTTCGGAACCTTGGCCCCTCTGCCTCGCAGAATATTGTGGTGACCGATAGCCTGCCGATTTCGGGGTTGGAGTTCGTTTCGGCGACCGCCCTTGACGGCGGCACCTGCCCCACACCGCCAGCGGGCCCTGCTGTGGGCAGCTTGGGCGAGACTTTGGTCTGTACCTTTGACTATCTGCCAGCGGGCGGCTCTGCGCGTATCCAGGTGGAGATGAAGGGTGTGTCCAAGGGCACGGCCAGCAACTCTGTGGAGATTTCCTCGGACGAAATCCTTGCCGGGCAGGACACCGTTACCGGCAACAACTCGGTGACGGAGACGACCTCTGTGCGGACGCGGACCGATGTGTCGGTGGACAGCAAGGTGGCCAGCCCGAACCCTGTGAACCTGCGCGATCCGTTTGATTTCACCATTCGGGTGGCGGTGAATGTAGGGGCCGGTTTGGTTGAGGCCGATGATACGGTTGTGACCGATAACCTGCCTGCCGGTCTGGAATTGACCGGCACGCCGACTTTGAACTTGGTGCAGGGGGCGATCAGCGCGGGCTCTGCCTGTACAGGCGTGGCGGAGGATACCTCCTTTACCTGTGATCTGGGCACTTTCGAGCAGGAATCCGCGACCGAGCCGGGCTATGTCGATATTACTGTGCCGGTGCGGGCGTTGACGGTTTCGAGCGATCCGCAGACCTTCACCAACACGGCCAGCATTGCCACCAGCAGCTTTGAGCTGGGTGCGGACCGGAACAACAACTCCAACTCCGGCCCTGTTACGGTCAATGCCTCGACCATCACGGGCAAGGTGTTTGGCGATTTCAACGATGATGGTGTGATCGACACGGGCGATACCAACGTGGGCGGCGTGCCGATTTCATTGATCGGCTATGCGCTCGATGGGACGGAATATATCCTGAACACCACCACGGACGGGAACGGGAATTACAGCTTTGGCCTGCTTCCCGAGGGGACCTATACCATTACCCGCGGCACCGTGCCCAATGACACCTATCTGGAGCAGGGCGGGAGCTATCCTGACGGAACCAACGGCACCGGCGAGCCAGATGGCGGCACGGTGATTGCCGATGTGGTTCTGGGCGGCGATAGCACCGCAGCGAACAACAATTTCACCGTTGTGCCGATTGCGCGGGTGGGGATTGCCAAGCGGGCCAATGGCGCGCCGGTGATCAATGCCGATGGCTCGTTTGATCAGGTGTTCTCTTTCGTGGTCGAGAACTTTAGCGACGAGGCCCTTGAGGACGTTGTGGTCAGCGATACGCTGGCGGGCGGCGCGCCTGCCTTTGGCACCCTTGGCACCGCGCCTTTGGCGGCGGGCGAGTATCTGGTTCTGGCCGCGCCCACGGGCAGCTGTGGTGGCAAGAACGCCGCGTTTGATGGCAGCGGTGATCCGGTTCTGGCCGAGGCCTTTACCATCGCGTTGCAGTCGGCTTGCACATTGAATGTGACCCTTCGGGTGCAGCCCACCATTCCATTGCCGCCGATCATCGAGGGCACGGATCGTTACCAAAACCAGGCCAGCGTTGAGGGCACCGGTGCCCTGTCGGGGCAGACCAGCGCCACCAATCCGTTCCTGAGCGATGTGTCCGACGATGGCACCAATGCCGATCCGTCGAACAACGGCTCTGGCGACGGGGCGAATGACAATGATCCGACGCTGATGGGGCCTGTGTTCACGCCCTCTATCGCCTTGATCAAGACGGTCAGCACCGATGAGTTGCAGGACCCGCCGATGGAGGGGGATTTCCTGACCTATACCTTCTCTGTCACCAATACGGGGCCGATTGACCTTCAGAATGTGACGATAAGCGATGATCTGGACGGGATCATCCTTGAGGGCGGGCCGATTTTGACCCTTGGGGCCGGTGATACCGATACGGATACCTTCACCGCGCGCTATGCGCTCAAACAGTCCGATATCGACCTTGGCGAGGTGGAGAACACCGCCACGGCGAGCGGCGCGGATATTTACGGCACCGTGGCCGAGGATGACAGCGGCACCGCCAATAACAACGACACGCCGACGCTGGCCGAGATCGAGCAGGTGATCTCGCTTGCCATCGTCAAGACCGCCGATGACAGCGGCGTCAGTGATCCGGCGGTGGACGGGGAAACCATCACCTACGGGTTCAACGTCATCAACACCGGCAACGTCACCCTGACCGATGTGACCGTGACCGACCCGCTGGACGGGATCGAGCTGACTGGTGCGCCTATTCCCACGCTCCTTCCCGGGGTGGAGGTGATCAATGCCTATACCGGCAGCTATGATTACGATCTGGATGATATCAACGCGGGCGAGGTGGAGAACCAGGCCACGGCCACGGGTAAGGACCCGCTGGACAATGATGTGACCGACCTGTCGGGCGAGACCTATGAGGATGACAATCCGATTGTTGTTCCGCTGGTGCAGGACCCGCAGATTGCCCTGATCAAGACATCGACTTCGGACCGTCTTGGCACGCCTCCGCAGGAGGGCGACGAGCTTGATTTCCAGTTTACCGTCACCAACACCGGTAACGTGACCCTGACGGGGATCACCATTTCCGATCTGCTGGACGGGATTGTTTTGGACGGGGGGCCGATTGACCTCGACCCCGGCGAGTTTGACAGCGACACATTTACCGCGACCTATCCGCTGACGCAGGATGATCTGGACCTTGGCTTGGTCGAGAACACGGCCACTGTATCGGGCAACCCGCCCCTTGGTGCGGACCCCGTGACCGACGATAGCGGCGCCGATAACGAGACCGACGCACCGCTTGAGACGCCCCTGACGCAGGTGGCGACGATCAACCTGACCAAGCAGGCGGATGCCTCTGCGGTGCAGGACCCGCCGCAGGAAGGCGACACGATCACCTATACCTTTGTGATCGAGAACACGGGCAACCAGACCCTGACCGACATCGCGATTTCGGACAATGACCTGCAGGATCTGGAGGGGAACAGCCGTGATCTGACCTCTGGCCCCGAGTGGGTGAACCCCGGCGGCGGCGCGGTTGAGGGGGTTTTGGCCCCGGGCGACAGCTATAGCTATACCGCGACTTATGACATTGTGACCGGCGATATTGATGCCGCCGGTGTGGTGAACGTGGCCACAGTTGCCGCGACCGATCCGCGGGATGTGCCTGTGGGTGATATTTCCGATGATCCGCTGGATGACGAGAACGTGGATGCCAACGGGGATGACAATCCCGACGATCCGACCGAGACGCCTTTGGCGCGCGCGCCCGCCCTTGTTGTGACCAAGACGGACAATATCGACGGCTTGCTGATGCCCGTCGAAGAGGGTGACGTGATCACCTACACCATTTTGGTGACCAACACGGGCAACGTGACCCTGAGCGATCTGACCCTGACCGACGAGTTGGTCAATGACGATGACGACACCTATGACCTGAGCGATGATCTGGTCTTTGTTGAGGGGTCTTTGGGATCGCTTGAGGGGGATTTGCAGGTTGGCGAAGTGGCGACCTATACGCTGGATTACGAGCTGCTGCTTGCTGATGTGGACAGCGGCGCGGTTGAGAACTCTGTCACTGCGACGGGGACCAGCCCCGATGGCACCACCGAGGTGGATGACATTTCCGATGACCCCGATGCGGGGCCAGCGGGCGAGGATGATCCGACGCGGACGGCCTTTGAGCCCGAGCCATCGCTTTCGGTGCTCAAGACCGATGACCTGACGGCATTCGAGGAGCCGACCCTTGAGGGCAACATCATCACCTACACGATCACGGTGTTGAACACCGGTAACGTGACCCTGTCGGATGTGACCCTGACCGATGGTCTGTCGAACTTTGCGCCGACGCCGAGTGCTGTGGACTTGTCTGCTGACATCGCCTTTGTCAGCGCCGATCAGGACAGCCCCCTTGGCACCATCGAGCCGGGCGAGACAGCGACCTATACGCTTGAGTATGCCCTCACGCAGGAGGATATCGATTACGGCGGGGTGGAGAACACCGTGACCGCGACCGGCGTCGATCCCTTCGAGACTGTGGTTGAGGATGTGTCGGATGATCCGGCGGAGACAGCGGATGTGGACCCGAACGGGGATGACAATCCCGATGATCCGACTGTATCGCCTGTGACCGCCGTTCCCGGGATGAATGTGCTGAAGGTGGCCGATACTTCGGGCCTGACCACGCCAGCCGCGCCGGGGCAGGTGATCAAATATACAGTGACCGTGACCAACACCGGCAACACCACCCTTTTGGGTGTGGCCCTGAGCGATGAGGCGACTGACGGGGTGGGCGGGTCTTTGACCCTGACGCCGCCGGTGCCTGCCTTTGACAGTGCCGATCGCGATAGCGCCGAGGGCACCCTGCTTGTGGGGGAAACCGCGACCTATCTGGCCGAGCTTGTGTTGACGCAGGACATTATCAACACCGCCTCTGTGACCAATACGGCCACGGGGTCCGGTGCCTCGCCCACGGGGGTTGAGGTTGAGGATGTGTCCGATGATCCGGCAGATCCCTCGGATGTTGACCCGAACGAGGATGGCAACCCCGACGATCCGACCTATACGCCATTGGCCGCGCCGGAGCTGGTTGTTCTGAAGGTGGATGATACCTCCGCACTGTCCAGCCCGCCGGTTGCGGGGGAGGTTGTGACCTATACCATCACGGTGGAGAACACGGGCAACGTGCCGCTGACCTCTGTCGCTTTGGTGGATACCCTCGTTAATGATGCGGGCACGCCTGACATTGCCCTGAGCGAGGGGCCGACTTGGCAGTCGTCGAACAACGGATCGGGCGAGGGGGCTTTGGCCCTGTTCGAGACCGCGACCTATACCGGCAGCTACACCATCACGCAGGAGGATATTAACTCTGGCGGGTTGTTGAACACGGTAACGGCGAGCGCGATTGACCCGACCGATACGCCGGTTGAGGACACATCCGATGACCCCGATGTCACCGATGATGTGGATGCCAATGACGACGGCGAGCCGGATGATCCGACGCCGACGCCGCTTCCACGCGCGCCATCGCTGGATATCACCAAGACCACGGCGGATGTCACGCAGGTGTTCCCCTTTGTCTATGACGTGACCTACGACATTGCGGTGGAGAACACAGGCAACACCACGGCGAATTTCGTGCAGGTTGAGGATGACCTTGCGGCGGCCATGACGCCGGGTGTGATCATGGGCGTGCCGGAGCTGGAGGTTGCCGGGTTTGGCGGCACTGGCACGGTGAATGCGGCTTATGACGGCATCAGCGATGTGAACATGCTGTCCGGCGATACGGTTTTGCAGCCGGACGAGATTGGCACGATCCAAGTCGTTGTGCGGGTGAATTTCGTGGCCGGTCTGACAACGCAGACCAACACCGCCTATGCGACATCCTCGGATGTAACGACGCCTGTGGCCTCGGATGATCCGGTGCAGACGCCGGAGGACGAGGGGGATACCAATCCGAC
Organism: Harenicola maris; assembly: GCA_018524345.1. Taxonomy (GTDB): domain Bacteria; phylum Pseudomonadota; class Alphaproteobacteria; order Rhodobacterales; family Rhodobacteraceae; genus Harenicola; species Harenicola maris. The sequence continues at coordinate 590,544 of JADQAZ010000002.1, forward strand.
GCCTCCGCCGGTTGTGGATGACGAGCTTGACGGCTCCCCCGATGGCTTTGAGGGCACCGGGGATCGCGACGGGGACGGCATTGTCGATAACGCCGATTTCGATCCGCTTGGTTATTTCTACTGCCAAGAGACCGGTGCGATCCTGCCGGGTGGTTTGATCACGGTGACGGGGCCTGCGGGCTCGCAGACCGGGGTTGGGACATCGAACAACATCACCATCGTGACGGACGGCAGCGACGGGAGCTTCCAGTGGTTTGTTTCTGCGCCGGGCGTTTACACGATGACCTATGTTCTGCCGACGACGGGTGTGGCCAGCGATGACCGTTTCCCCGGTGGCACGATTGATGTGACATCCTTCTTGCCGACAAACCCCGTGTCTTTGGGGGGTTCCGAGGTTGGCTCGACCGGGCAGCTTTCGGATTTCACCGCGGATGGGAACCCCTTCTATGTGGTGTTTGATATCGCAGAGGGCGATCCGACGATCTTTAACAACAACATTCCGCTGCAGTATTGCGGGATGCCTGCGGTGACGGCCAGCAAGGAACAGATCGGTGATCCGATCTTGACCGGCGATCAGCGCACGCAGTTGGTCTATCAGTTGAGCAGCGAAAACACGGGCGAGACCCGCGTGGCCGATGCGACCTTGGTGGATGATCTGGATGCGGCCTTTGGGGAGGGCACCCATGAGGTTCTGGCGATCGAGCTTATCTCTGCGCCTGATACCTTTGGGGCCGCCGAGAACGCAGCCTATGACGGGGCGGCGGATGCCAATCTGTTGACCGCGGGCGGCATTCTGGAGCCGGGCGAGGAAGTGACGGTGCAGATCACCATTGCCGTTGCGGTTGAGGCCGCGGGCAATTTCACCAACACGGTTGTTGCGGGGGGCGCGAGCCCGCTGGACGGGACGCCGGTTGAGGAAAGCTCTGCGACCTCTTCTGTCGATCTGTTGCCGCCGCCGGATACGGATGCGCTTTTGGTGACCAAGACGGCGGGCGTTGGCTCTGCGCGGCTTGGGGATCCGATCCCCTATTCGATCACCTTCGAGAACACGCAGCCTTCGGATTTTGTCGGGCTGACGCTGGTTGACCAATTGCCTGCGGGCTTGGTCTATCAGCCGGGCTCTGCGGCGATTGACGGGGTGGCGATCGAGCCGGTGGTCTTTGGCCGCCGCCTGACGTGGCCGGATCAGGATATCATGGGCCTGTCCACGATCACCCTGACCTTTGTGGCCATCGTCGGCCCCGGGGCGGACCCCGACCAGTTTGTGAACACATCCTGGATCGAGGACCCCGAGACCGGGAACATCATTTCCAATGTTTCCGAGGCGATTGTGGAGCGCGAGATTGAAGCGGTGTTTGATTGCTCTGATGTGATCGGGACTGTTTTTGATGACCTGAACCACAATGGCTATCAGGATGGGCCTTATGATCCGGAGACCGGGTTGATCACCGACCAGAACGTTTACACCGGCAAGGCCGGTAAGCTGGAGGTGCCTGCCGCGCCAAGCCGTTTTGACGGCGAGCCGGGGCTGGCGGGTGTGCGCCTGTCGACCGATACGGGCACCTTGATCACCACCGATGCTCATGGGCGGTTCAACGTGCCCTGTGCGGCGCTTCCGGGGCGGTTTGGCGAGAACTTTACGCTCAAGCTGGATACGCGGACGCTGCCTTCGGGTTACCGCGTGACCACGGAGAACCCGCGCACCATTCGCCTGACGGCGGGTAAATTCGCCAAGCTGAACTTTGGCGCGTCGATCAGCCATATCATTGATATCGACCTGAGCGCGCGTGCCTTCGAGGCCGGGAGCAATGATCCCAAGGCGAGCCTTGTGACGGGGATCGGGGGTTTGCTCGATCAGATGAAGGACAAGCCGAGTGTGCTTCGGGTGTCCTACTTTGAAAACGGGGAAGACCGTGCGGTTGTGCGCCGCAGGCTCGACCGTGTGGAAACGATGATCCGGCGCGAATGGCGGCGGCGCAATACGCGCTACAAGCTGTCGATTGAGCGCACGATTAAACGGTTGCAGTAGGGGTGAAGCAGATGCGTAAGACACAAAAGAGCGTCCGTAGGTTTACCACCCTGACCAGCGCTGTGGCCCTGTCGGCGGGGCTTGCCGCGCCAGCCATGGCGCAGGACAACTGTCAGCTTGACGGGCGGGTCCTTCCCGAAGGATGCGATCAGGGCAACAGCAACACCGTTGTGCGTATGCCCGTGGGCGAAAACACGGAGTTTGACCGCACGGCTGTGACCAACTCTGACGGGTTTGTTCTTTCGGTGGACGGGCAGGCCCTGAACAGTGACCAGCGGTTCGAGGATCAGGTGCGCGAGACCGACAAGGCGCTGGAGAAATCCGGCGTTCAGGTGAAATACGACACCCTTGGTCTTGAGCCGCGTCTGGATGTGACCATCGAGGGCGCGCCTGCGCGGTATACGGCGGGCGAGGTTGTGACCCTGCAAAGCCGGATGAACTACCCTGCCTTTGTTGAGCGCGGCGAGATGCGGATTATTGATCGCGGGGCCCTTGGCGGGCCGCGCACCCTGTCGGTGCATCCGGTGGCGCCCAATGGCGCGGCCTCTGTCACCCTGCCCGAGGGGGCGGATGTGGTTGTTGTGCACCGCGTTTATGACGAGCGCGGCCGTTACGACGAGACCGCGCCGCTGTCATTGACCCGCGCCGATGCGCGGGGGCTGAGCGATGTTGAGGAAGGCTCCGACAGCACGTTGATCCGGCGGATTCCTGTGAACGGGGCCTCTGTCACCGTCACCGGCAATGCCGCCGATCCGGGCAGCCGGGTCGAGGCCTTGGGCGAGACCACAGAGGCCGATGCGCAGGGCAATTTCGTGTTGCAGCGCATTGTGCCGCGCGGCGAGCAGGAGGCGGAGGTTACCCTGCAGCAGGGCGGGCGCGAGGCGAGTTTTGCCCGCGAGTTTGATGTGAAGCCGATCGAGTGGTTTTACGTGGGCACCGCGGACCTGACCTATTCCAAGTCCACCATTGGCGGCATCGAAGAGGACCAGACCACGGGGCGCGTGGCGTTCTATGTCGATGGCACCACCGTGGGCGGGACGCGGATCACCGCGTCTTTGGACACGGGCGAGGAGGATATCGGCGATATCTTCAGCAATCTGGACGAGAAAGACCCCGCCAGCATTCTGGACCGGTTGGACCCGCTTGATACCTATCCGACCTTTGGGGACGACAGCACCACTGTGGACAACACGCCGACCTCTGGCCGGATCTATTTCAAGGCGGAGCGGAACGGGAACCACCTGATCTGGGGCGATTATCGCAGCACCGTTTCGGGCGCGAAATACATCCGCTCGGAGCGCGAGCTTTACGGGGCGCAGGTGTATCTTGCCACGCCGCAGCAGACGGAGAGTGGCAATCCGCGGGCGGAGCTTGAGCTTTATGCTGCGCAGCCGGACACCTTGCCGGGGCGGGATGCCTTTCTTGGCACGGGCGGGTCGGTTTACTTCTTGCAGCGGCAGGACATCACATCCGGCACCGAGACCATCACCGTGCAGGTGCGCGATGTGGACACGGGCCGTGTGATCGACACGCAGGTTTTGCAGTTTGGCCGCGATTACAACATCAACTATCTGCAGGGGGTTGTGACCCTGACCTCGCCGCTGCTTGGCACTGGCAACAACAATCTGGTGCAGAGCAATCTGGGCGGGGATACGGTCACCAACCTGATTGTGCAGTATGATTACACCCCCACCGCTGCCGATCTGGACGGGTTCAGTGTTGGCGGGCGCGGGCAGGTTTGGGTGACGGACAAGTTGCGTTTCGGCATTTCCGGCCAGAGCGACGAGACCGGCCTTGGCGGCAAGCAGGAGGCTTATGGCGCCGATATCCTGTATCAGCATTCCGAGAATACCTTTGTGAAGCTGGAATATGCCCAGTCCGAAGGGCCGGGGTTTGATAGTTCCTACAGCTTTGACGGCGGTTTGATCGTTGACAATATTGCCGGTGCGGCGGGCGAGGGGGAGGCCTATAACTTCGAGGCGCAGGTGGATCTGCGCGATCTCGGCTTTGGCGCCGACGGGGTTGTTGGCGGCTATTACGAGTTCCGCACGGAAGGGTTCTCTACCCTCGATTATCAGGTGAATGTGGGCTCGGGCGATCAGACGCTTTATGGTGCCTATGCGCAGGTGGATCTGCGCGAGGACCTGTCGTTCAAGGCCTATGCAGATGTGCTCGAAACCAGCCTTGGGGCGCGGGACCAGACCATCGGTTTCGAGCTGGAGGCGGACCTGACGGATCGTGTGACCTTGGCCGTTGGCGCCGAGCACCGCGAGAAGAGCACCGACACCGGATCGAACCAGCGCACCGATGTGGCGGCAAAGCTGTCTTATCAGGCGCGCGAAGACCTGAGCCTGTCGATCTTCGGGCAGGCGACCGTGGATGATGACGGTTTGGGCGAGTTGAACCGCTATGGCCTTGGGGTTGTTAAGGAGTGGCAGAGTGGCTGGAGCCTTGAGGCCGAAGTGACCGGCGGCACCGGTGGCACGGGCGGCAAGGTTCTGGCGAGCTACCAGCGCGACAAGAACGCCAGCTATTATTTCGGCTACGAGCTGGACCCCGGGCGCGAGTTCACCAGCAATGTGGCGGGCGTGGATGGCGGCAAGTTCATCAGCGGCGGCAACCGGATCGTGAATGATCGGGTGCGTTATTTCGGCGAGAATTCCTATGACATCTTTGGCGCGCGCAAGACGCTTGCCTCGGCCTATGGGGTGCAGTTCGAGCCGAGCGATTACCTGACCTATGATGCGGCGCTGGAAGTGGGGCGGATCACCGACCCGGACAACGGCGATTTCGACCGCACGGCCCTGTCCCTTGGGGTGCGCTATAGCGACGACAAGACCACCGCGCAGGGGCGGCTTGAGTTCCGACAGGACCGCGGCACCACATCGGGCACCAACCGCGATTCCGATACCGTGTTGGTCAGCGCCAAGCTGCGCCACAAGTTTGACGAGAGCCAGCGGCTTGTCTTCAGCCTTGATGCCGCCGACACGCAGACGGACGAATCCTCGATCCTGAGCGGCACCTATGTTGATCTGGCGCTTGGCTATGCCTACCGGCCCATCGACAATGACAAGTTGAACGTTCTGGTGCGCTACCGGTTCCTCAATGACATGTATGGTCAGGAGATCGACGGTGTGGCGGGCGAGGGGCCTGTGCAGCGGTCACATGTGCTGAGCCTTGATGCCAGTTATGACCTGAACGAGCATTGGACCCTTGGCGGCAAGCTTGGCTACCGTTTGTCCGAGACCGCGCCGGATGCCTCATCGGAGCTGGTGACGAACAACGCCGGTTTGGCGGTGATCAACGCGCGCTATCACCTTGTGCACAACTGGGACATTCTGCTTGAGGGCCGCGCGCTGTGGCTGGAGCAATCAGAGCTGACCGAGACCAGCATTCTGGGCGCGGTTTACCGCCATGTGGGCAACCATGTGAAGGTTGGCGTTGGCTATAACTTTGGCAGTTTCAGCGATGACCTGAATGACCTTGTCCATGACGACAAGGGCATGTTCGTCAACGTGATCGCCAAGTTCTAGGGCGCTTTTGGCGGTTCAGGCGGAGAGCAGGGCGGCAGCGTCGGCCTCTGTCGGGTTGACCTCTATCAGGCGCAGGCTTGGCGGGGCGGCGGGGTCAAAGCGGCCAAAGCCGATGTCGATTTGCAGGGCCTCCAGCGCCGGAACCTCGGCGGCGCAGGCGTCAAAGGCCTGTTGCGCCATGGTGAGCAGGGCGTCGAAATCGGGGCGGGCGCCAAAGCGTTCCTTGGCCGAACTGACCCAGACATCGCCTTCGCTTGCCTGCACGCGGAATTCCGACAGGGCGGTGACGTCCTTCCATTCATAGACATAGAGCCGCAGGGGCGCGCCCTCTTTCAGGATATAGCGGGCCAGCAGGGTTTGCTGCGGTGTCGGGCGGGCCAGACGCGCGTTGAGGGCGGCGGCCAGATCAGGCGCGTTGAAGACCGGCGCGCGGGAGCGGCGGTTGCGCCAGCTTTTGGGGCCGAGTTTGACGAAGAACAGGGGAATGTCGCTCTCGGTCAGGGGGGAGAGGTCCACGCCATCTGGCAGGGCCGCGGTGATGTCTGCGTCGCCCTTGGGAGCGGCGTCCAGTTCGATCACCTGAAGCGGATGGTAGGCGGCCATCTGGGTCAGGCTGTCTGGCCAGTCGGCATATTCGAAGAACATGGGGTTAGGTCAGCCCCGCCAGAAAGCTTGGCAGGTCATCGGCAAGGGAGGCGAGGCTGTTGTTTTGCGCGTGGCCCCATGGGTGCGGGGAGCTTTCCCAGAAGAACACACCGGCGGGGTCCGGCGCGACATGGAGCAGGATCAGCGCGCCCATCGGGTCGGCGGCCATGGGAAGCATATCGGCGGGCAGGCGGGGCAGTTCGTCAGGGTTTTGCGGGGTGCCGCGTGTGGGGGCGAAATAGGTCAGATGCGCACGGCGCATGGCGGCGGCGGGGTGGAAGCCGTCGATGCTGCCTTCCATGTGTTCCTTGATCCCGCTGGCGGGGGAGCTGGCAAGATAGGTGAACCGGTTCGGCGTTTTGCCCTCCTCGAACCAGACGGGGCCGTATTGGAGCATGAAATCCCGATAGGCCTGCGGCAGGGGGGTGCTGTAGGGGGCGGCGATCTCTGTCAGGTCGGCCTCTGTCATCGGGGTGAAGGGGCCAAAGATTTCGTGTTCCGCCTGCGTGAGGCCGGACCAGAATGTCAGGGTTTGCGGGGCGATGTCGAAGTCTGTCATTGGGGCGCCTAGCCTGCGAGGGCGTTGATGAAGGTTTCAAGATCGGGGGCGATGAAGCCGAGGCGGGTGTTGTCGCCGTGGCCGAAGGCCTCTGGCTGATCCTCCCAGAACCAGATTGCGGGGCTTTCTGTGCCCAGTTCCAGCAAGATCTGGTTCTGGCCGGGATCACCCGCAAAGGGGAGCATATTGGCGGGAAAGAAGGGCTCTTCCTCCTCGTTGTCGGCATCGGCGATCAGGAAACGGTGGTTGAGCAGCAAGGTTGCCGTGTCTTTGAAGCTGTTGATGCGGCCCTCGAAATACTCGGAAAGTCCGCCGTCCTGATAGAGGTAGCGAAAGCTGTTTGGCGCATCCATCGGGAAGGTGACGGCGCCGTAGGTTCCGGTGAAGGCCTTGTAGGCCTCGGGCAGGGGCGCGCCATAGGCGGCCTCGATCCGGGCCCAGTGTTCTGGCCCCATGATTTCGGGGGCGGGCACGGCGGCCTGCCATGCGGCAAGCAGATCGGGAGAGGGAGTGAACATGGAAGGTGCCCCTTAGAACAGATCGTTGTTTACAATGGAGTTGCCGCCCGTGTGGGCGACACCTCCCATCCCTTTATCATGCAGCACCCTTGGCACATACATGACAGAGCCGTCGGAGGCGTGGTGAAGCACGTATCCATCGGCTGTATTGGCGGTATTGGGGGGCGACCAGCCGTCGCCCATCAGTTCCTTGAGGGCGGTTTCATCCTTGCCGACATCGCCGGTGACCTCCCACAGATTGTATTGGGCATTGTCGTGGGCATAGCTGGAGAAATCCGGCTCGCCCTCGATGAAATCGATGCTGTCGACCTGCCGGCCATCGGGCAGGGTTTTGGGGTCGTCAAAGGTGAATTTGCCGGTGCCGCTTGTGGGGGGCTTGCCGTCGGGGGTGTCCCATTTGCCGCCCTTGTTGGGCATTTGCAGGTTTCGTTTGCCGTCGTTCTTGAGCTTTTTGCAGTCTTTGCAATTGGGTTTCTTATTTCGGGCGTCGAGCATCGCCTGTTTGACGCGTTTGGCGGCGGCGGCGCGGGCATCGGCGACTTGCCGCAGGGAGAAGGCCTTTTTCAAACCCTGTGCGCCGAGGGAGGCGAGCTCGTCCGATTTGCGCAGCATGAGTTCCAGCGCGCGGGCGGTGCGGGGGGCAACCTTGGCGATCTTGCCGATTTTGCCGAGGTCCCCGACGTAGGGCACCATACCCAGAAGGGAGAGGCCCGCGCCCAGAATATCGCCCTGCGCGGCAGAGAGGACAAAGCCGACTCCATCGGAGACAGGCGTGGGGTCAAAGATGCCGACGATATCGGCCGAGAGCGTGGCATATTCCATTTTGGACATGCTCGTGGCCTCGTCGGCCAGGCGGCTCCAGACGTTGCTTTCCAGCGTTTCGGCAAGGGCGTCGTTATAGGCCTCAGTCATTGTGCTGCGCGGGCTCCCACAGATGACCGCGCCATTCCTGCGGGCCCTCGTAATCGCAGGCCTCTTCCCATGCGCTGTCGAAGCGGGGCGTCATCAGGATGTCAAAGCGGGCCTCGGCGCTGGTGGCCCTGTCGGCGAGGACGGCGTTGATCTGTGGCTGTTTGTACCAGCCCGGCGCGATGCGCCAGCGCAGGTCGGTGAACATGCGCAGATAGACCGTATCGGTGATGTTGAAATCCAGCGCGATCTTGATGCTTTCGTTCACGATTCCCTGCAGGTAGCCGAGCGGGTAGGCGGCGACGACCTTGGGCAGGCATTCCTCAAGATGTTCGATGATATCCTCAACGAGGGCGGCGCGATCCGCGAGCAGGGGTTGCTCTATCTGGGAGCGCCTGAGTTTCATGGCCACTGGAAGGTCCACCATAAATTAATGGTTACAACAAAATCTATACATTCACGATAGTTGCCTAGTTTTCGGGAGTCCACCAAGCAATTCGGGCGGGCGCGAGATTCCGCGCGTGCCAGGGCGCGCGCATTGGCGGCGGCGGGCCTTTGCTCATTGGGCGGTGCTATGATTTGCAAAACGGGGGGGCGGGTCAATCCGGCTTCCCCTGCGGCGTATCTTCCTATACACGCGGCTTATCTTGAAAGCCGGCGCCCGCATTCCAGCGCCTGACAAAGAAGATATCGGGATGAGGGGGAATACGCCCCCTACGCAAAAGGCCCCCTTGGGGCCAACTAGGAAAACATGAATGTTTAAAGAAACTAAGAAATCGATCAAGTGGGGCGAAGAAACCCTCACTCTCGAAACCGGTAAGGTTGCGCGTCAGGCAGACGGTTCGGTTATCGCCACATATGGCGAGACCTCCGTTATGGCCAACGTGACATTTGCCAAGGCGCAAAAGCCCGGTCAGGACTTTTTCCCGCTGACTGTTCACTACAACGAGAAATACTATGCCGCCGGTAAAGTGCCGGGTGGCTTTTTCAAGCGTGAGGCGCGTCCTACCGAAAAGGAAACGCTGACCTCCCGTTTGATCGACCGTCCGATTCGCCCGCTGTTTGTTCCCGGCTTCAAAAACGAAGTTCTGGTGATCTGTACAGTTCTCTCCCATGACCTTGTCAACGACCCTGACATGGTTGCGATGATTGCGGCCTCTGCTGCGCTGACCATTTCCGGCGCGCCGTTCATGGGCCCGATTGCGGCCTGCCGTGTGGGCTATGAGGATGGCGATTACATCCTGAACCCAGAGCTTGAGGACATGCACGATCTGCGCAACAAGCCAGAGCAGCGTCTGGACCTTGTTGTGGCTGGCACCAAAGACGCCGTGATGATGGTTGAGTCCGAGGCATATGAGCTGACCGAAGAGGAAATGCTGGGTGCGGTGACCTTTGCCCACGAGCAGATCCAGCCGGTGATCGACCTGATCATTGATCTGGCCGAAGACTGCGCCAAAGAGCCTTTCGACTTCCAAGCCCCCGATTACAGCGAGCTTTATGCCGCCGTGTCCAAGGCTGGTGAAAAGGAAATGCGCGCGGCATTTGCGATCACAGACAAGCAGGAGCGGACCTCTGCTGTTGCCGCTGCACGTGAGAGCATCATGGCGGCGTTGAGCGACGAGCAGAAAGAGGATGCCAACCTTGGCTCCGCTTTGAAAAAGCTCGAAGCCGGCATTCTGCGCGGCGATGTTGTGAAAACCGGCAAGCGGATCGACGGGCGTGACACAACGACTGTTCGCCCGATTGTTTGTGAAACCGGCCTCCTGCCACGGACGCACGGCTCTGCCCTGTTCACCCGCGGTGAAACACAGGGTCTGGTTGTGACCACTCTGGGCACAGGCGACGATGAGCAGATGATCGACAGCCTGCAGGGCATGTATAAGTCGAACTTCCTGCTGCACTATAACTTCCCTCCCTACTCGGTTGGTGAAGTGGGTCGCTTTGGCCCTCCCGGTCGTCGTGAGATCGGCCATGGTAAGCTGGCTTGGCGTGCGCTTCAGGCGGTTCTGCCTGCGGCGACAGACTTCCCCTACACCCTGCGTCTGGTTTCCGAGATCACCGAATCCAACGGCTCGTCTTCGATGGCCTCGGTTTGTGGTGGCTCCTTGTCCATGATGGATGCCGGTGTGCCTTTGAAATCGGCTGTGGCCGGTGTGGCCATGGGTCTGATCCTCGAAGAGGACGGCTCCTACGCCATTCTGACCGACATTCTTGGCGACGAGGATCACCTCGGCGACATGGATTTCAAGGTTGCAGGCACCGAGAAGGGGATCACCTCCTTGCAGATGGACATCAAGGTTGCGGGCATCACGCCTGAAATCATGTCCAAGGCGCTGGATCAGGCCAAGGCTGGCCGTTTGCACATTCTGGGCGAGATGAACAAGGCGCTGGATGGCGCTGCGGAATTCTCCGAGCATGCGCCACGGATTGAAACCATGCAGGTTCCAACCGACAAAATCCGCGAAGTGATCGGCACTGGCGGTAAAGTCATCCGTGAGATCGTTGAAGTGTCGGGCGCCAAGGTCGACATCAATGACGAGGGCATCATCAAGATCGCATCCGCCAATGGCGAGTCGATCAAGAAGGCCTACGACATGATCCATTCCATCGTGGCAGAGCCGGAAGAAGGCAAGATTTACGACGGTAAAGTCGTGAAGATCGTCGACTTCGGCGCTTTCGTGAACTTCTTTGGCAAGCGTGACGGCCTTGTTCACGTGTCGCAGATCGAAAACCGCCGCCTGAACCACCCCTCCGACGTTCTTAAGGAAGGTCAGGACGTGAAAGTGAAGCTTTTGGGCTTTGACGATCGCGGCAAGGTGCGTTTGGCGATGAAGATGGTCGATCAGGCCACTGGCGAAGAAATTGCGCCTGAGAAGAAAGAAGAATCGGCCGATTGATCCGGCGATTGTTTTGAACAGATTGGCCCCGGGGGAAACCTCGGGGCCTTTTTCATTGGCGCGCAAGTTGGGGATACTAGGATGCAGGCGAAAGAGATCGCGCAGGTTGCGGGGCTGGTCGTGAGTGCGGTGAGCATCATCGTGGTGGGCGACACGGCGGGCAAGGTTTTGACGCAGGGCGGGGTCTCGCCGTTTTTCGTTGCATGGACGCGGTTTGCGATTGCGGCGGTGGTTTTGCTGCCCTTCAGCGGGCTGGTGCGCGAGGAGCTTCGCGCCCTGCGCGATTGGCGGGTGCTGTTGCGGGCGATGTTTATATCGGGGGGGATCTGTTCGATCCTGACCGCCCTGTCGACAGAGCCGATTGCGAATGTTTTTGGGGCGTTTTTTATCGGGCCGATTGTGTCCTATCTTTTGGCGGTTGTTCTGTTGGGGGAGCGGCCCTCGAGCGCGCGTTGGGGGCTTTTGGCGCTCGGGTTTTGCGGGGTGATGCTGGTGGTGAAGCCCGGGTTCGGGGCGACGCCGGGCATTGGTTTTGCCCTGTTGGCGGGGGTGTTCTATGGCTGTTTCCTGACCATATCGCGGGCTGTGGCGGTGGTGTATCGCCCGCGCCTGTTGTTGATTTCGCAGCTGGTCTTGGGGGCGCTTTTGCTTACGCCCTTTGGCCTTAGCGTGCCGATGCCGGAGTGGAGCGGCTGGACCCTGCCGTTGGTTGTTTTGAGCGCGGTGGCCTCTGCCGTAGGGAATTTCCTGTTGGTTCTGGCGCACCGGCGGGCAGAGGCGAGCCTGATCGCGCCGCTGGTCTATGCACAGCTTTTCTCGGCGACCTTGCTGGGGATTTTTGTCTTTGGCGAATGGCCCGATGCCGTTGCCTTGGGCGGGCTGGTGCTGATTGCGGCCTCTGGGCTGGGGTCGCTCTGGCTGGTGCGGGACCGCGTTAGCGGCTGATCACGCGGCAGGTGCCGGGGCTGGCGAGCTTGCGCTCCTCTGACAGCTTCACGCCGGACCAGCTTGTTGTGCTGCCTTTTTTGCGGGCGACGCGGACGGCAGAGACCCCTTTGAAGGCCTGCAGGGTGCAGGTGTTGCCCTTGAAGGCGACCTTGAGGGAGCTTTCGCTTTCGGTTTTTTGATTGCTGCCCTCGGCGGTTTCCAGCACGCGGATCAGGGTGCGGCTGGCGGTGAGGGAGGAATTCGTCAGCTTGTATTTCGATTGTTTGGTATAGGTCGCGCGGTAATCGACCTTGCCGGAGCTTGGCAGGCGGATCTGGGTCCCGTCGGAGCATTTCTCGACGCGGGATTTGCCGCTGTATTCGCAGGTGGTCACGACGCGGCCGGAGTTGGGGGCAAAGACGCCCGCGGCGGCGGAGCCATCGGCGCCGCGCACCTCGCCGACCTTGAAGATTTTGCAGTTCGAGGAGCCGTTTTCCTGAAACAGCATCGGGCCGAGTTGGCGCAGGATGATGGTGGAGCTACAGCGCCCGTTCTGCTTGCGCGAGCCTTGGGCGCGGGTTTGCTGTTCCTCGAAGGTGATCTCGACCAGCAGGTCGGCCTTGGCCGTCACCGGCAGGGCCAGCGTCATGGCAATAACGCCTGCGCGCAGAGATTTCGTGAACATGGCCAGCCCCCTTAGCTGCAGTAGGAGCGTCCATTATAGGACACACATTTCTTTTTGCGAACGGTCGTTGTGGCCTTTGGTGTCGGCGTGGCTTTTTTCACGGTTGCCTGACGTGTGCGGCAGGTGCCTTTGCTGTCCAGATACTGGCCGGAGGCGCATGTTTTAAGCTGGCAGGCGCCACCGACGATTTCCTCGCGAGCCGAGCAGACCAGCGGGCAGACATTGGCGGGCAACTCGCCCAGCAGGTCCAGCAGGGTGGTGGAGGGGTCATAGCCCGCAAGTTCCGGCCGTTCGGCGACAAGGCGATTGAGGGCGCCTTCGGAATTGCCGCCCCATTTGCCATCGGCCTTGCCCGCCTTGCAGCCCAGCCGGTTGAGTTCGGCCTGCACCGAGCGATAGACCTGTTCCTCGTCTTCCTCGTTCTCGGGCAGGAGGACAAGGCTCGGCAAAGTTTGGCCGACATCGGGGGTCACAAGGTTGACCGCGCCGGTGTCCTCGGGGTCGGGGAGGGGGGGCTGCGCTTCGCTGGGGGGCGGGACGACGATGATGATCTCTTGCACCTCGTCCTCTGCCCCGGCGTCCTGTGCATAGGCCGCACCCAGAGGGGCGATGGCCAAGAGGCCACAGACAAAGGCAGATTTGATTGTTGTGCGCAGGATTTGCACGAGAAAAACACCGTAGGTCATGCCGCCCCGTATCGGGGGTGGGGGGAAATATCGCGGTCAGTTTAACAGGGCCGGGCGCGCAAACAAAGCGCCCGGCCCGATCCCATCGCGGCGGGGTGGCAAAATTGCCCCGTATCAGCCGGGAAGCTGCGCCTTGCGCAGGTAGGGCAGGACCTTGTCGAAGCTGCCGAAGCGTGCGGTTGCGTCCTCGTCCGAGACCGCGACGGGGATGATCACATCCTGTCCGATGGTCCAGTCCGCCGGGGTGGCCACCCCTTCGCGGGCGGAGGTTTGCAGCGCATCAAGGGCGCGCAGGATCTCGGCAAAGTTGCGGCCCACTGTCATCGGGTAGGTCATCGACAGTTTGAGCTGTTTGTCCGGCCCGATGATGAAGACAGAGCGCACTGTGGCGCTGTCGGCGGGGGTGCGGCCATCGGGCAGGTAGGCCTCGGAGGGGAGCATGTCGAAGGCTTTGGAAACCTCGAGCCCCTCATCGGCGATGATCGGGAAGCCGGGGTGGGTGCCGCCATAGGTTTCGATGTCGGCTTTCCACTTTTTGTGGTCCTCGACCCCGTCAACGGAGACGCCGATCACCTTGGTGCCGCGCTTTTCCCATTCCGCGCCAAGCTGCGCTACGGCGCTGAACTCGGTGGTGCAGACGGGGGTGAAATCCTTGGGGTGGGAGAACAGGATCGCCCAGCTGTCGCCGATCCAGTCGTGGAACTGGATGGGGCCGTCGCTTGTCTCGGCCTTAAAATTGGGAACTGTGTCGTTGATACGCAAAGCCATTTGGAATCTCCTCTTCTGCGCCTAACTCTTCCTTTACGTAAGGTCTTTGGCGGCAAAGTGGTAGGGGGCAGGGCGTGGATCATCCGCGAAATGACGCGCAGCGGCTTGTGCTGGCCTGCGCCGCCTGTCAGACCTTTGGCCAACGTCCGTTTTTACAGGAGCAGAGCAATGCAGAACGCCCGTAACTTTTACATCAACGGCCAGTGGGTCGCCCCCGCCGAGGCCAATGATTTTCCGGTGATCGACCCTTCGACAGAGGAGGTCAGCGAGACGATCTCCCTTGGGGGGCAGGCCGATACTGACGCCGCCGTTGCCGCCGCGCGGGCGGCTTTCGACAGCTGGTCCGTGGTGCCTAAGGCCGAGAAGATGGCCCTGCTGCGCAAGCTGCTTGAGGTTTATAACGCGCGGTCCGAGGAACTGGCCGTGGCGATGAGCAAAGAGATGGGCGCCCCCATCAAGATGAGCCGCGCGGCGCAGGTGGGCGCGGGGTCGTGGCACCTTGAGGGCTTCCTCAAGGCCTTTGAGGAGATGTCCTTTGAGCGGGATTTCACAGGGTCGGAGAAAACCCTGCTGGAGCCGATCGGCGTTTGCGCCATGATCACGCCATGGAACTGGCCGATGAACCAGATCGTGTTGAAGGTTGTGCCCGCGATTGCCGTGGGCTGCACCGTGGTTCTGAAGCCTTCGGAAATCTCACCCCTCTCCGGTGTGATCTTTGCCGAGTTCATGGATGAGGCGGGCTTCCCCCCCGGCGTGTTCAACATGGTGAACGGCGATGGTGCGGGCGTGGGCAGCCAGCTTTCGGCCCATGAAGACGTGGAAATGGTCAGCTTCACAGGCTCCTCGCGGGCGGGACGGCTGATCTCCAAGGCGGCGGCGGATACGCTCAAGCGTGTGAGCCTCGAGCTTGGCGGCAAGGGGGCGAATATCGTCTTCGCCGATGCGGATGAAAAGATGATGCGCTATGGCGCGGATCGCTGCTTCCGCAACTCTGGCCAGAGCTGTAACGCGCCGACACGGATGCTGGTCGAGGCCTCGGTCTATGACAAGGCGCTGGAACTGGCGGTCGAGGTGGCGAACACCACCCATGTCGGCCCCGCCTCCGAAGAGGGCAAACATATCGGCCCCGTGGTGAGCGAGCTGCAATACAACAAGATTCAGGATCTGATCCAGAAGGGCATCGACGAAGGCGCGCGCCTTGTTGCGGGCGGCCTCGGGCGGCCGGACGGGCTTAACCGCGGGTATTTCGTCAAGCCGACGGTCTTTGCCGATGTCACCAATGATATGACCGTCGCGCGGGAGGAAATCTTTGGCCCCGTCCTGTCGGTGATGAAGTTCGAAACCGAGGAAGAAGCGATCCGTATCGCCAATGACACGCCCTACGGGTTGACCAACTACATCCAGACGCCGGACACAGAAAAGCGCCGCCGTGTCGCGCGCCGCCTGCGCTCCGGCATGGTGGAAACCAACGGTCAGGGCTTTGCGCAGGGCTCGCCCTTTGGCGGCTACAAACAGTCGGGCAATGGCCGCGAGGGGGGCACTTGGGGCCTTGAAGAGTTCCTTGAGGTCAAAGCGGTCTCCGGCTGGGCCGCCGAGTAACCCTTTGCACCAAACAACAAAACAGGGCGCGCCGCGACGAACGGCGCGCCCTGTTTCTTATTGGATCTAAATATCCAAATGACTCGCTCTGCCAAAGCGGCGAGAGGGTCCTGTTCTGCGCGCCTCAGGCCGCCTGCGCCCGCCAGAGGGGGCGTTTGATCATTTGCTGGGTAAAGCGGGGCGAGGCGAGGAAAGCGTCCAGCCAGCGGATCAGATGCGGCCAGTCCTGTGCGTCGAACCATGCGCGGTCGATATGGGCGAATTGGCGCACGAAGGGCAGGATTGCCATATCGGCCAGCCTTGGGGTATCGCCAAAGAGGTAGGGCGTGGCCGCAAGCCGGGCGTTCAGGGCCTGCAGGTGCGGCATGGCGGCGGGGCGTTCGGCATCCGCCGTTGTGTCGTGCCGCGTGTGGTATTTCGTGCGGTCCAGCGCGGTTTTGAACGGGCCGTCGGTGGCGGCGATCAGGTCCATCCCCTCAGCGGGCATTTCAAGCCAGTGTTCTGGGTCGCTCTGGCGCAGGGCCCAGAGCATGATGTCGAGGCTTTCGTCGATGCTGCCGTTGTCTGTTTCAAGGCAGGGGACCGTGGCCGTGGGGCTGGCGTTACGGAAGGCCTCTGGCTTGTCGCGCAGCAGGATTTCGCGGTGTTCCACCGTCAGCCCCGAGGCGGCGACGGCGAGGCGGGCGCGGATGGCGTAGGGGCAGCGGCGGAAGGTCCAGAGGATCGGTGTCATGGCGGCGATGGTATTCCGGTTTCGGCCCCGATTCCAGATGCGGGTTTGGGGAGCCTCCGGCGGGGATATTTATCGCCAATAAGAAGCAGGGGCGCTCAATCGGGCGGGTTTTGCATCAGGGCGGCGAGGGCGGCGGTGTTTTGGCCGATGGGGCTTTGTTTCAGCTCGGTCGCGGCCTTGGTGCGGGCGCTGTCCGGTTTGTTCTGGCCGAGTTTGAAGGTGCTTTGGATATCGGTGACTTTGAGGCGGTAGGGCAGGATTTGGCGGAGCATTTTTTGCAGCACCTCCGGCGTCATTTTGGTGGTCAGCCATTCCGGTTTCGGCGCGAGTTGCGATTCGAAGTGGTGGGAGAGGCGGTCCAGCAGGGGGAGGAGGTTTGTTGTGGGAAGCGGGGTGAGGCTGCCTGTGAGGTGGACGGCGGCGTAGTTCCATGTCGGCACCTGATCCTCGGCCCCGTACCAGTCGGGGGAGATATAGGCATCGGGCCCTGTGACGGCCAATGTGGCGGGGGTGGCGTCCTTGACCCTGCGGGCGATGGGGTTGGAGCGGACGAGGTGGAGTTCTGCCTCTGTGCCTGCCTCGTTCAGCAGGAAGGGGATATGGGCGATGAGCGGGGTTTGTTCGCCATTGAGTAGCAGGGTGCCGAAGGCGCGGTTTCGGGCCATTGCGATGGCCGTGGCCTGTTCGGTTTGGCGAAAGGCGGGGTTGGGGTGCATTGGGTCAGGCCAGCAGTTGGTGGCCTGCGCTGCCGCGCGGGGTGGTTTGGATGATCTGGCCTGTGGGTTGCGGCGCGTCGAAGATGACCTCGGCGAAGTGTTCCGTGCGGCCCATGGTTTCGTTTTCCATCAGCACCCTATGGGGGGCGCCGATCTGGACGGCGAGGTGGCTTTGCACTGCTGCTTCGCCCGCCTCGCGCAGGCGTTTGGCGCGGGCTTTGATTTCGGGGCCGCGGACCTGCGGCATGCGCGCCGCCGGTGTGCCGGGGCGGGGGGAATAGGGGAAGACGTGGAGCCATGTGAGGCCGCAGTCGCGCACCAGCGCGAGGGAGTTTTCGAAGTGTGCCTCTGTTTCCGTGGGGAAGCCGGCGATGATATCGGCGCCGAAGGTCATATCGGGCCGCAGTTCGCGCGCTTTATGGGCGAAGTCGATGGCATCGCCGCGCAGGTGGCGGCGTTTCATCCGTTTGAGGATCAGGTCGTCGCCATGTTGCAGCGAGAGGTGCAGGTGCGGCATCAGGCGCGGGTTTTGCAGGGCGTCGAGCAGGGCCTCGTCGACCTCGATCGAATCGATGGAGGAGATGCGCAGGCGCGGTAGGTTCGGCACCAGTTTGAGGATGCGTTGCACCAGATCGCCGAGGCGGGGCTCTGACGGGAGGTCGGCGCCCCAGCTTGTCAGGTCAACGCCTGTGAGGACGATTTCGTTATAGCCCTGATCGGCGAGGCGTTTGATCTGTTCGACCACAACGCCCGCAGGGACGGAGCGGGAATTGCCGCGCCCGAAGGGGATGATGCAGAAGGTGCAGCGGTGGTCGCAGCCGTTTTGCACCTGCACATAGGCGCGGGCGCGGGTGCCAAAGCCGTCGATCAGGTGGGCGGCGGTTTCGGTGACCGACATGATGTCGTCGACCTGCACCGGCTCTGTTTCGCCCGCGAAATCGGGGGCGAGGCCGGCCCAGGCGGCGGGGGACATTTTCTCGGTATTGCCGAGGACCACGTCGACCTCCGCCATATTGGCGAAACGGTCGGGGTCTGTCTGCGCGGCGCAGCCGGTGACGATGAGGCGGGCATCGGGGTTGGCGCGGCGTTGTTTGCGGATGTCCTGTTGCGCCTTGCGCACGGCCTCTGACGTGACGGCGCAGGTGTTGATGACCACGGCGTTTTCAACGCCAGCCTCGGCGGCGAGGGCCTTCATCGCCTCGGTTTCATAGGCGTTGAGGCGGCAGCCGTGGTTGGAGAAGACGGGGGGCTTTGCGGTCATATCGCGGCCAGAAATTCGGGCGAGAAGGTCGCGGAGAAGACATGGGCCGTTGGTCCCGTCATCCAGACGCCGTCTTCGCGCCAGTCGATCCAGATGTCGCCGCCGTCCAGCGTGATGCGCACGGAGCGCCCCGTCAGCCCGCGTCTGTGCGCCGCGACAGCCGTCGCGCAGGAGGAGGAGCCGGAGGCCAGCGTCATGCCCACGCCGCGCTCCCACACGCGCATGCGCAGGTGGTCGGGGGCGATCACATGGGCGACCTGCACGTTGGTGCGTTCCGGGTAGAGCGGGTGGTGCTCGGTTTTCGGGCCGAGCGTGGTGAGGTCCACCGCATCGGCATCCTCGACGAAGAAGGTGCAATGGGGGTTGCCCATGCCCGTGGCGCTCGGCGCGCCCTCCATCGGGAGCTTGAGGGTGTTCATCTCTGCCGCGAGGGGGATCTGGTCCCATGTGAGTTGCGGATGGCCCATGTTGACGCTTGTCAGGCCGTCCTTGGCGATGCGGGCCTGCAGGGTGCCGTGCTCGGTTGTGAGCGTCAGGGAATCGGTGCCGAGCAGGGCCATTTCGCGCGCGGCGATGCAGCGGGTGGCATTGCCGCAGGCCGCGGCCATGGAGCCGTCTGCGTTGTAGAAGGTGAGATGCGGGCCCTCGGGCCCTGCGGTGATCTCTGCCAGCTGGTCGAATCCCACGCCGCGGTGGCGATCCCCGATCGCCTCGGCGAGTTCGGGGGTCATGGGCACAGCTCGGCCCACCTCGCGGCGATCAATCACCACGAAGTCATTGCCCAGACCGTGCATTTTCATGAACGGCAGGCCCACAGAGGATACGTCGTTGCCCATGTGCGGGCATATAAACCGCATTAATGTCATTTGAAACCCAAACCGTGCGGAAAGGGCCTTGACGCACCTCGGCGGCAACTGTAGTGACGCGCCTCATGTGGGCCGTTAGCTCAGTTGGTAGAGCAACTGACTTTTAATCAGTAGGTCGATGGTTCGAACCCATCACGGCTCACCATAGATTTCAATGGGTTAGCAGGGAACTGCTAGCCCATTTTTCGTTTACAGCAACCACCTAGCTACCACCCTGCATAAAAAGCGTAGAAATCTGTGGTAATCCGTGCGCGAAGGGCATGAGGAGTCTAGTATGCGATATGTTCGTAAGGTATTAATTTTAGGTGTAAATTTGACTTTTAGTCGATTTTTAGTACACTGTATTTGTCAGCAAAGCACGCAGTAGACCTGTGTGGCGTGGTGTCAGGCGTCTCTGGGCAATGCCCTTGAGCGCCAAACCTTTCAACATAATCATACATATCAAGGAGCGTACCATGACGGTCAACGCACTCTCAGAACCTGTCAAACTGACAGCTACAATGTCCCCATTGCAAAAGAACCGAACGCTGAATGACCACTTTCGCAAAACGGCCAAGGGCGGAATCGTTTCGATCTCATGGGGCATTCACATGCTCGGTCGCGCAGAGGCCGACACCATCATGAAAAAGCTCGGTGGGGCGGAGGGCGATAGTAGTTGTGACGCTGGTAGCGAGCACGACAGTGGCGAGATCACCGTCAACAGTCGGCGTATCTATTGGGAGATCAATTACTACAACAAAGCTTTTGACGACATGTCGCTGGATTCCACCAACCCAGATCAAACGACACGGTTCATGACGCTACTCCTCGACAGCGAGCTTTAGCCCTACGGCTAGTGTAAGCGCAGGTCCGTTTAAGGCGGACCTGCCAATCCCCAACATCAACATTCTAAAGGACCGTGGACATGACTGATCACACGAACGAAACTCCTGTGCCTGATGCGCAAGCCAATGCAGGCATCATACGCGACCTAAATGATCGTTTTCGCAAACTTCAAACAGGCGGCACTCTAATGGCTACCCCCAGTATCATGGATATGGGGCCACATGCTGTTCATGCGATCATGGGCGATATCGCTGCATTTGACGACTTCACCCCAGACAATGACCCATACGACGAACACGACTTTGGCGTCGTCACCTATGACGGGCACCGCATCTTTTGGAAGATTGACTATTACAATGATGACCTGAGCGCGGGCTCAAGTAATCCTGCTGACCCAGATGTAACCACGCGGGTTATGACGGTGTTTCTGGCGAGTGAGTATTAGGTGTTTCCGGCTGTGGCTTGGTTTTGTCAGCGCGCTTCGCCGTTTTCCAACCGTATCGGCTTTTCTTACTGTATTGTTCCAGTATTGGGTCGCCCCCGATCTGCAAGATGAAGCCGATTAGGTACTCAGGTGGGACGTCGTTCTTTTCCGCGTAGACCAGCTGTCGCGATGATTTCGATATTTGATCTCTGGTCACAAGGCGTTTCTTGCCTTTGCTTAGCCGGTTTTCACCTAGAAGTAGAAGGTAGAACCAATGAAAGGGGTTCTGCTCAACGTTTGGGGTTGCGATGCTTGCGGGCGGTTCGTTGTAGGTTTTTGAGAATTCTTGCAAGTATTCGGCAAGGATATGTTGTTTGTCTAAGTCGATCAGTTGCCGACCCAAGATATACACAGAACGCTTCAACACGTTGGCTGGTCGATTGTAGGGAATTTCGTCTCCTTTCGACTGCTTGAAAATACGCTGAAATATCCCGAGAGCTACGTTGTCCAAATACAGGAAGTCTGATCTTAGCTTGCCCTTGGTTTTCGCTAACCCCCGGAGGACTTCGCCTTCCCTGCTCAGAGCAACATTTTCCTCTGTTCGTTTGACCCGTTTGATTCGCATTTTGCTGGCCTCTTTGTCTGCTTTCTGCCGTAAGGCTCAGAAAATAATTTTTCACCATTTCCACTGCTGTATCCCTATCGGGATACGAATTTCAAGAGAATTGGAACGTAGAGGTGTCGAGAGGGCCCCCCGTTGGGGTTCGAAGAGCATTTAAGAAATAGCTGGTCTAGTGTTTTGATCACATCTGAAATAGTTGCAAGTATCTGGATTTATTGTGTTTTTAAGGTCATATTGGTGTCACTCCATAACACGGGGTAGCGCCATGACAGAAAGCAACCAATGACGGTTCGTTGGATGGCGTTGAAAGAAACACAATGAAGAAAGAAGGCAACAAAATGGAATATGACCTCACACCTATGATCGGTAATCGTAAGGGTTCCGTACCAACCAGCTTCCTGTCGTAAAAGCAGGCAGCGGGCTATCTCAACATGTCTGTGAGTTGGCTAAGGAAGTGCCGCGACCTCGGAACTGGACCTGTTTGGATGAAGTTCGGTAGTTCGGTACGCTACCCAAAGGACGCTTTGCTTGGATATGTTCAGCAATCCACTCGTAACTTTACGGGTGAGAAGCCTTCGACGCTGAGCGGACAAGGTCAACGCTAAGACTACATGACCGTACAGTCTCGTTCTCGGATGTGGGTCTGATCAACCCAGATTGACCACCGCGTCCAACGGACCACAACACCAAATCAACAACATTGAAGACCTGCGCGGTAAAGAGCGCATCACGCCTGACGCAATATGCGCGGGAGTAGGGGTGTACCTCTTTGCCGTGTGGGATCCAAATCTCAGATAAAGGAACCACGATATGGCTAAGTCTAAAAAGTTCAAAGATCCAAAAAAGAAAACCCGCAAAGAAGCGCTCAGATCCAAAAAGAAAAGCGCGAAGCCTTGTATACGTATGGGCTGCTCTAGCTCCCTACCTCAACAGGGTAATCCAAGTACTGATGTGGACCCCTGTGATACCAAAACTGAGAAACTCTCTCTCGACCCCAACTCCAAAAACCTCACTGATTACGATGACGACTTTGAGGATAGCAAACGGATCCATTTAGGGATCTGCAAAGAACATATGTCCAGATGGATCCGATCCTTCACAAAGCGAAAGTTCAAATCCACTGACAGATCCGATTTTGAAGCCTTGTTAGGGAGCGGACTCGTCTATGCGGATCACATGCCTGCCTGCGATCTCAAGCTCAGGCATAAGATGGGTGACTTTCTGATTGATGAGATGGAGTTGCTTTTCAATCTTTGGGCTGACAACCCCGATCTCGACTTTCAATGGATCACATTCGTCGGGGACAAGTTCATGTTCAATGAACGGGAGGGGCCTGCTGAATTCTACAGATGCAAGAAGGCTGTTCAGGATGTTATTCGCAATAACACCACGTACAACGCTATCGGGATCATCGAAACTCAGGCGATCATCAACTATCCCGAAGGCCAAGAGGGGAAGATGTTCTCGGTTCATGCGCATGTGCTTTGCTGGGGACCAAAGGGGCATACCGCTGGGCTTAAGCGTCACTCGAGGCGGTTCAAATCTAGCATTACAAAGCTACCGATCTTTTCTTCCAAGGTCGTTCATCTCGAGGGCAGTTTTGGGAGGTTGGGCCGGTATATGGCAAAGCCGCCTTATGAGGGGAAGGAGGTCAATCATGACAAGTTGTTGGCAGGGCAGGCCTGCCTTTCCCCTGCAAGGCGAATGGAGAAGCATCATGACCTTCGTTTGTTCGAACTCAACGCCAAAACTCCCATGGAAAGCCTAATCTTTGGAGTACGTGACGGTGTTGAAGTCCGCAAGCGCATCGTGAAGCGGATGATCGATTGGCAGGACACACGCAAAGGCGAAGAGGTGAAGCTCGGCCACCGTGTTGACGACTTGTTCGAGGGTTTGTTGAGGGACAACAACAAGCGGCTCAAAAACTACAAGCCGTTGAAGGTGAAGTTCCGCAAGGATCAATAGTTTTTGGGGGTTATTTGATCGGGGAGGGGTGCTTAGTGGCACCCCTTTTTCTGTACTGGCAAATGTCTAAAGAACTACGCTCTTCGACCCAACGCGGACATTGATGCTGAGCGCAGCTAACGGCGGCTTTGAGCCCAGAGTGTCGAATGCTGCGGCTTGCACGAACGGTGGCGAAGCTCTGGAGGCGGACAAAGCGATTTCTGAGCACGGCCCAAATTACTCGATGCTACACCATGCACCAATGTCCGCTCCTTGGAACGTGGCCAAAACGTGAAAAAAACCAAATGGAGTTTTGCCAAGGGTTTATGACACAGGGTTTTTCAATGCCTGTCGGCGCATCGGCACCAGTGACAAAAACCAACGTTGTTGGCCGAGGGGTTTGTCTAAGCGTATCTGCCCGTGACACGGGTGAGGTTTCTGCCAGTCTCTGCAAAGCGCTCGACAAAATCATTTTCCTGTTGGAAACATGAATCCATGGATATGAGAGCAAAAACAGATCAGCAAATTCAGAATTTGATCGATAATCACCGGCGAGCGGGAAAGCTCGACGCTCCGTTAGCCGTCGCCGCCATCGAAGAACAAGCCAGACGTAGTACCTCGTTCGACTTCAAAGCAGGGATCGAGTTTTTGCTACAGGCTGCCCGTACCGGGCGTGCTGTTAACTACCGGCAGCTTGCTGAAGCAGGAGGTGTGCTGAAGCCTGACGACACTTGGTACCAACACATGGCCCGGAAGATTCCGCTGTCACAAATCGTCGACTACGCCCACACCCATGACATGCCTGCGATTACAGCGCTGATAGAGACGACGCAGGGTGTAACGGATACTATCCTCGCCGGGTTTCAGAAGGGTCTGGATGATACCGGAATTCAGGTCCCGGTCGGAATGACTATCGAAGAATTTTACCATTCTGAACGGCAACGCGCCTTCGATTGGGCAGCAACAAAGTGAAGAAACTGGCACACCAACAGGCAGGTGAACTCGGCGAGGCATTGGCTTTGGCCAAGCTGAACAGCCTCGGTCATGCAGCCTACGCCAGCCCGGCGGGCGCTCCGGGGCACGACCTCATGGTAGTGGTCAATGGCAGTGCATTGTCCGTCGAGGTGAAAACCCGGCAATTCATTGACCGCGAAACGGAAATAACCCGTTGGCCGGTGTTGATGGCCACTAAGGGGGACGCCGATCTGTTCTTATTTGTCGCACTAAACATCACCACCATGAAGCCGACCTTCTATTTGCTCACTAATGAACAGGCGCGGGCGTGCCACAGGTCAGACCCAAGCCGGGAACGGTCAGGAAATTGTTTGCCTAGCGCAGTCCGAGCTGCCGTGGAAGCAAACAACTTCGGGGCATTGCAATGAAGCACCAGATGACAGGAAATGCCGGACTGTTCCATGTCGCGTGGGAACTGACCCGGCGCGGTTGGAACGTCATGCCAACGGTGCGGAATGCCAGAGGTGCTGATCTGTATGCCGCCCCTGTCGATGACGAAGAGGCGGTGATCCCCATCCAGTCAAAGGCACTGTCGAAGCGCGCAGCAGTTCCGTTGGGTACGGACCTCGAACGTCTGAGGTCGCGGTGGTGGATCATCACCTTAGGGGCAAACTGCGATGATCCGGTCTGTTTCATTCTGACCCTGGAAGAAGTGAAGATGTTGGCATCGCGAGACAAGGGCAAGAATCGCGCGTACTGGCTTGAGGCAAAGAACTACGACAAGCCCGAGTTCCGCGAGGCTTGGTACCGCCTAACCTGATCAGTTCGTGATTTTTGGAGTGTGCAAAGCCCAAATTCCGAATCCAATAAGTTGCCTGTCTACTGGGCTATTGTGACAGAACTCATACGTTTCTGTCACCGGCGAAAAGGGCGGTTTGTGACCCTGCCCATCGCCCAAAGCCGCTATTGGCGCAGCCGCAGCAAAGGCCTGCAAAGTCCCGCATAGCGGGCCTTGGTACTTCCTGCAACCTAGGGCAACTCACGGCCCTTATCGGACGTTCGGCACCGTCTTGAATTCACCTGTCGCCTTCCCGAAAGCCGCCATTCGTGCATAGCGCGGCATTTTAGGTAAGTCGGACGACTGCGCTGCGGACAAAGGGGGCATAATGTAACCGACGTCGAATGGTGGCTTCGGATTATGAGTTTGAGCGGGACAGTTACCCCCTGATCATACGAACCAGTGTTCTGTCGCGATCAATCAGGTGGTGCCTGAGTGCCGCTGCAATGCGATGTCCTGCGTCGCATTGCAGCGATCGTTTACGCGACTGTCGCATCGTTCCGCGTCATGATGATCTCGCGCGTGATCTGCCAGCGGCCATCCTCAAGAACGAAATCGATGCTGAGTGAGATGAGCTGATAGCGCCCGGTCGCGTTATTCTTGCGGCTGACCACGATGTGCCCATGCGTGTCATCGGCCTCAACCAGATGGTATTGCACCCAAGGGTTGTCATCCTTCAGCGCGCCCATGTTATGCTTGATCATCTCCATGAATCCGGGTTTGTCGTTGCGCATCAACGTGCCATCGTTCAGCAGAAGATAAGTCTGCATGTCACGGTGATAGAGGTTGTCCAACACATCGAACGAATGCCCTGACACGCCATGGATCAGCCCGTCCAGTGTCGATTTGACGGCGGCTGCGTTTGCGTGATTTTCGGTCATAGCCATTGAAATGGTCCTTTTGCGATAAGTTGTTTCTCGTGAGGTTTGGCCCGAATGATCACTCGGTCGCGTAGTTGCTGAACATATCCAGCACGATCTGCCATTCATCGTCTTCGTTTTCGCGCTCAAGCACGTAGACGTATGACCCTTCAAGCTGGAAACCCTGGCTTTCGACGGCAGCGCGCGTCAAACCCTTCATTACCGCCTGCGTCCCATCATCAGAAATGAACAGGTCTTCAATCGTGTGCGACAGATCACCCTTGTTCTCGCTCATGAAGTTGATGGTCTGACGCGGAACACCGTCGCGACCTTGCGCTGGCCGGGTCGCAGGCGCGATCCAGAACGCATCTTCGTCATAGAGGGCAATGAGCCCAGCCGCGTCATGGGCTGCAGCCAGTTCATTGAAACGATCATTGAAGGCCATCAGGCTTTCACGGGCTTGCGATTGGGCCTGTGTTTCAGCAATGGCTGGCAGCGCCAGAGAGGCAACGAGAGCAATAGTGGGGAGGGCGGGTGTCAAGCGCATGAGCTTGTCCTTTCACTTTAGTGTTTGATTTTAGGTGGTAAGAAGAGGGTGAGCTTTAAGCGGCGCGCGTCCCTCGGATTGGGTAATTGTTTTCGGGGTTGCGGATGAAGCGCAGACCGCCAAGCAGGGTTTTCAGGTCTGGCCGGGCGAATGGCGCGTTGGAGATATCCGTGACCTGCACCTGACCATCTGCATTGACGACAAAGATACCTGGCTCTGCGAAGGGTTGATCCGTTTCTTCTGGCGATCTCGGATCAGATACATAAAGCCCAAGTGCGTGCATTTGATCCAGACTCAGATCATAGCAAACCGGATAACTTGGCTGCACAAGTGCGATCTGTTCGCTCGCATTTGTTTCGGTGTCGGCGGAGACTGCGACCACATCTACTCCCAGAGCGTGAAACTGCGGCAGCAGGGCTTCCAGATCCTTCAAATAGCTCGTGCACATCGGGCAATGCTTGCCCCGATAGACGACGACCATTTGCCAATCATATCCGTCTTGCGGAGCACCGAGCGTGAGGTCGCCCCCGGCCAGCTTTGATACTGTGATTGCTGGAAGTTGTGATCCAGCGGGAATTTTTTGCGATGACATTGTGCTATCCTTGCATTTTGTGGTGATCGTTATAAAATGCGTCAAAACGAAACGTCAAGGAATTTTGTAGTGATCGACACAAAAAAAGTTGGACGGCCTAAAACCTTCGACCGTGATGAGGCCCTCACGAAGGCCATCGGCGTGTTCTGGAAGCAGGGTTACGAAGGCGCATCAATGAAGCTGCTGACGGATGAGATGGGGATTAACAGCCCCAGTCTTTATGCAGAGTTTGGCGACAAGCACGGCCTCTACCTTGAAGCGATCAACAGCTATGCAACCAATGACGCCTGCACACCTTTGGTCGCGCTGGAGACCGTGCCCGATATTCAAAAGGCTGTTCGCGCCTTCTTCGAGGCTGTGGTTGACTACTCAACACACCATGACAGTGGAGCAAAGGGATGCTTTCTTGTCTCGTGTGTTGCGACAAGCGCGGGGCATGTAAATGGCACAGCCGAATTGCTGCAAGACGCGATCACATCGACAGATAAGCGCATCACGGCCCGCTTTGAACATGAAGTTATGGTTGGCAATTTGCCGCAAGATTTCCCAAGCGCGGATCGCGCCAAGCTGATGTTTGACTTGCGGCAGGGTATGGTGT
Organism: Harenicola maris; assembly: GCA_018524345.1. Classification (GTDB taxonomy): domain Bacteria; phylum Pseudomonadota; class Alphaproteobacteria; order Rhodobacterales; family Rhodobacteraceae; genus Harenicola; species Harenicola maris. Next base: position 618,079 of record JADQAZ010000002.1, read on the forward strand.
TCCGCGCACGCGCCGGGTTCACCGATGACGACCTGGCTGGCGACATAGACAAATACGTAAGCTCAGTGTTGGCAAATCCTGAAAGCTGACCTTCGTGTACAGCGCAGCATCGGTCAAACTGGGCTCATTCCTGCCATTCTCCGCTTCGCAGCATCATGTTGAGGCAACACAAATTAGTTGGTCGCTCACGGCCCATTGCGGACTTTGACCACCACCCAACAATGCTGCGGTGCGGCCCGTCGAAGGAGACATTCGTGGATCGTGCAGCATCTTGTCGGCCAGAACATGGGTCTGCGGGACAAAAGGTCAATTCGCTGCGTTTGCGCAAGAGGCTGCTTTCGTGCGCTTTCCGGACCATCACTTTGGAGTGCACACGAGTTGCAAACCTCCAGAGGTTACGACCTTGGTCCAGTGAGACAGTCTGTCTATTCCTCTATAAGTCGCGAAGCGTTCGACTCGCGGTCAATGGCCATCTCCCATAAACCCGGGGCGGTTCATATTGGCAAGGAAAACGATTAGAAGTGTGGGGCGTTTGCCGCCCCACACAGTGTCTTAACTATGCGTGGTGTTTCGGCATTTTTTGAAACACCACATAAAGGCCCGCCAGAATCAAAGCCGTTCCGACAACTCCGGCATTCCAGGCGGTCATAGGGTCGGTGAATCCGAACAGCCAAGGAGCCGCTACCAAAACCAAACTGTAAGAAACCCCCAGATAGGTCTGGACCAGGTAATGTTTGTTGTGGCCGTAACCCGCTACGATCAAAGCCAAAAGCCCCGAGAGAATGAGCAATCCTGCATCGCCAACGAGGGCATTGCTAAGAGCCGACTGGCCGCCGAGAAGCATGAATGGCGACAAGATGAGCCAAAGCCCTGACGCTGTGACGGTCCATCTGAAAGCTTCACGATTCTGCATAGCGCTTACTCCAACCTTTGGCTTCAGGAATCGGTTTCAGGATCCGCGAGGTTGCCAAGCTCGACGGCGATAGCCATTTCCTCGTCGTCGACGAGTCCATCACCATTTGTGTCAATGTCGCCGAACACCTCCTCGGTAAGTTCAGGATATGAAACCTGAAGCTCAGCGAAGGACGCCATGCCGTCGCCGTCAGTATCAATTTCGGCAGACATTGCATTGGCGGAGAATGCGACGGATGTCATGAGGGCAGCTACGAGACTTACATTTTTCACGTTTTTTCCGATCAAGGTAGGGCAATCCATCATGGATTGCGGTTCAGGTCCCGGCGCATTACATTCTGCATTTGCGCAAGCTGGCCCGCTTTTTCACGCGGCCGTTATTTTTTACGCAAGGGCTTTCCTGGCAGCGTCGAGTTCGTATTTCGTCTTGATGTCGTCATTCGCTTTGTGCGCGGCCTCAGCAGCGTTGTAATGTCTCCAGGCCTGCGTTCTTTTTTCACCGAAGGGTGCGCCTCCACAGCTGGCTTTGACGGACTTCATCTTTTCCGAGATGGTATTGGTGTTGAGTTTCATTGTGGTGTCCTTTCCTAGGCACTTCGAGAAAGAGCGGCGCGCGAAAGAAGAATTTCTTTTTAGGGAACTCACACTTGCGCGCCGCTTTAAAACTCGAAAACACACTTCCTACTGAATTTTCAGCGGGCATATTCTAGCTAGCTTACATTCCAGTTTTCGACGCTTACACAGATCAGCTTGGAGCGATTTAATGTCAGAAAGCAGAGCCTCCCGACATGGTCTACTTAGGGGGCAGAGCAACTAAAAAAGCCGGGTCGCTGGTGCAAGCCATCTTCAGGAATATGCTGCTCGCGGCTCATAAAGGTTGGTTCCAAGGCCGCGAGCAAAAGTTCGCTTTCACATCATGCCTTCCATACCCTCCATGTCGGGTATGCCATGGCGGTTCGGCTTGACAGGTTTGTCAGCCACCATCGCTTCAGTGGTGACCAGTAGGCCCGCAACCGATGCCGCGTATTCCAGCGCTATTCGAACGACCTTGGTCGGATCGATGACACCGGCCTTCAACATGTCGCCGTACTGGTCCAACTGCGCATCATAGCCGAACGTCTTGCTGGTGTTCTCAAGTACTTTTCCAGCCACGACCGAGCCATCGACACCGGCGTTTTCAGCGATCTGGCGCAACGGGGCCTGAAGGGCTTTGCGGATGATCTTGATACCTGCATCCTGATCCGCGTTGTCTCCTTTAAGACCTTCCAGAACCTTGCCCGCATGTACAAGTGCTACGCCACCGCCTGGTACGACGCCTTCTTGGACAGCCGCACGTGTTGCGTTCAAGGCGTCATCAACTCGATCCTTGCGCTCTTTCACTTCGATCTCGGTCGCACCACCAACTTTGATCACCGCAACGCCGCCCGCCAATTTGGCCAGCCGCTCCTGCAGTTTTTCCTTGTCGTAATCTGAGGTGGTCTCTTCGATCTGGGCGCGGATTTGGGTGACACGCGAAGCGATAGCTTCTTTGTCGCCCGCGCCGTCGATCACGGTTGTTGTGTCCTTGGTAATCGTGATTTTTTTGGCATCGCCCAGCATGTCCATCGTGACATTTTCAAGCTTGATGCCCAGCTCTTCGGAAATCACCTGTCCACCGGTAAGGATGGCAAGATCTTCCAACATCGCCTTGCGACGATCTCCGAAACCGGGCGCTTTGACACCAGCAACCTTCAGGCCACCGCGCAGTTTGTTCACCACAAGGGTTGCGAGCGCTTCGCCATCAATGTCCTCGGCCATCACCAAGAGCTGCTTGTTCGCCTGCATGACAGCCTCAAGCAAAGGCACCATGGGGGCCAGAGACGTCAGTTTCTTCTCGTGCAGGAGGATGACGCAGTCTTCCAGGGTCGCCGTCATCTTGGCGGTATCTGTGATGAAATACGGGCTGAGATAGCCGCGATCAAATTGCATGCCTTCGACCACTTCGGTCTCGGTCTCAAGGCCTTTGTTCTCTTCGACGGTGATGACACCTTCGTTGCCGACTTTCGCCATCGCGTCCGCGATCTGTTGACCGATAGCAGCTTCACCGTTTGCCGAAATGGTTCCGACTTTAGCGATCTCAGCCGTATCGCCCACTGGCCGCGACATCGCCTTGATCTCTGCAACAGCGGCGGTGACCGCTTTGTCGATGCCGCGTTTGAGGTCCATCGGGTTCATGCCAGCGGCGACTGACTTCATACCTTCCTTGACGATAGCCTGGGCGAGAACCGTGGCGGTGGTTGTGCCGTCGCCAGCCTCGTCATTGGTGCGCGATGCAACATCCTTGACGAGCTGTGCGCCCATGTTCTCGAACGCATCCGAGAGTTCGATTTCCTTGGCGACCGTAACGCCGTCCTTAGTTATGCGCGGCGCGCCATAGGACTTGTCGAGAACCACGTTGCGGCCCTTGGGGCCAAGCGTGACTTTGACGGCGTTGGCGAGCGTATTGATGCCCTTAAGCATGCGGTCACGGGAGTCCGTGCCGAATTTGACTTCTTTTGCAGACATGTCGGTATTCCTAAATGAAAGATGTGTGAAAGGGGACGCGTCGTTCAGGCCATAATGCCCAAGATGTCGCTCTCCTTCATTATCATCAGCTCTTCGCTATCAATCTTAATTTCAGTGCCCGACCATTTGCCGAACAGAATTTTGTCGCCAGCTTTGACGTCCATTGCGATACGCGCGCCTGCGTCGTCTTTTGCACCGGCACCCACGGATACGACTTCGCCTTCCTGCGGTTTTTCTTTAACATTGTCAGGGATGATCAGGCCGCCCGAGGTCTTTTCGTCGCCTTCAATACGGCGGACCAAGACACGGTCATGTAGTGGGGTAAACATCATGGAAATGCTCCTTTTCGGGATTTCCGGGTAGGGGTGGCATGCGTAGAGACACATTGGCACTCGCCACACCTGAGTGCCAATGTATGGAAAGTGGTTATCCCGACGGAACTCTGCAATGGGCTGTTGAACTATATTTCGCTCAAACGCGCTTTTCAGCAATCGCGGCGTAGAAGGCTGTCTACTTTACCTTCTTCCCAACAATTGCCAGCGTAGGCTTTCCTGCGAGGGAGTTGGCCGTGGCAGAGACCTTCGGTAGGTCGTGGTGCGAGCGATGTCTAGACTGGCCGAAATGACGGGTCCAGTACGATACAGGGAAGACGGCGCGTGCATCGATGGGCATCAGCAGCGCCGGGATACACCGGGGCTGACGGGAACGGCGTTCCGCCAGGCGTTTAACCCTTTGCAGCGCCGACAGATCCGTTCTCCAATACCTTCACTCCAGAAAACAACATCGCATCTCAGACAAGGACGCTCTCGAGGTACGTCGCCAAAGACCCTTCCGCGGGCGATGTCCGAAAATGCCACGTCGACCGAGGTTTTGTTCGCGATCATGTCAAATCCGCGCTGACTTCCGTGCGCATAGTCGACGTCCCTGTCGGTCGTGGAGGCATGCCCTCGTTTTCAGCAGCATGGATTGACGCCATGTCACGTGCACCTAAACGCGCCGGGTTCCGGTCCAGGACATCCCTGTCAGACTGGGGCGTCCGGCGCCTCGAATAGAGATGTCGCATATGTGCTGCAGAGACCCCGTCGGCCTCCATCACGAGGCGCACCATCGGATCAGCCAGCATTTCCTCAAGGAAGAAGTCGGACAACGCTCTGCCCGTCAGCTTGTCCCTGGCGCGGGCATGGTCCAGATCGGCAAGGGAAACGGTCAGAGATCGCGCAAGCCCCGGATGCGATGTCCTGGGATGAAGTTTCACTAGGACGGAGGCTTTCCAGGCTGCAGGATCCTGTTGATCCGGTGGTGAAACCAATTCCGTTTCGATCTCGTACTCTCCCGCCGGAAGCGTCTCGTCAAAGCCTGGAACGGTGAAGGGCCGGGAAAAAACCGCGACGGTCTTGCTTGTCAGTTCTTCCATTGGCGTGATCCTCTCCCTTATTGCTGCGGGTGGTCCGCGCCCCAATTAAGAATGGGGCGCGTGGCCTGTGAACGTCTCAAGATGTCTTGGATTTCGCTAGCGCATCCTTGCCGGCGGCCGTAGACTCGTTCTCCTTGGCTGGGGTCTTCGCGGTGTCCGCGGGCTTCGGCTTCATTGCGGCCGCAGCCCTGGTGGTCAGGTCCTTGAATGACATATCATCGATCCTTTGATTGGCCGGCGCCAACTCCTCGTCCATGTCGGACCGGGATGCCTGGCATCGGTAATACCTATATGGGGGCTGGCGACCCGATTTACGATGGCGCGCCGCCAAGAAGTTAAAGATCACACCAGATCGTCAGTCCAAACCTTGAACTCCGTCAGTGTGTTCTGACCAAATGTCTGGGTCAGAGGGACGTCAGCGGCATCGCGGCCCCGCGCAATCAGAATTCTCGCAAACTTAGGCTTGTTGTTCCGCGGGTCGAACATGTGCCATTCACCAGCGAGAAAGACCTCCATCCACGCCGCAAAGTCCCCGGGCGGATGAGGCAGAGGTTCACCGATGACGCTCAGAAATCCGGTGCAGTAGCGGGCCGGAATGTTCATGCAGCGACATAAGGCGATGGCGAGGTGAGCATAATCACGGCAGACGCCTTGTTGCTCGGCCATTGCCTGCGATGCGGTGCGCGTCGCTTTCGCCTGCATGTAATCGAAGCGGACATGCCCATGCACGAAATCGCAGATCGCCTGAACGCGTGACCATCCCGGGTCCGTGGTCTCGAAAAGACGCCACGCCTCCTCCGAAAGAAGATCGGTATCGCAATACCGGCTGCCCCGAAGAAACACGAGGGTCTCGAAAGGCAGATCCTGGACCGCGTGCGGCAGCGCGCCCGGGGATGCGGGATCGGGCTGGCCCGTGTCGCGGAAGATGCCATCCGTCGACAGGCAGAAGTCGCCCGCCGGAGCTAGGAGGCGCGTACACCAGTTGCCGAAGCCGTCCCGATAGCTTTCGAGCGGCACGCTCGGCGACGTTACGAGATAGTCGGCGCGCTCCAGATCGCCAAAGCGCGAATAGTGGACGTTCAGCATCGCGATCAGCGGCGTCGGCTGAGGGAAGCTGTATCGCAGACGACACCCGATGCTGACCCGCATGCCAGACACACGGCCGCGCCTGGTCATGTAATGATTACTTTGCAAGGATGAGCGTTCCGAGGCATCGGGCCAGTGCCATCCTGCGCAAGGACGGGGAAGGCGAAGAACGCGATCGCACCGGCTATTACTGCCGTCCTCGCGATCAGCCTTGTTAGAGGATGCCTCATCGCCGCTTTCTCCTTTTCGGACCAGAGTCCGCCGGTTGCCGCGCGCGTCTTCGATAGCTCAAGCGTGAGCGTTCCAGTCAGTCGTCGCGTGGGCGCGGGCGGCGGCGGGGAGCCCCTGGAATTCGATCTGGATGGCATTCCTTCGTTCTCGGCCACCTGGATTGCGAAGTCCGGCGGAACTGTCCGGTGAGTACGACCGGTCATCGGGGAGACAACTTGTGCAGGGCCGCGGCGGCAAGAGCATGTTCCTTCTGGTGGTAGTCGCCGCGGAACTTGCCATCGACCTCCACCTCCCAGATGCTGTTCCTTTCGCGCACCTGAACTCCACCGCGGTGCGGTGGCCAGTTCATGGAAGACTCCTGTCCTCCTTTGCTTTTCGGCGGCACGCGATGCTTATCGGTCATTTCCGTCTCCTTCGCGTTGGGCGCGCGCGCTTCTCCCAGGAGCATAGCAGCGCACATGAATTCTTCCGCGTAATTATCCGTTTCGCGGTGGTCATGCTCGTGCCGGGTCAATCTCATCGGTTCTACGAACCGTTCTCGGAGGTGGTCGACGAAATGCGGCTCGGTACGTGCCATGTAAGCGATCAGGGCCTGCAGAATCCGTTCATGGGCCAACACGCGCCGTTCAAGATCGATCGTCTCTGCGGCCGTCTTGGTAAGATTTTTCACTGATGTCATGGCTTGTCATCCTTCACGCTGCGTGGTGTGACGCTGGGTGTCGTGTGCTCAAGCGTGTGCAGACAGGCCCTCGCCTCATCGCGATCCTGCTCTTGCCATCTACCTACCAGCCAAGCGTAAATCGTGCGCTGACCCAGGTTAGGGGCACGGAAATTAAGTAGGCGTGTCTTGCTCAAGAGCGGACAGAAACCGGCCTCGGTGGTCCAGATGTCATTGACGTGCTTCCCGATTGATACCCTCAATTCATGCTTGAAACCTTCCACCATGAACCTATCGGCCTGCTTCGACCTCCGTCTGTGTCACGATTGGCGTCGCGGGGTCTTGCGCTGGTCGGGCCCTGCCGATTGACGCCACGCCACCGTCGCTTGGGACGCTGCCCGGATCGCGGATTGGGTTTGCCTCGCCCTGCATGCCGCGCAGGAACTGGAATAGATCGCTGTCCGTCGTCAGGACAAGCGTAGTATCGTCGGAGATCATGTCGCCGTAGGCCTGCATGGTTCGGGTGAAATCGTAGAATTCGACCGAAACGGCATCGACATTGTAGCCGCCCGCATAGATTGCTGCTGCTGCGGCATCGGCGGCACCACGGATTTCCTCGACGGCGCGATAGGCTTCGGACTGGATCTTGTTCAGATCCCGCACCCTGTTGCCTTGAATACGGGCCGCTTCACCGTTGCCTTCGGACAGGAATCTTTCGGCAATCTGCCGGCGCTCCGAGATCATGCGGTCATAGATCTTGGGTCGCACGCTCTCATTGTAGTTTATGCGTTTGAAACGAATGTCGAGAAGCTCAATCCCGAAGACGCGCACCTTCTCTGCCGCCGCCGTGAAGATCTGCTGCTCGACCAGCGCCCGCCCCTTCATGATGGGAACCAGTGCGCCAATGTCCTGCGCAAGCTCCTGATCAGTCAGAAGCGTGTCCCGAAGCGGCGTCCGACCCCTGGTCGTGCGCACAATCTCAATAAGTTCGTGCTTGGCGACGGCGTTCCGCGTCTCGCTACCGAGGATATCATCGAGGCGCGACTGGGCGCTGCGCTCGTCGCGTAGGCGCAGGAAGTATTGCAACGGATCGGTGATCGTCCAGCGCGCGAAGAGATCAACTGAGATATAGAGCTTGTCCTTGGTGGGCATGTCCGATGGCGAACCGTCCCACTCCAGAACCCGGCTGTCGATCCGGTTAACCTCCTGAACGAAGGGGAGTTTCAACTTGAGACCAGCCTCGGTGACCGGCGCGCCGACCGGCTTGCCGAACTGGGTGATGATGGCCTGTTCGACCTCGCCAACGGTGTAGAGGGCGGATGACGCAGCGACTACCCCGGCAACCGCGATCCCCGCGGCAATGAGCGAAAGGGTTTTCATGGTTGCTCTCCTGTCTGTCGATCCAGATTCAAAAGCGGCAGGATGCTTGTCGTGGGCCCGTCGACAATGATCTTGGAGCCAATTCCCGGCAGAACATCCTGCAGGGTTTCGATGTAGATCCGGCGCCGGGTCACCTCGGGGGCCTGGCGGTATTCCGTTAGAAGCGCCGTGAAGCGTGCCGCATCCCCCTCAGCTTCATTGATCCGCCTCAGGCGATAACCATCGGCTTCGCGGATGCGCTGGTCCTTTTCTCCTTCGGCAAGAGGGATGACGCGGTTGTATTCGCGGCGGGCCTCGTTGATGATCCGCTCTTTTTCTTGCTGCGCCTGATTGACTTCGTTGAACGAGGCCTGAACGGGTTGGGGCGGATTGATGTTCTTCAGCTGTACCTGATCGATGCTGATGCCCATCGCGTATTTGGTCGCGAGCGCCTGCATCTTCAGCAGGGCTTCGCTTTCGATTTCCTGGCGCCCGACGGTGATCACCTCGTCGACTGTGCGGTCTCCCACGACTTCGCGCATGACGGACTCCGAGACGTAACGCAGGGTTGCGCTCGGCTGACGCACCTCGAACAGAAATTTCCGAGGTTCGGAAATCCGGTACTGCACCACCCACTCCACGAGCGCGGCGTTGAGATCGCCAGTCACCATCTCGGTCTCGCGGCGGCCGTCTGTCGGGCTCTGATAGGGATCGGAAGCACCCGGGGTCGTGAACCCGAACTCTTGTTTCAGCTGGCGCTTGACCGGGACCAATGTGGTCACGTCGATCCCGAACGGGATCTTGAAGTGCAGCCCCGGAGGGACCTCGGTCGCGTACTTCCCGAACCGTTGGACAATCGCAACGGAGTCGCTCGGCACCGTGTAATATGAGGACCACGCCCCAAACGCCGCAAGCGCAATGGCGGCCCCGATTGCAAGACGCTTCACCGGTGGCAGACCGTCCGGCAGGATGCCGTGCAGCCGATCCCGGCCCCGCCTGAGAATTGCGTCAACCTCAGGGGGAACGCGGGTCTGCTTGTTTTTCCAAGGTCCGCGATCTTCCGGTCCATTGTCATCAGAAGGCATTGCAAGCTCCTATCTCGGTTTTGGCACTCGGTGCGATGCCTGGCTCGCGCGTTTGACGTTGCGACCCGTTTTGCGCCATCACATCATCGGCTCTGAACAGCATGACCTCAGAGGTCCAGTTCCTTCAGGCAGGCTTGCGCAATGTCTCGGTCTGGGGCATCGGTTCCTGGCATCGTCGCCCAGCCGACTGTCATGAGAGCGTCGCGCCTCTGGTAGGTCGAGGCTGCCCGGATCGTTGCAAGCTTGTCCGCCCGAGCCGGGTCTGACCGCGCCATGTCGAGGCAGACCGGTACCATTGATGCGACGACATCGTTACGGGACATCGCCACCGCCCGGTCATTCGAAGTGCCGCCGGTCACCCAGCCACCCCATGAAAATCCGACGACGCCGACAAAGACAGCACCGATCACGGCACCATAGATGCCGGGTTTGAGCCATTCGGGAGTATTCATGTTCTATCCTCCTGCGGGGAAAGCGCCGCTTCGCTGTGATTGTTCGTTTCGGATGTGTCAGCGTCCCGCCGCAGCGCCTCTTTAATGTCGCTCTCGGTCGTCAATCGGAGCTCACTTCGCCCCGCGTGAGCGCCCCTGCCATGTACCGTCAGGTAGGTTGCTGTACGCCGATAGGTCTCGAAGCTCAGCCCCCGAAGAAGCTCCTCTTCGACGAGAACCTCATAGTCGCCCGCGGGCAGATCGCCGGGGTTCCCTGGCAAGGTGAACGGGTTCGAAAACGTCACCATCGATCTGGTCGACCGCATGTTCATCTCTGGTCTCCGCGATGTTGGCAAATTTGTCGCCCGCCACTGTTGACGGCCCCTGGGAGTGGGGGACGGACCAGTCAAACGAATTACTCTCTTATACTCCGAGATCGTCCGACTGGCGCTGACGCATGTTAGTCCCGGGCACCGAACCGGCTGCGACCTTCCTGAGGGCAGTCACCCGCACTGACCTGTGTAAGGGCGGCGAGACCGACCTGCGCGTATCCTTTGGGAAACAGGGATGATCTACATTCCTGCAACCCTTGAAAGGATTGGCTATGGCCGACCCCAATGTACTCAACCCGCACCCGCCCGAGTTCGATCGGTTTCTCCATGCCTCCGTCGGCGAGGACCGGAACGGCTATGCCGTGACTGTGCTCTCCACGCTTGCGCGGCTTGGCCTCGATCCATGGAAGGAAACCGCTGAACTGGTCACGCTCGGGCGCGACGCCGCGCGGGTAAGATTGGGAACCCTGCTTGCCCGATTTCGGGACGTTCCTGCGCTCGCCAGCGATCACGGCAGGATCGCACGAGACCTGAGCGAGCTGCTTCCCGAAGGCCGGGCGTCAAGTAGCCTGAAGCGCGCTGCCTCGACGGGCGCCCACGGGCGCCCGGGAGCAAGTGGAGCGATCTGGGCGGTGCTCGCGATCATCTTTGTACTGTTTCAGATGTTCATGGTTGGCGGGTCGGGGTCACGCGAATGACCGTCTCAACCGCAACCATGGGCAGACCGGCACATGCGGCACACAAGTCAGGCACGCTATCGCCTCGCGAACAGGGCGTTCTCTGGGACATGGAGGAACACTTCTGGACCAGTGGCGCCGACAACGCGCGGGCGACGACAGCGACCAACGCCGTCATGGTCTTCCCCTATCCGCCCGGGATCCTCCAGGGCGACCAGATCTGGACCCATCTTCGGCAGAGGACTGGCTGGCGCTCCGTTGTCATGGCCGAACGGCGCGTAATGCGGTGTCATGACATCGCCATTCTCACCTATCGCGTCTCGGCAGAAAAAACCGATGTGCCGATCTACAAGGCCCTCTGTGCCTCAACCTACCTCAACGATGACGACAGATGGCTGAGAATTTCCCACCAGCAAACTGCGGTGACATGAGAAGCGCAGAAGTAATCGACCTGCCGCAGGCACCGGGACTAACCTACGGCAGTGTGGAAGACCTCTGGCAAAGCTAGGTCAGGCATGTCCGCCGAATATTTGGTGGCAGAGAAGATTTCCGAGTACCTGAGTTGCGCGTCGACGTGCCGATCCCAACAGGGCCGGAATGTCGGTACGCTTCTTATTTTCGGAGCGTCCAGGAAAGGACAATACCAATGACTCCGGAACAGAACAAGACTGCCGAGAAGATGACCTCCGTGAAGGCCGCGTGGGACAAGGCGCCCGTTGGTCCGAAGAAGGACGCGGCGCTCAAGCACTACGAGGCAGCCGAGAAGGCGAACACGGCGAAGAACGACGCCGAGACCAACAAGGAACTCGATGCGGCGACCCACGCCCTCGCGTGAACGCCATCGTCTGATGTGATACCTAGGGTCGCCTGCCGAGCAACAGAGGGTGGCCCTCTCACTTCAGGAGCGGTCCGGTCTGGTCCAGATAAGCCGGATCGAACTCGGCAAGATCCACCAGGCCATCATAGTCGTGAAACGTCACGCGACCGTCCCGAAGGGTCACCAGTCCACTCTCGCGAAGCTGGCGCAGAACGCGGTTCACGTGGATGGCACTCAGTCCCAGCACATCCGCGAGGTGGTACTGGGTCAGCGGGCAGTCGTACCCATCCTTAGTCCCCATGCCCACCAGCGCAAGCCGCGATCCCAGCTCCAACAGAAAATGCGTCATGCGGGCGTCCGCATCACGCCGACCGATTCCGACGAGATGTTCCACGACCATCGCTTCGTCCCGAGACGCCGCCCAAAGTATGGCTGTTGCAAGGCGCGGCATCTGCGCGAATGCATCAAGAAGGTCGCTCTTCAGCACCTCCGCAGCCTCGATGTCGACGATGGGTTCAAAGCTATGGTCCGACGTGCGCAAAAGGACGCTCCGCAGCCCGAGAAAATCCCCCGGCACTTGGAAATCCACGATCTGCCGGGTCCCGTCGGCCTGCAGTTTGTAAGAACAGACCCAACCCGCGGACAGAATATAAGCGGCCTGAGCCGACTGCCCCTGATGCACCATATCACGCCCCGCTACGAAGGAGCGGCGACGCTGATGAAGTCGTTCAAGCGCGGCCAGCTCGACCTCCGACAAGGCGACGAAGGACGAGATCTTGCGGGTCAGGGGGCTGTGTTCAGCAGATGTCATGGGGCCTCCCGGCGTGTCGCGACCTAAGAGCATAAATCGGCTCGGGCACTGCTCTGAATCAGTCCATCATAGAGCACTTCCTGCGAGATGTACGGATGCATCTGAGTCTCACCTTTTCTCAGGTTCACGATGCCAAGGAAGGAAGCTCAGATGTCCACCGCAAGCGAACATGCAGGCCAGGCCGCCCTATCGATCTGCGAGGCGCTCCTGCTTGCCATGAACGATCGCGGGGTGCTGCCGGAACACGAGATCGTTGGGGTACTTCGTGACGCCGCGGCGACCCATGTGAACGCCCTTGGCACCGAACTCGAAATGGAAAGGCACCGGGCCGTCGCCGAATTGATCAACGCCATCATCGCTGGCGGGAACTCTGTTCGACGCCCGTGATGCAATACAGCGGCGGTCGCAATCCGCAATCTCGCAGTAGAAGCCGAACAGGCCCGCTGGAATGTCCGAAATCAATGCCATGGGCGGCATAATGAAACCCGGCTCAATGCTGCGATCCAACGACGCACGACAGAGTTTCTACTGGCAAGAAACGTCGGTATCCGTCCGACCATTTGAAATCACAACAAACATGACATTGGAGGAAATCAGATGTCCAAAGGCAACAAGAAGCGTGGAAATCGTGAAGTGAAGAAACCGAAAAAAGTAAAGGAGCAGGTCCCGGCGACGGCTGATTTCGCCAAGGAAAAGACGCCGCTCAGTATCGGGAATAAACGGAAGTAAACGCTGATATTCGGCGTACAAAGGACCGACCTCAATTGCTTGCCGCCTCAGCTTCGCAACGAAGACGATACTGTGCGATAGAAACGTGAACACCTGTTGTATACGACGCCCCACAAGCACCTGATATTCCGTTGAAATCGCCACCATCCATCACCGGAAAGACGCAAAAACCATCCTCGAATGACCGCTTCATACCAGCCTTCAGACTTTGGTGCACATTGCAGCATCGGTCAAAGTGGACTCACAGCCGACCTCGGATGCGTCGCATCATCATGTGATATGATGGCTTGTCAACGTCGGGTTGTCGATGTGGGAGGGCGTGGTGGATCGGAGGACCTATCATGGGAACGCCAAACTTACCCGCCATCCGCGCACTGCGCCCAGCTTGGAACAAGGGCCGGATCGTCGGCCAGAAACGACCGCTCAAGCCAAAACACGTCTGGGCAATAAGGGTTCGGCTGGAGCTCGCCGAGAACTATCGTGATCTGGCCCTTTTCAATCTTGCAATCGACAGCAAGCTGCGCGGCTGCGATCTGGTGAAAATGAAGGTGGTCGATGTCATAGCGCCAGGTCAAATTAAAGAACGTGCGTCGGTGCTGCAAAGCAAAACGCAGAAGCCTGTACGCTTCGAAATCTCTGAAGGAACTCGTGCCTCGCTGGCACGGTGGATGCGAGAGCCGCTGATGGTTGGATCCGAATACCTCTGGCCTGGTCGCTTTCACGAGCGGCTCCACATCTCGACCCGCCAGTACGCGCGGATTGTCCGTGAATGGGTGATATCCATTGGTCTGGAATCCAGCGCATACGGCACGCATTCTATGCGGCGCACAAAGGTCACGCAGATCTACAAGAAGACAGGCAACCTGCGGGCGGTCCAACTTCTATTGGGGCATACCAAGATGGACAGCACTGTCAGATACCTTGGCGTTGAACTTGAAGATGCGCTGACGATCGCCGAAGCAATCGAAATCTAAAAGCATGGGCCGTCTTCACGGACGGCCCTGAACCGACCTTCATCATCACGATTGGAGCCGCGCCGCGACTTTATCTAAGCGGTCTTTTGAGGCGGCGGACATCATCTTCCACAAGGCTGACCTCCGCAGCCCTGCCGACGCCCTACATTTTTTTGCGATCTCAAGAGATGCGTATCCAACACGATGGGAGAGCGGCCAAGGTTTCTCGGCCGCTCTCATTTGACGGGTTTCTTATGTGGCAAGCGCCTTGAAACGGATCAGGCGCGGGTCAGCCCCACTTCATCTCGCCGGTCAGAACCTTGGCGCCGACATTCAAGGCCACGCCCATTTCAAGATCGGGATAGCGGGCGGTCATTGCTGCGATTAACGCTTCCGAACCATCTGCCTTGGCGAGCTCTTCCTCGATGGCCAGAAGATACCCTTTCGTGAATTCCACCGCATCGAGACCCATCGGCGCGTCCAGCGCCATATGACCGGGCACGACAACCAAGGGATTGCGGGCGATGATCGCGTCAAGGTTGGCGATCCATGCGGCGCGCTGTTCCTTGGTCGGGGTGTCTGCGGTCCAGACATGCGTGCCGGAAAAGACCATCACGCCGCCGAACACGGCCTTCAGATCCTCGACCCACAGATAGCGGCGGTTGGCCAGCCCTTCGGCGGGGACGATTTCGATGGCGTGGCCGTCTAACGTCAGGGTGGTGCTGACATCGGCTTCAGGAATGATCACCTCTGCCACCGTCGCGGGGCCGTTCTCGCCCAGTTGCGGCCCCCATGTTTCGACCTTTTTCGCCACGTTGGCATTGATGGCCGCAACGGTTTCGCTGTCTGCGATGACGCGGGCCTCGGGGAAGGTTTCGACGATCGGGCGCAGACTGAAGTAGAAATCAGGATCGCTCTGGCTGATATAGATCGTGGTCAGGGTCTTGCCCGTCGCCTTGATTTTTTCGGCCAATGCACGGCCATCGGGGAGGGTGAAGCCGCCGTCAATCAACACAGCCTCGGTCTCGCCCTGGATCAGAACGGGCGCGCGGAAAAAGCCGTTCTCGCCCGCGGGGAAATGGTTCCAGGTCAAGCCGGTCGCATCTGCAAACGAGATGCCGGGTGCGATCAGGGCGGCTGCACCTGCTGTGGTGGAGAGTTTCAGAAGATCTCTGCGGTTCATGTTTTTTTCCTTTCAGTATGGTGGGATCAGGCGCGCCCGAGGGTGGCCAGTATTGCATCAGGTCCGGAATAGAGTTTGCTTGCATCCAGCCCGAACTGCGTTCCGTCGACCTCGGCAATCAGAGCGGGGACGCCTTGCAGGTTGTGAGACGTCATCAGATCGCGTGCTTTCGCGCTGCACGTCTGCGCTAGGCCCGTGAGGGCTGCATCGGGGGTCAGAATACGCGAGGCCGCCTCTGCAAGGCCGAGCTCGGTCAGCAAGCCTGCGACAACTGAGGAAGAGGTCACGTCTTTGCCGTCGACATAGCGCGCTGTCTGAATGGCTGTGAGGGCCTCGATCACGCAATCGGGGACGGTGTCGGCCGCAGCCGTGACGGCGAGCGTCGCCATGGTGGAATCCAAAGACGTATCGTCGGCACCGAGCACGTCGCGGCGATAGGCTTCGGTGAACTGCCGACCGCTCAGCGCGGCAAAGCTTTTCATCGGCCGCGCGCCATTGCCTGCGAACAGGCCGGTGGCCCATGGTTGAAGGTCGATATCGGGGTGGTTCGCAAGCGTGACGATGGTCTCCGAGGCGCCGTAGCACCAACCGCAGAGCGGATCGAAAAGGTAATGCAGTGTCACTGTTTGTGTCATGATCTGTCTCCTTGGGGAGCGATTTAGGCGCTTCCACCCCCCCCTGATAAGACAAACTATTTTGACAGACTGTATGTCAAAGACTAACACTGAAAACATGGCCAAATCACATAATCTCAACCGGCTGGCGTATTTCGCCGCGGTTGTCGAAACTGGATCCTTTACCAATGCCGCTAACCGACTTGGCGTGACCAAAGCCGTGGTCAGCAGTCAGGTGACGCAGTTGGAAGACGAGTTGAAGGCGACGCTTTTGGTGCGCAACACGCGTAAGGTCAGCCCCACCGAGGCGGGGCAGCTTTTCTATATGCGCTGCACATCGATCCTGAACGAGGCAGAAGAGGCCTTCAGCGAGTTGTCGCACCTCTCGGAGCAGCCCGTGGGTCTATTACGCATGACCGCCCCGAATGATTACGGAACGGCGATCGTGGCCCGGGTGGTCACAGCGTTTCGACACCAGTACCCCGAGTGTCAGGTGGAGCTTTATCTCGGGGATGATCATAGCGATCTTTTGGCGGGAGAGCTTGATCTGGCCATTCGAGTCGGGTGGCTGCGCGATTCCTCCCTGTTGGCGCGCAAGCTGGGCGGGTTCCGACAGTTTCTCGTCGGCGCGGGCGACAAGTCCGGCCGGTTCGATCACATTCAACACCCCAGAGATCTCGCCATGGCGCCCTTTGTTGCCAACAAGGCACTGTCCGACCCGCTGCACTGGCTGTTCGAAAACACCGCTGGCGAAACGGTCTCCGTCACATTGCAAGGCGATCTTTCAATTGATAGCGCGCCCGCGATCATGGCCGCCGTGGAGGAAGGAGCAGGTTTGGCGATCCTACCTGACTATCTGGTGCATGATCGTCTGACCTCGGGCGCGCTGACGCAGGTATTGTCCGCGTGGCAACTCCCCGAAGGGGGTATCTTCGTGGTGCTTCCGGCGTCAAAATTCCGCGCTGCCAAAGTATCTGTCTTTACGGAAATGTTGCGGCAAGCGGAAAAGATAAGGGGCAGTGGTCGAGCGCCATAGGCCTGCGCCTAAGGAATTCTGTCTCGCTCTATTGCTGGATATCCGTGATATGTCCGCTCCTGGCGAGGCCCACTGTTTGTGTCGCGCATGCAGCGAAAGTCTGGTTTCCGCCCAAAAGGCCCATTTCAAGCCTAGTTTTAAACCCTAGCATTCAAATACTGGTCTGCCTGAGTGTTATTTTATAGCAGCGCCAATTGCTTGCCCTATGGTATCTGCCGCCCTAAGCGCAGGGTCGGCGTCGACATGTGCATAGCGTGCTGTTGTTTGCGTTTGCGTGTGTCCTAGCAAGCGCCCGATGATTGGGAGCGCAACGCCTTGGCCAACAGCAATGCTTGCAGCGGTGTGGCGAAGGTCATGTATCCGCAGGTCTTCAAGCGCGGCTTCTTCGCAGATCAACTTCCATGGTTTTGCAAGGTTCACGATGCTCTGGCTGGCCTTCATGCCGGGAAACACAAACTTGGAGGATTGATGCCGCGTTGTGATCTGTTGGCTTTCAAGCACAGTAATTGCCTCATTGCTTAGGAACAGTGGCTTTGCGCCCGTTTTGCTGTCTGGCAGGGCAATAATCCTGCGGTCCCAGTCGATCCAATCCCATTCACAGTTTGAGATTTCGCTGCGACGTGCGCCAATTAGCAGCAGCAACCGAAACAGGTTAGCCATGTCAGGCCAGATGAGGCCGTCATCTACAAGGCGGGACAGGGCCACGCCCAATCGTTCAAGTTCCTGCTGCGACATGTACCGCTCACGCTTTCCTTCCGTGTGGCGACGAACGTAGCGGCAGGGGTTTGTGCCTTGTTGTCGCCATTCCCAGATTTCAGCGAGGGTCATCATCTTTGATAAGACCGCAACCGAACGGTTCGCCTGATAGGGGGTAGCACTCATGGCGTTGTGCATGCGGTCCACGTCTGCACGCGTAATATCCGCGACGCGTCGCTTACCAAGGTTCGGCTCAATAATGTTACGCCACAAGGAATGATAGTCGCGTATCGTCGCTGGCTTAAGCCGCTTCATTTCGCCAGCATCAAAGCGCTCCCACAAATCAGTGAGGGAAGGGGCCTCGCGCTTCGCCATCTTATCGGCTTGTGGGTCTTCACCACGAGCAACCGCAGTTGCAAACTCTCGGGCAATGTCACGGGCGCTTTCCAATGGTATCTCGCCATGGTTTCCGATTGTGACCCATCGTGTGGAGGCACGTCGTCCGCCACCATGTTGTCGATACTTGTAGATGTAGCGCTTCTTGCCTGATTGCAGGACCTTCACACCAAACCCTGTAAGAGAGCTGTCCCAAATGAACGTGGGCTTGCTGGGGTCAGGCTCGGCATCGTCTATTCTTCGCTTAGTCAGTTTCATGGGGTGCCTCTTCGATCTACAAAATGAGCCACAGCAACCACCGTGCGTGTTGTTATGTGACAATTCAAAGTAGCAGAACGCACACGCTCAGCAATTAAAAGTCAACGTTTTCAATGTGTTGTGGTGCTGTGGGGCGCAGTGTGGCAAAGCGTAGTAGAACACAAAATTCAAACTTTTAATCAGTAGGTCGATGGTTCGAACCCATCACGGCTCACCACTTACTCCTTTTATATCAATAGCTTAAGTGGTGCGCCTTGCGGCGTGGCGCGGGCCGTTTCCTTTGCCGGAAGCAATACGGAAGCAACGTGACAGAGAAAGTTCTGTGACGATTCTGCATCGGTGTGGAGGGGGAGTGTTGGTTGCGGCCCTTAGCAGCCGTTCGCATGGCGCCGCGCCGCTGCAGTGCAGCTTCCTGGAAGCGGACATCCCAAAATATGTCGATATAAAACTGATTAAAAGCAACCTTTCGACGCCACGCTTGGCACGGAGTTTTTATGCTTGCTGAAAGGGGCCTTGGAGAACTTAGCCGCCACTAATGTTCCCCAGCCAATCCAAAAAGACGCCCAGACGGCGCAATCCTGATACGCGGGTAAGGTAGAGCGCTGAGATATTCAAAGGTGCGGCGTCGAGTTGGCCGGGAAACAGCTCAATCAAACGCCCGGCTTGGATATCGTCTGCGATCATGAAATCGGAGAACCGCGCGATTCCCAGTCCGCCTAATACCATCTGGCGCACAGCCTCTCCATTACCCGCGGTCAGAGCGGGGGGCACCGTCACGGGCGTGGACAGACCAGCAAAGCGCAATGTGTTGATATGATCTGGTGCCGCGAACCGAACTTGCTCCAGTTGTGAGAGGTCAGTTGGTGATTTTGGCCAGCCTTTGCGATCAAGATAGTCCGGCGCAGCCACCAATTTCCAATCCGTGCGCCCCAAAGGCCGGTGCAACATGTCGCTGTCGGGTAATTTTCCAAGCCTGATGGCAACATCCGCGTGGCTACCAATCAAGTCGACCAGCGTGTCGGTCATATCGATCGATAATTGGATGTCGGGGTATGTCGCGTGGAACTCGGCCAGGCGCGGCGCGAGAACATGCAGAACGTAAGGCACCGGTGCGTTTACGCGAAGCGGTCCTGCGGGGGCCTGTCCGCTGGTTGCGATCTCTTGCAGGGTTTCGCTGCGGTCCAGAATTCCGCGCGCCTCAACCAGAACAGCGGCACCTTCGGGGGTGATTTCGACGGACCGCGTGGTCCGACGCAGCAGCGTAACTTTCAACTGTTCCTCCAGCCGCGTGACTGACCGGCTGAGCGTAGAGGCCGATACTCCTCTGCGCCGCGCAGATTCAGCAAAGCCCCCATCATCGACGATCCCGACGAAGGCGGCCAAATCCCCCATGCGCAGTAATTCGTGCAGTTTCTGCAATGATCCATTCCAAACTTGTCTGTTCTCGCAATAGATAACGACAGGCATATACGGCGTCGACATCAAATTTGTTGGAGAAAACCGATGCCACTTGCCCTTTGGGCGCTGACCATCAGCGCTTTCGCCGTCGGAACGACCGAGTTCGTTATCGTCGGCCTGCTACCTACCATTGCCGCCGATCTTGGCGTTTCTATTCCTTCTGCTGGCCTGTTGGTCAGTCTTTATGCGCTTGGCGTAACCATTGGTGCGCCGGTTCTGACCGCACTGGCCGACCGCCTGCCGCGCAAAACACTGTTGCTGCTCTTGTTGGCGCTGTTCATCCTCGGCAACGGTTTTGCGGCCTTTGCACCGGACTACAACAGCCTCGTTGTTGCGCGCTTTATTACCGGTCTGGCCCACGGTGTGTTCTTTGCCATCGCCTCGACCATTGCCACAGACCTTGTGGAGCCAGAAAAAGAAAGCTCGGCCATTGCGCTGGTGTTCCTTGGTTTGACCGTCGCGCTTGTGACGGGTGTTCCCTTGGGGACGTTTATCGGCCAAAACTTCGGCTGGCAGTCAACTTTCCTTGGCGTTGTCGTGCTGGGTGTGATCGGCTTCATCGCTTCTGCCGTGCTGTTGCCGGCCAACCTGACCAAGACCGCATCAGCGGGGATCAATGCCCAATTACAGGTGCTGACTTCGCCGCGCCTTCTGCTGGTCTATCTGATCACAGCTGTCGGCTATGGCGGCAACTTCATCGCCTTTACCTTCCTTGCGCCGATGCTGAACGAAGTCACGGGTCTGTCCGCAGGCGCGGTCAGCCTTGTGCTGCTGCTTTACGGTGCATCTGTCGCCGTGGGGAACATCGCCGGCGGCAAACTGGCTGACCGTATTGGTGCAGTAGCGTCCCTGACGGTGATCTTTGCCGGCCTCGCGATATCACTGGTGGCACTTGGTGCCTTCCTTACACACCCGATTGCAGCCATCGCAGTTGCGGCCTTCTGGGGCGGCTTTGCCTTCGCCAACGTGCCGCCGCTGCAGTCTTACGTCGTGCAAATCGCACGCGAAGTATCTCCGGGTGCGGTGGATGTGGCGTCCGGCCTGAACATTGGTGCGTTCAACCTTGGCATTGCCGGGGGCGCATGGGCCGGGGGGCTTGTAGTCGAAGGCATCGGCCTTGCCGCTGCGCCCTACATCGCCGCAGGTGTAGTCGTCGTTGGGATTGTTCTGGTGCGCCTGTCTGGTCGCTTGAACGCAGCAGCACCCCAAACTGTTGCTGCTGAATAACCTCATTTGCCCCGCCGCATCTAACGTGCGGCGGGGCAGACCAATGAACAGGAGGTTCGTATCATGTCTGCCCTAAATCTAATTTACAAAGACCGCATGACTTTTGGCATTGAATTGCCGCTGGACCGCGACTGGTCTGAAGCCGGCCAACGCCGTGCCCGTATCGAGGGTCGTCCCTTTGGCGTGCCGGACATCTCAAACCCCGCCAAGGGCGTGGAGCTTGCCGAGAGCCTTGGTTTCGATGCGATCTGGCTGCGTGACGTGCCGGTTCACGATCCAAGCTTCGGGGATGCCGGGCAGGTGTTTGATCCATTTCCCTACCTTGGCTTTCTTGCAGGCCGCACCCGTCGCATTGCGCTTGGCACTGCCGGTATCGTCCTGCCGCTGCGCGACCCGATCCTGCTGGCCAAGATGACGGCCAGCCTGCACCATCTGTCTGAAGGACGCTTTATCCTTGGGATCGCATCAGGGGACCGCCCGGTGGAATACCCACTGATGGGGCTGGACTATGAGACGCGCGGAGCCACCCTGCGCGATCGCGTCGATCAAATGCGCAACCTTTGGTCAGGGGATGCTCTGCAAGGGCCGCAAGGTCCGGTCAACGTGCGCCCATATGTGCCGGAAGGTATCCCGATGGTCATGGCCGGAATGGGCCAGCAAAGCCTGCAATGGATCGCCCGCACATTGGACGGCTGGTTCACCTATCCCGGCCCTCCGGATCAGGCCGAACGCCGCCTCGCAATGTGGCGTCAGGCGCGCAACGATGCAGGCCTTCCCCCCGCGCCAGTTCTGACCGCCATGCACCTGGACCTTGACCCTGTTCCCGATGCGCCCTTCCGGCAAATCCAGTTCGGGGGCCGTATCGGTCGCAATGCTCTAATATCTCACGTTCGCTCCCTGCACGCTGCAGGGGTCGCCCACATCGCCTTTAACCTGCGCCAATCGCAGCGCGAAATAGAGGACGTTCTGGCCGAATTGGCCAAGCACGTCATTCCTGAGTTTGCACAAGAAGACACAATGGAGACAGCACAATGAGTATCACCCTGATAGGCCCCGCCCAAATTCCATCCATGGGGTTCGGCACTTATCAACTTGAGCAAGATACCGTAACCGACATGGTGACCGCGGCTCTTTCTGAAGGATTCCGCCATATTGATACGGCGCAGGCCTATGAGAACGAAGAGCAAGTTGGCGAAGGTTTGCGCCGCGCCGATGTCCGCCGCGATGAGGTGTTCCTTACCACCAAAATCCTGCCCGAGCACTTCTCGCCTGAAGCCTTCATCGCTGCCGCCGAGGCGTCTTTGAAACGACTGGGGACGGACTATGTAGACCTTCTTTTGCTGCACTGGCCCTCAAAGGAAGTCCCGATTGCTGACACCATTGGCGCGCTGAATGATCTGATTGCTGCGGGCAAAGTCCGCCATGGCGGCGTGTCGAATTTCACCATGGATATGGTCGACCAAGCACAGGCTGCGTTGGCCACGCCACTGGCCGCCAACCAGATCGAACTGCATCCGCTGATCGACCAGACACGGATGATCGCTCATCTCGACAGCAAGGGGATACCGGTCGAGGCCTATTCGCCGCTGGCACAAGGCAAGGTCATGGAGAACGCCACACTGCGCGAGATTGCCGCCGCACACGATGCAAGCCCGGCCCAAATTGCTCTGGCTTGGATCCTCACACGCCCAATGAGCATTGCGTTACCCCGCACAGGCAACCCGAGCCGGCTTGCCGCCAATCTCCGTGCAACAGAAATCATGCTGAGCGCAGAGGAGATCGCTCGAATTGATGCCCTTGGTAATGCCGAAGGGCGCTTGGTCAGTCCTGAAACGCTCGCGCCAGATTGGGATTGATATCCCCTTGGCCCTGCGTCTTAATCGCAGGGCCAATAAGTAAAATGTCCGCTTTCATTCCATGAACCTTACTGGTTTGCAGGTGCAGCTAAGGTCCGGTTCCCGCCCATTACGCACTTAGTCGCGCGAAAACGCCCCCCAAAATGGAAGGTGTTTCCCAAATTCCCATAACATAACCTTACATAGGCTCAGGCCTCCCAATAAATACGTATCGCTCCTGCGCTTCTTTCAGTTGCTTGGCGGTCTTCTGCGGGTTCGCCTGTATATGGTCCCGCATATCGTTTGCGATGTTTCCAATCTCTTTCGGCAGCGCGTCGAATGTGATCCCGCGTAGGGCGGCTAGGGTGATGCAGCATCCCATTATGTTGCGCATCAGTATTCCGATATGCTCTTCGCGGTGGACCTCTTTCATTGGGTTCGGGTCGGCGCCGCTGCGCATTTCGATCAGGTCGTCGTCCATTTTGGCGCACACCAAATCCCATAGGGGATGGTTCGGCCAGCGGGCGCGGTTGGTGTCGGTTGGGTCGGGTTCTGTATAGCGCACCACTTCGCCAGACTGGCGGCATAGATCACCGAAGCGGTCAAAAAGCTGGTCCCATGTACGAATGCCTCATGTGTCCTTCAGCAGGTCTTTGCCCGCCCTGAACTCAACACGCCAGACACGGTTGGCTTGGGCATGGGCTGGATCAGGGGTGAGCGCCTTTGGCGGGGCCGCGGCCCTATGTAAGGTATCGTTACGTAGGGGGGCTTTCCCTATGTAACGTAAGGTATGGTTCCAGATGTCCCACCAGTAGGATTTTCCATGGGCTATCACCTCGGCCCGCTTGTCATAGATGATCACCTGCCGATTGCGCGTCCCGCCCACCGTAACGGATGTTGTGCGGCCTGATTTGCCGTTCACGGACTTCTCCGTATCGGCCAGATAATCCCGCCTGTTGCTGGAGCTGTGCATCACAAAATATTCGGGCTTCAGATCAAAGTCAGGCGCGTGGACATCAATGCAAAAATCCACGCGGGATATACTGATGTCATCGGGGCCAAAGCGGATGCCCAAACGGTTCAGAGTGTCATCGACATGGGCCTTGGCGCGGCCCAAGCCATGCACGGCCATAAAGAATGATCCAAACGAAAGCCGTATCCCCCAATCGTCCTTGGCATTGGGCTTCTTAAAGAACCATGTGGCCCCGTCTGGGCCGCCGCTGGCGATGAACCTTTATCCATTGCCGCCATGAGCCTTGAGGTGCAGCTGCACGCCATTGTAGTCGATCAGGACTTCGCGGCGTTCTTGGTCGGCGCGGTCTTTCTCGGCCTCCAGATATTCAAACAGTTCCGCTGGAATATTGGCCCGGACCGCAAGCGCCAGCGTATCAAAGCCACGGTGCAAAACCGTCATGCCTTGCGGGTCCGTATTTCCAGAGGGGGGTGCTACAATCACCCCCCTATTGCCGCGATCATTTGCGGCCTCTGGTTTCTGTTTGAGGGTGTTTGTGCCTCCGGCGGGGTAGCATTTGTTTTGGGGCCGGTTTGGCTGTGCTTGGTTTTGATCAGGTGTTTGCATTGGCCTGCCTCGCGATCCAGATTTCCGCAGGCTCTGCGCATTTGGCGAGGTTCAGAAGGTCGGGGTGGGCAAAGCTGGTGGTGTTTTGCCATGTGCCGTTTGCGTCCTTGTAAGAGCGGGACAGATCGACACTGTAGAAGCCGTTGTTCTCCCAGATTGTTGCGGTTGTCAGGCCGAGCCTGATTTTGTGGATGGGTGCTTTGGTCATAGGGCCTCCTGCTATGAATTGGTTGGCGGTAGACAAAGGAAGGGCGCGGGCTGCCGTTTGAACCCGCGCCCTGTTTGAAAGCCTTCCGGCCCCAAAATCCCCTAGCGTGCTACCAACCCGCTAGGGGCAAAACTGAATGTTAGATGTGCTGTGAGGTGTTGCTGACCGTGCGGTCTGCGATCCACTTGTCCAGATCGGCGCGGCGATAGCGGATGGAGCGCGAAGAGACTTTGATGAAGTCAGGGCCACCGCCACGGTGCCGCCAGTTCTGCAAGGCGCGGACGGAGTAGCACAGGATTGACGCCGCTTCGCGCTCGTCAACAAGTGTGGATTGCTTTGGGTCTGATACGGCGTTTTGCATCTCATGTTCCTCAGTTGTTGTTCTTGTGAGGACAGAGTAGCGGGGGCGGATGGTGGAAGTGAAAATGAATAAAGGCAGTCAGAGTTTATTCATTTTTCTCCAAGGTTTAACTCTCTGAAAAGAGGCGAAAAATACTTCATCGCGGCGCGTTCGCTTGAGTTTTCAATGAAGACTTTATGCAAAGGGTGGAGGGCGGTTGCGCGTTCCCGAAGCAGGGCGGTATGGCTTGTCTGGGTATTGCTTAGATTGATCTCACCAGATCGCGCCATGTCTTCGAATGCGTCCTCGAAAATTCTCTTGAGGGTGGGCCTGCCGTTGGTTTTGGTGACGTAGCTAGCTGGCACGCATATTCTGACTTTGATGTATGCGTGATCGCCGTGCTGTAGCGTTCCGTACATGCTGACCTCTACGGTGCACTCATCGTTCCAAGCCTCCCTTGGAATTGCCAATGGGGTGTCGCCCGCACGTGGCGGCGATGGGAAACCCAGTGCAATTAATTTACCCGCCGCCAATTCCGCCACTAGCTTTGAGGCCCGCAGCATTTGTTCATCAAGCTCGGCCTGTGTTGCTGGAAATTGGGGGATTTCGCGGGTTGCGAAAAGCTCTTCGGCAGTTGCTGAGAAGGTTTTACCGTCTTCCCACAGTTGTGTCATTTCGGTGGGCGAAAGCTGCATATTCCAAATCCTCGCTCACTGAAATTGGTGCGTTCTAAGAGGCGATATCGACGATTACCTTATCCTAGTAGCAAGTTTAACCGATCACCCGAAACTTAGGCTTTGTATCGGAGGTTCGCCGCATAGCGCTTGCCAAACGGCTCGCGACCGAGCCTGCGGCCCGTTGCACGGCATCATCTGGTTCCTGCATCGCGTAGGCCCCAATCCTCGGCCATATTGAACAGTTTGGACAACATGCTTGCGGCGCGATTTGCTTGGTAGGGAGTGTCACGCAACCCATGGTGAAACGCGACCACATCGGCGCGGCTGACCTCGTCCAAGACGGCGCCACCGCCAAGTAAGGGGAATCCGGGATGCCAAAATGATTGGTCAGATACTCAAAGCGCCACCCTACCAAGAAGTGAAATCCAAGACATGGAAGGGCCAGATAGGGGCGACTACGATCAGTTAACAGGTGGATTCCTTTTGATTTCAAACAAAAGGGCGGCGCGAAAACGACCTGGATTGCCGACCAGCGTTTGATCTCTGCACAACATTGTCGCGATCGCTTGCGCATTCGCGGGATCATACCCGAATGAGATTAGATCCTCGACGAAGGTTCCATCCGGTCGATCCCAGATCATGGCCTTCAACGGCCCTCGATAGCAACTTGCGTGGATTGGTTGTGCCGAAGGCTTCGACACAAAGTTGGTGTCGGCACTGGCGGCGTGACCGGTCACAGCAAGTGCGCAGGTAAGGATTAGA
The DNA here is from genome assembly GCA_018524345.1 of Harenicola maris. GTDB lineage: Bacteria > Pseudomonadota > Alphaproteobacteria > Rhodobacterales > Rhodobacteraceae > Harenicola > Harenicola maris. The sequence goes on from JADQAZ010000002.1 coordinate 644,387, forward strand.
ATTCTCATGTTAAACCTCAGATGAAAAAAGGGTTACCCAATTTCGAAACGGTGGTGGAGTTCCCGCGCGGACAGGGAGGGCCGGGCGGCGTCAAAAGCGAGGCAGTCGTCAGCTTCGAGATCAGGGAACAGGTCGTAGAGTTCAGCCTTCACGTTGCGGTCCATCGCATCGACCATTCTGGTCGCGGGCTGGAAGCTTTCGGTCCAGATGGCATCGGATAGAATGACTTCGTGCCGGGCAAACAAAAGGTGGATGTAACTGACACCTTTTGCGGCTGTCGAAATACCATCCCGATTTTGCAGCGCCTTGGCAGGGACCAACATTTCAGACTCGCCAAATTGCAAGGACAGGTCTGCACCACGGACGAGAAGCCGGTGCTGAGGGGAAACCAGCATGTCGCGATTGGGCAGATCGTGACCTAACGATCCACGCGCGATCCGCACCGGACGCAAGGCCGGGCGATTGACCATATCCGCAGCCGAGACGTCCTTGCGCCCCACCCAAATGACCGTTTGCATGCCGCTGTCCCGTGTCAGAATGCGATCCCCTTGCTGCACGTTTTCAACCAGCACTGGTCCGTGTTCGGTTAAGAGGCTTGTTCCTGGTGTGAAGCAAGGGATGGGATCAGGGCAGTGGTCGTCATGCCCGTGCCCGTGCCCATGCCCGTGGCCGTGCCCATGCCCGTGCCCATGCCCGTGCCCATGCCCATGGCTGTGCCCGTGGCCATGCCCGTAGCCGTATTTTGTCCATAAATTATTGGTCCATTTGCCCATGATTTGTATCCACTAATAAAGGAAAATAGTCGTTTCGACCCTCAGGTCGCTGAGAAAGAGGCCATTAAAAGGGTCGCCTCGTCATCGAGGGGTGCGTTGGCCTCCCGGCCGATGAGCACATATTCAAGGCCGCCGTGGCGGAACCAAGCGCCTTGCCCTTGCTCCACCGACAGCCGGCTTGGCGATTGAGGTGCAGGATTGCCGCCATGTGCAACATACAGCGTCACCAAACCGTCGTTGCCGGTGTGAAAGGATTGAACGACCGAAACACCATCATCCGCAGGCAGAACCTGTGTGTCTCGTAGGGTCCATTCTTTGGGGTGTTCAGGCACAACAAGCCCTGCCAAGTGCCGAATTTCGGCCAGATCAACCATAGTATCCTCGTCCATGGTTTCCATTTCCAACCGCAACTGTGCCAAGACGTTGGCCTGCAGGGCATCTTCAACGATGCGAGACGGAATGCTGTTGCCAATTGGCGTACCTGTTGTCGCAATCAAGCCGACAAGTAACGCCGCAACGCAGGACAGGCCCAAGCCCATCTGGCGACTGACGCCGCGTTTGCGAGTGGAAGCGGGTGGCAGGGGTGCGGGTATCGTCGGATAATCATCCATGCGCTTCAAAAGCCCCAAGGCGAGCAGTAGCTCTTCTTTGTCTGCCATATGGCCAAATGTTTGGGCCGCTTCATTCGGCATCTTTGACAGCACGCGGGCGACCGCAATCCGATCTTCTACTTCGAGTGCATCGTTTGCGAAATCGATCATGTCTTCTTCGTTCAACGAAGGGGGCGACAGATCGTTGGAATCATACCGTGTCATGACAATGGGCCTTTCGACAGAGTGTAAGATGGATTGTCTTCAAAGCTGCGAAGACGTTGGCGCGCACGCGCCAGACGGGACAAAAGAGTTCCCAGTGCTATTCCTTCGTGCGCGGCGGCGTCGCGGCAGGTCAGGCCATCGATCGCGACCAGTTGCAGGGCGCGGCGTTGATCGACAGGGAGATGCCTAAAGGCTTTGCGCAGTTGGGACAGCCGGACCTGAAGATCTTGCGGCGGCTGCTGGTATGCCTCCCCGACCCATTGCAAGGCATCCTCTCGGCGTTCACGCGCGCTGTCTGATCTGCGCAAGTCTATCAGCCGCCTGCGCATGATCTGAAACAACCATTTCCGAAGTCCGTCAGGATCTTTCAGAAGGTCACGTTTCTCGAGCGCTCGCAGGACGGTTTCCTGAACAAGATCATCTCGCAAGGCAGGATCTCGTGTAAGCACCATCGCGAAGCGGCGCAAATCGTGCATCACTTCCGTGATCGAGTGGGGGAGTTCAGAGTGTCTCATACTATAGGAACGTCGCCGACTATGAAGTTAATCCCCTCTCGGAGAAATAATTCTACAGATTTGTTTTTGGGAATGAACTGAAGAGCATACCTTGGTCTATGTCAGTTGCGAGAGCCCCCCATTTACAACGCCATGAAAAAATATCTGGGCTCCGGAGATTTTCCGGGAGGGGAAGATAAAGTGCTAAAGAGATTGAAGCCTGATCCTGACGGGAAAGTCACAACTGAGCGCATTATTGCGGGGCGGTTCCAGCTCGAGGGAGCGTGCCGAGGTGTCGGCGCGAAACCCGTTTTCCGCGCTTTGGCGGTATTGAAGATTATGCAGCATCATCCATGAGATGAAGGGGCAACAACTCCTTTGCAGGTCGATCTGCTCGCACCCACAGTGACAGTCAGAATTACGCCCATGACGCACCTCGTTGCGCGATGTCTGCCGTCAGCGCCAATGGGTCCAAATAGCTGTATTTGGTAAGGGAGGGTTTGTTGCTAATTGCAACCACTGAGGAGTGAAGCACTTGCGCGGTGCGCGGTATCATTCGCAACCCGAGCATTCTGCCGAGGGACATGGTGGCTTTGGGCGCGCCTTGTTATGGCCGGTGCACGTTAAAACCAAACCCTGCGCCGGGGCGCAGGGTTCTGTGTTTCCGTTTGGATCAGGCGGCTGCGATCCTGCGGCCTGAGGTGAGGCCGTTGATTTTGTCGATGATGCTCTGCGCGTCGATGCCGTAGTGGTGGTAGAGGTCGCCGATGGTGCCGGTTTGGCCGAAATGTTCGGCGCCCAAGGGGATCGTGCGATGGCCGTGCACGGCACCGAGCCAGGACAGGGTTGCGGGGTGACCGTCGATCACTGTTAACAGCTGGCAGTGGGGTGGCAGATCTTGCAGCAGGCGTTCCACATGGCTGCTGGCATCCTGCGTTCCGCGTGCCCTTGCGCGCTGCGCCGCTGTCCAGCCTGCGTTGAGGCGATCTGCTGATGTGACGGCCAGCACGCCCACGTCACGGCGATCTTCGGCCATGGCGCCCGCGGCGCGGATCGCCTCTGGCGCGATTACGCCCTGATAGGCAATCACGACCTCGCAGTTGGGCCCCGGGCGGCGCAGCCAATAGGCCCCGTCGATGGCGCCTTGTTGCCAGTCCGGATCCGGGCGTTTGCCGGGCTGTTCCAGCGGGTTGGTCGAGAGGCGCAGATAGACCGAGCCGCCAGTTTCGTCGCGCAGCCATGTGCGTTCATCGGCGGCGCCGGAGCCGTCGCGCTGAAGGTAGGCAAAGGCCCATTCCATGATGACCGCCAGTTCATCGGCAAAGGCGGGTTCGAAGGCGGCCAGCCCGTCTTGGCTCATGCCGATCAAGGGGGTTCCGATGGATTGGTGGGCGCCGCCCTCCGGTGCGAGGGTCACGCCCGAGGGCGTTCCGACCACCATAAAGCGGGCGTCCTGATAGCAGGCATAGTTCAAGGCATCGAGGCCGCGTGCCACGAAGGGATCGTAGAGCGTGCCAATCGGGATCAACCGTTTGCCGAACAGGGAATGTGACAGGCCCGCAGCCCCGAGCAGCAGAAACAGGTTCATCTCGGCAATGCCGAGTTCGATATGCTGCCCTTTGGGTGTGAACTCCCATTTCGCGGTGGATGGGATGCGGTGTTCGATAAAGGCATCCGCCTGTTCGGCGCGGGCAAACAGTTTGCGGCGGTTGACCCATGGGCCGAGGTTGGTGGTGCCGGTGACGTCGGGGGACATTGTCACGATACGCTCTGCCAGATCGCTGTCGCCCTTGGACAGATCATCAAGGATCTTGCCGAAGGCCATCTGGGTGGAAATCTCGCGTTCCGAGGACAGGGTGATTTCCGGCACTTCGAGTGTCGCATCGGAATAGCGCCTGCGGCCCTTGGCAAAGAAGGGCACCTTATCGAGGAAGCCTTGCAGCGCCGCGACGTCGGGAACGGCGGCGAATTTCTCCCATTCCTGCCCCTCCGGCACGCCCATGTGATCCCGCCAGCCTGCCATCTGGGCCTTGGTCATCAGGCCGCCGTGGTTGTCCTTGTGGCCGGCGATGGGGGTGCCCCAGCCCTTGATGGTATAGGCAAGGAAGCAGGTGGGCTGATCGTCTGTCACGCTGGCGAAAACTTCGGCCATTGTGTCCACACAGTTGCCGCCGAGGTTTTCCATCAGCGCGGCGAGGTCCTCGTCCGAGTGCCGTTCGATCAGGGCCGAAACGGCGCCCTGATCCCCCAGATCATCCAGCAAGCGTTTGCGCCAAACCGCGCCGCCTTGATAGGTCAGCGCCGAGTATTGCTGGTTCGGGCAGGCGTCGATCCAGTCGCGCAGGGCGCTGCCGCCTTCCTCCTCGAAGACCGCGCGTTGCAGGGCGCCGTATTTCACCCGGATCACCCGCCACCCGAAGGCGTCAAATATCTTTTCCACCCGCGAGAACAGCCCTTCGCGGACCACCCCGTCAAGGGATTGGCGGTTGTAGTCGATGATCCACCAGCAATTGCGCAGGTCGTTTTTCCACCCCTCCTGCAGGGCCTCGTAAATGTTGCCCTCGTCCAGTTCCGCATCCCCAACCAGCGCGACATGACGGCCCGGGGAAAGGTCGTGTCCCCAGTCTTTGGCCATCACGTAGTCCTGCACGATCGATCCGAATGCGGTGATCGCAACGCCGAGCCCCACCGAGCCGGTCGAATAGTCCACGTCATCCACATCCTTGGTGCGGCTGGGGTAGCTTTGCACGCCGCCGAAGCCGCGAAAGTTCTGCATTTTCTCAAGGGTCTGGTTGCCCATCAGATACTGCATGGCGTGGAAAATTGGCGAGGCATGGGGTTTGACCGCGACGCGATCTTCGGCGCGCAGGGCGGAGAAGTAGAGCGCTGTCATGATCGAGACCATCGAGGCGGAGCTTGCCTGATGCCCGCCCACCTTGATGCCGTCCGCCTTGGGCCTGATGTGATTGGCGTGGTGAATCATCCAATGGGACAGCCAAAGCAGGCGGTCCTGCAGGGTTTTGAGGTGGGCGGAATCGGGTGTCATTGGGGATCCTTGGGGTCAGAGGGGTATCTGCGCGTTTCTATCACCAGTGATCCGGGGTTTTCCTTTAATCTACCCCATATTGGGTGTATATATTGGCGATAATCAGCGCCAAATGGGGTTTCATTGATGTCTATCGCCAATCTTGATTCCTACGATGCCGGCATCCTGCAGGCCCTGCAACGCAACGGGCGGGCCACCATCAATGAGCTGGCCGAAGCTGTCGGGCTTAGCCCCTCTCCGGTTGCGCGTCGGCTGCGCAATCTGGAAAGCTCCGGCGTGATCACCGGATATGCCGGGCTGATTGATGAGACCGCTTTGGGCTTTGAGTTTTCGGTCTTTGTGTCCGTAAAACTGGACCGTCAGGTGGATGATGCTCTGGCAAGTTTTGAGGCCGCTGTGCGCAGCTTTCCCGAGGTTGTCGACTGTTGGTTGATGACGGGCAACCGCGACTATCTGCTGCGGATCGCAACCCGCGGGCCAGCAGATTTTGAACGCTTTTTGACCAGCACATTTACCAAGGTGCCGGGGGTTGCGTCTATCGAGAGCTCAATCCCGCTTCGGCGGGTAAAGGCGGGATTGTCGCGCACTTTGGCCCGGTGATGTGAGCGAGGGCTTTTTCGACAGTGTCGAGCCGGTTTTGGGCAGTATGGCGCGCCTAAGCAACCGGTCGGAGCTTCCGCATGTATCGGATGTGCCGGATGGGTGTCTTTCGCTTTGAGCCGCGCAGACCTTCCTGAGGCAGGTTGTTTTCTGGCCCCCTAAAACGGGGCCTTCACGCGAAAGCGCATTCCGCGCCCGCCTTGGGGGTGTTTGAGGCGCAGCTCCTCTGCGTGGAGCATCAGGCGCGGGTGATCCAGCGCCGCGCCTTTGGCATAGAAGGGGTCGCCAAGGATCGGGTGGCCGAGGGAGAGCATATGCACGCGCAGCTGGTGGCTGCGGCCGGTTTTCGGCATCAGGCGCATGCGGGCCTCTCCACCGCCGGATTTGATGACTTTCCATTCCGTCTGTGCGGGCTTGCCGGTTTCAAAGCAGACCTTTTGCAGGGGGCGGTTTGGCCAGTCCACGATCAGGGGCAGGTCGATCTCTCCGCTTTGCTGTTCGGGTTCGCCGTGCACCCGCGCGATATAGGTTTTCTGCACATAGCGTTTTTCGAATTGCAGCCCGAGGTGGCGCTGTGCGGCGCGGGTCTGGGCGAAGACCATGACGCCGGAGGTGTCGCGGTCCAGCCGGTGGACGAGGAGCGCCGTGGGGAAGGCCTTTTGCAGGCGGGCGATCAGGCAATCGGCAAGGTGTTCGCCCCGCCCGGGCACCGAGAGCAGGCCCGCCGGTTTGTTCACGATGAGCAGTTCCGCATCCTCGTGGATCACATCAAGGGGGCTGTCCGGTGGGGTGTATTCGCCGCTGATCCATGTGCTTGGCGGGTGGTCTGTCACCGCCATGTGCCCTTGGCGCTGAAGGTGTCGGAGAGGATGGCCGAGAGGCCCTCTACGTCGCTCTGGTCGAAGGCCGAAGGTTGGTTGCTGTCAATATCCAGCACGCCGAGAAGCTGCCCGCGGTCGCCATAGACGGGCAGGACGATTTCCGAGCGGGTCGAGGAGGCGCAGGCGATATGGCCGGGGAAGGCATCGACGTCATCCACCAGCTGCACCTCGCCCGTGCGCGCCGCCGCGCCGCAGACTCCGCGCGAGAAGGGGATCACAAGGCAGCCGTGGCTGCCCTGATAGGGGCCGACCTTGAGCGTTTCCGGCGCGGTGACACGGTAGAACCCCGTCCAGTCAAAGCGGTCATCGGCGCTGTGCAATTCGCAGGCAAGGGTCGCCATCAGGGCAACCTCGTCGGTCTCCCCCTCTGTCAGGGAGGCGATGATCTTGGAAGTTTCGGAATAGTCGATGCGCATGGGTGTGTTCCTGCGAAGGTTAAGGACGTTCGATTGCAATGGCTGTGCCCTCTCCGCCGCCGATACAGATCGCGGCGACACCGCGTTTGAGGCCGCGCGTTTCCAGCGCATTCAGCAGCGTCACCATGATGCGTGCACCGGAGGCCCCGATGGGGTGGCCAAGGGCGCAGGCGCCGCCGTTCACGTTCACTTTTTCGCGCGGCACGCCCATTTCGTGCATAAAGGCCATGGGGACAACGGCGAAGGCCTCGTTGACCTCCCAAAGGTCCACGTCCTCGATGCTCCATCCCAGCCGTTTGAGCAGCTTTTGCGCCGCTGGCACCGGGGCGGTCGTGAACCAGCCGGGGGCCTGCGCGTGAGAGGCGTGACCCATGATCCGTGCGCGTTCCTTCAGGCCGCTGCCTCCATGGGTCAGGACAAGCGCCGCCGCGCCGTCGGAGATGGAGGAGCTGTTGGCCGCTGTCACCGTGCCGCCCTCGCGGAAGGCGGGTTTGAGCGTGGGGATTTTCTCGGGCCGGGCATTGCCGGGCTGCTCATCCGCGCTCACCGTCACATCGCCCTTGCGGGTTTTCAGGGTGACGGGGGTGATTTCGCCGTCAAAGCCGCCCTGCTGCGCAGCGAGGGCGTTTTCCAGCGATTGCAGGGCGTAGCCATCCTGCGCCTCGCGGGTGAACTGGAACTTTTCGGCGCAGTCCTCGGCAAAGGTGCCCATGAGGCGGCCCTTGTCATAGGCATCCTCCAGCCCGTCGAGGAACATGCTGTCCTGCACCTGTTGGTGGCCGATGCGGGCACCGCCGCGCATTTTCGGCAGCAGGTAGGGCGCGTTGGTCATGCTTTCCATGCCGCCCGCGATCATCGTGCTGGCGTGGCCAAGGGCGATCTGGTCAAAGGCCATCATCGCCGCCTTCATGCCGGAGCCGCACATTTTGTTGAGGGTCGTGGCGGGGACCTCCTCTCCCAGCCCGGCGGCAAAGCCGGCCTGACGCGCGGGGGCCTGCCCTTGGCCTGCGGGCAGAACGCAGCCCATCAGAACCTCGTCCACGGTCTCGATCCCTGCGCCGGTGAGGGCGGCGCGGATGGCGGCGCCGCCAAGCTCGGCCGCGCTGGCGCCGGACAGGGCACCCTGAAAGCCGCCCATGGGAGTGCGAGCCGCCCCCGCGATAATAACGTTGCGCATGTGAAATCCCCTCAAATTGTCGGTTTCCGAATACCGAATAGTAAGACTTCGCGTCTACCCCTAAGGCAACAATGAATGGAGGCGGACATGGAACTGTCCTGTGATATGCGGAACGACGTGGTCCTGATCGGGGTGCATGCCAATCGGATCGATGCGGGCATTGCCCTGCAATTTATAACCAAAATGGCCGAGGCCACGAAGGGAAAGACCGGCCGTATCCTGATGGATCTGGCCGAGGTGGAGTTTATTGATTCGAGCGGCCTTGGCGCGGTGGTTGCCGCCTTGAAACAGGTGGATAAGGGGGCCTCGCTGGAATTGGCCAACCTGAGCGTGGCCGTGCGCAAGCTTTTCTCGCTGACCAAGATGGACACGGTGTTCCGTGTGCACCCTTCGGTTGAGGATGCCCTGCAGGCGGGGTCTGCAGCAGCATGAGCGCAGTGCCGGGCACCATACGCTTCGCTGTCGAGGAGGCGGAGGAACCCGGTGCGGATCCGGGCTGTGTTGCCAATCCCGGTTGGCATGAATGCTGTATGCTCAGCACGCGGTTTTCGGCCACGGTTGCGGGGGTGCGCGGCAGTCTGGCGCAGATCAAGCAGCTTCTCGTCGGGTTCGACGTTTGCCCCGAGGTGATCGCCTCGGTGGAGCTTGTTTTGGCCGAGGTTCTGAACAACATTTGCGAGCATGCCTATAACGGGCGCTCCGGCGGTATGATCGAGGTCTCCCTGCGCCATTCGCCGGGGGAGATTTTCTGTCACACCATTGATGAGGGCTGTCCGATGCCGGGCAATGCCGTTCCCATCACGGAGCTTCCCAGCCTTGACGGGCCGCGGCAGGATCTGCCCGAGGGTGGCTTTGGCTGGCATCTGATTCAGGCCCTGACGCGCAAGATGGATTATGCGCGGATCGGGGAGCGGAATCACTTCTCCCTCTGGATCGATCTGGATTCCCCGATGTAGGCGAAACAGTTACCTGCAATTTCAAGCAGTGTTTCTGAAAATAATATCGACGCCACGAAATTGCCTTATTCGCATCACACCGCGAACACCAATCTCCTCTAGGCCTAGCACTGTAGCTGCATATAGCTTCACCTCGGCGCTACGCGTCATAGCCCCCACCCAGTGCGTGGCGCCGAGGTTCCTACCCCCCTTACATTGATAATTTCGATCCCGGCCGTGACCGAGGCTGGACATTGCCCCGTGGCCGCATAGTCTCTGCCCTCTGATATACAGGGGAGAGTGTGATGCGCGATTTTGAACAGCCGGGGCGATCTGCCGTCTTTGCAGAGCGTGGCATCTGCGCGACCTCCCATCCCGCCGCGGCCCTTGCGGCGGTGGATGTTTTGCGCAGCGGCGGCAATGCCGTGGATGCGGCGATCGCGGGCGCGGTGATGCTTGGGCTCTGCGAGCCGCAGATGACGGGGATCGGGGGCGATTGCTTTGCCCTTGTGAACCCGGGCGGCACCCAAGACATCTTTGCCATGAATGCCAGTGGCCGCGCGCCCGCCGGACTTGATGCGCAGGCTCTGCGTGATCTGGGGCCTGTCGTGGATAAGAACAGCGTGCATTCCGTCACCGTGCCGGGCGCGGTGGATGGGTTCTGTGCCCTGTCCGAACGATTCGGGCGGCAGGGCATCGCGGCCTCCCTCGCGCCCGCGATTGATCTGTTCGAACGCGGGGTGCCTGTGGCGCCGCGCGTGGCGCGCGATTGGGCCAAGGACGCGGATCGTCTGCAGGGGTCTGCGCGGGAGGTCTATCTGAACGGCGGGCAAGCCCCCGGCGTGGGGCAGATGTTTGCCCTGCCGGGGCAGGCCGATGTGCTGCGCCGAATCGCGGCGGGCGGGCGGGATGCCTTCTACACCGGCGAGGTCGCAGAGGATATGCTGGCGGGGCTGAATGCCCTTGGCGGCGTGCACCGGGCAGAGGATTTCGCCGCAACCAAGGCCACATGGGAGGACCCGATCACCACGCCCTATCGCGGCTATGAGCTGGTCGAGCATCCGCCCAACGGGCAGGGGGCGGCGGCCCTGCTGCTGGCCAATATCCTTGGCCATTTCGACATGGCCGGGATGGACCCGATGGGCGCCGCGCGCATCCATCTGGAGGCAGAGGCGACCAAGCTGGCCTATGGCACGCGCAACGCCTTGCTGGCGGATCCGGCCCATATGGCCGATGCGGCGGCGCTGCAGGACCCTGCGCTTGCTGCCAAACTGGCCGCGAAAATCGACCCGAACCGGGTGGCGGATTTCGGCGCGGGGATCAGCGGCGCGGCCCATAAGGACACGATCTACATCACCGTCGTGGATGAGGACCGCATGGCGGTCTCGCTGATCTATTCGGTGTTCCACAGCTTTGGCTCCGGCATTGCCTCGCCCAAATTCGGCATCCTGATGCAGAATCGCGGCGCGGGCTTTAGCCTTGAACAGGGGCATCCGAACGAGGCCGGGCCGGGCAAGCGCCCGATGCACACGATTATCCCCGGAATGCTGCGGCATGGGGGCAAGGTCATCATGCCCTTCGGCGTCATGGGCGGACAGTATCAGGCAACGGGACATGTGCGCCTGATGTCCGACATGGTGGACTTTGGGTTTGATCCGCAAACGTCATTCGAGAAGCCGCGGGCCTTTGCCGTTGATGGCGCGCTGGAGATGGAAACCGGATATGACGCCGCCCTCTGCGCGCAGCTGGAGCAGATGGGCCATAGGGTCATCCGGCCCGAAACGCCCATCGGCGGCGCGCAGGCGATTCGTCTGCTGGAGAACGGCGTGCTTGAGGGGGCCTCTGACCCGCGCAAGGACGGCTGCGCCCTCGGGTACTAGGCGCGAGGCGCAGCCAAGCGCCCGAAAATTCGGAGGATTTTCGTAACCCGCCTGCGGCGCGCGCCTTAGTTCAGCTGGAAGTGGAGCGGGTAAACGCCGTCTTCAAGCTCCCCGAACAGGTCGGGCAGGTCGGGGTGGCTGACGGGTTCGCCGGAGTAATCGGCGATCAGGTTCTGCTCTGACACATAGGCGACGTAGTAGGATTGGTCGTTTTCCGCCAAGAGGTGGTAAAACGGCTGATCCTTGGACGGCCGGCTGTCTTCGGGAATGGAATCATACCACTCCTCTGTGTTCGAAAACATTGCATCCACGTCAAAGACCACGCCCCGGAAGGGGTGTTTGCGATGCCGCACCACCTGACCGAGGTGATATTTGGCATGGGTTTTAACGTGATTGGGCCGAGTCAGAGGCATGAGGGATACTCCTTGGGGGGCTCTTTTCCCGAAAACTGGATAAAATAGCAAGGAAACAGTCTGTCTAACTCGACCTTAACACGTGCGAGGCGGCAGAATATGGCTGTAACCCGCTTGAAACTAGAATGTGAACAGGCGGGCGGCGGATTGGCGTTTCCCTGACCCTGATTTTCGCATATCCTACAAAAAAACAATGATAAGGCGAGGGGCGATGAGCAGGATCCTTTGCATAGTGATGCTTATGGTGTTGGTTGGATGCGGCGGCGGGGAAAAGACCTCTCCGCGCAATCTGGATAATGCCTGTAGCATTGTGAGCCAGAGACCAGCCTACCTAAAGGCGTTCAAGAAAACCCAACGAAAGTGGGGGGTTCCTGTGAACGTGCAGATGGCGACGATCTATCAGGAATCGAAATTTGACGGCGATGCACGCACGCCGTTCCGCTATGCCCTTGGGGTGATCCCCATGGGTCGGCAAAGTTCCGCTTTTGGCTACAGCCAGGCGCTGGACGGGACGTGGAAAGAATACCTTGCGGAGACGGGCAACCGGCGCGCGCGGCGGGATAATATCAACGATGCCACCGACTTTATGGGCTGGTACATGAACAAAACCCGCGAGCGGAACGGCATCCCCCTGAGCGATGCGCGCAACCAGTATCTTGCCTATCACGAGGGGCATTCTGGCTACCGTCGCGCCACCTATAACAGCAAGCCTTGGCTGGTGCGGATCGCGGGCGAGATTGGCGCGCGGTCGCAGCTTTACCAGAGCCAGCTTCTGGCCTGCGGCAAGCTGTAACCCCTAGCGTTTCCTTGAAAGAGCGATGCCTTGGCCGGCGCTGTCCGGCCTTGGCAGGGACGCCTGCGCGGCGAGGTCAGCCTCGATGGCTTTGGCCACATGGGGCAGGAAGCTCTCTGCGCGGCGGGTTTCGAGGTTAAAGCCCAAGGTCTTGATTTCATTGGTGGCGGCGAGGGTGCCGTCGGCTTTGAGGACCCTGTGGAACAGGATGAACCGTTTGGCGTCGGCCTCCAGCAGCTGTGTGGTGACGCGGGCAAATTCGCCCTCGGCCAGTTCATCGAGATAGCAGATATGGGATTCGAGGACGGCGTATTCGTGGCCTTCGCGCTCCTCCAGCACTTTGGGCGCGTTGACACGGTTCCAGAAGGCATAGGTCGCCTGATCGCAGAGGGTGACGTAATGGGCGAGGTTCATATGGCCGAATTCGTCGATCCATTCGGCGGGCACATGGGTCTCGTAAAGCTCCAGCATCACTTGCCTTTCCAGTCCGGCAGGCGGCGCTCGGCGAAGGCGGCCATGCCCTCTGCTGCGTCTTCGGAGGTGTAGATGCCGCTGTAGGCGGGCAGGGGGGTATTGCGCGTGGCGGCATAGGCATCTTCGACGCTAAGCCCCTCTGACAGCGCATCAATTTCCTTGATCGCCTGCAGCGACAGCGGCGCGCAGGCGGCGGTGGCGGCGGCGAGTTCGAGGGCGCTCGAGATCAGGTCCTCGGGGCTGGTGACGCGGTTGATCAGGCCCCAGCGTTCCAGCTCTGCCGCGGTGGCGCGGCGGCCTGTCATCAGCAATTCCATGGCGATGGGGCGCGGCAGGCGGCGGGGAAGGCGGATGGTGGCGCCTGCGTCTGCGACGATGCCGAGGGTGGCCTCTGGCAGGGCGAATTCGGCGCCCTCTGCGGCGACAATCATATCGGCGGCCAGCGCGAGTTCGAAGCCGCCGCCGAGGGCGAGGCCGTTGACCGCTGCGATCACCGGTTTCGTCAGGCCCCAGTATTCCGTCAGGCCGGCAAAGCCGCCAACGCCCTGATCGGCATCGGGGGCTTCGCCCTCTGCCGCGGCCTTAAGGTCCCATCCGGCGGAGAAGAAGCGGCCCGTGCCGGTGATGACCCCGACAGAGAGGCTCTGGTCGTTTTGCAGCACCTCGAAGGCGGCGCCGAGGGCCTGCGAGGTGGCGGCGTCGATGGCGTTGGCCTTGGGGCGGTTCAGGGTGATGAGGAAGACGCGCCCGTGGCGCTCTGTCGTGACGGGATCGGTCATGTCAGTCCTTTCGCAGGGCCGCCGCGAGGGCGGCGTCGATGGCGGGTAAGTCGTTGATTTCAAGGCGCACGGGCAGGCTGAGGACCTCTTTGCGGAAGTCGGGCGGCAGGCGGACGTGGTCCTTTTCCGTGGTGACGAGCTGTGCCCCGAGCAGGCGCGATTGGGTTTGCAGCCGCGTCATCAGGGCGGTGGTCAGGGGCTGATGATCGGCGAGGGCCTCTGCCTGAAGGACATTCGCGCCGAGGGACCGCAGGGTGGCAAAGAATTTCTCGGGAATGCCGATGCCCGCGAAGGCGAGGACGGGGGTGCCCGGCCAGTCCATGCCGGTCTGCAGGGGTTTGAGTTCGCCCGTCAGATGGGGGAGCGTCACCTGCGCGCCCCAGTGCTGGGCGAAGCGGGCCTGCCCCTTTGCATTGCCGATGGAGAGCAGGAGATCGGCGCGGGCAAGGCCGGTTGCGACGGGTTCGCGCAGGGGGCCGCCGGGGATGACGCGGCCATTGCCAAAGCCCTGCACGGCGTCGACGGTGACGATGCTGATGTCCTTGAAAACGCTGGGGTTCTGGAAGCCGTCGTCAAGGATGATGCGGGTCGCGCCTGCGGCCTCTGCGGCCTTGACACCCGCGGCGCGGTCGGTGGCGATCCATGTGGGGGCGAAGGCGGCGAGGAGCAGGGGCTCATCGCCGCAATCGGCGGCGGTCATGGTTGTCGGATCGACCTGCACCGGCCCCTTGAGGGTGCCGCCATAGCCGCGGCTGACCATATGGGTGCCCGCGCCGAAGTGTTGGATCAGGGCGATGGAGGTGGGCGTTTTGCCGGTGCCGCCCGCGTTGATATTGCCCACGCAGATGACGGGCACCTTGGCGCGATAGGGCGTGCCCTTGGCCAGCCTGCGGGCGGTGAGGTGGCTGTAAAGGATTGATAGCGGGGATAAAATCCGGGCGGTCAGGCCGGGGCGGCTTGGCGGGTTGAGCCAGAAACGGGGCGGGCGCATCAGGAGGCGACTTTGAGGTCGAGGGCGTCCTCGACGATTGCGGTGACGGCTTGGGTCGCCTCGGCGCCTTGGGTGATCATTTGCCATGCGGCCCCGGCGAGGGCGGCGGCGTGTTGGGGTAGGAGCACATCGGCGAGGGCCTTGGGCAGGTCCTCCTCTGTCTCGACCCAGCGGAGCGCCCTTGCGTTGCGCAGGGATTTGAGGGTTTCCGCGTATTTGCCCGCCTTGGGGCCAGAGACGAGCGCGGAGCCGAGGGCCGCCGCGCCGCCGGGGTCGCAGCCCGCGCCGCTGCCGAAACTGCCGCCAAGGAAGGTGACGGAGGCAAGGCGCAGCCAGAGGCCGATCGGGGTTTCGGGGTCGGCGATGTAAATCTCTGTAATCATTGACGGATTGTCGAAATCCATTTGGTTTCCTACGTGCCACCCCTCGGCCTTGAGGTCGCGTTGCAGGCTGTCCCCGTCGATATCCGCGCCGGGATAGAGGATCAGCAGCGAGCGGTGCGTGGCCTGCAGAGCCGCCTTATGCGCCGCCAGAACGGCGGGCATTTCGGCGGCCTCGGGCATCAGGGCGAGCCAGACGGGGCGCGCCATGATTTGGTCGGTCAGGTCCTCAAGCTCCGCCTCGTTGCAGGCGGGCGGGTCGGGCAGGACCGAGACCGGACCGGTCGCGTGGCAGCGCGCCACGGGCATACCCCGCTTTTGTGCGGCGAGGGCGGAAACATGGCTGTCACAGCAGACAGCGAGCAGGAAACGCAGGGCCGCGCGGCCGGGCAGATCGAGGGTGCCATCCTCGTTTACCAAAATAGTCTTACAATTGGTTAACTGCAGCGCGCGGGTTAGCGGGCCGCTCTTGTAGGGGGAGAACCACAGGCAGAGGTTTGGGCGCATCTCGCGCAGGAATTGCTCGGGGTTTTGCGGCGGCACTGTGGTGACCTGAACGATCAGATCGGGGTGCCGCGTTTCGAGGTGCGCGGCAAGGGAATGGGCCGCGGGGGCGGAATCCATCGCGCAGCAATGCACCCAAAGGCGCGGCGGGCCAGGCGGGGTATCCGCCTGATCCGTAAGGGTAATTTCGCCCCTGCGAAAGAGGCGCGCAAGGCCGGAGCGCAGCGGGTTCAGCTGTCCAGCTCTTCGGTTGGGCCGGCCTCTGCTTCCTCGTCGCGCAGGCGGTGCAGGTGGGCGATGAAGTAGCGCATATGGGCGTTGTCGACCGTGCGCTGGGCCTCTGATTTCCAGGCGTCATAGGCCTTGGCGTAGTTGGGAAAAATCCCGACGACGTGGATGTCTTCGACGTTTTTGAAGGCCTTTTTGGTGGGGTCGACAAGTTCCCCCCCGAAGACAAGATGCAAGCGCTGGGCCATGGGTTTCTCCGCCACTGGATACAGGATTTCGGGGCAGGGTAGGGCGGCGCAAAGGGGGGGTCAATGGGGGCTTTTGGGCGATGCACATCCCATGCACATCCGATGCACATCCCATACGCACGCTGGTGCAGGCGGGCGTTAACCAAAATGCAGGAGGTTTGCGCTGTAATCGGAAAAAGGAGCGGCGCGATGCCTGTGAACCTGAGCGGGATGACCAAGACGGAGCGGTTGAATTATTCCTTCGGGATCGACGCCCTGCGGATGATCGAGACGGATATCCATGACCGGCTGTGGGACATGCGCGGCTGCCCGCCCGAGTGGCACGAGATCGCGCAGGATACGGACCGGCGCGATGCCAAGCGGATGCGCGTGACGCTTTCGCTGGATGCGGATGTGGTGAGGTTCTTCAAGGCGCTCGGCCCGGGGTATCAGCCGCGGATGAACCGCGTGCTGCGGGCGTTTATGCATATGCGGCTGGCCAAGGTCGTGCAGGGGCCGGATGTGAACGACTATGTCCTGCGGCCCGAGGAGGTCGAGCGCGCCTATGCGCGGCGGCGCGAGGAATGGGGCGATACGGAAGCGGGGCTTTAGGGGGTGAATGGCGCCACTGTGACAGGCCCCGTTTCACGGTTTATTAACCGCGAATCGCGATGATTTCACGGTGGGTTGGGCCCCCCGCGATGACGCCATGGGTTTGGGCTTTGGCGCTGTTGAAGGTCAGGGGGGCGCCGGATTGGTCGGTGGCTGTTCCTCCGGCCTCTGTCACCAGCAGGGTGCCTGCGGCGATGTCCCATTCCCATGTGGGCCGGAAGGTGAGCATGGCGTCAAAGCGGCCTGAGGCTGTCAGCGCCATGCGGTAGGCGAGGGAGCTTCGGTGGTGGCGTTTGAAGCCGGGCGTGCCGTTGGGCCAGAAGGCCGGGTCCATGTTGGGTTTGGTGGCGAGGATTTGCGCCTGATCGAGGTTTGACTGTGGGCTGACCTGCAGCGGGCCGGTTTCGTCGCGGGCGCCGCCGCCGCGGGTGGCCCAGTAGATTTTGCCGATGGCGGGCATGGCGACGACGGCGGCTGTGATCTGGCCGTTTTCAGCTATGGCGAGGGAGTGGCCCCAGTGTTTTTCCCCTGCGGCGAAGGCGCGGGTGCCGTCGATGGGGTCGATGATGAAGGTGTTGGGTTTGGTGAGGCGGGCGGCGTCGTCCTCGGTTTCCTCGGAGAGCCAGCCGTAGGTCGGGCGGGCCGTCGTCAGGGTATCGCGGAGCATGGCGTCGATTTCGAGGTCGGCCTCGGTCACCGGGCCGGCGCCGCCGGGTTTGTCCCATGTCTGGTAGTTGCCGCGAAAGTGGCGCAGGGCGATGTCGGCGGCGGTATGGGCGGCCGATTGCAGCAGGGCCAGATCCGCCGTGTAGGGGGCCGCGTTCGGGTTAGCTTCCGGCAAGGGACATCCCGTCGATCAGCAGGGAGGGAACCACGCGGGACAGATGTGTCCGCGCGTCATTCGCGGGCACGATCCGCAGCAGCATATCGAGCAGGTTGCCCGCGATGGTGCATTCGTTGACCGGATACTGGATCTCGCCGTTTTCGACCCAGAAGCCGGAGGCCCCGCGGGAATAATCGCCGGTGTTGGGGTTGATGGTGGAGCCGATCATCGAGGTGACGAGCAGGCCGGTGCCCATGTCGCGGATCAGGTCGGCGCGGCTGGCGCTGCCTTGGCTGAGGGTCAGGTTCGTTAGCCCAGGAGAGGGCGCGGAGGAGACCGAGCGACCCGCGTTGGCGGTGCTTTGCATGCCCAGTTTGCGCGCGGTGGCGAGGTCAAGCGTCCAGCCCGTCAGCACGCCATCGGCGATGACATCGCGCGGGGTGGTGGGCAGGCCCTCGGCGTCGAAGAGGCGCGAGCCGTAGGCGCGGTGTTTATGGGGGTTTTCGGTCAGGGTCAGGGCGCTGGGCAGCACCTGTTTGCCGAGGCTGTTCGACAGCCATGAGGAGCCGCGGGCGATGGCGGTGCCATTGGCGGCCTGCACGAGGTGGCCGATCAGGCTGGCGGCGATGCGCTCGTCGAAGAGGACGGGGTAGGTGCCCGTGGCGGGCTTGCGCGCGCCATGCATGGAGACCGCCCGTTGCCCCGCGAGCGCGCCGATGCCGGCGGCGTCCGGCAGGTCGCTGCGGTGGGTGCGTTGCTCGCCCGCGTAGTCACGCTCCATCCCCGTTCCGGTGCCTGCGATGGCCACGGCGGAGAGGGCGTGGATGGATTTGGCATAGCCCCCCTCGAAGCCATTGGTGGCGGCGAGGTGGACGGAGGTGCGGCCAAGGTAGCCGGAGGCGGCCTCGACCTGGGTGATGCCCTCGACCGCCATCGCGGCGTCATAGGCGGTTTGGGCGGCCTCCTGCAGGTCGGCGGGGGCGGGGTCCGCTGCGGGGTCGTTCAGGTCAAGGGCGCTGTGGTCGCGCTGCTTCGCCAGCTGGCTGGCCTCGGCGAGGCCGATATGGGCGTCATCGGGGGCCTCGCGCGCCATGAAGACGGCGCGTTCGGCCATTTCGGTGATGGTATTGGCGCTGGTGTCCGAGCTGGACACGCAGGCCTGTTTCGCGCCGAGCAGGACGCGCAGCCCGATGTCGGTGGTTTCCTGACGCTCCGCCTTTTCCAGTTTGCCGCCGGCAAGGTCGATCGAGAGGGAGGCGCCCTGCACCGCGATGGCGTCGGCGTCTTGCGCGCCCGCGCGGCGGGCGGCCTCCAGAAGGGCGGCTGTGAGGTCAGAGAGCTGTTGGGACATGAAACACCTTTGCTGCGGTTGCCTTTCAGCTAGGGCCAAAGCCGGACGATGGCAAGGTGACGGGGGCGGAAAGGGCCGGGGCGGCGGGGCCTTTGGCCCCGCCGCCCCGGCGTAGCGACGCGCCGAAGGCGCGGCGCAATCCCTTTGCGATCCGGTGTTTTATCAGGCCCCGCTGGCGGGGCGCAGTTCTATCTGCTCCATGGTGATGGCATTGCCGGAGACCTGCGCGATGACCTGTCCGCCCAAGGAGACATCGGTCATGCCGGGGTCGTCGCTGCTGGCGGAGAGGGAGACCTCGGGGGCCTCCTCGCCTGCGGCATCCTCCCAATAGAGGATCAATTGATCGTCCCCTTCGCCGAAATCGCCGATCTGGGCGGGGTTGCCTTCGACCAGCCAGTCCCCTGCGATGAACAGATCGTTACCCTCGCCGCCGGTGGCGAAATCGTCATTGCCGAGGGTGAGGCTGTCGTCGCCTGCGCCGCCGAGGAGGTAGTCGCGGGTCTCTTCCCCTTCGCTGTCTTCGCGGCCGTCGATGGTGTCGTTGCCTTCGCCGCCGTTGAGGGTGTCGCTTCCGGCGCCGCCGTGCAGGGTGTCATCGCCTTCGCCGCCCTCGAGAATATCGTCGCCTGCGCCGCCTGTGAGGGTGTCATCACCCGCGCCGCCGATGGCGGTGTCATTGCCTGCGCCGCCCTCCAGCGTGTCATTGCCGCTATGGGCGTAGAGGGTGTCGTCGCCTGCATCGCCAAGGAGGGTGTCGTCATCGGCTTCGCCGTAGAGCGTATCGTCGCCTTCGCCGCCGTGGAGGGTGTCCTCCCCGTCCTGACCGTAGATTTCATCGTCGCCGCCGAGGCCATGGGCCTGATCATCCTCTGCGCCGCCGTGGAGCTGGTCCCCGCCTTCGGTGCCGGAAAGCTGGGTGCTGTCGTCGGCCTCTGGCTGTTCGTCGGTGGTGGGCTGGAGGGCCTCGGCGCCGGAGGCTTCCTCCCCCGCGACGAGGGTCTGGCCGGAGTGGACCTCTGGCGTGTCGGAGAGGGCCATCTGGATGATGCTTTCGCTCTCCTCGCCCTGTTCCGCGCTTTGCTCGCGGTCCAGCTCGGTTGATTCCTTTTCGTTATCGGCGTCATTTTCCGCGGTGTCGCCGAATTCCGGGCCAACGGCCACGGAACCGGCGAGCATGGCGCCCATCAGGCTCATTAACATCAGCATTTCTTTGTCCTCTTTGGCCACGAATGCAGCCAGCCAGCGCCCCCACGCTTGGGACAATATTAGCGGGAACGGGGGCACAAAGCGTTAAAGAGGAGCCTTGGGGGCGGGAAATCTGTCGGTTTGGTTAACGGGGGCAAGTGGTGCTATTTTATGAACAATCGGGCGATTTGGCCGGGATTGGAGGGGGTTTGAATTAATTTCACACGGAAATTAGCCAAGTTAACACCTTGGAAACCAACAATCTGGCAGTAACCTGTTTAAGACATTTTGATTTCATTTGTTGAGGAGCCGGAAATGGACATTTTATCTGGTGCGCTTGTCCCCATTCTTTTCGTTATGTTCGGGGGATTGGCCCTGTTGGATCAGAATCAGGACGACGAGTCCGCGGATGAGGCGGAGCCCACCGATGACATCCTTGATGGATCGCAGGGCGAGGATGACCTGTTGGACGGGGCCGACGGGAATGACACCCTGACGGGCAATGAGGGCGACGGGGATACTCTGAATGCCGGTGACGGCGATGATATCCTGAATGTTCTGGGCGAGAATACCGCCTCTGGCGGGGCCGGAGCGGATGAGTTCAATGTGGATGCGACCCTTGGCGGCCAATCGACCATCGTTGATTTTGACCCCGCCGAGGACAGTTTGATCCTGACGGTGCCGGCCGAGGATGGCGGGCTTGAGGTGGTTTCCGATGGGGATGATCTGGTTCTGAAGGGGCCGGGGGAGGATGGCACGGTTTACACCACGCTGTCGGACCTTGGCAGCCTTGAGGGCGCGGTTGTGACCCTTGAGATTCCGGCGGTTGAGGCCAGCGAGGAGGAGGCGGGGTCACCCGCGCTTGTTCTGGAGTTGAGCGATCTTGCGGCCGGTGATCTGGTAGAGGCGACCTATGATGCGGCCTCCGGCTGGACGATTGATCCGGGCGAGAGTGGCGCTGGCGTTGAGATTACCGAGGGCGTTGGCACGGTGGCCGATGTGGTGGAGCCGGATGAGGAAGAAGAGCCCGAGGAGGAGCCCGATGTGGTGGACCCGGGCGAGGAGCCTGATGAGGAGGAGCCGGACGAGAGCGATGCGGTGGAGCTTGTTTCCGGCGATGTTGTGAATGCGACTGAGGATCCGGACAGCTATGTTCTGACCTCCTACGGCGAGGGATCGACCGCCCTGATCCGCGGGTTTGATCCGAATTTTGACAGCTTGCAGATTGTCCTGCCCGAGGGCGGGGAGGGGGATTTGACCCTGACCACCACGGTTGTGGGCGATACGCAGGTTTGGGTTGACGGGGTTGCGGCAATTCAGATTGGCGGCATGCCGGCCGATCTGCTTGGCGCGATTACGGCGGTGCCCGCAGGGTAGAGCGGTGCGCCGCGGGAGGCCTATGGGAATTGCCGGATAGGGCGCAGCGTGTTTGGGAGGAGACGCAGCGCCGGAGCGCCGGGGGCAGCAATGTCCCCGGCGTTTTGCGTTTCGGGGCGTTTCGGGGCGCTGGGCTTAGGCCCAGAGTTGCGGCTGTTCGGTGTATTTGAGGTAGAGCGGGTGGCGCGGGTGGCCTGCCTTGGTCAGGCCGAGGTGATAGAGCGGCAGGGCAGTGTCGCGCAGGATCTGCGCGACCTGCGTGCCGCGCCCGAGGTGTTCGCCATGGGCGCCCCAAGCGCAGATGATCCTGTCGGCCCAGTCGCAGCCTTGCAAAATGGCGCTGTCGTTCTCCGGCCCCACGGGGTCGGCGGCGGCGCGCATGGCTTTTGGGTCTGTGTCGCGCCAGGCAAAGATGTTGCAGACGCGGAAGGCGCCGAAGCCAAGGGCGCGGGCGCGGCGTTCGCAGCGCTCCACCGTGGGGTCGTTCTGGACCTCTGTCGCCGTCGAGGGGTTGAGCATGATGAAGAGCACCTTGCCGCCTGCGCTGTCCCATTCGCGGGTCAGGGCGTAGCGGTAGTGTTCGCAGGGCGAATAGACCGCCGTGGAGGGGGCGTCGCCTTTGGTGGCGCGTCTGGTGATCAGGGCGCTCATTCGGCGGGGGTGCGGTTGAGCACGCGGTTCGGGTGCAGCATGCCGCCGAGGTAGGTGCCGATGGCGACGGCCTGCCCCTGCCACGCGCCCCAGACGGTATCGCCGGGCATGGCATCGGTGAAGGTCACCTCGCCGGGGTTGCCATTGCCCACGGCCTTGGCCCCTGCGGGGGAGAGGCGGGCCTGCGGCAGGTCATCGAGGGCGATTTCCACGGGCTGCATCAGGGCGTCGATTTCGGGGGTTTTGGCGAGCTCTTCGATCTGCTCCAGCGTCACGGCGTTTTCGGTGTCAAAGGGGCCGGACCAGATGCGGCGGAGCGTGACCACATGGCCGCCGCAGCCCAGCGCCGCGCCCAGATCGCGGGCGATGGCGCGGACGTAGCCGCCCTTGCCGCAGGTCATTTCCAGCACGGCGGTGTCGGCGTCCGGTTGCTCGATCAGGTCCAGCGCCTCGACATAGAGCGGGCGGGCGGCGATCTCGAAATCCTCGTTGTCGCGGGCCAGCGCATAGGCGCGCTCGCCGTCGATTTTGACGGCGGAGAATTTCGGCGGCACCTGCGTGATATCGCCGGTAAAGGCGGGCAGGGCGGCGCGGATGTCATCGGCGCTTGGGCGCTGGGCGAATTCCTCGATCACCTCGCCTTCGGCGTCGTCGGTATTGGTGACCTGCCCCCAGCGCACGGTAAAGCGGTAGGCCTTGAGCGCGTCGGTGATGAAGGGGATGGTTTTGGTCGCCTCGCCCAGCGCCACGGCCAGAACGCCTGTGGCGGCGGGGTCGAGCGTTCCGGCGTGGCCGGCCTTTTTCGCGCCCATGGCCCAGCGGACCTTGCCCACCACGGCGGTGGAGGTTGGCCCTGCGGGTTTGTCGATGATGATCCAGCCGCTGATATCGCGGCCTTTCTTGGTGCGCCCCATGTCAGGCCCCTTGTAAGCAAATTGCCCGCGCGGGTCGGGCCGTTACGAGATCACGCAATCGGCGACTTCGAAGTCGACGGCAATGCGGGTTTCGGGTGTCACCGGAAAGCCGGCGGCGTTGATATAGAGGGTGCCCCTGTCCCAGAACACCGCATCGGGGGCCATATCTAGGGTTGTCGCCTCTGCGTCAATGGCCGCGCCTTGGAAGAGCAGGCAATCGGTGAGAAATTCCAGCACATAGCCGTTGAATTCGGTGTCAAAGAGGAGCGCCTCGGCCGAGGCCTCGAAGCTGATGGTGAGGCGTTTGGCGGAGATGTCGATCAGCACGGGGATGACGTCGAGGTTGTTTTGCACGCCTTCGGGCACCAGCCCGAATTCGATGCCATCGCCCACCACCGCATCGTGGCGTTTGCCGACAAAGAGGGGCTCGTCCTTTTCGTTATAGGTGAGGACGGAGAAGACCACCGAGCGGCCCATCAGGGTTTGCTCGGCCATGGCGGGCAGGGCGAGGGCGGCAAGCGTGGCGATCAGGGCAATCAGGCGCATGGCAATGGCTTTCGGTTGAAAATGCTGCGGCCAGCTTAGCGCGGGTTACTGCGGCACCACCACCCCGACGATGGGACCAAGGGCAAAGCCGCTGTCGGCGCGGCCAAGGCCGGGGGCAAAGAGGCGCGAGACCTTGCCATCGAAGTAGAGCGCATTGGGTGTGCCGAGGTGGTCGCGGAAGAGCCGCCCGAAGGCGTGGAAATTCACCCGCTCGTCCGAGATGGCGAAATAGACCGTGCGCCCGTCGGGCGAGACGCCGACGCCGTTGCGGATATAGCGGCTGTCGCTGTCTTCTAGGAACCTCGGGTGCAGGGCGCCGTTGATGACCAGCATCGGGCCGGATTGCGAGGCGAAGGTGCAGCTTGGGTTTTCACGCTCGAAAGCGCGGGATTCGATCACGGCGGCGCGGCCGGGGCTCATGCAGAAGACGCCGTTGGGCAGCAGGCCGAAGTTGCCCGGCCCCGCCCGGGTGACGAGGCCCGCCGTGAGCTTGCCCCGCTCAAGGTAGAGGCCCACGGGGGAGCGGTCACTGTGATACATGCCGCCGTTCATGGCAAAGTCGAGCCGCAGCCCCTGTTCGGCCAGCGCGGCATCTACGGCGCGAAAGCTGCCGTAGACCGCGCCTGTGCGGTCGGCGTGGAACAGACGGATGTCCTGTTCGGCGGAGTAGCGGCAGACGGTGTAATCGGCGCCGTCGAATTCGACCTCGGCGCAGGATGCGGCGGCGGGGCCTGCCGCCAGCAGGGTTGCGGCGGTGGTGGCGGCCCAAGTGGCGGCGGCGAGGAGGGCTGCTTTAATCTGCATCGTCCCAACCGGATGTATCCCCGTCTGGCCCGTCTGGTGCATCGACATCGCGGGTGACGCGCTCTTCGGCGAGCATGCGGCGGGTGTTGTCCATCTGGTCGAAGGTCGTGTCGATCTCGAACCGCAACTCGGGCGAGTATTTCAGGGCCAGTTCCTTGTGCACCGCGCGGCGCAGCTCGTAGCGGTTGCGGCGCATGGCGGCGAGGATCTCCTCGGCGCCTTGCCCGCCCAGCGGCAGGACAAAGGCGGTGGCAAGGCGCAGGTCGGGCGACACGCGCACCTCGCCCACGGTGATCGGCACCGATTGCAGCTCGGGATCGTGGACCTCTCCGCGCTGGAGGACTTCGCTCAGACGTCTGCGGATCAGCTCGCCTACGCGGAGCTGTCGCTGAGAGGGGCCACCCCCGGTATTGGAATGTGATTTTGCCATTGCGCCCATCTAAGCGCGCGGGCGCGTTGTTGCAAGCGACGGAGTGTAATTGCAGGCGGAGGATTGCGCAGGTATTGGGGGGGAAACCCTTTCTCCCCGCCGACACAAGGACCGCGTTGATGACACAGACAGACAGCAAGACCGGAATCGTGATTGCGGGGGCCTCTGGCCGGATGGGGCAGATGTTGACCGCCGCTGTGCTGGATCACCCAGCGCTTTGGCTGGCGGGCGCACTGGAGCGCCCCGGCCATGAGTGGATCGGGCGCGATCTGGGCGAGGCCATGGGGCAGGGCGCGCTGAGCGTCACGGTGTCGGACCAGATGGCCGAGACATTGAAGGGTGCGGGGGCGGTGATTGATTTCACCGCGCCGGTGGGCACGCGGGTTCTGGCCGAGGCTGCGGCGCAGGCGGGCTGTGCCCATATCATCGGCACCACGGGGATGACCGAGGAGGATATCGCCGCCGTCGATGCCTGCGCCGACCGCGCGGTGATTGTGCGGGCGGGGAATATGAGCCTTGGGGTGAATTTGTTGATGCAGCTGACGAAACAGGTGGCTGCCGCGCTGGATGCGGATTTCGATATCGAGGTTGTCGAGGCCCATCACCGGCACAAGGTGGATGCGCCTTCTGGCACCGCATTGATGCTGGGTGAGGCCGCCGCCGAGGGGCGGGGCTTGCCCTTGGCCGATGTCTATACCGCCGCCCGCGACGGGATCACCGGCGCACGGGAGCGTGGCTCCATCGGGTTCAGCGCCATTCGCGGCGGCGATATCATCGGCGAGCATGACGTGATTTTCGCGGGCGAGGGGGAGCGGATTGTGCTGACCCATAAGGCCAGCGACCGCAGCCTGTTTGCCAATGGCGCGCTGAAGGCCGCGATCTGGGCGCAGGGCCGCGCGCCGGGGCACTACGATATGCTGGATGTGCTGGGGTTGAAGGCCTAGGGGTAGGGGCGTTGCGGCCTAGGCCGTTCGAGCTTTACTGAAAACTGTAGCCAAAGAACTCAAATATCTCTTTTTGAACCTCGTTCAGGTTGCCCTTGTTTGGTGGGGTCGGTTGCAAAATTACACCGTAATCTGCGCAAATTCCGTTCCTACGAGCCATTCTTTGAGCTAGCAGTTTTGCAGGGTTCGGGTCGTTCTTCACATCGAGGGTATCGCAGGCTTGATAAAAGGCGCTGGCAATTACATCGGCAAGTTGAAGGCCAGAATCCTCAGTGTGAGGCACGTAGTTAATGAGATTGTATCTTAGAACTTCGTGTTTTATTTCCCATTTTCGCAAATACGTGGTTTTTGATGCCGCTTGTGCCTTGAGGAGTTCTAAATAGGCTTTGGTTTGCCCGTATGAGTGGCTGCCGCGTTCACTAAACACAATTTTTAGATAGTTTGGTTTCACGCCTCGCTTTATGCCGTCTTCATAGCAAAGCTGTGTGGTTCTTTCCAAAAGGCACCGAACGCACCAATTATAGAACCATTGTTTTCCTCTCTTTTTTGCCGCTCTTTCGTTCTCCCAGCCTCGCATGTTTTTCTTATTTGAACAAACTACAAAGTATACAGCCTTTTGTTCAGCAAGGAGTTCGCAGGTTCGAAGTTTCTTTCTGGGAGAGAGTTTGCGAAAGTGCAGTGCGGGTGATTGGGTTGCATTGATGTCTTTTCGGATGTTTGTGACCCAATCGTCGACACTGTCTTCATTTCTTGCGCGGATTAGAACGCCTGAAACTAGGAGCCATTCCGAAGCTCCTGTTTCGTCTATCGGCCTGACTCTGGTTAAACCGTCATCACCAGCCTCGTCGATATAGAGAACGTATTCGTATGGTTTCGGTTGAGGTCTCATATTTAAAAGACAGCATCCGATAGTCGATTGAGTCAATGCTTCTTTAAAAAATACTATTTAGGGTTATGAATTTAGGAAAAGAAAAATGGACTCTTGAGGCATTCTCAAAAGCTGAACACTTTCTAGAAATCCACCGCGATTCCCTTTTTCTCCCAATCGCCGTAGCGGGCGGGGTCTAGGCCCTTGCGGCCGCCGAGTTCGGTGGGGCGGGCCGCTTCGGCTTTGGTGGCCTCTTGGCGGCGGAGTTCGGCCTCTTGCAATGCGCGTTTGGCGGCCTCGGGGAGGGGGTTGGCGGCTTCGGTCATGCTTAGGCTCCTTGTGACAGGGTTTAAACGGATATAGGACGCGAGGCTTGAGGCGGCAAGCATTGCGGTAATCACGGCGGCAAGGGGTTTTTCATGGCACAACCGGCATATGATGCGCGCGCATTGGCGTTGCGGTTGATTGATTGCGTTCTTCGGCACCAGCGGATGCTGTCCGAGGCGCTGGGCGATGAGGATGTCGAGAGCCTGCCGCCGGAGATCAAGGCGCGGGGGCAGCGGCTGGCGGTGGAGGTGCTTCGGCATCTGAGCCGCGCCGATGCGGCGATGAAGCCCTATATCCAGCAGCCCGTTTCCCCGCCGGTGAAGGCGATTTTGCGTTTGGGTGTTGTTGAGTTGCTGGCGCTGGATGGTGCGCCCCATGGGGTGGTGAATGCCGCTGTTGGCCTGACGCGGCGCCATCAGGGCACGGCGCGGGCCAAGGGGTTGGTCAATGCGATTTTGCGGCGGGTGTCCGAGGATGGGCGCGAGGCTTGGGACAAGGCCCCGGCCCAGCGGATGCCAAAGTGGCTTCGCGGCCGTGTTGGCGGGGCCTTTGGCAATGCGGCGGCCAGCGCCATCGAGTTGGCCCATGAGCGCGGCGCGCCTTTGGACCTGTCGGTAAAGGGCGATGCGGCGGCTTTGGCCGAGGCTGTGGGCGGCGAGGTTTTGCCGACCGGATCGGTGCGTTTGGCGGCGGGCACGCGGGTGTCTGGCCTGCCGGGCTATGACGCGGGCGATTGGTGGGTGCAGGATGCGGGGGCGACTTTGGCGGCCAAGATGATTGGCGGCACGGGCCTTCGGGTGTTGGATTTGTGCGCCGCGCCGGGGGGCAAGACGATGCAACTGGCGGCGGCGGGGCATGAGGTGACGGCGCTGGACCTGTCGGGGCGGCGGCTGGAGCGGCTTCGGGCCAATCTGGAGCGGACGGGGCTGACGGCGCAGGTTGTCACCGAGGATGCCCTGCATTGGGAGCCGGAGGCGCCCTTTGATGCGGTGTTGCTCGATGCGCCCTGCAGCGCGACGGGGACGTTGCGGCGGCATCCGGACCTGCCCCATGTGCGCGAGGCGGATGCGATCAAGGAATTGACGCAGTTGCAGGCGCAGATGCTGGACCGTGCGGCTGGGTTCGTAAAGCCCGGCGGGCAGGTGATTTACTGCGTTTGTTCGCTCCTCCCCGCTGAGGGGGAGGCGCAGCTGGCGGCGGCGCTGGAGCGTCTGCCGGAACTGGAGCGGGACGCGGGGGCGGAGGATCTGCCCGGTGTTCCGGCTGAGTGGCATGCGCCGGATGGGGGCCTGCGGTTGCGGCCCGATTTCTGGGCGGAACGCGGCGGGATTGACGGGTTTTTCGTTGCGGCGCTGCGCCGCCGAGGGGACGCCGGGTGATGATGCGGGCAGGTGACAGGCCCGCCGCGCCGGATTATGGTGCCGCGAGGATCAACCCCCGCAACAAGACGGGAGCCGCATGGCACTAACAGGCACAGCAGGCCCTGATACGGCAACCGAGCCCTTCCGCATGAAACGGCGGCGGTGGATGAACCGCGTCCACGCGCGTTTTGCGGGCTGGGGGGCGGCGGCGGCTGCTTTTACCTCGCAGCCGGAGCCGAAGACCATCGGGAGCTTTGCCCGTGGGCGGCAGTTGATTGCGGGGAACCTGCTGTTTGCGGGATCGCTTTTGGAGCGGCCCGGCGAGGTGATCTGGGACGTGGATATGCCGACGCGGCGGTTCGAGACTGCTTTGCAGGGGTTTCACTGGCTGGATGATCTGGCCGCTGTGGGCGACCGCGCGGCGCGGGACACGGCGCAGGATTGGACATGGGCCTGGATCGAGCGCTACGGGCGCGGAACGGGGCCGGGCTGGACGCCGGACCTGACGGGGCGGCGGCTGATCCGGTGGATCAACCATGCGATTTTCCTGCTCAATGGCCGTGTGCCCGCCGATGGGCAGCTGTATTTCCGCGCCCTTGCGGCGCAGACGCGGTTTCTGGCCCGCCGGTGGAAGGCCGCGGCGCCGGGATTGCCGCGATTCGAGGCGCTTGTGGGCTTGGTCTATTCGGGGCTGGCCCTGCAGGGGATGGACAAGCATGTCGCCCCCGCCGTGGCCGCCCTAGCCGTGGAATGCGATGCGCAGATCGATGCGGAGGGCGGGATACCGACCCGCAATCCGGAGGAATTGCTTGAGGTCTTTACCCTGCTGGTCTGGGCCAGCGAGGCCCTGCGCGATGCGGATATGCATCCGCCCATGGCCCTGATGGGGGCGATCGAGCGGATTGCGCCGACCCTGCGCGCCCTGCGCCATGCGGATGGCGGATTGGCGCGGTTTCATGGCGGCGAGCGCGGTTTGGACGGACGTTTGGATCATGCCCTTGGCAATTCGGGCACGCGGGTGCGCACGGCGTCGAGCGCGGCGCCGGATCGGACCATGGGCTTTGCCCGTCTGTCCGCCGGGCGCACCAGTGTGGTGATGGATGCCGCCGTGCCGCCGCAGGGGCCGGCCTCGGCCAATGCCCATGCCTCGACCCTTGCGATCGAGGTGACGAGCGGGCGGCGGCCCTTGATTGTGAATTGCGGGTCCGGCGCGAGTTTTGGCGAGGATTGGCGGCGGGCGGGGCGGGCCACGGCGAGCCATTCCGCGCTGTCGCTGGTTGGGTATTCCTCGGCCCGCTTTGGTCTGCGCGGCAATGCGCGAGGCGAGATTGCAGAGATGCTGGAGGATGGGCCGAGCGATGTGCGGCTGGAGAAATCCGGCGGTGTCGATGGGGCGCATTTGCTGGCCGGGCATGACGGATATGTCGCCACCCACGGGTTGACCCATTTGCGGCGGCTGACCCTGTCGCCCGACGGGCGCAGCCTGACGGGGCAGGACACGCTGAGCGCCTTTTC
Organism: Harenicola maris; assembly: GCA_018524345.1. Taxonomy (GTDB): domain Bacteria; phylum Pseudomonadota; class Alphaproteobacteria; order Rhodobacterales; family Rhodobacteraceae; genus Harenicola; species Harenicola maris. The sequence goes on from JADQAZ010000002.1 coordinate 673,901, forward strand.
CGAAGATGACCGCGCCGCCTTTGACGCCATGATGACGCGCACGCGGCTGAAGGGGGCGGAGTTTGCGGTGCGCTTTCACCTGCATCCCGATGTCGCGCCCGAGGTGGATCTGGGGGGGACGGCGATCTCTTTGGGCCTGAAATCCTCCGAGGTTTGGATCATGCGCTGTGACGGTTCGGCGCGGATGACGCTGGAGCCCTCTGTCTATCTTGAGGCGGGCCGGTTGAAGCCGCGCGCCTGCCAACAGATCGTTTTGCGTGCCCGTGTGGCCGATTATGCGCGGCAAATCGGCTGGACCCTAGCCAAAGCACAGGATACCCCGCAGGGCGTGCGCGATTATGGCCGCATTGATGAATTGCCCTTGGACTAGCTGCCTCTCCTGAAAGGACCCTTTCCCATGACTGATCTTCGCCCTATCCGCCGCGCTTTGCTTTCTGTCTCTGACAAGACGGGGCTTGCGGAATTTGGAACGGCCTTGGCCGAGATGGGATGTGAGCTGGTTTCTACCGGCGGCACGGCGAAGGCCCTGCGCGAGGCGGGTTTGACCGTGGCGGATGTGGCCGACCTGACCGGTTTCCCCGAGATGATGGACGGGCGGGTGAAGACATTGCACCCTGTGGTGCATGGCGGGCTTTTGGCTGTGCGCGGCAATGCCGAGCATGAGGCGGCGATGGAGGCCCATGGGATTGGGCCGATCGATTTGGTGGTTGTTAACCTGTATCCCTTCGAGGCGACTGTTGCGGCGGGCGGGGATTACAATACCTGCATCGAGAATATCGACATTGGCGGGCCTGCGATGATCCGCTCTGCCGCGAAGAACCACGATGGCGTGTGCGTTGTGGTGGATACAGAGGATTACGCCGCCGTGCTGGCCGAGTTGGAGGCCAATGGCGGCAAGACGGGTTTGGCGTTTCGGCAGGGGTTGGCGCAGACCGCCTATGCCCGCACCGCCGCCTATGACACCGCTGTGTCGAGCTGGATGGCGGGGGCTGTGGGTGTTGAGCATCCGCGCCGCGTTTCGGTCTCTGGGACACTGTCCTCCACCATGCGGTATGGCGAGAACCCGCATCAGAATGCGGCCTTCTACACCGACGGGCGGCAGCGCCCCGGTGTGGCCACGGCGCAGCAGCATCAGGGCAAGGCGCTGAGCTATAACAACATCAACGACACGGATGCGGCCTTTGAGTTGATCTCCGAGCTTGGGGATGCGGGGCCGGCCTGTGCCATCATCAAGCATGCCAACCCCTGCGGTGTGGCGACTGGCGCGACCTTGGCAGAGGCTTATTCCCGCGCCTTTGATTGCGACCGGACCAGCGCCTTTGGCGGGATCATCGCCCTGAACGGCGAGCTGGACGGCGAGACCGCGCGCCAGATTGTGGAGATTTTCACCGAGGTGGTGATTGCGCCGAGCGCGAGCGCCGAGGCGGTGGAGATTTTCGCGGCGAAGAAGAACCTGCGGCTCTTGACCACTGGCGGTTTGGCCGACCCCTTCGAGCCTGCGCAGGTGATCAAGCAGGTCTCCGGCGGGTTCCTGCGGCAGGACAAGGACATCGGCCATATCGGTTTGGATGACCTGAAATGCGTGACCAAGAAACAGCCGAGCGAAGCGGAGCTGAACGATATGCTCTTTGCTTGGCGGGTGGCGAAACATGTGAAATCCAACGCGATCATCTATGTGAAGGATGGCGCGACTGTGGGTGTGGGTGCGGGCCAGATGAGCCGCGTCGACAGCACGCGGATCGCGGCGCAGAAGGCGCGGGATATGGCCGAGGTTATGGGCCTTGAGGCGCCTTTGACCCAAGGCTCTGTCGTGGCCTCGGATGCGTTCTTCCCCTTCCCTGACGGGCTTTTGACCGCCGCCGAGGCGGGGGCGACCGCTGTGATCCAGCCCGGTGGCTCGATGCGCGATGACAAGGTGATCGAGGCCGCCGATGAGGCCGGGATCGCCATGGTTCTGACCGGTCAGCGGCATTTCCGGCACTAGGGGCATGTTGCGCTGGCTTCTTCCCGTGGCCTTGGTGGCCTTTGCCTTGGATCAGGGCAGCAAGTGGTATGTGTTTCGCCAGTTGCGCCTTGAGGACCTTGGCAAGATCGATGTCTTGCCGCCGTTTCTGGTGTTTTATCCCGGGATCAACACCGGGGTGAACTTTGGCCTTTTTGCCGATGGGCATGATGCGATGCGTTGGGTTCTGATTGCCTTGGCCCTCGGGATTTGTGTGGCTTTGGCGATCTGGGCGCGCAGTTTCGAACGGCCTGCGGAATTCGTCAGCGCCGGTTTGATCATGGGCGGGGCCTTGGGCAATGTGGTGGACCGGCTGTATTTGCCCGGGGTCCTCGACTTTTTGAACATGTCCTGCTGTGGATTGAACAACCCGTATTTGTTTAATGTGGCGGATATTTTCATCTTCGCGGGGGCGATTGGCCTGATCTTGTTTCAGGGCCGCAAAAACGAGGCGTGACGCCGCCGCGCCCATAAGTTAAGACGGGTCAAGAATAACGCATGCAGGTGCAGGAGATGATCATGGCGAGGGCAAAAGGGCAGAGTCTTATGTGCTTGGCGCTGCTTGCCGTTCTGGCGGCATGCGGGGGCGGGCGTGAGCCGAACCTGATCAACATCAATCGCGGTGTCAGCACGCCCGATGAATTCTCGATCCTGCCGAACAAGCCGATCGAGATTCCCGCAGACACCAGCGCCCTTCCGCCGCCGCGCCCCGGCACGGCGAACCGTGTGGACCCCTCGCCGCAGGCCGATGCGGTTGCGGCCCTTGGCGGCAATCCGGCGCGGTTGCAGACCACGGGGCAGCTGCGCGGTGAGAGCGGGCTGATCAACCATGTGACGCGTTACGGGGTGCAGCAGGGCATCCGGCAGGAGCTTGCCCGTCAGGATGCCGAATTCCGTCAGCGCCATCAGGGGCGTATCCTTGAGCGGGCCTTTAACATCACGGTCTATTACCGCGTTTATGAGGACCTTTCGCTTGACCAGCACCGCGAATTGGCGCGCTGGCGGCGCAATGGCGTTCGCACGCCTTCGGCCCCGCCGGAGATTACGAATTAGGGTCAGGACCCGTTTTTTCTGTATCGCTCGGTTGGCTGGTTTGGACCCTCCCGCGCCTTGGCGCGGGAGAGATTTTTCGGAGAAAAATCTGGGGCGCTGCCCCCGGCCTGCGGCCTCCCCCGGGATATTTGGACCAATAAGAAGCTCTGGGGCGTGCGAGGCGGGGGCGGGTTTTGGCCTGAGGCCTGTCCCACGGGTGGTCACAAAGCCGACATCTGGTGGGCTTTTGCGGTTGAACCCTTCGCAGGGGGGCATAAGTTCCCTGCACCCTTTGGTTTTCGTGGAGCAATTATGCAGCGTCTGATCCCCGGCTTTATCGCCGCCGCCTTTCTGGCCGCGCCAGCATTGGCCGACCCCATCACCAGCTTTGAGTTGGACAACGGGATGGAGGTTGTCGTTATCGAGGATCACCGCGCCCCCGTTGTTGTTAACATGGTCTGGTATCGTGTTGGCGCCGCCGATGAGCCGCAGGGCAAGTCGGGCATTGCGCATTTCCTTGAGCATCTGTTGTTTCAGGGCACGGACGAGCTGGCCCCCGGCGAGTTTTCCGCCACGGTGGAGGCCAATGGCGGCACCGACAATGCCTTTACCAGTCAGGATTACACCGGGTATTTCCAGCGCGTTGCCTCTGACCGGCTTGAGTTGATGATGAAGATGGAGGCCGACCGGATGGTTGACCTGCAGATCCTTGAATCCGATGTTCTGACCGAGCGCGACGTGATTTTGGAGGAGCGCAACCAGCGCACCGAGAACAGCGCCGGGGCCTTGTTTAGCGAGCAGCGCATGGCGGCGCAGTATCTGGCGCATCCTTATGGCATTCCGATCATCGGCTGGAAGCACGAGATGGAGGAGCTGAGCCGTCAGGACGCCCTTGATTTCTATGAGCTGTATTACGCGCCGAACAATGCGATCCTGATCGTGGCGGGGGATGTGACGCCCGAAGAGGTGAAAACCCTTGCCGAGAAGCATTTCGGCCCGCTGGAGGCCAACCCCGAGATCACCCCGCGTGACCGTGTGGACGAGCCACCGCAGCTTGCCGAGCGGCGGTTGATTTACAAGGATGCGCGGGTGTCGGAGCCCTATCTGATCCGCACCTATCTGGCACCCGAGCGTGACAGTGGCGATCAGAAGGCCGCGGCGGCGTTGACGGTGCTTTCGGACCTATTGGGCGGCTCTGCGGCGACCTCTGTTCTGGGGCAGGCTTTGCAGTTTGATGCCGACCGTGCGACCTATACCTCTGCTTTTTACAGCGGCATTTCCCTTGATGACACGACCTTTGGTCTTGTCACCGTGCCGCGCCCGGGCATCACATTGGAGGAGGCCGAGGCCGACCTTGATGCGGTGCTGGCGAAGTTCATGGAAGAGGGCGTGGACGAGGCGCAGTTGGAGCGCACCAAGATGATGTTCCGCGCGCAGCTGATCTACGGCAAGGACAGCCTTCAGGGGCGGGCGCGCGGGTATGGCGTGGCCTTGACCGGCGGGTTGACCGTGCAGGATGTGCAGGACTGGCCCGATGTGTTGCAGGCTGTGACATCCGAGGATGTTATGGCGGCTGCGAAAGATGTGTTTGATCGCCGCCGTGCGGTGACAGGCTATGTGATGCCCGAGGAGGTTTCCCAATGATCCGTAAACTAGGCCTAGCCCTGACGTTTATCTGTGCCGCTGGCATCGCCCAAGCGGAGGTGCAGATCGAGGAAATCACCAGCCCCGGCGGCATTGACGCATGGATGGTGCAGGAGGATTCGATCCCCTTTACCGCCTTGGAAATCCGGTTCGAGGGCGGCGCGTCCTTGGATGCGGAGGGCAAGCGCGGGGCGACGGCCCTGATGACCTATACGTTGGAGGAAGGCGCGGGCGAGATGGATGCGCGGGCCTTTGCCGTGCGGACAGAAGAGCTTGCCGCGAGTTTCCGGTTTGATATCGGGCAGGACCAGCTGAGCATTTCGGCCCGTTTCCTGACCGAGAACCGCGACGAGGCGGTGGCCTTGTTGCATGCGGCCCTGACCGAGACGCGGTTTGACGATGCGGATATTGACCGTGTGCGCGGGCAGATGCTGTCCAGCCTTGCCTCTGACGCGAAGGACCCCGACACGATTGCGGGGCGGGTGTTTAGCGAGGCGGCCTTTGCCGGTCATCCCTATGCCAGCAACAGCGATGGCACGGAGGAGAGCCTGAATGCCCTGACCCGCGAGGACCTGATCGCGGCGCGGGACGGGGTGATTGCCAAGGACCGTCTGTTTGTGGGTGCCGTGGGGGATATCAATGCCGAGGAGTTGGGCGAGATGCTCGACACCCTGTTTGACGGTATTCCCGAGGTTGGCGCGCCGGACCCCGGCCGTGTGGATTACGCCCTTGAGGGCGGGATCACGGTTGTGCCCTTTGACACGCCGCAGTCGGTGGTCAGCTTTGCCCAGCCGGGTATCACCCGCCATGACCCCGATTTCTTCCCTGCCTTTCTGTTGGTGGAGATCATGGGCGGCAGCGGGTTTAACAGCCGCCTGATGCAGGAGGTCCGCGAGAAGCGGGGCCTGACCTATGGCATCGGGGCCTATCTTGCGCCGATGAATTACTCGGAGTTTCTGGGCGGCTATGTGTCCACCGACAATGCCCGCGTGTCGCAGACCATTGATGTGGTCAAGGCGGAGTGGGAGCGGCTGGCGACCGAGGGTGTGACCCAAGAGGAATTGGACCGGGTCAAGACCTATATGACCGGCTCCTACCCCCTGCGGTTTGACGGCAATGCCCAGATCGCGCGGATCATGGTGGGGATGCAGATGGAGGGCCTGCCGCTGGATTATATCGCCACGCGCAATGACAAGGTGAATGCGGTGACGTTGGAGGAGGTCAATGCCCTGGCCAAGGAGCTGATCCAGCCGGATCGCTTGCATTTCGTGGTGGTGGGGCAGCCCGAGGGGCTGGAAAGCACCAACTGAATTAACCACGCTTCACCCTATCAGAATCGGCGGGCGGCATGCTAAACCTTGCGTTATGCAAGCCGTCCGACCCAACATAAGCCAAAATCAACCCGTCATTCGCCAGCTGGATGAAACCGTGATCAACCGGATCGCGGCCGGCGAGGTTGTGGAACGCCCTGCCAGCGCCGTGAAGGAATTGGTGGAAAATGCAGTGGATGCGGGGGCGACGCGCATCACCGTGGAGATCGCGGATGGAGGCAAGAGCCTGATCCGTGTGATCGACAATGGCTGCGGCATCGCGGCGGCGGACCTGCCGCTGGCCCTGTCGCGCCATGCGACCAGCAAGATTGACGGTTCTGACCTGCTCAACATCCGCTCCTTTGGGTTTCGCGGCGAGGCCCTGCCCTCGCTTGGCGCGGTGGGGCGGCTGACCATCACCTCGCGGGCTTCGGGGGCGGCGGAGGCGGCGGTGTTGACCGTGACGGGCGGCACCTTGGCCCCCGTGCGGCCCGCGGCCCTGAACGAGGGCACGGTGGTTGAGCTGCGCGATCTGTTTTACGCGACGCCGGCGCGTTTGAAATTCCTGCGCACGGACCGCGCCGAGGTGCAGGCGATTGGCGCTGTGGTGCGGCAACTGTCCCTTGCGGAGCCTTTCATCAGCTTTACCCTGCGCGATGTGACCGGGGGCGGCGAGGGGCGTGTGACCTTCCGCGCCGATGCAGAGCAGGGCGAGTTGCTTGATGCGCTGCATGGGCGAGTGGCGCAGGTTCTGGGGCGCGAGTTTGCCGCCAATGCGATCCCCTTGGATGCGGAGCGCGAGGGGCTGCACCTGACGGGGTTTGCGGCGCTGCCGACCTATTCGCGGGGGGCGGCGGTGGCGCAGTTCCTGTTTGTGAACGGGCGGCCTGTGCGAGACAAATTGCTGGTTGGGGCCCTGCGCGGGGCCTATTCCGATTTCCTGAGCCGGGATCGCCATCCGGCCGCTGTCTTGTTCATTGATGTGGACCCGCAGCGTGTGGATGTGAACGTGCATCCGGCGAAATCCGAGGTGCGCTTTCGCGAGCCGGGGGTGGCGCGGGGGCTGATCGTGTCGGGCCTGCGCCATGCTTTGGCGGATGCGGGGCACCGCGCCTCGACCACGGTGGCCTCGGCGACATTGGGGGCGATGCAGCCGGAGGTGGTGGAGCCGCGGGTCTATCAGATGGATCGGCCCTCGCTTGGGCCCTCCTATGGTGCGGGGCATGTGCCCGCGCCTGTGCCGGATACGCCGGGATTTGCCGAGATGCCGGTTTCGGCGCGGGTGGAGCCCGTGGTGCCAGAGCAGGCGGTTACCGCCGATCTGCCCCTTGGGGCGGCGCGGGCGCATCTGCATGAGAATTACATCGTGGCCCAGACCCGCGACGGCATGGTGATCGTCGATGCCCATGCGGCCCATGAGCGGCTGGTTTATGAGCGGCTGAAGCGGCAGATGGCCGAGAACGGCGTGGCCTCGCAGGCGCTGTTGATTCCGGAGATCGTGGAGATGAGCGCCGAGGATGCGGCGCGGTTGCTGGAGCAGGCAGAGGGGCTGGCCGCTTTTGGTTTGGTGATCGAACCCTTTGGCGGCGGGGCCGTGGCGGTGCGCGAGACGCCTGCGATTTTGGGCCAGTGCAATGCGCGGGCCATGGTTTTGGATATTCTGGACGAGATTGCCGATATGGGGCAATCGGCGCGGGTGCAGGATCGCCTTGAGGCGGTGCTGAGCCGTGTGGCCTGTCATGGCTCTGTGCGGACGGGGCGGCGGCTTCAGGCGGACGAGATGAACGCCCTGCTGCGCGAGATGGAGGCCACGCCCCATTCGGGCCAGTGCAACCACGGGCGGCCCACCTATGTGGAGCTTAAGCTGGCCGATATCGAGCGGCTGTTCGGGCGGACCTGATGGTTCTGGACCTTTCCGATCCTTTGGTTTTGGCGGCTTTGGCGGGCGGGGCCGTGTTGCTCTTGCTGGTGGTCTTGCTGCTGGTGATCTCGGCGCGGGCCGGGCGGGCGGCGCGGCTGGCGGAGCCTTTGGCGATGCAGATGCGGGTGCTTGGCGGGCAGGTGCAGAGCCTCTCGACCAGTCAGGCGCAGCTTGGCGGGGCCTTGGGGCAGGTGGCCGAGGCGCAGGGCGCGGGGCAGGAGCGGATGTTGCAGCATCTGGAGGCGCGGCTGGCCGAGGTGACAGAGAAGATGGGCGAGAGCCTGACCGGATCGGCGACGCGCACGGCGAAATCCCTTGGCGAGTTGCAGCAACGGCTGGAGACCATCGACAAGGCGCAGGCGAATATCGAAAAACTCTCGGGCGATGTGCTGGGGTTGCAGGATATCCTGTCGAACAAGCAAACGCGGGGCGCCTTTGGGGAAATCCAGCTCAATGACATCGTGTCCAAGGCGCTGCCGAAGGACAGCTATACCCTGCAGGCGGGGCTGAGCAACGGCAAGCGGGCGGACTGTTTGATCCACCTGCCGAACCCGCCGGGGCCGATTGCGATCGATAGCAAATTCCCGCTGGAACCCTATGAGGCGCTGCGGCGGGCGGGGGATGAGCGGGCGCTGACCGAGGCCGCGCGGGCCCTGCGGGTGAGCGTGCGGGCGCATATCAAGGCGATCTCGGAGAAGTATATCATCGAGGGGGAGACGGCGGACGGGGCGCTGATGTTCCTGCCGTCCGAGGCGGTTTATGCCGAACTGCACGCGAATTTCCCCGAGCTGGTGCGGGAGGGGTTTGCGGCGCGGGTCTGGATCGTGTCGCCGACCACCTGCATGGCGACGCTGAACACCATGCGCGCGATCCTCAAGGACGCGCGGATGCGGGCGCAGGCCGGTGCGATCCGCAAGGAACTGGCGCTGCTCGCGGGGGATATGGGGCGCCTCGGCGAGAGGGTCGAGAACCTCGACCGGCATTTCGGGCAGGCGGCGAAGGACATCGAGCAAATCCGCACCTCGGCGGATAAGGCGGGCAAGCGGGCGCGGCGGCTGGATAATTTCGAGTTCGAAGAGCTGGAGGCCAGCCCCGCAGATCACCCCGTGGGCAAAGTTGTTCCCATCGCGCCCGGAGAGTGACCGCAGTTTGCGCAGCAAACTGCCCGGCCCAACGGGGCGCGAGGCCTTTGGCCGAAGTCGCCCGGGCGGGAGCCGCCCGGGGTCAAAAAATCCTCCGAATTTTTTGGGGCGTTGCGCCTGCGTGAAAGTTTTATGTCACGCGGGGCCTGCGCTTTGGTTGACCTTGGCTTTCCCTGTTCGGCTGGATAGGTTTTGGTCAACCTGAGTTTCGAGGATGATCCAGATGAAGATGATGAAATTGGGCCGGACAGATATGTCCGTGTCGCAGCTGTGCCTTGGCACAATGACCTTTGGCACCCAGACCAGCGAGGCCGAGGGGCATGGGCAGATGGATGCCGCCCTTGATGCGGGGATCAACTTTGTCGACACGGCCGAGGTGTATCCGGTGAACCCGATGGCCAAGGAGACCGCGGGGCGGACCGAGGAGATCCTTGGGACGTGGAATGCCAAGAGCGGGCGGCGCGGGGAGTATATTCTGGCCACCAAGGTGTCCGGCAAGGGCAACAAGAATGTGCGTGATGGGGCGCCGATTTCGGCGGCCACCATTCGTGCGGGGATCGAGGGGTCCCTGCGCCGGTTGCAGACGGATTACATCGACCTCTATCAGCTGCATTGGCCCAATCGGGGCAGCTATATGTTCCGCCAGAACTGGACCTATGATCCCTCGGGGCAGGTGCGGGCCGAGACGGTGGAGCATATGGAGGAGGTGGTCACCACCCTTCAGGAGGAGGTCAAGGCGGGCCGTATCCGCGCCTTTGGTCTGTCGAACGAGAGCGCTTGGGGCACCATGATGTGGTTGCAGGTGGCGGAGCGTTTGGGCGGGCCTCGGGTGGCCTCTGTCCAGAACGAGTATTCCTTGATGTGCCGCCTGTATGATACCGATATGGCCGAGTTGAGCCATAACGAGGATGTGGCGCTGCTTGCGTTTTCGCCTTTGGCTTGCGGCTATCTCAGTGGCAAGTATTCTAACGGTGCGGTGCCGGAGGGCAGCCGTTTGGCGCTTAACGGCACCCTTGGGGGCCGCGCCAATCCGCGGGCTTTTGCGACGGCGGATGTCTATTGCGCCATTGCGGCCAAGCATGGGCTGGACCCGGTTCAGATGTCGATTGCATGGTGTTGTCAGCGGCCTTTCCCGGTGATGCCGATTTTCGGTGCCACCACGCAGGCGCAGTTGGACGTTATTCTTGCGGGCAAGGATCTGGTTCTGTCGCAGGAAGTTCTGGACGATCTGACGCAGGCGCATCGGGATTATCCGATGCCATATTAAGCCCGTTCCGGCGGGGCGCGGCCCGTTCGGGGTGTGTGAATTTGAAAGGATAGAGCGTGAGTGATTGGCAAGGGAAGCGGTATTGGATCGTCGGGGCCTCTGAGGGGCTGGGGCGCGCCTTGGCGGCAAAGCTGTCTGCGGTGGGGGCCGAGGTGATTCTGTCGGCGCGCTCTGCTGATCGGCTGGATGAGCTGGCGGCTGGTCTGCCTGCCAAGTCGCAGGTTGCGGTTCTGGATGTGACCGATGGCGCCGCCGTGGCCGAGGCCGCGAGCGCCGTTGGCGATGTGGATGGTGTGATCTATGTGGCCGGGGAATTTGTGCCGATGACGGCGCAGACCTTTGACGGCGAGGCCGCGGCGCGGATGGTGGATATCAACCTCTCCGGTGCGGCGCGGGTTCTGGGGCATGTTTTGCCGCAGATGGTGGCGCGCAATGCGGGGCATATCGTGTTGATCGGATCGCTTGCGGGCTTTCGCGGCCTGCCTGGTGCGGCGGGCTATGGGGCGTCGAAGGCTGGGTTGATGTCTTTGGCAGAGACTCTGCGGGCCGATCTGGGGTCTAGCGAGATTTTGGTGCAGCTGGCCAATCCGGGCTTTATCCGCACGCGGATGACCGAGCAAAATGACTTCCGTATGCCTGCCATCATGGAGCCGGAGGCCGCCGCGCAGGAGGTTTTCGAGCTGATGAACGAGACATCCTTTGCGAAGAATTTCCCCAGCGTCTTTAGCTGGGGTTTCCGTTTGGCACAGTTTTTGCCGGACTTTTTGTATTACCCGCTGGCGCGCCGTTTCGCGGCATCTCTGCGTCAGTAGGCCCCGAACTCAGTAGGCCCCGAGCAAGGCGCCCTGCAGCACTGGCAGCAGGGCGGAGGCCACCACCCCGACCGCAGCACCGATGACGAACCGGACGGCAAAGCGCAGCCCGGGCGGCAGCGCGATTGCGAGCAATCCGCAGACGGCGGCGTAGAAGCTTGCTGTGATCGGGTCCATTTTTGCAGCGTAGCATGGCTGTTTTTTCCGGGGGGAAAAATTAACTGAACACTTGTTCAAAAATTTTGTTGACGAAGGGCCACGTCGCAAGACTATACTTTCCTTAAGCCGGGCGACCGGCAGCCTTGATCCATTCAAGGTAGAGGGAGGACAATTTGACCAAGTCAGTAGACCCTTTGGGGGGTGCTTCATCCATTCCTGCGCTGCTTCGGCGCAATGCCAAGCTCTATGCGGGGAAGCCTGCGTATCGGGAGAAGGAGTTTGGCATTTGGCAAAGCTGGACCTGGGCAGATGCGGAGCGCGAGATCGAGGGGCTTGCCCTTGGGCTTTTGGACATGGGGATCAATGAGGGCGACCATGTTGCCGTGATCGGGCGCAACCGGCCGGCCCTGTATTGGGCCATGGTTTCGGTGCAGATGGCGGGCGGTGTGCCTGTGCCGCTGTATCAGGACGCCGTTGCCGAAGAGATGACCTATGTTCTGGAGCATTGCGGCGCGCGTTTTGTGATCGCGGGCGATCAGGAGCAGGTGGACAAGGTTCTTGAGGTTCAGGACCGTGTGGGCGGGATTGAGCAGACGCTTTATCTGGACCCGCGCGGTATGCGCAAATACGGCAGTGAGGGGCTGACCTCTCTTGCCGATGTGCGGGCCAAAGGCGCGGCTGCGGGGGTCGAGACGCGGGCCGAGCTGGCGCGGCGCGAGGGCGGGCTGGATTACAATTCGACCTGCGTGATGCTTTATACCAGCGGGACGACGGGCAAGCCCAAGGGCGTTGTTCTGTCCAATCGCAACATCATCGAGACCAGCAAGAATTCGGCCGAGTTTGACCACCTTCGGGCGGGGGACGAGGTTCTGGCCTATCTGCCCATGGCTTGGGTGGGGGATTTCATTTTCTCGATCGGGCAGGCCTTTTGGACCGGATTTTGCGTCAACTGCCCCGAGAGCGCCGAGACCATGATGACGGATCTGCGCGAGATCGGGCCGACCTATTATTTCGCGCCGCCGCGGGTGTTCGAGACCCAGCTGACCCATGTGATGATCCGGATGGAGGATGCGGGGCGGTTCAAGAAGTGGATGTTCCACAAGTGCATGGCTCTGGCCAAGCGGGTTGGGCCGGATATCCTTGACGGGCGGCCTGTTGGGGCCCTCGACCGGTTGAAATATCGCTTGGGCGAAGTGCTGATCTACGGGCCGTTGAAGAACACCCTCGGGTTCAGCCGCGTGCGCGTGGGCTATACCGCAGGGGAGGCGATCGGGCCGGAGATTTTCGATTTTTACCGCTCGCTCGGGATCAACCTGAAGCAGCTTTATGGGCAGACCGAGGCCTCTGTTTTCATCACCCAGCAGAAGGACAACGAGGTGCGGCCCGATACGGTGGGCACGCCGACGCCGGGGGTGGAGTTGAAGATCGCGGAGAACGGGGAGGTGTTCTATCGCTCTCCGGGGGTGTTCGAGCGGTATTACAAGAATGACGAGAGCACGGCGGACACCAAGGACGCCGAGGGCTGGGTTGCCACCGGGGATGCTGGTTTCATCGAGGAAGGCAGCGGCCATTTGCGGATTATCGACCGCGCCAAGGATGTTGGCAAAATGGCAGATGGGCGGCTGTTTGCGCCGAAGTATGTTGAAAACAAACTGAAATTCTTTCCCAACATTCTGGAAGCGGTTGTTTTCGGGGCGGATCGGGATCGCTGCGTTGCCTTTATCAACATTGACCTGACGGCGGTGGGGAACTGGGCCGAGCGGAACAATATTGCCTATGCCAGCTATCAGGAGCTTGCCGGACATCCGCAGGTTCTGGAGACGATCCAGAGCCATGTGGAGGAGGTGAATGCCTCTGTCGCGCAGGACGAGATGCTTTCGGGCTGTCAGGTGCATCGGTTCCTTGTGCTCCATAAGGAGCTGGATGCGGATGATGGCGAGCTGACGCGGACGCGCAAGGTGCGGCGGCGGTTGGTGGAGGAGAAATACGCCGATCTGGTGACCGGGCTTTATGACGGGTCGGATACGGTCTCGACCGAGACCGAGGTGACCTATGAGGACGGGCGCAAGGGGTCGATCAAGGCGAGGCTGGAAATGCGCGATGCGGCGGTTGTGAGTGATCAGCGGATGGCGGCGGAATGATCGTGCGACGCTCGGCTGCGCCATCGCCCCGCCCGCCATCCCGTATGGCGGCTCTGGCCTTGGTTTTAAGCGCGGGGGCGGTGCAGGCGGGGCCTGCGGCGGATCTGATGTGGTCCCATTGTTTGGGGCCCCTGTTGGAGGGGGTTGCCATTGACGCGCAGGACCTGACGCCGGTGGATCACGCTTTGATTGCCGCGCGTCCGCCCGAGGAGGGAGCGGCGGTGCCGCAAAGCTATGTGGATGGCAGCGGTGATGTGACCCTGTCGGTTCTTATGCCGGTGGGCAACATTCGCGGCTGCATGGTGCGGGCCTATCCAGAGCGCGATATCGCCCTGAGCCATGATGATTTTGCCGCAATGGCACAGGCGGCGGGGCTGATGCTTGCGCCGGAATGTGGTGGGGCGCTGGAGGATGGCCGCGAGGCGCTTTTGGCCTTTGGCAGCGCGCCATCGGCCCTTGGGCGCTATGTCACGGTGGCCTATTCGACGAATGCAGACGGAAGCGGGCCGGAGGTGATGGCATGGGAAACCATGCAGCCGAACACACCCGCGTCATGCGAAAGGAATGATCAGTGAGTGCGCAACCCGAAAGCTATGTCACGCCCGATGGTCGGACCATTGGCGGTGTGATGATGGAGATGAAGAACATCACCCTTCGTTTTGGCGGGGTTGTGGCGATCAAGGACATTTCCTTTGACATTCGCGAGGGGGAAATTCGCGCGATTATCGGGCCGAACGGGGCTGGGAAATCCTCCATGCTCAACATCATCTCGGGGTTCTATGTGCCACAAGAGGGTGAAGTTTGGTTTAACGGCGCGCGCCGTGCGCCGCTTCGCCCCTATGAGGTGGCGGGGCAGGGGATTGCGCGGACCTTCCAGAACATTGCCTTGTTCGAGGGGATGAGCGTGCTGGACAACATCATGACCGGCCGTTTGACCCATATGAAATCTGGGCTGTTCTCTCAGGCCTTGTGGTATGGCAAGGCGGCGCGAGAAGAGCATGAGAACCGCGAAGTTGTTGAAAAGATTATCGACTTTCTGGAGATCCAGAATATTCGCAAGACGCCTGTGGGCCGTTTGCCTTACGGTTTGAAGAAGCGGGTCGAGTTGGGCCGTGCCCTTGCGGCGGAGCCGAAGCTGCTCCTTCTGGATGAGCCGATGGCGGGGATGAACGTCGAGGAGAAAGAGGACATGAGCCGCTTTATCCTTGATGTGAACGACGAATACGGCACCACCATTGCCTTGATCGAGCATGACATGGGCGTGGTGATGGACCTGTCCGACCGCGTTGTTGTGATGGATTACGGCAAGAAGATTGGCGATGGCCCGCCCGAAGAGGTGCGCACATCGCAGGCCGTGATCGACGCCTATCTGGGGGTCAGCCATGACTAGTCACAACCGATACACATCCCATGCACATCCCATGCATATGATTTGCACCAAAGCCGGAGGACGCGTCGATGCCTGATCAGCTGTTATACGGAATTGAGGCGGCGGTGAACGGGCTTATGGCCGGGGTGCTTTATGCTCTGGTGGCCCTTGGCTTTGTGTTGATTTTCAAATCCTCGGGGATTTTCAACTATGCGCAGGGGGTGTTCGCCCTGTTCTCGGCCCTGACCCTTGTGGGGATCATGGAGGGGCAGGTGCCCTTTGCGCATCTGATCAACTCGATCTTTGGCACCGAGGTGCATCATTTCGGTTGGCATGTGCCGGCGGTTCTGGCGATTGCCTTTACCGTTCTGGTCATGGTGGGGCTGGCGATATTGGTGGAGCGATACATCCTGCGCCATTTGGTGAACCAGCCCGATATCATCCTGTTCATGGCGACCATCGGGCTTGCCTATTTCATGGAGGGGTTTGGCGATCTGATGTGGGGGTCGGATATCAAGACGCTTGATATCGGCATTCCGCAGGGGGGATCCTTCTGGATCGAGGAGAACACCGCGTGGCTTGGCGGCGAGGGGTTCTATGGGTTCTTTATTGACCGGCTGGACATTGTTGCGGCCTGCGTTGCGGCGGTTCTGGTTGTCGGGCTGACCCTGTTTTCGCAGTATACCAAGCAGGGCCGCGCCCTTCGGGCGGTGGCGGATGACCATCAGGCGGCGCTGTCTGTCGGGATTTCCCTGCGGTTCATCTGGGTTCTGGTTTGGTCGATTGCCGGTGTTGTTGCCCTTGTGGCGGGGATCATGTGGGGGTCGAAGTCGGGGGTTCAGTTCTCGCTGTCTTTGATCGCGCTGAAGGCTTTGCCGGTGCTGATGCTGGGTGGGTTTACCTCCATCCCCGGGGCGATTGTGGGCGGTTTGATCATCGGTATGGGTGAGAAACTGTTCGAGTTTGCCATTGGCGCGCCCTTCCTTGGCGGGGCGACGGAGAACTGGTTTGCCTATGTTCTGGCGCTCTTGTTCCTTGTGTTCCGTCCGCAGGGGTTGTTCGGGGAGAAGATCATTGAGCGCGTTTAGGCTCGCTTTGATTTCAGGCGCTTTGGCCGCCTTGGTGGCCGGAGTGGCCAGTGCCGTGACCGGACAGGTCGGCGGGCCGGGGAATGCTTGGGCGCGCGAGCCTGCGACGATTGGCTGGATCAGCCTTGGCAGCGGGGCGGTGATGTTCGCGCTTGTTATGCTGATCACGCGCGACTGGTGGTGGCTGTGATGCGCCGCGGTTGGATCACCCTTGGGCTTTGGGCCGCCGGAATTCTGGGGGCTGTTGCGGCGCTTTACGGGACGATCCTGATGGGCATGATGATCAGCTCTGGCGCGGCGGCCTATGAGGGTCTGCCGATGTTGGCCATGGCCCTGACGCCGTTTCTGGCGATCTGGTTTCTGGTGCGGTTTCGCAGCGCCGATTGGAGCGCGCGGCGGGGGCGTTTGATGGCGGGTTTGACGGCATTTGTTATCGCCGCGCCTTTGGCGTTCTTCGGCTATATGACCCTTCGGATGCTGGGGGATGCGGCGCAGCTTCCCAGCGGCGAGGGGGCGTTTTTTCTGGCCATGGTGATTGCGGGGCCTGCTCTGCTTTCGCTTGTGACTTTTGGAGTTGTTCTGGGGTGCTTGCGCCACGGGACTATGACGACACGGGGAGGTGTCTGATGTTTTATCGTGAAGCCGGGGAATTCCGGACCTCTTATGCCGAGGACAGCCAGACCTTTCCGATCCGGTTTGATCGCTGGCGGTATTATGCGGTGTTGCTGGTGGCCTTTGCGGTTATCCCCTTCATCATCAATGACTATTGGGTCAACGCGGTGTTCCTGCCGTTTCTGATCTATGCGATTGCGGCGATTGGGCTGAATATCCTGACGGGGTATTGCGGGCAGGTGTCGCTTGGGACCGGCGGGTTTATGGCGGTGGGGGCCTATGCTTGTTACAAGCTGATGACGGCTTTTCCCGATGTGAATATCTTTTTCCACGTTTTGGGCGGCGGGATTGTGACGGCGGCGGTGGGGGTTTTGTTTGGCCTGCCGAGCCTGCGGATCAAGGGGTTTTACCTTGCCGTAGCGACGCTTGCGGCGCAGTTTTTCCTTGTCTGGCTGTTTAACCGCGTGCCGTGGTTTTACAACAATTCCGCATCGGGGCAGATTTCCGCGCCCGAGCGCACCCTTGCTGGTGTTCCGATCACGGGGCCGAATACCGAGGCCTGGGCGACCTATCTGTTCTGTCTGGTCTTTGTGACCCTGACCGCCGTTCTGGCGCGGAACCTGACGCGGGGCTCCGTGGGGCGCAAGTGGATGGCCATTCGCGACATGGATATTGCCGCCGAGATCATCGGGGTGAACCCGCTTCGGGCGAAGCTTTCTGCCTTTGCGGTGTCGTCCTTTTTCATCGGGATTTCGGGGGCGCTGTTCTTTGCGGTCTACCTTGGCGCGGTTGAGGTGGGCGAGGCCTTTGGCATCAACAAGTCCTTCCTTGTGCTGTTTATGGTGATCATCGGGGGGCTTGGGTCGATCTTTGGCAGCTTTGCCGGGGCGGCGTTTCTTGTTCTCTTGCCGGTTCTGCTCAAGAATATTCTGGTGGGGCAGTTGGGTTGGGCCACGGATCTGGCGGCGCATCTGGAGTTTGTGATCGTTGGTTTGATGATCCTGATCTTCCTGATTGCGGAGCCGCACGGCCTTGCGCAGCTTTGGCGTCTGACGAAAGAGAAATTACGGCTTTGGCCCTTTCCGCACTAAGCGGGCGGGCCGAATGAGGAGAGGCCGGGGAGGTCCGGCCAAATGTATCGACACTTTAGGGAGGAGACCTGAGATGAAGAGACTTAAGATTGCCAGCCTTGCGCTGGCGGGGATGATGGCATCGGCGCCTGTGATGGCGGACCTTGTGATCCCTGACCTGAGCTATCGCACCGGCCCCTATGCGGCGGGCGGGATTCCGTTTTCTGACGGGTATCAGGATTACTTTGCCATGCTGAACGCCCGTGATGGCGGGATCGGCGGCGAGGAAGTGCGCCTGATCGAATGCGAGACCGGCTATAACACCGAGAAGGGTGTGGAGTGTTACGAGGCGACCAAGGGCGAAGGTGCCTTGGTGTATCAGCCGCTGTCCACCGGCATCACCTATCAGTTGATCCCCAAGGCGACGGCGGATGGTATTCCCCTGCACACCATGGGCTATGGCCGGACATCGGCCGCCAACGGTGCGGTGTTCCGCAATGTGTTCAACTACCCCGCGAACTACTGGGACGGGGCGAGTGTGATTGTGAACCACCTGCTGAACGAGAACGGCGGGAGCCTTGATGGCAAGACGCTGGCGCTGATCTATCACAACTCTGCCTATGGCAAGGAGCCGATCCGCACCTTGGAGGAGCTGTCGAAGAAGCACGGCTTTAGCTTGACCACCATTGCGGTGGATCATCCGGGGCAGGAGCAGAAGAGCCAGTGGCTTCAGATCAGGCGCGAGCGTCCTGACTTTGTGGTCATGTGGGGCTGGGGTGTGATGAACCAGGTTGCTGTGCAAGAGGCCGCGAACATCCGTTTCCCGATGGAGAATTTCTATGGGAACTGGTGGGCTGGTGCCGAGCATGACGTGACGCCTGCCGGCGCCGCGGCGGAGGGCTACAAGTCGTTGAACATGAACCGGATCGACCCCGATCTGCCTGTGTTTGCCGACATCAAGACCCATGTGCATGACGCGGGCAATGCGGCGGGGGATGGCTCCAACGTGGGGTCGGTTCTGTATACGCGCGGCATGTATGCGGCGATGCTGGCCGCTGAGGCGATCAAAACCGCGCAGGAAATGCACGGCGAGAGCGACATCACCCCTGCGATGATGCGCGACGGGATGGAGGCGTTGAAGGTGAGCGCCGCCACCATGGAAGGCTGGGGCGCGCCTGCGATCGGGCCCGAGTTTGACGTCTCCTGCGCTGATCACGGCGGTTCCGGCATGGGCATTGTCCAGCAGTGGAATGCTGGCGATGGCAAATGGGTGGCGCTGACCGATTACATCGAAAGCGACGCCGAGGTGATCGATGCGCTTGTCGTTGAGGACAGCGAAGCCTTTGCTGCCGAGAACGGGATCGAAGCGGGCTGTAACTAGGCCTGTGTGTCCGGCGGCGGGGTGTGCCCTGCCGCCGGAGTTTTGAATTTTTGACAGGGAAAGCGTCTGATGCTGGATGATGCCAAAGCCGAAACACTTCTTGAGGTGAACAATATCGAGGTGATTTATAATCACGTCATACTGGTTCTGAAGGGGGTGTCGCTGACCGTGGCCAAGGGGGGGATTACGGCCCTGCTTGGGGGGAACGGGGCCGGTAAGACGACCACCTTGAAGGCGATTTCCAACCTTTTGCATTCGGAGCGGGGCGAGGTCACCAAGGGCTCGATCCTGTATCGCGGCGATCCGGTGGCGGATTTGAACCCCTCGGAGCTGGTGCAGCGCGGCGTCATTCAGGTGATGGAGGGGCGGCATTGTTTCGAGCACCTGACGGTGGAGGAAAACCTGCTGACCGGGGCCTATACGCGGCGTGTCGGCAAGGGGCAGATTGATGCCGATCTGGAGCGGGTTTACGAGTATTTCCCGCGGCTTCGCGAGAGGCGCAAGTCGCAGGCGGGCTATACATCCGGCGGGGAGCAGCAGATGTGCGCCATCGGGCGGGCCTTGATGTCGCGGCCCGAGATGATCCTGCTGGATGAGCCGTCGATGGGGCTGGCGCCGCAGCTGGTCGAGGAGATTTTCGGCATCGTGAAGGATTTGAACGAGGCCGAGGGCGTGTCGTTTTTGCTGGCTGAGCAGAACACCAATGTGGCGCTGCGGTTTGCGCATTACGGGTTTATTCTGGAGTCCGGCCGCGTGGTGATGGACGGGCCTGCGGCGGAGCTTCGCGAGAACCCGGATGTGAAGGAATTCTACCTCGGGATGAGCGAGGAGGGGCGGAAGTCTTTCCGCGATGTGAGATCGTATCGGAGGCGCAAGCGGTGGCTGAGCTAATGGGATTGGAGTTTCGCAGCGCAGACGAGCGTGCCACGTCTTTGGCGGGGGATCTGGCGGCGCAACTGACGCGGGCGGGGTTTGACGGGGCGTCGTTGCGCGATGTTCCGATTTTGCGAAAGTCCGATCTGGGCGCGCGGCAGAAGGCCGATCCGCCTTTTGGTGGTTTGGTCAAGGGGCCGGTGGATTTGGTGTTTCAATCGCCTGGGCCCCTGTATGAGCCGGGGATGGTTTCGGCCGATTGGTGGCGGTTTGCGCGGTTCTTGCGGGCCTGCGGCATTGGCGCGGGCGACATTGTTCAGAACTGTTTCGGCTATCACCTGACCCCTGCGGGCTCGATGTTCGAGAATGGCGCGCGGGCGGTGGGGGCGGCGGTTTTGCCCGCCGGGACCGGGCAGACCGAGTTGCAGGTTCGGGCGGCGGCGCATCTGGGCTGCACCGCCTATGCGGGGACGCCCGATTACCTGATGGTTTTGTTGGAGAAGGCCGATGAGTTGGGCCTGAGCCTTGGGATCACCAAGGCGGCGGTTTCTGGCGGGGCGCTGTTTGCGTCCTTGCGCGAGGCCTATGCGGCGCGCGGGGTGCGTTGTTTGCAATGCTATGCGACGGCAGATTTGGGCAATATCGCCTATGAAAGCGCGCCGGACAGCGGGTTGATTGTGGATGAGGGTGTGATTGTCGAGATCGTCACGCCAGGCACCGGCGATGCGGTGCCGGAGGGGGAGGTTGGCGAGGTTGTCGTGACCACCCTGAACCCCGACTATCCGCTGCTGCGGTTTGCCACTGGCGATCTGTCTGCTGTGTTGCCGGGGCAGAGTGATTGCGGGCGGACGAATATGCGGATCAAGGGCTGGATGGGCCGCGCGGATCAGACCGCGAAGATCAAGGGCATGTTTGTGCGGCCTGAGCAGGTTGCCGATTTCGTGGCGCGAAATGGCGCGGTGGAGCGTGCGCGCGTGGTGGTCACTCGCGAGGGGGAGCAGGATGCGATGCGCGTTCTGGTTGAGGCCACGGGCGATGCCGGGGGGCTGGAGGCCAGCGTTGCCGAGGTGTTGAAGCTGCGCGGCACGGTTGAGGTGGTTGCCCCCGGGAGCCTGCCCCGTGACGGGGTGGTGATCGAGGATCAGCGCGCCTACGACTAGGGGCCGATGGGCGGGGTTTCTGGCTCCTCCTCTATGGTTGGTTCCGCTGGTGTTTCGGCCTCCGCCGCCGAGACGGGCCGGAAAGCGCGGCGCAGGTGGCTGAGCCAGATTTGATCCTCCCTCGGGAGGTTTCCTTGCAATTGTGCGGTGAGCATCGGGCGCAGTGGCTGCGGCGGGAGGCGCAGGCGCACGTCCGATGCCGTGGCGCTTGCGCCGAGGGCGAGGCCGTTGCGCGGGTTGACCAGCCAGCTTTGGGTTTCCTCGCTGAGGGTGATTTTGGCCAGTGTTGTGCCGCTGCCCGGAGGGCCGGGGGCAAAGCCTGTCATGGAGCCGGTGAGGGGGGTTTCGCTTGGCCCGAAGCCGAGCAGGTCAAGTTCGATGGATGTGCCGAGCGGCATGTCACGGGCGAGGTCCGTTGGCAGGTTTGCCTCAACCGCGAAGTTGCTTTGCAGGCCGGGGACGACCTGCAGCAGGGTGACGGATTGGTCGAAACTTTTGCCAGCGGGGGGCACGCGCACCTGCGCGATGCGGCCGGTTTGCGGCGCGGTCAGGCGCGGCGCGGCGGAGTAGCGTTCCAGAAGCGCGCGGCGGGTGAGCAGGGTTTCGATTTCCACCGTGAGGGATTTGGACCGCGTGATGCGGCGGTTTTCGATGGCGCGCCGCGCGGTATCGCGGGCCTGTTCGATAGAAAGGCGTTCCGTCGTGAGCTCTGTCTGGCTGAGCGCGATGCCAAGGGCGACGCGCATCCCTTGCAGGGTGTTCGGGGCCACGCCCGCGGGCAGGTTGGCGCGGGTTCTATGGGCGTAGTCGATGAGCAGGTCCCTGCGGCGGTCGAGGAGTAAGATCGAGTCGTCGAATTGCACCAGTTCGGCCGCGTCGGTGCGGTTGAGCAGGTCGCATTCCTTGAGGGCGAGGTTGAGTTGGGTCTCTGCCTCCGCCTCGATATGGCCGCTGAGGTGGTCGCTGGTGCCGGCGGGCCCCTCGCCCAGGAGGCAGGCGCGCAGGGCGCGGGTGGAGAGCAAGCGGCGCTCCACGCCCTCGCGGCTGGCTGTGATGGCGGCCTCGTCGAGGGTGGCGATGGTTTGGCCGGCGGTGACACGCTCGCCCTCGCTGACTTGCAGGGTTTGCAGGGGCAGGCCGGCGGGCAGGTCAACATGGGTGGCGGGCGAGGTCGGGCGCAGGGTGCCCGGGAAGCTTTGGGCCGCGATGCTTTGCATCTGGCCCAGAAACAACGCCGCCGTCGACAGGCCAAGGGCCAGCGCGGATACGGCGATGATCAGCCACAGCAGCCCTGCAAGGTTGACGCGCCTTTGGGGCCAACCGCGGACTGATTTTGCGGGGGCGCTAGTTTGCATCTTGGGCTTTTTCCTTGGCGGCCTGTGCCTTTGCTGCGCGGGCGGCGCGCTGTTTTGCCCGGTGCTCGCTTTGCCGTTTTTCCTTGGCGGTTGAGAGTTCCCCGTTTTCCGTTAGCTCGGCCTTGTCTGGATCGTTCTTGGGCTTTGGCTTTGCCTTGCCGTTGTTGGGGCGGGGTTTCTTGTTGGGTTTCGCGGATTTCTTGCGCGGATCGTAGGTTTCGATTTTGACCGTCAGGGTGCGGCGATCCATGCTGGTTCCGGCCTCCACATCGAGGCTGGAGGCGATGAGCGCGGCGAGGGGAGGCAGGCGGCCTGTGTGATCCTCGCTCGAGGCGATTTTGGAGGCCTTTTGCAGCAGGGCGGTGCCGATGGCGGGATCGCTGTCGATCAGTTTGATCAGGCAGTAGCCCTCAAAATGTTTGAACTCGAAGGCGACGGTCTGATTGGCGTTGGCATCGGCGCTTTGGCAGGAAAAGGCGAGCATTTCCGAGGCGATGGTGCAGACCTTGCGCCGGTTGCTTTCGTCGCCGTCGCGTTTGAAATGCGACCGCACCCAGCGTTCGAGGTTGTCCTCTGCCTCCAGCTGCCGGACGGCGACGAGGCGTGACCAGCCCGAGGAGAGGCGATTGCGGATTTCGGTGGCGTCGCCGAGGTCGTTGATGCGCCCTTCCTGAAGGACGATGTGTTTGTCGCAAAGCTCCAGAAGGGCGCGGTGCTCTGTCACCATGACCACGGAGCGACCAAGGCGCACCTCTTGTTTGAGCAGGGAAATCAGCGCGCTGATTTGTTTCTCGGGCAGGGCGTCCTCTGGCCTGTCGAGCAGGTAGAGGGAGGGGGTCAGCAGGAAGGCGCGGGCGTAGGCGAGGGCCTTCTGCTGCATGCCGGGCAGGGTGCTTGCGTCGGGCGCGGCGCAGATCGAGCGCACGGTGTCGGCGGAGAACACGAGTTTTTCGAGGGCTTTTTCGGCGCGCATGCCGTCGGTGATGCGGCCAAAGCAGGTGAGGTTCTCATGGCCCGTGGCGGGCAGGGCCGATGGCTGCGGCGCGAGGTAGACGGCGGGGACGGGGTGGTCGCGGGTTTGACGCTCCCACAGGTCCTGCGTGGCGAGGCGCACGTCGCCGCGGACCTCAAGCCCGGGCAGGCCGAAAGGGTCGATAATCGATTGCAACAAGAGGCTTTTGCCGCCGCCGCTGTCGCCGAGGACGCCCGTTACGGTGCCCCGTTCGAGGGTGAAGGTCACGTCGGAGAGCAGGTTTTGTTGAAAGGCGTTGGACACGGTGAGGGCGCGGACGTTGAGGCCGCTTTCTAACATGAAATCCTCATCCTCGATGGGGGGAATGCGGGTGACGGTTCCGGCGAGGCCAGCCTCCATCGGGGGGGTCATGGCGCGGGTTGTGAGGTGGCGGGCGATCGCCTCCGCCGCCCAGAAGGAAATGAGGGTGATGGCGGCGACGGCCGGCAGGCCGAGAACCTCCTGCGCGGCGAGGTAGGAGCCGGTGCCGAGGGCGAGGAGGATCGAGAGCCAGCCTGCGATTCGGTTCAAGGCGTGGCTGAGGCTGTGGAATTCGGGCACGCGGGTGGCAAGGCGGCGCCCGATCGCGTCGCGGCCAGCGAGGACCGAGACGGCCTCCTGCCGGGAAAAATCCCAATAGGGTTCAATGGTTTTACGGCGCGCGAGGTAGGTTTGCCCGAGGTAGGCCAGAATGGCGGAGAGTGCGATTGGCAAGGCCAGAAGGGGGTGCACCATGCCCAGAACCAACATCACGACAAGGGCGAGGGCCGCCTGACCGCGAAGAAAGAAGGCGCGGCGCGCCTGCCGGTATCCGGCGAGGGCGCGGCTGTGTGCGTATTCAAAGAGCATGATTCCCGTGAGGGGCACGAGGCCGACTGCGACAAAGATCGGGGCAAGGCGCCCCTGGAATTCGGTGACGACGAGGCTTTGGAAAAAGACCGCCATGACCGCCACAGCAAGGACGCAGCCCCCCGAGCCGAGCGCGAAGGCGTAGCTTAACCCGCGGGCCCAGCCGGGTGCGGCGCGGTCCGACATTGTAATGACCTCATCATGGCCCTGCGGGAGGGGTGCCGCAGGGGCGGATGGTTTGGTCCGGCCACGTCGAATACGAAGGATATTCATTTTTGCCTGCCCTTTTCTCGAAATTCACAGACTGAGCTAGGGCATCACGCTTAATAAATTCTTTCATTCCATATTTATTCTGTATTCGAACGTCGTTTTTTCAAATTTTGAGTTTGTTAAGGATAGATGGCTATTGCTTTGTCTGGAAATCGACAAAGGATGTGCGACTCAATGGCAGAAGATTCGGAAAAAACACGGAAAACTGCCGTCTTTGGGCTGTTCTTGCTGCTGGTGGCAGTGGCTGTTCTGTGCGGTATGACGTTCTTTGTCGGCTCTGCCGCGCGGGCCGTTTTTCTTAAGCAGGAAGAGGATGTTATCCCGATTATTGCCGGGGGTGATCTGGACGATCTGCCCGCTTTGATGCGCGGGAACCTTCCGGTGGTGACCCTGAGTGCGACGCTGGAGAATCGCGGTGTGACGACGGGGGATCTGGGGCGGCGCGATTTGTCGGCTCTTGATCCCGTGCGGGAAAAACCGCCGCGTATGTGTGAGCTGCCTGAGGATTATTTCGACCATATTGACCATGGACGCGAGCAGTCGCCCGGGTATCGGCGCAGCAATTCCTATGTGCGAAAATATCGTGCGCGGCGCGGTTTCTTGACCGAGCGTGAATTGCGTGCGGCGCAGGTCGCCTGGCATTATTTCGAGCTTTATACCCAAGAGACGACGGGAATGGCGAATTCCGTGGGGAATTATCCATCGACGACTTTGTGGGATACCGCCAGTTATATGGCGGCTGTGGTTGCGGCCTATGAGTTGTGCCTGATTGAAAAGCCGGAGCTGGACAAGCGGATTACCCAGTTGTTGACGACGGTTAAGGGGCTGGAGCTGTTTCGTAAAGAAATGCCGAATAAGGTGTATCATACGAAAACCGGCGAGAAGGTGGACTATACCAATAAGCCGGGGGAAATTGGATTTTCCGCGTTGGATATCGGGCGGTTTCTGGTTTGGATGCGGATTATCAAGAATAGATATCCGTATTTGGGGAATACGGTCGATTCGGTTCTGTTGAAATGGGATTTCTCCAATACGATTAGCCCTGATGGGCTGTTGTTCGGGGCCTATGTCGACAAGGAGACCGGCGAGACTGTCTATGCCCAAGAGGGGCGGTTGGGCTATGAGGAATATGCGGCGAAGGGCTTTGCGCTCTGGGGGTTCCGACCCATTCTGGCGCATCGGGCGGAGCCGTTTCTGACCGCTTCGATCTTTGGGGTGCAGGTGCCCTATGATGGTCGCGATCCCCGCATTTTTCATTCGCAGAACTATGTGGTGACGGAATCCTATTTGCAGGACGGATTGGAGCTTGGCTTTGATCTGCCGCAGGATGATATCAGCCCGACATGGCTCAGCACGGATGGCTGGCGCGCGGAGTTTGCGGACCGGATTTATGAGGTGCAGGAGGCCCGCTGGCGTCGCACGGGATTCATGACGGCCCGGTCCGAGCACAATGTGAAGGGGCCGCCCTACTTTACCTATGACACGATTTTTTCCGATGGTTATCCGTGGAATACGGTGACGCCCCGGGGGGATTACGTGCCGGATCATGCCGCTGTGGCGGCCAAAGCGGCGCTTGGTCTTTGGGCGCTGTGGGATACGGATTACACCGATGTTCTATATGACGCGATTATCGAGCTCTATGATCCTGAAAACGGGATGTATGAGGGTCTTTATGAGGGCGGTCAGGGCCGGGTGGAGATTTTCACGGCCAACAACAACGGCATCATTTTAACGTCGCTTTTGCACAAGGTGCAGGGCCCGATTTTGACGCCATACAAGGGCGATACAGAGGTTTGGTATACGGCCTATCGCGATCAAGACATTCGTGTGCGCCGCAAATACCCAGACCCGCCGCAGCAGGATGATTGGCTTCCGGCATTGCGCCATTCAGTTCAGACAGAGGTTGATTTCTGATGACACAGCAGATGAAAAGTTTGATCGCATTGGCGATGTTCGGGGTGATGATCGCCCCGGCGGAAGCGCAGGATGCGGGGGCGCCGGCGGATGGTGCGTTTTCCCCTGATAACGCGATTTTGGATACGGGATTGCCCTTTGCAATTGGCGCGCAAGAGGCGCGGCAGGAATTGCGCAGCTCCTTTGGTTGGCCGACCTTCCAAGAGGGGTTGGTTGAGGGGGTGTATTTTCGATTTGACCCCGATGGGTACGCAAGGTTTGCGCCCACGCCGAGGCTGGATGTGGATGTCTTTGAGGTGCTTTGCCGCCCGCGGACGACTGTTTGTCTGGGCCGGAAGGAGGCTTTGCAGGCCTATTTGAACGCACGCGGATTGGTGCAGTTGAAATACGATGGTGTGACTTCGGAGGATCGTTTCTTCTTGGTCGATGGGCTTACTGAATTGGAGTTGCCCGAGCGTATTTTGCAGCCCTTGGACCCGGCGTTGGAAGGGCTGTTGATGTCCGGTGGTGATCTGGTTGTGCGGCGCGGAGATCAGGAAGTCGAGCGGCTGTCCCTGGTCGGGTTTTCCGCTGTGATTGGATATCTGCGTTGGGTCGCGGCGGGGCAGGATTACTCTGTTTTGCCGCGCGGCTGGCCGGTTCCGACGAGCGGTGTGGCGCAGCCAGTGCAAGGGCTGACGACGCGGCCGGGTTGGCAATCGACGGGTGCTCAGCAGCCGTTTCAGCTTGGATTGGCCGCAGAGGCCTTGCCGGAGCAGGGCGTTCAGGCGCCCGCTGGCCTTTCCCGTGTGGCGGGGGCGGTGCAGCAGGGGCTTCCGGTTGGGCAATCCGTGCCGGCGCTTGATTTGAGCCAGCGGCCGGTTGATTTTGGCCAAACCTCCAACAATGGAAACCTGCCTGTTGTGGACCTTGGCCTGATAAACCAAGGGGACGGCGGGTTTGCGACCCCTGTTGCGCAGGGGGGATTTCCCGCTGTGAACGGGGCTGCTCAGCCGGCGGTCGCTGGTGGAAGTGCCGACATGGCGCGACGGTTGACGTTTTTGCTGGACGATATCGGATTGGATTTGGAGACCGCTTTGATGGTCTTGCGATTGTCAGCGGGAGATGAGGCGAGCGCAGGCGTTCCTACGGAGCTGTTCCGGAATAATGATCCCACGGCCATTGGTGGCGCTCAGCCCTCCTTGATTGGGGCGCGACTGGTGCCTGCATCTAATCAGCCTTTGGGCCTGCCCAATTCAGGGCAATCGAACATGGCCCTGGTTGATATGATCTCCCGGTCCCTTCCTGTGGAGGCTGGCGGTAGTGTGGGAGGGCAGCCATTTGCTACGGCGCCTTCTGCGAGTGCCGATGAGTTTCAATTGTTGAGTGAGTATTTTCGATCGACGCTTGCCTCGATTAATTAGTTTATTAGGTTGAGACAAAGATAAAGGGCCAGAGATTATCTCTCTGGCCCTTTTTGCTGGTCGTATGAAATATTCTTATTGGCTTAGAGGGCCGTGTATTTGGAATGATAGAGATTCAAGAATAATTGCGTTTGTATTTAGGGAGAGCGCAGTATTCACTGAATTGTCTGTTTCATAAATGCCAGCGGGCCAGCCCGCACTGGGTTCCGAGATTGTGGAGACTTTGGAGACAAGGCTTTCGGTGTAGTCCGTATTGAGCAGCGCGTGCCAAGCAAAGGATCCTTTAGTGGAAAGAGAGCGCAATTCAGGGAAGTTGTTGCCGCTTTCGTCGAGCACGGGCCAATCCTTGTTGTCGCCGGTGATGCTGGCGTAGCCAAAGTGTGGGGCTTCATCGAGGTGATCCTCTGTCACGGCTGTGAGGTGGCCGGTTTCAAGATATCGTGCCTCCTGCGCGCGATAGACTTGCAAAGCCTGTGTGCGCATTGGGCCGGTGAGGCCAAATTCAAGACCGAGAAGGATGTAGGGTTCGCTCACGATCGGGGTGATGGCCTCGAACTGTGTGTGATCGCGGGTGTCGTCGGGCACCTGGATACCGCTCACTTCGTGCCAGTTGAGGTGTCTGTCCGGGCTTAGGGCGTGTTCGGAGAAGAGGCCCCAGTGCGCCAGAGCGCGGGCGGCGTATTGTTCGTAGCCCATGCGCCCCTCTTGCAGGCGCGTCAGGGTTTCGCGGCGTTCCGCGCCGGTGAGGTAGCCGTTTTCCGTGAGATCATCGGTTTGCCAATCGGCGGTCACGGCCTGAACCTCCCCGGATAGGGAGGGGACCTGATCTGCGAGAATGGCGAGAAGGCCGAGCAGGCGGGCGATGTCGAGGGCGGACCAGCCGATCCCCTCGGGCATCGGGTTGTTTTCGTAATCCACCATAGCGAGGTTCGAGGTGTCATAGGCCTTGTTCGGAAGGCGTCCATCGACCAGTGGCAGGGCAGTGAGGCCTGCGAGGAGTTTTGTTGTGCGGGCGAGGAATTCATCCTCGGAGATAATCCCGAGACGGCGCGCGGAAAGGAGTGCGCCGATGTAGCTGCCTTGATCCCACAGTGTTGTTGAGGGGAAGCCGGCGACCGAGTTGACGAGGCCGGTCGCCACATCGGTTTGTGTTTCGAAATAGGACCAGGCGGTTTTGGCGAAATCAAGCTCCTGCGCCGTTAATGGTGCGGGCTGACGGAAGGTCAGTGTGTTTGTGCTGAGCTTCGGCGCATCGAAGAGGTTCATATTGCGCGAACCCTCCAGCCCCGGGCCTATGAGGAAGGTTAATCCGCAAGCGAGGCTGAGGCCGCTGAGAAACAACAGGCTGGAACGGTGCGCCTTGAGGGAGGTGTTCATGTTGGTGTGGTTCCTGTGATTTTGGCAAACTGGCGGCGCAGTTGCGGTTCTGCTCTGAGGACTTGGGCGAAGGCCAGGGCGTTGAAAGTGGCCCAGAAGGTGTTGAAGACGAGGTGGGGTGCGTCCCACCCTCCCGGTCTGAAGAACGGGGAGATGAAGCCGAAGGCGATGGTGAGCCCGAAGAAGATGACAATGGCGGCGCAAAGCCGGGCGAATCCGGCGGGGGCCTGACCTGTGGGCACTTTGGGAGTCGCGGGGAAGCGCGGTTTGCGCCCCATCACCACCTGCGTTGCCGCGACCAGCACCAAGGGAGCGGAGGAGATGGCCTGAAGCCGGCCTTTGAAATGGTCATGATCCTTGCAGCCGAGCCCGATTGCGAGCTCTGTCGCGATGAGGGCGGGTAGGAAATGGCTGAAGAACGTGAGACTCCATGCCGCGACGGGGGAATGGCCTGTGATCAGTGAAACACAGGGCGCGAAGATGAGGACGGTGAGCCAAAGCGTTGAGATATAGGCCCAGAATGTCGCGATATAGTGCATTGCGATGCCGGGGGGGAGGCGCCGGATGAGGCGCGGGAAGCTGCGCAGCAGGATGTCGACGGTGCCGCCCGCGTATTTGGTGCGCTGTGTCACCCATGCGCCGAGGGACCATGGGGAGAGCATTCTTGCCTCTACCTGCGGATGGTAGACCGAGCGCCAGCCGTTGCGGCTTGCGTGGAGGTGCATCGAGGTCAGGATGTCCTCTGACACGTGGTATTGAAAGGGTTGCAGCGGTTGGAGCGAGGACGGCGAGGCTTTTCGCGTGGCGCTGTCCAGAGCGTTGGAAAAGACGGCCTCGCGGCGGTGGATGGAGCCCGCGCCGCAGCAAAAGCTGGCGCCTGAGCGGTTGCGGCGACGTTGCACGATGTCGAAAAACACCGTTGGATCAGAGGCGAGGGGGTCACGGCCGTGGCGCTTGTGTCCCTCCCCCTCTGGCAGATCGTAGAACCAGTGCGGGGTTTGGACCCATGCGGTTTTCTCCTCCCTGAAATAGCCCAAAGTGTTCTGGACGAAGCCGGTGCCAAGGCGGGTGTCGGCATCGCAGATGACGAAGAAATCGCCGGAGGTTTTCATCAGCGCATTCTTAAGGTTGCCCGCTTTGAAGCCCGTGTTGTGGGCGCGGGGCAGGTGAACCGCGCCATGGTTGGCGGCGAGGGCCGCCATTTCGGGGCGATTGCCGTCGTCGGCGAGGTAAATGGCGATCTTGCACCCGGGGGGGGCGATGACGGCGGCGGCGTCCATTAGGGTCGCGGCCACGATTTCGACAGGCTCATCGTAGGTTGTGACGATGATGTCGACGCCGATGGTGCCGGGGCCGGTGAGATGTGCGTCCCGCCTTGTTTTCGGGGGGGATTGTTGGGGTGTGTCGACCTCCTCCCAGATGTCATAGATGAAGAAGGCGGTGCCGATGAAGGCCAGTGTTTCGGCCGTGACGACGACGTAGGAGAGCACCAGGGCCTCCGGGTTGAGGGAGGCCGTCCAGCGCCAGTGCAGATACCAGATGCCAAGGCCCAGGGCGAGGCCCGCGGCGGCATGCCATGCCGACTGGCGGGCCGCCGAAATGGGGGGGCGCATCGGGGGGGTGATCCCCTCGAAATGGCGAAAGTAGCTGTTGGCGGTGAGGCGCGATTCGCGCGTTTCGGGGCCTGTGGTGTTATTCATTTGCGGATCTTACGTCTTCGATGAGGGCGTCCAGAACGGTGAGGATGGTGTCACGTTCCGTTCCCGCAATGGGACCGGCCGGGGGTTTTGCGGAGAAGGACCATGTGCCGACGGAGCGTTTGACCGTTGGATCGCGGGTCAGGACAGCGGTTTGCGACAGGCTGGCGAACACGGAATAGCTGTAGGCGCAGTGGCCGTTGGGGTCGGTGAAGGAAAAGAAAATGCTGAGCTTTGGTTGGCCGGGCAGGGCCTCTGCCTCCTCCATGGTGACGGCTTTGATGCCGACGGATTGCAGGCCCGCGACGAAGCGCGCGTGTAGGTCGGGGCCGAATTGGTCAGTCGCGCCGGGCGGGGCGGAGAGGGCGGTGAGGTCAACCCCGATGTCGGTGAGGCCGCGCAGGGTGAGTTTGGCGTCGGAGATTTCCATTGTTTCAAAGTCCGGCATCGCCGTTGCGGCGGTGCTGCAGACGCTGGGCGCGTCGGGGTGCGGGTTTGGTTGCGGCTGCACCTGTCCGTTGGGCACGCCGAAGAGTTGATAGAGGACATCGGGGCGCGCGGGTGCGAATTGGCGGGTGAAGAAGTCACGCTCATTGGTGCAGGTCTGGCCCTGGGCGCAGGTGGTTTGCGTGGCGGCCATACGCTCCCACAGGATCCAAAACCTGTCGTTGGTTTGGGCCGCTAGGGGTGTGGCGGCGAAGAGGGTTGCAGCCAGCAAAGGCAGGGGCCGGATGGTCATGCAGTGCGCTCCAGTTCGGTTGGGAGGACGATGGGGGTGACATAGTCGAGGCGGGCTGTGACCGTGTCCGCGCCGAGGGCAAAGCGGTGGTCGCAGGCCCAATCGGGGCCGGCGATGACGCGATCGACCATGGCGCCCTTGCCGACGTAGGTGTCGGGCAGAATCAGGCTGTTTTTCACCATGGCGCCGCGTTCGATCACGCTGCCTGCGCCGATGACGGTGGGGCCGATGATGCGCGCGCCCGAATGGATGCGGACATTGGGGCCGATAAAGCAGGGGCCGCTGATCCGGGCGAGGCGCCCGACTTTGGCATCGGGCGCGACCCAGAGGCCGGGGCGGGTTTGCTTGCCCATGGGGGAGACGGGCGCGGTGCCTTCGAGGACGGCGCTGAGGGCGGTGACATAATCCGCGCCGCAGCCGACATCGAGCCAGGCGAAGGGTTTTTCATAGGCGTAGAGGCGGCGCCCTTTGGCGAGGGCATGGGGGAGGAGATCATGGCCGATGTCCTGCATCGGGGCGCGGGGGATGTCGGCCAGAACGCGGGGGTTGAGGATGTAGATGCCGCTGTTGGCGAGGGTGCTGTTCGCCTCTGCCTGCGTTGGTTTTTCCTGAAAGGAGGTGATGCGGCCACCGGTTGCGGCCTCGATGATCCCGTATTTTTCGACCTTATGGGGCGGCACACGCAGGGCGGCGATGGTGATATCTGCGCCGGATTTGCGGTGGAACTGCATCATTTCGGCAAGGTTCACGTCGGTGAGGGCATCGCCGCAGAGGACGATGAAGTCACTGTCGAAGGCGCTGTGATTCTGGGCGAGGCTGACGAGGGTGCTGGCGGAGCCGATGGCCTGTGCTGTGCCGTCAGGGTTGACCTCATTAGCGTAGACCAGAGTTTGGCCGGGGATTGGGTTTTCGTTGAAATGCTTGGGGATCTGCGCGCCGAGGTGGCCCGGGTTGACGTAGCATTGCTTGATGCCAAAGCTCGCCAAGTGCCGGATCGTGTGGTCGAGCATGGGGCGGCCGCAGATGTCGAGCATCGGTTTTGGCCATTGCTCGCTCAGCCGGCCCATGCGGCTGCCGCGGCCGGCGCAGAGGGCGACGGCGCGGGTGCCGGCCAGCGTGCCGGCCTTGATCGGGGCGGATTTGAGGGCGCTTTCCGGCGTTTCGTGAAGGGGGAGGAGATCCCCGGCGTGGCATTTTTCGATGGCTTGGCGCAGGGGCTTGGAAGGGCGCAGGAGGGCGACGTCGAAGCCGCGCAGGGTGCGAATCCATTCCACAAGCGCGGCGAGGCCGCTGGCGGAGGCGGCGGTGATGCCGCTGAGGTCAACCAATGCGGCAGTTTTGCCTGCTGCGGACCTTTCTTCTGAGAAGGCTGTCAGGTCCTCCAGCAGGGCGCTGTTTGTGAGGCGGCCTGACAGGTGAAGCTCGGTCAGATTGTCGTAGCGGGACAGGATGTCAAACTGCATGAGAGACCTTTCGTTTTGGGCGTTTGGTGAAACCGGGCAGCGGCCCCATTCCAATGGTCCAGGCAAGGGGGCGAAACCGGGCAAGAGCCCAGACCAGAATTGATGTGAGGAGGGCGGATCCTGCGATCTTGATGCAGACCTGTGAAATGGGGGTAAGGGTCTGATCCTTAAGGGCAATCTCGAACATGTCGAGAAAGATGGGGTGGCAGAGATAGATGCCGAAGGAATAGGGGGCGATGCGGGACAGGAGCACGGGCCAGCCCTTGTGGCCGAGGGCCATTGCGGTGCCGAACAGGAGGACCGGCATCAGGAAATCGGCGTAATAGGCGGGCGTATAGGTGTAGGGCCAGGCACCGGTTTGCACGGTTTTGTAGGTGGCGATCAGTTTGATCGCGAAGAGCAGGCCGCCAAGATAGCCGAGCAGGGGCACCCATTGGGCCAGCCGCCCCTCGCGCGCCGCGGACCACAGGCCATAGGCGGTGCCCGCCACCATGCCGTAGCCCGCATAGGTAAGGATTTTGGCGGCGCGCAGGGCGAAGGGGAGCCAATCGGCGGCATAAAAGGTGTTCCACAGGAAGCTGTCGATTTCACGCTTTGTGACCAGGCAAACAAGGACGGTGAGGCCGAGGGTCGGCATTTTTGTTGCCAGTTTGAACAGGGGGAATATGAGCAGAAGGCCGAAGAGCGTCGGGATGAAATGCATGTGGTATTTCGACCCGCCGAGGAGGAGGTAGTCCGCCCATGTTTCGGGCTTTGTCAGTGCCTCGAGCAGGGTGTTTTGGTAGCCGAAGACCCCCGCCTTGATCAGGCTGAAGAAGGTGTAAAACACCGTCCAGAACAGGAAGGGAATCAGCAGGCGGCGGGCTTGCTGTGCCATTGTGACGCCGTAGCTTCGCGGGGAACGGTCCTGCGCCATCAGGAGGAGAAAGACCGAGATCATCAAGAAGAGTTCCGTCCGAGCGGTATAGATGACCGCGCGCAAAAGCAGGGGGCCCGTCCGCTCCGCCATGGAGAAATCAACCCATGGCTGGCCGGTAGAATCGGCCGTGGCATGCAGGCCGATCATCGACACGCCAGCGGTTAAACGCAGGGCATCGAGCCATATTAAGCGGTTATCTTGGGGCATCTCGTCTCCGGTTTTCAACTGTCGACAAGATTTCAGATCAAAGCGAACAAAGCGTAAACGATGACGTAAAAATCCATTCACCTTTCCCTAAGCTTTTCGTCCTAAACCAAGGGCTAACGCTTGATTTTCTGTTGATCGAAAGGGATGTTTTGATCCGTTTATTCGCTTTGTTATCGGTGGTGGTTTTGGCCCTTCCCACATGGGGAGAGGGGCATTTGGGATGCGCGCCGACTTTGGCGGATCCTTTGGGTTTGCTGGGGGATTGTGCGCGTCCGGCTGCTGCTGCGCCGGTTGCGCAGGCGCGGGGCATCGTGGATCGCCGCGCCAATATTGATGCGGAGGGATTTCCCTTTGCCATCCGGGAGGATCATATTTTCTTCCTGTCCGGCGGGGCGCGGGTGAGCGAGGCGGAGCAGCAGAGAATCACTCAGCTGGCCAATGTTCTGAAGACGAGTGTTTTGCGGAATGCCTGTTTGCGGCTTGTCGGCCATGGGGACACTTCCGGCCCTGCGGAGGCGAACCAAACCGTGTCTTTGAG
Source organism: Harenicola maris (assembly GCA_018524345.1). Taxonomy (GTDB): domain Bacteria; phylum Pseudomonadota; class Alphaproteobacteria; order Rhodobacterales; family Rhodobacteraceae; genus Harenicola; species Harenicola maris. The sequence continues at coordinate 708,627 of JADQAZ010000002.1, forward strand.
CCGCGCCCGCGCGGTTGAGACGCTTTTGGGCGAAGCCCTGGGCGCGCCGGAGCGAATCGTGGAGGTTGTCGGCGCGGGGGAAACTGCGCCTTTGGCGGAGTTTGAGCCGACGGCGCCGGAGCAGAGACGGGTCGCGATTTACGCGCGAAGCTGTAGCGCGCCTTAAGTAAAATCGGGTCGTCTGACCCCTTGGGCCAATGCCGCATCCTGTTTTCAGGCTGCGGTTTTTTGCGTTTTACCCGTTGATCAATCCGCAAATACAAAAAGCCGCCCCGAAGAGGGCGGCATTTCGTATGCAACGACACGGCTGTGTCCTGTGTCGGGACTTAACCCTGACGTGCTTTAAAGCGACGCTGGGTCTTGTTGATCACGTAGACCCGCCCTTTGCGGCGCACTACACGACAATCCCGATGGCGATTTTTCAGCGAACGTAGTGAATTACGTACCTTCATCGTTTTCGTTCCTTTTGCTCGGGGCCCGCCGCCGGGCCGATTATACGGGTCAAACCTCGAATGAGGCCTGAAAATTCCAATGGTGGGCGATACTGGGATCGAACCAGTGACCCCTTCGATGTCAACGAAGTGCTCTACCGCTGAGCTAATCGCCCTTTAGACACCCCCACAGCCAGGGACAAAAACATCCGCCCGGTCTGCGCGATGGAGCGCCCAAGTCCGGGCCGTATAAAAGGAAGTCTGCGTGCGTTCAAGAGCTTTTGGAATTTGTTCGTTTATGCCTATAGTCTGGCCAAGGAGAGCCGATGTCATCCAAGCCTTTCAAACTGCACGCGCCGCAATCGCTGGAAACCGGCGTGGTCTTTGCATCACCCCATTCGGGGCGGGACTACCCTTGGTCGTTCCTGCGGGCCTCTATCCTTGATGAAAAGACCATCCGGTCCTCAGAGGATGCCTTTGTGGATATGCTGTTTGACGGTGTTCCGGCCATGGGGGCGCCGCTTTTGACGGCGACCATGCCGCGGGCCTATCTGGATCTGAACCGTTCGGCGGAGGAGTTGGACCCGGCGTTGATCGCGGGGGTGAAGGGTGTGACGCATAATCCACGCGTGTCCTCGGGCCTTGGTGTGATTCCCCGCGTTGTTGCCAATGGGCGCGCGATTTATCGCGGCAAGCTGGAGATGGACGAGGCGCGGGAGCGAATCGCGGATTACTGGCATCCCTATCACCGCGCGTTGCAGGGACAGCTGGATCAGGCGAAGGCGCGGTTTGGCACCGCTTTGCTGATTGATTGCCATTCCATGCCCCATGAGGCGATCGAGAGCGCCGCCGGACGGGGGCCGTTCAAGCCGGAGGTTGTTTTGGGCGACCGCTTCGGCGCGGCTTGTTCGGGCGAGATTATGGAACGGGTCGAGGCGGCCTTTGCGGCGACGGGCCTGCGGGTTGCGCGGAATGCGCCTTTTGCCGGGGCCTTTGTGACCCAGCATTACGGACGGCCCGCGCGCAATCAGCATGTCATTCAGGTGGAGATCGACCGCTCGCTCTATATGAACGAGGCGGCTATTCGCCCCAACGCCCGCTTTGCGGCGTTCAAACGCACCCTGAGCGGTGTGATTGCCGAAATCGTCGAGATCGGCCGCGGACAGGGAATGTCATTGGCGGCGGAGTAACCCACCGTGCCACTTGCAAACAAAAAATCATGTCTCGAAAGGCGAAGCCTTGAGAGTCCTTTGGATTAAGTCTGTGCGGGTTAGCGCAGGGCGCGGCCTTTGAGGATGGCGTCTTTGCCGAAGCGGTCTCTGATCTTGTCGGTGGCGCGTTCGGCCTTGGCGCGGCGTGTGGCGTCGGGGTCGAGGAGGTCGCCGGAGAGGTCGGCCTGATCTTCGGGGCAGAGGTCTGACAGGCCCACACCGATCAGGCGGAAGGGGCCGCTGGCGATTTCGCCTTCGAACAGGTCGCGGGCGGTGCGGTAGATTTTATCTGCAATCTGGGTGGCATCGCGCAGGGAGGTGCGGCGCGAGATCAGTTTGAAATCGGCGCGTTTGAGTTTCAGGGTCACGGTGCGCCCTGCTGTTCCCTTGGCCTTGCAGCTGTCTGCGACCTTTTCCGACAATCGCCAGATGTGGCCATCAAGGAGCTCTGTATCGGCGGTGTCGGTGTTGAATGTGGTTTCGTTGGAGATCGATTTGGCGCGGGAGTTGCGTTCGACGCGGCGGTTGTCCTCCCCCCGTGCGAGGTGCCAGAGGCGGTCGCCTGAACTTCCGAACCTTGCGGCGAGGTCTTTGCGGTCCCAGCGTTTGAGGTCTGCAAAGGTGCGCAGGCCTGCGGCCTCAAGGGAGGATTGGAAGGCGGGGCCGACGCCCCAGATCATGCCCAGGGGTTTGTCATGCAGGAAGCTGTCGGTTTCGGCCTTGCCGATCACCGAGAAGCCTTTGGGCTTGTCGAGGTCGGAGGCGACTTTGGCGAGGAATTTGTTGTGCGACAACCCGATGGAGCCGGAGAGCCCCAGTTCCGATTGCATGCGCGCCACCAGTTTGGCCAGCATCACGGCGGGGGGCGCGCCGTGCAGGCGGGTGGTGCCTGTGAGGTCCATGAAGGCCTCGTCCATCGACAGGGGTTCGATGGCGGGGGTGAGGTCCTCCATCATGGCGCGGATGGCGCGGGAGGCCTCTGCATAGGCCGCCATGCGGGGGCGGACGATGACGGCTTCGGGGCAGAGTTTGAGGGCCTGAAACATCGGCATGGCGGAGCGCACGCCCTTGATCCGCGCGATATAGCAGGCGGTGGAGACCACGCCGCGCTTGCCGCCGCCGATGATCACCGGTTTGTCGGCAAGCTCCGGGTTGTCGCGTTTCTCGACCGAGGCGTAGAAGGCGTCGCAATCCATATGGGCGATGGTGAGGTCAAAGAGTTCGGCATGCCGGATCACCCGCGGGCTGCGGCAGGCGGGGCAGCGTGCGGGCGCGCCGCCGGGAAAGGGCGTAAGGCAGCTGCGGCAGAGGGCGGGTTGCGTCATGGGGTAAAGGTAGGGGGACGGCGTGGGCGGCGCAATTCAAAGGCGGGGGCATCCTGACGCTGTTTGGCGGCAGAGAGGGGCCTGCGTCGTGGCATAAATCCCACGCATTCGTCTGTTTTAGATGTTTATTGGAGCCCCGCCTCAAGGTATAGTTCCTGCATCAATATTTAGGTGGGACGCTTAACATGCCGATAGAAAATTTTCTGAGCAGTATCTCGGGGGGCACCATTGTGATGGTGTTGCTCGCTCTTTTCATCATTATTTGTATCTTCCTTGGCGTGCGGATTGTGCCGCAGTCGGAGAAATATGTGGTTGAGCGGTTTGGCCGCCTGAAGTCGGTGCTTGGCCCCGGGATCAACCTGATCGTGCCGTTTCTGGACCGTGTTGCGCATAAGGTTTCGATCCTTGAGCGCCAGTTGCCCACCGCCAGTCAGGACGCGATCACAAGCGACAACGTTCTGGTGCAGGTGGACACATCGGTGTTCTACCGCATTCTGGAGCCGGAAAAGACGGTCTATCGGATCCGCGATATTGACGCCGCGATTTCCACCACCGTTGCGGGGATCGTGCGGTCGGAGATTGGTAAGATGGAGCTGGACGAGGTGCAATCGAACCGTGCGCAGCTTATTTCCTCGATCAAGGTTCTGGTTGAGGGGGCCGTGGATGACTGGGGCATCGAGGTGACCCGCGCCGAGATTCTGGACGTGAACCTTGATGCGGCGACGCGCGAGGCGATGTTGCAGCAGTTGAACGCCGAGCGTGCGCGCCGTGCGCAGGTGACAGAGGCCGAGGGGGCGAAGCGCTCGGTCGAGCTTTCTGCCGATGCGGACCTTTATGCCGCTGAGCAGACCGCCAAGGCCCGCCGTGTGCAGGCCGATGCGGAGGCCTATGCCACCGCCGTGGTTGCCGCCGCGATCCGTGAGAACGGGCTTGAGGCTGCGCAGTATCAGGTGGCCTTGAAGCAGGTTGAATCCCTCAATGCCTTGGGCGCGGGGGAGGGCAACCAGACGGTTATTCTGCCTGCCAATGCCATTGAGGCCTTTGGCGATGCCTTCAAGATGCTGGGCGGGGTGAGAAAGCCATGAGTGAGTTGTTGTTGACGAACTGGTGGGTCTGGATCGCTGGCGCGCTTGTGCTGGGTATTCTGGAAGTTTTCGCGCCCGGGTTCATTTTCCTTGGCTTTGCTGTCGGGGCGTTTTTGACCGGCCTGTTGGTCGCTTGGGGCCCCGGCTTTGCCGCCGGTTTGATGGGCAGCGTCGCGGGGCTTGTGGTGGTATTCGCGGTGATTTCCCTGATCGCGTGGATCGTCATGCGCGCCAGCTTTGGCGGGCGCGGTGCGCAGGTCAAAACCTTTGACCGCGATATCAACGATTAGGGTTCAGGGCCTGCGGGCTTTGGATTTCCGAGACAATGGCCCGCGCAGCATTGCGCGGGTCTTTTGCTGTCCAGATCGGGCGGCCGACCACGATGTGGTCAGCGCCGTCGGCGATGGCCTGCGCCGGGGTGGCGATGCGTTTTTGATCGCCGAGGGCGGCGCCCGCGGGGCGCACGCCGGGGGTCACGATGAGCTTGCCTGCCGCCTGCGGCAGGGCACGGATCATCGCGGCCTCTTGCGGGGAGGCGATGACGCCGTCAGCGCCGGCCTCGAGCGCGCGCCCGGCGCGTTCCGCGACAAGGTCGGGGATCGCGCCCGCCTTGATCTGTGCCGCATCCAGATCGGCGCGTTCCAGTGAGGTCAGCACAGTCACGGCGAGGATTTTCATGTCGGTGCCGCCGCGCCCTTCGGCGGCGGCGCGCACCACATGGGGGTCGCCGTGGACGGTGAGGAAGTCGAGGTCGAACTGGGCAAGGCCGCGCACGGCGGCCTCGATCGTGGCGGAGATGTCGAAGAGCTTCATATCCAGAAAGATGCGTTTGCCGTGTTCGGATTTCAGCTCGTTCGCGAGGGCCAGCCCGCCGCCTGTCAGCATGCCGAGGCCGATTTTGTAGAAGGAGACCGCATCGCCGATTTCGGTTGCCAGTTTCAGGCCGGAGAGGGCGTCGGGCACATCTAGGGCTACGATCAGGCGGTCATCGGACATGGGGCAGGCTCCTTGCGGGGTGGGGTTGTTTCCCCCTCCTACCCGTGATGCCGCCGGAAGGAAAACCCCAGAGTGTCAGCCCCAAAGGAAACAGGGACCATGTTCCGCCGCCCGTTCCATGAAGGCGCGGGAGAGGGGGGCGGTGTTGGAGCCGTCGGTAAAGAAGGCTGCGGGCAGGGGGGGTCTGGTGGGCGTGCCTTGATCCGTCGCGGCGGTGAGCAGGGTGCCGGAGCCGGTGAAGATTGTCTCCTCGCCCCGGTTTGGCGGGTCGGCAAGGGTGGATTGGATCAGGGCGAAGAGACCGGGGGAGCGGAAGGTGAGGGGGGGCGCGCTCTGTTCAGTCGGGTCAGTGGCGGAGCGGGTGGCACATTCCACCTGATCGTTGGAGGTGACGCGGATGGACCAGACCTGACCATAGGCGGCGCCGTCGTGCCCCTGCATCGTGATGGCATAGGTGCTTTGATCCGGGGGAGCCGTGCCGGATTGCCCCCCGGGCAGGCAGGCGGAGAGCAGGGTGAGGGTGCAGGCGGTTAGGGTCAGGCGCAACATGGGCCGAGCCTAGCAGCCGCGCGCCCGTAAGCCTAGCGTTTCGGGCGCGGCGTGAAGGCAGCGTTATTGCGGCCGGGTATTTTGCGTGGGGCGGGAGTGCTCAAGGATATGGCGGACCCCCTCTGGCGACAGAGGGAAGATCGGGTGAGCATGCGGCTCGCCGGTGGGCGCGGGGGTCTGGAACTGGGATGTACTGTGCATAACGTCTATCTCCTTACCCATAATTTAGGGCGGAAATTTGGCGCATACACGGTGAATGGCGGTGGTTTTTCCCCCTTGGTTAAAGGGGCGTAAAAAAACGCCGCTGCCTTGCGCGGGGGACGGGCGGGGCAGCGGCGTTAGGGGGACGCGGGGGGCCGAACAGGCAGAGGGCCCGCCGCGCTTGGGGTCGTTGGGGTGCGCGTTACGCGGCCATGGGCATATGGGCGTAAAGCTCCTGCGGGGGGGCGAGCATTTCGAGGGTTTGTTCGGCCTCGATCAGCAGGCGCTCGCGCAGGGATTTGTCGGATTCGCTGGCGCGGGCGGGGACGCTGACCAGAACCGATTGGGAATGGATGGCGGTGCCGGGGCGCCCCTTTACAACCATCGAGACGCGGGCCTCTACGCGGCCGAAGTCGCGGTTGTAATGGGCGTTATGGATGGTTTGTTCTAGAATACGCATTGGATTACACCTCTCGCTTAGCTGCTGCGACCAGCGCGTTGATGGTGCGCTTATGGGTCCAGGCAATGTGACCGGGCACAGAGACATGCACGCGGCGCACCGAACGTTGGCTCGGCTTGGCAAAGATCACGTCTCCTTCGAACCGGCCGGGGCCGGGCACAAAGACGACGCCGTCTACGTGGGTGGAAGAATGTGTCATTTGGACTGCTCCAATATAGGTTTACCGCCGATGCTCTTTGTGGCCTCGGTATGTAGATAACGTGGGGAAGCGCGATTGGTTCCAACAGGGGGAATCACAGGTTTGTGTTCCCCTTTGATCGTGGGTCTTGCAGGGGGCGGTTTCGCTTCCCAAATAGGACAGTGAGGCTGGCGGAGTTTCCCTGTGCTGCGGATGCGGGCGGGGGCGAGGGCCGGCGCTTTGACAAAAGGAGTTACCGATGAACCTGGATAAGTTCACGGATCGGTCGCGCGGTTTCATTCAGGCCGCCCAGACCATCGCAATGCGAGAGGACCATCAGCGGATGGTGCCGGAGCATCTGCTCAAGGCCTTGCTGGACGACAGCGAGGGGCTTGCAGCGAACCTGATCAAACACAGTGGCGGATCGCCCGAGCGTGTGCTTGAAGCGGTGGATATCGCCCTTGGCAAGCTTCCGAAGGTTTCGGGGGACGGGGCGCAGGTCTATCTTGATCCCGCCACGGGCAAGGTCTTGGACGAGGCCGAAAAGCTGGCCCAGAAGGCGGGCGACAGCTTTGTGCCCGTGGAGCGGATGTTGACCGCCCTTGCCATGGTGAAATCCAAGGCGCGGGAGGCTTTGGAGGCAGGCGCGGTGAATGCGCAGGCCCTGAACACGGCGATCAATGATGTCCGCAAGGGGCGCACCGCCGACAGTGCGGGGGCCGAGGACAATTACGATGCCCTGAAGAAATACGCCCGCGACCTGACCGAGGCCGCGCGGGACGGTAAGATTGACCCGATCATCGGCCGCGACGAGGAAATTCGCCGCACGATGCAGGTGCTCAGCCGCCGGACCAAGAACAACCCCGTGTTGATCGGTGAGCCCGGTGTCGGGAAAACCGCCATTGCCGAGGGGCTGGCCCTGCGGATCGTCGATGGCGATGTGCCCGAGAGCCTGCGCAACAAACGCCTGATGTCCTTGGACATGGGTTCTTTGATCGCCGGTGCGAAATATCGCGGCGAGTTCGAGGAGCGGTTGAAGGGGATCCTGTCCGAGGTCACCGCCGCCGCCGGTGAGGTGATCCTGTTCATCGACGAGATGCATACTCTTGTTGGCGCCGGTAAGGCCGACGGGGCGATGGATGCCTCTAACCTGCTCAAGCCTGCGCTTGCGCGGGGGGAGTTGCACTGTGTCGGTGCGACGACGCTTGATGAATATCGCAAGCATGTTGAAAAAGACGCGGCCCTTGCCCGCCGGTTCCAGCCGGTGATGGTGGAGGAGCCGACCGTCACCGATACGGTCAGCATCCTGCGCGGCATCAAGGAGAAATACGAGCTGCACCACGGGGTGCGGATTTCGGATAGTGCCCTTGTGGCGGCTGCGACCCTGTCGCATCGCTATATCACCGATCGGTTCCTGCCCGATAAGGCGATCGACCTGATGGACGAGGCCGCCAGCCGCCTGCGGATGGAGGTGGACAGCAAGCCAGAGGAGCTTGACGCCCTTGATCGCGAGATCCTGCAAAAGCAGATTGAGGCGGAAGCCCTGAAGAAAGAGGACGACAAGGCCTCTGTTGCGCGGCTTGAGAAGCTGGAGAAAGAGCTGTCCGGTTTGCAGGAGCGGTCCAGCGAGATGACCGCGCAGTGGCAATCCGAGCGTGACAAGCTGGAGAACGCCCGTGGCCTCAAGGAGAAGCTTGACCGCGCGCGGGCGGAGCTTGACGCCGCCAAGCGCGAGGGGAACCTCGGCAAGGCGGGGGAGCTGTCTTATGGCGTGATCCCCGGTTTGGAAAAACAGCTGGCCGAGGCCGAAGCGGCCGAGAACGACATGATGGTTGAGGAGGCCGTGCGGCCGGAGCAGATCGCGAGCGTGGTCGAGCGGTGGACGGGGATTCCGACCACCAAGATGCTGGAAGGCGAGCGTGACAAGCTGTTGCGGATGGAGGCCGAGATCGGCAAGCGGGTGATTGGCCAACGTCCCGCCGTGGGCGCGGTGGCCAATGCGGTGCGCCGTGCGCGGGCCGGTTTGAACGACGAGGGGCGGCCTTTGGGCTCTTTCCTGTTCCTCGGGCCGACCGGTGTCGGGAAGACCGAGCTGACCAAGGCGCTTGCCGAGTATCTGTTTGACGATGACGGGGCCATGGTTCGGATTGATATGTCCGAGTTCATGGAGAAACACGCGGTGGCCCGCCTGATCGGGGCGCCCCCCGGCTATGTCGGCTATGACGAGGGCGGCGTTTTGACCGAGGCCGTGCGGCGCAAACCCTATCAGGTTGTGCTGTTCGACGAGGTCGAGAAGGCGCATCCCGATGTGTTCAACGTGCTGCTTCAGGTGCTTGATGACGGGGTTCTGACCGATGGTCAGGGGCGCACTGTCGATTTCAAGCAGACGCTGATTGTGCTGACCTCGAACCTTGGGGCGCAGGCGCTGAGCCAACTGCCCGATGGCGAAGATGCGGGCGATGCGAAGCGTCATGTCATGGACGCCGTGCGCGCCCATTTCCGGCCCGAGTTCCTGAACCGTCTGGACGAGACCATCATCTTTGACCGGCTGAGCCGCGAGGATATGGACGGGATCGTGGATATCCAGATGGGGCGTTTGACCAAACGTCTGGCGGCGCGGGGGATCAAGCTTGAGCTGAACGATGCCGCGCGGACATGGCTGGCGGATGAGGGCTATGACCCTGTGTTCGGTGCGCGGCCCCTGAAGCGCGTGATCCAGCGCAGTCTGCAGAACGAGTTGGCAGAGATGTTGCTGGCTGGGGATGTGGTGGACGGCGAGGTGGTGGAGGTTTCCGCCGGGGCCGAGGGCCTGATCATCGGGGATCGGGTGGCGACATCCAATCGCAACACGCCCGATGATGCCGTTGTGCATTAACGCGGTTTAAAGGAAAAATGCCTAGGCCCCGTTTCGGCGGGGCCTTTTGCGTTTCAGGCGCTCACATTCGCGCGTGGGGGGCTTGCCCGCGCCGCGCCGCTGGCCCCATTGTGCGCGGAACCTGTAATGAAGGAGCCACCATGTTCTTGATGGAAGCCGCCGGAACTGCCCTGCAATACCTTGTCTTGATTTTCGTTTTCCTGATCGGCCTCGCGCTTTTGGTGGCGGCTGTTTTCTTTGTCATCGACCGGACCCAGACCAGCGACGCGATCCGGCGGAACTATCCCGTGATCGGGCGGTTCCGGCATATATTCAGCGAGCTTGGAGAGTTCTTCCGGCAGTATTTCTTTGCGATGGACCGTGAGGAGCTGCCGTTTAACCGGGCGCAGCGCGACTGGGTCAGCCGTGCGGCGGGGGGCAAGGGCAATACGGTGGCCTTTGGTTCGACCCGCAATATCGCCGTGGCGGGAACGCCGATCTTTGCCAATGCGGCCTTTCCGCCGCTGGACAGTCAGGCTGCCAAGACAGAGCCGATGATGATCGGCCCCTTTGCGCGGACGCCTTTTATGGCGCAGTCGATTTTTAACATCTCCGGCATGTCCTATGGCGCGATTTCCAAGCCCGCGGTGCGGGCGCTGAGCAAGGGCGCGGCGAAGGCGGGGATCTGGATGAACACGGGCGAGGGCGGGGTGAGCCCCTATCACCTTGAGGGGGGCTGTGACATCGTCTTTCAAATCGGCACCGCGAAATACGGGGTGCGCAATGCCCAAGGCGGCCTTGATGACGACAAGCTGCGCGAAGTGGCCTCGCATGAGAGCATTCGCATGTTCGAGATCAAGCTGGCACAGGGGGCCAAGCCCGGCAAGGGCGGCATCCTGCCCGGTGCAAAGGTGACCTCCGAGATCGCCGGTATTCGGGGGATTCAGGTTGGCGAAGACAGCCTGTCGCCCAACCGCCATGCGGAGGCCCGCAACTTCGGCGAACTGCTGGATATGGTGGCCCATGTGCGCGAGGTCACGGGCAAGCCCGTGGGGATCAAGACTGTGGTGGGCGAGCTTGGGCCATTTGAGGAGCTCTTTGCCCTGATCAATGAACGCGGGCAGGAAAGCGCCCCCGATTTCATCACGATCGACGGGGGCGAGGGCGGGACAGGCGCCGCGCCGATGCCATTGATCGACTTGGTTGGCATGCCCATCCGGGAGGCTTTGCCATTGATCGCGCGCCTGCGGTCCAAACATGGTTTGCAAGAGCGCATCCGCCTTATCGCGAGCGGTAAGCTGGTCAATCCCGGCGATATCGCCTGGGCCATGGCGGCGGGGGCGGATTTCGTCACCTCGGCGCGGGGGTTCATGTTCTCGCTCGGCTGTATTCAGGCGCTTAAATGCAACAAGAACACCTGCCCCACCGGCATCACCACCCATGACCCGCGCTTTCAGCAGGGCCTCGTGGTGACGGATAAGGTGGATAAGGTGGCCCATTATGCCAAGGGCATCATCAAAGAGCTGGAAACCATCGCCCATTCCGTTGGCGTGGCCGAGCCGCGCGAAATCCGCCGTCGGCACGTGCGGATCGTGCAGCCCGAGGGCACCAGTGTGCCGATGGATGTGCTGTTTCCCGACGGGGCGGCCTAGGGGGCCAAAGGGGGGGCGCGGGATTACATCCTCTGACAAGCGCGTGAGGATCGTAACTTCTGCCGCATAAACGGCGCGCCCTCGTTTAAGGTGCCCGCAACGAGTAGAGAGGATACCACCATGGCCAAACGCTGGCAGAACAATCTGACATGGGATGATGTCACCCCGAAGAGCGCCTTTATGAGCCGCCGCCAGATCATGGCGGGCGGGGCAGGGGCGGCGGCGATGCTGCTTGCGGGCCGTGGCCGCGCCGAGACGGGCGACCTTGTGCCCAACAGCTACGAAGAGATCACCGCCTATAACAACTTTTACGAATTCGGCACCGGCAAGGAAGACCCCACCGCCAATGCGGGCGCCATGTCGACCGAGCCTTGGTCGATCAAGGTGGACGGTATAGTGGACAAGCCCGGCGACTATGCCTTTGGCGAGTTGATCGAGGGGCTGACCATCGAGGAGCGTATCTATCGTTTCCGCTGTGTCGAGGCTTGGTCGATGGTTGTGCCTTGGAACGGGTTCGAGCTTGCCGACCTTCTGGCGAAGGTTGGGGTGCAGTCGGGCGCGAAATACGTGGCCTTTGAAACCGCCGTGCTTCCCGATGTGATGCCCGGTGTGCGCCGCGGGGTTCTGGACTTCCCCTATGTGGAGGGGCTGCGCCTTGATGAGGCGATGCATCCCCTGACCCTGATGGCGACGGGGATTTACGGCAAGCCGATGCCAAACCAGAACGGCGCGCCGATCCGTTTGGTGGTGCCGTGGAAGTATGGCTTTAAATCCATCAAATCCATCGTCCGCATTACACTGACGGATAAGGAGCCGCCGACCAGCTGGAACAAGGCCAATGCGCGGGAATACGGCTTCTATTCCAACGTGAACCCCGAGGTGAACCACCCGCGGTGGTCTCAGGCCAGCGAGCGGCCCATCGGCGGCGGCATCTTTGCCAAGCGTATCCCGACTCTGATGTTCAACGGCTATGAGGAAGAGGTTGCCAGCCTTTATGAGGGCATGGACCTGTCGAAATCTTTCTAGGGCGGTTTTGAGCCTTGGGTGATGATCGGGCCGCAGGGGGATACCTCCTGCGGCCCGATTTGCGTTTTGCGGGGGGCGAAACGTTACAGTCCCGGCCGCATCCGGCGCGGTTTCGTAACATTGCAGGCCCCGGCGGGGCGGAATCCGTAGCATTTCCAACAGTCCCGTGAGGCCGCTATGCAGCTTGCCCGCGTGGACTTAGGTTATGCGCAACAGACAAAGGACCCGCCTGATGATTGCCCAGTTTATAAATAGTACCCTTCGCAAAGTGCCTGCATGGCCTCTCTATGTCCTTGGGGCGGTGCCGCCGGCATGGCTGTTCTATAGCGGGGTGACGGGGGGCTTGGGTGTGGACCCTGTGAAAGAGATGGAGCACCAGATGGGGCTTTGGGGTCTCTGGCTGATTATTGCGGGGCTTTGTGTGACGCCCCTGCGCCGCTGGGGTAACATCAACCTGATGAAGTTCCGCCGCCCGATCGGGATTTTGACCTTCTTCTATATAGCGGGGCATCTGTTGATCTGGCTGGTGCTGGATGTACAGATCCCGAGCCAGATCCTCGCGGACATTATCAAGCGGCCCTATGTGACCATCGGGATGGGGGCCTTTGTGCTGATGATCCCCTTGGTGGTGACATCGAACAACTGGTCGGTGCGCAAGCTGGGCGCGGCCAAATGGCAGAAGCTGCATAAGCTGACATATCTGGCGGCGATCCTGGGGGGCCTGCACTTTGTCTGGCTGGTGAAGGGCTGGCAGATCGAGCCGATGATCTACACCGCCGTTATTGTGGGCCTCGTGGCGCTGCGCTGGATTCCGAAGCGCAAACGAGTCGCTGTGGCAGCGTAGGGGCCCGAGTCGGAGGCGAGTCGGGGTGGGTGAATCGCGATTCCGGGGTTTTCGGGGCGGTGAGTCTGCTGCGAGTCTGTGGATAACCCGTGATTTGGCGGGGTCACGGCACCGGATGCGGATGTTAGCGGCTAAGGTCGCAGGGAAATTCACTGCCTAAACCGTTGAAAATAAGTGTAAATCAAGGAAGTTTTAGAAAAACGTCATGAATGCGAAAAAAGAGGTTGCGGGCATCGGTCACTAACCCTAAAACCCACTTCACCGGCGGCGCTGAGGCGCACAACGGGGCGCCAGACGGGCCACACTGAAGCGGAAACGCGGACGGACGGAAACGAGACGCAAGGCTAAAAAAGTAGCAGTTGAGGCGGGGCGCGCCGAATAAGTTAGGGCGCATCTCGTTGACTATTGTCGCTTAGCTCTTTGAAAATTTGGTATCTGAAGAGATATGTGGGCGGTTTGGTTCATTCGATGAACAAACAACTGCACATATATCGCGCTAGTAGGTTTCGGCCGATGATCTAGTGTCAGCTTCACTGTTTGGACGGCTTTCGGTTTCTATGAAACCAGAAGCACAACAAACAGAGTACGTCCCGGCCTTTGCCGGTTGGGACACATATGTGCAGAGGTTCGAACGTCAAGGATATGCCGTAAGGCATTTCAACTTGAGAGTTTGATCCTGGCTCAGAACGAACGCTGGCGGCACGCCTAACACATGCAAGTCGAGCGCTCACTTCGGTGGGAGCGGCGGACGGGTTAGTAACGCGTGGGAACATACCCTTTTCTACGGAATAGCCTCGGGAAACTGAGAGTAATACCGTATACGCCCTTCGGGGGAAAGATTTATCGGAGAAGGATTGGCCCGCGTTAGATTAGATAGTTGGTGGGGTAATGGCCTACCAAGTCTACGATCTATAGCTGGTTTGAGAGGATGATCAGCAACACTGGGACTGAGACACGGCCCAGACTCCTACGGGAGGCAGCAGTGGGGAATCTTAGACAATGGGCGCAAGCCTGATCTAGCGATGCCGCGTGAGTGATGAAGGTCTTAGGATCGTAAAGCTCTTTCACCAGGGATGATAATGACAGTACCTGGAAAAGAAACCCCGGCTAACTCCGTGCCAGCAGCCGCGGTAATACGGAGGGGGTTAGCGTTGTTCGGAATTACTGGGCGTAAAGCGTACGTAGGCGGATTGGAAAGTTAGGGGTGAAATCCCGGGGCTCAACCCCGGAACTGCCCTTAAAACTCCCAGTCTTGAGTTCGAGAGAGGTAAGTGGAATTCCAAGTGTAGAGGTGAAATTCGTAGATATTTGGAGGAACACCAGTGGCGAAGGCGGCTTACTGGCTCGATACTGACGCTGAGGTACGAAAGTGTGGGGAGCAAACAGGATTAGATACCCTGGTAGTCCACACCGTAAACGATGAATGCCAGACGTCGGGTAGCATGCTATTCGGTGTCACACCTAACGGATTAAGCATTCCGCCTGGGGAGTACGGTCGCAAGATTAAAACTCAAAGGAATTGACGGGGGCCCGCACAAGCGGTGGAGCATGTGGTTTAATTCGAAGCAACGCGCAGAACCTTACCAACCCTTGACATACTTGTCGCGGATCGTAGAGATACTTTCCTTCAGTTCGGCTGGACAATGTACAGGTGCTGCATGGCTGTCGTCAGCTCGTGTCGTGAGATGTTCGGTTAAGTCCGGCAACGAGCGCAACCCACATCTTCAGTTGCCAGCAGTTCGGCTGGGCACTCTGGAGAAACTGCCCGTGATAAGCGGGAGGAAGGTGTGGATGACGTCAAGTCCTCATGGCCCTTACGGGTTGGGCTACACACGTGCTACAATGGCAACTACAGTGGGTTAATCCCCAAAAGTTGTCTCAGTTCGGATTGTCGTCTGCAACTCGACGGCATGAAGTCGGAATCGCTAGTAATCGCGTAACAGCATGACGCGGTGAATACGTTCCCGGGCCTTGTACACACCGCCCGTCACACCATGGGAGTTGGGTTTACCCGAAGGCCGTGCGCCAACCTTTCGAGGGGGCAGCGGACCACGGTGAGCTCAGCGACTGGGGTGAAGTCGTAACAAGGTAGCCGTAGGGGAACCTGCGGCTGGATCACCTCCTTTCTAAGGATGTTCCTAGCCATTGATGTTCGCATCAATCATGGAACACTTAGCACGGATCAGTCCTTTGCTGATCCACATCAATGACCAGTTGTACACTGGTCGGGCCAGGCCGTCCTCATATCTCTTCAGTATCGTAATACAACGGGCTACCGCTCGTTCTTGGGTCGGTAGCTCAGGTGGTTAGAGCGCACGCCTGATAAGCGTGAGGTCGGAGGTTCAAGTCCTCCTCGACCCACCACACTCCTTTAAGACTTCGGTTTTAGTTGGAATAAACGGGGCGTTAGCTCAGCTGGGAGAGCACCTGCTTTGCAAGCAGGGGGTCATCGGTTCGATCCCGATACGCTCCACCATTCCTTGCCAGTATTACAGCCTGTTCCGATTTGATCGGTAAGCGCGTTTTGCGCTTTCCCGTCCAATCGGACGACCGGTTGCTGCACCTTCGGGTTAGCCAGTGACCATTGACATCGTTTAGAGAGATACAATCATCAGAATTGCTGACATCCCGAGTAAGGGAAATGTCGGTGTTCGTCATCCCGGGCAACCGGCGGCGACTGATCCCTGCCTACCCTGGCAGCCAGTCGACGGACGATCACAAAGCAATTTTGTTCCAAGTATAGTACTAACATAACCCGTTGTCGTTCGCACGGACGGCAACAAAAGTTCCCCTTTTACGAACCAGTGAGGGGGAGCGGGAAAACATGTACGACTTTTGGTTCAGAATTTGCCATCTTCGGATGGGTTGGCAGGGCAACATCATACAAAAGGCCTGTCTTCTTCTGGATCAAATCAAGCGCGAGAAGGGCGTTTGGTGGATGCCTTGGCAGTAAGAGGCGATGAAGGACGTGATACTCTGCGATAAGCGTTGGTTAGCCGAGAATAGGCTTTGATCCAACGATCTCCGAATGGGGCAACCCACCTGACATTCTGTTATTGATAGCTTTCGGGTTATCAATAGCGGGGTGAGACAGGTACTTTTTGACTGAATACATAGGTCTTAAAGAGCAAACCTGGGGAACTGAAACATCTAAGTACCCAGAGGAAAGGAAATCAATAGATACTCCCCTAGTAGCGGCGAGCGAACGGGGACCAGCCGAGTGATGAGCGTGGTTAGAATGGTCTGGAAAGGCCAACCATAGTGGGTGACAGTCCCGTATAAGAAGCGCGATTCAACGTATTAAGTAGGGCGGAACACGTGAAATTCTGTCTGAACATCGGGGGACCACCCTCGAAGGCTAAGTACTCCTTACTGACCGATAGCGAACCAGTACCGTGAGGGAAAGGTGAAAAGCACCCCGACGAGGGGAGTGAAACAGTTTCTGAAACCGGACGCCTACAAGCAGTCGGAGGATCCTCGAGATCTGACGGCGTACCTTTTGTATAATGGGTCATCGACTTGGTCTCACAAGCAAGCTTAAGCCGATAGGTGTAGGCGCAGCGAAAGCGAGTCTGAATAGGGCGAATGAGTTTGTGGGATCAGACCCGAAACCGAGTGATCTAGGCATGTCCAGGATGAAGGTAAGGTAACACTTACTGGAGGTCCGAACCCACACCTGTTGAAAAAGGTCGGGATGAGGTGTGCCTAGGGGTGAAAGGCCAATCAAACTCGGAGATAGCTGGTTCTCCGCGAAATCTATTTAGGTAGAGCGTCATCCGAATACCCTCGGGGGTAGAGCACTGGATGGGCAATGGGGGCATACAGCCTTACTGACCCTAACCAAACTCCGAATACCGAGGAGTAATAGATGGCAGACACACTGCGGGTGCTAACGCCCGTAGTGAAGAGGGAAACAACCCTGACCTACGACTAAGGCCCCTAATTCATGGCTAAGTGGGAAAGCAGGTGGGACGACCAAAACAACCAGGAAGTTGGCTTAGAAGCAGCCATCTTTTAAAGATAGCGTAACAGCTCACTGGTCTAGATAAGTTGTCCTGCGGCGAAGATGTAACGGGGCTCAAGCCATGAGCCGAAGTCTAGGATGCCGTAAGGCATGGTAGCGGAGCGTAGTGTGACATAACTCCATGTCTCTTTTGTGCCTTCGGGTGCACCGGAGACGCGGAGTTTTCTGTGAAGCGGGCGCGTGAGCGATCCCGTGGAGAGATCACTAGTGAGAATGATGACATGAGTAGCGACAAACAGGGTGAGAGACCCTGTCGCCGAAAGTCCAAGGGTTCCTGCTTAAAGCTAATCTGAGCAGGGTAAGCCGGCCCCTAAGTCGAGGCAGAAATGCGTAGACGATGGGAACCACGTTAATATTCGTGGGCCAGGAGGATGTGACGGATCGAGACTGTTGTTCACCCTTATCGGATTGGGTGGGCCGCTAATCGGTTCCAGGAAATAGCCCTCCATCAGACCGTACCCTAAACCAACACAGGTGGACTGGTAGAGAATACCAAGGCGCTTGAGAGAACTATGTTGAAGGAACTCGGCAAAATACCTCCGTAAGTTCGCGAGAAGGAGGCCCGGTTCCTAGGCAACTAGGAGCTGGGGGCACAAACCAGGGGGTGGCGACTGTTTACTAAAAACACAGGGCTCTGCGAAGTCGCAAGACGACGTATAGGGTCTGACGCCTGCCCGGTGCCTGAAGGTTAAAAGGAGGAGTGAGAGCTCCGAATTGAAGCCCAGGTAAACGGCGGCCGTAACTATAACGGTCCTAAGGTAGCGAAATTCCTTGTCGGGTAAGTTCCGACCTGCACGAATGGCGTAACGACTTCCCCGCTGTCTCCAACATAGACTCAGCGAAATTGAATTGCCTGTCAAGATGCAGGCTTCCCGCGGTTAGACGGAAAGACCCCGTGCACCTTTACTACAGCTTCACACTGGCATTAGGCCGAACATGTGCAGGATAGGTGGTGGACTTTGAAGCAGACACGCTAGTGTTTGTGGAGTCACCCTTGAGATACCACCCTTGTTCTGCTTGATGTCTAACTGCGGTCCATTATCTGGATCCAGGACCCTGTGTGGCGGGTAGTTTGACTGGGGCGGTCGCCTCCTAAAGCGTAACGGAGGCGCGCGAAGGTTGGCTCAGAGCGGTCGGAAATCGCTCGTTGAGTGCAATGGCAGAAGCCAGCCTGACTGCGAGACTGACAAGTCGAGCAGAGTCGAAAGACGGCCATAGTGATCCGGTGGTCCCGAGTGGAAGGGCCATCGCTCAACGGATAAAAGGTACGCCGGGGATAACAGGCTGATGGTGCCCAAGAGTCCATATCGACGGCACCGTTTGGCACCTCGATGTCGGCTCATCTCATCCTGGGGCTGGAGCAGGTCCCAAGGGTACGGCTGTTCGCCGTTTAAAGAGGTACGTGAGCTGGGTTTAGAACGTCGTGAGACAGTTCGGTCCCTATCTGCCGTGGGTGTAGGATACTTGAGAGGAGTTGCCCCTAGTACGAGAGGACCGGGGTGAACGATCCACTGGTGTACCAGTTGTTCCGCCAGGAGCAGTGCTGGGTAGCTATGATCGGAAAGGATAACCGCTGAAGGCATCTAAGCGGGAAGCCCCCCTCAAAACAAGGTATCCCTGAGGGCCGAGGTAGACCACCTCGTCGATAGGCCGGAGATGTAAGTGCAGTAATGCATTCAGTTGACCGGTACTAATTGCCCGATAGGCTTGATTTGATCCAGTAGAAGCCAGACCATGGCCCTGCTAGACAATCAAAAGCCGTACACAAATAGTACTTACTTGGAACATTCCTGGAGTTTCTTTCTTGGTTTGGTGATCATAGCGCGAGTGAAACACCCGGTCCCATCCCGAACCCGGCAGTTAAGCACCGTAGCGCCGATGGTACTGCATCTTAAGGTGTGGGAGAGTAGGTCATCGCCAATCCTAGTAAGAAACTCCAAAAAGATTGTATCTCTCAAAACGTAACTCCTAAATATACACAACACACAAACAGCCGCTCACCAGAGCGGCCTTATCGCGTTCGTAGAGACGTTGGGGCGGAAGACCACGATCGGTCGGAAACGCCTCTAAACGCCCAGTTCTGATCGTTCTCGGTGGTCACTCATTAGCTCGTTTTCCCTATTTTCGGTGCCGTAAGGCCTCATCATGGCTATGCGCAGGGACCGAGTGAAGGTCCAAACCCCTTGCCCGCCAGCAAACACAAAATTTTTGTGACAAAAGGCCGAATTAGCCATTGCAGGTCCCGGCGCAGGGGACTAAATAAGCGCTCTACCTTGGCGCGGGATGGAGCAGCCCGGTAGCTCGTCAGGCTCATAACCTGAAGGTCGTAGGTTCAAATCCTACTCCCGCAACCAAAGGACGAAGGCCCCGGTCATTGACCGGGGCCTTTGCCGTTTCAGGGCTTGTTTTTGTAGAGGCGGGCGAAGAGCGGGGCGCCGAGGATGACGATGAAAATTCGCAGCACGTGGTGCGCCACAACGAAGGCCATGTCGGCGCCGACGATCAGGGCGAGGACGGTGAGTTCCGCTTGTCCGCCGGGCGCGAAGGCCAGCAGGGTTTCCATCGGCGGAGAGAGGTTCAGTAGGGTCAGAGCCTCCACAAACACCAGTGTTAGGACGATGAGGATGCCGCAGAAGCCGAGGCCCGCCATCATGTCCCGGCGGATCTCTGGCAGTGTGATCCCGGCGTATTTGACCCCCACGGTCATCCCGATAAAGAACTGCGCTGTCCAGATCGCCTCTGCCGGTGGGCGATGGTGCAGGAAGCCGAGCAGGGAGAGTGCGGCGGTCAGGATCAAGGGGCCGAGGATCGAGGCGCCGAACATGCCCAGACGTTTTGCGCCGAGCCAGCCGATCAACCCCGAGGCGACCATGAGGAGCATTTCGTGGGGCGGCAGGCTGGAGGCGGGCTCTCCCGGTGGGTTCGAAAGGTCCGCATCCCAGATATAGGAGAGGATGAAGGGCAGGGCGCTGACAATGACGAGGACCCTTGTGGCGTGGATCAGGGAGAGGGCGCGGACATTGCCGCCTGCTTCCTCTCCGAAGACCAGCATGTCTTGGAGGCCGCCGGGCATTGTGGAGTAGTAGCTGGTGGGAAAATCATAACCCCAGAGGCGGTGGAAATAGGGCACCCCGACGGCGCCGATCGCGAGGATCATCACGGGAATGGCCAGAAGTGTGGGCCACATGCCCATCATCGAGACCAGCAATGCGGGGGTGAAGGTGGCCCCGACGGCAACGCCGAGGATCGTACGCATGCCCTCGTTCACCGGGCCGATCCCCTTCATCGGCAGGCCCGCGAGGGCGGCGGCGAGGCAGGCTCCGATGGGGCCGAGGAGCCATGGGAGCGGGAGGTTTAGCACCATAAACACAGCGACGCCAATGGCGGCGACGATGAAGGTGGTGAGTCTGGGAATGATCATGGTGATGCTCCGGCCCAAGAGGCTGGGCCACAGTCAATTGTATGCGGTTGTATGCCGAAATTGCAAGAGCCAAGGCGGCGGGATTTTCGTTGCCTTGCGCCCGCGCCTGCCGCAGCCTATTTCTGCTGCAAATTGGCCCGTGAATGGGAGGGGGAAATCATGCGTTATGTTTTGGCTTTGGATCAGGGGACAACCTCGACGCGGGCGATCTTGTTCGACGAGGACCTGCGCCCGGTGTTTTCGGCGCAGGAGGAGTTCGAGCAGCATTTTCCCCATTCCGGTTGGGTAGAGCACGAGGCCGATGACCTGTGGCAGACCAGCCTGCGCACGATGCGCGGCGCGATGGAAAAGGGCGGTGTCACCGCGGGGGATGTCGCGGCCATTGGCATCACGAACCAGCGCGAGACGACCGTGATTTGGGATCGCGCCACGGGCAAGCCGATCCACCGCGCCATTGTTTGGCAGGATCGCCGCACGGCGGAGGTTTGCGAGGCCCTAAAGGAGGCCGGTCACGAGCCGATGGTGACGGAGCGGACGGGCCTTTTGCTCGACCCGTATTTCAGCGGCACCAAGGTGAAATGGCTGCTGGATAATGTAGAGGGCGCGCAGGCGCGGGCCGAGGCGGGGGAGCTTGCCTTCGGGACCATCGACAGCTGGCTGATCTGGAATATGACCGGCGGCAAGGCCCATGTTTGCGATGCAACCAATGCGGCGCGGACCCTTTTGTACAACATTCGCCGGGGCGAGTGGGATGCGGAGATATGCGCTCTGCTGGATATTCCCATGACGCTTTTGCCCGAGGTGAAGGACTGCGATGCCGAGTTCGGCAGCACCGATGTGCTGGGCGGCGAGACGCCCATTCTGGGCGTGGCGGGGGATCAGCAGGCCGCGACCGTGGGGCAGGCCTGTTTCGAGCCGGGCATGTTGAAATCCACCTATGGGACGGGGTGTTTTGCTTTGCTCAACACGGGCGATACCCTTGTGCAAAGCCAGAACCGTTTGCTTGGCACCATTGCCTATCAGTTTGGCGGCAAGGTGACCTATGCGCTTGAGGGGTCGATCTTTATCGCCGGGGCGGCGGTGCAATGGCTGCGCGACGGTATGGGGATGATCGAAGATGCCAAGGAAACTCAGGCCATGGCGGAAGCGGCCGACGAGGGGCAGAATGTGATCCTTGTGCCCGCCTTTACCGGCCTTGGCGCCCCCCATTGGAGCCCGAATTCGCGGGGGGCGATCTTTGGCCTGACGCGCAATACGGGGCCAAAGGAGCTGGCCCGCGCCGCCCTGCAAAGCGTGGGCTATCAGACGCGCGACTTGATCGAGGCGATGCGCAATGATTGGGACACGCGAGCTCTTGGTACGGTTTTGCGGGTGGATGGCGGCATGGCCTTCAGTGATTGGACGATGCAATTCCTTGCCGATATCTGCGGCGCACAGGTGGACCGGCCCGAGGTTCTGGAAACCACGGCGCTTGGGGTGGCCTGGATCGCCGGGAAAGGCGCGGGGATTTACCCCGATGCGGAGGAGTTTGCGAAAGGCTGGGCCCTTGATCGGCGGTTTGAGCCCGCCATGGGCAAGGCCGAGCGTTCGGCCCTGTATCAGGGGTGGTCGCGTGCCGTTAAGGGAACGCTTGGCTATTAACCTGCGCCTTTGTGGGGGCAGGCTGCGGGATATGCGTGCCTGTGCCTTGTTCCACGGCCCTCGCCCGCTTATGTCACAGCCATGACCCTTCGTATTCCATTTGTATCATCCGCCCCGAGTGTTTCTGTTATCCGGTTGGAGGGCACGATTTCCTCCGGCGGGAGAGGATTGAGTGACCAGCGCCTTGCTGGATTGATTGAGCGTGCCTTTCGGCGCGGCAAGCCCAAGGCCGTGGCTTTGCAGATCAATTCGCCGGGTGGTTCGGCGGCGCAGTCCTCGTTGATTGCCGCGCGTATTCGCAGGCTGTCCGAGGAAAAGAAGATCCCCGTCTATGCCTTTGTTGAGGATGTCGCGGCCTCGGGTGGCTATTGGCTGGCCTGTGCGGCGGACGATATCTATGTCGACCCGAACTCTATTGTCGGGTCCATCGGGGTGATTGCCGCGGGCTTCGGATTTCATGAGGCCATGGGCAAGCATGGGGTGGAACGCCGGGTGCATACGGCGGGCGGGTCGAAAAGTTTCTGGGACCCGTTCAGCCCCGAGAAGCCCGAGGATGTGGAGCGCCTGAAGCAGATGCAGGGCGAGATCCACCGCAATTTCATTGACCATGTGCAAAGCCGCCGCGCCGGAAAGCTGGCCGATGATCCGGCCCTGTTTACCGGCCATATCTGGGTTGGAAAGCGTGCGATCGAGGTGGGCCTTGCCGACCGGATCGGCCATCTGCCCGCCGTGATGCGCGAGATCTTCGGGGATAAGGTGCGCTTTCGTGTCTATGGCCAGAAACGGTCGCTCTTTCAGCGCCTTGGTGCGCGGGTGATGGGCGAGGCACTGCATGAGCTTGAGACAAGGGCGGATTTCGCTCGGTTCGGGCTCTGACGTGATCGTAAAGGCCGTCACCTTCTTTTTGATTGTCATGGCTGTGATGGCCATGTTCGGCCGCTTGCGGTTTCCAGACATAAAGGGCCGGTTGAAACGGCCCAAAAAGCCGGTCAAATGCCGGTCATGCGGTGGGTATCGCGTGGGACAGGGGCCATGTGCCTGCGGAAAAGGATAAGCCAGAATGGCATATAATCTGATGTTGGCGGCCCTTGGGCTGATGATTTTGCTTTTGGCCGGGGATGCCTTGGTGCGCGGTGCGGTGAACCTGTCGCTGCGCCTTGGGGTGCCGGCCTTGATTGTGTCGCTGACGATTGTGGCCTTCGGGACATCGGCGCCCGAGCTTTTGATCTCTATTGATGCGGTGCGGCAGAACGCGGGCGGTTTGGCCTTGGGGAATGTCGTCGGCTCCAACATTGCCAATGTTCTGTTGGTGCTTGGGGTGCCTGCGATCCTGTCGGGTATGGACACGCGGTCGAGCGATACGAAGAAGAGCTTTTACCACATGCTTGGCGCGACGGCGGTGTTTGTGATCGCCTGTTTCTTTGGGCCGATCACTTGGGTGCATGGTGTTGTCCTGCTTGGGGCGCTGGCCTTTATCCTGTCAGATGCTGTGCGCGACGGGCTTGCCCACCGACGCGAGGGCAAGGCGGCCGCTTTGGCGGCCGAGGAGGACGAGTTGGAGGACCTTGAGGGGGCGGACCCCTCTATGCCGGGGTGGAAGATCGGTGTGTTTTTGGTTTTGGGCCTGATCGGCCTGCCCCTTGGGGCGGACCTTTTGGTCGATAGCGCAGTGGCCATCGCCACGGTGATGGGAGTTTCGAAAACGGTGATCGGGCTGACCCTTGTTGCGATCGGGACCTCTTTGCCAGAATTGGCCACGACGGTTATGGCCGCGCGGCGCGGGCAAGCGGATGTGGCCCTTGGCAATGTCATCGGCTCCAACATGTTCAACCTTCTGGCCATCATCGGTGTGGCGACCTTCTTTGGCCACATTCCCGTGGCGAATCAGATTTTGCGTCTGGACCTTTGGGTGATGATTGCGGCCTCGCTGGTGTTGGTTCCATTCGTGTTCCACAAGATGAACCTTACGCGCAGTGTGGGCGTTGTGTTGACCTCTGTTTATGCGGCCTACATCCTTCTTGTGGTGACCATGGGATAGAGGACGATTGCTGTGAAGGCACTGGTAACAGGGGCGGGAAAACGGCTGGGTCGGGCGATGGCCCTGTATCTGGCGGGGCGCGGTTTTGACGTTGCGATCCACTATGCCAGTTCGGAGCAGGAGGCCGAGGGTGTTGCACAGGAGGTGCGGGCCTTGGGGCGGAGCGCCGTGACCCTGCGCGCAGACGTGCTTATCGAGGCCGAGACGGAGCGCCTTGTGCCGGGCGCTGTGGAGGCATTGGGCGGGCCGCTGACCCTTTTGGTGAACAACGCCTCGATCTTTGAATACGACAGCCTGCACAGTGCCAGCCGCGAAAGCTGGGACAGGCATATGGAAAGCAACCTGCGCGCGCCCTTTGTCCTGACGCAGGCCTTTGCGGCGCAGGCGCCCAAGGCCGAGATGGACGAGACCGGGGAGCCGAGGGCGCAGGCCATGGTATTGAACATGGTGGACCAGCGTGTGCGCAAGCTGACGCCGGAATTCATGACCTATACGCTGGCGAAGATGGGCCTTTGGGCCCTGACGCAGACAGCGGCGCAGGCCCTTGCCCCCGATATTCGTGTGAACGCCATTGGCCCCGGACCGACGGTTCAGGGCCATCGTCAAAGCGCCGCCCATTTCGAGGCGCAGCGCGCCGCAACGATATCCGGGCGGGGATCGAACCCCGAGGATATCACCGCCGCCTTGGGGTATTTTCTGGATGCGCCTGCGGTGACAGGGCAATTGCTTTGCGTTGACGGGGGGCAGCATCTGGCCTGGCAGACGCCCGACATTCTGGGTGTGGAATAGGCCCCTACGTAAACTTGTTCTATCTGTATACTTCCACATCTGAAGTGTTACAAAAAATTCATACTTTTCAGTCTACTAGCAGACGTCAAAAAAAATAATATGTAAAAACAATGACTTGCAGTTGCGCCTAAAAAACAGGCAGCGCGTAGAATGGCAGTGAATTTAGGGGTGTTGGCATTAACACTCTAGGTTTTACCCAGAGTTATCCACAGATATTGTGGGCATGTTCGCTGTTGCGGAGCGCGCGTGGAGGTGGCAGCGATAGAGGGAATCAAGGAAGGCGTGAATGACGGACGCGGTGGCAGATCACAGTGATGGGGAAAATCCGCAAAGCGAATTGCGGGGCCATGCCTGCATTCAGGCCTATCTGAAGGGGCTGGATGGATCGCCCGGTGTCTACCGGATGCTCGATGCTCAGGCGCGGGTTTTGTATGTGGGCAAGGCGCGCAATCTGAGGGCGCGTGTGTCGAACTATGCGCGGCCCTCCGGCCATTCGGGGCGGATTGCGCGGATGATCTCCGAGACCGCCTCGATGATGTTCCTGACCACGCGGACAGAGACCGAGGCGCTGCTGCTGGAGCAGAACCTGATCAAACAGTTGAAGCCGCATTACAATGTGCTGCTGCGCGACGACAAAAGCTTTCCCAATATTCTGGTGGCCAAGAATCACGGCTTTCCGCAGATCAAAAAACATCGCGGGGCGAAGCGGGAAAAGGGGGGGTATTACGGCCCCTTTGCCAGCGCGGGGGCGGTGAACCGGACGCTCAACCAGTTGCAGCGGGTGTTCCTGCTGCGCAACTGCACGGATGCGACCTTTGAATCCCGCACGCGGCCCTGCCTGCAGTATCAGATCAAGCGCTGCACCGCGCCCTGTGTTGGCAAGATTTCGGAGGAGGATTACGGGGCCATGGTCGCCGATGCGGAGCAATTCCTGCAGGGCAAATCCACGCGGGTTCAGGCGGCTTTGGCCGAGGAGATGCAAGAGGCCTCTGACGCGATGGAGTTCGAACGCGCCGCCGCTCTGCGGGACCGTATCCGCGCCCTGACCCAGGTGCAGACGGCGCAGGGGATCAACCCGCGCGGGGTTTCCGAGGCCGATGTGATCGCCCTGCATCTGGATGGCGGACAGGCCTGCGTGCAGGTGTTTTTCATTCGGGCCAACCAGAACTGGGGCAACCGCGATTATTATCCCCGCACCGGGGGCAGCGACAGTCCGGAGGAGGTTTTGCGCGCCTTTGTCGGGCAGTTCTATGACAACAAACAGCCGCCGCGCCTGCTCTTGTTGAGCCATGATATCGAGGACCGCGAGTTGCTGGAGGAGGCCCTGACAGAGAAGTTGGAGCGCAGGGTCGAGATTGCCGTGCCGCAGCGCGGGGAGAAGGCCGAGCTGATCGCCGGGGCGGCGCGCAATGCGCGCGAAAGTCTGGCGCGGAAGATGTCGGAGAGTGCGACGCAGACAAAGCTGCTTAAGGGCGTGGCGGAGGCCTTTGATCTTGATGCCCCGCCGGCGCGGATCGAGGTTTACGATAACTCGCATATTCAGGGCACCAATGCCGTTGGCGGCATGATCGTGGCCGGGGCCGAGGGATACTTGAAGAGCCAGTATCGCAAGTTCAACATCAAGGGGACGGAGATCACCCCCGGTGATGACTTTGGCATGATGAAAGAGGTGCTTTTGCGCCGGTTCCAAAGGCTGTTGAAAGAGGACCCCGACCGGCAGAGCGAGGCTTGGCCTGATCTGCTGCTGATTGATGGCGGGGCGGGGCAGGTTTCGGCGGTGGCCGAGATCATGAAGGAACTGGGCATTGATGATGTGCCCTTTGTCGGCGTGGCCAAGGGGATTGACCGCGATGCAGGCAAGGAGGAATTCCACCGTGTCGGCAAACGCCCCTTTGCCCTGCGGCGCAATGATCCGGTGCTCTATTTCATCCAGCGTTTGCGGGACGAGGCGCACCGGTTTGCCATTGGCACCCACCGCGCGAAACGGTCCAAGGCGATTGGCCTGACCACATTGGATGACGTGCCCGGCGTTGGGGCCACGCGCAAGCGGGCGCTTTTGGCGCATTTCGGATCGGCCAAGGCGGCCTCGCGGGCGAATTTGGCGGACCTGAAGGCGGTCTCGGGCATATCGGAGGCCATGGCGCAGACGATTTACGACTACTTTCATGAGCGCGGATAGGGTGATCACGCAGGCTTGGTCTGGCTTGATCTTCCCACGCCCGCACCTGTGGGGTATGAGCGTTCTATGTTGATCACCTTGCCCAATATCCTGACCTTGCTCCGCCTGTTGGCGGCGCCCTGCGTTGCCTTTGCCTTTTTGTTTCTTGGCCGCCCCTTCGCCGATTGGGTTGCCCTGATCCTATTCTGCGGCGCGGCCTTTACGGATTTCCTTGATGGCTTGCTGGCGCGGGCTTGGAAGCAGGAGACAAAACTGGGCGCGATGCTCGACCCGATTGCGGACAAGATGATGGTTCTGGTGGCCCTGACGGTTTTGACGGCGCTTTACGGGCTGTCGCCGGGCCTGTTGATCCCTGCGGTTATCATCATCTTCCGCGAGGTTTTCGTGTCCGGCCTGCGGGAGTTTCTGGGCGATACTGCCGGAACCCTGAAGGTGACGAAGCTGGCAAAGTGGAAGACCACTGTGCAGCTTGTCGCGATTGCGGTTTTGCTGAGCCAGGGCATTTTCGAACATCAGATTTACAACCGCAGTTTCGGCATGGATGCCGCCCTGTTTGACGCCATTCTGGCGGGCACGACAGAGGACACCGTGGGCCTGACCACAATGGCGG
Source organism: Harenicola maris (assembly GCA_018524345.1). Classification (GTDB taxonomy): domain Bacteria; phylum Pseudomonadota; class Alphaproteobacteria; order Rhodobacterales; family Rhodobacteraceae; genus Harenicola; species Harenicola maris. The sequence continues at coordinate 736,141 of JADQAZ010000002.1, forward strand.
CCGCGCGGGATCTGGCGGTGAAAGGCGGGATTGCGATGCTTTGGATTGCGGCGGTTTTGACGGCGATTACCGGGGCGGATTACCTGATCAAGGCCCTGCCGCATTTGCGGGGGGCGAAGTGATGGATGTGCTGTATTTTGCATGGGTCCGCGAGCGGATCGGCCTGCCGAAAGAGCGGGTCGAGACCAGCGCGGCGACAGTTGCGGAATTGGTTGCGGAGCTGACCGCGCGCGAGGAACGCTATGCCTTGGCATTTGCCGATCTGTCGGCCCTGCGGGTGGCGGTTGACCAAGAGCTTGCAGATTTCGAGGCCCCGCTTGCGGGGGTTAAAGAGGTTGCTTTCTTTCCGCCGATGACAGGGGGCTAGGCCATGTCCGTGCGGGTGCAGGAGGGCGGCTTTGATGCGGGGGCGGAGCTGAACCGGTTTACCGAGGCTGCGAGCGGCGCGGGCGCGATTGTGAGCTTTACCGGCATTGTGCGCGATCTGGACGGGAGCCTCGATCATATGATGATCGAGCATTATCCGGGCATGACCCAGAAGGCCCTTGAGGGGATCGAGGCAGAGGCGCGGGCGCGTTGGAACCTGATCGATAGCCTTGTGATCCACCGCCACGGCACATTGGCCCCTGATGAGCAGATCATGATGGTGGCCTGTGCGGGCAAACATCGTGCCGAGGCCTTTGCCGCGGCGGATTTCCTGATGGATTATCTGAAGAGCCGCGCACCCTTTTGGAAGAAAGAGGTCACATCCAAATCGGCGGATTGGGTGGAGAGCAAGCAATCCGATGAGGATGCTTTGAAACGCTGGTAGGGGTTACCCTGCGGCCTGCTGCTGACGTTCGATATAGCTGCGCAGTTCCTCGGCCTCTTGGCGGGCGGCGCGCAAACCGTCCATGGCGGCGCCCAACTCGGCCTCTGTCTGGCTGAGTTGGTTGGTCAGCTCTGCTTCGCGTTGCTGAAGGTAGGTGATCGCCTGATCGCGGGTTTCTTCGGCCTCGTGCAGGGACTGCGCCATCTTGTCGAGTTCACCCATTTCGGCCTGTGTGACGCGGGTCAGCCGGTGGATCAGCCAGTTTGCGAACCAGCCGAGCATAAACGCCACAAAGAGGATGATGGCCGTAACGGCGATGAATTCAGCTCTGCTCACTCACTTTGCTCCTCTTGGGTGCCGTCTTCTTGGCCCGCCCCGTCTTCTTCTGCCTCCGCAGTGCCGTCTTCGACCTGTTCGGTCGCATTGGCTTGCTCGGCGGCCTTCCCTGTCAGGCGGAATTCGATACGGCGATTGGCTTCGCGGCCTGCCTCTGTATCGTTATCCGCAATTGGGGTGGTTTCGCCATAGCCTTTTGCAGTGATTTTGGTTGTGAGGACTCGGCGCTCGATCAAAGCGTTCAAAACCGCGTCGGCCCGTTGTTGCGAGAGGGCAAGGTTCATTTCCTCGCCGCCTTGGCTGTCGGAGTGGGCGCCGATCTCGAAGGAGGCTTCGGATTCGTGGCAGGCTTTCAGCACCTCGGCAATTTCGTCGACGACGCCGATGGAGGATCCTGTGATCTCGGTGGAGCCGGGTTCGAAGCTGATTTTGGTGTTGTCGAGGATGGCGGTGATCTTTTCGCCGCATTCCTGCGGGGTCGGGATGCCCGCCAGCGGATCAAGCACCTTGCGGTAGGTGACATTGATGGTGAAATTCTGCCCCTCGCCGAGTTTTTCAGAAAGGATGCGCGAGATTTCGGCCTTGGCAGAGGGGTTTCCGGTTTCGCCGCGGACCTCGACGATCTCTGGCTGAACGACGACGGCGCCGTTGTGCAGCTCTCCTAGGGCGGTCAGGCCGGCGAGGACGCGGACGGGCCAGCCGTCCGGCAGGTCCTCTGTCACGCGGGCGGCGGAATAGACGCGTTCGCTGCCAAAGCGGGCGCGGGCAAAGCTGGTGACGACTTCGCGGACCTGTTCGGAAGGAATGCGACCGCGCAGGGCGACCTGGCCCTCGGGGCTGCGGGTGGCGACGAATTCCGGTGGGCCCTCATCCGCGTCGCCTTCTGCCACGTCAGGCTCGGGCAGGACGGAGGAGAGGGAGAAGACATCGGGCAGGTTGCTTTCGAGCGCGCCAACGACGCGGTCAAAATCGGCCTGCGATGTGGTTTCCACGGCGACAAGGGTGACATCGGCATCGGCAAAGGTGATCGAGCCCTCGCCAAGGTCGGCGACGGCCTGAATGCCCTGAATCACGGCGCGGGACCAATCGGGGGTCGGCGCGCCAAGGCCGAGGGTGCAGGTGGCTTCGCCCTCTAGCCCCGCAAGGTTGGCGGCGGCAAGAACGGCGGTGCGGTCCCCTTCGCTGTCGACGGAACAGGCGTCAAAGCTGGCTTTGCCGTCCTCGATCAGAAAGCGGGTGGTGAAGGGCGAGATAACAGGGCGGGGCGCGGTGATGTCGAGGGCAACGACGACCTCCTCGGGGGCGAGGGCCTCCAGCTGGTTTTCCATGCGGCGTTTTTCGGGGATGCTCTCCGAGATCGCGGTGACGCTGACCCGATCGGAGGCGATGGAGATTTTGGAGCGCGGCAGCTTGTCCAGCGCGCGCAGCCCGTAATCGAGCGAGCGGGACCAGCCCGTTGGCACGGGATAATCGGCCACCTCCAGCAGGTCGGTGACATGGGTGCCCTTTGCCAGACGCGTGATGCGTTCGTTCAGGGCCTCGCGGTCCTCCTCGGCGGGGATCAGGCCGATCATCGAAATGCCCGCATCGTTGCGCAGAAGTTCGATGGAGAAGCGCGGCGGCGCGATGGGTTTGGCGGCCTCGATCTCCATCTCGTCGATGACGCGGGCGGCGTCGACGACGCGGCCGGTGGCGGAGAGGGCGCGAAAGCGCGAGGCCTCTGTCGGGGCGGTGCCCGACAGGCGGACCTGAAGGCCATCGGTGGTGACCGAGGCCCAATCGTGCCCCTCGGCAATCAGGATGTTCTGCACCGCCTCGCCCGAGCCACGTTCGATGATTTCGGCGGCGAGGTTTGCACTGACGTAGGAGCCACCTGCAGCGAGCAGGAGGACAGTACCAGCGATGATCTTGGGACCGAGACGCATGAGCTTCCTTCAAAGGTGGTATGCCGCACGTTCTTAGGGCCCTGCCGTGGTGGGATCAATCCAAGCTTGCCTAAATCACCACAGCAACGGCGAAAAATAGCGCGGTTATGAGGCCCGCATCCCTGTTTGAGCGGAACAAGTGTAGACAGGTCTTTGGTTCCGCAACGTCAAGTTTGGTAAGCTGCCAGGCCATGTGCCAGCCGATTGCCCATGCCCCGCCGATGCCGATGACCAGTTGCAAAACATTTCCGGTGTCGATCAGGGCGGCGATCACGGCGAGGGTCAGCAGCAGCACCGTCACCATCATAAACAGGCGCAGCCAGTTCGGGCTGTCCTCGCCAAACAGGCGGGCGGTGGATTTGACGCCGATCAGGGCGTCGTCCTCGGTGTCCTGATGGGCGTAGATCGTGTCGTAGAACAGGGTCCATGCGATGCCGGCGCCGTAGAGGAGCAACGGTGCGGGGGCGAGGCTTCCGGTATGGGCCACCCATGCCAGCAACGCGCCCCAGTTGAAGGCGAGCCCGAGGAAGACCTGCGGCCACCATGTGAAGCGTTTGGCAAAGGGGTAGATCGCTACCAGCGCGAGGCTTGCCACGCCAAGGGTCACGGCGAGGCTGTTGAAGGTGAGCAGAATACCCAGGGCCAGTAGGCATTGCAGACCCATCCACAGGGTTGCCTTGCGCACAGAGACCTGCCCCGAGGGGATGGGGCGGGACCTTGTGCGGGCCACGGCGGCGTCGATCTCGCGGTCGGTGATGTCGTTCCATGTGCAGCCCGCGCCCCGCATCAGCCATGCGCCGAGGGCGCAGCCGATGATGATCCACAGGTCGAACCAGCGCCAGCCGGTGCTGGCCGCGGCCAGCAGCACGCCCCACCAGCAGGGGATCAGCAAGAGCCATGTGCCAATGGGCCGGTCCGCCCGCGACAGGCGAAGGAAGGGGCGCGTGGCCTCGGGGGCGTGGCGGTCGACCCAGTTGCCCGTGGCGGCATCGGCCACGGTTCCCGTGGTTGCGGACTCTGGCGTTTGGGAAGGCTGGCTCATATGGTCGGCTCCGAGAAACGAGGATTGTCAAATGACGGCAGTTGAAATCAAGATCCGCCTTTTTGTAGAGGCAGACCTTGCCCCGGGGCAAGCCGTCGTCCTCTCGCGGGATCAGGCGCATTATCTTTTCGGGGTTATGCGTCTTGGGTTGGGGGCGCGGATCGGTCTGTTCAACGGGCGGGACGGGGAATTTCCCGGGCGCGTGGTTGAGGCCGGCAAGCGCGGCGGGGTGTTGGAATGCGAGGCGCAGCTGCGCCCCCTGCAGATGCCGCCGGACCTTTGGGTTCTGTTCGCGCCGATCAAAAAGGCCCGCACCGATTTCATCGTGGAAAAAGCGACAGAGATGGGCGTGGCGCGGATCATTCCGGTGCAGACCGATTTCACCAATTCCGAGCGTATCCGGCAGGACCGATTGCAAGCCCATGCCGTTGAGGCCGCCGAGCAATGCGGCGGCACCTTTGTGCCGGAGGTCACGCCCTTGGCCAAGTTGCCCCGCCTGCTGGATGACTGGCCCGAGGGCCGCAAGCTGATGTTCTGTGACGAGGCCCTGTCGGGCGAGGCCTCTGCCGCGCCTTTGGCGGGGCTGGAGCGCGGCGCGCCTTGGGCGATTGTTGTGGGGCCCGAGGGCGGGTTTTCGCAGGCCGAGCGGGACCGGTTGCGTGCCTTGCCCTTTGCCCATGCCGTGCCCCTTGGCCCGCGAATTTTGCGGGCCGATACCGCCGTTGTTGCGGCGATGACGGTTTGGCAGCAGGCACTGGGAGATTGGGCTTGATCGGCGGCGCGGGTTGCTTAGGTCTGATGCCATGAGCTTTTTGCGTCCCACTGTTGAAAACGCCCTGCGGCGATGGAGCGAGGTCCTTGTGATGTTCGCTGTTGCGGCTTTCGGCCTTTGGGTGTTTCTGCGCGGCGGGTATATTTTTCAGGGCCTTGGCGTTTTGATCGTGATCGCTGCCTTTGCTTTTGGCTTGGCGGCCTGGCGGCGGATGCAGTTCCGGATGGCGGTGGATGCGCCGGGGCTGGTTGAGGTGGTCGAGGGGCGGGTGTCCTACCTTGGGCCGTATTTCGGCGGCTCGGTTGATCTGGGGGATCTGCAGGAATTGCAGGTGCTGGACGTGGCCGGGCGGCGCCGGTGCTGGCGGCTGAAGCAGAATGACGGGCAGGCCCTGTTGATCCCTTTCGCAGCCGAGGGGGCCGCGGCGCTTTATGATGCTTTTGTCCTGTTGCCGGGGCTGCGCGGTGCGGCGCTTTCGGGGGCGGCGAGCCGACCGGCGAGTGATCCGGTCACCATCTGGAGAGCCTCTGCCCGCTAGGCTTGACACTGCCCCGCTGCAGGGTCACCTGTTGTGTTGTGATAACAAGAGCGGAGCGCGCCCCACATGTCTATTCCACAGTCCGGCGGCGGGCCGATCGAGCATCAGGATCAGCTGGCAGAATATCTTGCGGCGGGCTGTAAGCCCAAGGAAGACTGGCGCATCGGAACAGAGCACGAGAAATTCGGCTACTGTGCAGAGACTTTGAAACCCCTGCCCTATGAGGGCGAGCGGTCCATTCGGGCGGTGCTTGAGGGGCTGCGCGATCGGTTTGGTTGGGCGGCTGTTGAAGAGCAGGGCAAGATTATCGGCCTGACAAAGGACGGCGCGAATGTGAGCCTTGAGCCCGGCGGGCAGCTTGAACTCTCCGGTGCGCCGCTGTCGAGCATTCATGAGACATGCGACGAGGTGAACGCACACCTGACCGACGTGAAGGCGATTTCCGAGCAGATCGGTGTGCGCTTTATCGGCCTTGGGGCCGCCCCGATCTGGAGCCACGACGACATGCCTGTCATGCCCAAGGGGCGCTATAAATTGATGACGGATTATATGGGCCGCGTTGGCACCCATGGCACGCAGATGATGTATCGCACCTGCACGGTTCAGGTGAACCTCGACTTTGCCTCCGAGGCGGACATGGTCAAGAAGATGCGCGTGGCCCTAGCCTTGCAGCCTGTTGCCGTGGCGCTGTTTGCCAATTCGCCCTTCTTTGATGGCAAGGTGAACGGGCATAAATCATGGCGCAGCCGCATTTGGCGCGACCTTGATGCGGACCGCACGGGGATGCTGCCGTTTGCCTTTGAGGATGGCTTCGGCTTTGAGCGTTATGTTGATTATGCCCTCGATGTGCCGATGTATTTTGTCTACCGCGACGGGGTGTATCACAATGCCCTTGGGCAGTCCTTCCGCGACTTTATGAAGGGCGAGCTGCCTGCCCTGCCGGGCGAGACTCCGACCCTGAGCGATTGGGCCGATCACCTGACGACGATTTTCCCCGAGGCGCGCCTGAAACAGTTCATCGAAATGCGCGGTGCGGATGGTGGCCCGTGGCGGCGGCTTTGTGCTCTGCCGGCGTTCTGGGTCGGGCTGACCTATGACAGCACGGCCTTGGATGCGGCTTGGGATCTTGTCAAAGGGTTCAATGCAGAAACTCGCGAGGGCCTGCGCGTTGCGGCCAGTGTGGATGGCCTTCAGGGAAGCTTTGGTGGGATTTCCCTGCATAGCCTTGCGCGCTCTGCCGTGGAGATTGCCGAAGCGGGCCTGAAAGCGCGGGCGCGCCCCGGTGCGGGCGGCATGATCCCTGATGAAACCCATTTCATCAACGCGCTGCAAGAAAGCGTTGAAAGCGGCCAGACCCCGGCAGATGAGCTTTTGGACATGTACAAAGGCGCTTGGGGCGGGGATTTGACCCAGATTTACGGGGCTTACAGCTACTAAATCGTGAAAATACGCAGGTTACGCTGACAGGAAGGGTTTACCATGCTTGACGCATGGTGAACTCCCCGCGCACACTCTCGGCACAACAAAATACACTAGAGGGAATGGTATTATGCGTGACACTATTATCAAAATTTTCGACATTATGATCTGGGTTCTTGGCGCTTTGGTCGCCATCGGTGGCTTGATCGGCGGCATCATCATGCTCGCTCAAGGCGAGGTTGTTGGCCTTGCGATGATCATTGGCGGCATTTTGTATGCCATCGTGATTATGGCGCTCTTCTTTATCTCCATCGGCATCTACAAGAACACGAAGGAAACAGCGGAGCATCTGGCCAAGCTGGCCAGTCGTTAATCCGCGACTTTGTGGTTGAATTGGAAACCGGGCCTATTCAGGCTCGGTTTTCTTTTGCCCGATTTTCGGCTCTGTCCCGGCCTTGAGGCGGACGATATTGGCGCGGTGCGAGAAATACACCAGCACCGTCAGGACCAAGGCCAAGAGCAGGCCGGAGCCATAGCCAAAGACCAGCATCCAAAGCGGAGAGACCGCCGCCGCGATCAGGGCCGACAGGGATGAAAACCGTGTGGCGGCGGCCACAACAAGCCATGTGGCACAGCAGCCAAGGCCGACCCAAAAGTTCAGGCCCAGCATGATCCCCAGAAAGGTTGCCACGCCCTTGCCGCCGCGAAAAGCGAGGAAGACGGGGAAAAGATGCCCCAAGAAGGCACAGAGCCCTGCGATTTGCGCTGCATCCTCGCCCGCGATCAACCGGCCGAGCAGAACAGCCGCCACGCCCTTGCCGCCATCAATGATCAGGGTCAGCAGCGCGGCCTTCTTGTTGCCGGTGCGCAGCACATTGGTGGCCCCGATATTGCCCGAGCCAACCGCGCGCAGATCGCCAAGGTTGAACACCCGCGACATGACCATCCCGCCGGAGACAGAGCCAAGCAGATATCCCGCGATCCCGATCAAGCCGAGAAGGAAAATCGATGTGTCAATCATGGGCATGGTCAGGGGCCTTTGTATCTGCGGTGGGGTCGGGCCAATAGTAGCACGGGATTTGCGTTGAGATTATGGCGCGTGCACCCGTGTGCCGCCAACCCAAGTGCCCAAGACGCGGCCCTGCATGCGGGCACCATCGAAGGGGGTGTTCTTGGATTTTGATTTCAATTTGAAACGATCAAGCACAAAGGGCGCGCCCGGATCGAACAGGACAAGATCCGCCGGGGCGCCCTTGGCCAATCGCCCTGCGGGCAGGCCAAGGCGTTTCGCCGGGCCAAAGGACAGGGCGCCGAAGAGGCGCGGCAGGGTGATCTGGCCGGAATGGAACAGGCGCAGCGCAGCAGGCAACAGGGTTTCAAGACCCACAGCGCCAGAGGCGGCCTCCTCATAGGGCAGACGTTTGCTTTCCTCGTCCTGCGGCGTGTGCATGGAGGAGATGGTGTCGATCAGGCCAGAGGACAGAGCCTCGATCAGGGCCATCCGGTCATCTTCGTCGCGCAGGGGCGGCTTGACCTTGAAGAAGGTGCGGTAATCGCCAACGTCGAGGGAGTTGAGCGTCAGGTGATGGATCGAGGTGCCTGCGGTGATATCAAGGCCATTGGCCTTGGCGCGGGCAAGGGCGGGCAGGGCGCGGGCGGTGGTGATCTGGTCGGCGTGATAGCGCGCGCCGGTCATCTCGATCAGGGCGATGTCGCGATCAAGGCCCATACGCTCGGCCATTGGCGACACGCCCGGCAGACCTTTGAGCGTGGCAAACTTGCCCGATGTGACCGCCGCGCCAGCGGAGAGGGAGGGGTCCTGCGGGTGGGCAATGATCAGTGCGCCGAGGCTGCTGGCATAGGTCATGGCGCGGGCCAGAACCTTGGCATTGGTGCAGACCGCATCCCCGTCAGAGAAAGCCACCGCGCCCGCGTCGCGCAGAAAGCCGATCTCGGTCATTTCGCGCCCTTCGCGGCCCTTGGTCAGGGCGGCGATGGCCAGCACATTCACCGCGCTGTCGGCGGCGGCGCGGCGCAGGGCGAATTCTAAGACCTCTGGCGTGTCGATGGCGGGCTGTGTGTCGGGGCGCACGACCATGGTGGTCACGCCGCCCGCCGCCGCCGCGCGGCCTGCGCTTGCATAGCTTTCCTTGTGCCGCTCGCCGGGCTCGCAGACTTTGACGCCAAGGTCGATGATGCCGGGGGCAAGGCAGTGGCCGCCCGCATCCACCAGACGTTCCGCCGGGCCGGGATCGCCCGATGTGCCGGTTTCGGCAATCAGCCCGTCCTTGATGCGCAGCCAACCGGGCGCATCGCGCCCTGTTTCGGGGTCGATCAAGCGGGCATTGGTGATCAGGGTTGTCGTCATCCAGCCATCCACACAAATGCAAAGACAAAAAGGAAAAGGAAGAGCAGGCAGATCATCGCCACGCGCCCCGACATGGCCGCATCGCTGCGCGGTTTGGGGGCGGGCGCGGTATCCGCGCTTTGGGCCGCCGTGTCATCATAGGGCAGGGGGGCAAAGCGGGCGTGCTCGATATCCTCAAAGAAGGTCGCGATATGGCGCAGGGGCGCAGAGGGGCGCAGGGTTTGCGGATGCCCCGCAAAAGCGCCCGATGTGACCACAAGGACATAGCCATCGAGCCTGTCCAGTTGCCCGCGCATCTGGTCGATCTGATCCGCCGGTATGTTTTGCCCTTGGGCGAGGTAGGCAGGCAGCCCGAGGTCCTCGAGGTCTTGCAAATCAAAGACCTGCACAAAGGTCGCGTTCAGTGCGGCGGCGCCCAAGGCGTCTTGCCACGCGCCGGTCTCGGCGCCGGTTTCGGCAAATTCGACGGCCTCTTCCGCGTTCAGATCAACGGCAAAGAGGCGTAGCACGCCGCGTTCGTGGCCGCTTATTTCCATCGGGGCGCTCATTGGGGCGCGGCCTTGACCCTGCGCGCGGTTTTTAGCGCGCGTTGGACCTCTGGCACCTGTGTCCCGAGGAATTCGAAGCCGGTTTTGACGGTATAGGACCCGCCCTTTGAGGTGCGCCGTCTCTGGCGGGCGAAATAGACCGAATCCCCCGACCAATCGATCTCGGTCGAGGGGCCGATTGGGTAATCGGACAGGGTTTTGGCACCGATGGGCGTGTCGGTGGCGATAAAGGCGCGTTGATCTGTCAGGGTATAGAAGGTGTGCCGCCGCACGTAGGCCTGCCAGAAGAACTTGCCAAAGAGGTTATAGGCCCCGACGCCGACGAAGATGAGCCCGAACAGGGGGAAGATGCGGGCGAACCCGTCAGAGAAAGACCGGGAAATAGAGGTCGCCTGCACCGTCCAATAGATCGCGAATCCGATGAAAAACACGTGGAACAGGGCCTGAGCGGGGTTGGTCCCCTTAAGCCTCACACCATGATCCGGGCGACCCTGCCACAAGATTTCCTCGCCATCATGGAGGATATCTTCCCAGCCCTCCATCAGGCCGCGCCCTGCGCCGCGCGGGCGGCGCGCAGGTTCTGGGCCAGAAGGTCCATCGCGGCCATGCGGACGGCCACGCCCATTTCAACCTGTTCCTGAATCACCGATACGCGCGGATCGTCGGCGATGGCGCCGTCGATCTCTACCCCGCGGTTCATTGGGCCGGGGTGCATGACAATTGCGTCCGGTGCGGCATGGGAGAGTTTATCCGCGTCCAGCCCGTAGCGGTGGAAATATTCGCGTTCTGACGGGATAAAACCGCCATCCATACGCTCGCGCTGCAATCGCAGCATCATCACCACGTCGCAGCCCTCAAGCCCCTGAGCCATGTCGTCATAAACCTCGACCCCCAGTTCCGCGACGCCGGAGGGCATCAGGGTGGGCGGGCCGACAAGGCGCACGCGGTTTTCCATTTTGCCCAGAAGCATGATGTTGGAACGGGCAACGCGGCTGTGGGCGATATCGCCGCAGATGGCGATGTTCAGGCGGTGCAGCCGCCCCTTGTTGCGGCGGATCGTCAGGGCATCGAGCAGGGCCTGTGTGGGATGCTCGTGTTTGCCGTCGCCCGCATTCAGGATCGCGCAGTTCACCTTTTGCGCCAAAAGATCCACCGCGCCTGATTGCGGGTGGCGCACAACGATCAGGTCGGGGTGCATGGCGTTCAGGGTGACGGCGGTGTCGATCAGGGTTTCGCCCTTTTTGATCGAGCTGGCCTGCATGGCCATGTTCATCACATCCGCCCCGAGGCGCTTTCCGGCAAGCTCGAAGCTGGCCTGTGTGCGGGTCGAATTTTCGAAGAACATGTTGATCTGGGTCAGACCGGCAAGGGCATCGCCGTGTTTGTTGTCCGAACGGCTCAGATCAACATAGTGGTCGGCGCGGTCCAAGAGTGCCGTGATTGCCGCAGGCGGCAGGGTTTCGATCCCTAAAAGGTGTTTCGCGGTGAAGCTCATGATCCCTCGGCGCAGCTGTCTGTTCCCCTTAGCCCAAAGGCGGGTGTTGCGGCAAGATGCGCAGGCCCCTAGTTTGCGCAGATGATGGATTGGGCAGAATACGCCGCCGCGCGAGTCGCGCTGGACTGGCAGATCGAACTGGGCGCTGACGAGGCGATCGGGGATAGCCCCGTGGATCGCACCGAATTGCCCGCCGATACGCCCTTTGAAAAGCGCAAAGCCCCCGCCAAAACCGAAGGCGGCCTGCCGCCCAAGCCGCCGGTGCCAAGGCCGGTGGCCGATGTGGACGGCGCAGCGGAGGCGAAGGCTGCCGTGGCTTCGGTGGCCGATATCGAGGGTCTTCGCGCGGCGATGGAGGGGTTCCCCCATTGCGACCTCAAACGCGGCGCGCGCAATTTTGTGTTCGCCGATGGCAATCCCGACGCGAAAGTCATGGTCATTGGCGAGGCGCCGGGGCCGGAGGAGGACAAACAGGGCAAGCCCTTTGTCGGCCGCGCGGGCATGATGCTGGATAAGATGTTCGGCGCCATCGGGATGTCGCGGGGCGGGCCGGATCCGGCCGCGTCGATCTATCTGACCAATATCCTGCCGTGGCGGCCGCCGCAGGACAGGGATCCGACCAAGGAGGAGCTCGACATGATGCGTCCCTTCCTTGAACGCCACGTCGAACTCGCCGCGCCCGAGGTTCTGATCCTGATGGGCAACCACGCCTGCATGGCCCTGATGGGGCGCAAGGGGATCACCCGTCTGCGCGGCGAATGGGTCGAAACTCTGGGCAAGCCTGCCTTGCCAATGTTTCACCCGCACTACCTTTTGCGCACGCCCTCGGCCAAGCGTGAGGCTTGGGCGGATTTGCTGATGCTGAAGGCGCGTCTTGAAAAATAGCACAGGAAGGCCCCTGCCATGTCCCGATTAGATGAGAGCCTTGAGTTCATTCCTGTGCGGATCGCTGTCCTGACGGTCAGCGACAGTCGCTCAATCGAGCAGGATAAATCCGGCCAGACGCTGGTGGAGCGGATCCAAGCGGCGGGGCATCAGGTTGCCGCGCGGATGATCCTGCCCGATGAGCGGGCCGAGATTGCCGATCAGCTGCGGACATGGTGCGCCGATCCGCAGATCGATGTGGTGATCAGCACCGGCGGCACGGGCCTTACGGGGCGGGATGTCACCGTTGAGGCGCACCGCGATGTTTATGAAAAAGAGATCGACGCCTTCGGCACGGTGTTCACCATTGTTTCGATGCAAAAGATCGGCACAAGCGCGGTGCAAAGCCGTGCGACGGGCGGGGTGGCGCAGGGCACCTACCTGTTTGCCCTGCCGGGATCACCGGGGGCTTGCCGTGATGCTTGGGACGAAATCTTGGTCAAACAGCTCGACTACCGGCACCGGCCTTGTAACTTTGTTGAGATATTTCCGCGCCTAACGGAAAAGTTGCGACGGAAATAGGCGTTTGTCGCGTATAATATCAGCACCGTAGGGCTGTATCGCGGCTGTGCCCTGCTTTTCCCCGGGCCATGCCCGCACAGACTGGTTGAAACATAGATGCGATTTTTACGCAGATCCCTTGTTGGATTGTTTTTGATGGCCCTGACACTGGGCCTCTTTGCCGTTGCGGCGGATATGTTCAACTCTGCCTATCAGGACAGGCTGAACCGCGAGGCGCGGGTGCGTCCGGCGCGCGAGCAGGTCTCTGCTGTGAATGTTGTGGTGGTGCGGCCTGAAACGGTGCGGCCGGAAATGACGGTCTTCGGGCAGGTGCTCAGCCGCCGCACGCTGGACCTGCGCGCGCCTGCGGGCGGGCGGATACTGTCGCTGGCGGAGAGTTTCGAGGAAGGCGGCGCGGTGACGGCGGGCACGGTTCTGGCGCGGCTTGATCCCACGGATGCAAGGGCGGCGCTTGATGTGGCCCGCACCGATCAGCTGGAAGCAGAGGCGGAGCTGCGCGATGCGCAGCGTGCGGTTATTCTGGCGCAGGATGAATTGACCGCAGCGCGGGCACAAAGCGAGCTGCGCGAGGCGGCCCTGCGCCGCCAACGCGATTTGCAATCGCGCGGGGTCGGCACAGAGGCCGCGATCGAGGCCGCGGCTCTGGCCCTGTCTGCCGCCGATCAGGCGGTGCTGTCGCGCCGCCAATCGCTGGCGCAGGCCGAAACGCGGGTGGATCAGGCCAACAACCGGCTGGCACGGCAGGCCGTGGCCCTCGCCAATGCGCAGCGCGATATTGAGGACACGGTCATCACCGCCGCCTTTGACGGTATTCTGGCCGAGGTTTCCGTCGTTGCGGGCGGGATCGTGGCGCAGAACGAGCGGATCGCGGGCCTTGTTGATCCCGAGGCTTTGGAGGTTTCCTTCCGCGTCTCCACCGCCCAATACGCCAGATTGCTGGACGCGGACGGGCGGCTTGTCACCGCGCCGGTGACGGTTGAGCTGGATGTTTTGGGCCTTGGCCTTGAGGCCAGCGGGCAGCTTGCCCGTGTTTCGGCGGCTGTGGGGGAGGGGCAGACGGGGCGTTTGATCTTTGCGCGGCTCGATAGCTTTGCAGGCTTCCGTCCCGGCGATTTTGTCACCGTCCGCATTGACGAGCCCCCTCTTGAGGGCGTCGCGCGGGTTCCAGCCACAGCGGTGGACGCGGGTCAGACGGTTCTGGTTGTGGGCGAGGACGAGCGTCTTGAGGTGGCCGAGGTTGAGATCATGCGCCAGCAGGGGGACGATGTTCTGATCCGTGCGCCCGGCCTTGAGGGCAAACAGATCGTTGCCGAACGCTCCCCCCTTGTCGGGCCGGGTATTCGCGTGCGGGTTTTGACGCCCGCGGGCGAGGCGCAGGCCGCCGCGCCAGATGCCGCCCCCAAGCCGGAGCGCCAAGGGCCGGAGCTTGTTGACCTGTCGCCAGAGCGGCGCGCAAAGCTGATTGCCTTGGTCGAGGGAAGCGAGGGGATGCCCTCCGAGGCGAAGCAACGCTTCCTTGCCCAGCTTGGCAAAGACAGGGTGCCCGCCCGCATGATCGAGCGGATCGAAGCAAGGGCGGGGGGATAGCGCGCCATGGCACATCCGGCATCGGGCATCATCGACTATTTCACCCGCCACAGGACGGCGGCGAACCTGCTCCTTGTGCTTTTGATCGTTGCCGGAATTGCGGCCTTCCCGCGGATGCGGGCGCAGTATTTTCCCGATGTGATCCTTGACAGCGTCAATGTCACGGTGGGTTGGGACGGGGCGGGCGCGGAAGATGTGGACAATGCCATTGTCGACATCATGGAGCCTGCTCTTTTGGCCGTTGAGGGGGTGGAAAGCTCCTCCTCCACCAGCCGCGAGGGCCGCGCGTCGATCCGGCTGGAGTTCGAGGCAAACTGGGACATGGCCCGCGCGACCGAGGACGTGCAGCAGGCCGTAGATGCCATCAGCGATCTGCCCGAGGGCAGCGATGATCCCAACGTCCGCCGCAGCGTTTGGCGCGACAGGGTGACCGATGTGATCATTTCCGGCCCTGTCGGGGTGGATCAACTCGCGCGGTTTTCCGACGAATTCGCCTCGCGCCTGTTTGCCCAAGGGGTGACGCGCACCACCATTCGCGGCATTGCCGCGCCGGAGATTTTGGTCGAGGTGCCCTCGACCGCTTTGATCACCAACGACATCTCTATGGCCGAGATCGCCGCCGCCATCGCGGCAGAGGCCGACGCTGCGCCTGCGGGGGATGTGACCGGGGCGAATGCACGGGTGCGCACGGGCGTTGCGAAACGCACACCAGAGCAGATCAACGGCATTGTCCTGCGCTCTGGCAGTGACGGTCAGGACCGTCTGACCATTGGCGATGTGGCGCAGATCACCGTGGCGGGGGTGGACCGCGAGCGGGGGTATTTTGTCGGCGACAACCCTGCGATTTCGGTGCGGATTGATCGATCCTCCCGCGGGGATGCGATTGAGATCCAACGGCAGGTGGAGGACGTGGCCGCGGATATGATGCTTGGCCTGCCGCGCGGTGTCACCATCGAACTGATCCGCGCCCGTTCCGAGGAAATCTCGGGCCGGTTGCGGATTTTGCTTGAGAACGGTTTGACGGGCCTCGCCTTGGTTGTCGGCTTGCTGTTCCTGTTCCTCAATGCGCGCACGGCGATCTGGGTGGCGGCGGGGATTCCGGTGGCGATGTTTGCGGCGATCTTCCTGATGTGGGCGGCGGGGCTGACCCTGAACATGATCTCGCTCTTTGCGCTTCTGATCACCCTTGGCATCGTGGTGGATGACGCGATTGTGGTGGGGGAGCATGCCGACTTTCGCGCGCGAAGGTTGGGAGAGGCCCCAGCGGATGCGGCCTCTAACGCCGCGCGGCGCATGGTGGGGCCGGTGTTTTCGGCGACGATCACAACCGTCATCGCCTTCTCGGCGCTGACCCTTGTTGAGGGGCGCTTTGGGGAGCTGATCGCGGATATTCCCTTTACGGTGACAGCAGTTTTGATCGCCTCGCTTGTGGAGTGTTTCCTGATCCTGCCGAACCACATGAACCATGCCTTGGCGGCCAGTTCTGGCAGGTTGGCGTGGTATGATTACCCCTCGCATTACGTGAACAAGGGGTTCGATTGGTTCCGCAGCACCCTGTTCCGCCGGTTTATCGCCTTTGTGAT
This sequence comes from Harenicola maris, assembly GCA_018524345.1. Taxonomy (GTDB): domain Bacteria; phylum Pseudomonadota; class Alphaproteobacteria; order Rhodobacterales; family Rhodobacteraceae; genus Harenicola; species Harenicola maris. The sequence continues at coordinate 752,011 of JADQAZ010000002.1, forward strand.
CTGGGCACGCTATCCGGTGCTTGCCCTGCTGTTTGTGGTGCTGGCCAGTCAGGCGGTTCTGGTTATCCGGGGCGAGGTTCAGTGGCGGTTCTTTTCCGCGCCGGAAGAGGGCTCTGTGTCGGGCAACTTTGCCATGGTGCCGGGGGCCACGCGGGAGGATACGGTGGCGCAGATGCGCGCCTTGCAGGCGGCGGTTGACGCATTGGGGCGCGAGTATGCGGCCGAGCATGGGCGCAATCCGGTGGCCTATTCGCTGGCCGAGATTGGCGGCAACACCGGGCGGGGCCTTGCCGGTGTGGATGGGAAGGAAAGCTATCAGCTCGGCTCCATCGCGGTTGAGTTGATCGACGCGGATCTGCGCCCCTATGCCAGCGCCGTTTTCGTGCAGGACCTGCAAGAGCGCGTGGCCCGTCACCCGATGACCGAGACCCTTGCCTTTCGCCGTTGGCGCGGCGGGCCGGGCGGGGATGCGATTGATATCCAGCTCTTCGGCGCCGGCACACCGCAGCTCAAGACCGCCGCCGAGGCTTTGAAAAGCAGGTTGGCGCAGTTTGGCGAGGTGTCAGCCCTTGAGGACAGTTTGGCCTACGACAAGGAGGAGTTGATCCTTGATCTGACTCCGCAGGGGCAGGCGCTTGGTTTCACGATTGATGGCCTTGGCTCCATCCTGCGCAACCGTTTGGGCGGGATCGAGGCGGCGACCTTCCCTGTCGGTTCCCGGTCTGCTTCCGTTCGGGTTGAGCTTCCCGAGGGGGAGCTGACGGCGGATTTTCTGAGCCGGACGCAGATGCGCAGCCCGGACGGGGTCTATGTGCCGCTGGCCGATATTGTGCGGGTGGAGCGGTCAAACGGGTTCTCGACCATCATCCGCGAAAACGGGATCAGGCTTGTCTCTGTCACCGGTGATCTGGACGATGAGAATGCCGCGCGGGCGGAGGAGATCATGACCATCATCGCCGATACCATCCTGCCGGAGTTGCAGGAGGAATTCGGTGTGTCCTTCAAGATGGACGGGCTTTCGGCGCAGGAGCGCGATTTCCTGTCGGACGCTTTGGTCGGCTTCGGGTTTTGCCTCGTCGGGATTTACCTGACACTGGCTTGGGTGTTCTCAAGCTGGACCCGCCCTGCCTTGATCATGGCGATCATTCCCTTTGGCCTGATTGGCACGATCTATGGCCATGCGGCATGGGGTCTGCCGCTGAGCATGTTCACGGTGGTGGGCCTGATCGGGATGTCGGGGATTATCATCAACGATTCGATTGTTCTTGTGACGACGGTGGATGAGTATTCCGAAAACCGGGGGCTGGTGCCTGCGATCATCGACGGGGTGGCGGATCGTTTGCGGCCTGTTTTGCTGACCACCCTGACCACGGTGATTGGCCTGACGCCCCTGTTGTTTGAGCCCTCGCGGCAGGCGCAGTTCCTGAAGCCGACGGTGATCACGCTTGTCTATGGGCTTGGGTTCGGGATGTTTCTTGTGCTGCTGATTGTGCCCGCTTTGCTGGCCATGCAGATGGATTTCCACCGGCAGACTGTGGCCTTCAAGCGTGCGATGCGGTTGCAGGCGCGGTCGGGGTTTGCCTCTGCCGTGACCCTCGTCGGGGTCTTGGGCACCCTTGGCATCTTTGCCGCAACCCTTGGGCATGTGGTTCTGCTGGGCGGGTTCTGGGGGCCGGTGCAGGGGCTCGCGCCATGGGCTGGGCAGGAACCGAGTGCGATGCTGGGTTTTGCGGTATTCGTTGCGCTTACCGGTCTGTGGCTGTTGCTTTTGTTCGCTCTGGCAGGGGCGATGCGCCTGATGACCGGGCGCGCGGCGAGGGTCTAGCTGCCCTGACAGCCTGCAATGTCGATGGCCATCGGGCCGGACAGAACCGTGATCCGCACGGCGGAACGATCAAGCATATAGGCACCGCGCCGGGGCGGGACAAAATCTGCAGTGGCAACCAATGTGTTCCCCTCGCGGTGCACTTCGGGCTGGCTGACCCAGACCTCCGGGTTGCCCGCCTCGATCACCGCGATCTCGCGGTTGCCCAGTTGTGCCATGGGGATGCGCGTTGTCATCTGCACCCCGTCCGAGATTGGCGTGACGGAACAGGTCACAGTGCCGACCCCGGCCTTGGATGCGGCCACGGGGCGGCGGGCCAAAGCGCCGTGAATTGCGGGGTCAGAGGCGCCTTTCCCGGCGATCTGCGCATCGACATTCACGGTGGCCGGAATGCAGATTTCCTCGCAAACGCCAAGGTTGATCTCTCCGCGCAGGCGGATTGTCTGGCCTTTCTGGCTCGGGGTGATTTCGACGGGCAGGACCACCTGTTTGGAATAGCCCAGAGTGCGCGCGCCAGCTGTCAAAAACACCTCGGGCGCGGGCCAATGGACCTCCAGCGCCTTTAGATTGCCCGAACCGGACCAGTTGAACTGCGGCGGAATGCCAGCCGCGCCGGGGCTGCGCCAGTAGGTCTTCCAACCGGGCATAAGCGTCAGGCGCAGGGCGGCCATGTGGGTGCCTGTTCTGGTCTGCCATCCGGTCAGAACCTCGGCTTTGATGATGTCATCGACATCGGGCATGGTCGATTGAGCAGCCGCAGGCAACGCGCCAGCGGCGACAAGGCAGGCGGAGGCGAGAAGGCGGCAAAGGGTTCGGGCGGCATTGATCATGATGGCCAACCTAGGCATTTCGGCGATCCGGGGAAATCACATTCCCGATATATCGCAGGTTTCAGGAGCCAAGATCAGGAAGGTGACGTTGCCCTCTTGCATGCCGGGGCGGGACCAAGCACCCTGTCACCAATGCCGTGCGCATCGGGTAACAAGGGGCCGAACCGCGATGGACCTGACAGGAAAGCTTTTGATTGCCATGCCCGGGATGGGCGATCCGCGCTTTGAACGCAGCGTGATTTACCTGTGCAGCCATTCCGGTGACGGGGCGATGGGGTTGATCGTCAACCACCCTGCGCCGGGGCTGAGCCTTAAGGGATTGCTGGAACAGCTGGAGATCGAGAGCGCCAAGGACAGCGGCCCCCGCCCCCTGCATTATGGCGGGCCGGTGGAGAACGGCCGCGGGTTTGTGCTGCATTCGGCGGAATATACCGCCAATGAGACCACCATGACGGTGGATACCCAGTTTTCCATGTCGGCGACCTTGGACATTCTGGAGGACATCGCCGCAGGGAACGGCCCGCGGCGGACCTTGTTGGCCCTTGGCTATTCCGGCTGGGGACCGATGCAGTTGGAAAACGAGATCCTGAGCAATGGCTGGCTGACCACCGATGCGGACCCTGATCTGGTGTTCAATGTTGATGACACCGGCAAATGGCAGGCGGCGTTGGCGACACTCGGCGTTGATCCCCTGACCCTAAGCGCCGATGCGGGCCACGCCTAGGGGCGGCTCCAACCAAATTGGCGCGCCTGCGGCGCGATTCTTTTCAATGGTATTCAATCGCGGGGGGCAGCGGCCCTTTGCAGCCTGTCGTTGATGGCTTTGCCAAGGCCTGTCTCGGGGATCGGGCTGACGGCGATGGCCTCTACGCCGCCCTCATCCAGCGCGATGAGATAGGCAAAGAGGTTTGCGGCCGCTTCGTTCAAATCCCCAGCGGGGGAGAGGTTCATCGCGCCCTTTGCATCGCCGAAGGCGAGGAGCACCTCGTTTTCGTGGGGCCTTTCGGCATTGAGGCGCAGGGCGGCGCGGGGGGCGTAGTGTGAGGACAGCTGACCCGGCGCATTGGGGCGATCGGGTGCGGTCGGGGTGACGGCTTGCGGCAGGGGCGCGCCGTGAACCTCTGCCAAGGCCTCGGCGCTGATGCCGCCGTGGCGCAGGATCACGGGGCCATCCGTGCCATCGACGATCGTGCTTTCGAGGCCGACGGTGCAGGGGCCGCCATCCAGAACGGCGGCAATGCGGGAGGACAGGCCCGTCATCACATGGGCGGCTGTTGTCGGGCTGACCTGACCGGAGAGGTTGGCAGAGGGGGCCGCGAGCGGGCCGCCAAAGGCGCGGAGCAAGGACCGCGCCACCGGTGCGGCGGGCACCCGCAGGGCCACTGTGGGCAGGCCCGCAAAGCAGAGCGGCGAGAGGCCGCTATCAGGGCGGGTGCGGGCGACGAGTGTCAGGGGGCCGGGCCAGAAGGCCTTTGCCAATCGCAGCGCGGTGGGGGACAGGTCCGCCAAAGCGGTCGCGGCCTCAAGGTCCGGCAGATGCACGATCAGGGGGTTGAAACTGGGCCGTCCCTTGGCCGCATAGATGCCCGCCACCGCGGCGTCATTGCGGGCGTCAGCCCCAAGCCCGTAGACCGTTTCCGTTGGAAAGGCGACAAGATCGCCCGCCTGCAACAGCGCGGCGGCGGCTTTGATCCCTTCGGGATCGGCGGGCAAAAGGCGGGTCGTGGTGTTCATGGCCGTGACGCAGCGTTTAGGGTTGCAGGGCGGGGCCGCTTCAGTAGCCTTACCGCAGATTATCTGGCCAGATACGCTTTGGTTGCCCCGGTGCCAAGGCAGGATTTCATCAACGGAGGCCCCCAAGATGCCCTACAGAGCCCCGGTTTCAGACTTTCGCTTCTTGTTCGACCGTGTCGTTGGCTTTGCCGATGTCTCTGCCACAGAGCGTTTCGCCGAGGCCTCCCCCGATATGGTTGAGGCCATTCTGGGCGAGGCGGGCCGCATGTCGGAGGAGGTTTTGTCCCCCCTTCAGCGCCCCGGTGATCTTGAGCCTGCGCGGCTGGAAAACGGGGTTGTCCGGACCTCGCCGGGGTTTGGCGAGGGGTATAAGGCCATTGCCGAGGGCGGCTGGATCGGGATTTCGGCGTCTGCCGACTTTGGCGGCATGGCCCTGCCGATGACCATGACCACCGCTGTGAACGAGATGATGTCGGGCGCCTGCCTGTCGCTGCAACTTAACCCCTTGATGACGCAGGGCCAGATCGAGGCGCTGGAACATCACGCCAGTCAGGCGATCAAGGATATCTACCTGCCCAAGCTGATCACCGGCGAGTGGTGCGGCACGATGAACCTGACGGAGCCGCAGGCCGGGAGCGATGTTGGTGCGTTGCGCTCCAAGGCCAAGGACAACGGCGACGGGACCTTTGCCGTCACAGGGCAGAAGATCTACATCAGTTGGGGTGACAATGATTTCACCGAGAACGTCTGTCACCTTGTTCTGGCCCGCCTGCCTGACGGCGTGCCGGGCACCAAGGGGATCAGCCTGTTCATGGTGCCCAAACGAATCCCCGACGAGAACGGCGTTCCCGGTAAGGCCAACAGCCTGAAGGTTGTGAGCCTAGAGCATAAGATGGGCCTGCATGGATCGCCGACAGCCGTGATGCAGTTTGACGGGGCGACGGGCTGGCTGGTGGGCGAGCCCCATGGCGGCATGGCTGCGATGTTTACCATGATGAACAACGCCCGCCTTGGTGTTGGCGTCCAGGGCATCGGCGTGGCCGAGGCCGCGACGCAGCATGCGGTGGCCTATGCGCTTGAGCGCAAACAGGGGCGTGCGGGCGGCGGTGGCACGATCATCGAGCATGCCGATGTGCGCCGGATGCTGGCGACGATGAAGGCCGAGACATTTGCAGCGCGGGCCATTGCCCTGTCCAATGCGGTGGCGATTGATATGTCCACCGCGACGGGCGACGAGGCGTGGAAAGCGCGTGCTGCCTTGCTTACGCCGATCACCAAGGCCTATGGCACTGAGGTGGGCATGCGCGTGGCCGAGATGGGCGTGCAGGTGCACGGCGGCATGGGCTTTATCGAGGAAACCGGTGCCGCGCAGTTCAGCCGCGATGTCCGCGTGACCGCGATTTATGAGGGCACCAACGGGATCCAGTCGATGGATCTAGTGGCCCGCAAGATGATGGACGGCGGCGAGGCGGCCTTCCGCCTTCTTGAAGAGATCGAAGCAGGGGCCGAGGAAGCCCGCGGTAAGATGCCGAAGCTGGCGGAGCCCGTGTGGCAGGCGGCCGAGGCCCTGCGCGAGGCGACCGAGGCCTTGGTCGGACAGGAAATGCAGGACAGGTTTGCAGGCAGTGTGCCCTATCTGAACGCCTTTGCCCGTGTGCTTGGGGCGCATTTCCATCTGCGCGCTGCGTTCCAGTCGGGCGGGGAAGGGCCGCGGATGGCCTTGGCAGATGTTTACATCCGCCGATTGCTGCCGGATTATGCCGCACAGCTGGCCCATGCCAGCGTCGGGGCAGAGGGGCTTTATGCGATGACAAACGATGACTTCCTTGCCTAGCCTGTGACCGCACTCTCCCCCCTTTGCTTTCCGCATGAAACCCCGCCGGACAGCGGCGAGGCGATAGAGGTTTCCCCCGGCGTTCTCTGGATGCGCCTGCCCCTGCCCATGGCCCTTGATCACGTCAATGTCTTCGCCTTTGAGGACGAGGGCGGCTGGTCCATCGTCGATACGGGCTTTGATACGCGCAAGGCGCGGGGGATCTGGCAAAAGCTGTTGGATGGCCCTCTTAGCGGGGCGCCGATTGCGCGGGTGCTTGTGACCCACCATCACCCCGATCACATCGGCCTTGCCGGTTGGTTTCAGGCCGAACACGGGGCCGAATTGCTGACCACGCGCACCAGTTGGCTGACCGCGCGGATGCTGACCCTCGACAATCAGCCGGAGCATGTGCCCGAAGCCATCCGGTTCTGGGACCGTGCTGGCATGGATAGCGCCGAGAAGGCGCGGCGCATGTCGGAGCGGCCCTTTAATTTTGCCGATATGGTTGCGCCATTGCCTCTTGGCTATACCCGCTTGCAAGAGGGGCAGCGCCTTGCCTTTGGCGGGCGCGACTGGACAGTGCGGATGGGCAATGGCCATGCGCCGGAGCACGCGACCCTTTGGGCCGAGGAGGGCGATCTGGTGATCGCGGGGGATCAGATGATCGCCTCGATCTCTCCCAATATCGGGGTGCATGCGACCGAGCCGGAGGCCGACCCGCTGGCGGAATGGCTTGAGGCCTGCGAGCGGCTGTCCGGTTTTGCGCGGGACGAACAGCTTGTCCTGTCGGGGCATAAGTTGCCCTTCACCGGCCTGCCCGCGCGGATGACGCAGCTGATCAAGAACCACCACACCGCGCTTGAGCGCCTGATGGAGCATCTGGCCCTGCCGCGCACGGCGGCGCAGTGCTTTCCGGTTCTGTTCCGGCGGGCCATCGGGCCGGCGGAATATGGTCTGGCCTTGGCGGAAGCGGTGGCGCATCTGAACCATTTGTATCAAGCTGGCCGCATCAGCCGCGCCCTTGACGATGATGGGGCCTGGCTTTGGCAAGCAAAGTGAGGCGGCGACATGCCCAACGACGACGTAATTCAAACCACCGCTGAGGCCGCCGAAAGCGCGGCACTGCCCCGTTGCGGCGCGGTTCACGCCGACCCTTCGGATACCTCCGCGGCGGAGGACAAGCCCCTTCCCGAAGGCATGACCAAGACGCCGATCGATCAGAAAAGCCCCGCCGAATGGGCCTATGAGCGGCTGATTCTGTATATCCAGAACTTCGAGGAACAGCTCGACGCCGATCACGAGGTGTCCATGGGCATGGCTGGCGGCGCGGTCGGGGTGTTGCGGATCGAGGGGATCGGGTTTTTCGAACCTGATCTGGTGACCTTTTATGGCACCAATGAGCTCGGCCTGAAAACGCAGCTTATTCAGCATGTCACGCAGCTTAACGTCACCCTGTCTGCCCTGCCGAAAATGACGCAAGAGGCCCCCGCGCGGCGCATCGGCTTTCGTCTTGCGGCCGATCTGGACAAACCCAAACCCGAATAGCAGGGGGCGCCGCCCTGCGGCATCACGGGGCTTAACAGTGGCGGCAAAGGCCGCTATTGAGGCCGCAACTGGTATCGAACGGAGAACGACATGTCTGACGAACACAAGCACGGCGAAATGGACATCACAGTGCAAGAGAAAACCTTTGAGGGTTTCATCCGCTATGTCACCTATGGCGGGGTTTTCTGCATCTGTTTGCTGATCTTCATCTATGCTGTGAACGGCTAAACCTTTCCCTGCCCATCAGACGCGGAGCCTTGCCCATGCGCCGGATTTTTCTTGTTCTTATTTTGCCGGTGTTTCTGGCGGCCTGCGGCGCGGCGGAACCTGTCTGGGCCCCTGACGAGGCGGTGCAAAAGGCGCTTTACCGTTCGGGGGAGCCGACCTCGATCTCCCTTTATACTATGGTCAGCAACTCCACCGGCAAGGGCGAGCATTCGGGCCTTTTGATCAATGGCGCGCATCGGGTCATGTTCGATCCGGCAGGCACCTTTGGCCATTCGACCGTGCCGGAGCGCAACGATGTGCATTACGGCATCACCCCCCGCGTGTTGGAACATTACATCGACTACCACGCGCGCGAGACCTATCACGTTGTGGTACAAACCGTCGAAGTCTCGCCAGAGATCGCGGCCTTGGCCATGCGCGTGGCGCAGGACTACGGCGCGGTGCCCAAGGCCCATTGCACCAATTCGATCACCACGGTGCTGGGGCAAATCCCGGGGTTCCAGAGCATCAAGCACACATGGTGGCCGACCCGCGCCATGAAGGACTTCGGCAATCTGCCCGGCGTGCAAACCCAGCGGATCTATGACGACAGCCCCGATGACCGCTCTGACGTGGCGGCTTTGGCCAACAACGGCTAGGTCAGCGCCGCCTGCGCCAGCAGCAGAACAGCGATGGCGCAGACCATCGTGACCAAGACATTCTTGGACCAATATCCAACCATCAGCGCCACCAGCGCCGCGATCAATCGCGGCGGATCGGTCTGGCCCTGCGTGGCCGCGGGCCATGCCACCAAGGGCGCAATCAGCGCGGGGATCACCGCGACCGAGGTGTAGCGCAGGTAGCGCAACACCCAAGGCGGCAGGTCAACGCCGCCCAGAAGCCCCATGAACGAAAACCGGACCGCAAAGGTGCCAATCCCCATGGCAAGGATGATCATCCAGATCAGCGCATCGCTTTGCGGCAGGCTGGTTGCCTCGGTCATACGCGCGCTCCTTGCATCCTGCGTTCGGTTTCCGCCCCTGCGGCCATGGCCAGAAGGGCCGCCACGATAACGCCGCCGCTATAGGGCACCCAGCCAAGCAAGAGGGAGGCGGTTACCGCAACGAAGGCCGCCACGATATGGGGCAGGGTGCGCAGCGCGGGCGCCACCATCGCGATGAAGGCCACGGGGAAGATAAAGTCGATCGGATAGCCCGCAGGAATGCTCTGCCCGATCGCGGCGCCTAGGAAGGAGCTTCCATACCACAGGGGAATGATCGGCAGCGCGGTGCCAAAGTAAAAGGCCAGCTTCTGCCCCAGTGTTTCAAAGACTCCGTCTTCGAACTTTACCGTGCTCAGGGCATAGGCTTGATCAGTCAGGGTGTAGGCGGCAAAGGCGCGCTGCCAGATTGTGGCCTTGCCCAAGTGGGGCGTTAGGGCCGCCGAATACATCGCCATCCGCAGGTTCACCGCCAAAGACGTGGTCAGGATGATCAATGTCGGCGCATCGTCGAGCATCAGGGTCAGCGCGGTGAACTGCGCCGCGCCGGCAACTACCAGAACGGTAAAGCCCATGATCTGGAAAAGATCCAACCCCGCCTCTGCCGCGAGCACCCCGAACAAAAGGCCGAAGGGGGCAACGACGAAGGTAAACGGCAGGGCGGCACGGGCCCCCTGCCAAAAGGCCGATCTGGATGTTTTGGTGGTGGAGGTTGTCATAGTCTCGCTCTAACCTTGGCCGAACGCATCGACACTGGGACTTTGATAAGTGGCCAAAGCAGACGATACCAGCGCCTTTCTGATCGCACCCGATCCCGCCGCGCCGCGCCTGACGCGGGCGGTGCAGGGGTTTGACCACAATGGCGACAGGGTGGAAATTCCGGTCGTCGAAGAACGCCCCCTGACGATCTTTCTCAATTCTCGCGAAATCGTGACGGCCATGACCATCGGGGATTACCCCGAATATCTGGCGCTCGGGTTCCTGCGCAATCAGGGGATGCTGCGCGAGGGGGAGGAAATCCTTGGCGTTGACTATGACGAGGAGTCCGAGGCCGTTGTGGTGCGCACGGCGGTGGAGACGAATTACGAGGCCAAACTCGCCCGCAAAACCCGCACCTCCGGCTGCGCCATCGGCACCGTGTTCGGCGATATGATGGAGGGGCTCGAGGGGCTGCAATTGCCTGCGACGCAGGTGAAAACTTCTGACCTCTATGCCCTGTCCCATACCATCAACCGCACCCCGAGCCTTTATCTGGAGGCAGGCGCTATCCATGGCACGGTTCTGTGCGAGGGGGCGCGGCCATTGGTCTATATGGAGGACGTGGGCCGCCATAACGCGGTGGACAAAATCGCGGGCTGGATGCTGTCCAGCGGCACCGCGCCCGATGGCAAGGTGCTTTATACCACGGGGCGGCTGACCTCCGAGATGGTGATCAAAACCGCACTGATGGGGATACCGGCCTTGGTGTCGCGTTCCGGCTTTACCGCTTGGGGCGTCGAGATCGCACAGCAGGTCGGCTTGACCCTGATCGGCCGGTTGCGCGGCGCGCGGTTTGTCTGCTTGGCGGGGGAGGAGCGATTGCTGCGCGACAGCGACCCCGATCAGGTGCCGAAGGAGGCCAAGGGCAGCAGGCGCAAGGGGGCAGAGGCATGAACGACCCCGTAGGAGTTATTCTCGCTGGTGGCTTGGCCACGCGGATGGGCGGCGGTGACAAGGGCTTGGTCAGCCTTGGCGATCAAACCGTGCTGGAGCATGTGACCGCCCGCTTCGCGCCGCAGGTGGGGCAGATGGCTTTGAACGCCAATGGCGATGCCGCGCGCTTCGCGGGTCTGGGCCTTCCGGTTCTGGCCGATACCCTGCCCGGCAATCCCGGCCCTTTAGCGGGGGTCTTGGCGGGGATGGAATGGGGCAGGGCGCAGGGCGCGCGCCACGTCATCACCGTTGCTGCCGACACGCCTTTTTTCCCGCGGGACTACGTAGCCAAGATGACGGCGGGCTTGGAAGCATCGGGGGAGGCCATCGCAACGGCGGCAACGCAGGGGCCGGGGCGGCTCTGGTGGCATCCGACCTTTGCGATCTGGCCCACATCCCTCGCTGATGCGTTGCGGCAGGCGATCATGGACGGCACGCGCCGCGTGGTGATCTGGGCGGGGGAGCATGGCAATGTGCCGGTGATCTTCCCGGATGGCCCGCCCGATCCGTTTTTCAACATCAACACGCCAGAGGACCTGACCGAAGCAGAGCGCCTTTTGGCGGGCGGGGCCGGGGCATGAAGGTTTACGGCGTCACGGGGTGGAAGAACTCCGGCAAAACCGGATTGATGGAACGTCTCGTTGTACATCTGGTCGCCGAGGGGCTGACGGTCTCGACGGTCAAACACGCGCATCATTCCTTTGATGTCGATCACCCGGGCAAAGACAGTTTTCGCCACCGCGCGGCGGGGGCCAATCAGGTGATGCTCTCCTCGGCCAATCGTTGGGCCCTGATGTCGGAGCTTCGCGGGGCAGAGGAGCCGGGTCTGGATGATCTTTTGTCGCGGCTCGATCCTGTGGAACTGGTCTTGGTCGAGGGGTTCAAATCCGGCGCCCACCCGAAGATCGAGGCACATCGGGTTGAAACCGGCCACCCCTTGATCGCCCATGATGACCCCCTCGTGCGCGCTGTGGCGAGCGATGGTCAGCCAGAGTGCAGGCAGCCGCTGTTCGATTTGAATGACACCGTCGCGATCGGTGATTTCATCCGTGCGGAGCTTTCGCTGTGACCCCGTTCGACGTGATCATTGTGACCGATTGGTCCGGCGGCAATGATCGCGGCCCCAAGCCGAAACCGGATGCTATCTGGGCCGCGGTTGCGCGGGCGGGGCGGGTTGAACCGGCGCAGTATTTTCGCAACCGGCAGGAATATGAAACCTGGCTGACCGGTTTCCTGAAGGCCGCTTTGGCCGAGGGGAGCCGCGTTCTGGCCGGGTTTGATTTCCCCTTCGCCTATTCCGCCGGGTTCGGGCGCGCCCTGACAGGACAGGATGATCCCTTCGCGGTCTGGGACTGGCTTGAGAAGCGGATCGAGGACAGTCCGCGAGGCAACAACCGCTTTGCCGTCGCGGGGCAGATCAACGCGAAGTTCGACGGGATCGGCCCGTTTTGGGGCAATGCCGGACGCGCCGATGTCCCCCATTTGCCGCGCAAAGGGACGGAGCGGACCTGCACCCGCTTTGCCGAGAAACGCCGGGTCGAGGCCTTGGCCAAGGGGGCGTTCAGCTGCTGGCAACTGGCCGGGGCGGGCTCTGTTGGCAGTCAGGTCCTGATGGGGTTGCCGATGCTCGGCCGTCTGCGCCGGACCTTTGGGGCAGAGCTTGGCGTTGCCGGCTTTGGCGCCTTGGGGGGCGAGGCTTTGGTACTGACCGAAATCTGGCCCAGCCTTTTGGCGCAGGAGGTGCGCAAACGCCAAGGGTCGCGCATCAAGGATGCGGTGCAGGTGGAGGTTCTGGCCGGGGCTTTGGCCGCGATGAAAGCACCCGATATCACGGCGATGCTGGCGCAGGGCGATGCGGAGGAAGGCTGGATCACCGGGCTCGGCGATGCGGCCCTGCGCGAGGCGGCAGAAGCCCTGCCGATCCCGGGGCAGGACCCGCCGCCATTGACGGATGATTGCTTTGCCCTGCCGCCGGGGGTGTCTTGGCTACCGGTGGACGAGGCGCTTGCGCGGCTGCGATCCCGCCTTGGCCCCGTGACGGGGCCATTGGCGGAGATGCAGCCGCTGGCAAGCGCCCTTGGCGGCGGGTTGGCGCGGGCGCCTGTGGCGGCCCGCGCCAACCCGCCCGCGCCGAACGCCGCCGTGGACGGCTACGGCTTTGCCCACGCCAGCGTTGCGGGGGCCGAGGGCCCCCTTCGGTTGCCTTTGGTTGACGGCCGCGCCGCGGCGGGGGCGCCATTCGCAGGGGCGGTGCCTGCGGGGCAGGCCATTCGCATCCTGACGGGGGCCTTGCTGCCCGAGGGTGTCGATACGGTTGTGCTGGAGGAGGACACCACCTGCGGCGAGGGGTATGTGGCCTTTCGCGGGCCGGTGAAACCCGGCGCCAATGCGCGCAAGGCGGGCGAGGATGTCGCGGTTGGTGCAGCGCTTTTCCCCGCGGGGCATCGCCTGACGGCGCCGGATCTTGCGCTTTTGGCGGCGACGGGGGTCAATCAGGTCAGCCTGCTGCGCCCCCTTCGGGTGGGCGTTCTGTCAACCGGGGACGAGCTTTGCGCCCCCGCGCCGGATACGCCGCCCTCAAAGACACATGATGCCAATCGGCCCATGCTTTTGTCGGTGATCCGGCAATGGGGCTATGCCCCCGTGGATTTGGGGCTGGTCGGGGATGATGCGGGGGCGGTGCGGCGGCGGCTTGATAAGGCCGCGCGGGATTGCGACGTGGTGCTGACCTCGGGCGGGGCCTCGGCGGGGGATGAGGACCACATCTCGGCCCTGCTGCGGCGCGAGGGGAACCTGACGGCTTGGCGCATTGCCTTGAAACCGGGCCGCCCCTTGGCCTTGGGACAATGGCAGGGCGTGCCGGTCTTTGGCCTGCCGGGGAACCCGGTTGCGGCCCTGATCTGCACCCTGATTTTCGCGCGTCCGGCGCTTTCCCTTATGGCGGGGGGCAGATGGCTGGAGGCGCAGGGGTTCATGGTGCCTGCGGGTTTTTCCAAGCGCAAAAAGCCGGGGCGGCGGGAATACCTGCGCGCGCGGTTGACGCCGGAGGGTGCGGCAGAGGTCTTCCCCTCCGAAGGGTCTGGGCGAATTTCGGGGCTCAGCTGGGCTGACGGGTTGGTGGAACTACCGGATGGGGCGCTGGATGTCGCGCCCGGCACGCCGGTGCGATACATCCCCTATGCGATGCTGGGGCTATCGGCCGGCTAGAGCCATTTGGTGAGCTTGAACCACAGGTAAAGCCCCAGACCGAGCAGGGCGCAGAGCGCACAAAGGATCCAGAACGCCGTCGGATTTTCCATGCCGGGCATGCCGCCGACGTTCACCCCAAAGAGGCCGCTGAGGAACCCGAGGGGCAGGAAGATCGCCGCAATGACCGAGAGGACATGGCTGTCGCGGCTGAGCTTTGCGGCCTTTTGCGCGTCGATGTGGTCTTGCAGAACCGCGAGCCTTTCGCGGGTGGCGTCGAGTTCCTCGGTGATGCGTTTGGTGTGGTTGGCGACCTCGTGCAGGGGCTCTGTCTGATCGGGGAACAAGCCGCTATTGTCCTCTGACAGGTTCACAAGGGCCTCGCGCTGCGGGGTGACGAAGCGGCGCAGTTTGATGACCTCTTGCCGCAGCGAAGGCACGCTCAACTCAGTTGCGGGGCCATCGCCAAGAAGGGCCTCCTCGCTGGCGTCGGTGCGTTCCTCAAGCTCGAGGGTCACGGCCTCGATCCGGCGGGTCAGGCCTTGGGTGAGGGCGGTGAGAAAGCCGCCGATGCTGGCCGGAGCCTGCCCGTTTTCGGCATCCTGCCGCAGGGTATCGGCGGCCCATACCTTGCGGAACCTTGCGCTGATGATGCAGCCCTTGGTGACCCAAAGCCGCAAGGAAACCATATCCTCCGGCTCTGCGCCGGGGTTCAGGTTCACGCCGCGCAGGTTTACGATCAACCCGGGCTCAGCGCCGGAGAGGACCGCGTCGCAGCGCGGGCGCGTTTCGGATTGCAACAGGGCGGTGCTGGCGACCCGTGGCAGATGCGCCTCGGCCCAGTGGCCAAGGGCGGGGTCGTTGAGGTCAAAGTGCAGCCAGCGATAGGCGCTGCCCTGTGGGCCGGTCAGGGCGATGTCGCCGGCTGCCACCGGCAGGGCGCGGCCATCTGGCATAACGTCAAAGCCGCAGACAGGGGTGGGCGCGGGGGCGCCCTCGGCCCTAGTCAAATGTGCCGGACACACGGCCAAGCAGCATGAAAGCACGGGCGGTGCGGGTTTCCACCACGGCGGTGATATCCGCATCGCTGGCGGATTTTTCAAAGCTGGCGAAGGTGTGGTCAAACTTACGCAAGAAGTGGTGCACCGCGTCGCGGAAGATCGGATCCTGCCGCATCCGGCCGGATGTCAGCGCCAGAGAGGACCGATCGCGGATCGCCCCGAGGGCCGAAACATTCGCGCCCCTCTCGCCCGCTGCAAAGCGGCGCCAGGATTCGGGGCGGGTGCGTTCTGGCACGAGGTCGTCCATATAAATGCCGTCCTCTGACAGCAGGGTCAGAACGTCCTGCGCCGAGTGGATCAGGCCCGCGAGGGTGTGATCGCGCAGGGCGCGGCGCAGGGCGCGGAACCCGTCCTGGTCCTTTTCGTCCTGCGGAAAATGCAGGGCGCGGGTGAAATCCTCGACCGAGATCGGCTCTGCAAGGGCCTCGGCGGGGGTTCCTAGGGCGAGGGCGGGTTGCCCGGCCTCGGGCTTTGCCGCGGCGGCGGGCAGGGCGGCCTTGCCGGGCAGGCGCACATCGGCGGCAATGCCGGCGCGGCTGGCGATCCGTTCAAGGGCGGCCTCTGATTTGCGCTGTGCGTTCATCAGGTCGTCGAGCTTTTTCTCGATCACGGGGCGGACTTCGATGCCGCCGCTTTGCTGCTGCATCACATAGGTCTGGCGCATCCCGTCAATCGCCGCCTGCAAACGCCCGCTTTCCTCGCGCATGATGCGGCCCTGTTTGGCGGCGGAGGTGCCGATCCAGATCAGGGCGATCGGCATGAAAACCGCAAAGAGCGTCATCACGAAGGTGAGGCTGTCGAAGCCTTCGGTCTCGCGCGACGAGGGCATGAACAAAAAGAACCCGCCCGCCAGCACCAGCCAGATGACGCTGACGATCGTGGCGATGCTGTCGCTTGCACCAAAGCTGCGCCGCGCCTTGTTGGCGAGGGTGGCCGCAGCGCCCGGCTGTGCCTCGCGCGGGGGGACGGTGTGATCGGTGTCAGACATATTTGATGCTGAGAATCTCGTAGGCCTTATCGCCGCCGGGGGTGCGCACCTCGACGCTGTCGCCCTCCTCTTTGCCGATCAGGGCGCGGGCGATGGGGGATTTGATGTTGAGCATGCCTTTCTCAAGGCTGGCTTCGGCCTCTCCGACGATCTGATAGGTTTTCTCCTCGTCGGTGTCCTCGTCAACGATATGCACAGTCGCGCCGAATTTGATCGGGCCGGAAAGCTTTGTCGGGTCGATCACCTCGGCAAGGCTGAGCGTGCCTTCGAGCTCCTTGATGCGGCCCTCGATGAAGCTCTGCTTTTCGCGGGCAGAGTGATACTCCGCGTTCTCGGACAGGTCCCCGTGTTCGCGTGCCTCTGAGATGGCCTTGATAATGGCCGGGCGTTCGACACTTTTGAGCTGTTTCAATTCAGTCTCAAGTGCGGTGTGGCCCGCGCGGGTGAGGGGTATTTTGTCCATAGGTGTGTGCCATATCTTTTTTGTGGTTAGGGCGGCAATTCAGACGCCCTTAACCCGTGGGAAGGGTGCAAAGTCAAGTCTGCATGATCGAAGTGTTCCCTGCAAGCGATGCAGCGCCGGATTGCGCAGGGCGGTTTCGGCAAAGAGGCGCGGAATTGCGGCTTTTACGGTGGGCTTTGAGAAAAAGGCGATTTGGGGTAGTCTATCGGGGCATTTTGCAGATTGACGATTTACAAAAGGGAATTGACCGAAATGAAACGATTTATTCTTGCCACCGCTCTGGCGGCGCTTCCTGCCTTTGCTCAGGCTGCCACCCCCTCTGGCGGGCTGGGGGCCCTGAGCCTGAGCCCCGATGGCGCGACCCTTCTGGCGGCGGGCGACAACAGGGTGCTTTATACCATCGACCCCGACAGTTTCGAGGTTACGGACCGCATGTGGATGCCTGCGATGCCGGTCTGGATGGATCATTCCGCCGATGGCAGCCTTGTTTATGTGCTGGATACCGACGATGTGCTGACCGCTCATGATGCCACGGATATGTCCCGCAAATGGGAGATCGACCGCGTGCGGACGATGGATTTCAATGCGCAGGCGGGGCGGTTTGTGACGGTGAAGTCCTCCTCCAAAGCCTCTGACGTGGTTTTGATCGATGCGGCCAATGGGGCGCAGATTGGCAGTTGGACCGTGCCGGACCTGAGCGTGCAACATGTCGGCCTGACCGATGACGGGGCCTCTGCGGTGATGATCACCCGATCCGCCAAGGACGAGAACGAGACCAAGGAAAAGCCCGGCGATGACCTGTCCGGCGTCGCGAAAGAGACCTTTCGCAAACAGCATGACGGGAATGCCTCTGTCCTGATCCGGATGGACATGGCAACCGGCGCCGTCGAGACCGCGCCGACATGGTATACGGGCAGCTTTTTCGACGATATTCGCACGGTGGGGGACAAGACCTATTTCCTAAAGTCCGGCAGTGATCCCATGGTGATGAGCGCGGATTTCAGCGTCGAGCTGTTGGATATGCAGGGGATCAACGGGGATATGTTGGTGATCAATCCGGCGGGCGATGCCTTTATCGGCGGGGACAACGCGGACCTGTCGACCATGCCCCTTGATGGCGGCGCGCCGGTCACTTTTGATCAGGACAAACTGCCCGGTTGGTTCGAGGATATGATGACGGTCGAGTTCCACCCCGATGGCCGCCTGATCGGGGTCACCGATGGCTGGCGTGTGATCGTGGTTGATCCGGCGAAGAACGCCAAATCGGCCCATCCGGTCTTCTAGGAGCCCCCCTTACGCCGGGGTAAAACATGTGTCTGCCCGCCCATATGTGGCGGGCATATGCATTTCGGGTGAAACCTTGGCTTGAAAATGGGCGACGCGGGGCGTATCTGACCCCAAACGCCTATCAGGAAAACATACGCATGGCCCGCACGAACCCTATCCAATTTGTCCAGCAAGTCCGCTCGGAAATTTCCAAGGTCGTCTGGCCCTCGCGCCGCGAGGTTGTGCTGACCACGGTGATGGTTTTCATCATGACGGTGGTTCTGTCGATCTTCTTCTTCTTTGTTGATCTGTTGATCCGCTCTGGCGTGAACGGCGTTCTGGAATATTTTGGCGGCTAATGCTGCTGCGGGCGCGCTGCGCCCCCAAGACCCGTTGGTGTGAGGGAATGACGTGAGAACCCGAGCACCCAATGCCCCTGCCGCTGTTGCTTTTATGGTTGCTGCCAGTGCCTTTATCGCGGGGACGATGCTGGCGGCGAAACTGCTTGGCACCGACAGTTTGGGCCCGCCCCTGCATCCGCTGCAAATCAGTCACGGGCGGTTTCTATTCGCCTTTATCGCTATTGCGACCACCGCCGCCGCGTTGCGGCCAAAGTTCGATCCGCCGAACTGGCGGCTGCATATGGGGCGGACCCTATGCGGGTGGAGCGGGGTGACCTTGATGTTCGCCTCTGTCGCCTTCATCCCCCTGCCTGATGCGACGGCGATTTCCTTTTTGAACCCTGTCTTTGCCATGCTTTTGGCGATTCCCCTGCTTGGGGAGCGTGTCGGTCCTTGGCGGTGGGTGGCGGCGGTTCTGGCGGTGATCGGGGCGCTTGTGCTGATCCGTCCGGGGGCGGGGACCTTTCAGGCGGCGGCCCTTTTGGCCGTTGGGGCGGCGGTTTTGATGGGGCTTGAGCTGATCCTGATCAAAAAGCTCTCTGGCCGGGAAAACCCCCTGCAGATTTTGCTGACCAACAACGCCATGGGCCTGACCATCGCCAGCATCGCGGTGCTCTTTGTCTTTGCTGCGCCGACGCCGATGCAATGGCTGGTTCTGGCGGCGCTCGGGTTTCTGATGGCCTCGGCGCAGGCCTGTTTCGTCAATGCCATGGCCCGCGCGGATGCGAGCTTTGCCACGCCGTTTTCCTACCTGACCCTCGTGTTTGCGGGGGCCTATGACATCGCGGTGTTTCAGGCCATTCCCGATTGGGTCTCGATCCTCGGGGCGGTGATCATCCTTGGCGGTGCGGCCCTGCTGGCATGGCGCGAGGGGGTGGCTCGCCGCCGCGCCTAGGTCTTTGGCTTATGCAGCGGGGCGGAGCGGTCCAGCGCCAATTCCGCATCGGAGAATTTCCAAGGGCCGCGCAACCCGGGCACGCCCTCTGGCGTGATCTGCATGCCGCGCGCTTTGATCTGCGGGTGCTCGAGCAGTTGCATGATGTCGTTGATCGGCCCCGCGGGCACGGTGGCCTCGGCAAGGGCGGAGAGGAGGTCGGCGCTTTGCCAATCTTCCATCGCCTGTGACAGGGCGACAGTCAGGGCATCGCGGTTTTCAACGCGGGCGGGATTGGTGGCAAAGCGCGGGTCAGTGGCAAGAGCCTCGATCCCCAGCACGCCGCAAAAGGCGCGGAACTGGCGGTCATTTCCCACGGCCACGATGATATGGCCATCGGCGCAGGGGAGCTCCTGATAGGGCGCGATATTGGGGTGGGCATTGCCGCGCCGCATCGGAGCGGTGCCGGTGGCAAGGGCGTTCATCGCCTGATTGGCCAGCATCGCGGCAGAGCAATCCAGCAACGACATATCGATATGTTGCCCCCGCCCTGTGCGGCGGCGTTGCTCCAGCGCCGCAAGGATGCCGACGGTGCCGTAGAGGCCGGTGACGATATCGGTGACCGCCACGCCAACCTTTTGCGGCGGGCCGTCGGCCTCTCCGGTGATCGACATCAGGCCAGACATGCCCTGCAGCAAAAAGTCGTATCCCGCCTGATGGGCAAGGGGGCCGTCCTGACCAAAGCCGGTGATGGAGCAATAGATCAGGCCGGGGTTCAATTCGCACAGGCTGGCATAATCCAGCCCGTATTTCGCCAGCCCGCCGACCTTGAAGTTCTCGATAAACACATCCGCCTCGGCGACCAGTTCGCGGATGCGCGCCTGTCCCTCTGCCGTTTGGAAATCAACGGTTTCAGAGGTTTTTCCCCGATTGGCGGCATAGAAATAGGCGGCGGTCTTGTCGCCGTCACGCTCGATAAACGGGGGGCCCCATGTGCGGGTGTCATCGCCGCTCGGGCTTTCGATCTTGCGGACCTCTGCCCCCAGATCGGCGAGGGACTGGCCGATCCACGGGCCAGCAAGGATCCGGGCGAGTTCTACGACCTTGAGGCCATTGAGCGGTGTCATACGGGTGTTTCCCTGTGGGTGTCGCGCGCGCGGCACAGGCGGGGCGAAAACAGTTTGTTTACGCGCCGCCCTGTAGGCGCGGGCGGGGTTGCAGCGCTAGAAGGCGCATAAGGCGGGGGCCTGTCAACCGGAGTGTCCATATGTTGCGCGCTGCTATTTCCCTTTGTGCCGGGGTGTTTTGTGTCGTGGCCACTGCCATGCCCGCCGCGGCGAGCGACCGTGTCAGCCTTGGCTGGGGCCGGATGTTCACCAATGATACCCTGGGCGATGGGTATGACCGTTGGCACACGGGGTCCTATACGCTATCTCATGTGCGCGGGCCGGAATGGGCGGGCGCCTTGCCGGGGGCGGCGGGGGTGCTGCTGGAATACCGCGCCCGGGCCGAGTTGATGACGCCCGCGAACCTGACTCGCGCCGCCGCAGGGGACCGCCGATTTGCCTCTGCCCTCAGCCTTGGGGTGCATACCCATTGGCAGAGCGGCGCTTATCAGATGCGGGCGGGGGGCGATCTGGTCTTTACCGGCCCGCAGACCGGCCTTGATAGCATTCAGGCCGATATCCATGATGCTTTGGGCGTGGCCGAACCCTCTGACGCGGTGCTGGCAAACCAGATCGGCAATGCGGTCTATCCCACCCTTGGCTTCGAGGCCGCGCATCAGCGCGAAGTGGGCGGCAACGCCCGTTTGCGCTCCTTTATGGAGGTGCAGGCCGGGGCGGAGAGCTTTGTCCGTTTGGGGTTTGACCTGATCACAGGCACCTACGGGCACGGCGGGCTGTTGCTGCGCGACAGCACCACGGGGCAGCTCTATTCCGGCGTAAAGGGAGAGGCGCAGACGGGGATTTCCTTTGTGCTTGGCGCCGATGCGGCCAAGGTTTTTGACAGTGTCTATCTGCCAAGCTCTGACGGATATGAGCTGACCGACCTGCGCCTGCGGGCGCGGGCGGGGGCCGAGGCGCAGATCGGTTTTGCCACGGTTTTCTACGGTCTGACCTATCTGGGTGAGGAATTCGAGGCACAGCCCGAGGGGCAGCTTTTGGGCACCCTGCGTATCTCCGCAAGGTTCTAAAGCGGAACGAAATCCCAAAGGCGTGGCATTGCTGCCACGCAGAGGCCACAGGAAACCCGATGCCCGCTTGCCCACGGGGCAGCGCGTGCTAAGCTGCGCGTAATAATAAATAAAATCGGGCAGGCATACGGAAATGAAAGCGGGCTTTAGCGGCGCGTTTGTCATCTCCTGGTCGCAGACAGAAATCGACGGGTTAGGGGCTGCAGGGCCTCAGTCATTGTTGATCGGTGCGACTTGGCGCTGGAAGGGCGAGGCGGTTCGGGTCGATGGACCCGGCCATTTGGCCGTTCTGAGCGGTTCGCAAGAGGTGGCGGACTTACACTCCCGCGCGGCACGGAATGTGCAGCGCCTTATCGGCTCTCTCCCCGGGGTGCGGGGGCGGGTGATCACGCCGGATGTGGGCGGCGATCCCCTGATGGAGCATTCCTTTACAGTCACAGACGGGCGCACAGCATGGCGCGGCACCCTGATCGAGGGCGCGGACGGCGGGCTGATCATGTTCACCGACGGGGTGCCCCCCAAGGGGGCGGACCTGTGGATTGCGCGGGTGGAAACATCCTCCCGTGCGGCCAAGGCGGCGGCGCAGGCCGTGACGGCAGGGGGCGTGATCTGTTTTACCGAAGGCACGCGGATTTCCACGCCGGATGGCGTGCGGCAGGTGCAGGACCTGCGTGAGGGCGATATGGTTCTGACAGCCGACAACGGGGCGCAGCCCCTTGTCTGGACGGGATCGCGCCGGATGTCGGGCGCGCGCCTGCGGGCTCTGCCGCATCTGCGGCCGATCCGCATACGCTCCGGCGTTTTGGGGCCGGATGTGCCCGATGGGGATTTGCTGGTCTCGCCCAGCCACCGCATGGTGGTGCGCGGCCCTGCGGCGCAGGCCCTGTTCGGCACGCCGGAGGTGTTGATCCGTGCGCGCGACCTTGAGGGCGCGCCGGGGATTGGCACCGATCTGCGGCTGGCCGAGGCGACCTATGTGCATTTGATGCTGGACCAGCATCAGGTGCTGTTTGCCAATGGCGTGCAAAGCGAGAGCTTTCACCCCGCAGAGGCCGATCTGGCCAGTCTGTCAGAGGCGGACCGCGAGCGTTTGCTGGGCGAAATGCCCCAGCTTGAGCAGCAGCCCGAAAGCTATGGCGAGGCTGTGCGACGGGCCCTGACCGCGCCGGAGGCCGCGATTTTCCGCCATGACACCACACGGTTGGTGCATTAACCGCCCAAAACCCGCGGAAACGCGAAAAATAAGGCGCAGAATAGGGTTCGGGGCCGTTGACTCATCCCCGAACCCTGCTAAAAGCGCGGCTCTTGGTGTTGGTGGCCCCCGCAAGGGGATGCCCTGTCGCTCCGGCCAAATCCGGAGAGAGGACAACGCCCTTCACGCTATTGCGGCCCGAAAAACGGGAACCGGTTTTCGGATCAAGCCGCAATGCATACACAAATGAAGGAGATCAGCCGTGACGAAGCGTACGACTGCCAAATACAAAATTGACCGCCGGATGGGCGAAAACATCTGGGGTCGCGCAAAATCCCCAGTTAACCGTCGTGAATATGGCCCCGGCCAGCACGGTCAGCGCCGCAAGCAGAAAATCTCTGACTTCGGTCTGCAGCTTCGCGCCAAGCAGAAGCTGAAAGGTTACTACGGCGACCTGACAGAAAAACAGTTCCGCCGCATCTTCGGCGAAGCCGAGCGTGTACGTGGCGATACAGGTGAAAACCTGATCGGTCTGCTGGAGCGCCGTTTGGACGCGCTGGTGTACCGCGCGAAATTCGTGCCCACAATCTTTGCCGCACGCCAGTTCGTGAACCACGGCCACGTCACAGTGAATGGCCAAAAGGTTAACATCCCGTCCTACCGTGTGAAGGAAGGCGACGTGATCGAAGTGCGCGAAAAGTCCAAGCAGATGGGTCTTGTTCTTGAAGCCGTTGCTTTGGCCGAGCGCGAAGTGCCTGACTATATCGAGGCTGACCATTCCAAAATGAAAGCGACTTTCGTTCGCACTCCGGGTTTCGGCGATGTGCCTTATCCGGTTCAGATGGAGCCAAACCTCGTGATCGAATATTACGCACAGAACTAAACAAGTTCTAAACGTCGAGATCGAAGCGCCGCTCCTGTCACATACAGGGGCGGCGTTTTTCGTTTGGGCGGCCCGATTGCCCCCGGACTTGCCAATCCACACCAGCCAGATAGAACCGAATATATGAGCGAGATTACTCCACAGCCCGGTATCATGGACATCGCCCCCTATGTGGGCGGCAAATCATCTGCGCCCGGTGCGGCGAAGGTGGTGAAACTGTCTTCGAACGAGAACCCCCACGGCCCCAGCCCCAAGGCGATCGAGGCCGCGGCGGCCTCTCTGGCGGACCTGAACCATTACCCCAGCACCGATCATTCCGCCCTGCGCGGCGCCATTGGCGAGGTTCATGGGCTGGATCCGGCGCAGATCATCTGCGGCGCGGGGTCGGACGAGATTTTGCACCTGCTCAACATGGCCTATGCGGGGCTGGGGGATGAGGTTGTGTACCCCGAGCACGGGTTCTTGATGTATGCCATCGGTGCCAAGGCCGCCGGGGCCACCCCCGTGGTCGCGCCGGAGCGCGAGCGGCGGGTGGATGTGGACGCCCTGCTTGCGGCCTGTAACGAGCGCACGCGCTTGGTGTTCATCGCCAATCCGGCGAACCCGACGGGCACCCATCTGGGCGGCAACGAGCTGTCGCGTCTGGCGGCGGGCCTGCCGCCGCGGGCGCTTTTGGTGCTGGACGGGGCCTATGCGGAATTCGAGCCGGGCTATGACGGCGGGGCCTCTTTGGTGGAAACGCGGGACAATGTGATCATGACGCGGACCTTCTCCAAGCTTTACGGGCTTGGTGGTTTACGCATCGGCTGGGCCTATGGCCCTGCCGAGGTGATCGATGTTCTCAACCGTGTGCGCGGGCCTTTCAACCTGTCGGGCACGCAGCTGGCCGCCGGTGAGGCCGCTGTGCGCGACGAGGACTATGCCGCTTGGTGTCTGGCGCAGAACACCGAGGCGCGGGACTGGCTTGCCAAGGCCCTTGCCGGCATGGGCATTCCGTCCGATCCGAGCCATGCGAACTTTATCCTCGCCCGTTTTGCCAGCCCCGAGCAGGCCGATGCGGCCAATGCGGCGCTGATGGCCGAGGGGCTGATCGTGCGGCAGGTGGGGGGCTATGGCTTCCCCTCTGCCCTGCGGATCACCGTGGGCGATATGGAGACCTGCAAACATCTGGCCGAGGTTCTGCGCGGCTTTATGGAGGGGCAGGGATGAGCCAGCTTTACAAGCGCGTGGCCTTTATCGGCCTTGGGCTGATTGCCTCTTCGATGATCCATGCGATCCGGCGCCATGGGCTGGCTGCAGAGATCACCGGCACGGCGCGCTCCGCCGAAACGCGGGCCATCGCGGTGGAGGACAAGCTCTGCGATATCGTCACCGAAACCGCGGCAGAGGCCGTTGCGGGCGCCGATCTGGTGGTGCTCTGTGTGCCGATCGGGGCCATGGGCGCGGTGGCCGAGGAGATCGGCCCGCATCTGGCCCCCGGTGCGACGGTGACGGATGTCGGCTCGGTCAAGCGCGCGGTGATCGAGGCGGTCACCCCGCATCTGCCCGCCCATGTGCATTTCGTGCCCGGCCACCCGATTGCGGGGACGGAACATTCCGGCCCGCGCTCCGGCTTTGCCGAGCTGTTCGAGAACCGCTATCTGCTCTTGGTGCCCGACGCGGGAACAGACCGCGCCGCCGTGGCGCGCCTGCGGGCGTTCTGGGAGGGGATGGGCGCTTTGGTTGAGGAAATGGACGCAGATCACCATGATCTGGTCTTGGTCGTGACCTCCCACGCGCCGCATTTGATCGCCTATACCATGGTGGGTGTGGCCGATGATCTGGGGCGGGTGACGGACAGCGAGGTGATCAAATACTCCGCTGCCGGTTTCCGCGATTTCACGCGGATCGCCGCCAGTGACCCGACCATGTGGCGCGATGTTTTCCTGAACAACAAAGAGGCGACGCTGGAAATTCTGGGGCGTTTCACCGAGGAATTGTTTGCCCTGCAGCGGGCCATTCGCACGGGCGATGGGGCGATGCTGCATGACTATTTCACCCGCACCCGCGCCATTCGCCGCGGCATTGTCGAGGCGGGTCAGGATACGGCGGCGCCGGATTTTGGGCGTGCTGCGGTCAAGGGGCCAGCGGAATGAAACGGCTTGGGGCTGTGATAACGGCGGCCCTTTTGGCCTTGGGCGGCGCGGCCATGGCCGAGGCCCCCGAGGCCTCAAAGCGTCCTGCGCTGCGCGGCGGGGAGACCCTTGTGGTGGCCCTGCTCAGCGCGGAGCATCGGCCCAAGGCGCGGCCTGTTCCAGCGGCGCTGAAATCGCCCGGGCGGCCAAGGGCGCGGCCCCTGTCGCGGCCCATTCCCGTTGCGGTGCAGGAGGGCAAAGAGGCCCCGAAGATGGATGGGCGGATGCGCGATCTGGCGGCTGGGGTTTTTGTCGGGCGGGCGCCTGGCGCCGCTGTGGGCGAGATGCCAAAGCTGGCGCTGGCGCGGCCTGCAAAGCGGCCTCCAGCGGCCTTGGAAGACACGAAAACCGTGCGGCTTTTCTTTGCCGCCGCGGGCCCGCGTCCCAGCACCCGGCCCGAGGATATGGCCCGCATCATCAAGGCGATCGAGGCGCAGCGCAAGGTGACCCCCGTCGAGGTGCGCTTTACCCGCAAGGGCAGCATCTGCGGCGAGAGGTCGATCAAGGGCAAATCGGTAAAACCGATTGCGGGCAAGCTGCGGGGCTGCGGTGTGGCGGATCCTGTGCGGATCACCTCGGTGCAGGGCGTGGCCCTGTCGACGCCTGCGGTGATGGACTGCGGCACGGCCAAGGCGCTGGACAGCTGGGTGCGTAAGGGGCTGAAGCCCGCCTTTGGCCGCAAGGGCGGCGGGGTCGAGAAGATCAAGGTTGCGGCGCATTATTCTTGCCGCACGCGCAACAACAAGAAGGGCGCGAAGATATCGGAGCATGGCAAGGGCCGTGCGATTGATATTTCGGGGATCTACCTAAAGAACGGCACCCTTGTGACGGTGCTGAAACACTGGCGGTCAAAGGCCTATAGCGCCGCGTTGAAACAGGCGCATAAGGCGGCCTGCGGCCCCTTTGGTACGGTTCTTGGCCCCAATGCGGACCGCTATCATCAGGATCATTTCCATTTCGATACAGCGCGTTACCGGTCGGGCAGCTACTGCCGCTAGGCGCGGTTAGGGCATGTGAAACGTAAAGCGGTTCACCTGTTCCCATGTCTCGCCGGGGCGCAGGAGGGTTGAGGGGAAGCCCGGCTCATGCGCCGCATTGGGCCAGAATTGCGGCTCCAGCGCGAGGCCCGCGCGGGGGCCATAGGGCAGGCCGCCATGGCCCATAAACTCCGGCTCGATATAGCGCCCATCATAGACCTGTAGCCCCGGCTCGGTGCTGGCCAGATGCATGGAGAGGCCATCCGGCACGGTGAGCCGCGCGATGTCCCGCAGGGGGCCGCGTTTTGTGCCAAGGCAGAGGTTGTGGTCGATGGAGGTTTCCTCCGTCAGGACCTGACCCTTGCGGAAATCAAAGCCTGTTCCCGTGACATCAACCACCGCGCCCGTCGGGATGAAATCCTCATCCACAGGCAGGTAGTGATCCGCTGTGACCTGCAGGCTTTGGCCGTGGTGCGTAGGCGCGCCTGTCAGGTTCCAATAGCTGTGGTTCACCGTGTTCATCAGGGTCGCGGCGTCGGTTTCGGCGGTGATGGAGAGGGTCAGCGCGCCGGGGGCGGCGGCGTGGAAAGTGACGCGCCAGCGGCGGTTGCCGGGAAAGCCGCCCTCGCCATGGTTTGCGGTGCAGGACAGGGTGACATGGGCGGGGCCGTGGTCCTCGATCTGCCAGATCTTGGCATGCAGGCCCGCCGCCCCGCTGTGCAGCATATGGCCGCCCGGCAGGTTGGGGGAGAGGCGGTGTTCCACCCCGTCGATCACGGCGCTTGCGCCGCGCACACGGTTGGCCACGGGGCCGCAGATCGAGCCGAAGGAGAAATAGCTGCCTTCATAGGCGCGGATATCGGGGCTGCCCAAGGTGAGCGAATGGGGCAGGGGGGCAAGGCGCAGGTCCTGCAAAACCGCGCCAAGGGTCAGCACCCGTGCGGTCAGGGCACCTGCACCGATTTCAATGGAATGGACGGTGTCGCCATTGGCCGTTTCGCCAAAGACCTGCGGGCCCATCTACTGGCGGATTTCTTCGGGGCCAACGCCCCAGAGGGCCGTCTTGCGGACCCAGCCGTGTTGCCGCCCCGCCGTGATCTCGCACCAGCCGGGGGTGCAGTCGCCAAGGCGGGCAACCACGCCTGCCTCGGCCCGTGCGCGCACGGGGCTGGAGGGGTCAGGCTTTTGAAAAAGATCAAGAACTTCCTCTTCGATGATCACGGTGCGGGCACCGGAAAGCAGCGAGTAATGCACCCAGCCGCCAGCGCCGTCACGGTCGCGCACGCGGCGCCAGTGGCCATGCTCTGCGGTGATCTCCAGCGGCATGTTGCGGCGTTTATAGACCCAGTCGATTCGGTGGGTGAGGGAGGGGCCGCGGCGCACATTGCCCTCCGCCGCCTTGAGCGAGACAAAACGCGGCAGCGGCAGGTTCGTCACCGAACCCCGTTCCGCCAGAGCAGGCGATGCAACGCCCGTAGAAACCACCATCAAAAGGGCCGCAAGGAGCCCGCGCATATGTCCCGAAATCATTGTTGTTTACCCAAGCCTCATACCGGCGCTTGTAAGCCGCGCCTGTTGCGGCCAATCTGCCAGAAAGGACCCGCGCCTGCCTAGCCCAAGGAGAGACCTGATGCCGACAGAACGTCTGAGTGTTGTTGTTACGCGACGCTTGCCCGAGGTTGTCGAAACCCGGATGAGTGAATTGTTCAACGTCACCCTGCGCGAGGACGATGCGCCCATGAGCCGTGAGGCTTTGGTGGCGGCGATGCAGGGGGCCGATGTTCTGGTGCCGACGATCACCGATGTGATTGATGCGGCGCTTCTGGCGCAGGCGGGGGACAGGCTGAAGCTGATCGCGACCTTTGGCGCGGGCGTTGATAACATTGACGTTTCTACGGCCCGGCAGCGCGGTATCCTTGTCGCCAACACCCCGGGTGTGGTGACAGAGGACACCGCCGATATGACCATGGCCCTGATCCTTGGGGTGACCCGCGGCATCCCGCAGGCCAGCGCGGTGATGCGCGAGGGCACATGGGAGGGTTGGGCGCCGACGGCCTTTCTTGGTGGGCGGCTGAGCGGGCGGCGTTTGGGCATCTTGGGTATGGGGCGGATCGGGTCCGCCGTGGCGCGGCGGGCGGCGGCCTTTGGCTGTCAGATCCACTACCACAACCGCAAGCGGCTGCGCCCCGAGATCGAGGATGATCTGGGCGCGACCTATTGGGAAAGTCTGGACCAGATGGTGGCGCGGATGGACATCATTTCGGTCAACTGCCCGCATACGCCTTCGACCTTCCATCTGCTCAATGCGCGGCGTTTGAAATTGATGAAACCGGAGGCGGTTTTGATCAACACCAGCCGCGGCGATGTGGTGGATGAAAACGCCCTGACGCGGATGCTGCGGGCGGGGGAAATCGCGGGCGCTGGGCTGGATGTCTACGAGCAGGGCAAGGGCGTGAATCCGCGCCTGCGGGAGCTGACCAATGTGATGCTTCTGCCCCATGTCGGATCGGCCACCCGCGAGGGGCGGGTCGAGATGGGCGAGAAGGTGATCGTCAATATCAAGACCTTTGCCGATGGCCACCGGCCGCCTGATCTGGTGGTTCCGGCGATGCTGTAAGCGCGGTTTTCGCCCCTTCCCCCCGAATCGGGGGTTAAGGGCTAGAATTTGCTCCGAAAATTCTTGGCACAACCGATGCACAAGTGATGCACATCCGATGCATACGATTGTGCAGATCGGCGTGATTAACCCTGCGTGCGGTAAGGCGGGCCGATCGCAATGGCGCGCACAATTTGCGCAGCAAATTGCCCGGCCCAACGGGACCAAAGGCCGAAAGGCCGCATGAGTCCGGGCGGGAGGGTTTGCTCATCTGAGGGTGATCAGCCGCGATGGGCGCGGTAGATTTCGGGCAGGGCCACGGCGAGAAGGGCGGCGCCGGTGAGGGTGAAGAGCCAGAAGCCGATCTGGGTGAACAGCGCCGCCCCGAGCACGCCGCCGAGGGCAAAGCAGGCGAGGGTGAGCGCGTGGAGTTTGAGCTTGGGCGTTGCCTCGGCGCGGGCCTGTTGGCCCCCTGTCAGGGCCGCCAGTTCGATGCCGATATCCGTGGCCATGCCGGAGATATGCGTGGTGCGGACCTGCGCCTTGGAGATCATTGTTGTCACCGCGTTCTGGAACCCCATTACGATGCTGAGCAGGGCGATCATCATGGCCTCGCCTGTCAGGTCCGGCCACTGTGTGAGCGCCGCGCCGAGGGCGAGCAGCAGGGCGGCCTCGGCCGTGATGGCGAGGGCATAGGCGGAGCGGATGCCGCGGCTCGCGCCGATCTGAATGCCGCCCGCCGCAAGCGCCGCGCCGGTGATAAAGGCCCCCACCAGCCCGAGGAAGGACAGTGCCAGCAGCACCGAGCCCCCCGCCAGATGTTCGGAGAAGAGCGAGATATTCCCCGTCATATTGGCCGTGAAGGACCCCGCCACCAGAAACCCCACCGCATTGAGCGCCCCTGCGACGCAGGACATCAGCCCCGCCAGCGCGAGGTTGATGGTTTTGCTGCGCGCGTCGCCTACGGTAATCAGCATGGGGGGCTCCGGTTCCGGTTGGAGTGCGCTCAGGCTAGGCCCGCCGGGCGGCGCTGGCAATGCGTCACGAGGGCAGCAGCGCGCGGATATGGGCGGCGACGTGGCGGGCGTCGACCTCGGCCTCGCGCACCAACCAGTCGAAATGGTTGGTCAGGGATTTGACTCGCTCCAGCTCTCTGAACGCCAGATAGCATTGGCCGACATAGAGCACCGCAAGGTTGGGGCCGAAGATCGTGACCGGGGAGCTAAAGACGCGCTGGGCGTCGAACAGGAAAATCCGCAGCCTCGGGAACATCTCGTCGCATTGGTCGGCGATAAAGCGCAGCTGGGCGTGGCGGGCGGCTTTTGGCGCGGTTTTGTAATAGGCGCTGCCGGCGGCGCAGGCCTCGATCTCGTGCAGCGGGATGGCGATTTCATAGTCGGAGACGCCGGAGGCGAGCCAGTCGAGCTGATCACGCATGGCGTCGAAGGCATCGGGCAGATGTTCCCTGCGGGAGGTGGCATATTCCCAATCCAGCATGGCCTCTGTTTTCAGGATATCGGGCAGGGTGGCGGGGACGTGGCGCACTTTGTAGCCCGCGGCCTCGTGGTGCCATTCGAGCAGCTGCGCATCGGCGGAGGAGCGTTCTGCGGGGCTGAGCGACATGGCGGCGGCGACCAGATCGCCGGGGGTTTCGGGGCGGTTGGTCAGGCCAAGCAGCCAATCGGCGCTGACGTTCAGGGCCTGCGCCGCATCGGCGGCAAGCTGGGCATTGGGCAGGCGGGGGTGATCGTCCTTGAGCAGTTGCCCGATGGTGGAGCGATCCACACGGGCCAGACGTGCCAGCTCGCTCTTGGAGCAGCCCTGCGCGTTCATGGCCTCTGCCAGCCGTTTGCGGAACAGATCGGCGCGGGTGCGTTTGTCCATTTCAGGCCCCTTTGCGGATAATAATCGACAAAGCGAAATATATGCAGCAAATTTACCAAATGTCCACGGCGGGCAAAGCGGCCTAAGCCCAAGGGAGTGCAGCAAAAATCAAAGGACCCCCGATGGACAGCAAATCCCGCCTCCTCTCCAAGGCCGTGACATGGCAGATCCTTGGCCTGTTGAGCATGAGCGTGATCGGGTTTGTGTTCACCGGATCGGTGCGGGCGGGGGGCGGCATTGCCGTCGCGGGCTGCGCCGTGGGCTTCGTCTGCTATTTCCTGCACGAGCTGGCATGGGCGCGCATCCCTTGGGGCCGCAACATGAGCAAGCCGGATTAACCGGGCACCCGGCCGCAGCGGGCGCACAATTTGCGCAGCAAATTGCCGGGCCCAAGGGGGCGCGCGGCCCTTGGGCCGATAGCGGCCGCGCGGGAGCCCCTCGCCCCCGTGTTTAGCGCGGCCATTGCAGCGGGGTATTGCCCGCCGCATCGCGGTTTTTCAGCAGGCGGATGTAATGGCCCATGTTGTGATCCAGCCCCTTGTTGGGCTTGATTGGGCGCAGGTAATAGCGGCTGCCGACCTGCCGAAAGCCCAGAACCTCGGGCGGGACATGGCAGACCGTATCGTCGATCCGGCAGATGTTGAGCACCCAGCCCTCGCCCTTGAACCGCGCCTTGCCCTTGCGGGTGCGCGGCGAGGCGAAGGCGATGGTGGGGGTGTTCAGGCTTGCCCCCACGATCTGCACCGCCGCCGCCCCCAGCGAATGGCCGATAAAACGGCGCGGTTTGAGGGGCGCGGCCCAGTCATAGAGGACCTCGGCATGGGAGAGGAAGCCGCCGTGCCAGATCGCCCCGCTGGCCCCTTTGCGGGTGGTCAAGTCGCGGATGCGGGGCGGGCGGGTGGCGACGCGCAGATTGTATCGCAGCCAGTCCGACAGCTGGTTTGTGCCCGCCACCACCACGGTTTTGTCCCGCAGCAGGAACGCCTGCACGCCGCGTTTGTTCAGGGCGTGGGTGATCGGCAGGTTGGGGTTTTTCTTATACCCCTCTTGCATGATTTCGGCGGCTTTGAGCGTCAGCATGGCGGGCCTATGGGCTGTTTTGCCCTTGGAGTGGAGCCTGAAACCCGCCCTTGGGTAAACGCCTGCGCCTATGTTTTCACCGCGAATTCACGCTGTTTGGCGCGGGGTTTGCCCTAGAGCTGCACCAAGGGGGCGATTTCCACCGAGCCATTTCCGCCATCCAGGATCGGGCAGCCTTTGGCGATTTCGATGGCGGTGGCCTCGTCTGCCACATCGACGATGGTAAAGCCTGTGGTCGGGTTTGCGCCGCCGTCCTGCGTGACGCCCTGCGCCGTGACGGTGACGGACCGGCCCACCGGCGCGCCGGGGTTGGTCATGACCGCGGCGTGGTTTTCCATCCATGCGCCCCAAGCCGCCATCATTTTCGCGCCTTCTTCTTCGGTCTCTGGCATGCCGCCGCCGTGGTAGATGAACATGAATTCGGCCATTTTGGTCTCTCCCCTATATGAATGGATTGCCTCTGCATCATAGCATGCGGGGGCGGGGATGTCGCTTTCCCGCTGCCATGGGTCGGCGGGCATTGGACGGGCGGGGGGAAAAGGCGCAAAACAGGGCAACTGCTGGATTCTGCGAAAGGCCCCCCCGATGAAAACTCATGTCAAAGCTTTGGTTGTTGGTGGCGGTGCCGTTGGCACCTCGATTGCCTATCATCTGGGCAAGGCGGGGTGGGACACCATGTTGCTGGAGCGCGACGAGCTGACCTCCGGTTCGACATGGCATGCGGCCGGTTTGCTGCCGCTGTTCAACATGAGCTATGCGACGACGCATATTCACCAGTATTCGGTGGAGTTCTATAAAACCCTTGAGGCAGAGACCGGCCTGAACGCGGGCTTTGCCGTGGTGGGCAACCTGCGCATGGCGCAGACGCAGGAGCGGATGGACGAGTATATGCTCTATGCCGCCACCGCCGAGACCTGCGGCGTGCCCTATGAGTTTCTGACGCCGGATGAGGTGAAGGAGCGCTGGCCCCTGATCCGGACCGAGGACCTGAAAGGGGCCCTCTATCACAACACCGACGGCTACATTAACCCCGCCGATGTGACCATGGCCATGGCCAAGGGCGCGCGGCAGTTCGGCGTCGCGATCGAGCGCAAGTGGCAGGCCGATGCCTATCACTGGAACGGGGATGCATGGGAGGTCACCTGCACCAAGATGGTGGAGAAGGGCGGTAACCTTGTGCCTTCGGATGAGCAGGTGGTGGTGACCGCCGAGCATGTGGTGACAGCCACGGGCAACCACGCCCAGCGCACGGCGGAGTTGTTGGGGATCAAGATCCCCGCGATCCCCGTGGAGCATCAGTTCATCGTCATGGATCAGGACCCCGAGTTGGTAAAATACCGCGCAGCGGGCGGGGCGGAGCATCCGGTGATCCGCGATGCGGATGCGCAAAGCTATGTGCGCGAGGAGCGTGGCGGCTGGATTCTGGGCGTCTATGAGAAAGGCGCGCCCGCGCGCTTTGAATACGGCGCGCCGGACAGTTTCCGCGCCGATCTGTTCCAGCTCGACCTTGACCGGATCGAGGAGCAATACGCGGCCATGATCCACCGCATCCCGTCCTGCGAGGACTCCGGGCTGAAGGACGATTTCAACGGGCCGATCTGCTACACCCCCGATGGCAACCCGCTGGTCGGGCCGGCCTATGGGCTGCGCAACATGTGGCTGGCCGAGGGCTTCAGCTTTGGCATCACGGCGGCGGGCGGCACGGGGCACTATCTGGCGCAGATGATGGTCGAGGGCGAGGCCGAGATCGACATGGCCAGCCTCGACCCCAAGCGCTACGGCAACTGGATGACAACAGAATATGCGATGCGCAAGAACGAGGAGTGTTACGAGCACGTCTATATTCTGCACCATCCTGATGAGGAGCGCCCCGCGGCGCGGCCATTGAAGACTGCACCGTGTTATGACCGCATGAAGGCCCGCGGCGCGCAATTCGGGCAGGTCAACGGCTGGGAGCGGCCCAACTACTTTGGCCCGCTGGATGCGCCGGATAACTTCGACCATGAGGCGCGGTCCTTCCGGCGCGGCGGCTGGTGGCAATACGCGGTGGAAGAGGCCAAGGCGGTGCGCAGTGGCGTCGGCATGATCGACGCGACGGCCTTTGCCAAGCACGAGCTGCGCGGGCCGGGGGCGGCGGCGTTCCTTGACTGGTTCACCACCAACAAGCTGCCCCGCGTCGGGCGGATCAACCTGACCTATGCGCTGACGGGGGCGGGGACGACCCGCACGGAATACACGATTGTGCGCATGGCAGAGGACCGGTTCATGCTGATCTCGGCCGGCGCATGGCAGGCCTATGACGGCGACTATCTGGCCAAAGCGGTGAACGATCAGGTCGGGCGGTTCGGGCCGATGTATCTGTCGGATGTGACATCGCAGACGGGGGTCTTTGCCATCGCGGGGCCGAAATCGCGCGAGGTGCTGGGCAAGCTGGTGCGAGATGCGGACCCTGCCACGGCCCTGACGAACAAACGCTTCCCATGGCTGTCGGCGCGGCGGATCGAACTTGGCATGTGCCCCGTGCAGGCCATTCGCGTCGCCTATACTGGAGAGCTGGGCTGGGAGCTGCACCACCCGATGGAGATGCAGAACTACCTGTTCGACCAGATCATGGCGGCAGGCGAGGACGTGGGCCTCAAGCTGGTCGGCGCAAGGGCGCAGAACTGGCTGCGGCAGGAGAAATCTTACCGCGCCTTCGGCACCGAACTGGGCCGAGATGCGACGCCGCTCGAGGCCGGGCTGGACCGCTTCGTGGACCTTGAGAAAGACTTCCAGGGCAAGGCAGAGATGGAGGCCATCGGCATCCGCTCCAAATGCGTGACGCTGCTGGTCGACGGGCCGGAGGACGCGGACCCATGGGGACGCGAGGCGCTCTATGCAGGCGAGACCCGCACGGGCCGCCTGACATCGGGGGGCTATTCCGTCCATTTCGGCAAGAGCATCGCTATGGGATATGTCAAACCGGAGCACAGCACGGTGGGCACCAAGCTAAAGGTGAAAATCCAAGGCCGCCTCTGGCCCGCCGAAGTGGTCGAGGACAGCCCCTATGACCCGACCAATGCGACCATCCGCATGAATGCCTAAGGCACCCGAAGGAGGGCTGCGCCCACGCGATGTTTTGGGGGGCTCTGCCCCCGCGCTGCGCGCTCCCCCGGGATATTTTCCACCAATAAGAAACAGGGCGGCTCTTTCGCTGACCCGCGCTTCTTATTGGGACAAATATCCCCGCCGGAGGCACAGTTTTTCGTAGAAAAACTGCCATGCCCAACGCCGAGCGAGGCCGGAAGGCCGAAGGGAGGGGGCGGGAGGGCTTGGTTAGAGGTTGATTTTCAGGGTGCCGCCAGGGGTGGCGGCGCGGGATTGGCAGAGGATTATGGCGTCGCGGCGCTGGGCTTTGGAGAGGACGAAGTCGCGGTGTTCGGCCTCGCCCTCCAGCAGCCCGCATTTGCAGACGCCGCAGATGCCGTCGGCGCATTTGACGTCTACGTGGACGCCTGCGCGGGCGAGGGCATCGGTGGCGGTTTCTTCGGCGGCGACCTCAATGGTTTTGCCTGATTGGGCCAGTTCGAGGGTGAAGGGGTGGTTTTCGTAGTCGGGCAGTTCGGGGGTTGAGAAATATTCGAGGTGTTGGGCCTCTTCCGGGAAGCCTTTGGCGGTGCCGGTTTCCATGACACCCGTCATGAAGCGGTCTGGTCCGCAGGTGTAGGTGTGGTGGCCTTCTGTATAGGTGGGGATGAGGGCGGCGAGGTCGGCGCGGGTGCCTTCGTCTTTGATATGCAGCTGGACCTTATCGGCCCATGGCATGGCCTGTAGTTCCGGCAGGTAGCCTGCGGTTTTGCGGCTGCTGATGCAGTAGTGCAGGGCGAAGTCGCGCCCCAGTGCATGCAGGCGGTGGGCGAAGGCGATCATCGGGGTGATGCCGATGCCTCCTGCCATGAGGTGGCTCATCACTGCGTCTTCGGCCAGTTCAAAGTGGTTGATGGGTTTGGAGATGAAGATCTTCCGCCCCGGCGTAAAGATGCGGTGCAGCAGGTTGGAGCCGCCGCGCCCTGTGGGTTCGCGCAGCACGCCGATTTCGTAATGTGTTCGATCCGCCGGATTGCCGGACATGGAGTATTGGCGCAGGAATTCTGGGGCCACCACCACGTCGAGGTGGGCGCCTGCTGTCCATTCCGGCAGGGGTTTGCCGTCCAGCGGTTCGAGCCGGTATTTGGTGAGGCCGGGGGTCATCTCAACAGCTTCTGTGACCTCCACCCGCAGCACGGGCGCATCGCCCGGCACGGTGTAGTGGTGGATGTGGTCGCTCTCTCCGCGCTCAAGTTTGAGTTTGTACTCCTGCGCGGTGATCATGGCTTGGTAGGCCTCGATCCCTGCCTCGCGGTCCATCGGGAAGGGGTAGGGCCATGGGTGGGGGGCCAGCGGGGCGGGGTAGACGGCGAGCGTCTGGTCCTCGTATTTCAGGTTCAGGTTGGTTTGCAGTTCCCGCTCGTTTTTGGGCTTTTGCGTGGGTTCGTAGCCGCCTGTGTCCTGCAGTTCCAGATCCCACCACCATTTCTTGACGGGGTTGAGGGCGCCGCGTTTGGCCTTGTCGTCGAGCTTGGCAAGGATGGGTGCGGCCTTGGGGATGTTGGAGGCGGCCCAGCGGATCGGGGCCTCTGCAAACAGCCCTTCGAGGTTCCACGGGCAGGTTTTCATGCAGCGGCCGCACATGGCGCCGCCTTCGGTGGTGATCCGGTAGGAGGCGCATTTCTGGCTGTCGGATTTCCAGATCTCGTAGCCGTTGAACATCAGCTTTGTTCCCGCCGTGATCGCGCCCGAGGGGCATTCGCGGGCGCATTTGTTGCAGTTCTCGCAGAAGTTTTGCAGGCCGAAGTCGATCGGCTTGTCATGGGCCAGCGGCATATCCGTGGTCACCACGCCGGATTTGAGGCGCGGGCCGAGGTAGGGGTTGAGGATCACCTCGCCGATGCGGGAGACCTCCCCCAGCCCCGCGAGCAGCAGCAGGGGCGGTTGCAGGACCTCGCCGTCCATTACCGTATGGGCCTTGGCCTGATAGCCCATGTTGCGGATTTGCTGGGCGATGACCCCGCCAAGGAGGGAAAAGCGCAGGTAGGCGCGCATGGATTGGGCGCAGGAGATCCAGTCGTCGCCGGAGGCCCCCTCCATCGTCTCATAGCCTTGGTCGATGATCATGGAGATCGCCTGATCATGGGGCGGGTCAATCGGCGTGCCGGTAGCGTCGTGGGAATACCATGTCCAGTCGGGGCAGCGGCTGATGCCCACCGCATCGACGCCGAGGAAATAGGCGGCGGCCTTGACGTTGGCGGCATTTTTCTCGGCCTCCGTGGGTTTGGGGCCGGTTTGCGCGGCGGGGCCGTCTTGCAGCAGGACAAAGGCCCCGAGGGCGCGGCGCTGGGCCATGGAGGTGGGGGCCTTGCGGACGTAGTAGCCGCCCTTGGCCATGTCTTGGTTGGGTTTGCCCATATCGCCAAACTGGGCGCGGGCGAACATATCGGCGCGTTTGGGAACGCGGGCGACATTGGGTTCGTCGATATAGGTGGTGGGGTCCTCCACCCGCTTCAGGCGCTCGAAGGGCCAAGCGCCCATGGCGTAGGGGCGTTTGGCGTAGGGGTCGCGGTTGCGGGCGGATTTGGCGGTGCCCTTGCCGATCTGCCATGCGAGGCCGCCGCGCGGTTGCTGGGCGCGGGGGGCGAGGGGGCGGTCTGCGGCGAGGGCGAAGTCTGTCGTGACCACGGCAAGGCCGTAGCCTTTGACAAAGGGCGCGCTGCCGTCGGCCCATGTCAGGCCCGCTTGGGCCGCGACCTCGGCCAAGTTCACGTCAGAGGAGGTTGGCGAATGGGCCTTTGCCGCATAGCCGAGGACGCGCAGGTAATTGGCGATGACGCAGGCGGTTTCTGTGGCGCGCAGGCAGGCGCGGTGGTCCTGCGCGTCGATGATCCATTCTGCGCCGGGCTCCGCCGGATCGGGGTCGCGGTGGTGTTCATAGAGGAAGACGATGGCATGGGTATGGGTGTCTATGCCGCTGGGCGGGGCGGACATGGCGTCGCGCAGGTCGGCCATGATCAGGTCAATCCCCGAGGCCAGCGTCTTGGTCTGCCGCGTGCGCAGGGCCTCGGCCAGACGGGGGATGTCGGGGTTCTGGGTTGGGGTGGCCAGCCGCGCGGTATCGCTCAGGGCGCAGGTGCCGACCATGGAGGCATCGGAGAAATAGCCGAAGCTTTTCAGGTGGGCGCTGCGTTCCTCCGGATCACCCGGGGTTTTGGCGCGAGCGGTGTTGACCTGCCCGTCGCGGATGGCATCCATCATCGCCTGATATTCGCCCATGGCCCCGACGAGGGAATGCGGGGTTTTCAGATCGCGGAACGACAGCGGCGCGGTTTCGGCGGCCCTGCCATCGGGGCGGTCTGTGCGCTTGAGCCGTTCAAGCGGGTAGGGGCCCAGATGCACGGGACGGTCTTTGGTCGAGAAAAAACGGTGCCCCATGATGCTCCCCCTTTGAGTGGCGCGGCGAGGATGGACGGGGCGCGGAGCGATTGCAACGGGGTTCCCCGCCCCCTGCGGGGGCGGGACAGATTTTTCCAAAAATCTGTTGCCTGCCGAGAGGTTATTCTGTGCCGGTCGGGTCCGAGAAAAGCGCTTGTTGGAGTTTTTCCGCGCCAGATTGCAACACCGGCAGGTGCCCGATGGCGTCTTGCAGCGAGAGGCGCTGCACCGGGCCGTGCAGTGCGAGCGAGGCGGCGTAGGCGCCGCTCAGATCGCGCAGGGGGACGGCGATGGCGACCATGTCCTCCATGAATTCCTGATCGTCGACGGCATAGCCGCGTTTGGCGGTGAGGGAGAGTTCCTCCAGCAGGGCCTCGGGCCGGGTGATGGTGGCTTTGGTCAGGCTGTTGAGGGCCAGCGCGTTGACAAGGCGGGTGCGTTTGGCCGCGGGCAGGCAGGCCATGTAGCATTTGCCGCTGGCGGTGGCGTGGAAGGGCACATTGGTGCCGATGGGGAACTGAATGCGCAGGGGCCAGTCGGCGTCGATCCTGTCGAGGTAATGCATGCCGGTGGGTTCGGGCACGACAAAGTTCACCGCCTCGCGCAGCTGTTCGGAGATCTGTTGCAGGATCTGGTGCCGGATCGTCGGGTTCTGCGTCACATGGACCAGCCCGTTGCCGATTTCGCGCAACCGCCGCGAGGGGCGGTAGGATTTCGTGCCCGGCTCGCGGATGATGTAGCCTTCGGTTTCCAGCATGGCGATCAGCCGGTGGATGGTTTGTTTCGGCAGGCCGATGGAGGCGTTGATCTGGGTGGCTGTCAGGGCTTGCTCTGATTTGCTGACGGCCTCGATGATCAGAAGCGTGCGGAGGTTGGTGGGTATGCGAGCAGCCTCGTCCATTGGACTTTCCCTTGTTGCGAGTCGGTTCGGGCAAGGTATCAGCATTCTTTGCGAGATAAGAGAATAAAAGTCTCAATATACTCACAAAACGGGTTTGGGGCTGGGAGCGGCGCTTGTCTTTGCCTTTGGGGATATTGCTTTATGATCGGCGCCTGACGTGACCACAAACAAGGGCCCCTAGCCAGATTATGACCATCTATTGCCTCGGGTCGATCAATATCGACCATGTCTATCAGGTGCCGGAATTTCCGGCCCCCGGCGAAACCCTGACCTGCAAGGCCTATGCCTTTGGCATCGGCGGCAAGGGCGCAAACCAGAGCGTTGCCGCCGCGCGGGCGGGGGCGCGGGTGGTGCATATCGGGGCTTACGGCGCGGGCGGGGAATGGGCGCGCGATGTGCTGGCGGATGCGGGGGTGGATTGCGCCCATGTGGCTATGGTCGATGCGCCCACGGGCCATGCGGTGATCACCGTGGATGCGGGCGGCGAGAACATCATTGTTCTGGCCCCCGGGGCCAATCGCGCCATTGGCGCGGCGCAGGTGGAGGCCGCCCTTGGCGCGGCGGGGCCGGGGGATTGGTTCCTGACCCAGAACGAAACCAACCTCTGCGTCGAGGCCGCGCAGATGGCCAAGGCCAAGGGCCTGCAGGTTTGCTATTCCGCGGCCCCCTTCGAGGCAGAGGCGGTGCGGGCCATGCTGCCCCTGTCCGACCTGATCGTGGTGAACGAGGGCGAATATGCCCAGTGCCGCGCCGCCATGCCAGAGTTTGACGCCGAGATGCAGGGCCGCGCCCTGATCGTGACGCTGGGGGCCAAGGGGGCGCGCTACATCGGGCCGCAGGGCGATGTCACCGTGCCCGCCCGAAAGGTGACGCCGGTGGATACCACGGGGGCGGGCGATACCTTCCTCGGCTACGCCTTGGCGGAGCTGGACGCCGGAGCCGCGCCCGAGGCCGCGCTTGCGCTGGCCTCGGGCGCGGCGGCGATTCAGGTGACGCGGCAGGGGGCGATTGAGGCGATCCCCCTGCGGGCGGAGGTTGCCGCCAGCTGACCTGCGGCAGGTTTGCCATGGCCCGCGGGAAACCGCGGGGCGGGGGGCTGACCTGCGGCGCGGGCGCGGCTATCACAGCGCCATGAGCAAGCTGATCGTCATACTGAACGGGCCGAACCTGAACCTTCTGGGGCAGCGGGAGCCGGAGACCTATGGATACGCCACCCTAGCGGATATCGAGGCCGATTGCGCCGCCCTCTCGGGCGAGCTTGGCCTTGTGACGCGGTTTGAGCAGAGCAACCACGAGGGCGCTTTGGTCGATATGATACAGGCGGCGCGGGGCGATGCGGCGGGGGTTATCATCAATCCCGCGGCCTATACCCATACCTCTGTGGCGATCCTCGACGCGCTGAGCGCCTTTGACGGTCCGGTGATCGAGGTGCATCTGTCCAACATCCACAAACGCGAGGCGTTTCGCCACCATTCCTACGTCAGTGCGCGGGCCGATGCGGTGATCGCGGGCTGCGGGGCCGGGGGCTATGCGCTTGCGCTTCGTCATATGGCGGGCCTAGTCTCGGGCTAGGGCGGGCCGTTGTGGCCAGCGCCCCGCAAGCAAAGGGGGCTGCGATGGGCCAGGTATTGCTTCGTTCCAACAGGGATTTCCGGCTGCTGTTCTCTGCCGCCTCGGTGTCGAACCTTGGCGACGGGATCGCCATGGTGGCCCTGCCGTGGCTGGCAACGCTGCTGACCCATGATCCGCTGCTGATTGCCGCCGTGGCCACGGCGCAGCGCCTGCCATGGCTGCTGTTTGCCCTGCCGGTGGGGGTGCTGACCGACCGCGCCGACAGGCGGCTGCTGATGGTGCGCGCCGATCTGGCGCGGGTGGTGCTGATGGTCTGTATCCTTGGCATGGTGCTGGGCGGGGCGGGGGCTGTTGGCCCTGTGATCCTCTCGCTCATCGTGGTGTCGTTTCTGTTCGGCACGGCAGAGGTGATCCGCGACAATGCCGCGCAAACCATCCTGCCCGCCATTGTCGCATCGCAGGATCTGGAACAGGCCAATGGCCAGATGTGGAGCGCCGAAAAGGTCACCGGCCATTTCATCGGCCCGCCTCTGGCCGGGCTGCTGATCGGCGCGGGGGTGGCCCTGCCCTTCGGCGTGGATGCCAGCCTCTATGCCCTCTCCGCCTGCCTCGTCTGGCTGATCGCCCTGCCGCCGCGCAGGCTGCTGACCGGCGCGCC
Source organism: Harenicola maris (assembly GCA_018524345.1). Taxonomy (GTDB): domain Bacteria; phylum Pseudomonadota; class Alphaproteobacteria; order Rhodobacterales; family Rhodobacteraceae; genus Harenicola; species Harenicola maris. Next base: position 793,514 of record JADQAZ010000002.1, read on the forward strand.
CTTCTGGGCGGCCCTGCGCGAGGGGCTGGGCTGGATGCGGGCGCATCCGGCGATCCTGCGGCTGGCGGTGATGCTGGCGGTGATCAACGCGGTCTTCGTCGGCGGCATGACAATCCTCGTACTCTACGCACAGGAGGTCCTCCACCTCTCGGCGGCGGGCTATGGGTTGCTGCTCACGGCGGGGGCCTTTGGCGGGGTGCTGGGCGGGCTGGCCTCGCCCCGGATTGCCGCGCGCCTCGGCATGCGGCAAAGCCTGCTGTTGGCGCTGGGCTGCTTTGTGCTGGTGCATGTGCTGCTGGCGCTCTTCGCCTCCACACCCCTCGCCGCCGCCGCCCTGTTTCTAGAGGCCGCCTCCGGCATGCTGTGGAACGTGGTCACGGTCAGCTACCGCCAAAGGCTGATTCCCGACGCGCTTCTGGGGCGGGTGAACTCGGTCTACCGGTTCTTCGGCTGGGGGGCGATGCCCTTCGGGGCCTTGGGCGCGGGGGCGCTGGTGGCTTGGGCCGAACCCGCCCTTGGCCGCGCCGCCGCCCTGCATGCGCCCTATTACCTCGGCGCCGCCGCCTGCCTTGGCCTGCTGGGCTATGCCGCCCTGCGCCTGCGCTTCGAATAACGCGAAACTGCGCTTCTTATTGGTGCCAAATATCCCCGCCGGAGGCTCCCGCAGCTTCAACCCTGCGCAGGCCTCCAGAGGGCAAGGAACAGGGCAAGCGCCGCGGCCCCGTCCGCCATGGCAAAGCCCGTGGGCAGCCATGCGGGCAGAGCGCCGTTCCAGATCAGCGCGATAGAGACAGAGACCCCAACAAGCATCCACAGAAACAACAGATAGGCCAGCCAGCGCCAGCCCTGCATCAGCCCAAACCCAAACAAAAGGTAGAGCACCCCGATCGCGGCCAGACCCAGCATTTGCGGGCCAAAGCCGCCAAGGATCGGCGACAGAAGATGCAGCACGCCGGAGAGGGCAACAAAAAACGCGCCCGCGCGGTAGGGGCCTTTGATATCGGTCATTCGCTTGCCTCCGTCGGTGCGCTGGCGGGCAGGGGATCGCCGGGGCAGGGCATGCCTGCGGCGACCCATGCGGCGGTGTCATCCAGATGGCTTTGCAAGGAGCCGGGGGCCGGTTCTCGCCCTGCGCCGGGGGTGAAGCCCCATGTGATAAAGCCCGCAACCTCGGCGTCATGGGTGATATGTTCGATCAGGCCCGCACCATCCCGCCCGCCGTTGCGCTCGGGGTCGCGGACCTGAGCGCAGATTTCGGCGGGGGTCTTGCCGGTCCATTGAAATTCCAGCGGCGCGAGTTGCCAATCCAGCCCCGCATGGGGCGGCGCGCCCGGCGTCGTATTGGGGCGGGTGCTGGTGACGTGGCAGGTGCCGCAATCGATGTATTCCGCGCCAACGCGGCTGTCGCCGCCGTGGATATTCATGCCGTGGGGGCGGGTTTCGCCCGGATTGGCGCCATGGGTGGTGGTCCAGAGCGGCACGGCCTCTTCCCCCACGTGGCAGTTGATGCAGCGCGGATGGGTGAAAACCTCATGCAGACGGTCCCAAGCCTCCAGCCCCGCTTCGGGCGTGACCTCGGCGGTGAGGGAGGGGATTGTCAGGCCATGATCGCCCTCGGCCCAGAGGGGCGCGGCACAGGCCATGGCGGTGGCGGCGGCAAGCAGGATGCGCATTTCGGGGCCCCTAGACAAAGTTGATGTGTTTGTAAAACGGCATCTCGCGCAGGCGGGTGCCGGTGGCGGCGAAGATCGCATTGGCAAGGGCCGGGGCGGCGGGGGGCACGGGGGGTTCCCCGATGCCGCGCACATGGCTGCCGTTTTCCAGCCCGCGGACCTCGATCTGCGGGGTTTGATACAGGCGCATGCCCTCGGCCATGTGGTAATTGCTCTGCTCTGCCTTGCCGTCCGCATAGGTGATTTCGGAGTTGATCGCATGGCCAAGGCCCCAGATCACGCCGCCTTGGACGAGGTTTTCAAAGTTGACCGGATCGACCACGCGGCCCACATCGGCGGCGACAAAGACCTTGTCGATGCGGATGCCTGCGGGGGTGTCGGTGACCTCGACCACCTCTGCCACCGGCACGCCAAAGCTTTCGAACATGGCAAGGCCGCGGCCCCTTCCAGCGCCAAGGTCGCTGCCCCAGTTCGACATTTCGCCAATCGCCTCAAGCACTTGGCGGTGCACGGGGCGGGTGACGAGGCGCAGACGTTCCTCTAGCGGGTCGGCGCCTGCGGCGTGGATCAGCTCGTCAAAGAAGCCTTCGGCGAAGAAGCCGGAGGTGGAGGCCCCGACGGAGCGCCAGCTGCTGGTCGGGGCGAGTTCGGGCACGATATAGCCGCGCACCCGCAGGTGCGGCAGGGCGAAGGGCATGTTCCATGCGCCCGCCACGATCTGTGCATCGGGGCCGGAGAGGGACAGGCCCATGCGCCCCATCTGCGAGACGGAGGAGGAGACCGTTGCGATATCCAGCGCCCAGCTTTCGACCCGCCCGTCCTTCACCGATCCGGTGGAGCGGGCCATGCCGATCTGGCGGGGGTAATCCTGTGCGAAATCCTCCTCGCGTGAGAAGGTCAGCTTGATCGGCACGCCGGGCAGTTGCGCGGCAATTTCCGCAGCGAGGGTGATGACGTCGAATTCCAGCCGATGGCCAAAGCTGCCGCCGATGAACTGGTTGTGGAAGGTGACCTGCTCCATCTCGCAGCCGACCTTGGCGGCGACCTGCATCTGGACAAAGCGGGGGAGCTGATGGCCGGACCAGACCTCTGCCCCATTGGCATCGGCGCGGATGATCGCGCCCAGCGGCTCAAGCGGTTGGTGGGCGACATAGGGGGCGCGATATTCGGCGGTGATGACCTCGCCCTGATGGGCGGTGTCCACATCGCCGTCATCGCGCCACGTGGTGTTCAGCCGTTCGGGGGTGAAGGAATTTGCGACCGCCTCCCAGTGCTCCGCCTGTTCGGCGGGGTAGGGGGCGGGGCCCCATGTGACCTCCAGCGCCTCGGCGGCCTTGAAGGCGCGCCATGTGTTGTCGGCCACCACGGCGAGGCCGCCGGTGACGGGCAGCACGGCTTTGACCCCGCGCATGGCCTCGGCCTTGGCCGCGTCAAAGTCGAGCAGTTCCCCGCCTTGGCGCGGGTTTATCCGCACGGCGGCATGGAGCATATCGGGCAGGGAGATATCGATGCCATAGGGCAGGGTGCCGGTGGATTTGGCAACGATATCCGTGCGTTGCATCGGCTTGCCGATGAGGCGCCACTCTGCGGGATCGCGCAGGGGGGTGTCCGTGACGGGGGGGATTTGCGCGGCCTCGGCGGCGAGGGCGGTATAGGGGATCGCCTCGCCCGTGGGGGTGATGACCCTGCCATTTTCGGTTTTCAACTGCTCGGCCGGGAGGCCCGTGCGCCGCGCGGCGGCGGCCTTGAGGGTTTCGCGGGCCATGGCGCCGGCGGCGCGCAGTTTGTCGTATTGATCGGGCGTGGAGGAGGAGCCCCCCGTGCCCTGCACCCCGAGGATTTTGAAGGCAGAGCTGGCCACAACCCGCATGGAACGCGCGGCGAGCCCCTCGTCAAAGGCGGCGAAGGGGACGGCGTCATTGGCCATGGCGGTGTTGTAATAGGCGGGGTCGGGGGCGCCAAAGCTGACCTCGGCCTGATCGAGGGCGATGTCGAGTTCCTCTGCGATCAAGGCGGTTTGCATGGAATGCACGCCCTGCCCGCTGTCCGCATGGGGGGCGATCAGGGTGATGCCCTGTTCGGTGATCTTGACGAAGGGGTTAAAGGCGGCCTCGCCCTCTGCCAGTGACTCTGTGAGCGGGTTTTCCGATGGTTTGACCGCCAGATAGGTGCCGAAGGCGACGCCGCCGAGGACGGCGGCAGAGCCGATGAGAAAGCTGCGGCGGGCGATGGTGCGGGTGCGTCCCATGGCTCAGGCCCCCTGCAGCTTGGCAGCGGCGGTTTTGACGGCGGCGCGGATGCGCGGGTAGGTGCCGCAACGGCACAGATTGCTGCTCATGGCGCGGTCTATGTCCTCGTCGCTGGGCTCGGGGTGGGTTTCAAGGAAGGCGGCGGCCTGCATGATCTGGCCGGATTGGCAGTAGCCGCATTGCGCCACCTGATGATCCACCCAGGCCTGTTGCACCGCGTGCATGGCCTCGGGGGTGCCGAGCCCCTCGATCGTGGTGATCTCGGCATTTCCGATATCGCCCACCGGCATCTGACAGGAGCGCACCGCCTGCCCGTCGATATGCACGGTGCAGGCGCCGCATTGGGCGATGCCGCAGCCGTATTTCGGGCCGGTGATGCCAAGCTCGTCCCGCAGGGCCCAGAGCAGGGGCATGTCCTCCTCCACGTCGAGGGAGTAGCTTGTGCCGTTGACCGAGAGTTCCATATCGTGCCTGCCTGTTCGGTGGGAAAATATAAATGGACATTTGTTGTAATCTTGTCCATTACTGCCGGAATAGCAACAAGATATTGCGATGACGTAATGGCAGTTCAGAACATAGATTTGATAGAGGCCGCCATGGCGCGGATTTTGCGCTTTGGTTTTGCCAAGACCACAATGATAGACATAGCCCGCGAGGCGGGCGTGTCGAGGCAGACCCTGTATAATTCTTATGCCACCAAGGAGGAGATGATCTCTGCCGTGGTGCTGCATGAGGGCGAGGTGACGATTGCCGATGTGGAGGGGCGCTGGGAAAAGGCGGAGAGCCTTGGCGAAAAGCTGGATATCTTTTTCGCGCGGGTGCCTTTGCGCTGGTATGACCTGATTGCCGGATCGCCCGAGGCGGCGGAGCTGACCGATGCGGTTGATGGGGTCGCGAAGGCGGCCCGAAACACCGTGCTGGAACGCTGGGCCATGGTGATCGAGGCGCTGCTTGAGGAAAGCTATCCGAATATGGAGGGCGGCCCTGCGGTGCGGGCGGCGCTGGCGGAGTTCATTTTCTCGACGGCGATGAATGCCAAACGCGATGCCGCCACGCGCAGCGTGCTGGAGCGGCGCTTGTCTGTGCTCAAGCTCTGCGTCTTGTCGATTGTTGAAGATACCTGAACCCGGCTAAGGCGGGGGAGGCAAAAAAGGGGCTGCGCAGCAGCCCCTTTTTTGCTTCGCGGGGCAAGCCTGCGTCAGCAGGCTTGCCCCGCGCCTGCGGCGGCGGCTTGATCCCCGCGGGGGATCAAGCCGCCTTGGTGCGGGCCGGATCGGCCCGCATGAAGAAGACGTAGTAGAACACCGGCGCGGCGATCAGGGTGAGCACAGAGGCGAAGGCCAGCCCGCCCATGATCGTGACCGCCATGGACTGGAAGAAGGCGTCCGAGATCAGCGGCAGCATGCCGAGGATCGTTGTTGCCGCCGCCAGCGCCACGGGGCGCAGGCGGGAGGTGGAGGCCTCTGTGATCGCGTCGCGCAGGGGTTGGGTCGGGTTTTCGCGGCGGGTGATGTCGATTTCCTCGACCAGAACGATGCCGTTCTTGATCAGCATCCCCGAGAGCGAGAGCAGGCCCAGAAGCGCGGTGAAGGTGAAGGGCATGCCCGTCCCAAGCAGGCCGAGCGATACCCCGTTGACCGACATGGGCACCAGCAGCCAGATGATCAGCGGTTGCCGCAGCGCGTTGAACAGCAGCACCGAGATCAGCACCATGATGATCAGTGACAGGGGCAGCTGTTTGCCAAGGCTGGCCTGCGCATCGCCCGAGCTTTCCAGCTCTCCGCCCCATTCCATTTTATAGCCGGCGGGAATCTCCATGCCGTCGATGGCGGATTGGACCTCTGCCTGCACTTCGGCGGCGGTTTTGCCGATGGGAATATCCGCGCCAAGGGTGATGGTATAGACGCGGTCGCGCCGTTGCATGAGGGTGTTTTGCCCCTCGAACCGCAGCCCATTGGTGACCTGTTCGATGGGCACGATCACCCCGCCCGCATCGGAATAGACGCCGTAATCGGTCAGGTTCAGGCCCGCATCGGGGGCAGAGCGCAGGACGATGGGCAATTGCCGTTCGCCTTCGCGGAAGACCCCTGCGGTGACGCCATCGGTGGCAAAGAGCAGGATATCGGCGATATCGCTGCGCGAGACGCCGGCCTCCTGCGCGCGGTCAGAGGCGTAGATGGGCCGCAGCACCTGCTCCATCTCGCGCCAGTCGGTGCGGGGGGCGATGATATTCTCGCTGGCCCCTTCGAGCAGGTCTTGAGCCTCGGCTGCCAGATCGCGCAGCACCACGGGGTCGGAGCCGGACAGGCGGACCTCGATCGGGTTGCCGCCGCCGGGGCCGAAGGCGAGGCGTTTGGCGCGCAGCTCTGCCTGTGGCAGATGGGTTTTGCCAAAGGCCTCGAGCTCGGCGATCAGGGCCGCAATCGTGTCGATGGTTTCGGTGCGCACGATGATGTGGCCGTAGGAGGGGTTCGGATCCTCGCCCTGATAGGTGAGCATAAAGCGCGAGGCGCCTTGGCCGACGAAGGCCGTGGTGGAGACCACGGGTTCCTGCTCGGCGAGCCAGTCCTCAAGTACCATCAGGTCGCGGGAGGTCTCGTGAATAGAGGCCCCCTGCGCCAGTTTGTAGTGCACGAAGAACAGCGGTGTGTTGCTGTCGGGGAAGAACTGCTGCTTGATGGAGCCGAAGGCGGCAAAGCACAGCACGGTGATGGCCACGAGGCCGGGGATGACTAGCCACCAAAGCTTTAGGCAGAGGTGCAGCACCGCGGCATAGCCGCGAAACAGCAGCCCGCCGTAGGCGTCGTCATGGCTGCTGCCTGAATTGCCGACCTTGAACAGGTAGTGGCCCAGCAGGGGCGTGACGGTCAGGGCCAGCACCCATGACAGCAGCAGCGAAATACCGATCACCGCAAAGAGCGAGAACAGGAATTCCCCGGTCGAATCCGGGCTAAGCCCGATCCCGGCGAAGGCCATGATGGCGATCACTGTCGCGCCCAGCAGCGGGATTTGGGTTTTTTCCGCCGCATCGGCCCCCGCATCATGGGAGGACTGCCCCTTTTGCATCGAGACCTGCATCCCCTCGGCGACCACAATGGCGTTGTCCACCAGCATCCCCATGGCGATGATCAGCGCCCCAAGGGAGATCCGCTCCATCTCGATCGAGAAGATCGCCATGAAGAACAGGGTGCCCACTACCGTCAGCAGCAGGGTCATCCCCACCACGACAGAGGCGCGCCAGCCCATGAACAGGGCCAGCACGATCACAACAATCGCCACCGACATGGCAAGGTTCACGAGGAAGGCGTTGGAGGCCTCTTCCACCACCAGATGCTGTTGGTAGATCGGGTGAAAGGTGATCCCCGCCGGAATTTGCGGGGCGAGTTCGGCAAGGCGTGCATCGACGCGGTGGCCCACATCGACGATGTTTTCAGAGGCAATGCCCGCAACGCCAAGGGTGAAGGCCTCTTCCCCGTTGTGGCGGATCAGCAGGCTGGGGTTGGTTTCGCGCGCGCGGTAGACCTCGGCGAAGTCGCCGATGTTCAGAACCTTGTCGCCAACGCCGATGGCCAGACCGGCGATTTCCTCGACGCTATCGCTGCCTTCGGGGCGCTGGATCAGGGTGCGCCCGTTTTGGTCCTGCAATGTGCCGCTGTCGGAAATTTCGTTGGAATTGGCCAGAGCGGCCTGAATCACGGCGGGCGAGATATGCAGGTTGTTGGTCAGGGCCTCATCCGGTTCGACATAGATCACCTCGTTCGGCACGCCCGAGAGGCTGACATCGGCAACCCCCGGAACGGCCTGCAATTCGCGGCGCAGGAAGGTGGAGAGGTTGTATTTCTCGGCATCGGTAAAGCCGGGGGCGGAGATGGCGTAATACAGGCCATACACATCGCCGAAGCTGTCGTTGACAAAGGGGGTGGAGGTGCCGCTGGGCAGGGTGGCGTCGCTGACGCGGTTGCGCAGTTTGCTCCAGATCTGGGGCAGGGCGTCGCCGTCGTAGGTGTCTTTCATATCCACGGTGATCCATGACAGCCCGGGCTGGTTCATGGAGCGGATTTCCTTGACCTCCGACATCTTCTGGATTTCGGATTCGATGGGTTCGGAGACTTCGCGCGCGACCTCGGCCGCCGAGGCGCCGGCGTAGGTGGTGACGACAACGGCGGATTTGATGGTGAAGGCGGGGTCTTCGAGGCGGCCGAGGCTGTTAAACCCCCAAAGCCCGCCGAACAGACAGCCGAGGATAATCAGCCAGGTATAGATAGGCCGATCGATGGAAATCGTTGCGATATTCATGTCTGATCGTCCTTAGTTCGCAAAGCCGGTAAAGCGGCGCACTTCCATGCCGTCCGCCAGCAGGGCCGCGCCGCTTGCGACGATTTCCTGACCTGCTTCCAGCCCGCTGATGACGGAGATCGTGCCGCTGGCCGAGGGTTCGATCTGGATCGGAACCATGGTCAGGGTGCCTTCGTCCTCGCCCACCGGATCAAAGCGCAGCACATGGGGGTTGCCTGCGCTGTCATTGATGATGGCAGAGCCGGGGATTTCCATTTTCGGGCCAAGGCCGGGGACATTCGCCGTGACCGTCACGGAGGAGCCGGGCAGGGCGATGACGCCCTCTGGACGCTCCATCCCGAGGGTCAGGCGGAAGGTTTGCCCCACTTCGGAGGCCTCGGCGATAAATTCGCGCGGCTCCAGCGGGTAGTTGGTGTCATTGCCGGGAAAGTTGGCCCAGATTTCCACCTTGGTCTTCTCGCCCACACGGCGGAAGAGGATTTCCGGCACTTCGATATCGACGCGCAGTTCGGACATGTCATGCAGGCGCACCGCAGGGGTGCCCGCGCTGATGGTGGTGAAATTGGCGACAAAGCGTTGCGCGACAAGCCCGTCAAAGGGCGCGTGCAGCACCGCCTGTTCCAGCGCGCGTTTGGCGTTGCGGGTGTCGATCGCGGCGATTTCCTGCGCGGTTTTCGCATCATCGACGGAGACTTGGCTGACCGAGCTGCCCTGCAGCTTTTCCAGCCGTTCCAGCGTGCGCTCGGCTTGGTTCTGGGTGGCTTGGGCCTGTTCGAGGGCCAGTTCGAAGGGCTCTAGGTCCAGCTTGGCGATGACGGAGCCCTCGGGCAGGGTGTTCCCCTCCAGCACCGGAAACTCCACGATCTGGCCGCCGACTTGAAAGGCAAGGTCCACGGTTTGCTTGGCCACGACCTGTCCGAAGAACTGGCGCGTCAGGGTGCCGCCTTCGGTGGTGACGGTGATCAGCTTGACGAGGGGGGTGTCCTGCGCGGCGCCGGGGGTGGCAAAGGCGAAAAGGGAAAGGGAGGCAGCGGTAAGGAGGGTGCGCAGCATATGAAGCGGTCCTTGAATTTTGCGGATATGTCGGCGGGCAGCATAGGGGGGAATGCCGCGCGAATCTATGGCGCGTGGTTTGCAGGGGGATCTGGGCTGCGTCAATGCAAGAGGGGCGGGAGGGCCCTTCCTCACGCATTGTTTTACTGGGGAGGCGGCAGGGATAACACAGATGTGAGCCTGCGGCTCTTGCGCGGCGTGCCTATTTGTGCCGCGCCTACCTGGGGCCTGCATGCGCCATTTCGGCGCGCAGCCAATCGGCAAAGGCGCGGCCCGGCGCCGTTAGCCCGCCGGGGGGCGGGATGATCCAGTATCCGCCATCGGCTGTTAAGATCTGGTCAAAGGGTTTGACCAGCCGCCCCGTGGACAGCGCATGGGCCGAGGTGACGGCATCGCCAAGGCCGATGCCGGCCCCGGCCTCTGCCGCCGCATACATGGCCAGCAGGCCGGTGAAGGTGATCCCCGCGTCGCCGGGATCAAGGGCGCAGCCGGCGGAGGCAAGCCAGAGCCGCCAGTCCTCGCGGCTTTCCAGATGCAGCAGGTGATCGGGGGCGATGCGCTCCGGCGTCAGCCCCGCGTTGGTATAAAGGAAATCGGGGCTACAGACCGGAAAGAAATGCACCTCCAGCAGCGGCTCCGCCCCCTTGGGCGGGCGGCGGGCATAGGCGATTTGCAGATCGCAGGTGGGCGCCATCACGCCCGAGGGGGTGGAGGAGAGCGTCAGCGCGATTTCGGGGTACAGGTTCACAAAGCGGCGGATACGCGGGGCCAGCCATGTGGCGGCAAAGCCGGAGGTCACCGCGACCAGTAGCTCGCCCCGCGCCGCCCCATGGCCGCGATGGGCATCGCGCAGCTGTTCCAGCGCGGGGCGCACCGCGGCGACATAGCGCCGCCCCTCTGCCGTCAGGGTGATGCCGCGGCCCGCAGGCTGGATCAGGCGAAAGCCGAGCCGCGCCTCAAGCGCCTTGATCTTGTGGCTGCAGGCGCTGGCGCTCAGGTTCACCTGCGCCGCCGCTTGGTGGATGGAGCCGGTGCGGGCAAGGGCCTCTAGGGTTTCGAGGGCGGCGAGGGGGGGAATATTCATGCAAGAATTGCAGCAGTTATGCGAAAAACTGTCAATAGACCTGCAAAACATGGGGGATTAGCATGGGCGCATCTGCCACCGGATCGGAGCCTGTCATGGAAGCGAATTTCTCTCGTCGTAAACTTCTGGAGCCTGCGGAATTGCGGGCGCTGAACCAGCGCTCGGATGCGCGGGGCTGGCTCCAGCTTGGCTCGCACCTTGGCGCGATTGCTCTGGCCGCTTGGGCTCATGCCGCGGTGATGGGGACATGGTGGGTGCTGCTGACGGGTTTTGTCCTCGGGGTTTTGATCAATTTCCTTTACGCGGCGCAGCACGAGCTGTCCCATGCCACGGTTTTTGCGACGCGGCGGCTGAACGAGGTTTGGGGCCGGATCATCGGGTTTTTCATGCTCTTCCCGCGCGATTTCGACCAGATCATGCATTTCGCCCATCACCAATGGACGCAGGATTGGGAGCGGGACGGGGAGCTTGTGCGCGAGCCCTATACCCTGAAAACCTATCTGCTCTGGCTGCTTGGGCCGACCTATTGGCGCAACCGGATTTTCGGGCTGGTCCGGCGCGGGCGCGGGGTGATTGTGGAGCCTTTCATTCGCGTTGATGAGGAGGCCAAGGTGATCCGCGAGAGCCGCATTCATCTGGCGCTCTACGGGGCGATCATTCTGGTCTCGCTGGCGCTGGGCAGCTGGGCTTGGGCCACCTTCTGGATCCTGCCCATGATCCTGACCAAGCCGGTGCATCAGCTGCAGAACACCATCGAACATCTGGGCCTGAGCCACGAGCAGAACATCCTTGAAAACACCCGCAGCACCCGCACCAATGCCCTTATGCGCTGGCTGTGCTGGCAGATGCCCTATCATACGGCGCATCACACCTTTCCTTCCGTGCCCTTCTGGAAGCTGCGCGACCTGAACGAGAAGATCGAGGCCAAGGCGGGCGAGGTCTGGCGCATGGGCTGGATCGAGTTCCAGATCGAGGTGATTAAGAAGCTGCGGGCGCAGGACGAGAGCGCCTATCCGATGAACGAGGTCTGGGTGGTGCCGGTGGGCGGGCGCTCTGTGCGGATGGTGGCGGAATGAGCCCGCGGCTGGATGTTTATACCTCGCTTTGGGCGATGCAGCCCCATGACCAAAGCGGGGTGAAACTGCCCTATGAGGCGGTGGTCGAGAAGGTGGCAGAGGCCGGATACAGGGGCATGGCCCTTGATTTCGGGGCCACCAGCGCGGCGGATATCAAGCGGATCCAGCCGATGATGGCGCAGGCGGGGCTGACACCCTTTCTGGTCGATTTCCCCAAGACGATAGAGGCCCTGCGCCCGACCCTGCGCATGGCCAAGGATTTTGGCGCGCCCTTCGTGGTGGTGATCGGGCAGGTCATGCCCCTGAGCGTTGCGGGGATGATCCCCGTCATTCGCGCGTGGATAGAGATGTCAGAGGCCGAGGGCATGCCGGTGCTGTTCGAGACCCATCGCAATTGCATCACCAATGACCTTTACAGCACCCTGTGCCTGCTCGACGCGGTGCCGGAGATGCGGCTTTGCGCCGATCTTTCCCATTATGTCGTTGGCCGGGAGATGACCCTGCCGATCCCGCAGCGCGAGATGGATCATATGAGCCGCGTGCTCGCGCGGTCCGACAGCTTTCAGGGTCGCGTGGCGGGGCGGCAGCAGGTGCAGTTGCAGCTGGATTTCCCGCAGAACCAGAAGTGGGTGGAGCTGTTCAAGGGCTGGTGGGCTGAGGGGATGCGGGACTGGCGCGCGCGCAACGCGGAGGGCACCTGTGTCTTCCTCTGCGAGCTTGGCCCGCCCGATTACGCCATGACGGGGCCGGACGGGCGCGAGATGTCGAACCGCTGGGAGGAGGCATTGACGATCAAGCGCTGGGCCGAGGAGATATGGCAGGGGCTGGAGGGCTAGGGCGGCTTTGACCGGCTTTGACCGGCTGGGGCATCTGGCCTATGAGCATAGGGGATTGACCCCGAGGAGGCCACGCCATGCCATTGACCGACCCGAACCGTCTTTTCCCCGTGGAGGCGCGGCAGCGCGATCTGGCGCGGGCCCTGTATGACAGTGTGGCGGCCCTGCCGATCATAAGCCCCCACGGCCATTGTGACCCGATCTGGTTTGCGCAGAATGCGCGGTTTCCGAACCCTGCGGAGCTGTTTGTGGTGCCGGATCACTACGTCTTTCGCATGTTGGTGAGCCAAGGCGTGCCGCTTGGCGATCTGGGCGTGGCGCGGGTGGATGGCGGCGCGGTGGAGGCCGACCCGCGGGTGATTTTCCGGCGCTTTGCCAAGCAGTATAAGCTGTTTCGCGGCACGCCTTCGGCGCTTTGGCTGGACCATTCCTTTGAGCATGTCTTTGGCATCGATCAGGTGCTGGGCGAGGCGACGGCCGATGCGATCTATGACCATATCGAGGGCTGTCTGGCGACAGATGCCTACCGCCCCCGCGCCCTGTTCGAGAGGTTCAACATCGAGCTGCTGGCCACGACCGAGGGGGCCTTGGATGACCTGCGCTGGCACGCCGAGATCGCGCAGAGCGGTTGGGGCGGGCGCGTTGTCACCACCTATCGGCCCGATGCGGTGGTGGACCCTGACTTCGAGGGGTTTGCGCAGAATATCGCGGAGTTCGGCGCGCTGACCGGCGAGGATACCACCACATGGGCCGGATATCTGGCCGCCCATGTCAAACGCCGCGCGTTCTTTCGGGAACACGGCGCCACGGCCACCGATCACGGCCACCCCAGCGCCGTTACCGCCGATCTGCCCCGCGCCGAGGCCGAGGCGCTCTTTGCCAAGGTTGTCTCCGGCGTGTTCACCCCGCAAGAGGCGGAGCTGTTCCGCGGCCAGATGCTGACCGAGATGGCGCGGATGAGCCTTGCGGACGGGATGACCTTGCAAATTCACGCGGGCTCGCGCCGGAACCATTCGGCGGGGGTGTTTGCGCAATTCGGCCGCGACAAGGGCTTCGATATTCCGGGGCGGACCGATTACGTTGCCGCCCTGAAGCCCATGCTGGATGCGGTGGGGATGGAGCCGGACCTGACGATCATTCTGTTTACGCTGGACGAGACCGCCTATGGCCGCGAGCTGGCCCCCCTTGCAGGAGCCTATCCGGCGCTGAAGCTCGGCCCGCCTTGGTGGTTCTTTGACAGCTATGAGGGGATCAAACGGTTCCGCGAGGCCACGACAGAGACCTGCGGGTTCTACAACACCGCCGGTTTCAATGATGACACGCGGGCGTTTTGTTCGATCCCCGCGCGCCATGATGTCTCGCGCCGTTCCGACTGTGCCTATCTGTCCGAGCTGGTGACGACGGGCCGCTTGCGCGAGGGGGATGCCTTTGAGGTGGCCCATGACCTTGCCTATGGGCTTGCCAAAACCGCCTATCACCTGTGACGACGAGGGAGAGATCATGACCCAAGCGCCCCGCCTGACCCGAAGCGCCCCTGCGGCGCGGCCCGGGATTGTCCACCTTGGCCCCGGCGCGTTTTTCCGCGCCTTCAACGCGGTTTACACCGAGGAGGCCATGCAGGCCGAGGGCGGCGATTGGGGCATCATCGCCGTCAGCCTGCGCAGCGCGGCGGCGCGGGACCAGATGGGGCCGCAGGGCGGGGTGTTCACATCCGTTACGCTGGGCGCGGGGGAGATGGAGCCGCGGGTGATCGGCTCTGTCGTGGATGTTCTGGTCGCGCCCGAGGACCCCGCCGCCGTGATCGCCGCCATGGCCGATCCGGCGGTGAAGGTGGTTTCCCTGACCGTGACGGAGAAGGGATACTGCCATGCCCCCGCCACGGGGGCGCTGAATCTGGGTCACCCCGATATCGCCCATGATCTGGCCCATCCCGATGCGCCGCGTTCGGCGGCGGGGTTCATCGTGGCGGCCCTTGCGGCGCGGCGGGCCTCGGGGGCGGCGCCCTTCACGGTGTTGTCTTGCGACAACCTGCCGTCGAATGGCGCCCTCGCCCGCGCCACCGTGGTGGAATTTGCGGCGCAAATGGATGCAGATCAGCGGGGCGGCGACTTGGCCGAGTGGATCACACAGAATGTGCCCTTTCCCGCCACCATGGTCGACAGGATCACCCCCGCCACCACCGGGGCGGATATCGCAAAGGTAGCCGAGGCGACGGGGCGCTATGACCCCGCCTGCGTGCTGCATGAGGGGTTCCGCCAATGGGTGATCGAGGATGACTTCGCCGCGGGCCGCCCCGCGTGGGAGGCCGCCGGTGCGCAATTCGTCGCCAGTGTCGAGGCCCATGAGGTGATGAAGCTGCGCTGCCTCAACGGCACCCATTCGACGCTGGCCTATCTGGGCTACCTCGCCGGATATGAAACCATCGCAGAGGCCGTGGCGGATGCGCACTTCGCCGCCCTTTGCACGCACCTCTGGCAGGAGGAGATCATCCCCACCCTGCAACAGCCGGTGGGCGAGGACCTGCCCGCCTATTGCAGGGGGCTGATGGCGCGGTATCGCGATCCCTCGATCCGCCACCGCACATGGCAGATTGCTATGGATGGGAGCCAGAAATTGCCGCAGCGCCTGCTTGGGACCATTGCCGATAACCTTGCCATGGGGCGCAAGCCGCGCGGCCTTGCCCTCGCCGTGGCGGGGTGGATGCGCTACGTCGGCGGGGTGGATGAGGCGGGGCGCGAGATTGATGTGTGCGACCCCTTGGCCGCTGACCTGCGCGCCGCAAGCGACGGGGCGGAGGGCAGCGCCGCCAAGGTCGCGGCCCTTTTGGCGCAGCGGGCGGTGTTTGACGCCGATCTGGCGGCAAACGAGACCCTGCGCGCCCTGCTGGTGGAGGCCTACGAGCGGCTTGCCACCAAGGGCGTCAAGGCGACCCTGCGGGAAATGGCCGGCGACATGACATCCGGTTGAAACAGGGGCGTAATGCGGGCACAACAGGGCCTGTTTGTTAAGACGGGAATGTATCGTGAAGCTTTTGGTTCTGGGGGATTCCCATACCGCGTCGATCAAATTCGGCTGGGACGAGATCAAATCCGCGCATCCCGGTAAGGAGCTGAGCTTTTTCGCCCTTCCCGGCGAGCGCATCCGGCGGCTGGTTGTGCGCGAGGGGCGGCTTGTGATGTCCGAGAAGGCCCCGATGGGCAATCGCGCGAAGTTCGAGGCAGAGTTCCCCGCGGGCTATATTGATTTGCAGGATTACGACGCGGTGCTGCTGGTCGGGTTGATCGAGAATATGCACTCCCTGATCCTGAGCAATGCGGAAACCGACCTGCCGATGCAGGCGGCGCAGCCCGCGCAGAGCGAGGGTCTCCTGAGCAAGCTGCGCCGGGGCAGGGGCACGGCAGCGGGCAGGCCCATCGGCACCCGCGCCATGTTCGAGGCCGCTTGGGCCGATATTTTCCAGACATCCAAGCTCGAAACCCTGTTGCGGCGGCTGGACAAGATGCCGCCGACGCGGTGTTTCCTGACCATCAACCCCCATGTGACAGAGAAGATCACCTCGATCTCGAAAACCATGGGCCCCGCCTATCGCCGCGCGGCGAAGGAGCAGGCGGCCGTGGAGGTTCTGTCGCAGATCGCGGCGCAGGGGCTGGCGCGGAACCTGCCCGAGGGGGTGGAGCTGATCGCGCAGCCGGAGGAGACTGTTGTCTCCGGCTGTATGACCGGCAGCCGTTTCACCTCGGGCGCCGAGAAATACTACGGCGAGGGGGAGACCTTCGGGAAGAAGGATATCTACCACGCGAACCGCGCCTATGGCATCCTGATTTTGGAGGAGTTTTTTGCCAGACTGGCAGCAGATGAGGGACGCGACACATGACCAACCCCTATGAAAACCTTCCTGCCGACCGGTTCTGGCGCAGCGGCGTGGCGGCGCAGACGCCCTTCACCGTGCAGGACATCTATGCCAAGCGGTTTTCCCTGACCAAAACCGACAGGGTCGCCGTGGCGGGCAGCTGTTTCGCCCAGCATGTGGGCCGCAACCTGCGCGAGCGCGGCTTTGCCGTTGTCGATGTGGAACCGCCCCTTGCGGGGATGAGCGAGGCCACGGCCCATAGCTTTGGCCTGTCGATCTACTCCGCCCGCTACGGCAATATCTACACCGCGCGGCAGCTGTTGCAGCTTGTCGAGGATGCTTTGGCCGGGACGGTGCGCAGCGAGGATTTCTTTGAGAAAGACGGGCGGTTCTATGACGGCATCCGCCCCAATATCGAACCGGGGGGATTTGCCTCTCTGGAAGAGGCGATGATGCTGCGCCGCGCCCATCTGGCGCAGGTGAAACAGATGCTCGGCGCGATGGATGTGTTTGTTTTCACCTTCGGCCTGACAGAGGCATGGCGGCGCAAGAAAACCGGCACGATCTATCCCGTCTGCCCCGGCGTGATTGCGGGGGAATTCTCTGATGCGGAGTTCGAGTTCGTCAATTTCAACTACGAACAGACCAAGGGCGATTTCGAGAAGGTGATGAAGGTGATCGCGGCGGTGAACCCGCGGGTGAAATATATCACCACGGTCTCGCCCGTGCCCCTGACGGCGACGGCATCGGGCAACCATGTGCTGCCCGCGACGACCTATTCCAAATCGGTGCTGCGGGCGGTCTGCGGCATGCTCTATGAGGAAAACCCGCAGCTGGATTATTTCCCTTCCTACGAGCTTGTCTCCGCCCCCTTCACCATGGGGCAGTTTTTCGAGAAGAACATGCGCTCGGTCACACCCGAGGGGGTGGGCAATGCGATGCGGGTGTTCTTTGAGGCCCATGACCCGGGTGGCACGCCCAAGGCGGAGCCTGCACAGGGCGCGGCGCCTGAGGGCGGGGAAGATGACCTCGTCTGCGAGGAAATCCTGCTGGAGGCCTTTGCCAAGGATTGAGCGGGCCTGCCGCGAATCCCGGAGCAAACACAGTCCCAAGGCCTGTGGATCACGGCGTGCGACTTCGCCGCGTCTTATATCACTGGGGGGATATGGTGGAGCCTAGGGGAGTCGAACCCCTGACCTCTTGCATGCCATGCAAGCGCTCTCCCAACTGAGCTAAGGCCCCAATGCTCGGCGGTGTATCCAGCCGGGCGGGTGATATCAAGCGAAAAAAACACGACTTGGTATCAGAATTTCGGCCCCATGCGAAACAGGGCCGAAGCGTGGTTAGCTGTCGTCATCATCCGATGCGACATCTGCGATTTCCTCAAGAGGAACCGTATCATCGTCATCGTCGTCTTCCAGAACGTCATCGCCCAGATCGACATCTGTATCATCATCGTCGAGAACCTCGACATCAACGACATCATCATCATCCACTGCGGATTCTTTCGCAGTTGCCTCGGCAGATTTGGTTTTCAGCGCAAGGCTCGACTTTTTGCCGGTGTCGATTTCGACAACCTCGCCCGTATAGGGGCTGACGATCGGGTCACGGCCCAGATCATAGAAGCGCTTGCCGGTGGTGGGGCACAGGCGCTTTACGCCCCATTCTTCTTTCGGCATGGTCATCCTCTTTCTTGAAAATCGGGTGCTGTTTGTGTGTTATCAGTCGCGCGAGGTGCCACACACGAGGCCCGTTGTAAAGGGGCGGCGGCGCAATAACCTCTGCGCGGGGGCTTTGCGCAAAAGGCGATTGTCGCGGGCGGCGGCTTTGCCTAGCTTTGGCACAGGTCCTTTCACCATTAGGTTTGGCACGCTGTGATGTCCTTTTTGCGCCCTGTTTCCCATCTTTCGCTGGCCGGTGCGCCGCCGGTGGAGGTTACCCTGCGCCGCTCGGCGCGGGCGCGGCGGCTGAGCCTGCGGATTTCGCGGATCGATGGCGCGGTGACGCTGACCCTGCCCAAACGGGTGCCCCTGCGTGAGGCGCAGCGTTTTATTGATGAAAAAGCCGAATGGATTCGCGCCAACCTTGCCCAGCAGCCGGTGCAGGTGCTGGTCGGCCCCGGTGCTATGCTGCCGGTGGAGGGGGTGATGCGGCGGATCGAGGCCGGCGGCAAACGGGTGCAGATGCAGGGCGAGACCCTGCGCGTGCCCGAGGGCAGCGCGGCGCAGATGGCCGCCCGCCTTGCGGGGTTCTGCAAGGCCCGCGCACGCGACAGGCTGGCCGAGGCCTGCGATCACTACGCCGCCGCGCTGGGCCGCCCCTATGGCCGGCTGACCCTGCGCGACACACGCTCGCGCTGGGGCTCCTGCAGCTCGGCGGGGAACCTGATGTTCAGCTGGCGGCTGATTCTCGCCCCGCCGCAGGTGCTGGACTACGTCGCCGCCCATGAGGTGGCGCATCTGGCTCAGATGAACCACTCGGCCGCCTTCTGGGCCGAGGTCCGCGCCCTGATGCCGGACTACGAGGCCCCGCGCCGCTGGCTGCGCGACGAGGGCAATGTGCTGCACTCCTACCGTTTCGAGGGGGCGGATTAGGGGCGCCCTGCCCGGAAAAAACCCTTTGCGTGAAAAATCACCGGGGCAGGGGGGCGGCATCCCTTTCCCCCCTTGACGCCCGCGCCAAGCGGGCATCATCTTGCGCCATGCTTCCGCCAATGCCCATTATGCCAAGTGCCAAAGAGCCTGCCGCCCCCGTGGGTGCGGCCCATGATCGGGTCTATCGCAGCCTGCGCACCCAGATCATGCAGGGCGAAATCGCCCCCGGCGTGGCCTTGACCCTGCGCGGGATCGGCGCGACCTATGGCGTGTCGATGACCCCGGCGCGAGAGGCCGTGCGGCGGCTGGTGGCGGAAGGGGCGCTGTCTCTCTCTGCTTCGGGCCGCGTGTCGACGCCGGAGCTGACCAACGAGCGGATCGAGGAGCTGGTCGCCATCCGCTCCATGCTGGAAACAGAGCTTGCCACCCGCGCCCTGCCGCGCGCCCATGCGGCCCTGATCGACAGGCTCGCCGCGATCAACACCTCGGTGATCGAGCGGGTGCGGGAGGGGGATCCCGTGGGCTATATCCGCCTGAACCTCGAATTCCACCGCACGCTCTATCGCCGCGCCCAAGCGCCCGCGATGTTGGCACTGGTCGAAACCGTCTGGCTGCAACTCGGGCCGACCATGCGCGCCCTCTACACCCGCATCTGGGAAGACCGCACACCGCGGCACCACACAGATATTCTCGAGGCCCTGAACGCAGGCGACGAGCCTGCCCTGCGCCTCGCGATCCGGCAGGACGTCAGCCAAGGCCTGCGCAGGTTGATCAGTTAGGCGGCGGGGGCTTTTGGCCAGAATGGCCAAAAGCCCCCGCGGATCGGCCCGGCGAAGCCGGGTCGATAAAAGATTTTGTGCCTCCGGCGGGGATATTTAGCTCCAATAAGAAGCAGGGCGTTTTTTCGGGTGGGTTAGCTGCGGGGTTCCACCGGCGCGCCGAGGCCCTCTGCCTTGAAGGCGTAGGACCAGATTTCATCGGCCACATGGGGCAGGTTTTTGCGGGTAAAACCGTGGAAGATGGTTTCCTCGAACCGGACCTCGCCCAGCCAGTGGGCCTGTTTCGGCAGCGCGACGGAGCGGATGCCGTTTTCAAAGCACCATTTCGCCAGCCGCACATCGACGAATTTCTGCGAGCTGGCCATATAGGCATAGGGCGGCACATCGGCGCCGCGCATCAGGGCGGCATTGGTGGCGACCTGATCCACCACCACCGGCTGTTCCAGTGTTTCGTAGAAGCGGAAGGGCCTGCGGTGGTCGGCGATTTTCTCGCGGCTGTAGGTGAGCCATTTCAGCAGCCGTTTGGGCGAGAGGGAGGGCGCCGGTTTGGTATAGATCGAGGCGTGGTAGCCCCCGAGGAAGTGGCCTTTGCCGAGGGCCTCGAACCGCTCGATCGATTTGGCGATGAAATCGGCGGGGTAGATCAGGTCGTCATCGACGAAGAAGACGTAATCGGCATCCGAGGTATCGGGATAGAATTTGCCCGCGTCCTTGGTGTCCTCATCCGGCATGATCTGTTTGACGTTGGCGTAGCTGGAGAGTTCCTCCAACGGGCCGTCATATTCATTCAGCACGAGGTTGATGCGATCCACCTGCGGAGCGAGGGTGGCGACGACCCGTGGCAGGTTGGAGCGGCGGGGCGGGTAGCTGGCCAGATTGGCGATGATCATTGGCGAAGCTCCGGGCAATGGGGGCCAAGCAGGGCGGTGAGCTCCGGCGCGGCATGGCCCTTGATAAAGGCGAGCTGCTCTTGGGTAAAGCTCGGCAGGGGGAAAGGCTTTGGCTTTTCGCGTGGTGTTGCCTCCATAGCCGCGCCGCATCCTGTCAGCAGACGGCGCATGCGGCCCGATCCGCGTGACAGGTGCCCACCCGGCAGGTGGAAATCCGCAGAGCAGCGGCGCAGCCCGGCCCAGTCTGCGAGCTTTTCGATCTCTGCCTGCGGATCGGCGGTGATGGCGTCATAGACGACGATACGGCTGCGAAAGGCGGGCTGGGGCAGGGTCAGCAGGTTGATATAGAGGCTGTTCCAATACTCCAGCGGGTTCGCAAAGCTGAGGCAGGCGGTGCGCTGGGGATGCCGGTGGTGGATGGCAAAGCGGCTGAACAGGAAGGCCTCCCATTCTGTCGGGGCGTCGATATTGCGCCCGATTTCAACGCGGTAGCGATAGAGGGAGGTGAGGAAGCCGAGCGGCGAGCGGATCACCCCGATCAGGGGCACCCGCCCGTCGATCCAGCGGTTTGCCGCGCGCCGGCGGACCGGCACGGGCAGATGTTTCCAGCCATGGGCGTCAGGCGTGACCCGGCACCGGTAGTTTTGTTCCAGCAGATACTGGACGTAGTTCGTACCGGAGCGGAAGGCTCCGACCACGGCGATCCGCGGTTTTCCCAGAAGTGGCAAGGGCAGGGCCTTTGTCTGTCAGTGGCATCAATAAACCCGCGCTTTGGGCGCGATTTTCTTCATGTCGATGCCGCCGTCGCCTTCTGGTGTCAACGGGTCAAGCGTCACTGGGCGGTAGTCCAGCGTAACGCCGCTGCCTTCGACGAAGGCCAGCGAGTGTTTGCGCCAGTTCACGTCGTCGCGGTCTGGATAGTCCTCATGGGCATGGGCGCCGCGGCTTTCCTTGCGGGCCTCTGCCGAGACCACGGTTGCCTGTGCGTTGGGCAGCAGGTTGGAGAGCTCCAGCGTTTCCATCAGGTCGGTGTTCCAGATCATCGAGCGGTCTGTCACGGCCACATCGGCAAAGCTGGTGGTGACTTCGGCCACGCGCTTCACCCCGTTTTGCAGGGACTCCTCGGAGCGGAACACAGCCGCCTCGTCCTGCATCGCCTGTTGCAGGTTGCCGCGCACCTCGGCGGTGGAAATACCGCCCTTGGCATTGCGCAGCCCGTCGAAACGGTCCAGCGCCTGTTGCAGGCTGGCTTGGTTCAGCTCCGGGTTCGGGGCCTTGGGGTCGACGACTTCGGCGGCCTTGATCGCAGCGGCGCGGCCAAAGACCACGAGGTCGATCAGGGAGTTGGAGCCCAGACGGTTCGCCCCGTGCACAGAGGCACAGCCGGCCTCGCCCACAGCCATCAACCCGGGGGAGATGCGGTTCGGGTCATCCGAGGTCGGGTTCAGCACCTCGCCCCAGTAGTTCGTGGGAATGCCGCCCATGTTGTAATGCACGGTGGGCAGAACCGGGATCGGTTCCTTGGTCAGGTCAACGCCGGCAAAGATGCGCGCGCTTTCCGAGATGCCGGGCAGGCGCAGGTCAAGCGTCTCTGGCGGCAGGTGGTTGAGGTTCAGGTGGATGTGATCCCCCTTTTCCCCAACGCCGCGGCCCTCGCGGATTTCCATGGTCATACAGCGCGAAACAACATCGCGGCTGGCCAGATCCTTGTAGGTCGGCGCATAGCGTTCCATGAAACGCTCGCCTTCGGAGTTGGTCAGATAGCCGCCTTCGCCGCGGGCACCCTCGGTGATCAGACAGCCCGCGCCGTAGATGCCGGTGGGGTGGAATTGCACGAATTCCATGTCCTGCAGGGGCAGACCCTGACGCGCCACCATACCGCCGCCGTCGCCGGTGCAGGTATGGGCCGAGGTCGCGCTGAAATAGGCGCGGCCATAGCCGCCCGTGGCTAGAACAACCATCTTGGCGTTAAAGACGTGGAGCGATCCATCGTCGAGTTTCCATGCCAGAATACCCTGACAGGTGCCATCCTCGCCCATGATCAGGTCAGTGGCGAAATATTCGATAAAGAACTCGGCCTTTTCCTTGAGGGACTGGCCATAGAGCGTGTGCAGAATGGCGTGGCCGGTGCGGTCAGCCGCGGCGCAGGTGCGCTGCACCGGGGGGCCTTCGCCGAATTCGGTGGTGTGGCCACCAAAGGGACGCTGGTAGATATCGCCCTCTTCCGTGCGGGAAAACGGCACGCCGTAGTGTTCCAGCTCATAGACCGCCTTGGGGGCCTCGCGCGCCAGATATTCCATCGCGTCCGTATCGCCCAGCCAATCAGACCCCTTCACGGTGTCATACATGTGCCAGTGCCAGTGATCCGGCCCCATGTTGCCAAGCGAGGCAGCGATGCCGCCCTGTGCGGCCACGGTGTGGGAACGGGTCGGGAAAACCTTGGTCACGCAGGCGGTCTTGAGGCCCTGTTCGGCCATACCCAGCGTCGCCCGAAGGCCGGAGCCACCAGCGCCCACGACAACAACGTCGTATTCGTGGTGTGTCAGTTCATATGCAGCACTCATGGATGCTTCGTCCTTCTTATTTGAACAGGATGATAAGCAGGGACAAAAGACCCAGACCCATCAAGCCATAGCTGACCATACGTGCCAGACCGATCAGTTTCTCGCGCTGTGGCGAGGGTGTGTAATCCTCGATCACCACCTGAATGCCGCTGGCGAAATGCAGCATGCCGACGATCAGGGTCGCGGCGGTGATCAGGGCGACCAAGGGGCGGCCATACCAATCCACAACCTCGGCGTGGGAGGCGCCGATGATCGGGCCGGTGGTGAACAAAAACAGCGGAACAAGGACCAGAAGGGCCCAAGAGCTGCGCGTCATGCTAATAAGGTGCCGGGTTGCGGCTTTGCCATCTCGTGCCATTGCTGCGATCCCCTTTACAGAATGATGATTGTCAGAAGCGTCAGAACGATAGAGCCGCCGATCACGGCCCAGCCGAGCTTTTCTGCGGTTTCAAGGTCAAGCCCGTTGCCCTGATCCCAATATAGATGCCGCGCGCCCGCCAGCAGGTGATACCAAAGCGCCCAGACAGAGCCGAGCATCACCAGATCACCGACATAGGATGTCACCAGCCAGTCAACCACGCCGAAGATGCCAGCGCCAAGGGCCGCCGAAAACAGCCAGAGCACAAGGCCCACGGCCCCGACCAGAAGGCCGGTTCCGGAAATCCGAGTCAGGATCGAACTCATCGATGTGATCTGCGGACGATAGATTGTCAGGTGGGGAGAGAGCGGTCGATTGTCGCCTTTGGTATCCGCCATGTGGGGCATCCCTTTATCGCATTGCTTCTATTCTTGACGTAGTCATAGCCGCTTCGTGTGAGGCTTTCCATGCCCTGCGTTGTCGCAATGTGCATTTTTGGCCCCGGATTTCGCGGAAAAATGAGTTTGTGATCACAGCTTTGGGCCGGAAAAACGCAAGGCCTGCGGTTTGATCCAAAAATTCGGAGGATTTTTTCATTCTGCGGCGGGCTCCGGCCGGGGTTTTGGCTGTTTTGGATGTCCTTTGGTGGGGGCGGGGCCGCTTCGCGGCGATTTTGTGCCTCCGGCGGGGATATTTTCTCCAATAAGAAACAGGGCGCGTTAGCGCGGGATCAGCGCCCAGTAGTCGAGGTCGAGCAGGACCTCTGGCAGGTATTTGCCCATCTCGTCGCGCAGGGCGAAGGGGGCGCCGGTGGTGGCGGTGAGGCGCAGGCGCAGGGCGCCGATGGAGGGGTTGGGGGTTTCGGCCTTGTCCAGAACCTCGCTCCATGCGCGCAGGGTTGTGCCGGCGAAACAGGGCGCGGCATGGGTGCCGCCGTTGATGGCGGCGATGAGTTGCGCATTGGCCAGTCCGTTGAAGGAGAGCGCCCGCGCCATGGAGATCACATGGCCGCCGTAGATCAGGCGTTTGCCGTCGGGGCGGTTTGTGGCGTCGAAATGCACCTTGGCCGTGTTCTGCCAGAGGCGGGTGGCGAGCATATGCTCGGCTTCTTCGATTGTGACGCCGTCCACATGGTCGATGGTTTCGCCAATGGCGTAGTCGCCCCAGCGGTGGGGCTCTCCGGCGAGGTCGAAGTTGTAGTTGGTGAAATCCAGCCCCTCGGGCAGGGTGAGGTCCTCTGCCGGGACGGCGCTGGGCAGGTCGGGCGGGCTGGCTGTGGGCGCGGGGGCGATCACGTCGCGTTTGCGCACCATGACCCAGCGCACATAGCTAAGCACGGTTTCGTCCCTTTGGTTCAGCCCGATGGTGCGGACCCAGACGATGCCGGTTTTGCCGGAGGAGGTTTCCTTGACGCCGATGACTTCGGATTCCGCGCGCAGGGTGTCGCCCGCGTGGACGGGCCGCAAGAAGCGTCCGTCGGCGTAGCCGAGGTTGGCCACCGCATTGAGCGAGACATCGGGCACGGTTTTGCCGAAGACCGTGTGGAACACCAGCAGGTCATCCAGCGGCGGGGCAGAGAGGCCGCAGGCCTGCGCGAAGCTGTCGGAGGAGGCCAGCGCGTGGCGCGCGGGGTAGAGCGCGTGATAGAGCGCCCTTTCGCCCCCCGAGATCGTGCGCGGCACCGCATGCACGATGCGCTGGCCGAGGGCGTAGTCCTCAAAGAACCGCCCTGCGTTGGTTTTCGCGCCCATGTTACAGTTGGCCCAGTTTGAGATCAGGCGAGTAATCGCCGGGGGCCTCTTTTACCACGGCCTGCCCGCAGCGCATCACCCCGTTGGCGGCGTCGTAGCCGTAGGTCGGATCGCCATAGAGCGTCCAGCCTGCGTTCAGCGCGGCGGTGACCTTGTGGCAAAAGGCGGCGGTGTCTTCCTCTGTCAGCAGGCGATACAGCTGCATGTTATTGATCCTTGATTTGCTATGGAGAGTAGGGGGTTAGCCGAAGGGCGCGAGGCCCAGCAGGATGTGGATATAGCCGATGATCCCCACGATCAGCAGCGAGCCCGCCAGAAAGGCGGCGTCCATGGCGTAGGTGCCGGAGGGGGCGGGCTTTTGCCAGTGGGGTTCGGCCTTGTTGATGCGGATGACGGTGACCACGGCCCATGCCAGCAGCCCGCCGAAGAGCACGAAAGAGGCGGCGTCCCAGTTCACCAGCAGATGGGCAATCGCCCAGACCTTAAACCCCACCAGCATCGGGTGGCGCATGCCTCCGATGATGCGGCCGCGCTTGGGTGCGGGGCTGAAGAGAAACACGGCGACCACCATCAGCAGGTTGTTGATATGGGTCAGAAAGGCGGGCGGTGTGGCCAGATCATAGGCATCAGACCAGCGATACCCAAAGACCATCAGCACCACAGAGAGCAGGATCAGCCCGGCCATAATGCCGCGGCCTTTCTCGCCCATTTCGGCGCGTCTGTCAGGTGCGAACCGTTTAAACCCATGGGCCACCACCCAAAGGAGCACCCCGCACATCAGTATCGCCATGCCCATGGTCAGGCCCCTTCAAGTGTTGCAATCGCCTCTGCTTTTGCCAGCGTGGCCTGCGCCGTTGCAACATGCAAGTTTTCCACGATCCGCCCGTCCAGAACGGCGACGCCCTTGCCCTCGGCCTGTGCCTCGGCAAAGGCGGCGACCATGCGGCGGGCGAGGTCCAGTTCCTCCTCCGTCGGGCCGAAGACCGCATTGGCGATCTCCACCTGCGCAGGGTGGATCAGGCTCTTGCCGTCCATCCCCAGATCGCGGCCCTGATCGCATTCGGCGCGCAGGCCCTCGGTGTCCTTGAAGGCGTTATAGACCCCGTCGATACAGATGATGCCCGCAGCGCGGGCGGCGGTCAGGCAGGATTGCAAGCCATGCATCATCGGCAGGCGGTCGGGGCGAAAGCGGGTGTTCAGATCCTTGGCCAGATCATTGGTGCCCATGACGAAACCGCCCATGCCACGGGCCTGCGCGATCTCCAGCGCTTTGAGCATCCCCAAAGGCGTTTCCATCATCGCCCAGACCCGCACCCCCTCGGGCAGACGGTCAAAGGCGGCCTCGACTTGCGCGGCGCTTTCGACCTTGGGCAAGAGCACCGCCTCGGGGGCCATTTGCGCGGCGGCATTCAGGTCATCTTCGCCCCACGGGGTATCTGCCCCGTTGATCCGCACGATGCGAAAGCGGGGGCCATAATCGGTGCTGGCGAGGGTCTCGCCAAGGGCCGTGCGGGCGGCGGGTTTCTCGGCCTCTGCCACCGCGTCCTCTAGGTCAAAGATGATCGCATCGCAGGGCAGGGTGGCGGCCTTGGCCAGCGCCCGCGCGTTGGAGGCAGGCAGATACAGAACAGAGCGGAAAGGGCGGGTGCTTTGGGTCATCTATCGGCTCCATCTGGGCTGTGCCTGCGGCGGTTGCGAAACATTCAATATGCCGCGATGCAGAAATGCGCAACAATAATTCGTCGAGAAATGCTGCATCAGCGAATTTTTCGCCATTCCGCACGCACCGTTAACCAGTTTGGAACACTTGAGGCGCAGTCTTTCCTGCGTCGAACGGGGCGCAATGCCCTGCCACCATTAACCAAAACCGCCACCTCCAACCCAAAAGGGGCCTGCCCATGCTTAATGTCCTCAATTTCAAATTCTTCGAACCCTGCCTGATCGCGCTGGGCTTGCTGGTCCTTGCGGCGAATGGCGCCTCGGGGCAGGGCCAATCCAACTGCGCCCCGCGCGAGGCCGTGGTGGAACGCCTTGCGGGCACCTATGGCGAAACGCGCCAGTCCATGGGCCTTGGCGCCAATAACGCAGTGATCGAGGTTTTCGCCTCGGGCGAGACGGGCACATGGACCATCACCGTCACCATGCCCTCTGGCGTGACCTGTCTTGTGGCCTCGGGTCAGGGGTTTGAAACCATGAATGACCCGCTGACGCCGACAGGCATCAAGGTCTAAGTCAAACCCTCCCACAAGAGCTTGCAACCGGTGCAGACCAGCAGGAAATAGGTCAGGGCGAAAAACGCCCGCTCCGGCACCCAGTAATGCGCGCGCACGCCGACCCATGTGCCGATCAGGGCCACGGGAAACAGCCAGAGGTCCAGCACCAGCGTCTCCTCGGTAAAGGCCCCCAGCAGGGCATAGGGCACCAGTTTGAGCATGTTGATCACCCAAAAGGTGACAACGCTGGTCGCCTGATACACGGTTTTGCGCATCCCCTGACTGAGCATGAAAATCGCCGCAGGCGGGCCGCCCGCATGGGCGACAAAGCTGGTGAACCCGGCGGCCATCCCCGCCAGAAACCCCAGCCAAGAGCGAAAGGCCATCACAGGCACCCGCAGCCAGCCCATCTCGCGCGGGATCTGATAGGCCACAAAGCCAAGCGCCACCGCCCCGATCAACAGGCGGAAGGTATCCGCATCGGCGGTGCGAAAGAACCAGACCCCCAGCGCAACACCGGGCAGGGCCCCGATGCACATGGCCAGCGCCGTGGGCGTATGCCACTTCCCCCAAAAGGATTTCAGCGCCGCAATATCGATCAACATCAACAGCGGCAGCATCACCCCCAGCGCCAGCCGCGGATCCATTACAAGCGACAGAATCGGCGCGGCGGCAAAGGACGCGGCCGAGCCAAACCCCCCCTTTGACACACCGGCAAAGAACACAGCTGCCGCAGCGATGATCAGCAGATTTACCTCTGGCACGCCTTATTTCCTTCGCTATTCCAGAGGTTTGCCGCTTCCGCTGCGTCATCTGGTGAAATGTTGCAATGCAGCGAAGGCTTGCACGCTGGCCGGCATTTGGCTAGCTGATGCGGGAATTTTAACGGCACAAAGGCATGGGAAACTCATGGCACGACCTAAAATTGCACTGATCGGCGCAGGCCAAATTGGCGGCACACTGGCTCACCTCGCAGCGATGAAAGAACTGGGCGATGTCGTCCTTTTCGACATCTCCGAGGGCACACCCCAAGGTAAAG
The DNA here is from genome assembly GCA_018524345.1 of Harenicola maris. Classification (GTDB taxonomy): domain Bacteria; phylum Pseudomonadota; class Alphaproteobacteria; order Rhodobacterales; family Rhodobacteraceae; genus Harenicola; species Harenicola maris. Next base: position 821,819 of record JADQAZ010000002.1, read on the forward strand.
CACTCGACCTGGCCGAATCCGGCCCTGCCGAGGGTTTTGACGCCGCGATCTCTGGCACACAGGACTATTCCGACATCGCTGGCGCCGATGTTTGCATCGTGACCGCCGGCGTACCGCGCAAGCCGGGCATGAGCCGCGATGACCTTCTGGGCATCAACCTGAAGGTGATGAAATCCGTTGGCGAAGGCATCCGCGACCACGCGCCGAACGCCTTTGTGATCTGTATCACCAACCCGCTGGACGCCATGGTTTGGGCGCTGCGCGAATTCTCTGGCCTGCCCCACGAAAAAGTCTGCGGCATGGCTGGCGTTCTCGACTCCGCCCGTTTCCGCCACTTCCTCAGCCTCGAGTTCGATGTCTCGATGCGCGATGTGACAGCCTTTGTGTTGGGCGGCCACGGCGACACCATGGTGCCGCTCTCCCGCTACTCCACCGTTGGCGGCGTTCCTCTGCCCGACCTCGTGAAAATGGGCTGGACCACACAGGAAAAACTGGACGCGATCATCCAGCGCACCCGTGACGGCGGCGCGGAAATCGTTGGCCTGCTGAAAACCGGCTCTGCCTTCTATGCCCCTGCGACCGCAGGCATCGAAATGGCCGAAGCCTACTTGAAAGACCAAAAGCGTCTGCTGCCCTGCGCGGCCTATGTTGACGGCGCCTTTGGCCTGAACGGTTTCTACGTTGGCGTGCCGACCATCATCGGCAAAGGCGGCGTTGAGCGTGTTGTGAACATCCAGCTCGACAAAACCGAGCAGGCCATGTTCGACAAATCCGTTGACGCGGTGAAGGGCCTTGTTGAGGCCTGTAAAGGCATCGAGCCTGCGCTCGCCTGATCCGCAAGGATTTGAAGTTACAGAAACCGGGGGCGAGAGCCTCCGGTTTTTTTATGCGCGGGTTTCGTGACTGGCGCGGCCTCAGCACACAGCCCTCTGGCCTTTCTGCCCCCGGCGCCTACTGTGAAGGGGCGGGGAGTGAATTGATTCTCCCGCAAAGGGGCTCTGCCCCCCTGTTTTCCACGTCGCAACGGCATTGATCCGGGCGCCGCCCCGTTTTGTGATCACACATAATTCAAGTGTGATCACAAATGTCGAAAACTCGGCCCTGTGGGCGCAAACACGCTTTTCAAACGCGTTTTTCGCCGCCAATGTCCGAAATGGACAGTAACCCTCCGGAGGAATCCCGTTGAACATTCATGAATATCAGGCGAAGGCGCTGCTGCGCTCCTATGGGGCTCCGGTATCCGATGGCCGCATCGTCATGAAAGCCGAAGAGGCCAAATCGGCCGCTGGCGAACTCGATGGCCCAGTATGGGTCGTAAAGGCACAGATTCACGCAGGCGGCCGTGGCAAGGGCCACTTCGCCGAGCCTGACGCAGGCGAAAAAGGCGGTGTGCGCATCGCCATGTCCGCCAGCGAAGCCGCCGAAGAAGCCAAGAAGATGCTCGGCCGCACCCTGATCACCCACCAGACCGGCCCCGCCGGCAAACAGGTGGGCCGCGTCTATATCGAGGACGGCGCCGAGATCGAAAGCGAATTCTACCTCGCCCTGCTGGTGGATCGTGTCACCAGCCGCGTCTCCTTTGTCTGCTCCACCGAGGGCGGCATGGACATCGAGGAAGTCGCCGCCGCGACCCCCGAAAAGATCCTCAGCTTTGCCGTTGATCCGGCAGCGGGCTATCAGGCCTACCACGGCCGCCGCGTCGGTTTCGCCCTTGGCCTGACCGGCCCAGCGATGAAGCAATGCGTCAAGCTTATGGGCACGCTCTACAAAATGTTCATGGAAAAAGACATGGAGATGCTGGAGATCAACCCCCTGATCCTGACCAAGGCGGGCGATCTGAAATGCCTCGACGCCAAGATCGGCTTTGACGGCAACGCCATGTATCGCCACGCCGATATCGCAGAGCTGCGCGACGAAAGCGAAGAGGACCCCAAGGAACTCGCCGCGTCTAAATATGACCTCAACTACATCGCGCTGGACGGCGAGATCGGCTGTATGGTCAACGGTGCGGGCCTTGCCATGGCAACCATGGACATCATCAAGCTCTACGGCTCTGAGCCTGCCAACTTCCTTGACGTGGGCGGCGGCGCCACCACCGAAAAGGTGACGGAGGCCTTCAAGATCATCACCTCTGACCCCAACGTCAAAGGCATCCTTGTGAACATCTTCGGCGGCATCATGCGCTGTGATGTAATCGCAGAGGGCGTTGTGACCGCGGTGAAAGAAGTCGGCCTGAAGGTTCCGCTGGTTGTGCGCCTTGAGGGCACGAATGTTGAGGAAGGCAAAGCCATCATCAACAACTCGGGCCTCAATGTGATTGCAGCCGACGACCTGAAAGATGGCGCCGAGAAAATCGTGGCGGCGGTCAAGTAATGATCCGCTTCGCCGCCCTTATCGGTGCATCCGCGATTGCCTTGGGGGCCTGTGCCCCCACAGGCGGGCAGGTGGTCAGCATCCCCGAGGAGGCCATCGTCGCATTCGATGGCAAAACCGAGGAGGAAATCATGACCCGCGTTGCCCCGGCCGCCTTTATCGCAAGCTTTGAAAAAGTGTGCGAGGCCAACGTGGACAATCTGGCAGGGGCGCTCGCGCTGCTTAAATCCGACGGTTACATCCTTTTGGCAGACAGCGGTGATGTCACCGCCTATGCCCACCCCGATGGCAAGCCTGTCTTCGGCTTTGGCGGGCGCAACCCGCGCAAGCCCGAGGTCTGCATGGTCATGTCACGCAACTCCGCAAACCTGCGCAGCGTGACAGAGGCCTATGCAAACAAGCTGCCGAATGTGCTCGAGGTGCCTATCGCCGGCCTTGCGCCGGGGGCGGAAAAAGCATGGCTACCGGGGGATGGCGCGGAAACGCTGTATCTGACCGTGAACAGAACCGATCCAAGTCTTGGCGAAATCTTCGCCTTTGCGATCGGCAAAATATAACAGGGCAGGGCGTTGCTGCCCTGCTCCATGACGAATTAGACAAAGCAAGGGACCATCATGGCCGTTCTTATCGACGAAAACACCAAAGTCATCTGTCAGGGTCTGACGGGCTCGCAGGGGACATTCCATACCGAACAGGCAATCGCCTATGGCACGCAAATGGTTGGCGGTGTGACACCGGGCAAGGGCGGCCAAACGCACCTTGACCTGCCGGTCTTCAACTCCGTCCACGAGGCCGTGCACACGACCGGCGCCAATGCCACCGTGATCTACGTGCCGCCCCCCTTCGCGGCCGATTCCATCCTCGAGGCGATCGACGCCGAGATCCCGCTGATCTGCTGCATCACCGAAGGCATCCCTGTGCTGGACATGATGGCCGTGAAACGCGCGCTGGAAAATTCCAAATCCCGCCTGATCGGCCCCAACTGCCCCGGCGTTATCACGCCTGACGCCTGCAAGATCGGCATCATGCCCGGCCATATCCACAAGCGCGGCTCCGTTGGCGTTGTGTCCCGCTCCGGCACGCTGACCTATGAGGCGGTAAAGCAAACCTCCGATAGCGGCCTTGGCCAGTCCACAGCCGTGGGCATCGGCGGCGACCCGATCAAAGGCACAGAGCATATCGACGTGCTGGAAATGTTCCTTGCCGATGACGAGACCCAGTCCATCATCATGATCGGCGAAATCGGCGGTTCCGCCGAGGAAGAAGCCGCACAGTTCCTCGCCGACGAAAAGAAAAAGGGCCGTTGGAAACCAACAGCGGGCTTCATCGCCGGCCGCACGGCGCCTCCGGGCCGCCGCATGGGCCACGCGGGCGCAATCGTCGCCGGCGGCGTTGGCGGCGCAGAGGACAAGATCGAGGCGATGAAATCCGCCGGGATCACTGTCGCTGACAGCCCAGCAACTCTGGGCGAAGCCGTCCTGAAGGCCATTGGCTAATGCCGCGTGGGCGTGAATACCTGAGGGCGGCCCCAAGGGGCCGTCTTTCGGCTGTTTGCGCCCCCGGATTTGCCGCGCCGCAGGCGGGCAATTCCCCTATCCAGACCCATCCGCCCCTCCATACCGGTTCGGCCGTGGCCGCAGATGCCGCCCCGCAACCGGCAAGTTTTCGCGAAACATCGGCCGTGATCCATCCGGCCTTGATGATCCGCCGCCCCGCTCTTATCGCCGCCGCAGACAGGGCCCGCACCTGCCCCCAAAGCGCGCGGCCCAGTCCCCATACCGCAGCCCCCACCCACTTCGTTTCAGATGAAGGTCCAGCCCAATGACAGACCACCCCGCCAACGACCAGTTTCACGCGTCCTCCTTCATGCAGGGGCACAATGCGGAATATCTCGAACAGCTTTACGCACGCTACGCCAATGATCCGGCCGCGGTGGACGAGGCATGGGCAGAGTTCTTTGCCCAGATGGGCGATGCAGAGGCCGATGTGACGGCAGAGGCCGCTGGCCCCTCTTGGTCGCGGGGCGATTGGCCCCCGATGCCGAACGATGATCTGACCGCCGCCCTTGATGGCCAGTGGCCGCAGGCCGAGGCCCCCAAGGCCGCCGAAAAGATCGTGGCCAAGGCCGCCGACAAGGGGGTGAAGGTCTCCGACGAGTCGGTGAAACAGGCGGTGCTGGATTCGATCCGCGCGCTGATGCTGATCCGCGCCTACCGTATCCGCGGCCACCTGATCGCCGATCTTGACCCCCTCGGCATGCGCGAGAACACTCCGCACCCCGAGCTTGACCCCAAATCCTACGGCTTTTCCGATGCGGATATGGATCGCCCGATCTTCATCGACAATGTGCTGGGTCTCGAGGTTGCCTCCCTGCGGCAGATCCTCGACATCGTGCGCAACACCTATTGCGGCACCTTCGCCCTGCAATACATGCACATCTCCAACCCCGAAGAATCCGCTTGGCTGAAGGAACGGATCGAGGGGTATGGCAAGGAAATCGCCTTTACCCAGAATGGCCGCAAGGCGATCCTGAACAAGCTGGTCGAGGCCGAGGGTTTCGAGAAATTCCTGCATGTCAAATACATGGGCACCAAGCGCTTCGGCCTTGATGGCGGCGAAAGCCTGATCCCCGCGATGGAGCAGATCATCAAACGCGGCGGCGCGCTTGGCATCAAAGACATCGTCATCGGCATGCCCCACCGTGGCCGCCTCTCGGTTCTGGCCAATGTCATGGGCAAACCCTACCGCGCGATTTTCAACGAATTTCAGGGCGGCAGCTTCAAGCCCGAGGACGTCGACGGCTCCGGCGATGTGAAATACCACCTCGGCGCCTCCTCTGACCGTGAATTCGACGGCAACTCCGTCCACCTCTCGCTCACCGCGAACCCCTCGCACCTCGAGGCCGTGAACCCCGTGGTTCTGGGCAAGGTCCGCGCCAAGCAGGATCAGCTGCACGACAGCGAGCGCAATCAGGTCATGGGCGTGCTGCTGCACGGCGATGCGGCCTTTGCAGGGCAGGGCGTTGTGGCAGAGGGCTTTGGCCTGTCCGGCCTGCGCGGCCATAAAACCGGCGGCACCATGCATATCGTCGTGAACAACCAGATCGGCTTTACCACCGCGCCGCATTTCTCGCGCTCCAGCCCCTATCCCACGGATATCGCGCTGATGGTCGAGGCCCCGATTTTCCACGTCAATGGCGACGATCCAGAGGCCGTGGTCCACGCCGCCCGCGTTGCCACCGAATTCCGCCAGAAGTTCCACAAGGACGTGGTCCTCGACATCATCTGCTACCGCCGCTTTGGCCATAACGAGGGGGATGAACCGATGTTCACCAACCCCGTTATGTACAAAAAAATCAAAAAGCAGAAAACCACCCTCTCGCTCTATACAGAGCGCCTTGTGCAGGACGGCCTCATCCCCGAGGGCGAGATCGAGGATATGAAAGCGGGCTTCCAGTCCTTCCTGAATGACGAGTTCGAGGCGGGCCGCAACTACAAGCCCAACAAGGCCGACTGGCTCGACGGGAAATGGTCGCACCTCGACGCCCGCGGCGAGGATTACGAGCGTGGTCATACCGCCATCAGCTCCGACACCATGGCCGAGGTCGGCAAGGCCCTAAGCACCGCGCCAGAGGGCTTCCCGATCCACAAAACCGTGGGCCGTCTGCTCGACGCCAAGGAAAAGATGTTCGCGACCGGAGAAGGCTTTGACTGGGCCACCGGCGAGGCGCTGGCCTTCGGCTCCCTGCTGACAGAGGGCTACCCCGTGCGCCTCTCGGGTCAGGATTCCACCCGCGGCACCTTCTCCCAGCGCCACTCCGGCCTGATCAATCAGGACACAGAGGAACGCTACTACCCGCTCAACAACATCCGCGAGGGGCAGGGCCAGTATGAGGTCATCGACTCCATGCTGTCGGAATATGCGGTGCTCGGCTTCGAATACGGCTACTCGCTGGCCGAACCCAATGCGCTGGTGCTCTGGGAGGCCCAGTTCGGCGATTTCGCCAATGGCGCCCAGATCATGTTCGACCAGTTCATCTCCTCGGGCGAGAGCAAATGGCTGCGCATGTCGGGCCTCGTGATGCTGCTGCCCCACGGCTTTGAGGGGCAGGGGCCGGAGCACTCCTCCGCCCGCCTCGAGCGCTTCTTGCAGATGTGCGGACAGGACAACTGGATCGTGGCGAATTGCACCACACCGGCGAACTACTTCCACATCCTGCGCCGCCAGATCCACCGCGACTTCCGCAAGCCGCTGGTGATGATGACGCCGAAATCCCTGCTGCGCCACAAGCTGGCCGTCAGCCGCGCCGAGGATTTCACCGATGGCAGCAGCTTCCACCGCGTGCTCTGGGATGATGCCCAGCAGGGCAACTCCGATACGAAACTGGTGGCGGATGACAAAATCAAACGGGTCGTCATGTGCTCGGGCAAGGTCTACTACGACCTGCTCGAGGAACGCGACGCCCGCGGGATCGACGACATTTACCTGCTGCGCTTCGAACAGTTCTACCCCTTCCCCGCGATCTCTGCGGTCAAGGAACTCGAACGCTTCAAACAGGCCGATATGGTCTGGTGTCAGGAAGAGCCAAAGAACCAGGGCGCATGGACCTTTATCGAACCCAATATCGAATGGGTCCTGACCCGGATCAAAGCCAAGAACAGCCGCCCGGCCTATGCCGGACGGCCAGCCAGCGCCTCGCCCGCCACAGGGTTGGCAACGCAACACAAAGCCCAGCAAGCCGCGCTCATCAATGACGCGCTGACGATTGAAGGAAACTAAAACATGGCCACCGAAGTTCGCGTCCCGACACTGGGCGAAAGCGTCACCGAAGCAACCGTAGCAACCTGGTTCAAAAAGCCCGGCGATGCCGTGGCTCAGGACGAAATGCTCTGCGAGTTGGAAACAGACAAGGTCACGGTCGAGGTTCCCGCCCCCGCCGCTGGCACCCTGTCCGAAATCGTTGCCGCCGAGGGCGAGACCGTCGGCGTTGACGCCCTGCTTGCCAATATCACCGAAGGCGCCGCAGGCGAGGCCCCCAAGGCCGAGGCCAAGCCCGCCGCCAAAGAAGAGGCCCCCGCAACCGCGCCAGCAGGCGGCGGCGAGAGCGTCGATGTGATGGTCCCCACCCTTGGTGAAAGCGTCACCGAGGCGACGGTTGCCACATGGTTCAAGGCCGTGGGCGACACGGTCGCCGCAGATGAAATGCTCTGCGAGCTGGAAACCGACAAGGTCTCCGTCGAGGTGCCCGCCCCCTCCGCAGGCACGCTCACCGAAATCCTCGCGCCAGAGGGCGCAACGGTTGAGGCCTCCGCCAAACTCGCGGTGATCTCCTCCGGCGGCGCAGCAGCACCCGCCCCCGCCAAAGCCGCAGAGGCCGCCCCCGCGGCCAGCACCGGCAAGGACGTGGAAAACGCCCCCTCCGCCAACAAGATGATGGCGGAAAAGGGCCTGACCCCATCGCAGGTCATGGGCACCGGCAAAGACGGGCGCATCATGAAAGAAGACGTGCAAAAAGCAGCCTCCGGCGCGGCCCCAGCGCCTGCGGCGACTGCGCCCGCCCCGTCTGCCCCACGCCCGCCCAGCAGCGCCGATGACGCCGCCCGCGAGGAGCGCGTAAAGATGACGCGCCTGCGTCAGACCATCGCCCGCCGCCTGAAAGACAGCCAGAACACCGCCGCCATGCTGACCACCTATAACGAGGTCGACATGACAGAGGTCATGGCCCTGCGCAGCGAATACAAAGACCTGTTCCTGAAGAAACACGGCGTAAAGCTCGGCTTTATGTCCTTCTTCACCAAGGCCTGTGTCCATGCCCTCAAAGAGGTGCCAGAGGTCAACGCAGAGATCGACGGAACCGATGTGGTCTACAAGAACTTCGTCCACATGGGCATAGCCGCAGGCACGCCCACGGGCCTTGTTGTGCCGGTGATCCGCGATGCGGATGCCATGTCCTTCGCCGATATCGAGAAAGCGATTGCCGAAAAGGGCGCCCGCGCCCGCGACGGCAAGCTGTCGATGGCGGAAATGCAGGGCGGCACTTTCACCATCTCCAACGGCGGCGTCTACGGCTCGCTCATGTCCTCGCCCATCCTGAACCCGCCGCAGTCCGGTATCCTTGGGATGCACAAAATTCAGGATCGCCCCATGGCGATCGGCGGTCAGGTCGTGATCCGTCCGATGATGTATCTCGCGCTCTCCTATGACCACCGCATCGTCGATGGCAAAGGCGCGGTGACCTTCCTCGTGCGCGTCAAAGAGGCGCTGGAAGACCCCCGCCGCCTGCTGATGGACCTGTAGGGTAAGGACCACCAACATGCAGATCGCCTGCCGGGCAAATGCGATATCCACAGCGGCGCATCCTCGCGCCGCTGTGGTTTCGCCATGCCCGCGCGGCGCATAGGCGGGCGTATGAAACACGCCCTTCGCATCCTCGCCGCCCTTGCCCTCCTCGGCTTCGGCATGGCCGCCTATACCTTCGGTATGGCGCGCATTGCCTCGGGCACCCCGCCGCAAATGGCGGCAGCAGAGGACCAAGCCGACCTCATCCGCGTCAGCAAATCCAACCGCGAACTCACCCTGCTGCGCGATGACATCGAAATCGCCCGCTACCCCATCTCCCTCGGCGCCGCGCCAGAAGGGCACAAGGCACAGGAAGGCGACGAACGCACGCCCGAGGGGCGCTATACCATCGACTGGCGCAACGCCAATTCCGTGGCCCACCTCAGCCTCCATATCTCCTACCCCAATGCCGATGACACCGCCCGCGCCAAGGCCGCAGGGCAGGATCCCGGCGGCAATATCATGATCCACGGCCTGCCCAACGGCTGGGGCCTGCTCGGCCGCCTCCACACGGCATGGGACTGGACAAACGGCTGCATCGCCGTCACCAACGCCCAGATGCAAGACATCTGGTCCCGCGTGCCCAATGGCACCCCGATCGTGATCGAGGGCTAGCCATGGCAATCCTGCGCAAAAACATGATCACCTGCCCCGGCTGCAACCACCGCGCCGAACTGCGCTTTGCCGAGGGCAACGCCAATATGGTCCGCCAGGCCGGCACACCCCATAACCCCGATGCCGAAACCCACTACGACCTGCTGCAAAGCGACGATTGGCAACGCGGTGATGGCACGGAGATAAACTGCAAACGCTGCGGCCAAACCGGCGTCGCCACCCTGCCGCGCCGCTCCTCCAAAGGCGGGGCCAAACCCCTCCCGCTCAGGGGGCAAAACCAATGACAGACCAGCGCTTCTTATTGGCCCAAATATCCCGGGGGAGGCCGCAGGCCGGGGGCAGCGCCCCCTCCGCCCCTCGCCCCCATCTGCAATCTCATGCATATGGAATGTGCATCACATGTGCATCGCCTGTGCATCCGTTTCTAACACAAGGAAATCATCATGGCTGACTATGACGTCATCATCATCGGCAGCGGCCCGGGCGGCTATGTCTGCGCCATCCGCTGTGCGCAACTGGGCCTGAAGACCGCCGTGGTCGAGGGGCGCGAAACCCTCGGCGGCACCTGCCTGAACGTGGGCTGTATCCCTTCCAAGGCGCTGCTCCATGCCTCGCATCAACTGCACGAAGCCGAGCACAACTTTGCCAAGATGGGCCTGAAGGGCAAATCCCCCTCCGTCGATTGGGCGCAGATGCTCTCCTATAAATCCGACGTGGTCGAAACCAACACCAAGGGCGTCGAGTTCCTGTTCAAGAAGAACAAGATCGACTGGCTCAAGGGCTGGGGCTCGATCCCCGCTGCGGGCAAGGTCAAGGTCGGCGAGGACACTCATAACGCCAAACACATCATCATCGCTTCGGGTTCCGAGGCCTCCTCGATCCCCGGCGCAGAGGTCACCATCGACGAGAAAATCGTCGTCACCTCCACCGGCGCGCTGGAGCTGGGCAAGGTGCCGCGCTCCCTCGTGGTTGTCGGCGGCGGCGTCATCGGGCTGGAGCTCGGCTCCGTCTACTCCCGCCTTGGCGCAGAGGTCACCGTGGTGGAATATATGGACGGCATCACCCCCGGCGCCGATGCCGAGGTCGCCCGTCAGCTGCAAAAAATCCTCACCAAACAGGGGCTTAAATTCGTCACCGGCGCGGCTGTCTCCAAGGTTGAAACCCTCAAGAACAAGGCGCGGGTCTCCTACACCCTGCGCAAGGGCGACAGCACCGCAGAGATCGACGCCGATGTTGTCCTCGTCGCCACAGGCCGCGCGCCCTATACCGAGGGGCTCGGCCTTGATGCCCTTGGCGTGACCCTGTCCAAACGTGGTCAGATCGAGGTTGACGGCGGCTATGCCACCAATGTGCCCGGCATCTATGCCATCGGCGATGTGATCGACGGCCCCATGCTCGCCCATAAGGCAGAGGACGAGGGCATGGCCCTTGCCGAAATGCTGGCGGGGCAAAAGCCCCATGTGAACTACGGCGTTATCCCCGGCGTGATCTACACCCACCCCGAGGTTGCCAGCGTCGGCCAGACCGAAGAGCAGCTGAAGGAAGAGGGCCGCGCCTATAAGGTTGGCAAATTCTCCTTCATGGGCAATGGCCGCGCCAAGGCGAACTTTGCCGCCGATGGTTTCGTCAAGATCATCGCGGACAAGGAAACCGACCGTATCCTCGGCGCCCATATCATCGGCCCCGCCGCAGGGGACCTGATCCACGAAGTCTGCGTTGCCATGGAATTCGGCGCCGCAGCAGAGGATCTGGCCCGCACCTGCCACGCGCATCCGACCTACTCCGAGGCCGTCCGCGAGGCCGCCCTTGCCTGCGGCGATGGTGCGATCCACGCCTAAAACACCCATTGTTTGGGCGGCATTGTTCCACATATGGAACCAAAGCCGCCCAAATCTGGCCATTTTTAACGCGCACCTTCCGTTGGATAGAGAGTTCTAACCTTCGGAGTCCGCCATGCGCCTTGCGCTTTTGTCCCTGATCACAGCTGCCACGCTCGGCATGTCTGTCACCTCTGCGCAGGCCGCGCGATACGGTGCTGTCTATGGCTCGTCCGAGGAATTCCACTTCGTTGCGGATACCGCCGTTGATCTGGGGCAGGGGCCTTTGGCCCTCTGTCACCTGACAAAGAAATCCACTGCGATGTTCTTTATCGGCATGTGGCGCTCCTCCAAGGGCTATGCCCTTGTGACCGATGGCTGCAACTCCGACGCCTATATCCCGATCTCCGCCGAGGAGGTCGCCCAAGGGCAGGCCAGCGGCAAGATCCCCGCCGATGTGCCGCTGCAACCCAAGATGACCCTGCAACAGATCACCAGCGGCTTCTTCGGCTTGATCCTTCTGGGCGCTTTCATCGGCTTTGCCTTGGTGCAAGGTGTGCTGCGCGGCAAACGCCGCAAGGCCCGCTATGCCGAGATGGGCGGTATGAGCCCGCAGGCCATGGCAATCGTTGATGCCATGTGCCACGCCGCCCGCGCCGATGGCCATGTGGCGGATGAGGAAATCCTCGAGATCGCAGACGCGGTGGAGGTCATGACAGGGCAAGAAATCGACCCTGCTGATGTTCTGAAAATCGCCGAAATGGCGAATGAGAAACTCTCCGAAGGCGACTTTGCCGCCATGGTCAAAGGCCAGAGCAAAAAGACCCTAGAGGTGATGATGCGCGGCTCGCTTCATGTGGTTGTCGCCGATGGAGAGCTGAACCGCGCCGAGAAGGGCTATATCTCCGGCCTCGCCAAGGCGATGAAAATGTCCGCCGATACGGTGCAGAGCCTCTTGGTCGAGGTTGTCGCCGCCGATCAATCCACCGGCCAGCCGACCTAATCCACCCCGTGGGTGCGGTCATAGCCGTTCGGTTCCGGCGGCGTCCAATCCCCCGTTTCGGCGGGGGCAAAGACCTCCACCAAAAGGGGATAGCAGGCGGCGCTGTCTGAGGAATGCTCGGCAGAGCAATCCCCGCCGGGACAGGCGCTCAGCCCGCCCAAAAGGTCAATTTCCGCGAAAAATTCGATGTAATCCCCGGGCCGCACCGGGCTGGCTTTCATGAAATACTGGCCGGTGTCGCGGGTGAATCCGGTGCACATAAAGACATTCAGCACATCATGCACATGCGCCTCTGCCGCCTGCAGGGGCAGGCCGGTTTCATTGGCCAAGACGCGGGTCAGGTTGGAATGGCAGCAGTGGTGATACTGCCCGCCATCGGACAATAGATTGTGGGTATAGGGATCACAGCGCGTGCCGATCACATCATGGACAGAGCCGCCAAAGGCATCAATCCCGTACCAGCCAAGCGTGTCATGGATCACATGGGCCATGGGGCGGAGATGCGGAAAGCTCGACCACATGCCGTGGCCGGTGGTGATATGGGTGCCATGCAGGGCGCGGGTCTTGCCGCTGTAGAACCGCTCGCTCAGGTCATCGGCATTCCATAGGTTCAGATCGCCCACCTGCGGCCCCTCGGTCGAGGTGATGCGAAACACATGGCCCGCGGGCACCTTGAAACAGGCGGCCTCGCGCGGGGGCACAAGGGTTTCGGAGATTTTGGTAAGGTCAGCGCGCAGCCCCTTGATCCATGCGGCATCGGGCATCGGCAGGCTATCTGCTGGATAGCAGATCACCGGCGGCACGGCGCGGCGGTCCTGCGCATCGGGCGGGGCGGGGATACTGGCATTGAGGGGGGAGGGCATCGGCGGCTCCTGTATCTTTTGGATACAGTAGCCGCCGCGCCCGAGGAGTAAATCCCGCGCGGGGATTTACACAGCGTTTCGGAATTTAAGCGGCCTTTGGCCCGCGGCCCGGCTTGCGCCGACGACGGCCTGCGCCGCCCGCTGGCTTGCCCGGTGCACCGCCGCCCGGCTTGCCCGGCCCGCCGCCACGGCGGCCCTGACCCTGCGGCCGGCCTCCGCCGCCGCCGCCACCACCACCACCACCGCCGCCGCGACGGCGGCGTGGTTTCGGCTCGTCAATCTCGCCCATCCACGGGTTGCCCGAGGCCACGGGAAGCTCAAGCTTCATGACCTTCTGGACCGCCTTCAACATGCCCATCTCGTCCTGCGCACAAAAGGCCACGGCCCGGCCAGAGGCCCCGGCCCGCGCCGTGCGGCCAATGCGGTGCACAAAGTTATCGGGCACATTCGGCAGGTCGTAGTTGTAGACAAAGCGCACATCTGGAATGTCGATCCCCCGCGCGGCCACATCGGTGGCCACAAGGATCTTGGCCTCGCCAGCCTTGAAAGCCTCCAGCGCGCGGTTGCGCTGGCCTTGGCTCTTGTTGCCATGGATGCTCTCGGCGGCAAAACCTGCGGCGACGAGGTTCTTTTTCAGGCGCTCGGCCCCGTGTTTGGTGCGCGAAAAGACAAGCGCGAGCTCGTTCTTGTGCTCGCCCAGAAGCTTTTTCAACAGGGTGGTTTTCTCGCCCTGATCAATGAAATGCACGCATTGGGTGATCTTGTCCGCGACCTTGCCGGGAGGGGAGACTTCGATCCGCTCCGGATCGTTCAGGAATTTGCCTGCGATCTCGCTCATCAGCTTGGGCATGGTGGCCGAGAACAGCAGGGTCTGCCGCCCCTCGGGCAACATCGCGGCGATCTTGCGCAGGGTATGGATAAAGCCCAGATCGAGCATCTGGTCGGCCTCGTCGAGGACGAGGAATTTGGTTTGGTCCAGCGTCACGGCGCGGCGTTCGATCAGGTCCATCAAACGGCCGGGTGTGGCGACGAGGATATCGGTGCCGCGTGCCAGACGGTTGGCCTGTGCATTGATCGAGGCGCCGCCCACAACCATGCCGACCTTGATATGCGCCTTGCCTACATAGAGCACGAGGTTGTCGTGAATCTGTTTCGCCAATTCGCGGGTCGGGGCCAGAACAAGGCCGCGCACGGTCTTTGGCTCCGGCTTGGTGCCTGCGCTGAGCATCAGCTGCGCGAGGGGCAGGCCGAAGGCGGCGGTTTTGCCGGTGCCTGTCTGGGCAAGGCCCATGATGTCGCGGCCCGTCAGGGCGACGGGAATCGCACGGGTCTGGATCGGGGTGGGTTGGGTGATGCCCGCTTCGGTCAGGCGGTCAACGAGGCGCTCGGTCAGGCCAAGCGATAGAAAATCAGTCAAATCATATCCTTCAAGGCGCGGCCATTGCGGCGCGCCCGATTGTTCTGTTTGAGGTGGGGCAAACTTGGGCCGCCACTCGCAAAGTTCCGCGTCAGGGTTGCATCCGGCCCGAATTGGCGAGGGTGCGTCTGATGCGGTGGACCCCTGCGTGAGGTGGGCACCGTTGGGCCAAATGGCCCTTTGTTGTGATGTCAGCGGCCCCTTTGGGCGGATAAACCGCCTGCCTCACGCGGGCAGGGCGCTGTCTGACTAGAGGTCAGATGGGGGTATTCGGTTGAAAAGTCAAAGGGTTTCTGCGGCGCAGCGCGCAGAGCGGCTATGCACCGCCGATGAGGGGCCTGTCGTGCAGGGCCTATTCCGGCGCAGGGCGCGGGCCGAGGATCAGCTCCGCCATCACGTCCCAACGCTCTGTCTTGGTCAGGGTGCCGGGGGAATAGCCGTCGCCAAAGGCGGCGTTCAGTTCCTTGTCATTGCATTTTTCATCAAAGGCCACGCCCGCCTGTTGCAAGGCCCGCGCCATTTCCCAAGCGAATTTCGACTCGCCCATGGAGGTGCGGTTGCGCGAATGCAGGATCAGCCCGAGCTGCAGGCAAATCTTGCGCAGCTCCTGCGGGCTTTGAAAGCTCAGATCGCGCGGCGCGTCCCTAGACACGTTCGACCAACATCTGCTTGAGCGAGGCGATCGCCTTGGCGGGGTTCAACCCCTTGGGGCAGGTCTTGGTGCAGTTCATGATGGTGTGACAGCGATAGAGTTTGAAGCTGTCCTCAAGGTCATCGAGCCGCTCTGTCCGGGCCTGATCGCGGCTGTCGATCGTCCAGCGATAGGCATGAAGCAGCGCCGCAGGGCCGAGGTATTCATCGCCATTCCACCAGTAGCTGGGGCAGGCGGTGGAGCAAGAGGCGCACATCACGCATTCATAGAGCCCGTCGAGCTTTTCACGGTCCTCGATGGATTGCTTCCATTCCTTGGCCGGACGCTCTGTCTTGGTTTCAAGCCATGGCATGATGCTGGCGTGTTGGGCGTAGAAATTCGTCAGGTCGGGGATCAGGTCCTTGACCACGGGCATGTGGGGCAGGGGGTAGATCTTGATCGTGCCCTTCACCTCGTCCATGCCATAGATACAGGCCAGAGTGTTGATCCCGTCGATGTTCATCGCGCAGGAGCCGCAAATCCCCTCGCGGCAGGAGCGGCGGAAGGTCAGCGTCGGGTCAATTTCGTTCTTGATCTTGATCAGCGCGTCCAAAATCATCGGGCCGCAGGTGTTCATATCAACAAAATAGGTGTCGCGGCGCGGTGTCTCGCCACTGTCGGGATCAAAACGGTAGATCACGAAGGTCCGCATGTTGGATGTGTCGCTTGGCTTGGGCCATGTTTTTCCCACCGTCATGCGGGAATTTTTGGGCAGAGCGAATTCAACCATAGCTAGCGTCCTTTTTGGGCCTACGTGGCAAGGTATATCTTGATGCGAGGTATATCACGCCTGTCGCCCGCGCCAATGGCATCAGGGCAATTTGGCGGCGAAACCGGCAACTTTTTTTCAAGCGCGGGTTGGTCTTAGTCGCCGTAAAGGGAGGATTGGATCGTGCTGCCGGTGGAGAGGAAGGCCAAGGCGCGCTGTTGCTGCTCGACCGACATGGTTTCCCACAGGGCGCGATCACCCGGAAGCTCGGCCACATAGCCGGAGGGGAAGGGGATTTTCCCCTGTGCCGCGTTCGGATCGGCGCATGCGCCAAGGGTAAGAAGTGTGACTGCTGCGAGGCCCAAGATATGACGCTGTTTCATAGACGCGTTCTTTCCGTTTGACTGCCCGGAATGTCCGGTATCTGGTTAATATCAAAATTGCCCCCGCCCGCCAAGCGGGCAAAGGCCAAAAATCCCAAACCCGTTGCCCTAATTGGCAAAGGCCGATTGCAGGGCAATTTCCACCATATCGCCAAAGCTGCGCTCGCGGTCCTCTGCGGGCAGGGCCTCGCCGGTTTGCAGGTGGTCGGAAATGGTCAAAACGGCCAGAGCGCGGCGGCCATGGCGGGCGGCGAGGGTGTAAAGCTCGGCGGCTTCCATTTCCACGGCGAGAATACCGTGGCGGGTCATTTGCTCGTTCAGGTCGGGGCGCTCGTCATAGAACACGTCGGAGGAATAAATCCCGCCAACATGGGGCGTCAGGCCCTTGCCCAGCGCGGCCTGATGGGCCGCATGCAGCAGGCCCCAATCGGCGCAGGGGGCGTAATTCAATTCCTTCATGATCCCGCGCGAGGGGGTCGACAGGGTGGTGGAGGTCATGGCCAAAACCACATCGCGGACCTTGACCTGCGGCTGCATTCCGCCCGCCGATCCGATGCGGATCAGGGTTTGCACGCCGAATTGGGAAATCAGTTCATTGGCGTAAATCGACAGGGAGGGCATCCCCATGCCAGAGCCCTGAATGGTGACGCGATTGCCCTTCCACATTCCGGTAAAGCCAAGCATCCCGCGCACTTCGTTGATGCATTTCGCATCTTCCAGAAATGTTTCCGCCGCCCATTTGGCCCGCAGGGGGTCGCCCGGCATCAAAACAGTTTCGGCAATATCGCCGGGGTTTGCCCCGATATGGATGGTCATTCACGCTCTCCTTGAAATCTGATGGCCCCGGCCGCTTGGCCTGAGTATGCTTTGGGCGAATAATGCGGGCAAGCCAAGGACGCGCAAGGTGATTTCACGACTTTTCTGGGCCATGGCCGCTGCGTTCCTCGGCTTTTCCGATGCGGGTGCCCAATCGGCGCGCGAGGTGGCGGCGATCAAACAGGTCTTTGCCAAGGTGCAGCCGAAATCCTTTGCCGCGAACCGCGAATACTGCGGCTATATCGGCTGGTCCCGCGATGGCACGCTTGCCGTCAGCCGGATGAAACGGGGCCGCACCGATCAATGCCGCCCGCCGCGCGCGCGGCATTTGCATATCATCGCAAGCTGGCACACTCACGCGGCCTATGACCCCGAGGCCCTGTCAGAGGTGCCCTCGGTCACGGATATTCTGGCCGATGCGGATGAGGGAATTGACGGATACCTTGCCACGCCCGGCGGCAGGCTCTGGTATATTGATACGACGGATATGGAGGTGACTCAGCTTTGCGGTCTTGGCTGTCTGCCCCGTGATCCCGCCTTTTTGCAGGGCAGCGAGGGGCCCATTTTGCAAAGCTATTCCTACCGGGATCTTCTGCGCCGCGAAAATGAAATCACGGCGCAGAATTAATCAGGACCTTTTGGCCTAAATTGCCATATCCTCAAGGTTCTTGCCGGCACCCAGTGCATCAATAACCCACTGCGGGCGGCGGCCACGGCCGGTCCATGTCTGGTCCGGATTGGCCGGGTTTTTGTATTTCGCTTTACCGATAGGTCCGGCGGCTTTCGCGCGTTTTTTGCGCCCGGTTTTGCCACCAACCAAATCATCAAGGCTTACGCCATAAGCTGCGGCGGCCTTCTCGGCGGCGGCTTTCGCAGCCTCAAGATCCTTCGCGGCGAGCTTGTCCAGCTGCACCACAATCTGCTCTTGTAGTTTCTCCAACTCTTTACGAGTCATCCCCTTTAGAGAGACTTTCATTCTATTCCCCTTGTTTAAGCGTATGCAGGCCCAGTGAGTGAGTGGCGCTGTATACATGTCGTTTTGTAGGCCGCATACTGGGGAAAAGTGAACCAAAAAACAACATTTCCCGAGGGTTGCGGTGCTGTAAACGAAATTTAGCCGTAAATTGTCAACAACTGCTGAACTTGTAGGCGGGAATTTTGGCTTTATTGGGGGGTTGCTAATGAAATGACGTCTTTCATGATCCGGTTCAGTTCAAAATCCTTCGGCGTATATACGCCGGCCACGCCCATTTCCCGCAGGGCGAGGGCATCTTCGTCGGGAATAATTCCGCCAACAATCACCGGAACGCTTTGCATCTCTTCGCTTTGCAAAAGGGACATGACCTCTTTGATCAGTGGAATGTGCGAGCCGGACAGAATAGACAATCCGATGACATGTGCATTTTCCTCTTTCGCGGCGCGAATAATTTGGTCCGGCGTCAGGCGAATACCTTCATAGGCAATATCCATTCCGCAATCGCGGGCGCGGCAGGCGATTTGTTCGGCGCCATTGGAATGGCCATCAAGGCCGGGCTTGCCAATCAAAAGCTTTAACCGGCGGCCCAGACTGTCCGAGGCCAGATCAACCGCATTGCGCAATTCGTCCAGATTTTCGGTGCGGTTCGAGGGCGCCGCCGAAACGCCGGTGGGGCCGCGATATTCGCCAAAGACAGCGCGCATTTCCCCCGCCCATTCCCCCGTTGTCACCCCCGCCTTTGCGGCGGCGATGGAGGGCGGCATGATATTCGCGCCGCTTTTCGCGGCCTCGCGAAGGGCCTGCAGCGCGGATTTCACCGCCCCTGCATCGCGCCCTTTGCGCCAGTCATTCAGGCGTGCAATTTGTTCTGCCTCTACCCCCGGATCGACCACCATGATCCCGCCGTCTCCGGCGGTCAGGGGCGATGCTTCGCCGTCCTGATACCGGTTCACGCCGACAACAACGGTCTCGCCGTCCTCGATCCGGCCAAGCCGTTCGGAATTGCTCTCGACCAAGCGCGATTTCATATAATCAATCGCCCCCATTGCGCCGCCCATTGCATCCAGATTGGCCAATTCCGCCCGCGCGCCCTCTTTCAGGGCGGCGACTTTGCGTTCGATCGCGGGATTGCCGTCAAACAAATCCTCGTATTCCAGAAGGTCCGTTTCCAGCGCCAGAATTTGCTGCATCCGCAAAGACCATTGCTGGTCCCATGGGCGGGGCAATCCCAAGGCCTCGTTCCATGCGGGCAGTTGCACCGCGCGGGCGCGGGCATTTTTCGAAAGGGTCACGGCCAGCATTTCGATCAGAATACGGTAGACGTTATTTTCCGGCTGTTGCTCTGTCAGGCCAAGGGAATTGACCTGCACGCCATAGCGGAAACGGCGGTATTTCGGATCGCTCACCCCGTAGCGGGTCTCGCAAATCTCGTCCCACATCTCGGAGAAAGCCCGCATTTTGCAAAGCTCGGTGACAAAGCGAATGCCCGCATTCACAAAGAAGGAAATCCGCCCGACCATAACGGGGAAATCCTCGGGCGATACTTTGCCCTGCAGGTCGTCCAATACGGCGGTGGCGGTTGCGAGGGCAAAGGAAAGCTCCTGCTCCGGCGTCGCGCCCGCTTCTTGCAAATGATAGGAGCAGACATTCATCGGGTTCCATTTCGGAACGTTTTCCATGCAATAGGCGGCCACATCCGTAATCAACCGCAAGGAGGGTTCGGGTGGCAGAATATAGGTGCCGCGCGACAGGTATTCCTTGATCAGATCGTTTTGAACCGTGCCCTGCAGGGCCCGCGTATCGGCGCCCTGTTCCTCTGCCACAGCGATATAAAGGGCCAAAAGCCATGGCGCCGTCGCGTTGATCGTCATCGAGGTGTTCATTTGCTCCAGCGGAATATCCGCGAAGAGCGCGCGCATATCGCCCAGATGGGTCACCGGCACGCCCACCTTACCCACCTCGCCGCGGGCCAGAACATGGTCGCTGTCATATCCCGTTTGCGTCGGCAGGTCGAAAGCCACGCTAAGCCCCGTCTGCCCCTTGGCAAGGTTTCCGCGATACAGGGCATTGGACGCAGCAGCCGTGGAATGCCCCGCATAGGTGCGGAACAGCCAAGGGCGGGGTTTTGGGGTCTCTGACATGAGGAATCCTCGCTGCGTAATTTTATTTCACACGTGGATCAATATTCGACACTTTCGAATAGGTCAACTCGCTGCGTTGCGGCATGGGCGGATTTACCTCCGCAGCCACACCTGACACTGTGTCTCCTATGTATATTCCTGTCTGGGCCTTCATCATTCTTATCGGTTTTGCCCTTTGGGCGGCGCTCGACAGGGTTCTTTTGCCTTCTGTCCGCTGGTTCTTTCGCCGCAGGCTGGAACGGGCGGTCGAACAGTTGAACGAGCGTCTGCCCCTCAAGATCCAGCCCTTCAAGCTCGCCCGCCGCTACGACATGGTGCAGCGTCTGATCTACGATCCCGAGGTCCTCGACGCCGTGGTCCAGCACGCGGCAGAGGAGGGCGTCCCCGAAAGCGTCGCTTTTGAGCGCGCCCGCCGCTATGCCCGCGAAACCGTGCCCGCCTTTTCCGCCGCCGCCTATTTCGGCGTGGGCACCCGCGGGGCGCGGTGGCTGGCGCGGGGGCTTTACCGGGTGCGGGTGGGCTATGTCGATCAGGACGGGCTGTCCAAGCTTGACCCCGAGGCGACGGTGATCTTTGTGATGAACCACCGGTCCAACATGGACTACGTGCTGGTGACCTATCTGGTCTCCTCGCGCTCTGCGCTCTCCTATGCGGTGGGGGAATGGGCGCGGGGCTGGCCGCTTCGGGTGCTGATCCGCTCCATGGGGGCCTATTTCATCCGCCGCAAATCGCGCAATGCGCTCTATCGCAAGGTGCTGGCCCGCTATGTGCAGCTGGCCACCAAGGGCGGCGTGACGCAGGCCATGTTCCCCGAAGGCGGGCTGAGCCTTGATGGCAAGCTCGCTCCGCCCAAGATGGGCCTGCTGAACTACATCGCAGAGGCCGATGTGGGCGAGCGTCCGGTGGTCTTTGTCCCTGTCGCCCTGTCCTATGACCGCGTGCTGGAGGACCGCATCCTGATCGAGGCCAGCCAGGCAGGCACCCGCCGCTTCCGCGCCCGCCTTTCTGTGGTGGGCGGCTTTGTGCTGCGGCAGATGTGGCTGCGCCTTCGCGGGAAATTCTACCGCTTCGGCTATGCCTCCGTCAGCTTTGGCGAGCCTCTCTCGCGCGACGGCTACGAGGCCAACACCAAGGGCTTGGCAAAAGAGCTGATGACACGCATCGCCCGCGTCATGCCCGTCTTGCCCGTGCCCTTGGTGGCAGAGGCCCTGCTCGCCGCCGATGGCCCGCTGACAGAGGCGGAGCTGACCGCCCGCATTGCCGAACGGGTCGCGGGCCTGAAGGAAAACGGCGCTCATATCCACATCCCGCGCGACGATCCCGCCTACGGGGTGGAGGTCGGCCTGCGGATGCTGCGCCTGCGACAGGTTCTGAAGGAGGAGGGCGGCACAGTGGCATTTCACCCGCAAGAGGCTGATCTGCTTCGGTTTTATGCCAATTCCGTGCCGCAGCTGGAAGGGCTTTGAAAATCCACTAAGAAATAAAATTACAAAAATTGCCCCGATATGGGTTGCATAGTTTCGCAATGAAATCTAATCCTCTCATCGAACGCCCCGCGATTCTGCGGCGCGGCATTTTTGATGGAGGTTACATGGCCTTGGATACAAGCGTTTCGCCCGCCCCTTATGACGCCCCGGAAAAGGACCTCTATGAGGTCGGGGAAATGCCACCCATGGGCCATGTGCCCAAACAGATGTACGCTTGGGCGATCCGCCGCGAGCGTCACGGCGAACCTGAAAAGAGCTTCGAGGTAGAGGTCGTCGATATCCCGACCCTCGGCAGCCACGACGTTCTGGTTCTGGTGATGGCCGCTGGCGTCAACTACAACGGCGTTTGGGCGGGCCTCGGCGTGCCGATCAGCCCCTTTGACGTGCACGGCGCCGATTACCACATCGCCGGTTCCGATGCCTCGGGTATAGTTTGGGCCGTGGGCGAGAAGGTAAAGCGCTGGAAGGTCGGCGACGAGGTCGTGATCCACTGCAATCAGGACGATGGCGACGACGAGGAATGCAACGGCGGCGATCCGATGTTCTCTGACAGCCAGCGGATCTGGGGCTACGAGACGCCGGACGGCTCCTTTGCCCAGTTCACCCGCGTGCAGGCACAACAGCTTATGCCGCGCCCCAAGCACCTGACTTGGGAAGAAAGCGCCTGCTACACCCTGACACTGGCAACAGCCTACCGGATGCTCTTTGGCCATCACCCGCATGAGCTGAAACCCGGCCAGAACGTTCTGGTCTGGGGCGCCTCCGGCGGCCTCGGCTCCTTTGCGATCCAGCTGATCAATACGGCGGGCGCAAATGCGATCGGCGTGATCTCGGACGAAAGCAAACGTCAGTTCGTGATGGATCTTGGCGCCAAGGGCGTCATCAACCGCAAGGATTTCAACTGCTGGGGCGAGATGCCCACGGTGAATACCCCCGAATACAAGGAATGGTTCACCGAGGTGCGCAAGTTCGGCAAGGCCATCTGGGAAATCACCGGCAAGGGCGTCAACGTCGACATGGTGTTCGAACACCCCGGCCAGTCCACCATGCCGGTCTCCGTTTTTGTTGTGAAAAAGGGCGGCATGGTTGTGATCTGCGCCGGAACTACGGGCTATAACCTGACCATGGATGCGCGCTACCTCTGGATGCACCAGAAACGCGTGCAGGGCAGCCACTTTGCCCACCTGAAACAGGCGGCTGCGGCCAATGCCCTGATGGTGGAGCGCCGCATTGATCCCTGCATGTCAGAGGTCTTTGCATGGAGCGAAATCCCCGCCGCCCATAGCAAAATGTATGCCAACGAGCATAAGCCCGGCAACATGGCGGTGCTGGTGCAATCCCCCCGCACGGGGCTGCGCACCCTAGAGGACGTGCTGGACACCGCCCCGAACGCCTGAGGCCGGGGGGTGATTCGCGGGGCCGCAGCGGCCCTGTGATGCCCGCCCCGAAAATGGGCGTTTTGAAATCAGCAACTTACAAACAGGCACCCTCCCCATTTTTGGGGAGGGTGTTTTCGCGAGTATCAACAGGGACTTGGGTTAACGTAGGCTAGTGTTAACCACCTGTTAACGTTTGCGAGCGAGGGTCGTATGGATAGAAAATGGATACTGGACGTTCTGACTGATCTCAGGACCTTCGCGGCTGGCAATGGCCTGCCCGAGCTTGCACATCGGTTGGACGACGCCGCGCAGATCGCGCAGGTGGAATTGGCCAGTGTCAAAACGAAAGACAAACTTTCGGCGCATGGCGAGAAAACTGGATCATTTGATCGATACACTGCAACAAGCGGAAACGCTTGAGGCCCTTCAAGCCCGCATTATCGCCCTGCGCGACTTTTTCGAGGTCGAACACCTCGTCTATCACTCGGTCAATGCCGCGGGCGGGCAATATGCCGCCCTGACTTATTCCGACGACTGGGTGCAGCGCTATATCCACAGCAACTATGACCGGATCGACCCCGTGGTGCAGGGCGCCTACAGCCGCTTTGGCTTTGTCGATTGGAAAACCCTGGACTGGACGAGCAAATCCGTCCGCGCCTTTCGCGAGGAGTCCGCCGCCGCCGGTGTCGCGACCCAGGGTCTGACCCTGCCGATGCGCGGCCCCACGGGGCAATTCGCCATCTTCACCGTCAATACCTGCACCTCTGATGCGGAATGGTCCCGCTTTGCCGACCGCTCGAAACAGGACATCCTGCTGGTCGCCAGCCTTGTGAACGAAAAGGCGCTGGAGCTTGAGGGCGCGATAGAGGCCGCCCCGATGCAATCCCTCTCGCCGCGCGAAAAGGACAGTCTGACCATGCTGGCCCTCGGCCTCAACCGCAGCGCCTCGGCGGAAAAGCTTGGCATCTCCGAACACACCCTGCGGGTCTATATCGAAAGCGCAAGGTTCAAGCTTGCGGCCAATAACACCACCCATGCGGTCGCCCGCGCTGTGGCGCTTGGCCTGATCCTGATCTGATCCCCCCAATCATGAACAAACCCTTGCGCCTGCGTCCGCAGGGGGCGGCAGCTTGTTAACCGCTCGGGCATAAATTCCGGTCCACCCAACGGATCGGAGGCCCCATGCTACGCTATCTCACCTCGCCGCAACTGGCAGACTACCCCAAACTATCCGCCACCATGTTCGCCGACCGCACGGCGCAGTTCAAAACCCGCCTAGGCTGGGATGTAACCGTGGATGCCACGGGGGCAGAGCGCGACGCCTATGACGACAAGGACCCGACCTATATCGTCTGGCAACGCAGCGACGGCAGTCATGGCGGCTCCATGCGCTTTATGCCGACCACGGCCCCCTGCATGTTGAACGACCACTTTGCCCATCTGAACAAGGGCGCGCCGCTGCAAAGCCCGCTGATCTGGGAAAGCACCCGCTTCTGCCTCGCCCCCGGCGCCCCGGCAGAGGTCTCCGCCGCGCTGATGCTGGGCGGGGCAGAGCTTGCCCTCGCCCTTGGCGTGTCAGAGGTCGCCGGTGTCTTTGACGCCCGCATGCTGCGCATCTATGGCCGCCTTGGCTGGCCCCCGCGGGTGATCGGCACGGCGGGCGAGGGGCGCGGCAAGGTCTCGCTTGGCCTCTGGTCCATCGACAGTGCCGTGCGCCTGCGCATGTGCGCCAAGGCGGGCATCGCCCCGCGTCTGTCCGAGCTTTGGCGCAGACGCTCCCTTGGCGATGCCCCCGTATTGGCCCTCGCGGGCTAAAGGCGCTTTTGTCCGGCGGCGGGCGGCCCTATGGTCGCCCCATGACTCTGCCCGCGCCCACTTATACCTTCTCCGACGATCAGGCCGATGCCTATGATCGGATCTCTGCCGTTCTGTCCAATGCGGGCGTCGATCTGGAGCGCGACACCCTGCTGCCGCAACGCGGCAAGGATCAGGTCATCGCCGTGATCGGCAAGGCCGGTTCGGGCAAAACCCTGCTGCTGGCCGAAATCGCCCGCGCGATGGAGGAAGCTGGCGTTGATGTGGTCTCCGGCGATTGGGAGGGCAAGCGCCGCAAGGACAGGCGCACGCTGGCCATTCTGGCCCCCACGAACAAGGCCGCCAGCGTGCTGCGCAATCGCGGCGTGCCCGCAACCACGATCCACCGCATCCTGTATACGCCGGTCTATGACCCCGAATACGAACGCATCGCCGAATGGCTGGCGGGGCAGGGCGAGCGCCCCGAGATCGAGGGGCTGACCGACGCCGCCCTTGATCGCGCCATGGCCTTCTACCAGATCAACAAATCCATCCCCGGCGCTTTGGCCACGGCGGGCCTGCGCGGGTCGGACTTTATCACCGGCTGGAAGCGCCGCGAGGAACCCCTCGATATCGGGCTGGTGGACGAAAGCTCCATGCTGGATGCGAAACAGCTTGAGGACCTCAAGGAAATCTTCCCGACCCTGCTCCTCTTTGGCGATCCGGCGCAGCTTGCCCCCGTGAACCAATCGGGCGCCATGGTCTTTGACGGGCTGGAGGACAGCGCCAAGCTGATCCTCAGCCGCGTCCACCGTCAGGCAGACGACAACCCGATCCTTGATCTGGCCCATGCCCTTGCCGACCCGGACCTGAGCTTTGACAGCTTTGAGCGCATGGTCGAAGACGCCGCCCGCCGCGACGAGCGTGTCGTCATGGGCCAGCGGGTCGAGGCGCAGCTTATGGCGCGCTCCCCCGTGCTGGTCTGGCGCAATGCCACCCGCATCCGCCTGATCCACGCCTTCCGCGCCGCCTATGGCGCCCCGCCCGATGCGCTGCTCCCCGGCGAGCCGCTGATCTGCGACGGCATCGAACTTCCCGTCAAACACCGCAAAAAGCGGCTGGACCTTGAGGCCCGCGGGCTGATCAAGGGCGCGCAGGTGGTCTACCTCGGCCCCGGCTCCAAGCCCGGCTTTTCCCGCCTGCATGTGATCGGCGCGGAAAACCCGCAAGTCTCCGCTGCCTCCATCGTCAAGATCGAGATGCCGGACGAGGAAGAACCCTTCATCCCCTATGCCGCCCGCATGGGGGCGACCTTCCTGCATGGCTCTGCCGTCACGATCCACAAGGCGCAGGGCAGCCAGTGGGACACGGTGCAGGTCTTCGCGCCCGACCTGTTCGCCGCCGCCCGCGTTGGCCGGATGGAGGCAGGGGTGCCCCTGTGGAAACGCCTCGCCTATGTGGCGATCACGCGGGCACAGGAACGTCTGATCTGGGTGGTGCGCAACCGCCTCGCCCGCCCGGTAGAGGCCCTCTCGACAGACGATCTGGTCGTCGCCGCCCCCGTCCTGACCCTTGAGGCGCAGGACGAGGAAACCCCATAGGGCAAAGGGGCGTTTCCCAAACTCCACAGGTCTGTTTCCAGGGGCGGGAATTGGACCTCCCCTCTTGTTTTATTTCGGCAATCGGGCCATTTAGGTCAAGAAATTAATTTTTTGTATAGTTAATCCGGGGCCCAGTTTTAATGAATGCTCACTACACGCAAGACAACAATATCGGGTCCCTGCAAACGACGCTTGGCAAAGATGTCTTCCTGCTTCTGGCCTTGAACGGCACCGATTATGTGAATGATCTGTTCACCTACAAGGTGCGCGCCCTGATCCGCGAGGAGCTGGACTACGACGCGGTCCTTGGCACCCATGCCACCGTGGCCCTGACCACCGTAAACCACGGCGCCACCCATTTCGACGGCATCGTGACAGAGATCGACTGGCTCAAAATGACCGAGTCCGGCGAGGAATACGAACTCACCCTGCGGCCTTGGTTCTATCTGGCAGGCAAACGCCGCCAGCAGCGTATCTTCCACGACATGAGCGTTGACGAAATCCTGACAGAGGTCCTCAATGCCTATTCCGATTTCGGGGATTCCACCTACAAGCTGGAACTGACCGGCAATTACCCCAAGCTGGAATACACCGTCCAATACCGCGAATCCGATCTGGCCTTTGCCTGCCGCCTGATGGAGCGCTACGGCATCTCCTATCACTTCGTCCATGACCTCGGAAATCACCGCCTCGTCCTGACCGACACAATGGAGGCCATGAGCGAACTGCCCGGCCTTTCGCGCGAATACCGCCCGGTCGAGGAACATTTCCGCAAGGAAGAGGAACATTTCTGGCAGTGGCGCAAAACCCGCGGCATGACGACCGGCAAGGTCAAGCTGACCGATTACAACTTCAAAACCCCCACCGCGAACCTGCTGCAAGAGCAGGTCGGCGATGCCGATTACGACCACGGCCGCATCGAAAGCTACGATTACCCCGGCGTCTATCTGGATGCGGGCGAGGGCGCGGATGTGACCAACCTGCGCACGGTGCAGGAACGCAGCACCGACCACCGCCACCGCGTGGTGGGCGATGTCATGGGCCTCAAGGCCGGGATGCGCTGCGCCGCCAGCGGCGAATTCGCCGAATGGATGAACGGCGAGGAATACCTCTGCCTCGAGGCGCGCCACAGCTTCGCCTCTGAATCCTACCGCGCCGGTCAAAGCGGCTCGGACGCCGAGGACGAGGCCTATAAAGGCGCCTATGTCATGACGCCGGTCTCCGCCCCCTTTGCCCCCCTGCGCAAAACCCGCGAGCCGATCATTCAGGGCCCCCAGACCGCCCGCGTCGTGGGCGAGGGGGAGATCGACTGCGACGAATATGGCCGCATCCTCGTGCGCTTTCATTGGGACATCGCCGATGCCTATTCCATGCGCTGCCGCGTCAGCCAAAGCTGGGCCAGCAAAGGTTGGGGCGGCATGGTGATCCCTCGCATCGGGATGGAGGTCATCGTCGAGCACCTCGAGGGCGACCCCGACAAACCCATCGTCACCGGCTGTGTCTACAACGGCAAGAACGACGTCCCCTATCCGCTGCCCGCCCATAAAACCAAATCGGTTTTCCGGTCAGACACCCATCAGGGCTCCGGCTTCAACGAATTCATGTTCGAGGACGAAAAAGACCGCGAGCTGATCTATATGCACGGTCAGAAAGACCAAGAGATCGAGATTTTGAACAACCGTTCAAAAACCATCGGCAATGACGAAACCAACGTCATCACCCGCGATCGCTCGCAATCCGTCGGGCAGGACGAAACCATGTCCGTCGGCCGCGATCAGGCCGAAACCGTGGGCCGCAACGTGATGTATAACGTGGGCGAGAACCAGCAGGAAAAATACGGCAAGGATCACATCCATTACGTCGGTAACATCCACAAACAGGACATTTTCGCCGATCACCTGCGTCAGGTGGGCGGCAATTACGAGGAGATCGTGAAGGGCAAGTACACCCTGAACGTGAACCAGACGATCACCAACAACACCGGCACCCACACCCTGATGGCCTATGAGAAATTCGTCATCAAAGGTCCCGGCGGCAAGATCACCATCGACGCCTCCGGCATCACGCTCGAGGCCGCCAAGATCAACCTCAAAGGCGCGGTCTCCATGGGCGGCGGCGGCGGCGCACAGGTGCCAACCCTGCAAGGCGCCGCCAATCAGGCCCTGCCGCTGGTCGAGGAATGTCTGAAACAGAAAGAGGAGTAGCGCCCGCCGCTACTCCGATGCCGGACGCTTGAGCAAAACCGGATCGCGCGGGTTCACCACCGCCGGAATACTAGCGCCCGCCTCATTGACCAGATCATAGGGCCCGGGATGGGGCGCCAGCCCCAAAATCCCCCGCGCCGTATTGGCCACCACCGCCCCGGGGGAGCCATGGACCATCGTCGTTTGCCGCGTATCATCGATATAGGACTGCACAATCCGCGCCCCGCCGGGCACCTTGTATTCATCCAGCTCGCGCAGGAATTCCATCATCATCCGGGGGCCAATGATCCGCGCCGCCTCTGCCTCCAAAATGGCTAGGGCGCCGGGCTCTTCCATCACCGCCAGATAAATCACACGCAGCCGCGCCTGCCGATTGTCAGGCCCAAGGGTGCCGCCCGCTGCGGGCCAGTCGGGAAAGCGGCGCGTCACAGCCTCCCGCAGATCAATCCGCGTCGCCATCAACGCGGGGAAAAAGCCATGGGGCAGGGTCTCCTGTGTCAGGATACGGGCCATGGCATCGCCGGTCCGCTCCCACAACACAGGGTCCTGCGACATCGGCAAATAGCGCTGCACCTCATAGACCAAAGCGTTGAGCCAAAGGTCAAGGGACTGCTCACTGACGCCCTTTGTGGTCACACCCAATGCGGCAAGGTGGCATTCCGCAGACAGGTCAAATCCCGCACTATCGGAGGGCAGCCAGTAGTCCTTGGGGCTGGTCAACTGCCGGTTGCGCAACACATGCTGCGCCGCGGGCGCGGGGCAGTGCTGGGCAAGCAATTCAGTATAATCCATGCGATCTGCTCCCTCTACCCGATATACTTTGTGATGTTGCGGCGCACTGTGTCCCACTGGTTCTTGCGCATATAAAGCTGCTCGTTCATCACCGGCCAATATCCCATCAGGTTCAGCGGATCGCGCGCCATCAGCGCGGGCAGGTTCTTGGCGCTGGTCACGGGCTTGTCCCCCACCACAACCGCCCTTTCGGCGTTGGTTGCAGGCTCATCCTGAATCGGTTGCCCGATAGAGGCAAGCAGGTGCTCGGGCAATTGCGAGGAATCGGCCCTGTCAGGATGTTCCAGCCCGCAGGCATGGCCGATCTCATGGGCCAGAACGGCGTAGCTGTCGCTCAGCCCATATGGCGCCTCCGCCCCCTGATAATCCTTGAAGGCAAAGGCGGGGCCCGAGCCAACCTCGGGCACCATACCGTTGGCTTTGGACGGCACGTCCTTGGGCACGTAATACAGCAGGGGCAACTTGAAGCCCGTGACCGCGCCCACCTCGGCCCGCACCGCATCAATCGTCGTAAAGATCACGGGCCCGGACATGAAATAGGGCCGCCCCATAAGGTCACCAAACCCCTCGCTCACGTAGGATTCCTGAAGCACATCCGGGCCCTGCGCCTCAACGCCGGTAAAAATCGGGTTCCCGCGCAGATCGATATCCCCCAGATCCTCGATCGCAAAACGGATCAGCGCGGGCTTGTATATCTGGTTCAGCATCTGGGTCAGGCCCGAAACGCTGTAATTGGCAGAGCGCGAGAAATGCCCGATCAGCGAGCCAACCCCGGTATTGATCTGGATCGGCGCATAGCACACCACATGAACCCAGCCCATGTCGGCCCCGTCGCAGGTGACCTTAACGGTGGTTTCCCCCTCGCTCACCCCGCGCAGCACAAAGGGCACGCCGCTGGCGCTGACCTGTGTTGTGGCTACGGAGACAATGCCGGGATTGGCCGACTCGAACCGGCAATTCGTCAGGCAGATATTGCTCGAATGCCCCTCGAAGGAAATCTCGAGCTCCGTCGTCTCGCCCAAACCGACAGAGACCCAAGCCGCCCCATCCTGCGTATAGGGATCGCCCGGCACGCTCTTTGCGGCCCCCGGCGGGATCCAGTATTCATCTGCGCCGCGGTTCTGTGCCAGATTGGTGCGCCCATCAAAGCCGCGGACCCGGCTGTCGTTGCCCGAGGCGTCAAAGGTGCTGACCGAGGGGCAGCAGGTCGCCGTGGCCGAAACCGATCCGCTTGGCGGATTGCCCTGCGGTGTCGCGGGCGGAGCCGCCGTTCCGCCGCCATTTTCCTCAGCCATGGGCGGTCTCCTTCGCCATATCCCAACAGGTCCTGCACATCTCCTCCCATCCCGCGGTATCGGTGGGCACGGGGGCATGCATCACAAAGGGGTCCTCGTAAAACCGGTAGCCCAGCAAAAGGGTCAAAAGCCCGATCGTCGTCAGTGTATGATCCGGCGCGCCCTGAAACTGCGCATGGGCCACGCCCACCTGCCACAACCGGCCCAGCATATGGTGATCCTCGGCGGCGAAATGACGGTCGACGAGGGGCTGCAAGGCGCCATCCTCAAAGAAGGGCGCATCATTCAGCCCCTGCAGATCCGCCACAAACCCCGCCCGCGCCTGCGCCACTCTGGCGAAGGGCGAGGCCTCCCATGCCGCAGGAAACACCTGCTGCATCGCCTGATGGCGCGAGGGGGCGGGTTGCCACAAAATGGCCTGCAGCTCCGGCACATGCTCCGTCTCGAAAAACCAGCCGCCGAAATGCACCATCAAATGGGCCAGATAGGAAAACTCGTCCTTCAGGGCAAAGCCAAAGCTCCGCCCCCGCGCCACAACATGATTGCCGATCTCGCGCAGGCGACTGCGCGCGGGGCTGTTCAATTGGGCGCTGTAATCGCTGCCGATCCACTGGCTGATCGCCTGCGCAAGGGCGACCATGGCAACCGTGCCAAGGGCGGCCTCGTCGGCGGGGTCCAGATGCAGGGGCCTGCGCGCCCGCATCGGCGCAGGTGCGCCGCAGGGGGTATGCCGAACGAACAGCTCTGCTGTGTCCTCCACATACCATTCAATCACCGCGCCAGAGCGGGTGAAGCAAAACCGCTGCACATGTTCAGGGCGCTGGGCGATGTGGGTCAAAAACACCCCCGTGGTCAGCGGGTCCCAGAACCGAAAGAACCGGTCCGCCCGCCGCTCCTCCCCGTGGGTGACCTTCAACAGCCCGCGCAGATGCGAGCGCAACTCGTCAAATCCGGCGGTGCAGCGCAGGAACACCCCCGTGCCCTTGCCCATGTGATCGGCAAAGAAATCCTCGATGAACTTGTCCCACTCGCGCCCCGCACGGCTCAGGTCCACCAGCCACGGCCCCTGCGCATCCTGCGCAGATCCGGTCTGAAACAGCGGCTCGGCGGGCAGTTCGGGGTCGAGACAGTCAAGGTTGTTCATCCCCACGGCCTCGGCCCGCCGCACCCCGTCCAGCACCGCATAAAGGCGCAGGCCCTCGGGCCGCTCGGCAAATTCGGGGATCATTCCGGCCGGGCAACTGGGCCTGTCCCATGCCGGGGCGTCGCTGTCGGGCAGGGCGCCTATGGCAATCTCGGCCTGAACGATCTCTACGGTGACGCGCTCTGCGGTGTCGGGCGAGGGGGCGGGAATTGGCAAATCAGTCACGGGTCACAATCGTTCGATACAAATTATTAAGATGTATTTTTATCTGTAGGGCCCCCCGTAAGGTCAAGGTCAGGAAATCCGATTTTGCCCCTGTTGCGCCCCGCCCACAGCATGCCCTCGGGGCCACAATCCAGCGCCAATCCGTGGGTATGGAAATGCGCGGCTTGAAGGGGCCCGCCCATGCCCCTATCCTCTTGGCGAGTTTAGTGATTTTTACACCTCGGGAGACGCATTTAATGGTTCCAGTAGCGCGTATGGGCGACAAACACGCCTGCCCCCTGTGCAAAGTGGTCACTCCCATCGTCGGCGGCAGCGCGGTGCATACCTGCGACGGCAAGCCCGTGGCCCGTGTGGGCGACAAAACCGGCTGCGGCGCGACGATCATCAAGGGCTCTTCGCAATCCACGGCCGATGGCAAACCCGTGGCCTATATGGGCGCGCAAACATCCCACGGCGGCACCATCATCACCGGCTCGCCGCAAAGCAAGGTCATGCCCTGACCCTGCCAAGGATGCCCGCTGTAGAATGAGTGCCCCAGTGATTGAATACACCCGATACCAGAGCCGCCCCTTCGTGGCGGACGGCTCCGACCCCGGCCCGTTGCAGGGGCCAGAGGCCACGCCGCCGCTGAAAACCTATGCCGTGATCGACGCCAGCAAGGTCTTTGCCCTGCCTGAAAAGCTGACCGGCGGCACCGATCCCCATTGCTGCCTCTATAAGGACGCCGCGGCCCTCGGCGAGGCCGCGCCATGGCTGGTCGAACTCACCCTCAAGGGGCAGCTGGCCGCAAACCTGATCACCCATTCTGATCCCCCCATGCGGTGGGAGCTGTTGCAATACGAGGCCGCGATTTTCTTTCAATCCGCCGCCGATCTTGCCAGCCTGCGCGCCCATTTGCGCCGCTACACCTCTGTCCCCGATGAGGGCGGCGCGCAGTTCCTGCTGCGCTTTTATGATCCGGTTTTCCTCTCTGCCCTGATCGAGGCCATGACGCCCGAGGAAAAGGCAGGCTTCCTTGCCCCCATCGCCCGCCTATCGGCCATTGTCACCACCTATGACGGCGCATGGATCTACCACCAATTCGAGCCAACCGAGGCCCTTGCCGAAACCGCCTCCGCCCCCCTCGTCTTTGACCGCGAAAAACGCCACCAGCTGCGCAACATCGGCTTTCGCCGACGCGCATGGGCCATTTCCAAGGGCGCGGGCCATGATGCCAAAACCGCCCGCGACTTTGAACGCCACTGCGTGCGGATGATGGCCTGCGATTACCATGACGACACCCGCCTGCTGGAGCTTTTCGCCCTCTACCGCCAGTTGCCCGGCGCGGCACAGCCCGATTTCCTGAAAACCGCCCGCAGCGGGGCCTTCTCCCCGCGCGCATTGGGCTTGCATTTTTGCAAGCAGCATGGGCTGACTTACCCCGAAGGAGCCAGCCAATGACCACCTGTCTTGAATGCGGCGATGTTGACCTGATCTATGTGCTCGCCTGCGGCGATCCGGCCATCGGCGAAAGCCAGCTCCTGATGTATGCGGGCGAGGAACTCGCCGCCCTCAACGCAGAGATTGACGAACTCAACGCCGCCTTCGATGCCCTCACACGGGCCAATCAGGGGGTCGATCCCAATGCCTCCAACGAGGCGCAGGAAAACCTCGCCAAGATGCTCGACGGCTATGTGACGCCGACGCGGAACCTACCGGAAAAGCATCTGGTGCAGGGCTACTCCCTCTACCGCAACCGCTGGACCCGCATCCGCAGCGACAAGATGTCCAATCACTGGCGCCGCATCCCGATCCCGCCCGAGGTCCGCGACGTCGAGGAGGGCACAGGCCAGCTCCCCCGCCAACGCGCCCTTGCCGCCTTCCGCGAGGCCAAGGACAAGATCGCCAGTGATCTGGCCAAGGGCATCACCTTTCGCGGCCAATTGGCCAAGGTGCAGGTCGCGGGCTCTATCTCCGATGTCTGGGACACGAACTGGACCCGTTGGGTCGATGACGTGAACGACAGCCTGAGCTATTCCACCACCAGCCCGATCCACGACTATTCCCACGGCGCGCAGCTTTTGCGCGGGTATGCGGGCTACGGCGCGACCATCGGCTACAACGCCAAACAGCGCAGCTTTTCCATGAATGCCAACGCCGAGGTCCGCGCCGTTCTGGGCGAGGCCGAGATGAAACTCGTGGGCTACTTTCCTGACCGCGAGGGCTGGCACGCGCTAATCACCTATGGCGTCAATGACGGCACCGACCACGGCCGTCAGGACCAGATGGACTTCGGCTACTTCCGCTTCACAGGCACGATCACGGCCCATGCCATGCTGGGTGCCAGCCTGATGGGCACCGCGGGCGTGGAATACAAACGGCTGCCCGACGGAAGCCTCGGCACCCTGCCTGCCCCCGCGGGGGTCAAGGGCAATGTCTCCTTCGAGGCCTTCGCAGGCGTCGAGGCCGGCGGCAGCGCAAAGGGCGGGCTGGAATGGGACAACCCCGACAAACGCGCCTCCACCGGCGTCGAAGGCTGGGCCGCGATCTTTGAACTCGGCGTCTCGCTGGCGGGCAACGCGGGCATCGGCGGCGAGGTCACCTTCCGCGTCGAATTCGACGACCGCACCCAGAAATTCATGTTCCGCTGTCAGGCACAGCTGGTCATCGGCCTTGGCGCGAAGGGGAGCCTTTCGGGCTCCATCGGCTTTGGCACTGTGTTCGAACTGGTGATGTATGTCTTCCACCAGCTCAAGGACAACAACTTCTCCTTCCTCAGCTTCATCAGCGAAAGCGCCTTCCGCGCCATTGTCGCCATGTCGATCTTTGCCATCAAACACGGCAAGGCGGCCCTCGAATCCCTGATGACAGCGGGCGGCAACCTCTTTGCCGCCATCGGCGATTTCCTGACGGAGATCATCTCCGCCCCGGGCGAGGCCCGCGATTTCGCCAAACACATCAAAACCGCGCCGGAGGAGCTTTTCTACGCCCCGCCAGAGGCCAAAGGCGCGATCCTCTATTCCCTGAGCGAAACCTTCGTCCGCTCCCGCGAGGAACATCAAGAGGCCGCCATCCTTGTGGTGCTGCGCACGGTGCAAACCCGTCTGGAATGGCAAAAAATCGCAGAGCGCGTCACCCCGACCGGCACGAAATCCAGCTATGCCGCCGGTATGAGCCGCCTCAACTGGGTGATGGATTTCGGCAACCAGACCGAATTCAACCGCCTTATCGCAGCCCTGCCTGACGACAGCTTTATCGACGCAGGCACCCCGATCGACAGGTCCCGCACCTATGCCTAACGCAGGCCTCATCACCACCGCCGCCGCCGCCATTGCCGCGACCCTAGGAGCAGGAGCTTATCTCATGGGCTGGTTTTCCGCCGATACCCAAGACCCCGCCGCCCTCGCCGAACAGATCAAGGCGGAGGCGATCTATGTTGCCCCCGCAACCTTTGGCGCGGGCAACTACGACGTTGACGTCTACACCCCGGACGGCGGGGTAGAGACCCGCCCCGTGGCCTATACCGACGACACCCGCCCGGCGCAGGAGGTCACCCTCGCGGGCTTCTACATGTCGCCCTATCTGGCAAGCAACGCCGAATACGCCGCCTTCCGCGCCGCCACGGGCCGCAAAACCCTGCCGGATGACGGCCCCGTCAACTGGGACGCTCCCGATGTCGCCGCCGCCATGCCCTTTCATGAGGCAGAGGCCTTCTGCGCATGGCTGGGGGAGGTCACGGGCCTGCCATTCTCCCTCCCGACAGAGGACCAATGGGAACTCGCCGCCCGCAGCGGCGGCCATACCGTTCCTTGGGCAACCAGTGACGGCACATGGAAAAAGGGCGAAACCATCTGGGCCCCCACCACCGACGGCTTCGTCGCGGATCGCCCCACACGCGGTCAGGTGCCGCCAAACCCCATGGGCTTTGGCGACATGACCGGCGCGGTCGGCGATTGGGTCATCACGCCCGACACCGAGGCCCGCATCATCAAGGGCGCCTCTTACTTCGACGCCACCATCCCCACACGCGGCGTCATCGCCCCAAGCACCCGCGAGGCCCTCGTGGCGCAGGGCGAGCTAGGCGAGGCACAGCTGGAAATGCTGGGGGATCTTGAGGCGGGCTTCTTCGGCTCCGCTGGCGTGCGCTGCGTCATCAACATGGCGCAGGGGCCCGAGGACAGCGGCTTTGGCAAGCCCGCAGGCGTCGCCACGGACCTGCCGGATATCCACGGCCCCTACGACGAACAGCACCGCCTGATCCCGCGTTAATAGCCCGCGCTGCGATCCACGAGGTTGGCCAAGGGCTGGCCCGCCTCGTGGCGCGCGATATTCTGGGCAATAGACAGCGAGGCGGTCCCCGCCCGCGTCTCTGACGCGATATGGGGCGTGACGGTGACGCGCGGATGCGCCCAATAGGGATCATCCTGCGGCAAAGGCTCGGTGCGGAACACATCCAGCGTCGCATGGGCAATCTGCCCGCTCTCCAGCGCCGCAAGCAGCGCAGCATCATCAATCAACGGCCCGCGCCCGGGGTTGATGACAAAACTCCCCTTCGCCATCAGGGCAAGGCGCTCCGCGTTCAGCACGTTCAGGGTCGCAGGCGTCTGCGGCAAGAGCAAGACGCAGAAATCCGCCCCGCGCAGCGCCTCCGTCAGGCCCTCCTCGCCATGGTAACAGGCGATGCCGGGCAGGTCCTTGGCCGAGCGGCTCCAGCCCCGCACATTGAAATTCAACCCTGCAAGCGCCGCCCCTGCGGCGGCCCCCAGCTCTCCGATGCCAAGAATCGTCACGATCCGGTCGGCGGCCAGCGGCGGCGCTTTCGTGACCCACTGATGATCCGGGTTCACGATATGCGCATCCATCCCCAGATGATGGCGCAGCACATGCCCCGTCACCCACTCGGTCATCCCTTGGGTCAGACTGTCGTCCACCATACGGGCAAAAGGCTGGGTTAATGTCTCGTTGCGCAGGGCCACCTCGACCCCAGCCCAAAGGCCCAAAATCGCCTTGCAGGCGGTATAGGGCGCGAAATCCTCTATCGGGCCGTTGGGGGCGAAAACGATGTAATCCACTGTCTCGGGCGCGAAATCCAAACCCAGCTCATAGTCCAGCCCGGTGTTGTCCAAAGCATGGCGCAGCGGTGCCTCATACTCGGCCCAGCGTTTCTCGGCGGCGGCAAACAGAACCCGGATCATGCGGCAAAAATCGCGTCGGAACTGGCAAAACCCTTCACCTCGATCGGGTTGCCCGAAGGGTCGCGAAAGAACATCGTGCTCTGCTCCCCCGGCTCTCCGGCAAAACGGGTCGAGGGCGGGATCACAAACTCAACCCCCGCCGCCACCAACCGCTCGGCCAAGGCCTCCCATTCCGGCTTGCTCAACACCACGCCCAAGTGAGGCATCGGCACCATATGGTCCCCCACCTTGCCGGTGGACCGGGTCGCAAAAGGCTTGCCCAGATGCATGGAAATCTGATGGCCGAAAAAGTTGAAATCCACCCATGTCTCGGTCGAGCGCCCCTCGGCACAGCCCAGAACCTCGCCGTAAAAGGCGCGGGTCCTGTCCAGATCGGTGACGTTATAGGCCAGATGAAATACGCTCATACGCGCTCCTTAGCTCAGGCTCGCCCGTGGGCGGTGAATATGCGCGGAATGCACAAGGCCAAAGGCCGCCAGCAGAACCAGCATGGCAGAACCCCCATAGCTGACCAGCGGCAGCGGCACCCCGACCACCGGCATCAGGCCCATCACCATGGACATGTTCACCGCGAAAAACAGGAAGAACGTCGCCGCCACCCCAAGGGTCACAAGCGAGGCATAACGGTCCCGCGTGCTCAGGGCCGTGACGATGCAAAACACCAGAATAAGCCCGTAAAGCGCGAGCAGAGATATCGCTCCGACAAAGCCGAACTCCTCGGCCAGTGTCGTGAAAATAAAGTCGGTGTGCTTCTCGGGCAGAAAGTTCAACCGCGACTGCGTGCCCTGCATAAACCCGCGCCCCGTCCAGCCACCCGAACCAAGGGCGATCTTCGACTGGGTGATGTGATAGCCCGCGCCCAAGGGGTCGGACTCGGGGTTCAAAAAGGTGTCGATCCGCCGGTATTGATAGTCCTTCAACAGCTGCCAAGGCAGCCCGCGCGAATAGAACACAGCCGAGACAAGCGCCACGCCAGAGCCCAAGACCCCCGCAAAATACAGCCAATGAACACCGGCGCAAAACATCACAATCGCCCCGCCCGTCACCAACAGGATCGAGGTCCCAAGGTCAGGCTGCCTCAGCACCAGAAAGGTCGGCAACAGGATCAGGATCACAGGGATAATCACCCAGACGATCCGCGATTTCTTTGAAATATCAAGCCAGTCGTAATAGGCCGCCAGCATCATCACGAGGGCGATTTTCATCAACTCCGAGGGCTGAAGCTGCATAAACCCAAGGTTGATCCAACGCTGCGCCCCCTTGCCCTGCACGCCAAAGAACTCGACATAAAGCAGCAAGATGATGCCCACGACATAGGCCATGATGCTCATGTTGCGCCAAACGAAAATCGGCACCACGGCCACGGCAAACATGATCGCCATGCCAAACAAAAACCGCTTTACCTGCGGCTCCGCCCAAGGGGTGATCGACCCGCCCGCCACGGAAAACAGCATCATAAACCCGATGCTCGCGACAGCGGTCAGCAGCAAAACCAAAGGCCAGTTCATATACAGAACCTTCGAGATGCCGCTCGGCACCGCGCGCAGGGAATGTTCGAGGTAACTCATGCCTGATCGCTGCCCTTCACCCGCGTATTCCCGCGCAGCTTAAGCCCCTTGCGCATCTGCTCCACCTCCCAGCGATCTCTGCTGGGATAGGCCTCCAACGGGGGCAACTCGCCATAAAGCGCCTGCAACATGATGTCCCGCGCAACCGGCGCCGCAGCGGTAGAGCCGCCGCCGCCATGCTCCACCACAACGGACACCGCATATTTGGGGTCGTCATAGGGGGCAAAGCCGACGAACAGCGCATGGTCGCGCTGCTCCCATGGTACATCCTGGTTGCGCACCACGACAGAGCGCACCTGACTGGTCCCCGTCTTGCCCGCCATGCGCATCTCGCGCGGCAGGATGCGGCTGCGATAGGCCGTGCCGCCGGATTCGTTACACACCGCATTCATCGCCTTGCGGATCTGGGTCAGGGCCGTGGGGCTGATGCCCAAAGGATCGGTGCCGATGATCGGCTCCTCGATCCCGTCGCGCGACTTGATCAGGCGCGGCGCAATCTGCGTGCCACTGGCCAAACGCGCCGTCATCACAGCAAGCTGCATCGGCGAGGTCAGCACAAACCCCTGCCCGATAGAGGCGTTCAAACTGTCGCCCAAAACCCAGCCCTGATCGTAATTCGCCTCTTTCCACGCCTTGGTCGGGGTCAGCCCCCGCGCCACGGCGGACATCGGCACATCATGCCGCTCCCCAAGGCCAAGCCGGTTGGCCATGGCGGTGATATTCTCGATCCCCGCCTTCAGGGCCAGCTCGTAGAAATAGACATCGCAGGAATTCTTGATCGCATCATGCAGGTCCATCGCGCCATGGCCGCTGCGCTTCCAACAGTGGAACTTGCGGCCTGCAACCTCCTTGTGACCGCGACAAGAGAAATGCTCTCCCGCTGTCACAACGCCTGCCTCCATCGCCGCCAAAACCGTCACCATCTTAAAGGTCGACCCGGGCGGATAAAGGCCCTGCACCGCCTTGTTCGCCAGCGGGCGGTATTTGTTCTCGGTCAGCTCTTTGTAATCGCTGACGGAAATGCCGCGCACGAATTTGTTCGGATCAAATGAGGGCGCCGACCCAACAGCCAGCAAATCCCCGTTGCGCACATCCATCACCACGGCGGCGGCGGCCAGTTGCCCCTCAAGACGCGCCTGCACGAAATCCTGCAACCCGTGATCAATGGTCAGCTGGATATCCGCGCCTGCCTCGCCCTCCTGACGGCCCAATTCGCGCATCACACGGCCGGAGGCATTCACCTCGATCCGCTTGTTGCCCGCCTTGCCCCGCAGGGGAAGCTCAAGCTTGTTCTCGACGCCCGACTTTCCGATCTGGAACTTCGGCGTCTGCAGCAGCGGATCGGGGTTTTCCAGCTTGCTCAGGTCATAATCCGACACACGGCCAACATAGCCGATCACATGGGCCAGCTCCTCGGACAGGGGATAAACACGGCTCAGCCCCACCTCCGGCGTCACGCCAGGCAGGGCAGGGGCGTTCACCGCCACCTTGGCCACATCTTCCCAAGTCAGACGATCCTTGAGGGTGTATTCCAGAAACGGGCTGGCCTTGCGCATGTCCTTGACCGCCTCCTCGACCTCCTCATCCGTCATCGGAATAAGGGTGCGCAGCTTGGCCAAAACCATTTCCACATCGCCCGCATCCTCGGGGACAATGGCAATGCGGTAAATCTGTTCGTTCTCGGCAAGGGCGGTGCCGTTGCGGTCAAAGATAAGGCCGCGGGTCGGCGGAATCAGACGAAACTTGATCCGGTTTTCCTCGGCCAACAGGCGAAAGGCGTCGGCCTGATCCACCTGCATATAGCGCATCCGCCCGCCCAGAACGGCGCCGGTGCCCACCATAACGCCGCCCATCAACAGGCTGCGCCGCGTTATGCAACGCACGCTTTCTTCGGTGTCTCTTGGCGGGCGTCTCATAGGCGGCTCCCCAATGCATCGGCCTCTCCGGGTGTCGCCTTGCGCAGCCCCATCGCCCAACGGGACATAAACACAACGACCGGATAGGCCACCAAGGTAAATACCCCCTGCACCAATGCAAGCTTAAGCGCAGGGCGATCCACAGCAAACAATCCCAGCATCATCTGATGCCCCGAGATCATCGCAAACGTCAGCAGCGCCACCAAACCCCACTCCAGCGGAAAGGGCAATTCACGACTAAGTGCCTGACGCGCCCGAAGGAACTCGGTCGCCAGCAACACCAGCATCGTCCACAGGCCGGGCGGCTGCTGGAACAGCATATCGCAAATCAGGAAGACGATCAAAATCAACCCTGCGGGCACATAGGCGGGGCGGCGCAAAACCCATGCCATGGCCAATGCGGTGATCAAATCCGGCCCCGGAAGGTTCGTCGCGGTCATATCAAGCGGCAACATGCGGCCAAAGGCCAGCACCATCACCACCGCCGCAAACAACGCGCGATAGCCAAAGATTCGCAGGGTGACCGGATCAATCATTCGCCCACAGCCTCCGCCGCGGCGGTGTCCTCT
This sequence comes from Harenicola maris, assembly GCA_018524345.1. Lineage (GTDB taxonomy): Bacteria > Pseudomonadota > Alphaproteobacteria > Rhodobacterales > Rhodobacteraceae > Harenicola > Harenicola maris. The sequence goes on from JADQAZ010000002.1 coordinate 863,110, forward strand.
TCGGTGGCCTCGCCTTCCGTTTGGCTGCCCAGCTCAGGCAGCGGATCGGTCAGGATCAGCCCGCCATGGTCGGTGATGATCTGCGCCCCGTGGCTGCGCAGCACCCGCAGAAACTCCAGCCGCTCGTAATCCGCCGAAAGCCGCACCCGAATCCGCTCGTCCGGCCCCCGCGCCAACTGCCCCACCAGCAATCCGGCGGGGAACAACTTACCATCGCCCGAGGTCACAACCCGGCTCCCGGCTTCCACCGCATCGGCATCCTCAAGAAACTCGATCAGGGGCGCGGCGGTGTTATCCCCCGCCAAAATCCCCCGCTGGCCCGAGGGCAGGATGGTCACGGGAATCCGGCTCGCCGCATCGGTGAGCAGCACAACACGGCTGGTGCGATCGCCCACACCCGATATCCGCCCTACAAGGCCAAGCCCGTCCATCACCGCCCAGCCATCGACAATCCGGTCATGACGGCCAAGGTTCACCAGAACCGACTGCCGGAAGGGCGAGCCACTGTCGGCAATCACCACGCCGGAAACAGAAGTCAGCCGCGGATCAAGCCGCACATTGTTCAGGGCCAGAAGCTTGGCGTTCTGCTCCTCCAGCCGCACAGCGGCCTCTTTCCAGCTTTCCATCTGCTGCAACTCGCGCCGCAGCTCTTGGTTCTGCTCGTAAAGCCGCTGATAGGACTGCGCGGCCTCCACCATATTCGACATCCGCGTCAGCGGAACAGAGGCCCACTCGAAACTCGGCACAACGCGGTCAATCAGAGCAATGCGAAACCGCTCCACACGCGGGCTGTCAATCCGCCAGAGCAAGAAGAGCCCAAGGCACAAAACAACCATAAACCCGATCAGAATCCGTCTGATCGGGCTGGTAAAGTCTTCGCGCGTTCCTCGGTCTCTATGTGCCATATCGCAGGTGTTCAGCCCTCATCGCTGGCCCCGGTCAATGGGCCCTAGCTGTCGTAGTCTATGACATGTCGCAGCTGTTTTTCATACTCCAACGCCTTACCGGTGCCCAATGCGACGCAATTAAGCGACTCGTCCGCCACGGAAATCGCAAGGCCGGTCTGCTCGCGCAGCGCCAGATCAAGCTCGCCCAAAAGCGCGCCGCCCCCGGTCAGCATCACGCCCCGGTCCACAATATCGGCCGCCAGATCAGGCGGCGTTTGCTCCAGCGCGGTCATGACCGCTTCGGTAATCTGCAACACAGGCTCGGCCAAAGCCTCGGCCACCTGCGCTTGGGTAATCTCGGTTTCCTTCGGCACACCGTTCAGCAAATCGCGCCCGCGAATCTGCATAGAGGACCCGCGCCCGTCGTCGGGCATACGGGCGGTGCCGATGCTGGTCTTGATTCGCTCGGCCGTGCTCTCCCCGATCAGGATGTTCTGCTGACGGCGCAGATAGCTGATGATCGCCTCATCCATCCGGTCCCCGCCAACGCGGACAGAGCGCGCATAGCTGATGTCACCAAGGCTCAACACCGCCACCTCGGTGGTCCCGCCGCCGATATCCACAACCATGTTGCCGGTCGGATCAGTGATCGGCATGCCCGCGCCAATGGCCGCCGCAATCGGCTCCGCAATCAGGCCCGCCCGCCGCGCACCCGCCGACAAAACAGACTGCCGGATCGCGCGTTTTTCCACCGGAGTCGCGCCATAAGGCACACAAACGATGATCTTCGGCTTGGTGAATGTCGTGCGCTTATGCACCTTACGAATAAAGTGCTTGATCATTTCCTCGGCGGTATCAAAGTCCGCAATCACACCCTCGCGCATGGGGCGAATGGCCTCGATGCTGCCCGGTGTCCGGCCCAGCATCAACTTGGCGTCCTCACCCACAGCCAGAACCTGACGGCGCCCGTCCTTGACGTGATAGGCCACAACCGAAGGCTCGTTCAGAATGATGCCCTTGCCCTTAACGTAAACAAGCGTGTTCGCCGTCCCAAGGTCAATCGCCATATCGCTTGAGAACAATCCGCCAAAAAGTGCCATCTACGCTCGATCCTTTGCCCGTCAGGTCGCGCCTTTGGGGCAGGTGCGACTCATGGTGCCGCGACTCCCCCGCAAGGGCGCGAACCCAGCCGCTTATAGGGCGGTGTTGAGATGTGTTAAAGGCCCCCCGCACGCCTTTTCCGCGATCCGCCTCCTATAGGCTGACTTCTGCGCGTCAGCGGATATAGTGCCGCCATGACCCGCGAAACCGACCTGTATCAACCCGTCAAAACCTTCCTTGAGGGGCAGGGCTATGAGGTCAAATCAGAGGTCGGCGCCGCCGATGTCGTCGCCCTGCGCGCGGGCGAGGACGATCCCGTCATAGTAGAGCTGAAAACCGCCTTCTCCCTCACCTTGGTGCATCAGGGCGTCGCACGGCAGGCGGTGACAGACTGGGTCTACCTCGCGATTCCCCGCGGCTCCGGCCGCCGCTGGCTCGCCGCGCTCAAGGCGAACAAAAGTCTTCTCCGAAGACTTGGCCTGGGCCTCATAACGGTGCGCCTGTCCGACGGGTTGCTGGAGGTCGTGCAAGACCCCGCCCCCTATACCCCCCGCAAAAGCAAGCCGCGCAAAACCCGCCTGCTGCGCGAATTCGCCCGCCGCACGGGCGATCCCAACACCGGCGGCGCCACGCGGCAGGGGCTGATCACCGCCTACCGGCAGGACGCTGTCCGCTGCGCCCGCCACCTCCTTGCCGAGGGGCCCAGCAAAGGCGCCCATGTCGCCAAGGCCACCGGCGTCGCCAAAGCCACCGCCATGATGGCCGCCGATCACTACGGCTGGTTCGAACGGGTCGAAAAAGGCATCTACGCCCTCACGCCCAAGGGGCAAGCCGCCCTGACCGAATACAAAGACGCCCTCTAACCCCCGCCCAGAGGCCCCGATTTGACCTGCCGCTGCCCCTCTGCCAGTCTGGGCACAGGAGGAAAGGCAATGAAACAAGGCATCGCGGCGATTTTCCTATCGGCCCTTCCGGCGCTCGGCGCCCTCCCGGCCGCTTCCGAAACACAGCAGACCACCTGCAAGGCGATCTTCGACCAATTCGTGCAGGATAACCCCGTTGACCTGTCGCAATGCCAAGCGACCGAGGCGGTCTATACCCTCGACGATTGCCCCAAACCCGACCTCTATAACGGCGCGCCCCAGACCACCCATATCATCCTCGCCCTCGACGCCTCCGGCTCCATGGCGGGCCGCCTCGGAACCCGCAGCAAAATGGAGATCGCCAAATCAGAGGCCCGCGCCTTCCTCGGAGATGTCCACAGCTCCAGCAAAGTCTCCCTCGTGGTCTACGGCCACCGCGGCGACAATTCCGAGGCTGGCAAACCCGCCTCCTGTACCAGCGCAGAGGTCCTGCACGGCTTCGACGCCCGCCGCAGCGCCCTCAAAGACAGCATCACAGCGCTCCAGCCCACCGGCTGGACCCCGCTCGCGGGCGTGCTGGATTTCATCGCCGAAGACCTCGCCAAACTCCCCGCCGAACGGGCGGGCAAACCAACAGCCCCGGTGGTCTACCTGATCTCGGACGGCGAGGAGACCTGCGAAGGCGACCCGGTCGCCGCCGCCACACGCCTCGCCAATACGGGCATCCGCACAACGCTGCACACCATCGGCTTCGACGCCGATGCCGCAACCACCGCCCAGCTGGAGGCGATCTCGAAAGCAGGCGGCGGGCGCTACTATCCGGCCAAAGACGCCAAAGCCCTGCGCGACCAGTTGCAAAAAATCCAGGCCTCTCAAGGCGCGGCCTACCGCTACAACTACTGCATCAACATCAACGCCGCCCGCATCTCCGGCGCGCATCAAAAAGCCGCCCGTGATGCCTTCCAGTGCTACCAGAAAAACAGCCCGATCGCCTTCACCCAGAAACTCTCCAAACTCACCCGCACCGCTGCCGAGGGCAGCGATCTGGACAATTGCGCCCTCCGGCTCTTCTCCCTCGGGCAGGACTACGTCGCTCCCCACCGCAACTGGATCAACCAGAACTACGACCCCCATATCAAAGCCGCCGTCGAGAACTCCCGCGCCTATATCCGCGACATGGGCCGGATCGAGGTCAAATAACCCCGCCCCAAAAACACGAAAAGCGGGGAACAATCCGCCCCCCGCTTCTTATTGGTTCAAATATCCCCGCCGGAGGCGAGAAATCTTTTACGACACGTCCTTATAGGACACCTCGCGGCGATCCGCATTCGGCCCCATCTTCTCGCGCCGCACCCGCAAACGGTTGAGAGCGGTGACATAGGCCTTGGCCGAGGCCACAACCGTATCGGTATCGGCGGCCTCGCCCGTGGCGATATAACCGTCCTCCTCCATCCGCACGGAAACAGTGGCCTGCGCATCGGTCCCCTCGGTCACGGCGCTCACCTGATACAGCTGCAAGCGCGCGCCGTGGGGATAAAGGGCCTTCACCGCGTTGAAGGCACTGTCCACCGGCCCGTCACCCTCGGCGGTAACGCTTGCCTCCTCGCCGCCAATCGACAGGGTCATATCGGCGGTCTGTGGCCCCTCGGTGCCGCACACAACCCGCAAGGACACCAGCTTCAGGTATTCCGCCGCAGGGTCAGAAGAGGCCTCACGCATCAGCGCCAGCAGATCGTCGTCAAACACCTCTTTCTTGCGGTCGGCCAGTTCCTTGAACCGCACGAAGACATCCTTGAGCTGGTTATCCCCCAACTCATAGCCCAGATCCGACAGCTTGGAGCGCAGCGCCGCCCGCCCCGAATGCTTGCCCATCACCAGATTGGTCTCGGTCAGGCCCACATCCTCGGGGCGCATGATCTCGAAGGTCTCGGCGTTCTTGAGCATCCCGTCCTGATGGATGCCGCTCTCATGGGCAAAGGCGTTCTTGCCCACAATCGCCTTGTTGTGCTGCACGGCAAAGCCCGAAACACTGGCCACACGGCGGCTGATATGCATCAACTTGGTGGTCTCGATCCCGGTGGTGAAAGGCATGATATCGCCGCGCACCCGCAGGGCCATGACAACCTCCTCCAGCGCCGTATTCCCGGCCCGCTCGCCAAGGCCGTTGATGGTGCATTCGATCTGCCGCGCACCGGCCTCTACAGCGGCAAGGCTGTTGGCGGTCGCCATGCCCAGATCGTTGTGACAATGGGTGGCGAAAACCACATCCCCAGCGCCGGGAACCTCGGCAATCAACCGGCGGATCAACTCGGCGCTCTCGCGCGGCGCGGTATAGCCCACAGTGTCGGGCACATTGATCGTCGTCGCCCCGGCCTTGATCGCAATCTCGATGGTCCGCACCAAGTAATCGAACTCGGTCCGCGTCGCATCCATCGGCGACCACTGGATATTGTCACACAGGTTGCGCGCATGGCTGACGGTCTCGTGGATCCGCTCGGCCATCTCGTCCTGCGTCAGGTTCGGAATGGCGCGGTGCAGGGGCGATGTGCCGATAAAAGTGTGAATCCGCGGCTGCTTGGCGTGTTTCACGGCCTCCCAGCAGCGGTCGATATCGCCAATGCTGGCCCGTGCCAGCCCGCAGATCACTGCATTCTTCGATTGCCGCGCAATCTCCGACACGGCGTTAAAATCCCCTTCCGAGGCAATGGGGAAACCGGCTTCGATGATATCCACGCCCATCTCGTCCAACAGGCCTGCGATCTCCAGCTTCTCGGCATGGGTCATGGTTGCGCCGGGGCTCTGCTCGCCATCGCGCAATGTGGTGTCGAAAATAACGACGCGGTCTTTTTCGGTGCTCATATCTGAGGTCTTTCTCAACTGGTCTTGTCTATTCTGGGTGTATCTGGTGCGGCTTGTCTCCCCTGAGCGGTCGCACCAAAAGGCACGCTCAGAGGCGGCTAAGACGCAGTAGGTCAAGCAAAAGCGCGCCCATGGGGGCGGCGTTGGCGATATGCGGGTGCTTGATCATGGCGCGACTATAGCCCCGCCTTTGACGCGGCAAAAGGGCTTTTGCACATCGGCATGCATTTTCCTACCATGACAGCAGGCCAGATCGCAGGGGAACGCCATGCAGAACACCTTACTCATCGGCGCATCGGGCGGCATCGGCAGGGCGCTCACTGCGGCGCTGACGCAGCGCGGCGGCACGGTCACCCCCCTCTCGCGCAGCGAAAACGCCCTCGACCTGACGGATGAGGACAGCATCAAATCCGCGCTGGAGCCCCTGACCGGCCCCTATGACGCGGTGATCCTCGCCACCGGCGCGCTGGAGATCAACGGGGCCGCCCCCGAGAAATCCCTCTCCCACCTCAGTGCCCCCGCCCTGATGGACCAATTCGCCCTCAACGCCATCGGCCCCGCCCTTGTCCTGAAACATGCGCGCAGGCTGCTGCCGCGCGACCGCCGCTCTGTCTTTGCCGCGCTCTCGGCGCGGGTCGGCTCCATCGGCGACAACCGGCTCGGCGGCTGGTATAGCTACCGCGCCGCCAAGGCCGCCCTGAACCAGCTGATCCATACAGGCGCCATCGAACTGGCCCGCACCCACCCGCAGGCGCTCTGCATCTGCCTGCACCCCGGAACAGTCGCCACCGATTTCACCCGGAAATACCAAAGCACCCATCCCACAGTCCCGCCGCAGGAGGCGGCGGAAAATCTGCTGCGGGTGATGGATGGCCTCACGCCGCAGGACACAGGCGGGTTTTACGATTGGGCGGGCAAACCGATCCCCTGGTAGGCCGCGCCCAAAACGCCAGAGGCGCGGATCGCCGCGGCCACCTGCACGGGATGGGACAGGGGCACCATATGCCCCGCCCCCTCGATCACCACGCTCTGCGCGCCCTTGATCCGTGCCGCCAGCCCGCGGTGAATCGCATGCACAACGCTCTGCGTCTGCGCCCCGGCCACCAACAGAACGGGCAGGTCCAAAGCCTCCAGAACGCCAGAGGTCAAAAGTCCCGCGCAGTCCTCCTCGATCGCATCGGCACCGGCGGGGATAAGCCCGATCCGCCCGGCAATATCGGCGCGCAGGGCAGGGGGCATCTGGTCCCACGGCGTGCCGCCGCCCCAAAGGCCGGTGAATATCCGCGCCGCCGCCTCGGCCTCGCCCGCCGCCATGGCGTCGACAAAGGGCGCGAAATCCGCCGCATGGGCGGCATATTCCGCAGCCCCATCTACGCGGGCCACGGCAAAAAACACCGGCTCGATCAAGGTGAGGGAGGCAACGCGCTCCGGCGCCTCAACGGCCATGCGCAGGGCAACCGTGGCGCCAAAACTATGGCCGATCACATGGGCAGGCCCCTCGCAAAAGCTCAGGCCAACCTGCGCCGTGGCCCCCTGATACTCGCGGGCGCCCTCCCAAGGGTCGCTGCCCCCATGGCCGGGCATGTCAAAGGCCACAGCCTGCAACGCGGGGGCGTCCAAGGCCGCGTATAGCGGCCTCAGAACCTCATGCCGGGCCAGCGAGCAATGCACCATCACCGCCCTCTCGGGGCCTTCGCCCCAAACGGACCACTTGGTGCCGATGCCTGCCCGCTGGCCGTATGGCATCAGGAGATTTTGGTCAGATGCGCGTCAAGCTGGGCCAAACGGTCCTGCCCGAAAAAGCGCTCGTCCCCATCGGTGATATAGAACGGCGCGCCAAAGACACCGCGCGACACGGCCTCTTCCAGATTGGCGGCATATTCCTCGGCACCGGTCAGCATCCCGCTCTCGGCCAAAGCCGGATCGAAACCTGCCGCCTCCAGCGCCGCGCGGATCACGCCATCCTCGGCAATGTTCTTGTCCTCGCCCCAAACGCCGCGCAGGAAAGACTGCACCAAAGCGCCGACATCGCCGCCGCCGGCCTTTTGCGCCGCAATCACGGCATAGGAGGAAGGCGCCATATTGGTCGGGAAATGGGCGGGCTGCATGTTGAACACCCCGTCAAAAGCCGCCCCTTCGCGGGCCATATCCTGCAGGCGATATGCCTGACGGTTCGGGTGCCGGTCCTTTGGGGCCTGCCCACCGGTGCGCGCGAAAAGCTGCATAATGTCGAGCGGCTTATAAGTGATCGTCGCGCCATGTTTTTTGGCAATTGCCTCCAACTCGCCGCCTGCCAGATAGGTATAAGGCGAGATGGTTGCAAAAAAGTAATCGATATGGGCCATTTTCCGGGTCTTTCCGTGTGGTTGCGGTTGGCCTGCACGCTAACCCGATGCTAAGCGGTGTCAACGGCACGACTCTGTTATAGCGGCCGTTTCAACGCTGCCAAAGGACCTCCCATGCCCCAAGCCTCCGAACCAAAGCTGATCTCCGGTAACGCAAACCGCCCCTTGGCCGAGGCCATCGCCCGCCGGATGTCGATGCATCGCGGCCAAAGCGTCGGCCTGCTCGACGCCCGCGTCGAGCGGTTCAACGACATGGAAATCTTTGTCGAAGTCTACGAGAACGTGCGCGGCGAGGATATGTTCATCATCCAGCCCACGTCGAACCCCGCCAATGACAACCTGATGGAACTGCTGATCATGGCGGATGCTCTCAAACGCTCCTCGGCGGCGCGCACCACCGCTGTGATCCCCTATTTCGGCTATGCCCGCCAAGACCGCCGCACAAAGGCCCGCACGCCGATCTCGGCCAAACTGGTGGCCAACCTGATCTCGCAGTCCGGCATCGAACGGGTCCTGACGATGGACCTGCACGCGGCGCAGATTCAGGGCTTCTTCGATGTGCCGGTGGACAACCTCTATGCCTCGCCGGTCTTTGCCCTCGACATCATGCACCAGTTCAAAGGCCGCCTCGATAAGGTGACTGTGGTCTCCCCCGATGTGGGCGGCGTGGCCCGCGCCCGCGAACTGGCACAGCGCATCGGCTGCGCCCTCGCCATCGTCGACAAACGCCGCGAAAAGGCGGGCGAAGTCGCCGAGATGACCGTGATCGGGGATGTGAAGGGGCAGACCTGCCTGATCGTCGACGACATGTGCGACACCGCCGGCACCCTGTGTAAGGCCGCCGATGTCCTGATCGAAAACGGCGCGAAAGAGGTCCACGCCTATACGACACACGGCGTCATGTCCGGCCCCGCCGTTGGCCGCATCACCAATTCGCAACTGAAATCCGTGGTCATCACCGACACGATCCAGCCCACCAAACCGGTGCGGGACGCGGCCAATATCCGCATCGTGCCCACGGCTCCGATCTTTGCGCAGGCGATCCTGAATATCTGGAACGGCACCAGCGTCTCGTCGCTCTTCTCGCACGAGACATTGAGCGCGATCTACGAGGGGATGTATTAAGCGCTGCGGCGCTTAATCAATCTCCCAATCATCGTGGTGCTTCAACTCGCCAATCGCCATCCAGTTGGCCCGCACGCGGGCCACTCGGGTGTCCCCCCATGTGCGGAACACCAACTCGAAATCCTCTTCGGTGATGCCCTCTGCGGCAATATCGGCGCGGCTGTTTGACTTCTGGTCCATGTCCCACATGGCCAATGAAACAAAGACAGTCGGGGCAGAGCGGAACTCCTCGCTAAAGGAAATCGCCATCCGCTTCTGACGCGGCCCCTGACCCGCCCACATCTCGCCGTCGTCCTCGAAATCAGAGAACAGAACAACCGATCCTTGGTCGATCCCAACAAGATGATTTTGTAACTTCTTCATTCCATCCAAATCCGTCGCTTTAAGGCTTACTAAATAAAGACTTAGGCAAAAGTGCGAAACACTAACGAAAAAAGCCCCCGCATTGTTCGATGCGGGGGCCTCTATTGTGTCGCTTAGGTGACAGAACCGCCCCCAAGAGGGGCAGAAGCGCCAGTCTTAAACGTTGATCACATCCCGAAGGGAGGAAAAGTCAGCCGCTGTCTTGGCCAGCGCATCGCGCATATCCGCGCTCGCTTCCTCAACAGCAGATGTCGCTTCCGCGATCATCTCGTCCATCAGCTCGCCGGTCATTTCAGCGACAGGAACGGCACGCTCTGCCAGAACAGAGGTCCCCTCGGCCGAGATCTCCGCAAAACCGCCGGTGACGACGTATTTCTGCTCACCCTCGGGGCCAACCACCGTCAGAACGCCGGGGCGCAATGTGGTGATCAGCGGCGCGTGATCGGGCATTGCCGTCAAATCGCCTTCAGACCCCGGGATCCGCACCTCGGAGGCTTGCAGAGACGCAAGCCGCCGCTCGGGCGCTACCAGATCGAATTGCATCGTGTCGGCCATATCGCCTCCTTAAGCCGCGTCTGCGGCCATACGCTGTGCCTTGGCGATCACATCGTCGATGTCGCCAACCATGTAGAACGCACCTTCAGGCAGGTGATCGTATTCGCCAGCAACCACAGCCTTGAAGGACGCGATTGTTTTCTCCAGCGGCACCTGAATGCCGTCCGCCCCGGTAAAGACCTTGGCAACGTCAAACGGCTGGCTGAGGAAGCGTTCGATCTTACGCGCACGGGCCACGGTCAGCTTGTCCTCTTCGGAAAGCTCGTCCATGCCCAGAATGGCGATGATGTCCTGCAAGGACTTGTAACGCTGCAGAACCTGCTGAACGTCCGTTGCAACCTTGTAGTGCTCCTCGCCGATGACCAGCGGATCAAGCAGACGCGATGTGGAACCCAGCGGATCCACAGCAGGGTAGATACCCTTCTCGGAAATCGCACGGTCCAGAACGGTCGTCGCATCAAGGTGGGCAAAGGATGTCGCAGGCGCAGGGTCGGTAAGGTCATCCGCAGGCACGTAAACGGCCTGAACCGACGTAATCGAACCGGACTTGGTCGAAGAAATCCGTTCCTGCATCGCACCCATGTCTGTGGCCAGTGTTGGCTGGTAACCCACAGCAGAAGGAATACGACCCAAAAGCGCGGACACCTCGGAACCAGCCTGCGTAAAGCGGAAGATGTTGTCGACGAAGAACAACACGTCTGTCCCTGTGTCATCACGGAACTGCTCGGCGATGGTCAGGCCGGACAGGGCAACACGCATACGCGCACCTGGAGGCTCGTTCATCTGGCCGTAGACCAGCGCAATTTTCGACTCCTCAAGGTTATCAGGAACGATAACGCCGGATTCGATCATTTCGTAATACAGGTCGTTCCCTTCACGGGTCCGCTCACCAACACCCGCGAACACGGACACACCAGAGTGCACCTTCGCGATGTTGTTGATCAGTTCCATGATCAAAACTGTCTTGCCCACACCGGCACCGCCGAACAGACCAATCTTACCACCCTTGGTGTAGGGGGCGAGAAGGTCGATCACCTTGATGCCTGTGGTCAGGATCTCTGTCTCTGTGGACTGATCGGCAAAGGCAGGGGCCTCGCCGTGGATCGCACGGTAAGCTTCGGCCTTAACCTCACCCTTTTCGTCGACGGGGTCGCCAACAACGTTCAGGATGCGGCCCAGTGTGGCGTTGCCAACTGGAACAGAAATCGGGGCGCCTTGGTCGATGACTTCGCCGCCACGAACCAGACCCTCGGTCGCGTCCATCGCAATGGTGCGAACTGTGTTCTCACCAAGGTGCTGAGCAACCTCAAGTACAAGCTTCTTGCCGTTGTTGTCCGTGGACAGGGCGTTCAAAATCGCGGGCAGCTCGTCTTCGAACTGAACGTCGACAACGGCGCCAATCACCTGGGTGATCTTGCCTTTTGCGTTAGCCATTTGCGTTTCTCCGGTCGGTTAGAGCGCTTCCGCGCCCGAAATGATTTCAATCAGCTCATTGGTGATGACGGCCTGACGAGAGCGGTTAAACTGGATCGTCAGCTTGTCGATCATGTCGCCCGCGTTCCGGGTTGCGTTGTCCATTGCGGACATCCGCGCACCCTGCTCGGAGGCACCATTTTCCAACAAAGCGGTAAAGATCTGTGTTGCCACACCGCGTGGCAACAGATCGGCAAGGATACCCTCTTCGCCGGGCTCGTAGTCATAATCCGTGCCCGCGCCGGTCTCCTCTGTCTCAGCGGCCTCATAGGCGGCAGGAATGATCTGCTGCGCTGTGGGGGTTTGACTGATGACAGACTGGAAGCGGCTGTAAAAGATGGTCGCAACGTCGAACTCTTCGGCCTGAAAACGCATCAAGACGTCATGCGCAATCGCATGGGCGTCGCTGTAACCGATGCGCTTTACCTCGGACAAATCAACATGCCCGACCATTTTGTCGCCAAAGTCGCGGCGCATCTGATCGCGCCCCTTCTTGCCAACGGTCAGGATTTTGACAGTCTTGCCCGCCGCCTCAAGCTTTTGCGCATGGGTGCGCGCCAGCTTGGCGATGGAAGAGTTGAAGCCGCCGCAAAGGCCGCGCTCTGCGGTCATAACAACCAACAGGTGCACGTCGTCCTTGCCCGTGCCGGTCAAAAGACGCGGCGCGGTCTCGGACCCGCTGGCAGAGGCCGCCAGCCCGGCCATAACGGCATTCATCCGTTCGGCATAGGGACGGCCAGCCTCGGCCGCTTCTTGTGCCCGCCGCAGTTTTGCGGCGGCCACCATCTGCATGGCCTTGGTGATCTTCCGAGTGTTTTTAACACTCTCGATCCGGTTTTTGAGATCCTTAAGGTTGGGCATCTAGCTCACCTTATGCGAAATCGGCTGCGAAAGCGTCGAGAGCGGCTTTAAGCTTGTCTTCGGCTTCGCCTTTGATCTTGGGATCTTCCTTGGTCAGGTAGTCCAGCAGATCGGCGTTCTTGCCGCGCAGGTGAGTCAGAAGGCCTTGCTCGTAACGGCCCACCTCTTTCACGTCGAGCTTGTCGAGATACCCGTGCGTACCCGCATAGATCACGCAGACGATCTCTGCGTTGGTCAGTGGGGAATACTGGGGCTGCTTCATCAGCTCGGTCAAACGCGCACCACGGTTCAAGAGCTGCTGTGTCGCGGCATCAAGGTCGGAACCGAACTGCGCAAAGGCAGCCATCTCGCGGTACTGAGCAAGCTCAAGCTTAACCGGACCCGCAACAGACTTCATCGCGTTCGTCTGAGCAGAGGAGCCCACACGAGACACCGACAGACCTGTGTTCACAGCAGGGCGGATACCCTGATAGAAAAGCTCGGTCTCAAGGAAGATCTGGCCGTCGGTGATCGAAATCACGTTGGTCGGAATAAACGCCGAAACGTCGCCGCCCTGTGTTTCAATGATCGGCAGCGCTGTCAGCGAACCCAGACCATAGTCTTCGTTCAGCTTCGAGGACCGCTCCAGCAGGCGGGAGTGAAGATAGAAAACGTCACCAGGATAGGCTTCACGCCCTGGTGGGCGACGCAGAAGCAAGGACATCTGGCGATAGGACACAGCCTGCTTGGACAAATCATCATAGATGATCAGAGCATGACGGCCATTGTCGCGGAAATGCTCGGCCATGGCTGTCGCAGAGTAGGGCGCAAGGAACTGCATAGGCGCAGGATCGGATGCGGTCGCGGCAACAACGGTCGTGTATTCAATCGCGCCTGTTTCTTCCAGCTTCTTCACCAGCTGCGCCACTGTGGAGCGCTTCTGGCCGATCGCAACATAGATACAATACAGCTTCTCGCTGTCGTCCTTTGCGGCGTCGTTATAGGATTTCTGGTTCAGGATGGTGTCGAGAGCAACGGCTGTTTTACCGGTCTGACGGTCACCAATGATAAGCTCACGCTGGCCACGGCCAATCGGGATCATCGCATCAACAGACTTCAGGCCTGTCGCCATCGGCTCGTGAACCGATTTACGCGGGATAATGCCGGGCGCCTTAACGTCGGCAACCGCACGCTTAGTTGTCTTGATGTCACCCTTGCCGTCAACCGCGTTGCCAAGGCCGTCAACAACGCGGCCAAGCAGTTCGTCGCCAACAGGAACGTCCACAATCGCGTTTGTGCGCTTAACTGTGTCGCCTTCTTTAATGTCACGGTCAGAACCGAAGATAACGATACCGACGTTATCAACCTCAAGGTTCAGGGCCATCCCGCGGATACCACCGGGGAATTCCACCATCTCACCAGCCTGACAGTTGTCCAAGCCGTGTACACGGGCAATACCGTCACCCACGCTGAGCACGCGGCCAACTTCGGCCACTTCGGCCTCTTGTCCAAAGTTCTTGATCTGATCCTTCAGGATCGCAGAAATTTCTGCTGCTTGGATCGCCATTAGCTGACCTCTTTCATTGCGTTATGCAGGGAGCCGAGTTTCGAGCGGATCGAGCTATCGATCATCTTGGAACCGACTTTTACGATAAGACCGCCGATGAGGCTTTCATCAACGGTCATGTCCAATGTCACATCTTTGCCCACGTTCTTCTTCAACGTAGCGGCAAGGGATTTTTGCTGCGCCGCGCTCAGTGCTTTGGCAGAGGTCACCTCTGCCGTCACTTCGCCGCGCTCTTCTGCCAGCACGTCCTTCAGACGCGCCACCAAAGCTGGCACCACAAACAAACGACGTTTGCTGGCCATCAGCGCGAGCGTATTTGTCGTCAGTGCGGTAAGTTTCATTTTCTTGGCAATCGCGGTGATTGCCTGCCCCTGTTCTTCGCGTGTGTACACAGGCGAGGAAAGCAGGGTGTTAAAGTCGTCGCTCTCTTTGACTGCCGCATCCAAAGCGGCGATATCGCCCTCGAGCTTTGGCAGGGCTTTGCTCTCTTTAGCGAGGGCAAATAGCGCAGAGGCGTAGCGCGTGGCGATGCTTGCGGAAATAGAAGCCGTTTCTGACACGTCCAACCCTTTGTTCTATCGTCTGATCCGATACACACGTCCCGATGTGCGCACCCCTGACTCGCGGGCAATCGTAAAGAATGCTCGCAAATCCGGTGCGGTGTAGCAGACCATATTATGTCGGGCAAGTCGCTTACTTGACCAAGGGGCCGGTTACAGAATTGTTACAAAACAGGCGGTTAAGCGCTTCGTTTGTGGGTGCGACCTTGTGACCCCATAGGAATCCGGGGGATTCTTTTCGCTTTATGCAGGGCAGGGGGCGCATTTGCCCCGCAAAACCCGTTTCTCAGCCCCGAAAAACCCCCGTCTCCCGCGCCTGCGCCGGTGTCCCCTCCAGCGCCCGAAGCGGATTGGGAAGCCGCGCCCCGGACCGCGTCCCGCGCGGCGCATAGACCTGTTTGGAGACCTCAACCATCAAGGCGCCCCCCGCCAAATGGCTCGAAATCCGCCGCCCGGTTTTCTCCAGCACACCGGCGGTGCGCAGCCAGAACCGCCGATCCGAGGGCGGAGAGAACAGCGCCGCCAAATGCCGCTCGGGAAACAGCGAATGCCGCCGCAGCTGCGCCTCAAGCTGACCCAGCGAATAGGGCTGCCCATGGCCAAAGGGCGTCTTCTCGCGCCGCGACCATATCCCCGCACGGTTCGGCACAATGAACAGCGCCCGCCCGCCGGGGCCAAGCACACGGCTGACCTCCTCCAGCAAGGCGGTGGGATTGTCCGACATCTCCAGCGCATGCATGCAAATCAACTTGTCCACCATGCCGCTGGGAAGGGGCCACATGTTGCTCTCACAGAGCATTGCATGGTTCGCCACGCCCGCAGGCCAGGCGCAAACCCCCTGCGGCCCGGGCATCAGGGCCAGAACCCGCCGCGCATCGGCCAGATAGGGCCGCAGCACCGGAATCGCAAAACCGTATCCCGCCACAGTCTGCCCCTTGGCCTCGGGCCAGAATTCCACAACCTGCGCGGTCAAGGCACGCTGCGCCACGCGCCCCAATCGGGTGCGATAATAAAAATTTCTCAGGTCCGTCACGTCTAGGTGCATTGCGCTTCTCGTTTCGGTGCTTACCTTGGGCTTCCCCGCCGCTCTGCGGTCCACGTTAATCCGAAAGGCTATGCTATGCCCACCCAAGTTGTCACCGTCCCCTGCCGCGCCGACAATTACGCCTTTCTGGTCCATAACGACGACACCGGCCAAACCGCCCTGATCGACGCGCCGGAGGCCGCGCCGATCCGCGCCGCGCTGGATCAGCGCGGCTGGACCCTGACCGACATCCTCATCACCCACCACCACGACGACCACGTCGAGGCGGTGGCGGCGCTGCGCGGGCAGGGGGGGCGCGTCATCGGCGCCGCCGCCGACGCGCACCGCCTGCCCGCGCTCGACCTCGCCGTCGAGGCAGGGGGCAGCTTCGAAACCGCAGGGCATCAGGCGCAGGTCATCGATGTCTCCGGCCATACCATTGGCCATATTGCCTTTTACATGCCCGAGATCGGCCATGCCTTCACCGCCGACAGCCTCATGGCCCTCGGCTGTGGCCGCCTCTTCGAGGGGGACGGTGCGATGATGTGGGCCTCCATGCAGCGCCTCGCCGCCCTGCCGCCGGAAACGATTATCTGTTCGGGCCACGAATATACCGCCGCCAACGGTGCCTTCGCCCTGACGATAGAGCCCGGGAACGCAGATTTGATCGCCCGCGTTAAGGATGTGCGTGAAAAAAGGGCACAGAATATCCCCACCGTCCCCTCCACCCTCGCGGCTGAGCTGGCCACAAACCCCTTCTTGCGCCCCGATGCGCCGGAAATAAGGGAAAACCTCGCAATGACAGGCGCCAGCGACGCCGAGGTCTTCACCGAAATCCGCGCCAGAAAGGACGCTTTCTAACCCGCGATTTTGCCCAAATCCGGCCCGCAAGGGGCCACAGGACAAAATTATCTCAAAGAAAAGACTTGAAGGTTCGGGATTTCCACCGAAATCTAACCATATGAGGCCAAGGTTCAGGACGGGCTCTTGCCCACCCGAGCCTCAATGAAAGGAGCACCCATCGTGCCATCTTTTTCGAATACACTAGAGCAGGCAATCCACTCCGCATTGGCATTGGCCAATGAGCGACGCCATGAACTCGCCACGCTGGAACACCTGCTGCTCGCACTGATTGACGAACCCGACGCGGCCAAAGTCATGCAGGCCTGCTCGGTTGACCTGACCCTGCTGCGCAAATCCCTCGATGAATTCATCGAGGACGACCTCGCCACCCTGGTCACAGAGATCGAAGGGTCCGAGGCCGTCCCAACAGCCGCCTTCCAGCGCGTGATCCAGCGCGCCGCCATTCATGTGCAATCCTCCGGCCGCACAGAGGTGACAGGGGCAAATGTCCTCGTCGCCATCTTCGCCGAACGCGAAAGCAACGCCGCCTACTTCCTGCAGGAGCAGGACATGACCCGCTATGACGCGGTGAACTTCATTGCCCATGGCGTCGCCAAGGACCCCGGCTTTGGCGAATCCCGTCCCGTCACCGGCGCGCCCGAATTTGACGAAGACGGCGCCACCGGCGAAACCGTCGAAGGCGGCGCCGAAGAAAAAGAAAGCGCCTTGTCGAAATACTGCGTTGACCTGAACGTAAAGGCGCAAAAAGGCGATGTTGACCCCCTCATCGGCCGCAGCCACGAGGTCGAACGCTGCGTGCAGGTCCTCTGCCGCCGCCGCAAGAACAACCCGCTGCTCGTCGGCGATCCCGGCGTTGGCAAAACCGCCATCGCCGAGGGGCTCGCCCGCAAGATCGTCGACAAAGAGGTGCCAGAGGTCCTCTCCGGCGCCACGATCTTCTCCCTCGATATGGGCGCCCTGCTCGCAGGCACCCGCTATCGCGGCGACTTCGAGGAACGCCTCAAGGCCGTGGTGACAGAGCTTGAGGACCACCCAGATGCGGTGCTCTTCATCGACGAAATCCACACCGTGATCGGCGCAGGCGCAACCTCCGGCGGCGCGATGGATGCCTCCAACCTGCTGAAGCCCGCGCTTCAGGGCGGCAAACTGCGCTGCATGGGCTCCACCACCTACAAGGAGTTCCGGCAACACTTCGAAAAAGACCGCGCCCTGTCGCGCCGGTTCCAGAAAATCGACGTGAACGAGCCTTCGGTCTCCGACAGCGTGAAAATCCTCAAGGGCCTGAAACCCTATTTCGAGGAGCATCACTCCGTTAAATACACCGCCGATGCGATCCAGTCGGCCGTTGAACTGGCCTCGCGCTATATCAACGACCGCAAATTGCCCGACAAGGCGATCGACGTGATTGACGAGGCCGGCGCGGCCCAACACCTCGTCGCCTCCTCCAAACGCCGCAAAACCATCGGCACCAAAGAGATCGAGGATGTCGTTGCCAAACTGGCCCGTATCCCGCCCAAAAGCGTGTCGAAAGACGATGCCCAGATCCTCAAGGATCTCGAGAAATCCCTCAAACGGGTGGTCTTCGGGCAGGATCCGGCGATCGAGGCCCTGTCCTCGGCGATCAAACTGGCCCGCGCGGGCCTGCGCGAGCCGGAAAAACCCATCGGCAACTACCTCTTTGCCGGGCCAACAGGCGTGGGCAAGACCGAGGTGGCCAAACAACTCGCCGATACCCTCGGCGTGGAACTGACCCGTTTCGACATGTCCGAATACATGGAGAAACACTCCATCAGCCGCCTCATCGGCGCGCCTCCCGGCTATGTCGGCTTTGACCAAGGCGGCATGCTGACAGACGCGGTGGATCAAAACCCGCACTGCGTTCTGCTTCTGGACGAGATCGAAAAGGCCCACCCCGATGTGTTCAACATCCTCCTGCAGGTGATGGACCACGGCAAGCTGACCGATCACAACGGCCGCACGACGGACTTCCGCAATGTCATCCTGATCATGACATCCAACGCGGGCGCCGCCGAACAGGCCAAGGCCGCCATCGGCTTTGGTCGCGACCGCCGCGAGGGCGAAGACACCGCCGCCATCGAGCGCACCTTCACCCCCGAATTCCGCAACCGTCTGGATGCGGTCATCTCCTTCGCCCCACTGGGCAAAGACGTGATCCTTCAGGTGGTCGAGAAATTCGTCCTGCAACTCGAGGCCCAGCTCTTGGACCGCGACGTGACGATCGAGCTCACCAAACCCGCCGCCGAATGGCTGGGCGAAAAGGGCTACGACGACAAGATGGGCGCCCGCCCCCTTGGCCGCGTCATTCAGGAGCACATCAAAAAGCCTCTGGCAGAGGAGCTTCTGTTCGGCAAGCTGACCAAGGGCGGCATCGTCAAGGTCGGCATCAAGGATGGCAAGCTCGACCTGCGCATCGACGAGCCGCAAAAGCCGCGGCTCGGCTCCAAAAAGCCGCCTCTGCTGACAGCGGAATGAGCCAAGCCAAAGGATACAAGGGGCGCTTTCGGGCGCCCCTTTTTGCCGCCCTCGCTCTGGCGGCCGCCCCCGCCATGGCGCGGGACATCAAGATCGGCCTGCCGGTCGACTGCACCCTTGGCGAAGACTGCTACATCCAACAATTCTTTGACCGAAATCCCGCCCCCGGCGTGGTGCAGGATATGGCCTGCGGCACGCTGGCCAATGACGGCCACGGCGGCGTCGATTTCGCGGTGCCAAGCCTGCGCGCGATGAAAGACGGCGTCGACGTCATCGCCGCGGCCCCGGGCACGGTCGTCGCCTTCCGCGATGAAATGCCCGATGTCTCCTCCCTCTCCGAGGCCGCGCCGGACCTTGAGGGCCGCGATTGCGGCAACGGCGTTGTGGTCGATCACGGCGGCGGCTGGCGCACCCAATACTGCCACCTGCGCCTCGGCTCCGTCACCGTGGAAACCGGCCAAAAGGTCCGCATGGGCACGCCCCTCGGCCAAATCGGCATGAGCGGGCGCGCCTCCTTCCCGCATATGCATTTCACCCTGCGCAAGGGCGACCTCAAGGTCGACCCCTACGGCCCGGACGCGAGCGCCACAGGCGAATGCAGCCTCGACACCACGCCCCAAGGCGTCTGGCTCGAGGCACCTGATTATGTCCCAGGCGGGCTGCTACAGGCGGGCTTTGCCGACCACGTGCCCAATATCGCGCAGGTGCGCGAGGGCATGGTCACCGCCGCCGAAACCCCCGCCGATACCGCCGCAATGGTCGTCTGGGGCTATGCATTCGCGGGGCAGATAGGCGACGAGATCGAGATTATCTTTACCGGACCAGAGGGCGAAATCGGCCGCCATATCGAGGAACTCGAAAAGGGCCAGCCCTTCCTGCTGCGCGGCTACGGCAAACGCACACCGGTCATGGGCTGGCTGCCGGGCGATTACATCGGCCTTGTGATCCACCGCCGCGATGGCGAGGAAATCAGCCGCAAACGCGTGACCACCACCGTCCCGGGCGAAGCGCCCTAACGCAGGAACCCGATCGCATAGGTCACGGCCATCTGCGCGCGCTCCAGATGCTCATCCAAAAGGGCAGGGTCCGGCTGCGTCACCGTGGCGGTCTCTGCCGCGGCCAAACCGCCGGTGATATAAAGCACATCCAGATCCTCGCCCATGGCACCGGCCACATCGGTGATCACACCGTCGCCAATGCAAATGATCCGCCCCGTGGGATTGCCGTCCACCTCAGCCAGCCGCCGCCGCGCCAGATCATAGATCGGCGGATGCGGCTTGCCGAAATACAGGCTCTCGCCGCCCATCTCGGTATAAAGCTGCGCCAAGGCGCCCGCGCACCACTCGCGCTTTTCACCGCGATCCACCACGATATCAGGGTTGGCACAGAGCAGCTTCATCCCCTTGGTCTTGGCATAAAGGAAATCGGCGCGGTTCACGTCAGGATCGGCAAAGGGGTCAAACGGGCCGGTGCAAATGATGCCCTCGGCCTCCTGCAAAGGCACACGCTCAATCTCGACCGAATCCTCGATCAGTTTCAAAGGCTCGAAAAACGGCTCATCATGGGGCTGGCCGATGTGATAGACCTTCTGCCCGACCGTGCCCCGGAACATCGCCGCGCGGGCACTGTCACCAGAGGTGGCAATTACATCCCAGCAATCCTCGGGCACATTGAACCTCTCCAGCTGCGCCCGCACACTGGCCCGCGGCCGCGGCGCATTGGTCAGCAAAACAACCTTCCCGCCGCCCGCACGAAAGGCCTGCAAGGCCGCAACCGCATCGGGAAAGGCGGTGATCCCGTTGTGCACACAGCCCCAAAGATCCACAAATGCGGCGTCATATTGGGCGCTAATCTCGGAAAAGCTGTTGATAATCTGGGTCATGGATCTGCCTCGGGCCGGGTTAACAAAAGGAAAGGGACGCTGGCCGCGTCCCTTACATCATTTTTGGCTCTGTCTGGCCAGCGGCGGGTTTCCCCCTGCTGGCCGGTCTGTGCGTGGCGGGCCCCGGAATTGGATATTTGAACCAATAAGAAGCAGGGGCGCGCGTTAAAATCAGAGCTTCAGGTTCGGGATGATCTGTTTTTTGCGGCTGACAACACCGGGCAACACAAGGGTATCGCCGGTGGCCTCGGCGCCGAAGCTTTTCGCGGCGAGGGTTTTGACCAGATCGTTGGGGACCAGCAGGGTTGCCTCTTCGCGCAGGATGTCGACGACGAAGAGAAGCACCTGATCCACGCCATCCTCGGCGGCAACAGTTTTCATCGTTTCCATCAGGCTGTCCTTGCGGTCCAGCGGGATGTTTGGCGCAGTGGTTTCCAGAACCGAGACGCGGAATTTCGTGCCCTCGACCGCGTATTCCTTGCTGTCCATGCGCAGCAGTTCCGCATCGGAGAAGGCCGAGACATCGGATTTGGCGGCGAAAAGCTCCGCCGCATAGGCGGCCATGTCGATGCCCAGATCCTTGGCCAGCATTTCCGCGACCTCGCGGTCATGCGCCGTGGTCGTGGGCGAGCGGAACTCCAGCGTGTCGGAGAGGATGCAGGACAGCGCCGCGCCTTTGAGGTTCTCGGGCATATCTTTGGCCGCATCCCCCATCAGGTCGATCATGATGGTCGCGGTGCAGGCCAGCGGGCGGATCGTGATGTCGATCGGGCCGGCTGTTTCCAGACCGCCCACCAGTTTGTGGTGGTCGATGATGCCCTGAATGTCGGCGCTGTTGATGGCCTCTGGCAGCTCGGCAGGGTTGTTGGTGTCAACGATGACCACCGGCGCGCCCTCGGCGACCTCGGAGATGATCTGAGGCTTGGGCAGGTCCCAGCGTGTCAGCATGAAGGCGGCCTCTGTGTTCGGCTCGCCAAGCAGCCGCGCCTCGGCGGGGGTGCCTTGCTGGCTAAGGTACCAAGCCCAGATGAGGGGGGAGCCCGTGGAATCAGTGTCCGGGGATTTGTGGCCAAAGACTTGAATGGTCATAGGGATGCGCCCTGCCTTGAAGTTTGTGATTAATCGCGGGCCTTATATGGTGCCGGGGCGGGGATGTTAAGGGACCTTGCGCCGCAGGCCCCCCATGGCCCTATTCCGCCGCGATCTTTGCCAGCATATTGCTGGCCGAGATCACACAGTTCCGCCCGCTTTCCTTGGCCTTATACAGGGCAAGGTCGGCCTGTTTGAGCATATCAACCACGGTTTTGCCCCCCTCGGGATAGTTGACCACCCCGGCAGAGACAAAGATCGGCGGAAGGGTGCTATCGCCATGGGCGATTTCCAGTTTGGAGATTTCGAGGCGGAATTCATTGGCCATATCCATGGCCGCCTCGTGATCCAGGCCGGGGCAGAGCACGACGAACTCCTCCCCGCCAAGGCGGCAGGGGGCCAGCGGCGCGGGGAAGATCGAGCGCATCAGCGAGCCAACCTCGCGCAGCACGATATCGCCCGCGTCATGGCCGTATTGGTCGTTGAACTTCTTGAAATGATCCACATCGAGGGAGACCAGCGCCAGATCGCCGCCGCTCGTTTCCGCCCGTTTCATCTCCTTATGGGCCGCATCAAGGAACCAGCGCCGGTTCCACAGGCTGGTCAAAGGATCGCGAATCGATTGATCCAGCAGCTCCTGACGCAGCTGGACATTGGCCACGGCGAGGCTGATCTGCTCGGCGCAGAGCAGGCCCAATTCCCACCTTTGCTCCATAAAGGTCACGATCAGATCGCGCGGCACAATCGTGCGGTCAAAGGCGGAAAAGTTTAGGTGCAGCAGGCCGATCGTCTCGCCATGGGCGATGATCGGCAGGCAGAAATAGGGGACATCCTCGCTCTCGCAATGGCTACAGGCGAATTCGATCGCTTTGGTGCCATAGGAATAGGCGCGGCCACGGCGTAGGGCCCAGCAATCCTCCGCATCGATATGGGCATCGGCCTTGCCCACACCCCAGCTCGACATCAGGTCCAGCGTATCGCGGGAGTTGGAGTAGATATAGAGCTGCCCGTCCGCCTCCGGCAGGAGGGTCTGCATCGACTTCTGCACAACCAGCAAAAGCTCCTCCAGCGACTTTGCGGAATAGAGCCACTCGCTGATCTGGCTGAGCAATCGGCGCTCGTTCTGGCGCAGATCCTCGCTCTCCATCACCTCGCGAGTGCGTTCCTCCATCTCGCGGCGTTGGGTGATATCGCGCGAAAAGGCCATGTTATAGGTGTGCTGCCCGGTTTCATCAAAGATCGGGCAAATGGTTTTCTCCACCCAAACCGGGGTCTGGTCCTTGGTGTAATGCAAAATCTCGAGGGTTAGCTTCTCCCGATTCGCCAGCGCGGCCTCCACCCGGGTGCGGTCCTCTGTGCTGGTCTCCGGCCCGTCTAGCAGGTCACCGGGCCTGCGCCCCGAGACCTCCTTGCGGGTAAAGCCGAACATCTTTTCGAACCCCGCATTGGTCCATAAAATCTTGCCCTCCACGCTGGTCACCATCAGGGCATCCAGTGAATTGCTCAACGCCATATGCGAAAAGAAGCGTTCCTCGTCGATGTCTGTGCTCTTGCCCATGCTGGTTCCCTGGCTCCAATCCGTTCGCCCGAACCCTAGGCCCCATCAGTGAAGATTCCGCTGATTTTTCCAAAACCATTTTCCGAAATTGTATCTAAAATTTTGCCAGAAACTTTGCCGGAAATTTTGCCGGACCTGATCGCTTGACAGACACCCAGCCCTTGCCTATCTCCAATGCGTTATCACTCGCCTATGGTGAGTGCTAAAACTGAAATTTGAACTAAGGAGCGTTCAAACATGGCTTTGAAACCTTTGCATGACCGTGTTCTGGTCCGCCGTACCGAGTCGGACGAGAAAACAGCAGGCGGCCTGATCATTCCCGATAGCGCCAAAGAAAAACCCGCAGAAGGCGAAGTCATCGCATGTGGCGAAGGCGCACGCAAAGACAGCGGCGAACTGATCGAGATGGCTGTAAAGCCCGGCGATAAGGTTCTCTTCGGCAAATGGGGCGGCACAGAAGTGACCGTCGACGGCGAAGAACTGCTGATGATGAAAGAAAGCGACATCATGGGCATCCTGTCCTGATCTCGCCCACCTTCCAAACATACCCATTAATAGGAGCATCTGAAAATGGCTGCTAAAGACGTCAAATTCGACACCGACGCCCGCAATCGCATGCTGAAAGGTGTCAACATTCTTGCTGACGCTGTAAAAGTAACCCTCGGCCCCAAAGGCCGTAACGTTGTGATTGAAAAATCCTTCGGCGCACCACGCATCACCAAAGACGGTGTTTCCGTGGCCAAAGAGATCGAGCTTGAAGACAAGTTCGAGAACATGGGCGCGCAGATGGTCAAAGAAGTTGCATCGCGCACCAACGACGAGGCCGGCGACGGCACAACAACAGCAACCGTTCTGGGTCAGGCCATCGTTCGCGAAGGCATGAAATCCGTCGCTGCTGGCATGAACCCGATGGACCTGAAGCGCGGC
The DNA here is from genome assembly GCA_018524345.1 of Harenicola maris. Lineage (GTDB taxonomy): Bacteria > Pseudomonadota > Alphaproteobacteria > Rhodobacterales > Rhodobacteraceae > Harenicola > Harenicola maris. The sequence goes on from JADQAZ010000002.1 coordinate 887,485, forward strand.
ATCGACCTCGCAACAGCCAAAGTGGTTGAGGCCATCAAAGCCGCAGCCCGCGACGTAACCGACAGCGACGAAGTTGCTCAGGTCGGCACAATCTCCGCCAACGGCGAAGCAGAAATCGGCCGTCAAATCGCTGACGCCATGCAGAAAGTTGGCAACGAGGGTGTGATCACCGTCGAGGAAAACAAAGGTCTGGAAACAGAAACCGAAGTTGTCGAAGGCATGCAGTTCGACCGCGGCTACCTCTCCCCATACTTTGTCACCAACCCTGAAAAGATGACTGCAGACCTCGAAGACTGCATGATTCTGCTGCACGAGAAGAAACTCTCCTCCCTGCAGCCAATGGTGCCTCTGCTCGAAACAGTGATCCAGTCCGGCAAACCGCTCCTGATCATCGCCGAGGACGTCGAGGGCGAAGCCCTTGCAACTCTGGTTGTGAACAAACTGCGCGGCGGCCTGAAAATCGCAGCTGTCAAAGCACCTGGTTTCGGCGATCGCCGCAAAGCCATGCTGCAGGACATCGCGATCCTCACAGGCGGTCAGGTCATCTCCGAAGACCTCGGCATGAAGCTCGAAAACGTGACAATGGACATGCTCGGCACAGCCAAGCGTATCAACATCACCAAAGACGAGACCACCATCGTTGACGGCTCCGGCGAGAAAGCCGAGATCGAAGCACGCGTTGCCCAGATCCGCGGCCAGATCGAAGAGACTTCCTCCGATTACGACCGTGAAAAACTGCAAGAGCGCGTGGCCAAACTGGCTGGCGGTGTTGCCGTGATCCGCGTTGGCGGCATGTCCGAAATCGAAGTGAAAGAGCGCAAAGACCGCGTAGACGATGCCCTGAACGCGACCCGCGCTGCGGTTCAAGAAGGTGTTGTTGTCGGCGGCGGTGTTGCCCTGATCCAAGGTGCCAAGGCACTGGCCGGTCTCGAAGGTGCAAACTCCGATCAGAACGCCGGTATCGCCATCGTGCGCCGCGCGCTCGAGGCTCCTCTGCGCCAGATCGCTGAAAACGCAGGCGTCGACGGTTCCGTCGTTGCAGGCAAAATCCGCGAGAGCGACGACAAAGCCTTCGGTTTCAACGCCCAGACAGAAGAATATGGCGACATGTTCAAGTTCGGCGTCATCGACCCGGCCAAAGTTGTCCGCACAGCTCTGCAAGACGCAGCCTCCGTTGCTGGCCTGCTGATCACAACCGAAGCTATGGTTGCTGACAAGCCTTCCAAAGAAGGCGCAGGCGCAGGCGGCGGCATGCCCGACATGGGCGGCATGGGCGGCATGGGCGGCATGATGTAAGACGCTTTTTGCCAAAGGCAAAAAGCGTCGAACCGCGGCAGGTGTATGGCCCACAGGGCCATGCACCGAGAGCGGAAAATGCACCCAAGAAACACCAAAGGGGTCCGGTCCAACCGGGCCCCTTTTTCCGTTCCCGCCACCCAAGGATTACCCCACCGCAGCCATAATTTCGCACCACCAAGGGCCGAGCATACCAAGGCACCACCCAGCTCCACGGAAAGCCCCCATGTTCGCCCGCTACAAAACGCCCCCGGCCTTCGCCCAGATCAACGCCCTCGCGCAAAAGCTCAAACAGCTGGCGGCGCTCAAACAGGTCTTCCTCTCCTACAGCCATAACGACGGGCTCTACCGGCTGACCTGCCTCGCACAGGGCGCGGGCAACACCGCGCAAGCCAAACCCGTCTTCGCCTACCGCGGCTACTCCGCCGCAGAGATCACCGACCGCCTGACCCGCGAAATCGACCTGCTCACCCTCGAAACACGCGAGGCCCAAGTGCGCAAAGCCCCCAAAGGCCTCTTCCCCAAGCAGACCACAGAACGCCGCGACGAGGCCCTCATCAACGAACTGGTCCGTCAGGTGAACCTCTAACCCCGCCAAATCAAAGATTTGGCAGCGCCCGAACCGCGCCCACAGACAACCCACCGCCACCCCGCAACAGCGGCTTGGCGGCTTTCCTCTCGCCCACAATATTGTCATGACCCCGACCTCGACAGGGCAGGGCCATTGCGTCACCCTGCGCGCGATTGAAACAACTTCATAACCGCGACAGGACATCCCATGCGCCACCTTCTTATTGCCTCCATCCTCACCGCCCTCTCGCTGACAGGGCTCGCAAAGGCCGACATGATGATCACCAAAACCTCCCCCCATTCCGTCTCCGAAACGATGGACCGCCTGACCGCCGCCGTAGAGGGCGCCGGTGCCAAGGTCTTTGCCCGCGTCGACCACGCCGCCGGTGCCAAATCCGTCGAGATGGAGCTCCGCCCCGCCGAAATGTTGATGTTCGGCAACCCCAAACTCGGCACCCCCGCGATGCAGGCCGCCCCCTCCATGGGCCTCGACCTGCCCCTGCGCGTGCTGGCCGCCGAGGGCGAGGACGGGACCGTGACCGTCACCTACTACGCCCCCATGGAGGTCGCCAAAATCCACGGCGCCGATGCGGATCTCGAAGTCTTCAAAATGATGACCGGCGCGTTGGACAACCTGACCAACAAGGCGATTGCCGAGTAAACCAGTGACCCCGCCCGCCCTCTCGGCGCAGATACAGAGGGGGCGGCACACCCCGCAAACCCGCCGTAACAAGGATGATGCACATGAGCCGAAGCCCAACCGCTCTCGGGATCACCCTCGCACTTGGCGCGGGCTTTGCATCCCCCGTCATGGCCCAATTGGCAGAGCAACAGGCCCGCTTCGAACAGCTCTCTGCGCTCTACGCCGATGCGGGCCTGCTCTCGCCGCCCGAACTGGTGGAATGCACCCTGTCCGGCGGCGCGGAAACCTATTGCATCAGCCTTACAACCGGACCGGCCCCCGCCAATCACAGCACCGGCCCCTATTGCCCGCGCAGCATTGATACAGAGGCCGAGAACTCCGGCACATGGTTCCTCAACGACGAGGTCGTCGCCGCCGACGGCAGCTTCATCGAACGACTCGCGGTGATCTTCCAGGACGACGAATGGCAGATGTTCGACCCCGAAACCGGCAAGGTGATCCTCGTCGAGGGCGAACTTGGCTGCGAGGTCGCGGGCGATCCGAACAGCGCCGAGGACTACAAAAACTACTGCGTCGAATGCGAGGTCAAATACCTCTCCGCCGATACCTCCGAAACCTATGTGATCCCCCTGATCCCCGTCGCGTCAGAGGGGGAGCCAGCCTTCATCGGCCCCGCGCCCGGGGTCGGCCTTGCGTTCAATGGCGTCAAACTCGACGCCCCCGCGCCGCTCGAATTGATCGAGGGCAACCACACCCTCGGCCTGATGGATGGCTGCGTCGGCCACGTTAACCCCTACACAGGCTACCATTACCACGGGCTGACCGGCTGCGAGCCCCATGTCCACAGCGCCGCAGAGGGGCATGAACCCCAGGTCGCCGTGGCGATGGATGGCTATGACATCTACGCCGCCCTCAGCGCAGAGAGCACCGCAACGCTGGATGCCTGCAACGGCCATGACGCGGACGGGCTCGGCTATCATTACCACAGCGACCCCGCCGGAACGAACCAGTTCATCGGTTGCTTTACCGCGCAATACGGCTGCGCGCTGAGCGATCCCGATGGCCAATGCGATGCCTCGGCCACGCAGGGGCGCGGCGGCCCGCCACCCCAAGGCCCCCGCCCATAGGCAAGCGCCCCGCTCACGGGTCATCACAAACCCAAATCCCCTCTTCCCACGGGCGGGCGCAACAGCTAGGCCCAGCCTATGCGCCTGATCCTCCTGACCGCCCTCACCATGGCCGCTTTTGCGGCCAACTCCGTCCTCAACCGCATGGCGCTTGAGGCCTCGGGCACCGGCCCTGCGGCCTTCGCGGCCCTGCGGCTGGTGGCGGGCGCGGCGATGCTCTGGCTGCTGGTCTGCCTGCGCTCCGGCCCCGTCCTGCCGCGCCTCAACCCCAGAGGCGCAGGCTCCCTCGCGCTCTATGTCCTCGGCTTTTCCTTCGCCTATGTCTCCCTCGAAACCGGGGCAGGGGCGCTGATCCTCTTTGGCGGCGTGCAGATCACCATGTTTGCAGGCGCCCTGATGGGCGGAGAGCGCGTGCCCGCCGCCCGCTGGGCCGGGGCGGCCCTCGCCTTTGGCGGGCTGGCATGGCTCCTGTGGCCAAGCGGCGCCGCACCGGACCCGCTCGGCGCGGGCCTGATGGCGGCGGCGGCCCTCGGCTGGGGCATCTATTCCCTGATCGGACGCGGCGCGACTGATCCACTGCGCGAAACCGGCGCGAACTTCGTCTACGCCGTGCCCCTCGGCCTGATCGCCTTCGCGGCCCTGCCCGACGCCCTCACCGCGCAGGGCGCGCTGCTGGCCGTGGCCTCGGGCGCGCTGACCTCGGGCCTCGGCTATGCGCTGTGGTATCAGGTGCTGCCCGCGCTCGGCGCGGCCCGCGGCGCGCTCGCGCAGCTGACCGTGCCGGTCATCGCGCTCGCGGGCGGGGCGCTGTTTCTGGCAGAGCCCGTCACATGGCGCTTCATCACCTCTGCGGCGCTTGTCCTCGGCGGCGTGGCCCTCGGCCTCGCGCCTCAGCGCACAAGCGCCTCCAAGGGGTCATAGGCAAAGCCGCCGCCCCAAGCCACATCCGGCAATCGCGCAGGCCGCAGCATCAGCCCCGCGGCCTCCTCCCGCGTAGCCCAGATGCGCCGGTTCACGACGCCCTCGGTATCCGCCCAATCCCCATGGGGATCACCAGAGAGCAACCGACAGCGAAAGAAGACCTCCACCTGATGGAAATCCCGCCCCCTGTCGTGAAACTCGTTCACCAGACAGGGCGCCCCAACTTCCACCTCCAGCCCGCATTCCTCCATCACCTCCCGCGCCAGATTGGCGGGCAGGGAACTATGGGCCTCCACCCCGCCGCCGGGCGCACACCACAGCGGGCTCTGCTGCCCCGGCCATGCATTGACCAGCAGCAAACGATCCTGATGGAGCAATACGGCGCGGGCGGCGAGGCGAGGGGGCTTTGACATGGGCACAGACTGTCCCAGCAGGCCCCCCTTGCCAAGGCACAAGTCTCGGCCCAATTATATCCCCAGAACACTGGCCCGGAAAGAACAGCGGCACCGATATGACACTGGCCCAAACCACACTGGCCCAAACCACACTGGCCCCGGAATGACAGCGCGGCAGGCCCCGCGCGCCACCGTCCTGCTGCTCCACGGCCTCGGGCGCGGCCGGTCCAGCTTTGCCCTGATAGAACAGGCCCTGATCCGCGCAGGTTATGACGTCATCAATCAGGGCTATCCCTCACGACAGGCCCCGCTGGAGGACCTCCTCCCCTACGTGAGCGAGGCCCTCAAAGACGCCAAAGGCCCGATCTTCGCCGTTACCCACTCCATGGGCGGCATCCTGCTCCGGCTCTGGATGTCACAGCAGGTGGCGCAGCCGGTGCAACGGGCCGTCATGCTCGCCCCGCCGAACGAGGGCTCGCCGCTGGTCGACAAACTCGCCCCACTGCCGCCCTTCCAATGGATCAACGGCCCCGCGGGCCTGCAACTGGGCACCGCGCCGGATCAACCCCCACGCACGATCGGCGCCCCAAGCCGTCAGGCCGAGATCGGCGTGATCGCCGGCAACGTCAGCCTCAATCCGCTCTATTCCGCCATGATCGAAGGGCCGAATGACGGCAAAGTCGCCGTCTCCTCGACCAAAATGGAAGGCATGGCAGACCATATCACCCTGCCGGTTTCCCATACGTTTCTGATGAACAACCCGCTGGTGATCGCCCAGACCCTCAGCTTCTTCGACAACGGCCAGTTCACCGAGGGGCTTACCCTCGGCGCGGCCCTGCGCCTGCTCAAGACCGTGGTGACAGAGGCGTAACCCGGTTCACATGGCCCATCTTGCGGCCCGCCCGCACCTCGGCCTTGCCATAAAGATGCAAGGCAGCGGCGGGTTCCTCAAGCAGGGCAGGCAAGCGATCCATATCATCGCCAATCAGGTTCTCCATCACCACATCCGCATGGCGACGCCCATCCCCAAGGGGCAGGCCGGTGATGGCGCGAATATGCTGCTCGAACTGGTCAATGGTGCAACCATTCTGCGTCCAATGCCCCGAATTATGCACCCGCGGCGCAATCTCGTTCACAACCAAAGCGCCGGGGGTGACGAAAAGCTCAACCCCCATAACGCCGATGTAATCCAGTGCTGTGGCAATCCGCCCCGCCAGCAGAATCGCATCCTGCTGCTGGCTGTTGCTAAGCCGGGCGGGAACGGTGCTGGTGCGCAAAATCCCGTCGCGATGCAGGTTCTCGGCCGGATCAAAACAAGACACCTGACCAGAGGCATTGCGCGCCACAATGACCGAAACCTCATGGCTGAAATTCACAAACCCTTCCAGAATGGCGGGGGCTCCGGCCATCTGGGCAAAGGCCACCTCGGCCTCGGCGCGGTCCGCAATGCGCACCTGCCCCTTGCCGTCATAGCCAAAGCGCCGCGTCTTCAGGATCGCAGGGGTGCCAATCTGGTCAATGGCGGCGTTCAGGTCGGCAAGGCTCTCCACATTGCGATAGGGCGCGGTGGCAAGACCAAGGGTGGACAGAAACTCCTTCTCCACCAAACGGTCCTGACTGGTCGACAAGGCGCGCCGCCCGGGCCGCACAGGGCAGGCGGACACAAGCGCATCCAAGGCGCTGGAGGGGATGTTCTCGAACTCGAAGGTGATCAGATCAACACCCTCGGCAAAACCATGCAGGGCGGACAGATCCTCATAACTCGCCTGCGTCCAATCGGCGGCGACATCGGCGGCAGGGCAGGCGCCCGGCTCGTAAATATGGGTGGAATAGCCAAGCCGCGCCGCAGCAGAGGCCAACATGCGGCCAAGCTGCCCGCCGCCCAAAATCCCGATCCGCCCGCCGGGAGCCAAAACATCATTCATCAACAGGGCTCTCCGGAATAGAGGCGCTCAGCGCCGCGCGCCAATCGTCCAGACGTTTGGCAAGATCAGGGTCCTGCAGTGCCAAAATACCCGCCGCCATCAGCGCCGCATTGGCAGCGCCAGCGGCCCCGATCGCCATGGTCGCCACAGGAAACCCGCGCGGCATCTGAACAATGGAATACAGGCTGTCAACGCCGCTCAGGGCCTTGGTCTGGATCGGCACGCCAATCACAGGAACACGGGTCTTGCTGGCCATCATGCCCGGCAAATGGGCCGCGCCCCCGGCTCCGGCAATAATCACCTGCAAACCGCGATCAACGGCTGTTTTGCCATAATCCCAAAGCCGATCCGGCGTGCGATGCGCCGAAACGATGCGGGCCTCATAGGCGATGCCCAATTCGTCCAGCAGGGCCGCGCCCTCCTTCAGGGTCGGCCAGTCAGACTGACTGCCCATGATGATCCCGACACTGACATCCGCCATAACAGTCCCCCGGCGCTAAAAGCCCTTAGAAAACGCCACATACCAGCCCCCCACCGCTGGGGCAAGAAGCCCTCAGGCAATGATATCCGGCGTCACCTGATCCTCCAGGATCGTGATCCGGTCCTTGATCTGCAGCTTCTGCTTCTTCAACCGTTTCAGGGTAAAAGCATCCGCCGTCCCGCGCTCCTGCAAGGCCAGAATGGCCTCGTCCAGATCCCGATGCTCCCGGCGGAGCATCTCAAGCCGCACTCGCTTGACCTCCAGATTGGTCATTTCATTCGGCGCAGTCATGCAGTCGCGATCTCCGGCGTTGATAATGCTAAGGATATAAAACGTTTAGCCCGATCCGCAAAGGGTTTCCCGCGCCTCGGGGGCGCCTTTCGGCCTCTCGCGATCGAACCGCCCCGCCCGCGGCCAGCCCCCGCGCCCTCCTGCACCGTTGCCAGCACCGCCGCGGCCCCACCCTTGCGGGGGCGGCAAGGCGCACCCATATGTTGAAGAGGTCGCCGACAATAGGGGCCAACAAGCATCGTCGCTTTAACAGCAAAGGGCAGTGCCATGAGCAAACTCACCTTCGGGGGCCATCCCCATCTTTTGGGCTTTGACCAGCTCGAACGCCTGCTGGAACGCACGGCAAAATCCGGCAGCGAAGGGTATCCGCCCTTCAATATCGAACAAACCACGCAGAACGCCTTTCGGATCACCCTGGCCCTGGCCGGATTCGGCGAGGATGACCTCGCCATTACGGTCGAGGACAGCCAGCTCCTCGTGCGGGGCAAACAATCGGATGACGGCGCGGGCCGCGAATTCCTCCACCGCGGCATCGCCGCGCGGCAATTCTCCCGCGCCTTTGTCTTGGCAGAGGGGGTCGAGGTCACCGGAGCAACCCTCGAAAACGGCCTGCTCCACATCGACCTGACTCGAACCACACCCGAGCCTAGCATCCAGACCATCAAAATCACGAAAGGATAGCCCCATGGAAACCGACTTCGATTTCGCCCCGGAAACCACAGAAAAACCAATCGTCTATATCCGCCAAGTCTCCGCCTCCGACCTGCCCGAGGATATCCGCAACCAAATCGGCAAAGCCGAAGGCATCTACGCCGTCCACGATACAGAAGGCCAACGCCTCGCCTTCGTACGCGAACGCCCGCTGGCCTTCGCCCTCGCGCGCCAGAACGACATGACCCCGGTGCCTGTCCACTAACCACGCCTTGCCTTCTTATTGGCGCTAAATATCCCGGGGGAGCGCGCAGCGCGGGGGCAGAGCCCCAACTCCCTTACAAAAAGCACGACATTGCGGGGTGTCGGCTCCACCTTCTTTACGAAAAGAAAGCCTGGCACCTTGGGGTGTCGGCCCCTCCTTCTTTACAAAAAGAAAGCCCGACACCTTGGGGTGTCGGGCTGGCCGCTTCGCGGCGATTCTAGGCCTCCGGCGGGGATATTTTCCCCAATAAGAAGAGGGGCGCTTTAGGCGGCGACGAGGCCCATTTGCTCTAGCTTCAGCAGGACCTGATGGGCGCAGTGGTCGACCTCCACCCCTTCGGTATCCAGCACAAGTTCCGCATGCTCTGGCACGTCATAGGGATCAGAGATGCCTGTGAACTCCTTGATCTTGCCTTCCCGCGCCAGCTTGTACAGGCCCTTGCGGTCACGGCGCTCGCATTCCTCGATCGAGGTGGCGACGTGGATCTCTAGGAAGGCACCGTATTGCTCGATTTCCTCGCGCACGGCGCGGCGGGTGGTGGCATATGGCGCGATTGGCGCGCAGATGGCGATCCCGCCGTTCTTGGTGATCTCGGAGGCGACGTAGCCGATGCGGCGGATGTTCAGGTCGCGGTGCTCCTTCGAGAAGCCCAGTTCCGAGGAGAGGTTCTTGCGCACGATATCCCCATCCAGCAGGGTCACAGGGCGCCCGCCCATTTCCATCAGCTTGACCATCAAAGCATTGGCGATGGTCGATTTGCCGGAACCGGAGAAGCCGGTGAAGAACACGGTGAAGCCCTGTTTGGAGCGCGGCGGCCGCGTCTTGCGCAGCTCCGACACCACCTGCGGGAAGCTGAACCACTCGGGGATATCCAGCCCCTCGGCCAGACGGCGGCGCAGCTCCGTGCCGGAGATGTTCAGGACAGTCGCGTCCTTCTCGACCTCGTCGGCGGGCTCATACTGGGCGCGGTCCTGCACCCAGACCATATGTTTGAAGTCCACCATCTCGATGCCGATTTCCTCGGCATGGGCGCGGAACAGCTCCTGCGCGTCATAGGGGCCGTAGAAATCCTCACCGGCGGAGTTCTTGCCGGGGCCTGCGTGGTCGCGGCCGATGATCATATGGGTGCAGCCGTGGTTGCGGCGGATCAGACCGTGCCACACCGCCTCGCGCGGGCCAGCCATCCGCATGGCAAGGTTCAGCAGGCTCATGGTTGTGGTCGCCTGCGGGTATTGGTCCAGCACGGCCTCGTAACAGCGCACGCGGGTGAAATGGTCGATATCGCCCGGCTTGGTCATGCCCACGACAGGGTGGATGAGCAGGTTGGCCTGCGCCTCCTTGGCGGCGCGGAAGGTCAGCTCCTGATGCGCACGGTGCAGGGGGTTGCGGGTTTGGAACGCAACAATACGGCGCCAGCCGAGCTTGCGGAAATAGGCGCGCAGCTCGTTGGGCGTGTCGCGGCGGGCGCGGAAATCGTAATGCACAGGCTGTTGGATGCCGGTCACAGGGCCGCCCAGATAGACCTTGCCCGCATGGTTGTGCAGATAGTTCACCGCAGGATGGGTCGCATCATCGGCGCCGAAAACCTTCTCGGCCTCGCGGGCCTTGTTCGGCACCCAGCGATCCGTGACGGTCATCGTCCCCAGAATCACCCCCTCCTGATCGCGCAGGGCGATGTCCTGACCCAGCTCGATCCCGTCGGCAAAGGCCTCGTCCACGTCCAAAGTGATCGGCATCGGCCAAAGGGACCCATCGGCAAGGCGCATGTCCTCGACGCAGCCGTCATAATCGGCCTCGCTCATAAAGCCCTTCAGCGGGTTGAACCCGCCATTCATCAACAGCTCCAGATCGCAAATCTGACGCGGGCTCAGGTCCCAGCTTGTCAAATCAGCGGCTTCAAGCTTCAGCTTCTGGGCGCTGTCATAAGAGACATAGAGTTCGGGGATCGGGGCCAAGTTGGCTAATTGCATTGGACGACTCACATTTGCGGTTTACGTTTCATCAACATCAGCCCGTCCCACCACGCGCGGATTTGCGCCGTTTAGACCCCATTCGTGGCAAAATTCAAGTATTACAGGTTGCCTATTCCGCAAATGCGTCCATTTTGCCGCGTAGCGTGATACAACTTTCACAGGCCGGAGGCCCCCTTTGACGCCGCAACAAGAGATAGAGGCCATGATCGCCCGCACCGCCCTTGGCGACCGTGCGGCCTTTTCTGCGCTTTATGATCGCACCGCGGCGAAACTTTTCTCTGTCTCCATGCGTGTCTTAGGCGAGACCGCAGCAGCAGAGGATGCCCTACAAGATACATTCGAGAAAATCTGGCGCCAATCCGGGCGCTTCCGTGCAGGCAAATACAGCCCGATGAGCTGGCTCATCACCGTGGCGCGCAACACCGCGATCGACCGGCTGCGCCAACGCAAGGGCCAAGCCGCCCCGATGGAGGAGGCCGACTGGGTCGCCGACCCCGGCCCGGGGCCAGAGGAGGCCGCCATTGCGCGCTCCGAGGCGGGGCGCGTCGGCGCTTGTATGGGCGAGCTGAAACCGGAACACAGGCAGGCGATCCAAAGCGCCTACCTCGACGGCCTCAGCTATGCTGAGATATCACAGCGGCAAGATATACCGCTTAACACAATACGAACATGGCTGCGCCGCAGCCTGCAAACCCTGAAGGACTGCCTAAGCCGATGACGAGCGAGCCAACAGATATGCCAGAGGATGACGCCCTAGCGGCGGAATTCGCGCTCGGCCTGTTGGAAGGGGGCGAACGCGCCGCCTTCGCCAAACGGCTGCGCGAGGATCGCGCACTGGCGGCCAAGGTCACCTACTGGCAGGCGCATTTCGCCGGCGACGGGAGCGAGATCGAAGACCTCGCGCCCCCGCCGCGCGTCAAAACCAAACTGATGCAGGCCATTGCGCCCGAAGGGGCGCGCAAAAAGGGCGGCTGGCTCGGCCTGCGCGGCCTCTTTGGTGGCTTGGCACTGGCGGGCTGTGTCGCACTGGCCGTCTTCCTGATGCAGCCCCCTGCAGATGGCTTTGCGCCGCAGTATCACGCCGATATCGCCGCGCAGGATGAAACCCTGCTGCTGACGGCGCTCTATGATCCCGAGCATTCCCTGCTCGAAGTCACAGTCGACGCGGGCGCCGCCCCCACGGGCCGCGTGCTGGAACTCTGGGCGATTGTGGGCGAGGCCGCTCCGGTCTCCCTCGGCGTCTTGAACGCCGATGGCCCCTCGCGGCTCACCCTCACCGAAGCGATGGCCGCGGGCCTGACCACGGCGACCCTCGCCGTGTCAGAAGAGCCCCCCGGCGGCTCCCCCGACGCCGGCCCCTCCGGCGCGGTCCTCGCCGCGGGCGCCGTCACCGCCCTCTAGGCGGGCCTGCGCGGGCAGCCCAAATTTTAGGATAAAATTTGCCTCAGCGGGCGCGATTAACCCATGGTTAATCGCGCCCGCTGCGGTAACCGTCCCGATCTGCAAAATCGTATGCATGGGATGTGCATCAGTTGTGCATCAGAAGTGCATAAATATTTTTCAAACATTTCAACGAATTAACCCTGTTTTTCGAGGGTTTCCGACTCAATCCCCGAAAAAACTCTTAACGGCGTGAAACTTTTGCCCTCGCCCTGCCGTGGTTTGAAGCGAGACCGGGCAGACAGTCTGCGCGGCACCCCTGAGGAGAACCCTATGACACCGATCAAATCTGCCATCACCGCCATCGCCCTTTTCGCCGCTGCTCCGGCCCTTGCCGATGGTCACGCGGCCAAGAACCCGATGGTCGGCGGCGCCGAAATGTTCGCCGACAAGACCATCGTCGAAAACGCGGTGAATTCTGCCGATCACACAACTCTGGTGGCCGCTGTAAAGGCCGCCGGCCTTGTTGAGACACTCTCCGGCGAGGGCCCCTTCACCGTCTTCGCTCCGGTTAACGCAGCCTTCGACGCCCTGCCCGAAGGCACCGTTGAAACCCTGCTAAAGCCTGAAAACAAAGAGATGTTGACCAAGATCCTCACCTGCCACGTTGTGGCGGCTGATGCCATGTCCGACGCGATCAAAGGCATGATCGACGACGACAATGGCAAGCACCCTGTTCCCACCGTTGGCGGCTGCACCTTGCAGGCCACCTACATGGGCGACGAGATCAAGATCGAGGACGAGAATGGCAACACAGCCATGGTTACGATTGCCGATGTTAAACAGTCGAACGGCGTGATCCACGTGATCGACGCCGTGCTGCTTCCTAAAATGTAAACTCAGTATCCAGTAATGCAGCAAGGCCGCCCGGATGTCCCACCGGGCGGCCTTTTTAATGCGATTTGATAAGGGGTTAGCCTAGTCCTGCTCGGCCAGCCACCGCTCCGCCTCAAGGGCCGCCATACAGCCCATTCCGGCGCTTGTGACCGCCTGACGATACTTGTGATCGGTCAGGTCACCGGCGGCAAAGACCCCGGGAATAGAGGTCTCTGTGCTGTCGGGCTTGGTTTTGACATAGCCGCCCATATGGGTCTCCAGCACGTCCTTGACCAACTCGTTCGCAGGGGCATGACCAATGGCCACAAACACGCCTTTCACGGGCAGCTCGGTGATCTCGTCGGTTTGCACATTGCGCACTTTGATCCCCTCAACGCCCATGGGCATATCGGTGCCGGTGACCTCCTCCAACTGGTGGAACCACATCGGCTCGATCTTGGGGTTTTTCATCATCCGGTCGATCAGGATCTTCTCCGCCCGTAGCTCGTCGCGGCGGTGGATCAGCGTCACCTTGGAGGCGAAATTCGTCAGGAACAAAGCCTCCTCAACAGCGGTATTCCCGCCGCCGATCACGGCGATCTCCTGACCGCGATAAAAGAACCCGTCACAGGTCGCACAGGCGGAAACGCCAAAGCCTTTGAACTTTTCCTCGGAAGGCAGGCCAAGCCATTTGGCCCTAGCCCCAGTGCAAAGGATCACTGCATCCGCAACATATTGCGTGCCGCTGTCGGACTGACAGACAAAGGGACGGTTCTCGAAATCGATGGAGGTGATGATATCCCCGATGATCTCACAGCCCATAGCCTTGGCGTGAGCCTCCATCCGGACCATCAGATCAGGCCCCTGAACCTCGGTATCCCCGGGCCAGTTTTCCACCTCGGTCGTGGTGGTCAATTGCCCGCCGGGCTCGATCCCCTGAACCAGAATAGGCTCCAGCATCGCGCGGCTGGCGTAAACGGCGGCGGTATAGCCCGCAGGACCGGACCCGATGATAAGAACTTTGGTGCGGCGCGTTTCGGCCATGGCAAATCCCCCTTGTGCAGACCCCCCATATATTAAGCCCTCTGGCAGAGCGAAAGGCCCTATCTCTCCCACGATTTGGTGATCCACAATCCCGCGGCCCCGCACATAATGTTGCCGAGATTTGAAATATTATTGCGCGGCGCCTCCGTATAGCGTAGCTTTTGGAAGCCGATGGAGACTGCCTTTATGACAACGACCAAACTCGATCAAATCGATCGTATGATCCTAGCGGAACTTCAGGCCGACGGCCGGATGACCAATGTAGAATTGGCCAAACGCGTGGGAATCTCCGCGCCGCCCTGCCTGCGCCGTGTCCGCACGCTTGAGGAAACCGGCTACCTGCGCGGCTACCACGCAGAGGTCGATTCCCGCAGCCTCGGCTTCGAGGTCCAGGTCTTTGCCATGGTCGGGCTGAACTCCCAGTCACAGGCCGATCTGCACGAGTTCGAGGAGCTGTGCCAAGGCTGGCCCCTCGTGCGCGAATGTCACATGCTGAATGGCGAAATCGACTTTATTCTCAAGTGCGTCGCGCCGGATCTGTCGAGCTTTCAGACCTTCCTGACAGAGGACCTCCTCGCCGTCACCAATGTGGCCAGCGTCAAAACCTCGCTCGTCATTCGCGGCGCCAAGGACGAACCCGGCGTGCCCTTCGAGGTGCTAGAGGAGCGTCTCTCCCGCAGCGCCTAGGCGGCGCGGAGGCTCTCCAGTTCAAAGGCCGTCAGGCGGGGGAAGAGCATCGGGCCGAACCCTTCGAACCCCTCAAGATGGGGGAAAAGGTCAAGGAAAAGCCGCTGCATATCCCGCGCCATCATGGCCTCCGGCTGATCGCCGGGGTGAAAGCTCTCCACCTCCAGCCCATTGGCCGAAACGCAATGTTGTCGTGCAAAAGCAAGGTGATAGACCTGCTGGGGTGAGACAGGGGAAATCCCGATCACGCTGGTGCCGTCACAAAAAGCGCGCAGCGGGGCAAAGCCCGCCTCGGCATTCAGGATCGAACGACAGCCGGAATGGCGATACAAAAGCCGCGCCCGCGGCCCCAGCATCAGGTCCGGCGCAGGCCGGTCATAGCCAAAGGCATCGGCGGTAATGCGGAACATCTGATCCGGCTCTCGCTGGCCAGCTCCGGCGCCCACACGGCTCGTCATGTCAGGATAAAGGGTCATACTCCCGACCCAGAGGAGAGGCTGAGGCCCGGCGTCTGATGTTTCCACCAGATCACCGGGCATCAAGTCCTCAACCGCCCTGAGGCCAGAGGCGGTAGAGATCAACGCACCCCGCGCAAAGGCAGAGAACGCTTCTTCGAACACGGGGGTTGCCGGAGCAACCCGCCGAAACTGGTTAACGTCGTCGTTAGACGTGAGATACTGAACCTCATATGTGCGGGTGAGAGGCATCACCCGCTGAGGTATAGATGCGGGTGAAACGCCCGCATTGGAGGTGGCCTTGCGGCCTTGATATTCTGTTCCCGTCGCAAGCGCGGGGCGGTGAGCAATGACCATGCGATCGTTCCTTTCGGACCGGTCACGTCTGGCTGTGCCCCCACCAAAAGAGCGCAGAAGGACGGTGTGTTGAAACTAAGATGCGGAATGTGTCCGCCTCTGTCAAAGAAACTTCGTAATTCGGGAAAAAGCCGGATCAATTCCGGTGGTGCCTTGGGGATTGTTTCGCAGGCGGGGCCCTATCGGCCACATTTGGCGTGCGCTGCGTTCAGAAGTTTTAAGAATTTCACGGGGAAAATTGAAAAACCATACCCCTAAACGTCGAATCGCCCGCCGAGGGAAGGCGAGCGATCGAAGTTCCGGCCATGTCTGAGGGGAGGGATGGTGGCCGGGGTCGTGATAGTGTTGGTGGCGGATTACCCGCGCATCACCTTTTGTGTTTTGGCGGACGCCGCACGGCGACGAAAGGCGCGGATTCCACGTTCCCATGGGAAGGTGACATCCAGTGTCTGTGCTGCCGCAATGCTTGCGGTGATCCAGCGCGTTTTCATCCTGTCGGCTCCATTCTTTGTTATGTGCCCTACTTTGGCACGCTCTACTCTTACTGCTCTTTTTTAGGTCGCCGGTTCGTCCGGCTGTTCGGGAATGACCTCAATATGAAAGGACATTGCGGCACTGTTTTGGCAGCGAGTCATTATTTTTCGATGAACGTCAAAAAAATCCAAGAAAATCAGAGGGGCGCAGGCAGGGTGCCGCAAGGCCCTGTTTTTTAAGGGCGTAAAGGCCTACGAAACAGTAGGTCCTTACGTAGGGTCATTGTTTCGAAAAAGCACTTGGGCAGAGGATTGGCGGATTGGTCCCGATTTGGACACAATCAGACCTGTGGTCAAAGAGTGATCACCGAAATCAACCGCCCGTAATCGGCATCCTTGGCGTGCACGCTGCGGCGATAGGAAAAGAACCTGTCGGGATCGCTATAGGTGCAATGCCGCGTCCATTCCGCCGAGGCGATGCCGGTTTCGCGCAGGCGCGCAAGGCTGTAGCCCGGCAAATCGAACTGCGCCTTACCCTCCGCGCCGCCCGCAAAGAAACGTGCGCTTTCGGGGTCATCATCGACAAAGCCCTCAACGAATTCCATGCCCACCTCATAGGCGGCCTGAGAGATGCAGGGCCCGATCACGGCGGTGATCCCGCCGCGCTGCGCCCCAAGGGCAACCATGGCGTCAATCGTCGCCTCCATCACCCCGTCCCGCGCGCCGCGCCATCCGGCATGACAGGCCCCGATGACGCCGGCCTCTTGGTCGGCGAATAAAACCGGCTGGCAATCGGCGGTCAAAATCCCAAGGGCCATGCCGGGCGTGGCGCTGACCATGCCATCGGCTTTGGGCTTGTCCGAAAGGGGCGCTGTTACGGTGACAACATCGGGCGAATGCACCTGATGCACACTTTGCAGATGATCGGGACCCACGCCCATGGCCTCCGCGACCCGCGCACGATTGGTCGCAACAGCGGCAGCTTGGTCAGAGGACCCCTGACCACAGTTCAGCCCCGCAAACACACCGGAAGACGCGCCGCCGCGGCGGGTGAAAAACCCGTGGCGCAGGGGCGCGAGCGTGTCGGATGTCAAAATCTCAAGTGTCATTCAGAAGCCATTGGAGAGAACCCGGCAAGGAGAGGGGCGGCAGGCGGCGTGACCGCGATTGCCTTGAACAAACTTCCCATTTCTTCGGGGTGGGTCAAGCGCCGATGTGCGGCGATATGGGTTGTCAGCGCCGTGTTGCTGAGACGCGCGGCAAGGGCCTGCGCCCTTTGGGTGATGCCCAGACGTTCCAGCATGACGCCCTGCGGGGTAAGGGGGCTGACCCTTGCGCCCATGGCCTCTGCCGCCGTGATCAGCGGTGCAAAGTCCACATGGGCCGTCAGATCGGCGCGTCCGGGCTCTGCCAGTGGATCGGCGTAGGCATGGCCGCGCATGGCCTGCAATGTATCCCCGCGCGAGGGGGCATCCCCGTAGTCGATCACAAGGGCCGCCCCGCCCTGCGCCGTGATCCGCTCTGCGATCAGGCGCATCAGGGCGGGGGCTTGGGCGCAGGTCTCGATGATCTGCCCCTCGCTCGTGTCGGCAAGGCGATCGGTAAGGTCGGCCATGGCGGTCTTTGGCCCAAGGCCAAAGATCAGCTTGCCCTCCTCGGCCCCGACCATCCGCTCCGACCAGCCTGCGGTTTCCCTTTGAAACTGGCGGATGGGCAGGGCGTCAAAGAACTCGTTGGCAATAAGGAACAGCGGCCCCTCAGGCAGGGCCTGCAGGTGTTCGACCCATTGCACCTTATGGCCCGACAGGGCCTGTGCCTGAACTTCGCGCAGGCGCTCGCTGGCCTCCACCAGCACGATCTGCGCCGCCTCGATAAAGCCGGGCACGGCCCGCCCCGCACGAAGCGCATCCAGAAGCAGCGTTCCGCGCCCCGGCCCCAGCTCCGCCAGAACGAAGTGCTTGGGGCTGCCTTGATCCCTCCACGCTTGCGCGAAGCACAGGCCGATCATTTCACCGAACATCTGCGAGATTTCGGGCGCGGTGATAAAGTCTCCGGCCGTGCCGAAAGGCTCGCGGCTGGTGTAGTAGCCATGCTCGGGATGCAGCAGGCATTCGGTCATATAGTCCGCAACCGTCATCGGCCCGGTCATGGCGATCCGCGACAATAAAAGCTGCCCGAGGGGTGTCATGCCGCGGCCTTTTGCGCCGCCGCCCGCCTGCGTGCCCAAAGGATCAAGCCAAGGCCGAGGGCGACCATGGGCAGTGACAGGATTTGCCCCATGGTGACCCCCACAGCCCCTTCGCCAATGACAAAGCCGATCGGGTTCCCGGGGGAGACAAACTGCGCATCGGGCTGACGGAAATATTCCACCACGATCCGCGCCATGCCGTAGCCCGCAAAGAACACCCCTGCGAGCATACCGGGCTTTTGCAGCGCCTTGGTGCGCCAGGCCAGATAGAGCAGCACAGAAGCCAAAAGCGCGCCTTCCAGCCCCGCCTGATACAGCTGCGATGGATGGCGGGCGATCTCGTCGCCGTAGAAAAACCACTGCCCGGGCTGGGAGCAACCCTGCAGGGCAGGGCTTTGGCACAGGGTGGGAAACTTCATCGCCCAAGGGGCGTCGGAGGCGCGGCCGTAAAGCTCTGCGTTGATGAAATTGGCCAGCCGCCCGAACATCAGGGCAGGGGGCACGACAACCGCCATCATATCGGCGGCAGAGAGCCGCGGGATCGCGTGCCGCGCGGTATAGATCCACGCCGCCAGCACCACGCCGATCAGCCCGCCGTGAAAGGCCATACCGCCTTCCCAAACCTTCAAGATCTCGCCCGGGTTCTCGAGGTAGTAGCCAGGCTTGTAAAACAGGACAAAACCAAGCCGCCCGCCCAGAACCACACCAAGGATCACCCAGGTCAGGAAATCCTCAAGCTGCGGCGGGGTAAAGGGCGCTTTGCCGCCGGGCCATAGGCCGGAGGATTTCACAAGCCGCACCGCCAAACGCCAGCCAAGCAGGATACCCGCGATATAGGCGAGGGCATACCAACGCAGAGCGATCTCAATCCCGAAGGCATTGAAATGGAAAATCCGCGGGTCGATCTGCGGGAAGTCTATCAACATTTGCATCATGGGCGCATAGGGCCATCCCTTGCGGCGAAGTCAACCTTGAGCCTGCAGCATTTCATCCCCATATAGGAATGTAACCGCAAAAACCAAAGGCACAGACCCATGCAAAGCCGCCACAAGATCTTTGACGATATGTCCCAGCTTATGACCAATGCCATGGGCGTTGCGCAGGGCGCAAAGGACGAGGCTGAGACCGCCTTCAAAAGCCTTGTGGACCGCTGGCTTGCCGATCGCGACTTTGTCACCCGCGATGAATTCGAGGCCACCCGCGCCATGGCGCAAAAGGCCCGCGAAGAGAACGAGGCCCTGAAGGCGCGGATCGAGGCGCTGGAGGCTGCGCAAAAAGGTTAAACCTTTTTAAAAGGTTAACGCCGCCTGCAGGGGCGGCGCGAGGCGGCCCAAAGCGGGCCGCTTTGCTTTTGCTTAGGCAATAAGCACTTAGTGACTTATCCCCCGCTTTCTTTCTTCTGCTTCAAGAATTGTCTTTACAGGCCGAGTTCCACCCTCCACCATATGTAGTGAGGATGGTGGGCAAATCACACTGTCCCTTGAGCAGGCACCTCGTTCTAGTGGTCAAAAAGACCGCTGCAACGACAACAGAAAGGGCCCCGATATGGCGCTGTCTGAGCAGTACTTTGATACCGAAGAAGTTCACCCCATCGATATTGTCGAAACCCTGGCGGAACACCATGCTTGGGACTTTGACCGCATTGCGGATGATCAAATCGCCATGGCAGTCGAGGGGCAGTGGCGCACCTATTCCATCACGCTGGCATGGTCCGCCTATGACGAGACCCTGCGCCTTATCTGCACCTTCGAGATGGACCCGCCGGAAGAGAAATTGCCCAAGATGTTCGAGGCGCTGAACAGCGTGAACGACCTCTGCTGGGCTGGCGCGTTCAACTACTGGACCGAGCAAAAGCTGATGGTTTACCGCTACGGCCTTGTGCTGGCGGGCGGGCAGATTGCCGGACCGGAGCAGATCGACCGCCTCATCGGTGCCGCCGTTACAGCATCAGAGCGTTATTACCCCGCCTTCCAACTGGTTGTCTGGGGCGACCGCGAGCCTGCGGATGCCCTGCAAGTAGCCATTGCCGAGGCCTACGGGCGCGCCTAACCTCTCCCCCGATTCATTCGGGGGATTTTCATGTATTCAGACGACCTTACACAGCGCGGCCTTGTCCTTTTAGGCTGCGGAAAGATGGGATCGGCTATGTTGCAGGGCTGGCTTGCGGGCGGATTGCCCGCGGGCTCTGTCACGGTTCTTGATCCTGCGCCCTCTGACTGGGTGAAGGGCACGGGCGTTGCCATCAACACCGATCTACCACCCGAACCCGCCGTTGCCCTTCTGGCCGTCAAGCCGCAGATGATGGGCGAGGCCCTGCCGCGCCTGTCTGCCATGGGTGGGGGCGCCACAATGTTCCTGTCTATTGCCGCCGGCACACCGATTTCTGCATTCGAGGCCGCCTTTGGCCCGCAGGCGCCGATCATCCGCGCCATGCCCAACACCCCGGCCGCTGTCGGGCGCGGCATCACCGCGATCGTCGGCAATGCCAAGGCGACCTCGGCGCATCTTGATCTGGCCGAGGGGCTGCTGCGCGCCATTGGCGAGGTCGTGCGCCTTGAGAACGAGGGGCAGATTGATGCGGTCACCGGCGTGTCCGGCTCCGGCCCCGCCTATGTTTTTCATATGATCGAGGCCATGGCCGCCGCGGGCCGCGCCGAGGGGTTGCCGGATGAGCTTGCCATGCGCCTTGCCCGCGCAACTGTCAGCGGTGCAGGCGAGCTGGCCCATCAGGCGGAGGAAAGCGCAGAGCAGCTTCGCATCAATGTCACCTCGCCGCAGGGCACCACCGAAGCGGGGCTGAACGTCCTGATGAAGGAACTGCCCGACCTGATGCAACGCACCGTCCACGCCGCAACGGCGCGGGCAAAGGAGCTTTCGAAATGAGCGAAGCAAGTTTTGACGATTTCATGAAGATCGACATCCGCGTCGGGCAGATCGTCCGGGCGGAGGAATTCCCCGAGGCGCGCAAGCCCGCCTATAAGCTCTGGGTCGACTTCGGGCCGGAGATTGGGGAGCGCAAAAGCTCCGCCCAGATCACCGTGCACTACAGCCTTGAGGAATTGCCGGGCAAGCGCGTCATGGGCGTGGTCAACTTCCCGCCGCGGCAGATCGGGCCTGTGCGCTCTGAGGTGCTCGTCCTTGGCGTGCCGGATGAGGCGGGGGAGGTTGCCTTGATGGTGCCTGACAAGAATGTGCCCTTGGGCGGAAGGCTGTTTTGATGCGAGATCTGCTGATCACCCGCCGCCTGCCCGATGCTGTTCTGCGGGCGGCTGCGGTCGAGTTCAACGTTACCCTGAAGGATGATGCCGCCCCCCTGACACAGGCGCAGGCGGCGGAATCCTTGGCCCGCTATGACGCGATCTTGCCGACCCTTGGCGATGCCTTCGCCGCGCCTGTGTTCGCGGGCGGGCCGCACCGCTGCAAAATTCTGGCGAATTTCGGGGTGGGGTATAACCACATTGATACCGAGGCTGCCCGTGCGGCCGGTGTGACGGTGACCAACACCCCCGGCGCGGTGACGGATGCCACGGCGGATATCGCCCTGACCCTGATGCTCATGACCTGCCGCCGCGCGGCGGAGGGGGAGCGGCTGGTGCGGGCGGGCCAGTGGAGCGGGTGGCAGCCGACGCAAATGCTCGGGCTGCATATGACCGGCAAGGTTCTGGGCATTGTCGGCATGGGGCGAATCGGCAAGGCGATTGCGCGGCGGGCGCATTTCGGTTTCGGCATGGAGGTCGTGTTCTTCAACCGCTCGGCGGTGGCAGAGCCCGGCGTGCCGGCACAGCAGTTGGAGGATATCGGCGCGGTTTTGCAGGCCTCTGATGTGGTTGTCACCGCCGTTCCGGCGAGCCCCGAGACCCATCACATGATCGGCGCGGCGCAACTGGCGCAGATGAAGCCCTCGGCGCATCTGGTCAATATCGCGAGGGGCGATGTGATTGACGAGACCGCTTTGATCAAGGCGCTTCAGGGCGGGCAGATCGCGGGCGCGGGCCTTGATGTCTACGAGTTCGAGCCGGAGGTGCCGGAGGCCCTGCGGGTCTTGGAGAACGTTGTTTTGCTGCCGCATCTGGGCACCGCGGCGCTGGAGGTGCGCGAAGCCATGGGGATGATGGCCTTGGACAATCTGCGCGCTTTTGCGGCGGGCGAGGTGCCGCCGAATGCCGTTTAGCGGCCCATTTCCTCGCGCCAGTGACGGCGGCAGAGGGAGACATAGGTCTCGTTGCCGCCGATCTGCACCTGTGCGCCTGCGGTGACGGTTTTTCCCTCTGCGTCCTGCCGGACGACCATGGTCGCCTTCTTGCCGCAGTGGCAGATCGTGCGCACCTCGCGCATTTCATCGGCAAGGGCGAGAAGGGCGGCGGAGCCGGGGAAGAGCTCTCCCTGAAAATCGACGCGCAGGCCGTAGCACATGATCGGCACGCCCAGATCATCCACCGCGCGGGCCAGATCCCAGACCTGTTCGCGGCTTAGAAACTGGGCCTCATCGATGAAAATGCAGGTCACCGGCCCGGCGGCGAGACGGGATTCGATCTTGTGGAAAATGTCTTCGTCGGTTTGGAAAGTGTCCGCTTCTGCGCCGATGCCGATGCGGCTTCCGATGCGGCCGCGGCCGCTGCGATCGTCGAAGGCGGCGGTCAGCAGATAGGTTTCCATGCCGCGCTCGCGGTAGTTATGCGAGGCCTGCAGCAGGACCGTCGATTTGCCCGCGTTCATGGTGGAGTAGTGGAAGTAGAGTTTCGCCATGGCGCCAGCCCTAATGCCCGCGCGGCGCCAGATCAAGATTGCGGGGGGTACTATGGTGGGTGGAAATTCTATTCCGTGAGGTTTGCTTTGCCTGCACCGGGAAATGATCCATCAAATTGGTCGGTTCGGCGCCCCATTGGCCTTGCGGCCGTGAGGGACGATTGGGGCGCCGATCCGGGCTGTACAATATGATGGGCTCTCCCGCTGCTGCCGTTTCCGGCTCTGCTCCCCATAAGCAGAAACAAGGAGAACCCCCACCCACCGCACCGGTGTTGGGGACACCGGGAACTCTTTAAATTCCCGAAACATCCGGGATACATTGATGTATGGCTTTGATCGGGGTAGGACGGGATGGGAAAACACACAAAGTTTTCCCCCATAGCAATGCTGTACGACGAGGAAAGCCATGCCTGGACACGGCCGATATTTGAAAAAGCACACCGAAGCCTTGGTCAAAGACGTTGGCCTTGAGGCGGCTTGTGAGTTGACGGGACGCTCCAAGGCGACCCTTGGCCGGTATTATTCCGATGCCGACGAGCATTCGGACCGGTTTATGCCGATTGATGCGGTGGCCGCGCTTGAGGCTTCGTCAAGCTATCCGCATGTGACCTCTGCCCTGGCCGAGCTTAAGGGCGTGACGCTGTCCTATGATCAAGAGCGGCGCAACACGCGCTCTTCTGGTGTGAACTCCGATGTTGTGGCCCTTGCACAGCGCTTTGCCATGTTGATGAGCGAATATAACCAGTCCATCGAGGACGGGGTGATTTCCGTTAACGAGGCCAAACGCCTGTTGCGCGAGACGACGGCCCTTCAGCATGTCTTGCTGGAAATGAAGCTGAACCTTGAAGACGAGAGTGTCTAACACGCCGTTGGTTAGCGAAAGCTAAATGAAGGGAACGAAGGGCACGCCGCAGCCGGAGATGAGGGCCGCGAGGGTGAGGGCGATGATCGCTTTGGTCATGCGCGTTTCCTTTCCAAGATGACGGATCCCACCGAATAACCGGCGCCAAAGGAGCAGATCAGCCCCAGGTCGCCTTCGGTAAGGTCCTGAGAATATTGCGAAAACGCGATGATTGATCCGGCAGAGGACGTGTTGGCGTAGTCTTGCAGGATATTGGGTTGCTCGCCTGCCTCGGGTGTGCGGCCCAGAACCTTTTTGCCGATGAAGTCATTCATCGATTTATTCGCCTGATGCAGCCAAAGCCGTTTGAGATCAGAGGCTTGTACGCCGTCATCGGCCATGTGTTCGGCGATATGGCGGCTGACCAGTGGCAGGACCTCTTTGAAGACCTTGCGCCCGTTTTGCATGAACTGCATGTCGCGGCGGTCGGCCATCTGGCCGTCGCGGGTGCGGCGCAGGAAGCCGTTGTTGTTGCGGATGTTGTTGGAAAACTGGGTGGCGCAACGGGTTGATTTAATGGCGAAATATTCGCCTTTGGCGTCCTCTTCCCTCTCGATCAGAACCGCCGTGGCCACATCGCCAAAGATGAAGTGACAGTCGCGGTCGCGCCATTCGAGATGGGCGGAGCAGATTTCGGGATTCACGACCAAGGCCTTGGAAATGCTGCCGGATTTGATCATGTCGGTGGCGGCCTGAATGCCGAAAGTGGCGCTGGAGCAGGCGACATTCATGTCGAAGGCCATGCCGCCGCAGCCCATAAGGTCCTGTATTTCCACGGCAATTGCGGGATAGGCGCGCTCGTGGTTGGAGGCGGCGCAGATTACGGCGTCGACCTGCGCGGCATCCACGCCCGCTTGGGCGAGGGCCTTGGTGCAGGCGTCCACGCCCATTTCGGCCATGACGCCGGGGGCCTCATCGGGGCGGGCGGGCAGGCGGGGGTGCATCACCTCGGGGTCGAGAATTCCCGCCTTATCAAGGACATAGCGTTGCTCGATGCCGGAGGCATTGACGATGAAATCGGCGGAGGATTGCGGCACAGGGGCCATATCGCCCGCCGCAATCGCATCGGCGTTTCGGGCATTTTCGGCATCGGCGAAGGCGTTGAAGGCAAGCACCAATTCCTCGTTGCTGATGGTCTGTGAGGGGGTGAAAACCCCGCTGCCTGTGATCGCCGCTGTATACATCTGGTTCCTCCGATGGTGTGGTTTCGCCCATGTGGAGAATCGGGTCAAGGCCTGTAAAACTTGATGCACAACCGATGCACATGTGATGCACTACCCGTATGCATGATTTGTTCAAAGCGCCGAAACCACAGCGGGACCTGCACAAACGGGTCGAGGCGCAGCCTGTGGCCTATTGGTTCATCATCGTGGTCTTGGGCCTCTTCGCCGTTATGTGTTTGTTAAGCTTTGCCGACCGGATGGGCCATGCGGGGGCGGATGAATACATGATGCTGGCGGCGGGGCTGTTCCTTGTCTGGGCGACCTATCGCAGCGTCCGGTATTTCCTCTGGCCCGTTGTCAGCGTCACGGGGGAGCATTTCGTGCTGTTCCGTTTCTGGCGGCCGGGGACGCGCTGGACCTATCATTGGATCGAACGCTTTGAGGTCTCTGTGCGCCGGATCGAGGTGCGCGACTGGAACCGCGGCGGGCGCAGGACGGGGCGGGTTCTGTATGTGGAGGATCTGGTGGCCGTGGGGAAGGACGGGAGGCGCAGGCGTGCGGTCCTGCCCGGCTTTGCGGGGCGCAACGAGGAGGTTTTGACGGCCCTGAGCGCGCGGAGCGGGATTGAGATGGTTCGGGTGGAAACTGAGCCGCTGTGATCCCGGCCAATGGGGCCGGGACCGAATTTGCGGCGCTTGAGGGTTAGACCTCCTGCAGCGCCTTGACCCCGATATCCCCCTCGACCCGTGCTTTCAGCGCGAAGGCGGCTGCGTGGCTGGCGGCGAGGGTGGTGAAGTAGGGGATTTTGTCCATCAGGGCGATGTTGCGCATGGAGCGGCTGTCGTCGATGGCTTGGGCGCCGGCGGTGGTGTTCATCACGAGGGAGATGTCGCCGTTTTTCATCGTGTCGACGATGTTCGGGCGGCCCTCGTAGACCTTGTTCACGACCTCGCAGGGCACGTCCAGTGATTTGGCATAGGCCGCTGTGCCACGGGTGGCGATGAGCGGGTAGCCGAGGGCGTGCAGGGTCTGAATGATTTCGGCGAGGTGGGGGCCTTTGTCTTCCTCTTTGATCGAGAGGAAGACCTTGCCTTTTTCCGGTGTGGGCAGGTCGGCGCCTGCGCCCATTTGCGCCTTGAGGAAGGCGCGGTGGAAGTTTTTGTCGCTGCCCATGACTTCGCCGGTGGAGCGCATTTCGGGGCCGAGCAATGTGTCGACGCCGGGGAAGCGGGCGAAGGGCATGACGGCCTCTTTCACCGCGTAGGTGTCGATGTTGGGGTCGACGAGGTCGAAGTTTGACAGCGGCTCGCCTGCCATGACGCGGGCGGCGATGGCGGCGATGGGGGAGCCGACGGCCTTGGCCACGAAGGGCACGGTGCGCGAGGCGCGGGGGTTGACCTCGATCAGGTAGATCGTGCCGTCCTTGACCGCGAACTGGATGTTCATCAGCCCGCGCACGTTGAGGGCAAGGGCGAGGGCCTTTGTCTGCACGTGCAGTTCCGCGATGATTTCGGGCGGCAGGGAGTAGGGCGGCAGGGAGCAGGCGCTGTCGCCGGAGTGCACGCCGGCCTCTTCGATATGTTGCATGATGCCCGCGACATGGACCTCTGTGCCGTCGCAGAGCGCGTCGACGTCGATCTCGACCGCGCCGGAGAGGTAGCTGTCGAGGAGCACGGGGCTGTCGCCGGAGACGACCACGGCCTCGGCGATGTAGCGCTCAAGCTGGGCCTGATCGCGGACGATTTCCATCGCGCGGCCCCCCAGCACATAGGAGGGGCGGATCACCAGCGGGAAGCCGATGTCGGCGGCGATGGCGATGGCCTCTGCGTCCGAATGGGCGATGCCGTTGCGGGGCTGTTTGAGGCCGAGGGAGGTGACGAGTTCTGCGAAACGCTCGCGGTCCTCTGCCAGATCGATCGCGTCGGGGGTGGTGCCGAGGATCGGGATGCCCTCTGCCTCGAGCGCATTGGCGAGTTTGAGCGGGGTTTGCCCGCCGAACTGGACGATGACGCCGTGCAGGGTGCCGTTTTCCTGCTCTACCCGCAGGATTTCCATGACGTGTTCAAAGGTCAGGGGCTCGAAGTAGAGCCTGTCCGATGTGTCGTAGTCGGTGGAGACGGTTTCGGGGTTACAGTTGACCATGATGGTCTCGTAGCCGCTGTCCGACAGGGCATAGCAGGCGTGGCAGCAGCAGTAGTCGAATTCGATCCCCTGACCGATCCGGTTGGGGCCGCCGCCGAGGATGACGACCTTTTTGGCGTCCGATGGGCGGGCCTCGCATTCAACCTCTCCCATCATGGGGGATTCGTAGGTGGAATACATATAGGGGGTCTGGGCCTCGAACTCGGCGGCGCAGGTGTCGATCCGTTTGAAGGCGGCGGTGACGCCGAGGTTCTGGCGGGCGCGGCGCACGTTGGCCTCGTCGCGGCCCGTGAGGGTGGCGAGGCGGGCGTCTGAGAAGCCCATCATCTTGAGGGCGCGCAGGTCTTCCTCGGTTGTGGGCAGGCCGGAGATGCGCACCTTGTCCTCTGCTTCGATGATCTCGCGGATACGGGCGAGGAACCATGGATCGAAGGAGGTGATTTCCTGAATTTCCGCGTCGGAGAAGCCGAAGCGCATGGCATGGGCGATGACGCGCAGGCGGTCCGGTGTTTGGCGGGCCAATTCGCGGGTCAGCACCTTGTCGATGGCGTTCTGGGCCTCCTCTGTTTTGCCAAAGAGGAAGCGCATGCCGGTGCCGGGACGGTATTCCACATCACCAGCGGAGGGCATGCCGGGGATGGCGACCTCGTCAAAGCCGGTGAGGCCGGTTTCCATGGAGGCGAGGGCCTTTTGCATGGATTCGTGGATGGTGCGGCCGATGGACATGGCCTCGCCCACGGATTTCATCGCGGTGGAGAGGAGCGGCTCTGAGCCCGGGAACTTCTCGAAGGCGAAGCGCGGGATTTTGGTGACGACATAGTCGATAGTCGGCTCGAAGGAGGCGGGCGTGACCTTGGTGATGTCGTTGTCGAGTTCGTCCAGCGTGTAGCCGACCGCCAGTTTGGCGGCGATTTTGGCGATGGGGAAGCCCGTGGCCTTTGACGCAAGCGCCGAGGAGCGCGAGACGCGCGGGTTCATTTCGATCACGACCATGCGGCCATCGGCGGGGTTCACCGCCCATTGCACGTTGGAGCCGCCGGTCTCTACGCCGATCTCGCGCAGGACGGCGATGGAGCCGTTGCGCATGATCTGGTATTCCTTGTCCGTCAGGGTCAGGGCGGGGGCCACGGTGATGGAATCGCCGGTGTGCACGCCCATGGGGTCAACGTTTTCAATCGCGCAGACGATGATGGCGTTGTCAGCGGTGTCGCGGACGACCTCCATCTCGTATTCTTTCCAGCCGAGGAGCGACTCGTCGATCAGGATCTGGTTGACGGGGGAGGCATCAAGGCCGGTGCGGCAGAAATGCTCGTAATCGTCGCGGTTATAGGCCACGCCGCCGCCGGTGCCGCCAAGGGTAAAGGCGGGGCGGATGATGGCGGGCAGGCCGACATATTCGATGGCGTCCATACATTCCTGCATGGTGTTGGCGATGGTGGCCTTGGGGTTTTCAAGGCCGATCCGGTCCATCGCCTCGCGGAAGAGTTTGCGGTCCTCTGCCATTTCGATGGCGGGCCGTTTGGCGCCGATCATTTCCACGCCGTATTCGGCCAGCACGCCCATTTCCTCGAGCGCGAGGGAGGTGTTCAGGCCGGTTTGCCCGCCCATGGTGGGCAGGAGCGCGTCGGGGCGTTCCTTGGCGATGATCTTGGCCACGACCTCTGGTGTGATGGGTTCGATATAGGTCGCGTCGGCAAGGCCGGGGTCTGTCATGATGGTGGCGGGGTTGGAGTTGACGAGGACGACCTCATACCCTTCTTCGCGCAGGGCCTTGCAGGCCTGTGCGCCGGAGTAGTCGAATTCGCAGGCTTGCCCGATGACAATGGGCCCCGCCCCGATGATCATGATTTTCTTGATATCGGTTCTCTTCGGCATCCCACGTCCCCTTGAATCAGTCTCGCTGGACCCCGGTGGCCCGGCAAACTGGTGGGGTTATATGGATGCGGGCGTTGGGTGCAAGCCCTGCTGTGCCGCTTTGCGGGCTGCTTGCTGTTTCTTTTTCGCAATCCGCTGTTTTTTCGCGGCATGGCGGGCGGATTTCTGGGCGCGGCGGGCGTCGCGGGCCTTGAGGCAGTGGCTGCGGGTGCGGGCGAAGGCCACGGCGAGGAGGATCATCGAGAGTGTGCCCGCCACCTGCGGCAGCAGCGCCGAGGGGGTGAGGGGCAGCAAGAGCCCGAGGGCGAAGGGGGTGATCGGGATCAGGGTGACCGCATAGATGATCGTGCCCCGTTTCCAGCCCCGATGCGCCACGATGGCGGGCAGGAAGGCGAGGGCGGGCAGGTAGTGGTAGCCCCAGCTGAGCGGCGAGACGAGGGCGAGGGTGACCACGGCGCTGGCGCAGAACAGGGGCGAGACGCCGCGTGTTGTGCTGAACCGGTAGGCCAGCACCGCGAGGGTCAGGGCCATGACGCCTGTGGACAGGGCGATGGCCCAGCCGGGTTTGGCAAGGACATGCCAGCCGAAGCGCAGGTTTTCGGGGTTCGGGTTATCGATGGCGGGGATAAATGTCATCGCGTCATGCAGGGCGAGGTTGATGATCAGGGGGTCCAGCGCATAGGTGAAATTATTGATCATCACCGAATTCTTGATCACGGCGACCTGCGCCAGATAGGTGGCATGCAGGGGCCAGCCCGCCATGGAGATGCTGAGCAGCCCGAGGACAAGCCCCGCGGCGGCAAAGCTGGCGGCGGCGCGGTAGCGTTTCCCCGCCAGCCAGATCAGGGCAAAGAGCAGCGGGTAGAGTTTGATCGAGGCCGCGAGGGCGAGGGCGCAGCCCGCGAGGATCGGGCTTTTGTGTTGTTCGCGTTCAAAGGCCAGCACGATCAGAAAGGCGACGAGGATTTGCGGCTGGTTCTGTGCCAGAGCGACCGAACCGGGGAGGATAAACAGCAAAAGCAGCAGGCCAAGGGCGGTGAAACAGGCCAGCGGCATGCGCCCGCGTGACATTGACCCCGCCAGCATCACCATCAGCCCCATCAGCAGGGGGTTGAGGTTATTGGCGATGATCTGTGCGACTTCGAAGCTCATGACCGCCTGTAGTTTGGCGGCGATGGCCGCCCAAAGCGGCGGGTAGATAAAGGGGAAGATCGCGCCCTCGAACCCCTTTGCCTGCAGGTCCGGCCACCAAGCGGGGGGCGGCAGCATGGTGAAGACCGTGGTGTCATGGGGGTAGATTTGGTCGAACTGTCCAAGGGCAAAGTAATGCCCGGCAAGCCAGCTTGCCATCAGGTCAGTGGAGGGGGTGCCAGCAAATTGCCATGCGCAATAGCTGGTGAATGCTGCAACGAGCATTAATGATATGCCGGACTGCCGGATCATGGGGCCTGTATCGCTTCTGTGAGCTTTTTCTTTTGTTAATAGCGCATTTTTACGTATTTGGGGAAGGGTTTTTGTCCCAAGGCTTGACTTCGCCTCGTGCAAAGGGTCAATCGCCCACGACTGAACACCTATGAAACCACGGAACGGAGCCCCCAACATGCATGCATATCGTAGCCACACCTGTGCCGGACTGCGGGCCGATAATGTTGGCGATAGCGTTCGCCTGTCGGGCTGGGTTCACCGTGTGCGGGACCATGGCGGGATTTTGTTTATCGACCTGCGCGACCACTACGGGATTACGCAGGTGTTGTGTGACCCTGACAGCCCCGTCTTTGCCGAGGTGGAAAAGGTGCGTTCCGAGTGGTGCATTCGGATTGACGGCACGGTCAAGGCGCGGGACCCCGAGTTGGTCAATTCCAAGATCCCGACCGGCGAGGTTGAGGTCTTTGTGCGCGATCTGGAGATTCTGGGCGATGTGAAGGGCGACCTGCCGCTGATGGTGTTTGGCGATCAGGAATACCCTGAGGAGACCCGCCTGAAGTATCGATTCCTTGATCTGCGCCGCGAGGCGATGCAGCGCAACATGACCCTGCGCTCCGACGTGGTGGCCAGCATCCGCAAGCGGATGTGGGACCGTGAGTTCCGCGAGTATCAGACGCCGATTATCACGGCCTCTTCCCCTGAGGGTGCGCGCGATTTCCTGGTGCCCAGCCGTTTGCATCCGGGCAAGTTCTATGCCCTGCCGCAGGCGCCGCAGCAGTTCAAACAGCTGTTGATGGTGTCCGGCTTTGACAAGTATTTCCAGATTGCGCCCTGTTTCCGCGACGAAGACCCGCGGGCCGACCGTTCGCCGACGGATTTCTATCAGCTTGACCTCGAGATGTCCTTTGTCGAGCAGCAGGACGTGTTTGACACGATCGAGCCTGTTCTGGCCGGTGTGTTCGAGGAATTCGGCGGCGGCAAGAAGGTGGACCGCAACTGGGAGCAGATTTCCTATCGTGATGCGGCGCTTTGGTATGGGTCGGACAAGCCCGACCTGCGCAACCCGATCAAGATGCAGGTTGTGTCCGAGCATTTCAAAGGCTCCGGCTTTGCGATTTTCGCCAAGCTGCTGGAGCAAGAGGGCACCGAGGTGCGGGCCATTCCGGCGCCGACCGGCGGCAGCCGCAAGTTCTGTGATCGGATGAACGCCTTTGCCCAGAAAGAGGGCCTGCCGGGGATGGGCTATATCTTCTGGCGCGAGAAGACCGCCGATGCGGTGGCGCAGGAGCTGGGTATTCCGGTGAAGGAAGCGCAGGCGAAGTTGAAATCGGGTGAGGTCGAGGGCGGCATGGAAGCCGCGGGCCCGCTGGCCAAGAACATCGGGCCGGAGCGCACAGAGGCGATCCGCCAGCAGCTTGGCCTTGAGGTTGGCGATGCGGCCTTCTTCCTTGGCGGCAAGCCCAAGGCCTTCGAAGCCGTTGCAGGCCGTGCGCGGGTTGTGATCGGCGACGAGCTTGGCCTGACGGATCAGGACCGCTTTGCCTTTGCATGGATCGTGGATTTCCCGATCTACGAGAAGGACGAGGAAACCGGCAAGATCGATTTCGAGCACAACCCGTTCTCCATGCCCCAAGGCGGGATGGAGGCCCTGAACGGCGATCCTTTGGAAGTGCTGGGTTATCAGTATGACCTTGCCTGTAACGGCTATGAGCTGGTCTCCGGTGCGATCCGGAACCACCGGCCCGAGATCATGTTCAAGGCCTTTGAAATTGCCGGTTACGGCGAGGAAGAGGTGCGCAAGCGGTTCGGCGGGATGGTCAATGCCTTTACCTATGGCGCGCCGCCCCACGGTGGCTGTGCGGCGGGGATCGACCGGATTGTGATGCTGCTGGCCGGGCAGGACAATATCCGCGAGGTGATCCTGTTCCCGATGAACCAGCGTGCCGAAGACCTGATGATGGATGCGCCGAGCGATCCGACAAACGAGCAGCTGCGTGAGCTTGGTTTGCGGGTGCTGCCGCCGGAAAGCTAAGGCGATGGACCTTTATCACCAATCTGTGCCGGTGTTTCGCCATTACCTGTCCCAAGCCGAGGGCTTGGTTCGGGTGGCGGGGGAGCGGCCCGAGGTGTTCGAGGCCCGGCTTGTGCCCGGGATGCTGACCTGTGCGCAGCAATTCGCCAGCGCGGCGGGCTTTGCCCTGCGCGGGACGCTGCCCCTGATCGGGCGGCCCGTGCCGGAGTTTCCCGATCTGCCCTTGAACCGGGACGGGTTGCTTAACCGCATTGACCAGACGGCGCGCGCCCTGCGGGCCCTGTCGCCTGAGGATTTCGCGGGGGCGGAGGCGCGGGTGGTGGAGCATCAGGCCGGTTTTGCGGAGCTGAGCCAGGACGGGCAGACCTATCTGACGCTGTTTGCCCTGCCGAATTTCTTTTTCCACCTGTCGGCGGGCTTTGCCCTGATGCGGCAATCGGGGCTTGAGGTTGGCAAGGGGGATTTCGACGGGCTGCATGACTATCCGCGCGGGTTCCGCCTCTAGGCTCAGGACCCTAGCGGCGCATTGCGGGAACGGGGTGCGGGCAATTCCCCGCCCATGCTGTGCGGCAATGGGTTATTCTTTGCGGGGAAATCCCCTATCTTATCTGTAGTCCTGCGGGTGAGCGTAAAGGAGGCCTTGCGTGGCATTTGATCCGACAATTGCGGCGATCCGGTTCGGGTCCGGCCTGCATCCGCAGCTGCCTGCGCCGAAGAGCGCGGGCGCGATGCTGAAGCTTTTGCGCGGGCCGGATGTGATGGCAAAGGCCTTTCCCATTCCTGTTTACGGCGATCTGATGCCCGAGGCGCATCGTCTGCGCGAGCTGGCCCGGGCGCGCAAGAAGCTGGGCAAGCGCACGCCCAAGATGGAGGCGGAGGTCAAGCTGATCCGCGCCAATGACCGCGAGCGCAATGCCATGATGCTGCGCCATCTGATTGCGCGTAACCTTGATACCGAGGACGGGTTTCGCGAGCGGCTGTTGCGGTTCTGGGCCGATCATTTCACCGTAAAGGGGCGCGGCGGGATCACCCGCAACAATGTGGGCACCTATGTGGAGGATGCCCTGCGTGGGCGGATCACGGGGCGTTTTGGCGATATGCTGAAGGCGGTTGTGACCCATCCGATGATGCTCGTGTTTCTGGATCAGCCGCGCTCTGTCGGGCCGAACAGTTTTATTGCCGGGCGCACGCCGCGGCGGGGGTTGAACGAGAACCTCGCGCGGGAGGTTCTGGAGCTGCACACCCTTGGGGTCGGCGGGCGTTATACCCAGAAGGATGTGCGCGAGTTGGCCGAGGTGTTTGCCGGGATGAGCCAGAATATCGACAAGGGGTTCAACTATATGACCCGCGGCGGCGAGCCGGGGGCGGAGGTTGTTCTGGGCCGGTCTTACGGCGGGGAGGACCCGAAGGTGGAGGACATCTATGCGGTGTTGCATGACCTTGCCCTGCATCCCGACACGGCGCGCCATGTCAGCCGCAAGCTGGTGGTGCATTTCGTTTCCGACACGCCCGATGCGGGGATGGTGGAGGAGATGGCGGCGGAGTGGCAGCGCACAGACGGGGATTTGATGGCGGTTTACAGCGTGATGCTGAACCATCCGGCGGCTTTTGCCGGGCCATTGACCAAGGCCAAGCAACCGATTGATTTTGTATGCTCTGCCCTTAGGGCGCTGGGCGTGCCGGGGGCGGAGGTTGCGGCCCTGAACCTTGGGCGGACGCGGCGCAATCTGGCGGGGCCGATGATTTTGATGGGGCAGCATTGGGAGCATCCCGTTGGCCCCGATGGCTGGCCCGAGGACGAGGCCCATTGGATCACGCCGCAGGGCCTCGCGGCGCGGATTTCATGGGCGATGCGGCTGGCGAGCGATCAGCGCAAGACCCTGCCTGATCCGCGCGACTTCGTGGGGCAGGCCCTTGGGGATCTGGCCTCGGAGCCGGTGCATTTCGCGGCCAAGGCGGCAGAGACACGGATGGAAGGGATCGGGGTGATTTTGTCCTCCCCCGATTTCCAGAAACGATAGGAGCCGGGACATGAGCATGACTTCACGGCGGAATTTCTTGCTGCGCGGGGCGGCGATTGGCTGTTCGGCGGCGGCCTCGCCCCTGTTGACGCCGATGACCTTTGCGGCGGCCCCTTGGGATGCGCGGTTGGTGGTGATCATCCTGCGCGGCGGGATGGACGGGATTGATGTGGTGCAGCCCTACGGCGACCGCGATGCGGCGGGCCTGCGCCCGACATTGGGCATGGGCGAGGGGGCGGGGGCATCCGACCTTGACGGGTTCTTTGCCCTGCATCCGGGGCTGTCGGAGTTGATGCCCCTGTGGAAGGCCGGCGAGCTGGGCTTTGCCCATGCGGTTTCCACGCCCTATCGCGACAAGCGGAGCCATTTTGACGGGCAGGATTTGCTCGAGGCGGGGACCGGATTTGACGTGATGGCCAAGGAAAAGCGCGATGGCTGGCTGAACCGGATGTTGCAGACCATTCCGGGGATCGAGGCCGAGACAGCCTATGCCATCGGGCGCGAGGACCAGCTGGTTCTGACCGGGGCGGCGGCGGTGGCGAACTGGGCGCCGGAGACGCGTTTGAACCTGAGCCCGCAGGCGGAGCGTTTGCTTGAGCTGGTCTATCACGATGACCCGATCTACCGCGAGGCGATTGCCGAGGCGCTTGATCTGACTGACTCCCTTGAGGCCGCGGCACAGGCGCAAGAAGAGGAAGAGATGGATGAGAGCATGGCCGATATGGCCAATATGATGCAGGCGCGGGGCGGCAACAAAGCGCATCTGAAGCTGGCGGAATTTGCCGTGAACCGGTTGCGGCATGAGACGCGGGTGGCCTCTTTTTCCATCAACGGCTGGGACACGCACGGCGGGCAGGCGGCGGGGCTGAAGCGGGCTTTGGCCAGTTTGCAGGATGTGATTTTGGCGATGAAGGCGGGGCTTGGGCCCGTCTGGGGCAAGACGACGATCATTGCCATGACGGAGTTTGGCCGCACCGCGCGGGAGAATGGCACCCGCGGCACCGATCACGGCACCGGCGGCACGATGGTGATGGCGGGCGGTGCGCTTCGGGGCGGGAAGGTTTATGGCCAGTGGCCGGGATTGGCGGAGGCGGACCTTTATGCGGGGCGTGACCTGATGCCGACGGCGGATGTGCGGGCCTATGCGGCGGCAACGATGCGCGGGCTGTTCGGCATTGAGAAGTCGTTGTTGGAGAGCAGCGTTTTCCCCGGCCTGGATATGGCGGGGGTGGATCGTTTGATCCTGTAATCGCCGCGGTTAGCCGATGGCGGTTGCGGCCACGGCGAAGAAAAGCGAGCCTGCGCCGGCGCCCAGAACGATCCAGTCGACGGAGAGTGCGGAAACGGTGCGTTTTGCGATTTCGGTCATGGCAGCATCCTTATGGTAACGAGCGGTGGTTCGGCAGAAGCGCGAAGGCAACGCCGGGCCCCTAAGGATTGGCGGCGAAATAAGGCAATTTACTGGCAGGACTTGGCCAAAGCCGGTGTGCTTTGAGGGCTTCCCTGCGGCAAGTCATGAGAATAGAAGCGATTTACCATGGATAGGTTTACAAACTCTGATCGCCCCGCTCTGGGGGCAGAGGTGCCGGGCTTTGCCCCGCCGCCGGTTCCGGATGGCAGCCCTCTTGAGGGGGCGTTCTGCCGGTTGGAAAAGCTCTCGGCAGATGAGCATGCCGCCGCCTTGTTCAAGGCGAATGCGCCCGCACCGCAGATGTGGGATTACATGCCGGTGGGGCCCTTTGCCTCGGCGGCGCAGTATCACCGCTGGATGCGGGAGGCATCGGCGGGGGCGGATCCGTTGCATTATGCGATCTGGTGCAAGGATGCGGGCGCTTGGGGCGGATCAGCGAGCTTTTTGCGGATCAAGCCGCAGGCAGGGTCGATCGAGCTTGGTTATATCGCGCTCTCGCCTGTTTTGCAGCGCAGCCGTGCGGCGACAGAGGCGTTTTTCCTGATGATGGATTGGGCCTTTGGCGCCGGATACAGGCGGTTTGAATGGAAGTGCAATGCCTTAAACATGCCCTCGCGCCGAGCGGCGCAGCGGCTTGGTCTGACCTATGAGGGGGTGTTCCGGCAGGCCGATGTGGTCAAGGGGCGCAATCGGGATACGGCGTGGTTTGCCGCGATTGACAGCGAGTGGCCCGCCCTGCGCGAGGCCTTTGCGGCGTGGTTGGCGCCCTCGAATTTTGACGCCTCGGGCCAGCAGCGGGAGCGGCTGGGTGATTTGACGGGGCTGGTGCGCCAAGGGGGCGATCCGGCACTGGGCTAGCTGGCAATTCGGCTGGCTGGCGCTTTGGTGGCTGGTATCAGAAGCTGCAGGGGCGCGGGCCGAAGGCATTGGTGACAAGGGCGGTCAGCGCCTTGATCGCCGTTTGCGAGGCGCCCTGTTCATTGGCCGATTTGCGGATGCTTTCGACCTTGTTTTCCAGCGCCTCATCCCCAGCGGTGCGAGCGAGGGAGGCGAGGAACTGTGCGCCGTATTCGGCGCGGTCGCGTGTTGGGGTTGCCTCGGAGGCCAGATGACGGCGCAGGGCCTTGAGGTCATCATGCAGGGCGAGGGGGTCTGGCTGCACGGTTTCGTTCGACACGGCGCGCAGGCCCGTGGGGCCGAGGGGCGGGAAATGGGCGAGGATCGCCTGTTGGAACACCGCGATGCTGGCCAGTGGTTTGGGCAGGAAGCCGTCTGCGCCTGCGGTCAGGCTCTCGCCCTCCAGCGTGTCATCGCCCGATGTGGCAATGATGATGGGCGCATTGGGTGCTGAGTTTTTCAGGGTTGCGATCAGGTCCAGCCCGGAGCCGTCAGGCAGGCCGAGGTCGGCGATGATGACATCGGGGCAATAGGTGGTCAGGTGCCGGTGCGCGGCCTTGAGGCTGTCGGCGCGGCGGATGCGGGCGCCGGAGCGCAGGCAGAGCAGGCGTATGGCGTCGGCGGCAAAGCGGCTGTCCTCGATCACCAGAACGGTCAGGCCGGCAAGGGGGCGTTCTGCGGTGGGGCGGCTGAGTGGAGCGGCGAGATCACCGCACCCGAGCGTTGGGGGTTTGCGTGTTGTGACTTGCATGCCTGAACTCCTGTATACATGTGGACGTTGTCTCGTTTTACCCTGCGATTCCCTAAGAAGGCGTAAAGATTCTACGGGCGTAAAATATAAAGCCGCGACTTTGCGCCGTCTTCTCTTGGTGGCTGGGGCGGGTTAAGTGGGGTGAAATGAACCCCGATGTGAGGAGGCCGATATGATCGGACGTTTGAACCATGTGGCGATTGCCGTGCCCGATCTGGAGGCCGCGAGCGCCCAGTATCGCAACACCCTTGGGGCCGAGGTTGGCCCGCCGCAGGACGAGCCCGATCACGGGGTGACGGTTGTGTTCATCACCCTGCCCAACACCAAGATCGAGCTGCTCTATCCTATGGGCGAGGACAGCCCGATTGCGGGGTTTCTGGCGAAAAATCCGGCGGGGGGGATTCACCACATCTGTTACGAGGTTGAGGATATCATGGCCGCGCGGGATCATCTGCTGGCCGAGGGCGCGCGGGTTCTGGGCAGCGGCGAGCCGAAGATTGGCGCCCATGGCAAGCCTGTGCTCTTCCTTCACCCGAAGGATTTCAACGGCTGCTTGGTCGAGTTGGAGCAGGTCTGATGGCGGTTACATCGGCATTGGTGCTGTTTGCGGTGATCTGGTTCATGGTGATGTTCATCATGCTGCCGATCGGGATGCGGACGCAGGGCGATGAGGGCGAGGTCGTGCCCGGCACGATGAAATCCTCGCCCGTGAACCTGAATATCAAGCGCAAAATGTGGCAGGTGACGGGCGTGACTGTTGCCCTTTGGGCGATCACGTCGGGGATCATCCTGTCGGGGTGGATCAGCGTTTCGGATTTTGACCTGTTCAGCCGGTTCGGGCCGGGGTCCTCTCCTGTCTTTGAGGCTCCAGCCGATGGAACTGATGGGTAAAGGTCGCGCAGGCGAGTATCGGCACGAAGAGGTTTAGGATCGGGATCGACAGGGGCACCGTCATCAGGATGCCCGCCCACCAGACATTCAGGAAATGGCGGCTGCGGGCGCGGTTTGCGCCGCTGCGGCCGAGGCGGCGCATCGCCACCATTTGAAAGTATTCCCGCCCCAGCAGCAGCCCGTTCACCGCGATAAACAGCAGCGGGGCGATGGGAAAGGCGAGGATATAGATCAGCAGCATCCCGAGGTTGGCCAGCAGCAGCAGCCCGAGGAAGGCCAGCGTATCAGCAATGACCTCGCCCCATGGCAGGCGCGGCACGGGGGGCAGGCCGGCGTAGTGGCGTTCCTCGACCGCGCGGGCGATGTCATCGAGGAACAGGCCGGTAAAGGCCGAGGCCACCGGCACCATCAGGAACATCGACAAGAGCAGCGTCACCCCGACCGAGGCCCAGCCGAGGATATTGTCGAGCCATGTGATTTCATAGCCGAAGATCGTCAGGTTCTCGGGCAGGAGCCACATGATGCCCCATTGGAACAGGAAGTAGATCCCCACCAGCAGGGCGATGGTCAAGCCGACGCCGATGAGCAGGACGCGCAGGAAGCGCGGGTCAAAGACCTGTGCGACGGCCTTGGCGAAGTCGGAAAAGATCATTGATCGAGCCAGGTTGTCAGGGCGTCGATATCGGGGCGCGGGCGTTCCGGCGGGGCGGTGGTTTCGCTTCCGATATGGATGATGCCTGCGACGGTTTCGTGGGGTTTCAGGCCAAGGTGGGCCTGCACGAAATCCGGTGTATGGCTGTGCCAGCCGGAGAGCCAGTTTGCCCCCCAGCCGGAGGCAAGCGCCGCATTCACCAGCCCGAGGCAGACTGCGCCTGCGGAGTAGACCTGTTCGATCTGCGGCACCTTTTCCGAGGGTTTGGGCGATGTCACCACCACCACGGCGCAGCCGGAGGTTTCCAGCGCGGTTGCGGCCTTGGCGACCTTGTCCGCATCGATCCCCTGCGCCGCGCCGAATGCCCGGGTTTCGGCGCCAAGGCGGGGCAGGGCCGCGCCGGTCAGCACCACGAAGCGCCATGGTTCCAGTTTGCCATGGTCAGGCACGCGGGCGGCGGCGGTGAGCAGGGGTTTGAGGTCCTGCGCTGTGGGCCATGGGCCTGCGAGAGTTTTGGAAGGCCGCGAGCGGCGGGTGGACAGAAAGTCAAACGCGGCTGGATTCGGATCGGGCATTCGGGGTCCTTTTGCGGCGGCCATGGGCGGATCGGCGTGTTGGGTCTTATGTCGGGGTTTTGCGCGGGGAGTTCAATGCTTGGGCGCTTGGTTCTCTGCCTCTTGCGGGACTGGGATTGGATTGGTAAGATTAAGTTACCAATTTGAGGAGGCTTCCCATGCCCGTGATCACCTGCATTGACGATCTGAAACGCATTTATCGCCGCCGCGTGCCGAAGATGTTTTACGATTACTGCGAGAGCGGCAGTTGGACGGAGCAGACATTTCGCGAGAATACCTCTGATTTCGATCTGCTGCGTCTGCGGCAGCGGGTGGCGGTGGATATTTCGGAGCGCAGCACGGCGGGGCAGATGATCGGGCAGGATGTCTCTATGCCCGTGGCCCTTGCCCCCGTGGGCCTGACGGGGATGCAGCATGCGGATGGAGAGATTAAGGCCGCGCGGGCGGCGGCGGAGTTCGGGGTGCCCTATACCCTGTCGACCATGTCGATCTGTTCGATCGAGGATGTGGCCGAGAACACCGAGGCGCCTTTCTGGTTTCAGGTCTATACCCTGACCGATGATGATTACATGCGCCGGTTGATTGACCGCGCCAAGGCGGCGAAATGTTCGGCCATTGTGATCACCCTTGACCTGCAGCTGCTTGGGCAGCGCCATAAGGACCTGAAAAACGGCCTGTCCGCGCCGCCGAAGCTGACGCCCAAGACCCTTGCCAATCTGGCGACGAAATGGGCTTGGGGGCTGGAGATGCTCCAGACCCAGCGGCGCAGTTTTGGCAATCTGGTTGGTCATGTGGAGGGGCTGGAGGATCCGGCCTCCCTTGGTGCATGGACCTCGCAGAACTTTGACCTGACGCTGGATTGGAAGCGGATCGAGACCCTGATGAACATGTGGGGCGGCAAGGTGATCCTGAAGGGGATACTGGACGCCGAGGATGCCAAGATGGCGGCCAAGTTGGGGGCGGATGCGATTGTTGTGTCCAACCACGGCGGGCGGCAGCTTGACGGGGCGCTGTCCTCCATCCGGATGCTGGGGCCGATTATGGATGCGGTGGGGGATCAGGTCGAGGTGTACCTCGATAGCGGGATTCGCAGCGGGCAGGATGTGCTCAAGGCCATGGCGATGGGGGCCAAGGGCACCATGATCGGGCGGGCCTATGTCTATGGTCTTGGGGCCATGGGGCAGAAGGGCGTGACCAAGGCGTTGGAGACCATCCACAAGGAGCTGGATATGTCGATGGCCCTGTGTGGCAAGCGCCGTTTGGCGGATGTGGACCGCGATATCCTGCTGGTGCCCGAGGATTTCGAGGGCCGCTGGCAAGGGTAGCCTGCGGGCGGCTGGCCCTATGCCGCTTTTGTGACCCCCGCGCTGCGCTGCTTTTGCCATACTGGGGCAAAGAGCGGAGGTATCGGGATGCAGGTTTGGCGGGTTTTGGTGGCGGCACTGGTGTTGCCTTTCGGAGCGCAGGCGCAAGCGCAGGAGGCCCAAGAGCCAAGGCGGCTGGAGGGCGCGGTGCAGGGGTTTCTGGATGTGCTGGCGCAGGAGGGGCCGGATGCGAGCTTTGCCCTGTTCAACGAGAGGCTGCGGGGGATTGTGCCGCGCGAGGAGTGGCATGCCATGCGCGGCGGGCAGACCGAGACCTTCGGCGCCCTTGGCCCCCTGAGCGCCCATAGTTTTGACACCCGCGAGGGCGATGCCGCCCGTGTTTTCGTTAGTTTTAGCGGCACCTATGGCGGGGCGGATGATCCGGTCTGCGGGCTGGTGATCTGGAGCGCGCCGGAGGGGGAGGAGCCCTTGGTGGGCGGGATTTACCTGAACTTTTTGCCGATGGATCGGGTGTCCTTGATGCCCGATGCGCAACTGGCGCAGCTTGAGCAGCAGGCGCGTTGCCCTGCGGGGTTGCTCAGCCCGGGTTAGCGGCGCAGCACCAGCAGCAGGGGCAGCACGCCGAGGATCGCAAAGCCGAGGACGGCGAAGGCCGTGGCGAGGCCGAAGACCTCGCTTAGCCCCCCCATCAGGGGCGGGCCGAAGAAGAAGCCGGAAAACCCGATGACGGAGATTCGCGCGATGGTTTGCGTGCGCGTGCCCTTGGCCGCGCGTCGCCCCACCAGCGCAAGCGCCGTGGGCGCGATGGCCGAGACCCCGAGGCCGAGGATGCCGAAGCCGATATAGGCCACGCCGGGGGAGCCCGCCGCCGCCGCCAGCCATGCGCCAAGGGCGGCAAGGCAGGAGAAGATTTTCAGCAGCCGGGCCTCGCCCAGCCAGCCCGCGATGGCCTGTCCGCCAAAGCGGCCGATGGCCATGGTGACGCCGAGGGTGGCGGGGCCCATGGCCCCCTCTGCCGCGCCGCCGCCGAGGCCGCGCTCGATATGCAGGGCGGACCAAGCCTCTGTCGCGCCCTCTGTCATGAAGGCCAGCAGGATGATGCCGCCGCCCGCAAAGAGGAGCGGCAGGGGCAGGGAGGCGGGCTTTGCCGTGCCGGGTTCGGTGCTATCGTCCGGCGCGATGGCGGAGAAGGGGGCGGCCACGGCGATGACCACGAAGAGGGCGGCAAAGCACCAGAGCGGCGGCAGGCCCGCCTCGCGGGCGAGACCTGCGGTGATGGCCCCCGCGGCATAGCCGACGGAGAACATCCCGTGGGCGAAATTCATCAGGGAGCGGCCCTTGGCGGCCTCGATCTCTGACACGCGCGCGTTCATGGCGATATCCACCGTGCCGGAGGCCGAGGCGACCACGATCATGGCGGCGGCGAAGGTCAGGGGGCTGTGCATCACGCCGGGAAACAGGAAGGCCCCGGCGAGCATCACCATGCCGAGGGGCAGGCCGAAGCGGCCCATCAGCCTGTCGTAGGCCTGTGCCCAGAACATGGCCGCCATAAGCCCCATGGCCGCGGCGACCAGCACCGAACCGAAGACCCAGTCCCCCGCGCCGATCTGCGCCTTGATCACCGGCACATAGGCGGCATAGGCGCCCCAGAGGCCGCCCATAGCGGTGAAGGCAACGGCGGGGCGGGCGGAGAGGAGGAGGGCGGTCTTCATACCGCGCAGGTTCCACAGGGGGCGGGCAGTTGCAATCGACGATTTCTTACGGCCCTGTCACATCTTGAGAGCGCCTTTGGCGCGGGGCGGG
The DNA here is from genome assembly GCA_018524345.1 of Harenicola maris. Classification (GTDB taxonomy): domain Bacteria; phylum Pseudomonadota; class Alphaproteobacteria; order Rhodobacterales; family Rhodobacteraceae; genus Harenicola; species Harenicola maris. The sequence continues at coordinate 930,093 of JADQAZ010000002.1, forward strand.
GCGGGGAGTCTGGGGCGGGGCGGGGGCGGAGTCCGGGCCAGAGCGGTAAAAACCCCTTTCCAAACGGGTCAATCCCGTCTAAACGCCACCATTCGTGGGCCGACACCCTTGGAGGCGGCCTTAAACCTTTTAGTATTTGGAGTATTCCTAATGGCTGGTGAGATCCCTGATCTTCACGCCGAGGTACGCACGGGGACGGGCAAGGGGGCCGCCCGTCAAGCACGCCGTGACGGCAATGTACCTGGCATCGTTTTCGGTGGCGACACTGATCCCTTGGCAATCAACATCCCCTTCAACGTTTTGTTCAAACGTCTGAAAGCGGGCCGTTTCAAGTCCACCCTGTTCAACCTGAAGGTTGAAGGGCAGGAAGACGTGCGCGTTATCTGCCGTGATGTGCAGCGCGACGTTATCAAAGACCTGCCGACTCACGTCGACTTTATGCGTCTGAAGCGGACAACGAAGATTGCGTTGTTTATCCCCGTTGAGTTCGTTGGCGAAGAAGAAAGCCCCGGCCTGAAGCGTGGCGGCGTGTTGAACGCTGTGCGTCCTGAGGTTGAGCTTGTTGTGACCGCCGGTGACATCCCTGAGAAGCTGACAGCGAATCTTGCTGGTCTGGAAGTTGGTGACACCATCAACATCTCGGACATCGAGATCCCCGCTGGCGCGAAGGCGACCATCGACCGTGACTTCGTTGTTGCGAACATCTCTGCGCCATCCGGTCTGCGTTCTGCGGACGATGAGGCCGAGGATGAGGCCGCCGAAGGCGAAGCCGCAACGGAGGCAGCAGAGGAGTAATCCCTGCCTGCGACGATTTGAAAGCCCCCGTTGCCTGGCATGGCAGCGGGGGTTTTTTCTTGGGCGGGTGGATTTTCCGGCCCGCCCGCGTCATATCAAAGCGGCATGTGAAGGAGCCGCGTGATGCAACTGTTTGTTGGTTTGGGAAATCCGGGGGCGAAATACGCCCGCAACCGTCATAACATCGGGTTTATGGCGCTGGAGCAGATCGCCGCCGACCATGGCTTTGCCCCTTGGCGGAGCAAGTTTCAGGGGTCGGTTTCCGAGGGCAGCCTTGGCGGGGTGAAGACCCTGCTGCTTCGTCCCGGCACCTTTATGAACCTGTCGGGGCAGAGCGTCGGCGAGGCGATGCGGTTTTATAAGCTGACGCCCGAGGATGTGACTGTGTTCCACGACGAGTTGGACCTTGCCCCCGGCAAGCTGCGGTGCAAGCGCGGCGGCGGTCATGCGGGGCACAATGGGCTGCGGTCTATTCACGGGCATATCGGGGCGGATTACGCGCGGGTGCGGATGGGCATTGGCCATCCGGGCCATAAGGATGCAGTTTCCGGCTATGTTCTGCGGGATTTCGCCAAGGCGGAGGAAGGCTGGCTGGACGATGTGCTGCGCGGAGTGTCCGACGGGGCGGCGGATCTGGCCAAAGGGGACACGGGGCGGTTCATGAACGCCGTATCCCTGCGCGTAGCGCCGCCGCGTAGCAGCACCAGCAAGCCGAAGCCCGCCGCGAAACCGGCGCCCGAGCCGGAGCCGGAGGACACCCGTAGCAAGATGCAAAAGCTGATGGATCGTTTCGGCAAGGGATAAGCCCTTGCAGGGCGGTGCCGAGCCGCGCAGTCTGCGCAGGAAAAGGGGGCCGCTATGACAACCGGATTTTATTGGGACGAAAAATGTTTCTGGCACGGGGGCGGGAATTACGCCGGCACCCTGCCGCTGGGCGGCTATGTTCAGCCCCTTGCCGCGGGCGGCTTGCCCGAGGACCCCGAGGCCAAGCGGCGCATGGTCAACCTGATGCGCGCCACGGGCCTGTGGGAGGAGCTGGACCCGCAAAGCGCCCCGCCTGCCACATGGGAGGAGATGGCGCGGGTGCATCCCGAAAGCTACCTGCGGGAGTTTCGCGAGGCCTCGAACCAAGGGGGCGGGGAGCTTGGCCTGCGGGCGCCCTTTGCCGCCGGTGGGTTCGAGATCGCGGCCCTGTCGGCGGGGCTGAGTGTGGCGGCGCTTGAGGGGGTTTTGACCGGGCGGCATCGCAATGCCTATGCCCTGTCGCGTCCGCCGGGGCATCATTGTCTGCCGGAGTTTCCCAACGGGTTCTGCCTGTTGTCCAACCTTGGGATCGCGATCGAAAGCGCCCTTGCCAAGGGGCTGGCCGCCCGCGTTGCGGTGATCGATTGGGACGTGCACCACGGCAACGGGACCGAGGCGATTTTCTATGACCGGCCCGAGGTTCTGACCATTTCCCTGCATCAGGAGCGGAACTATCCGCTCGACACCGGCGGGGCCGAGGATCGCGGTAGCGAGGAGGGGCTTGGCGCGAATATGAATATTCCGCTGCCGCCGGGCACGGGGCACAAGGGGTATCTGGAGGCGATGGAGCGGCTGGTTCTGCCCGCGGTTGAGGCATTTGCGCCGGATATCATCGTGATTGCCTGTGGTTATGATGCGGGGGCGAATGATCCCTTGGGCCGGATGCTGGCCACGGCGGAGACTTTTTCCGCCATGACGCGGCAGGTTATGGCAGCGGCAGAGGCCCTGTGCGGCGGGCGTTTGATGATGGCCCATGAGGGCGGCTATTCGGAGGTCTATGTGCCGTTTTGCGGCCATGCGGTGCTGCAGGAGATGGCGGGGAGCGAGACCTCGGCGGGCGATCCGCTGGGCGCGACATTCGCCGCGCGCCAGCCGGGCGCGGTGTTTGATGGCTTTGTCAGCGACTGGATCGCCGGATTGAAGGCGGGCTTCGACGCGCCCTAGGCGCGGTGTGCGCCCGCCGCCAGATCGGCCACATAGGCGAGGACATCTGCGACGCTATCGCCCTTGGCGATACGCTCCACGATGGCCGAGCCGACGACCGCACCATCGGCCACGCCTGCGATTTCCTCGGCCGCATCGGGGGTTTTGATGCCGAAGCCGACGATCACGGGCAGGTCTGTCTTGGCCTTGATGCGGGCGACCTCTGGCGCGACAGCCTCGGCAGAGGCGGAGCCTGCGCCGGTGATGCCGGTGATCGAGACGTAATAGACAAAGCCCGATGTGTTTTGCAGCACCTTGGGCAGACGCTTGTCATCGGTGGTTGGCGTGGCGAGGCGGATGAAGTTCAGGCCGGCGGCCTGGGCCGGGATGCACAGCTCGCTGTCTTCCTCGGGGGGCAGGTCAACGACGATGAGGCCGTCAACGCCGGCCTCTTTCGCATCGACCAGAAATTTATCAACGCCGTGGGAGTAGATCGGGTTGTAGTAGCCCATCATCACCACCGGCGTTGTCGTGTCGGTTTCGCGCAGCTTGGCCACGATGGCGAGGGTTTTCTTGAGGGTCTGGCCGCCTTCCAGCGCGCGCTGACCGGCAAGCTGGATCGTGGGGCCGTCTGCCATGGGGTCGGTGAAGGGCAGGCCGACCTCGATCACATCGACGCCCGCGCCGGGCAATCCGCAGATGATTTCCTCTGACACGGCATAGTCGGGATCACCGGCCATGACATAGGCGACAAAGGCTTTGCGGCCTTCGGCACGGAGGGCGGCGAATTTTGCGTCAATGCGGGTCATGGCGGGGCCTTTCAATCAGGTGGGTCAAGGCGATGTGCCAGCGATTGGGGGCAAATGCAATGCCGCGTGCTTGCGTAGGGGCGGCACGCGGCCTAGAAGCGCCCTCAGCCACGCCGAATGCACAGTAGGAGCACGCACCATGGGGTTTAAGACCGGTATCGTCGGATTGCCAAACGTGGGCAAGTCCACCCTGTTCAACGCATTGACCAAAACCGCCGCAGCGCAGGCCGCGAATTTCCCGTTCTGCACGATCGAGCCCAACGTGGGCGAGGTGGCCGTGCCCGATGCGCGGCTGAACACCTTGGCGGGGATTGCGGGGTCAAAGTCGATCATCCCGACGCGGATGACCTTTGTGGATATTGCGGGCCTTGTGAAGGGCGCCTCCAAGGGCGAGGGGCTGGGCAACCAGTTTCTGGCCAATATCCGCGAATGCGACGCCATTGCCCATGTGCTGCGTTGTTTCGAGGATGGCGATGTGACCCATGTTGAGGGGCGCGTGAATCCGGTGGAGGACGCCGAGACCATCGAGACCGAGTTGATGCTGGCCGATCTGGAGTCGATCGAGAAGCGCCTGCAGAACATCGTGCGCAAGGTGCGCGGTGGCGACAAAGAGGCCGTGGTGCAGGAACGTCTGCTCAAGGCCGCCGCTGCCGCCCTTGAGGAGGGCAAGCCCGCCCGCACCGTTGAGGTCGACGCGGAGGACGAGAAAAACTGGCAGATGCTGCAACTGCTGACCAGCAAGCCGATTCTCTATGTGTGCAACGTGGGCGAGGATGAGGCCGCCAATGGCAACGCCCATTCCGATGCCGTGGCCAAGATGGCCGCAGAGCAGGGCGCGGGCAGCGTTGTGATCTCGGCCCAGATCGAGGAAGAGATCAGCCAGCTTGACGCCGAAGAGGCCGTCGAGTTCCTGTCGGAGCTTGGGCTGGAAGAGGCCGGTTTGGACCGGTTGATCCGCGCGGGGTATGAGTTGCTGAACCTGCAGACCTATTTCACCGTTGGCCCGAAAGAGGCCCGCGCTTGGACGATTGCGGAGGGGACCTCTGCCCCGCAGGCGGCCGGTGTGATCCACGGCGATTTCGAGCGCGGGTTTATCCGCGCCGAGACCATCGCCTACGCCGATTTCGTCGAGTTCAACGGCGAGCAGGGCGCGAAAGAGGCGGGCAAGATGCGTGCCGAGGGCAAGACCTATACCGTCAAGGACGGGGATGTGCTGCACTTCTTGCATAACGGTTAGGGGCCCGGGGCTAGGGCCCGGCGATAGGGCTGGCCCCGTGGCCGGAGTTGCGGCACAGTCGCATCTGTATGTGAGATGCAGCTGCGGGGGAGCGCCGGGTGAAGCTTTGGATCGGGTTGGTGGCCTTGGCCGGTTTGCCGCAATGCGATGCGGAAAGCCTGATCAAGCGCGCCCATCCGGACCGCGAGACCATCGAGATTTATTCGGAAGCCGCCGGGGACAGCATTTCCTATATTTGCCAGCCGGGGCCGGACCTGCAGGATCGCGCCAATGAGGCGGCGGTTTTCTTTGACGCCGGGTATCGAGAGGCCGTGGATGGCTATGCCGCCGCCTTTGGCTTTCCCGAGGATATCGACGGGATGGACGATTATGAGGCGCCCGGCATGATTGCCCTGATGCGTGCGCAGTTCCGGATGCAGGGCGCGATTGAAGACCTGTTTGACGAGACCGAGGCGCAATACGCCTGTCTGCCGATTTTGAAAGACGAAGAATAAGGAGAGCCCGCCATGCCGCGCAATGTGAAAATGATCATCGACACCGATCCGGGCATTGATGACGCCATGGCGATTTTCTATGCCGTGGCCGCGCCGGAGGTGGAGGTCGTCGCCCTGACCAGTATTTTCGGCAATGTTCACACGGCACAGGCCACGCGCAATGCCCTGTATCTGGCGGGGTTTGCGGGGCTGGATGTGCCCGTGGCGCAGGGGGCGGAGCTGCCCCTTGGCGGGCAGGCGATCTACCCCTCCTACAATGTGCATGGGGCAGAGGGGCTTGGCACCCGGCCCGCGCCCGAGGTGCAGGGAGAGCCGGTCTCGGAGACCGCCGCCATGTTGATGACTCGCATGGCGGCCGAGGCCCCGGGGGAGATTACCCTGTGCGCCCTTGGCCCGCTAACCAATGTGGCCGCCGCCCTGCGCCTTGACCCCGCCTTTGCCCGCAATATCGCGCGGATTGTCGTCATGGGCGGGTCTATCGACGCGGGCGGCAACAAGACGCCCCATGCGGAGGCCAATATCGTCAATGATCCGGAGGCCGCCGCCGAGGTCTTTGCCAGCGGCGCGCCGGTGGTCATGGTCGGGCTGGACGTGACCCATCGCATCACCTGCTCGGGCGCGGATTTTTCCGCCATGGCGGGGGAGGCGCCCCTGCACGGCGGGCTTTTGCAGGATCTGGCGCAGTTCTACATCGCCTTTACCGAGAGCCGGGGGAAGTTCGACGGCTGCTACCTGCATGACCCCGCAGCGGTGATCGCCTGCACCCATCCGGAGCTGTTTGACACTGTTGAGGCAGCGGTGGATGTGGAGCTGACCGGCGAGGCGCGCGGGCGCACCCACACGGCCCCAAGGCGCAGCACCCCGGTGATCGAGGTCTGCAAGGGCGTGGCAAGTTCCGACGTCAAATCCCTTTTTACCCGCCGCATCGCGTCTTTAACCTAAACCCCCGCTTGCAAAGGGTTCTAGTTGCACGACCTATCGGGGGATGCGTAGCAGTGCTGCTGGTGGCTTTGACGCTGCGCTTGGTGGGGCAATGGGCCACCTTTTCGCGATCGAAGATACTCTAAGGCAGGAGTTGATGGGCCTTTGCTGGCGAAAGCCCGAAATGTAATGTAGTTTGCCTACATTGGCGTTCCGTTATCTGATCATCCATTCCGAGGCCCCGCATTGAAAGCGCACAGACTCATTCCGTTTCTTGGTGTCACCTGGGGTATTCTGCCGCTTTCCTACATGATCCCCGGCGGGAATTTGTTGGTGCATGGGCTTAACCTATGCCTCTATCTGGTACTGTTTCTTCTCACAGGGGGGGGGGGGGGCTAAGATCAGCATCCCCTCGGCTCAAATCCTAGTAATCTGTGCGGTTTTCGGGGTTCAATCATTGGCCTTGGATGCATCGGGAACTTTCGTTTTCTCTAATTATTTCGCGCTGGCCCTTTTTGCGATGCACCTTGCCGCGCTTTTGACATTGGTTGACCGTCATTCGATTTCGCACTTTTGCCGGAATTTCTACCTCACATCATCAGCAACCGCGGTTCTCTATATTGCCTTTGCCAGTGCAGGCATGGTGGACGATCACTTCGGGCGGCTGATGTTTTTTGGTAATTCCCATCCGAATTTAGGGGGTGAAATTTACGGAATTGCTGTATTCATCGGGGCGCTGTGCATTTCAAAGCGCAGTTATTTTGTTCTCGCCCTGCCGATGATCTATGCCACCCTGTTGTTGCAATCGCGGACGGGCACCGTCGTTATTGCAGGCACGATCATCGCGAAGATGGTTTTCGAGCGGCGCGGACGCATAACGAAAGGCTCCGTCATAATTGGTGCGGGGCTGTTTTCCTTCGCCGCATTGCTCTTGGTTCTTGAGGGAAGCGTGATCGACTACATCGCCAAAGACGTGCTCTTGGCGGAGGACACTCACAGGGGCGCAAGCACAGGTTTTATCACTGGGCGCGATGCGCAGTGGCGGCAGGCCTGGGGCTTCTTCGCGGAGAGGCCGCTTTTCGGGCATGGGATGGGGCTATATTCGGACGGGGTGCGTGGTGCCCACAATCCTTTGCTCTACAGCCTTTCGATGTTCGGTGTCTTTGGCTTCGCCTTTTGGGTGTGGATCGGGCTGGGCCTTTTTGGTTTGCTGCGTCATGATGTGAGGGTGATTGTCCTTTTGGTCCCTGTAAGCCTGATGTTGATCCTCAACGATAGATTTATCAACAGCAACTCTTTCCCGCTGCTGTATTACTTCCTGATTGTTCAGCTTGGGCGGTTCGCCCCGAACACCTGGGATATGCGTTCGGGTTGGCCGAGGTTTCTACCCCGGCTGGTTTGGTCCTCGGGTAAGACTGTTGAGGCGGGCCGTGATCTGGTGAGGTGATGCTTGGCGCCCTTCGCATCGTGACCGATTGGTCGCCGAGGTGTGTGCTGGTGGTTAGAACGTTCTGAACATTTCCTTGTGCAGGTACGGGGCGCTAAATGCCCGAAAGCTGACGAAAACCAACGAAAACAGATATTTAGTTGCCTAATGGGGGCGTAAAAAAATGCCTTGTAAAGCATAGGCTTAGAGCATATTCACGGCGGCGGAGACGTGGCCGAGTGGTCGAAGGCGCTCCCCTGCTAAGGGAGTAGGCCCGAAAGGGTCTCGAGGGTTCGAATCCCTTCGTCTCCGCCACCATACCATTTTGATCGATTTGATTGGGCCGCTTTGAGCGGCCTTTTCTTATTGTTTTCAAGGGATTATTTGCTTTTCAGCCTGTTCTGGATTTCCTTCGATTATGCCGGTTTTCTTTCCTTGTGTGGTATAAACTGTGGTATGGAATTTGACTGTCATTTCCGGCAAATTGACGAAGAAGCTTGTCTCGACCCTTGGCGCTGGGCGGCATGGGGATGGAAATGGGCTTTATCTGGTGGTGGATCCGTCGGGTGCGCGGCGCTGGATTGTGCGTGTGACCGTAAAAGGGCAGAGAAATCGCAAGGGCGGGCCGCTGCGCACGGATTTCGGATTGGGCGCGGCGGACCTTGTGACTCTGCATCAGGCGCGGGACCGGGCGCTGGAGTATCGGCGCATGGCCAGGCAGGGGTTGAACCCGCGGCATAACGGGATGCGCGAGGTGCCGAGTTTCGAGGCGCTGGCGCAGCAGGTGCATCGCAACCGCATGCCGACCTGGAAGAATACCAAGCACGGCCAGCAGTGGATCAATACCCTGCGCGACTATGCCTTTCCAAAGATCGGGGCCTTGCCCGTGGATGCGATCGGGCAGCCGGAGGTGCTTTGGTGTCTTGATCCGATCTGGACGGCCAAGCACGAGACCGCAAAGCGCTTGGCGCAGCGGATCAAGGCGGTTCTGGATGTTGCGAAGTCGAAGGGGTTTCGCGAGGGGGAGAATCCGGTTTCGGCGATCAAGGACGCCGGGGTCTTGCCCAAGGTGACGGCCAAGCCGCGGCATCATCAGGCGATGGACTGGCGCGACGTACCTGCCTTCTATGCGGAGCTGCGGCGGCAGAAAGGGATGGCGTCAAACGCTTTGATGTTCACCTGTCTGACCGGATCGCGCACGAGCGAGGTTCTGGGGATGCGCTGGGCCGAGGTGGATGAGCGCGCGCAGATCTGGACTTGTCCGCAGGAGCGGATGAAGGCGGGCGAGGCGCATCGTGTGCCCCTTACGCCGCAGATGCTAGAAGTGATCGAACCGCTCAGGGCACTCGGCTCCGAGGTGGTCTTTGTGGGGCAAAAGCGGCATCGGCCCCTGTCCAATATGGCGATGTTGATGCTGTTGCGCCGGATGGGGGTTGAGGGGGTTACGGTGCATGGATTCCGCTCGACCTTTCGCGACTGGGCCGCCGAAGTGGCCAAAGCGCCGCGCGAGATCGCAGAGATGAGCCTGGCCCACAGGGTCGGGTCGGATGTGGAGCGGGCCTATGCGCGGTCGGACTTGTTGGAGCGGCGGCGGGCCTTGATGGCGGAATGGTCGGAGTATGTGGAGTCCCATGCAGATACGGAGAAAAGTGCATGATTAAAGTTGAGATTTCTGAGGCGGGCTTCCAGGTGATTGGTGAATTGCGAATTGCTCTTAGTGCTGAAACTGTGGAGGACCGCCTAAAGGCAATGGAGCATGTGCAACACAGGTTCATTCGGTCATTGGTCGAAAATGCTCATAGTAAGTTTGGCGCTGAATGGGAGAAAATTCCTTCTATGTCGGCCCTAGCTGCGAAGGTATCAAAGTCTTATGTCCAGTCCGCTTCAACGGAGGATATCTTTTCTGATGTCTTCCATCAGTATGAAAAGAAAAACCATAGGGGCCTGATGGTTGCAGAGCAGGTCGGGCAAATGGTGTTTTTTTCAATAGTAGATCGAAAGCTGGAGGGTCTCCACCGAGATGGAAAAATCATTGATCAAGTTTGCCAGCAGGGAAGAGCGCGTGACGTTCCAGGCGCTAAGGACAAAGACACCGTAAGAAAAAGCTGGATGAAATATAAGGGTGTTGTTCACCTCGGCATGGCATTGAATGATGCTGAGGAACTCAAGATAACTAGAGCCAAAGACGTTCTCGGGATGGCCGAAGAGATGCGTCTGATGCTTTGTAGTAATTGTCCAAAAGGGACATCAGAGCCATACGTCAATCAGGACGACCAGATTTCTTTTGTTTATAAGTCAGGGCCTTAGGGCGTTGGGCGGGTCCCCGATTTTAAAATCGGGGACTGCTGCTCTTCCCTGAAAGTTTGCATTCCCTTCATTGCCACTCAAGGCAATTTAAGGAATGCAAAAAATGATAGAACTATTCGAAAACGGACGTAACTACGTCCTTGGTGATCCCGAGCTGGCGCTCTTGGGGGATCGCGAGAAACTGGCGCAGTGGCGTCACAAGGGTATGGGGCCGGCCTTCTATCGGTTGGGTCGGAAGATCCTGTATCGGGGTGAGGACCTCAATGCTTGGGCGCAGGCCAATCGGGTTGATCCCTCGAAAGAGGGGGGCCTGTCATGACGAGGAAAGGGCCTGATCGGAAAGCGGTTTCCAAAGACCTCTTTAATGAGACGGAAGGGGCGGCAGTAGCGCCTGCAGCTCCGGAGAAGCCTGCCCGCAAGCGCGCGACGGCACCTTCGGGGGAGCCAGCCAAGGCCGGGGGATACCTGAGCATTAAGCAAGTTATGGCGCGCTATGGCGTGTCGAGGGCCACGATTTGGCGCTGGGCGAGTGACGTGTCTGGCTTTCCCAAACCGATCAAGTTCTCGAATGGCTGTACCCGCTGGTGCCTGGAAGAATTGCGCGCCTACGATGGCGAAATGCGCCGCGCCGCCCAAAGGCTTTCGAAGGCGGGGAAAGGGGCATGAGCAGGTCATACAAGAATGTCAGGCCCAAAGTGCATCTGGCCTATACGCGCAGAGCGGTGATGACGCTCTACGGTGTCTCAACCAATACCATTTCAAACTGGATCAAGCAGGGGCTTCGTCCCTCTGATAAGGCCGCTCCGCAGGTCTTTAGCGGCGCGGAATTGAAGCGGTTCCATGATGCGCAGCGTTTGACAAAAAACTCCTCTTTGCGGGTGGGCGAGTTCAAGTGCTTTAGCTGCAAAGCGAAGGTGTTCCCTATCCCAGAGTCGCTTGAGCGTCATGTGACGAAAACGGCGAACGGCCTTCTAACGGGTTGTTGTCCTGTCTGTGAACAAGGCGTCAGAAAGATACTGAATGCGACACAATGCGAGCGTGTTTTGCACTGTGCCCGTACCAATGCGAGCCTGGGCTCGCTTGACGAAGGGAAGGGGGAGGTTCCGGTTGGCATTGGGAAAAAGCTGGCTGCGGCGCAGGGGGATCTGTACTTTGCCAATGATCGGCTGCTGGCGGATTGGCAGAGATATGCGGAGCGCTGGAGCCAGAAAACCGGCGATGCGCGGATGGCGGCCATTCGCGAGTTTGAGCGGTTTGCCCAAGGCAAGAGCTTTGCCAAGGTGACGGCGGAGGATGCCGCGTTGTTCCGCGATGCGCTCAAGGCCAGTATTGCGATCTGCGGAGAGGGGCGGCGTTCTGTATCGACGGTTCGCCATGTCGCATCCCATCTCAAGATTTTCTTTGAGTGGCTGGTAAAGCATAGGGGTTACGGGCGGCTGGACGGGAGCCTGCCGCAATACTTCGAGCTGCCCCAGCGGTTCGATGCGGCGGCGCTTTCGGGGGAGGACAGGCCCGTTCCGACGGTGGAGGAGGCCGAGCAGATGTTGCGTGCTATGCCTGTGCTGACCGTCAGGCAGCGGCGGGATCGGGCGATGGTTGCGGTGGCCTTCCTCGGGGCGCTGCGGGCGGATACGGTGACGAGCCTGTTGGTGGCGCATCTGGACGTGCGCAACAGGATCTTGATCCAGGACGGCCGCGCCTCTCGCACCAAGAACGGCAAGAGCTTGCGGATTAGGTATTTCCCTCTGCCGCCTGTATTCGAAGAGGTGGTTGAGGAATGGCGTGATTGCCTTGGCGGCCTCGGGTTCGGGCCGAAGGATGCCGCGTTTCCGAATGAGAGGCATTTGGTGTCCGGCGGGGCGCGGAACGGGGGTGGCGCTGTTCCGGTGATGGGAAGTTCGCATGCGGTCACTAGTGCTTTTCGCGGCGCGTCTGCTGCGGTTGGGAAGGCGTTCTCGCCGCATTCGGCCAAGCACTGCATCGGGAAACTGGGCCAGCAGAGGTGTAGAACGCCGCAGCAGTTTCGGGCGTGGTCGTTGAATATGGGCCATGAAAGTGTGGCCATAACTCAGGAATACTATGACAAAATGTCCGAGGGGCAGGTGCTTGAGCTTATTGAAGAGACACGCCAGCCGGAGAGCGTGGTCGCGGATCAATCCATTGCGGATATGGAACTCATGCTGCGGTATCATGAGCATGGGTTGACCAAGGGGACGCCCGAGTTCGAAGAGGCGGAAGCGCTTGTGATGGAGCGGCGCGTGAAGCGGAGCTCTGTGGGGTAGTTTCCCTCATTGGTGATGCATGCGGTTGGGTCTGCGGCCCCGGTTACATTTGACAAACCAGCCCGCCATAGAAACGTCGTGACGGGCTGGCTTGACCTTTCCCTAGCAACTGTATTTCTCAGCCGGCCTGATCAGAAATGGTCTGCTCAGGCCGGCTGAGAAATACAGTTGCTAGTTCCAAGAGCGCCCGTCGTCGGGGTTTTCGCACAGACGACGGTTTGCACCAAGAGACAGCTTGGAGCGTATGCCAATCCCATTTGAGTGCTGGCATAAATTCAGCAAGGATTCACCAGCTTACAATCGCGAAGAAGTGCGCGTTGAGCGCGCAGTGCAGGATTGGGTACGCATTATGGTAGAACCTCGGATCGCATTGTTAAAGCAATATGGAAACGCGAGCAATTTGGGGGACGAACTTGAGGATTTTTGGAAGAGTATATCAGGGAGTCGCAGCAGGTTATTCGTTCACATGGTGGATAAATCGAGACAGGAGGGAGATCTGATGACGAAAGACAGTCTGTATTACATGCGCCGCCTGCAAAAAGTCGGTTATGAACGCAATAAGAGAATGACAGCAGGCAAAACACCGGAAGAAATATATGAGATTCTGGACGAGCTGAACGCTGACACCAGCGAAGACTGGATCAGCCGTATTGGCCAAAACCAAGACGAAGCCTTCGCCATTATACGCGCGATGATTGATGATCCTTATCCGTCGGATCCTGACAAAATTTATTCGCTTAAATGGCAGGTATTTGTCGCAAAGGGTACCGGTTACTTTGCCGATCGAGAGGGGGACTTTACCCGCGCGCAGATGCTGGAACGGCTCCATTGGATATCAAGCGAGGAGTTTGGCGAGGACATCGCGGAATGGATCGACTGGATGACCGCTTTTGAAGCCAATCCCGCTCCGTTTGGCTTTCGTTAGTTTCAAGAGTGCCCGTCGTCGGGATTTTCGCACTGACGACGGCTTGCACCAAGAGACAGCTTGGAGCGCATGCCAATCCCATTTGAGTGCTGCCCTGCTCCCCATTGAGTCCGCTATTTTGGGTTAGCTCTGTTTAGATATTGGTCTTCCTTTGACCAGTTAGCATGTTCCGCAAGCGCGAGGGCAGTAGGCCTGTTCCGGTGATGGCGAGCTCCCATGCCGTGAGTTCGGCGTTTCGGGTGGCCTCTGAGGGGGTGGACGGGGTGTTCTCTCCCCATTCTGCCAAGCATTGCATCGGGCAACTGGGATGGACCTTGTGCAAAACGCCGGAACAGATGCGCGCGTGGTCACTGAATATGGGGCACGACGATGAGGCCGTGACGCGGAAGTACTATGCCAAGATTCCCGAGGATCGCGTTGGGGCGTTGATAGAAGAGATCGGGCAGGGGAGGGGCGATGAGGCGGCGGGGCACTCTGAAGATTTGGAGGTGATGCTGGCCTTCAGCGACCACGATTTGGCCAAGGGCACGCCGGAATTTGAAAGGGCGCTGTGGCTTATTGATCAGCGGCGGAAGCGCAATGGGTGAGGGCGGCCCTAGGGGGAGAGGGCTTCGAACTCTTTCCACAGCAGTTCCGCGACGGAGCCGATGATGGGTTTGGATTGGCGGAAGGCATAGACTGTGGCGTCGAAGGCGAGGTGTGTATGGGGGAGGTCGATCTCGCGGAGGTGGCCTTGGTGCAGCTCTTTGGCGATCATGTGTTCGGGCAGGCGGCCCCAGCCGAGGCCTGCGATCAGGAGGTGTTTTTTGGTGTTCAGGTCGCCGACATACCAGCGGCGTTGGCCTTTCTGGACGCCGAGTTCGCGGTCAAAGAGGCCTCCGGCCTGACCGCTGTCGCTGGCGATGACCTGATGGAAGCGGCGCATGTCGGACAGGCGGGTGGGGTTGCCCATGGCCTCCCACAGGGAGGGGGCCGCGACATTGCGCAGGGTCGATGTGCCAAGGGGGATGTATTCAAGGCCTTCGTCCTCGAGCATGATCGAGGACATGGGCGAGACCGCGATGGCGGCTGTGCCCGATGTGACGGCCTGAATCGCGCCGGAGAGGACCTCGGGGCGCAGGACGACGCGGGTTTCGGGAAAGGTGGTTTGCAGTTTGAACAGCACGGGGGTGAGGGCGTTGAGGTCGGTGCTGGCGTCCACTGCGATGGTGATGGTTTCTTCCTGTCCGTTCTCGAAGTGCCGGATCAATTGGCCGAGGTCCTCTGCCTCTGTCAGCACGCGCAGGGACTGGAGGTAGACCCGTTTGCCCACCGGTGTGAGCTCCAGCCGGTAGCCGGACCTGTCGAATAATTCGGTGCCGGTCTGGAATTCCAACGCCTTGAGGGCCTGGCTGATGGCGGGTTGGGTGCGGTTGAGGCGTTCGGCGGCTGTTTTGACCGCGCCGGTTTCCACAACGGCGCGCAGGACCTTGAGCTGATCGAGTTTCATCGGGCACCGGTTGTTAAGCGTGTCTTATATAGAGGCTAAGTAAGTATAATTTTCAATCAAGTTCTATCTCGCCTATCTGAGGATCAACAGAGTGCCGCGCCGATCACCATGCGCGGCCTCTTTGTCGTGAGCGCATGGGCCTTGTGTGCCCTGGGCCCTGAAACAACGCCGCAAGGCAGCCAATGAGGTTACTTAACATGTCACAGAAGATTGCCATTATCGGCGGCGGCTACCTTGGGGCCGAGCTTGCCAAGGCTCTGGATGATCGCGCCGAGGTCACATTGATCGAGCCGCGCAGCCATTTTGTTCATGCGCCGGCCATGATCCGCGCCGTCGTTGAGCCCGCTCTGCTGGAGCGCGCCCTGACCCCCTATGACCGTTTGCTGACGAAGGGCCGTGTTGTGGCGGCGCGGGCGGTGGGCGTTGATGGGCAGGGCATTACGCTGGAGGATGGCACGCGGGTTGAGGCGGACCAGATCGTTGTCGCCACGGGATCGGCCTATGCGGCGCCGTTTAAGGCCAAGGGCGCGGATATTGCGGGCCTGCGGGCGGAGAACCAGCGTATTCACGGGTTGCTTAAGGCCGCGCGCACGGTGGGTATCGTCGGCGCTGGCGCCGTTGGGACCGAGCTTGCGGGCGAGATTGCCCATGCCATGCCGGACAAGAAGGTGACCTTGATCTCGAGCGATGCGACGCTGTTCCCGAGCATGCCGGAAAAGCTGGGCAAGTCCCTTGCGGACAAGCTGCGCAAGTTGGGGGTGACGCTTGTTCTTGGGCAAAGGGCCGAGAACCTGCAGAGCCTGACCGAGCCCTATGCCGGGACGCTGGAGCTGTCTGGCGGGTCGAAGCAGGATTTTGACCTGATCTTCCCGGTGATCGGCGCGCGGGCGGAGGCCACGCTGTTGGAGGGGCTGGCCGGTGCCGAGGCATCGACGGCGGGGCGGATCAAGGTTGATCCCTGGATGCGGCCCTCTGCCCTGCCCAATGTGTTTGCGGCGGGCGATATTGCCGATGCGGGCGACGGGATGACGATTGTCGCCATTAGCCGTCAGGTGCCATGGCTGACCGCGGCGCTGACCGGCCTTGGCGAGGGCAAGGCGATCGAGGATATGAAACCTTTCAAACCATGGGGCAGCAAGGCGCCGATCCTTGTGCCGCTTGGGCCGAAGCTGGGCAATTCCTTCCTTGGGCTCTTCACCGCCGGGAATTTCCTGACCAGTGTGATCAAGGGCAAGGACCTGTTCCTAAAGAAAAACGCCAAACTGCTGAACCGGGACTGACGCCTGTTTGTGCAGGCCAGACCCAATTTGGAAGGAAAGACCATGGAGATCACCCGAAGAGCTCTTTTGACATCCACCGCCTGCGGGGCGGGGCTTTTGCTTGTGCCGGGGCTGCGCGGATTGGCGCAGGCGCAGGAGGCCAAGTTTGTCATTGGCAATTACGAGGCGCCGGGCCTGTATGATCAGGCAGCGCAGGAGGTCGTGACCGACCGCGACGATGCCTATCACAACGACGGAAATCCGCGCCATTACGAGTGGTGGTATTTCGATTTGTTCACGGCTTCGGGCCGGAAGGCGGCGGTGATCCTGATGGATCGGCCGTTGATCATGTTGGACAACCCCGATCTGCCGCCGATGATGATGCTGAATGTCGAGCTTCCTGATGGCAGCAACCGCGATTTTCAGGTGCCCTTCCCGGGGGAGGAGTTCATTGCCTCCAAGGAGCATTGCGACGTCAAGCTGGGCAAGAACTGGTGCAAGGGGCGCTATCCCAACTGGCAGCTGCATGCGGAGCATGAGGATGTGGTTGTGGACCTTGAGCTGGTCGCCACGGTTGACTCGTGGCGTGCGGGATCGGGCGCGATGTATTTTGACGAGGCGCTGACAGTGTTCAACGCCCATGTGGTGCCCGCGCCGCGCGCCGCGGTGAATGGCACCATTCAGGTCGCGGGCGAGGAGATCGAGATCAAGGATGGTCATGGCTATCACGATCACAACTGGGGCAATGCCGGTATCGAGGGTGTGCTCAAGGCATGGCACTGGGGCCGTGCGGAATGCGGGGATTTCACGCTGAACTTCTCGTATATTCTGCACAATGCGGATTACGGCAATAAGGTTTTGTGCAAGTTCATGCTGGCCATGGGCCGTGAGATTTTGCTGAGCACAGGGGAGTTCGAGGACAGCTTTGTCGGCGAAATCCATGTTGCGCCGCAGTCGGGGAACGGCTGGCCTGACGGGTTCCTGATCGAGACGCCTTATAACGGCGAGATGATCCGGATCGAGATTTCGGGCAACCACCTGTTGAGCGATGCGCTGAATGCCGAGGCGAAGCCCGATGAGGAGACCGCGCAGCCGGGCTATATCCGTCTTGGCGGGGACATCCGCATGACTGTGCCGCTTGAGGGCGGGGTCGAGGTTGCGACGGGCAGCATCATTCACGAGATGTCGTTTTCTGAAGCGATCCCCAAGGATCAGGCGAACTGGCTGCTTTAGGACATGCGGCGCGGGGGCAGGGCGCCATGCTCCTGCCCCCGCGCCTTTGCCCTAGTTACGGGGGTTGATCATACGCAACAGGACGCGGTCGCGCCGGATGAAGTGGTGGAACAGCGCTGCACCGGCATGGGCCAGAACCAGCAGGCCGACGATCCATGGGGCGAGGGTTTTGTGCAGCCAATCCATGACGCCCTCCCATGACTCCCAGCTGATGCCGAGCCCGCCTTCGATCGCGGTTTGAAACAGCCATGTGTCCTGAAACGAGGGGATTTCGATGGCAAAGAACAGCATCGATGACCCGCCTTGGCCGAGGTATCCGGTCAAAGGCATGGCGAACATCGCAATATAGAGCAGGATATGCACCGCATGGGCGCCCAGATGCTCCAGCCGCGAGCCGGGCACATCATCGGGGGTGCGCTGCATAAAGCGCGAGAGCAGGCGGATGAGGGCAAAGACCAAAACGCTGACCCCGATGGCAGTATGGGTGGTGAGGATGCCGAAGTAGCCCTCGGTGCGCGGCTCTGTGAACCACTGGGCGTAGTAGATCAGCGCGTAGTTGGTGATGAAGGCCGCCGCAACGATCCAGTGCAGCGTGATGGCGATCAGGCCATAGCCCGCGCGGCTGTTGGTGATGTGGAGGCTACTCATGACCGGTGTCCTTTACGCATGACAGGTCTGGTGCCACATCCCGCCCTAGGTGAAGCGGCGGGATGTGGGGAGGTGGCTTGATGTGATTTGAGCCGGAGGCTCACTGCATGGCGCATCCTTGCAAAGGCCTAGTCGATGGTGCGCCGCAGAAGCACGAGGTTGTCGAGCACCAGATTGGACGACCAGATGAACTGTGCATCGGCCCCCTCGCGGTCGAACAGGTCCGGAAAATTGGTGAAGGAGGGCTTGTTGTCGACGCCGACGGTGTCGTTGTCATAGGTGGTCGCCTGCGGCCATGCGCTGTCGTCGAATTCTGGTGTGAACCAGTCTGCGGGGACCTCCCAATGGGCGGCCTTATAGGAGGAGCCATCGTTGCTGCGCGGGATCTCGCAGGCGCTGCTGTCGCGCAGGGGGCCGTCTGTGGAGAGGCATTCCGCTTCGGTCAGCGGGCCGGTGTAGAAGGTTTGGGCGCGCCATGTCTCGTCGCTCAGCAGGACGGCCTCGCCGTCTTGGTCGGTGACGAGCATGGTCAGCCCGCCATCGCCGGGGCTGTAGCTGACGCCCCTGCCTTTTTCAGAGCCAAGGCCGAGGTTTTCCTCCCAGTCGACCATCTTCACCGCAAGGGTGACGGGGCGCTGGGCGGTGAAGCGCACGACGCTGGAGTTAAAGGGGGTGAAGGGCACGGCATCGACCGCCAGCAGTTGCCCGTTGGCATAGAGTTCAAAGTAATTGTCGCCAAAGAGATAGGCGGTGAATTCCTCGCTGCCGCCAGCGTCGATGACGGGGATGGCGGAGAGGTCGACCTCGGCGGTGCCGGAGGGCCGGACATCGTTGCACTCGTTGTAGAGGTCAGCGGCCTTGGGGGCCTCGGTGAACTGGGTCTCTGCCGGAACGGTCCAGAGGGTGCCATCCTGCGCGGTGATCTCGCCGACGGCTGTGGGCCGCCCGCCTGCGCATTCATAGAGGGTGGGGATGGTTGTCTCGGCCGCGCCCGTCGTGATCGATGGGTCCTGAGCCTGTGCGGCACTGGCGCAAAGGGCGGTGAGGGCGGTTATCAAATGCAGTTTAGTCATGGCGACGGGCTCCTGGTCCTCTGATCTCAATGGTGGTGGTTGCGTCGCAGGTGGTGTCGGACCCGCTGAGGGTGCAGCCTGTCGCCGCCTTGTGGCAGGGCAGGATGGCATTCGCCGCCGGATCATTGGCGTGGTAGTGATAGCCCAGACCCTCGGTGCTGTGGCCGCGGCATTCGTCCAGATCGGTGGGCTCTGTTCCGTCGGCGTCATGCTGGGCGTGGATCATATGGCCATCCAGAGCGATGCCCACAATCGGGGCATGGTCGGCAAGGGCCGCTGCAACCTCTGTCGAGCAGCCGGTCAGGGCGTGGTAGTGATAGCCGACATGCGGGTTCACATGCCCGCCGCAATCGTCGAACGGAGCGAGGGTATGGGCCGAGAGGATCGCATCGCGCGGTGCGGGGCCGTCGATCCGTGCGCCGCTGAAGGCGATGCCTGTGCCGTTGGCGTCGGTCACGGGGTAGGTTTCATCGCCGAACACTGGGGTGACGGGGAAGATATAGGTTTGCTCGGTGGATATGGTCAGGAAGCTGACCTCGCACTGGACGCAGTAGTTGTTGTATTCGGGGTCAACATCGGGGCGGGCGGCGGCTTGGCAGCCCTCCAGCGTGTCGGTGACACGAATCTCGCCGGTTTCCGGATTGAACAGCTCCCAGATCGGATCATCGTAGAATTCATTCAGCTTGGAGATGAAGGGGCCGTCTACCTCGTAGACCTCGCCATTGTCGAGCCAGATGCCGCCCGCATCGGCGCCGGTTTGCGAGATATTGGTCGGGCACCAAGGGCCGGTGGAGTGATCCTCGGGCGCGCCCGAGACGGTGATGGCATAGCAGGAGGTTTCGGTGCCATCGCTCAGGGTGCAATCGACGATGGAGGGTTCTCCTACGATCGCATCTTCTGCGAAATAGGAGGTGAGGACGGCGAGGCGTTCCTCGGGGTCATGCTCATGGGCCAGCAGGGGCTGGGAGAGGCCGATGGCCAAGAGGCCTGCGAAATATGGTGTCAGTCTGTGTCTCACTAAATGGTCCCTCATTTTAGAGTATTAACTGCCGACAGCGCAGAAGGTTCCCTGCGGCGGCGAAATGTGCGTTGCTTGCCATGTTCCTTGCCTCTTGCCGGGGTGGGGTAACATGGGCTGGCTGTGTCCTTTGGTTTATGGTGCCGCTGCGGATACAGCGGCTTTGTTTAAACGGGCAGGGGCGGGTTTTCCGTCGGGGTTTTTGGGGCCGCTGGCCTGCGCCTTTGCCCCTGCGCGAGCGGGGGCATTTGGGCGTCCCGGAAAAGTCGCAGTAAAATAACGGGTAACAAAGGGAAACTTGGTGTAGAAAAGGGTAAGACGCGCTGATTGTTCCGGCGTTTGCACCACCCCGCAGAGATCAAATCCGCGACGGCGGACCCTTTTGGAGGTAGGCTCCTGACCTTTTGGCCCCATACCCTTACAGGCCGCTCGCTCGCGGGCGTGGTTTCACTGCTCCTTGTTGTTCTGCTGATCGGAAGCGGCGCTTTGCGGGCGCAAACGGACCGGCCCACCCTTACGGTTGGCTGGGTTCTGTCCCCGCCTGTCTGGGGAATGGAGGAGGACGGAACCAAGAGCGGGCTTTTCATCGAGTTTGCCCAGATGATTGCCGATGATCTGAACCATGAGTTGGTCATAAAGGAATACCCGACGGCGGGGGCCGCTGTTCTTGGGCAGAACGCGGGCGAGACGGATATGATGGCGGGGGCGGTGGCCTTTGATGTCTTTGGGGCCGACAACCTGTTTTCCGACCCCATCGGGCAGACGCAAAGCCGTATGTTTGTTCATATCGACCGCGCCGATGGCTGGGATGCGAATACCGTCTCGGGCGAGGTGATCAGCTATGTCGCGCAAACCCTGACGCCCGAGGTTGACGCGATTTCGCAGCGCAACATCGGAGTTCAGGTGCCAAATCTGGATTCGGGGATCATGGGGGTTTTGTCGGGCAATCAGGCGGCGTTTATCTATCCCGAGGAGGCGGCGAGCTATCTCCTGCGGGAGGCAAGGATAGATCACCTTGTTGTTCCCGTGGGGGAGCCGGTGAGCGTGGTTGACCGCGTTGTTGTGCTGCATCGGTCCCGTGCGGATCTGCTCGGCCCGATCAACGATGTGATCGCGCAGATGAAGGCACAGGGCCGGTTGGACGCCCTTTTTGCCAAGAACAGGGTGGAAATCTATGATCCCGCGCCGGAGGTCCTGACCGTTGCCTTTCCAGAGTTCGACGCAAGTTTTGGCGGCCCCTCCGGCTTTGCGCCCAGCTATGTTCTGGATGAGAATGGCGCGCCGAGCGGCTATGCGATCGAGATTTTCCGTGCGGTCGCGGATCGGGCCGGGTTGAAGTATGAATTCCGGACCATATCGCCGAATTTGATCGTTCAGGGGCCTGCGGCCGCTGGCGTGGATATCATCCCCTCCCTCGGTATTTCCGAGGCGCGGCGTGAGATCATGGATCAGACGGTGCCTGCGGGGCATCTGGAAATTTCGGCCACGGTTCGCAGCGAGGATGCCAAGGCCTTGGCCGCGCCTGCGGACCTGTCCGGCAAGAACGTGGGCGTGATTGAGGGAAGCTATGCCTTCATTCGGGCGCAGCGCGATCCCACGGTCAACGCGGTGACCTTTGACACCCCGGACGAGATGCTTGACGGGTTGATGGCGGAGCAGGTCGATGCGGTGTTGATGCTGCGGACCCATATTGCGGAGCTGGCCGATCAGAGGGGCTATCCCTCGAAGATCAGCGAGCTGGACCAATCCATGTACGAGGCCGAGCGGGCGATTTCCCTGCGTTTTGGTCTTGGGCAGGCGCGCGAGGCGCTGAACCGGGAGCTTCCCGGGTATCTTTTGTCGGCGGAGTTTGCCGAGCTGCGGGAGAAATACTACGGCGCGCCGGTGTTCTGGAACGAGGCAAGGCTGCGGCAGCTGACCACCGGGCTTATTGTTCTGGCGGTTCTGGTGCTCGGGCTGCTCTTTGCCTTCTTGGCAAGCGAACGGGCGCGGCGCCGTGCGAAACGCGCCAACGAGAGGGCCGAAGCCGCGCGCCTTGAGGCGGTTGACCTGAGCAGCCGTTTGCATGCGGTGATGGAGGCCTCTAGCAACGGTGTTGTCGCGCTGGATCGCCATGGGCAGGTGGCCATGATGAATTCCCAGGCGCGGGACCTGTTGGAGATCGGCGAGGGGCGTCACTGGCCGCAGGATCAGGGCGCCGCCTATTTTGCCGACGAGGAGGGCGAGGCCTTGAAGGGGGAGGAGGACCCCTTCCGCCGTGCCTTGAAGAGCCAGAGCATGGAGGGGATTCTTTATCAGTTTCACGGCGAGGGCGCGAAAAAGCCAAAGCATATCCGGGTTTCCAGCTCGACCATCCCGCCGGAGGCCTCCGGCGAGATCGGCACCGTTGTGGTCTTGAATGATGTGACCGAATACGAGCGCCAGCGGAAGGAAAGCCTGCGCAGCGGGCGGATGAGCGCGGTCGGGCAGCTGACCGGCGGCGTTGCCCATGACTTTAACAACCTGCTTGCGGTGATCATGGGCAATCTGGAGCTGATGAAAGAGACCCGCGACGACCCCAAGCTGGACGAGATGATCGATGCGGGGCTGGCCGCGACCCGTCATGGTGCGGACCTGACCATGAGCCTGCTGGCCTTTGCCAGACAGTCGCGGCTTGAGGTTGAGGTCCTGGACCTGAACTCCGTCATTCTGGATGCGCAGAACTGGATGCGGCGGGCGCTGCCTGCCTCGATCACGGTCGAAACCTCCCTCTTGGCGGGCATCTGGCCTGTCGAGCTTGACCGGTCCTCTCTTGAGAGCGCCTTGCTGAACCTGATTGTGAATGCGCGCGATGCCATGGGGGGCATGGGCCGCCTGACGATCGAAACGGCCAACCTGCGGATTGATGAGGCCTATGTGGATTCGCGCGACGAAGAGCTTGCCGTCGGGCGATATGTGCTCCTTGCCGTCAGCGATACGGGTTCCGGCATCAGCGAGCAAAACCTTGACCGTCTGTTCGAGCCTTTCTTTACCACCAAGGGCCCCGGTGAGGGGTCCGGCGTGGGGCTGTCCATGGTGCAGGGCTTTGTGAAGCAATCCGGCGGCACCGTGCAGGTCTATTCAGAGCTGGGCGTCGGCACGACCTTCAAGCTGTATTTCCCCGCCTCGAAGGACGCCGTGATGCCCATCTCGGGGCAGGACTCGAAGGCCCCGACGGTGGCCAAGAATACCGCGCGGATCCTTCTGGCCGAGGACAACAAAGAGGTTCGCAAGGTCCTCGACACCATTCTGAAGGGCGCGGGATATACGGTTGTCACGGCGAAAACCGGCGATGAGGCGCTTGAGCTGTTTCACTCCGAGCCGAAGTTCGACCTTTTGATCACCGACATCGTCATGCCGGGCAAATTGCAGGGAACCGATCTGGCCAAGGCCATTCGCCCCCTGCAGCCCGACCTGCCGTTTATATTCATGTCAGGCTATGCCGCCGAGGCGACGGTTCATGGCAATGGCCTGCGGCCCGAGGACGTCCGGTTGATGAAACCCGCTGGCAAGGAGGACCTGCTGGACGCGGTCGAGCAGCAGCTGAAGATCGCCAGAGAGTAAAGGGGCAGGTATTGCCGCTTGGCCTTGGGCACGGCGGTGTCAGCCGGGCAGGGCACCGGTTTGGCTTCCGTTCTCGAGCCAGCCCTGCTCCTGCGTGGTGAGGCGTTTGGCGATCTGAGCCTCGTAATCCGCCAGATCGGCATCGGAGAGCACCCCGACCCACTTTTGCGAACTGCCGCTATCGAAAAAGTCGGAGTCCTTTCGCCAGAAGCCCTCTCGGGCGGAGACGGCAAACCGCTCTGCATTCTTCTTCATGTTTCCGAAACGGGCAGCCTCCACCAAAGCGTTCATCACCTCGGGCGGATGGGCGATGCTAATATGGGCCGCGATCCGTTGGACTGCGCCGGTCAGATCGCGGGTCATGTCGGCATAGTGCAGGCAGAGGACATTCTCGCGCTGGGCAAAGGCGAGCGCTGCTTGAAAATGGTCAATGATGGAGGACAGGCTTGCGCCGTCGCAGTGCTCGCCCTCTAGGAAAATGCGAAAGCCTTCCTGAATATCAGGGGGATAGATGTCCCTCAGGACGTCCTCGGACATGTTCTCGACGTGTCGACGGAATGAAAAATGCACATCGATGGGATGCCGAAAGACCGAGATGTATCGCAGCTCGGGCCAGAAGGGGATGCCGTCCAGCGGCGTGTGGGTCTTTACCTGCCGAAGCCCCTCTTGCGCGTTCAACGCAGCAATCCGCGCGTCCTGCTCGGCGTCATTGATGTCGATCCATGGAGCGTTTCGTGAAATCGCGGCATCAACATGCGGATCGCCCGATAGCAGCAAGGCAAGAATGCCCTGCGTCCATGTAGTGCCAGATTTCGGCGGCGTCGACACGACGATGTCACCGGGCCGCGCCGCGAAGCCATACCAGCGGCTCGGATCGGCGATCTTTCCGGTATAGCGGCGCTTGGGGGGCTCGGGGCGGTTTAGCATGGCTCTTGGATACGCCACTTGGGGCGGCGCCGCAAAGCGGGGATTGCTGGCATGCCTAGCGAAGGGCAGCAATCTGTGTCGCTGACTTTCAGATGCAGTCACCGGCGTAACCGCAGTGAAAACCCTTGCCCCGCAAAGCGCACACCCGTCCGATGTGAGCGCCGCGCTTTCTTGGGTGACGGCTTGGGCGATCTAAGGAGTTAATGCGGAGTAGGGGCAGACGTCGTCTTCGAAGGGGACGTGGCGTCGGCGGAAGGTTGTGCCCGAAAGGGCTTCGGGGGTGCTGATCCTGTCCATGCGGAAGTGCCGGAAATCGCCTCGTGCGGGATCCCAGCCGACGAGATACCAGAGGGGAGGGAGGATCAGCATGGCTTGTGGTTCGACCTCGCGCCGGGTTTTGCGCCCTTTGGCGTCGCGGTAGTCGAAGCGGATCATGTGCCGGTTCAGGAAGGCCGCCTCGAAGGCGGAGAGCAGGTCCGGGTCCATTTTCCCCGTATCCGACAGGTCCTGCAGCGGCGACAGCTGGCCGATGTGCAGACATTCCAGAAAGGCGCGCAGGTCCTTTACCTTGTCGGGCGGCAGGGCCTTTTCGATCTTGGCCAGTCCCGCATCGGCGAGTTCCGCGAAGGGGAGGTTTCCGGCGGCGCGCATGGCAGCGACGCTGATCAAGAGGGCGAAGACTTCGGGCACGGAGAGTTTGGCCCGTGTCTGTATCGATTGCGGGTCAAGCTGAAGCCCGCCGCCGCGGCCGACATCGGAGTGGATCACATAGCCTTCGTCGCGCAGGGCGCTGATATCGCGGAGCACGGTGCGGCGCGAGGCGCCCACCTCCTCGGCCAGTGTGTCGATGGTGGAGGTGCCGTTGCGGCGAAGGCTGCGCACGATGGCGTCATGTCTGAGTCTTACGTTCATATCGGCATGCTATCACAAATGGTGCCATATTTTGGCACTATTTCGTTCTACACCGTTTTCAGCATCAGAAAACAAGGAGATTGCACAATGGAACGGACAGCAGTGAACCCATGGGATTGGTCGATCAAGCTGGGCTACAATCAGGCAGAGGTGATCGAGGGCGCGGCGCGGCAGGTGATCTGTGCGGGTCAGACGGCAGTGGATGGCGAAGGCAATCCGCAGCATGCCGGCGATATGCGCGGGCAGATCGGTCTGGCGTTCGATAATCTGGAGGCCGTGCTGAAAGGTGCGGGGATGGACCTGAGCAATGTGATCCGCCTTGGTGTTTATGCGACCGATGTGGACGAGGCCCTGAAGAACTTTGACCTGATGGGCATGCGGTTCGGCCCGCATCAGGTGGCCCCGCCGATGACCCTGTTGGGGGTGACGCGCCTTGCCATTCCGGGGCTCCTGTTCGAGATCGAGGCAACGGCTGCGGGGTAAACCCTGCCAAAGATTGGCTGGGCCGCGATGTCGCGGCCCATTCCGGCACCCCGTTCAGACGATGCCGCCATTGGCGCGGAGGGTTTGGCCGTTGATCCATCTGCCGTCTTCTCCGGCCAGAAAACCCACGGCATTGGCGATGTCCTCCGGCGTTCCCAGACGCTCCAGAGGGGACATCTTTGCCAGATGCTCCACCACATGGTCCGGCTTGCCCTCCATGAACAGTTGCGTCGCCGTGGGGCCGGGTGCGATGGCATTCACGGTGATCGCGCGTCCGCGAAGCTCCTTTGACAGGATGGCAGTCATGGTCTCGACCGCCGCTTTGGTGGCCGCATAGACGCCGTAGCTTTCCAGCTTCAGGCCGACAACGCTTGTGGACAGGGTCACAATGGCGCCGCCCGTGTTCATCCGGTTGGCGGCCTCTCGCAGGAGGTTGAAAGTGCCCTTCAGGTTGGTTGCGACCTGACTGTCGAACAGGGCGTCATCGCTTTGGGCGATGGGGGCCAGCTTCATGATGCCCGCGTTACTCACCACAACATCGACGCCGCCGAATTCGGCAATGGCGCGCTCGAACAGGGCCTTGGTGGCTGCTGCATCCGCGACATTGGCTTGGACGGGAAGGGCCCTGCCGCCGCTGGCTTTGATCTGTGCGGCCACCTCATTTGCGGCGGCTTCGCTTCCTGCGTAGTTCACGACGACATTGAAGCCGTCCCTCGCAAGGCGCAGGGCAATTGCCGCCCCGATGCCTCGTGCTGCCCCTGTGATCAGGGCGGTTTTCTGTGCTGTGCTCATCTTCTCGCTTTCGGGATCTGTCATCGGCGGGATGCCGGTATGGGGGATTTAGCGGATGAAGCCATGCGGAAAATCGGGTATAATCTGGCATAACTGTTCTGTAATTTCGGATAATGCCATGGACCGTATTGATGCCATGACCGTCTTCACCCGGATCGTGGAGGCGCGGAGTTTTACCAAGGTTGCTAATGACCTCGGCCTGCCGCGCTCTACGGTGTCGGATGCGACCAAATCCCTTGAGGCGCGCCTTGGGGTCAGCCTGCTGCATCGCACGACGCGGGTGGTTCGGCCAACGCCGGAGGGGGAGGCCTACTACCAGCGCTGCATGTCCATTCTGGCCGAGATCGAAGAGGCAGAGGAGACCGTGGCCAGCACTCTGCCCAAGGGCAAGCTGCGCGTTGATGTCCATGGCACGCTGGCGCGCCATTACTTGTTGCCGGGCCTGCCGAAGTTTCTGGAGCGCTATCCGGAGATCGAGTTGCATTTCGGGGAGGGGGACCGCTTGGTGGATCTGGTGCGCGAGGGGGTCGATTGCGTCATTCGCGTTGGCGATCCTGTCGACAGTGACATGCTGGGCCGCAAGCTCGCGGAGCTGGAGGAGATCACCTGCGCCGCGCCTGCCTATCTGGAGCGGTTCGGGATGCCGGAGAGCATTGACGATCTGGAGGGGCACCGGATGGTTGGGTTCCGCTCTAGCGCGACGGGGTCAACTCTGCCGCTGGAGTTTATGGTGGACGCAGACCTGCGGGCGATGACCCTGCCGTCCTCGGTGACGG
Organism: Harenicola maris; assembly: GCA_018524345.1. Classification (GTDB taxonomy): domain Bacteria; phylum Pseudomonadota; class Alphaproteobacteria; order Rhodobacterales; family Rhodobacteraceae; genus Harenicola; species Harenicola maris. The sequence continues at coordinate 957,428 of JADQAZ010000002.1, forward strand.
TGTCTGGCGCGGATGCGCTGGCACATTGCGCGCGCCTTGGCCTCGGCATCATCCAAAAGCCGCGCTACTCCGCCGCCGAAGACCTTGAAACGGGGCGCTTGGTCGAAGTGCTGCGCGGCACGCCGCCGCCGCCCTCTGCTGTCTCGATCTTCTACCCTCGGGGGCGCTATATCTCGCCCCGTGTGCGTGTGTTCAGCGAATGGGTGAGCCGGGCCTTCAAGGGGGCATAAACGCGGCCCCTGCCTATTTCCCCAAGGACGGGCGCAGCTGGTTTGGGTTTACGCCCATCACGGCCCGAAACGCCCGGGAAAAGGCGCTGCTGGAGCCATAGCCATTGTCATGGGCGATCTGGTCGATGGTGTCTGCGGTTCTCTCGAGGGATTGGCGGGCTTTGAACATGCGCCAGTTCAGGGCGTAATCCCCCGGTGTTTGCCCCATATGCGCCTTGAAAACCGAGGCGAAGGAGGAGCGCGACATGCCCGAGATCGAGGCCAGATCGGCAAGGTTGTATTTCCACCCGTCGGGTTCATGGATCGCCGAAAGTGCCGAGACGATCCGCGCATCGCGCATGCCCGCATAAAAGCCGATCCGGCTGCCTGTCTCGACGAAATGGGCCCGCAGGATGGCGGCAAAGAAGGCTTGGGAGAGATACTGGGTGACCGTGCGGCTGCCCATCTCTTTGGTCAGGGTTTCGTTGACGATCAGGGCGATCAGAGAGGAGAGCAGCGTGCCCATCTCCATCTCGCTGGTCTTGAGCAAAATCCGCGAGGGCAGGTCCTTTACCAAGGGATGTTGATGGGTCAGGTCATAATGGAAATGGCCGCAGATCATCCGCGTTGTCCTGTCGCCCTCCAGAAACGGCTCGTTCCCGGCCTGCATTTCGGCGATGACCTCCTGTCCGGAAATGGCGGGGCTGTCCGGTGTGTCGCAAATGGCGTGGGCGGCGCCCTTGGGGAAGACGACAAGATCACCCGCAGAGAGGTGCTCGACGACATCGCCATGTTCGATCATGGCCGTGCCGCGAACGATATAGTGGAACTGTGCAAACCCGGTGTCGGCCACGGCCATCTTCCAGTTGCCGCAGAAATCCTTCTGGAAGTAGATCGAGCTGCGAAACCCCAACATTTCAAGCACATCGCTTAGCGGGTCCATTTGGGTATGCCTTTTGTTGCGGGGTGTCTTCCGGTGGCAGCGCGCCGCCACCGAAAGACGTCATTGTCAGTTTAGGACACCGAAACAGGCGTGTATAGAAACGCTCCGTCCTGCGTTCTGGACAGGCGCCCGACCCCGGGGAAGGGGAAGTGGTAGCCCGCAACCAGAAGGTTCTCGTCCGCCGCCATGCCAAAGAGCCGCTCGCGGGTCTCAAGCGCCGCTGCGGGGTCCTGTTCGATGCCCAGGGCCCATGTCGGCTCGTTCGTGCCAACGATGTAATGCACCGAGGTATCGATCAGATGCAGCAGCTTCTCGCCATTGCTTTCGAGCATGACAGCCATATGCCCGAAGGTGTGGCCCGGGGCGGCAATGGCCGTGATGCCCGCGACGATTTCATCGCCATCGGCAACGATCTGGATGCGGTCCTTGATCGGGTTCAGCTTGTCATTGCCATAGCCGATCATCAGGTTCACGAAATTCGCCTCGGTTCCGGGCGCGGCTGTCCAATAGTCCACTTCGGTCTGCGACATGAAATGCGCGGCATTCGGAAAACAGGCCTTCCCGTCTTGGGAGACGCCGCCGATGTGATCATAGTGGCCATGGGTCAGGAACACATGGGTGATCTCCTCGGGGGAGACACCAACGGCCTTGAGCCCCGCAAACAACCGGCCGTTGTCCGGCGTGGCATCGGGCAGGGTGATATCGCCCATGCCGGTGTCGATCAGGACCTTATGCCCCTCGGTTTCAACCAGAAACACGGCCCCCTGCACATTCGCAAATTCCTGCTGCAGGCCGAATTTGGCAAAGAGGGCGTCCACGCTCCCCTCGGCTACATTCGCGCCGAAAATCGCCGTGGGGACGGTGAACAGCTGATCATCGATGACCGTGATCCTCATGTCCCCGAGCGAAAACTGCGCAAGGGCCCGCATAGGCAAATCTGCCCCGCTTGCCTGCGCCGTTGTGGCCGAGCCGATGATCGCAGGCGCCGCAATGGCCAAAGCCCCGCCCATCAGGGCCGCACGGCGGTTGAGTGTGAGATAAGACATGTATGTTTCCTTCAGTGATATCTGTTGCATACATATCTGACGGTCGGTCTGTGTTTTGAATGATGCAAAGGCCAGATTGGCATCCATATCGTCCAAAGATTGGCCGGGAGTTGCTTCTGATGGGGGTCTTTTTGGGTGGCCCTTTGGGGCGGGAAGGCAGGCGCCCGCGCCGTGGTCCTTATTTGCGCTCGATCGACCCTAAAAGGTAATGGACATAAGCCATTCGTAAAACAGTTCCTGCTGTTTGCGTTTCTTGGGATCTGGCCGCGCGACGACGTAGAAATTGTTCTTTGTTTCCAACTTCTGGGTAAAGGGTTCGGCGAGGGTGCCGCGCTGTATGTCGCTTGCCGAAAACATCCGGTTTACGATGGCAACGCCGCGCCCTTTGGTGATGCATGCCAGGGCCAGCACCGAGGAATCGACCGGCAGCCATGGTCTTGGAACTGGGCAGTCGAGGTCCAGCGCCTTGAACATGGCGGGCCAGTCGGTTTCCGAGCCGATGATCTGAACGGTTTCCGCCTCCGCCAAAGCCTCCGGGTTGCGTTGCAGGCGGGCGGCGTCCTTGGGGTTGCACACCACGGTGGCACTGCCCCGGCCCAGGGACCAGATGTCCGGCTCGGACCAGTCCCCGTTTCCATAGCGAATATCAAGGTCGATGCGCGCGTCGTTCATACGATCCGACCAGACGGTGGTGGACAGGACAATGTCGATTTCCGGGTGCAGGGCGCGAAATTCACTGAGCCTTGGTGCCAGCACAAGTATCCCGAAGGAGATCGAGGCCCGCAGGTGGAGCGTGGTCTTCAGCTTTGGCGTGAACAGGCCGTCTGTCGCAGTCTGCAGATCTTGGAAGGAGGCGCGGACAGGCTGTGCATAGGCCTGGCCCATATCCGTCAGTTCGACCCCCTTGGGAAGCCGTTTGAACAGCTTCATATCCAGGTTTTCTTCGAGCAGCTTGATCTGCTGGCTTACGGCGGCTGGCGTCAAATTCAGCTCGTCCGCCGCGGAGGCAAAGGAGCTGTGGCGCGCGGCGGCTTCGAATGTGCGCAACCATGTCACATGGGGAAGACGTCTCATTCCTGGGGTCCTGTTTGGCTCGGTCGATCCATACCCAAGCACGGCTTATGCATCATGGCAAGATCGGTAAAATTATTTGGCCCATAGCCTGAAATGTCATTGTTTGCCTAGACCTGCCGAGGTCCGGCAAACAGTGCCCCACACCATGAGGGCGATCTGTTGGAATTTGACTACGTTATTGTCGGCGCCGGGTCTGCGGGTTGTGTTCTTGCCGATCGGCTTACACGCTGCGGCAGGCTCAAGGTGCTGCTGATCGAAAGCGGCGGGAGCGACGCGCGGTTCTGGGTTAAAGTGCCCCTTGGCTATGCGATCAATGTGTCAAACCCTGCTGTGAATTGGGGGTATCAAACGGCGCGGGATCCGGGCCTTAACGCCCGCTCGATTTCATGGCCGCGTGGCCGGTTGATCGGGGGGTCAAGCTCGATCAATGCCATGGCCTATCTGCGCGGTCTGGCTCAGGATTTTGACGATTGGGGGGCTGCGGGGGCCGATGGTTGGGACTGGGCCACGGCGCGGGCGGTCTTTGATCGCATGGAAACCCATTCCGAATTGACAGAGCAGGGCCGCAAAAAGCGCGGCGATGGCCCGGTCTGGGTCTCTGACCTGACAGACCAGATGGCGGCTTTCTCGCAGAACTTTCTGATGGCGGCGCAGGACCTCGGCTATGCCGTCATTCCCGATCACAATGCCCCCGGCTCCGATGGCATCGGCTATTACCGCAGCACCGTGCGCCATGGTCTGCGCTGGTCGTCGGCGGATGCATTTCTGCGGCCCGCCCTGAAACGGCCCAACCTGAGGGTCGTGCGCAATGCCGAGGTCCGGCACCTGCTGGGCGAGGGGCGGGCTGTGAACGGCGTTCTGTATGACCACAAGGGCAAAGCGCAGACCGCCACGGCGCATCGGGAGGTTATTCTATGCGCGGGGGCGATCAATTCCCCCAAGCTTTTGCAGCTCTCCGGCATTGGCCCTGCGGACCTTTTGCAGCGCCACGGGATCAAGGTCCGCCATGATCTGCCGCAGGTGGGGCGCGGGCTGCAGGATCATCTGGCCCTGTCCTATCAATTCCAAAGCCGGACCCCGACATTGAACCGGACGCTCGGGCGCAGGCTCGGCAGGCTTCAGGCCGGTGTGAAATATATCCTGACCCGTAAGGGGCCTTTGGCTGTGCCGGTCAATCAGGTTGGCGGCTTTGTGCGCTCTGGCGAAGAGGACAGGCTTCCCACGATCCAGCTCTATTTCAACCCTGTCTCCTATGGGGTCTCGGCCAAGGGCAAAACCATTGTCGATCGCGCCTCGGGCTATCAGATTTCGGCGCAGCCCTGTCGCCCGACAAGTCGCGGCACAATCGAGATTGCCAGTGCCGATCCAAAGGCCGCGCCGGTCATCAAGCCAAATTCCCTGTCCACCGCAGAGGACCAGCGAACCGCCATCGAGGCCTGCAATGTGCTGCAACGATTTGCACAGAGCGAGAGCCTGCGCGCGGTGACGCAACAGGCCAAGGGGCCTGATCCCCTTGCCATGGATGATGCGGCCTTGCTGGACGATTTTCGCGAAAGGGCCTCGACGGTCTATCACCCCACCTGCACCTGCCGCATGGGGCGTACAGGCGCGGAGTCGGTGCTGGACGGGCGGCTGCGTGTGCATGGTGTGCCCGGGTTGCGGGTGGTCGATGCCTCTGCCTTTCCCAATATCACATCGGGCAATACCAATGCCCCCACGATGATGCTGGCGATGCGGGCCGCTGATCTTATTCTGGAGGACGCAAGATGAAGCTGCAAACCCTTGAAACCTTTGTGGTGGGCAATCCGCCGCCCCGCCACGGGGGGCGATATTTTATCTTTGTGCGGCTGACGACGGCCTGTGGGATCACCGGAATTGGCGAGATCTACAACGCCACCTTCGGGCCGGATATCTGCTGTGCCATGGCCCGCGACATGTTTGGCCGCCATTTCGACGGCGCTGACCCGCACCATATCGAAACCCTGTTCCGCAAATCCTATGGCGCGGGCTTTACGCAGCGCCCGGACGTCAGCGTCATGGGCGTGTTCAGCGGTCTGGAGATGGCCTGTTGGGACATTATCGGCAAGGCGGCTGACAAGCCCGTTTACGAATTGCTGGGCGGGCGGGTGCATGACCGTTTGCGCAGCTATTCCTATATCTATCCGCCCGCGGGCGATGTCTATCCCGACCCCGCCACCCCCAATGCCTATAATGACGCGGATATCGCGGCCGAGGTTGCCGCAGGAATGGTGGCGCAGGGGTTTACGGCGGTGAAATTTGACCCCGCTGGCCCGTTCTCTGTCTTTGATGGCCGCCAGCCGAGCCTGGACGACATCGCGCTGAGCGTCGATTTTTGCACCAAGATACGTCAAGCTGTCGGCACCAAGGCGGACCTTTTGTTCGGCACCCACGGCCAGTTCACTGTGTCGGGGGCAAAACGTATGGCCCGGGCGCTGGAGCCTTTGGACCCGCTCTGGTTCGAGGAGCCGCTTCCCCCCGAAAACCCCGCCGATATGGCGCAGGTCGCGGCCTTCACCTCGATCCCCGTTGCAGCAGGGGAACGGCTTTGCACTAAGCACGAGTTTGCGCGCCTGATCGAGGCCAGTGCCGCCTCGATCCTGCAGATCAATCTGGGGCGTGTGGGCGGTTTGTTGGAGGCCAAAAAGATCGCCTCCACAGCCGAGACACGCTCGGCGCAGATCGCGCCGCACCTCTACTGCGGGCCGGTGGTGGCCGCGGCCAATATCCAGATCGCCACCTGCAGCCCGAACTTCCTGATCCTTGAAAGCATCGGCACCTTTGATGGCCCCTACATGAGCGCGATCAAGGGAGAGATCACATGGGAGGATGGCTATGTCATCCCCCCGAGCGCCCCCGGCCTTGGGCTGGAACTGGATGACGATGCGATTGCCCGACTGCCGTATGAGGGCACAGAGCTGCACCTTGAAATGGCACAAACCCCGACACTCCCATAGGAACCACACTGATGCTCACACTCGATAAATTCTACATCGACGGCGCCTGGGTCACCCCTGCGTCCGATGCCACAATGGCAATCATGAACCCCGCCACCGCCAGCCAGATTGGAACGGTCTCCATGGGCAGTAGCGCCGATGTCGACCGCGCGGTGGCCGCCGCAAAGCGCGCCTTCGAAACCTTTTCGATGACAACACGGGCAGAGCGTCTGGCCCTGTTGGAAAACCTTTCTGTCCACACCAAGGCACGTCTCGGCGATCTGGCCGAGGCCATGACCGCCGAAATGGGCGCGCCTGCGACCATGTCCCTTGAGGTGCAGGCCCATTCGGGTCTGGGGCATCTTGAGGATTTCATCGCGGCGCTCAAATCGATGGAAGAGGAAGAAACCCTTCCAAACGGTGATATCGTCAGCCGCGAACCGATCGGTGTCTGCGGGCTGATCACGCCGTGGAACTGGCCGATCAACCAGATCGCGCAAAAGGTTGTCCCCGCACTGGCCGTGGGTGCCACCTGCGTTCTGAAACCCTCGGAGCACACGCCCCTCTCGGCGCAAATCTATGCCGAGATCGTGGATGCCGCGGGATACCCCGCCGGTGTGTTCAACCTTGTGCAGGGGGACGGCCCCACCGTGGGCGCCGCCATGTCGCGGCACCCTGATATCGATATGATGTCCTTTACCGGCTCCACCCGCGCGGGGACATTGGTGTCAAAGGACGCCGCCCAGACCATCAAGCGTGTCACGCTGGAGCTCGGGGGCAAATCACCGAACCTCGTGTTTGCCGATGCCAACCTAGAGGCCTGCGTGCCCAGCAGCGTGGCGGAGTGTTTCTACAACACGGGGCAGTCCTGCAATGCGCCAACCCGCCTTTTGGTGGAACGCAGCTGTTATGACCGCGTGCTTGAGCTTGCCAAAGCCGCGGCCGAGGCTCAGGCCGTGGGCGATCCGGCGCAGCCCGGCGATCACATCGGCCCTGTCTTTGACAAGATCCAATACGACCGTGTGCAAACCATGATCGGGGTCGGGATCGAAGAGGGCGCGCGCCTGCTGGTCGGCGGTCTGGGCAAACCCGACGGGTTTGACGCAGGCTGGTATGTAAAGCCCACGATCTTTTGCGATGTGCACCCCGACATGCGGATCTCGCGAGAGGAGATCTTCGGCCCCGTTCTGGTGATCACCCCGTTCGACAGTGAGGAAGAGGCCATCGCGCTGGCCAATGACACCGAATACGGCCTTGCGGCCTATGTGCAATCCGGCGACGAGGCGCGCGTGTCGCGCGTTGTGCGCCGCCTGCGCTCCGGCACGATCCAGATCAACGGGCGCGGGCCGGATTATGGCTCCCCCTTCGGCGGCTACAAACAATCCGGCAATGGCCGCGAGGGCGGTGTCTTCGGGTTGGAGGATTACCTAGAGATCAAGGTCAGGCCGCCGTTTACGGCATGGGCTGATTGATCCTGAAGGGAATAGGGGCGCCGGTTCATACCGGCGCCCCTATTTGCATTACGCCTTCTGTGAGGCGATCCGGTAGGTGCTGCGCATGGCGGCGCGGTCGGTATAGCACCCCCGCAGATGCCGACTGCCGCTTTCTGCGACATAGCCTTCGCGGCCATGCACGATGCGATGGTTGTCAAAGACAACGCAGTTGCCCGCCTCGGAGCGGAACTTCATCACGAACCTGTCTTCCTGCATCATGCGGATGAATTTGACGAAAGCGGGATAGTAGACATCGAGCAATTCCTGCGGCAAATCCATGTTGTCCTGCAAATGCTGCGAGATCGTGACCCCCGTCACATTGCCGTCCTGATCTGTCTCGATCACCCGCTGATGGGAGCGGTAGTCAATCTTGTCGTGGCGATAGAAGAACGGGATTTTGTGGCTTGCCAGCAGGTCAAAGGCTTCGGGGTCCTCTGCCTTCAGGGCCATCGCAACGGCAACACCATCCAGAAACAGCGAAGCGCCGCCATCCACGGTGTTCTCGATACAGTGCAAGAACTGCACCCCCGGGGCGGCCTCTTCTCCGGGTAGGTCGGTGTGCATCTCCAATGGCCCGGCGGTAAAGGCAAGGTTGGTCGGGTTGATTTCAACGCGCACGTTAAAGAACAACCCTTCGCCTGACGGGGTGACAGGGCCAATCGCCTCAACCAGATTTGGCAGGCTTTCTTCTGTCGGCTCCATGTCGGTGACAATCGCAATGCCATCGACGATCAGCGCGCGGGTCAGGGCCGCGCGGCCAGCGTCCGTTCCGATCACCTCCGCTTGGCTCACCTTCGAGATATTCGGCAGAAAATTACCGTACCAAACGTTCCGCTCCAGAGCCGCAACATCACTGGCCCGCCCATTGGCGGCCACCTGTTCGAGCAAGGCAAGAGAGACCTCGCTGGAGGTGTCTTCGGCCTCCCAGTCGATCACCAGCATATCATTCTTGAACGCCATGCCTGTCGGTCTGGGCGCTGTGGGAAGGTGCGAGACGTCGAAAATCCGTTCCCGCGTCTGGGGGTCGATGCTTGCGATGCTCGCATCGCGCAGCCAGTAGTAGTTGAAGTATTTCGGTCCATTGGACAGGGGCACCAAGACCCCGTTGTCCTGCATTTCAAACTCTGTGTTTGCCATGGTCGTTATCTCGTGAACTAGGAGGGTGGTTTAGCTGGCGTAGGTGTCGCCAGCGGTGTCAAGAATGGCCTTGATCTGGCTTAGATGGGCCTCGGCCTGTCCGGGGTAGTCATCCAGCTCCTGCGCTGTCTTCTCCGCAACCTCGTCGGACAGGACCCGCAGGGGCTGACCCGTTTGCAACGCGCGGATGTAGGTCTCTGCCGCGCGTTCAAAGTAGTAGAGGCGGTTGAAGGCATCGGCGGCAGAGCTGCCGACAACAAGCACCCCGTGATTGCCCATGATCATCACCTTCTTGGCAGGATCCGAAAGCATCTCCGCACAGCGGATCCCCTCGGATTCAAAGGCCAGCCCGCCAAAGGCATCATCCACGACATAGCGGTTAAAGAAGGTCGCGGTGTTCTGGTCGATCGGGGGCAGGGTGCTGTCGGCCAAACAGGCCAGAACCGTGGACCAGATTGAATGGGTGTGCATCACGCATCGCGCATGGGGACACAGGCGATGGATCGACCCATGCAACCCCCAAGCCGTGGGATCGGGCGCATCCGGCCTGTCCAGGGCCGAAGGATCATTCGCGTCCAAAAGCAGCAGGTCAGAGGCCTTCACCTGCGAGAAATGCACCTGATTGGGGTTGATCAGAAACTGCGTCCCGTCCTCATTCACAGCAAGGCTGAAATGATTGGCCACCGCTTCATGCATGTTCAGGCGGGCCGCCCAGCGGAAGGTCGCGGCCAGATCTGCGCGCGCCTCCCAATGCTCCATATTGGTGTCTTTCATCGCCTTACTCCGCGAGAACAGGTTTGCTAAGGCCGGTCGGGATGACCTCATAGCCCTGCTCCTCGGGCTCATCATCGGTCAGCTCCGATGGAAAGCCGCTCGCGGTCACATCAAGGCCGGTCGCGTCTTCCAAACGGCGGATGATGTTCGGTGACAATTCGCGCTCGCCGTAGCGTGCGATCCCGTCGTTGAAAATCTCCACCATCAGCGGGCTGATTTCCAAGGGAACACCTGCGTCCTCGGCCAGTTGCTGAAACAGCCCGATGTCTTTTTTGACCAGATCCATGGTAAAGGAAATGTCGCGTGACCCGTTCAGGATGACCTGACTTTCGGTCTCATGCACAAAGGAGGTCCCCGAGCTGATCTTCATCGCCTCATAGGTGGTGTTCAGATCGATGCCCGCGGCCTTCATCGTGACAAGGGCCTCGCAACAGGTCAGCAGGTTCGCAGTGGCCAGATAGTTTGTCATGACCTTGAGGGTCGAGGCAGAGCCGATCTCGCCCGTGTGCAAAACGCGGCGGCCCAGCGTCGTCAGGGTCGGCAGCATCCGTTCAAAGGTCGCGCGGTCACAGCCCGCAAAGATCGAGATATTGCCCGTATCCGCCCGATGGCAGCCGCCAGAAACGGGGCATTCGATCGCGGCGCCGCCCTTCTGCGCAACCAGATCCGCGAGGCGCTTCACCTCTGACACTTCGGTCGTGGACATTTCCATCCAGATCTTGGTCTCATCCACCTCGGGCAACATGGCCTCAACCACGATTGCACAAGCGGCAGGGGAGGGCAGGCAGGTAATGACAGCATCACAGGCCCGCATCAGTTCGGCAGGGGTGCCCACCGTCTTTGCGCCCTTGGCCACGAAACCCGCAACCAGTTCGGGATTAAGATCAAGAACCGTCAGATCAAACCCGTTGCGCAACAGGCTTCCAGCCAGCTTTCCCCCGACATTCCCGAGCCCTACAAACCCCATTTTCATATATTCTACTCCAATCCAGATAAATCCTTGCGGTCATAGACTGTTTGAGGGCCGTGCAAGAGAAGCGAAAGCAATGAATTTAACCGCATTGGGGTAATTTCAATTAACCTTGCACCAGAGCGCCCCTCGCGATGAAACATGCCTGCGCGAGTCTATCCACAGATCCCGGAGAGATCAGCCGCACGTCAATTCTCCCCCGTTTGCGGCTACAGACTTTCGGTGTGGTGGGGCCAGTGTCGGGGTCCGGGTTGTGATCCCCAAGATTTTCGCATTTGTCTGCAACTGCGAGGGGGGGTACGCTTGCGTCGACCTGCCTCCTTGTCGAGTGTTCTCCGAAAAAGGTGAATGTATTTCAGGAACGCAAGTCAGCTGGGCTTGAATTGGGAGCGTTCATAAATGCACTTAAGAGTAGTGTCCACAAAAGGAGGTAAACTCCATCCATATATGCAAAAACCTGGTAACTTGTCTTGAGGAACATCGGTATTTCTATAAGAATTGCGCAAAGTATCACTCTGTTTAAGGGGATGGACTTACAAGCTATAAAAGAAAAGACCATTGAAAAAAATATTCCTAGTTTTCCAAGTACTCCCCAAAATCCATTTTCAATGTCGTACTTGGAGTTTTGAAAAAAGGCGGCGTCGGGAGTTGGCACTCCTGGCGTCAACGCTACAAAGAATCCGACGCCGAAAAGAAAACTCAAAGTTGAGCTTGTCAGGGTTTCTCTGGCATGAGCAATCTCAAAGGCTCGTGTTCGATCTGCCAGCGCCTCATTGGGACCGGTGCCGGCCGCAAACTCAAGTATCCGCAAAAAAGCTGTCGGGTTTATGTACACCAAAAGCCCGATCAAGACCAGAATTGCCAATGATGCCCGGATAAGTCTGCGAATTGATATCTTTGAGAAAGTTGCTACTAGCATTGCCAAAACCAAGCCAACCAAAACGGATTTTGAGCCAGTTCCAAGAAGTACAACGATCGCACAAAATAGGCTAAAATATTTCCCCCTTTCCATTGAGTAGAAGGCAACCAAAGAAAAACTAGTAGTTTGAAAAATCATTACTCTGGTCCCAATGTCGGTCATTGATAGGGCGTTCGCGAAGCTATTTCCCCAAAAATATGAGGCGGTTTGAAGGGCTCCGCAAAAGGTAAAAATAGAAACCGAAAAATCGAATAATTTTCTTACGTTTAATTTTGTGAGTAATATTGATCTTTGCAGAAGTATGAGGCGGCTCCTATAGCTCACAATTACCAAAATCATGAGTGCGAAAGGGACAAATGATCGTACTGCCTGATAGGCCGAGTTTTCACGGAAGGGGTGAACCGAAATTTGAATTAGAGAGTTTAAGGTAAGTAAACCAAAGAATAAAAGAGAGAGCGTCACGCCCTTAGTATTCAGTCCTCCATAAAATATCGCAGGCAAGCATAACAGAATTGCGAGTGGTTGGCAGAGTGAGTTGGGTAGAGCAAGTGGGAAAGATAATATTACGAGCGGGGCCATGTAGATATAGAGAGTAAAATCTCCTCTGGACAGTTTCATCCGCTACACTCCTATAATTGAGGTGCCCATAATCTTTAGGCAATTTTCCAATTCTTTTTCCTCTGTTTGGCTCTGTAGTCAACTGACGATAGTATGCCGGTGACCTGAGCCCGAAGTTTCCTCCAACCTGCGAAGAGTCCTTGGGTTTGTTTTGATGGCCTCACGCGGCCAGTTTGTCCATGTTCATTTTCTATGCAAATTCAATCGGTGTCAGGTTGTACCGCGACGAATGTGAACTTTGATAGTTGTAATCGCCGTGCCATGCCTCCAGCGTTTCACAGGCCTCGGCCAGTGAGCTGAAGAGCGTTTCATTGAGTCATTCGTCACGCAGCTTGCCGTTGAATCTCTGTATGAATGCGTTTTGGTTGGTTTTGCCCAGCGCGATGTAGTGCCAGTCGATCCCTGTGCCCTTAACCCACCGTAGGATGGCCATGCTGGTAAATTCGGTGGCATTGTCGGAATCGACTGTCGCCGGCGCCCTGTGCTCGGAAATGACCCGGTCCAAATCCCGTGTCACCCGGAAGCACGACAGCGGCGTGTCGGCGACCAACGCGGGGTTCTCGCGTGTTCACCACGGCCAGAATGCGAAACCGGCGACCATCTGTCTGCGCATCAGGCACGGAGTCGCGCGACCACCTTTGATTGAGCCCGTTCGGCACGACCATCGGCTTTCTGGTGTCCAGAGCTCGCCTCCTGGCGTCTCGGCGGCGCACTTGGAACTTCTCTTCGCGATAGATCCGACGAAACTGTTTGTGGTTCACTTGCTTGCCCAGCCGGTTCACCATCGCATGCCGACGCCGATCGCCGAACCGGCGAGGTTCCTTGCCTTGGCGGCAGCCTTCATTTCATTCCACAGCTCCGTGTCATCGTCTCGGCGCGCCTGATATCGCACCGTAGTCGGATCTATGCCCGGAGCAGAGCACGCTCGCTTACCTGATGGGCCACCGCCTTCCGCTTGGCATTGGGCGTTACCGCTTTTACGAGTTCACATCCCGGAGCATGGCGGTGTCCAACATCTGCCCAGCCAACAGTTTCTTGAGCTTGGCATTCTCAGTCTCAAGCGCGCGCAGCCTCTTGGCATCTGACGGCTTAGTGCCGCCATACCTCGGCTTGTAATTGTAAAAGGAGCGTTGGCTGACCCCATGGCGCCTACACACGTCAGCCGTCTTCTCGCCAGCTTCCTGTTCTTTGATCATCTGAATAATCGGTTCGCCGGCGAATCTAGCCTTCTTTGGTTCGTCCTTCATTTGGGCGCACTCTACACAAAGCCGGAGATGTTTCTGGGGTTAAAGTCAAATACGATGCGCAGTACCTCCCGGCTGAATTCGTCAATCGGTTTCTGTCCCATAGGCAATCTCCTTTGTTGTGATAAATGCTATCGAGAGAGCCGCATCAGGCCGCGACACGATCACCATCATCGACTGGTGCTCGCGCAAGGTTCTGGCATGGCGCATCTCGAACCCGCTGAAGACCGACTTCTGTGTCTAAGAGTGACTGACGCGATGGCCAAGTACGGACCGCCAGAGATCATTAACAACGAAAAGGGCGGGCAGTCCACGTCCTTCGTCTGGGCGGATCGATTGGCCCATCTGGCGTGTGCATCTCAATAGATGGCAAGGGCAGGTTCCATGACAGTGCCTTTCTTAATCGATTTGGGAGTCCCCTGAAATGCGATTGGGTCTACCTTCACGATTGGGAAGCCGGATCATAGGCACGCGCCGAGATCGCAAAAATGGTAGAGTTCTACATTCGCAAACGTCCACACATTGCCCATAGCGGCAAATCCCCACCCGTGATCTATTGGCTGAGCAAGGGGGATGCCAAACCCGGTCAGTGGGGCCAAACAGTAGCTTCCTTTGCGCTGAAACTGTCCAAACATTGGGGATTAACCCAGATCGAGCCGTTGCGATGGCTGGCGAGTAGGATAGGTTCAAGACAGCCTTGAAAGTTTAGAGGGTATCAAAGCCAATCTCATCAGACGTTGGTTTTCTGGCCTGAGATGATAGTATGGCTTGCGTTCCGGGAAGAAGGCGGCCTACCGTTGAAAAAACTTACTTAAACCTTTTCGCTCACTTGTTTTTCTCTTTGCTGAACCGGAAGCAACAATGCAAGAACTGAAACGGTCAACTATTCCACGAGTTGGCATTTTAACCTACCATTTTTCAGATAACTACGGGGCTTGCCTGCAGGCATACGGTCTCCGTCAATGGCTGTTGAAAAACGGGGCTGAGGCCGAGTTCATCAACTACGTTCCGCGCCATGTCGAAGCTGGGGGAAGGTTGCAGTCTCCATTCTCAAAGACCGGCTTGAAAGCTAATTTAAAGGTTGCCTTTCTTTGGCTGTCTCGCCTGAAGCAGGATGTCTTTGGAAATGCAGATCAGCGGGACATGTTCAAAACATTCCAAGAGGAAACACTAGGGGTTACTGGCGAGCGCTTGACTACGGCAGAGGCGGTGCAGGGCTACTTAGGTGGAAAAGGTGCGCATCTTGATATGCTCGTTTGCGGAAGCGACCAGATATGGGCCGCTTCGCTGCAGAATGGAATTGATCCTGTATACTATCTCAGTTTTCCAGATGGATCACCCAAGGCACGTCGTATTTCCTATGCCCCGAGCTTTGGTCGGGCTGGTTTGGATCCGGTCCATCACAATGAAGTAAGTGGTTACCTTTCGGCCTTTGAAGGGTTGTCGGCTCGAGAAAAAAGCGGGGTTAAGTTGGTTCATGATTTAACCGGTCGAGAGGCGGCATGGGTCCCTGATCCCACAATTTTGCTTGGAGATTTCAGCGAATTTTTGGAAGAGCATGAGGCGGAGGTGCAGGGAGATCATGTTTTTTGCTATGGTCTTCGTACTGCTAGCGGCATCCGGGAGGCTGCTGAGGCAGCCGGAAAGTTCACAGGGTCACCGGTACTTTCGCCCTTCAATCCTCATCGCCGTTGGCGTGAAGTCGGTACAACGATCTACCCTTCTCCTGCGCAGTGGGTCACTTATTTGGCGAAGTCAAAGTTTGTGGTGACCAACTCATTTCATGGGACTGTTTTTTCGATCTTGTTCCGCAAACCCTTCATCACGGTTGAGCTTCCCGGAGCAAGGTCAGAGCTGAATGAAAGATCGCGAAGCTTGTTGAATGCCCTTGGTTTGGAAGAAAGATTGGTCAATGGGACTGATGCTGCGCAGGTACAAGAGATGCTGAACCGCCCAATCGATTGGAACGAAGTTTCGCCTAGGCTAGAGGCGATGCAGAAAGCGGGCCGAATGTATTTGAAAAATGAGCTATTGGCCGTTTCATGACAGATATCCAAGAATTGAAATATGTGGATACAATTCCCAAAAGCCAAAAACTCAAACGTCAATTCTGGTGCCTAGTATATACTGTTGCCTTCCGACCCACACCACGTGGCCTGATGCATGGGTGGCGAAGAGCAATTCTGCGTATGTTTGGCGCTAAGATTGGGCAGGGATCAAAGATATCCCCCACTTGCTTTGTATGGGCGCCTTGGAACCTGGTGATGGGCGAGTTGTCCGTACTGGGAGACAATGTGGATTGTTACACGATGAACAAGGTAACCATAGGATCAAAGGTCGCGGTTAGTCAGCGTAGTTTTCTATGCACTGGTACACATGATGTTCAGTCTCTTATGCGACCTCTAGTTACTTCACCTATCACGATCGCCGATCATACGTGGATTGCGGCTGAAGCTATGGTCATGCCTGGTTGTTCTATTGGTCCGGGAACAATAGTAGGAGCGCGTAGTGTCGTTCGATCTGACCTTCCAGGCTGGAAAATTTGTGTGGGTGATCCTTGCCGTCCCGTCAAAGATCGGGAATTGAACGAACAGTCAAAGTCGTATTTGAACCACTCCTAAGAAAGTCCAAGATGTCTAGAATTGGCTCGATCATAGAGAATGCAAAGAAAGTCTCGATGTTTCTGTCTGAGTTTTTCTCTGACATGGCCGTTTACATGAGGTACTCCGGGGTCTCGCCGATGCAGGATGAAACTAAACGGCGGTATTATAAGATCTTGATTGAAGCCCATGCGTTGGAGAAGGGGCTCTCTTTACAGAACCCCAGGGCGCTTTTCGGACGGGATAAAATTGATTTCTTGATGAGAGAAGTCAAACGATATGACACCTCCTTTTCTGTGTTTCCTGTAGAAATGGTCATCGGAGCCTTCGAGACTTATATCAAAATGCACAAGGACCTTGGTGTGGCTAATGAAATGCTCGATGACATGGAGAAGTTTTGTTCGGAACAGTTGGCCGCTTTTGAACTCACGACCAGCGGAGGCCTGCGTCATTTTGAGACTGCTTATAAGAAATCTGATATGACACCCGCCAGCTTTTTGACTTCCCGGTTTTCAAATCGCGCGATGTCCAAGGAAAAATTGGGTGTCGATGCAATCTGCGAGGTGGTGAAGATAGCGCAAGCCGCGCCTTCGCAATGCAATAGGCAAGCATCTCAGGTACATTTTTTTCAAGATCAGGCCCAAATTGATGAGCTACTTCAACTTCAAGGTGGAGCAAATGGTTTTTCGCAAGACGTAGGAAACCTTTTTGTAATCTCTTGCGACCTATCGGCCTGGGGAGGGGCGCAACAGCGGAATCAAGTATTTGTGGATGGATCTTTGTTTTCAATGGCATTGATCTATGCTTTGCATGCCGCTGGAATCGCCGCTTGCCCGCTAAATCTAGCTGTCCGATCCAAAAAGGAGAAAACAATCAAGAGAGTGGCGGGCATTCCGCAAGATCAAAGATTGATAATGATGATAGCGGCTGGAAAGGCCTTGGGGCAAGGCGGGTATAAAGCGGCGGCTTCGCCTCGGCGACCATCGGAAGAGGTTCTTCACATTCACTCACCGGCAGTGGAAATTACAACCGGCCCTGCGACTTGAGCCATTCAAAGTCAGACATTCCTGCCTTTGCTGCCTCTTGTTGGATCTCGAAAATTTTCGCCTCAACCAAGGTGCGATACCAAAAGCCTTGCATGAAGTGGAAATAAAACCCCGCTTTTCCGTCTAGAAACCCGCGCCCAAGAATGTACCGATAGAAAAAATAAAAGCCCGCCCGTAGTGTCGTCGGAAGTCGACCATAGACTTGGGTCTTGAGCCATCTCTTCCGCTTTGCCGGGCCAGAAAGACTAAGCTCTTGTGCATTTATTCCAGCTTCCGCTTCGATGCGCGACAGCGCCTCAAGCGTGGCATATCCGTTGTGCTTTTCAATCCACCAGCCAAGGTCGTTGAGGTTCTCATCTATAAGATCACCGCCCTCCAAAACTGCCACCTTGGGCTCATTCAGGACGATGTGCTCATCCATCCGCCGCTGTTCCATCCGGCCTTGTCCGCTGCGCCACAGCCGTAAAATTCTCAACGGATAAAAGAAACCATACCGGATCGGTCGGCCTAGAAATACGATCTGCCGCCTTAGGTAATACCCGTTACAACCACTTGCCGGATCAAGCTCCTGTAGGGCCCTGCGAAGGCCTGCGTCCAGATACTCATCTGCATCAATTCGCAACGTCCAGTCCGAGGTCACCTCAACCGTATCAAGCCCCCACTGAAACTGAGCCGCATGCCCGGGCCATTCGTTCTGGAAAATTTCTGCGCCCAAGGATCTGGCGATTTCGACAGTTCGGTCAGTGGAGAAACTATCGATCACACAAACCCTTTCAGCCACCCCCTCTAAAGATCGAATGCACTTTTCAATATGAATTTCTTCATTGTAAGCAAGGATCAGTGCGGTAATATGCATTTTGTGGACCTTTTCTCGAAAGAGCTTCGATCAATTTATTAAGTGAGTTTCTCGCACCAGATGATTACAGGTTGGGTTTAAGTAATAAGACCAGAGATGTTCTTTGTCGCGGCGGAGGTTCGTCTTTGAGTGATTTTGCCAACATGCTTAAGAGGATAAGGGCGACATAGTAACAGATTTTCGATTACAGTGTGACTATGCCTATACGATTTACTCAATTTTTCATCAATGTACGTAAAAAAATCAAAGAATCTGCTACCAAAATGCAAACCAAAACTGGCATCAAGTTTTCTGGAGTGGCAAAGGGAGCAATGGCGCAAAATGTATACAATGCAAGAGCGGCGTAAGCATACTCTGATTGCCGGTTCACTGCGATTAGCCTAGTACCTAGGGTCGTCCAAAGAGCACAAATGCTGGCAGAAAGTCCTAAAACTATAAAATTCAGGTGTTTGCCCGTCATTTCGCCATGAGACATTAGATTGAGGAGTTCAGGCCCGTATAGTCCCAAGACTGCAGGGGCTGGAATCATTACGGCCAGCGTAAGGAGAATATTCAATTTCATTAACCTGGCTGTGAGCGCCTTGTTGTCTGTCACTTGCGCGCGCGTTAGTTCTGGCAAGCTGGCGCGGGTTACAAGGCCGGAGAGTTGTAAGGGAACGCGAGTTAGCATTCTTGTTGTAGCAAAAACAGCTGCTGTCGCAGGGCCGAAGACCCAGCCAATAGTGAGAACGACGCCCTGAAGGCCGAATGAATTGGCGACTGTTAGGGAAAGGGCCGCTAAGGAGGGGTTCAAAAGTTGGCGCAACTTATTTCTATCGGCGAACTTCCATCCAATGGTGCACCATGGTTCAAGCTGTTTCTGCACGGTGGCGTAGGCCAGTAGACTGACTGTACGTGCTACAAAAAATGTGGCTGCTGCTGTGGCGATTCCATAACCCAGACCAGTAACAACCAAAACGGCCGACGAGCACAAAAAGGTAAGCGTGTCTGTGAGAAGTGTGCCCAAGGCATATTTATGGGTGGCGTGGAAAACAATTTTCTGGATGTTGATTTGCAGTGTTATGAAGGCGGACCCGATAGTCAGGCAAATCGCGATGAAAACATCCGCCTTCTCAAATGGGCCAATAGTGGTCGAACCGGACCTCATCATCCACAGGATGGCCCCCAAAATGCAGAGTCCAGCGACGAGGACTGTGCTTGCCGTCAAAAAACACCATACAGCTTGATAGGCTCTCAAAGCGGCGTGTTTGTCGCCTCGCGCCACCGCGCTGGTGATATCTACGGCTGCCGCTGTGCCCAAGCCAAAGTCCGATAGCGCCAGGTAGGTCGGGATGGTCGAAATCATAAGCCAAACACCAAACCCATCTGCACCCCAAGCGGCGGTCATTACGGGAACGGAGACAAGCTGAATAATCAGGACCCAGATTTTCCCCAAAAGGTTGGCACCAGTCCCTTGCGCCAATCGTTTGACGAGTTGTGATGACATGGTCATCGACATTTTTTGCAGGCCTCTTTCGCTATTCACTTCCGGTGTCGCGCCCAAACCTGTTGTCGGTCACTTCCTTCGCACGCTCGACGAACCGGTCGATAATAGCGGACTTATTCCATCGCTCCAATGCCCGTTCGCGGGCTGTTTTGCCCATGCCGTTGCGCGCATCCGGGTCTGTCAGGAGCTCGGTGATTGCGGTGGCAAAGGCCTGGGCATCGCCGGGTGGGCATATGGTTCCTGCGCCCAGGACTTCCTTTGCCAGGGCGGTGCCGGGATCTACTGTGGCGACAACCGGTCGCCCGGAGGCGAGCATATTGGTGAGTTTTGAGGGCAATAACAGGTCCGAGACGCCCGCAATCTGGGGAAGTAGGTGAATGTCGGCCATGCCGAGCGTTTCGGAGAAGACCTCTAACGGTTGCAGGGGGAAGAACCGAATGTTCGTCAGGTCTTGCGACATTTCCTTCAACTCGTCCAGGAAGGGACCCTCGCCGCAAATCACAAAGGTCAAATCGTCACGATCCTGGAGCAAGCGCGCGGCTTGAGGTATGATCTCAAGCCCTTGTTTCGCGGCGACATTCCCCGAGTAAAGGGCGATGTTCCGGGTCGTAATACCAAGGTTTTCGCGTTGTGGGCTTGGGGCGTCCAAGACTTTGACCTTGTCCAGATTGGCCCAGTTTCGGAACTCGAAGGTTTGGCTTTCGGGCATCCCCTTTTCAACCAGCTTGCGCACCATAGGTTCGGAGATCGAGCTGGCCATGTCGCAACGCCGGAAAATCCATCTTTCGAATGCTCTTGCGGCGCGGCCAAGGCGACCAGTTTCCGATATAGCTTTGGTCGCAAAGGCAGCTTCTACCTCGAAATCCTGCACATGAATCCAGAGTTTGGCGCCGCAAAGGCGTGCGGCGATCCACCCCGTGAGGGCCGACACAAGGGATGGGGCGGGGACGAAGACGATGTCTGGGCGTCTGGTGGCCGCCCGCCAAATCATCGGAAAGAACGAAGTGGCCGCGAAGGTGGCGTAGTGAAGGAGCCGCGATCTTCCGGTCGGTTTTTGCGGCACATAAAGTGGGCAATGAACCACGTCCACCCCGTTGCGTTTCTCCCGGCGGTACCAATATTTGGGCCAGCCCTGCATGACGCGCCAATCCGGAAAGTAGGGCTGTGCCGTGACGACATTCACTTCGTGACCGCGACGCAGAAGGTCCTCTGCCAGATCTGTGGTGTAAACTGCGGTGGAGATCATCTCGGGGGCGTAGTTAATCCCCAATATTTGAAATTTCATGGACCGCCTCAATTTCTACTTTCGGCACAGAACTTGATACCCAAGGGCAAGACGGCTGCCGATCGCTTTTGGTCGGTATCTTGCGAGGCTGCTTGTGCCTCTACCGGCCGGACATCCGCAAAAGCACCTGCGCGGTGCGCCCCAACAGGCGTAGATCTTCCGAAAGGCTCATGTTCTGGCTGTAAAGGCGATCATAGGCAATTCTGGAAAGGAAGGAGGTATCGCCGCGTCCTTCGACCTGCCAGTTGCCGGTAATACCGGGCTGCATGGAGAAATAGTGTCGTCCGCCGCCTGCCTGATAGATCTCGGTCTGGCTGACCATGAAGGGCCGGGGGCCAACGAGGCTCATGTCGCCGCGCAGAACGTTCAAAAACTGCGGCAGCTCATCGATGCTGGTCTTGCGCAGGAAGGCACCCCACCGGTTGATTCGGGGATCGTTCTGCAGTTTTTGGAACTGTTCCCATTCTTCGGCGATCTTCGGGTCGGAGGCGCACAACTCTTGGAGGACTTCCTCAGCGTTGATGACCATTGAGCGCACTTTGAAGCAACGAAAGACCCTGCCGTTTTTACCCACTCGATCCTGCGCAAAGAACACTTGCCCGCCAGAAAACTGACCCACAACCCAAACCACTGAAAGAATTAGAAAAACTAAGGGTAAAGCCAGGAGTGATAGGATGATGTCTATACTTCTTTTTCCGATAGAGCGATAAAATTTATTACCATTTAGCGAAACAGATGAGGGTGCAAGAGAGGTGTTTTGCACTGTCGTTCCTATGATGTCTCGAAATGCCATGCGTCCTCAATTCGGTGATTAAATACTGAATAAAATCTAGGCAACTTTTCGCCTTAAACGGGAAGTAGTGCAACGAGAATAACTCGGCTATCCAGTTTTTTTGAGCTGAAATGAGAGAAATTTCACAGGGCGCGCGCGTATAGTAACATTCTGCTTTTGTGTCGTGCCAAACAGTGACTTTTTGGGCGGAATTGAATCGTCTGTCGCCACTTTCCATGGGGGAAACGACAGACGATTCGTGTTATTTATTAACAAACTCTTAATTTGTCGAATTTGCCAAAGGGTCAGGCAATTGGCTTATGAGGTTAACAGGATTTAACTCCCATCTGAATAAGCTCACGCCCGCGGATATAGTATAGGTTCTTGGTCCTGTAGCGCCCTTCCTCAAGATACCAACGGCGGAGTGGCTCCGGGTAATGCGCCGCAATCATACGCGAGGCATTTTCAAATAATACGGGCGTTAACTTTCTCCCAAAACTCGTGGGGCCGTGAAACCCGAACTTCGTTTTCTGCGATACGCAAACATCGGGCAGGCCAAGATACATTGTGCAGGTCGAATAACAGATGCTGCCACGTATTTCGACCTGGGCATGCGTGTCGCGCAGGTGTCCCAATTCGCGCAGGCGGTTTTCCAACAAGCCCCCGCGATCATTCATAATAACATGCGGCCGAAATTGTTGTGCATCGGCGCGATCAGGCGCGGCCACGGCGCAAAGGCCGCAGGCGAGGAACGTCATCGCCTTGGCTAAGGTATTGAAATAAGGGCGAATTTGTCCATTGAACTTGAGCATCGGGCACAGCCTCTCTGCGACCGCCCAAAATCTTGAGCAGCCTGAAGATTAAAAAAATGAAGCTGTATAGTCGTCGCCATCCGATCTGCGTTGGCTCGCTCAGATCAGGTCAATAGCGCAATTTCGAAGTACCGGTCCCACCCGACGTACATTCAACTCCTCGCAGGGATTGGGATAGGTGAAAGGCCCTAACGAAGTGTTTCCGCCAATGGGGCAAACACAAGAAACCCCGCTGTGAGCGAGGCCTTTGTTAATAGGATTTAAATCGAATTAATTCGTTGACGGCGTTGTTGTCGTTGCTGTTGTCGTCGTCGTTGTGGTCGATCCGCTGCCGCCCCCGCCACCAAGACCGGCCAAGAGGGCAAGAGCGCCGGCGCCACCAGCGATTGGCGCAAAGTTTGTAACAGGAAGGCCGCCACCGGCAATCAGTGCGATGCAGGCCTCTGCATCGGAATTATTCGGGTCGTCACAAAATTCACCGAGGGTCGAGAGCTCCCCCGAAGGAAGTTGAATCTGCGTAGCACGGGTAAGGTTTTGTTCCTGAGCCTGCGCCATTGTGCCAGCACAGACCATTAGAAATACCAGTGAGAGTTTTTGAGAAAACATTTCCATCTCCGGACAATTCCTGCACAGCCATAGCACGGGTGGTTTGTAGGGCAAATATCAAAAACAAGAAGAATGCCTAAAATGGGAGGTTTCTAAGGCAAAAGCATAAAAGTTGAGCGGTTTGCTTCTAAGTTTGATGACCTGAGCATTTCCAAAGTTGGTTAAAATGCTGTAAGTCGCGCGGACGTGAAGGAGAATTCTGTGACTCAATCTGTTGAATCCCAAAACCCTCAGGCAGGGGGCGTCCAAGTTCAACCTCAGGCGATCATTACCAGAGATGCCGAGGCGGAAGATGTGATTGACCTCGGGGCTTTGGTTGCCACTCTTTGGCGGGGAAAGTGGATTGTTGCGGTGGTTGCTGCCATTTGCGTCTTCCTTGGCGGGTTCTATGCCTATCGCGGGGCCACGCCGGTCTATCGATCAACGGCAGTAGTGCTTCTGGAGGTCCAACAGCCTTTGATGGACCTACCGGGCGCGCTTGGGGGGCTGACAGGGGACGCGACCGAGGTGAACTCCGAATTGGAGGTCCTGCGCGCTCGCGGTCTGGTCCGAGAGGTGGTGCTGGAGCAGAACCTCGTGGATGACCCTGAATTCAACGGGGCACTTCGAGAGCCGGGCATGATGGCAAAGCTGCGTGCATGGGTTGGCGGCATGTTCGGCTCGAAATCGCCGGATGCCGGGACGCAATCGGAGGTCGAGAAGGCCGAGCAAACTCTGAACACCGTCGTTTCCTCCGTGCGCGAGAAACTCTCGGCGCGCAATGTTCCGAACTCCTTGGTGTTCGAGGTGAGCTTTGAAAGCGAAAGCCCACGCAAGGCGGCGCGGTTAACCGACGCCTTCGTTGATGCCTATCTGGAGCGCCAGATTAACGTGAAGTTCGACGCTTTGCAGCAGGCAGTGGAATGGCTGTCTTCCCGCGTGGCCGAGCTGCAGGTGCAATTGGAAGAGGCAGAGCAAGCCCGAGCCACCTTTAGCTCCTCCACCGATTTGGTGTCGGTCGAGGGGCTGCAACTGCTGGAGCGGCAGCTTAAGGATCTGCGCGATCGCGTCGCCGATCAGGACGAGTCGATCGCGCAGCGGGAGACATCGCTCACCGTGTTGCAGGGGGCCACGACCCGCGAATTACAGGCCGAGCTTTCGGGTGACCGTATCCTTGGCCGCTTGATCCAGAACTTGGGCACCCCGAGCGCCGAGGCGAGCTTTGATGCCCGCGTGGCCATTGTGATCGACCAAGCCCAGACCGAGCTTGCTCGTCTGCGTATGCAGCGCGCAAACCTTGACCGCTCTGCGACCGACCTTGCCGCGCAGATCGAACAGCAAAACGCCGACCTGATCCGGTTGCAGCAGTTGAACCGCGAGGCGGAGAGCATCCGCCTGCTCTATGAAACCTTTCTGACCCGTTTGAATGAAACCGCGGCTCAGCAGGGGGTGCAAAAATCTGACAGCGTCGTTTTGTCCAACGCTGTTATCGCCAACTATCCGATTTCCCCGCGCAAATCCCTGATCCTCGCCATGGCGGGCGTTCTCGGCCTTATGCTGGGCAGTTTGCTGGTGCTGTTGCGCGAGGCGCGCTCATCTGGCTTCCGCATCGCCTCTGACCTCGAGAAAGCCGTGGGGCAGGTGGTTCTGGGGCAGATCCCCCTGATCCCGGCGCGAGGGCGCGCCAAAACGCTGTCCTACGTGAAGGACAAGCCCGCCTCCGCCGCCGCCGAGGCGATCCGCAACCTGCGCACCGGTTTGATGTATTCCAACATCGACAATCCGCCGCGAGTCATCATGGTGACCTCCTCGATCCCGGCGGAGGGCAAAACCATGACCTCAATCGCTCTGGCGCTGAATCTGGCCGCAACGGGCCAAAAGGTTCTGCTGATCGAAGGGGATATTCGCCGCCGGACGTTCAAGGCCTACTTCCCCGCGCTGAAGTCCGAGGGCGTTGTTTCTGTCCTGAATGGCGATGTGAAGCTCGGCGAAGCGGTGCAAAGATTGCCGGAGTATGACATCGATATCCTGTCCGGCGAGGAAAGCCTCGTGAATGCGGCGGACCTTTACTCGTCGAAGAAGTTCGCCGGAATGATCCAGGAGATGCGCGAGGTCTATGATATCATCGTCATCGATACACCGCCTGTTCTGGTGGTGCCGGATGCGCGCATCATTGCAAATGTCGCCGATGCGGTTTTGCTCTGTGTGAAATGGGACAGCACGAGCGAGGCACAGGTGGCCGAGGCGATGCGTCTGTTCCGCTCTGACAATACCCGCGTGACGGGCCTTGCCCTGACCCAGATAAGCCTGAAGGGAATGCAGCGTTACGGCTATGGCGGCACCTATGGCGCCTACGGGAAATACGGCAATAAATACTATACCAACTGATCGTGAGGGGCAGCACTTGGCGGCCCCGCATGGATCGGGCTAGTTGGTCACAGCCCCAACGGAGGATGTGATCAACGACGGGGTGATTTGCTGAATGACCCGGCTCCACTTTGTAACAGGCTGCTCGGCGACAAAGATGATATCATCGGGGCGCAGCTCGAACCGAGAGGCCAGAACAAGGTTGGCAGCGTTCTTGGCATTCAGATGCCAAGCCGTCACGGCGCCGAATTCCCGCGGGTTGGTCGAGGCGCGCAAGACGTAGATCTGCGACAGATCCCCCGTTTGGGTCGGAACACCTCCGGCTCCGTCAAACAACGCATCGGCAAGAGAGGCCTGCTGCTCGAAGGGCAGGGGGTAACGTGCCTGCGCCTTCACCTCGCCCGCGAGATAGACATAGTCGCGCTTCACCGCCCCCGTATCGAGGCGCACCTGAAAGTTCGCCCTTGCCTCATCCGCCTGCGCACGGCGCAGGCTAACCTCGGTTTGCAGCTCATTGAGCGCCTGCACCCGTGAGATCTGCCGGAACTCGGCCACGCGGATTTGCTGCTCGAAATAGGCTTCGGCGCGCTCAAGGTTGTATTCCGTATCCACAAAGATGCTGTCGCCATCCAGCAGACGTGCGTTGAGGTATCGGTCAGAGGCGTAGAAATCCTTCAACGGGATCTGATACAGGGTCCCGTCCCGATACAGGCGCACAGAGGCAAAATCCTGATCCTCAAGGGTGATCCCGCCCGCGGCTGCCAGAGCCTGCTCCAGCGTCAGAGGGATCAAGGTGATGGGCAAGACCGCCGGATTGCCAACAGCGCCGCCCACCGACACCCGCTGTGAGTTGAATTCCGACACCTCGATGCTGAACGACGGCTCAACCTGCTTTTGCACCAGAATATCGAACACTTCGGCCTCGGCCTCGCCCAATGTCAGCCCGGCAACGGAAATCCGCCCGATGTCGGGAATGGTGATCGCCCCGTCATCCTGCACTGTGTAACCCTGCCGCCGGTTCTGCGCCGCCAAAAGGCCGGAAAGCTCCTCAACCGTCGAACTGCCCGAGGGTGAGGCAATGATCAGAACATCCCCCACGCCGATCTCATAGGGGCCGGGGGAGACAGAAGGCGGCGGCCGCAGGTCCAGATCAGAGGGCCGGACTTCCGGCGAGAAAGGCGCAGAGGGCAGGGCCCCCGCACCGCGCAAGGCGCCGTTGCTTCCGGTGGTGGAGGAAAAGATCGCTGGCAAGGTGCGCGGATTATAGGGCGCGCGGTTCGCAAGCAAAACGGACTCGCCAGACACCGCCAGAACCCGCACATTTGTCGAGCCTGCCTGCTCTGCGACCTTGGGGCTGGTATAAACCGCCCCGCAGCCCGAAAGGCCAAGGGCAATCGCGCCCCCCAAAAGTCCTGCTCGCAATGTCATGGTCGCGCCTTTCTTAGTCATTTTCTTGCAATCCTATTGTAACGCTGCCGAGGCGAGGACCAACCCACTGCCGGGATTGAATCACTTCGCCCGATGCGATCCAGTATTTGTTGATGAAGTCACCGGAGGGTCCGGTGCAATCCTCTTCCACAGTCCGCGCGCTGACGGCCTGCGCCCCGCGTAAAACGGTGCCCGTGCCCATGGGGGTCACATCGCAAACATAGGCCCGAACCTCGGTCTGTGTCCCAAAGGCGTGATAGCTGTGAAACCGTTCCGCCTGACCCATTTGGCTGTTGAGGATCAGGGGCAATACTTCGGATAGGTCCACAGCAATCAACCCCTCGCCAAACCCGCGCGTGCCAATGATCATACCGTCTCTTACGATCATCCCCTCGCCAAAGGGGCCGATCCATGTCGAGGTGCCCTCGCCCCGTTCGAGCAGAACCAGAACAGAGCGGACGCCGGAACTCTGGGCATAGAAACTGTATTTTGGGGCGTCGCTGTTGAACAGCCGCTCGAACCTTGGATCAAGCTCTTGCTCACCGGAGGCCAGTTGGGTCACAGCCGCGCAGCCGGACAGGCCAAAAATAAAGCAGGCAATAAGAGAGAATATGCGTTTCACCGGAAGAAAGGCCCCCAGCCGTCCGCAAGCTCGCCCGCGCGGTAATCGTAGGTCATATCATAAAGGCGGTTGCGCACGCGCAGGCGCGCGCCGCCGTCCCGGTCCACGGGGCGGATCACACGTTGCAGCCGGTTGCGCGTTGCCCTGCCGGTAAAGAAGGTCACAGGCGCATCAAAGAAAATGCCCTTGTCAAAGGAGCCCTCTCCAAATTCCTCAGAGGATACATTGGTTAGGGTTGCAAAGGCCCCGAGGCGAAAGCCGCTGTCGAACTGGCGTGTAAGGGTAAAGGTCCCGCCGTAATCCCCCGCCAGATAGCGCCCGACATCAAGCTGCCCGTGAAACCCGTTGCCAATATCATAGTAGGCCGAAACATGGCCCGTGGTGACGTTGTAATCCTGAAACCCGAAAAGCATGTCGTAGTTGCGCTGATACACATGGTTGATTTCCGCCCCAAGGGCGAGGCGGCTATCAACGGGGGCCCAAAGGACCTCTGCCGAGACCCCGCCAAACATGCTTTCCAGATAGCCCGCCGTCACGCGGCCAAACATATCTGGCGCAGGGCGAAAGAAATACTCGGCGGTCAGGTGGTTCACCTCAAGGTCGGATTGGCTCGCATATTCGAAGCCATCGCTGCGCACACGGGGCAGGGTGGAGTTGCTCCTGCGAATAGCGTCATCAATGGTCGAGACCAGCGGGTAGCGCAGGCCACCCGAGAAAATAAGCCCGGCGGTCGGCTCGTAGGATGCCAAGGCCTGCACGCCGATGTCGTATCGCAGGGGGGCGTCCGGGTCGAACAATGCGACCGCCATATAGGGGCCGATTGCATATTCAAAGTTGGGGTAGGCATCAGGCACTGGCCGTGCAGGCGCACCATTATACCCATCGCCATGGATGGAGCGGACCCGCATGTTCCAGTCCCCTTCCAGCGCAAACTCCAATTCATGCAGGTCGGATCGATGCACCGTCACAGAGGAAAGCGCCACACCGTTGGCCTCGAAGTAGATTGTGAAGGTCTCTACATGGGGCGGCAGCGTATTGGCCATGATCCGCGCGGCGCGCCCCGCAGCCTGTGCCTCGGCGGGCCAAAGGCGGTTTTCAACGGTTACAGCGGCGGATTGGCCGGACAGTGCAAGGGCCGACAGGATCAGGCCCTGATCCTCAAGCCGTTGCTCCAAGGCCTGCTCAAGCTGCCCCTCCGCGCCGTTCGCATTCCAGCTTAGAGAGGCGGCCGCATTGCGCGGCGCCAATGGCGGCGCAACCGGATCCCTGCCGCCATTCAGGCGCGGGCGGGATGGATCAAGCTGATAGCTGAGCATGAAGCCCAGATCAGTGCCATAGAGGTAGTAGCCAGAGGCGGTAACCCCATTGGCAAACCGATGGGTGATCCCGAAGTTGAAGGGCGATTTCACCGGCTCCTGCCCGCCGAACTGGGTCTCCAGCTCATAGGTGTCCGATGAATACTCTACGGCAATCGAAGTCCGATCACTCACAGCATAGCTCAGCCCACCGAACAGCGCCGCATCCCCGCGAAACCACGATCCTGTATCAAACTCCCCGGTTGTCCCGCCGAGGGCGCTGGGCCTGTTCTCAAACTTTTCGGAGACAAAGGAAAACGGGTTCGAAAACGGATTGCGACTGGCAAGCCGCCCCCAGCCGAGCCCGAGTGTCCCCGACAGTTTGCCAAAGTTCTTGGTAGCCACGATATATTCGCTGCTATAAACACCCGTGCCGCCCAGATCGCGCAGGCCGATTGCAATAGCAGGATTATACCGCCCCTCCTCCCAAAGCAGGTAGCTGACGTCAAAGCTGCGGTCATACCGCGTGCCATCTGGGCTATCGAGCTTATCAATCACCGCATATCGAAACGTCCCGGTCAGGCGGGGCGTGATCTGAAAGGTCAGGGTATTGCGGGCGGTGCTGGCGAATTGGCCATAGCTGAGGGCAAGAAACCCGTCATCCAATGGCCGCGCGGTGGGCATGTCGATCAGGCCGGGCGTTCCATAAAACCCAAGAGTTTCAGAGCGCGAACTGGTTGCCCAGGAGGCAGATAGCCCAATCGTCGCCAATGAAATCATTAAAGGTCTAAAAAACACCGTCGCCCCCAAGCGATCTGCAATTCTCATTCCTTAACAAGGTTGCGTAGGGAGGCAAACAATCATCGGGCGATTTTTACGATCTGTGACCCAACCTAAAGGCCTAATGGCCTTTTGTGCGGCGCTCATTGCGCAAAAAGGAGATATTTCCATCCGGTTTGCAAAGCGCCGCTGTCAAATTACCCGTAAAATAGGCGCCGGTGTCGACCGCAATACGGCCCTCTGCTGCGCTGGGCACGTCGACGACCGTATGCCCGTGGGCCACCCAGTTGCCATCGCTCCGAGGGGCCCGCAAAAAAGCGCTGTCGCCCCAAACAAGGGTCTCGGGCTCCTGATCTGTCATCTCGCGTTCGGGATCGGCGGCGGCATGGACAACCCACAGATTGCCACTGTTCCACGTCAGGGGGAGCCGCCGGAGCCAACCCTCCATTCCATCGGGCATCGCGCTGCGCAGGGCGTCGCGCGCGGCGCGCAGGGCCGTCTCTCCGGATGTTTCCGTCACGCCGGACACGCGAAAGCTGGCAAGGGTTTGCAGGCCGCCATGGCGCAGCCAGCGCCGTCCGTTCTGCGCCGGATCGTCCATAAAATTGATCAGCATCTCCTCGTGGTTTCCCCGCAGGCAAACCCATGGAAGCGAAGCCTGAGAGGTCTTGGCCATCAATGCGGAAAGAACCTGCGCCGAGGCCTCCCCGCGATCCACGTAATCGCCGACGCAGACAACCTGAATGTCGGGGTCCAGTGCATTGGACAGGCCATCAAGGGCATCTATACACCCATGCAGATCACCAATGATCTGAACCGGCACCTCCGGCTGGCACAGCGCCCCGTTCCAGCCCTTCTTCGGTCCGGAGGATCGGTTGAACAGGCTGGAGAGTAACTTCAAGGTGTGCTCGTGTGACTGGTCTTGGACATGCTGCACGAGCCTACCGTCCGGCCCTGCTCAGGGCAACCGAAGCGCGCGGGTTTCCCTGTTTTTCGGTCGCCGTGCTGCGGGAGAACCGGGGCGGCGGGCCCCCCGATTCTAGTGCCAAAATTGCAAAAAGTTCGATTCCCGATTGCCCGTTTTCGAACAAAACGGTAATTCGGGCCTCATCCGACTGGCGCGAACTCGTTTCAGTCAAGTATACTTGACTATTATGCCCCTCGCGGGGCTGAAGGGCCAAACCTGTGGTATAAAGTGTGGTATAATTTTTTTGATTTCAAAAAATTATCGCTTATTTTCAATGGTCTAACATGTGGGTTCGAAGGACTTCGTCTCCGCCTATGTGCCATTTTGAATGATCAGCTTCTTAGGAACGCCCCCATGAAAACAAATTCTCCATGGGAACGCCGTTGATGTGCCTGCAACCTATCCAATGATCTGAAGGCTGCTGTCCAAGGTTGTCAGCGCGCGGGAACCCGTCTGGGTCACAAGGACATCCTCTTCGATGCGGATGCCATAGGCGCCGTCGCGGTAAAGGCCCGGTTCGATGGTAAAGACCATGCCGGGCTCCAACACTTCGAGGTTGCCGCGCATAATATAGGGCGCCTCATGCGTCGCCCGGCCCAGGCCGTGACCGGTCTTGGTCAGGATATACTCGGCGAAGGGCGATGCCTCGAGCACGCCGGTCACCGCATCGTCGATGTCATGGGCCGTGGCCCCCGGGCGGGTCAGCTCTTGCCCCTTCAGGTTGGCATGCAGCACGGTTTCATAGGCGCGATGGGCCTCATCCGGGGCGTGGCCGACGAAATAGGTGCGGGTGATATCGGCGTTAAAGCCACCGCGGCGGGCGCCGAAATCAATCAACAGCGTATCGCCGGGCTGGATCGCATAATCCGCCCGCGCCGAGGCATGGGGGCGGGCGGCGTTGCTGCCCGAGGCGACGATGGGGTTGAACGACAGCCCCTCGGCCCCGTGGCGGAACAGCGCCCCAAGCAGGGCACTCTGGATCTCCATCTCGGTCATGCCGAGCTTCACATCGGCCAGAACCTCGGCCAGCGCGGCCTCGGAGGTGGCGATGGCGGATTCCAGCGCGGTGATTTCGGCGGGTGTCTTGCGGCGGCGCAGGCCAGAGATAGCGACCTCCGCATCAATGATCTGCAGGCCGGGCCAGGCGCTGCGCAGGGCCTGGTCCACAAAGACCCGCATCAGCTGCCCCTCGACGGCGATCCGGCCAAGCGACATGTGGCGGGCCAGAGCCTCGAACGCCCCTTGATAGCCAAGCTGGTCTTTCCAATCGAAGACTTCGCCTTCGAAATCGACCAATGCCCAGGATTGCAGCTCAAGATTGGGAACGATGGCGGCGGGCGGGCCCTCTACCGGGATGATGACGACAAGAGGGCGCTCGTTGCTGCCGAAATTCTTGTTGTAAACACGGGCGAAATTTGGCCCCGGCACAAGCGCGACGGCATCTGCATCCAGCTGTTGGGCGATCTGGCGCAGGTCTTGGTATCTATCCACGGGAATGCTCCGATAAGTGGGGGAGGCAGGCCGGAGCGCGATGCCCCGGCCTGCCCGATTGGGATCAGTCCTTGGTCACAAGGCGATAGTAGATGAAGTTCGACGTCGGCCCGTGCACATAGCCAAGCACGTCGTCGGCGAGGGCGACCCGATCACTGGCCTGGAAGGTCATGATGATCGGCGAGTCCTGCTGCACTTTGCGTTGCAGGTCTTGGTACATCTCAAGGCGTGTTGCCTCGTCCGCCTCGGCGAGCGCCGCCATGGTCTCGGCGTTGATCTCGTCAGGCACAGCCCATGCGTTCCGCCATGTGGTGGAGGGCGCATAGAAGTCGTCGCCATTGTTGGAGTTGTAGGCAAAGGCCTTGGCGTTGGAATGGGGGTCCATGATGTCCGGGTTCCAATACAGCAGCATCGCCTGATGGGTGCGGGCGCGGTATTTGGTGATCACCTGGCTGCCGGTGCCGGGCAGGATATCAAGGTTGATACCGGCCTCGGCAAAGGTCGCCTGCATGGATTGCGCCATGTCGGGGAAAGGATCGGCATTGATCACGTCAAGGGTGACGGTGAAGGGGGTTTCGATCCCTGCATCGGCGAGGATCTGCTTCGCCTTCTCCGGGTCATAGCTGTAGGGCGTGTCGTTCAGTGCGCCCGGGAAGCCCGACGGCCAGAAAGCCTGATGCACCTGCATCTGACCCTTAAGGAACGAGTCCGCCATGCCCTCGTAGTTCACGAGATACCGCGCGGCTTCCCAAACGGCGGGGGGCTGAAGCGCCTCGGCCTTCTGGTTCAGGCTGAGGAAATGCACTGTGGCCTGAGGGAAGGTTTCGACACGAATGCCGTCCTTGCCTTCCAAAGCGGTGGCCTGATCGCCGGTAAGGTTCCGCGCGATGTCGATATCGCCGGTTTCCAGCAGCAGACGCTGGGTGGCGGATTCGGCAACGTGGCGCACGATGACGCTACGCATGGCCGGAGCACCGCCGAAATAGTCGGGGTTGGCGACCAGATTGATCATCTCGGCGGGGCGATAGTCACGCAGGACGAAGGGCCCGGTGCCAGCTGTGTTCGCCTTCAAAAAGGCGTTGCCCATGTCACCGTCGACCTCGTTTTCCATCGTGGTCTTCATGTCCACAATGGCGCCGGGGCGCGAGGCAAGAACGTTCAGAACAAAGGCCGGGGACACGTCGGCAGTATAGCGCACCGTCACCGTGTTGCCCTCGGCCGAAACCATCTCGTCATAGTTCTCGGGGGTCCAGCCGATCTGGCCAAGGATGGCGGCGGGCGATTTGTTCAGCACAAAAACCCGCTTCCACGAGTAAACCACATCGGCACCGGTCAGCGGATTGCCCGAGGTAAAGGTGACACCCTCGCGCAGGGTGAAGGTGATGGTCTTGGCCTCTGCGTCGGCGGTCCATTCGGTCGCCAGACCGGGGGCCAGCGTTTCCAGATCGGTGGCGTCATATTGCACCAGCCGGTCATAGGTCTGTCCGACCAGCTCGCCCGAAGAGGGCTCATAGGCTTCGGCCGGATCGATACTGACGATGTCGTTGATGTTCGACGCGATCACCAGGATGTCGGACGGCGTATCGGCCAGCGCCGGGGGAAGCCCCAGCGGCATGGCCAGAAACGCGGCCAAGGAAATTTGGGTCAGCTTGTTCATTCTTTCGCCTCTCTGTTGTTGCAGTTTTGGATAGTGGGTCCGGCGCGCTCTGCCCGCCGGATCATTCGGATAGGACTGTCGCGGCAAGGCAGGCGGCTTTGCCGGGCAGCATCAAAAGGCTGGCGGCGGCGGCGCGCTCGGGGGTGTAGAAATGTTCCGCGTCCAGAACGTTCAGCGTTCCGGCGATGCGGTTGTTCAGCACCACGGGAATGTTGATGACAGACCCAAGGCCAAGCGAGCCGATCAGATCGGGGTCGGGAAAGACCTCGGCGATCTCCTCCAAAGTGTTGGCCACGAAGGGCTTGCGCTCTGTGTGGATCACTTGCCACCAGTGGGAGGGGTTGAAGGGCTTGGTGCCGGACAGGGGGTATTCCTCGGGGTGGGTCGTATAGACCCGGCTGCTGACCTTGGCATCCCAATCGGCCAGCATCACGCTGAACAACCGCCCGCCGACCGTCTCGACAGTCAGCTTGTGGATGGCGGCCCATGCGTCATCGGCGGTGCTCGCCTCGCCAAGGGCGCGGTCGAACTCTGTAAAGGCGGGGTGGGGTGATGTCATTGGGTCTTCTCGCTTTTCTGATCGGGTCTGCCGCGGCTCAGCGCCACCAGCTCTTGTGAATAGGGGTCTGTCATGCGGTCGGCCTTAAGCTGTTCCACATCGGCGGTTTCCACCACGCGGCCATGGCGCATCACCGCCAGCCGGTCGCACAGGAAAGAGATCACCGGCATCGAATGGGTCACCATGACATAGGTCAGCCCCTGTTCGCGGCGCAGCTTCTTGAGCAGGTTCAACACCTCGGCCTGCACCGACACATCGAGGGCCGAGGTCGGCTCGTCCAGCAGCAACAGCCGGGGCTGCAACATCAGCGCGCGGGCGATGGCCACCCTTTGACGCTGACCACCAGAAAGCTGGTGCGGAAAGCGAAAGCGAAACCGCCGATCCAGCCCGACAGAGTCCAACACCTCTTCGATCCGGTCGCCGTGGTTCCCGGCAACGCGGTGGATGCGCAGCGGCTCGGACAGGGTGGCGTCGATGGTCTTGCGCGGGTGCAGCGAGGCATAGGGATCCTGAAACACCATCTGGCATTCGCTGGCAAAACGGGCCGAAAGCCCCCGCTCGCGGGCCCGCCCAAGGACAGAGATCGCCCCGGTCCATTCGGTCGCCAGCCCGGCGATGGCACGCAGAATGGTGCTTTTGCCCGATCCGCTTTCGCCGCAAAGGGCAAAGATCTCGCCCTCTTTCACCGAAAAGGAAACGTCGTGAACAACCTGACTGGTGCCATAGCTCACGTTGAGATCAGAGATTTCGAGAATGTTCATGTGGCCTGGCTCCGCCGGTCAAGCATCGGCAGCTCATCGCGGGTTTCGTTGAGATGCGGCATCGCGGCAAGCAGGCCGCGGGTATAGGGATGGGTCGAGGCGGCAAGATCGCGCGCCGCGCATTCGTCCACCACCTCGCCGTTGCGCATCACAAGGATGCGGTCGCAATAGGCCGAGACCAAGAGCAGGTCGTGGCTGATCAGGATCAGCCCCATGTTGTTGCGGCGGATCAGCTCGTCGATGATATCCAGCACCTGCGCCTGCACCGATACGTCAAGGGCCGAGGTCGGCTCATCCGCGATCAGCAGGGTCGGCTCGGGGATCAGCATCATGGCGATCATCACCCGCTGGCCCATGCCACCCGACACCTGATGCGGATAAAGCTTCACCACCTTTTCGGGATCGGCGATGCGCACGGCGCGCAGCATCTCCAAGGTCTTTTCCTTCACCTGCGCGCGGGGCAGGCGACGATGGGCCACCAGCCCCTCGGCGATCTGGTCGCCGATGGTGATCACAGGGTTCAGAGAGAATTTCGGATCCTGCATCACCATGGAAATGCGCGCCCCGCGCACGGCCCGCATCTGCCGGTCGCTGGCCGAAAGGATATCAACCTCTTCAAACTGCAACCGGTCGGCGGTGACGCGCCCGGGCCGCTGGATCAGCCGCAGGATCGAACGGCCGGTCATGGATTTGCCCGACCCGCTTTCCCCCACAATGCCAAGGCGCTCCGCCCCGAGGGAAAAGTTGATGCCCTTGACCACCTCGACCCGGCCGCGCGGCGCGGGAAAGCTAACCCGCAGGTTTTCGACTTCGAGGATCGGCTTCATGCCTTGTCTCCGTGTTTGGGGTCCAGCACATCGCGCAGCCCGTCACCCAGAAAGCAAAAGCCAAGGCTGACCACGACGATTGCAAGACCGGGCATGGTGGCAACCCACCACTGGTCAAGGATAAAGGCCCGCCCGCGAGAGATCATCGCCCCCCATTCGGGCAGCGGCGGCTGCGCGCCAAGGCCGATAAAGCCAAGGCCAGCGGCGGTCAGGATGATGCCCGCCATATCCAGCGTGACACGAATGATCATCGACGAGGTGCAAAGCGGCAGAATGCCGGTTCCGATCACCCGCACAGCCGAGGCCCCCTGCAACCGCATGGCAGAGATGAACTCGGCATTGCGAAAGGTCAGCGTCTCGGCGCGGGCGATACGGGCATAGCTGGGCCATGTGGTGATGGCGATGGCGATGACGGCGTTCTCGATCCCGGGCCCAAGGGCCGCAACAAAAGCCAGCGCCAGCACCAGACGGGGCAGCGACAGGAAAACATCGGTCAGCCCCATAAGGATACGGTCCACCCAGCCGCCATAATATCCGGCGACAGCCCCCACCACCAACCCGACCGGGGCCGAGATCACGGCGACAATGGCAACAATCATCAGGGTGATGCG
Organism: Harenicola maris; assembly: GCA_018524345.1. GTDB lineage: Bacteria > Pseudomonadota > Alphaproteobacteria > Rhodobacterales > Rhodobacteraceae > Harenicola > Harenicola maris. Next base: position 993,616 of record JADQAZ010000002.1, read on the forward strand.
GGCGCCAAAAACGACCCTGCTCCAGATATCGCGCCCCAGCTCGTCGGTGCCCATCCAGTGATCGGCCCCCGGCGCCAGAAGGCGGTTGGCCAGATCCTGCTCGGTGGGGGATGCTGTTGCGATCAAGGGGGCAAAAATCGCCACCAGAACCAGCGCGGTCACAATCACGATGCCCACAACGGCCAGCGGGTTGCGCAGCAGCATCCGGCTCAGCCGGTACAGCCGCCCCGCCCGTGCCTGCAACCGCGAGGAAGGGGCGTCGTCGATCAGCCAGTCAATGGTGCTCATGCGCGGGCCCTCGGATCAATCAGTCTGTACAAAACGTCGGACCCCTTGTTGATAAGGATAAAGACCATGCCGATGACCAGCGTCGCGCCCAAGACGGCGTTCATGTCGGCATTCAGCAAGGCGGTGGTCAGGTAGTTGCCGATGCCGGGCCATGAGAAGACCGTCTCGATCATCACCGAACCCTCCAGCAGGCTGGCATAGGACAGGCCGATGACCGTCACCAGCGGCACACGGATCGGGCGGAACGCATGGTGCCAGATCACCCGGCGCTCGGAGATCCCCTTGACCCGTGCGGTCATGATGAAATCCTGCGACAGCTGGTCCAGCATGAAGGACCGCGTCATCCGCGAGATATAGGCGAGGCTAAAGAACCCCAGCACCGCGGCGGGCAGGATGATATGGGAAAAGGCATTGCGGAACACCGCCATGTCGCCCGCCAGCAGGCTGTCCACCAAAATCAGGCCGGTAACCGGCGGCACCAGCCCGTCATAAAAGAAATCCAGCCGCCCCGGCCCGCCCACGATCTGCAACCGGGCATAGAGCACCGCCAGACCGACAAGCCCCAACCAAAAGGCCGGCACCGCATAGCCCACCAGCCCCAGCACCCGAATGGCGTGATCGACAAAGGTGCCGTGGTGGCTGGCGGCATAGACCCCCATGGGCACACCCAGCAGCACACCGATGATGATGCCCAGTGTGGCCAGCTCCAGCGTGGCAGGGAAAACGCGAACAAGGTCGTCGATGACCCGCCCGCCGGTCGAGATCGACATGCCCAGATCCCCGGTCAAAACGTCCGCGACATAGCGCAGGAACTGCAGGATCAGCGGATCATCCAGCCCCATTTCGGCGCGCACCGCGTTATAAACCTCGATCGGGGCCCGGTCGCCGACCACGGCGATCACCGGATCGATGGGCACAACGCGGCCGACGAAAAAGGTGATGGCGATCAGGCCAAGAAAGGTCATCGCCATAGAGACCAGCACGGCCCCGAGGCCCCGCAGCCAGGCATTGCCGCGCCCCATCATCTGCCGCGGGGGCTGCAGGCTGGCCGGTGTTGCGTCTTGGGTCATGCGGATGCTGTCTCCTGATAAATCGCCGCGCTCATTTGGCGGGGGTGTCCTTGCGGGGCGCCGAAGCGGCGTTTGGCCCTTCGCTAAAGATGTCCATGGTGCAGGTGTGCAGGAACGAGGTCGTCTCCGAGGTGTGGTTCCACGAGGCATGGGTGCGGCTGGACCGAAAGTGGATGGAATCGCCAACCTCAAGGACCGTCACCTCGCCCTCAACCTCAAGGGTCAGGGCACCCTTGAGGATGAAGAAGATCTCTTCCCCCTCGTGGGAGTTCGGCTCGGACCGATAACCGGGCGGCTCATGGATGATGACCGAGTTGAGCATCTTGTCGGGAAAACTTGCCGAGACCCGCTCATAGACCAGACCGTTATCGCCGATCGAAAACTTCTCGCGCTTGGCGCTATGGGTCAGGTGCCCCTCGGCCGCGGGCTGGGCAAAAAAGTCGCCAAGGCTGGCCCCCAAAGCGCGGCTGACATTGGCCAGCGAGGTCAGCGAAGGCGTGGTGATGCTGCGTTCGATCTGCGAGATGAAGCCGATGGACAGGCCCGCCTCGGCGGCAACCTGTTCCATGGTCAACCCCAAGGCCTTGCGCCGCAATCGAAGGCGCTTGCCGATCGGTTCGTCCTCATCCGGTTGCTTGTCCATTCGGGTTCTCTCGCTGTTCACGGCGTCATTTTTTTAGTCACACTAAAATGACTATGGACGGGGTGCCTCCTTGTCAATTGGCTAATTTTCTGGGGTTTGGCGGCCTGTGCGAGGCATAAGATTTTGTAATTTATAGATAAAATATGGGGGCCGCGCCGCTAATTTGGGCGCCGGTGAAATGCGCTCCTGCCGTTTGCCCCAGGTTTTCAACGGGCACCGCAAAATACCGACCTGCGGATGCACCTGCCCCCGCCCATCGCCATTTCCCGATCACCTGCGCGCCTTCAACACCCCCCCATACCGCCGAAGCCGCCCTTTACAGAGACGCCCGCGCTCACGGATTCGGAAAGATTCGATGCCGCTCAGGGAAGGGGCCGCCTAGGGGTGGCCCCTTCACGCCGTCAGCTTCACAGCATATCGGCGCGCGGCGTTTCGATCCGCCCCTCCCCATTGGGCCAAGGGCCCGACAGGGCCGCGAGCTGCATCATCCCAGACGCCGATGACGCCCAGACCCTCACCCACCCCGAAGGGGTGACAGTGAACTGGGTCCTGCGCGACGCAACCACCACCCCGGCCCAAATCCTGCGCCGGATCAGGACCGTTTCGTATATGTCGCCGCCGAACGCGAGGAGGTGGCCGAGGCCCGCCAATACCTCAAGGAGCGCGGCCTGTCGAAAACAGAGGCCTCCTGCTTCTCCTACTGGACCGCGCCGTTACAGGCCTAAAAACCTGCCTAGCCTACCCAACCGAACGGGCGATCATAACGCCCGCCCACGCGGAAAAGCCGGTCAATGCGCCGCCCCAAAGGGTATCCACAATCACCTGCTGCGCCGACCAGTCGCGCAGGGTGGCGTAATTGGTGAACTCATAGGTCCCATAGGCCAAAAGCCCCAAAAGCGCCCCGCCGATCAGCGCCGCCATAGGGTCCCCTGTGCGCAGCGCCGGCAGGGAGACAAACCACAAAACCCCCGCCACATAGCCCAGATAGAACAGCGCCGCCGGACCCACGCGAAACGGATCGGCAAACAGATGCGACACATGGCGCTCGAACACCGGCTTGACCAGCAATCGCAGCCCAACAGCATCGGCGGCGAAAAAGATAAAGGCGGTAGAGAAATACAGAACCAGAATTTTCATGGGGATCCCTTTCGTTGCGGGGTTATCGGCTCAATCGCCGCGTCAGCGGCAGCGCCGCCCAATAGGGCAGGGCGCTAAGCAGTTTCATCACAAGGGTCAGACGGCGCGGGAAATGCACTTCGAACCGGCGCTTGTTCAGCCCGTCAATAATCGCAAGGGCCGCCTTTCGCGGCGTCACCATGGCGGGCATGGTGAAATCATTGCGCTGGGTCAGGCGGGTATCCACAAACCCCGGAGAGATCAGCCGCACATCATAGCGCCCCGACATCTCGGCGCGCAGGGACTCCGCAAGGTTGATCACCCCGGCCTTGGTCGCGGAATAAATCTGCCCCTGCGGCAGGCCGATGTATCCGGCGACAGAGCCGCAAAGCGCCAGTTGCCCGCCCGCCCGCAGCAGGGGCGGCGCAAGCTGCGCGATATGGAAACTGCCGGTCAGGTTGACCTCGACAATCCGCGCCGCGGTCTCGGGGTCAATCTCCGCGATCTTGCCCGGATCATAGATCGCCGCCAGATGCACAATCCGGTCCACCGGCCCAAGGGCGGCGACCTCGGCACTGGCCGCCGCACGGCTCTCGCCATCGCTGACATCCATCGGCAGGGCGATATGCTCCGGCCCAAGGCGCCCGGCCAGCTCCCGCAGCCGATCCTCCGATCTGGCCGAAAGGATCACCCGCGCCCCGCGCCCCGCCCATTCCTGCGCCAAGGCCGCGCCGATCCCGTCACTCGCGCCAATGATCCATATGGTTTCGCCCCTATGCATGGGCCAACTCAACCTGAACCACATTGGTCTGCCCGGCGGCAAAAGACCCCGCACAGATGCCAAGGTAATACCGCCAGTTGCGCAAAAACCGCTCGTCATAGCCCAGCTTGCGGATACGCTCCGACTGCTGAACAAGCCGCTCGCCCCAAAGGCGGCAGGTGCGGGCATAATCGGGCCCAAAGGCATAGCTCTCCTTGATGGTCAAACCCGCACGGCGGGCCTGATCCGCAATCACCGCATCCGACAAAAGCATCCCGCCCGGGAAGGTGTAATGCCGGATATAATCCGAAGACCGCCGATAGGTGTCGAAGTAATCATCCCCCACGGTGATCGCCTGAAGGACAGCACGGCCATGATCCGCAAGGCTGCGCTTGAGCGTGGCAAAATAGGTCGGCCAATAATCCTGCCCCACAGCCTCGATCATCTCGATCGAAACGATATTGTCGAACTTCCCCGTGCTCTTGCGATAATCCTGAAGCTGAATCTGCGCCCGCCCGTCCAAACGTGCATCGGCATAGCCCTTCTGGCTGGGCGAAATCGTCAAGCCGGTCACATGTCGCCCGCTCTCCGCCGCCCGTTCGGCAAAACCGCCCCAGCCACAGCCGATCTCCAGCACCCGCTCCCCCTCGGCCAGACGCCCCAAGATCCGGTCATACTTGCGCGTCTGCGCGCGGCCCAGATCATCGTCGCCCTCGGCAAACAGGGCCGAGGAATAGGTCATGCTGTCATCCAGCCAAAGCTGATAGAACTCGTTGCCCACATCGTAATGGGCGCGGATATTGCGCGCCGCCCCGCGCGGCGAATTGGCCCGCATCAGGCGGTTCACAACCCGGAACTTCAGACTGTTCCAGAACCCCGCATAGGCATAGCCGCGAAACTGCTCCAGGTTCTTCACCGCCACCTCGGTCAGGGTCTCGATACTGGGGGTCTCCCACAGGCCCGCAACATAGGTCTCCCCCAGCCCGATATCCCCCCGCGCCGCAATGGCCGACACAACGGACCAGTCGTATATCTGCATCTCGGCTGCGGGGCTGCCCTGACCGAAATCAAACACCTCCCCCTCCGGCGTGCGCAGGCGCAGGCTGCCCACGCGGATCTGCTCGCAGGTGGCCAGAAAATCACGTTTTATGCGTTTGGTCAGAAAGAGCATCAGGTTACCTCTGTGTTGGGGGGCGTCGGGCGGTTGCGATACCGCGCCCCTTTGAGTTTCAGGCGCAGCGCCTGCCAATAGATCAGGATGGAGGTGCGCAGCGCGCCCAGCGGGCGGCGCAGACTGCCGCGGAGCAGGCTGGTGTTGGTCATGGGCGCGCGCGCTCCGGTCAGGGTCGCCACAACCCCTTCCTCGCCATTGCGAAACAGAATGCGAATGTCGATCCGCTCCGCGCTCAGGTCAAACCGGAACTCATAGCGTCCCTTGACCTCTTGAAACGGCGAGACATGCAGCGACTTCGGCGCGCTGATCCGCGTCTCCTTGGTGATCGGCGCGAAATCGGGCTGATGACACAGATAGGAATGCCGATCCCCGAAGGGGGTAGAGACCTCCGCGATCACCGCGATCAGGGCGTCATCGCGATGCACCAACCAGAAACTGACCGGATTGAACCCATAGCCCAGAAACCGCGGCTGGGTCAGCAATTGCAGGCGCAGGCCCTCAGGCTCCAGCCCATGCCCCGCCAGAACCGCCCGCGCCCAAGACGCGCCGCGCCCCGCCTTCATCGGCCCGCCGTGATCCACGTCATGCACCGAGGCCAGATTAAACCGGTTGCGCGAAAACAGCCGCGGCGCCGCCACAGGCCCCTCCGCATCAATCAGCACATAGTCCACGCCATAGCTGAACCGATGCCGGATATCGCCGCGCCGCGTATGGGTGGTCACCCCCGCGATATGTTGCGCCGCGCGACTCACGCGCTTTGCCGCTCCATCAGGCGGGCAATGCGGGCGGCGCTGGCAAAACCGTCCTCATGGAAGCCGTGCCGCGTATAGGCCCCCGCAAACCATGTGTTGTTCTGCCCCTGCATCTGCATCAGCTGCTTTTGCGCCGCCAATGCCTTGGCATCAAACACCGGATGGCGAAAGCTTGTCTGGTCATAGGTCAGATGCTCGGGCACCTCCCGCGCGGGGTTGAGGGACACAAACAAGGGGTCTTGCTCGGGGATATTCTGCAACCGGTTCATCCAGTAGGTCACCCCGATGGCGGGCTCGGGGCGGCGCGTGTCCGTCTTGTACACCCAGCTGGACCAAACCGCGCGCCGCTTTGGCATCTGGCTGATGTCGCGGTGCAAAACCATCTCGTTGTCCTGAAACCGCATGGCCGACAGGGCAGCGCTTTCCTGCACCGTCGGGCGCGAGAGCAGCCGCAGCGCCTGATCCGAATGGCAGGCAAAAATCACCTGATCAAAGGGCGCATGGGGGCCAGCGGCGCTTTGCACCGTGCTTTGCAGGCCAGTGCGCTCAACGCTTTGCACCGGCGTCCCCGTATGGATCGCAACCCCTTGCCCACGCAGGTGATGCTCCAGCCGCCGCACATATTCCACAGAGCCGCCATCCACCGTCCACCACTGATGCTGGCCCGTGGCGCTCAGCAAGGCGTGGTTGCGGAAAAACTGCACCAACGCCCGCGCCGGAAACCCGCGAATTTCCGAAGGCGGCGTGGACCAGATCGCCCCCGAAATCGGCGTCAGGTAAAACCGCTGGAACCAACGCCCGAGCCCAAGGTCATCCATCAACTCGCCAATGGTCGCGCTGTCGTCCGTGGCAAGGCTCTCTGCCTTCTCGTTAAACCGCAAAATATCCCGCACCATCCGCAGGAAAGCAGGCCGCATCAGGTTGCGGCGCTGGGCGGTCAGGGCCTTCAGGTTGCGCAGCCCGTATTCGATCTGCCCGTCATTGATAGAGGCGCCAAAGCTCATGTCGCTCTTCGACACGGGCACATCCAGCTCTTGGAACATCCGCGTCATATGCGGGTAATTGGCATAGTTGAACACGATAAATCCGGTATCCACCGGCTGGTTGCCCTGCAGGCCCGCCATCACCGTGCGCGCATGACCGCCCAGCTTTGGCGCGGCCTCGAACAGGGTCACCGCATGATGCGGCGCCAAGAGGTAAGCAGCCGCAAGGCCGGATATCCCGCCGCCGATAACAGCGATGCGTTGGGTCTGGATCGGGCGGGCATCAAACAAGGTATCTACTCCAATGGGTCTTTCCATCGGATACGAGCGCAAAACTCTTCCGGATCAAAATGATCCAGGTTCCCACAGGGCACGTATCTGAATTATGTTGTATGCGAACACAGATATAGACACTGTCGACCGGCCCCCGATCCCGGGGCCGCGAAAGGGCAAGGCACAGGTGACGAAGGCCTCTCAAGACCTATCCCAGCAAACAACATGGATGCTGGCCGTGCGCGACGCCCGCGACCAGGCCGCCTTTGCCGCGCTGTTTGATTATTTCGCCCCGCGGCTCAAGGGCTTCATCATTCGCTCCGGCGCAGGGGCAGGGCAGGCCGAAGAGATCGTGCAAGAGGTCATGCTGACCGTCTGGCGCAAATCGGACCAGTTCGATCCTGCCCGCGCACAGGTCTCCGCATGGGTTTACCAGATCGCCCGCAACAAGCAGATCGACGTGTTCCGCAAGGAACAACGCCCCCTGCCAGAGGCCCTGACCCAAGACCCCGAGGCGGACCCCGACGCCAGCCAGATCATCGCGCTGGAACAGGAGGCCGGAAAACTCAGACAGGCCCTCGCCTTGCTCAAACCCGACCAACGCAGCGTCATCGAACAGGCCTATCTGGGGGAACTCTCCCATCAGGAAATAAGCACCCAAACCGGCCTGCCCCTCGGCACAATCAAATCCCGCATCCGACTGGCTCTTGAAAAACTCCGTCACGAGTTAAAGGAAATCCGTTAGAATGACCGCCATCACCCACCATATCCCCGACCCGCTTCTGGCGGCCTATGCCGCCGGCAACCTGCCCGCGCCCTATGCGCTGGTCGTGGCCACCCATATCTCCATGTGTCTGGAATGCCGCGCCGCGTTTGACGCCCATCAGGCCGCAGGCGGCGTCGTGCTGGAAAACATCGATCAGGAACCGCTTTCTAGCGACCTGAAATCCAGCACCCTCGCCCTACTGGACAGGCCCGCCCCGGCAAAACCCACCTATAAACGCTCCGGTGTCTTCCCCGGCCCGGTGATGGAGGTGTTGAAAGGCAAGCCGCCGAAATGGAAATCCCTCGGCCTCGGCGTGCGCCAAAGCATCCTCTCCAGCGGCCCCGCAGGCTCCGCAAGGCTGCTCTACATCCCGCCGGGGCAGGCCGTCCCGGATCACAGCCATAACGGGCTGGAACTCACTCTGGTGCTTCAGGGAAGCTTTAGCGACAGCGAGGGCCGCTTCGGCGTCGGAGACCTCGAAGTCGCCGATCAGGACGTCGAACACACCCCCACAGCCGACGAAGGCGCGCCCTGCATCTGCATCGCCGCCACCGACGCCCCCCTGCGCTTCAACTCCTTCGTCCCGCGCATGCTACAACCCCTGTTCCGCATCTGACCCGCGGCGGGGGCGCTGCCCTCAGGCGGCGTCGGTGCACAGCGCCGCATCCCCCGCCAAATGGTCAATCAACGCCCGAACCCGCGTCGTCAGGCGCCGGTTCTGCGGGAAAAGCGCGGCCACCACATAGGGCGCAACGCGGTTGCGGGGGAAAAGCTCGACCAGATCACCCGATTTCAAAGCCTCTGACACCGTATAGGCCGGGCAGCGCGCGATCGCAGCCCCCGCTGCGGCAAGGCGCGCTGACCCCGCGGGCGCATTCATCCGAAACCGCCCGTTGACCTGCACCGCCTCTTCCTGCCCATCAACGGCAAACCGCCAAACCGTCGGCTCCGTCATGTTTCCGTCAAGGATGCACTCATGCGCAGAGAGATCGCTCGGGCGTTCGGGCCTTCCGACGCGTTGCAGGTATTCGGGCGAGGCGCAGACAACCAAGGGCATGCGCCCCAACTGCCGCAGTTTAAGGGAGCTGTCGCGCAGGGGCCCGATCCGAATGGCCAGATCAATCCCCTCCTCGACAATCGACACCCTGCGGTCGGAAAACCGCAGGTCCAGCTCCACATGCGGATGTTTCTCGGCAAACCGCGCGAGCGAGGGCGCCAGCCGCACAGAGCCAAACCCTGTGGGCGCAGAAATATGGATCGCCCCGCGCAGTGACGCCTGCTCATTGCGCACCCGCTCCTCAAGCTCGTCGAACCCCTCCAGCAGCGGCGCACAAAGCGACAGGTATGTGGCCCCCGCATCGGTCAGGGAGACACTGCGCGTGGTGCGGTTCAGCAATTGCACACCAAGGGCCCCCTCCAGATCGGCCACATATTTGCTCACCAAACGCGCCGACCGCCCCATGCGCTGTGCAGCGATGGTGAAAGAGGCATTCTGCGCAACAAGGGCAAAGGCCCGCATGCGGTCGATCTTATCCATGGTATTGCGCCCTTTTAGGGCCTAAACTTGCACCCAAAGTGGCGATTATCACCGAAACGCGCAAGGGCTATTCCTGTTCTCACATCTGCAAACCGATTGGAGCCCCCCATGTCAAAAACCGTTCGTATTCACCATTTCGCCAAATCCGGCAATGCCCATCGGGCCTTGGTTTTCGCCAAACTCGCCGGAATCCCCCATGAGGCGGTGCCCGTTGATCTGGCATCGGGCGCGCATAAATCCCCCGAATTCCTTGCCATGAACCCCAACGGACAGGTCCCCGTCCTCGAGGACGGCGCGGTGGTGGTCTCGGATTCCAATGCCATCCTTGTCTATCTGGCGCGGGTCTATGCCCCGGACTGGATCCCAAGCGATCCGGCTGACGAGGCCGCGGTGCAGCGCTGGTTGACGCTGGCCGCAGGCGAGATCGCCTTCGGCTCCTGCGCCGCCCGCCTGATCACCGTCTTCAGCGCCCCTCTGGACGCAGAATTCGCCGATGCCACGGCCGCCAAGGCCATGCAGAAACTGGAACGGGGCCTAGAGGGCCGCGATTGGCTGGTCGGTGATCGCCCCACGATCGCAGATGTCGCAACCTATTCCTACACAGCCCACGCCCCAGAGGGGAATGTCTCGCTCGCCCCCTATCCAAACGTGCGGGCCTGGCTGGCGCGCTTCGAGGGCCTGCCAGGGTTCGTGCCAATGCCCGCCACCGCCGTCGGCCTCTTGGCGGGGTAGGGGGCAAACCATGACCCGCATACACAAATCCCACGACGGAGAGTTACAGCTTCAGGCGCGCCGCAACACGCCCAAGGCGCTGATCGATGCGATCCCGCAGTACATCAGCCGCGATATGCCGCAACAACACGCCGATTTCTTCGCGGGTCTGCCCTATCTGCCATTGGCCACGCTCGATGCACAGGGCCGCCCATGGGTCAGCCTTTTGGTCACAGCATCGCCGCTTGACCCCGCCCTCGGCATCACGCCGGGCGGCGGCAACACCTTGGATGTCCTCGCCCAAAGCAGCCCCCATGACCCGCTCGCCCGCGCCTTGGGCCAGATGCCCGTGGGCGCGGGGCTCTTTGCCGGTGTCGGGGTCGATTTCACCAACAGACGCCGCAACAAGATCGCCGGCTCCATCGAGAGCGCCGATGTAGACAGCACAGGCAAGCTCCGCCTCCGGCTGCGCTCTGACCAGCATCTCGGCAACTGCCCGAAATACATAACCCTGCGCGGGCTCTCACATACCCGCCGCAATGCCACGCGCGCCCATGACAGCTTTGCCACCGGCACAGAGCACCTCCCCCAAGACGCAAAGGCCGTGATCAACCGCGCCAGCACCGTCTTTCTGGCCACCAAACACATCAACAGCGCCGACAGCGCACAAAGCGACATGGGCGTGAACCATCGCGGCGGCGCCCCCGGCTTTACCCGCCTCTACGAGGGCAATCACGCGGGCAGGGCGGCGACTTATCTGGTCCTGCCCGACCATTCCGGCAACCGTTTCTACCAATCCTTGGGCAATATCGAGGCGGACCCCAAGGTCGGCCTCGTCTTTCCCGATTTCGAAACCGGCGATGTCCTCTATATCACCGGCGAGGCCGAAAACCTCATGGGGCAGGCGGCAGAGGCCCTCATGCCGCGCGTGAACCTGCTCACGCGGATCAGGGTGACGGGCGCGGTTTTCGTCAAACAGGGCCTCAACCTCGCACTCACCTCGGCGGAGCAGCTCTCCCCCTACAATCCCCCGCTCCGCTATCTGCGGCAGGAGCTTGCCCAGATGGGGCATGCCATCCCCGAGGAAGACGCGGCATCGGCGGTAACGGCGACACTCCTGTCAACCCGAACCCTATCCCAGAGCATCCGAACCTTCCATTTCAAACTCTCCGCCCCGATCAGCCCCCCCTTGCCCGGCGGCTTTGGCGTCTTTGACTTCTCCGGCCTTCTGGACACCGGCTACAGCCATATGAACGAGGCAAACCCCCAACTGGTGAACGAGGATTACCTGCGCACTTGGACCCTCTCCAGCGCGCCCCCCTTCGACGCCGAAACCAACAGCTTCCGCCCAACGGACGAGGTCAGCATCACCGTCAAACGCAAACCCGGCGGCCTGATGTCCAATCTGCTGCACGACAACGCGCATCGCCTCATCGCCCAGAAACTGCCCGTGGCTTTCAAAGGCACCGGCACGGGGTTCAGCTGTTTCTCCGGCCTTTCCACGGGCGGTCTGGAAACCCTCCCGCCCAAGATGCTCTGGATCGCGGGCGGCGTGGGCCTCACCCCCTTCATGTCGATGTGGAGCGGCCTTCTGTCTGCGGCGCAGGCCCGCCCGCAAAGCCTCCGCACCGATATTGTGCTTCTATATGCCGGGCGCGGCGATGACATCGACCTCCTCACCCATTTCGCGCCGCAGGGCGGGGCACTGCCCGAGGGGCTAAGCCTGCAAACCATGGCCTTCCAAAGCAGCGAACAGCCGCAAACACAGGGCACCCCCATGCCGGGGCTTCATAACCGGCGCATGCAGATCGCGGATTTCCAATCCCTCCCCGACCTGCACAGCCGCGAGGTTTACCTCTGCGGCCCTGACCCCCTGATGGATTGGAGCGAAGCCGCACTCACCGAGCTGGGCCTGCCCGAATCCCGCCTGCACCGCGAGGGGTTTGCCTTCTGAACCGCGCCGCCCCGAAACGCGGCCTAACCCCCCCTGCGCGCCACCCCCTCGGCCCCGCGGGGCAGGAAGTCATCAAGGAACTCCACGAACTTGGTGTCATAGCCCTGCGTCTGAGCGCTCAACTCGTCAAAGGGCACGAGGTCAGGGTGCAGCAGCCTGTCGTCATCGCGCTCCGGCGCAAAGCGCCAGCCGTCCAGCCAACGGTCCATCATCCAGCGGTCATGCTCCAGCCGCGACAGCTGATCGAGCACCTCGGCGTCTTGGCACAGGGCCTCACCCGCTTTCAAAACCGGCAGGCCCTGCGCCACCCCCAGATGCCCGCCAAGGTCAAACCCCGCAGAGGCCAGCTTGGCCGGGATATGCTGGATCGCCCTGCGGTTCGAGGTCCGGAACCGCTCCGGCAGCTTGGCCCAAGGCGTCTGCGCGGGCCTGCCGGTCATGAATGTCTCATAGGCTTCGTGATGCGCCCGCGCCGCCGCATCGGGGGCAGGGGCCATCAACCCGCTGGCCTCCAACACCTGATCATAGGAGCCAAAGGGCACCAAACTGCGCGGCGCGACAAAGGAGGCAGGCGCAACCTCGTTCATCCCCGCACTGTCCGCCGCCCGCAGGAAGATCGGCGCATGCAGCAAATCCTCCCGCCGCGCCATGGCCTCCAGCGCGAGGGCATGGGCAAGGGGCGCCCCCTGCGCAGAGGTCGCAATATAAACAGAGGTGACAGGCGCATCCTGCGTCCTGTGCCGCAGGGCTTCGATCGCAGGGGCATCAAACCTATCAATCCCCTCGCTGATAAAGCGCAGGTCCACATGATCCTCGATCCCCGGATGCCGCGCCAGAAAGGCCTTGCGCCGCGTCTCTGCCTCGGGGTCAATCACCGTAAACATGGGCCGGTCCAGAAAACTCACAAGGCTGGAATTCAGCAAATCCACCATCAAGGCGCTGCCCAGCCCGTCAAACCCGACGATCAGCGCATGAATGCGCTGCGCCCCCATGGCCTGCGCCTGCAAATAGGGCGGCCAAGCCGACAAAACCGCCCGCGCCATGGCCGCATCGGCGGAAATGCCCGTCAGCAAATCCCCCTCGGCGCGGCTCTGGCGGTCATGGGCGATCCGGTTGGTCAGCCACGGATCATCCAGCAGGGCAAAGACCGGCACATCGGGCAGGCTCTTGGCCAGATCCCGCGCGATCTCGGCGCAGGCCGCATCGCTGGCATCGGCCACAATCACCCGCTCCGCCCCGCTCAGGCTGGCGCGCAACACCCGCGCGCCCCCATGCACCGCCGCAGGCAGCACCAGCACACCGCCCCGCGCGGCATAACTTTCCCCCGCATGCTGCGTCACCCGCTTGCCCGCCCGGGTCCAGCCCTCGCAGGCGGCCCGCAGCAGCTTGCTATCGCCAATCACCACCACATGCCCCCGCCGCAGCGCCGCCCGCAACCGGCTCAGCGGGCGATAAAACAGCAAAAACGCCGCCCGCAAAACGGCGGCAAAGGCAATAAACGTCCCGCCCCAACGCGCCAGATATAGGCGCCAGTCATGCTCCCAGACGCCCGGCTGCTCGTATTCCCCCGCAAGGGTAAAGGCCTTGATCGCGCGGAACAGCGCCTCCTGCACTGCAAAGGGCGTGATCTCCGGATGCGCCCGCAGATAGGCGAGCCAGCCGCTGAATCCCGCCACAAGGGTCAGGCAGGCCAACAAGATGATAAAGGAGGCCCCGCTGCCCTGCCGAAGCGCGGCGACAAATCTACCGATCCATTTCATTGCATTCTTTCCACAAGTTGCCGCGCCTGCCGAAGCATCTGCGCAGGGTCCGCTGGCCGCGTGATCACCTGCTGCCCGCCCGGGGCGGTCTGCCACAGGATGTGATCACCGGCAAAAATCATCGGCTGCTCCCATGCCGAGGGCAGGCTGCGCAGCACCGCGCAACTGGCCAGATCAAGGATCAAGGCCTGCCCCGCCTCCCCATGGTTGATCGCCAACTGCCCGCCATCGGCGGAAAACACCGCATCACTGGCCGGGCCAAGGGCCAGATTGCTGCACAGGGGCGTGCCCTCCGGCAGGCGCAAAATACGGGTCCCCTCCGCGCCCAGCCAGACAAGCACAGCGTGATCCGCGCTCAGCCTGACGCGCTGTTTGAAATCATAGCCCGTGATCAGCGAAAGCGCCGGCAAAGCGGGCATCTGCCCCGCCGCCTCCAGCGAAACCGCCCCCTGATCCGACAACAGGATCGCCCCCTCGGCCCCCGCAGGCTGTATCACCAAAGGCCCATACATCTGGCCGCCCGTGCCCTCAACGCCGATCCCCTCCGGCCCGATCGCAATGGCCAGCTGCTCCGACAGTGTCGCCCCAAGGGCAACCCCCCGCTGCCCACCCGGCGCAGGGTGCAAGGTCATGGAGGTCAGCTTCCGCTCGAGCATCAGCTCCCAGCCCGCGCCGCCAAGGCGATAGAGCCGCCAATCCCCCTCGGGGCGGTCCTCCATCCCCTCCGCCGTGCTGGCCCAAAGGGCCCCGCCGACAAAGGCAATGTCACGGAGCGCCCCCTCAGGCGGCACAGAAACCTCCTCCACCGCGCCAGAGCTGACATTAACCCGCCGCAATCCCCCATCCGCCCGCAAGAAAACCACCGCGCCCTCGGACAGCGCCACAGGCACCAACCGCGCCCCGCCGCGCGCCAATCCCTCCACCTGCGCCAGGGCCGCCCCACTGCCAAGGTCGAACAGCAGCGCCCGCCCCGCACTGCGCGAACACTCCGTCTCGGGCGCATCGGCAAGGGAGATCGGGCATAGATAGGCCTGCGTGATCAGGCCCCGCTTCCCGCCCAAAACCTCAAGCGCCATCTGCGGCAGGCTCCCGGGTGTCTCCACCGCGGGCAATGGCGGCACCGGCACCGGCGCAAGGCGCATCTCCCCGCCGGGCGACCAAACCGACAGGGCAGGCCCCGCCTTCTGCGCCGAGACAACCGCCAACAGGCCCTCCTCCCGCGCCAGCAAAGGCACGCGGGAGCGCCCCGGCTCCGGCATGTCCCCCGCATCGCTCATGTCCCAAGCGCGGATCACCCCCGCCGCATCGCCCGACCAAAGCTGCCGCATCCCCTGCCCATCGGTGATCAGGGACAACGCCGTCACCTCGGCGCTATGGCTGGTCAAAACGGTTTCAACACTCCCCTCGCGGATCACCCGAATCTCGCTCCCGTCGCTGCAAACCACCCGACTCTCGCTCAGAAACGCGATGCCGCCGTAATCCGGCACCAGTGAGCCAATCCCCGCCGTCCCATCACAGCCCTCCAGCTCCCATCGCTCCCCTTCCGCCGACAGAACAACAGGCGAATCCCAAGACCCCGTCCCCCCCGGCAAAGCCAGCCAGCGTTCGGCGGAGAGGGGCTGCACCGACCGCGCCGACAGGTCCTCTGCATGTATCTGATGCAAGGGCGCCCCCGTCCCGCTGTCCCAAGAGGTCACGCACCAACTAAACTCCCCCGTCGGCGCCGCCATGGTGATCGACCCGCCATCCGGCGCCACGGTCACATGGGGCTGGCTGATCAGGCCAGAGAGGGCAGGGGGGCAGGCCCCGCCCGCATCCTCAGGCACCAAAACCTGCGCCTCGGTGGCCCCGATGGGCCAGCGCAGCAATGTCCCCCCGTCCTCGCCCCGCTGAAACAGAACAAGGGTCTCCGGCCCGGCAAAACCAAACACCGCATTCTCGATATTCTCCAAACCGCTCTGCCAAATCGCCAAAGGCTCTTGCGCGGCCTCCTTAAACGGCTCCGGCAGGTCGAAAACCGCCAATTCCCCCTCCCGCTCAAGGCCAGAGGCAGGAACCACAACGCGCCCCCCGCCGGGCGCCGCCACAGCGCGGGTCAGAAACCACGCCCGCGCCGGATCGGTAAAGGCAAAGCCCCGCGTCCTCTCCCCCGTCACAGGATCCACCTCGAACAGGCTCTGGTCGAACACCCAGCCGCCTTCGGTATTGCGCTCCTCGCTAAAGGCCCGCAGGGCCATGCCTTCCGCCGTCAGGCCCATATGCGCATCGGGCGCAAAACGCTGCGCCTCCACCTGCGGCCCAAGCCGCACAAAGCTGCCGTCCCGCAAGCGCGCGGTCAGGGCGCCCTGCGGCGCGGCGATGATCTGCTCCACCCCGCTGCCAAGCCGCGCAGCGACCCCAAGCTCGATGTTGCCCGCCATAGCCCGCGTCAGGGCGGCCATGGCCTCGGGCGCAACCGGCCGCTCCGGCGCGCTCAGGTCCTGCGGCAGGGCCTGCACAATCAGCCGCAAGGCCTCATCAGGCTGCGCCGCATCCAGCAACCCCTGCGCCTGCTCCGCAAGCCGCCGCGACTCCTGCAAGGCGGCCCGATCCGACGCCTGATCGAGCAGAACCACAGCCCCCCCGATCCCCGCTGCCAGCGCTCCGGCCCCAAGGGCCGCCAAGGCCCCATTGCGCCGCCGCCGCCGCCGCTCGCGCTGCCACAGCGCGTCAAAATCAAGGCCCAGCAGGCCCGCCGCCACCCGCGCCCGAATACGGGCAAAACTGTCCTTGGCCACATCGGGCGCAAGCGGCTCGTCCTTGGTGTCCGTAATGGTGCCATCGCGGTCCACAACCCGCCGCAGGGCAAGGGGGAAACACTCCTCCTCCGGCGCGCCCTCCTCGCTGGCAAAGGGCCGCCCGCCCACGATCACGGCAAACACACGCTCCGGCCCATGGGTCTGTTTAAAGGTGCGGATTTCCTCGTTCACCCATTTCGACGCCGCCGCATTCGGGCTGGCAATCACAATCAGGCTCTCGGACTCCTCAATCGCCCCGGTCAGCGCCGCCCCAAGGCTCGAGGCCCCCGCCAGCTCATCATCATCGCGAAAAAACCGCCCCAGCCGCCGCTTTTGCAGCCCCTCCACCGCCAGCCCAAGGGGCACACGATAGGATTCCAGAGACTTCTGGATCCTGCGCGCCCAAATTTTGTCCTTTTGGGAATAACTTATGAAAGCGCGGTATTTCTTAATGGCCCCGGCCCCGGTCTCCAAACCCTCTGCAAGGCACAGCCAAAGGGCCACAGGCCTGCTCAGCGGCGCATTTGAAATGGCGGGCGATGGGTTTCAAAAGAATGCTCGTGCAGATGCTCAATGACTTTGCCACGAAAGCCTACTGCGCCGTAGGTGTCAGGGCAAGCTAACCCGCGACGCCCGCCTGCGCCAAAATGCTGCGCGCCCGCATCCGCACCGGCGCATCGATCATCGCTCCACCCACCGAAACCGCCCCATCACCTGAGGCAAGAACGCGGCGAGCCCAATCGACCTCCTGCGGAGTTGGCGCAAAGGCGCGGCGAACCTCCGCGATCTGGCGCGGATGAATACAAAGCTTGCCACTCATCCCCAAGGCGCGGGCATGCACCGCGTCTTCATAACTCTCGCTCAGATCATCAATCTGCGCCGTCACCCCGTCTACCGGCGCGGCGATCCCCGCAAGCCGTGAGGCCAGCACCAATTCCGACCGCGCCGGAAGCAGAACCTCGCGCAGATGGGCACAGCCAAGGTCGGCGCAAAAGTCGATCGACCCGAAAACAAGCCTGCACACACCGGGCAGGGCGGCAATCGCGCGCGCTTGGGCAAGGCCCGCTGCAGTCTCGATCAGTGCCATGACGGGCAGGGCTCCCGCGATCCTTTGGCAAAGAGCGGCAACCTCCCCAGGATGCTCCGCCTTGGGCAGGATCACAGCAGCAAGGTCCAGGGCTCCCGCCGCCGCAATATCCGCATCATGCCAAGGCGTCCCAATCCCATTGATCCGCAACAAAACCGGCAGGTCAGTGAAATCACTGCGCAGCAAGGCGCGCGCCCTTTCCTTGCCATCACGCGCTACCGCGTCCTCCAGATCAAGGATCACCGCATCCGCCCCCGATGCCGCCGCCTTTTCAAACCGCTCCGGCCGGTCCGCAGGCACAAAAAGTGGCAGGCGTATCTCCTGCGGCGTCACCATTCCGCATAGGCCTCCATTGCCACGGGGCCGCCCGGGGCCGCACTCCACAGTTTCATCCCGCCATCCTCCTCTATTGCATGCAGAGTCAGCGGCGTTCCGGCAAAGGCGGGCGATAGGCCACGAAACTGAAACTGCGTCGGCGCGGCCCCCAGAAGGTCCTGCGCGAGCCCTGCAAGCAGCGCCGCCTGCATCGGCCCGTGCACCACAAGGCCGGGATAGCCCTCGGCACCGGTGGCATAGGGCAGGTCGTAATGAATGCGATGGCTGTTAAAGGTCAGGGCCGAATACCGGAACAGCAACTCGGGAGAGGGATCAACCTCGAGCTGTTCGGCGCTCTGCGGCGCGGGGGGCAGGGCTTTCACCCTGGCACCGGGGGCAGGTGCCTCGCGATATACGATATCTTGCACCTCGCTCAAAACCGCGCGCCCTTCGGCGCTGTAGTCATGGGTCAGTGTCACAAAACACAGCGGCCCACTGCGCCCCTGCTTCAGGCGCAGATCGGTGATCTCGGACTGCCGCGTCACCACCTCGCCCACCCGCGCGGCGCTATGAAACCGGATGCTCCCCCCCGCCCACATGCGGCGGGGAAGGGGCACCGGCGGCAGGAAACCTCCGCGCTCTGGATGCCCGTCGGGGCCAAGGCCGGCGGTGGCTACAGGCCCGTGGCACAGGCAATGGTG
Source organism: Harenicola maris (assembly GCA_018524345.1). Lineage (GTDB taxonomy): Bacteria > Pseudomonadota > Alphaproteobacteria > Rhodobacterales > Rhodobacteraceae > Harenicola > Harenicola maris. Next base: position 1,012,283 of record JADQAZ010000002.1, read on the forward strand.
AAGCAAAAGCGGCGCCTCCGTGCCTTCCGCGATCTCGGCGCTGCGATCAAAAGTGGCAAGAAACCGCGCTGCAAGCACCGGCGTCAGCATCTCCGACGCCTCCTCCCTGCGCCCGATCCATCCCCGCAGATGATCCAGATCCATCACACCGTCTCCGCAAGGGGCGCAAGGCCGGGCACGGGGCCATAGGCCCGCGGCTCCCCCTCCCACACCGGCGCCGGCGCGGGATAGGACAAGGGGCCATTGGGCGTCTCCACGCTCACCCGCCGCAGATGAGGATGGCGGGCAAGCCCCGCCATATCGTTCACCTGCGCTACCGCCACATCCGCTTGCAACAGGGCGTGCATGGCCTGCTCTCCGGTCAGGGCCTTGAAACGTTCCGCCACTACGGCATCTGTCTCGGCGCGGTTTTCCACCCGCGCGACATTGCTGGCGAAACGGGGATCACTGCCAAGCTCCGGCGCGCCAAGGAACTGCGCACAAAGCTTCTTCCACTCCCGATCACTCTGGATCGAGATCAAAATCTGCGCCCCGTCCTGCGCCGTAAACACGCCGTAGGGTGCAATAGAGGGGTGCGACAGCCCCACACGTTTCGGGCTCTTGCCGCCCTCGTGGTTGAGCAGCGGCACGGTCAGCCAATCGGCCATGACATCAAACATCGACACCGAAATACAGGCGCCCTTGCCCGTCACCCCGCGCCGGATCAGGGCCTCCAGAACCGCCGACTGCGCTGTTGCGCCAGTGGCGATATCCACCAGGGAAATCCCCACCCGCGCAGGTTCCTCCGGTCCGCCGGTGATCGAACACAGGCCGGATTCGGCCTGCACCAACAGGTCATAGGCCTTCCGGTCCGCCATCGGTCCACCCTCGCCATAGCCCGAAATCGAACAGGTGATCAGCTTAGGAAACTCCTGCGCAAGGCGTTCAAAGGGAAACCCCAGCCGCGCCAAGGCGCCGCGCTTGAGGTTCTGCACCAGAACATCGCTCTCGCCCAGCAACTCCGCCAGCGCCGCACGCCCCTCAGGCGCGCGCAGGTCAAGGGTGCGCGATTGCTTGCCACGGTTCAGCCAGACGAAATAGCTCGACTGCCCCCGCGCCACATCATCATAGCCGCGGGCAAAGTCTCCCTCGGGGCGCTCGATCTTGATCACCTCCGCCCCCGCATCGGCAAGCCGCGAGGTGCAGAAAGGCGCGGCCACCGCCTGCTCGACCGACACCACCCGAAGGCCCTCCAGCGGGCGCATCAAAACGACCTCGGAAGGTCAAGCACATGCTCTGCAACATAGGACAGGATCAAGTTGGTCGAGATCGGCGCAACCTGATAAAGCCGCGTCTCGCGGAACTTGCGCTCTACATCGTATTCGCAGGCAAAACCAAAGCCGCCGTGGAACTGCAAACAGGAATTCGCCGCCTCCCAGCTTGCCTTGGCAGCAAGGTATTTGGCCATATTCGCCTCCGCCCCGCAGGGCTGCCCCGCGTCATACAGACGGCTGGCCTTGCGGCACATCAGATTGGCGGCCTCGATCTCGATATAGGCCTCGGCAATCGGGAACTGCACGCCCTGATTCTGGCCAATGGCGCGGCCAAAGACATTGCGCTCGCTGACGTATTTCACCACCCTGTCGGTGAACCAGTACCCATCCCCTATACATTCGGCGGCAATCAGGGTGCGCTCTGCATTCAGGCCGGTCAGAATATACTTGAACCCCTTGCCTTCCTCCCCGATCAGGTTCTCCTCGGGGATCTCCAGATTGTCGAAGAAAAGCTCGTTGGTCTCGTGGTTCACCATATTGGGGATCGGGCGCATCGTCATGCCCGACTGCAGCGCTTCCTTGATATCCACCAGAAAGATCGACAGCCCCTCGGACTTCTTCTTCACCTCGGACAGGGGCGTCGTGCGGGCCAGCAGGATCATCAGGTCCGAATGCTGCACACGGCTGATCCAGACCTTCTGTCCGTTCACCACGTATTTGTCGCCCTTCTTCACGGCGGTGGTCTTCAACTGCGTCGTGTCCGTGCCGGTCGTCGGCTCTGTCACGCCCATAGATTGCAACCGCAACTCGCCGCTGGCAAGGCGCGGCAGAATGCGCCGGCGCTGCTCTTCCGATCCATGGCGGACAAGGGTGTTCATATTATACATCTGGCCGTGACAGGCGCCAGAGTTCCCGCCTGCGCGGTTGATCTCCTCCATGATCACGGCGGCTTCCGTCAGGCCAAGGCCCGAACCACCATACTCTTCAGGGATCAGGGCCGCCATCCAACCCGCCCGCGTCAGCGCATCTACGAAGGCCTCGGGATAGGTGCGCTCCTCGTCTATCTTGCGGTGATATTCGTCGGGAAACTCTGCGCAAAGGGCGCGCACGGCATCGCGAATGTCTTGAAACTCATCATTCTCGTGATCTTGCATACAGATCTCCTCCGGAACTTCTCGGGCCGCAATGCGGCCTGCTCCGGCACAATCCGATGTTCTAATCCATAATTCAAATAACAGAAGGGCCTTTCAGGTATGCATTTTGGGCATGGAAACGCACGGGCCCCAAACACAAAGGCGCCCGCAGTTACCTGCGGGCGCCTTAGCGCATGGTCACAATGCCAGGGGGTCCTAAACAGGATCCCAACAAAAAGCATCGGCCGAGACATCAAGCGGCACATAGCTGCCCTTCAATGCCGGAACTGCGTGATTGGCCACAGTGGCGGTCTCCCAGCCCTCGCTGCGATGCACCGACCGCACCGGGCGCGGCTGTGACATCAGGAAAATCTCGTTGTTGCGTACGGCGAAAATCTGTCCGGTGGTATCCGCCGCCGCGTCGGTGGCCAGATAAAGCGCCATCGGGGCAATCTTCTCCGGCTTCATCTCCTTCATGCGGTCCACCCGCTCTTGCTGTTCGGGGCTGTCGACCTTGATCGAGGATGTCATCCGGCTCCAGGCAAAAGGCGCGATACAATTCGAACGGATGTTCCAGCGCTGCAGGTCCAGCGCCATAGACTTCGAGAGCGCCGCAACCCCCAGCTTGGCCGCCGAGTAATTCGCCTGCGCAAGGTTCCCGACAAGGCCGGAGGTCGATGTCATGTGGATCAGACTGCCCGATCCCTGCTCGCGCATGACATCGGCGGCGGCGCGGCTGACATTGAAGGTGCCGTAAAGATGTACCTTCACCACGGCGTCGAAATTCTCGTAGGTCATCTTGTGGAAGAACTGGTCGCGCAGGATGCCCGCGTTGTTTACCACCGCATCCAGCCGCCCAAAGGCCTCGGTCGCCTGACGCACCATCGCCTTCGCCCCCTCTGGGTCGGAAACATCGTCGCCATTGGCAATCGCCCGCCCGCCTAGTTTTTTAATCTCTGCCACAACCTCCTTTGCGGCCGTGCTGGATTCCCGCTGCCCGTCAAGGGATGCGCCAATGTCGTTGATGGCGACCATCGCACCGGCGCGTGCGGCCTCCATGGCGATGGCGCGGCCAATGCCGCCGCCCGCGCCAGTGACAAGCATCACCTTGCCCTCAAGTGGTTTCAATTCAGACATGTTTCCTCCGTTACGTCCGTTAAAGTCGGTATCCTTCGGGGCTGGCGCAGGTTCGCACCGTTACTCCGCGGCCTGATGGCCAAACACGCCGCGCTCAATCTGCCGCGCAGCACCGGCCAGATCCCGCCCGACATGGTCAAGGCTCTCCTGGGTCTGCTGGCCGGTAATGGTGATACTGCTCATGCCCAATCGCGGCACACCCGCGGCGTCACAGGCGACGGCGGCGGTGATATCAAGGCCGCGAAACAGATTGCCATGGTCCTGCGCCGTGCCGGTCTCGCGGGCGGCCTGCACATCGGCCCAATAGGCCTCGAATCCCGGCGCATCCTGCCAGCGCACACTGTCATAACCCTTGCGGGTCTGTTCCTTGTTCAGGCCCAACGTCGCGGCATATACCCGCCCGATCGCGCCGACAAAGGCGGGCAGGCGGCTGTTCCGCGCCATCACTGCCTGCACGATATTCGGAGCGGTGAAACGATCAATCAACACCACGCGGCGGTTCTCTGTGATCTGCCATAGGGCAATGGCCACCTGCCGCTCCTGCGCAATCGCGTTGAGCACTGGCCGGATCAAATCCGACGGGTTCGCACCCAGAAGCGGGGCGGCAAATTCCATCAACCCCATGCCGATCACGTAGGTCTTCGCCTCGGGATCAAAGCTCACGAGCCCCTCATGGGCGAGGGTGCGCAGGATGTTGAACGCCGAGGAGACATTCAGCCCCGCCTCCCGCGCGATCTGCGTTGCGCCCATGGGCTGCCCGCTGCTCGCCAGCAGCCGCATGATAATCATCGCATTCTGCACGGCGGGCACAAATTTCTGTCCAGTATCGTCGGTCATGGTATTCCCTTGAAAGAATGATATTTACTATACAGAATAAACTTGCTAGAGCAAGAGCAGACTGAGGATGTCTTCAAGGGAGGAAAGATAATGGTTTCAGGTGTCGATAGTGATGTTTTTGAACAGCTTGTGGACGCGGTGGACCGCTTCGCCCGCGAGCGTCTGATTCCCGCCGAACATCAGGTCGAGGCAGAGGACAACATCCCCGAAGAGATCATCGACGAGATGAAGGAAATGGGCCTCTTCGGCCTTTCCACACCGCAGGACTACGGCGGCATCGGCCTCAGCGTCCCACAAGAGGCCCGCCTGGTAGAGGTCCTCTGTTACGCCTCGCTCACCTTCCGCTCCCTGATAGGCACCAATGTGGGCATCGGCTCGCAGGGGATCGTGATGGACGGCACGCCGGAGCAAAAGGCACAGTGGTTGCCGGGCGTCGCCAGTGGAGAGGTCATCGCCTCCTTCGCCTTGACAGAGCCGGACCACGGCTCCGATGCGGGCGGCATCCGCACCTCGGCGCGGCGCGATGGCGATGATTTTGTCATCAACGGCACCAAACGCTTCATCACCAACGCGGTTCGCGCCGGTGTCTTCACCGTCTTCGCCCGCACTGATGCCGACAGCAAAGGCGCCGACGGGGTCTCTGCATTTATCGTGCCCGCCGATACCCCTGGCATCACCGTGGCGACGCCGGATCGCAAGCTGGGCCAGCGCGGCACCAAAACCTCTGATGTGATTTTCGAGGATGTCCGCATCCCCGCAAGTGCCATCCTTGGCGGCGAGGGCAACCTCAACCGCGGCTTCGGCACGGCGATGAAGGTGCTCGACCGCGGGCGCATCCACGTCGGCGCCATGGCTGTGGGGCAGGGGCAGCGCATGCTCGACATCGCCACCGACTACGCGCTTGATCGCGAACAGTTCGGCAAACCCATTGGCGAACACCAACTGGTACAAGGAATGCTGGCCGATTGTCAGGCAGAGCTGCACGCCTCGCGGGCCCTCGTTCGCGCAACCGCCGAAACCTTCGACCGCGAAGGCAAGGCCATCCTCGAGGCCTCCTGCACCAAATACTTCTGCACCGAGGCGGCCGGCCGCATCGCCGACCGCGCCCTGCAAATCCACGGTGGGGCGGGTTACATGGCCGAATATGACATAGAGCGCCTTTACCGCGACATCCGCCTGCTGCGCATCTACGAAGGCACCAGCCAGATCCAGCAGCTGGTGATCGCACGCCGCACTCTGGCACAGCGGGCGTCCTGATCATGGCCTCCGGTGACTTCGCGCCCCGCGACCTCAAGGATGTCCCCCCGCAATCGCCTTTTTCCCTGCTCCTCGGCATCACCATCGACACCTGCACGCCAAAGGAGGTCATCTGCCGCATGGAGGTGACCGAGCAGATGGCCAACCGCAACGGCGTGCTGCACGGCGGCGCCTTGATGACGCTGGCCGATACCGCCGCAGGTACTTCTGCCTTCATCAGCAGCCCCGCAGAGATCACCAACACCACGGTCGAGGCCAAGACCAATTTCATCCGCCCGATCCGCGTCGGCGATGTGATCACCGCACGCAGCGTGCCCGTCCATGTCGGCCGCACAACCACAGTGCTGCAGGTCACCATGACACGGGGCGACGGCAAGGTCGTCGGCAGCACCTCGCAGACGCATCTTTTCATGGGTTGGAAAGACTGACCCACACGACAAGGAGGAGGAGACAATGACAATGGAAGAGATTTCCAAGCTCGGACCGCAGGCCGCCTACGAGGCACACCTTGCCGAGGGCCGCTTCATGATCCAGCGCGCCGCAAGCACCGGCGAATACGTGTTCTGGCCCAAGGTCACATCGCCAAGCGGCGCAACTGATCTGGAATGGGTCGCCGCCAAAGGCACCGGCCATATCCACGCTATCACGGTCAACCGTGCGCGGGCTGGCTCGTGGAACGTGGCGCTGGTCGAACTCGACGAGGGTGTGCGCATGATGTCGACCCTGCCCGATGTCGAAACAGCAGAAATCGGCGCCCCAGTGCGCGCCCGCATCGAAACCACAGAGGAAGGCCCACGGGTGGTCTTTGATCTCATTGCGGAGGACGCGGCATGAGCATGGACACAATGCGCGGTAAATCGGCCATCGTCGGTATGGCCACGGCGGGCGTGGGCGAGGCACCAGGCTTCTCCGCGATGGAATTGCTCGGGCAGGCCACGGTCAAGGCGGTCAATGACGCGGGCGTCAAACTGTCGGACATCGACGGCGTCTTCGCCGCCACCTCGAGCCACGCCTTCCCGACCATGAGCGTCGTCGAATACCTCGGCCTCAAGCCGCGCTTCTTCGATGGCACCAATGTCGGCGGCTCCAGCTTCGAATTGCACCTGCTTCAGGCGACAATGGCACTGGAGGCAGGGCTCTGCGAAGTGGCGCTTATTTGTTACGGCTCCAACCAGCGCACCGCAGGGGGCCGCCTTGTCTCGATGAGCGAGCCACAGTGGCACGAAACTCCCTACAAACCCCGCCACCCGATCACGGCCTATGCCCTCGCCACCAGCCGACACATGGCGCAATACGGCACCCGGCGCGAGGACCTCGCCGATGTGGCCCTTGCCGCCCGCGGCTGGGCCAACCTCAACCCCGAAGCCTTCGCCCGCGGTCCCCTCACCAAAGACGAGGTCATGTCGGCACGGATGATCTCCGACCCGCTGAGTAAATCCGACTGCTGCCTCGTCACCGACGGCGCCGCCGCCTGTATTCTGGTGCGCGCCGACAAGGCCAAGGATCTGCCCGGCAAGCCGGTCTACTTCATGGGCGCAGGGGCGGCGAACTACCACCGCTCCATCGTGGCGATGCCCGACCTTACCACCACCGCCGCCGCCGAAAGCGGCCCGCGTGCTATGGAAATGGCAGGGGTCAGCCAAAAGGACATCGACGTCGTCATGGTCTACGATGCCTTCACCATCAACACGATCCTCTTCCTTGAGGACCTCGGCTTCTGCCCCAAGGGCGAGGGCGGGCGTTTCGTGCAAGACGGGCGCATCGCACCGGGGGGCGAGCTGGCCGTAAACACCAACGGGGGCGGGCTGTCCTGCGTCCATCCGGGGATGTATGGCCTCTTTCTAATTGCAGAGGCCGTCGCCCAGATCAGGGGCGATGCAGGCGACAGACAGCAGGCCGATTGCAACATCGCCCTGTGCCACGGCAACGGCGGCACCCTGTCCAGCCAATGCACCGCCATCCTGTGCTCGGAGGCCGCGCTATGACGGAGCGCTCCGTGATCGACTGTCTTGTGGCCCCGAAATCCGTCGCCATCATCGGCGCTTCGGACAACCCCTCGCGCATCGGCGGCCGCCCCATCGCAGCCATGCTTACCGCCGGATATAAGGGCCGCATCCTGCCGGTGAACCCGAAACGCGACAGCGTGCAGGGCCTGCCCTGCTACGCCAGCGTCGATGACCTGCCAGAGGTCCCCGAGGCCGCCCTGATCGCCGTGCCCGCCGCCCTTGTCCCCAAAACCATCGAGGAACTGGGCCGCAAGGGCTGCAAGGCCGCCACACTCTTCTCCGCCGGTTTCGCCGAAACAGGGGCAGAGGGGGAGGCCGCGCAAAGCGCACTGGTCGCGCTCGCCCAAAGCCACGGCATGCGCCTGCTCGGCCCCAATACGCTGGGCGTCTACAATGTCGATATCGGCTACTACGGCACATTCTCCTCCTCGCTCGACACGGGCTACCCGCGCCCCGGGAACATCGGCATCGCCAGTCAGTCGGGCGCCTTTGGGGCGCATCTCGGCGCTCTCGCCCGTGACCGCGGCCTTGGCTGCTCGGTCCTGTTCACCACCGGCAACGAGGCCGACATCACCGTGGCAGAGGCCATCCGCTGGATGGCGGAAAGCGACAGCATCGATGTGATCTGCACCTATATGGAGGCCGTCAACGATGCCCCTGCCATGCTCGCGGCCCTCGATGTGGCCCGCGCTGCCGGTAAACCGGTATTGGCGCTGAAATCCGGCCGCTCCGTCGTCGGGGCCAAGGCCGCCGCCTCCCACACTGCCTCGCTCACCGGCGATGCGGTGGTGGCCGATGCGGTGCTCTCCGATCACGGTGCGATCATCCTGCGCGATCCGGAATCCATGATGGACATCGCCTATGCGGCCTCCAAAAAGGTCCTGCCCACGCGGCACTCCCTTGGCGTGGTCACGATCAGCGGCGGCGCCGGTATCGTCATCTGCGACGAGGCAGAGCGTATCGGCCTGCCGATGCCGCCGATGCCGCAAACCGCACAGGACAGATTGCTTGAGGCGCTGCCCTATGCCTCGGCCGAAAACCCGCTGGACTGCACCGCACAGGCCCTCAACGAGCCTGACTTGCTACAGCTTTTCACCCGCGCGGGGCTTGAGGAAGGCGGCTACGGTGCCGTCCTGTGCTTCCTCACCTATGTCGCCGGAAGCGACAAACTCTCCGATGTGATCCTCAAGGCCATGGCCCCCCTGCGCGCCGCTTACCCGGACCGCATTATCGCCTTCTGCGCGCTGGGCGCGCCCGAGGTCATGGAACGCTACGACGAGGCCGGCATCCTTATCTTCAACGACCCCTGCCGCGCCGTCCGCGCCATTGACGCCGTGCTGCGCCTCGGCGCTGCCAAGGCCAGCGGCCCGCGCAAAACCCTCCCCGCTCCGGCCCCGATCTCCCTGCCCGCCAGCAGCCCGGACGAAGCCGGGGCCAAATCCCTTCTGGCCGAGGCCGGTATCACCGCGGCGCCTGAACGCGCCGTGCAAAGCGCGGATGAGGCCGTCACAGCGGCCGCCGAAATCGGCTTTCCGGTGGTGATGAAAATCCTCTCACCCGACATCCTGCATAAATCCGACATAGGCGCGGTCAAACTCAACCTGCAGGACGAAAACAGCGTCCGCGCCGCCCACGCAGAGATCCTCGCCGCCGCCGTCACCCACGCGCCGAAAGCCCAGATCAGTGGCGTTCTGGTCGCAAGGCAACTCTCCGGCGGTGTCGAATGCCTGATGGGCATCAACCGGGACCCCACCTTCGGCCCTGTCGCGGTCTTCGGCCTTGGCGGCATCTTCGTCGAACTGCTCAACGATGTGGCCCTACAGGCCTGCCCCTTCGGCCCCGACACCGCACGCGAAATGATCCTGTCGATCCGCGGCGCGGCAATCCTGCAGGGCGCGCGCGGAACGGAGCCCGCCGATATCGACGCCCTTGCCGATATGCTTTCGCGCCTGTCGATCTTTGCCGCGGGCGCAGGCGACAGACTCACCTCGGTCGATCTCAACCCCGTGCTGGCCATGCCAAAGGGGCAGGGGGCCTATGCACTCGACGCGGTGATCGAACTCGAACCCGCCAAAGGGGGTGCGTGATGCCCATTCAGTATGACCACCTGATGGGCTACGACATCCCCGAAACGCGCCAGACTTACGGCGCAGAAGACCTCGCCCGTTTCGGCCTGACCGTGGGCATGGGGCAGGACCCGCTTGATATGCGGCAACTGCCCTATGTCGGCGCCTTGGCCGACGATACCCGCGCCATGCCCGCCATCGCCAATATTCTGGGCCATCCGGGCTTCTGGCTCGGCAATCCCGACACCGGCGTCGATGCGCTCAAACTGGTGCACGGCGAACATGGCATCACGATCCACAACACGATCCCGCCCGAGGCGACGATCATCGGCAAAACCCGCGTCACCGGCCTTGTGGACAAGGGCGAGGGGCGCGGCGCGTTGCTCTACTACGAAAAGCACATCCGCGACGCGGGCACGGATCAACACCTCGCCACCTGCCGCGGTACGACCTTTCTGCGCGGCGATGGCGGCTTTGGCGGCCCTTCCGGCCCGATCCGGCAGGCCCATACCCTGCCCGAAAGTGCGCCGGACCATGTCTTTGACACGCCCACCCGGCCCGAACAGGCGCTCTACTACCGCTGGAACGCCGACCCGAACCCCCTGCACCTTGATCCCCGCGTGGCGGCAAAGGCCGGATTTGACCGGCCCATCCTGCACGGGCTCTGCAGCTTCGGCTTCGCCGCCCATGCCCTGCTGGCCGTGCTCTGCGACTATGACGCCGAACGCTTTGGCGCGATGGACGCCCGTTTTACGGCGGTGGTCTACCCCGGGGAAACCCTGCGCACCGAAATCTGGAACGACGGCAGCTTCCGCACCAAAGTGGTCGAACGCGACGTTGTCGCCATCGGAAACGGTCTGTTCAAACGCAAGGAGGCCCTATGAGCGTCGAGAGCACAACCGCCCCGGACGGACTTTGTACCATCACCCTCAATGATCCCACGCGGCGCAATCCCATCGGCCACGCCGCCCGCATCGCCCTGCGCGCAGTGCTGGAGCAGGCGGCGATGGATGACACCGTCCGCGCCGTGGTCCTGACAGGGGCAGGGGGACATTTCTCCGCTGGCGGCGATATCCGCGACCAAGGCACCCGCAGCCTCGGCGAACACCGCGAACGGTTTGCCGTAATCGCCGATATGGTCACGCGATTGGCCCGTTTCCCCAAACCCCTCGTCGCTGCGGTCGAGGGCTGGGCCGCAGGGGGCGGCTTCTCCCTCGCCATGGCCTGCCCCATGGTCGTGGCCTCGCGCAAGGCCCGCTTCACAGCCGCTTTCACCAAAATCGCCCTGATGCCCGACATGGGCATGCTGTCCACGCTTCCCGCCCGCGTCGGCCCGGCGCTGGCACGGCGCATCCTGCTCGACAACCGGATTATTGAGGCCAGTGACGCCATGGAAATGGGCCTCGTCGATGCCATCGCCGATCCGGGCGAGGCCGCGCAGCGGGCAGGCGAATACGCCCTGCAAGAGGCCGCCACCGCGCCCCTGCCACGCCAGTTCATGCTGGACTGGTTCGCCCGCGACCTCTCCGCCGCCCTCGAATTTGAGGCATCCTTGCAACCGGCCCTCCTCAATAGCGCCGACAGCGCCGAAGGGCGCGCGGCCTTCGCCGAGAAAAGGCCGCCCCAGTTCCGCGGATGCTAACGGCGCAGGGCGACAAACAGGGCCCCCCTTGGGCCCCGCAACTGCGCCGTATCCTGATGGCGCTGGTCATGTTCTGCGCCCTCGCGGGCATTTTTGGCGGCGGCCACCTAACGTCGAGCCTCGGCGTCGCGTCTCTCCTGCTCTACCTGTGGCTGGCGCGGCGACAGTTCGGCTTTGGCACCTGGTTTCCCGTCCTCATGGCGCTGGCCGGTTTGGGCGCGGCGCTTTGGGAGGGGGTCTCCCCTGATGTGCTCTGGCACGGGGCAGAGCGCATGCTCTTCCTCGCCGCTCTGATCGCTATGCTCGGCACTCTACGCTCTGCCGCCGACATCGCGCCAGAGGTCCACCGCGCCGGCCTTTACGTTACGGGCCAGCCGGCCGCGCGGCGCTACCTCGCCATGACCTTCGGCGGCCACCTCTTTGGCGTGTTGATCAACTTTGGCGGGCTCGCCCTGCTGCTCGATCTGGCCAAACGCTCCATGTCCTCCCAAGCCGCAGCAAACCTCCCGCCAGAGGCACAGGAGGCCCGCCTTCGCCGCATGACCGTCGCGGTCATTCGCGGCTTTTCCCTCATCTCGCTCTGGTCGCCCTTCGGCTTCGCCACCAATGCGGTCCTGATCGCGGTGCCGGGGCTCAGCTACATGAGCTTCGGCCCGCTCGGCTTTGCCATGTCCTTTGTCTTTATCGCCATCGGCTGGGTCTTTGACCACCTCGACGGGCGGCGTTTCAAACGCCTCGGCCTGCCACGGCCCAGCCCGCCGCCCCGCAGCGGGCTGGGCGCGGCGGCGCTGGTCGGCCATGTCATCGCCCTCGGCCTCGCGGTGTTCTCCCTGCACGAGCTGACCCCGCTCAGCTTTCAAGAGGGGCTCATCCTCGCCGTGCCCTGCTACGCACTGCTTTGGTCGGCGGCCTCGGGGCGCGGCGCGGCGGGCGGCGCGATGACAGGTATCGCCCGCGCCAGCAGCGCCACATGGAACCGCCTCTCCACCCTCGGCGCCGAGGTCGGCGTTTTCGCCTCGGCGGGCTTCCTGCCCGTGGTGCTCCTCGCGCTGATCCCGGCGGAACAATTGCAAACCACGGTCGCGGGCTGGGCCTTCGGCCCCGTCACCCTGACCCTCGGCCTGTCTTTCGCGGTCTTCGCAAGCGCCATGATCGGCGTGAACCCCATTGTCGCAGCCTCGGTTCTGGGCGCAACGGCGGCGCAGCTCGATGTGCCGGGACTCAGCGATACCGCTATCGCCCTTGCCCTGACGGGCGGGTGGACGGCGGTGATCGGCCTCTCACCCTTTATCACCACCTTGGTAATGACCTCATCGATCGTCAAACGCAGCACCCCCACTATTGGCCTTGAATGGAACGGCCCCTATTGCCTAACCATCCTGACCGTCTGGTCTCTGCTGTTGGTGGGCTTGCTGACAAGCGGTGTCATCTAGACGCCTCTGATGCAGCATTGGCATAATGAAATTCTTGAAATGCTGCAGGAGCATTCATGGCCGCTACAGAGTCGTCCCCGGCCATTGGCCCGATGTCACCATCCCGTGCACCTCGTCGGTGACGAATTTCGTGAAACTTGTCGTCAGGCGCGACCCCGGCCGGTTGAGCGGCGACATCAACACAAGGGTCCGGTCAATCGACTGCCGGATGATCGGCCGCGCGATCAAACGCCCCTCCCTGATGTGATTGGCCACACTCACCAACGGCAGAATCGTCACCCCCAGCCCGCGCTCCACAAAAGCCAGCATCGTGGGCAGGATGTCGATCTCCAGAACCACGTTCAGATCCCTGCGACTTTCTTGTGCAATGGCCTCGATCCGCCCGCGCAACCCGTGCTCTGGATTGGGCAGGATCAGGGGCCGTGCCAAGGCGTCGCTGGCATGGATCGGAAGACCATCCTGCGCCCCCTCCGATGTTGCGGCCTCAATCAGGAAAAGTTGTTCAATAATAATAGGTTCGGTCTTTATTGAGGCGGATTTTTGCCCCGCATAGGCCACCCCCAGATCAATCTTTCCGCGCAAAAGCCAGTCCTGCACATGGCCGCTGAATCCCGACACAATCCGCAGGTTCACATCAGGGTAGTCCTGCATTGACCTCTCGATCAAATGGGTCGCCAGAATCTCCGAAACCGTCGGCGGCAGGCCAAGGGTCACCATCCCCGACAGGGGGGCACTATGGCCCGAAATATCCGCCGCAAGGTCCTGCATATCCTCAAGGATCGCCTTGGCCCGTACCGCTAGGCGAATGCCCTCCTCGGTGGGCAAAACCCCGCGCCCGTGGCGGCGCAACAGGGCAACGCTCAACTCTTCCTCAAGGGATTTCACCTGTCGGCTCAGGGCAGGCTGCGCGATGTTCAATCGCTCTGCGGCGGCGGTGATGCTGCTCAGTTCAACGACCTGAACAAAGTTCCGAAGTTGGCGAAAATCCATTCATGCCTCTTTTGTATCTCTGATATGTTAATAATGCATTTGAAACATAAGAGCCAGTCCGACAATCTGATCCCGAGATAAGCCACCCCGATCCAGCCCGCCCCTAAAGGCACCATCGCTGGAAGAGGGCCAGAGGAGGATCTGGCCCTCGACACGAGGCGGCTCTTTTACATTTAGGGAGGATACCATGAAGACCAGTTTTAAACTCGGTGCCACAGCAGGCGCCCTCATGGCGCTTGGCGCCACGGCCCTTTCGGCACAGGAGCTTCCGGACACAATGGTCTGGACATCCTACGACGTCGGCTCCGCTGGCTACGCCGAGGCCTCCGCCATCGCCGATGCTTTCGGCAAGGAATTCGGCACCCGCGTCCGCATTCAACCCTCCGGCAGCGGCATCGGCCGCCTGCAGCCCCTGCTTCAGGGCCGCGCCGACTATGCCTTCCTCGCGACCGAGGCCTTCTTCATGGCCGAGGGCGCCTTTGACTTCGCAACGCCCGAATGGGGCCCCCGCGCCTTGCGCGCTGTGGCAGGCCGCCCTGCGGGCATCACCCTGATCGCCGCCGGTGACGCAGGCATCAATACCGTGGCCGATGCACGCGGCAAACGGATCGCCTTTGTTGCGGGCAACCCCTCGGTGAACGTGAAATGCGAGGCGATCCTCGCCTTCGGCGGCCTCACGCTCGACGATGTCGAGGTCGTGACTTTCCCGACATACTCCTCGGCCATGGCCTCCATGACGCGCAACGAATCCGACGCGACATGCACCACTCCCACCACCAGCCAGCTTTACGAACTGGCCGAAAGCCCGCGCGGCATTCAATACGCCCCGCTTGACGCCGACAATACCGAGGGCTGGGAAGCGCTCCTCAAAATCCTGCCGATCATGGGCCCCTCAGAGGAGGACGTCGCCGCAGGCCTGCCAGAGGGCGAGGTCGCGAAAATGGCTGCCTATCGATATCCGGTCATCACCACCACCGTCGATAAATCCGCAGACGAGGTCTATGCCTTCATCAAAGCCCTCGACGAAACCTATGATATCTACAAGGACGGCACCGCCGCCATGTCACGCTGGACGCTCGAGAAATCCGGCCGCCCGGCCATCGATGTACCCTTCCACGAGGGGGCCGTCCGCTACCTCAAGGAAAAAGGCATCTGGACCGCCGAAGATGATGCATGGAACGCCAAACGGACAGAGCGCATGAACGCCCTGATGGCTGCTTGGGAAACCTTCAAGGCCGAGAACGCAGACCTCTCTGAAGAGGACTACGCCGCCGCATGGATGACCCGTCGCGACGAGGTCGTTGCCGGCCTGAACTAAACAGCCAGTGACGAAATCCCCCGGAGGGTTACGGCCCTCCGGGGGGCCCCCGTTTGAATGAAGGCTTCATCATGACCCCCGCAAATTCCACTCCCCCTGCGCCCGCCTCCGGCACATCGCCTGTGACCTTTCCGGTGATGCGCACCGTCATCCGCGTGGTCATCATGGTGATGGGCGCCCTTGGCGTCCTGCTGGCCATCAACCAGCAATTCCTGTTGAATCTCTTTGGCTTCCAGCCGCTCGGCAATGCCTACCTCTACTACCTGATCGGCATCTTTCTGGCGCTTGCCTTCCTGACAATGCCGCTGTCGGTCATGCATCCGCTGCGGTTCTGGTGGGTCGATGCGGCCCTTGGCATCGCGGCGCTGATAAGCGCTGGCTGGCTTGGCTACCACGGGCTGGAGATCATCCAGAAGGGTTGGGAATACGACGCCCCGCCCATGGCCAATTTCATGGCCACGATGCTGCTCCTGTTGGTGCTCGAAGGGGTGCGACGCGGCGGCGGCACCATTCTGCTCTGCACCGCGCTGATCTTCGGTACATACCCACTCTATGCCGACGCCATGCCCGGTTTTCTCTGGGGTACGGAATATTCGCTCATGGGCACCGTGCGTGCCCATGTTCTGGGTGTTGAATCCATCATCGGCATCCCGATGCAGGTGGTGGCCGAACTGGTCATCGGCTTTGTCATCTTCGGCTCGGTCCTTGTGGCCACCAAGGGCAGCGATTTCTTCATGGAACTCGCCTCGGCCCTACTGGGCCACAGCCGCGGCGGCCCGGCCAAGGTTGCTGTGATTGGCTCGGGTATCCTCGGCTCGCTTTCAGGCAGCGTGATCTCAAACATCCTGACCTCGGGGCCCTTCTCGATCCCGACCATGCGCCGCGTCGGCTACCCCGCACATTACGCAGCGGCGGTAGAGGCCTGCGCCTCCACAGGGGCCACCCTGATGCCGCCGGTCATGGGCACGGTCGCCTTCGTCATGGCCTCCTTCATCGGGGTGCAATATTCGGCCATCGTCCTTGCGGCGGTGATCCCCGCGATCCTGTTCTACGTCGCCCTGTTGTTTCAGGTCGATATGTATGCGGCGCGCCGCGGCCTAAAGGGCCTGCCGCGCGGCGAAACACCCGCCATCTGGCCGGTGCTGAAAACCGGCTGGCCGTATCTGCTCAGCCTCGCCGTCCTGATCTTCGTGCTTATGGGCCTGCGGATGGAGGCACGCTCGCCCTATTACGCCTCGCTCGTGATGGTCGCGGCGACGGCCTTCCGCAAGGAAACCCGCCTGACCTTCACCCGCGCCAAAGACCTGCTGATCGACATCTCGCGCAACATCGCCTCGCTGGTCGCGGTGCTGGCCGGTATTGGCCTCGTTGTGGGCGGGCTGTCCTACACCGGTGTTGCGGGGGCCTTCTCGCGCGAATTGCTGCTCTATGCGGGCGGCAACACGGCGCTGATGCTCATGGCTGGCGCGATAACCAGCTTCGTCCTCGGCATGGGGATGACGGTAACGGCCTGCTATATCTTCCTGTCGATCCTGCTGGCACCTGCGCTGGTGCAGGCGGGGCTGAACCCGATCGCAAGCCACCTGTTCATCCTCTATTGGGGCATGTTGTCCTTCATCACCCCTCCGGTGGCCCTCGCGGCGATCACGGCGGCCAATGTCGCAGGGTCAAAGCCGATGAAAACAGGCTTCCACGCCATGCGCCTCGGCATGCCGCTTTTCGTGCTGCCCTTTATCTTCGTCTACGACCCGGCGCTGATCATGGATGGCACCGCCCTTGAAATCATCGAGCGCGTGTCCCTCACCCTCATCGCCATCTGGGCCATCACCTCCGCTTTCGAAAGCTGGATCTACGGCATCGGCCATATCGGCACCCTCAGCCGCATCGCCACGGCGGTCGGCGGGCTGCTGATCATCGTGCCGGCCCTCAAAACCAGCCTCGCTGGCGGGGTGATCCTTCTGGCGGTGATCGTAATCAACCTGCGCCTGCAAAGGCCGCAACCACAGGGGGCGGAGCGATGAATAAAACCGCAGAAAGCCTCGCCGCAGCGGTGGCCCCTATCCCCGATGGGGCGGCGCTGATGATCGGCGGCTTCGGCTCCTCCGGCATCCCCTTCGGCCTGATCGACGCCCTGCTGGAACAGGGCGCGACCGGCCTGACGGTGATCTCCAACAACGCGGGCGCGGGCGAAACCGGCATCGCCAAACTGCTCAAGGCAGGGCGGGTGGCCAAGGTCATCTGCTCCTACCCCCGCACCCCCGGCTCCATCTGGTTCGAGGCCCGCTATGAGGCCGGAGAGATCGAGCTGGAGGTCGTCCCGCAGGGCACGCTCGCCGAACGCATCCGCACCGCCGGGGCTGGGCTGGGCGGCTTCCTGACCCCCACCGCCTATGGCACCCTTCTGGCAAAGGGCAAGGAAACCCGCATCATCGACGGGCGCGGCTATGTGCTCGAGGCCCCTCTGCATGCCGACTTCGCCCTGATCCGCGCCGAGGGGGGCGACCGATGGGGCAACTTGCACTTTCACGCCACGGCGCGGAATTTCAACCCCGTGATGGCCATGGCCGCCAAACACAGCATCGCCGAGGTCCGCAGCCTGCAGGACACCCCGCTTGATCCCGAAACCGTGGTGACACCCGGCATCTTTGTCCAAACCGTCGTGGAATACGGAGAACGACCATGACAGCCCAAGGTCTGAACAGACTGGAGGATGCCCAACTCGCCGCGCGTGTGGCGCAGGACATCCCCGATGGAAGCTATGTCAACCTCGGCATCGGCAAGCCGACCCATGTGTCGGGCTATGTCCCCGATGGGCGCGAGGTGATCTATCACTCTGAAAACGGCCTCCTCGGCGTTGGCCCCACACCCCCGGAAGGCGCAGAGGACCGCGAATTGATCGACGCCAGCAAACGCTTTGTCACCGCGGCGCAGGGGGCCTCCTATTTCGAACAATCGGACAGTTTCGCCATGATGCGCGGCGGGCATATCGATATCGCTGTGCTGGGCGCCTACCAAGTGGCCGAGAACGGTGACCTCGCCAACTGGGCCACCCTCGACGACAGCTTCCCTCCCGCGGTTGGCGGCGCGATGGACCTTGTCGTCGGCGTGCCCTCGATTTTCATCATGATGCGCCATGTCAATCGCGACGGCAGTCCGAAACTCCTCAAACGCTGCAGCTATCCGCTCACCGGCCTCGGGGTGGTGAACCGCGTCTATACAGACCTCGCCGTGCTCGACGTGACCAAGGACGGCTTCCGCCTCGTTGAACTCACCCCCGGCAACAGCCTCGACGCGGTGCAGGCCGTGACCGAGGCCCGCATCCACAGCTGACAGGGCGGGGCAGGGCGGATGACAAAACAGGGCAAACCCCTCGCGGCCAAACCGGCGACCTACGCGCCGCTGCCCGCACCCTTCTTTGCGCTCTTCGTGCCCGCCGACCGGCCCGACCTGTTCAAAAAGGCCTGCGCCGCAGGGGCGGACGCGGTGGTGATCGACTTCGAGGATTCGATCCCGAGCGACACAAAACCCCTCGTCCGCCGCATCCCCAAAAGCGCACTCCCCGCAAAGCCCCCCGTCCCGATCTACCTGCGCATCAACGGGCCGGGCACGCCCTGGTATCACGATGACGTTGCCTTTGCGCGCGGTGCGGGCTTCGCCGGTGTCATCCTGCCCAAGGTCGAATGCCCCGAACAGATCACCACCCTGCGCGCCACGCTCGGCACGGCACAAACCATCATCGCCCTGATCGAAACCACACTGGGCCTGAAACGGGCAGAGGAAATCGCCCGCGCCGCCGACAGACTCGCCTTCGGTTCCCTCGACCTCTGCGAGGATCTCGGCTGCGCCCATACCCGCACGGCGTTGCTGCCCCTGCGCAGCGCACTGGTGCAGGCCGCACGCCTCGCGGGCCGCCCCGCACCCCTCGATGGTGTGACCATCTCGGTCACGGATGCAGCACAAATCACTGACGACGCGGCTCATGCGAGCGAGCTCGGCTTTGGCGGCAAATGCCTGATCCACCCGCTGCAGCTGGATCCCGCACGCGCGGGCTTTGACAGCGGCCAACAAGACCTCGACTGGGCCCGCAATGTTATCGCCGCAGAGAACGGCACCCCCGCCCCGCAGGGCGAGGACGCCGCCCTCGACATCCCCGTCGCGATCCGCGCCCGCCGTCTGGCAAACCGCCGCGGCGCCCGTTCCTGACCCACCCCAACCTCGGAGAGACCCATGACCCAGCAATCCCCCGCAGAGATGCTCAGCACCGGCTTGACCCTGCCGCTGATCGGGGCCCCGATGTTTCTCGCCTCCGGGGTGGATCTCGTCGTGGCCCAGTGCTGCGCGGGCATCATCGGCACCTTTCCCGCGCTCAATGCCCGCCCCGCGGCACAGCTGGACGATTGGCTGACAGAAATCAAATCGCGACTGGCGGCCTATGAGCGGGACACCGGATCCCCTGCCGCCCCCTACGGCGTCAACCTGATCGTGAATGACTATAACGAACGGCTGGAGGAAGACCTCGCCACCATCGTCCGCCACAGGGTCCCCCTCGTCATCACCTCGCTCTCCGCCCCCGACAAGGTGGTCGAGGCTGTCCATGGCTACGGCGGGCTGGTGTTTCACGACGTGATCAAGGCCCGCCACGCCCGCCGCGCCGCCAAGGCCGGGGTCGACGGGCTGATCCTCGTCTGCGCCGGGGCAGGGGGGCACGGCGGCACCCTCAGCCCTTTCGCCCTGATCGAGGAGGTCCGACAATTCTGGCAGGGCACGCTGGTCCTGTCGGGCGCCCTCGCCAATGGCCGCGCGATCCTCGCGGCGCAGGCCCTTGGCTGTGACTTCGCCTATGCCGGCACCGTCTTTATCCCCACAACAGAGGCCATCGCCCCCGAGGCCCACAAACACATGGTGGTCGAGGCCGCCTCTGACGAAATCATCTACACACCGCTCTTCTCCGGCACCCATGGCAACTACCTCATGCCCAGCATCGAGGCGGCAGGCGTCGCGGTCGAGGACGCGCGGCAGGCACAGCCCCGCCGTATGGGCTCGAAAACAGACCCGGACAGACCAAAGGCATGGTCACAGGTCTGGAGCGCAGGCCAAAGCGTCGGCCAGTCCCGGGCGCTGGAACCCACGGCAGAGGTCATCGCCCGCATGCAGCGCGAATACAAAGCCGCCCGCGCGGCGATCTGCCCGTAGCCCGCCAGCCAAAGGACATGCCATGACCCTCGCAGAACGCCTCGGAGCCTTCGCTAGCGCCAACCCCGCCGACAACGCGCAAATGCGCCGTTTCGCGGGCTTCTCCCTGTTTGATTGGGCCACGGTCGGCCTCGCGGGCAGGGGCGAACCCGTGGCTCAGGCCGCCCGCACTCTCGCCCTTGCCAGCGCTCCGACGGCGGGCGGGGCGCGCCTCTTTGGCGGCGGCCATGCCGCGCCCTCCGCGGCGGCGCTGGCCAATGGCGCAATCAGCCACGCGCTTGACTATGACGACACCCATTTCGGCCATATCGGCCACCCCAGCGTCGCGGTGATCCCCGCCGCCCTCGCCCTCGCCGAGGCGCGGGGCACCAGCGGCGCGGCCCTGATGCGCGCCCTCGTGGTGGGCTTTGAAACCGCCTGCCGCACAGGCGCATGGCTAGGGCGCGCCCATTACGAGGCGGGTTTTCACCAAACCGGCACCTCCGGTGCCTTTGGCGCAGCGGCGGCGGCAGGCCGCATCCTCGGTCTGACATCCGATAAAATGACACAGGCCCTATGCCTGACCGCCACCCGCGCCGCTGGCCTCAAGAGCCAGTTCGGCACCATGGGCAAACCCCTCAACGCGGGCTTCGCCGCCGAGGTCGGCGTCACCTGCGCCCTTCTGGCACAGGCGGGCGCGACCTCCACATCTAGCGCGCTTGAGGGGCCTCAGGGCTTCGGCCCCACCCACGCAGGCCAAGCCGACGAAACCGCCCTAACCTCTCTGGGCGAGGGCTGGCTCTTTCCCGATATCTCCTACAAATTCCACGCCTGCTGCCACGGGCTCCACGCCATGCTCGAGGCCCTGCGCGAGATAAAAGCCCAAGGCGCAGCCGCCCCCGAGATCACATCCGTGGTCATCCACACACATCCCCGCTGGCTTTCCGTCTGCAACCAGCCCGCGCCCCGAACCGGCCTTGAGGCAAAATTCAGCTACCGCTTGACAGCGGCCATGAGCCTTGCTGGCCTCGATACCGCGGCGCTGGATGTATACTCCGAACAGACCTGCACTCGCCCCGACCTGTGCGCTCTGCGCGATCTCGTGCAGGTGGTGGGGACCGAGGCGGTGCCCGACACGGCGGCCGAGGTCACTGTCACCACAGCGGACCGGGAGCTTCACGCCGCCCATGATGTCCTCACCGACACAGACCCCGACAGGATCGAACCCCGCCTGCGCGAGAAATCCGAAACCCTCCTCGGCGCAAGAACCAGCAACGCCCTCTGGCAAGAGACCAGCACAATCGTCGATCAGCCAGATGTCAGCGCCCTGACCAACAGGATCGCACAGGCCTGACACTTTCCAAACTGCCCAATCCTTACGCAGCCCGCCGCCGCGCCGCGCCTTTGCAAGGCATCGACCGACAGGCCACCCCGCGCCGCGCCCCGCATCTGGCATCGCCACCGCGAAACCCATAGCTCAAATCCTGTGCAAAAGGACCTTACCATCCTCGTGGTCGAACGTGATCAGGCGAAAGCGCATGAAATCATCGATGCGCTGAAGGATGGCGGCTGGAATGACGTCACCGTCATCTCCGCCCCCGCCGCCCTTGAGCGCGCGGTCAAGGATCAGGACCCCGACATCATCCTGATCGACCTTGCCAACCCCGACCGCGACACCCTCGAACACCTCGGCCTCGTGGCCAATGCCCGCAATCGCCCCGTGGCCATGTTCGTTGACCAGACGGACGAGATGATGACACAGGCCGCGATCTCCGCCGGGCTGAGCGCCTATGTGGTCAACGGCCTGCAAAAGGACCGCATCAAACCGGTCCTCGAAACCGCCATCGCCCGCTTTCACATGATCGCCAAAATGCAATCCGAACTCGACGCCGCCAAACAGGCCCTCTCGGACCGCAAGATGATCGACCGCGCCAAGGGCCTGCTGATCCGTGCCCGCAATATATCAGAGGACGAGGCCTATAACCTGCTGCGCAAAACCGCGATGGATCAGGGCCGCAAGGTGATCGACGTGGCAACGGCCCTGGTGACGGCGGCGGAGTTGTTGCAATGAAGGCAACCCAAGTGCGCTGCGGCTACCTGCCCCTCGTGGACTGCGCCCCCCTGATCATCGCCAAGGAACTCAAATTTGCCGAGCAGGAGGGGCTGGACCTCACCCTCGTCAAGCAACCCTCTTGGTCGGCCCTGCGCGACATGCTGGCCTTTGGCCAGATCGACTTCGCCCATATGCTCTCGCCCATGCCGGTGGCCATGTCGCTTGGCCTTGGCGGGATGACCTCGGCGATTGACGTGCTCATGGTGCTTTCTGTCAACGGAACCATCGTCGGCGTCTCCGATGATCTGGACCGGCGGATGCAGGAGACCGGCTGGACCAACACCTTCTCCAACCCCGTGGAAACCGCCGAGGCGATCTTTGCCGCCAGCACCGGCAAAATCCGCATCGGCGTGCCCTTTGTCTTCTCCATGCACCGGATGCTGCTGGAAACATGGCTGTCCAAGGCCGTGGCAGGGGCCGAGGACAGGATCGAGATCGTCACCGTCCCGCCGCCCAAAATGGCCGATGCGGTCAGCAGCGGCGCCCTCGACATGTTCTGCGTCGGCGAGCCTTGGGGCTCCGTCGCGGTGCAGCAAAGCGGCGCGACCCTCGTCCTGCCCGGCTCCAAGATCTGGCAATTCTCGCCAGAGAAAGTCCTCGGCGTCGGCCACAACTGGGCCGCAGAGCATCCAAAGCTGTGCCAAGCCATGATACGCGCCATCTACAAGGCCGCCTTCTGGCTGGATCAGCCGGAAAACAGCCCCCTCGCCGTGGAAATCCTCGCCCGCAGCCAACACCTCGACCTGCCCGACCACGCCATCGACCCCGCCCTCAGCGGCCAGTTCGTCACCAAACTGGGCCATACGCCAGAACAGGTCGCGCGCTTCATGGCCTTCCACAGCGGCGCGGCGACCTTCCCATGGCGCAGTCAGGCCAGCTGGATCGCAGATGTCCTCAGCCGCTGGCACGGGCTCGATCCCGCCCTGTCGCGCCAAACCGCCCGCGCCTGCTTTCGCAGCGACATCTACCGCGCCGCCTTGACCCCTATCGGCGCCGACATGCCCGGCGCATCCGAGAAAGTAGAGGGCGCGATGGAGGTTCCCACCGCCGTCGCCTCCACTCTGGGAGAGATGATTCTCGGCCCCGACAGATTCTTCAACGGCGCGGTTTTTGACTTTGGCGCGCCGCCGCCGCCCAAATAACGGGCAAATGCTGCATCGCGGCAAAAATGCGGCAGGCCGCCCCCCGAAACAGTAGAAATCGCGCCCCAGCCCCGCCAAGATCAATCCAAGGCAACGATGCCTGACATGGCTGACACCGTTGCCAGCCACGAAATTCCAAGAGCAAAGCCGCTCGATTGTGCATGCACCTCCTCCCGCATGCAGCAGTCGTGCGGCTTTTTTCGTTTCAACAGGGATAATGACAATGAACAAACTGAAATGGCTCCTCGCAGCAACTACTCTTTGTGCCAGCCCCGCAATGGCCGAACTTCTCGACCTCGAAAAAGACGAACTCACACTGGGCTTTATCAAGCTCACAGATATGGCTCCTCTCGCGATTGCCTATGAAAACGGTTACTTCGAGGACGAAGGCCTCTTCGTGACGCTTGAGGCACAGGCCAACTGGAAGGTCCTGCTCGACGGGGTGATTGACGGCCAGCTTGACGGTGCCCATATGCTCGCCGGTCAGCCCCTCGCCGCCACCATCGGCTACGGCACCGAGGCCCATATCGTCACCCCCTTCTCGATGGACCTGAACGGCAACGGCATCACCGTGTCCAACGAAATCTGGGAAGAGATGAAACCCCACGTCCCCCTGATGGATGACGGCCGCCCACAACACCCGATCAGCGCCAGCGCCCTCGCGCCGGTGGTCGAGGATTACAAAGACCAAGGCATCCCCTTCAACATGGGCATGGTTTTCCCCGTCTCCACCCATAACTACGAATTGCGCTACTGGCTCGCCGCCGGCGGGATCGAGCCCGGCTACTACTCGCCAGAGGACGTCAGCGGCCAGATCGGCGCCGATGTTTTCCTCTCCGTGACCCCTCCGCCCCAGATGCCCTCCACCATGGAAGCCGGCACAATCTTTGGCTATTGCGTGGGCGAGCCTTGGAACCAGCAGGCCGTGTTCAAAGGCATCGGCGTGCCGGTGGTGACAGACTATGAAATCTGGAAGAACAACCCCGAGAAGGTCTTTGGCATCTCCGCCGAATTCGCGGCAGAGAACCCCAACACCACCATCGCCCTGACCAAGGCGCTGATCCGCGCCGCCATCTGGCTGGACGAGAACGACAACGCCAACCGCGAAGAGGCGGTGGAAATCCTGTCGCGCTCTGAATACGTCGGCGCCGACGCCGAGGTGATCGCGAACTCCATGACCGGCACCTTCGAATACGAAAAGGGTGACGTGCGCGAAGTGCCTGATTTCAATGTATTCTTCCGCTACAACGCCACATACCCCTATGCCTCCGACGCCATCTGGTATCTGACCCAGATGCGCCGCTGGGGCCAGATCGCAGAGCCGAAGTCCGACGAGTGGTTCATCGAAACCGCCCAGTCCGTCTACCGCTCCGATATCTACCTGCAAGCCGCGCGTATGCTGGTGGATGACGGCATGGCCAACGAGGCAGACTTCCCATGGGACAGCGACGGCTTCAAAGCGCCAACTCCGGCCGAGGATATCATCGACGGCATCGCCTATGACGGGCGCACTCCCAATGCCTACCTCGAAAGCCTGCCGATCGGCCTGAAAGGCAACCAGATCATCGCTGGCTCCGAAATCCAGAACTAAACACCACCGCCTGCCCCCGCACCGGGGCGGGCATCTCCCCCCTGCAACTTACTCCAGATCATAGGTTTCCAAATGACCGCCATTGACCCAGATACACTAGACGCAGAGGCCCGCCGCGCCCGGCGCTTCACCCGGATCAACAAAGCCGACGCATGGTTCAAAGTGCTCGGCCTTGCCTGGGTCACGCCCATGCTCAAGGCCGCCGCAGGGGACAACCCGCGCGCGCAACTCTCCGAAATCTGGCGTCTTCTGGGCGTGCCGCTTCTGGCGATCTGTGTGTTTCTGGCCGCTTGGGCGGCCCTTGCCCCCACAGTGCAAACCTCCCTCGGCGCGATCCCGGGGCCTGCGCAGGTCTGGGAACAGGCGATCAACCTGAACGCCGACGCAGGGCGCGAGCGTGAAAAAGCCGCCGCCTTCTACGAGCGGCAGGACAAACGCAACGCCGCCCTCATCGCCGAAGGCCGCGCCGATGACGTCCGCCAACGCACATACACCGGCAAGCCGACCTTCTATCAACAAATCTGGACCTCGATCAAAACCGTCTTCTTCGGCTTCCTGATCGGCTCTGTCATCGCCATCCCTCTGGGCATCCTCGCGGGCCTCTCGGCCACCGCCAATGCCGCCATCAACCCGATCATCCAGATCTTCAAACCGGTCAGCCCGCTGGCATGGCTCCCGATCGTGACCATGATCGTCTCGGCGGTCTATGCCACCAATGACGGGATGTTCTCCAAATCCTTCCTCGTCTCCGCCATCACGGTGACGCTCTGCTCGCTCTGGCCGACGCTGATCAACACCGCCCTTGGCGTGTCCTCCATCGACAAAGACCTCGTCAGCGTCTCCAAGGTGCTGAAAATGAGCACCTATTCCAAAATCACCAAACTGGTGCTGCCCTCCGCCCTGCCGCTGATCTTCACCGGCCTGCGCCTGTCGCTCGGGGTGGGCTGGATGGTGCTGATCGCCGCCGAAATGCTCGCCCAGAACCCCGGCCTTGGCAAATTCGTCTGGGACGAATTCCAGAACGGCTCCTCGCAATCGCTGGCGAAAATCATGGTCGCGGTCTTCACCATCGGGATCATCGGCTTCCTGCTCGATCGCGTGATGTTCGCCCTGCAATCCATGTTCACCTTCACAGAAAACCGGTAGGCCTGACATGAGCATCCTCAAATTTGAAAACGTGTCCAAGGGCTTTGGCCAAGGCACCCACCGCAACAACGTGTTGAACGGGATCAACCTCGACATCGCAGAGGGCGAATTCGTCGCCATCCTCGGATTTTCCGGCACCGGGAAATCCACCCTGATGAACCTCATCGCGGGGCTCGAGCTCCCCGATGAGGGCTCCGTCACCTTCAAAGGCGCGCCGATCACCGGCCCCGGGCCGGAACGCGGCCTCGTCTTCCAAAGCTACTCGCTGATGCCCTGGCTGACAGTGGGCGGCAATATCGGGCTGGCGGTGGATGCGGTCTTCCCCAAACTCGGGAAAGACGAACGGCAGGCCAAGATCGACCACTACGTCGGCATGGTCGGCCTGTCCCACGCCACCGCCCGCCGCCCTGCGGAGCTTTCCGGCGGCATGCGCCAGCGTGTCTCTGTGGCCCGCGCCCTCGCCATGAACCCCGAAATGCTGCTGCTGGACGAACCCCTCAGCGCGCTTGACGCGCTGACCCGCGCCAACCTCGCGGACGAGATCCTCGATATCTGGGAAACCGACAAGAAAACCTGCATCCTGATCACCAATGACGTGGACGAGGCGATCCTGCTGGCCGACCGGATCATCCCGCTGAACCCCGACGGCACCTTGGCCGATCCTGTGGTGGTGGATATCCCCCGCCCGCGCGACCGCTCTGCCATGAACGACGACGCGGTGTTCAAACAGCTGCGCGCCGATGTCACCAAATACCTGATGGATGTGGGCATCGCCGCCAAGGTCGAGGAAACCCGCAAACTGCCAGAGGTCACCCCGATCCACTCCGTCCCCGCCGCCGTCGCCAAGGCGCAGGAGGGCGGGATCGAGGAACGCTACCTCACCTTCTCCAAGCTGCATAAAATCTACCCCACGCCCAAGGGCCCCCTCACCGTGGTCGAGGATTTCGACCTCAAGGTGAACAAGGGCGAGTTTATCTCCCTCATCGGCCACTCGGGCTGCGGCAAATCCACCGTGCTGACCATGGCCGCGGGCCTCAACCCGATCTCCAAAGGCGCCATCCGTCTTGACGGTTGGAACGTCGAGGGGGCCGACCCCGAACGCGCCGTGGTCTTCCAGTCGCCCAACCTCTTCCCATGGCTCACCGCCAAGGAAAACGTGGCGATCGGCGTGGACAAGGTCTACCCCCGCGCCTCGCAGCAAGAGCGTCAGGACGTGATCGAATACTACCTCGAACGCGTCGGCCTCGCCGACAGCATGGACAAACAGGCCTCCTCCATGTCCAACGGGATGAAGCAACGCGTCGGCATCGCCCGCGCCTTTGCCCTCTCTCCCAAACTCCTGCTTCTCGATGAACCTTTCGGCATGCTCGACAGCCTGACCCGCTGGGAGCTGCAAGAGGTCCTGATGGAGGTCTGGTCCCGCACCAAGGTCACCGCCGTCTGCGTCACCCATGACGTGGACGAGGCGATCATGCTGGCCGACCGCGTGGTGATGATGACCAATGGCCCGCAGGCGACAATCGGCAAGATCACGGATGTGAAACTGCCCCGCCCGCGCACCCGCAAGGCCCTGCTCGAACACCCTGATTACTACCTCTACCGCGAACAGGTCCTCGGCTTTCTCGAGGAATACGAACATGGCGCCAAAGGCAAATCTGCTGCGGCCGAGCCGAAAAAATCCTCTGAAAAGGATGCCGCATAATGGAAACCGTCATGGAAGCCCCCACGCGGACCTTCATCGAGGTCAGCGAAGTCTGGGTGCCAGAGGGCGACCGCCTCGTCCTCGGCTCCGGCAGCTACGGCACGCTGGACAGCTTCGCCGCCGCCTCGGGTAAGGAAAGCTTCACCAAGGGCGAGGGCCTGCCCGGCAAGGCATGGGCCGAGGGGCGCCCCGTTGTCCTCAAGGAATTCGACGGCTCCTATTTCAAACGCACAGAGGCCGCAAAAGAGGTCGGCCTGACCAGCGCCGTCGCCATCCCCGTCTTTGACGGCAAACGCCTCAAGGCCGTGCTCGTGACCCTCTGCGCCGACGATTCAGAGCGCATGGGCGCGATCGAGGTCTGGTCCGAGAAAGAAGGCCTGCTGACGCTGGACGAGGGCTACTTCGGCGCCGCGAAACATTTCGAATTCGTCTCCCAGCACACCCAGTTTCCGAAAGGGCAGGGGCTGCCCGGCGGCGTCTGGTCCGCCAAAACCCCGATCCTGATGCGCGATCTGGGCTCCGGCTACCGCTTTGTGCGCGCCGAAAGCGCCGAAAAGGCGGGGCTGACCACCGGCATCGGCCTGCCCGTGCCCATGCCCGGCGGCGGCCATTTCGTCGTCACCCTGCTCTCGGCCAAGGGCACGCCGCTGGCCAACCGGTTCGAGATCTGGGACGCCCGCAGCGCCAAGGTCGGCACAAAGAACGAGGCCGTCCTGATCGACGGCATCTGCAAACGCGACGGGGCGCTCTGGTCCGATGAAACCGAACGCCGCGTCGGCGCGTGGAAGGGGCTGATCGGCAAGGTGCTCGGCACCGGCCTTCCGGTCCTTGAAACCGGCCCGTCCCCCGTAACCGCCAATTACACATCCGCGGTGGCCCTGCCCATGTACGCCCATGGCGAGGTTTCTCACATCGTCGCTTGGTATAGCTAAGGAGCCGAGAAATGAAAAACGCAGTTATCATTGGTGCCGGCATGGCATCTGGCCGGGTCCTCGAACACCTGATCGAAGCCGACCCAGAGGCCTTTAACTTCACCCTGTTCAACAGCGAGCCGCGCGGCAACTACAACCGCATCATGCTCTCCCCCGTGCTGTCGGGCGAAAAATCCTACGCCGAAATCGTCACCCATGACGACGGTTGGTATGGGCAAAACAAGGTCACCTGCCGCTTTGGCGAGGCCGTGACCAGCATCGACCGCGAGGCCAAAGTCGTGCGCGGCGCCAATGGCGATGTGCCCTACGACAAGCTCATCATCGCCACAGGCTCCGCCCCCTTCATCATCCCTGTGCCGGGCCATGACCTGCCCGGCGTGATCGCCTACCGCGATCTGGATGACACCAACGCCATGATCGACGCCGCCGACGCGCCCGGCAAACCCGCCGTGGTCATCGGCGGCGGCCTCTTGGGCCTCGAGGCGGCGGCAGGCCTCGCCCTGCGCGGCATGTCCGTCACCGTGATCCACCTCAATGGCCACCTGATGGAACGCCAGCTCGACCCCGCCGCAGGTTACCTGCTGCAAAAAGACCTCGAAAACCGCGGCATCAAGGTCCATTGCAACGGTGCGACCAAGGCCATCCTCGGCACGGACCGCGTCGAGGGTGTCGAGCTTGACGATGGCACCGTCTATGACGCCAGCCTCGTCGTCATGGCCGTCGGCATCCGGCCCGAGGCCACAGTCGCCAAGAATGCCGGCCTCGAGGTCAATCGCGGCATCCTCGTCAACGCCCAGATGGAAACCTCCGACCCCGACATCCTCGCCGTCGGCGAATGCGTCGAATTCGACGGCCAACTCTTCGGCCTCGTCGCGCCGCTCTATGATCAGGCCAAGGTGCTTGCCAAAATCCTGCTGGAGGAGGAAGGCAGCTTCGTCCCCAAAGAGCTCTCCACCAAGCTCAAGGTCACAGGCTGCGACCTCTTCAGCGCCGGTGACTTTGCCGAGGGCGAAGGCCGCGAAGACATCGTCTTCCGCGACCCCGCCCGCGGCGTCTACCGCCGTCTGGTGATCGAGGACGACCAACTCGTCGGCGCGGTCATGTATGGCGATACCGCCGACAGCAACTGGTTCTTCGGCCTGATCCGCGACAAAACCGAAATCGCCGATATGCGCGATACGCTGATCTTCGGCCCCGCCTTTCAAGGGGGTGCCCCCTCGGACCCGCTCTCAGCCGTTGCAGCCTTACCGCGTGAGGCGGAAATCTGCGGGTGCAACGGCATTTGCAAAGGACAGATCGAGGATGCAATCGCCGCTGGCGCCACCGACCTGACGGCGATTAAGGCCACCACCAAGGCCTCCGCCTCCTGCGGCACCTGCACGGGCTTGGTCGAACAGGTGCTGGCCGTCACGCTGGGCGATGATTTCGTCATCCCCGCCGCACAGTCCATCTGTGCCTGCACCGACATGACCCACGAAGACGTGCGGCGCATGATCAAATCGCAGGAACTCAAATCCATGGAGGCCGTCTGGCAGGAATGCGGCTGGAAAACCTCCTGCGGCTGCCACGTCTGCCGCCCCGCGCTCAACTACTACCTGCTGGCCGACTGGCCGTTGGAATACACCGATGATGCACAGTCGCGCTTCATCAACGAACGCAAACACGCCAACATCCAGAAAGACGGCACCTTCTCCGTCGTGCCCCGCATGTGGGGCGGCATCACCACCCCCGATGAACTGCGCGCCATTGCCGACGCGGCCGAGAAATTCGCCGTGCCCACGGTCAAGGTCACCGGCGGCCAGCGCATCGACCTGCTGGGCGTGAAAGGGGAGGACCTCCCCGCGATCTGGAAGGACCTCAATGATGCGGGCATGGTCTCCGGCCACGCCTATTCCAAGGGGCTGCGCACGGTCAAAACCTGCGTCGGCACCGACCATTGCCGCTTTGGCACGCAGGACAGCACCGGCCTTGGCATCAAACTGGAAAAAACCCTCTGGGGCTCATGGACACCGCATAAACTCAAACTCGCCGTCTCCGGCTGCCCCCGCAACTGCGCCGAGGCCACCTGCAAGGACATCGGCGTGATCTGCGTCGACAGCGGCTACCAGATCTCCATCGGCGGGGCGGCGGGCATGGATGTGCGCGAAACCGAACTGCTGTGTCAGGTCGCAACCGAGGCCGAGACAATCGATGTCATCAAGGCCGTCACCCAGTCCTACCGCGAAAACGCCAAGTATCTGGACCGTATCTACAAATGGGTCGGCAAGGTCGGCATGGATTGGGTCAAGGAACAGATCGAAGACCTCGACAACCGCGCCGCGCTGGTCGAACGCTTCGAAATCTCCCAATCGGTCTACCGCAAGGACCCATGGGCCGAACACGTCACCAAAGCCGAAACCTATCAACCCATCGCCGACCTGACACTGGAGGCCGCAGAATGAGCACCTGGATCGATATCGCCGCTTTGGACAGCGTGCCAAAACGCGGCGCCCGCCTGATCAAAACCGCCCTCGGCTGCGTCGCGGTCTTCCGCACCGGCACGGACGAGGTCTTTGCCCTCGACAATGCCTGCCCCCATAAAAACGGCCCCCTCGCCGAGGGGATCGTCCATGACAAGGCCGTCACCTGCCCACTGCACAACTGGGTCATCTCGCTGGAAACCGGCATGGTGCAGGGCGAGGACACAGGGCAGGTCGCCACCTATCCCGCGCGGGTCGTCGATGGGCGCATCACCCTCGATGCCGCCTTCCTGAAACAAAGAGAGGTCGCATGACCCTGACGCGCACGACCTGCCCCTATTGCGGCGTCGGCTGCGGGGTGCTGGCGGGGGCCGATGGCACGATCAAGGGCGACCCGGAGCATCCGGCCAATTTTGGCCGCCTCTGCTCCAAGGGATCGGCCCTTGGCGAGACCATCGACCTTGAGGGCCGCCTCCTTGCGCCGCAAGTCGGCGGCAAGGACAGCGACTGGGACACGGCCCTTAGCCTGATGGCCGAAAAATTCGGCGCGGCCATCCGCGACCATGGCCCCGACAGCGTCGCCTTCTATGTCTCCGGCCAGTTGCTGACCGAGGATTACTATATCGCCAACAAGCTCATTAAGGGCTTCATGGGCACGGCGAATATCGACACGAATTCAAGGCTCTGCATGGCCTCCTCCGTGGCGGGCCACAAACGCGCCTTCGGCACCGATACGGTTCCCGGCACCTACCGCGATCTGGAAGAGGCCGACCTCATCGTCCTCGTCGGCTCCAACCTCGCATGGTGCCACCCGGTGCTGCACCAACGCATCGCCGCCGCCAAAGAGGCCCGCCCCGATATGCGCGTCGTCAACGTCGACCCGCGCAAAACCGCCACCTCCGATCTGGCCGATACCCACCTGCGGATCGTGCCCGACGGCGACATCGCCCTGTTCAACGGCCTCCTCGCCCATCTGGCCGAAACCGGGGCCCTGAACCGCGCCTATATCGACAGCCACGTCAACGGATTCGACGCAGCCCTCGCGCAGGCACAGCAAACCAACCCATTGGACAGCGGCCTGACAGAGGCCGAACTCGATGAATTCTACCGCCTCTGGTCCGGCACGCAAAAGGTCGTCACCGTCTATTCCCAAGGCGTCAACCAATCCGGCTGCGGCACCGACAAGGTCAACGCGATCCTCAATTGCCACCTCGCCACCGGCCGCATCGGCACCCCGGGCTGCGGCCCGTTTTCCGTCACCGGCCAACCCAATGCCATGGGCGGGCGCGAGGTCGGCGGCATGGCGAATATGCTCGCCAATCACCTCGACATCGAAAACCCCGATCACCGTGCTGCGGTGCAGGGCTTCTGGCAAAGCCCCGTCATGGCGCCGCAGCCCGGCCTCAAGGCCGTGGATATGTTCCGCGCCTGCGCCGATGGAAGGATCAAGGCCCTCTGGGTGATCTCCACCAACCCCGCCGTCTCCCTGCCCGACGCCGACGGCGTGGCACAGGCCATCGCCAATGTGCCCTTCGTCGCGGTCTCCGACATCATGGCCCGCACCGACACGGGCGATCTCGCCCATGTGCTGCTCCCCGCCACGGGCTGGGGCGAAAAGGACGGCACAGTCACCAATTCCGAACGCCGCATCTCGCGCCAACGCGCCTTTCTGCCCGCCCCGGGGCAGGCGCGGCCCGACTGGAAAATCATGTGCGACCTGGCCGGTAAAATGGGCTGGTCCGAGGGGTTTGATTTCGAAACCCCGGCGCAGGTCTTTGCCGAATATGTCGCCCTCTCCGCCGCCACCACGGATTTCGCCCGCGACCTAGACCTCAGCCTCTTTGCCGATGCCGATTACGCCGCCCTGATCCCGACCCAGTGGCCCGCCAATGACAAACGCTTCTTTGCCGATGGCAAATTCTACCACGCCGATGGCAAGGCCAAAATGCTGCCCATCACCGCGCCCGCGCCCCGCGCGGCGGGGGATTTCACCCTGAACACAGGCCGCAACCGCGACCAATGGCACACCATGACGCGCAGCGGAAAATCCCCCCGCCTTGGCGCCCACCTCGCCGAACCCTACGCCGAAATCCACCCCGATGACGCCGCCGCCCTGACCGTGACAGAGGGGGACCTGATCGCCCTCCAAACCCCCACAAAAACCGCCGTCCTACGCGCCCTCATCACCGACCGCACCGCCAAGGGGCAACTCTTCGCCCCCATGCACTGGACCCGCCAGCAAAGCAGCGCAGGCTGGATCAACGCCCTCGCCGCACCAGTGGTGGACCCCGTCTCCGGCCAACCGGCCTCCAAGATGAACCGCGTCACAGCCACCAAATTCAACGCCGCATGGTATGGCTTCGCCGCCGCCCGCGCGCCGATCAACCCCGATGCCCCCTACGCAGCAGTTGCACGCAGCCTGACCGGCTGGCAGGGTGAATTCGCAGGGCAAACAGCACCCGAATGCTGGGAGGCCCTCGCCAGCGGGCTCTTGGGCCTGCCGGATCACCCCGCATCCCAGATGCGGGACCACAGCGGGGCCCAAACCCGCATCGCGTTCTACGAGGGGGACACAGTCATCGGCCTGTTCTTTGCCAGCCCAATACCGGTCTCCCTGTCGCGCAACCACGCGATCTCGCTGATCGGCACCGACACACCGCCCCTGCAGGCCCTCGCAGGGCGCAGCGGCGCGGATCAGCCAGACCCCGGCACAACCGTCTGCGCCTGCCTCAACGTGGGCATCAACACCCTGCGCGCGGCGGTGGAGGCAGGCGCCCGCAGTGTCGAGGCCCTCGGCGCAGTGACCTGCGCGGGCACGAACTGCGGCTCCTGCAAACCCGAACTGGCCCGCCTGATCGAGGACATGCGCGCCCCCATGGCCGCGGAATGACCCTCGCCCCCTACGTCCGCATCGTCGCCCAAGGCAAGGGGCGCGCCCGCCCCCTGACCCAAGACGAGGCGCAGGAGGCCATGACCCTCATCCTGTCGGGCAAGGCCGCGCCAGAGGCCCTCGGCGCGCTCCTCATGGTGCTGCGCCTGCGCGGCGAGACTGACGCAGAGATCGCCGGTTTCACCGCCGCCCTGCGCGCCGTCACGCCGGAGCTGCCCCGCGCAGACCTCGACTGGCCCTGCTACGCCGCAGGGCGCACCCGCGGCGCGCCGCTCTTTGTCCTCGCGGCCAAACTGGTCACGCAGGCGGGCTACAGCGTCGCGCTCCACGGCTGGAACTCGCATCAAAGCACCGCCGCCGACCTGCGCGGGTTGATGCAAGACCTGCAACTGGAAGGGCAGGGGTTCTCCTACCTGCCGCTGGAAACCCTCTGCCCGCCCGCCTTCGACGTGCTGCGCCTGCGCGACACCTTCGGGCTGCGCAGCTGTATCAACACCGTGCTGCGCATGTGGAATCCCACGGGGGCGCAGGCCTCGGTGCAGGGGGTGTTCCACCCCTCCTACCGGGGCCTGCAATCCCGCGCCGCCGCCCTTCTGGGCGACAGGAACCTGACGGTGATCAAGGGCGGCGGCGGCGAATTCGAACGCAACCCCGCCAAGGACACCGCCATCTTCGGCCTCCGCCAAGGGGTTGAGCTCAACGAAAGCGCCCCGGCGGACCTGTCAGACACCCGCCGGTTGCATGAGCCGGACAGGGCAGTCGATGCCGCCGCCCTCTGGCACGGCGCGGCCTCCGACCCCTTCGCCGAGGCCACCGTCACCGGCACAGCCGCCCTCGCCCTCTGGACGCTGGACCCCGCCACAACCCTGCCCAAGGCCACCGCACTGGCAGAGCGCCTCTGGCAAGATCGCCTCCCCCAGCTAAGGCCCCAGTTAAGGAAAGCCCAATGAAGACCTTTCCCATGTTTCTGCAAATGCAGGGCCGCCGCGTTGTCATCGCAGGCGGCGGCGAACAGGCCGCGCAGAAATGCCGCCTGATCCTGAAAACACAGGCCCGCATCACCCTGCTGGCCCCGGCCCTTGACCCGGAGCTGACAGACCTGCACGCCGAGGGCCGCATCGACTGGTCCGCCGCGCCGATCCGCGCCGATGACTTCGCCGATACCGCGCTGGTCTTCATCGCCACCGGCTGCCCCGCAACGGACAGCAGCCTGCACGCGCTGGCGAAAGAGGCGGGGGCAACCGTCAATGTCGTGGATCAGCCGGACCTCTGCGATGCCATCACCCCCTCCATCGTGGATCGCTCCCCCGTGGTCGTTGCCATCGGCACCGAGGGCACGGCCCCCGTCCTCGCCCGCCAGATCAAAACCCGGATGGAGGAACTGCTGGAGCCCCGCCTCGGCGATCTCGCCGCCCTCGCGGGCCGGTTGCGCGGCCGCGCTGCGGCGCGCCTCGGCCCACGGATGCGGCGCGACCTCTGGCGCTGGGTTTTCAACGGCCCCGCCCGCACCGAACACGCCCGCGGCGGCGAACGCGCCGCGGCCCGCATGATCAAACAGGCCATCGACACCGCCAGCTTCGGCGCCGAAACCACGGGCTCCGTCGCCCTCGTCGGCGCAGGGCCGGGCTGCAAAGACCTCATCACCATGCGCGGCGTGCAACGCCTGCAAGAGGCCGATGTGATCTTTTACGACCGGCTGGTTGACCCCGAAATCCTCGACCTCGCCCGCCGCGACGCCGAGCGCGTCTATGTCGGCAAGGCCCCGGGCTGCCACCACTGGCCGCAGGAGAAAATCTGCGGCGTCCTCGTCGCCGCCGCCCGTCAGGGCAAGCGCGTCGTGCGCCTCAAATGCGGCGATCCCGGCGTCTTCGCCCGCGGCGCAGAGGAGGTGGACGCCCTCACCGCCGCCGGCATCGCCTATGAAATCGTCCCCGGCGTCACCGCCGCCAGCGCCGCCTCCGCCGCCCTCGGCGGCTTTCTGACCGAACGCGGCACCTGCGATACGCTGCTGCTGGCCACGGGCCAGTATCAGGACGCGGGCAAAGGCCCCGAATGGATCAACTCCCTGCAACCGGGCACCCGCGTTGCGCTCTATATGGGCGTCGGCTCCGCCGCCCAGATCGCCGAGGGGCTGGCCAAGGCGGGGCTGCAGGACAAGGTAACGATCGACATCGTCTCCCGCGCGCAGCAACCCGATCAGGTCATCGCCCATTGCACGCCGCAAACCCTCGTGCAGGTCACAAGCGATCAGGGGATCGAGGCTCCCGCGATCCTCTTCCTTACATGGCCCCATGGCGCCGCGCCCGTGCAACACACTTCGCAACACACAGCGCCACAGCCCGCCAAGGCCCTCGCCCTGTCCTAACGGCTGCAAGGGCAGGGGGCACAGGCGCGGCTCAATGGCGCAGAGGCAGGTCTTACACCCCGCCAAAGCCCCTGCTATCATCCGGCCAAGCACAGCACAAAAGGCCCGCCCATGCGCCCCTTCATCCCCCGCCGCCTCGAACAGATCGCCTTCGGATTTCTCCTGTCCTGCCTGATGTCTTTTCTGATTTCCGGCGTCTCGACGGTGCTGACCCTCGGCTTCGCGCCCGGCTTCCTGACCAGCTGGATCGCCGCTTGGCTGCCCTCATGGGCCATCGCCTTCCCCGCTGTCCTCGTCGTCGCACCCTTCGTGCGCCGCATCCTGCACCGGCTCGTCCTGCCAGAGGGCTAAACGCCCCTACCCAAGCCGCCGCCGCAACAGCCAGACAAAGAACACCCCGCCAATCAGGCCGGTGACAATGCCGATCGGCATATCGTCAGGCGCCATAATCGTGCGCGCAATAATATCGGCCCAAACCAGAAACACCGCCCCGCCAAGGGCGCAGATCGGCAAAAGCCGCCGGTAATCCCCGCCCACCAGCAGCCGCACAATATGGGGGATCATCAAGCCGACAAAGCCGATGATGCCCGAAAAGGCCACCATGACACCGGTGATCAAGGCCCCGATCACAAAGACCGTCAGGCGAAATCGCGCCACCGGAATCCCAAGGGTCGTCGCGGTCTCGTCCCCCACGGTCATCACGTTCAAAATCCCGGACTTCAGCCACAGATAGGCCCCGCAACACAGCAAAACCACAGCCGGATAGGCCAGCTGATCCCACTGCGCGAGGCCAAGCCCCCCCAGCATCCAGAACACCACCGTATGGGTCGCCCGCGGGTCGCCCAGAAAGATCAGGACATTCGCCGCCGACATCACGATGAACGACACCGCAACCCCCGCCAGAACCAACCGATCCGCACTGGTGGCCGAGGCAAACTGCGACACCGCCAGAACAATCAATGTCGCCCCCAGCGATCCGCCAAAGGCCAGCAAAGGCACGGTCAACAGCCCGATAAACAGCCCCGTATGCAACAGCGCCAAAATCGCGCCAAAGGCCGCCCCCGCCGAAATCCCCAGCAAATGCGGGTCCGCCAAAGGGTTGCGCGTCACGGCCTGCAAAGAGGCCCCCACCGTCGCCAACCCCGCCCCCACCAAACAGGCAAGGATCGCGCGCGGCAGGCGGATGTCCCAGACAATCGCCTCCCGCCCGACGGACCACTCCGCCGCCACGGACCCCGGCGCGATCTTGTGCATCATAATGCCCCACACCGTCTCGAGCGGGATGGACACCGCCCCCACACTGACCGCGATGGAAAGGGAGACCATCAATACCGCAACGCCAATCAGGCCCACCGCCCAAAGGAAGGCGGGCCGTCTGGCCAAAGATGTCCGGGCACCCTTCACCGGCTACTGGGCGCGAAACGCGGCGGCAAGGGTCTGCACCGCCTTGATGTTGCGCGGCCCGGGGGTGGCCTCGACATACTCCAGCACGACAAAGCGGTCATTGCGCACCGCATCGATATCGGCAAAGGCAGGGTTCGACATCATGAACTCCCGCTTCTGCGCCGCCGTCACCTCGCCGTAGTTCACAATCACAATCACCTCGGGGTTGCGCTCCACCACGGCCTCCCAGCCGACAGTGGCCCAGCTTTTCTCGAAATCATTCATGATATTCACCCCGCCCGCGGCCTCGATCAGGGCATTGGGCATGGCATAGCGTCCGGCGGTAAAGGGCACATCCTCGCCGCTGTCATAGACAAACACACGCGGCGCGGCCTCCAGCGCAGGCAGGCCCGCAACAAACCCCTCCAGCTCCGCCTCATAGCCCGCAATCAGGGCCTCGGCCCGGTCAGAAACGCCAAAGATCGTGCCAAGATTGCGCAGGTCATTGTACATATCCTCCATAGAGGCGGCGGCCTTTTCACCGATATGGATGCAACTCTCGGTCAATTCGTAAACCTTGATGCCAAAGGGGGCGAGGGTCTCGGGCGTGACCTCCCCGCCCACCTTCATGCCGTAATTCCAACCGGCAAAGAAGAAATCCGCATCCGCCCCGATCAAAACCTCGCGGCTGGGGTATTTCGCCGCCAGCTCGGGCAGCTGCTCGACCCCGTTGGTCATCTCCTCGTCCAAGGTCTTCCACCCCGAAATGCCGGTGTAACCCACCATCCGGTCGGCAAGACCCAGAACCAGCATCATCTCGGTCAGGTTCACATCATTGGAAATCGCGGCCTCGGGCGGCGCATCGAACACCACCTCGCGGTTACAGCTTTGCACAGTGGCCTGCGCCATGGCGCCGCTGGCAAAGCAA
Organism: Harenicola maris; assembly: GCA_018524345.1. Classification (GTDB taxonomy): domain Bacteria; phylum Pseudomonadota; class Alphaproteobacteria; order Rhodobacterales; family Rhodobacteraceae; genus Harenicola; species Harenicola maris. The sequence continues at coordinate 1,051,178 of JADQAZ010000002.1, forward strand.
AGCGCGGCAATGGTCGTCCAGAAAAGCTTCATAGGGTCGGTCCTGTCTTCTTCGGCAAGGAAAATGAAAAATGCGCGGCCCCGCTTCGGGCCAGATGATCGCGCCGTGCATCGACACGAAAGGTGTCAGACACCAATCCATCAGACAGCAATGTCTGCGGCGGGCCAAACCCCTGCGGATGCCCGTCCTTCAAAACCAGCACATCATCGCAAACGCCAATGGCCATGTTCAGATCATGCAAAGACACAACAATCGTCAGGCCCAGCGTCTGGATCAAAGACACAACCTCAAGCTGGTTGCGCACGTCCAGATGGTTGGTCGGCTCGTCAAGGATCAGAACCTGCGGCTCCTGCGCAAGGGCGCGGGCCACCATAACGCGCTGCCGCTCGCCGCCCGACAGGGTGCCGAAATCCCGATCCGCAAGGGGATGCAGGCTCAGCGCGCCCATAACACGGTCAATCACCGCGTCATCGCCCGCGCCCGATGCGGCAAAGCCCGAATGATGCGGCGTGCGGCCAAGGCGCACGATTTCCCGCGCGGTCAAGCCAAAGGCAGAGGCCTGCTCCTGAAGCACCGCCGCAATCCGCCGTGCCGCCCCCCGCGCACTCAGCGCCCAGATATCCTGCCCGCCAACACGCACATGCCCCGTCTTGGGCCGCTGAAACCGATAAAGCAGGCGTAGCAAGGTCGACTTGCCCGCCCCGTTCGGCCCCACAACCCCCAGAACCCGCCCCGGCGCGATGCGAAAACTGGTCGGGTGGAGCACAGACTCGGCAGATTTGGTCGGGGCCCAGCTGACGCCCGCAACCTCAAGCTCCGCCGCCTTCATAGGGCGCAGCACGCCAGCCACGCCAAAGGCGCGCAGGGCGTGAACTCAAGGCTCGGGTCTTTCATGTATCGCCCTCCGCGATGACGGGGGCTGGGGCAGGCATGAAGCTTTGCACGGGGTGAATATCCGCGCCGCCAACATGACCTCCTGTCAGGCACCCCGCCTGAATCGAGTTACAGTCACCCCGAACAGGGGCGTTGATGGCAGGTCTCCTGACTCGCGGATCAGTGCTTTCCCGAACCTTCCCAAACCCGGATAGGGGTCCAGTGGCATTCCTCGGGGGCGCTCACCGCTCACAGTTGCGGGGGCAGTTACGGATTTGGTGCCAAAGGCGCGTCCTCACCGTATTCCCTTTTCATTCCGGCCCTCTCCGATGGGCAGGCCGGAAAACCATCTCGGGTCTTGTGAAAGGTTTTTCCTCCTGCGTCAAGCGCGCGGCCCCCGCGCAGGGCCGCCCCGCCCTGCAGTTAACCCTTTCGCAACCTCTCGCCACATCGCGCAACGCACGCCGCGTTAACGCCGCCGATCTGCACAAAGATGTGCATAGGATGTGCATCAGTTGTGCATCACATGTGCATCGGATTTTCGACCTGAAAACAGCGCATTAACCCCGATTCGCCTTGAATTGCGCATTTCGCCGGCCTCGGGGCGCACTCACCCCTCCAGATGCTGCGCCGAAATCGCGGTGAACCAGTCCACGATGTCCTGAGAAGGGACCTGCCCCGTGAACCCCTCAAGGTAGCCGGGCAGGCGGCCCATGCGCACCTCCATGGTCTCCTGCACCTCCAGCGCGTGATAGCCAAGCTGCATGAAATAGATCATCCGCGCGCGCCAGTCCGCCTCCACCGCGCCGCAGCCATGGCGCATGAACATCGCCTCCAGCGCCGCCAGCCGCGCCTGATCCGCCGCATCCACCCGCGCCCGCACCTCGGCATCCTGCCGCGCCCAAGCCCGCACCGCAAAATCAAGGCCACGGTCGAACAATCCGGGGTCAATGAAACACCGGAAAAAGTTGCAAGCCGCCTCGTTTATACAGCCCGCCTCCAGCCCGCATTGGCTGGTGATAGAGCGCGTATTGCGCTCCTCCCAATGATCCAGCAGGGCGGCCAAAAGCTCGTCCCGATTGGTGAAATACCAATAAAAACTGGAGCGCGAGACCCCAAGCTCCGAGGCCAAAGCCAAGACCTTCACCGTATCGACCCCCTCGCGCACAAGGGCCCCCTGCGCCGCGTTCAGCCAATCCTCCCGGGTCGCTTTGATATGTCCGTCGGCCATCTCTAACTTTCTGGCGGGGCACCGCCCGCGGCGCTGCGTTTGGCGATATATGCCTGCAATGCGGCCAGCTTGTCACCATCGACGTCCGGCCCCTTGCCCTCGGCCAGTATCCTTTGCCAAACCCCCGTCGCCCGCTCATTCGCGCCCTGCGCGCCGCGCTCGGTCCATGTGCCGAAGTTGTTGTATTCATGGACAATCGGCTCGTAAAACTCGGTGTTGTAACGGGCCATGGTCTGGGCCGCGGCAAAGAAATGCCCGCTCGGCTCCACCTCGCGCAGGGCGTCAAACCCGATCTCCTCCGGCCCCGCCTTGGCCCCGCCGCACAGCTCCGCAATCATGTTCAGAACCTCGGCGTCAGTGACCAGCTTTTCATAGGACACACTCAGCCCCCCCTCCAGCCAGCCCGCCGAATGAATGATCACCGTCGCCCCCGCCATCAGACAGCCCCAAAGGCCCATCTGGTTCTCGTTCGCCGCCTGCACATCATTGAGGTTGGAGGCAGACCCGGCCGCCGACCGCCAAGGCAACCCCGTAAGCCGCGCCATCTGCCCCGCCGCAAGCGAGGCCTGAAAATGCGAGGGCGTGCCAAAGGCGGGGGAGCCGGAGCGCATATCCACATTGCTGGTAAAGGTGCCATAACACACCGGCGCTCCGGGCCGGGCCAATTGCGTCAGGGTGATCGCGGTCAGGGCCTCCATATGGCTCAGCGTGATCGCCCCCGCCACGGTGATCGGCGCCATGGCCCCCATCAGGGTAAAGGGGGTGACGATGGCAAGCTGCCCATGCTTGGCAAAGTCGATCAGCCCCTGCGCCATAGGGATATCAAGGGTGCGCGGGCTGTTGGTATTGACGATGGTATAGGCATGGGGACAGGCCTCGAACGCCTCGGCCGAAACCCCGCGAAACGCCGAAAGCATCTCGAAACTCTCCATCACCTGCGGCGTCCCGCGCGAGAAGACAAAGGGGAACTTGTCCGAATGGGCCATCTGGGTTTCAAGGGTAAAGTAATGGCGCAGCTCCACCGGCACATCCTGCGGCTCGATCAGCGGGGCCACCATCTGGAACACGTCGAAATGCTGGGTCAGGCGCACCAACTCGCCAAAATCCCGCGCCGATCCCGGCCTGCGCCCGCGCGTCAGGTCCGTGGCATGGGGCGCCCCCGCGCCGGGTTGAAAGGTGAGGGAGCCAAGCTCCAGCGTCACATCGCGCTTCGCCGCTCCCGCACGGCAGTGGATCGACTTGGGCGCAGAGGCAAGCGCCGCCTCCACCATATCGCGCCCGATGAACACCATCTCGTCTTCCACCCGCGCCCCGCCCTTGGCAAACAGGGCCCGCGCCTCGGGCAGCAGAACCTTCATCCCCAGCTCTTCCAACGACCGCAAAGCGGTCTCATGCATCGCCGCCGCCTCATCGGCAGAGAAGACCTCCATCGGCGGAAAGGGATTGCGCAGCTGCCGGTAGTTCACATTGCGAACGACCGGCGCCTTGGCACGGCTGCGGCGGGCCATCAGGCCCGCATCGCCTTGCCCGCGGGATCATAGGGCGAGGGCGCAATCACCGTCGCGCCGCGTTCCACCCCGACGATATGCACCGAAAGCGCGGTCCCCTCATCGGACAGGTCCGCATCAATCAGGGCCATGGCATAGGACTTGCCCAGCCAATGGCCAAAGCCGCCCGAGGTCACGAACCCCACCTTGCGGCCGCCGCTCCAAACTGGCTCATAGCCGCTGGCATCGGCCCCCTCGGCCTCTACCTCAAGGGTCACGATCCGCCGGACAGGCCCCGCGCCGTCCTTCTCCGCAAGGGCGGCCTCGCGCCCCACAAAGGCGGGCTTTGACCAGTCAATCCAACGATCCATCCCCGTCTCGGCGGCGGTGTAACCTTGGGTGAACTCGGCGCTCCAGATGCCAAAGCTCTTCTCCAGCCGCAGGGACAACAGCGCGTTAAAACCGATCTCCCGCAGGCCCAGATCCGCCCCCGCCTCAAGCAACTGCCTGCGAAGCCCGATATGCTCGGCCGCAGAGCAATGGATCTCATATCCAAGCTCCCCGGTCACAGACAGCCGCCCCACCTTGGCACGGATCAACCCCACATCCATCTCGGCGCAGCCCATAAACGGCAGGGCCACAGGCCCGTCCGTCACACGCTCCAGCACCTTGGTGGCATTGGGGCCGGACAGGGAAAACCCGACAACCGCATCAGACAGATCGCGGACCTCGACATCCGCCATCATATGATCCGCGAACCAGCGTTTGTGCCAATCGCGCAGATAGTAGGACCCCATGATCCACCACGTCCCGTCGCCCCAGTTGAACACCGTCAGGTCGCCCTTCAGCTTGCCGTCCTCCGACAGCATCGGCGCCAGCCGCGCCCGCCCCGGCGCAGGCAGCTTGGAGGCCATGACATGATCCAGCCACGCCCGCGCCCCTTGCCCCGAAACCTCGAACCGCGAGAAGCCCGAAATATCCAGCAACCCCACGTTCTCACGCACCGCGCGGCATTCCTCGGCCACGAAGTCAAAGGCGTTTGACCGGCGCAGCGAGGGCACCTCCTCGAACCCCTCGGGCGCGAAATACAAAGGCACCTCCAGCCCGTAGCTCACACCCCAGCGGCACCCCGCCGCCGTCATATCACTATAGGCAGGCGCCATTTTCAGGGGCCGCCCCGCGGGCAACTGCTCGTTGGGATAGGTCATGATGAACCGGCGGGAATAGAACTGCCCCGTGGTTTCTTTGATAAACCGTTTGTTCTGCGCAAAATCCCCGTAGCGCGAGACATCCATGCCAAAGACATCCGCCTCCGGTTCCCCGTAGATCATCCATTCCGCCAGCGATTTGCCAACCCCGCCGCCCTGCAAGAACCCGGCCATAACCGCGCAGGCACACCAATACCCCGGCTTGCCCTGCACCGGCCCGACCAAGGGGTTCCCATCGGGCGAGAAGGTAAAAGCCCCGTTCACCCATGTCTTCACCCCCACATTCTGCAGCGCAGGGTAGCGTTCAAACCCCATGATAAGCTCTTTTTCGATCCGGTCCGTGTCTTCTTGCTGAAGCTCGAACCCGTATTCCCAAGGCGCCCCGTCCATCATCCAGTGCTCGTGATCCGCCTCATAGATGCCCAGCAAAATCCCCTTCTGATCCTGCCGCATATAGGTGAACCCCTCGAGGTCCACCGTCATCGGCACCTCGCGCTCCAGCCCCTCCAGCTCGGGGATGCTATCGGAAATCAGGTAATGGTGGTTGAGCGGCGAAACCGGCAATTCGACCCCCGCCATGCGCCCCACCTGCTTGGCCCAAAGGCCCGCGGCATTGACCACATGCTCGGTCTGGATCGTGCCCTTCTCCGTCACCACCTCCCAGCCATCTGCGGTCTGGTTCAGCTCCAGCACACGGTTGTTCTCCACAATCTCTGCGCCATGCTTCTTGGCCGCGCCCGCATAGGCATGAACGGTGCCGGTGGTGTCCACATAGCCCTCACGGTCGGCCCACATCGCGCCAAGGATGCCCTCGGTCGACATAATCGGGCAGAGCTCCCCAGCCTCCTCGGCGGTGATCAACCGGCAATCCTCAACCCCGATGGACTGAAACGTGCGATAGGCCGATTGCAGCCATTCCCACCGGTCCGGCGTGCCAGCAAGGGTCATCCCGCCGGTCATATGAAAACCGATGGACTGACCGGATTCCTGTTCAATCTTTGGTAACAGATCAATGGTATAAGCTTGCAAGGCGGCAATGTTCGGGTCCGCGTTCAGGGCATGAACACCCCCCGCCGCGTGCCAGCTTGACCCCGCCGTCAGGACAGAACGTTCGATCAAAAGAACGTCTTTCCAGCCAAACCTTGCCAAATGGTAAAGGACGGAGGTGCCAACAACGCCCCCGCCAATCACAACAGCACGATAATGCGACTTCATGGAATCACTCCTCTGGACAGCTATGTCCAGATGCTGCACCACTCTAGACAGACCTGTCTAGAGCTTTCCGCAGGGGCCAATTCCAAAGGGGCAGGGGGGGCTATCCCATGCCGGCAATCTCCCGCAGCGCCGCCATCACCCGCGCCCCGTCCCGCGCGCCCGCATCCGGCGCGGCAAAGCGGCCCGCGTCATTGTCCCAATACTTGCCCGAGGCTCCGGCGAAATCGGGCGAAAGGGCCGCGCGGATCAGGATATCCGCGCCGATGTTCAAATCATTGCCCGCAACGCCGAACCCCTCCTTCACCATCTTCGATGCCAGAAGGGAGCCGGGGTTCACCGCCACAATCACCGGCCCCTCCGGCAGGTCCTTCGCCATCTCGGCGGTCCAGATCGTTATGCCCAGCTTGCTCTGCGCATAGGCCTCCATATCGCCCATCGGGCGAAAGCCCGCCATGGCCGCAACATCCACAGGCGCCTGCGCCGCCGAGGACAGGTTCACCACCCGCCCCTCCGGCGGCAGAGCCCCCAGCAGGCGCGTGGTCAGGACATAGGGTGCAATCGTATTAACCTCGAACCGAATGTCGCGCCCCGCCTCGGTCTGCACCTGCGGCGCCTTCAGGATACCGGCATTGTTGATAAGCACGTCGATACGCCCATGTTGCGCCAGTACCGCCTGCGCCAAGGCCTCCACCTGCGCAGGCTTCGACAGATCGGCCAGAAACCCCTCCGCCCCATGGCCCACCTGCGCCTTGGCGGCCTCCATCTTGGCGGCACTGCGCCCATGCAGCAGCACATGATGCCCCGCTGCCGCCAGCTTTTGCGCCGTCAGAAGGCCAATGCCATCGGTCGCACCGGTGATAAGGATCGTCTTGGTCATTGGGTCGCCTTTCAATTGCCGAAACCGGGCAGCAGATCATCCGCCAGCCGTTTCATTGTGTCTTCGATCTCCGCCCCGTTGAACCGCAGGTTCAGGGCCACATGGTTCACCCCAAGGGATTGCACCTCGCGCAGATAGCGCCGCAGATAGTCCACACCACTGGCAAAGCCGAGGTGGATCGGCCGCGGCGCCGCCCCCGCATCGGCCAGAAGGTCGATATAGAGCGACTGCATCACCGGCTTGTTCTGCCCGCCCGCCTGCGCGATGCGGGCACGGTAATCGCTCACCACCCGCCCCTGCGCCGCGGCGCAGCGCGGATAGGTCATCCAGCCATCGCCATTCTGCGCCGCCCAGTCGGGCGATTGCTGCGCTCCGCCGGTGATCAGCAAAGGCAGCCGCCCGCCCACCGGCTTCGGCAGCATATCTATATTGCCGCTCAGGGTGCCATGGCCGGTCTCGGCGCGGGGATAGTCCTGCGCCGCCGCGCGGATATAGGCGATACTCTCGCGGAACCGCGCACCGCGACTGGCGAAATCCATATCCATGGCGGGGTATTCTTCCGGCCGGTCGCCCGAAGCCACCCCAAGCAGCACCCGCCCGCCAGAAAGCACATCCGCACTCGCCGCCGCCTTGGCCACATGGGCCGGATGGCGTAGCGGAAGGACAACAGAGGCCACCCCAAGGGCAATATCCCGCGTCGCCCCCGCTAAGGCACCGAGATAGACAAAGGGATCAAAGATCTGCCCCGCATCGCCAAAGCTCGGCACATTGAACGGCACATCCCGCAGCCAAAGCGCCGCAAAGCCCAGATCATCGGCCAGCCGCGCCCGCTCCATATGCCGCGCCATATCCGGCACCGCGCTGTCACTATAGACAGCAAGCGGCGCAACAAGCCCAAGGCTCAGCCGCCCCGCCCGAAAGGTGCTGTTATAGGCGCGGTTGATCGGCGCAAATTCCTGTCCGCTGATGTCCAAATCCATGCTCCTTCGCCTCTGCACCCCAAATAGACATTGCCGTGCCAATATAAATGCCGGATTGTCGGAATGATAATGCGGTTAAGGGATATAATATCATGGACACCGAGGCCCTAAGGCTTTTCGTGTTGGCGGCAGAGAAGCTGAACATAAGCGCCGCAGGCCGCGACCTCGGCCTTGCCCCTGCGGTTTCCAGCGCCCGTTTGGCCAAACTGGAAACCACTCTGGGCGCCGATCTGCTGCACCGCTCCACCCGCAAGGTCTCCCTCTCGCTGGAGGGGGCAGAGTTCCTCCCCTTTGCCCGCGAGATCATCGCACAGGAGGAGGCCGCCCTCGCCGCCCTCGGCAAAGGAGAGGCTGAGGCCAGCGGCACCCTGCGTTTCACCGCGCCCAGCACCTTCGCACAGCTCTACATCGCGCCGATCCTGCCAAAGTTCGTCGAACGCCACCCGGGCGTGACCCTCGACCTGCGCCTGTCGGACACCCCCTATGACCTGATCGAAGGCAGCTTCGACCTCGCCCTGCGCAACATGGCGCTCGAAAGCAGCAGCCTGAAGGGCCGCAAACTCGCCGATGACACCCGCATCCTCTGCGCCTCGCCCGAGTATCTGGAGCGCAGCGGCACACCGCTGCACCCCGATGACCTGACATCCCACCGTCTGCTGGCCTTCAAGGACAGCGCCGCGCGCACCCTCGCCGGCCCCTATGGCGATACCGGCCTTTTCGATCCCGCCGAAGGGCAGGGGCAGATGATCATGGATGACGGGCTGAGCCAGAAGATCGCCACCCTCAATGGCGCGGGCATCTCGATCAACTCGATCTGGAGCGTCCATAACGAACTCACCGATGGCAGCCTGATCCACGTCCTCCCCGGATGGAGGCTGAAACAGCAAACCGCCCTCTGGCTCGTCTACCCCAAGGCAAATGTCCTCTCCTCCAAAGTGCGCGTCTTCATGGATTTCCTGCTGGAGGAAGTCCGCAAAAGCGAAGCCTGGCGCAGATTCTAGGACGGAAGGCACAGGAATCGCCCGCGAGTCGCCCCAAAGGCCGCCATTGATTCCGGTTTTCAGGCCCGCGACTCCCCCTCAAACCCCGAGTCGACCCCGATTTGCCCCCTGATTTGCCCCGAAACCCGCCCCGATTCCGGAGGCGGGGCGGGGCAGGGGGCAAAATCCGCCCTCTCAAAGCGCATAGTTTTTGGCCAAAACTGCCTAAGAATAAGGGGCTTTCGCGGGCATACGAAATTTTTGTGACAAGAAATGAAAAAAGAGGTTGCGGGCACCGGTCACTGGGCCTAGAACCCCTTCACCGGCGGCGCTGATGGCGCAGTTGGGACGCCAGACGGTCCTCAGGGATACGCGGCGGAGACTAAAAAAGTAGCAGTTGAGGCGGGGCGCGCCGAATAAGTTAGGGCGCATCTCGTTGACTATTGTCGCTTAGCTCTTTGAAAATTTGGTATCTGAAGAGATATGTGGGCGGTTTGGTTCATTCGATGAACAAACAACTGCACATATATCGCGCTAGTAGGTTTCGGCCGATGATCTAGTGTCAGCTTCACTGTTTGGACGGCTTTCGGTTTCTATGAAACCAGAAGCACAACAAACAGAGTACGTCCCGGCCTTTGCCGGTTGGGACACATATGTGCAGAGGTTCGAACGTCAAGGATATGCCGTAAGGCATTTCAACTTGAGAGTTTGATCCTGGCTCAGAACGAACGCTGGCGGCACGCCTAACACATGCAAGTCGAGCGCTCACTTCGGTGGGAGCGGCGGACGGGTTAGTAACGCGTGGGAACATACCCTTTTCTACGGAATAGCCTCGGGAAACTGAGAGTAATACCGTATACGCCCTTCGGGGGAAAGATTTATCGGAGAAGGATTGGCCCGCGTTAGATTAGATAGTTGGTGGGGTAATGGCCTACCAAGTCTACGATCTATAGCTGGTTTGAGAGGATGATCAGCAACACTGGGACTGAGACACGGCCCAGACTCCTACGGGAGGCAGCAGTGGGGAATCTTAGACAATGGGCGCAAGCCTGATCTAGCGATGCCGCGTGAGTGATGAAGGTCTTAGGATCGTAAAGCTCTTTCACCAGGGATGATAATGACAGTACCTGGAAAAGAAACCCCGGCTAACTCCGTGCCAGCAGCCGCGGTAATACGGAGGGGGTTAGCGTTGTTCGGAATTACTGGGCGTAAAGCGTACGTAGGCGGATTGGAAAGTTAGGGGTGAAATCCCGGGGCTCAACCCCGGAACTGCCCTTAAAACTCCCAGTCTTGAGTTCGAGAGAGGTAAGTGGAATTCCAAGTGTAGAGGTGAAATTCGTAGATATTTGGAGGAACACCAGTGGCGAAGGCGGCTTACTGGCTCGATACTGACGCTGAGGTACGAAAGTGTGGGGAGCAAACAGGATTAGATACCCTGGTAGTCCACACCGTAAACGATGAATGCCAGACGTCGGGTAGCATGCTATTCGGTGTCACACCTAACGGATTAAGCATTCCGCCTGGGGAGTACGGTCGCAAGATTAAAACTCAAAGGAATTGACGGGGGCCCGCACAAGCGGTGGAGCATGTGGTTTAATTCGAAGCAACGCGCAGAACCTTACCAACCCTTGACATACTTGTCGCGGATCGTAGAGATACTTTCCTTCAGTTCGGCTGGACAATGTACAGGTGCTGCATGGCTGTCGTCAGCTCGTGTCGTGAGATGTTCGGTTAAGTCCGGCAACGAGCGCAACCCACATCTTCAGTTGCCAGCAGTTCGGCTGGGCACTCTGGAGAAACTGCCCGTGATAAGCGGGAGGAAGGTGTGGATGACGTCAAGTCCTCATGGCCCTTACGGGTTGGGCTACACACGTGCTACAATGGCAACTACAGTGGGTTAATCCCCAAAAGTTGTCTCAGTTCGGATTGTCGTCTGCAACTCGACGGCATGAAGTCGGAATCGCTAGTAATCGCGTAACAGCATGACGCGGTGAATACGTTCCCGGGCCTTGTACACACCGCCCGTCACACCATGGGAGTTGGGTTTACCCGAAGGCCGTGCGCCAACCTTTCGAGGGGGCAGCGGACCACGGTGAGCTCAGCGACTGGGGTGAAGTCGTAACAAGGTAGCCGTAGGGGAACCTGCGGCTGGATCACCTCCTTTCTAAGGATGTTCCTAGCCATTGATGTTCGCATCAATCATGGAACACTTAGCACGGATCAGTCCTTTGCTGATCCACATCAATGACCAGTTGTACACTGGTCGGGCCAGGCCGTCCTCATATCTCTTCAGTATCGTAATACAACGGGCTACCGCTCGTTCTTGGGTCGGTAGCTCAGGTGGTTAGAGCGCACGCCTGATAAGCGTGAGGTCGGAGGTTCAAGTCCTCCTCGACCCACCACACTCCTTTAAGACTTCGGTTTTAGTTGGAATAAACGGGGCGTTAGCTCAGCTGGGAGAGCACCTGCTTTGCAAGCAGGGGGTCATCGGTTCGATCCCGATACGCTCCACCATTCCTTGCCAGTATTACAGCCTGTTCCGATTTGATCGGTAAGCGCGTTTTGCGCTTTCCCGTCCAATCGGACGACCGGTTGCTGCACCTTCGGGTTAGCCAGTGACCATTGACATCGTTTAGAGAGATACAATCATCAGAATTGCTGACATCCCGAGTAAGGGAAATGTCGGTGTTCGTCATCCCGGGCAACCGGCGGCGACTGATCCCTGCCTACCCTGGCAGCCAGTCGACGGACGATCACAAAGCAATTTTGTTCCAAGTATAGTACTAACATAACCCGTTGTCGTTCGCACGGACGGCAACAAAAGTTCCCCTTTTACGAACCAGTGAGGGGGAGCGGGAAAACATGTACGACTTTTGGTTCAGAATTTGCCATCTTCGGATGGGTTGGCAGGGCAACATCATACAAAAGGCCTGTCTTCTTCTGGATCAAATCAAGCGCGAGAAGGGCGTTTGGTGGATGCCTTGGCAGTAAGAGGCGATGAAGGACGTGATACTCTGCGATAAGCGTTGGTTAGCCGAGAATAGGCTTTGATCCAACGATCTCCGAATGGGGCAACCCACCTGACATTCTGTTATTGATAGCTTTCGGGTTATCAATAGCGGGGTGAGACAGGTACTTTTTGACTGAATACATAGGTCTTAAAGAGCAAACCTGGGGAACTGAAACATCTAAGTACCCAGAGGAAAGGAAATCAATAGATACTCCCCTAGTAGCGGCGAGCGAACGGGGACCAGCCGAGTGATGAGCGTGGTTAGAATGGTCTGGAAAGGCCAACCATAGTGGGTGACAGTCCCGTATAAGAAGCGCGATTCAACGTATTAAGTAGGGCGGAACACGTGAAATTCTGTCTGAACATCGGGGGACCACCCTCGAAGGCTAAGTACTCCTTACTGACCGATAGCGAACCAGTACCGTGAGGGAAAGGTGAAAAGCACCCCGACGAGGGGAGTGAAACAGTTTCTGAAACCGGACGCCTACAAGCAGTCGGAGGATCCTCGAGATCTGACGGCGTACCTTTTGTATAATGGGTCATCGACTTGGTCTCACAAGCAAGCTTAAGCCGATAGGTGTAGGCGCAGCGAAAGCGAGTCTGAATAGGGCGAATGAGTTTGTGGGATCAGACCCGAAACCGAGTGATCTAGGCATGTCCAGGATGAAGGTAAGGTAACACTTACTGGAGGTCCGAACCCACACCTGTTGAAAAAGGTCGGGATGAGGTGTGCCTAGGGGTGAAAGGCCAATCAAACTCGGAGATAGCTGGTTCTCCGCGAAATCTATTTAGGTAGAGCGTCATCCGAATACCCTCGGGGGTAGAGCACTGGATGGGCAATGGGGGCATACAGCCTTACTGACCCTAACCAAACTCCGAATACCGAGGAGTAATAGATGGCAGACACACTGCGGGTGCTAACGCCCGTAGTGAAGAGGGAAACAACCCTGACCTACGACTAAGGCCCCTAATTCATGGCTAAGTGGGAAAGCAGGTGGGACGACCAAAACAACCAGGAAGTTGGCTTAGAAGCAGCCATCTTTTAAAGATAGCGTAACAGCTCACTGGTCTAGATAAGTTGTCCTGCGGCGAAGATGTAACGGGGCTCAAGCCATGAGCCGAAGTCTAGGATGCCGTAAGGCATGGTAGCGGAGCGTAGTGTGACATAACTCCATGTCTCTTTTGTGCCTTCGGGTGCACCGGAGACGCGGAGTTTTCTGTGAAGCGGGCGCGTGAGCGATCCCGTGGAGAGATCACTAGTGAGAATGATGACATGAGTAGCGACAAACAGGGTGAGAGACCCTGTCGCCGAAAGTCCAAGGGTTCCTGCTTAAAGCTAATCTGAGCAGGGTAAGCCGGCCCCTAAGTCGAGGCAGAAATGCGTAGACGATGGGAACCACGTTAATATTCGTGGGCCAGGAGGATGTGACGGATCGAGACTGTTGTTCACCCTTATCGGATTGGGTGGGCCGCTAATCGGTTCCAGGAAATAGCCCTCCATCAGACCGTACCCTAAACCAACACAGGTGGACTGGTAGAGAATACCAAGGCGCTTGAGAGAACTATGTTGAAGGAACTCGGCAAAATACCTCCGTAAGTTCGCGAGAAGGAGGCCCGGTTCCTAGGCAACTAGGAGCTGGGGGCACAAACCAGGGGGTGGCGACTGTTTACTAAAAACACAGGGCTCTGCGAAGTCGCAAGACGACGTATAGGGTCTGACGCCTGCCCGGTGCCTGAAGGTTAAAAGGAGGAGTGAGAGCTCCGAATTGAAGCCCAGGTAAACGGCGGCCGTAACTATAACGGTCCTAAGGTAGCGAAATTCCTTGTCGGGTAAGTTCCGACCTGCACGAATGGCGTAACGACTTCCCCGCTGTCTCCAACATAGACTCAGCGAAATTGAATTGCCTGTCAAGATGCAGGCTTCCCGCGGTTAGACGGAAAGACCCCGTGCACCTTTACTACAGCTTCACACTGGCATTAGGCCGAACATGTGCAGGATAGGTGGTGGACTTTGAAGCAGACACGCTAGTGTTTGTGGAGTCACCCTTGAGATACCACCCTTGTTCTGCTTGATGTCTAACTGCGGTCCATTATCTGGATCCAGGACCCTGTGTGGCGGGTAGTTTGACTGGGGCGGTCGCCTCCTAAAGCGTAACGGAGGCGCGCGAAGGTTGGCTCAGAGCGGTCGGAAATCGCTCGTTGAGTGCAATGGCAGAAGCCAGCCTGACTGCGAGACTGACAAGTCGAGCAGAGTCGAAAGACGGCCATAGTGATCCGGTGGTCCCGAGTGGAAGGGCCATCGCTCAACGGATAAAAGGTACGCCGGGGATAACAGGCTGATGGTGCCCAAGAGTCCATATCGACGGCACCGTTTGGCACCTCGATGTCGGCTCATCTCATCCTGGGGCTGGAGCAGGTCCCAAGGGTACGGCTGTTCGCCGTTTAAAGAGGTACGTGAGCTGGGTTTAGAACGTCGTGAGACAGTTCGGTCCCTATCTGCCGTGGGTGTAGGATACTTGAGAGGAGTTGCCCCTAGTACGAGAGGACCGGGGTGAACGATCCACTGGTGTACCAGTTGTTCCGCCAGGAGCAGTGCTGGGTAGCTATGATCGGAAAGGATAACCGCTGAAGGCATCTAAGCGGGAAGCCCCCCTCAAAACAAGGTATCCCTGAGGGCCGAGGTAGACCACCTCGTCGATAGGCCGGAGATGTAAGTGCAGTAATGCATTCAGTTGACCGGTACTAATTGCCCGATAGGCTTGATTTGATCCAGTAGAAGCCAGACCATGGCCCTGCTAGACAATCAAAAGCCGTACACAAATAGTACTTACTTGGAACATTCCTGGAGTTTCTTTCTTGGTTTGGTGATCATAGCGCGAGTGAAACACCCGGTCCCATCCCGAACCCGGCAGTTAAGCACCGTAGCGCCGATGGTACTGCATCTTAAGGTGTGGGAGAGTAGGTCATCGCCAATCCTAGTAAGAAACTCCAAAAAAAATTGTATCTCTCAAAACGTAAATCCTAAATACAAGACGCAAAACAGCCGCTCAACAGAGCGGCTGTTTTGTGTTTGGAAGATGTGGTCATTTTTTCGGTAAAAATACTTTAATTACTCGGTAAAAATACATTAATTACAATGCCTTGCGCGCCCTAAGAGCCGCACTAATCGTCCCGTCATCAAGGTAATCCAGCTCGCCCCCAATCGGAACGCCCTGCGCCAGCGAGGTCACAGTCAGGCCCATGGGGTCCAACTGATCCGCGATGTAATGCGCCGTGGTTTGACCGTCGATCGTCGCGTTCAACGCAAGGATAACCTCCGTCACCCCCTCTTCCTGCACCCGCCGTGTCAGTTGCGGGATGCGGAGCTCATCCGGGCCCACGTCATCAAGGGCGGATAGGGTCCCACCCAGCACATGATAGCGCCCCTTGAAGATCCCCGCCCGTTCCATCGCCCACAGGTCCGCAACATCCTCAACGATGCACAGCTCTCCGTTGGCCCGTTTGGACGACGTGCAGATGTCACATTCATCGGTCGTGCCGATGTTGCCGCAGGTCAGGCATTCGCGCGCCGTGGCGGCCACGGCCTGCATCGCATCGGCCAGCGGGATCAACAGCAAGGCGCGCTTCTTGATCAGCTTGAGCACAGCACGCCGTGCCGAACGTGGCCCCAGGCCCGGCAGGCGGGCCATGAGGGCAACGAGGTCCTCTATATCCTTGGGGGCTTCTGACACCTGCGCCGCGTTAGAACGGCAGGTCCATGCCGGCAGGGAGGCCCATTTCCTCGGTCAGTTTCGACATCTCGGACTTGGAGCGTTCCTGCGCGCGAGTCTGCGCGTCTTTGATCGCGGCAAGGATCAGATCCTCGACCACTTCTTTCTCGTCGGGCTGAAAAATCGAGGGGTCGATATCAAGGCCCTTCAACTCACCCTTAGCGGTGCAAGTGGCCTTCACAAGGCCCGTGCCGCTTTCGCCCGTGACGGTGATGGTGTTCAGGCTCTCCTGAAGCTCGGCCATCTTGCCCTGCATCTGCTGGGCCGTTTTCATCATCTTGGCCATATCGCCTAGGCCGCCTAGTCCTTTGAGCATCGGGCTCTCCTTTGGTGTGGGTTGCTATTGAGATACGGTCGCGGGGGCTTGGAAACAAGGGGGCGGACGAAGCGTCAGTCGTCCTCGAAGGGGTCCCATTCCTCGTCGACCTCGGGCAAGGCCTCCGCCGCTGCCTGTGCGGTAATCTCGGCATAGGGGCGCACGCGCATGTTCTTGGCATCGGGGAAGGCCTCGAAGACGGCCTTCACAAGCGGATGGTCCATGGCCTCCGCCGTCAGCTTGGCCTCTGCCTCTTCGCGCAGCTCGGTGATGGTTGGATCGCCGCCCTCCGCCACAATGGACACGGCCCAACGAACCCCCGTCCATGTCTGCAGTTTCGCACCCAGCCGCGCCGCCAGATCGGCGGGGGCCTTGGGCGATGGTTCGAACTCGATGCGGCCCGGTTGGAAGGCCACAAGGCGCACGCCGTTCTCCACATCAACCAAAAGCTGAACGTCACGGTGGGCGCGGATCAATTCCACCACATCCTCAAAGCGCGCATAACGCGCGAGGGCAAGGGCAGGGGAGGCCGCCACGGCAAGGGCGGTCGCATGATTGCCCCCGCCACCATTGCCCTGCGGCGCGTTTTGATGCGCGCTATGGCTCATCTGGCCGCCATGCCCGCCACCCTGCGGGGCAGGGGCGCCGCCCTGTGGCGGCTGGGGCGGCGTGGGCATATCGCCCAGCTTGCGCACCAGCTCCTCTGGCGTGGGCAGGTCCGCCACATGGGTCAGGCGGATCAGGGCCATTTCCGCCGCCATCATGGCATTGGGCGCGATGGAGGTTTCCTCCAGCGATTTAAGGAGCATCTGCCAAAGGCGCGACAGAACGCGCAGCGGCAGTGCCTCGGCCATGGCGCGGCCACGGTCCCGCTCATCGGGGGAAATCGTCGGGTCCTCTGCGGCGTCAGGCGTGATCTTGATCACGCTGATCCAATGCGACACCTCGGCCAGATCGCGCAGGATCGCCATCGGATCCGCCCCGTCGGCATATTGGCTCGACAGCTCGGTCAACGCCCCCGCAGCATTGCCTTTGACCACAAGGTCAAACAGGTCAAGGATGCGGCCCCTGTCCGCAAGGCCAAGCATATGGCGCACGGCAAGGGCATCGGTTTCCTCGCTGCCCTGAGACAGCGCCTGATCCAGAAGCGAGGTCGCATCACGGGCGGACCCTTCGGAGGCCCGCGCCAGCAGCGCAAGGGCATCGTCATTGATCTTGCCGCCCTCGGCATCGGCGATGCGGCGCAGCAGGCCGATCATATCCTCGGCCTCGATCCGCCGCAGGTCAAACCGCTGACACCGCGACAGGATGGTCACCGGCACCTTGCGGATTTCGGTGGTGGCAAAGATGAATTTGACGTGGGCGGGGGGCTCCTCCAGCGTCTTCAAAAGCGCGTTGAAGGCGCTTTTCGACAGCATGTGAACCTCGTCCACGATGTAGATTTTGAAGCGCGCAGAGGCAGGGGCGTAATGCACCGTATCGATGATCTCGGCGCGGATATCGTCAATGCCGGTGTTCGACGCCGCGTCCATCTCCAGCACGTCAACATGGCGGCCCGCGGAAATGGCCACGCAGGCATCACATTCGCCGCAGGGCTCGGTTGTGGGGCCGCCGTTGCCGGCGGGGCCGGTGCAGTTCATGCCCTTGGCAATGATCCGCGCGGTGGTGGTTTTCCCCGTCCCCCTGATGCCCGTCATCATAAAGGCCTGCGCGATCCGGTCGGCGGCAAAGGCGTTCTTGAGGGTGCGCACCATGGCCTCCTGTCCGACAAGGTCGGCAAAGGTCAGGGGCCGGTATTTGCGGGCCAGAACTTGATAGGCGGTGTCGGTGGTGTCACTCATTTCGGCGCTTCCCTAGGTCAGGCGTCAGGTTAATCGCGGCGCGGCGCAAGGTCCATGCCCAAGGTGGGCGATCGGGGCTAAAGCGCCCAGAGGATCATGCCCGTCGCCACCGTGCCAATGGTAAGGCCGATGGTGATCCGGGTGAAAGACCTTGTGGGGCTCAGCGCCGCCTCCTGACAGGTCAGGCGTTCGTGGGTCGCCACCGCCTTGGCACGGGCGGCCCAGTAGATCGCAACAGCGGCGGCAAGGAAAACAGAGGCCGTCGCCTTGGCGGCCCAAAGGGGCTCGAACGCGCCGAAAACAGCCTTGAGCCCGACAGCAACCCCGACACAGGCCAGCCCCATCCCGACCCAGCTTGCAAAGGTGCGCTCATTGGCCATGAGGGTGCGATCCTCGGCCCAATTGGTGCGGCGCTCCGACTTCTCGTCGCTGCTCCGGTTTTCGGTCTCGGGGGATGCGGTGGACATGGCGGGTTCCCTTTGCACGGCGCAGAGTTGATTTCGCGCCGTCTCAAGGTTACCCTTTTAAGGCAGGCCATGCAGGGTGGCCACCCGGTCCGCGGAAAGCGCAAGCGCCCTGAAGGTAAACATCTGGCACCACTTCGGTTTTTCAGTGCCCGGGAAGCGGACCATCGGGACAATGATTGAGGAAACCGATGGACAAATCCCTGAACGCGCTGCGGCGCGAGGCGAAACTTCTTAAGAAACAGCATCAGGCGGGCGAAGACGCCGCGATCCGGCGAATGGGCAATGATGCGGTGCGCCCCCGCCACGCCGACTTTCTGCATTGTATCGCAGTGGAGAACGGCTTTGCCTCTTGGCCGCTGCTGAAGCTGGTGCATGAGACACGGGGCATGGACCGCGCCGCGCGGGCGGCACGTCTGCGCCACGCCCTCTTCGCGGGGCAGGGCTGGGGCGTCGATCAGATCCTCGCCGAAACCCCCGATCTGGCCGCGGGGGATTTCGCCTTGCAGGTCGCCCTCTATGATCTGCCCGCCGTGCAGGCAGCACTGGCCAAGGCGCCGGAACTGGCGCAGGTGCGGGGGGCAGAGGGGCCCATGGTCTCCCTCGCCTTCTCACAGCATTTCAAGGGCGATAGCGCGCGCGAGGCGGATATGATCGCCGTGGCCGAGGCCCTGCTTGCCCATGGGGCCGACCCGAACGACAGCCGCCCTGTCGGGGCTGGCAATGCCGCGCCATTGAGTGTGCTTTACGGGGCGATTGGCCGCGCGGGGAACATGGCCTTGGGGCAATGGCTGCTGGATCACGGGGCCGATCCGAATGACGGGGAGTCCCTCTATCACGCCACCGAACTCGGCCATCATCGCGGCCTCGATATGCTGCTGGCGGCGGGGGCCGATCCGGCGGGCACGAATGCCCTCCTGCGGGCTCTGGATTTCAACGATCATCTGGCGGTGCAAAAGCTCCTCGCCGCGGGCGCCGATGTGAATGAGTTCAACGCAGAGGAGGTCGGCGGCGAGGCCCCATGGACCATACCCGCCCTGCATCAGGCCGCGCGCCGCGGTTGCGATCAAAAGATGATCGATCTGCTGCTGGACGCCGGAGCGGACCCCGCGAAAACCTATCAGGGCGCGGGCGTCTACGGCTTTGCGCGCGCCTTTGGCCACAGCGGGCTTTGCGAGGCGCTGGAGGCCCGGGGGCTGGCGCAAACCCTGTCAGAGCCGGAGGTGATCCTCGCCGCCGCCGCCGAGGGCCCTGTGCCAGCGGGGCGCTACATCGACACCGGCAAACTGCCGCCCGCCTATCGTGATATTTTCCGCATGATCCTGCCCTTGCCCGGCCGGATGGACCATCTGCGACGCTTGGTCGAGGTTGGCATCGAATACGACCGGCCCGATGCAGAGGGGCTCACCCCCGTGCAGGCGGCGGGCTGGGAGGGGCTGCCGGAGGTGATGGAATACATCCTGTCCCTGCGGCCCGATCTCTCTCATGTGAACAACTATGGCGGAACGCTTTTGTCCACGATCATTCACGGGGCCGAAAACTGTCCGCAGCGCGCAGAACGCGATCACATTGCCTGCCTAGAACTGGCCCTGAACACGGGCGTGGCCTTGCCGCAAAACATGGTTGGTATGGCAGGCGACGGCGAGGTGGCGGCCTTTCTGGCCGCTTGGGCCAAGGCGCGGCCGGGGCAGGTTGTGCCGGGGTAACCCGGCGCGGGTTTTGCGCGGCCGAGCGCCAGCGTGAACACCAGCTTTTACGCTGCGAACAAAACCTTGGCCCCCCGCGGGTGTTGTGGCAATCTGCCTCCACATTTTTAAGTATGGAGTCATTACATGAGCGTTTCACTCATCACCTGCGTTACCAATGCGGGCGGCGTCGGCCCGGGCCACAGCTGCCTTGATATCAGCGGCACAGTTTATACCTTTGAAGGGATCGACTACGGCGGCGATGCCTCCGCTTGGCGGACCTTCTCTTTGCTGAACTATCTGCAACAGAACGAGCATCGCCCCGTCATCGTGCAACGGTTGATCGGGGCCGTCGATACCGCCAAGGCGCTGAAATATATCTCTTCATCCACGGCCAATGATGATGACTATGGCGGATCGGGCGTCTGCTCCTCACAGGCGGCAAGCGCCATCGAGGCCGCATGGGGCAATGATTTCAACACTTTCGGCGTTGATAAACCCTATGAAATCTATGACCTCGCCAAGACCAAGGGCATTGTCCACTCCTCCAATATGTATTGGCCCGGCGAGGCGAACCTGAACATTCTGGTCCGCACGCGGATCAAGGCCGTGTTGGCCTTGATCGACAATGGGTGGACATGGTCAACGATGTAGGCCTGCTGGCCTAGGCCTCGCGCCTCTATCCCGGTCTGCCCTTGCGCCTTTTGCTATGCGCCTGGGTGGACCGGATCACTTTGCCAAACGCCTTGTCACGCGCCCGCGCCTCTGCCAGCGAGGCAGAGTTATGGGCATCCTCAAGACGCAGCTTTTTCCACCGCTGAAGGCGCCCTGCATCAAGGGTGCCTGCCTCAATCGCGGCGCCGATGGCACAGCCGGGCTCCCCCTCATGGGCGCAGTCGCGGAATTTGCACTGCGCGGCAAGCTCGGCGAATTCGGCAAAGACAACGTCAATGCCGCTGGCCGCGTCTTGCATCCCCAATTCCCGCATCCCCGGCGTGTCGATCAGCCAGCCGCCTGTCAGCATCGGCATCAAGGAGCGCGCAGTGGTGGTGTGACGCCCCTTTGCATCGGCGCTCCGCGCATCCGCGGTTTCAAGCTTTTCGCCGGTCAGGGCCTCCGCCAGCGTTGACTTGCCAACACCGGAAGACCCCGCAAGGGCCACGGTCTGCCCCGCGCCGCACCATGGGCCGAGGGCCTCTTGAACTGCCGCGTGATCGCGCGCGTTCAGGGTCATGGCGATCGCGTTCTGGATCACCGATTGCGCCTTGGCCAGATAGGGGGCGGGATCCTCGATCAGGTCGGGCTTGGTGATGATAAAGATCGGGTCGCAGTCGCCCTCAAGGGCAAGGGCGGCATAGCGTTCCAGCCGCGGCAGGGAAAAATCCGCGTTGCAGGAGGTCACCACCAGAAGGGTGTTGAGGTTCGCTGCGATAAGCTGGTTGCGGATGCGATGCCCCGAGGCGCGACGGCTCAGGACCGAGCGGCGCTCCAGCACACGCGCAACACGGCCGGGGCCCGGCTCCGCCAGAAGCCAGTCACCAACGGCGATGTCGCCAGCATTCAAATCACCCGGCAGGGCGAGCTGGCGCGTTTGGGTTTCGTCCATGGCGACAACGCGGTCCCGGTGGACCTCGATCACGCGCATGGGGGCGAGGGTTTCAACCTCCTCGATGCTCAATTGCATAGAGAAGTGTCCCGACCAGCCAAGGCTGGCGCGGGTGATGTCAGGAAGTGTCACTGATTTAAGTTCCTAGAAAAGCGGTCACGGCCAACAGGTCCGGTCACGGAAGTGTCCGGTTCGATCTGGCCGGGCGGCAGGGCGGCCGAGATATCAGCCCTGCAAAGCCCGGAGGGTTGATAACACAGTCATGTGCATACCTCCGAAAAAGCGGTCTAGGGTGAGAGGCTGGACAACGACCCAAGCGGGGCTCGTTACGGCTGCTTCCTTCCGGATCTGACCGGGTTGGCGAGGCGCTCGCCCGCGCCAACCTCTCGCCTCGTTACATAGGGGGTTGCGGCGAGGGCCGCAAGTCTTCTGCGCGTCTGCCTACCCGGGCCCGGGCCGATTGCCCAATTTGATGCGGGCCTCAAGCCGCCCGCAGTCTGTCGGCGTGCGCAGTTGGATGCCGGCGGCTTTGGCCTCGGCCTCATAGCTGTGGGCCGAAGGGCCGGTCAAAAACAGCGCGGAAGTGCCCTGCAGCGGCGCAAACCGCCAGGGGCAGGGGGGCAACATGGCCTCTGTCACCGGACGATCCTTGATGAAACCGGCAATGATATCGCGCACCAGAACCCCCTCGCTCAGCAATTCCTCGCGGCAGGCGTTCTGATCCTGCAACAGGTTGGCTCGGTGATTGTTCGCCGCCACGGCGACACGGGTGCGGGCCTGCAACGGCTTGCCGTTCAGGTTCACCGAGCGAAGCCTGCCCGGATCGCCCTGCGGTTTGGATAGGTCGATCTCATAGGACAGGCCATAAAAGCTATCGGCCATATAGGCAGGCACATCAGATCGGATCAGGGCCTGTTTGCTGCGCCCCGGCGTGACCTGCGCATAGATATCGGTGGCATTCAGGATCATCTGCCGAAGCTGCGCCCCGGTCATCAGCAGGGTTTTGGCAGTGTTGGGGAATTCATACAGGTTAAACAGCCCGCGTCCCGTCACCGGCCCCTTGGGAATATGGGTAAATTTGGCCTCTTCCGTCCCGTTCCAACCGCCGGAGCGGAAGGGCGCCGTGACGGAAACCAGCGGCAGATTTTCCCATTTGCTGCCCGCAAGGGCGGTGCGGGTATATTGCGCCTGCGCCGCCGCGATCAGGGCAAGCGCCGGGGAAGGCGCGGCAAGGGAAAAGAAGGTGTGCAAAGGCAGATCGGAGTGCCCCAAGGACTGCGCCAAGGCATCGCGCAGACGCGCAATGGCGGGCGCTGCGACTCGTTGAACTGCGGGATCAATGCTGCCCTCGGGCCGGTCAGCGACCTTAAGGAGCGAAGCCTCGCCATCATCGACGCGCCAAGTGCCCGCACGGCGGGCAAGGCGCAGGTCGATCTGCCCAACATGTGAGGCCATGACGCCGGGCATCACCGCAGGCGTTCCCGCCAGAAGGCCGCGGTCAGGGTCAACAAGGGGCGTCGGCGCATGCCCCTCTCCGGGGAAAACCCTGTGTGTATGGCCGCAGATCACCGCATCAATATCGCGCAGCTGCGCCACATCCGTCGCGGCATGCTCCGAAGGGTGCAACGTGCCACTGTCGCTGATACCGGAGTGGCACAGCGCCACCACCACATGCGCCCCGTCGGCCCGCAGCTGCGCGGCAAGAAGGCGGGCCAGCGTGGGGATGTCCATGATCTGATAGTGGCCGGCGAGGTGATCCCTGTCCCAGACAAGGGTTTGGGGCGGAAGCAACCCAATGACGCCGATTCGAATGGTATGCTGGGTGCCGCGCCCGTCCTCCAGCTGCCGTTCAATCATGGCATAGGGCGCAAAGCTCGGCGCGTCATCCAGCGCAACAAGGTTGCTTGAGATCGCCGTGAACTTGGCCTGCTTCAGCAGTCGCGCCAGCACATGGGGGCCGTAGTTGAACTCATGATTTCCTAGGGTGACGGCATCGTAACCCATTACATTCATGGCCGAAATGGTGGGGTTATCCTCCCCCTCATCATGGGTGATGGCGCGGTCGGCGCAGGGGGTGCCCTGAATGAAATCACCGCAATCGAGCAAGATCGAGCCGGGCATGTCCTCCCGCGCCTTGCCCACCAGAACCGCCGCCTGCGCCAGCCCCATGCCGCACATCCTCTGGGCGGGCGGGTCTTCCTCCGTCAGCAGGGCACCGTGGATATCGCTCGTCGCAAGGATGCGGAGGATGACTTCTTCGGGGCCTGTTTTGTGCAGGGGTTTCATGGAAAGCGGGGGATCCTGATCAGTGTGCCTTCTAGTCTGCTTAGGCAGGGCGGCTATTGTGTGGCAACAATTAATCGAAATGCGGGCCAGAGTGATTGCGGCCAAATACCGCGCATGACATCACATAGGCATGCGATCCTATGCAGCCACCAAAAGACAGCGAGCAGACCATGCGCCTAGCAGAGACAGTGACATTCGGGGGCGGCGCCCTGTTGAACCGCCACAATGAATTGCGCGGCGATGAGGCCGCCTTGGCAGGGCTGCGGGCGGATGCGAAAACACGGTTTTTGCCCCTCTGGCGCGGCAAGCCGCAGCTGCGCGAGGGCGCGGGCGAGGCGGCGCTGGAGCTTGCCCCCGTTGGCGGGGATGACCCCATCCTTGCCCATGGCGCGGAGGAGATTTTCCTTGGCAAAATCGACGGGGCGGCCTGGTTCGCGGTGAATGTCTCCGCTTGGGAGCCGCCGGATTTGAACGAGGGCGAGCTTGGGACCTTCCTTGATCCAAGCGAGCAGGTCTTCCCGCAGGCCCGCGTCGGCGACCGGTTTGCAGAGCTGCGCCGCGTGATGGTGCAGCTTTCGCCGCAGGATGCGGAATTGGCGGCCACTGCGAAGGGTGTTCTTGCATGGCATGCGGGGCACCGTTTCTGCGCCCGCTGCGGTGCGCCCTCGGTCCCGTCAAATGGCGGTTGGCAGCGGGACTGTGATGCCTGCGAGGGCAAGCATTTCCCGCGCACGGATCCGGTTGTTATAATGCTGATCACACATGGGAACTCCGTCTTGATGGGGCGGTCTCCCTTCTTTCCGCAGGGGATGTATTCCCTGCTGGCCGGCTTCGTCGAACCGGGCGAAACGATCGAGGCCGCCGTGCGCCGGGAGGTGTTTGAAGAGGCCGGTGTTCGGGTCGGGCCGGTGGAGTATCTGGCAAGCCAGCCTTGGCCCTTCCCCGCCTCCTTGATGATCGGTTGCCGCGGCGAGGCGACCAGCGAAGAGATCGTGATCGACCCGGCCGAGATCGAGGATGCCATGTGGATCACCCGCGAGGATATGCTCGAGATTTTCGCCGGACGGAACCCCGATATTCTGCCCGCGCGTAAGGGGGCAATCGCACAGTTTCTTCTGGAAAACTGGCTTGCCGATACTTTGGATTGAGGTCACAAAAAGACCGTAGTTAGAGTTTAGATCGCCGCTGCGTTTTGTAAGGAATAGTTATGCAGTTTACCGCCCGCGAAGATATTGCCGCCCCGATTGACAGGGTTTTCGAGGCCGTGACCGATTACGCCAGTTTTGAAAAACAGGTGTTGCGGCGCGGTGCGCAGGTGCGGCGGGCGACTGATATGGCGCAGCCCGGCGTTGGCATGACCTGGGAGCTGGAGTTCCGCTATCGCGGCCGCCCGCGGGCGCTGACCGCGCAAATCGTGCAGTTCGAGGCCCCCAATGGCGTTACGATAGAGGGCCGCATGAGCGGGCTGAGCGGCGAGATGCGGATTGATCTGATCGCCTTGTCGAAACAGCGCACCCGCATGGATGTGACCATTGACCTCAAACCGCAATCGATCACGGCGCGGGTTCTGGTTCAGTCCCTGCGGCTTGCGCGCACCAGCCTGACCCAGCGGTTCAACAAACGCTTGTCAGACTTTGCCAAGGGCATCGAAGATCAGGTCGCTTAACCCGGTATCTGCTGTCTGATCTCGCTGCTTGGATAAACGCCAAGGATTTTGATCTCGTCGGTGAAGTAATCCAGCTCCTCCATCGCGCGGCGCACGGCGGGATCGTCGGGGTGGCCGTCGATGTCGGCGTAGAACTGCGTCGCGGTGAAGGCCCCGCCAACCATGTAGCTTTCCAGCTTTGTCATGTTGACGCCATTGGTGGCAAAACCGCCCATGGCCTTATACAGCGCGGCCGGAATGTTGCGGACGCGAAAGACGAAGCTGGTGATCATGGCATCGGCGCGGCGGGCGGGGTCGGCCTTGGGCGACATGATGAGGAAGCGGGTCGTGTTGTGCCCCTCATCCTCGATTCCCTCGGCCAGAACGTCGAGCCCATAGATTTGCCCCGCAAAGGCAGAGGCCAGCACCGCGACGCTCTTGTCGCCGCTCTCGGCGATCTCGGCGGCGGCGCCTGCGCTGTCGGTTGCGGCCTCTGATGTGATGCCGTGTTTTTCCAGAAAGGCGCGGCATTGCGGCAGCAGAACCAGATGCGCGCGCACATGTTTGACCTGATCAAGGGTCACGCCGGGCACAGCCAAAAGCGCGATCCGCACCCGCACAAAGGTCTCGTCCACGATATGCAGCCCGCTAGCAGGTAGCAGGCGGTGAATATCGGCCACGCGCCCGTAGGTGGTGTTTTCCACCGGAAGCATGGCCTCATCTGCCTTGCCTTCACGCACCGCCCTGATCACGGCCTCGAAGGTGCGGCACGGCAAAACATCGTATCCGGGACGGGCGTTCAGGCAGGCTTCGTGGCTGTAGGCGCCAAGGTCGCCCTGAAAAGCGATGGTTTTTGTCATGGCATTTCGCCCTTTATGTGTGGCCCAGATACAAAAAGGGCGTTTGGTCGCGGCTGCTACACCTTGCACCTAACCAAAGGAAGGTCGTAGAAGGCCATAAGAAATATCAGCATGATGGATGCGGCATGTTCGACACAATGACGATGGTGAAGTCCTTTGGGTGGCTTTGTGGGGCTTTCTTGGCCTTTCTTTTGATCAAATGGGTGGCTGAGGAGACCTATCATATTGGGGGCTCTGGCCATGGCGATCACCATGAGCAAGCCTATTCCATTGATACGGGTGCCGATGACAGCGGCGCGGCCGTTGAAGAGGAAGTGATTGATATCGCAGCTCTTATGGCCGAAGCCGATGTTTCCAAAGGCGAGAAGGGCTTTAGCAAGTGTAAGGCTTGCCACAAGCTGGAAGCTGGCGAAAACGGCACTGGCCCAAGCCTGTTCGGCGTTGTTGGCCGCCCTGTCGACGCGATTGACGGCTTCAACTATTCCGGCGCTTTGGAAGAGGTTGCTTCGGAGTGGACAGTCGAAAACCTGTTCCACTTCCTCGAGAATCCCAAGAAATTTGCGCCCGGCACCGCCATGGCCTTCGCTGGTTTGAGAAAACCGGGCGACCGTGCGGACCTGATTGCCTACCTGAGCACTTTCTCGCAGTAAGCAGTGGCCCTGCGCAGGTTTTGCGCAGCAACAGATTGAAAAAGCCGCCGGGCGCATCGCCTCGGCGGCTTTTTTCGTTTTTATCCGTGATCACGGAAACTCAACTTGCAGATGGACCATCGGGCCAATTAGCCTACATCGTAGTATACAAATCGCTCTGTCACAGGCTGGCGGGTGGAAACAGACTTTAGGAGTTCGCGTATGGAATCGGGTCGTTTTGCGGGATCACATTGGATCGGTGGCACCACAGGGCTGCGCCGCGGGGCCGTTCGGGCGCTTGGTGCGGTTGCTATGGTGGCCTTTGCCGCAACGGCGAGTTTCGCGGAAACCATCACCTCGCACGGATTCTCCACCTTCGGGGAGCTGAAATACCCCGCCGATTTCCCGTATCTTGAATATGTGAACCCCGAGGCGCCCAAGGGAGGCGAGATCAGCATCTGGGCCTTTGGCGGCTACGACAGCATGAACCCCTATTCCATCAAGGGGCGGTCTGATCGACTGGCCTCTGCCCCCTATGAATCGCTGCTCGACGGCACCGCCGACGAGATCGGCGCCAGCTATGGCCTGCTGGCCGAAAGCCTCGAATACCCTGAGGACCGCAGCGAGGTCATCTTCACCCTGCGCGAGGGCGTTGCCTTCAGCGACGGCAGCCCGTTGACCGCCGAGGATGTTGTCTTCACCTATGAGCTCTTCCGCATCAAAGGCCTGCCGAGCTTTCGCAAACAGCTCACCGATCAGGTGGTCAGCGGCGAGGCCTTGGACGACCGGCGCATCAAATATGTGTTCACCCCGGGCAAACCGCACCGTGATGTGATCCAGATGGTGGGCGGCCTACCGGTGTTCTCCAAGGCACACTACGAGGCCGAGGGCCTCGACCTTGAAGAAAACTCCATGACGCCGATGCTTGGCTCCGGCCCCTATGTGGCGACAAAGCTGGATGTGGGGCAGACCTCTGTCTACACCCGCAACCCCGATTACTGGGGCAAGGACCTGCCTCTCATGGTTGGGCGGAGCAACTTTGACAGCATCCGCATCGAATATTTTGCCGACTATGTGGCCGCCTTTGAGGGGTTCAAGGCCGGGGCCTATTCCTTCCGCCAAGAAGCGAGCAGCAAAAGCTGGGCCACCTCCTATGATTTTCCCGCCATCGAGAAGGGCTGGGTCAAAAAGGTCGAGCTTCCTGACGGGGCGATTGCGACGGGGCAGAGCTTTGTCCTGAACACCCGCAAACCGCAGTTGCAGGACCGCCGCGTGCGCGAGGCGATTGGCCTGCTGTTCAACTTTGAATGGTCCAACGAAAAGCTGTTCTACGGGCTTTACGCCCGCGTGGACAGTTTCTGGGAAAACTCCGACCTTGCCGCCACGGGCTTGCCATCCGAAGCAGAGCTTGCCCTGCTTGAGCCGCTTGCCGATATGCTCCCCCCCGGCGTCCTGACGGAAGAGCCCCCCATCGGCCCACGCTCCGGCCCGCGTCAGCTGGACCGCGGCAACCTGCGCAAGGCCTCTGCCTTGCTGGATGAGGCCGGATGGGTTGTTGGTGATGACGGTATGCGCCGCAAGGATGGTCAGACCCTGACGCTGGAATTCCTCAACGACAGCCAGACCTTTGATCGCGTGATCAACCCCTATGTCGAAAACCTGCGCCGCGCGGGCATTGATGCCAAGCATCAGCGCGTGGATCAGGCTGAGGCAGTGAACCGTGAGCGCAACTATGATTTCGATATTGTGACCGACCAGATCGGGCAGGGCTATGTGCCCGGCACTGGCCTGAAACAATATTTCGGAAGCGAGAGCGCGGACACCAGCGTGTTCAACAAGGCGGGTTTGAAAAGCCCCGCCGTGGATGCCCTGATCGAGGTGGTTCTTGCCGCTTCGACCCAAGAGGAGCTGACCACATCCGTGCGTGCTCTGGACCGTGTTCTGCGGTTTGAGCGTTTCTGGGTGCCGCAGTGGTATAAGGATGCTTTCACAGTTGCCTATCTGGATGTTTTCGAACACCCTGATCCCCTGCCGCCATATGCCCTAGGATATCTGGACTTCTGGTGGTACAACTCTGAAAAAGCAGAAAAACTGAAGGCCGAAGGCGCCTTCTAATAAAAACGAAGATCAGGCAGGAAGGCCCCGATGGGCGCATATATTCTCAGGCGGTTGCTGTTGATCATTCCGACGTTGCTCGGGGTGATGCTGGTGAACTTTGCCTTGATCCAATTCGTCCCCGGTGGGCCGATCGAACAGATCGTCGCCCAAATGCAGGGCGAAGGGGATGTCTTCGAGGGCATCGCCGGCGGGGCCGATGCCGGCGGCGGCGCGATAGAAGAGGGCGGTAATGACGCCTCTTTCGGCGCGCGCGGCCTTCCCCCCGAATTCATTGACGATTTGAGGATCAAGTTCGGGTTTGCCCGTCTGGTCTGCGCCGATGGGTTTGAGGGCGAGCCTGATATCCGCGCCGAGGAATGCGTTGCCGAGGATGTGAGCGTGGCGCGACAATTCGTGACCATGATGGGCAACTACCTGACCTTCGACTTTGGCGAGAGCTTCTTCCGTTCCAAGTCCGTTCTGGGCTTGGTATGGGAGAAAATGCCCGTATCGATCACCCTTGGCCTTTGGTCGACCCTGATCGCCTATATCGTGTCGATCCCCTTGGGCATCCGCAAAGCGGTGAAAGACGGCAGCCGGTTCGACACATGGACGAGCGGCGCGATTGTCTTGGCCTATGCCATGCCGGGTTTCCTGTTCGCGATCCTTTTGCTGGTGCTTTTCGCCACGGGGAACTGTTTCCGGATACCGGGCCTGCGCGAGATTTGGGAAAACGGCGCGGCCTATAACCCGACCTGCTACAAGCTCTTCCCCCTGCGCGGCCTGACCTCCGAGGGCTTCTCGAACATGAGCTTTGTCGAGCAGGTAAAGGACTACTTCTGGCACATTGCCCTGCCGGTTCTGGCCTCGACAGCGGCGAGCTTCGCCTCGTTGACCCTTCTGACCAAGAACTCCTTCCTAGATGAGATCCGCAAGCAATATGTCATCACCGCCAAGGCCAAGGGCCTGACAGAGAGCCGCGTCCTTTATGGCCATGTGTTCCGCAACGCCATGTTGATCGTTATCGCCGGTTTCCCTGCCGCCTTCCTGTCGGTGTTCTTCGGGGCCTCCCTGATTATCGAAACCATCTTCTCCCTCGACGGGCTGGGGCGTTTGGGCTTCGAGGCAGCGGTGGCGCGGGATTATCCGGTGTTCTTTGGCACGCTTTATTTCTTTGGTCTGATCGGCCTTCTGGTCGCGATTATTTCGGACCTGATGTATGTGGTTGTCGATCCAAGGATCGATTTTGAAAGCAGGCGCACATGATCGGTCGTTTGTTCAAGCCCGGCCCACTGGGGCAACGCCGCTGGCGGAACTTCAAGCGCAACCGGCGGGCGTTCTGGTCGCTGATCATCTTTGCGGTGATTTTTGGCGCGTCGCTGTTTGCCGAATACATTGCCAACGATAAGCCGTTGTTGGTGAAGTATCAGGGCGAATGGTATGTGCCGATCCACAACTTCTACTCCGAGCAGACCTTTGGCGGGGACTTCCCGACAGAGGCGGCCTACCGCGACATCGAAGTCGAATGTCTGATTATTTCCGGCGGGCTTGAGGCCTGCTTTGATGATCCCGAGGGTATTCTGGTGGATGCAGAGGATGGCCTAGTCGCCGGAGAGGCGATTAACAAGGGCCGCACCATCTGGCCCCTGATCCCCTACAGCTACAATACCCCCAATGACATCGACGGCCCCGCACCAAGCCCGCCTGATGCGGACCATTGGCTGGGTACCGATGACGCGACGCGCGATGTCTTGGCGCGGGTGATCTACGGCTTCCGCCTCTCGGTGATTTTCACCATTATCGTGACGGTCTGCGCCTCTGTCGTGGGGATCGCGGCGGGGGCTGTGCAGGGGTATTTCGGCGGCTGGACCGACCTGTTATTCCAACGGTTTCTGGAAATCTGGGGCGCGATACCGGGCCTCTACGTCATCATCATCATGTTCGCGATCTTCGGGCGCAGCTTTTGGCTCCTCGTGTTCTTGTCGGCCCTGTTCGGCTGGCCCGCTTTGGTGGGCGTGGTGCGGGCCGAATTCCTTCGGGCACGGAACTTTGAATACGTGCGGGCGGCGCGGGCTTTGGGCGTGTCGGACAGGGTGATCATGTTCCGCCATATGCTGCCCAATGCGATGGTGGCAACCCTGACCCTGATGCCTTTCATCATCACGGCAACGATCGGCTCCCTCGCGGCGCTCGATTTCCTGGGCTTCGGCCTGCCATCCTCGGCGCCCTCTTTGGGTGAGCTGACCCTTCAGGCCAAACAGAACCTGCAAGCCCCATGGCTGGCCTTCACCGCCTTCTTCACATTCGCCATCATGCTGTCGCTGCTAGTGTTCATATTCGAGGGGGTGCGCGATGCCTTTGACCCCCGCAAGGTGTTCCAATGAGTTCGGTTCTACGGGTCGATGACCTGAAAATTTCCTTCCGTCAGGACGGCAAATTGATTGAGGCCGTAAAGGGCGTCAGCTTTGAGGTCGGGCGCGGGGAAACCGTGGCTCTGGTAGGCGAAAGCGGCTCCGGCAAGTCGGTCACCGCGCTCTCGACCGTGTCCCTGCTTGGCGACAATGCGCAG
Source organism: Harenicola maris (assembly GCA_018524345.1). GTDB lineage: Bacteria > Pseudomonadota > Alphaproteobacteria > Rhodobacterales > Rhodobacteraceae > Harenicola > Harenicola maris. The sequence continues at coordinate 1,082,807 of JADQAZ010000002.1, forward strand.
GTCGCGGGCTCTGTCACCTATGACGGCGCGCAAATGATCGACGCCTCCGAGGCGGAGCTGCGGCGCGTGCGCGGCAATGACATCAGCTTCATCTTTCAGGAGCCGATGACCTCTCTCAACCCTCTGCACACGCTGGACAAACAGCTGGCCGAAAGCATCGCACTGCATCAGGGGCTGGTGGGGCAGGCGGCCACAGACCGGATCATTGAGCTGCTGCATAAGGTCGGCATCCGCGATCCTGAAAGCCGGTTAAAGAGCTATCCGCATCAGCTTTCCGGTGGACAGCGTCAGCGGGTGATGATCGCCATGGCCCTCGCCAACGGGCCAGAGCTGCTCATCGCGGATGAGCCGACAACAGCCCTTGACGTGACCATTCAGGCGCAGATCCTTGACCTTTTGGCGGATCTTAAGCGTTCCGAAAACATGAGCATGCTCTTCATTACCCATGACCTGCCCATCGTGCGCAAAATCGCCGATCGGGTCTGTGTGATGAAGGACGGCGAGATTGTCGAAACCGGCCCCACGGCCGAGGTTTTCGACAACCCGCAGCACCCTTATACGCAAATGCTTCTGGCCGCCGAGCCAAAGGGCATGGCAGAGCCCGCGCCCGAAAACTCCGAAACCGTGGTGGAAACCGAAAACCTGCGCATCTGGTTCCCGATCCAGCGCGGGCTTCTGCGCAAAACCGTGGGCCATATCAAGGCCGTCAACGATGCCAGCCTGACAGTTCGGGCAGGGGAAACCCTCGGCATCGTGGGCGAAAGCGGCTCGGGCAAGACGACCCTTGCCCTCGCCATCATGCGCCTGATCCGCTCCGAAGGGAAAATCATCTACAAGGGGCAGGACGTGCAGGGCTGGGGCGCGCGGCAAATGCGATCCCTGCGCCGCGACATGCAGATCGTGTTTCAGGACCCCTACGGAAGCCTAAGCCCCCGTCTCACGGTCGAGCAGATCGTGGCAGAGGGGCTGACGATCCATGAGGTCGACCCAAACCGCGACAACCGCGATATGGTGGCTGATATTTTGACAGAAGTCGGCCTCGACCCCTCGATGATGCATCGCTATCCGCACGAATTTTCCGGCGGACAACGCCAAAGGATCGCCATTGCGCGGGCCATGGTGTTGCGCCCCAAGCTGGTGGTGCTGGATGAACCGACAAGCGCGCTGGACCGGACGGTGCAGGTGCAAATTGTTGATCTGCTGCGCGATTTGCAAAAGAAATACGGGCTGGCCTATCTGTTCATAAGCCACGATCTTGGTGTCGTGCGCGCGCTCTCGCATAATGTGATGGTGATGAAACAGGGCGATGTGGTCGAGGCGGGCACAGCGAAACAGATCTTCGACAACCCGAAAACCACCTATACGCGCCAACTGATGGCCGCGGCCTTCGATATCGTAGAGACAGGCATCGATCTGGCCGCAGATCAGATCACCTGACGCCCTTTTCGTTTCTTATTGGTGAAAATATCCCGGGGGGTGCGGGGGGCTGGCCCCCCGCCGGATCGCCGCCCTAGGCGGCGAACCCCTTTTTAGCTGCCTGGGTTCAGCGTCTGACAGGGAGTGCCGCGCGCCTGCAGGCGGCGACAGGCCAGTTCGGCGTCACGCTCGGACAGGCCCGCGAAGGTCGCGTCCCAACCGGACTTGCGGTTGACCACCTTGCGGGTGGAGTTGCCTAGAGTTTCGATCTCTTTCAGCGCGGTTTTCAGCAGCACCTTCTCCGCCTTGTAGCGGGTGCCGTATTTGCCGACAGAAATCGCCCAGTGACGCCCGCCAGAGGTCGAAGCGCGGACGACTGTCTTTTGCTCCTTCGGCTCGGCTGTGCGGTTGGTGCGCGCTGGATTGGCAGCGGCAAGGATAAGCTTTGTGGGCCGTGCTTTGGCGCGGGTGCTGGTGGCGGGACCACCGGCGAACTTCATCGGCTCCGGCGCTTTCATCACGGCGCGGGCTGCGGGCTTGATGTTGGGCGCAAGCAGGGCAGGGGCGTTCAGCAGGCCAGCGGAGGCGACCTGCGGTGCGGCTGACTGGCTGGCGACTGCGGGCCGCGCCTTGGGTTTGGCATTGGTTGCAGCCACGGCCATTTCCGGTGCGGCGGCGACTTCGGCAACGACATCCTCGATGTCTTGCTGAAGGGCTGCCAGCAACAGCTCTGGCGGTGTCTCGATCGCCTGTGGAAGCGGGCGTGCGATTGGCCGCTTCGAGGTGCGCGGAGCGCCCGAAACGCGGATGGTCTTGCCCTTGGCGATGGTGGTCGAGGTTGTGCCGCTTGGCGCGGTCGTGCCCTCTGCGTCGTTGTCGGCAATCACCGTGCGTGGCTCTGTCGCCGCGTTCGCGGGCCTTGCGGGCTTGCGCACGGCAACCCGTGTCGGTGCTCGTTTAAAGCCAAGGTCCATCAGTTCCGCCACTTTGGCGTTGCGCGCCGCCGTGGAGGTGCCGCCGAAGACGGTGGTGATGATGCGCTCGTTCCCACGCTCGGCAGAGGCGACAAGGTTGAAACCTGCGGCGCGGGTGTAGCCGGTCTTGATACCGTCAGCGCCCTTATAGGCGTTCAGGAACCGTGTGTTGGTGTTCGACACGGTCTTCACCTTGGTGTCTGTCGTGCGGCGCGAGAACAGGTTGTAGTATTCAGGGTAGTGATAGAACAGTGCGCGGCCCATTTTCGTCATGTCGCGGGCAGTGGACAGGTGACCGGACTCAGTCAGCCCGTGGGCGTTCTTGAAGGTTGTCTTGGTCATGCCGAGGTTCTGCGCAGTGCGCGTCATGCGACGGGCAAAGGCGGCTTCGGAGCCAGAGACAGCCTCGCCGAGGGCCGTGGCGGCGTCATTGGCGGATTTCACAGAGGCGGCACGGATCAGATAACGCAGCTCGATGCTTTGACCAGCACGCAGGCCCAGTTTCGAGGGCGGCTCGGCTGCGGCCTTCTTGGAGATTTTGACCTTGGTATCAAGGGAGATTTCCCCAAGGCGGATCGCTTCGAAGGTGACATAAAGGGTCATCATCTTGGTCAGGGAGGCCGGATGTAACCGGGTGTCGGCATTGCGCGCATGCAGCACTTTGCCCGATCGCGCATCTATCACCATAGCCGCGTAGGGGGCCGCATTCGCGCGAATGGATGCCCCGAACAATACCACGAGAATCAAAGAAAGAATGAGCCCGAAACGGCCCTTGTGCCCCAGCGTCATTGACTGCCTGCCTTATGTTTTACTGCCTCGTACCGCCCGGTTTTTTTGATGGGTCGGCTTATTTTAATTATTGGTAGATTAGTACCACGGCTTGGGGCAACCGAAAAATCTTTATTATGCAGGGACTTCGCGGGTGACCTTCGTGCAACATCGCAAGATGTAGGGGCAGGTATTTTTGCCTTCCACCAGATTGTCGTCTTTCGCGTTTCGTCAGGCGGCTTCGATTTCCTCGAGGAGTGCAGGAAGAACACCAAGATTTTTTATTTCGAAAAATCGGGGATTATCTCTTGGCGCCTCTGCCTTCTCCAGCTCCCAGACCTGACCGTGGGGAACGTAAACCCCGTGTGCGCCCGCCTCGATTACCGGCACAACGTCAGATTTCATTGAGTTTCCGGCCATGAGCGCCGATTCTGCCCCGCCCGGACAATCGGCGAAGATCCGGCCATAGGTGACGGCGGTTTTTTCCGAGACAATCTCGACGCCGTGGAACAGATCACCAAGGCCGGATTGCGCTAGTTTGCGCTCTTGGTCCAGCAAGTCGCCTTTTGTGATCAAAAGGATACGGTGGGTGTCCGAGAGGCTTTGCACGGCCTCCTCCGCATGAGGGAGGAGTTCGATCGGATGGGCGAGCATCTCTTTGCCTGCGTCGAGGATTTGCGAGATCACCTCGGCAGGCACGCGGGCGTCGGTGACCTCAATCGCGGTTTCGATCATCGACAGGACGAACCCCTTGATGCCATAGCCGTAGCGCCCGAGGTTGCGTCGCTCTGCCGCGAGCAAGGTTTGTGACAGGGATTCAGGCGCAGCGTGATCGGCCAGCAGGGCGGCGAATTTATCCTGGGTCAGGCGGAAGAACCGCTCGTTATGCCAAAGGGTATCATCGGCATCAAAAGCGATCGTTCGGATTTTCATAACAAGGCCCCTAGATATAGGCCCTTTTCAGACCCACCATAGGCCCTATATAACACTGACGAAATCCCACAGTGCAAACACTAGACAGGCCGTTCCTTTGAAACGTGACATCACATATTCCGAGCCCTTGATGACAATGGACGATTCCGATGGCGCCGACGGTGAGGTGGGCATTGCCACAAAGGCCAAGCCAAAGACAGCCAAGCCGCCGCTTTATAAAGTGCTGATCCTGAATGATGATTACACGCCCATGGAGTTCGTGGTGCATGTGCTGGAGCGTTTCTTTGGAATGAGCCATGCGCAGTCCTTCGAGTTGATGTTGGTGGTGCACAAAAAGGGGCTGGCGGTCGTTGGCGTCTATAGCAACGAAGTGGCGGAAACCAAGGTGGCGCAGGTGATGGATTTTGCCCGCCGACATCAGCACCCGCTACAATGCACGATGGAAAAGGAATAGGGCGCGCGGTTTTGCGCCCCTAGGTATGAGGCCCTTATATAATGTCTGAACGTATGCGCCTTGCGCTGGAAGCGGGCGCTTTGCGCTTGCCCGAGGGGCGGCTGGCCGTCTTCCGCCCGCCTCTTGATGCCCGTCTTGAGGCATTGGGCGAGATACAGGTTGTCACCGGTTTCTACCCCGATCACGCGAACTGGTCCGCCCGCGGGTTTGACGTTTCGGTCGAGCCGACCGGCGCGTTTTCCGGCGCAGTGGTGTTCCTGCCTCGGTCAAAGGTTCAAGGGCGCGATCTGATTGCACAGGGCGCGGGCTATGGCCCCGTGATTGTGGACGGTCAGAAGGCCGACGGCGTGGAATCGATCCTGAAGGCGCTCAAGGGGTTGGGCGCCGTCACTGCCCCGTTCTCCAAAAACCACGGCAAGGTTGCGCTGTTCGAAGGCGGCGATCTGGCCGATTGGGAGCAGCCGCGATTCGTAACCGTGGGCGACTGGCAGGTTTCGGCGGGGGTCTTCTCGGCGGATGGCCCGGACCCGGCCTCTGTCCTGCTTGCGGATCGCTTGCCGCCCTTGAAGGGGCGGGTCTGTGATTTGGGCGCGGGTTGGGGATACCTTTCTGCGCGGGTTCTGGCCAATGAGCACCTGCGCGAGGTCCATCTGGTTGAGGCCGAGCATCAGGCCCTTGAGGCGGCGAAGCTGAACGTCACCGATGCGCGGGCAAAGTTCATCTGGGGCGATGCGCGCAGCCACCGCGACGAGGGCTATGACCATGTGATCAGCAACCCGCCCTTCCACATCGGGCGCACGGCCGATCCGTCTCTGGGGCAGGCCTTTATCGCCTCTGCCGCGGGGCTTTTGAAACGGTCGGGGACATTCTGGATGGTGGCCAACCGTCATTTGCCCTATGAGGCCGCGCTAGAGCAGCATTTCGCCCGTTTCGAAGAGATCGGCGGCGACAACAGGTTCAAACTGGTGAAGGCCTACAAACCGAAGTAGCCTTCGGTAAATGGCCCTTTGGCCGATGCAAAGTGAGGCGAGATGTCATTTTCAGTTGCAGGTAAATCCGTCATCGTAACAGGGGCGGCCAACGGGGTTGGCCTCGCCATTGCGCGGCGGTTTGTCAAAGAGGGCGCCAATGTCGTTTTGGCCGATATGGATGACAACGGCCTGAAGGCCGAGGTCGACAAGGGCACGGAGGAGGAAACCTCCGCACGCACCTTTGCCGGGGATTTGCGGCAGCATCTGGCGCAGGCGAACCTCCTGTCAGCCACGATTGATGCCTTCGAGCGGGTCGATGTTCTGATCAACGCGGCGCGGCAGGTTTTGCCCTCTGATCCGATGGACCCCAAGGCCGACGAGGTAGAGGAGATGCTGTCGCAGAACCTCATGGGGTCCCTGCGCCTGAGCCAGCTAGTTGCCAAACGGATGATCAAACAGGCCGAGGGCGACGAGGACGAGGGGCCGGTGGGCGCGATCGTAAACCTTTCGTCGATTGCGGCGCGCTGCACGCAGCCCGGTTTGATGGGCTATTCCATCTCGACCGCCGCGGCGGATCAAATGACCCGTGCCTTGGCGGTTGAGCTTGCCCCGCACCGCATTCGGGTGAATGCGGTCGCCTTCGGTTCGGTTCTTTCAAATAGCCTGAACACCCGGATCAAAGCCAACCCGGATTACCGCGACAATATCATCAAAGGTACGCCCATGGGCCGGATCGCCAAGCCGGGCGCGGTGGCCGAAGCGGCGCAGTTCCTTGCCAGCGATGCCGCCAGTTTCATAACGGGGCAGGTGGTGACCGTGGATGGTGGACGCTCGCTTCTTGATCCGGTCAACGCGCCGGCGCATTAACCCTCCGGGTATTGCGCCGCGCAGGAGGCGATGTTGGCCTGCGCTGCATTCGCCTTTTTGGTCCGTTCCGCTTTCATTGACGCCAGCTTGGCCCGCTCTGCACCCAGATCAATCGCCTCTGGCACATTGCGGGTTTGAACACGCTCTTTCAGGCAGGGCTCGGTCTTGCGCTTGCCGTCCTTTTTCTTGCCGACAACACAGGTGCTGTGCACGGTGACGGTGTAGGTTTCCTTGCGAAGCCCATAGCCACGGGCGATGTTCCCCTCAACCTCGCCAATCAGGCGATCCAGCACGCGGACATCGCGTTCGGCGCGGCTGACGCATTGTTCATAGGGCGTGCCACAGGCGGCTAGAAGAGCGGCGGCGGTCAGGGAAATATAGGCTAGGCGCATCGGAGACTCCTTCGCTGTTCGCGACAATTCTATCCATTGCTGGCCCTTCTGCCCATTGTTAAAAATCGCACGAACAAATGGGAAGATCGTTATGACAACGGATTTTGACAGTCAAAAGGCACGGGCCTCCGCTTGGTTTAGGGAGCTGCGCGATCAGATCGTCGCGGCCTTCGAGGCGGCCGAAGATGCGCAGGCAACCGGCCCCTTTGCGGGCCAGCCTGCGGGCCGCTTTGAGGTGAGCGAGACAAAGCGCGCCTCGGAAGATGGCAGCGATGCGGGCGGCGGCTTGATGAGCGTGATGCGCGGGGGCCGTTGTTTCGAGAAAGTCGGCGTTAATGTCTCCACCGTCTATGGCACACTCGGCGAGCGCGCGCAGCAGGCCATGGCGGCGCGGGGTGTGCCGGGTATGAAAGACGACCCGCGTTTCTGGGCATCTGGCATCAGCCTCGTGGCCCACATGCAAAACCCCCATACGCCTGCGGTGCATATGAACACCCGCATGTTCTGGACGCCCGGTGCATGGTGGTTTGGCGGCGGTGCGGACCTGAACCCCTGCATCGAGGTGCTGAGCGATACGGAAGCCTTTCATGCAACGTTGAAGGCGTATTGCGACAAGCATGACGCAGGCTACTATCCGAAGTTCAAGGAATGGGCCGATGAATACTTCTTCATCAAACACCGCAATCGCGCGCGGGGTGTTGGCGGCATTTTCTATGATGACCTGAACACCGGCGATTGGGAGGCCGATTTCGCCTTCACACAGGATGTCGGACGTGCATTCCTTCCGGCCTTCTTGCCGACGATTGAAAACAATCGCGACCGTGGTTGGGACGAGGCTGACAAGGACGCACAACTGGTGCATCGGGGCCTCTATGCGGAATACAATCTCGTCTATGATCGTGGCACGAAGTTCGGCCTCGAAACGGGCCATGACGCCAATGCGGTGCTGATGAGCCTGCCGCCCATGGCGAAGTGGGTATAATCCCCGGCGGGGCCGCCGGGGACAGACTTTCCAAGAAAGTCTGTGCCAAATCCTGTTAGGATTTGGACGCGCCCGCCCGCACGGTTTCGATCATTAGGGCGACGTTGTCAGGGTCGGCATCCGGTGTGATGCCGTGCCCGAGGTTGAAGATATGCGGCCCGTTCGAAAAGGCCTTCACGATGGCCTGAGTTTCGCGGATCAGAGCCTCGCCGCCCGTCACCATGTGAGAGGAGGCGAGGTTGCCCTGCACGCAGCCGTCCGGTTGCACATGTTCTGCGGCCCAGTCAGCAGAGACAGAGTTGTCCAGCGCGACGCAGTCGGCCCCTGTTGCCTTTGCGAAACCGATATACCCATCGCCTGCCTCACGCGGGAAGGCGATGACGGGGGTGTCAAGGTGGCGGGCTTTCAGCGCCGCTATGATCTGCGCCGCAGGTTTCAGGGCGTAGTTGGTGAAATCGCTGCCCTTCAGGGAGCCTGCCCAGCTGTCGAAAATTTTGACAACTTCTGCCCCGGCTTTGATCTGCATCGACAGGTATTCCACGGTGGCGAGGGTGATCTTCTCCAGCAGGGCCTCGAAGGTCGCGCGGTCGGTGTCCTTGAGCAGGTGAGCGGGGCCTTGGTCCGGTGTGCCTTTGCCCGCGATCATATAGGTCGCCACCGTCCATGGCGCACCGGCAAAGCCGATGAGCGTGGTTTCGGGGGGCAGTTCACCGGCCAGAATTTTCACCGTTTCGTAGATCGGGGCGAGGTGGTCGTGGATGTCGTCGGGGCCTTTGAGCGCGTTCAACCCAGAGGCGTCAGTAATGGTGGACAGGCGTGGTCCTTCGCCGGTGACAAACCAGAGGTCGGCCCCAAGAGCCTGTGGGATCAGCAGGATGTCGGCGAACAGGATTGCCCCGTCAAAGCCGTAACGGCGGATCGGCTGCAATGTGACCTCCGCGGCGAGTTCGGGGTTGTAGCAAAGCGACAGGAAATCCCCCGCCTTGGCCCGCGTGGCGCGGTATTCCGGAAGGTAACGCCCCGCCTGCCGCATCATCCAGATTGGCGGAGTGGGAAGGGTTTCGCCCGCAAGCGCGCGGAGGATGGGTTTAACTGGTGCCATGGTCAGATTGCCTCTTGGATCGCGCAGCAGCGCCGGATTAGATAGGGAACTGTCAGGCATGGCTGACGTTGACAAGGGCACGTAATGACACATCCGCATCCAACACCCAAGGCACCGCTTCGTATTGGCACGCGGGGATCGCCTTTGGCGCTTGCGCAGGCGGTGGAGACTCGCGCCCGCTTGATGCAGGCCCATGGATTGGAAGAGGACTGTTTCGAGGTCGTAGTGATCAAGACCACCGGCGACCGTGTGCAGGACCGCCCCTTGAAGGAGATTGGCGGCAAGGGCCTTTTCACCAAAGAGATCGAAGAGGCGATGCTGGATGGCAGCATTGATATCGCCGTGCATTCGATGAAGGACATGCCCGTTACGCAACCCGAAGGCTTGACGCTCGGGACCTATTTGCCGCGCGAGGACGTGCGCGACGCCTTTATCCAGCTCGACGGGAAGGCCCTGCAGGATCTGGGTGAGGGGGCCGTTGTTGGCACCTCGTCCTTGCGGCGGCGGGCGCAGCTTCTCTTCAAACGGCCCGACCTGAAAGTGGTGGAGTTTCGCGGCAATGTCCAAACCCGGCTGCGCAAGCTGCGCGAGGGTGTGGCCGAGGCGACATTTCTGGCCAGTGCGGGCCTTAACCGCCTTGGTATGGCCGAGGTGCCGCGGCGCGAGATTGCCGCAGATGTGATGTTGCCCGCCGTTGCCCAAGGCGCGATCGGGATCGAGCGGCGCGAGGATGACAGCCGTGTCGCCAGCCTGCTTGAGCCGATTCATGATGTGGTGACCGGCCAACGTCTTGCGGCGGAGCGGGCCTATCTGACCGCGCTGGACGGCTCTTGCGAGACGCCGATTGCGGGGCTGGCGACGCTTGATGGCGCCACATTGACCCTGCGGGCTGAGATTTTGCGCCCGGACGGGTCGGACCGTCTGGAGGAGACCGGCTCGGCGCCCATCGAAGACGGGGCCAACCTTGGCCGCGAGATCGCGCAAGAGCTTCTGGCCCGTGCGCCCGAGGGCTTCTTTGACTGGCGCGGTTAGGCGCTAGCTTCCCTGATCCACCGTGGCGGCGAGTTTGGCGACCTCGGGCCCCAGATCCTCAACGATCAGCGCCACGCCCTTGGCCGAGGGGTGAATGCCGTCGCCCTGCATCAGGCTGCTGATCTCGGCCTCCCGCCCCATCAGCCCGCCAAGGAAGTTCGGGGCGTAGAGCGCACCGTGCTTTTCTGCCAGTTCGGGGAAGATCGCGTTGAACTCCTGCGCATAATCGGGCCCGAAGTTCCCCGGCGCAGGCAGGCCGATCAGCAGAACAGGCACGCCAGCCGCCCCGGCTTGGGTCAAGATACCGTCGAGGTTCGCGCGCGTTACGGCGGGATCAATGCCGCGCAGCATGTCATTGCCGCCAAGGGCGAGGATCATCGCATCCACATCGGGCGTCAGGGTCCAACCTGTGCGCGCGAGCCCGCCAGCCGTCGTGTCGCCGGAGACTCCGGCGTTCACAACCGCGACATCATGACCATTGGCCTTGAGCCATGCCTCAAGTTGCGGGACAAAGCCCTTGTCCAAGGGCAGGCCATAGCCTTGGGTCAGGCTGTCGCCCATGGCGGCGATGGTGACAGGCTCGGCCCACAGGGGGCCGGTTAACGTGGCAATAAAAAGCGCCCCGGCCCTCAGGGCGCGTTGCAGCGGCCCATTTGCCGCAAAGGTCCGACGGAGCGAGCGTGACATGAGCGAAACTGCCCTTGATTTAAAAGACGTCTGCCTGTCGCTGGACGGCAATGCCGGGCGCGTGGAGATTTTACGCGACCTGACGCTGCAGGTCGAGCGCGGGGAGACTGTGGGTCTTGTGGGGCCGTCCGGGTCTGGCAAGTCATCGCTCCTTATGGTGATGGGCGGTTTGGAACGCGCCACATCGGGGCAGGTTTCGGCATTGGGGCGCGATCTGAGCGCGGCAGGCGAGGATGCCCTTGCGCGGTTTCGCAGGACACATATGGGGGTGGTGTTCCAGTCTTTCCACCTGATTGGCACGATGACAGCCTTGGAAAATGTCGCAACCCCCTTGGAACTCGCCGGACATCGGGATGCATTTGACCGCGCCTTGCAGGAGCTGGAGGCTGTGGGCTTACGGGACCGCGCCGATCATTATCCCAAACAGATGTCGGGCGGCGAGCAACAGCGCGTGGCACTTGCCCGCGCCGCCGCGCCGCGCCCAGATATCCTTTTGGCGGACGAGCCGACGGGAAACCTTGATGGTACAACGGGGGCCATGATCATGGACCTGTTGTTTGACCTGCGCGAGCGGCACGGATCGACCCTTGTTCTGGTGACCCATGCGCCGGAGCTTGCCGCCCGATGCGACCGTGTGATCCGCCTAGTGGACGGGCGCATCGACGCCGCGGGGGGGGGCGCATGAGGCAGGCTTGGCGCATTGCGCGGCGGGAGCTGCGCGGGGGGCTGCGCGGGTTCTGGACCTTTCTGATCTGTCTGGCGCTTGGAGTGGCCGCGATTGCCGCCGTTGGATCGGCCGCGCGGGGGATCGAGGCCGGGCTTTCGCGTGACGCCGCGGCCCTGCTTGGCGGCGATGCGGAGGCGGAGTTCACCTATCGGTTTGCCACAGACGTGGAGCGCGGCTGGTTGGAGGAGATCGCAGAAGAGGTTTCCGAGATCGTGGATTTCCGCTCCATGGCCGTTGTAACGCGGGGCGGCGAGGCTGAGCGCGCCTTGACGCAGGTGAAGGCCGTGGACGGGGGCTATCCCCTCTATGGCGAGGTTGTGCTTGCGCCGCAGATGCCCCTTGCGCAGGCTTTGGCAGGCGTGGGTGACCTGCCCGGCGCGGTGATGGAGGCCGCGCTGATCGACCGCCTTGGCCTTGAGGTGGGCGATACCCTTGCCCTTGGAACGCAGGATTTCGTGCTGATGGCGCGCATTGAGCGGGAGCCGGACAATGCAGGCGGCGGGTTTTCCCTTGGTCCGCGCACGATTGTCGCGACGCTGGCCTTGGCGGGGTCCGGCCTTCTGGCCGAGGGCACCTTGTTTGAAACCCAATATCGCATGCGTCTGCCAGAAGGCGCGAACCTCACTGCCCTCAAGGCCGAGGCGGCAGAGCGTTTTGAAAGCACCGGCCTACGGTGGCGCGACAGCAGCAATGGCGCGCCGGGGCTGGGGCGGTTCGTGGACCGGATGCGCTCTTTCCTAGTGCTGGTCGGGCTTGCCGGGCTTGCCGTTGGCGGCGTTGGGGTCTCGGCGGCTGTGCGGGCCTATCTGGCCAGCAAGACGGAGGTGATCGCCACCTTAAAGACACTGGGGGCCGAGGGGCGGGTGATCTTCGCCGCCTACCTGATGCAAATCGGGCTGCTGTCCCTTGTCGGGATCACCGCAGGCTTGATCCTTGGGGCGGGATTGCCCCTGATTTTCGCGCCGTTGATCGAGGCGCGGCTGCCCCTGCCCGCCGTCTTCGCCATCTATCCCGCGCCTTTGCTGGAGGCCGCGCTCTACGGCGCTTTGACGGCGCTGATCTTCACGCTCTGGCCGCTGGCGCGGAGCGAGGAAATCCGCGCGGCGGCCTTGTTTCGCGGAATGGATGGCCCCTCGCGCACCCTGCCGCGGCCCGTCTACCTTTGCGTCATTGCCCTGCTCTGCGCGGCGCTGATCGGGGCGGCAACGTTGTTGTCGGGCGTGCCGGAGCTGACGCTTTGGGCGGCCGCGGGCATATTGGGCGCGCTTGTTCTACTGGTGGGCGCGGGTTGGCTGGTTCGCCGCTTGTCGGCGCGCATGGCCAAAAGCCGCGCGCTGCGGGGGCGCACCGCCCTGCGGCTTGCCTTTGGCGCCGTCGGCGGGCCGGGGGGGGAGGCTGCCTCTGTTGTGCTGTCGCTTGGTCTGGGTCTGACGGTTCTTGCGGCGGTGGGGCAGATCGATGCCAACCTGCGCGGCGCAATCGCGCGCGACCTGCCCGAGGTCGCGCCAAGCTATTTCGTGGTGGATATCCAGAGCGATCAACTGCCCGGGTTCATGGAGCGGGTCGAGGGCGACGCGGGCGTCAGCCGCGTAGACACCGCGCCGATGCTGCGCGGGATCATCACCAGCATCAATGGCCAGCCTGCGCGCGATGTGGCGGGTCCGCATTGGGTGCTGCGCGGGGATCGCGGCGTGACCTATTCCGCCGCCCCAACCGAGCAGACCAAGATCACCGCAGGCGAATGGTGGCCCGAGGGTTACAGCGGCCCGCCGCAGATCAGCTTTGCCTCCGAGGAAGCCGAGGAGATGGGCCTGTCCCTCGGCGACGAGATGACGGTGAACATTCTGGGGCGCGACATCACCGGCACGATCACCAGCTTCCGCGAGGTGGATTTTTCCACCGCAGGCATCGGTTTTATCCTGTCGATGAACCCGGGCGCTTTGGCGGGCGCACCCCATTCGCATATCGCCACGATCTATGCCGAGGAAGAGGCCGAAGGCGCCATCGCCCGTGATCTGGCGCAGAGCTATCCCAATATCACCACCATCCGCGTCCGTGACGCGGTGGAGCGTGTGGCCGAGATCGTGGGCGGGCTGGCGGCGGCGATCACCTATGGGGCTGCGGCGACCTTGCTGACCGGAGTGGTGGTTTTGATCGGCGCGGCAGCAGCGGGGGAGCGGCAGCGGGTTTTCGAGGCCGCCTTGCTCAAAACCGTAGGCGCAGTGCGCGGGCAGATTTTGGGATATTTCGCTCTGCGCTCGCTGCTGCTCGGGCTGGCGGCGGGCGTTGTCGCCGTTTTTGCGGGTGCACTGGCGGGGTGGGCCGTGACGGTTTTCGTGATGGAGGGGACCTATCGGTTCGAGCCTGTCTCCGCCGTGCTTGTGATTGGCGGCGGTATCGGGGCGACGATCCTGACCGGATTGGTCTTCGCTCTGCGCCCCCTTGCCGCGCGCCCTGCGCGGGCGTTGCGGGCGCGGGAGTAGTTGAGCTTGCCGGGCGCGCGCGGTAGGGGTTTTGCATGGCTTTCCCCCTGACGGACCTTAACGCCCTTGATGCCTTGCCCTTTGACACGGTGATCGACGTGCGGTCCCCTGCGGAATACGCCGAGGATCATGTTCCGGGGGCGATTTCCCTACCTGCCCTGTCCAATGCGCAGCGCGCCGAGGTCGGCACCATCTATGTTCAGGACAGCCCTTTTCGCGCGCGCAAGCTTGGCGCCGCCATGGTGGCACGCAATGCCGCCGCCCATATCGAGGGGCCATTGGCGGGCAAGGACGGGGGATGGCAACCTTTGGTCTATTGTTGGCGCGGCGGGCAACGCAGCGGCTCCTTCACCTCTATCCTGACGCAGATCGGCTGGCGCGCACAGGTGTTGCAGGGCGGATACCAAAGCTATCGCCGTTTGATTGTGCGAGCTCTTTACGAGGAGGCCTTGACTCATCGCTTTGTGCTGCTTGACGGCAATACGGGAACCGGAAAGACCGAGCTTTTGCATATGGTTGCGGCGCGCGGCGGGCAGGTGCTGGACCTTGAAGGGCTGGCAAACCATCGCGGCTCTCTCCTTGGGGCGCGGGCGGGGGGACAGCCGGGCCAGAAGGGGTTTGAAACCTCTTTGGCGGCCCGGTTGCGGGCATTGGATCCGGCGCGGACCGTCTTGGTTGAGGCGGAGTCGAGCAAGATCGGCAAAGTGATCCTGCCGCCCATGGTCTGGGCCGCGATGCAATCCGCGCCGCGCCTGCACCTGCGGGCAAGTGCGGCGGATCGCGCCGCCTATCTGGCACGTACCTATGCCGAGCTATCCTCCGATCCGGCGGAGTTGCAACGCGTGATTGGCGGCTTGGTTCCCTATCAGGGGCACGAGCGGGTGGGCGCATGGCAGGCGCTTATCACCGAGGGCGCCTTTCGCAAGTTGGCGCTAGAATTGATCACGCGGCATTACGATAGCCGCTATGCCAAGTCGCGGGAGCGGTTACCCGCGCCAGCGGCGACGCTGGACCTGACCCTTGATGCCAGGGGCATGGCCCGCGCAGCCGACGCCATAGCGGCGCATCTAGAGGCCGCGCGCCTTTAGGACCGCAGCTTGATATAGGGCGCACCCGCATCAATGCGGCCGATCACGGCGGCGCGGTAGCCCGCCTTGGTCAGGGTTTTCACTGCGCCCTTCGCGTTCCCTTCCGGCACAGCGGCCAAAAGGCCACCAGCGGTCTGCGGATCGAACAACAGCGGTGCGGCGATGAGGTCGCTGGGGTCTATCGCACTGGCAGCGGCGCGATTGTCGGCCCAGATGGTAGAGCGCACGCCCGCCTGCGCCAGATCAGCCGCCCCTGTCATCAGGGGGATATCCGCAAGAGACAGCTCCGCCGCCACATTCGAGGCCTCGCATATGCCGATCAGATGACCGGCAAGGCCAAAGCCGGTCACATCGGTCATTGCGCGGGTGCCAGCGGCGGCCAGAATGGCGGCGGCCTTGCCCTGCGGCTGCGCCATCTGCGCGAAGGCCAGAGAAAGCCAGTTCCCCTCTGCCTTGCCCTGCATTTCGCCGGCCAGCAAGGTGCCGGAGCCGATAGGCTTGGTCAGGATCAGGGCCTGACCGGGCTCCGCCCCGTCAAGGCCGATGGGGTAGTCCCCGCGCAACCCGGTGATGGAAAAGCCGATGGTCATATCGCTGCCTTGGCTGGAATGGCCGCCGACGATATCGGCCCCCGCAGCCCCCATGACATCCTGCGCCGTTGTCATGATCTCGCGCAGGGTTTCGGCCTGCTGGCGGGCGGCCATGCGCGGTAGGATCACCTGCATCAAGGCGGCCTGCGGCTCTGCTCCCATCGCCCAGATATCGCCAAGGGCGTGGACAGCGGCGATGCGGGTCATGGTGACAGGGTCATTGGTAAAGGCGCGCAGGTGGTCGGTTGTGACGACTTGCCAATCGCTGTCCATGGCCAGAATGGCGGCGTCATCTCCCGAAAGGTTCATGACGTCATCACGGCTGGGGGCGGGCAGGGCATGAAGGGCCTCTCGCAGGGCATCCCGGCCCAGCTTGGACCCGCAGCCGCCACACATGGTCTGATCCCCCATGGCTTCCTTCATGCCAAGGGCATGGCGGGCGGGCAGGGGGCGGGCGGCCATATCGGGCAGATCGGCGAATTTATCCATAAAGGCGCGGTCGATCCGGTCCTTGAGCTGCCAGACGCGGGGGCCTTGGATGGCAAGGCCAAGCTTGTCGGCCAAGGCCTCTTTACCGCCGAGGGACACAAGCTTGAGATAGCTGCGCTGCGGGCGATAGGGGCGCGGCTTGCCCCCCGTCAGATCAGCGATCAGGTTGCGCAGCAGGGCGGGGGCCTGCCGCACGGCAAAGACGCCCGCCTTGGGGCGCGGGTTGGCGACCATATGGGCGCAGTCACCCACGGCATAGATCGCCGGATCACTGGTGGAGCGCAGGAAGCGGTCAACGCAGAGAAACCCGCCCTCATGCTCAAGGCCAAGATCGGCGAGCCAAGGGTGCGGCTTGGCCCCCGCTGCGCCGACGGTAAAGGCCGAAGGCACGCTACGCCCGTCCTCAAGCAGAACCTCCGTTGGCGTCACACGGGCGATCTTCGCCCCCTCGATCACGGTAATATCCGCAAGCCG
Organism: Harenicola maris; assembly: GCA_018524345.1. Taxonomy (GTDB): domain Bacteria; phylum Pseudomonadota; class Alphaproteobacteria; order Rhodobacterales; family Rhodobacteraceae; genus Harenicola; species Harenicola maris. The sequence continues at coordinate 1,099,236 of JADQAZ010000002.1, forward strand.
GAGCTGCTCGAAAAGGCGGGCGCGGGCGCCGCCGGAGCTGCCCGCAAGGGCGGTCTCAGCCTCGATCACCGTCACCTTGGGCTGATGCCCCTCGCTGCGCAGGCGGTGCGACATGGCCATGGCCAGCTCAATCCCCGCAACGCCGCCGCCGATACAGGCCAAAGGCGCGTCCAGCTTGGCGGTTGCAACAAACCGATCCCATGAGCGGGCGAATCGCCCGAGGGGCTTTGCCGGATGGCCCGCCTCGGCAAAGCCGGGCAGATCGTTCATTTCAGAGGTGATGCCAACATCAATCGACAGGCGGTCATAGGCCACGTCCGGCAGGCCGCGCACCTGCACCCGCTTGTTGTCCCGATCAATCCCCGTGGCAGAGCCAAGGATAAGGCGCGCGCCAGCAAAGCGGGCAAGGCGCACAAGGTCGATCTCAAGCTCATCCCGCGTGTAATGTCCGGCGACATAGCCGGGCAGCATGCCGGTATAGGGCGCGGTCGGGCCGGGGTTGATCACCGTCACCCGAATTCCGGGCACAGGGTTCATCCCCCAACTGCGCAAAAGTAGCGCGTGACTGTGCCCGCCCCCGACAAGGACGATATCTTGGGTGATGGGCAGTGTGTTTTTCATGCGAGGGGCCTAAAAAATAACTTTCCCCTGTTTACCATGTTTTTGCGCCCGCGCGAGAGGCCGGATCGGCGGGAAAGCTGGCCAAACCTATGAAATTGCGCAACAATTCGTTATCTTTTGGTGATTGTCGCAGTTTTGGAAACGCATTGCGTGAAAAAGCCTGTCGATTTGGGGGCCAAGGGGTCTTGACGGGTCGTGCCCCTTCTATTACCTCGCGCACACCCCGTGGCGGTGTAGCTCAGTTGGTTAGAGCAGCGGAATCATAATCCGCGTGTCCGGGGTTCAAGTCCCTGCACCGCCACCAAGGGGTTTTGCGCAGCAAACCCTTCCCTCCCTTTCGAAATCGTAAAGCGGCCCTTCGCGCCGGTTGTCCGCGGCGTTGTAACCCCTGCCATGATGGGTCCGGCAGGGGCTTTTGCGGGGGGCGTTACCCCTTGGCGCGCTGCACCATGCCGAACAGGTCGCGCGGATCATCAGGGTCCGCGATCATGTCGAGGTTTTGGTAATGGCCGGTCGCCTCAAGCTGATCCCGCACATACCGCAGGGCAGAGAAATCCTCTGTTGCAAAGCCGACGCTGTCGAACAGGGTGATCTGCTTGGCGGATTTGCGCCCTTCGGCGCGGCCGGTCAGAACCTCCCAGAGCTCGGTCACGGGATGGTCGGCGTCCAGTTGTTGCACCTCGCCCTCGATTCGGGTTTGGGGCGGGAACTCGACGAAGATGTCGGAGCGCAGCAGGATATCGCGGTGCAGCTCCGTCTTGCCCGGACAATCGCCGCCGATGGCGTTGATGTGAACGCCCGCGCCGACCATGTTGTCGGTCAGGATCGTGGCGTATTGCTTGTCTGCGGTGCAGGTGGTGATGATCTGCGCGCCTTGCACGGCCTCCTCTGCGCTGCTGCATTTGGTGAGGGTCAGCCCGAGGTTTGCGAGGTTCTTCATCACCTTATCGGTCGCGCTGCTGTCGATGTCGTAGAGGCGCAGATCATTGATGCCAAGGATTTTTTGAAAGGCGAGGGCCTGAAACTCGCATTGCGCGCCATTGCCGATCATCGCCATGGTTGTCGCGCCGTCTGGGGCAAGGGCCTTGGCCGCCATAGCAGAGGTCGCCGCCGTGCGCAGAGCCGTCAGAACCGTCATTTCCGACAGCAGGATGGGATAGCCGGTATCAACCCGCGCCAGCAGGCCAAAGGCGGTGACGGTCTGAAAGCCGCGCGCCATATTCGCAGGGTGGCCGTTGACGTATTTGAAGCCATAGGTCTCGCCGTCCGATGTCGGCATCAACTCGATCACGCCCTCTTCCGAATGGGCGGCGACGCGGGGAGTTTTGTCAAACTCGGGCCAGCGGCGAAAGTCATCCTCGATATAGGTCGCGATGCCCTGCATCATCTCGGCCACGCCGATTTCATTGACCAGTTTCATCATGTTCTCAACGGAGACAAAGGGCACCATGGCCAGTTTGGAAGGTTGAGGGATCATATCAGTGGCTCCGTGTGGGTTTATCAAGAACGCGGCGGCCCATGAGGGACCCGCAAAGGTCCACCATCAGGCGGGCGGTTTTGCCGCGCTCATCAAGGAAGGGGTTCAACTCAACCAGATCGAGGGAGGTCATGAGGCCGCTTTCGTGCAGCATTTCCATCACAAGATGCGCCTCGCGGAAGGTCGCGCCGCCGGGAACGGTGGTACCAACTGCAGAGGCAATCCCGGGGTCGAGGAAATCAACATCCAGAGAGACATGCAGGCGCCCCTTGGCGGCCTCTACCTTGGCAAGAAATTCACGCAGGGGGGCGGCAATGCCGGTTTCGTCAATGCCGCGCATATCGGCGACTTGAACGGGCAGATTGGCGATCAGGGCACGCTCGGCGGGATCAACAGAGCGGATGCCAATGAGGCATACATTGGCCGGATCAACGGGGTGCTCGTTGGCGGGATAGTGTCCCTCAAAGCCCTCAACCCCCATGGCATAGGCAAGGGGGGTGCCGTGCAGGTTGCCGGAGCTTGTGGTGCCAAGTGTGTGCATATCCGGATGCGCATCGAGCCAGAGAACAAATTGCGGCTGGTCCAGATCGGCGGCATGTCTCGCCACGCCTGCGACGGTGCCAATGGACAGGCTGTGGTCGCCGCCAAGGAAGATCGGTAGGTCGCCGCTCTGCGCCGCGGTATAGGCGGCCTCTTGCAGGGCCTCTGCCCAAGCGCGGGTCTCGGTCAGATGATGGATCGCCTGATTCTCATGCGTTTGCGGGGGGAGGGCGCGGGGGGCGACGTTGCCCCTGTCCGTGACGCTATGGCCAAGGGAGGTCAGCTCCTGCGCGAGGCCGGCGGTGCGGAATGCGTCCGGGCCCATAAGGCAGCCGGGCTGATGCGTGCCCTCCTGAACGGGGGCACCGATGAGGGTGCAGTTTTGCGGGGTCATTTGGCGGCTCCTCTTGGGTGTTTGCTTGCGCCAAGGATAGGGCGGACAGCGGAGGCCGCGGCAGAGGGTAAAGTGGTCAATGTGGCGGAATGATTTATCGATTTGATAAGTATTCCATCATTATGGTAGGTTCGCTCTATGGAGCCGATTGATACCACCGACCGCCAGTTGCTGACCCTGTTGCGCCGCGACGGGCGTGCCTCTGTCACCGCTCTCGCGGCGGAGCTGGGGCTGTCGCGTGTGACGGTGAAACAGCGCATGGCGCGGATGCAGGCAAGCGGCGTGATCCGCCGCTTTACCGTGGAAACCACGGATGCGCAGGACGAGGGGATCAAGGCGATATCGATGCTTGAGGTAGCGGGAACCAAGCTGGAGCCGATCAAACGCGCTCTGGCGCGGATGCCGGAAGTGACGGACCTGCATTCGACCAACGGGAATTGGGGCCTCGTGGCGCAGACGCGCAGCGCGTCGCTGTCGGATTTCGACAGCCTGCTCAACCGTATCGGTCGGATCGATGGGGTGGTGAGCGTTGAAACCTGTCTGCTGCTCAGCCGGATCGTTTAGGGGCTAGGTCGGTAGAGATTTTCCTTCGAAAAATCTGACAGAACGCAAGCGTGGGCCTTAGGACGCAACGCTTGCATAGATTTTTCGGAGAAAAATCTTGGCCGCTAGGCGGGCAGGAGGCGGGCTTGGGAAAGGTCAATTGAGAGAGCCACAGCGGCGCCGGTGCCGAGGGAAAGCAACATGGTGGTATCCTCCGGCCCTGCGAGGGCCTGCACCTGTTTGCCGCCCTCAAGGGTGACCTCGACAATCGAGCTGTCGCCCTGAAAGCCGACATCGCCGAGGGTGCCGGTGAGGCCCCCCTCCTTGGCGGGGCTGAGCCGGATGTATTCGGGGCGCAGGGCGAGCACATGTTCGCCCGTTCCCGTAACGGGCGCAGGCAGCGTGAGCGCGCCGAGGGGGCCTGCGATGATCTCGGCGCTGCCCTTGGTGCTTTGGGTGACATCAAAGAAATTCACCCGTCCGATGAAGTCGGCGACAAAGCGGTTGGCGGGTTTTTGATAGAGGGTCATTGGATCGGCCAGTTGCATCAACTTGCCATCCTTAAGCACCGCCACGCGGTCCGCCATGGCGAGGGCCTCGGACTGGTCATGGGTGACCATGACAAAGCTGACGCCGACGCTTTCCTGCAGTTTAACCAGTTCCAGCCGCATGGCATCGCGCAGCTTTGCATCCAGCGCCGAGAGCGGCTCATCCAGCAACAAAACGCGGGGCCGTTTGGCGAGGGCGCGGGCGAGGGCGACGCGCTGCCTTTGCCCACCGGAGAGTTGGTCAGGTAGGCGGGCGGCGAATTGCGACAGGTGGACCTGCTCAAGCGCCTCGGCGACCTTTTCCTTGATCTCGGCCTTTGGCAGCCCGTCCATCTTCAGCCCATAGGCCACGTTCTGGGACACAGTCATATGGGGGAAAACGGCGTAGGATTGGAACACCATGTTCACGGGCCGCTTGTTCGCGGGCACGCCGGTCATGTCCTCCCCTCCGATCAGCACGCGGCCCTCGCTCGGGTCCTCGAACCCCGCGATCATGCGCAGCAGGGTGGACTTGCCACAACCCGAGGGGCCGAGCAGGGCAAAGATTTCGCCCGGTTCAATGTCGATCGTGATGTCCTCGACGGCCATGAAGTCGCCGAAATACTTCGACACGCCTTGGATTGAAATAATCGGATCGGGCATCAGCGAGGGTCCTCGAAGGTTTGAAACCGCATGGCGATTGCCGTGACCACCAGCGTGATCAGGATCAAAACGGTTGAGGCGGCGTTGATCTCTGGCGTGACGGAGAAACGCACCATGGAATAGACCTTGACCGGGAAGGTCACGGTATCGGGGCCGGAGGTGAAGAAGGTGATGACAAAGTCATCAAGGCTGAGCGTGAAGGCAAGCAGCGCCCCCGCAATCAGCCCCGGTTTCATATGCGGCAACAGGATATCGCGAAAGACACGGTATTCCGATGCGCCAAGGTCTTTGGCCGCCTCTTCCATCTCGCGGTTGAAGGTGTTGAGCCTTGTGCGGATCACCATCGCCGCGAAAGGGAAGCTAAAGGTGATATGGGCGATGATGATATTGGTCAGGTTAAACGGCCATGGCGCACCGGGCGGCACATAAAGGCCGAGGGTGGAGAACAGCACCGCTATCGCCACCCCTAGGCAGATCTCGGGGATCACAATCGGCAGGGCCACCAGCCCCTCATAGGCGGGTTTGAACGGAAAGCGGAATCGCCAGAGAGTGACCGCGGTTATCGCGCCCAGAAAAACGGCAAAAACCGTGGAAATCACCGCAATCGCAAGGGAATTCACAAAGGCCTCGACCAGCCCCGCGTTGTTCCACGCCTTGACGTAGTAGTCGGTGGTAAAGCCGCGCCAGATGACATTGCCGCCGCGCCGCGAGTTGTTGAAGCTGAAGATCACCAGCACCACGATGGGCGCGTATAGGAACAGGGTCGTCAGCAAGAAGGTCAGCCGCAGAGGCCACTTGCGGGCATAGTCGAAGGGGGCGGGCTTCTTGCGCTTAGCCATCTATTTGATCCCTCTGCGGCTGCCACGCGAGGCGGCGAAGGACTGGATCGCGAGGATGATAAAGGTGACGTAAAGCAGGAACAGCGACATGGCAGAGCCGAAGGGCAATTCGTTCGCGCCCTTGAACTGTCGCTCGATCACATTGGCGATCATATCCACCTGCCCGCGGCCTAGAAGGGCAGGCGTCAGGAACGAGCCGAGCATGGGGATGAAGGTGATGATTGCCGCCGTCATCACCCCGGCCATGGTCATGGGCAAGAGGATAGAGCGGAAGGTGCGCCACTGTCCCGCACCAAGGTCAAGGCTGGCCTCCAGATAGCTGCGGTCGAGCTTCTCCAGCGAGGCATAGATCGGCAGAATGGCAAAGGGCAGGTGCACATAGACAAGGCCGATGATCACGCCGCTCCAGCGGCCCAGAAAGGTGATCGGCTCAAAATCCTCTCCGATCAGGTCATAGGCGCCGAGGCCGATAAAGGTCAGGGCACGGTCGCCCTGCGTCCAGATCCATTCCAGCAAACCGTTCAACCGCCCCCGCGTGCCGAGGATGTTCAAGAGGGCGTAGGTGCGGATCAGAAGGTTGGTCCAGAAGGGCAAAATGATCAGGAGCAGCAGCCAAGGCTTCACCTTGGCCGGCGCCGTGGCAATCACAAGCGCGACGGGATAACCGACACAGAGGCAGATCACCGTGGATATCCCCGCCAGCCAGAGGGATCGCCAGAACAGCGTCAGGATTTCAGGCTCCAGCAGCCGCGCGTAATTCTCGAAGGTCCAGGTTGTCTTGATCTCTGTCAGCGAGATCGTTTCCGAAACGGAATAGACAAAGATGATCGCCAAAGGCACCACAAAGAAGACCAAGAGCCATCCGGCGCTTGGTACAAAAAAGGCGGCGAAGGCCCGAAGGTTTTGGCGATAATGTTCCATTTATGGGCAGGGGCGGCCCGAGGGTGATGGGCCGCCCCGATTGTCCATTAGCCAGCAGCGCGCACGCGCGTCCAAGCGGCGTCGATCTTGGCAAGGGTTTCCTGACCGGAGAAGATCGATACCTCGGATTTCTCCATCGCCTCGCCTGCGGGGAAGATGGCGGGGTTTTCGGTATACTCCGCATCCATCAGCGTGCGTGCGGCGGCGTTTGGCGTGGCGTAGTAGATGAAATCCGCGATCTCGGCGCCCTGCTCGGCGTCAAGGATGTGGTTGATCAGAGCGTGGGCCCCGTCAGGGTTTGGTGCGCCTTTGGGGATGCACAGATCGTCTTCCCAAACCATGGTGCCCTCTTTCGGCACGACGTAGCCGATGTCGTCATCTTCCTCCATGACCTGCAGGACATCGCCGTTCCATTCCATCGCCAGATCAACCTCGCCCGCGAGCAAAAGGTCCTGACCATTGTCAGGAGCAAAGGCGGTGATGTTCTTTTTCTGCGCGATCAGCATGGCCTCGGCAGCGGCGAGGTTCTCGTCGCTCCAGTCGTTCATGGATTTGCCCATAAGCTTGAACGCCATCTGGAACACGGTGGTCGGCTCACCCAGAAGGGCGATGCGGCCTGCGTATTCCTCGGATGTGTAAAGATCGGCCCAGCTTGTCGGCGGGGTGGAAACGGCGGATTTGCGATACCCGATGCCGATGGTGCCCCACATGTAGGGCACAGAATACTTGCGGCCCGGATCATGCGCCGGATCGGCAAAGGCAGGGTCGATATTGGCCAGGTTCGGGATCTTGGCGTGGTCGATTTCCTCAAGCAGATCGGCGACGATAAACCGCTCGACAAAGTCGTTGGTCGGGACGATCAGGTCATAGCCCGGGTTGCCGTTGCGGAACTTGGCGAAAAGCTCCTCGTTATCGGCGAAGAGGTCGTATTGAACCTTCACACCGGTTGCATCGGTGAACTGGGCCAACGTGGTTTCGCCGATGTAGGTGTCCCAGTTATAGAAGTTTACGGTGCCTTCGGCTGCGCGGCCGGTGCCGGGCAGGCCAAAGCTGAGGCCAACGGCGCCCATACCGCCAAGGACAGAACGGCGATTGGGGCGGAAATTGCGTGAAGTCATGGAAGTCTCCCTGAGAGTGAAGGCCAGTTTACCGGACCTTTCGGGGTGTTATAACACGTCTTGCGGCCTTAAGTGGTAGGGCGCAACACAATGCAGGCTATAAGCAATGTTTGAGAAAATCAAAGTAAGTTCAACCCCGTATCAACCGCGCACAAAAGCCGATTTATTGGGGCTTCGCCTGCGAAATGATCTGTATGACGGCAGTTTTGCCCCAGGAGAGGCGATTTCGATTCGCGCCTTGGCCGAGGAAGAAGGGCTGAGTGTGATTCCCGCCCGCGATGCGCTGCGGGCGCTTGTCGGGGCCGGTGCCCTGCGGTTTCGCGACAGCCGCACGATCGAGGTGCCGCAGATGGCCACCGATGCGGTGGAGCAGATGCGCTATGCGCGGATCGCCATCGAGGGGGAGCTGGCCGCGCGGGCGGCGGCACGGGTCAACAAGGCCTTTATCGGCGCGCTTTGCGGCATTGACGACGAGGTCACCCGCGCCCTGATGGCCCAGGATGTCGCGGGATACATGCAGGCCAACCGCGCTTTTCATTTCACCTTGTATCAGGCGGCCGATGCGCCGGTTCTGTTCGAGGTCGCGCAGGGGCTTTGGCTCCGCTTCGGCCCCGCAATGCGGATTGTGTGCGAAAGCTACGCGGGCGTCATGCCCCAGACCGACCATCACCGGGGCGCGATTGCCGCCCTTTGGGCCTACGACGGAGAGGCGCTTCGCGCCGCCATCGAGGCCGATATTGCCCAAGGCATGGACCGGATACTGGCCTATGCCGCCACACAAAAGGACACGTAAATGAACGTCTTGCGCAACCACCTGCCGACTGCCGACCTGCAACGTCTGGACGCGGCCCATCACATGCACCCGTTTTCCGACGGGGATGAGCTTAACGCCAAGGGCGCGCGGGTGATCACATCGGCCAAGGGCGTGATGCTGACCGATAGCGACGGGGCCGAGATGCTGGATGGCATGGCGGGCCTGTGGTGCTGCAACATGGGGCACGGGCGGCGCGAAATGGCCGATGCCGCGCATGCACAGATGCTGCAGCTCAGCTACTACAACACGTTCTTCCAAACCAGCCACCCGCCGGTGATTGCCCTGTCGGAAAAGTTGGCAGAGCTTGCGCCCGAGGGGATGAACCATGTGTTCTATGCCTCCGGCGGGTCAGAGGCGAATGACACCAACATCCGCTTGGTGCGCCACTACTGGGCGGCCAAGGGCAAGCCCGGCAAGAAGGTGATCATCGCCCGCAAGAACGGCTATCACGGCTCTACCATGGGCGGGGCGAGCCTTGGCGGGATGAGCGCCATGCACGCCCAAGGCGGGCTGCCGATCCCCGACATTGCCCATATCGACCAGCCCTATTGGTGGGGCGAGGGCGGCGACATGACGCCCGAGGAATTCGGCCTCGCCCGTGCGCGGCAGCTTGAGGAAAAGATCGCGGAACTCGGCGAGGACCGCATCGCGGCCTTCATTGCCGAGCCCGTGCAGGGCGCGGGCGGGGTTATCGTGCCGCCGGAAACCTATTGGCCAGAGATCCAGCGCATCTGTGACGCCCATGAGATTTTGCTGATCGTGGATGAGGTCATCACCGGCTTTGGCCGCACCGGCACCATGTTTGCCAGCGAAGGCATGGGCATCCGGCCCGATATCATCACCGTGGCGAAGGGGCTGTCCTCTGGCTATGCGCCGATTGGCGGTTCGATCCTGTCCGACGAAGTCGCGGAAACGATCAATGCTGGCGGGGATTTCAACCACGGTTACACCTATTCCGGTCATCCGGTCTCCTGCGCCGTGGCCTTGGAAAACCTGCGTCTCATGGTTGAGGAAAAGGTGGTCGAAACGGTTGCCGCCGACACCGGCCCCTATCTGGCGGAGCAATGGGGCACTCTGGCCGATCACCCGCTGGTCGGGCAGGTGGAGATCAAGGGCATGATGGCGGGGCTGGTTATGACACCGGACAAGGCTAGCCGCGCGGCGTTTTCGACCCCTGCTGGCTATGTCGGCCTGAAGTGCCGTGAACATTGCTTTGCCGGCGGCCTGGTCATGCGCCATGTTGGCGACCGTATGATCATCTCGCCGCCGCTGGTCATCACCCGGTCCGAGATCGACCTTTTGATCACCCGCGCGCGGGCGGCATTGGATGCCACACTGGTGGATGTGCAAAAGCGCGGCCTGATGGCGAAATAGTGCAAACGCCCCCTCTTGGCTCAGCAAGAGGGGGCAACCGCAGGGCAGATTGCACATAAAAGCTGCAAGGCCCTTTACGGCTCATGACATTTTCGTGGGTCCGCTTGCGAGACAGACAAAAACAGCGCACCACACAGCAGGACTTGTGTGAGGAAAGATTATGCGTTCTGCGGATGTTTTGGCAAAACGGTTGTATGAGGCGGGCTGTCGCTATGCCTTTGGCTTGCCGGGCGGCGAGGTTCTGACGATTCTGGATGCCCTGCGCAAAGCGGGCATCGAATTCATCCTGTGTCGCCATGAAAATGCTGCGGGCTTTATGGCGGAGGGCACCTATCACCGCACCGGTGCGCCCGGCATCCTGCTTGGCACCGTGGGGCCGGGGGCCTTGAACGGCATCAATGTGGTTGAAAACGCCCGCGAAGACCGTGTGCCCTTGATTGTGATCTCCGGCTGTGTCGATCCGGAAACGGCGCAAACCTATACGCATCAGGTGTTGGACCAAACGCGGGTGTTCGAATCCGTCAGCAAGGCAAGCTTTACCCTGAACGCAGGTGCGGCCCATGTGATCGCCGACAAGGCCATCGGCATCGCGACCGAGGGTCGCCCGGGCCCTGTCCATATTGATATTCCCATCTCAGTGGCCGATGCCGAAAGCGCCGGTGAAGGGGTCTTGCGCCCGGACGCGCAGCCGATGGTCCCCACCGGCCCATCCCTTGAGGCCGCCCGTGCCGCCCTTGCCGGGGCCAAACGCCCCTTGATTATCGCCGGTCTGGATGTTGTCTCCGATGCTGGCGCGGCGGCTGTTACGCAGGCGGCGGAGATCCTCGGCGCGCCGGTGATCACCAGCTACAAGGCCAAGGGCGTTCTGCGGGAGGATCACCCGCTGTCGCTTGGCGGGGCCGGATTGTCCCCCAAGAACGATGCGATCCTGCTGCCCTTGATTGCGAAGGCGGATGTTATTTTGTCGATCGGCTATGATCCGGTTGAAATGCGGCAGGGCTGGCAAACCCCTTGGAACCCCTCGACGCAAACGGTCATCGACATCACCGCCGCGCCGAACCACCACTACATGCATCAGGCGACCTACAACTTCGTCGGGGATTGCGCCGCATCGGCCCTAGCCATGTTGCCGGACGAGCCCATCGAAACATGGGCGGGAACCGAGGTTTCCGATACCGTCGCCGCGCTCGCCTCCGCCTTTCCCAAGGGCGAAATCTGGGGCCCCGCTCAGGCGATCACCGTCTGTCAGGAAACCCTACCCGCTGACACGCTCGCCACGGCGGACAGCGGGGCGCATCGCATCCTGCTCAGCCAGATGTGGCAGTGTAATTTCCCCCGCGCTTTGACCCAGTCCTCGGGCTTTTGCACCATGGGCTGCGCGGTCCCCTTGGCCATGGGCCTCAATGTGGTCGAGCCGGAGCGGACGGTTGTTTCCTTTAGCGGAGATGCGGGTTTCCTGATGGTGGTCGGGGAGCTTGCCACCGCAGCCGAGCAAGGTTTGAAGACAATCTTTGTGGTGTTTGTGGATGCCTCCCTAGCCTTGATCGAATTGAAACAGCGCGGAAGGCAGCTTCCCAATGTGGGCGTTGATTTCCAGCGCACGGACGTGGCCGCCGTAGGGCGCGCCTTTGGCGGCAATGGTGTCTCTGTTGCCTCCGCTGACGCACTGCGAGCGGCTTTGACCGAGGCGCAAAGCGCAGACAGCTTTACCGTCATTGCCGTCGAGATCGACAAACACGCCTATGATGGAGCCTTCTAGCATGGCCGAGAAAACGCCAGGAGCCCTTGACGGGGTGCTTGTTCTGGATCTGTCGCGCATCCTTGCGGGGCCGACAGCGACCCAGCTTTTGGGGGATCTCGGGGCGACAGTTATCAAGATCGAAAACCCCAAGACGGGCGGGGATGACACCCGCACCTGGGGCCCGCCCTATGTCGACACACCCGATGGGCAAAGCGATCTGAGCGCCTATTACCTCTCGGCCAATCGCAACAAACACTCCGTCGCGGCGGACCTGTCCACCCAAGAAGGGCGCGACCTTGTGCGCGCCATTGCCGCCCAAGCGCAGATCGTGGTGGAAAACCACAAACCGGGTGGCATGGCCAAGTTCGGCCTTGATTACGCATCTTTGGCCGAGGTGAACCCCGCGCTCGTTTACTGTTCGATAACGGGGTTCGGGCAAACTGGCCCCAACGCTGCGCGGCCGGGATATGATGTTATGGCGCAGGGATATGGCGGTGTGATGTCGATCACGGGCGAGGCGGATGGCCCCCCAATCAAGGTTGGCGTCGGCGTCGCCGATGTGATGTGCGGCATGTATGCAACCGTGGGTGTGCTGGCCGCATTGCGCCATGCCGAGGCAACTGGTCAGGGGCAGCATATCGATCTGGCACTGGTGGACAGCCAGATGGCCTGGCTTGTGAACCAAGGCACAAACTTCCTCGTATCGGGCACCTCGCCGCAGCGGCTTGGCAATGGCCATCCCAATATCGTGCCCTACAGCGTGTTTCCCACAATGGACGGGCATATCATTCTGGCCGTTGGCAACGACAGCCAGTTTCAGGCCTTTTGCAAGGCGATGAACCGCGCCGATCTTGGGCAGGACCCCCGTTTCACCACGAATCCCCTCCGGATTACCCATCGCGCACCCTTGGAAGAGGCCGTGATTGAAACATTTGCCGATAAGGCGAGCGGAACCATCCTTGAACTGTTGCAAGATGCGGGTGTGCCTTGCGGGCCGATCCACACGATTGAACAGGCGCTTACATCGGATCAGGCGCAGGCGCGCAGGGGTGTTGTGCAGGTGGAGGACCCTGATGCAACTTCCGGAAACGTCGAACTTCTTGGGAATCCTTTGAAACTTTCGAAAACCCCCGTGAAATACGCCAAGGCGCCGCCGCGTTTCGGGGCCGACACCGATCGGCTGGATCAAATCCTGCGTCATCACCGCAATGGGCGAAACAACGCCGATGAGATCACGCGCTGATCACAAAGATGACATTGGCGGTCTCGTGATGAGGCTAATCGGTTTAAATCGTTTAAATCTATATCGCGTTGTTACCAATGGCAAAATTAGTAAGAAAGTGACCCAAAGATGCGAGATGATATTTGCGGCTGTACGATCAGCCTGACTGATGATGACGCTCTGAATTCTTGGAACGCTGTGGTCCTGGGCATCTTGTCCCATGGGCAGGCCGCCGGGGATCACTTGGCCAATCTTCTGGATCGCGCGCCCGGTTTTGCCATGGGGCACGCAATGAAGGGGCTCGCCTGTCTGATGCTGGGCCGCCGCGAGGTTGTTGCCGCCGCCCATGACGCTAATACAAAGGCGCAGGCTGCATTGGCACAGGGCGGGGCCACTCAGCGTGAACACTTGTGGTGCAACGCCCTTGATAACTGGTTGGCGGGCAAGCCCACAGGCGCCGTCGCCCAGATGGAAGCCGCAATGGCCCTGAACCCCGCCGACACGATCAGCATGAAGCTCTCGCATGGCATCCGCTTCATCCTTGGGGACAGCACCGGCATGCTGCGGTCCGTCCAGCGCGCGCTTCCGGCGCATGGGCCGGATCACCCGCTTTATGGATACACGCTTGGCTGTCATTCCTTTGCCCTTGAGGAAAACGGTGACTATGCGGGCGCCGAGCGGGCAGGCCTGCGGGCCTTGGAATTCGCCGAGGATGATGCCTGGGGGCTGCACGCGGTGGCCCATGTCTATGACATGACCAACCGGACAGATGCCGGGCTTGCCTTGATGGACAACAACACAGGCGTCTGGAGCCATTGCAACAACTTCCGCTTCCACGTTTGGTGGCACAAGGCGCTGATGCATCTGGACCAGCGTGACTTTGACACGGCGCTGGACCTCTATGACACCAAAGTGCGCGATGAAAAGACCGATGATTTCCGCGATTTCTCCAATGCCAGCTCGCTGCTGATGCGGCTTGAGCTTGAGGGCGTGAATGTCGGGGACCGTTGGGTCGAGCTTGCCGATCTGGCAGAGCAGCGCACCGATGACGGCTGTCTCGTGTTTGCCGATATGCACTACATGCTCGCATTGGTCGGCGAATCCCGCCCCGATGCCGCCGCGCGTATGACCGCCCGCGTTGCGCAAAGCGCGCGCGAAAAGGACGAGATGGCGCAGGTTATGACATGCCCCGGCCTGTCCACCTCCCACGGGCTGGAGGCCTTTGGCGAGGCCGACTATGCCACCGCCTTTGGCCACCTGAAATCCGCGCAGCCCTATTTTCAGGCCATGGGCGGGAGCCACGCCCAACGGGATGTCTTCGAACGCCTGACGATCGAGGCGGGCCTGCGCGCGGGCCGTGTCGACGAGACCGAGGCCCTTTTGGTCAAACGCACCGCTGTGCGTGATGGACAAGAGGATAACTTTGCAGCGACACGCATGGGCCAGATCGCCCAGATCCGTCAACTTTCCGCAGCACCAACAGCAGCCGAATAAAACATATGACAACCTATCCAACGTCTGCGCCTGTTCCGCGCGTGCGCGACATCCGTTTGGATTTCTTTCGCGGCGTGGCGATGTTCATCATCCTGTTCGCCCATACGCCGGGGAATTATTTCACGAACTGGATCCCCGCTCGCTGGGGGTTTTCGGACGCGACGGAAATGTTTGTGTTCTGCTCTGGCATGGCAAGCGCGATTGCCTTCGGGGCCACCTTTGACCGGGCGGGCATCTTGCTCGGCTCGGCGCGCGTTGCCTATCGGATCTGGCAGATTTACTGGGCCCATATCGGATTGTTCTTTGCCACAACCGCCGCAATGGTTTTCTTCACAGAGCTTGAGGTCACGACCCGCAACTATTGGGGCGATCTGAACCTGTGGATGTTGTTCGTGCAAAGCGAGCATTGGGAAAACCCCAATATTCTGTTGAGCCTGATGACCCTGCATTGGGTGCCGAACCTGTTTGATATCCTGCCGATGTATATGGTCGTGCTGGCGATGATGCCGCTGTTCTACGGTCTTGCGCGGGTGCATTTCGGGCTTGTCGCTCTTCTGTCCGTGATCCTGTGGTTCCTTGCACAGCGCAATTTTACCGAGCATTTCGGCCTGCCCTACCTCAACTTCACTGCCGAGCCTTGGGTGGGCGCCGACGGGTGGCAGCGGCGTTGGTTCCTGAACCCCTTTGGCTGGCAACTGGCGTTCTTCACCGGCTTTGCCTTTATGCGGGGCTGGTTGCCGAAACCGCCTGTCGCTTGGTGGTTGATCGCCCTTGCCGGTTTTATAGTGCTGGCCAATATTCCCCTGTCCAATATCGGCGTGCGCGAGTTTGATCTTGATTGGGCACGGACATGGCGGGCGCAGAATGCACAGTGGTTCTCTAAATCCGACCTCGGCCTGTTGCGTTTTGTTCAGTTTCTCTCCCTCGCCTATCTGGCTTGGGTGATTGCGGGGGACAAAGGCAATCGTATTCGTGCCGGCGCAAGCTGGATCGGCCGGATGTGGAGCCCTGTTCTGGCGATTGTTCTGAAGGTCGGGCAGCAATCCCTTGCCGTTTTTGTCGTGTCGATCCTCGTGGGGCGCAGCAATGCGGTGCTTATGGATGTGATCGGTCGAGACACATGGACGGTCGTGGCTGTGAACCTGTTCGGTATGTTTTTGCTTGTTTTGACCGCCTATGGCGCGGGTTGGTTTAAAACCCAGCCTTGGAAGGTGAGGGTGTGACGTATGCTTAGACGTGAATTCCTGACGACTCTGGTGGCTCTCGCTGCCGCCCCTGCCTTGGCCCAAGACCAAGAGGTCGGGTTGCAATTGGGTGAGGCTGCGCCGTTTGATCCGGCGCAGGTGGTGGAGCTTGCCCGCAGCCTGAGCCAAGAAGACTATGTGCCGCCCAAAAGCGTGCCGGAAGACTGGACCAATATTGATTACGAAGACTATCAATCCATCTGGTTCGACGTGCGAAATGCCCTCTGGCAGCAGGACGCCGACACGCCGCTGCGCTTGGATGTCTTCCCTCCGGGTCTGTATTATCCCAGCCCTGTAGATATCTCGGTTGTCGAGGGCGGCATGGCCCGGCCCCTAAAATTTGACCTGAATGTCTTTGATCGCACGGATAAATTCCCCGATCTGAAGCTGGACGATAGCCTTGGCTATTCGGGCCTGCGCCTGCGGGCGGAGCTTGAGAAGGCGGGCATTTACCAAGAGTTCGTCGTGTTTCAGGGGGCCAGCTATTTTCGGGCCATCGGCACGGGCGATATCTATGGGCTTTCTGCGCGGGGGCTGGCGATCGATACGGCGGGCCCCTCGGGCGAGGAATTCCCCGATTTCCGCTCCTTCTGGCTGGAAAAGCCGCAAGCGGGCGAGACGGATTTTATCCTGCATGCCTTGCTCGATGGGCCAAGCTGTGCGGGCGCATACCGGTTCGTCATCACACCGGGGCAGCCACTGCGGATGGAGGTCCACGCCACCATCTTCCCGCGCCGTATGCTCGATACCGTCGGGGTCGCGCCCCTGACATCGATGTTCCAATACGACGAAACCAACCGCCCCCGTTTCACCGATTTCCGCCCCGCTGTGCATGACAGCGAGGGGCTGCAAATCGTCAACGGGGCGGGTGAAACCATCTGGCGCCCGCTGGCCAACCCCAAGACCCTGCAGATCAGCGCATTCGTGGATGAAAACCCAAAGGGCTTCGGGCTTATGCAACGTGCGCGCAATTACCGTGACTTTGTAGACCTTGAGGCGCTCTATCACCGCCGGCCGGGGGCGTGGATCGAACCGATGGGCGATTGGGGCAAGGGCTCTGTCAGCCTGTTTGAGATCCCAACCCAATCCGAGGTTTTCGATAATATCGTATGCTACTGGCAGCCCGAAGGCGGCCTTCCGGCGGGGGAAGAGGCGCAGTTTTCCTATAAAATGACATGGGGCGAGGAGATCGGCTACGGCGCCGGGATCAAGGCCCTGAACACAATGATCGGCACCGGTTTCGACAATGATGGCATCATCATCCTCATTGATTTCGAGGACGGCGTGGATGTGCCCGAGGACCTTGACGAAATCGAACGCATCATCCGCAGCAGCGCAGGCGAGGTGTCCGAAGGGGTGCTGCAGCGCAATCCCGAAACCGGCGGGCCGCGGCTGACGTTCAAGTTTCACCCGGGCGAGGAGGAGCTGATCGAATTCCGCGCGCAACTGCGTTTGAACGGCGCTCCGCTGAGCGAAGTTTGGCTTTATCGGTGGACAGCATGACGACCTACGCTGCCTCTTTCATGCCGCCCAAGGCACCGCTTGAAATGGCCGAGCAAACCTTTGCGCGGGAGGCTGTCACACGGCAAAACCCGCCCCGCCGCCAGCTGGCAGACAGGCTTTGGCGGACGGCGGCCTTTGTGCCGACGATTCTCGTCTCTGCGATTTTGTGCCTGTCTATCGGGCGCTACCTTCTGGCCAATGGGCTGATGCTGCATCAGGCGGCTGTTCTGGTCTTGGTCACGCTGACCTTCCTGTGGCTGACGTTCTCGGTCAATACGGCGGTCCTTGGTGCATTGCGCACCACCTTCCTGCGCCCCGAGAGCCGCAGCACGCCCTCTTGCCCGCCCGCGGATATCGCCCTGATCATCCCGATCTATAACGAGGCGCCTTGGGATGTCTTCGGCAACGCCTCTGCCACGCTGAAGGACCTGATCAAGGGGGCCGATGGCAACCGCTATGCCCTCTTTGTGCTGAGTGACACGACCGACGCGGAAAGCGCGGTGCAAGAGGAACGCGCCTTTGCCGCCCTTGCGGCGGAAATCGGTGACGGGGCGGATGTTTACTACCGCCGCCGCCGCGAAAACACGGACAAGAAGATCGGCAATATTGCGGATTGGGTGGAAAACTGGGGCGGGGCCTATGAGGGCATGGTTGTCCTCGACGCCGACAGCCTGATGAGCGCCTCGGCCATCCGCCGCCTGTCCCGCGCCCTGATTTCGGACCCGGGCGCAGGCCTGATCCAAAGCCACCCGATGCTGATCGGCGCGCGCACCCTGTTTGGCCGCGTGCAGCAGTTTTCCAACGCCGTCTACGGCTGGCTTATGGCCGAGGGTATGGCGAGCTGGTCTCAGCAAGAGGGCAACTATTGGGGCCACAACGCAATCATCCGGACCCGCGCCTTCGCCAGCAGCGCTCGCCTGCCTTACCTACAGGGGCGCAGAGGGCAGCAAAGCCTGATCCTGAGCCATGATTTCATCGAGGCGGGTATGTTGCGGCGTGCGGGCTGGACGGTAAAGCTCCTGCCGGATGTCAGCGGAAGCTTTGAGGAAACGCCCCAGACATTGATCGATTATATCCTGCGCGATCGTCGCTGGTGCCATGGCAATATGCAGCATCTCCGGCTGCTGCGCGCCCGTGGTTTCCACATGATCTCGCGGCTGCATATGCTGCAGGGGGCGCTGTCCTATCTGATGTCTCCGGCATGGCTGGCGCTTGTGGTGCTCTGGTCCATTCTGGGAAGCGATGTGGATGACACCAGCACCTATTTCTCTGCAGCCAACCCCTTGATGCCGATCTGGCCGGAAAGGCCGGTTCATGCGGGCTGGGTCTATCTGTTCCTTGTTTACGGGATGTTGCTGTTCCCCAAGGCCGTGGGAGCGGTTTTGTTCGGGCTACGCCGGAAAACCCGCGTCGCCTATGGCAACGGGGCGCGGTATGTCGGCTCGATCCTGTTCGAATTGCTGATGTCCGTGCTTTATGCGCCGATCATGATGATCCATCATACCATCGCCTGCGGGCGGGCCATTGTTGGCAAATCGCCCTCATGGGTGCCGCAAAACCGCGGCGATGCCGGGCACAGCTGGGGCCAGACACTGCGGTTTCATTGGGTTGAAACGCTGTTCGGCACCGTTTTGCTGTCCGGTATCCTGTTTGCCAATGTCTCGGTCATGATCCTGCCGATTGCGATAAGCCTTGTGGCGGCGGTGCCCCTGTCAAAGATCGGCTCAAAGCCTGTGATCGATGCGGAGTCGCCCGTGCTGCGCCTTGATACGCCCCATACCCTGATCGAGCCGCGCATCATCAGGGCGGCTCGGGAGCAACGTGCATGGATCAAGGATCAGGTGATCAACGCGCCGACGCGCATCGCCGCCGAATAGGCCCTATTCGGGGGAGCGCTTGCGCATGCCATCAACGCTAAAGCTGTCCTCGTTGCGCATGATGAACAGGGCCACCGCGGCGCCGAAGGCGGGCACGGCCGTCCACATCAGGTTGTTGGGGTAGTTGGTGTAGTTCATCAGGTTCGGGATCGAGCCAAGAACGCCCGCCCCCTGCATCAAGGCAAGGCTGGCATAGCTGAAGGTGCGCCAGAGCCCGACCGTAAAGAGCGCCAAGAGCAGCATCTGCGCGATGCCGACGTAGGAGGACAGGTCCTGCGTCACGAAGCCGAGCCCGTACATATTCGTAAACACGTTCTCGAACCATTCGGGACGGTAAAATTTCAGGCTGGCCCAAGCCCCGAAGAAGGCGGCAATCGTCAGGCGGATAATCAGCAGTGACGCGGAAAGTTTGATGTTGGTCATTGGGGGTGTCCGTTCATGTAACCTAGGAAAATTCAGTTGGCGGGCAGGGCTTCGACCCAGTCGACCACCAGATCAGGCCAGCCGCGCGGGACCACATGCCCGCCGTCAAACAGGGCAAAGGTCAGGGCGGAGCCGCTTTCGCAGCCTGTCCAGCTGCGTTGCCAAAAGGGGGTGCTGGTGTCAAAACTGCGGGCTTGGTAGTCGGTGCAGCCGTTGGTGTCGCGCCACAGGCCCAAGGCATAGTGGATGTCTCCCTGTGCAAAGGCATCGGGTCGATCCCGCTCAACACGGTTCACCACGCGCCCCTCGATCGGCACGGTGCCGTCCCGCCAGCCGTGGGTATGGAGCATTTGCACAGGCCCCGCACATTCGGCGGGATGGGGCCGCCAGAAGTTGCCGGACAGGGGGGCGTAGGCCGCGAAACTCTCCGGCGCGGCACAGGCCGTATAGGCAGTCATGGAGCCGCCAATGGAGAACCCTGCAAGAATGACCCCCTCGGGGTTCAGGCCAAGCCGGGCGATGGCATCGTCGCGCACGTCCTGCAGGAAGGCAATTTCATCGGCCTGACCACCGGAGGCCGGATGAAACCGCCAAGAGCGCCCGTTGCGCCCCTCGCGCACCACGCCATCGGGGGCGATGACGGTGTAACCGCGCGCGAGGAAATCGTTGACCATGCCGCTGTTGCGCAGGGCGCCTGCGCCGCTGCCTCCGAAGCCGTGGATATAGACCACGGCAGGCCCATCCTGCGTGCCGCCTTCCGGCGCGGCGACGTAATAGGCGCGATCACCGACGGGGCAGGGGGTCTCCGTCGAGCAGGCCGCCGCCTGGGTGGCAAAACCGGCCAAACACCCCAGTAGCCCCGCACGGATGAAGTTTTTCATTCTGATGTCCTATTGTTCAAAGAGGGTAAGAAACGGTGGGAAGATGTCGCGCCAGCCAGCCCGGCCCCGCACGGGAGCCAAGCATCCCCTCTGGCACGTCAATGACCGGGCTGATGCCCGCCTCTACCAAGCGCAGGGTGGTGCGCGCCGAGCGCACGCCGCGGGCGCAGATCACCGCAACCGGCTGTGCCTTGTTTTCCTGCGCCGCCAGAATACCCGCGATGAAACCGTCAGATCGCAGATCAAGGGGGACAGCAAATTCGCCAATGCCGGTATCGGACCATTCATCTGGGCGGCGGATATCGACGAGCAGTATCTCCCCGCGCGCTGCGGCCCTATGGGCCTCATCCGGGGCCATGACCAATGCCTCCTTCGCGCGCGCACCCCAAAAGGAGGCAGCGGTGTATCCTGCGATTCCCAAAGCGGCGGCCCCACCAAGGGTCAGGAATGATCTACGGCTCAACATGGCGCCACAGTAGGGGGAATTGGTTAACGCTGTGAATATGTCCGCGGTCACAAAGCCGAGAGAGCAAAGCAAAAAGGCCTGCCGTGGGCGGGCACTGCGCAAAAAGCCCGTGCTGCTCAGGGCGCGCTGCCACCCGAAGGTGCGAATTCATTGCCAAAAGGGGGGTGGTGCTGCTGGAGAGAATCGAACTCGGGTATATTTCTCTTAACTTGCTTATTTTATTGTATAATTTTTGTGTCACGTCAAGCGCTGTGTAGCACCCTAGTGTAAAGGGATATCGGCGGGACAACGCGCTTAGACAGGCTTCTAGCCGAAATTTACAACGTATGCTCTCTTTCGGATTTAGGAGTATCTCGGAGTGGTGATTTTGGAGCGAGGTGCGTGTAGGAAAAGGTCTTACTACGATAACCGGGGTCAGCGAACGAACCTTCGATAGATAAAGAAAAGACCGAGCCCCACCATCGCGGGGATAAAGATGATCTCTAACATGTACGCGAAGTCATCGATCGTTATGTACCTGCCATAGGGTTCGGCTAGAAAAGCATACGAAAGAACACATGCGCTCCAGCAGATGACGACGAATATCGCAACGCGCACGTCTTTGGGAAGTCTCTTAATACACTCAATATTTAACGCTGTCCGTCGATCCTTTGCTGAGTGCATGTGGTTTTCTCGCTCTGCGGAAGAAGCACGGGAGTGTGCCTCAGATAGGAACTCGGGCCACCTGCCCTTCAAATAGAATATGTTGATTATTATCCAGGCTAAATTGAAAGAAAAAATCGTCGATAATAAGATAGCCCATCGATTTCTTTGAACAGAGAGGTAGCCAATGACGGAGCTCAGGAGCACCACTGTGGTACCAAGAGCGAATATTCCTAGACTTCCGTCTTCGATGCCAGTGTAAGCGAGAGATCCAAATATAAGAATGTTAGTGATAAGCGCATTGAAAATTACAAAAAAACCCCATTTGAAGCCTAGTTTGTCGGGGTTTTTCTCACCCCAGACTCTTCCACGCCAAAGGGCTAGAATAAGCGAAGGGATGCCTACAGCAGCCACAAATTCAAATTGGTCCATGTTTTATGAAAACTCCCTGTATGCTGTGTGACTTGGGCGGATAACACGCCGAGATCAGGTTGCAACTTGAAACAGCGTCTGCTTGCTTTGCGCAGCGGTTTATTGTGTTAATGGTTGTTTTAGAATTGAAGCGTCCCGGTGCGAAATGTGTAGATGCCCCTGCTGTTTCCAGATGGATGCTTGGCTTGGAATAAGGGCAGGAGAACACATGACAATCTTAGAAGATGTGAGCGATCTGATCAAGCAGCGGTCCCCATCTGCGCTATGTGATGACTGCATCGCAGAGAAGCTGAAACTATCTGTAAGGCAGCACGCAAACCACAAGACCCGTGAGCTGGCCGTGATGAAAGGCTTTGACCGCCGTCCTGATGTTTGTTCGTCCTGTGGCGCTGAGAAACTGGTCATTCGACATGGCTAGCGGGCCCATAAGATAAAAAAACGTCCGGTACGGGGAAGGGCGTAGATGGCATCAGTCCGGCCGGGCGGCGGTTTAAGCCAGATTAAGGGCTTTTCTTGCAATTTCCATAGCCTCTTCGACGGTTTCTCGTTCTTCCGAGAATTTCGCCGTCATATCGATCACAGGAGATGGCGCATCGAGATATGTACTCGCCGGAAGTGTTCTAATGCGAAACCCTTTCGGGAGTGCTTTCTGATGCCCCTGTAGTCGGGTGTACATCCATTGCTCAGTTAGCGGGGGTGAAGCTAAAAACAGTACAAAAATCTGAGGCCTCAAATTCAACAGTCGATGTTCTAAAGCTCCCCCGGTAGGGTCGAGGTTGCCGCATGGTGCAGAGCCCTGGATTGTAGCTGGGCAGGAGCTCAACTGTACTGCCAGAACTGCACTCTGGAAACGCTGTGGGTGTACGCGTTACGCCCCTTACTTGCCTCACAGGGCAAGCCCTAACGAGACGTCTCAAGATGGGCCAGTGAGTGTCCCAAAAGAATGCACTTGACGATTTGAGACGGTGATTGTTATCACATCTTAGACATTGTGAGACATCTATCGGGAGAAGAGACACATGCTGGTAGGATATGCGCGGACTTCCACATTGGACCAGAAGGCGGGCCTTGAGGGCCAAGAGCGGGAATTGATTGCTGCTGGCTGTGAGCGGCTCTTCATAGAACAGGTGTCTTCTGTTGACGTGAGAGCCCGTGAGGAGCTCGCTGAGGCCCTTACCTTCGTGCGGGAGGGGGACACTCTAGTTGTGACCAAGTTGGACCGTCTAGCCCGCTCTGTGGCTCATCTATTGGAGGTTCTGGACACCCTTACAGATAGGGGTGCGGCCCTGCGCATCCTCAATATGGGGATCGACACAAATACCCCTACGGGCAAGCTGATGCTGACGGTTCTAGGCGGTGTCGCAGAGTTTGAACGCGAGATCATGCTTGAGAGGCAACGTGAGGGGATCGCTAAGGCCAAGGCAGCGGGGAAGTATCGGGGTCGCAAGGCAACGGCACGAGCCAAGTCGGAGGAGGTCTTGAAGCTGCACCGAGAGGGCGTCGGCGGCACCCAGATTGCCAAGCGGCTGGAGATCGGCAGAGCCAGTGTCTACCGGATACTTAGCGAGGCCTCTGATGGGCTCAATGCCGATGCTGGAGCTGAAGGATAGGGGAGGGGCTGTCTGAGCCGCCCTATCTGTTTTGGGCAAGCACCCTCCCATCTGTGTCCACTTGGGTTCTAGCGTCTGATCGCTGTCTTGGGGCGTCACCTGCGTACGAGTGGTTCTTGGGGCCCTCAAGCGCACCGTAGGGAGTTTGTTAGGTAATTGAATGAGGGTCGGGTCCAGCATGACGTTGATGTGGCTCTCTGTGGCTGCCTGTGCGCTTCTTTCGAGCGGCCTTTGAGCAAGATGGGCACTGGAGGTTTTCCCCGTCACATTGAAGCATGGTCTGGCGTGATGGAGATAAGCTCTGTTGAGTTGGGGCTTCGAATCAATTTCACGTCCCATAGGACAGGGGCCCCAATGGTTCCCTGTATGGTTCTCCTTCAAGGGGACGCTTCGGTGTACCTTAAGGAGATTCAAAGTTGCCCTCTACGGGGCTACATCGGTCCTAAGGCCTAGCGACCTACGGGGTGAAGACCCCGAACATGGGTTGCATATGGTGGTCTAAGGGAGGGCATGAAACCTTACGGCGTTCAGACGCTGATGTCACCCACAGCGGTATTTTCCTAAGCACTGTTCGCCCAAGTAGTGAACAATTGGTCAGGGGCCTTTATGACCGCTAATGGACTATCAGCTGTCCCTTAATGGTGCCCCTTAAGGTTTCGCTATGGCGTCCCTGAGCGAGCGGCTCGGGCGCGGTTTCGGCGTACGGTGCATTGGCGGCTCAGTGGTCTGTATGCCTCCAGTTGCACACCTCCTCCCCTTTTTAGTGCTGTGCCACGTTGCAGCCATACCTAATTGAATTCTGTTCTCGGAGACCGTTATTCGTCGCTTATTCTGGCCCTGTCGATGTTGCATTGTAGCGAGGTAGCTTTGCCACCGCGTCCTTCAGTGCTTTGACAGTGTGCTCCCCGTATCGAGTCGATGCCCTTCCGTCCTCGTGCCCGACAATCGCATCCACGGTTTCTGGGTGTATGCCTACGTCTCGGCACACTGTCTTGAAACGGTGTCGCCATGCGTGGTTTGGCTGAATGTTCTTATCCTTGATACCGACGACATCGCGGACCCACTTCCTGATCTTGTCACCTGCATTGCGGGCGGGTGTAAGCGGATCAGTGGTCTTGTCGCTTGACTTGTGGAAGAGCGGACCGTCGGGAAGGCTTTGTACCATCTTGAGAAAGCCAAGCTCAATGAGTTGGGGGTGAAGGGGCACGTTGCGGTACTTCCCAGTCTTGACCGATCCCGCGTCGGGAGTGATCTGCAGATATGGTGTTTCTCCGCGCGTCACGACGTCGGACTTCCTAAGCTGCATCATTTCAGTAATTCGCGCTCCGGTGAAGGCGCATAGCCAAGGCCCCCAACGGATGGCCCGCTTATTCTCGGCTGTTCTGCGTCCCAATTCTGAGGGGTCTACGAGTGCCGCAGTCAGAATTCTCTGTGCTTCGTCATCAGTGAAACCCGATGATCGCGTAATGGGCGCTCGGGTAGCCCTTACATGAACGCCGTCTGTGGGGTTTTCCTTGAGGCGTTGTTTGGCTTTTCCAACGGTGAAGATCGCTCGAGCAGCGGCTAGATACTTCCCCTTCACGGTAACGCCAGTCAGGCCCTCATTGTGCCTTAGGTTGTCGCACCAATCGATAATATTGCGAGAGGTTAGGCGGGATGCGTCTTCATGCCCGACAAAATCAACTAGGCTCTGTATTTTTTGTCGAAAATCTCCCACGGTCCTAGTGGATTTGCCCTCGGCAATGTGATCCCCCTCCCACAGTTTGAAGAGCGTCCAGATATTCGTCTCTGTGAGCGGTGCTGTGGCTACTTCTTGAGTGCTTTGGAGCATCACGTCCGCAGAGGGGAAACGCGATAGGTTGGGGTCAGGGGAGAAATCCCCCTGTGCGCGTTTCATTTGTTGTTCCGCCGCCTCGCGCAAGGTGCGGTGCATCTCGGCTATCATTCGATCTCTACTGAACTCGTCGGTGACGAGGGAGTGCTGCAAGAGTAAGTTATCTACGCTGGAGCCATACCATTCAGCTAAAGAGGCTGGTTTGGAGTCTAGCTTATCGAGGAGAGCCAAGACTTCCTCCCAGACCTTTGGTTCGCCCGGCTCTGTTTCAAGCATCGCCGCAAAGTCCCTGTAGAATTGGCCACTCAGGGCAACGATAGTTTGAAGTGGTAGGGGGCTTGGCTCTTTGCGGTGAGCTTCCCACTCCATTGCTTGTCTGCGTACTTCGTTGGCATTGAGCAGCTTCGCCTCTGCTGGGTCTCGGGTTCGCAGTGAGCGGCTCACGATTCTATCACCGAGTTTGGGGCGGAGATCGGCCGGAACTCGTTGGCGGAAATAGTAGATTCCAGACTTCGGATGTTTGAGCGGGCGGGGCATTTGTAGGATCACGATGTAGCACCTCGGTGTAACACCCGAGGCCGTTTTTCTCTTGCTACACAGCAACGCTTTGATCTGAAAGCAGAAAGCGTGGTGCTGCTGGAGAGAATCGAACTCTCGACCTCTCCCTTACCAAGGGAGTGCTCTACCTCTGAGCTACAGCAGCGCGCTGGTGTGATGCGCGTTCTAGCGATTAAGGCGGGGGGTGCAAGTGTTTTTGCGTCTTGTCCTGCGGGGAAATGTGCCGAAATCATCCGCTGGACCCTTTGGCCCCCAATCGTGTAGAGGAAACCCATGACGCGCAAACCCGAACCAACAGGGCCCACAACAGGGGCGAAACCCGGCAAAACCAGCCGTGAAGACCGGTTGAAGGCCGCCTTGAAGGCCAATCTTGCGCGACGCAAAACACAAGCCAAGGCCCGCGCAGCGGGACCGACGGGCAAGCAGGTAGAAGAGTAGGGCGCAGGCATGGACAGGATCGTAGTAACGGGCGGGGCGGAGCTTAACGGCGAAATTCCGATTTCGGGGGCGAAGAACGCCTGTTTGACGCTGATGCCGGCGACCTTGCTTTGCGAGGAGCCTTTGACGCTTACCAATGCGCCGCGCCTGTCCGACATCAAGACGATGACGGAACTGTTGCAATCCCTTGGCGCCGAGGTGACCAGCCTGAACGATGGGTCGGTTCTGGCGATGTCCTCGCATAACATTGATAACCTGACCGCCGATTATGACATCGTGCGTAAGATGCGGGCCTCGATCCTCGTGCTGGGGCCGATGCTGGCGCGCTATGGGCAGGCGGTTGTCTCCCTGCCGGGCGGTTGCGCCATTGGCGCGCGGCCGGTTGATTTGCACCTGAAGGCCCTAGAGGCCATGGGCGCGGAGCTTGACCTGCGCGACGGCTATGTCCACGCCAAGGCGCCCGGCGGGCGGCTTAAGGGCGCTGTGGTCGAGTTTCCCTTTGCCTCCGTTGGTGCGACAGAGAACGCCCTGTTGGCCGCGACGCTGGCTAAGGGCACGACCGTGATCAAGAACGCCGCGCGCGAGCCCGAGATCGTCGATCTGGCGCAGTGTCTGCGCAAGATGGGCGCGCAGATTCAGGGCGAGGGCAGCGAAGAGATTGCCATTCAGGGCGTTGACCGGTTGAACGGCGCGACCCACCCCGTTGTGACCGACCGGATCGAACTGGGCACCTATATGCTGGCCCCTGCGATAGCGGGCGGCGAGGTTGAACTGCTCGGCGGGCGGATGGATCTGGTTGAGGCCTTTGCCGAGAAACTGGACGCCGCCGATATCAGCGTGACGCAGACCGCGCGCGGCCTGAAGGTCAAGCGCAACAATGGCCGTGTGAAGGCCGTGGATGTGGTGACAGAGCCCTTCCCCGGCTTCCCCACCGACCTTCAGGCGCAGATGATGGCCCTGATGTGCACGGCGCAGGGCAAGAGCGTGCTGGAAGAGAAAATCTTCGAGAACCGCTTTATGCATGCGCCCGAGTTGATCCGCATGGGCGCGGATATCGATGTGCAGGGCGGCCATGCCACCGTGACGGGGGTAGAGCAGCTTAAGGGCGCGCCTGTGATGGCGACGGACCTTCGCGCCTCTGTCTCCTTGATTCTGGCGGGGCTGGCGGCGCAGGGGGAAACGGTTGTGTCCCGCGTCTATCACCTTGATCGCGGGTATGAGCGGCTGGAAGACAAGCTGCGGGCCTGCGGCGCGAAAGTGGAGCGTATTCAGGGCGATGACTGACGCAAGGTTCGAAGACGGCGGGGAGCTTCCCCTTTACTTGAAGGCGCTTGACGAGGGCGCGGTCGAGGTTGTCTCGGCGCTTGCGCAGGACGCGGTGTTCCCGATCACCGAGATGAAATGGGACCGCAGGCAGCGCACCCTTGCGCTCCTGCTCAACCGGTTCCGGTGGGAAGACAAGGCCAATGCGGAAAAACGCGGGCGTCCCTATGAGCGGGTGCAATCGGTTCTGTTGATTTCCGACGTTTTGAAGGTGTCCTCCCAAGGGATCGATCGCAATGATCCCGATACGATTTTGTCCCTGCTTTCCCTGACTTGGACGGCAGGGGAGGATGGCACAGGGCGGCTTGAGCTGATCCTTGCGGGGGACGGCGCGATAGCGGCAGAGGTCGAGTGCCTCGACCTTGTTCTCAAGGATGTCACGCGGCCCTACAAGGCCCCGTCGGGCAAGGCGCCCGGCCACGAATGAGCGTTCTGTCGGTGCGCCAGCTTGGGCTGGAGGACACCGAAGCCTCGCGGGCTTTGCGCCTTGAGGCGCTGCGCGATTTCCCCGAGGCCTTTGGCGGCGACTACGCGGAGGAGGCCAAATGGCCTGTCTCGGAGTTTTGCAGACGTCTGCAATCGCGCACGGTTCTTGGCGGCTTTATGGGCGATACTTTGGCGGGCAGCCTGTCCTTAGGCGAGGGCAGCGGAAAGATGGCGCACCGCGGGTTTGTTGCTGGCGTCTATGTCACCCCTGCCGCGCAGGGCGGCGGATTGGCGCAGATGATCTGGGATCGCACGGTGGATCTGGCGCGGGCGCGCGGGGTGCAACAGCTTGAGCTTTGCGTCTCCGAAGACAGCCCGCGTGCGGTGGCGTTTTATCGGCGGCAGGGCTGCGAGGAGATCGGCCGCGTGCCGCGCGCGCTCTGTGTCGGGGGCCGGTATATCGCGGAGTTGCAGCTGGTCTTGCCCCTAAGTCTTGAGACCCCGCGCCCTGCGGGGTAAGAGGCATCAAAGGGGACCGATATGCCTGTTTTTCTTGAGACTTCCGCCGCCACTTTCGAGAGCGATTTCACCGACCTGCTGAATGCAAAGCGCGAGGATTCGCCCGATGTGGATGCGGTTGTGGCCGGGATCATTGCCGATGTCCGCAGCCGCGGCGATGCGGCGGTGATCGAGCTGACGTCAAAGTTCGACAAGCTGGACCTGACGCCTGAAACCCTTGCCTTTACCTCCGCCGAAATCGACGCCGCCTGCGAGGCCGTGCCCGTGGCAGAGCGCGATGCGCTGGAACTCGCCGCCGCACGGATCAGGGCCTATCACGAGCGGCAGGTGCCGCAGGATCAAAGTTGGACCGACGCGGCAGGGGCGACGCTCGGCTGGCGTTGGGGGCCTGTTTCGGCGGCGGGGCTATATGTGCCCGGCGGGCTGGCCTCCTATCCGTCGAGCGTGTTGATGAATGCGATTCCGGCGGCTGTTGCGGGGGTGGAGCGGCTGGTGATTACGGCGCCCACACCGGGGGGCGTATCGAACCCTCTGGTGCTGCTTGCGGCGCGGCTGTCGGGGGTGGACACGGTCTATCGCATCGGCGGGGCGCAGGCGATTGCGGCCTTGGCCTATGGCACGCAAGCCGTTGCGCCTGTTGATAAAATCACCGGACCGGGCAATGCCTTTGTCGCCGCGGCCAAGCGGCGGGTCTTTGGCAAGGTGGGCATCGATATGATCGCGGGCCCCTCGGAAATTCTGGTCATCGGGGACGGCTCGGTTGACCCCGATTGGGTGGCGATTGACCTGCTGTCGCAGGCCGAGCATGACGAGAGCGCGCAGTCGATCCTGATCACCACCGATGCCGCTTATGGCCGCGCCGTGGCCGAGGCCGTGGAGGCGCGGTTGCAGGTGTTGGAGCGGCGCGCGATTGCGCAAGCAAGCTGGCGCGATTTTGGCGCGGTGATCGTGGTGGATGATCTGGAGCAGGCGGCGGCCCTGTCCGACCGTATCGCGCCGGAGCATCTGGAACTCTGCGTGGAGGAGGCCGACGCGCTGGCGGGGCGGATCAAACACGCGGGCGCGATCTTTATCGGCGCATGGACGCCGGAGGCGATTGGCGACTACGTTGGCGGGCCGAACCACGTCCTGCCAACGGCGCGATCTGCAAGGTTTTCCAGTGGGTTGTCCGTCATGGACTTTGTCAAGCGCACCACCTTGGCCCGCATGACCCCCGAGGCCCTGAAGGCCATCGGCCCGGCGGCAGAGGTGCTTGCCAAGTCGGAAAGCCTTGAGGCGCACGGGCTGTCCGTTCGGGCGCGGCTGGATCGTTTGAACGAGGAATAGGCAGATGGCGGCGAACACGCTCGAGATCTTTTTCGTCGATGGCAATCCCGAGGGCGTGTTGACGGCAGAGGTTTTTGGCTGGACCGGGCATGTGTTGCGAATTCCGCGGGTGCGCCTTTCGGACGGGCTTCGGCGGGTCGAGGCAAGCTACACCGGTGTTTACCTTCTTTTCGGCGAGGAAGAGGGGGAGTTGAAGACCTACGTTGGCGAGGGTGAAAACGTTGCGCGCCGGATCAAGGACCATGACGCCAAAAAGGACTGGTGGAGCGAGGCGTTTTTGATCACCTCGTCGAACGACGGGCTGCATAAGGCCCATGTGAAATACCTTGAGTCGCGGATTGTTGAGGTCATTGCTGCCGCAGGGCAGGCGGTGTTGGAGAACGGGAATATCCCGCCGCGCAGTTCGATGAACGAAGCCGCGATCGCCAATATGGAAGATTTCCTTGAGACGGCGACGATGGTCGTTGCGGCCTTGGGGCAAAAGATTTTCCGCAACCCGAAACGCAGCAGTGACAGTGCCCGCAAGGCCAATGACAGGCCGGGCACGCGGTTTGTTTTGACCTCGGAGCGCACGGGTGTCAGCGGTGTGGCGGAGTTGCAGGGATCGGATTTCATCGTGCTGGAAGGCTCCATCGGGCGGTCTCATTGGGCGTCGCAAGCTGCTGTTACCCATAGCTATGCAGCATTATTCAATAAATTGGTTAACGAAGGCATCTTGGAGCGCACGGGGGATCAAACCGTGTTCCGGCGCGACTATGCGTTTAAAAGCCCGTCTGCAGCGGGCGCGGTGTTGTTTGGGCGAAACTGTAACGGGCGCACCTCTTGGCACGTTGAAACGGACGGGCGCAGCTATGCACAATGGGAAGAAGACGAGCTTTCTGAGGCACTTAGTGGAGAAGACAATGACTGACACACCGCAGCTGGATGAGGCGCATTTCGAGGCGGTGGATCCGGCGCCTCTGGTGGCGGCGGGGGATGATGGGCATGCGCCGAAAATCCTTTGTTTATATGGCTCTTTGCGCGAGGAGAGCTATTCCCGCCGGATGAGCGAGGAGGCTATGCGCGTGCTCGAACGGCTCGGGGCGGAGCCGCGGATGTTCGACCCCTCCGGCCTGCCTTTGGTGGATGACAGTGCAGATGAAAACCACCCCAAAGTCAAAGAGTTACGCGATGCGGTGATGTGGTCCGAGGGGATGGTTTGGTGCAGCCCCGAGCGGCACGGGGCCATGACCGGCGTGATGAAGACACAGATCGACTGGATCCCGCTGGCCCCGATCGGCGGTGTGCGCCCGACGCAGGGCAAGACCCTCGCCGTGATGCAGGTTGAGGGCGGCAGTCAATCTTTCAATACTGTCAATCAGTTACGGATACTTGGCCGCTGGATGCGGCTGGTGACGATTCCCAATCAATCCTCGGTTCCCAAGGCATGGCTGGAGTTCGAAAACGGGCGGATGAAACCCAGCCCGTTCTACAACCGGATGGTCGATGTGATGGAGGAACTGGTGCGGTTTACCTATATGACGCGGGGCCGCAACGGGGCGCTTCTGGATCGCTATTCCGAGCGGGTGGAGAGCCGCGAGGCGCTGTCGAAACGGGTGAACCAGAAGGACGCGGTTCCGGCGGGAAAGCCCTAAAAACTTGATGCACAACTGATGCACATCCGATGCACAGAGCGTATGCATGTTTTTGCAGATCGCTCGCCGCCCGCGCACAATTTGCGCCAGCAAATTGCCCGGCCCAACCGGGCGTGAGGCCCGTAGGGGCGATGCGGACGGGCGGGAGGGTTTGCTGGTTGGCGGGGTTAGGTGCTTGTGGAGCGTAGGCTTTGCGCCAGGTGCTTGGCGGTTACGAGGGCCTTTGCGCCGTGCAGGGGCCATGTTTGGGTCAGCCCCTCGATGATCAGCAGAAGCGTGATTTTGGTCCCTTCGATCTCATCAAGGCCGGTGGCCTCGGCGGCGCGGGTTGCGACCTCTGCCTTGTGGCGTTCCAGCAGGGCGCGCAGGGGGGCGCTTGTGGGGTCGGCGGCGACGGCGGCGTGGAAGAGGCAGCCGTGGGCGGCCTCTGTCTCCATCCATTGGCCGATGCGGGTGAGGATCGTGTTCAACGCCGCGCCCCTGTCCCGCGGCAGATCATCCAGGATGCGGGCGAGGTAGCGTTGGTGTCTGTTCTCCAGCGCGGCGAGGACCATTTCGGCGCGGGAGGGGGTGTATTTGTACAGGGTGCGCAGGCTGACACCTGCGGCGTCGCGCAGGTCCTCGACGCTGGGTTCGGCAAAGCCGTGTTCGGCGAAGGCGCTTTCCAGCCCGCTCGATATCTTGCGCATCATGTCGCTCATGCTTGACGCTGTAGAATGATCCCTCTACCCCCGCAAGTAGAGGATTCATTCTACACCGGAGTTTTGCCTCATGACCCATCCTGAACACAGCCCCCTTCCCGAGGTGATGAAGGCCGTGGTTCTGACCGGCCATGGCGGGTTTGACCGGCTTGAGTGGCGCGAGGATGTGCCGGTGCCGCGCCCGCAGGCGGGGGAGGTTTTGATCCGTGTCGGGGGATCGGCCCTGAACAATACGGACGTGAACACGCGCACGGGGTGGTATTCCAAGGCGGTGCGGGGCGACACGGGATCGGCGGCCAGCGGCGGGTATGACGGGGCCTCTGACGCGGATGGGGGCTGGGCCGGGGCGCTGAGCTTTCCGCGGATACAGGGGGCCGATTGTTGCGGGGTGATTGTGGCTGTGGGGCAGGGGCAGGACCCTGCGCGGATCGGGGAGCGGATCTTGGTGCGGCCGATGTATCAGCCGGCGGGGGGAGAGCCAGATGCGCTGGCGACCTTCGGGTCGGAGCGCGACGGGGGCTTTGCGGAATATGCCTGTGTTGAGGGCGCGCAGGCGTTTCGGATCGTGAGCCCGCTGTCGGATGTGGAGATTGCCTCCTTTGCCTGCGCCTTTTCCACGGCGGAGGGGATGATCCAGCGGGCGGCGCTGGGCGCGGAGCGGGTTTTGATCACGGGGGCCTCGGGCGGTGTTGGCTCGGCGGCGGTGCAGCTGGCCAAGCGGCGCGGGGCCCATGTGACGGCGGTGACCAGCCCGTCCAAGATGGAGGCGCTGCGGGCATTGGGCGCGGATGCGGTGCTGGGGCGTGATGCGGCGCTGCCGGAGGGGGCGTTTGATGTGGTGCTTGATCTGGTTGGCGGGGCGCGCTGGGCCGATCTGCTGGAGGCTTTGGCGGTGCGGGGGCGTTATGTGACCTCTGGCGCGATTGCGGGGCCGATTGTGGAGCTGGACCTGCGCACGCTCTACCTTAAGGACCTGACGCTGGTGGGCAGCACGCGGCAGGATAGGGACGTTTTTGCCGATCTGGTGCGCTATATCGAGGCGGGGGAGATCAGGCCGACGCTCTGCGCGACCTATCCGTTGCGCGAGTTGCGGGCGGCGCAGGAGGCGTTTCTGGAGAAGAGCCATATGGGCAAGATCGGGATTGCCATTCCGGGGTGAGGGCGGGTTTTCCAGCCTGCGGGAATTTTTTCGGGGGTATGTGAAACTTTTGAACAGGGGTCTTCGTGGTTATGGGTGTCGGCTTTGAAGTCGGCGCTGCAACCAAAAGGATTACCATGTTTACTCGCACCACTTCGATTGCCGCTTTTGCGGCGCTTGTTTCCACCACTGCTTTGGCCGACGGGCATGCCAATTTGATGGGCTATGCACTGGCTGGAGACGGGTCCCTGCTTGTGACGATGGAGAGTATTGCCGCGCCGGGGGAGGCCAAGACACATGAACTCTCCGCCCGTCTGGATGCGATTGCCTATCGCCCTGTAACCGGCGATCTGCTGGGCTTTTCCCGTGAGGGCAAGATTTACGACGTGAATGCCGCGACCGGCGAGCTGTCCGACCTTGGCGCCGCCTTTGCCGAGGATGCAAAGATCGAGGGGCCTGCCGTGGCCTTTGATTTCAACAATGCGATTGATGCGGTGCGGGCGGTTGGCTCCGACGGGGCGAACCTTGTGTATTTCCCCGCCGATTTCGAGGGCGAGAATGCCAATACGGTGAAACGCTTTACCGACATGTTCTACGCCGAGGGTGACAGCAATGCGGGCAATGATCCGCTGATCTATGCCAATGCCTATACCAATGCGATTTCCGGCGCCAAGGCGGGCAGCACGGCGCAATATGCGCTGGATGCGCGCAGCAATGCGCTGGTGACTGTGGGCAATAACGCGGGCAATCTGGGCACGGTTGGCGTTGTCACCGTGGGCGGCGAGGCGGTTGATCTGGTCTCTGCTGGCGGGTTCGACATTGTCTCCCCCGAGGAGGGGAGCGACATGGCCTATGCGGTGTTGCAGCTGGAGGGGGCCGAGACCTCGGGCCTTTATACCATCAACCTCGAGACCGCGGAGGCGACCCTGCTGTCCGATCTGGGCATGACGGGGATCAGCGGTTTCGCTGTTTCCATGGGCGGCATGTAACGCAAAGGGTTGCGGTAGTTCCGGGCGGGTTTTCGCACTTTGTGCGAAAACCCGCCCCTTGGCGGGGCCTGCGCATATGCGCAGGCCCCGCCGTTGCGTAACCATGGAGGGCGGTTTATCACCGTTGAAACCATGGAGCGTGCCAGTGACTCGTATTAGCCATATTGAGATCGACGACGCCAACCTGCCTCCGCCCACGCCCGAGATCGAGCAAGAGCGCAGGGTGGCGGTTTTTGACCTGCTTGAGGACAATTCTTTTGCCCTTGCGCCGCGCGAGGGTGCGCCGGTGCCCGAGGGGCCGTTTCGCCTTGGCCTTGCGATCCGCGAGCGGCGTTTGGTGTTTGATCTGGCCGATGAGGGGGAGGCCAAGGTGGGGGAATTTCACCTGTCGCTTTCGCCCTTCCGGCAGGTTGTTAAGGATTACTACCAGATCTGCGAGAGCTACTTCGACGCGGTGAAAAAGCTTCCGCCCAGCCAGATCGAGGCCATTGATATGGCGCGGCGCGGCATTCACAACGAGGGCGCCCGGGTGCTGCAGGAGCGGCTGGAGGGCAAGGCCGAGGTGGATGACATGACCGCGCGGCGTTTGTTCACCCTTATTTGCGTTCTGCATTTCGGGGGCTGACGGGTGCCGGGGCTTCCTTCCTCAGTTTTGTTCTGCTGCGACCATAATTCGGTGCGCTCGCCCATGGCCGAAGGGGTGATGAAAAAGCTTTATGGTCATGATTGTTACGTGCAATCGGCGGGGGTGAAGAGCGAGCTGGATATTGACGGTTTCGCCGTCACTGTCTGCCGCGAGATCGGGGTGGAGCTTGAGCGCCACCGGGTGCGTTCCTTTGACGAGATGCAGGAGTGGGGCGATGACCTGACGGGGTTTGACCTGATCGTGGCCCTGTCCCCCGCCAGTCAGCGCCGCGCGCTGGACCTGACGCGGGTGTTTCACCTTGAGGTTGAATACTGGGCCATCCTTGATCCGACCGGATTGGGCGAGACACGGGACGCCCGCCTTGCCGCCTATCGCCAGACGCGGGACCAGATTCGCACCCGTTTGCTGGGCCGGTTCGGCCCCGCGACCGCCGAATAGGCCCGCCTTTGGGGCAAATGCGGCCTCATGCGGGGATAAAATGCCCCATTCGCCCCAGAGGGGAGCGATGAAGCCTTGAATAATACTGCAATCGGCATCATTTAAAGCCAGCCCAACAATGGGCGGCAACACAGGAGTGACCATGGCCAAGGAAGAACTGCTCGAATTTCCCGGTGTCGTAAAGGAACTGCTGCCGAATGCGACATTCAGGGTCGAGCTGGAAAACGGCCATGAGATCATTGCGCATACGGCTGGCAAAATGCGCAAGAACCGAATCCGCGTTCTGGCAGGAGACAAGGTGCAGGTCGAAATGACCCCCTATGACCTGACCAAAGGGCGGATCAATTACCGTTTCAAATAAGCCGATGCGTTTGGTGCTCGGCTCCGCCAGCCCCCGGCGGCTGGAGCTGCTTGCGCAGATGGGTGTTGAGCCGGACGCAGTGCGCCCGGCCGACATTGACGAAACCCCCGCCCCGCGCGAGGAGCCGCGCCCCTATTGCGCCCGTATGGCGCGCGAGAAGGCGCAGGCCCTGACCCTTGGGGCGGACGAGGCGGGATTGACCGCCGACACCACCGTATCATTGGGGCGCCGGATCATGGGCAAGCCCGAGGACCGCGCCGAGGCGGGTGCGTTTCTGCGCGCCCTGTCGGGGCGGCGGCACCGTGTGGTGACCGCCGTTTGCCTGCGGGTGGGCGATGAATATCGCGCCCGCGAGGTTGTCACGCGCCTGAAGATGCGCCCCCTGTCCGAGGCCGAGATCGAACGGTACCTTGATACCGAGGATTGGCGCGGCAAGGCGGGCGGTTACGGCATTCAGGGGCCAGCGGGGGCGATGATCTCGTGGATTGGCGGATCCTATTCCGCCGTCGTCGGATTGCCCCTTTCGGAAACGGCCACCTTGTTGGCCAGCATTGGCAAAGGGCCAGCGGCATGAATGGACGGCAGGTTATCTTGGGCGAGATCAAGGGACGCCGCGTTGCGGCCCTTATGGTGGACGGTGTGCTGGACGATCTGATGATCGACGCCCCCGAGGGGACGGGCTTTGCGCCAGAGACCCTGTGCCGTGCCACTGTGGACCGCCCGCTCAAGGGGCAGGGCGGTGTCATGGTGCGCTTGCCCGAGGGCAACGGGTTTTTCCGCGGGGCCAAAGGCCTGTCGCAGGGGCAGGAGATCCTGGTGCAGGTTGTGGCCCATGCCGAGGAAGGCAAGGCGCAGCCGGTGACCGACAAGGTGATCTTCAAGGGGCGGAGCGTGATCGTCACGCCCGGGGCCTCTGGCGTGAATATCTCGCGCCGGATTCGCGATGAGGAGGTGCGGCTGCGTCTGCGCGCCGCCATCGCGACCGAGGCCGTTGAGGGCACATCGCACGGGATCATCATCCGCTCCGAGGCGCCAATGGCCGATGACGACGAGATCGCGGAGGAGGCCGAGGCCCTGATCGCGAGCGCGGACCGCGTTCTGGCGGATGGGGGCTCTGGCCCCGAGGTTTTGCTGGATGCGCCGGATGCATGGGAGCTGGCCTGGCGCGAATGGTCGCTGTTGGCCGAGGGCGCGCCGGACGAAAGCGACGGCGCCTTGGAACATTCCGGCGCCATGGAGGGGATCGAGGCCCTGCTGACGCCTCATGTGCCGCTGGCTGGCGGGGCGAGCATGTTCATCGAGCCGACCCGCGCCCTGATCGCCGTGGATGTGAACACAGGGGCCGATACCTCGGCGGCGGCCGGCCTGAAGGCCAATATCGCCGCCGCCCGCGCCCTGCCGCGGCAGATGCGCCTGCGCGGCTTTGGCGGGCAGATCACCATTGATTTCGCCCCATGCCCCAAGCGCGACCGCAAAACCATCGAGCAGGCCCTTGGCGCCGCCTTCCGCGCCGACCGCGTGGAGACGACGCTTGTCGGCTGGACCCCGCTGGGCCATTTCGAGCTGACCCGCAAGCGCGAGCGCCTGCCGCTGGCGCAGGTTCTGGGAGGCGCGGTATGAGCTGTCCCATGTGCGACAAGCCCGCAGAGGAGCGCTACCGCCCGTTCTGCTCCAAACGCTGCGCAGACCTTGATCTGGGCCGTTGGCTCAACGGCAGCTACGCCATTCCGGCCGAGAGCGAAGAAGAGGGCGAAGACGCCGAATTGCCCCCTTTGCGCCCGCAGTAACCCGAAGGGTGATCTTTTTTCAGATGGCCTCTGGACTTGGGTGAAACCCGCGACTAGAACACGCCCACCCCAGACGCCATAAGGCGCCCGTGCCCGGGTAGCTCAGGGGTAGAGCAGTGGATTGAAAATCCTCGTGTCGGTGGTTCGATTCCGCCCCCGGGCACCATTTTTACTAAATAAAAACAGGTACTTATATCTTTCGCACGCATCGTTGCCTCGGAGCTGTGCGATGCTGGGTGCCGTATGGGTGCGTGGTTTGTGGACAAAACCGTTCCTGTTTGTCGGTTACACTTCAAACTGATGGCGATTAGAGTAATAGTAGTTTCAAGTAGAAGGAGATTTGATTTGGCTGATGACGAAATGGCAGAGGATCATCTTCCAGAATTTGAAGATCCAGAATTCAATGAAGACGATACTTCTGAGACGCCGCCGACAGACATTGTGGCATATAATGAACTGCGTTCCTGCGCTGACCTCGCCAGAATGACCGCTGATGGCATCATCGACCTCCAACCAGATTTCCAACGTGATGTTGTTTGGAAGCCTGCCGATCAAACGAGGTTTATTGACTCGCTGATTAAGCAGTTGCCAATTCCAAGCATGTGTTTTGCGCTCGATCACAAAACAGATACGTGGATTGTTATCGACGGGCTTCAACGAATGAGTTCGATTGTAAGGTTCTTGGCTGGAGGTGATTGGCGTCTATCGAAGCTAGAGGACATTGACGACAAGATTGCCGGGAAATTGGCTGCCACTTTCAAAAATGGCAAAGGCGATCAGAAGAAGATTTTTGACCGTGTCCAAAACAAGACGTTGCCAATCACTGTGTTACGCTGTGACTTCACCAAGAAAAGCCATATGGAGTATCTATTTACCGTTTTCCACAGACTTAATTCGGGCGGTTCCAAACTGAACAACCAAGAAATTCGGAATTGCATCTATAGCGGGAAACTCAATGATCTACTTAAGGAGCTTGATCAGGTTGGTGGATGGCGAACTTTCAACAAAATGAAAGATGGCAACAACTACAGATTTGTTAAGCAAGAGGTCATTCTTCGATTTTTCGCTTTCTTGGATGAACCTCAAAAATATAGCGGTCAAGTTGGTAAGTTCCTCAACGACTATATGTATCCTCGGCGCAATCCTCAACCAGAGTTCATCGACGCAAAGCGCGCGATATTCAATCGAGTCGTTGCTGTGCTTGGTATAGTTTTCCCAGATGGCCCTGCGGATAGGATGCCAACAGCGGTAGTAGAGGCGATGTTGGTCGGTATTGCCAGGAATATTGACTTCGTTGAAGGCTTGGATGCTCCAAAGTTGCTGACGCAATACCAAGAACTTAGAGATTCCAACAACTTTAAAGACGAAGGGCTGGCCGAAGGTCTGTCGAAAAAAGACAAGGTTGATGCAAGGTTGGCTGAGGCAACTCAAATTTTCTCACAATGATCTCACACAGCTATATTAAGAAGAATTTGATCTATTTGGATCGTGTATATCGCAAAACCAATTCGACTACGGAGGCCAGCTATTGCTCTAAATTGGCAATTCTTGAACTGTGTGGTTGGATTGAGTTGTCAATGGATGACATCGTATTGCGAGGGTGTGTAAGAGCCTTAAAGCACGACAAAAATCGCAAGGCAATTCGCGATAAGGTTAAACGAAACTATGGTTTCGAGTATCAGAAACACTTCGTGTCCTTGATTACATCTTTGGTTGGTTTTCATGGTTACGAGGTTCTTGAGAAAACCATCCCAACTCCCGTTTCGGTTGGCTTTAAATCGGAACTAGGAAACCTAAAGGAACGTAGAAATTCCTTGGCGCACACGTACTTTAGAGGAGTGACACCTCACTACGATGCTCCTTCAATAACGATTGCAAGATACCACACAGTCGCTGCGGGATTGAATGCGTATGACGCGGCGTTGAGGGCGCATTGCTGAGAACCCGATAGTTGCTCGATTATCCAGAAAAGCCAGTCGATTTTTAGGTGTCGGAAATCTTAATGCCGTGGTGGGCTGCCAAGGATATTTCTTCTTTTGAATTCGCCTTGTGAGATATGAATTCGCTTCCAGAGCAAGATTTTAGCCCGAGCTGTTCTATCAAAACTGCATCGTAGTCACCGGACAGCAGCAGGATTCCTTCCAGCGCTAGAATATCTCGGGTACCGCGACCATTGTCTGATCGTATGCGTCGCATAAAGTCTTTCTGTTGGGCTACAGCTTCAACCACATCACGCGTTATCGGCTCATTTTGGACTTCTCGAAACAAATTGACCATCCGTTGGTTTCCGGATTTTCCATCAAAAATTCGCTCTATCGCATCCGAAGGAACAGTCCGCCAGAAATTCGGTGGATACGGCTGCTCTCGCAATAGCCATAGAATGTTTGCAAATCCCAACGCCGAAATACTCCTTTTGGAGTCCTTGTTTTTGCCGAGGGTCAGGTAATCAAGCCGCGCAACTACAAGACCGAGAAAGCACTGGGCACGAGTTTCATCGGCTGCGACCAAGATGCAAGGGTGATCCACGGCTTCTGTTGGGATCATCCAGTTGTTTCCCATTGTGTTCTTGATGTCGACATCTTGGTCAAGAATGACGGTATCCAGTTTCCCTTTTGGAAGTCGAAGCATGGCACGAAGTTCAATTTCAACTCTTGTACCGATGTACGTCTTCTCTGTTTTTTCAAGTTCATCGTATGACCGTCGCCCTGTCTTGGGGGTCATAATCACGTCATCGACGCACTGGCGCAACATGGTTGAAAACTTGGCTGCTAATGCCTCATCCCCTCCGGCGCGACTGGAGATTTCACCAGCAATGGCGGTCAGCAAACTGTGATCGCGATGACTGAAATCAACTATGCTTTCTGGAACGTTTGTTTTCAATTACCTGCCGTCCGGAGAATCTATTCGATCTCAACAAGCTGGCATAAGAAACAAGAATTTGGAAGTTAGCTGTTTACCGCGCGAAGCACGCGTTTGCGTAGAGCTTTGGCAATCTTTCCAGATACAGCCTGCGCAACTGGGGGGGGGAACGCATTACCAACCTGCCGGTAAGCATTTGTCTTTGCACCTGTGAAATGCCAATCGTCTGGAAAACCTTGAATGCGAGCGACCATAGGCACTGTAAGACGCGGCATGCCATCATGAAGAGCATCAGGTGCTTCAGGTGCGATAGTCCGCCCCTCCACTCCCAGTGCGGCCCATGCAGCGCGCGCTCTGGTTGGTCCAAGATCAGGTCCACCATGCTTTTTCGACCCACCAACAATGGTCGGCGCGATTTCATCGGCTTTTTCTGCCCATTTCTCGGCACCTCGCCACCCTCCTGCAGCCATAAGATCTTTTAGCTTTTCACCAACGGTTGGAGGATTGTGTGGATTGGGTTCCGGCCACTCAAAATAATCGCCCCGCTCTTTCTGTATGGCGACGATGACAACACGTGGGCGCAACTGTGAAACACCATAGTCAGAAGCGTTCAGCAGCCTCCACTCTGTTGTGTAACCTAACTTTTCAAGTTGAGATTTCAGGTGCTCACGGTAGTCATGAAACACGGCATCCAGAAAGCCACGTACATTTTCTATCATCACTGCGCGAGGTCTGGCCGCGTCCACGATATCAATGGCATCGTTGAACAAATTGCGTTCGTCCTTTTCGCCAAGTTGTTTGCCAGCGACCGAAAAAGGAGGACATGGGAGTCCACCGGCCAACAGGTCCATTCCTTTGAAATCAGAGGCGCGTTCTTTGAAGATTCGCATGTCTTCTTCGAGGACATTCCACTCAGGTCTGTTGTGGCGCAATGTGTTGCAACAATGCTTGTCGATCTCCACCAACGCCCTATGCGCATATCCGGCATTCTCAAGGCCAAGTGCCTGACCGCCCGCACCGGCACATAGTTCTACAGATGTCAGCATGTTGCCTGCCCTCTTTTTCCTCATACAACACATTGTGGTCGCGCAAATCAACTCTCCCAGACATAATGGTTGTATGTTCTCTTTATGTTCCTAACCTCAATAGAGGTGAGCAAGCAACATGTTGATCTGCAAGAGCAGCTATTTTTTTAGGATTATTACTGCTTCTTTTGCTGCACTTGATCCTTTCACCCATTGCCACGGCGTGCGTGGTTTCCGTGCCTTTGCCAGTTCGGGGTTCGCCTTCGCGTCTCTTACAGCAGCGCGTAGCTTTTCGCGTGCCTCGCGCGGGTCGACCTTGAGTTCTTCGCATAGGGCTTTCAGCGTGATAATGTCGGACATGTCGATCTCCTAAGTTTCTGATGCAGATCGATAAGACGAGGTCAGCCGGCATGTCAGGAACAACCCCAAACAAATCCCTAGAGCATAGGGCGTTAAGCGCGCGTGGCCGCGTTACA
This sequence comes from Harenicola maris, assembly GCA_018524345.1. GTDB lineage: Bacteria > Pseudomonadota > Alphaproteobacteria > Rhodobacterales > Rhodobacteraceae > Harenicola > Harenicola maris. The sequence continues at coordinate 1,141,080 of JADQAZ010000002.1, forward strand.
TTGAGCCAGAAGGCCATGTGGCCGTCACGAACGACGTGTTGCGACGAAAGAGCCGTTGACGCCAGTGCTGGCCCCTGTGGGCTGCGCAGACGCTCATTGATCTAGGAATTACCCTGACGCCCACATCTGCACGATCTTATTGCGCTGTTGCAACCGCAACCAGCAAAGGAGACCACAATGGTCATTCGGGCAACATGGAAATTTAATGGACAGCAGAAAATCATACTCGGAAACTGGCACCGATTGTGGTGCCTGCTATTTGGTCCGCTCTACTACCTGTTCAAGGGGATGTGGTTGTGGGCCATCTTCTCGCTGATCACGGCCAATGGCCTGTGGATCGGCTTTCCCCTGTACAACCGCGCCATCGTAATGCGCCACTTCCATCGCAAAGGTTGGGAGCAAAACTGATGCCGCAAGCGCGCAACAAGGCGACATCCGTTCACCCAAGCGGCACCCAAAACCTTGATGGTGATCTAACGTCAATAAATGCCAACGTCGCTTGGCCCATCCATGTGAGCGGACAGATGCGAAAACGGCGCGGTGGACACTCTAGCCGACGAGTGAACCCACCCACACAGCACCCAAATCAGTGTTTGTAGATCGCCATTAATGCGGACCAATTGAAAAGACTCAAATATTTGGGTCCGCCTAGCCTCCAACAGCCTGATCAATAGTCCGCGTGTCGGTCTCGTGTGCATCTGGCCACGTCGACCAAGGAGAAGGCAACAGGTGACCACAGGGGGATGGGGGGAGGTGTTTTTTTTAACGGCGCACGCCTTAAAGGCAGACAAGGGGTCATAACCATTTCCAAGGTTTTCGGCTCCTAGCCGTTTCCAAGAACGTCAAGATCGCCAAGGGCGTCATGCGTCATCGTGGCGAACTTGAGGGGTGAAATGCGCCAAAATCATCGATGGCGATGTTGGCGTTCTTGGCGCACTTCAAATCCTACCTGTGGTCATTCTTCGTCTGGCAAGGACAGGTACCAGCCTTTCCCTTTCTTCTTAGACTTGACGTCCAGAGCGCGCCTTGCACGTTCCAAGGTCTTGGGGGCGATGTCGCGAGCAGCAGCCTCTTTCTCCACCTTAGTTGATGGTTCAGGCCCGTTCTTGAGAAACACGCGCAGGAACTGGGTCGCTTCATCCAGTGCCGACATGCGGGGGGGACCATCAGAAGAAATCAGGTCATCAATCGTGATGTCCGATGGCCCCAGCCAGTTCAGGGTCGCCCTGCCTCCTTCTTCACCAATGATCTCATAGCTTTGAGTTTGCCCCCGAACGGCGATGTTATGCTTGATGTGGACAACGAGCTTGGTCGAACTGTCGCTCGGATGCTCGCACACCAGAAATGCTGACCTCGCCGCGCCAATCACATCCATAGAACCACCCCCCTGATAGATGGCCTTGCTGTGCTTGGCTTTAGTCAGGTGCCGGATGATGACGACAGCCGTTTCACCAGCTTCGGCAATGTCTTTCAGGAATGACAAAAGCTGCCGGATCACGTTGGGTTTGTAGATGTCCTGTCCAGCCGGAATGTAGGCGAACAAAGGGTCGAGGATGAGCAGGTCTGGTGGTTTGCGCTTCACCTCTCGCATGAGCGCTTGCAGACCTTTTTCGTCCAGAGACAGGAAGTCACCCTGAACCCGAATGCGCGACGGATCGCCCCCCATCGCATCGATGCGTGGCCTGATTGTATAGGCTGCATCATCCTCAGCGCTGAGATAAAGCACACGACCGCGCCCCAACTTTTGCCCATCGGGCAACTCCCCACCGATACTGACCTGTACGGCCAGTTGCATCGCAAGGAATGACTTACCGACGCCGGGGTCGCCCTCCATGATTGTGATCATGCTGAATGGGATAAACGGCTCCCACAGCCACTCGACTTCCTTGGGGTCGATTGTGTCCAGACCGACAAAGAGATCCTTCTTCTTCGAGGTCATTTCGCACCTTCTTTCTTAGCGATGATGCGGGACACTTCAGTTTCTAGCGCGCTAAGGTCGTCGCCGTACTTGTCTCGAAAATACGGGCTGTTCCAAACCACGCTGGCGATCTCGTCCAATGTCGCATTGGCCTCATATAGCCCAGCGATCAGCGCATATATTCGGTTTGACCGATTGTCTGCCTGAACTTGTTTGTGTCGAATAAGTGAGCGCGTCGAAGCATTTAATTTGGCCCGGTGATTTTTCAAAACCTCCAACGGGGTAAACGCTAAATGATCCATAACCAATGCTTGGTAAGCGTGCTGATAGGTTCGTCCGTTGTCTGGTGTCGGTTCGGGACGTTCTGAAACACAGTTCCAGTTTCGCGAAACCAACTTGACGAACGGCTCATCATATTTGGGCTTGTGGTTGATCGAGCCGGGAACGCGAAGCATCTTAGTAATGGTCCAGCCATTGTCGCCCCCATGTCTGTCAGCAAGCGAACGTGAGAAACGTTCGGCTTCTTCTACGTTGTGCCGTTTGTCCCAAAGCCATAGACCTTGAAAGCGGCCCGGCGAGGTTTCCCACAGAAGATTTGGCTTTGGCTCATAAGCGCTGGGATCGCTATCGTCGATGTCGCACCAAGCCAGCCTTGTGGGAAGCGCAAAATCTGTTTTGCGCCGGTCGACCGAAAATGGGTTTGGACAAAAGTAGAGATTGAAGTCCCATCGCGAGTGAGCATTCAGGAACCTGTTTAGGCCAACAGTGACATCGTTGGCCCTGACAATATGTTCTCGCCAGTGGTTGCCGTCGGGGTCGGTTGTGGCGAGAAAAAAGAAGCTGGGCTTCGGAGCACCTTTCCAAATGTCGTGCAGGAACCCCACCATGCTTTGGTGGATACTGCAGTCGTCTTCATAGTCCTTGAATGCATAGGGGTGCCCTTTGCGAGGACGAGCGGTATGGTTCACGCGATTTTGCATGTTGTTTCCTTTCGAAATGTACAGGGAAGACGGGGCGCTAATCGCCCCATCTCAGTTTTCTGGGCTAGTCGAGCTCGGGAGGCAGGCGATCAATGTTGACCAAAAGCCATTCCATAATCTCGTTGGCGATCCAGACACGTGGCTCGATTTGCTTAGGGAAGCGCCCACGTTCTTCCAAATCGACTAAATCTTCGTAGCTGTAGTGGATGCCGAGCTTTTTCAGGCCGTCATACGAGAAGCCAAACACAATGGGTTTTCTCATGATCAGCTCGCATCCGCATAGTGCCAAGTGTCACGTTCAACGGCGCGGTCAGCGAGCCACTGTTCGATCTCATTCAGCAACCAAGCGACACTGGTGCCAGCGAGGCGTACCCGGCGAGGGAAACACCCACGGGCCTCCCAGCGCAAAAGCGTACTATTGCTTACGATGATGCCAAGGCGCTTAAGATCAGCGCGTGTAGCAAGGGCCTTTTGCCCGTTCGAAATATCCATTGTCATTTTCCTCCTGCATTGTTGCGTTTGCGAAGGAGCGCTCCGACAAGAAGGAAGATGGATCAGGTTGGATCACAATGCGAGCGAAGGTCCTGAAAGTGTCAACTCTGTTCGAGTTGGCATTTTCAAATGGCTTTCATGTTCCGTTGGATTGGGCCGTCGAGTTGTTCATGATTACCTGTAGTCTCAAAGAAGACTCGCCTTACGAACTCTGGAATTGCGCCAATGGCAACTTTGAGTTTCTTGTCCCAGTTTCCTCTAGACAGCTTGAGGTCAGGGTAACACTCGCGCAATTCCGACAGACAGACATAGACCACGTAGTGCCTGATTTCGCTGGTGTGTGATATCTTGCCCGCGACGTCGCCAGAAATCTCTTCCTCGAAGTCAGCCGAAAGAAGAGCAGCTTCTTTCCTAAGCTCGGCCAAAGCGGCAAGTAGAGGTTCACGGGATGGAGGCCAGAAGTCGCCGTATTGCTCCCAATGCGAAAAGTGCGGAGCGTTCTGGGGTGCTAAGGCAGCTTCAAGTGTTGCAATGGGGTTGAGAACCTGACGTTGCAGCCATGTTTTTCGCTTTGTTAATGAAATATCGAATGGCGCCAAATGAAAACCGTTGGGTGACGTCTCAATACCTCGACGCACTTTCAAGCATTCGTCGCGCAGCTTGTTCCAAAAGGTTGCAAAGACTTGGTCGTCTTCAAGCGCAAGAATTAGTCGGACTTCCTCCCTGCACTCGTTTCCGAACGCTCCGTCGTGATTTTCGTCAATTCGTTGGCCCAAAGTTCCAGCGCCTCACGCTTTTCGTTGAAATACGTGTAGCGATTGTAGGTTGCGCCGACGCCTGAGACGACCCCTGATTTATGATTGGTCACGGCATCGATCACATGAGGTGCCACACCGATCTTCGCCATACCTGTGGAGGCTGTGCGTCTGAAATCGTGGAAGCGCCAATCAGGTGTGTTTTCCGGCAGCGTCGCCTCGATACGTTCCTTGAGGCGTCCGAACCCAGAAATTGCTGAACGTCCAGTCGTCGTGAACACGAAGTCGCTGTCGAGGAACCTGTGCAGGGATCGCAGTATGTCCACGGCCAGTGGGGGCAAAGGCACGATGTGCAGGCGCGCGTTTTTCACACGGCTCGCTGGAAGTTCCCAAATACCCTCGTCAAGATTGAGTTCAGACCAGCGCATGTCAGACACCTCGGCCCGACGCTGCCCTGTCATTATCAGCAATTTGAGGAAGGGACCAAACGGGTAGCCCTCGGCGTCGCTCTGATGCCAGATTGTTCGAATTTCATCATCGCTCAGCACACGATCACGAGGAATTTCACGGGTAGGCGGCCTGAGGAGAGCCACAGGCGATGTTTCGATGTCACCACGCATGACGCACCAGTTCATGAGCTTTTTGATCGCTGAGAGCGCCCGATTTGCGCGTGTCGGCGTACCGTTGGCGATGATGCCATCCAGCACCTTACTGACATCCTGACGTTTGATCTGATCAATAGGCCGGTCCTTCAAGCCATCGAATTTGTGCAGAACGCTTTCGGTGCGTTTCCAATCCTTGGTGTTGGGCTTAGCATGAAGCTCAATGAACTTAGGAATTGTCTCGCCTAGCGTTTCAGCCGATGCCTCGGAAACCGCAGATGGTTTCTCGAACTCGCCCAACTCGACATCACGGGCGATTTCCATTGCACGGCGTCTAGCGTCGGCAAGGGAGACCACAGGGTAAGGGCCTATTTTGATACGTCTGCGCGCACCGTTCGGGCGGACCAACGTGTAGAACACTTTTGCACCTGTGGTCGACACACGCACATGCAAGCCGTTTACTTTATGGTCGCGGACCTCGTACCGTTTGATGGTCGCAGGGGGCATCGCGTCGAGCGATTTGGTTGTCAGCATCTGTTTCATGCAGACATCGTAAGACACCCAGAATCCGCGTGTCAGGGTATAGTTTGAAACGAACTGACGTTATCTAAAAAGGGCTGCCAGAATTTGCTCGGCGTCTACTTGCAGCTTCTATCTGAAGGTGTTTCAAGGCACTTGAATGTGAACTCTCATCAATCATTTCTTAGAACTAAGTGTGGCTGAGCATCTCCCTCGACGTCCAAAGAGCTGGCACCGGAGCCATCATACCAAAAAAAGCCAAGGAGCCCTAGCAGCATTACTATGCTCACCAATATGACCCGCTTAGTCCAGACGAAGACCTTCTCTCCTCGCTTCACTCTAGTCCATTCAAATTTCAGTAGTTCTTTCGCCGCCTGAACGAAGCGGCCTTCGACTTCCTTGATTTTCTCGGGGGTCAGAGAGCCGTTGTCCTGCGCTAACTGTTCAAATTCGTTCATAGAAGCCAGAAGTGCCTTTGAAGGCTTCTCCTCGTCGTTCACGCGCAAAGTGATGCCGTGGCTTGCCTCGTTCAACAACTTGTAGTTGGTAAGTAGAGCCGCGTTGTCGACTTCTACCCCTGATTTCTTGAGGCTTAAGATATCGCAAACTGCGTTGATGCTAACCAGATAATCCACGACACATTTTCGCAGTTGATCGATCCAGACTTGCCGAAATTCGGAAACTTTTTGTTCTTTCCCGATGATTAGCCCAAGCATCGATACAAGACCGGCAATCGTCGCGGCGCCAACTGCACCAATGCTGATTTCGTTCATTCGCGGTTTCCTTAAGTGACTTATGCCACACGCTGGGATTGAAAACGGAAATGGACATGACTATCAAGAGCCAACTTCATCCCGTGCGTATTGAGCATACTATTGGGTACACGCCGAGCAAGGAACAATCCTAGATGTCCGAAAAACTCACGTTTCACTTTGAAGGCGCTCTTGCTGATGAGAACCGAATGAACTTTTACGAGTCTGCCCGGTTTCAATATGCCGCTGCTCGCCTTCTTGTGAAGCTATCTCAGTTTCGAAACGCTGGAAAATTCAACAAAAAAATATCCAGCAAGTCGAACTTCGATGTCAGGCTAGCCAGCCATTCTGATGGATCATTCAACATCAATGTTGAAGATGCTGCCAAGGGTAAATCTGATGATGAGTTTATGAATGTATCGCTAGGTGATTTGGTGGCTTATGTCACTGAGCGAGTTATCGAAAAAATCGACGAAGAATCTCTGAAAGATGCTGGGATGATCAGCCGTCAAACGGATGCAGACCAAGCTCAGTCCAAAGTTGATGAGATTGCTGAAAGCGTAAACACGGGTGACACAGCACTTGATTCAGTGCCTGCGAAAATTCGTGACGTGGTTAAGCGACGTCTCGCTGAAGTTTCTAGAGAAGAAAGGATGATCGATAATTCAGATGCAATAAAGAAGATTGACTTTGCACGTAGCCAGAAGTTGATTGCCATGTCTGCACCCTTGATAAGTGAAATGGCAACCGCCTTGAGGCGAAGTGCAGACACTCTGGAGGTCTCTTCTTCGGTATCTGGAAGCACGAAACCAGTCTTATTTCTAGATCAAAATATGGCCGCAGAAATTGAAACATCCATTGTAGACAAAGAGATCACTGCTCTCCTGTGTGATGTAGTCCAATTCAATAAGGATAACGGCTGGGGAAAGGTGAGGATTGAAAGCGGATCAGTAACTGTAAGCTTTAGCATTCCTTATGACATCTTGCCTCGTATCAAGCAGACGCTAATTGATACGATGAAAAAAGATCAGGTTTATCTACAGACTTATTTTGTTCGCGATAGAGCCGGTGAGGTTATTCGCCTCATAGTTGCCGGGATTTTGCCGACCCCTACAAACTGAAGTCAGCTTTTGCGTTTCGCAATCTTCGCCTTTCCTTTGCAGCGTGGGTAGCTGACACATCCAAGAAACGGACCATATCGCCCGCTTCGCTCGACTAGCCACCCATCTTCACAACTGGGGCAACTCTGGTATTCGGCACCGCAAGAGCATTTGCTTAAACCGGTTCTTTTGTTCCGAACTGGCAGACCAACGCCGCAGGAAGCACATGCATTCAATGAATGTCCGCAGAGGGTGGCATGTTCGCACCTGTACCATGTCCGACCATCTTTGGTTGGGACAGGAACCAGATGCCCACCACATTCACCACAGGTATGGTTGAATTCTACTTGGTCGCTGGCGCCGATTGTCCCGTACTCAGGATCATCCAACAACTCGGAAACAAAAGCCGATTGTTTTGATGCTGAGCCCATGAGTGTCACGGATTTTCGGGCGCGTGTCAGCGCCACATACATAACTCGGCGTTCTTCAGCATTCTCAAATGGCTCGGCCTCCGGTGAGACAAGACTTAGGAGTGGGTCATCAACGATTTCTGAGGGAAAGCCCGTACGGCCACGAAACATATTCAGGATCACCACGTGATCAGCCTCAAGCCCCTTCGATGCATGGATCGTGCGATACGAAATGTCTAAATCAGAGAACTTGCGACGCAGTTGCGCGAGATTGGATGGGGCTAAGTGTCGATAACGGCCAAGCAACAAAACCGAGACCGGCTGCTCTCGTTGAGCCGTCCCTTGCAACGAGTGAAGCACTTGTTCCAGCTTGTTTTTCTCGTCGGCTTTGATTGTCGAGACAACTTTCAACGCAGGCACATCTGACGTGCCAGCGGGTATTACTGTCTTGTTCAACTGGGCCGGGTTTTGCAGCACAAATCTCTTTGCAGCATGTGCAATCTGGTCGACGGAGCGGAATGTCCTTCCCAGATCCACAGTTCGGTGAACGCCAGACTGCCCGTCAAACACCCCTCCAAACTCGTCGCCAAAATTTCGCATGAGGTTGATGTCGGACCCGGCAAATCGGTAGATCGACTGCCAGTCATCGCCAACTGCGAAAATGCGCGCATCACTGTGTTGAGCTTTCAATGCTTTGACCAAGCGCCCTCGGCTGCGGGATATATCTTGGAACTCATCTACTAAGATGTGTTTGAACGGACTGGCGTACTCTCCCGTCTCTGCATACTTGGTTGCCCGAAGGATCATATCTTCAAAATCGATCCGTCCGTTCAACTGTTTTTGGTACTCCAAATAAACAGGCTCAAAGATTGAAAGGAACGCCTTGGCACGTTTGCCAAGCTTCAAGAGACGTCCTTTCTCGGCGCATTCGTTGATGTGGTATCCACCTCCTTTATAGTGCTTCAAGAAGGTTCCAAGCAGCTGCACAAAGCTGTCGGCTTGGTTTAGCTCCACCACCCGGTCAAAGAGCGTTTCTGGTGACCTTGGATTGACGGTCTCAAAAGGCGCAATTTTTTCAGCAAGTGCGTCCAACAACCGACCGTCTTCACGCTCATAACTGAACGTCTCGATCAAAGTCGTTTCATGTTCAGCGTGAACCTCGCGCTTCCATTCCATACCCGCGAGATATTCTTCGCGATCAACAAATGGCGCTGTCGTCAGGCGATAGCTTCCATCTGACGATTTCGTACGGCGAACCCCAAAGTGTTCAATGTAAGTGCCGCTTTTTGTTAAGCGAAAATCTGGGCAGTAATCACGGAAACCGCCTTCGGAAACCTTGTGTTCGTAGTCGGGTTCATACTCATACGCGATGCCGTTCTCATACAGCCAGTTGGCAATCATCAACTCTTCAAAGCTCTTGACCTGTTCGCCTTGAAGGGTGCGGAGGTCGAGTTTTTCAATGTAGGTGTAGTAGCTGTGTTTTTTCTTGAAATCCCACTCGCTCTTTTCTTCAAGGCGAGTGTGGGAGAACCAGCCCACAATAGACTGAGACACTTCTGTTGCCGTTCGAACCAAAGCCCTCAGGATGTCTCGGATCAAGGCGAGGTATGCCTTGTCATCAGTGGCATGGGCAGCCAATGCTGGCTTACTTCCTTCAACTGTACCGATGATGTCATAGGCCAACGAATGAAACGTTCTGGCCTCCAACGGCTCACCGCACTTTGCCTCAACCCGTTCACTCATCTCTTTGGCGGCGGCACTTGCAAACGCCAACAGCAGAACTTCCTCTGGTCTGCGTGCACCAGACTTTAACAGGTAACCAACTTTGGCCGTTATGACGCTGGTTTTCCCTGAGCCCGCGCCATCCAAAACCAGTGTTGCATCTTCATCCGAAACGATTGATTTCCGTTGCTCTGGTGTCAGCGGATTGCTTTCGAACGTCTCGAAAAACTCGGCCCACTGAACCAATTGACGTTCCTCAAAAGCTGAGATCGCTTTTTGCCTAATCTGCTGGGCATTTTGCACAAACGACTGAGTTTTTTTGATTTGATCTCGATGGACACCCCCTAGAGCCTCCTGCGGTAGCTTTGAAAGAAGGCGCTGGTCCAGACCACGAGCACGTTCCAATATTGGTGACACGATACATGCCGCCGGATAGGCCGTTGGGTTAGAAAGCTCTTCGACTTCTAAAAGTAACGCATAATGGCCCTACGGCTTCGTTCAAATTCGGCTTGGTTGGTCGCTTCCCAGTCAGACCGAATTAAGTCCGAGAAATTCACGGCATCTTTGAATCGAACACCTTTGAGCAAGTGAACAGGTTGGTTATCCAATTGGAGCCTAAGCGAAGCACCCCAAAACCTAGTCTCAACTGTTGGAGCCGAAGAAAGCTCTCTCAACGTGCCAGTGGCCGCACGGCTAGCTTGGATGACAATCTCATTGCCATCGTACCTCATGACCTTGGCATGCTTACCAAAGGGGTTGAGAAGGAAGCCCACCAACGGTTTTGGCTGTAAGTGGTTCACTATTCGGGAACTTTCAAATCGATAGAACAGATGAGCTAGGATTTCAGAATATCGACCAATGAGAGGACCTAAAAGACGAAATCGAGAAATTGCCGACAGGCTTTATCTGATCGTATTGTCGCTAGATTTGGTCGCTGGGTGCGTTATGGGTGCCTAAAGTGGTGGGCTAGAGTAAATCGGGTTGGTTTACTCTGCGATTGATTGGAGACCACAGGGCATTGAAGCTAAAGACTTTTAGCGTCAGCTTGAAGCGGTTTGGGAAGAGATGCGCGGGAACCTAGGAAAATTGAAAATCCTCGTGTCGGTGGTTCGATTCCGCCCCCGGGCACCATATTTAGCTAATGCGATATATAAAACAAGGGTTTAGGCATTGGGCCGATTGTTGCTATGTACGGCTCTATGTACAGTTTGCCGTCTGTAACTTTCGGCGGCACTCATTTCGCCCGTTGTCTCGGTTTGCTAGACGGTCCGCCCAGCGCACGCTAGGGTTACGGTAAGGTGAATAGCCATAACAACAAAATCAATTAGCTGAGGTCGTTGCAGGTGCTTCTACAAGATATTTTGGATGAGTATCGCGCGTCAGCGCGGACCGAACGTGAAAAGGGCGACTATTTTGAACGCCTTGTTCGGGTGTTTATGGAAAACGACGACACTCAACGTCAGTACTATTCAAAGGTTGAGCCGTTCGCCGATTGGGCGACGTCGCAAGGCTGGAGCAACGCGGACACCGGTATCGATCTTGTTGGAACGCTGTCTGACGGGTCAGGCTATGCGGCGATTCAATGCAAGTTCTACGCGCCCAATCACAGCATTCAGAAGCCCGACATAGACAGTTTCATTTCGGCAGCATCAAATGATCTGTTCACCCGGCTGGTCATCGCGGACACAACTCTCAAAGAGCTAGGCCGCAACACACAGGAAACGCTGGATAAGCTCTCAAAGGATTGGAACCGGATCAGCGTTGCAGAGCTTGAGGCTAGCCGCATTGATTGGTCCCAGTTTATCCGTTCTGGCACGGTTAGCCTAGCGCCCAAGAAACAACTCCGCGATCATCAGCGGGATGCCTTGCGCGCAGTGCAGGCCGGGCTGGAAACCGCAGATCGCGGCAAGCTGATCATGGCGTGTGGAACGGGTAAGACCTTCACAGGTCTACGAATTGCGGAAACTCTCGCAGGGCCGGGAAAGCGCGTTCTTTTCATGGTTCCATCGCTTGCGTTGATGTCCCAAACTGTCCGGGAATGGAAGAACGACAGCGAAGACGTGTTCACGGCATTCTCTGCCTGTTCTGATTCGAAGGTGGGGCGAAGAATTGACGCTGACAGTCTTGATCTAAACGTGCACGATTTGGCCTTCCCGGCGACAACCGACCCTGAAAAGCTTGCTCGTCAGGTCCTATCGGCACCCTCAGATCAGATGACGGTAGTCTTCTCGACCTACCATTCGATTGACGTTCTTACGCGCGCCCAAAAGAACCACGACCTACCAGAGTTCGATTTGGTGGTCTGTGACGAGGCGCACCGAACCACAGGCGTGACGCTGAAGGACGAGGACGACAGCAACTTTGTTCGCATCCACGACAACAACTATGTCGCGGCAAAGAAGCGCCTCTATATGACCGCGACGCCTCGTATCTTTGCTGATACGGCCAAGCGCAAAGCAGATGACTACGACGCCCGCTTGGCGTCTATGGATGACGAAACCAAGTTCGGCAGAGACCTCTTCCATCGTGGCTTTGGTTGGGCGGTGGAGAACCAGCTTCTCACAGACTACAAGGTCGTCGTACTCGCCGTTGATGAAGGCTTGGTTTCGCAGACAATTCAGAACCGTCTCAAAGACGGCCCAGAGCTGACACTGGACGACGCGACGAAGATCATCGGGTGTTATAAGGCTCTGACGAAAAGCGACCTCGCGAAGGATTTGGAGTTTGACCCGCGCCCCATGAAGCGCGCGCTGGCCTTCTGTCAAACCATCAAGAAGTCCGAAATCATCGAAGACGAGTTTACGCAGGTGGTCGACGAATACGTTGGCAACGACCTGATCGACGATGACCGGCATCTAAGCACCGAAGTTCGCCATGTTGATGGCAGCTACAATGCCAGTTCGCGCGAGGAAATGCTCAACTGGCTCAAGGCGGACGCGGGCGACAATACGTGCCGCATTCTTACCAATGCCAAAGTGCTATCAGAGGGCGTCGACGTGCCCGCTCTGGACGCGATCATGTTCATGCATCCCCGCAAGAGCCAGATCGACGTTGTGCAGTCTGTAGGCCGCGTTATGCGGCGCGCTGAAGGCAAGAAGCTGGGCTATGTGATCCTGCCCGTCGCCATTCCGCCCAATACCAAGCCAGAGGACGCCCTCAACGACAACGAGCGCTACAAGGTCGTCTGGCAAATCCTCAACGCTCTACGCGCCCATGACGAGCGTCTGGACGCCCGTATCAACCAAGCGGAACTGGGCGAGGATATCAGCGACAAGGTAGAGCTGGTCAGCATATCCTCAGAGAGCGAGCTAAGGGAACTGACAGCCGTCGTCGACGACTTTGACACAAATAAGCAGAAGCGCAGCAAGCCCGGCTCAGAGATCGGTAAGGAAGGCCCAGCGCCCCGCCCAACAGATGGCGCTGACGCGCAACAGGCCTTTGTCTTCGACGAATTTACTCGCGCCATCATGGCAAAGATCGTCGAGAAATGCGGCACCCGTGAATATTGGGACAAATGGGCCAAGGACATCGCGGAAATCGCCCAGACCCACATCACGCGGATCAAGGCCATCGTCGCGCAAGAGGGGCCGGAGCGCGAAGCGTTCCTCGCGTTCCTTGCCGAACTTCAAGACGACCTGAACCCCGAGATCACCGAAGATGAAGCGATTGAGATGCTCGCCCAGCACCTCATCACCAAACCCGTCTTCGACGCCCTGTTCAAGTCCAGCGAGTTCACCAAGGAAAACCCCGTCTCCCGCGCGATGGAAATTGTGCTGGGCCAGCTTGACCAGCACAACCTGTCTAAGGAATCCGAAAGCCTTGAGAAGTTCTACGCCAGCGTCCAACGTCGCGCGGCGGATGTGGTCACGGCAAACGGGCGGCAAGAGCTGATCCTGAAGCTATACGACAGTTTCTTCAAAGGCGCGTTTCCTCGGCTGACGCAGCGCCTCGGTATCGTTTACACCCCCGTCGAAGTGGTCGACTTCATCCTGCATTCGGTCAATGACGTGCTAAAGGCCCAGTTCGGGCAAACGCTTGGGTCGCAAGGCGTCCACATCCTTGACCCTTTCACCGGGACAGGTACCTTCGTCACCCGCTTGCTGCAATCCGGTCTGATCGCGCCTGAAGAACTGGAGCACAAATACAAGCACGAGATTCACGCCAATGAGATCGTGCTGCTGGCCTATTACATCGCCGCTGTGAATATCGAGACGGTCTATCACGAGCTGGCACAGGGGGAGCTGAACAAAGACGCGCCCTATGAGCCGTTCAAGGGTATCCTGCTGACCGATACATTCCAGATGTACGAGCAGGACCGCGACATGATCGCCAACCTGCTGCCCGACAACTCAGAGCGCCGCACCCGGCAGAAAGAGTTGGATATCCGCGTGATAATCGGCAATCCGCCCTATTCGGCGGGGCAGAAGAGTGAGAACGACAACGCCAAAAATATCGAGTATCCGCAACTCGATGGTCGTATCCGCGACACTTATGCCGCGGCATCCAATGCAACGTTACAGAAGGCGCTCTACGACAGCTATATCCGCGCGTTCCGTTGGGCGAGTGAGCGAATTGGGGACGCAGGCGTCATGGCTTATGTGACCAATGCAGGATGGATCGACGGAAACGCTGCTGACGGGATGCGCAAGTGTCTGGCCGAAGAGTTTAGCGATCTTTACATTTTCCATCTTCGGGGCAATCAACGCACATCGGGCGAGCTTTCTCGCAAAGAAGGCGGCAAAATCTTTGGTTCGGGCAGTCGCGCCCCGATTGCAATTTCGGTTCTCGTCAAGAACCCCGAGGCCGCCGAACACGGGCGCATCCATTTCCATGACATCGGCGACTATCTCGACCAGAAACAAAAACTGGCCATCATTCGCGACTTTGGCTCGATTGAAGGTATTTCTAAAGCCAAGGGCTGGAAAGACATCACTCCAGACGAAAACAACGACTGGCTGGATCAGGTAGATCGCAGCTTTGACAAATTCTCAGTCCTCGGCGCGAAGCGTGGGGAAGAGCAAGGTCTGTTCGAGAACTATTCCCAAGGAATTCTGAGCGCGCGTGATGCATGGGCATACAATTCAAGCTGCTCCAAACTCTCTGACAACATGCGCCGCATGGTGGATTTCTACAACGCTGAGATCGCGCGATACGAGAGCGCAAGCAAGCCAAATGATATCAATAAATTTGTCAGCGATGATGGTCGCAAGATCAGTTGGACGGGGAACCTCAAAGCAGACTTGGGGCGCTCCAAAAGGCTTGAATTTGATGAGGAAGGCATTCGTCCTGCAATCTATCGTCCGTTCCAAAGCCAATGGCAATATTTCAACCGTCGCCTAAACGAACGCGTCTATCAGATGCCCCGCATCTTCCCGAATGCAGATGCGCAGAACTTAGCTATTCATCTTACTGGCATTGGCGTCAAAACAGGTTTTTCGGCGCTTTTGGTGAACAGACTGCCGAACTTCCACCATCACGACACTGGCCAATGCTTCTCCCTCTACCTCTACGACGAAACTCAACCGGATGACGGGCTTTTCGCCACTGCGGGCGATCAGTCGGGTGGCCTCACCCGCCGCGATGCGATCACCGATGCGGGCCTCGCGCATTTCCAAGCCGCCTATCCGGGGCAAGAGATCAGCAAGGAAGACCTGTTCTATTACATCTATGGCCTGTTGCATTCGCCCGACTACCGCGAGCGTTTCAATAACAACCTCGCTAAGGCGCTGCCTCGCATCCCGGCGGTCAAGACCTTTGCCGACTTCGCCGTCTTCCGCGACGCGGGCCGCGCGCTGGGCGATCTGCACGTGAACTTCGAAAGCGTCGAGCCGTATATGGTCACGTTCAAAGAAGGTGATCACCGACTTATCCCAGAAGCTCAGAGTGACCCCGTCGCCTTCTACCGCGTCAAGCACACTAACAAATGGAAGTGGGGCGGCAAGGGCAAGGAAAAAGACCTAACGACCGTCATCTACAACGAGAACATCACGATCCAGAACGTGCCCTTGGAGGCCTATGAATACGTCGTCAACGGCAAGCCCGCGTTGGAATGGGTGATGGAACGCCAGATCGTGAAGACCGACAAGAAGAGCGGCATCGTCAACGACGCCAACGACTACGCCAACGAGACGGTCGGCGAGCCCAAGTACCCACTGGAGCTGTTCCAACGGGTGATCACGGTCGGCCTTGAGACGATGAAGATCGTGAACAACCTCCCGCGGTTGGACATCGACTGAGCCATGCAGTTTACCGTTATTTCAAGAAACACGCCGGTTCCCTCAAAGGGGGTCAACACGGTCTACCTGAAGGTCGACCGCTGGAACGACTATTCGTTCGTGACGATGTTCGAGGTTTACGTATTCGACGAAAACGGAGAGCAAAACCAGCTTGGCAATGTGAAGATAGGCTTTGCGGGGCAAACGGAAGACACTTGGACCTACTCGACGCTAGAAGAGCCATTTACTGAGCTTCCTGAAGGCTATTTCTCGTTGGGAACGGATGTCGACTACTATCATGAACTTGCAAGGGATTACTCTGAAGAGTTCCGGGTGGAATACCTTGAGGCTTTGAAGGACGTCGTACACAGCGCAAAACTCTTGGAGCTCGCTTCAGAAGAGTCTGTGTTTCAAACCTCCCATCTGCGAAGTGTGAGCATCAACACAATCGAGGAACAGTTTCGTCGGGTGCTTGCAGGTGGTGTCCCGGTTACTGACTTCGATTTTCGTTTCGTTTTGCCAGATGACGAAGAATTCGCTGGCTACAAACTTGGGTTTAAGGTGAAAGCTAATTCTAAACCTAGTTCGAACATTCACGCAATCATCGGCAGAAATGGGGTAGGTAAGACCACGCTCTTGAACCAAATGATCCACTCGATAGTGCAGAAGGGAGATGCGGCGGGGGAATTTCAAGAGAGGGACCTGTTCGGGAACGAGCCCATCAGTGACGATTTTTTCAGTAGTCTAGTATCAGTTTCGTTCAGTGCTTTCGATCCATTCGCACCGCCGCCAGAGCAACCGGACCCAAAGAAAGGGACGTGCTACTTTTATATAGGCCTGAAGGACGATCAGGACGAAAGCGGGACACTTTTAAAGCCGATTTCTGACCTGCATAATGAATTCGTCGAAAGCCTGAAGCTTTGCTTGAGTGAGCCGGGAAAACGGAAACGCTGGCTCAAAGCTGTTCAGACGTTGGCATCGGATGACAACTTTGCAGAGAAAGCGCTCGAAGAGCTTTCGGAGCTTCGCGGGAGAACACTCGCTGATGAAGCCTTCGAACGCATTCAAACTATGAGCTCTGGTCATGCAATTGTTCTGCTAACGATTACCAAGCTGGTATCACGGGTTGAAGAAAAGACAATTGTTTTGTTCGACGAACCTGAAAGCCACTTGCATCCCCCACTGTTGTCTGCGCTCGTCAGAAGCTTGAGCGAATTGCTGCACGACCGTAATGGTGTGGCAATAATCGCAACGCACTCCCCAGTTGTACTTCAAGAGGTGCCGAAATCATGCGTCTGGAAAATAACGCGTTCGGGACTTGCTTCGTCATCATCGCGTCCCGATGTCGAAACTTTCGGTGAGAATGTTGGCCTGCTTACGAGAGAGGTGTTTGGACTGGAGGTTGCAAAGTCAGGGTTCAATGCGCTTCTGCAAAAAGAAGTCGAATCTAGCAGTTCCTATGAGGGTATACTAGATATCTTCGATGAACAGATAGGATTTGAAGGACGTGCAATCCTTCGATCTCTTTTGCACGAGAAAAGTCGGCAGAGCCAATAATGAAGCGATTAGTAGCACCCGAAATTAGCTTCGAAGAGGCTTTTGAGGCTTGCATGGATGGTGTCGGTCTTGCGGCGATAGAGGGCCGGTATCGAGACAACCTACCGCCATGTGCCCCCATTGAGAACGACTACGTTGCGAAAGCCATCGCAGGGGAGTTGTACTTGCTTCCAAGAATTCCGTCTCTTCAAGGCGTAGATCAACCCGTCTATGGAGATTTGCGAAAGTCACATTTGATCAAGCTGTACGAACAGTATCTAAGGCCGGAAGAAAAACCCGGGCGGAGCATCTACCAGCAGATTAAAGTCAGCGCCAATGGCAAGTGCCCTTTTTGCGGGGGCATCGGTCACGTGAGAACTCTCGATCACTTCGTTCCAAAAGCGAATTTTCCAACCTATTCAGTCGTACCCGGAAATCTTGTTCCTTGTTGCCGTGATTGCAATTCTGACAAGCTCAATTCCTACCCTGATGAGATGGCTGCGCAGGTGTTGCACCCGTATTTTGACGACCAGAAGTACTTCTCAGAACAATGGGTCTTCGCGCAAGTTATCGAGGCCAGCCCTCCCGTGGTCGAGTTCTTTGTTCAAGCGCCCGAACACTGGGAGGCTGTTGCTCAGCGAAGGGTTGAGGCACATTTCATAGAATATGGCCTAGCCGAAAAGTTCGGAACTGAAGCTGCCGCTGATCTCCCAGAGACTATCCAAACTCGCGCAACAAGTTTGCTGAACTTCAGCGCCGATGAGTTCTCCAACTATCTATTGGAAAAGAGCCAAACCCTAGCTCTTCCAATAAACAACTGGCGAAGGGTCATGTTCTTAGCGCTTGCAAGGTCAGATTGGTTTTGTTCTCAGGCGTATTGAGGTTGGAGGTACTATGCTCATCTGGAATCTCCCACACCCGCGACCAAGACTACTGTTCACGAACTATCCGGTAAACGCTGTCTCGGCTGATGCCCAGTTCGCGAGCAGCGGCGGCTTTGGAACCATTATTCGCTTCAAGTGCTGCCTGAACGTCTTTTAGTTGAATTTTGGCAGGCCGTCCCCTGAATGGGCTGTCTACACCTTTGGCCAAGGCTGCATCAATTCCTTCGCGCTGACGCTCTTTGCGCAGTTCTGTTTCGAATTCACCTATTGCCGCGATCATCGTAAAGAACAAGCGACCGGCTGGGGTGCCGGTGTCGATGTCCTGCTCAAGCACTTTGAGGTTCACGCCTTTCTCTTCCAGTGTCTCAGCGATTTGCAGCAGATCGCGTGTTGAGCGCGCGAGACGATCCAAACGGACGCAGACGACGGTGTCGCACTTCCGGACGTAGTCCATCATGCGTTCCAATTCGACGCGCCCCTGCCTTTTCGTTCCGCTCTTCTTCTCCGCGAATATCCGCTCGCAACCTGCGCCCGTTAGGGCGGCGCTCTGAACATCCAGTTTCTGGCCTGAACTAGAAACCCGTGCGTAGCCTATCACTTCACCCATCTGCTGAACTCCAGTGTCCGATTTAACTATCTGTAATAGTCGTACTGTCTGGTAAATGATTCGTTGAGTCTAATCTGACACATTTGAACGATTTTCTCGTGTCAGTTTAGCGTATACTCAAATCGGACAGGTCACAGCACCTTGCGCTGACCGAGGAAGTCTTTGCACGCCAAAATTCAGCCTCAAAGATTTTTTACTATCCGGCGGCAGATAAATTGAGGATTGATGAAGTGATAAGAGTTACAATACTTGCGCTAAGCGCTTTAGGGCTGTGTGTCCCGGCTGCGGCTGACGAAAGTTCGGAGATCCAATCCTATGCGGTCTGCCTCAGGGCATTTGCTCAGGTTGGCCCCTACATTACGTTCGCAGAAAGCCAAGGTGCAATTTTGCCCGCAGTTCCAGTCGCTGCGTATCGCGCGGATATGCAACAATTTGTCGTTCGGGGAGTTCGCAGGTTCGGAGATGCCGCAATTGAAGCCTTAACACCATACGCCAGTGAGCCGGACGAGGCTCTTATCTCAGTATCTGTTAAGATGCATTTTGAGGATGGTCCATCAGAGACCTTTGAATTTCTTGCACGTCGCGTAGCGCCTTGTGGTGGGCCTAATGGGCAACTCAATTCGCTCTATAGATAGTCAGAAATTCAAATCTAGGCGCGGGCACCGACTACGTACTGCAAAAGGAAATTTTTCCCGCTGTTCTCTAAATGAAGCTATTGAAAGTGCGACCCCATCAAGATCGCATTCGTGGCCAGCGAATTGTTGAGCTGCGCGGGGAAGGACGGGATGACTTCGCTGACCTTTATTAGCAGGGTCAATTGAAAGGCGCGCGAATGGGGAGGTCGTTTGCGGCGGTGTCTTGTTTTGGCGGCTCCATAGGCGATCAAAGAAATGTGGCAAAGGCGATTCTACCGTCCGTCTTGATGCGACGAAGCCTGCGACACGGATCGCTAAGAACGTACCAGCTTTGACGCCGGGATCACGCCGTCCCAAAAGGTCCGGATTTTTGTGGCCAGTGATCCGCTAGACTTCCGCAAGGACTATGACGGGCTGGCCACTTTTGAGCAGAGGCACATGGCTATCTGGCCAGAGTTGTGACCGCCATTGCAGCGGGGCAGAAGCAAAAGCACATCACTGGGTTGCTGCTTTGGAATTACGCCAGCACCGTGTGAGCGGCACACCGCTAATGGTGAGTGCCCTTCAGCAGAGAGGACCTCCGACCTCGCTCTCTCAGTTATACGAATGCGCGGGCTAGATACGGGTGTGTGCGGGCACGTGCCCGCATAAAAAAGTGATTTTTTTCAAGTGTTTGGGTGAATTCTGCGGGCTGCGGGCTATTTTCCGTCAAAACCCATGGGCGGATGTGAGTATATTTTCTCGCCTGATCGGTTCGTTCCTCGTGGGTATCGAAGCGAGCCTAGGTTCTGTTGATGTGCTGAAAGAAACCAGAATTCGACAGAAGACCTAAAACGAAGTGCAAGCCCGCAAACGGGTCCTTCTACACAACAGAACCAAGGAAAACAGGGGTGCGGGACTGCGGGCCTTTAAGCCCGCTGAACCCCGCATTTGCTGGATCATGCCCGCAACACGGCACATTGCCCACCCCCGCTGACGCGGGAGGTGGCAAGTATGGAGTATCAGTCGATCCGATGCTTGCTCATTTCCCAGAAGTACTGGTTTGGAGACTGCGGGTCGGGAGCCTCCATGAAACTGATCGCATACCGCACTTCCTGATCAACCTCGAACGAAGTCACCTCATATGCACGGCGGGCAGTCTCGCGAAAAGCGGTGACGATTCCGCGCGCATGATTGTAGCTCCCATCATCGCGATTGTAGCCCCAGCCGTCCAACAGGAGAGGCTTGCCGTCATCCGCCACGTTCAATTCGTCCTTAATGCTAAACACTGGAATTCCCTTACGTCCTCGTATCTCAGCAGTGCCGCCAGCTCGGAACAAGGTTCGATCGTCATGGGTCGATGCAAGGTGCTGAATGAACATCTCAACCCCATTGTCGCCACCGGTCGCTCCATATGAGCGGAGACGCGCTTCATTTTCTAAGAACCCTCGGATTTCTGCGTCGCGAAGGATTCCCCCCATGACCCGACTCCATGCCTCGAAGCTCGCCTTTGGCCTCCCGGTCCACGGCTTCATCCCCTTGGCGATCCAGTTCTGGACCAATGTCAGGATCGCCCAGACCAGCTTGGGCCGGTTTTCCTGCGTCCAATCTTCCAGATCAGGATGACGAAAGCCCGTCCTGTTTTCAGGGTTCGGCGTCTTCGCGTCGAGTTCAATCATGACCATTCGGCGAAGGATTTCGCTAGTTCCCTTGATGTTGTTTGCGGCGGCGACCCATGTATGGCGAACGTCTGCCTCAACCATGCGACTGGACCCCAAAAGGCGCGTCCGCACCCTGCCTTCAGACACGTTTGACGCGAAAGAACCCAGAGAGATTGCTGCGTTCATGTTGTCGAAGAAGGTGAACTCGGAAGAATGGTTGATATGTGCGCCCATCACCTTGGCGTACTCTTCGTCTGACGTAGGCATAGGCTCCGCCGCTGCCTTTCTTCCCGTCGCTGCGAGTGTAATAGCGCTTACCAGTCGGCCAGCTCCGGTCCCCGGTGCAGGCTTTGTCGGAGTGTAAACAGGAGTTGGGCCAGCGATTAGCTCGCGAACGGAGCGTTCAATACACATACAAACTGCATGAGCAATAGAAGGCATTGGCTGGCTGCCGGGCTCGTTGTGCAAACCGCGATTCATGCGTTCGTGGCGGTCGATAATTCCTTCAAAGGGAAAATCGCCCATCATTTCTTCAATCAATAGCTGCTTTGCCTCGTTGACTTCCTCGTGCGAGGGTTCAGCGCTGACGGCTGGCACATCTAACTCACAGTCAAGGAACGTCTCGGATAACTTGTCATAGCCAGCAGTGTCGACCCGACGTCCGTTAGAAGCAAAGAAGGGCGAAGACTTCACCTCAGCGAGGACGGCATATTCCTTGTCCAGCCGATTGTAGTTGTGCCTCACAATCTGCTTAGGGGCGAATTCAATCCTCTTGTCATCCTCGCCCTTCCTGCGAAGCCACTGCGTATTCGAGTCGAGAATTGTGCCGAATTGCGCCTCATTGAGCATCCTGCGACTACCTTCGTGCAGATCACATACATCGCCCTTGAACACATAGATTACAGGATCACCATTCGCATCGACCGCGTCGCCAAGCCGATCCTGAGCAAATTCAGCCATTTCATGGTCAGACCACTCGTTCACCACAGGGATTGTATCCGCTCCGCGCTTTGGGCGGTTTGCAGAGGCCTGTTCGGCTACAATTCGATTAACAACTTTTCGCGCATCGCGCCTCCCTAAGTGAACGTGATTGCTCTCAACAAAGCGATCCACAAGGTAGTTCAGTGCTTGAAGGTCGGTTTTGAAGTTGATCGACCGACACAGGCGGCGGATGAGGGCGTCAAGTTGCAGAGAGTCGACGTACGCCTTGACTCCAGCAAGGGCTTTGTCGATCTGTGCGAAGGCCGTCGGTTTCTTAACCTTGTCTCGTGGCTGCTTTGATTTCTCTTCAGCCACTCGTTGACGATCATAGACCTCCAACTTCTGCTGGAAAAGGATGCAGCGTGCATCGCGGTATGCGAATGCCAAAGTTCTGTCGCCCGTAGGCCAATCGGAAAACCTTTGTTCTACAAAGTCGATCAGGATCGCGGCTTGCTTCTTGGTCGGTTGCCAGTTTTGACAGGTCAGATCGACGTGCAACCCATGTTTTGAAAAGAGTTCATGGGCGGTGAGACATGCCGCAGCAAGCTCCCAGTCTGATCGAGGATCGCTGGAGGGCGCTTGCAAGAGTTCTTTTAAGTACGCCCATTCATCTTCTGCCATCCCGCTGAAGTCAAAAGTTGAGCTGAGGTACACGGGTACTAATGCGGGACACTCGCCCGTGTCATATTCGAAGATGCGTTGCTCTTCGATCTCAGCGAAAATTTCGTCGAGGCTAGTCTTTTTCTGGTCTAATGCCATGATAGGTCTCCTTTCTATGCGGAGACCTCGAAACTTACAGGAAAGGTCTCCAACGATTTTGAACTGACTGCGTCATGTGACGTCTCCTGAATTCGCTCATTAAGTGTTGTACCGGAGCGTTCGGCGGTTTCGATATCTGACAAATAGAGTCGGATTTTTCGCAGAGCAATGTTAATTTAGTGAACACAGCGTTTCCAAACTTCAAACGGATAGCGCAAGACAGAACGACTGCAACTTTCTGAGGGTTGCAGTTGCATAGGCCGACAGCCGCTGTAGGGGGTAAATTTCGCTACATGCCCCTCCTTGTGGGTCCCTTCGCCTTCAAGAGTTAATCGGGTAAGTCGTCAGCCAAATCATCCGGGGAGATATCTTCACGATACCATTTGTCTAAGTCGTATGCAGGCAAGCCAGCTTCTACTTTGCTATGGGCTTCTTCATCCAAGGATTCCAAAAAGCGAAGGTAGCGGTCGGTGTCTTTGTCCTGTTGGACATTGATACTCTTGATGACCGCGTCTTGCGTTACAAAATCCGCCCATTCCTGCATGATCGCGCGGCGCTGTTCCAAGAGATCACTTCTGAAGTAAGCAGCGGTGACTTCTTTCTTAGTTTGGTGTGCAAGCGCCAGTTCAGAGAGCTCTTGGTCCGCGCGATTGGTCTCCCGAAGAAAGTCTGTCACGGTTGAGCGGATGCCGTGGCCCGTTGTGTCGATGTTCTGCTTGTTGAAATATTGGAGGAACGCATTTTCCGAAAGAACACCCTTCCTGTTCTTGGGCACAGGGAATACGTATCCCGATGCATCCCGCCACTGTTCGGCCTGTTTCAGCAGGGTAACCGCCTGATTCTGTAAGGGGACTCGGAATGGTTGACCTGTTTTCGTATCCTCTTCCGCGAGCGCCCAAATCGCCTGACGGCGATTGACCTGATCCCAGCGCATGAAACGAATGTTGGATGTTCTGACAACGGTTAACACCATCAGCTTCAACGCAGTGTGGGTCATGGAATCGGTTAGCGCTGCATAGACAGGGGGCCATTTTTTCCAGTGCAGCGCGCGGGCAGACACGCGCTTGTGCTTTCCTTGCGGACCAAGCTTTCTTATGGCGTCTTCTATGATCTGGAGATCGAACGGTTCATCTGCCCTTGCGTATTCCATTGCCATGCGGAACCGATTGAAAGCCTTGCGAGCGGTGTCTTTCTTTAAGGTCCAAATCGGTTCGAATGCCGCTACGATCTTGTCGATGGTTAAGGTCTCGACGGTCTCGTCTCCTAGGTGCGGTAGAACATGATGTTTAACCGGCGACCACCATCGTCCAGCCTCACCCTCGCCCTTGAGTGAGCGCTTATGGGTCTTGAAGAACTCTTCGAAGATGCACGCTACCGTTCGGTAGATTCGCGCCCTACCGGCCCTCTCTGCGTCTCTGACGGCTCTGGGGTCTTTCCCCATACTCTTCACCCGTTGCCAGTATTTGTGCTGCTCCCTCGCGTCAGCGAGCGACACGGTTGGATAGGGGCCCAAGCCCATTTTGGTTGTGCGCTTATTGATCTGATACCTGTAGTGGAATGAAGCAGCACCTGTCGCTGTGCTGACGAAGTACAGGCCGCCCCCATCATGCAGGGTGACATCCCTGTTCATCGCGGCACGCAGTGCGTTGTCTTTCAATTTGTGCAGGGAGCGGGTCAAACGGGCCTATCCTATGGACATCTCTATGTATGGTTCTCCGTCTGTGATCGCGCATTTGTGCTATTAAGTCACTGATAAAAATAAGGTAAAAGTATGGCAGTGGTGCCGCCCCCGGGCACCATTTATCCCTAGCGGATATACTCAACTCTTCCTCGAGAATAAGCATCGCAGGGTTTTGGGCGTGGCAGAGCTCTGTGTTGCTCCGGCATTTTTTAAGCGAGTTGCTACTGTGAGTGATTTTTGCGGCTTGGAGCCTTCTGTGTGGCCTGCACGGAAAAGGGAGCGTTTTCTTTGGATGGTCTTTCATCTGGGTGGCGGCGTCGGCAGGGGTGTTTGCGATCAGGTTGTTGTCATTGTCAGTTTAGCGGTCGCCGAATTTGAATTCGGCAGCGGTGGGCGCGGCGTTGGGGGTGGCTGCGTGGGAAAGTGCCTGTTGTGGGGCGGTGGCTAAAGCGGAAATGCGCGGCGATTGTTATTGATTCGTTATTTCATGAAGTAATTTATGACGGGAGATTCTGAAGCAAGTTCTTCTGAGGTGTCGAGGCCTTGCGAGATGTGCGTCAGGATGCGTTTTGTGCCTTAAATTATGGAAAATTTCCTAGTTTTATGCTCGGCGCAGGATGTGCAGCTTGAGGGCGTAGTTTATCATTTTAATGATTCATGATTTCATAAACTTGTTACAAACCCCTCGTAAACGAGCGGCGAGCTTCCAAACACCGACAGGAGGATATCTGCTCATGCGTACCCTAACCCTCACCGCCATTGCGCTCGTTTTGCCCGCCTTTGCTTTTGCTCAGGACGCCGTTCAGGTTGACGGCTCGTCGACCGTCTTCCCCGTCTCCGAGGCCTTTGCCGAGGAATATCAGATTGCGACGGGCAATCGCGTTGTGGTTGGCGTGTCCGGCACTGGCGGCGGTTTCAAGAAGTTCTGCCGCGGCGAGACCAGCTTTTCCGGCGCGTCGCGTCCGATCAAAACCGAAGAGGCCGAGCTTTGCGCCGAGAACGGCATCGAGTTTCTTGAGATGCCCGTTGCGATGGACGCGCTTGCCGTCATCGTAAACCCTGACAACCCGCTGACCTGCATGAGCGTTGAAGAGCTCAAGACAGCCTATGAGACCGAAGCCCAAGGCAAGATCGATAACTGGAACCAGCTGAACCCGGAATACCCCGATCAGACGCTGACCCTGTTCGGGGCCGGGACAGACTCGGGCACCTATGACTACTTCACCTTTGCTGTCATCGGTGAAGAGGGGGCGTCGCGCGGCGATTTTACGGCAACCGAAGATGACAATATCACCATTCAGGGTGTCTCGACGGACCCCGACGCCATCGGCTTTCTCGGGCTCGCCTATGTCGAGGAAAACCGTGGCCGGGTGAAGCCGCTGGAGATTTCTTATGACGGCGGCGAATGTGTTGAGCCCTCGACCGAGAACGCGGCTTCTGGCACCTACCAGCCGCTGACACGTCCGCTGTTCATGTATGTGAACAAGGCGCATCTCGACGAGATGCCGAATGTCGAGGATTTCGCCAAGTTCTTCTTTGATCCGGCCCATGCCATCGATCTGGTGGCCTCGACAGGCTACCTCGCGCTGCCCGAAGCGGCCTTTGTTGCCGCCGAGGAAAAGCTTGCTGCGCGCAAGACCGGCTCTTTCTTTGACGGTGGATCCAAAGTCGGCGTCACACCCGCCGATCTTTTGGCTGCCAACTAATCAGGTTGCTCCTGATCGCGGCGGGCCTTCGGGCCTGCCGCACCTTTTTTGACCGAAAGAGGGTGCCAGTGTCTCAATCTTCTATTCCAAGTTCTGCCGAGCTGATCCAGAGCGGTTTCGTCAGGCGCCGCAGGGTGATCGCGCGTTTCATGCAGGTCTTTTTGTTCCTCTGCGCGGCGCTGTCCGTTTTTATCACCACCGCCATCGTTTTTGTTCTGATCCGCGATTCATGGGAGTTCTTTGCGAATATCCCGCTGGGTGATTTCCTGTTCGGCACCATGTGGACGCCGGTCTTTGCCGATCCGCAGTTCGGGGTGCTTCCGCTTCTTGCTGCGACGCTTCAGACCGCCGGATTGGCGATGGCGATTGCGGTGCCATTTGGGCTGATCATGGCGATTTACCTGAGCGAATATGCCAGACCCGCCGTGCGCGAGACGATCAAGCCCGCGCTTGAGATGTTGGAAGCGGTTCCGACCGTGGTTTATGGCTATTTCGCGCTGCTGGTGATGACGCCCTTTCTGCAACAGATCGTTCCGGGGCTGAAGGGCATCAACCTTCTGGTGCCGGGTATCATCCTTGGCATCATGATCCTGCCCTATGTTGTGTCCGTCAGCGAAGATGCGATGCGCGCTGTGCCCAACAGCCTGCGTGAGGGCGGATACGGGCTTGGCATGGCCAAGTGGCAGGTGGCCACCCGGATCGTCATTCCCGGCGCATTCTCCGGCATTACGGCGGCCTTTATCCTTGGCATGTCGCGTGCGGTTGGCGAGACGATGGTTCTGGCTGTGGCGGCGGGGCAGAACCCCAACCTGACGTGGGATCCGCGCGAAGGGGCCGCCACCATTACGGCCTATATCGTGCAGATGAGCCTTGGCGATGTGGCCCATGGATCGATCGCCTATCAGTCGATCTTTGCGGTTGGCCTGCTGCTTTTCGTTATCACGCTGCTCTTCAACATCATCGGCTTTTACCTGCGCCGAAAATTCCGCGAGGCGTATTGAGATGACCATGGCCACCGAAGGCAGCCTTGGCGCTGCTGTGCAAACCGATCAGACCGCCTTTGATGCTGTTCGCAGGGCCAAGCAGAAAGACATTGTTTTTGCCACCGGCGGGCTGATCGTCATGGCGATTGCCATGACCCTGCTGCTGACCTTGATCGGCGATCTTGTCATTCGCGGCGCGGCCCGCATCGATTACGGCTTTCTTACAAGCTATCCCTCCCGGTTGCCCGAAAGGGCCGGTATCCTGTCGGCTTGGGTCGGCTCGCTCTTGGTGATGCTGGTGACGGCATTTCTGGCCATTCCCATTGGCATCGGGGCGGGGCTTTACCTTGAGGAATATGCCCGCAAGGGGTGGCTGTCGAATTTCATCGAGATCAACGTGTCGAACCTCGCTGGCGTGCCCTCGATCATTTACGGCCTGCTGGCATTGGGCCTGTTTGTATACGGGTTCAGCCTTGGCAAGACGATCCTTGTTGCGGGCATGACGCTGGCTCTTTTGATCCTGCCGATTGTTATCGTGTCCACCCGAGAGGCGGTGCGTGCCATTCCGCGGATCATCAAGGAGGGCGCCTATGGCCTGGGCGCCGACCAGTGGCAGGTGATGTGGAGTTATATCATCCCCGCTGCGCGCCCCGGTATCCTGACAGGTGCCATCGTGGGCCTGTCCCGCGCGATTGGCGAGACCGCCCCTATTATCACCATTGGCGCGCTGACCTTCATCGCGTTTCTGCCCCCCGCGCCTGTGACCCCAGACTTCCCCTTAATCTCTTTCGCTTGGCTGAACGACGGCTTCACCGTGTTGCCCATCCAGATGTTCAACTGGGTGTCGCGCCCGCAGGAAGGCTTTCACATCGCCGCCGCGGCCACCGGCGTGGTGCTTATCGCGCTGACTTTCACGCTTAACGGCATTGCGATCTGGATCCGCTATCGGCTGCGCAAAGGTTACAGGAACTGACCCATGACAGATACAACCATGACACTTGACCAAAAGACCGGCCAACAGGCCGCCGCCGCCCCCAAAGAGGCCGAGATGCCGCCGGCGATCCGGCCCGCCACCGAGCGTGACCCGCTGCGCGCGCGGATCGAGGATTTCAGCTTTTACTATTCCAACGGGTTTCAGGCGATCAAACATGTCGACATGCCGATCCTTGATCGCAAGATCACGGCGATCATCGGCCCGTCGGGTTGCGGCAAATCCACGTTGTTGCGCAGCCTGAACCGGATGCACGACCTCTATCCGGGCAATCGCTATGAGGGCAAAGTGATCCTTGAGCCGGAGGGCGAGAACCTGATCGGCCCCGATGCCGACCCTGTGCTGGTGCGTCTGCGGGTGGGGATGGTGTTCCAGAAGCCGAACCCGTTTCCGAAGTCGATCTATGAAAACGTGGCGGCGGGTCTGCGGGTGCGCGGCATCAAGAAGCGTGCGGTGATCGACGAGGCGGTGGAAAGCGCCCTGCGCCGCGCCGCCATCTGGGACGAGGTGAAGGACAAGCTGCACGGCTCGGCCTATGACCTGTCTGGCGGTCAGCAACAGCGGCTGTGCATCGCGCGGGGATTGGCCCCGAACCCCGAGATCTTGCTGTTGGACGAGCCGACATCGGCGCTCGATCCGATTGCCACGGCAAAGGTCGAGGATCTGGTGCAGGAACTGTCAGAGACCGTGACCATCGTGATTGTCACCCACAACATGCAACAGGCCTCGCGGATCTCGCATCGCACGGCGTTTATGTATCTGGGCGAGGCGATCGAGTTCGGCGAGACGGCCCAGATTTTCACCAACCCCCGCCATCCCCGCACCGAGAATTACATCACCGGTCGGTACGGATAGCGCGCCATGACCTCTCATCCCCACCTATTGAAGTCCTATGATGACGGGCTAGAGGCCCTGCGTCGCGGTTTCCAGCACATGGGCGACATGGCCGCCGGGAATGTCACCGAAGCGACCGCCGCTTACCTTGCGGGGGACGAGGCGCGGGCCTTGGGCGCGATCAACCGCGATCTTGATATCGACGCCGCCTTTGAACAGTCGCGGGCCGCCTGTTTCGATGTGCTGCTGCGGTTTCAGCCGGTCGCCCGTGATCTGCGGCTGATCATGGGGATCGAACATGCGCTGGGCAATCTTGAACGTGCGGGCGATCATGCCAAGACCATCGCCCGCCACGTGATTTCCGCCACTGATCCGGCCAAGCCGCAAACCGATGGCTGCCAGATCAAGGACATGGCCGACCTCGTGGCGCAGACGCTTTCTCTTAGCGTTACGGCATTGGTCACCCAGTCGACGGAACTTGCCAAGCAGGTTCTGGCGAGCGATGCCCGCATCGACGCCTATAGGGATGCGGTGTTCGATTCCGCCTTGGTGGCCCTGAAGCAAAGCCCTGGACGCGCGCAGGCCCATGTCAACCGCTTGTTCGTCGCCACCGCTCTTGAACGGACCGGCGATCACGCCACCAATATCGCCGAAGAGGTTCTGTTCGTGTCGCGCGGTGTGCCCCCCGGGGCAACCAGAACCGGATGATGGCAACCATGGGCTGGGCGCAGGCATTGAGCACCGCCGAACCGGTCATGGCCTTCGATGACATCGTTCTGGAAGTCGAATGCCTGCGGGTGCTGCGCGGCGGAGAGCCGGTGCATCTTGCCCCGATCGAGTTCCTCATGCTGGCCTCTCTGATCGAAGCGCCGGGCCATGTCTGGACACGCGCGCGTTTAGTCGAGCGGGTTTGGGGGCACGGTGCGCAGATTGGCAAGCGCACCGTCGATGTCCATGTGGCACGGCTGCGCAAGGCGCTGTGTCAGGCGGATAAGCACTATCCGATCCGAACCATCCGCGGTGTTGGCTATTCTTTGGGCTGAAACCGCGCTGGGCCCTATTGCTGTTCTGGGCCCTATTGCTGTTGTTTCTTGAGCCTTTGAAATGCTATTTGCTAAGGCTTGAACGGGCCATCATTTGGCTGCGGCACTAGAATTTGATCGGGCATGAGCGAGAAAACAAACATAGCGGCCTTGTCCGCATTGGCTCACCCGGGGCGCATGGCGGTTTTCCGGCTGCTGGCGCGGCGCATGCCGGACACCGTTTCTGCGGGCGAGATGACCGAGGCACTTGCCCTGAAACCCAGCACGCTTTCTGTCTACCTCGGCATTCTGACCCGCGCGGGGCTTATTCAGCAGACCCGGCATGGGCGGTCTTTGCGCTACGGTATCGACCTCGCGCTGACCGGGTCCTTGATCGAATATCTGGTGAATGATTGCTGTCGCGGTCGCCCGGAGCTTGTGGCCGGGCTGTCCTCCCCCTCTCATCAGAGCGGT
Source organism: Harenicola maris (assembly GCA_018524345.1). Taxonomy (GTDB): domain Bacteria; phylum Pseudomonadota; class Alphaproteobacteria; order Rhodobacterales; family Rhodobacteraceae; genus Harenicola; species Harenicola maris. The sequence goes on from JADQAZ010000002.1 coordinate 1,171,278, forward strand.
GTGGAGAGCGAGAACAGGGTGTTCAACGTGCTCTTTGTCTGCACCGGAAACTCGACACGGTCGGTTTTTGCCGAGGCCATCCTGAATTCCGAAGGCGGGAAAAGGTTCCGGGCCTTTTCGGCAGGCACTCGGCCCAATGCGGCGCTCAAACCTCTGGCCGAGGAGGTCTTGCGACTGAATGGCCACGACGCATCGCTATACTATCCCAAGAGTTACGATGGCTTTTATGAGCCCTCCGCGCCGCGCATGGATTTTGTGTTTACCGTTTGCGACCGTGCCGCCAACGAGGAATGCCCACCGCTTATGGGCCAGCCCGTGACAGCCCATTGGGGCATGGCGGACCCGAGCAAGACCGAAGGCTCCGATGCCGAACGGGCATTGGCCTTCAAACAGTGCTTTGCCACGATGGAACGCCGCCTCAAGGCCTTCTCGTCCTTGGCCTTCACGTCCCTCTCCCGGATCTCCTTGCAAAGAGAGCTGGATTATATCGGGAAGATGCCGGAGCAGGCAGGCTCCCTCTGACACCGCGCTAGGTGGCCTTGGGTGGGTTTTCGTTCTGCAGTTGCCGGGGAAGCGCGGTGTTTGGCGCCACTATAGGCTTGTCGCCGGAGATGCTCCTGCCCATTTGGAACGCGACAGCAGCGAGAGTGCCACATCGCGGGTCAGATCAAACACGACGTCGCGGGCCTTGTTGGGGGGCAGCCGTTTGGAGGAGGCGAGACAGACGGTTCGTTGGATCGGCGGATTGACGATCTCTGCGGCTCGGATCGATCCACCGAGCACCTCATGGGCAATGGCCGCCTTGGAGACTATTGAGTAGCACGATCCTTCTGCAGCTAGCCTAACGAGAACCGAGGGTGCGTCTGCCTCGAACTGAAAGTTCAGAGGGATGCCGGCATCGCTTGACCAGCGTTCCAAGACCAGCCGCAACCCATGTGGGGGGCGCGTGCCGACCAAAGGCACATTGGCAAGCTGTTGCGCATCAACTCTGCCCTCTTGGACAAGAGGGGCGCCCTGGCCGCCAATGAGGTACAATTGCTCGGTCAGGAGGGCTTCGGATGTGTGGTCATCTGTTTCGTGAACGTTGAAGAGCACCGCGATATCCGCACGCCCCTCGCGCAGGTGTTCTGCCAGATCGCCGCTCATGAGCTCGAATATCTGAAGTCGAACGCCCGGATATTTCTCTGCCGCGGCCAGCATCAGCGGTGGCGCGAGCACCGGGCAGACCGACCCGGGGAGGCCGAGCCGGATCTCGCCGTAGATTTCATCGGCACCTCGGCGGTAGCGTCGTTCCACCCGATCGACAAGCGTCAGGATCTCGCGTGCATGGGTGCCGAAATCGCGCCCGTTGGCCGTTGCTGAAACGCCGTGCGCGCTGCGATCCAGCAGCCGTGTTCCAAGCGCGTCTTCGAGCTTTTTCACATGCTGGGAGAGCGCAGGCTGCGCGATATTCAGTGATTTTGCCGCCTTTGAAAAACTTCCCAGGTCCAGAACGCGCAGGAAGCTGCGGATATGTTTGTTCTCTATCACGGGGGTATAATGATTTGTAATAATATGTAGATCAACATTGTATTTCTGTATCACAACATCAGTCCCTTAAGATGTGTGGAAGGCACGTGCACTGCGTGCGGTTTGGGAGGAGCCAACATGAAACATTCAAAGATACTCGCGCTGGCGGCAGCCACGATGGCCTTTGCCGTACCGGCTTGGGCCGATTTCCCGGAAAAGCCGATCAACCTTGTGGTTGGTTTTCGTGCGGGCGGAGGCAGTGATACCGCAGCACGTATCCTTGCGGCCGAGATGGAAGAAGCCTTGGGGCAGAAGATTATCGTCGAGAACCGCGGTGGCGCCGGTGGTGCGGTCACGACGGAATACGTCCGCGCGCAAGAGCCGGACGGCTATTCGATTGGATTTGCCGTTGCGACGACTTTCTCGTTCACCCCGCTTACAGGAAGCGTGGCCTATACGCCGGACGATGTGACCTTTATCGCCACCACCCATGGCTATCGGACCGTGATGGCCGCGCCGCTGGATGCCCCCTTTGATGACTGGGCCGGTATGCTTGACGCGGCCAAGGAACGTGGCTGGATCAACTATGCGTCCATCATCCCGCTGGACCGCGCGATCATGCAGTATGTCGGCAAGAAGGAAGACATCGCCGTCAATATCGTGCCGACCCGAGGCGGCGCCGGTGCGCGGCAGGCGGTGCTTGGCGGTCATGTGGACCTCGCGTTTTCGGGCTCGAACGCGCTGCCGATGATGGAAGACGGGGCCTTGAAGGTTGTCGTTGCCCTGAACCCTGAAGGCATCGAGGAGCATCCGGGCATTCCGACTCTGGATGCGCTGGGCTATGGCGTCAGCGCCGTTGAGGCCGCCGTGTTCTTTGGGCCGGATGACATGGATGCCGAGACCGTGGCGAAGCTCGAATCCGTGCTGGCGCAAGCCGTACAATCCGACAGGTTCAAGGATTTCGTGAACAACAAGTTCCGGGGTTTCGAGACCTTCAAGACCGGGACCGAGACCGCCGAGGGCATAGCCTCCGATGCCAAGGCCTATCGCGATCTGCTCGACTTTATTTCGGAGTAGGGGGCGATGTCACGTTCTCCCGAAGGACCCGGCGGCGCCACGTCGCCGGGCCTTGCGACCGACCTGATACTTGGGATCGTGATTGTTCTGTTCAGCCTTCTCCTGCTGTTCTGGATCATCCCGGCCCAGGTGAATGACGCGGGGGCCTTTGGGCTTCCGCCCAGCCTTGCGCCCCGCGCCTTGGCCTGGCTTATGGCCGCACTGGGGGCCATGCTGATTGTCGGCAACCTGCGCCACAATGGGGAGGTCGACCCATTGGCGGGGAAGCTGAGCTGGCAGGATGTCGGGCACCTCGCGCTTTGCATTCTTTCGGTGGCGTTCATGTTGATCGTGATGCGCCTGGCCGGAGACGCGATCGGAAGGCCTTACTCGGGGTTCTGGATCGCTGCACCACTGGGATTGATCGCATTCACGCTGATCCACACCCGGGCCCCGCTTTGGGCATATGCATTCAACGCATTGGCCGCGCCCGCCGTAATCTATGCCGGGTTCTGGTGGGGCCTGGAATTGCCTTTGCCCTGACAGGAAGACTCCAATGGATATGATTTTCGCAGCCATGCTCGATGCGCTGTCGCTGACGACGTTTCTGTCGGTCGTGCTTGGCGTCATGATCGGGATCGTGATCGGCGCGGTGCCGGGGTTAAACGCCCCTATGGCCATCGCGGTGGCCATTCCGCTGACATTCACCATGACGCCGCTTGCGGCGATCGGGATGTTGGTGGGCGTGATGAAGGGAGGGGGCTTTGGCGGAGCGATCGGGGCTATCCTGCTCAACACGCCGGGCGAGCCGCACTCTGCCGCCACGACCCTTGACGGATATCCGCTCGCCAAGGGTGGCAAACCGCGCAGGGCCTTGCAGACCGCGCTCTATTCCTCTGTCGCGGGGGACAGCTGCTCTGACCTTGTGCTGATCCTGCTGGCGCCCACGCTCGCCGTTTTTGCCCTTCGTGCGGGGCCGGTCGAACTTGCGGCGATACTCGTGATCTCGCTTACGCTGATCGCCTCCTTGTCGGGCCGGTCGTTGGCGAAGGGGATCTTTGCGGCGGCCCTTGGCGCCTTCCTTGCCACAGTGGGGGTTGACCCGGAAACCGCGGCCCCGCGTTTTACCTTTGGGCAGGTCGAGCTCTTTGACGGTCTTCCCCTCGCGGCGGTTGCCATTGGCGTTCTTGCTGTGCCCGAGATCATTCTGAGGCTGCAAGAGGGTCGTCGCTACAGCGCCGATGCCAGCAGGGGCCTTGCCAATAGCGAGGGGGATGATCGCCTGACCTTCGGCGAATTCCTGACCCTCAGACGCACGGTCTTTCGCGGCGCGGGTATCGGAACGGCCATCGGCGCCTTGCCAGGCCTTGGTACGACGCTCGCTGCCTTTCTCAGTTACGCTGCCACGAAACGGTTCTCGGCAGCGCCCGAGAAGCTCGGCACCGGTGCGACCGAGGGCATTGCCGCGACCGAAAGCGCCAATTCTGCTGTTTCAGGCGCGAACCTGATCCCGCTTTTGACGCTGGGTATCCCTGGTAACCTCACCGCCGCCCTTTTGGTCGGTGCCTTCCTGATCCATGGCGTGACGCCCGGACCCCTGATCTTTCAGCGCGATACCTCGCTGGTGTACGGGCTTTTTGCAGCGATGATCATGGCCAATGTCATGGTGCTGATCATCGGATCTCTGGGGCTTCGTGTCTTTGCGCTGATTGTGAAGGTCCCGCCTTTCGTCATCTATCCAATCGTGCTGTTGCTCTGTGTCGTGGGTATTTACGTGAGCCAGGGCGGGTTCTTTGCCGTCTGGGTCATGCTGGCCTTTGCGGTGCTGGGCTTTTTCATGCTGAAGCTCGAGATCTCCATCGTTTGCTTCATCATCGGGCTCGTGCTTGGGCCGATGATTGAACTTTCGATCCGTCAATCTGTCATCCTGCTCAGCCGTAACCCCGCTGCCATCCTCGATCATCCATTCGCGCTGATCCTGTTTGCCGCGTCGCCCTTCGTGGCGTGGCTGCTGATCCGCGATCGTAACCGCCTGTCCGACGGCTAATGGAAAGGAAACCCATGAAGACCCCTTACACACCTGATGCCAAAGGTCCGCTTGACGGTCTGCGTGTCGTCGACATGACGCGGCTCGCTGCTGGCAACATGATGACCCATATGCTGGCCGATTTCGGCGCCGACGTGATCAAGATCGAACGCCCCGGAAAGGGGGACGACCTGCGCCGCTTTGGCGAAGCCGAGAGCTGGTGGAAGGTTTATGCCCGTTCCAAGCGCAGCATGGAGCTTGATTTCCGTTCCGACGCCGGGCGCGAGGTGCTCGGACAGCTGATCGCCAGCGCCGACATCCTTTGCGAGAATTTCGTCCCCGGCACCCTCGAAAAATGGGGGATGGGGCCGGAGGACCTTTGGCAGGCCAATGAAAAACTGATTATCGTGCGTGTTTCGGGTTGGGGGCAGACGGGACCCTACAAGGACAAGCCGGGCTTTGGCAGCCTGATCGAAGGCATGTCCGGCTTCGCGGCGATGACAGGTTGGGCGGACAAGCCACCGCTTCTTCCGCCGCTCGCCCTGGCCGACATGGTGGCCGGCCTTGCGGGCTTTGGCGGTGTTCTGTCTGCCGTGATCGCCCGTGACAAGGGCGCTGCGAAAGGGCAGGTCGTGGACCTTTCGCTCTTTGAGCCGCTGTTCGGCATCCTCGGCCCCTGGGCGGCGGCATACGAGACGACGGGCAAGGTGCCTCAGCGTATGGGGAACTCCAGCGAAGTCGCCGCGCCGCGCGGGCTTTATCCGACGAAGGACGGCAAATATATCGCGATGTCGGCCTCTATGCAGTCGATGTGGGAGAAGCTTGCCGCCGCTATCGGACAGCCCGAACTTAACGACGATCCACGCTACGCAACCTCCCGCGCGCGGGTCGAGCATGCAGCGGAGCTTGACGCGATCATTGCCGCGAACATGAAGACCCGGACGCTTGACGAAAACCTCGCCTTTTTCGAGGCGGAAGGCGTTACCGTTGGCCCGATCTGCGACATCTCGGATCTGATCGACCATCCCTATATCCGTGGCCGCGAGGTGCTTCAGGATTTCGAATACGAGGGTATGGAGCGTCTGCCGATGCATCAGGCCTTTCCGCGTCTGAGCGCCACTCCGGGTGCCGTACGTGCACGTGCACCAAGGCTAGGGGAGCACACCGCAGAGATATTGGCCGAGCTTGGCATTGATGATCCGGGCGAAGCCTGCCGCGCCAAGGAAGGAGCGTGATCATGTGGCGCTCTCTCCTCTTCATACCGGTTCTGGAGGAGAAGTTCCTTTCCAAAGCCGCGAGTCGCGGCGCCGATGCAATCGTGCTTGATCTCGAAGCCAGCGTCGCTCCCGGCCGTAAGGAGGAAGCGCGGGCAGCATTGCCGAGCGCGGTATCGCGTCTTGCGCCCCAGATTGATGTGACGGTCCGGATCAATGCGCTCTGGGCCCAGGCGTTTCGCGACCTCGAGGCCTGCGTGATCGAAGGCGTCTCGGCGATCCATCTGCCGCTTTGCGAGAGCGCGGCGCAGCTCCATGCCCTCAGCGAAATGATTGGGGAGCTGGAAAAGGAACGTGACCTTCCGCCGGGTGAAATCCGTCTTGTGGCAATGCTTGAGTCAGCTGAAGCGGTGCTGAATGCGCGCCAGATCGCGGCCGCCTCCCCACGGCTTGTCGCCATGACGGTGGGCGTCGAAGACTATGCAACCTCGATGGGGGTTGCTGCCACGCCGGAGGTTCTGAGGCCTGCTGTTCAACAGGTCAATCAGGCTGCTCGGGCCGCATCGGTTGCCTCTTTTGCCGTTGCCGCGAGCATGTCCGATTTTCGGGATGTCGATGGCCTGCGGGCCGCTGCGTCCTACGCCCGTGCCATTGGGAGCACGGGGGGGTATGCGGTTCATCCGGCGCAGGTCGCGGTTCTCAACGAGGTCTTTTCGCCCACCGATGCCGAGCTGGACTGGGCGGGGCGTGTCGTTGAGGCCGCCGAAATTGCGGCCAGACAGGGCCAAGGCGTGACGCAGGTCGACGGCCAGATGATCGACTTGCCGCTGGTGATCCGGGCCCGGTCCATTATCGCGCGCGGGCAGCTGTCTGGCTGATGTGCCGCAGTTCCGCCGCCGCGCTGGGCTTGTGCCCAGCAGCCTCAATAGGCCAGCAAATCCGCAGATATGCGTCATGCGGCGCGTCAAAGGCTTGCCCAATCCGAGGGACAGCCTTCTCCGCCATGTCTGAACAACGGCTCCTGTGCTTCCCGGGTATTCGGGCGGCGGGAACCGCCCGAATGTGTCGCTATGTTAAGGGGCAGCCCGGCCTTAGAACGGCGCGAAGGTGTCAAATTCCTCCGCTGGTACCGACCATCTGTCTTTGGCAGAGATTTGTGGGGGCTGAGTGCCGTTTTGCGGGATTTGTCCCTGTTGACCATAGAGCCACAGAACAAAGTTATAGCGTTCGCCCTGAGTAATCGGCTCGGAGGCGTGGGGGACGCTGCCGTGGTGGATCAGGGCCGTGCCGGGCTCGAACGTCAGTTTTTCAACGCGGCGTGAAACCGGATCAATGAAGCTGACGGCAGAACCGGAATAGCCTTCGTCCGGCAGGTTCAGGTTGATATTCAGTGTCACCGCAGAGGCATCGGAATGGGGGCGCAGGGAGGTGTCCTTGCTGGCCTGCCAACGGATAGAGAAGCCGAATGTCTGTGTGTCGTAGCCCACAACGTCAGGGAACAGCAGCCGGGACACGGGCCGCATGTAGGCGTCCATCATCTCGCGGTAGAAGCTCTGAAACCCGGGCGCGGCAAGATACCCTTCGGAGCGCGGATCAAGCATGGCGCCGCCGCGGTTCAGCACGATCCCGTAAGGGGGGCGCAACGGGATGTCCGCATCGGCAACGCCGTCAAGGTATTCGCGCAGGGCGGCAAGGCGTTCGACGTTGAAGAACTGCGCGCGATAGACGCCGGGGAAGACTTCTTCCCACAGGTCCTTTACCGCATCTTCGGTTGTCGGGTCTGCCCAGGCCTGTTCCACGGCCGTGCGCAGTTTCGGATCGAAAATGGAGCTGTCCAGCTGGGGCAGCTTGGCCTCGTTTTCCGCCTGCCATTCCGACCAGGCGCTTTCGAACAGATCACGGTTCTGGTTCCAGAAGTGGTGGACGGAGATATCACGGCTTAGCATCTGTTCGCGGGTTGGACGGGCAACGGCGCGGGCTTGTTGAAGGGGGGTAAGGGTCATTTGGGGCATCCTTGATATGTTGGAGCGACTTTGCTGGACAACATCTATTACTATCCATACCTGCGATAAATAGTCCTATTTGGTAATCAAAATTCGGTTTAAGGATATAATGGGCGGTTCGGGTTGGGGTGTGATTTTTCTTTGAAATTCTGTCCCGAAAAACGAAAAGCGCGGCGAGCCGAAGCCCGCCGCGCCATGCCGAACGCGCCTTGCGGTGCGTTATACGTCCACGACAACCTTGCCGATTGCCTTGCCGCTGGAGAGGCGGTCATAGGCTGCACCGACCTCTTCAAGGGCAAACCGGGGATCATCCACCACCGGTTTCAGGGCACCGCTATCAACCAGCTTTGCCAGTTCGGCGAGGATCGCACCGTGATCTGCACGGTCTTTGTCGTGCAGCATCGGGATCAGCATGAATACGACATGCAGCGAGGCACCCTTCAGGTGGGCGGGGGACAGGTCAAGCTCCGCCAGCGCGAGGGTGGTGGCCACGTGGCCGTTCAGGGCGACCGCGTTGAATGAGTTCGTCAGGTTGCCAGCGCCGACCGTATCCAGCACCGCATCAAAACCTGTGCCGCCTGTGTGTTTGGCGACATAGTCCTCGACGGTTTCCGCCTTGAAATCGATCGGTTCGGCGCCAAGGTCGCGCACAACGGAGAGGCGTTCATCGCCGCTGTCGGTGGCATAGACCTCCGCCCCCAGTGACCGCGCCAGTTGCACGCCGATGTGCCCGACGCCGCCGGAACCGCCATGGACAAGCACCTTCTGGCCTTTGCCAACGCCAGCGCGCTTGAGCCCCTCATAGGCGGTGATCCCGACCAGCGGGATCGCGGCCGCTTCGCGCATGGACAGGGACTGCGGCTTTTTCGCGATCAGCCGTGCATCCGCCGGCATGTATTCGGCCAGTGCGCCCTGAAGATCCGCCAGACCACCGGCACAGCCATATACTTCGTCGCCTACGGCGAACCCGGTCACACCCTCGCCGACCTCTTCGATCGTGCCGGCGAAATCCATCCCCAGAACAGCGGGGGCGGCGGGGGCAAACCCAAGGTCCGTGCCCATGTTGCGGATCATCGTGTCGATTGTGTTGATGCTGGTTGCCTGAACGCGGACAATTACCTGACCGGCGCTTGCGGTTGGTTTGGGCAGCTCGGTCAATGCAAAGGTGGAGTCGGGTCCGTATTCGGAGAGGGCCATGGTTTTCATCGGATTTTCCTTTCGATGTGTCTGTTGCCACTGAGCTAACACGTGTTGTTTTGCGGGGTAATTGGTGGAATTCGGAGTTCAGTTTTCGGATTTTGAGGGCAATGGAGAAATCCACGCGAGGAGGGCGGCCAAACAGAGAGAACCGCGCCATGAAAACCGGCGCGGTTCCTGAGGGGGGGCCTCGCAGAGGAATCTAAGTGATGTCTTGAACCTTCATGACCAGTTCGCCCCAGTTGCGCTGGTTCTCGATGTCATGTTCCAGGCCTTGGTCATCGGCAATTTGGAACCGTTTGACCGCAGGCGTTTTGCTGGTTGCCTGATAGAGCCAGTAGGCCTCTGCTTTCAGGGCCTCATCGATCGGCTTGTCGATGGATTCGTAGACCATCTGTTTGCAGGCATTGATCGACTCTGCCGGGAACTGGGCGATGCGTTCGGCCAGTGCGTCAACATATGCGCCGATCTCATCGGGCTCGAGCGCCTTGTTGATTGTGCCGAAACGCTCTGCATCATCTGCGTCGTAGTCATTCGCGCTCAGGATGATTTCCAGTGCTTTGCCCAGACCGGTCTGTCGGGCCATACGCGATGCGCCGCCACCGCAGGGCAGGATGCCCATGCCGACTTCCATTTGCATGAATTTGAATTTTCCGCGTGCGGCGAACCGCATGTCGAGCGCCAGCGCCAGTTCATGGCCGCCGCCGCGGGCAAAGCCTTCGAGTTTGGCGATCGTCGCTTGGGGGACTTTGCTGATCCGTTCGCAGATGGCTTGGAGGTCCAGCAGCTGCGCGTCTTCGCGTGAGACGGCCTGTGTCGACATGTCCTTCAGCAGTTCGGTATCGTAATGCGCGACCCAGATTTCAGGGTGTGCGGATTGGAAGACGACAACCTTTGTATCCCGGTCGCGTTCAAGCCGCATGGCGAGGCTGTTGAGGTCGGCGAGCATTTCTTGCCCTTGAACGTTGACCGACCCGAAATCGAAAGTGACGGTTAGGATCGCGCCGTTCTGGTCGGCTGTGAAGGTTTGGAAGTTCTCGTATTTCATAGTGTCTCTCCGCTGTTGGGACCTGTTCTGCACAGGGCTTGAGGTGTGAACCGAGGACGTCGATGTCCTCTTGCCTTTAACGGTGAGTTAATTTCTAAATCGAATAAATGGGCAATATACTGCTTCAGTATTCCGTTTTTGTTGATAATTCGAGGCAGCAAGGCCGTTTCCCTCTGACTATGGGCAGGGCGCGGGGGTGGCAGGCCGACCATTGCATGCTGAACCTGCGCCGCGCTCTGGCTCGATCTGTCTCATGGTGAGACAGTTTGTGTGATCAAAGCCCGCGCGGGTGCCTGCGTCGTTGTTCTGCGCCCCGGCGCGTTCAATCCTCCCTCACAGCGTTCATGCGGCAGGGAGAGGCCGCGCACATGGGAGGAGGAATTCATGTCACCGACACGCGAAGAACAGCATTGGATGTATCGCAATATGGTCACGAGCCGGAGGTTCGAGGAGGCCATTGCGAAGATCTATTTCGAGGGGAAATCACCGGCGTTCAACATGGCCAATGGGCCGATCCCGGGTGAAATGCACCTTTCCGACGGGCAGGAGCCAGTGGCGGTGGGGGTTTGTGCGCACTTGACTCCCGAGGATGTGGTTACAGCCACCCACCGTCCGCACCATCAGGCCATCGCCAAGGGCGTTGATCTGGATAAAATGGCCGCCGAGATTTTCGGCAAGAAGACCGGCCTGTCCGGCGGTCGGGGCGGGCATATGCATCTGTTTGATGATGATGTGAACTTTGCCTGTTCCGGCATTATCGCGCAGGGCATGGGGCCGGCCGTTGGCGCCGCCTTGTCTCGCAAGATGCAGGGCAAGCCGGGCGTGGCCGTGGCTTTCGTTGGCGAAGGTGCGGTGAATCAGGGCGGTTGGCACGAGGCGATGAACCTCGCCGCCGTTTGGAACCTGCCCTTTATCTGTGTGGTCGAGGATAATGGCTGGGGCATCTCGGTTTCCAAGGAAACCGCCAGCAGCATTGGCAGCCACGCGGACCGCGCGGCGGCCTATGGCATTCCCGGAAAACGCATTGAGGGCAACGACCCCTACGCCATTTTTGAAGCAGCGGGCGAGGCGATTGCACGGGCGCGGGCAGGGGAGGGTCCATCGCTTTTGGAATGTGAAACCTACCGTCTTGCGGGGCATTTCATGGGGGACGCGGAGGCCTACCGCCCCGAAGGCGAGAAGGATGCGCTGTTCGAAAAGGATCCGATCCCGAAAATGCGGGAAAGATTGCTGGCGGATGGCGCGGCCAGCGAGGCGGAGCTGAACGCGATCGAGGAGGACTCCGCCGCGCGCGTTGATGCCGCGATCACATTCGCCCGCGAAAGCGATGATGCAGCCCCCGAAGACGCGCTGACCGCCGTCTTTGCAGCATAAACGGGAGGAAAAGACATGACCAAACCGAACGAAAGAAAACTGACCATCGCCCGCGCTATGGCCGAAGCCACGGCGCAGGAAATGCGTATCGATCCATCCGTTTTCGTGATGGGCGAGGACATCGGACCCTTGGGCGGTGTCTATGGCAACACCCGCGGATTGATCGAGGAATTCGGGGCGGAACGCATCCGCGACACACCGATTTCCGAAACCGCCTTTATCGGCGCCGCTGTCGGTGCGGCGCAGGATGGCATGCGCCCTGTGGTTGAGCTGATGTTCGTCGACTTCTTTGGCGTCTGCTTTGACGCGATCTACAATCTGATGGCCAAGAACATCTATTTCTCCGGTGGCAACGTGAAGGTGCCGATGGTTCTTATGACCTCAACCGGGGGTGGCTATTCCGATGGCGGCCAGCATTCGCAATGTCTGTACGGCACCTTTGCCCACCTGCCGGGGATGAAGGTTGTGGCTCCGTCCAATGCCTATGACGCCAAGGGGTTGATGACGGCGGCCATGCGCGACGACAGTCCGGTGGTTTACATGTATCACAAGGGGCTGCAGGGCATGGGGTGGCTTGGCACCGAGGCGGGCGCGACTGTGCATGTGCCGGAAGAGCCCTACACGCTGGAAATCGGCAAGGCCAAGGTCGTGCGCGAAGGCAAGGATGTCTCTATCGTCAGTTGTGGCATGGGCGTTCACAACGCGCTCAAGGCCGCGAAGAAGCTGGAGGCGCAGGGCGTTAGTGCCGAGGTTGTCGATCTTGTCAGCCTTGTGCCGCTCGACCGCGAAACCATCCGCGCCAGTGTTGCCAAAACCGGCAGGCTGATCGTCGTGGACGAGGACTATATGAGCTACGGCCTTTCTGGTGAAATCATCGCATCCGTGACCGAGCATGATATCTCGGCCCTTAAGGCCGCGCCGAAACGCGTTGCCTTTCCTGATGTGCCGATCCCCTTCGCGCGGGTGATGGAGCAGTTCTGCCTGCCCAACCCTGACAAGATCGTCGCCGCCTGGGACCAGATGCAAGCGGCCTGAGGCAACATAAACCCACCACTCATAGACCAACGGGGGCGCGGGAAGCGCGTCCCCGAACAGGAAAGGACACTTCAAATGGCAACAGATATCGTCATCCCATCCGACCTCTGGGAAGAGGACGAAGAAACAGTGATCACCGGCTGGCTTGCCGATGATGGGGCAACCGTCGAAGAGGGCGCGCTGGTGGTCGAGATCATGACCGCCAAGGTGCAATACGAGATCAACGCACCTGCCTCTGGCATTCTGCGGATCAAGGAAGAGGCGGATGCCGTCGTGCCCAAGGGTGCCGTCATCGGGTCAGTTGAATGACCAAGGTTATCCCCCTTAAGGGCGTGCGCGGCATGATCGCGGACGCCATGGTCAAGAGCCTGGCAACTGGCGCGCAACTGACCCACCACGGCAGCGCCGATGCCACGGCCCTGATGGCCGAGAAAGCCCGTTTGGGTGTGGCGGGCACCAAGGTATCGGTTGAGGATATTTTGATGTTGGCCTTGGTGCGCGCCTTGAAAAAGCACCCCGAGGCAAATGGCCGGGTCGAGGGGCGCGAGGTGCATTTGTCTGATGCGGTTGACCTGTCGGTGGCCATCGCCTTGCCCGGCAATCTTTTGGTCGCGCCTGCCATGTTCGGCGCTGATGGGAAGGATGTGACCGAACTGCGTGCGGCGCGGCAGGATCTGGCCGCGCGGGCCAAGGTGAACAAGCTGACCGTGACGGAAATGACGGGGGGCACCTTCACCGTCTCCAACCTTGGCCTGACGCGGGTGGAGCATTTCACCCCGATCATCAATGCGGGGCAAATTTGTATCCTTGGTATCGGGCGCTTGACGGATCGCGCGGTGCGGGGCGCGGATGGCGGGATCGAATTGCGCCCCCATGTGGGCCTGTCGCTGACCTTTGATCACCGCGCGCTTGATGGTGCACCGGCCGGCGATTTGCTGACCTCGATCTGCGAGGAGATCGAAGGGATGGCGGTGTGACAGCACCGCTCGCATATGTGGAGGGGGTGGCCGAGGGGCTTGCCCTTGAGGCCGCTGCCTTTGCCTCGCAGGGCGCGGTCACCTGCCTTTGGAGCCCGCGCCGCCGCGCGCTTGTCTGTCCGGCGAGCCTCCGGCGTAGGCCCGGATTTGACATGGCGATACGCAATTCGGCCATGCGCGGCTGGCCGTTGCATCTGCGGACCACGGGCGGCGGTGCGGTGCCCCAAGGACCTGGGGTTTTGAACCTCGCGCTGGCGTTTGACGCCGATCGGAGATTCACCATCGAGGATGGATACCGCCTGATTACACGGATCATTCAGGGCGCAATCCCTGCCGGTTGGAGCACTGGCGCGACACCGAGCAGCTTTTGCGACGGCGCATGGAATCTGTCCTTGAATGGCCGCAAGGTCGTTGGCACGGCGCAGCGCATACGCCCCCTTGGCAATGGGATGCGCCGTATTCTGGCCCATGCTTTGATATTGGTGGAGGGCGATCTGGCCGCGGGCGCAGCAGCCGTTGATGCGTTTCACCGTGATCTTTCGCTTGGCCCGATCGACGCGGGTGTTCACACAACCTTGGACAGGGCCATCCCGTCCCTGCGCGATCCGATGAACACATTGGCCGCATCCCTTAACGAAATAGCACAGCGCGACATCCTGCGCGCGACACAGCATTCGGGTCGCCATGCGGCCTGAACCCAAGCCCCTGTGAACGACAAGGGCAATCGATACCAAAGAGGAGGAACCACCCCATGACAGCCTATTCAGTTCTGGCCGTAACACCCACCGACGACAGCTGGATCCCCGGCTATATCGAGCCGGTCGGCGAGATCATCGCGAGACATGGCGGTAAATACATTGCGCGCACAGGCAGCCACGAACAGGTCGAGGGGGAAGACCAGCCCGCAGCCCTGCGTGTGATCCTTGAATGGCCGGACGCGCAAGCCGCCCGCGATTTTGTGAATGACCCGGATTATGCGCCTTATCTCGAGGCCCGCCACAAGGGGTCAACCAGCGTTCATTTCATTATCGATGGCAAGGATGATCTTGCCTGAGTGCGCTTAAATACCCTGCGGTGTCCTTGCGGGCCCCGCGACCGGCGACGGCCTGTGCGGGGCCGTGGGAAAACCAGAGAAACCTGTAATGTGATCCGGCGCGCGCCGTTATATCCGGCACCCGGCGCGCGATGAAATGATGCAGGAAAGCGTTTTGGCCAAAGGTCAGGTCGGCCGCCGGATCTCGTATCGCTTTAGTTTCCGGTTGATCGTTGCGCGCCCCATGCCAAGCACACGAGCGGCTTCGCTGACATTCCACCGGCTGTTGGCGAGCGCATCAAGGATCATGCTGCGTTCGTCATAGGTGGGCATCGGAGTGGCGGGGACAGTGGCGCAGGCCGAGGCCAGATTGAGACCGGGCAGGGGGGCGGCCATGGCTGCTTGTTGCAAATCAAGCAGGTTGATCCGGTTGCCTTGTGCCGTTGCCAAGGCGTTTTGAAGCACGCTGCGCATTTCGCGGACATTGCCATAAAACGGGAGGTGACAAAGCGCATCTTTGGCCTCGGGGCTGAAGGTTATGGTGCGTCCATCCAGCTGCGCGCAGAGGGCCTGTGCCAGAACCTCGGGATGTTCGCGCATGCGCAGCGGTGGCAGGAAAACCTTTGAGCCCGTGAGCAGATAATAAAGGTCGTCGCGGAATTGCGCGGTGTTGACGGCGTCAATCAAAGGGATGCGGCTGGTGGAAACCACGCGCAGGCGGCTGTTCTGGCCAAGGTCATCCCCTTGGTGGCGGTGCTTTTCCCGTTCATTCAAGAAGCGTCGCAGCTCTGCCTGCGCAGCGCGCGGCATCTCGTCCACATTGTCAAATACCAAGGTGGTGGGAGCGCCCTTTCGATAAGGCATTGATGCAACGACGCGGGCTTGTTCGATGACCATCCGCATATGGTCCCTATCGGCGTTACTGTCGCCAAGCGTCGCGCAATCCAGATCGAAAACCTGAGCGCCAAGGGCATCGGCGTGCAGCAATGCGGCCACAAGCGCGGATTTTCCGGTTCCGGTTTCGCCTTCAAGATGCAGCATGGCTGTGTTTCCCAACATCTGCTGCGCGCGGCGGCAGGCGGCGGCCATGCTGTGACTTCCGGTTGCCAATTGCTGTAGCGATGGTGGCAAGCGCCGTTTGCGCGCGGGGATTGGCGGCTGCGGTTTGGGCACCCGCCCGGGGCTCTCCATTCTTGGCAAAGCAACCGTCAGGTTTACGGCGGCCCCATGATTGCGTGGCATCGAAAGCACCCTTTCGGGCACATTCACCAGCCGGTTGCTGTCGACGTTAAAGATCGCCTCGAAGGCCTGACCCTTCAGAGATGCCGCGTTTGCGCCGTCAAGACAGGCGGAAACGGTAGAGGTGGCGCCGATAATCATCCCTGCTTCATTCACGGCGACCAGCGCGTCTTCTGATAGGAGGTGATCGCGGCCCCCACGCGAGACGGTGACAAGCATCGCGTCGTTGAATTCCTTTTCGAACAGGTTGCGCTGAATGCAATGCGCGGTTTTTGCCAGTAATTGCTGGCTGAACAGATAATCTGCGCGGTTGCCCCGATCGACAGAGACCAGATTGATGGCGCCAATCATCCCGCCGTTGGCATCCAGCACCGGAACGCCTGTGCAGGCAAACTGCCTCAGTGTGGAAAAATAGTGATCCGCACCGCGCACGGTGACTGCCTGCCCCGTCCGTAGGGCCATGGAGACGCCGTTTGTACCGGCCAGGCGTTCATCCCAACACGACCCAAGGGCAATGCCATTCCACCCGTCAGAACCGTTGGTTACACCGCTATGTTCTATCCGCACAGAGACACCATCGGCGTCTGTAACAACCAGACAATGACCGATTTCACCCGCGACCGAAGCGAGATGTTGAAAGAAGCCTTGCCTGCCGCCGGTGCTCTCGACGATCTGTTCAAGTCGGGGGGCCACTTCGGAGGATTGCAGGCGCAGGATAGGCTGCCCCGCATCGTGCCGCAGGTTATACTGCCGCGCACAGCGATCCCAGGATGCGGCAATCGCATCCCTGTGATTTGAGGTGATGAAGCCTCCCATCAAGTCTCCTCCCGGCCTTTACCCTAATGCTCAGTCCCCCCGATCGGCAATCGTTTTGAGGTGGCGCTATGTGCCCGCCAGTTCGCGGATGGCCGCCATCAGCTGTGCCACTTGGGTCCGGTCGGCGGCTGCGGGATGGGGCCGTGCGATGCGCCCTGCATCGTTGTCGAAATACTGCCCCGAGGCATTGGCGAATTCATCGGACACCGCAGCGCGGCGTAGGATGTCTGCCCCGATCCGCAGGTCATTGCCCGCCATCCCATAGGATTCCTTGACCATTTTTGTCGCAAGAAGGGACCCGGGGTTCACCGAGACGAAGATCGGCCCGCCGGGGTGTTCGCGCGCCAATTCCTGCGACCAGATCGTCAACGCGAGCTTGCTTTGCGCGTAGGCTTCGTTGTGGCCAAGCTGTTGCTCACCGCGCAGGGCCTTGATGTTGACGGGCGCTTGCGCGGCGGAGGAAAGGCTCACCACGCGGCCGTCTTTGGGGATGATCGGCAGCAGGCCATTGGTCAAGGCCCATGGTGCGAGTGTGTTGACCATGAAACGGACGTCCAGCCCGCTGTCTGTCTGTGTGTTGGGTACTTTTAGAACCCCGGCGTTGTTGATCAACACATCAAGCCTGTCATGTTTGGCCCGAACAGCCGCCACGAGAGCGTTGACATCGTCCAGCCGTGAAAGGTCCGCGCGGTAGGTTTCCGGATTGCCTCCGACCTCCTGCGCGGCGGATGCCAACTTGTCCGCGCTGCGCCCGTGCAGCAGGACATTGTGGCCCTCGGCAGTGAGGGTCTTGGCTGTCAAAAGGCCGATTCCGTCGGTCGCGCCGGTGATAAGAATTGTTTTGGTCATGTGAATGTTTCCTCATTCGTGAAATGCGCGGGTGGGCGCCTGTTAATAGCGAACCAATGTGCGGCTTTCGATGCTTTGGCGGGGTGTTGTGACAGTCGGGTCTTCGACCAGATCAATCGCGCTGTGACCAACGCCGGGGCGGCCGGAGTTGTCGTAGATATTGAAAAACGCAACCTCGTCAGGCGTCATCCGCGAGCGGTAAATCCATTCGTGCGCGGCGTCTTTTGCCAGCCCCATAACCTGTCCCTTGCGGTCGGGGTAGATCAGGTCGATCACGATCCAATCCGCCTCTTTAACAGTCGAGGGACGAATGAAGCCAAGCGGAGCCGAATTGATCGGGTTTGCGATCGGGCGCCAGATGTTGATGAAGGCATAGTGCCCCTGCGCCCATTCATCGGCCTTCTCATGGCCGAGAATATCCACAAGACGTTTTTGCGCGCCATCGCGGCTGTAGTCGCTGTGGACGTGGCGTGCCGGGCGGCGTTTGGCCTGCGGATCATCGATGCGCACTGTGTGATCAAAGGTGATCACCTCTTTTGCGCCGACTTCCTGCAACAATAGATCGGCCAGTTCGGCATCATATCGGCTTTGCCAAGTGTCGCCTTTGAAATCCGATATGCCAGTTGGAAAGCGGGCAAAGGCAAAGCCATCTGCGGCAAAGTCCGTGGCGGCTTCTTCGTACCGTTGATCTTGCACCGCGATTTTGGCGGCGGCGAACTCCGGCTGGATCAGGTTGCCGGCAATGCCATCCACATCGATCTCGAACGCTTGGCGAAAGGGCTTGTGGACGTGGTAGTTTACGGTTCCGGTCTGTGTCATCGGAAGCTCCTTTTCATCATGACCTGTCCGCGCCGCTTGGGAGACATCGGCAGGGGTCTGAGCTGTGGTCTTTGTCTGTTGGTTTCGAACTATACCCTGCGAGTTTCTGGATAAATGGCCGATAATGGAGTTCACTTTTTGGGTTTTGGGTATAATTGACAGGCGCGGGTCACCTTCGTCTGTTCGTAATGGCAGCAGAGCGGCTGAATAGCAGTGCAGCTGGTCGTGACATTGGCTTTGGCAAGTTGGGGGCAGACCTCGGGGTGGAGCTGCTACGGCGGCGCGGGCAAGGTTTCATTGTTTCCGGAAGGGGCCATTGGGTGTGGGGCCGCCGCCTTCAACACGGTTGATTTTTTGTGGCTGGCCTCTCACAACGGCACAATGTCTTTGCCAAGAGTTCTCTCGGTTCTCGTATTCATACTTTGCGCTGTGGGCTCCTTTTGGGGCTCCTATCTGTATTTCAACGCGCAGGAGCTTGAGGCGGCGGCGGCGCGGTTGACGCTTTATCGGAGCACTGTTGAGGCGGAGCTTCGCAATTTTTCCCACATGCCATTTCTGCTCTCGCAGGACCCGGTGGTTATGGAGACCTTGGAGGGCGGGGATAGTGCGCGGCTGAACCATCGTCTGGCGCGGTTTGCGCAGAGTGCGGGGATTGATGCGATCTATCTGATGGATCAGGAGGGGCTGACGATCTCTGCGTCCAATGCGCAGTTGCCATCAAGTTTTCTGGGGCAGAATTACGCGTTTCGGCCCTATTTTCAGGCGGCCCTGAGGGGGCAATTGGGCGAGTTTTACGGGGTTGGGGCAACGACAGGGGAGCCGGGGTATTTTCTGGCAATGGCGGTGCAAACTCCGACGCGGCAATATGGCGGGGTGATCGCGATCAAGGTGGACCTTTCCGTGCTGCAAGAAAGCTGGGAGGCGGCCGGGGAGCGGATCATTCTGTCCAATGCGGATGGCGTTGTGATCCTCGCCTCCAATCCCGAATGGCTCTACCGGAGCCTTGGGCCGATCCCCGAAGAGCGGCGCGACAGGATCATCGAGACACGACAGTTTTCGAACGAACCTTTGGCCCCATTGGATTGGTCACCGGATTTGCAGCGCCAGACCGCCACGCTGGATGGTCAAAGGTATCTCTATCTCTCTTCGGCTGATTTGCCCAATTCATGGTCGTTGCATTTCTTTGCCGGGGACGGGCAAGCGACGGCGCGTGCGTGGCTGACGACGGGGACTCTGGTCATGCTGGGGGCGGTGATCTTTATCTTTTTCCAGCTGCGCCATGTGCGCCAGATTGGCGATGCCCTGACGCAATCGGAGCAGAAGGAAGCGGAGTTGCGCATGGCGAATGACCGCCTTGCCGTTGAGATCGAAGATCGGCGTTTGGCGGAGAAGAACCTGAAGAAAACCCAAGATGATCTGGAAAGGGCCGGTCGATTGGCCGCGCTGGGGCAGCTGGCGTCCTCGGTGACCCATGAGCTGGGGCAGCCCATTGCCGCGATGCGCAATCAGCTGGCCGCGGCGGAAATGGGAACCGGGGCCTCGGTTCTGACCACCAAGATGCAGGGGCTGGTTGCTCGCATGGAGGACATCACGCGGCAGCTGAAGTTCTTTTCCCGCAAGGGCCGCGACCAGTTCGAGAGTGTGGACCTGTCAGAAGTGATCGACGCGGCGCTGGAACTGGTCGAGCCGAGCATCGGGGCGGTTGCCGCCGAGGTGCATTTTGTTAGGCCCTCGGAGGCGATCGAGCTTTATGGCAACCGCATGCGGCTGGAGCAGGTTGTGACCAACCTTGTTCGCAACGCGCTTGATGCGGTGGAGGGGTCGGGCAAGAGACAGGTTGAAATCCGGCTGGGGCAGGAGGACGGTAAAACATGGTTCGAGGTTGCGGACACGGGGCATGGTCTGGATGGCAAAACGATGAATGATCTGCGTGAACCCTTTGCCACGACGCGCGAAAGCGGCAAGGGCATGGGGCTTGGCCTGACCATATCCGCAGGGATTGTGGCCGATCACGGCGGGATTTTGACAGCGCGGGAGCGGGCCGAAGGCGGGGCGATCTTCCGCGCCAGCTTTGATCCGCAACAAGAGAGCAATGCCGCGTGAATGACTTCCGTATCCTTCTGATCGATGACGATCGGCTGTTTCGAAACTCTCTTGTCGATCTGATCGAGGCGGCGGGTTGGAAGGCCAAGCCATTGGCCCGTGCAACCGAGGCTGCGCGCTGGATCACACAGTTCGCGCCGGACGTTATTCTGAGCGATGTGCGTATGCCCGAGATGACGGGGCTGGAGCTGTTAAAGGACCTCAAGAACGCCCCGCCGGTGGTTTTGATTTCCGCTCATGGGGATATTCCCATGGCTGTCGAGGCGATGAATGAGGGGGCCTATAGTTTCGTTGAGAAACCCTATGATCCCAAACGTTTGCTTCTGATCCTGTCCCATGCGGCAGAGCAACATCGCATGCGGGAGAGCAACCAGAGGCTGAAGGAGCGTTTGCAGGAACTGTCGGGGCTTGATGTGCGGCTCTTGGGGGAAACCCCCGAAATGGTCGGGCTGAGGCAGACCATCGCCATCATGACGCAAAGCGCCTCGCCGGTTCTGATCCTTGGGGAGACAGGGACAGGCAAGGACCTTGTTGCGCGGCTGTTGCATGACACATCCGACCGTTGCGACGGGCCGTTCATTGCGATCAATGCGGCGCAGGTGACCGCGGCCCAACTGCCGGTTGTGGCGCAGGCCGCGGCGGGGGGGACGCTGTTTCTGGATGAAATCAGCGCCTGCCCGATGGATATTCAGCCGGCTTTGTTGCGGCTTTGCGAAAGTCAGGAAGTGTTTTTGCCCGATGCGGTCTCCCCCGAAAAGGTGGATCTTCGCATTCTGTCCGCAACCAATGAGGACACCGCCCAAGCCGTCAGGGACGGGCGTCTGCGGCAGGACCTGTTGTTCCGGCTTGAGGGGCTGAGCATCAAGCTGCCCACCCTTGCCGCGCGTTTGGATGACATTCCGCTGCTTGCGCAGCGGTTCCTGTCCGATAGCGCCAAGGCCTTTGGTGTCTCGGCGGTCGATCTGACGCAGGATGATATTTCCGCGCTGATCGCCCATAGCTGGCCGGGCAATGTGCGCGAGCTGCGCAATGTGGTGGACAGGTTCCTGATGTCTGCCCAGCAGGGGACGCCAAGGATGGCGGACGCAATCTCAGGGGTCGATCATGATGGCGCGAGCAAGCCGGGCCTGCGCGAGGCTGTCGCCGCCTTTGAGCGGCAGATGATCGGGCGTGCGATACAGGAAAATGCCGGACGGATGGACGATGCGGCCGCTGATCTGGGGATCGGACGGCGGACGTTGAACGAGAAAATCGTCAAGCTGGGCCTCGATAAGGACGCTCTTTTGTAGCTATGCGGAAATCCGCAGGGCAGCGGCGTCAGGCAGCGCAGATTTCTTCATGAGCCTTCCCCTAGGGAATCGGCTATGGTGCCCCCATCAAATGGGAGGACTACCAATGAAAAAATATCTGGGCCGCACTGCGGCTGCCGCTTTGCTTGTGTCTTTTGCCGGTCAAGTGGCCGCTGAGGAATGGAACGTATCCCTGTGGGGGGCGCCGCGCGCCTTTACCGCGCATGTTGAAAAGCTGGCGGAACTTGTATCCGAAAAAACCGACGGCGAATTCACCCTGAACATCAGCTACGGGGGCCTGTCCAACAACCGCGAAAACCTTGATGGGATTTCCATCGGTGCGTTTGAAATGGCGCAGTTCTGTGCCGGTTACCACCGCGACAAGAACCCGTCGATCACGGTTCTTGAGCTTCCCTTCCTTGGCGTATCCTCGCTGGAGCAGGAAGTAGAGCTGTCCATGGCTGTTTATAACCACCCCGCCACGGTTGAGGATCTGGGCCGCTGGAACGCGAAGCTTCTGATGCCCTCGCCGCTGCCGCAGTATAACATCGTCGGCGTTGGCGATGCGCCCTCCACTCTGGCCGATTTCGAAGGCCTGAGCGTGCGCGCAACAGGCGGCATCGGCGCCGCAATGGAAGCTGTGGGCGCGGTTCCGACATCCATGTCCGCAACCGAAGTCCGTCAGGCGATGGACAGCGGCGTTGTAAAGGCCGTGAGCTTTGCCCCCCACGCCCATATGTCCTTCGGCACGATCGAGAACGGCACATGGTGGACGACAAACCTCAACCCCGGCACGGTGAACTGCCCTGTGGTTGTGAACACTGACGCCTTTGAGAGCCTGTCTGACGCGCACCGCGAGGCCCTTATGGGGTCGGTTGATGAGGCCCTCGACCATTACATCGCCAACTACAACGGCGCGACAATGGAGGCCTGGGGCCCTGCTTTGAAAGAGCGCGGCATCGAGGAAGTCACATTCGCCGACAGCGAAATCGAAGCCTTCAAATCCGTCGCCGCAGCCCCTGCAGCCGCCGCATGGATCGAACAGAACTCCGCGGCAGGCCTGCCTGCGCAGGAACTGTATGATCTGGTGACCGGCATGATCGCCGGAGACAACTAAGTCTTTGGACTTTTGACCCCGCGCAGCACTCGCGCGGGGTCTTTCATTTTTGCGAGGCTCACATGGCAACTGCATCCCTAGTGCTGGAAGACGACAGCACGCTCAGTAAACTCGACCTCAGTTTGTTAAAGCTCGAACGCGTTCTGGCGCTGGTCAGCGGCCTTGCGGTGTTCAGCCTCATGTTGCTGGCGGTGTTTTCCGTATCCGGCCGCAATTTTGCGAATGCGCCTTTGCCCGGCTATGTGGACTGGATCGAGCAGGCGATGCCGCTTATTTCCTTTATGGGCATTTCCTATGTGATGCGCGAAGGCGCACATATCCGCATGGATATCCTCGTTGGCCAGTTGCGCGGCCGCGCCCTGTATCTTGCAGAGCTTATCACGACTTTGGCCGTCCTGTTGCTTATGGTGCTGCTTGTCTGGGGCACTTGGGCGCATTTCCAGCGCAGCTTTGATTTCGGCGCCCCGATGTGGAGCCGCGACAGCTCTATGGATATCGCATTGCCGCTCTGGCCAGCCAAGCTGCTCGCGCCTGTGGCCTTTTCCGTGCTGTGCCTGCGGCTCTGCCTGCAGATATGGGCCTATGCACGGGGCGTTGTGACGGGGCATACGGTTGCCGTCCCGATGATCGCGGATGCGGCGAAACAGGCTCAGATGGAAGCCGATCAATTGAAGGACGAAGGCTGATGGAACCTATTGAGATTGGTCTATGGGTCACGGGCGGCCTGCTCGTCCTGGTTGTCCTTGGCATGCGCGTGGCCTTTGCCGCGGGGCTTGCCGGTCTGGTGGGGCTGGTCTGGATTTTCTGGGCCCGCAAGGATTATGGATTTGAGGATCTGGGCTGGGCCGTTGGCATCGCTGCGAAAACAGCGGGGCAGGTGCCGCATTCCAAGGTTGCCAGTCAGGCGCTCTCTCTGATCCCGACCTTCATTCTGATCGGCTATCTGGCCTATCACGCGGGCCTGACGAAGGCCCTGTTCGAAGCAGCCAAAAAATGGATCGCCTGGGTGCCCGGCGGCCTTGCGGTGTCGACCGTGTTTGCGACGGCGGGCTTTGCCGCTGTATCCGGCGCCTCGGTTGCGACCTCTGCGGTTTTCGCCCGCATCGCGATCCCCGAGATGCTGAAGATCGGCTATAACAAACAATTCGCCGCCGGGGTTGTGGCCGCGGGCGGCACGCTCGCCTCGCTTATCCCGCCCTCCGCCATCCTTGTGATCTATGCGATCATTGTGGAGCAGGACGTGGGCATGCTCTTGCTCGCTGGGTTCATTCCCGGGGCCTTCTCCGCGTTCATCTACGCGGCGCTCATCATTGGCATGGCGCTGACGATCAAGGGGTTCGGCCCGCCTGTGTCGGGCTTTACGTGGAAAGAACGGTTTCTGTCCCTGCCGCCGGCTTTGCCCATCATCTTCGTGGTCGTGACGATCATCTGCTTTGTCTACAACCCCTTTGGCGGAGACGCTTGGGGAACGCCCACCGAAGGCGGCGCGATCGGGGCGTTTGTCGTGTTCCTCATGGCCCTCTACCAAGGTATGCGTTGGCCAGAGCTTAAAGAGTCGCTGTTGGAAACGGCCAAGCTTAGCGTGATGATCTTTACCATCATCTGGGGCGTTCTGATCTATGTGCGCTTCCTCGGGTTTGCCGACCTTCCGGGGGCGTTTTCCGACTGGATCACATCGCTGACAATGTCGCCCATGCTGATCCTTGTGTGCATTCTGCTGGCCTATGCCGTGCTTGGCATGTTCATGGATGCCATCGGGATGCTGCTGCTGACCCTGCCGGTGGTCCACCCTGCGATTATGGCGCTCAATGGCGGCGCTGATGTCGCGGCCGCCGACAGTGCCTTCGGGATGTCCGGGCCTATGTGTGCCGTCTGGTTCGGTATTCTTGTGGTCAAGATGGCGGAGTTCTGTCTGATCACCCCCCCGATCGGCCTCAATTGCTTTGTCGTGGCCGGAGTTCGGGACGATCTGACTGTGCAGGACGTGTTCAAAGGCGTGACACCCTTTTTCATCGCCGACGGAATCACCATCGCACTTCTGGTGGCCTTCCCCAGCATCGTCCTGTGGCTTCCCAGCTTGGCTTAACGCAGCAGGGGCGGTTTCGGTGCCGCCTTGGCCGTGTCTGAAAGGAGGCGGTCCAACTCGGGGCTGAGGGGCGGTGATAAGCCGGTTTGGATCGCTTGAACTGTGGCGCGAAGGTCTGGCCGGATTGCGATTTGCTGTCGGGCCCTCGGGAATGAGGCGCCCGATATCGGCGTATAGGCCCTCGGCATGATCTCCATGAGACACATGGTCGAAATACAGCGACATGAGTGCCTCTACGGCGGGGGCAAGGTCTTGCTGCTGCTTTGCCGATGCGGTTATTTGAGTGATCAAGGCTGGGCAAAGTGAGGTTGCATGAGCGGCGGCATTAGAACCGATAGGGTCATGAAGGGCGTGGACCGGAACGCCAGACGTGAGGTCCTTGATCACTATGCGCGCGGTGCCTCGACCGAGCAATGCGCCAAGAGCGCCGGTGTGGATGTCGCCGCGGCGCATCAGATCATCGCTGAGGCCATTGCCGAGGCGCAGAAAGGGCGGGAGTGAGGCGGTTCTGTTGAGGGGTGGACCCCGCGACCCGTTTTGCCGGGCCGCGGGGTCCTGATTTCTTAGTTGAAGCCGAGCATGCTGCGCGTTGTTTCGGCGAGGTTTTCAACGGCCTCGCGTGGGTCGGCGCCCTCAACCACACCCAGCAGGTCCGCCGCGATCACGTCGGTGACGGCCACGCCCTCGGCGCCGGGATAGGCATACCAAGGGCCCGCATATTGCGCGACCTGCGCATGGGCGACGCGGGCGTTGGGGTTCTGGGCGTAGAAGTCACCCAGATAGCTGGCGTCCTCGACAACCAAAGCGTTGGTTGGCGCATAACCGGTTGTTTCGACGATGATCTTTTGTGCCTCGGGGCTCGTGACAAAGGAGATGTAATCCCATGCGGCCTGCTGCTTTTCCGCGTCGTCTGTCAGCATCACGATGCCAGAGCCGCCGGTGGGCAGATAGACCTCTTCGTCTGCGGCCACGATGGGCATCGGCGTTACAGTCATGTCAAAGCGCTCGCCTGCGCCTTCGGCAAAGCGTGTCATCAGCGAGGAGCTTTCGAACATGATGCCCAAGGTGCCCGCTGGAAAGGCCTGACGCGCGTCGTTCTGGCCCATCGTGGACATGCCAGCCTCGGAGGCGAAGCGGCTGTAGACCGTTGCCGCGGCAACGCCTGCATCGCTGTCGAATGTGATGTCGCTCTCGTTCTCGGTCATCGGGCGGCCGCCGTGGGCGCCGAGGAAGGACTGGAAGCGCCAGTCATGGGGCGAGACCCAGACGCCCTCGATGGTGGCATCAAGCGCGTCGATCTTGGCGGCCAGTTCGATGATGCCGTCGTAGTCGGTGGGGAAGTTCTCCATCGAGCCGCCTGCGCGTTCCACCAGATCGGGGTTGACGTAGGCCACCAGGGTCGAGGCCGAGGTGCCCAAGGCGTATTGCGTGTTCTCAAAACGACCGAGCGAGAGCAGTGCGCCGGTATAGCCCTGGGCCTCGGGGTCTTCGGGGAGGAAGGCGTCCAGCGGCTGCGCGAGATCGCGTGCCTCAAGCACGCGCCACAGGTTCAGGCCAACCCATGCCACGTCCGGCGCGGTGCCAGCGACGGATTCGCGCAGCAGGCGCTGCACGCCTTCGGCGTAGCCCTCGGCGGGGCCGTCCAGTTCGATGGTGACATCGGGGTGCGCGGCCATGAAGGCCTCGGCCAGAGCCGCCTGTGTATCGGCCCAGATCGTGGGGATTGCGTAGTGCACGCGCAGGGTGGTGTCAGCAGCCGCGGACCCGGCGGCAAGCGCAAGACCAAGGGCGAGAAGGGAAGTTTTCATGTCTGTCTCCGGTGGTGTTTCTAGGGGTGGAAAAGGGGTGCAAAAGGGCGGTGGGCCGCCTCTTGGTTTTGTGTGGGATGGGGCCTCATCCTTTGAGGCCGGTGTTGGCGAGCCCTTGGGTGAAGCGGCGCTGGCTGAGCAGGAAGGCCAGCACCAGCGGTGCGGTGACCAGCACGGCACCTGCCATCAGGGGGCCGGGCGCGTCACCGCTCTCGGCGTCGCGAAAGAACAGGATGCCGCGCGGCGGGGTGGCCAGTTGCGGGTCGGTGGTTGCGATCATCGGCCAGAACAGGTCGTTCCAGTGGGCGGTGACCGAAAAGATCGCAAAGGCGATCACTGTGGGCATGGCCAGTGGAAAGGCGATGCGCCATGCGATGGCCATTTCGCCCATGCCGTCCACGCGGGCGGCGTCGATCAGCTCTGCCGGGATGCGGGCAAAGGCCTGACGCAAGAGGAACAGGCCAAAGGCCGTGGCGGTAAAGGGCAGGATCAGCGCGGTGTAGGTGTTCAGCCAGCCCAGTTGGGCCAGCCCGAGAAAGATCGGGATCGCTGTCACGTGAAAGGGGGCCAGCAATGCGGCAAGGATCGCCGCGAACAAGAGGCCCCGCCCGCGAAACTCGCGATGCGCCAGCGCATAGGCACAGGGCACGGAGACCAGCAATTGCAGCACGAGGATGCCCCCTGTCACGATCACGCCGTTGAGCAGATAGCGCGGGATCTCTGTCTGGGTGATCGCCTGCCAGTAGTTTGCCAGTGTCGGCGCGCGCGGCAAAAGAGTGACCGATGCGGTGAAAATCTCGGCCTGCGGTTTGAGCGAAACCGAGACCATCCAGATGAAGGGGAGAAGCACCATTATCGCGCCAAGGGCCAGCAGCCCGAGCAAAATCATACGTTTCATCGGTAATGCACCTTTCGCTCGATGACCCAGACCTGCAGCGCGGTCAGCAGCAGTAGGGCGAGGAAAAACACCACGGTGATGGCGCTGGCATAGCCCGCTTTGAAATAGACGAAGCCCTCGCGGTAGAGCGCATAGACGATGGTGTCAGAGGCGAAGGCGGGGCCGCCCTTGGTCAGGGTCGCGACCGTTTCAAACACGCGAAAGGCGCTCGCGGCGGTCACGACCAGGACAAACAGGGTCGTCGGCCCCAGCATCGGCCAAGTGACCAGCCAGAAGCGCGACCAGCCGCCGGTGGCGCCGTCAACCTCGGCGGCGTCATAGAGCGCGGGCGGAATGGCGGCGAGCCCGGCGAGAAACAGCACCATGTTGTAGCCGACGCTTTGCCAGATGCCGATCGCGGAGAGGGTGTAGAGCACGAGGCCGCGGTCGCTGAGCCACAGGGGGGCGGGCAGGCCGAGTGCGCTCGACCATGTGTTGATTAGCCCCAGTGAGGGGTGCAGCAGCATCTGCCAGGATACCGCCATAGCGACCAGCGTGGCCGCAACCGGCAGGAAATACACGGCCTTGAGCACGTCAGACAGACGCGGCATGCTGCGCGCCAGCGCGTGGAGGCCCAAGGCCACCAGAAGGCCCAGCCCGACCGAAGCGGGAATGACGATCGCCACATAGGTCAGGGTGTTGAGGAGGGCGTTGCGCCCCAAGCGGGAGCCGAAGAGCTGTTCGAAATTGTCCAGCCCGACCCAGCCAAGGCCGGGTGCGCCGATCTGGTAGTTGGTGAAGGCCAGCAGAAAGACGACTGCGACCGGCAGGAAGACAAATATCACCAGCGCCAGCGTCGCCGGGGCGGTTAGCACAAGGCTGGTCAGACTTTCGCGGGGCCTCACGCTGCGATCTCCTTGCGGATGCCGGTGGCGGCGTCAAAGCAATGCAGTCGCGCCGCGGGGGCGGCAAAGCGCATTTTGCTGCCTTGGGGCGGCAAGGGTGCGGAGCCATCGGTGACGGCCAGCAGTTCAGCGCCGCTGTCACTGCGCAGGTGCAGCAGGGTTTCTTCGCCGTGAAAGGCGGCGCATTGCAGCGTGGCGCTGAGCGGGCCCTTGGGGTCGATGTGCAGAGCCTCGGGGCGGATGCCGATGTCGTCCTGCGCGCCGCGGGGGTGCAGGGATGCGGCCTCGGGGCCGGGAGAAAAGATGTTCATCCGGTGCGCGCCGATAAAGCGGGCGACCTCGCGGGTGGCGGGCCGATGATAGATGTCTGCCGCCGGGGCGCATTGGGCAACCCGCCCCGCAATCATCACCGCGATGCGGTCGGCCATCGACAGCGCATCCGCTTGATCGTGGGTGACCAGCAAAAAGGCGTGGCCGGTGCGGCGGTGCAGGTCGCGGATTTCTTCGCGGGTTGTGTGACGCAGAGCGGTGTCGAGGTTCGACAGCGGCTCATCCAGCAAAAAGGCCGAGGGATCGCGCACCAAGGCGCGGGCCAGAGCCACGCGCTGTTGTTGACCGCCGGACAATTGGCCCGGTTTACGGTCCAGCAGCCCGTCGAGGCGCAGCATCTGCGCGACGCTTTGGGTGCGGCTGTTGATTGCGGCCTCTGTCTCGCGGGTCTTTGCGCTGAGTAGGGCCGCGCCGGGTAGGCGTGCGGCGGCGCTGAGAAGCGCTTGGCGCAGGGGGGTGGCGATGTTCTGGCGGACGGTCAGGTGCGGATATAGGGCATAGCTTTGGAACATCAGTGCGATGTTGCGCGCGGCGGGGCGCAGGTCGGTTACGTCAACGCCGCCCATCAACACTTGGCCGCTGCTTGGTCGTTCCAGCCCCGCCAGCATCCGCAGGGTCGTGGATTTGCCGGAGCCGGAGGCGCCGAGCAGGGCCACAAATTCACCTGCGTAAAGGTCCAGTGAGAAATCCGAGACGACCTCGGCCTCGCCAAAGCGCTTGCTGACGCCGCGGAGCGACAGGGCGGGCAGATCGGTGTGAGGTGCGGATTGTAAGATATCGTTCATATCAATCGGCCTGGATCACCGGCAGGCTCATGAGCAGTCTGCTCAGGGCTGCCTCGGCGGCGGCTGCGGCGTCGGGGGTGTGTTGCACGCCCTCTAGCTGTGCGGCATCGGCCACACCGATCACCGGCTTGTTGAAATGCAGGCCATAGGCAACCTCGGTCAGGGTGCCCGGCGAATTTCCGACGGCCACCAGAACCCGCGCAGCGCGCACGATGATGATGTTGCGGGCCTCGTTCAGCCCGGTGGTGAGCGGCACCGCGACGTAAGCGTTGGCCTCTTGCGGATCGGTGCCGGGCAGAATGCCGATCGGCAGTCCGCCCGCCCTATGTGTGCCTTTGCAGGCGGCTTCCATAACGCCGCTGCGGCCGCCGCAGATCACGGTCAGCCCCAACGCGCCAAAGGCGGCACCGAGGGCCTCGGCGGCTTCGATCTGTTCGGGGGTGGCATTGCGCGGGCCGATGATGCCGACGACCAATTGCTGCAACGGGCGGGTTCGTGCGAGATCTTTCAGGGCTTGGGAGGCGGTGACCGGGGTGGTGCCTTCTGTGGTCGCCGCACCTTTGCTGCGCCATGCCCATTGAGTGCTGCACAGTTCATTCTGGCCAAGAAAAAAACGTCCATCTTTGCTTTGGGAGAGGTTTTCTTGCATTGTCCTGTGCTTTCTTTCGTGTAAGATTTCTTCCATCAAATGATATATAATTTACACAGTTTTATGACAGATACACAGACCACCCCTAATTTATCGCCACGACAGGCCGTGGTTCTGAGCCGCGTTCTTGGATCCGGCTTTGTGACCATTGAGGCGCTGGCCGAAGAGTTTGGCGTCTCGGCGCAGACGGTGCGTCGCGACATTATCACCCTTTCGGAAAAGGGCCTGTTGCAGCGTTTTCACGGCGGTGCTGGCCCGGTGGGGGCGGCTGAATCCGCGCGGCTGGACCATGCGGCCAAGCGCGACGTGGCGAAGCCGGAAAAGCATTTGGTCGGCGCGCGCGCCGCAGCCATCATCCCGGACGGGGCCAGCGTTTTTTTGGACGTGGGCACGACCATCGAGTGCTGCGCTGCACGATTGGCGCAGCGCAAGGGCTTTCGGATCTTCACCACCAGCATCCGCACGGCGCTGTTGTTCGACCCCGAGGCGCATGAGGTCAATGTCATCGGCGGGCGGCTTTCGGGTAGGGACGGATCGCTGACCGGCGAGGAGGTCATCCTGCGTCTGAACGACCTTCGGATCGACGTTGCCCTGATCGCCTGCTCCGCGGTGGACGACACCGAGCGGGTGATGGATTTCAACACGTCAAAGATAGCGGTCAAGAAGGCGGCAATGAATGCTGCGGCGGCCTCCTATCTGCTGTGCACGACGAGCAAGTTCGGGCGGACCGCTCTTGCGACGATCGCTCCGATGAGCCGTTTTCAGTCGATCATCACCGAGGTGGAAACGTCATAGGGCCGAAGGCATTTTGCATCGGTTTTCTCGGGCCAATGTCATGCCGATCTATAATCGGCTATCCAAGGCCTATGTCAGCCTAGGTTGCCCGCAGGGAAATCCGCAGCAGGCCAAGCGGGGTTATCAAGGTGGCGGGGCGCAGAAGTCAGCCGGCCTTGTTTTTGATCCTAGCCAGTTCGCCAAGCGATATTTCTGGCTTCAGGATATGCAGTTTCTCCATTTTGGCAGCAGAATGTTCCACGGTTTCAAGGATCATCCGTGCGGCTTGCTCGCCAATCTGTTTGCGTGCTGTGCGCGAGGTTGCGATCTTGCCGGGAAACCCCTCGAGGAGGCCCAGACCGTTAAAGCCCGCCAGAGCGACATCACCCGGGACGCTGATCCCTGCGGAAATGCAGTGACACAGGCCGCCAAACGCAAGGTCATCGTTGGAGAAGTAGATGCAATCAAGATCGGGCTGACGTTCCAGAAGGGCTGCCGTCAATTTGCGGCCGCAATCGACGGCAGAGCGCCCCGCCGCATCAACCTGCTGACTTGGTCCATCCACAATCTCGGCGAAGGCGAGGCCATGGTCGCGCAATGCGCTTTGGAAGCCTTGTTTGCGTTTTGCGGCCCTAAGATCCTTGTCGAGGTTGCGCCCCACGTAGCCGAAGCGCCGTAGGCCTGCCTCGAACAGGGCGACAGCAATATCATGGCCGGCCTCGCTGTGGGAAAATCCGACACAGGCGTCGACAGGATGGCCGTCGATATCCATGATCTGGACAACCGGAACCCCTGCGTCTTTTAGCAGCTGCCGGGTTTCGGGCGGTTGGTCAATTCCGGTCACGATCAACCCGGCAGGGCGCCAGGACAGCATGTTCCGCAGGGTTTCGTATTCCGTTTCGGGGTCGTAGTCGGTGACCCCAAAGACCGGCTGCAGCAAAGTGCCCTTTAGCGCATCGGTGACCCCGGCCATGACCTGTGGAAACACGATGTTTGACAGGCTGGGCACCACGACGCCGATCAGGTCGGTGTGCTTGCTCGAGAGGGAAGAGGCGAACTGATTCCCGTAGTAGCCTATCTGGCGCGCGGCCTGTTTGACCCGCTCGATGTTGGTCTGCGAGACGTCCTTGTCGCCGCGAAGCGCGCGCGAGGCTGTCATTTTGCTGACACCGGCGGCTGCTGCGACGTCGGCCAAAGTTTTTCTACTTTTCATAGGCTTGCCCCCTTTTGTGCCTGTCGCCAGGTGGCTCATCGCCAGCAAAGACCAAGCCTCTATTCACGCATCGGCATCGTGAAGTCGACGGCGAAGTGTTGACAGCTTAGGGCAGATCGGGCACTGGTATCAATACCGGTATCGATACCGGTATCGATACCGGTATCGTTACCAACGTCGTTACCAGGTGCGATACCAGGTGATTAATCCGGGCATAGCCGTGGTTTCGGAGGAGACCGCGAACAACAGAAAACCGGCGCTGTTCCAGCGCTGTGGGAGGAACCATGACACAGACCACTTTCAAATCGCTTGTCCTGAGTGGCATCGTTGCCGCATCGACGCTCTGCGCGAGCACCGCCTTGGCGCAGGATTACCAATGGACATTCCAGACCTCGGCGCAGGCCGGGGACAACTTTTTCCCAATCGAGGAGGACTGGGCTGATCGCGTTAATGAGCTGTCCGGCGGCCGCATCGAAATCACTGTCGTGCCCGTGGGCACCGTGGTGGCGCACAACGAAACGCTCGACGCGGTAGGGGCGGGCATTCTGCAGGGCCACATCACGGACCCCTCCTACTTCTCGGGCAAGGATCCGGCCTTTGCGATGTTGGGTAACCTTGTCGGCGCATGGTCTGCGCCTGAGCAAATGTTCGACTACATGGAGAACGGTGGTGGTAAGGCGCTCTTTAACGAGCTGGTAAACCCTTATGGCCTGCAGTTCCTTGGTGCATCTGCAACGGGTGTTGAGGCTTTCCTGTCAACGGTTCCGATTCACGGTGTTGATGACCTGCAGGGCATCAAGATGCGCGCGCCGGAAGGTATGGTTCAGGAAGTCTTTGCCGCGGCTGGCGCATCGCCAGTCAACCTGCCCGGCTCCGAAGTTTACACTTCGCTGGAAAAAGGCGTCATTGATGCGGCGGATTACACCGTATTTTCGACCAACCATGCACAGGGTATGCACGAGTTCGCCAAGTATCCGCTGTATCCCGGTTTCCATTCCATGCCTGTGATCGAAGTGTCGATCAACAAGGACATCTATGACGGTCTGCCCGAAGACCTTCAGACCATTCTGAACGAGTCTGTTTCCGTATTTGCGCGCGATATGGTCAGCCAGCTGGACGTGCAGAATGAAGTCGCCGTTGCAGAAGCGATGGCTGATCCAGACATCACCGTGATCAACTGGTCCGACGAAGAGCGCGCGCGGTTCCGCGGCATCGCGAAATCGCAGTGGGCCAATTGGGCGGAGCGTTCCGAGATGGCTGGCAAAGCCTATGAGAGCGTCACGACATACCTCACCGAGGCCGGCCTTTTGGCCGAATAACACGCGGCATTTGCAGCGTCGCGAGGGGGCTGGTTCTGGCCCCTTCGCCCGTCCTTATTGCTCACGTTCCGGGAGGGGACCATGGTACAACATGAAACGGCGATGACCGAAGCCGAAGTCGATGCGCAGCTTGAAGCGCTCAAAAAGGTCCATGAAGAAGACAGTGCTGGCCCTCAGAATGCTCTGGATCGCGGCATTGTCACGGTGGGGACCGCCTTTAGTTTTCTGTTTGCCATCGCAACAGTGATTTCCCTTTACGAGATCGTTGTGCGGTATTTCTTTAATGCCCCCACGATTTGGGCCCACGAAACAGTTATTGCGCTGATTGCGGCGTGTTATCTGTACGGCGGGATGCAGTGTCTGGCGGCAGACAAGCATATCCGTATCGGGTTGATCTATTTCGGCACCAGTGGCGGCACACGCAGGCTTCTGGACGTTGTGAACGGTTT
This sequence comes from Harenicola maris, assembly GCA_018524345.1. Classification (GTDB taxonomy): domain Bacteria; phylum Pseudomonadota; class Alphaproteobacteria; order Rhodobacterales; family Rhodobacteraceae; genus Harenicola; species Harenicola maris. Next base: position 1,205,177 of record JADQAZ010000002.1, read on the forward strand.
GCTTGCCCTGTTTTTCGCCGTTGCAATTGCCTATGCGGCCTACACGATGGTGGAAAAGTCGTGGTGGACGCCGCAGGGCGATGTGCGCCTTGAGCGATCGGGTTCGGCGTGGAACCCCATAACGCCAGCCATTATCAAAATGATGCTGCTGATCACTGCGATCGTTTTGGCAGTTCAGTCCTTGGGTCATATTTGGACCGCTTGGAAGGGCACCGGATATCGCCAAAGCGCCGGCGAAACGCCAAGCAAATGGGCTATCATCGGTATCGGGGTCGTTTTCGCGATCCTTACAGTCGGCGGTTACTTGTTGTTTTCCGAAGGTCGGAACCTTGGCATTCAGACAGGGTCACTGTTGCTTGTCGGCTCGATCATGGTGCTGATCCTGACGGGTATCCCATTGGCCTTTGTCACCGGGTTGATTGCGATCCTGTTCACGATTGCTTGGTTCGGGCCGTCGGGCGTGCCTTTGGTATCGAGCCGGATCTATTCCTTCGTGAATGAATACGTCCTCGTGGCCATTCCGATGTTTGTCTTGATGGCGTCTCTTCTTGACCGTTCGGGCATGGCGCGGGATCTGTATGATGCGATGCGCCTTGTGGCTGGTCGCATCAAGGGCGGGGTCGCGGTGCAAACACTGGTTGCAGCCGTGTTCCTTGCATCGATTTCCGGCATTATTGGCGGCGAGATCGTTCTTCTGGGCCTGATCGCGCTGCCGCAGATGCTGCGGCTTGGCTATAACCGCGCGCTGGCCATTGGCACGGTTTGTGCGGGTGGCTCGCTTGGCACGATGATCCCGCCGTCGATTGTTCTGATCGTTTACGGGCTTACCGCCAGCGTTTCCATCGGCGATCTGTTCCTTGCAACGGTCACACCGGGCCTGATGCTGGCTTCGTTCTATATCATCTACATTCTTATCCGCTGTTACGCGAACCCCGAGATGGGCCCGCCGATTTCGGACGAGGAGCTTAATATCCCAATGGCCGAGAAATTGCGCAAGATGCGGGGTGTGATCCTGCCGGTTGGCGTGGCGGTGACTGTGTTGGGTTCGATCTATGGTGGCATCGCCTCTGTTACTGAAGCCGCCGCTATGGGTGTTGTCGGTGTGTTCCTTTCGGCAGCTGTTCGGGGCGAGGTGACTTGGATCCTTATCCGCGACAGCCTGAAACAGACGCTTGAGACCTGCGGCATGATCATCTGGATCGGCCTTGGCGCGGCGGCTTTGGTGGGGGTCTATAACCTGATGGGTGGCAACCGGTTCATCGAGAGCACCATCCTTGACAGTGGGGCGTCACCAATTGTGATCGTGTTGATCATGATGGGTATTCTTGTGGTCCTGGGCCTGTTTATGGATTGGATCGGCATCGCATTGCTGACCATGCCGATCTTTGTGCCGATTATTATCAAGCTGGGCATGGATCCTGTGTGGTTCGGCATTCTGTTTGCGATGAACATGCAGGTCAGCTACCTCTCGCCGCCTTTTGGCCCTGCTGCCTTTTACCTGAAATCTGTTGCGCCCAAGGACATGAGCTTGTCCGAGATCTTTCGCGCGCTGATCCCCTTTATCTGCATCCAAGTCGTCGCGCTTGCTATCGTGCTGTTCTTCCCTGACGTCGCACTTTGGCTGCCGAACTGGGTGAAAGGAGACTAAAATGACCATCGATACCGAGAACTCTAGAAATGTCGCGATCATCGGCCTTGGGTCGATGGGCTATGGCATGGCCTCTTCGGCACTGCGTGACGGGCATCGGGTCTGGGGCGTTGATATCAACCCGGACCAGATCGCCAAGTTCAAAGCCGAGGGGGGGCAGGATGCTCCTCTCTCGGAGGTCGCAGAGACGCTGGATGTCATTGCGGTGGTGGTCTTGAACGCGGCCCAAACCGAAAGCGTTCTGTTCGGAGAGGACGGCATCGTGGCGAAGCTGAAACCCGGCGCGGTTGTGCTGGCCTGTGCGACCGTCCCTCCGGTCTTTGCCAAAGACATGGCCGCAAGGTGCGATGAACGCGGCGTTCACTACCTTGATGCGCCGATTTCCGGGGGATCGCTCAAAGCCGCAAGCGGTCAGCTTTCGATCATGGCGTCCGGCTCGGCGCAGGCGTTCTCTGCCGCGCGCCCGCTGCTGGACAGTATCGCAGAAACGGTGTTCGAACTTGGCGATCAGGTCGGCGCCGGCAGCGCGATGAAGGCGGTGAACCAGCTTTTGGCTGGCGTCCATATCGCCACCATGGCCGAGGCCCTGACCTTTGGCATGACTCAAGGCGTGGCTCCTGAGACGTTTGTTGAAGTGATCAGTAAATGCGCCGGAACCAGTTGGATGCTGGAGAACCGCGCGCCCCATATCGTGGCGGGGGACTACACGCCGCATAGTTCGGTCAACATCTGGCCCAAGGACCTTGGCATCGTGCTCGATATCGCAAAATCAGCGCAGTTCAGCGCACCTATCACTGCGGCGGCGCTTCAGCAGTTTATTGCGGCTGCCGGGATGGGGCATGGGCAGGAAGACGACGCAGCCGTCGCCAAGGTATATGCCCGCAACGCTGGATTGACCCTGCCGGGAGAAGACACATGACCACCGTTCTGGGCTGTATCGCCGATGATTTTACAGGCGCGACCGATCTGGCCGGGCTGCTCGCACGAAGCGGCGTCCGTGTCTCATTGCGTATCGGTGTGCCTGAAGAAGCCCCGACCGAGACTGCGGCCTTCGAGGTCATTGCCCTAAAGTCTCGTACGGCACCGGTTGATGAGGCCGTCGCCGAGACCCGAGCCGCGTTGAAATGGTTGCAGGCAGCAGGGGCGCAAAGGTTCTTCTGGAAATACTGCTCCACCTTCGACTCTACAGCGGAGGGCAATATCGGCCCCGTTGCCGAGGCGCTGATGAGCGATCTTGGCACGGATCAGGCGATCTACTGTCCGGCCTTCCCCGAAAACGGACGTTCCATTTTCATGGGCAACCTCTTTGTCGGGCAGCAGCCTTTGGCGGAGAGCCCGATGAAGGATCACCCGCTGACCCCGATGCGTGACAGCAATCTGATGCGGCTTTTGCAGCCGCAGGTCACCCGCCCGGTGGGTTTGGCCGACAGGTTGACCGTGGCGCAGGGGGCCGAGGCCCTGCGAGGCGAGCTGGACCAGCTGAAGGCCAAAGGCGTGGCGCATGTGGTGGTTGATGCCGTTGCCAATTCGGATCTGGGGATCATCGCCGAGGCCTGTCGTGATATGCCGCTGATGACGGGGGGAAGCGCCGTGGCAATGCCCCTTCCGGCGCTTTATTTGGCGGATGGAACCCTGTCGGCGGACGCGCCTAAGGCGGAAGCGCCAGAGTTGGGGGCGGCTACGATTGTGCTGTCTGGCAGTTGCTCCGCCATGACGAACAAACAGGTGGCGGATTACACAAGCCGCGGCGTTCCGGCGTTCCAGTTGGACCCGCTGGCATTGGCCGAGAACGGCCCGCAAAAGGCGCTTGAGTGGTTGTCGAGGCAGGACCTTGACCAAGCACCGATCATCTATGCCACCGCCAATCCGCAAAGCGTTCGCGCAGCGCAGGTAAAACTGGGCGTGGCGGGGGCCGGAGAGATTGTGGAGGCCACCCTGTCAGCCTGTGCCGTGGCTGCACGGGACAAAGGGGCGCGCCGGGTCATCGTTGCGGGCGGTGAGACGTCGGGGGCTGTGACCAAGGCGCTTGGTGTGACCCAGCTTGATATTGGCACAGAAATTGCGCCGGGTGTTCCATGGACCTTTTGCCAGTCGGGCGGGCATCAGATTGCCCTGACCCTCAAATCCGGCAATTTCGGAACTGAAACCTTCTTTACCGATGCCCAAGATAAGCTGGGTGCAGTATGACTGGCGAAGCAAAGCTGCGTGAGCAAATCTGCCTGTTGGCCAAGTCGATGTTTGATCGCGGCCTAACCGGTGGCAGCACCGGCAACATATCTGCCCGGACCGAAGATGGCGGGCTGTTGGTGTCTCCTACCGGAACAAGTTTTGGGCGTCTGGACCCCGGCAGGCTCAGCCGGTTTGATGCCCAAGGCCGGTTGATCGACGGCGACAAGCCGACGAAGGAAATGCCGCTCCATACGGCTTTCTACGACACACGCAGCACGGCAGGCGCGGTGGTGCATCTGCATTCCTGTCACTCGGTCGCTCTGTCGCTGATGCCGGACGCCGATGAGGATAACTTTTTGCCACCGCTGACGCCCTACGGAATCATGAAGCTGGGAAAGGTCAAGCTGCTGCCCTTCTTCCTGCCCGGGGATCCGGCGATGGGGGAGGCTGTGCGTGGGCTTGCCGGTAAGCGCAGTGCGGTCATGCTGGCAAATCACGGGCCGGTTGTTGCGGGCAAGGATATCGAGGCCGCCTGCAATGCCATCGAAGAGCTCGAAGATACGGCGCGACTGGCCATGCTTACGCGTGGCATGAACCCGCGGATGCTGACGGAGGCGGAGCAGCAGGCCTTGATCACAAAATTCGATGTGGAGTGGGACGTATGAGATTTTCAGCGAACTTGGGCTTTCTATGGGCGGACCGGCCTTTGCCAGACGCGATCCATGCGGCCAAAGCCGCAGGGTTTGACGCCGTGGAATGCCATTGGCCCTATGACGTGCCCGCCGAGGCTGTAGCAACGGCTTTGCAAGAAACCGGCCTGCGCATGTTGGGGCTCAACACCCGGCGCGGGGATGTCGCGGGCGGCGAGAACGGATTGTCCGCCTTGCCCGGGCGCGAGGAAGACGCGCGCGCCGCGATTGATGAGGCGATTGCCTATGCGGTTGCGATCGATACGCCCAACATCCACGTCATGGCCGGATTTGCCGAGGGCCGCGATGCCCATGAGACCTTCGTCCAAAACCTGCGCTATGCTTGCGAGAAGGCGGCCCCCTACGGGATCACGATCCTGATCGAGCCGCTGAATAGGTATGACGCACCGGGCTATTTCCTGACCACGACCGATCAAGCACTGGCCGTGATGTCAGGTGTTGGAGCTGCGAACCTGAAGCTGATGTTCGATTGCTACCATGTGCAGTTGATGGAGGGTGACCTGACCCACCGGATCGAAGCGCTGCTGCCTTCGATTGGTCATATCCAGTTTGCCTCTGTCCCCGATCGGGGGGCGCCGGACCACGGCGAGGTCAACTATGCCCATATCTTTCGCACTATCGCGCGGCTTGGATATGACGCGCCTCTGGGAGCCGAGTACAAGCCCGGCGGTGATACGGATGCGACGCTGGGCTGGATGAACGACGCCTGACACTGGGGTTGTAGCCCAGGGCTAGCGACGCTCGTGGCAGGCCATCGGTGCTGACATCAGGCATTCAGGACGTTTCAATTGATTGGCTCATCAGTTCGAACGCAAGTTTGAGCCGCGCCTTTTCCGGCCGTAACCCGTGGAACTCTCGGACCTTGAACCCTAGGCTTTCAAGCTCTTCGATGTATCCGGGGTAATGCGCCGAGACGTCGGCGTGACCGTCCTCGCAACGGCTCACCAGCGCTACGGGCATCACTGGAACGAGGGTCTTGCTCATCTCAAGTCTGGTCTCCGGGGCCATGGAACATGCGCCCGGGCAAGCTATCACCAGGCCGTCCGCGTCGGCATATCGCTTGGCGTTCAAGGCAGGGCTAACGGAAAGGCCAACAATCGGGATATCAACTGCTTTCCACGACTGACTTGGAAGCAATTTTTCCCCCAACAGTGGCAAGGCCCTGTCCTTGGACGCCGTGAGGTCAAACTCCTCGGTCTCAAATTCAACCTTGGTGGATACGAAGGCGTCAAGACGTGACGTGCTGCGTTTGTGGGCCAAGTGCGCGGGTATCGCAGAACCGCCCATAACAACGAACACGCCGGCGTTTTCCGGCCAAGGTTTTTGGCAGTGCTCGATCGCGGCGTGCAGGGATGCGGGACCGTCAAAGTCGCTTGCGTAGGGCGGCCGCATGGCGCCTGTCACAGCGATGGTCGTCACTTTCCCCAAGAGTAGATCAAGACCGAAGGCAACTTCCTCTAGGGTGTCGGTCCCAGTCGTCACGACGAAGGAAGAATACTCTGACCGGGCATCATTGATCGTTTGGCACAGGCGAATGATGTCTTCGATCGTGATTGCCGAACTGTTCTTGTTCGCGAATGTTCGTGTGACAACTTTCCATTTGGAGCTATCATGATCCAGCGTTGCAGCGATGTTATCTATGTTTTCAGTAGGTGTCGCAGTGCCATCGACAATTGATAGCGAGATCGTGCCGCCAAGTGCGAGTATCAACGTGCCGGGTTGAGGGGCTCTCATGTGTTATTGCTCCAAAGATGATGTAGAGCCGCAGGGGCGCGATTGCTAAATAGGAGATAGGCACCTTGGTGCGTTTTCCGCGCGGGTACGGGCGTCTGCGGTGCGGGGCAGATATGCCGACATCTGGGCCTTGGGACTGTCCGCTTCACTGCCTCGCTGCCGCGACTACAGGCAGACCCAGCTAAACATGTTCGATGGCGGAGGAGGAGGAGGCTGCATCGGGGTTTAGGGCGCGGAGGCGGTAGGCGGCGGCTTTGGGGAGCCAGGCGGTGAGCATCTGGCTGAGGTCCTCCAGTGGTGTGGTGGAATCGTCGATGCGCAGGTCGGTGTCTTTCAGGCCCTCATCGCCCAGAACGGCGAGGGAGGCGGATTGGAGGGGGTCGCGTTCGCCGCCGGCGGATTGGCCTGCCAGCATGCCTGCGACGAGCCTTTCTGCGAGGCTGCCTTCGGCGCTCTCGAAGCCCTCGATCATGGCGGGGAGGACGTCATCCGAGCCGAGGAAATTGCCCAAGGCGAGGCTGTTGGGGCCGGTCAGGCCGCCTGCGACGCCGAGGCAGGAGGCGCCGGTGAAGTGGAGCCCCTCGCCGGTGATGGGAAAGATGCCGAGTTGGCGCCAGTGCAGGCCGGTGGCGGCCTGTTGCATGGCCTCCATCGCGCCTTTGGCGTCTTGGGTGGCCTCCCAGTGGCGCAGGCCGGGGCGGTGCAGGCGTGGGTCGGTGCGGCATTGGGAGAAGGCGACGCAGCCTTCGGTCAATGCGCCAACACGTCCGCCGACGCAGACAGAAGAAGTCGCGACCGCAAACCCGATCTCTTGGGTTTGCGGATCGCGTCCCGCGAGTGAAAAGGTCATGTGGGGATCTCCACGCCGGTTTGTTCGGTTATCGGGCCGTAGTGTTCGATCCGGCGGTGGCGGGCGAAGTCGAAGACGGAGCGGCGGATATAGGCGCCGAGGTCGAGATCGCAGTTGTGGGTGATGACTTCGTCATCTTCGGAGACCGCGCGGGCCACAGTCTCGCCCGTTGGGGCGACGATGGCCGAGCCGCCGATCATGGCAAAGCCGTCCTCTGCGCCGCATTTGGCGGCGGCCATGACCCATGCGCCGTTCTGATAGGCGGCGGATTCGAGGCTGAGGCGGTTGTGGAAGTCGCGCAGGTGGGCCGGTTCGGGGTGGTGGATGTTGCGCGTTGGGGTGTTGTAGCCGAGCATGAAGACCTCTGCCCCGCGAAGGGCCATCACGCGGAAGGTTTCGGGCCAGCGCCTGTCGTTACAGATGCACATGCCGAAGCGTCCCGAGGGGGTGGCGAATGTCGGGAAGCCGAGATTGCCGACCTCGAAGTAGCGTTTTTCCAGATGTTCGAATTCCAGATCCCCGATCGGGTCCTTGGTGCCGGGCAGGTGGATTTTGCGGTATTTGCCAAGGATGGCGCCATCGGGGCCGACCAGAACGGAGGTGTTATAGCGGTGGACCTCGCCGTTCTCGGTGACCTTCTCGGCGTAGCCGAGGTAGAAGCCGACGCCGAGGTCTTTGGCCGCCTCGAAGAGCGGCGCCATGGCGGGGGAGGGGAGGCCCTCTTCGAAGAAGGCGTCATATTCTTCGGCCGTCTCATAGATATAGCGGGGGAAGAAGGTGGTCAGGGCCAGTTCGGGAAAGGTGATCCAGCGGGCGCCGCGAGCGTGGGCCTCGCGCAGCATCTCGATCAGGCGGCTGACAACTTGCTGGCGTGTGTCGGCCAGATGCACCGGCCCCATCTGCGCGACGGCAAAAATCTCGTTCCTGCTCATGAAACTCTCCGAACATGTCATTGTTGTCTCCTTGCTAGCCAGCCACTGCATCAGTATGAAATTAAAAATGAGCCATATGGAATAATCAGGGGTTATAGGATGATCAGTGCGCGCCAACTCGAAGTTCTGTCCACGGTGATCGAGGTGGGGACCACGGCCCGCGCGGCGGAACTGCTGGCGGTGAGCCAGCCTGCGGTGAGCAACATGATCCGGCATACCGAGGATCTGGTGGGGTTTCCGCTGTTCATGCGCGAGCACGGGCGGCTGACGCCGACGAAGGAGGCGCTGCATATTGCGCAGGAGGCGCAGCACCTGTTTATGCAGCAGAGCCGGATCGACAATATCATTGATGAATTGCGCGGCGGCACCATCGGGCGGCTGAGTATTATCGCCACGCCTTCGGTCGGGCATGGGGTTTTGCCGCGGGTTCTGGGGAAGTTCATCAAGACGCGGCCGAAGCTGCAGCTTTCTATCGAATTGGGCAGTCAGGACGAGATCATTCGCAAGCTGGGGAGCGGGCGTGCCGATCTGGGCCTGTCGATCACGCCGCCGCGGCATTCGGCCATTTCTGTTCGGGAAATCGCCAATGGTCGACTCATGTGTGTCTGCCCGAAGGAGCATGAATTGGCCCTTCAGGATGTGGTTGCCGTGCCGAGCCTTAATCACGTTTCGCACATTTCCTATGCAGCGCGCACACCTTTGGGGCAGATGATCGATGCGCTGTTTTTGGAGCGCGGGCTGGAGCGGCGGTATTTTTGCGAGGTGCGCCACACGGCGACGGCGCTTGAGATGGTGCGCAACGGGCTGGGGGTGGCTTTGGTGGACAGTTTTGCGGTGATCGGGTCGCATGAGGAGGACTTTGCCATTCGCCCGACGAAACCCTCTTTGCCGTTGAAATTATACGGGCTGACCTCGAGTATGTTTCCGACCACGAATATCACCATGCAGTTTCAACAGTTCCTTGCGGACGACCTGAAATCCCATGACGCGGTGGCGGGTGGGGAGGCGGCGGCCGGGTAGAGAGTATAACTTCAAGATATAGAGTGGGGGTTATTTTTTATTTCTATCTAGTCCTCCCCCATGCTCACCTGTTGGCAACCGAGCGGCATGTCTGCTGCTCCAGAAGAGCAAAGCGGGTGATCCTGTCTGATGAATACTCCTATTCTTTCCATCAAGAACGCGGTTAAGCGATACGGAACGGTCAATGCCCTTGACGGGGTCAATCTGGATGTGGCCGAGGGCGAGTTCCTAACGCTGCTGGGGCCGTCGGGGTCTGGCAAGACGACGCTGTTGAGCGCGATTGCGGGCTTTATTGGCCTTGATGAGGGCACGCTGGCGCTGCGCTCCAACGATATTACGGGTAAGCCGCCGGAGCATCGCGATTTCGGCATGGTGTTTCAGGGCTATGCCCTGTTTCCGACCATGACGGTGCGCGAGAACGTGGGCTTTCCCCTGAAAATCCGCAAACGCCCTGCGGCCGAGATCAAGAAGCGTGTCGATGAGGCGCTGGAGATGGTGCAGATGGGGGCCTTTGCCGACCGGATGCCAAGCCAGCTGTCCGGCGGGCAGCAGCAGCGGATCGCGCTGGCGCGGGCGATGTCCTTTGATCCGCAGATCCTGCTTCTTGATGAGCCGCTATCGGCGCTGGACAAGAAGCTGCGCGCGGATTTGCAGTGGGAGTTGAAGGACCTGCATCAGAAGCTGGGCGTGACCTTTATCTATGTGACCCATGATCAGGACGAGGCGCTGTCTATGTCCGACCGGATCATCATCCTCAAGGATGGTGCGATCCAGCAGGAGGGCGGGCCCAATACGCTGTATGATCGGCCGCGCAACCGCTTTGTCGCCGACTTCCTTGGCAAATCCAACTTTATCGAAGCCACCGTCACCGGCGGGAGCGGCCCGACATTCCACTGCGAGTCTCAGGGCACGCCGTTTGATCTGATCACGGACGAGCCCTGTGAGCAGGGGCAGGCGATCTCGCTTGCTCTGCGGCCCGAGCGCCTGCGCCTTGGCCTGCCGGGGGCGGAGCTGGTTCCGGCCACCGTCAAGCAGGTCAGCTATCTTGGCGAGCGTTGTCAGGTGCTGGTGGTGCGGGAGGGCGGCGAGGAGTTCCTCGTCTCGCGCCCGACGTGGAAGACCGACATTACCCCGACCCCAGGATTGCAGGTCAGCATCGGTTGGGATGCCGATGCCCCTGTGGTTCTGGCCCCCTCGTAAGCAAAGAGTGACCGCAAGCCGACAAGGTCGCCTCACCCTATGACAAGGAGAATACACATGACTGACACAACTGATTTCGAAGCCAAGCGCGACATCGCGGAAGTCGCGGTCGAGCGATTCAAGCAAGGCCGCCTGACGCGGCGCGGGTTCATTGCGGCAATGGGCGCATTGGGTGTTTTGCCTGCGCTCGGCCACCGCGCGATGGCGCAGACGACGGAGATCATCGTCGTGAACTGGGGCGGCGCGGCCAAGGACATTCTGCAAGAGGTTCTGTGCGATACCTACACCGCCGAGACCGGCATCAAAGTGACGGTTGACGGCTCTGGCCCCTCGGCGGGCAAGATCCGCGCCATGGTCGAGAGCGGCGCTGTTGTTTGGGACCTGTGCGACAGTGGCGCGGGCTCGGCGATTATTCTTGAGCAGCAGGGCATGAGCGAGGCGATTGACTACGCCATCGTGGACAAGTCCAAGGTTTTGGAAGGCACCGCCTATAACAACGGTGTTGGCAACTACGTCTATTCCTATGTGCTGGCCACGAACCCCGCGCTTTTGGACGGGAACATCCCGCAGACTTGGGAAGATGTCTGGAACGTCAAGGATTTCCCCGGCATGCGGACCTTCCGCAAGTCCGTGCGCGGCCAGCTGGAAAGCGCAACTCAGGCGCGCGGTGTGCCCCTTGCGGAGGTTTATGACGCGCTTGGGACCGAGGACGGCATCAAGGCCTCGATCGCCAAGTTCCGTGAATTGCGCGAGAACATCATCGTGTGGGGCTCGGGCAGCGACAGTCAGAACCTGTTCCTTCAGGAAGAGGTGGCGATCGGCAATATCTGGTCCACACGGGCGCATCTGCTGAAAGACCAGATGGCCGAGGGCACCTTTAACGTCAGCTTTAACGGCGGTGTCATCGCGCCGGGCATCTGGGTTGTTCCAAAGGGCAATCCGGCGGGCAAGGACGAGGTGATGAAGTTTATCGCCCATGGTCAGAAGCCCGAGTTGCAGGTGGAATGGCTGGAGAAGATCGGTTCTGGCCCGATCAACCCCGAGGCGGCGGCCTTGGTTCCGGCGGAGCTTGCGCCCTACAACCCGTCGAGCCCCGAGAACCTTGCAATGCAGATCCTTTATAAGGACGAGTGGTATGCCAAGAACCAGGTTTCGGCCGAAGAGCTTTATGTGGATGCGCTGATCAACTGATCGCGCTCTGCGGCGGGCCTGCCTTCTATGGCGGGCCCGCCATTCCTTTCACGTTTTCAATCCATCAGGGGGCAGAATGCCGCGGATCAACGAAAAGGTCAGTTACTGGATGCTGGTTCTGCCAGCCCTGACGATCATGGTGTGTTTCTATATTCTGCCGGTTCTGGGCATTTGGGAAATCGCCTTCACCGAGCCGGAAACCGGCCTTGGGAACTTTGTCAAAATGGCGGAGTCCAATGCGGTGAAGACCAGCTTTGTGATTACCTTTCGCGTGGCCGCCATCACCACGGTGGGTTGTTTGATCCTTGGCTATATCGTGGCCTATGCGATCAGCAATTTCGCAAGCCGCCTGACGCCTCTTATGGTGGCTTTGGTGATCCTGCCCTTCTGGGTTTCTGTGTTGATCCGCTCGTTCAGCTGGATCGTCCTTTTGGGGCGGTCGGGCCTTGTGAATGATGCGTTGATCCATGCGGGCATGATCGAGCGCCCGCTGCGTTTGATGCACAATGAACTGGGCGTGTTGATCGCGATGATCCACGTCATGCTGCCCTTTGCGGTTTTGCCGATGCTGACCAATATGCGGGGTATTTCGGGGATTTATGTTCAGGCCGCGCGGAGCCTTGGCGCCAGTGAATGGACCAGTTTCCGGCAGGTCTATTTCCCGCAGACCTTGCCGGGGGTGCTCTCTGGTGCGCTGCTTGTCTTTGTGCTGTCGCTTGGCTTTTTCGTGACGCCTGCTTTGCTTGGCGGGGGGCGTGTTCTGATGATTTCGGAATATATTACCTATCAGATTCAGGAGTTCCTGAACTGGGGTCTTGGCTCTGCCCTCTCGGTTGCGCTTTTGGTGGCGACGGCCCTTGTTCTGCTGATCTCGGCCCGCTTTGTGAACCTGCGCGCCACCTTGTTGGAGCGTAAGTGATGCAAGTATCTGCTTTCCGGATTTTCTTTCAGACGGGTGCGTGGTTGGTCATCGCCTTTCTGGTTCTGCCGATCCTTGTGGTTCTGCCGATTTCCTTTACCGACACGAGCTATATCGGCCTGCCCAAAGAGGGGCTGTCGCTGCAGCATTACGCCAATTACTTCTCTGATCCCGACTGGCTTGGCGCGACATGGACGAGCGTTTGGGTGGGGCTGGTGGTGGCGACTTGCGCCTCGGCCCTTGGCACCGCCTTTGCCATCGGGTGCTGGTTCCTGTCGGACCGCGCGGCGATGGTGGCCCGCTGGGTTCTGATCACGCCGATCCTTGTGCCGCCGGTGGTGCAGTCGCTCGGCTTTTACCGCTTTTGGGTCAAGCTGGGGTTGATCGACACCCATGTCGGGGTGATCCTAGCCCATACATTGCTGGCGCTGCCCTATGTGTCGATCTCGGTTTTTGCGGCCTTGACCAATCTGGACCGCAACCTGCCGCGTGCGGCGCGCAGTCTTGGGGCCTCGGTGATGCAGACGGTCTGGGCCGTGGTTGTGCCCGCCGCCCGGCCGGGGATCGCGACCGGATTTATCTTTGCCTTTATCGTCAGCTTTGACGAGATCGTCGGTGTGCTCTTCATCACCGTGCGCAATGTTCAAACCCTGCCCAAGATGATCTGGGAGGGGATTCAGGACAATATCGATCCGACAATCGCCGCGGTTGCGACCCTGTTGATTGCCCTGACCCTGCTTGCCACCGCCATAGGAGTTCTACGCCGCTCATGACCCGACTGCTTTTGAAAAACGCGGCCTATATCAGCCATGACACTGGCCTGCCCGAGCTGCGCCGCGGCCATATCGCCATCGAGGGCAGCCGCATCGTTGCCCTGCCCGAGACGCTGGAGGGCACGGCTTTCGAGGCATTCGAGCCGCTGGATATGTCGGACAAGTCGGTTTCGCCGGGGTTGATCAATGCTCATACCCATTCGGTTCTGCTGGTACTGCGTGGCACGGTCGAGGATATCGAGGGCAATCTTGTCTATCAGTATATGGTCCCGGCCTCCTACCTGTTGGAGCCAGTGGAGCGGGCGGCGATTGCGCGGCTGGCCTGCGCCGAGGCGATCCGGTCTGGCACGACGACGCTGGTCGATCCGCTGCGCCATGTGGCCGATTACGCCCCCGCGATGATCGACAGCGGGTTGCGGCTCTGGCTGGCGGAAAGCTGTGCCGATGCGGTGACCACCGAGGTTGGCAGCGGCACCTACCGCTTTGACCGCGACTTCGGGCAGACATTCCTTGACCGCACCGAGGCCCTGATCGAGCGTTTCCACGGCGCCGAGGATGACCGTGTGCGGGTGATGATTGCCGCCCATGCGCCGGACAATTGCAGCCCGTGGATGCTGGGTCAGCTGAAGGAAATGGCGCGCAAGCATGGGTTGCGGCGCACGGTGCACCTGAGCCAGATCATCAGCGAGAAAGAGCAGGTCGAGGCGCTGCATGGCTGCACATCGACCGAGTATCTCGACCAGAATGATTTTCTGGGGGATGACCTGATCGCGATCCACTGGACATTCTGCACCGAGAGCGATGTGGCGCGGCTGGCCGAGACTGGCACGTGGCTGGGTCATTGCCCCTCGTCCATGTCGGCCAAGGGGCCGCATCCCCTGCCGATGCGGGCCATTCTGGATCACGGGGTCAAGATCGTTCTGGGTACGGACAATATGACCGAGGATATGTTCCACGCGATGAAGCTGGGGCTGACTCTGCATCGCGGGGCCTATCAGCGCTCGGTCACGCCGACGCCGGGGCAGGTTTTCAACTATGCCACGCTCAATGCCGCCAAGGCGCTGGACCGGCCCGATATCGGCAGCATCGGGGTGGGGCAGAAGGCCGATCTGGCGATGTTCAACCTTTATGCGCCGGCGCTGAACCCGCGTGTCTCGCTGGTGTCGAACCTTGTGCATTACGGCCATCCCGGCACGGTGACGGATACCATGGTGGACGGGAAATTCCTGATGCGGGACGGTGTTTTGACCACGATCGATGAGCGCGCCGCCGTGATGGAGGCGCAGCAGGCCACCGATGCGATGTGGCGCCGTTTTGGCGCCGAGGACCGGGGCGTGCCTTTGCCTGCCACGGATGTGCTTTGAAGGGTAAAGGACGGGCGAGATGACTTTTTCGATCATAGGGCGCTGTGCGCGCACGGGCGCCTTTGGCGCGGCGATTACCACCTCTGACCTTGCGGTGGGATCGCGCTGTGTGCGTTTGCTGCACGGGAAGGGCGCGATGCTGTCCCAGCACCGGACGGACAGCCGTTTGGGGGACCTAGGCATCGGCCTGTTGGGCGAGGGGAAGAGCGCGCAGGAGACCGTGACCTCGGTGTGCAATTCGACCAAGGACATCGAATGGCGCCAGATCGGGGCGCTGGATGCCACGGGCCGCGCGGCGGCCTATCACGGGCGGCGGATGTATTCGATCTATACCCATAGCATCGACAAGGATTGCCTCGCGCTCGGGAATATTCTGGCCAATGAAAAGGTGACCCGCAAGATGGCCGAGGCATTTGCCCGTGACCCCGCGCTGCCCCTTGGCGAGCGGTTGATGCGCGCGCTTGAGGCGGGGCGCGATGCGGGCGGAGAGATCCTTGGGCCGCTGCGTTCGGCGGCGGTGCGGGTGACGGGCGAGCATGGGATCGACGCGCTGGACCTGCGGCTGGATATGTCCGAGAGCACGGCGGTGGAAGACCTGCGCGCCTTGGTCGATGCCTATGCCGGGCGGGCCGAGATCCTGCGCGATGTGGCGCTTGCGCCCGAGGGCATCCCTGTGATGCGGAGCCTCTTCGAGGCGAGTATCGAGCGGATCGAGGAGCTGGGTCTTGAGGCGCGGTTCCCCACGGCGCAGCATCGCGACAGCTGGACCTTGCGGGACTGATCCCCGTGGCGGGCGAACAGATATACTGGCAAGCGCCCGATCCGGTGGAAGCCGGGGCCGAAGCCGCCCCTGAGCGGGTTGATATTGCGGTGATCGGCGCGGGCTATACGGGGTTGAGCGTTGCGCTGCACCTCGCGCAGGCCGGTCGCTCTGTCACCGTGTTCGAGGCGGGCGGTATTGGCGCGGGCTGTTCCTCGCGCAATGGCGGCATGGTAGGGCCGAGTTTTCACAAGCTGGGGTCGGCGGGCCTGATTGCGCGCTATGGCGAGGCCAAGACTTTGGCGATCATGCGCGAGGGTATCCATGCGCTGGATTATCTCGAGGCCTTTGTCGCCGAGCATGCACTGGACTGCGATTTGCAGATGCGGGGCCGGTTTCGCGGGGCGCGCAGGTTGGCGGATTATGACGCCATGGGGCGCGAGGGGGATTGGCTCTCGCGTCATCTCGGCCTGCCGGTTGCGATGGTGCCGCGGGCCGAGCAGGAACGGGAGATTGGCAGCGCCTTCTATCACGGCGGCGCGGTGTATCTGCGCGATGGCGGCGTGCACCCCCGCAAGCTGTTGGTTGCGCTTGCACAGGCCGCGCGGGCCGCGGGGGTGCTGATCCTGCCGCATTGCCCCGTTACCGCCATGCGCCGCGAGGGGGCGCAGACCGCCCTACAGACGCCGCGCGGCACCGTCACCGCGCAGGAGGTGGTCGTGGCGACCAATGCCTATGCGGACAGGCGCACGCCCGCGATGCAGCGGCGTGTTGTGTCCCTGTGCACCGCCGCCGTTGCCACCAAGGAAATACCGCAGCCCCTGATGGCGGAGCTGACGCCCAAGGGGCGGATGTTCGGCGAGTCGGGCCGTGTGTTTATGTGGTTCCGTCCCACGCCGGACGGACGCCGGTTTATCTTTGGCGGCCGGATCGGGCGCCCCGGAGGCAGTGCCGAGACCCAGCGGCGGGCCTTTGGCCGCGCCATCACGCGGGTGTTTCCGCAAATCGGCGATGTGCATCTGAGCCATGTCTGGTCTGGCAATGTGGCCTATACCCCCGATCACAGCCCGCATCTGGGGTTTGAGGATGGTGTCTGGCTGGCCGGGGGGTATTGTGGGTCGGGCGTGACGCGGAGCATCTATTTCGGAATGAAGCTGGCGCGGAAAATCCTGAAGGCGCAGGGGGGCGATACGGCCTTTGATGACCTGCCCTTCGCGCGGGTTCCCTTCAGCCCCTTTTCGGGGGCCGCTGCACATGTGATGACAAAATGGTATGCCCATCTCGATGCCCGCGATCTGCGGCGGGATCGGGGCTGAGGCCAAGACGCCAGCAAGGAGCGCCAATATGCAATTCGACACGGTAATTCACGGCGGAACGCTGGTGACCAGCAGCGATGTGGCCAAGGGCGATATCGGCATTCGCGATGGCCGGATCGTGGCCCTGGCCGAGAGCCTGAGCGGCGGTGACCAGCGCATCGACGCCGGAGGGCGGCTGGTCATGCCCGGCGGGATCGAGGCCCATGCCCATATCGCGCAGGAGAGCTCCTCTGGTGTGATGGGGGCGGATGATTACCTGAGCGGCTCGGTTTCGGCGGCTTTTGGTGGGAACTCCTCTTTCATTCCCTTTGCCGCGCAGCATCGCGGGCAATCGGTTGATGAGGTGATTGCCACCTATGACGCCCGCGCGGCAAGTTCGGTGATTGATTACAGCTATCATCTGATTATCACCGACCCGAGCGCAGAGGTGTTGCAGGACCAGCTGCCGCGTGCCTTTGCCCGCGGGATCACTTCGTTCAAGGTTTTCATGACCTATGACATGATGAATATCGGCGATGGCGGTATGCTCGATATCCTGAGCGTGGCGCGGGAGCATGGGGCGATCACCATGGTTCATGCCGAGAATAACGACATGGTCAAATGGATGAATGGTCGGCTGGCGGAGGCCGGGCTGACTGCGCCGAAATACCATGCCATTTCCCGCCCCGAGCTGGCCGAGGAGGAGGCGATCAACCGTGCTGTCTCTCTTGCCAAGCTGGTGGATGCGCCCCTGTTCATTGTCCATGTCTCCACCGCGGGGGGCGCGGCGATTGTGCAGCGCGAGATCCTTGCGGGGACGCGGCTCTTTGCGGAGACCTGCCCGCAGTATCTTGCCTTTACCCGCGATGATCTGGACCGGCCGGGGATGGAGGGGGCGAAGTTTGTCTGCTCGCCGCCCCTGCGCGATGCCGAGACGGCAGAGGCCCTGTGGCGGCACATCAAATCGGGCACCTTTACCTCGGTGAGTTCCGATCATGCGCCTTACCGCTATGACGAGACGGGCAAGTTTATCAAGGGCGCGGATGTGCCCTATCCGCAGATCAGCAACGGCATGCCCGGTATTGCGGCTCGCTTGCCCTATCTGTTTTCGGAAGGGGTGGTGAAGGGGCGGATCAGCCTGCAGGAATTTGTTGGCCTATCCTCTGCCAATGCGGCGGGGACCTTTGGGATGACCGGCAAGGGCAGCCTTGCGCCGGGTATGGATGCGGATATCGCGATCTGGGATCCGGAGGCCACGCGGGTGATGGGCCTGCAAGACCAGCATGACAATATGGATTATACCCCCTTTGAGGGGATGGAATTGACCGGCGTTCCGGAGACCGTGATGAACCGCGGCGCTCTGATCACCCATAAGGGTGCGCTTGTCGCGAAAGAGGGGCAGGGGCAGTTCGTTGCGCGTGCGCCTATGACACTGTCGGGACATGGCCATCTGGCCAAGGAACGCGATCCGGCGCAGAATTTCGGAGCACAGATATGAGCGGGGGCAGCGCCGGACAGGGGCCGATTGTCATCATCAACCCGAATTCCTCGGAGAAGGTGACAGAAGAGATCGCCCGCGCTGTCGCGCCCTTCCGCCTGTCCGGTGGCCCGGCGTTCGAATGTATCGGCATCGCCAAGGGGCCTGCCACCATATCCACCATGAAGGACAGTTCCGAGGCCGCCTTGAACGTTGCCGAGATCGTTCAGGCGCGCCCCGATGCCTCTGCCTTTGTGGTGGCCTGTTTCTCCGACCCCGGGGTGGATCTGTGCCGGACCTTGGTGCGCCAGCCGGTGATCGGCTATCAGGAGGCGGGTATCCTGAGCGCCATGGGGCAGGCGGATTTGTTCGGCATCATCGCCCTTGGCCCTGCCTCTGTTGCGCGGCACCGGTTGCGCATTCGGCAGATGGGCGTTGAGGCTCGGCTGGCGGCGGAATTGCCGCTCAGCAATGTTTCCGCCGAGGATGCGGGCCAAAGCGACGCGGTTTTCGAGCAGACGCTGGAGGTCGGGGCGAAGCTGCGCGACGCGGGCGCGGGGGCGATCGTTCTGGGCTGCGCGGGCTTTTCCCCCCGTCGCAGGGCGCTTGAGCAGGCGCTTGGGGTGCGGATCGTCGATCCGGTGACCGCGGCGGCGGCCATGGCCTTGGGGGCAACTGTCGGGCTGTAGCCTGTTGCCCTTGGGGATTGCGACTGGCCGAAAAACTTTTGCCGGGCCAAGACTGAAATGGCTTCCCTTGGATTGTTTGCTATCATCGCGGTGAACAGGGCCGAGTGGGAGTGGTGTTATGGCACGTTGGGCAGGGGTTTTCGGGATTGCTTTGGTGATGGGGCTGACGGCCTTTGGCGGGCGGGCCGCGACGCTTTCGGCGGATGTTCCTGCATGGCTGCGTGCCCATGTGGGCACGGGAGAGGGGCAGATTGCGCCGGTTGTGCTGGAGCGGGCGCGGGACCTTTACAAGCAGCAGATGCGCAAATCGCGGGTGCGCAACCCCTGTTACATGGCGATGGATGCGACGCGGCCGAGCACCTCGCGCAGCGGGGCGCCGGCGAAACGGTTTTATACCATTTGCGAGGGGCGGCAGACCTTTACGGCTGTCTCCTCGGGCTATGGCAGCGGGCGGAACCTGCCGCAGGCGAATTTCAGGAATGGCCGCGAATGTGCGCGCCATTTCAGCAATGCGCTGGATTCGAACCTGACGGCGGGGGGCTCTTATCTGACGGCGGAGGCGCGGACCTCGCATAAGGGGTATTTCACGCGCTCGGGCAAGCGGGTTGCCTTCAACCGGACCTTCCTTGTGTTTGACGGCATGGGAGAGACCTCCAACGCGCGGGAGCGGGCGATTGGCGGGCATCAGGCGACCTTTCTGCGCACCCAGTGCCGGTTTAACGCGCCCGAAAGCCCCTATGCCGATGACAGTGGCTTTGCCCGTCTGGGGCGACTGGTGGACTACACGAGCGGGCGCAGCAACGGCTGCACCACATGGTCGGAGGATGTGTCAAAGCGGATCATTTCCTTGGTCGAGCGCCAGCGGACGACCCTGTATATCTATCCGGAGTCGCGGGATATCAACGCGGTGGCCAAGGCGGCGGGGAACCCTGCCTCTCTTGCGCAGAAGGGGCTGTATTGGAATGCCGCCTGCCTGAGCCAGATCGGTGCGCCGAAATTCTGGCGCAAGCAGAGCCTTGAGCCGGTGATCCGGCGGTGGCGGCGGTCTTTGCCGCAGCAGGCCGCAGGGGAATTGCCGATCTGTCGCTAGGCGGCGGGGTCAGATCAGGGCTGTGGACAGGAGCGGGAAACGGCTGAGCAGGACGAGGATCACCGCCACGGCAAGCAAGAAGGGCCAGAGGGAGCGGAAGATCTGCCATGGGGAGACGCCGCTCATGGTTGAGGCCACGTAGAGGCCGACGCCGACGGGTGGGGTGAGCAGGCCCAGAACGAGGTTGAGGCACATCACGACGCCGAATTGGTAGGGGTCGATGTTGTAGTCGTTCATCGCGATGGGGAGGAGGATCGGTGTGATCAGGATCACCGCCGCGATGCCGTCGATCAGCATGCCGACCGCAAGCAGCACGCAGTTCACGATCAGCAGGAAGACGAAGGGGTCGCTAGTGATGGAGGTGATCAGGGCGGCGAGTTTTTGCGGCAGGGCCTCGTAGATGATGACCCAGCCAAAGACGCTGGCTGCCGCGATCATGAAGACGATCATGGAGGCGTTGACCGCAGTGCGTTTGAACAGGGCGAAGAGGGCGCTTGGTTTGAGCTCTCCGTAGATCAGCCAGCCGACGAGGAAGGCGATGAGGGAGGCAATGGCGGCGGATTCCGTGGGGGTTGCGATGCCAAAGAGGATGCCGCCGATGATCGCCAGCGGGATCAGCGCGGCGGGCAGGCAGGCAAGGAGGGCCGCGAGGGATTCCTTGCGCGTGAACCAGTCGCCTTTGGGAAAGCCCTGAAAGAACCCGATGATGGCGATGACGCAGGCAAAGGAGATCGCCATCAGAAGGCCGGGCAGGATCCCTGCAAGGAACATGTCGCCAATCGGGATCTGTGCCAGCACGCCAAAGATCACGAACATCATCGAGGGCGGGATCACGGGCGCGAGCAGGCCGCCGGCGGCGGTTGTGGCGGCGGCAAAGCCCTTGTCGTAGCCTTCTTTTTCCATCTCGGGGGTCATGGCGCGGGCCATGACGGCGATCTGCGCCGTGGCAGAGCCGATGATGGCGGCCATGAACATATTGGCCAGCAGGTTGATATAAGCCAGCCCGCCGCGAAACCCGCCGACAAAGACGCGGGCGGCATTGATCAGGCGGCGGGTCATGCCGCCCTCGTTCATCATCTCGCCGGTCAGCATGAACAGGGGAATGGCCAGCAGCCCGTAGGTTTCCAGCCCCGAGAACATCTTTTGCCCGAAGCTGTCATAGAGGACGGTATTGCCACTTTCCCAGATGTACCAGATCGCGGTGAGCGACAACACAAGGGCGACGGGCACCGAGATCAGCAGTTTGAAGGCAAATACGAAGGGGGTCATTCGACCTCTCCTGTGTCCGGTTCATAGCCGAAAAGGTTGGACAGACTGTGCAGGGTGGCACCGAGGGCAAAGAGCCACATGATGCTCCAGACCCATGCCTTTTTGATGCCGAGGGTGGTGGTGGGTTCGGCGTAGATGAAATTGAAACTCGCGCCCTGAAAGGCCTTTACGTCAAAGCCGTGGCGGGCA
The DNA here is from genome assembly GCA_018524345.1 of Harenicola maris. Taxonomy (GTDB): domain Bacteria; phylum Pseudomonadota; class Alphaproteobacteria; order Rhodobacterales; family Rhodobacteraceae; genus Harenicola; species Harenicola maris. The sequence continues at coordinate 1,226,456 of JADQAZ010000002.1, forward strand.
AGGTCGAGCGGCGCATACCAGCGCCAGCAGAACCAGATCATAAAGAGGGCAAAGCACAGCACGATCAGGTGCACCAGCTTTGCCACCAGAGATTTTGCGGGTTCCGGCAGGATATCCGTCAGCACCGTGACCGAGACCGATTTGCCGTAGTGCAGCGCGGCGGAGGCGCCGAGGAAGGTCATCCATGCCATGGCGTAGATCGCCAGTTCGTCCACCCAATAGAGCGCCGCGCCCATGGAGCGTGTGACGACGTTGAGGAGGATCAGCAGCGTGATCGAAGCGGCAAGAAGGGCGGCGCAGGTTAATTCCACCCGTGCCCAGATCGCCGAAGCCTTGCCCAGCATAGCGCGTTCTCCTCGTAAAAACGGGGGCGCAGAACGCCTGTGCCCCCGTTGCTTATGTTCCCGTATCGGGTCCGGTGGTCTGGTTTACTCGGCCGTATCAGCACCGACTTGGCGCAGGGCGTCAAGAGCGGAGGATTTTTCGGACCAGATCGCGTCCCATTTTGTGACCGCATCGGCGAAGTAATCCTCGTCCACTTTGACGTAGGTTTTGCCGGTGGCTTCGATCTGGTCGAGCCATGGTTGCTCCATCTCGATGTAGCTGTCGATGGTGGTGTCAACGTGTTTGGCCATCAGCTCGCCGATCATGGCGCGGTCTTCCTCGGAGAGGCCGGCCCAGACACGGCCGGAGACAAGCCCGACCATGGGGAACATCATGTGATCCGACTGCACGATGGTATCGGCGTGCTCGTAGTATTTCAGCACCCAGATCAGCTCTGCGTCCATGTCGATCGCATCGACCTGACCGTTGGCGAGGGCGTCATAGACGGAAGGCAGCGGCATGGGCGTGGGGGCCGCGCCGATGGCGTTGTAGAAATCAAGGATCGGGTCGAAGGGAGTGATGCGGAGTTTCAGCCCCGCGAGGTCCTCGGCCGACTGGATGTCACCGCGGCTGACGATCTGGCGCAGGCCCGCCATGCCGTAGCCGGTGCCGACAACGCCGACCTCGGCAGGAAGCTGCGCCAGCAGGTCTGTCGCGGTTTCGCTGCGCAGGATGCGGCCCGCATGGGCGATGTCCTTGGCCAGATAGGGCGCATAGAAGGCGCCGAAGTCATTGGCACGGTTGGAGACCTCTGCCACCGTCATAAAGGCCATGTCGAGGGCGCCGGTTTGCAGCTGTTGCAGCATCTCTGCCTCGTTGCCGAGCTGCTGTGCGGGGAAGACTGTGACGCTATGGGCGCTGCCGCTGGTTTCGGCAAGCTCGGTGCCGAAGGCCTCTGCCGCGCGGGTCCAGACGTGGTTTGGCGGGGTGATCAGGCCAAGGCGGAAATCCTCGGCCAGTGCGGCGGTGGAGGTGAGCGCGGCCATTGCGGCGAGGGCGGCGCCTCCGAGGGCTTTTTGAACGGTTTTCATATCAGTCTCCCAACTGTTGGTGGTGTCTTTTTGTCGTTTACAGCTGCACCCATTCGGCGGGCGGCTTGCCCTTGCCGGGGTGCATGGTGCCGCAGCTTGGGCAGGTGCGTGCCGCATCGCTGTTGTGAAATGCCTCGTAGACCTTGGGTAGGGCGGTTACGATTCCTTCCGGACCATCCAATGCGACTTCTTCGCGGTGAACAAGGCCTTCGCAGTTAAAACAGAACCATTCAAAGCCTTCGACCATGCCCGGCTGCCTAGGGGCCTCGACCACGATGCCGATGGAGCCCTCCTGCGGGCGTTGCGGGGCGTGGCGGACATGGGGTGGGAGCATGAACACCTCGCCCTCGCGCACCGGCACGTCATAGATTTTGCCGCCATCGGCGATCTTGAGCATCATATCGCCCTTTTGCTGGAAGAACCATTCCTCCACGGGGTCGTCATGGAAATCCACGCGGGTGTTGGGGCCGCCGACGACCATGACGATCATATCGCCCTCTTTGTGCAGCAGCTGGTTGCCGACCGGCGGGCGCAGCTTGTCTGCGTTGTCCTCGACCCAGCGTTTGAAATTGAAGGGTTTTAGCGTGGGATGATTGGACATCATGTTTCCTTCTGTTGGTGGGTTGTTGGTGGGGGCGGCGCGGTGGTGGCCTTTGGCCTTTTGAAAAGCGTAGGTGAAACAGGGCCCAAGAAATAATTGTTTCTGGGAATGTCGATATCGGTATTCCTGATATCAGACCCTGCCCGCAATCGCGCGGCGTTTGCGGGAGGGGTGCGGGCCAGAGGCGGGGCGGGCTTGCC
>JADQAZ010000003.1 GCA_018524345.1 Harenicola maris
GGCAAGCCCGCCCCGCCTCTGGCCCGCGGATTCGCCCCGAAAGGGGCGAAAGGGACGTGAGTGGTGGTGGTGGTTAGAGTTGCAGGCCGCAATCCTCGAAGGCGGCGAAGGTGGCGGATTTCTCCGCCTCTGTGAGTTCCAGCATCGGGTGGCGGACGCGGCCGCCGACCTGGCCCAGCAGTTCCTGCCAGTATTTCCCATGCGCCGTTGGTTTGCCGCCGGGTTTGGTGCTGCGGATCGCGGCGCGCACGGGGTCGAGGCTGTCGCGGATGCGGCGGGCCTGATCGAATTTACCGGCGAAGGCCAGTTCGGTGTATTCGTGCATCCGCAGGTCGTTCTTGGTTTGCAACTGATAGGGGGGCGAGGAGCACAGGTAGAGCTGCCAGCCGAGGTCCTCGATATTGTCGAGCCAGTCGTCCTCCAGCGAGGTGGAGACAAGGATTTTGTCGCCCACCATTTTCGTCAGCCGTGCATACATTTCGCGCGGGACGGAGTATTTGATCGCCATGATGTTGGGCAATTCGGCAATACGGGCGCAGGTTTCGGGCTCCATCAGGTAGCCGCTGTCGGGGTGGCTCCACATGGCGATGCCGATGTCGAGGCGGTCGCAAAGGTATTTGTAGTAGTTGTAGAGCACCTCGTCGCGGTCGTGGCAAAAGCTAAGCATCGGGGCGTGGACGACGACATAGTCGGCACCGCAGTCCTGTGCGTGGCGGCCAAGGTCCAGCACGGTGTCGACGTTCTGGTCCGAGATCGACATGATCGTGCCCGCCTTGTCGCCGCATTCATCGGCGGCGATGGTCATGTTGCGTTTGCGCTCCTCGAGGGTCATCGACCAGAATTCACCTTGTTTGCCCGCGATAAAGAGGCCCTGGATGGCGAGGTCGTCGACCCAGTGGCGGATGTTGCGGCGCAGGCCGGCCTCATCAAGGGCGAGGTCGGCGTCGAAGGGGTTCAGAGCGGCGGCCCAGATGCCGCGCATCGTCTCGCGGGCATAGGCTTTGGCGTCGTGTTTTGCGTATTTCATGGGGCGGCTCCGAACGGATGGGGTGCGGGGTGGTTGCGGCACCTTAGGCGGGGAATGCGGGCAAAAGCCAATCGGATTGGCCTGAATTAGGTATCCGAAAATTCTATAGCAGGAGTTTCAGGGTTTCCGTTATAGCGGGGTAAGCGCAGGAGTTTGGTATGAAAATCGGCATAATTGGCGGCGGTGCCATCGGATGTTTCGTGGCGCAGAGGCTTGAGGCCAGCGGGGGCGGCGCGCAGGTGCGGCTGGTGCGGCCCGAGCGTTTGGCCGAGGCCGCGGGTGACGGGGTGCCGCGCGTGGCGCGGGTGGCGGACTTGCCTGATGGGCCCGATGGAATCGACTTGATGGTGGATTGCGCCGGTCATGCGGCGCTGATTGACTATGGCGCGCAGATTTTGGAGCGGGGGATTGACCTGATCACTGTCTCGGTCGGGGCCTTGGCGGACAGGGATCTGGAGGCGGATTTGGCCGCTGCCGCGCGCCGGGGCGGGACACAGTTGCATCTTGCCAGCGGGGCGATCGGGGCGCTGGATTGCCTTGCCGCGGCGAAAGTGGGCGGGTTGAGCAAGGTGGTCTATACCGGCCGCAAGCCCCCTGCGGGCTGGCGCGGTTCCCTTGCCGAGGAGCGTCTTGATCTGGCCAGATTGGTGCAGGCGGAGCGGCATTTCGAGGGGACGGCGCGGCAGGCGGCGGCGCTGTATCCCAAGAACGCCAATGTGGCGGCGGCTGTGGCGATTGCGGGGGTGGGTTTTGACGAAACGCGGGTGGAATTGCTGGCCGATCCGGGGATCAGCGCCAATATCCACGAGGTCACGGCCAGCGGTGTCTTTGGCGCCTTCACCTTCCGGATCGAGGGCAAGGCCCTGCCGGATAATCCGCGCAGCTCGGCCCTTGCGGCGATGAGCGTGATTTCCGCGATCGAGCGCCGCCGCACCGCGATCACGACCTGAGGGGGCTGGCATGGCGTCCAATCACACCCGTATCGTTGACCGCGCTTTGACGCGGCTCAAGCTGCGGCAGCTGCGGCTGTTGGTGGCCGTGGGGCAGCACGGCAATATCCAGAATGCGGCGCGGGATTTAAGCATTTCTCAACCTGCGGCGACCAAAATGATTCAGGACCTCGAGCTTGATTTCGAGGTGAAGCTGTTCGAGCGGACCAATCGCGGGGTCTTGCCGACGGTGTTTGGCGAGGCTTTGATCCGCCATGGGAAGCTGATCTTTGCGCAGGTATCCAATGCGGCGCAGGAGCTGGATGATCTGAACGAGGGGAACAGCGGGCGGGTGACTGTGGGGACGCTTCTTGCGGCTTCTCCCAGCCTGTTGCCCAAGGCAGTGGAGCGATTGCTGCGGGATCGGCCCAATGTGGCGATCAAGATCGTCGAGGGCACCCATGAGGTCTTGATGCCTGCGCTTTTGTCGGGGGAGATCGACATGGTTGTTGGCCGTTTGCCGAGCCATCGGCATCGCGCCAAGATCGAGCAGGAGAAGTTCTTTGACGAGCATGTCATGGTGGTGGCCGGTAACCAGCATCCCATGGCGCGGGCGGGGAATGTGAGCTTTGACCAGTTGATGCCCTTTGGCTGGATCCTGCCGCCCACGGAGACGACCCTGCGGCGGCAGACGGATCAGTATTTCGTGCGGCAGGGGCAATATGTGCCGCCGCTGGCGATTGAATCGGTGTCCTATCTGGCGAACCGTTCGCTGCTGCGATCCCATGACCTTTTGGGGATTTTGCCGGTGCATGTGGCGGCCCTCGATATCGAGAACGGCTTGTTGAGCAAGATCGACTGGGCGGTGCCCTTCGGGGCGGGGCCTGTCGGGGTGTCGCATCGCGGGGAAAAGAGCCTCTCGCCCGCCGGGGCAACCTTTCTGGAGGCGCTGCGCCATGCGGCGGCGGAGATTTCGGGGCGTTAGGCGGGTCCGGGGCGTTAGGCGGGCTGGGTATCACGCAATCGGATATCAGTATTTGTTCAATTGCGTTGAAGCGAAGGCGGCGCAAATGTGACCCTGTGATCCAGCGAGACGAGATTGCGAGGGCACCATGAGCGATTATCCGGACCTGCAGCTTTATATCGGCGGCGCGTGGCGCAAGACGGCGCAGGATATGCCCGTCATCAACCCCGCGACCGAGGCCGAGATCGGCCGCCTTCCGGTGGCGGGGCAGGGGGATCTTGAGGATGCCCTGAGCGCGGCGCAGGAGGGGTTTCGCATCTGGCGGGCCACCCCGCCGCGTGCGCGTGCGGATGTGATGCTTCGGGCCGCGGCCTTGCTGCGGGAGCGGCAGGAGGAGATCGCCCTGTCGATCACCGCAGAACATGGCAAACCCCTGCCGCAGGCACGGCTGGAGGTGATCCGGGGATGCGAGTTTTTCGAGTGGGACGCGGGCGAGGCCGTGCGGACCTATGGCCGCGTGATCCCCTCGGCGCGGGGGGTGAGCTACGTTGTGCATCACGAGCCGGTCGGGGTTGTTCTGGGCCTGTCGCCGTGGAATTTCCCGATGAGCCAGCCCTGCCGAAAGATCGCCGGGGCTTTGGCCTCTGGCTGTTCGATCATCCTAAAGGCCGCCGAGGAAACGCCCGCGGGGGCGATGCATATCGTGCGGGCCTTTCATTATGCGGGCCTGCCTGCGGGGGTGTTGAACCTTGTCTTCGGGGTGCCGGCACAGATTTCCGATTTCCTGATCCGGCAGGAGCCTGTGCGCCTTGTGGCCTTTACCGGCTCTACCGCCGTGGGGCGGCATCTGACGACCCTTGCCTCGGAGCATATGACGCCGGTGTTGATGGAGCTTGGCGGCCATGCACCGGTGATTGTCTGCGAGGATACGGAAGTGGAGAAAGCGGCGGTCAGCTGCGCCATTCGCAAGTATCGCAACGCGGGGCAGGTCTGCACCTCTCCGACGCGGTTTTTCGTGCATGAGAGCATTTTCGAGCCCTTCGCCCAGGCCTTTGTCAAACGCGCCAAGGCGACCATTGTGGGCGACGGGATGGATGCGGGCGTGGAGATGGGGCCGCTGGCGAATGAGCGGCGGGTGCCCGCGCTGACCGCATTGGTAGAGGACGCCGTGGCCAAGGGGGCGGATCTTTTGGCCGGGGGCGCGCGTCTTGGCAGCAGCGGCTATTTCTTTGAGCCGACGGTTCTGGCCAATGTGCCCGCCGATGCGCGGGTGATGCAGGAGGAGCCCTTTGGCCCCCTAGCGGTGATCAACCCTGTGGCTGATCTGGACGCGGCGATTGCGCAGGCCAATGGCGTGCCCTACGGGCTTGCGGCCTATGGGTTTACCAACCGTGCGGATTATATCGAGCGGATGACCCATGAGGTCGAGGCGGGCAATATTTCCTTTAACACGCTTGAGGCCTCCCTGCCCGAGACCCCCTTTGGCGGTGTCAAATCGAGCGGTTATGGCCGCGAGGGCGGGACCGAGGGGCTTGAGAACTACATGAACGTCAAGAATATTTCCCACAGTATCGAGATCGTCTAGGCCGCTCTCGCGCTGTTGATGCCCCCGTGCTTATGTCGTGCAGATGGCTTGTGGTCTGTCGCGCGTGGCTGGTGTATTCCGGCACAAGGATTTGCCGGATTAAGGGCTGTGCGCTGTGACGGGGTTTTTGAAATTCATTTGGCGGAAGCATCCTTTGCTTGCTCTCGCGGCGGCGGCGATGATCTTTGCCACCGGATTTTTCGTCAGCGGCTTTGTCGCCGATGCGATCTATTTCAATGATCCGGCCAATCAGAACCGTCCCTTGGAACGTTGGATGTCGCCGCGCTATGTCGGGCAGTCCTGGCAGTTGCCGCGCCCTGTGATCGTGGAGATCATGGAGATCGACCCCGAGGCCGAGCCCGCAACCCGCCCCAAGGGCGGGCCGCGCACGGTGGGCCATGTGCTGGAGCGCACGGGGATGACCATGGAGGAGCTTGAGGCGCGGGTGCGCGAGGCGCAGCAAGAGCTGCGGGCGCGGCGCGGAAAATGATTGATACCCTGCTTGCCCTTGTGCCGACCTATGGTGTCTGGCTGATCATGATCAGCGTCTGCCTGTCCTGTCTTGCCCTGCCGATCCCGTCCTCCATGCTGGTTATGGCGGCGGGCGGTTTTGCGGCGGCGGGGGATTTTGCCTATTGGCAGCTTGTCGCCTTTGCCTTTGTTGGCTTTGCCGTGGGGGACCAGATCGCCTTTGCCATTGCGCGCTCTGGCGGGCCGCGGTTGCTTGAGCGGTTCAAACGTCACGCCAAGACGGCCTCTGTTCTGAACAGCGCCGAGGCCCTTGTGGCGCGGCGGGGCAGCACGGCGGTGGTTCTGTCGCGCACGGTGGTCAGCCCCGTTGGCCCCTATGTTTCCTATATTTCCGGCGCGCTGCGCCTGAGCTGGGTCAAGTTCACTTCGGCGGCCATTCTGGGGGCGATGCTTTGGTGTCTTGGTTACAGCTGGCTTGGCTATGCTTTTGCCAGCCATATCCCCGAGGTGGCCTCCATGATCGGGAATTTCGCGGGGATCATCCTTGCCGGGGCGGCAGGGGGCGGGCTTGTGTGGTGGATGGTGCGCAGTTACCGCCGCCATCAGGCCGAAGGGCGCGATGATACATAGGCTTTGCGTTGCGTTTGGCGCGTGATTGGCCATAAGGGATACGAAAACCCCAACCCCGATCTGCCTGTAAGGAGACAGCCGTGTTCGAGAATATCCAAAGCCGTGGTGTAGACCAGATTTTGGCCATGATGCAGACCTTCAAGGCCGACGCGCGCGAGACCAAGGTGGATTTGATCGTCGGGGTCTATAAGGACGCCAAGGGGGATGTGCCGGTGATGCGTGCGGTCAAGGAGGCGGAGCGCCGTTTGATCGAGGCCGAGGACACCAAGACCTATGTTGGCATCTCGGGCGATCCGGTGTTTCGCGGGCAGGTGCCTGCCTTGCTTTTGGGCGCAGGTTCGCCCGTGATCGCGCAGGAGCGGGTGGCAAGCCTGCAGACTGTTGGCGGCTCTGGCGCGCTGCGTGTGGGCTGTGACCTGCTGAACGCTGTGATGCCTGCGCAGAAAATCTGGGTCAGCACGCCGACATGGGCCAACCATGTGCCGATTGCGACGGATGCGGGGCTGACGGTTGATACCTATCCCTATTTCCGCCCCTCTGACCGTGGCCTCGATTTCGAGGCGATGATGGCGCATCTGGAGGCCCACAGTAAGGCGGGCGAGATCCTGTTGCTGCATGCCTGCTGTCACAACCCCACGGGGGTGGATATGTCCCTTGAGCAGTGGCAGATCGTCACCGATTTCGTGGTTGAGCGCGGGCTAATCCCCTATGTTGACTGTGCCTATCAGGGTCTTGGCAACGGGATGGAAGAGGATGCCGCCGGTCTGCGGATCATGGCGGAGAAAGTGCCGGAGATGGTTCTGGCGAGTTCCTTTTCCAAGAACTTCGGCATCTACCGCGAGCGCACGGGGGCCCTTTCTGTCATTGCGAAGACGCCTGAGGACCTGACCAAGACATTGAAGGCGGCGGAGACGCTGATCCGTTCGAACTACTCCATGCCGCCAAGTCACGGCGCGCGGATCGTGGCCACGGTCTTTGACGACGCGGATCTGACCGCCGATTGGCGCAGCGAGCTGGACGAGATGCGGGTGCGGATTGCCGAGGTGCGGCAGGAGCTTCGTGCGAAGCTTGAGGCGCGGCAGGTTACACAGGATCTTGCCTTCCTGACCGATCAGAACGGGATGTTTTCCTACACCGGGTTCAACCCGGAGCAGGTGACCAAGCTGCGTGAGGATCACGGCATCTACACCGCCGGTGACGGGCGCATCAATGTTGCGGGCCTGACGCCCGAGAACCTTGATGCTGTTGCGGACGGGTTTGCCGCCGTTCTGCGCTAAGGCGCTGCGAAAGGGGCGATAGGGGCTTTGGCCCCTATCCTATTTCGTGAGGATCAGCTTGCCTGCCTTGGTGATCCGCAGACGATAGGTTTGATCATCAAGCACGATTTCCGCAAGGTTGCCGCCTTGGGTCAGCTGTGTCGCGCTATATTGCGGCAGGCTGGCAGGGGCGGGGCGTAGGGTGGAAGGGTGTGGATAATGGGTCATGAGCTATACCGTTTTTCATCGCTTGGCTGGGGCGGCGATCGCCCCGGTTGGAAGATTGGCTTGCCCCTGACTCGGCTGGGGTGGCTAACTTTTCTAAAGGTGAGTAAAAAAGTCGGGTAAGTCAATCGGGCTTTTTACGATCTGCCGGATTGGTGCAAAAATCGCTTTGGTTCGGGGGCTCTGTCGGGTCTACTTGCGGCAGGGAACAGGCAAGGGGTGCCAGATGCGGATCGATAACCTGCAATATGCGAAATGGTCGGAGAAGGTCTTTCGCCAGATGCGCGAGGGTGGTCTGGATGCGGTGCATGTGACCGTCGCCTACCACGAGAATTTCCGCGAGACCGTGTTGAACCTCGAGCAGTGGAATCGCTGGTTCGAGGCCTTCCCCGAGCTTATCTTCAAGGGCCAATGGGCCAGCGACGTGGAACATGCCCGCGCCACCGGGCGCACGGCGATCTTCTTTGGCTTTCAGAACCCCAGCCCGATGGAGGATGACATCGGTTTGGTCGAGATCCTGCATACGCTTGGCGGGCGGTTCATGCAGCTGACCTATAACAACCAGTCGCTTCTGGCGACGGGCTGTTACGAGGCCGAGGACAGCGGGATCACCCGCATGGGGCGGCAGGTGATCCGCGAGATGAACCGTGTGGGCATGGTTGTGGACATGAGCCATTCGGCGGATCGCTCCACCATCGAGGCCGCAGAGATATCGCAGCGCCCTATCGCCATCACCCATGCCAACCCCCATGTCTGGGCGCCCGCCCTGCGCAACAAGAGCGACGATGTGATCCGCGCGGTGACGCAGAATGGCGGCATGTTCGGGTTCTCTTTGTATCCGCATCATCTGGCGGGGAAGTCCGCCTGCACCCGCGCCGCCTTTTGCGAGATGATCGCGCGGGCGGCGGAGCGCTTTGGCCCCGAATGTTTGGGGATCGGCAGCGATCTGTGTCAGGATCAGCCTGACAGCATCGTGGAATGGATGCGCGTGGGGCGCTGGAGCAAAGAGATCGACTATGGCGAGGGCTCCGCCGATGCGCCGGGGTTCCCGCCCATGCCAGAGTGGTTCCGTGACAATCGCGATTTCGGCGGGCTGGCCGAGGGGCTGCGCGATGTCGGTATGAACCCGCAGGAGGTCGCGGGGATTATGGGCGGCAACTGGCATCGGTTCTACGCTGAGAGCTTTACACCCGGCAGCTAAGGGGGGCGGCATGAGGGCACAGGGCGCGCAGGGCGGGAGGGATCCGGCGCAGGTGATGCGCCTCTCCCGCTTGGGATCGTTTCACCAATCGCGCCTGTCCTTTATGCGGATTTTGACGCGGCGCATGGCGGGTGAGGCATGGTGGTTCACCCGCCCCGAATTTGCCGTGGATGCGGGGGGCGTCGGCCATGCGATCTATTGCGCCCATGGGCCGGAGCGGACCTATTCCCTTGTCGCCTTTTCCCATGCCCTGCCCGATGAGGCGCGCTCTGACCGTGTGATTGCACAGGCTTGGGACGCGACCTTTGCCCTGTTCGACGGGGTGCCGGATGCGGCGGATATTGACCGTTTGCGGGCGAATGTGCCCCTGCAAGAGGCGGGGCGGCTGAGCGCGCGGGAGCTATCACTGTCGCGGGCGAACCGGTCGGTGCGGCTGTGGGAGCATGTGGTGGCGCGGCTGGCCTCGGGGGCGCAGCCCGATGCGGGAGAGATCGCGCGCGTGGGGTATTTGATGCGGACCACGGCTGTCTATGGCTCGGGCAAGATGGGCGCGGCGGACCGCGAGATGATCGCGGATCGGCCCGAATTTGCGGCCCCGTTTCAGGTTGAGATGCTGACGGTTTACCTGATCCGCGCCTTTCTGCGCGATCTGGTGGAGCATATGGCGCGGGCGCGCGGCGCGGACAGGGCGGTGCCCCTTGATCCGGCGGTGGCGCGGCGGATCGGCATTGGCAATTCCACCGGCCTTGGCATGGCGCCCTTCCTGCTTAACCATCCGCAGTTGCTGAACAACTGGATCGCGGCGCGGGAGGGGGCGCTTGCGCGGGTGCGGGCGCTGCCCTCGGCAAGCGCGGAGGAGCTGGCGGTTTTCGAGCGGGTTCTGGCGCAGAGCATTGCCATGGCGGACCTGTGGAGCACCGAGCACGCGGGGCAGGCGGCCAGAGTGGCAGGGTTGCGGGCGGATTTGCGGGTGTTGCAGGCCCATGTGGCGGCTGCGGATTTGCGCGAGGGGCATCCATGGGAGCGGCTGTTTGTCTGGGCCGAAGGGGCCTTGGGCGAGGAGGCGCAGGAGTGCCTCGCCTCCCTTCTGCTGGAGCCCTATGGCGCCTTGGTGGATGATCTGGCGCAGGGAATGGCGGATGACAGCGCGGGTTTTTGCATCGACGGGGCGATGGAGGTGCAGCGCCTGCGCGCAGCACTGCGGCGGACCTATGGCTGGGCGCTGGAGTTGGACTGGGCCGACCCCGCGCAGACCGCGCGTGCATGGTATGTATCCGAGGCCAAGCTGGAGCCCCGTTTGGGCGAGCGGGCGCGGGAGCCGATCGAGCCCTATGAGCAGCCCCTCGCACCCGGGCGCGATGCGGCGCGGCTTTGGCAGGCCTTGCAAGGGGCAAAGGGCAGCGTGGCGGAGTTTCTGCTGGCCCATCCCGAGCATCGCCACATGGTGCGGCGGGTGCAGATCTGTGCCGATGCGCCCTATGCCGAGATCAGGGGGAACACTATCGCGGCGGACCTGATGCCGATGGATATGCTGCGCTGCAAGCTGTCGTTCTTTGGCGCGGTACATTTTGATCCGCGCTCTGACCGCTGGGTGCGGATTTGTTTGTTCGGCAATGCGCCCTATCCGGAGGAGTTGAGCGCGGAAAATGCGGATTTCTGGCCCTATCCGCCGGTGCCCGCATGAGCCGGTCATTGAACGAGATCGAGGCCATGGCCCTGAAGGCCGCGCGGGGGGCGGGCCTGCCTTGGGGCATGGCGCAGGAGGCGGGGCGGGCGGTGCGGTGGCTGCAAAGCCACGGCCTGCCGGGGGTGGAAGCCTTGGCGCAGATGCTGCCGGGGGAGGCAGGGGCGGCGCCCGCAGACTTGGGCGGACACTGGCAGGGCAGGCTGTGCCCCCTGCTCTGCGGCGCGTCCCTGTGCGATACGGCGGCGCGGTTCGCGCGGGGGGAGGGCGTGGTGATGGAGCGGGTCTTGCACCCGCTGTTGCTGCTGCCCTTTGCGGCCATGGCGGGGGCGCAGGTGGGGCGCATCGTGGTTGTGGAGTGGGAGGGCGCGAAGGCGGCCTGCTGTGGCGCGCGATTGGCTGTTACGGGGCCGCAGGTTTACGAGGCGGGGCCTGTGATGCTGCGCTGTTATGCGGTGCAGGAGGCGGCCGATTCGCGCGCGCCGGGGTTTCGCGGCGATGTGGAGCCGCAGGCATGGCGCATGTTAGAGGGGCTGGCGGCGCGGACCTATGCGCCGGAAAGCGCGGAATCGCGGCGGCTTGGTGCGGGAGCAGGGGATGAATGATGTGACGGAGCCTCATTCGGTTTGGTTGATGCCGCAGAGCGATGTAGCGGCGCAGTTAAGCGCGCTGAACGCGGAGCTAAGCGCGGCGGGGGCGGGCCCCGTGTTTGCGCCGCATCTGACCCTTCTGGGCGATCTGGAGGGCGCGCCGGAGGCGAGCGCGGCGATCTGCGCCGATCTGTTTTCCGGATCCGGCGTGATCGAGGGGAGAATCAACGCGGTTCGGACGGGGCCCGCCTATTTCATGGCTTTGTATGCCGAGGTGCCCTTGCCGGAGGGCAGGCTGGCGGCCCGCGCCGCCCTGATCCAGCGCCTCGAGAGGCCTGCTGCGCAGGGGTTTACGCCGCATATCAGCCTTGCCTATGGGCCAGATGCCCCCGCGATGCGGCACCGGTTCGAGGGGGCGTTGGAGGGCCTTGTCGGGATGCGGGTGGTTTTCGACCATCTTGCCATCGCACGCTCTGCCAAATCGATTCCGGAGCGGGACTGGCAGGTTTTGCAAAAAATTTACCTATAGCTAACCTGTTGATAAAAAATATTTCACGCCCCCTCCGTAACCGATTGTAAACCAATCATAGTTGACTCAATCGATCCGCTCCTAAACAGTTCTACATCAGGGAGGGGGCAGTAACCGGCATGGTGTCATGCAACGGTTACAATTTGGCCCTTTATACCAGTTCTGTCGATTCTAACCGAACCCAGAGAGGGGCTAATCATTATGAAACTACTATCTATGTTGACCGCGGGGGCCATGACGCTGGCCATCCCGGCGAGCGCACAGACCGACATTCAATTCTGGCACGCTATGGGCGGCCGTCTGGGTGAGGTGGTTGAAGAAATCGCGACGAAATACAACGAGAGCCAGGACACATATAACCTCGTTCCGACCTATAAGGGCGGTTATGAGGACACGATGACAGCGGGCATCGCGGCCTTCCGTGCCAAGCAACAGCCAAACATCATCCAGATTTTTGACGCGGGCGCCGCGACAATCATCAACGCCAAGGGTGCAACCATTCCTGTGGCCGACCTGATGACAGAGCATGCAGGCGGTTTTGACAGCGCCGATTACATCGAAGGCGTGCGTTACTTCTATGCCGACAGCGATGGCAAGATGATCGGCATGCCGTTCAACTCCTCCACGCCGCTGCTGTATTGGAACAAGGACATCTTTGCCGAGGTTGGCATCGACGCCCCGCCCGCCACATGGGAAGAGTTCGAGGCCATGGCCCCGAAATTCAAAGAAGCCGGTTATCAGGCCTTGGCACAGAGCCACAGCCCATGGATTTTCGCCGAAAACTTCCATTCGCGTCACAACCTGCAGATGGCCACCGCGAACAACGGTTATGACAGCACCGACGTAGAGATCCTCTACAATAACGACGCGATGAAAATGCACTGGGGCAAGGTGAAAGCCTGGCTCGACGAGGGCTACTACGGCCATTACGGCCGCGAGTGGGGCGCCAACCAGGACGCCTTCGTTCAGAAGAAAACAGCCATGTGGATGGGTTCTTCGGGCTCCTTCGGTGGTCTGACGACCTCTGCCGATTTCCAGTTCGGTGCCTCCTACCTGCCATATTGGACCTCAGTTATTGATGAGCCTAAAGGCACATTCATCGGCGGCGCGGCCCTGTTTGCCATGGCTGGCAAGAGCGACGAAGAGAATGCCGGCACAGCCGACTTCCTCAAGTTCCTGACAAGCCCCGAGATGCAGTATTTCTGGCATAAAGAAACCGGTTATGTGCCGATCACCAATGCGGCCTATGAAATGGCCAAAGCGGACGGTTACTACGAAACCACACCGGACGCCGAAGTCGGCATCTTGCAGCTGACGCAGCCGGGCGCCGAATGGACGAAGGGCTACCGCCTTGGGTTCTACGTTCAGATCCGCGAAGTGATGTATGCACAGTTTGACAACATCCTGTCCGGTTCCTCCGATGTCGACACCGCCTTTGATGCCATCGAGGAAGAGGCCAATGCTCTACTGAAGCGATTTAACGACTCTATGAACTAATCCAATCTATCGGCCAGCGGGCGTGTCCTGCTGGCCGATTTCCGTTTGCTGAAAGACTAAAAATAATGAAGCGCGTTCAATTCGAGCACAGCCCACTTCCCTACCTTTTTATCGCGCCACAGATCATCATCATCGTGATCTTTTTCCTGTGGCCGGCCGGGCAGGCGATTTACCAATCCTTCCTTCTTGAGGACGCCTTTGGCCTGTCCTCGAAGTTCGTTTGGTTCCGCAATTACAAGGACACGATTTTCTCCGATGCATGGTTGCAGGCGGCGGGTTTCACGATTGTTTTCTCGACCATCGTGACGGTTCTGTCCCTTGGGCTGGCTTTGCTTCTTGCTGTGAAGGCGAATGAGGTTTTGCAGGGCGCGCGCACCTATAAAACCCTATTGATGTGGGCCTATGCGATTGCGCCGCCGGTGGCGGGCCTGATGGGCAACCTGATGTTCAACCCTTTGGTCGGGGACATGTATAAATTCATGAACGCCATCGGGTTTGATTTCGATCACAAGCTTGATCCTTGGGATGCGAGTTTTGTGGTGATTTTGATCTCTGTCTGGAAGCAGGTGAGTGTGAATTTCATCTTCTTCCTGTCCGGCCTGCAGGGCATTCCCAATTCGGTGATCGAGGCGGCGACGATGGATTGCAAAAGCTCCTTCCGCCGGTTCTGGACCATCACCTTCCCGCTGCTGGCGCCGACCACGTTTTTCCTGATGGTGATCAACATCACCTATGCGTTCTTTGACACCTTTGGCATCATCGACACCACCACACAGGGGGCCCCCGGCGGGGCGACCAATACTCTGGTGTTCAAGGTCTATCAGGACGGGTTCCGCGGCGCGGATATCGGCGGGTCTTCGGCGCAGTCGGTTGTGTTGATGTTGATGGTTCTGGCCCTGACGGTGATCCAGTTCCGCTTCATCGAGAAGAAGGTGCATTACTGATATGACCGGTTCAAAAATCATCACCCACCTGATCCTGATCTGCGGCGCGATCTTTATGACCCTTCCGGTCTGGGTGGCTTTTGCAAGCTCCACCCACGCGCCGGAGACCCTGCTGCGCGAGGGGCTGCAAATCTGGCCCGGTGGGCATTTCCTTGAAACCTACAACGAGGTTCTTTTCGTTGAGGGCGGCGTGATGAAGAAGGTCACCGCCATGCAGATGCTGGGCAATTCCATGATCCTCGGGGTTGGCTTTGCTGTGGGTAAGGTCGTGATCTCCATGCTGGCGGCCTATGCGATTGTGTATTTCCGGTTCCGCCTTGCGGTGCCCTTGTTCTGGGTGATCTTCCTGACGCTTCTGTTGCCCTTGGAGGTGCGGATCATCCCCTCCTACAAGGTGGTGGCGGATCTTGGCCTTCTGGACACGCGCGCGGGGTTGATCGTGCCGCTGATTGCCTCGGCCACGGGGACGTTCTTTTTCCGGCAGTTTTTCCGCTCTGTCCCTGACGAGCTGCTGGAGGCTGCGCGGCTGGACGGGGCGACGGCTTGGGGGTTCTTCAAGGATATCCTTGTGCCGCTGTCGAAAACCATGATCGCGGCGATCCTGATCATCATGTTTGTGGTCGGCTGGAACCAATACCTCTGGCCCCTCATCATGACCACCAAGGAGGAAAACTACACCTTGGTGATCGGTATCAAACAAATCTATCAGGTGCTGAGCGAAGGGGGCGAGTTGCCCCAGTTCCAGAAGGCCTTTGCCCTGACCATTCTGGCGACTTTGCCGCCTGTTATGGTTGTCCTGATCTTCCAAAATTGGTTCGTTAAGGGCCTTGTCGAAAGTGAGAAATAATGTCGGGTGTTAAGCTAACCGGAGTTCGCAAAACCTATCCCAACGGGGCAGAGGCCATTCGCGGCGTTGATATGGATATCCAGAGCGGCGAGATGATCGTTTTCGTGGGTCCTTCGGGCTGCGGGAAGTCCACCCTGCTGCGCATGGTTGCGGGGCTTGAGGGGATTTCGGACGGCGAGATCAGCATCGGGGACCGTGTGATCAACAAGGTCTCTCCGTCGGAGCGTGACGTGGCAATGGTGTTCCAGAACTACGCCCTTTATCCGCATATGACCGTGCGCGGGAACATGTCCTATGGGTTGAAAAACCGCAAAATGCCCAAGGCAGAGATCGATGCCCGCGTCGAAGAGGCGGCGAAGATGCTCAAGATTGACGCCTATCTGGACCGGCAGCCGAACCAGCTTTCGGGTGGTCAGCGCCAGCGTGTTGCCATGGGCCGCGCCATCGTGCGCGAGCCGCAGGTGTTCCTGTTCGACGAGCCATTGTCCAACCTTGATGCCAAGCTGCGGGTGCAGATGCGGATCGAGATCAAAAAGCTGCAGCGGCGGATGAATGTGACCTCGATCTATGTGACCCATGATCAGACAGAGGCCATGACGCTGGCCGACCGTCTGGCCGTGATCAACGAGGGCCGCGTGGAGCAGATGGGCGCGCCGATGGAGCTTTATACCAATCCGCGCACCCTGTTTGTGGCCTCTTTCATCGGGGCGCCGCAGATCAACCTGATCCCTGTGCAGTTCGACGGCACGCATCTGGTCAATGGCGGGCTGTCCCTTGCGGGCTTTGCCGATCTGCCGCGTGATACCGATCTGGTTCTGGGCGTGCGGCCCGATACCCTGAGCGTGGACGCGGGCGGGCAGTTCTCGGTGCGTGTTGATCTGGTGGAGCAGCACGGCGGCGAAAACCTGATCTATGGCGGCGTCACCGCTGCCAAGGATGCCGAGGGCGAGGAGCTTGAGATTTGCCTGAAGGCGGACAAGGAGATGCTGCCAAGCATTGACGACAGTCTGACCCTTGGCTTTGACCCCGCAACGGCCTTTGTCTTCCGTAAGGATACTGGCGAGCGTTTGAAATGAACCAAGAACGCCTGAGCGCGGCCAAGGCGATCGCGCAGGACGCGGGCCGGATGGGCCTGCGGTATTTTCGCGACTTGGGCGCCTTGGATGTGACATCCAAAGGCGTGCAGGACCTTGTCTCCAACGCGGACCTTGACGTCGAAACTTTTGTGCGGGCGCAGATTGCGGCGCAGTTCCCCGGTGACGGGATCGTGGGGGAGGAGCATGAGAATGTGCCCTCCGGCACCGGTTGGACATGGGTGATCGACCCGATCGACGGCACCGCGAATTTCGTGCGCGGGGTGCCGCAGTGGTGCGTGATTATCGCCTGCGTCTTTGAGGGGGAAACCCGCGTTGGCGTGATCTATGAGCCCTGCACCGGCGAGCTGTTCAGCGCCGCAAAGGGGCAGGGTGCCTTCCTCGGGGATCGCCCCATGACGGTGGCCAAAACCGAGGGCTTGCATGACGGGCGCGTCGGCTACGGCAAGAACGGGCGCACGCCCCTTGGCGGCACATCGACATGGTTCGCGGACCTTGAGGCCCGCGGGGGCGTGTTCTTTCACAGCGGCTCAGGCGGCTTGATGCTGGCCTATGTGGCGGCGGGGCGGTTGATCGGCTTTACCGAATTTCACATGTATCCGTGGGATTGCATGGCGGGGATGCTGCTGATTGCCGAGGCTGGTGGGCAGGTGATCGAGCAGAGCGGCGATGCGATGCTCAGCGGCGGTGGCCGCGTGGTTGCCGGGGCACCGGCGGTTTTCGGGACACTGATGCAGATGTCAGAAAACGCCTTCGATCAATGAAGGTGATCGACGGCACGCCGCAAAGCCGGTTTATTGCCCATCTTATCCTGCTGGCAGGGGTGGTGTTTCTGGTCGGGCCGATTGTGGTTCTGATCGCCTCCTCGACCCATGGCGGCGGCACACTGCGGGGCGAGGGCCTGCAGATCTGGCCGGGGGCGCAGGCGGCGGTGAACTATGGCCGGGTCCTGACGCTTGAGGCCGGATTTACCGATCAGATCACCGCCCTAGACATGATGCGCAACTCCCTGATCGTGGCCTTCGGTGTGGCGGCGATGACGACGCTGGTGTCGCTGATCGGGGCCTATGGGCTGGTGTATTTCCGCTTTCCCGCCGCTGGTGCTTTGTTCTGGGTGACGCTCTCGACCCTGCTCTTGCCCTTGGAAAGCCGCTTTCTGACGACCTTTCAGGTGACCGCGCATCTGGGGATGATCGACACCCATATCGGGATGATCCTGCCGGTTCTGTCCCTTGCGCTTGGAACGCTGTTTTTCCGACAGCTGTTCCTGAGCTTCCCCGATGAATACCTTGAGGCGGCCACCCTGGACGGGGCGGGGCCGTTGAAGTTCCTGCGCGATTTCATCCTACCCCTGTCGTGGCGGCGGGGCGGGGCGATCTTTGTCGTGACCTTCATGATCGGGTGGAACCAATACATGTGGCCCCTGATGATCAGCACGGGCGAGAGCCACTACACTCTTGTGCGCGGCATCCAGTTGATCGGGCAGAGCAGCGGCGCAGGCATGGCGCTTGCGGTGCTGTCCATCGTGCCGCCGCTGCTGCTTGTGTTCATTTTCCAGCGGTGGTTTTTCCAGTCCCTTGCCGATGACAAGGCGCATTTCTGAGGCGGCGGATCAGCCCCTATGAAGGGGCAGGGTCAGCAGAAAGCTCGCGCCGTTTTCGCTGTCCTCGATTACCAGATCGCCGCCGTGGTTCTCCATCACCTGTGCGGCGATCGGCAGGCCAAGGCCGGTGCCGGGGCCTGCGCCCGCCTGAGAGAAGCGCCCCTTGGCAAGGATGCGGTCCTTGGGGGCAATCCCGCGCCCATCGTCAAAAACCCGCAGCAGAGCCTGCGCGGGCGTCGTCGTCAGGCTGAGGGTGACTTCGGTGATCTGCGGGCCGCCGTGAAGGGCGGCATTGGTCAGCAGGTTGAGCAGGGCCTCTTGCAGCATGATGCTGTCGCCAAAGACCTTGCAGGGGGCGGAGGGCAGGTCGAGCGTGACGCGCAGCGCGGGTTCGCTTTGCTGCGCCTCAAAGCGGCTCGCGGCGGTTTTGATCAGGGCGCAAAGGTCCAGCGGCGCGCCGTTCTGGCCTGTGTCGGAGCCTTTTGCGCGCTCGAAGGAGAGCAGCTGGTTGGTCAGGTGGGCGGCGTCGCGGGCGGCGGTGACAAGCTCGGCGCTGCGCGCCTTGGAGGCCTTGAGGGTGGGGGCGTGCTCCACCGCCTCTGCCAGGGCCAGCACCCCGGCGATGGGATTGCGCAACTGATGCGCGGCGTTGGAGATGAACTCGTCCTTCGAGCTGATCCGGCGCGAGACGCGGTCCAGCAGGGCATTGAGGGTGGAGACAATACCGCGCGCCTCGACGGGGATGTTGCGGCGGATGGGTTCAAGCTCTGACGGGGTGCGGCGGGCGATGGCCTCTTGCAGGTCCAAGAGAGGCCGCAGGCCAAGGCGCACCCCGAACCACACGATCAGCGCGACCGAAAGCAGCAGCAGCATGATCACAGCGATGGAGCGCGAGGCCACATCGCGCACGAAGGCATTGCGCACGCCCATGTCCTGCCAGACCGAAATGGTAAACAGCCCCGCAACATCGTCGATGGTGGTGGCGTCAAGGAACCGCAGCACGCGCACATTACGGCCCTGATACACGGCGTCGAAATAGAGCGGCTCTGCGCTTGGTGCCTCGGCGGATTTGGGCGGCAGGGGGGGCGTGGAATAGCCGGTGACAAAGACCCCGTCGGGGGCAAAGACGTGATAGAACAGCCCGCCGCCGGAGGTGTCGCCAATCAGGCGGCGGGTTGTGGAGCTGAGCGCGTCACCATCGGAAAGGGCCACATCGCGCGAAATCGCAAGGGCGGCAGAGAGCAGGCCGCGGTCAAAGATTTCCTCGGCGCGCTGCGTGGCATTGCGATACTGCCAGACCGCGGCAGCGGCGGCGACGAGCATCAGGGGCAGCAGGATAATTGCAATCAGGCGAGCGCGCAGGGACTGCGCCTTCATCGGGCCGCCTCTTCGAGGAGTTGATAGCCAAGGCCGCGTTGCGCCTTGATCGTAACGCCGTAGGGTTTGATGCGGGCGCGGATGCGCGACACGTAAACCTCGATCACCTGTTCCTCGACATCGGCGCCGGTGCCATAGGCATAATCGAGCAAGGCGGTTTTGCTGACCAGCCGCCCGTCCGCCGAAAGCAGACATTCAAAGACGGCAAGCTCGCGGCGGGGCATGTCGATCGGCTCCCCTTCTGCAGTAAGGCTTCGCGCGGCGGCGTCAAAGCTGAGCCCGCCGATGGTTTGGACGCTGCGGGCGGCCTCTGGCCGGCGGCGAGAGAGGGCGCGCACGCGCGCCTCGAGCTCTGCCATCTCGAAGGGTTTGATCAGGTAGTCGTCGGCCCCCGCATCAAGGCCGATCACGCGGTCCTCCGTTTCGGCCCGCGCGGTCAGCAGGATCACGGGCCGCGTGTCGCCGCGCGCCCGCAGCTCCTTGAGCAGCGTCAGCCCATCGGTGCCCGGCAGGTTGATGTCCAGAATGATCAGGTCCGTGGGATCGCCGCGCAGGAAGGCCTCTGCCTCTGTGCCGTCGTGCAACATATCCACGCCGTGGCCCGCGTCTTGGAGCCGGTAGGCGATGCCTTTGGCGAGGCTGAGATTGTCTTCGACGAGGGTGATCCGCATATTTTTTCCAAGGTGACAGTTTCGCGCAAGGTTCGCAGGTCAGATTACACAGATCAACCGCGCTTCGACGCGTGGCGATTCTGATTTTGGCACCTTCTGGGAGGGAGGGGCCGTTCCTAGGGAGGACTCCATGTCTGTATTCAAAACCACACGTCGTGTGGCCTGTAGCCTTGTGGCTGCGGCGGCCGCGACTTTCTCATTCCAGGCCCATGCGGGCGGTCACGGGATCGACCTGACCGGCAAAACTGTTGAGTGGATCATTCCGTTCTCGGAAACCGGCGGCTCGGCGAAATGGGCCAATTTCTATGCGCCGCTCTTGTCCGAGGCCCTGCCGGGGCAGCCGACTGTTGTGGTCAAGTTCATGCCGGGGGCGGGCTCTACCAAGGGCGCGAACCATTTTCAGGGGCTGGAGTATGAGGACGGCACGACCATTTTCGGCTCGTCCGGCTCTACCCAGTTCCCCTTCCTGTTGGGCGACCCACGGGTGAAATACAACTACGCCGACTGGAATGTGGTTCTGGCCTCCGGCACCGGCGGGGTTGCCTATCTGCCGCCTGATCTGGCGGCAAAGATGGACGGCATGGACGCGAGCGCCTTGCAGGACGTCGATTTCATCTATGGCAACCAAGGCGCGACGCGGCTTGATCTGGTGCCGACGCTGGCGTGGGAAATGTTGGGTCTGAACGTGGAAAGCGTGATGGGGATCAAGGGTCGCGGGGATGGCCGTTTGATGTTCGAGCGCGGCGAAGCCAATATCGATTACCAAACCTCCTCCTCCTACCTGTCGGGCGTGACGCCCTTGGTCGAGGCGGGCACAGCGGTGCCGATGATGACTTGGGGCGCGTTGGACGAGGCGGGCAATATCGTGCGCGACCCCACCTTCCCCGACATTCCGACCTTCAAGGAGCTTTGCGATGCCACCGATGGTTGTGAAACCTCGGGCGAGCAGTGGGATGCTTGGAAGGCCTTTTTCATCGCGGGCTTCCCTGCGCAGAAGATGGTGTTCCTGCCTGCCGGAGCCTCCAACGATGCGATCGTGACCTATACTGCGGCCTTTGACGCGATCAAGGCGCGCCCTGATTTCGCGGAAATCTCGGCCAAACGTCTGGGCAAATACCCGCAGATGACCGGCGAGGCGGCCAAGGGCGCCCTGAACAGCGGCACCAACGTAAGCGCAGAGGCCAAGGCCTTTGTCGTCAACTGGTTGCAGGAGAAATACGGCGTTTCCCTGAACTGATGCGTGTTTAGCGAGCGTCCCGCACGGGTTCGGGCGGGGCGCTTTTCTAAGCACACATTCGGGGGGCACGCGCGATGGATGTCATCATGGAGGCATTGCCTGCTTTGGGGCAGGCATGGGGGTTGATCCTTCAGCCGGTGGTTTTGGGTTATCTGGTTCTGGGCGTTGTGATGGGCCTGTGCATCGGGGTGTTTCCGGGGCTGGGGGGCATCGCGGGCCTGTCGCTTTTGCTGCCCTTCATGTTCGGGATGGACCCGATCCTTGGCCTTGCCTTGATGGTGGGGATGGTGGCCGTGGTGCCGACATCGGACACTTTCGCATCGGTTTTGATGGGGATACCGGGATCTTCGGCCAGTCAGGCGACGGTGCTGGACGGCTTTCCCATGGCCAAGCGAGGGCAGGCGGCGCGGGCGCTCTCGGCGGCTTTTGCTTCCTCGCTGTTTGGCGGTTTGGTGGGAGCGAGCTTCCTGACCGTCTTTATCCTCATCGCGCGGCCCATCGTGTTGGAGTTCCGCACGCCGGAGCTGTTGATGATCACCATTTTCGGCCTGTCCATGGTGGGCATTCTGGCGGGGCGGGTGGCGATCAAGGGCTTGGTTGCGGCGGGCCTTGGAATGTTGATCGGCACCATTGGCGAGGGGGCCTCCTCGGGTGATCTGCGCATGTCCTCCTATGACTTTCCCTATCTGGCCGATGGATTGAAGCTGGTGATTGTCGGTCTCGGTATCTTTGCCATTCCCGAGATCATTTCCCTGCTGCGTCAGGACCGCGCTATCGCCAAGGAGCAGGCGCTCGGCGGGGGCTGGCTGGACGGGGTGAAGGACTGGTTTGCCAATATCTGGCTTTCGGTGCGCTGTTCGATCATCGGGGTGATTGTCGGCGTGATCCCCGGTCTTGGCGGCTCGGTCGTGGACTGGATCGCCTATGGCCATGCGGTGCAGACCAGCAAGGACAAGTCGAACTTTGGCAAGGGCGAAGTGCGCGGCGTGATCGGGCCGGAAAGCTCCAACAACGCCAAGGAGGGGGGCGGGCTGGTGCCGACCCTGCTATTCGGGATCCCCGGCTCCGGCTCTATGGCGATCTTTATCGGGGCGATTGCGCTGCTCGGATCGGGCCAGATCGAGGTTGGGCCGGCGATGCTCAAGAACAACCTTGATATCACCTATTCCATCGTCTGGCTTCTGGCGCTCGCCAATGTGGTGGGCACGGTGATCTGCATCGCGGCCTCTGGCGGGATTGCCAAGCTGACGACGATCCGCTTTGCCCTTCTCGCGCCGTTCCTGTTCATGATCATCAGCTTTGCGGCCTTTCAATCGGGTCAGAACCTGATGGACCTTGTGGCCCTGTTCGGGATCGGGTTCCTCGGGATCATGATGCGGCGGTTTGACTGGTCGCGCCCTGCCTTTTTGATCGGGTTTGTCCTGTCCAACCCGGCGGAAAACTATGCCAATCAGGCCCTGCAGATCGCGCAGTCGCGGTTTCGCAAGGGGCTTGACGAGGGGCTGGATTATATCTTTTCGCCCATCGTGATTGTGCTGTTGATCATCACGGTGCTCTCGGTGGTTTTGGGCCTGCGGCAGGCCAAGAACATCATGGCCGAGGGGGACGTGAAGGCGGGCACAAAGCGGGCGCCCTTGGTGTTCCTGCTGATCGTGACGGGCTATATCGCCTTTGCGCTGTTTGATGCGGCCTCGATCCCCGCCTACAGCCGCGATCGTGTGTTCCCGATGTTTGTCGCCAGCGTGTGTTTGCTCGGCTGCGTCGTTCTGATCGCGCGGATGATCCTGCGGCCCGAGAGCGACACGATCTTTTCCGACCGCGAGGCCGAGGGGGAGGATGCCAGTGCCGCCCATGGCCTTTGGCCGACGCTGGCATGGTTCGGCGGGCTGCTTTTGCTCACGGCGCTCTTCGGGTTTATCCTTGCCTTGGCGCTGTTCCTCTTTGCCTTCCTTCGTCTGCGGGCGGGTCTTAGCGCGGCGATGGCGGTGGTCTATACGGCCTGCGGGATCGCATTCATGTGCACCATGGCCTGGCTGTTGAACCGCGACTTCCCGCCCGGATTGCTGCAGGAATACGCCGACCTGCCATGGCCGTTCTCATGAGCCAGATCGCGATACCATTCCTGTTCATGCGAGGCGGCACCTCGCGTGGGCCCTATATGAACCGCGCCGACCTGCCCGAGAATCTGGAGGATCTGGCGCGGGTTCTGGTGTCCATTGTCGGCTCTGGTCATGCGCTCAACATCGACGGGATCGGGGGCGGCGCGGCGGTGACGACGAAGGTTGCGATGCTGTCGGCCTCGGACGATCCATGGGCCGATGTGGATTACTTCTTCGCTCAGGTCAGCGTCGAGGACGGGCTGGTCGATTTCAAACCCACATGCGGCAATATCCTGACAGGCGTCGGCCCCGCCGCGATCGAGATGGGCTTGATCGAGGCGCAGGATGGCGAAACGCCGGTGAACATCCTTGCGGTGAACACGGGGGCGAAGGTGGCCGCCGTGGTGCAAACCCCGGGCGGTGTGGTCAACTATGGCGGCGGGGCGCAGATCGATGGGGTGCCGGGCACATCGGCGCCTGTCGCCCTGCAATTCATGGAAACCGTGGGCGGGGCAACGGGGGCCTTCTTGCCCACCGGCGCGCTGCGTGATGAGATCGACGGCGTGGCCGTGACCTGCATGGATGTGGCCATGCCCATGGTCATCGCCCGCGCCGATGCCTTTGGCCTGACGGGCCATGAAAGCGCCGCCGAGCTAGACGAGAACCGAGGCTTCTTTGACCGGATGGAGGCGATCCGCATCAAGGCGGGGGCGTTGATGGGCCTTGGCGATGTCACGCAGTCGGTGATGCCGAAGTTCGGCCTTTTGGCCCCCGCGCGCGAGGGGGGCACCGTGGCGACGCGGTATTTCATGCCATGGAAAACCCACCCGACCATGGCCGTGACGGGAGCGCAGTGCCTTGCCTCCTGCGCCCTGACGCCGGGGACCGTGGCCGATGGTTTGGTGCGCCTGCCCAATGAGGTGCCGGCGCGCGTGGTCCTTGAACATGCCTCGGGCCAGATCGAGGTCTTGGTGGATTACTCGGGTGGGGAGGGCGGCACGGTGATCAAATCCGCCGGTCTGGTGCGCACGGCGCGCAAGCTCGCGGCCGGAGAGGTCTATGTGCCGCGGGACCTGTGGGAGGGGAATTGACTTTGATATACTTCGGTATGCTGTGGTATGCAGCTTTTGCGCCGCAGGGATCCTCCGCGCCCCAAGCCTGAAAAGAAAGAACCTCCTGTTATGAAAATTCACATCCTCGACGACTGGTTTGACACCCTGCAGGGCCTGCCTTGTTTTGCCAAACTTGAGGGGCATGATGTCACCGTCTGGACCGATCACGAACCTGACCCGGTTGCCCTCGCCGCGCGGCTGCAGGAGGCGGAGGCTGTGGTGCTGTTCCGCGAGCGCACAAAGGTGGGGGAGGAATTGCTTTCGCGCCTGCCGAACCTGCGGCTGATCTCGCAGCGCGGCGTTTACCCCCACGTGGATGTGGCGGCCTGCACGGAAAACGGGGTGCTGCTCTGTTCCAAACAACCCAAGGGCGCGCCCTCCTACGCGGCGGCGGAGCTGACCCTCGCGTTGATGCTCGCCAGCTATCGCCAGATCCCGCAGCAAACCGCCAGCCTGAAGGCGGGAGCGTGGCAGGCGGGCGTGGGGCGGAGCCTGCGGGGGCGGCCCCTTGGCATCTATGGCTATGGCCGGATCGGCGGCGCGGTTGCGGGCTATGCCAAGGCGCTCGGGATGCAGGTGCAGTTTTGGGGCTCCGAGGCGGGGCGCGCGCGGGCGGCGGCGGGAGGGGAGCATATCCCCCCCTCACGCGAGGCCTTCTTTGCGACATCTGACATCGTCAGCCTGCATGTGCGCCTCAAGCCGGAAACGCGCGGTTTGATCACGGCCTCTGATCTGGCGGCGATGGCACCGCGAAGCCTGTTCGTGAACACCTCGCGCTCCGGCCTTGTGGAGGCAGGGGCGCTTGAGGGCGAGATCGCAAAGGGGCGGATTTATGCGGCGGTGGATGTCTTCGATACGGAGCCTTTGGGTGACACCTCACACCCGCTGCTGACCTCGGACAGGGTGCTGGCCACGCCGCATATCGGCTTTGTCACCGAGGACGAATTCGACCTGCAGTTTGGTGATATCTTTGACCAGATCACTGCCTATGCGGCGGGGGCGCCCATTCACATGATCAACGAAGAGGTTCAGGAGGCACAATGACACAGGTGATTATCGCCGGGTCCGGCAACGCGGCGCTTTCCGCAGGCATCGCAGCGCTGGAAAAGGGCGCGCAGGTTCTGATGCTTGAAAAGGCAGAGGAGCCCTTGGCCGGTGGCAATACCAAATACACCGCTGGCGCGATGCGGTTTGCCTATGACGGGGATGCGGATATCCTGCCGCTGGTGCAGAACCCCGATGATCCGCGCCTGAAGGTGACGGATTTTGGCAGCTACACGCAGGAGAAATTCGCCTCCGACCTCTTGGGATTCAACGATGGTCGGCCGCTGACGGTGGAGCAACAAACCCTGATCAAGGAGAGCAACGGCGCGATGCAGTGGCTTGCCTCCCATGACGTGAAATTCGAGCCGATCTACACGCGGCAGAGCTTTGAAAAAGACGGTCGGCATGTGTTTTGGGGCGGGCTGACCCTTGCCTCCGAGGGGGAGGGCGTCGGCCTGTTCGAGCAGGAACTGGCGGCCTTCACCGCCCTTGGCGGGTGCATTCGCTATGGCTGCGCCGTGGCGGACCTGATCAGCGAGGACGGCAAGGTGACCGGCGTGGTGACGGATCAGGGCGAGGCCCTATCCGCCGATGCGGTGATCCTTGCCTGCGGCGGTTTCGAGGCCAATCCTGACCTGCGGCAAAAACACATCGGCCCCGATTGGGACAAAGCCAAGGTGCGCGGCACGCCGCATAACACAGGTGACGGGCTGGCCATGGCCGAAAAGCTGGGTGCGCAGGCCTACGGATTTTACGGCGGGTGCCATGCAACGCCGATGGACCTGAAAATGGCGGACTACGGGAACCTTGATCTGCCACCGGGGGAGCGAAAAAACTATCGCAAGATCTGCTACTTCTTGGGGGTCATGCTCAATGCGAGGGGGGATCGCTTTGTCGATGAAGGGATCAATTTCCGCAACTATACCTACGCCCAATTCGGCCGCGAAATCATGGCGCAGCCGGGGCATTTCGCATGGCAGGTCTTCGATGCGAAGGTCTTGGATCTGCTCTATGGCGAGTATCATTTCGAGGACGCGCATTTCGTTGAGGCAGAGAGCCTCGAGGCCCTTATTCCGTTGATGGAGGGGGTTAATGGCGCGGCGGCGGCGCGGACGCTTGAGGGTTACAACGCGGCAGTGATGGAGGAGGCCGCCTTTGACCCGACGCGGTTGGACGGAAAAGGGACGCGCGGCCTGAGGCTTGCAAAGTCGAACTGGGCGCAAAAACTCGATAAGGGGCCGTTCCGCGCCTATCCGGTGACGGGCGGGATCACCTTTACCTATGGCGGCGTGAAAATTGATGCCCGCGGCGCGGTTCTGGATCGGCAGGATGCGCCGATAGCCGGGCTTTATGCCTGCGGGGAAATGGTGGGGGGCGTTTTCTTTAACGGCTATCCCGGTGGTTCGGGCCTGACCTCCGGCGTCGTCTTCGGGCGCCGTGCGGGATATGGCGCCGCCGGTGGGTAGCCGCGCGGCCTAGGACGGCACCTGCAGCAATTCGGGTTTGGTTACAGCCTGCGCGATGGTTTGCAGCAACGTGTCATGGACCAGCGGCTTCGCCAGATGGCCGTTCATGCCGCAGGTGAGGTAGCTTTCGATCTGATGGGTCATGGAATTGGCCGTCAGCGCGATGATGGGGGTAGCGGGCCGTTTCCCGCTGGCCTCATCGGCGCGGATGGCGCGGGTTGCGTCGATCCCGTCCATCACCGGCATGTTGATGTCCATCAGGATCAGGTCAAAGTGATCCTTGCGCGTGGCCTGCAGGGCCCCCTCGCCATTGTCGACCAAGGTGATCTCCAGCTCATAGGGTTGCAGGAGTTTGGACAGAACCATCTGGTTGGTTTTGTTGTCCTCCGCGACCAACAAGCGCCAATGCTTACCCGTCAAGGTTTCGCGCAGGGATTGGATATCGGGCGCGGCGACGGCCTCCGGCGCCGGGGCGGTGGCGACCTGTGCTGTGGCGATGAAACTGGTGCCACTGCCCGGTGTGCTTTGGACGGTGATGTCGCCTTTCATCAAGGTGCAAATGTGATGGGAGATCGACAGGCCAAGGCCGGTGCCGCCGTATTCGCGGGCAACGGAGGCGTCGAGCTGGTGGAAGGGGCGGAAGAGGTTTGCAATGCCATCGGCAGAAATCCCGATGCCGGTATCGCGCACCTCTATGCGCAGGGTGGCATTGGGCGGCGCGGCGTCCAGATCGAAGGTGACCTGAATACCACCAGTCTTGGTGAACTTGATGGCATTGGCGATCAGATTGCCGGTCACCTGACGCAGGCGTGTGGGATCACCGGTGACCCATTTGCGGGCGGCCTCCCTAACGGTGACCTCGAACCCCAACCCCTTTTCCCGCGCCTTGAAACCGTGGTGGCGTTTGGCGGATTGGGCGAGTTCGGCGATGTCGAAGGGGATATTCTCGATATCCATCTGGCCGGCTTCGATTTTGGAAATGTCCAGAATATCGTTCAGGACGCCGAGCAGGATCTGGCCGGAATCGAGAATTGTATCGGTCATTTCCTGTTGGTCGGGCGAGAGGTCGGTATCGCCGATGGCCTTGGCCATGCCGAGAACCCCGTTGAGGGGGGTTCTGATTTCATGGCTCATATTGGCGAGGAAGACCGATTTTGCACGGTTGCTTGCCTCGGCCGCATGCATGGCGGTTTCGAGCTCCGCTGTGCGGCTCTCCACCGTTTTTTCCAAGGCCTCCGCCTGTGCCTTGAGACGCTGGTTCGCTTCCCAAAGCTCACGGCTTTTGGCCTCGAGCAGCGCCTCGGCTTCCTCTCTTGCGCGCAAGAGCCGGTCATATCGACGGCGAGACACCGTTTGCGCAGGGGGTGCCTCGGGTGCGGACATGGGTTAGGCCGCCATTTTCGCCGTTAGGGAGATGTTGAATTTTGCGCCGAAGGCCTCGCCAAGGTTTACCGGCGTTTGCTCGATCACAGCCTCTTGGCCGAAATGGATGAGGCAAGCCTCGATCATGCCTTGGCAGAAGTCGACCAAGGGGCGTTCGGAGGCATAGACCATTTCGAGGGTGTTCGCATCGACGCGGTTGGTTTCAAAGCGCGGCAACTCAACCTCGGGGTAGAGTTTGCGCACCTCTACATGCACCTCCCCCTCGATGGATTCCAGCATAGTGAAGGCGTCTGTCTTGCCCTCGAAAAAGACGGTGTAGGATTCGGCGAATTTGTCGAAAATCCATTTGCCGAAGGTGGTTTGCAGGAAGGCGACGGAGTGGCCGGTATGAGCGCTAAAGGCGCCGACAAGGGCCATCAGCTCGCTGCAGGGGTAGTTACCAACGGCGGAATAGGCCCCGCCAGAGGCCAGCTCGGTGGCATCAAGCACATCATCAACCGCATCCTCCCCGATCAGGGTTTCCGCCATCGAGAGCAGTTCCACAAAAACCACGCCTTTCATCATCGCCTCCTTCTATTCAGCAGGTTGACCCTAAGGACCGGATGTAAAGGAATAGCTAATCGCCGCGTGTTTTTTGCAGCTATCGCGCGCCCTGAAACGTCAGCGCGATCCAGATGTGGACGGCGATCATCGGCACCAGCGAAAAGGCGAGGCAGATATGGCACCAGAGCCATAAAAGATAGGTCCAACGCCGTTTGTAGCCGACGATTTCCTTGGAAAACAGGCCGCTCAGGCCGGTGAAAAAGAACACGAGGGTCAGGGCTAATGTCCAGCCATAGCCCGCCCTTTGGGCGTGGAGTAAAAAGCAGACAATTGTAACGATGCCCATCCAACGGTGGGCGACGAAATGCATCCGCATGCGCGATTGCAGGCCCATCTGCCGCACCGCCAGCAGCACCCATTGATAGGCCAGCACAACAAACAGCAGCAGGCCGGTGCTGACCTGCCATGTGAAACCGTCGATGCGCCGCATGGCAAAGCCGCGCAGCCCGGCAAACAGGCTGAGCGAGACGAGGAAAAGCGCCCCGATGCCGAGCCAGAAATAGGGGTGCCGACGGGCGCGGCGGATCAGGGCGGTCATTGGGTGAGGTTGCGCAGGTTCGTGCTGCGCTCTGAATTGATCAGGACAAGCTCGAACATGACGGCCTCTGCCGCTTTGGCGCGAACCTCGGCCATGAAGCTGGCAAGGTCGGGCAGGGCGGCCTGCCCCGGGGCGGGCCACTCGGTGCCGATTGGCGGCGGGGTTTCAAAGCTGGCGGCCTTGGCGAGGTAGAGGCCGTAGGCCTCCTCCACGCTGGCGAAAAAGGCCTCCGTCACCTCAAGGGATTCGGCGGCGGGGACCTGCCCTTTGGGGTAGGTCCATGTGGTCGCGCCCATCATGTCATTGAGCTTCCAGTCGGTTTTGGGGCTGTCGGCGTGTTCGTTGTGGCAACTGACGCAGGGCGCGGCGGAGGCGACGTCGGGATACATCCCGACCAGCCCGCCGGAGCCCTGTGGGATGATCAGGGCCTCGCGGGTGGCCTTGACCTGTGCGAAGGCCTCGGCCTGCCCGCCGCGAAACAGGTTGGATTGGTTGATCGGCGCGTCCGAACCGAGGTAGAGGCCAAGCGGCGCGGGTTTGGCCTCCATCCGGCCCGCGGCGAGGCGCAGGAACAGGGCGGGCAGAGGGCCGGCCTCTACGCCGGGTTCGGCCCAGTCTTCGCTAAATTTCAGGCCGGCCTTTAACCCTTCGCCAACAATTCTCTGAGTATAGATGCTGCGAGCGGCGTCGTTGATGGCGTTGACGGCGTTGAACATGTTCTCAACCTGCACCACGCGGGATTGGTCCATCGGGGCGACCTCTGGCAGGGGGGCGGGTGCCGTGGCGAACAGGTAGATGGCAAGGCAAGCGAAGCTACCGATGATACTCAGGCGCAGGGTGGTCATTCGGTTGCGGCCTCATAGGTTTTGGCCGTGCCATAGGGGCTTGGGCCGTTGGAGAGATAGGCTTCGATCTCGCCCGTGGCATAGGCGTCGATCAGGCGGGTTTGGGCGCTGCGGGCGTGGTTGCCGTGAAAGTCGTGGCAGCCAAGGCAGCTGCCCCAGTTGCCCTGCGCGGCCAGTTGGACATGGGCCACATCAAGGGGGTCTTGTTTCAGGGCGACATCCTCGTGGCAGCTTTGGCAGAAGCCAGTGTCGATTTCGGCCCGTGCACCCGTGTGTTCGGAATGGCAGCCAAGGCAGGTATTGGCCGCGATGCTTTGCAGCGCCTGCGCAAAGCGCGGCTCGTTAAAGCGGTAGATCGGGTGGCGTTCATTGGGCCTGTCGTGACAGTGCAGGCATTGCGCCGAGGTGACGGGCTGTTTGGCGAAACCCACCGGAAGGGCGCGATTGCCGAGGGTGTATTGCAGGTTCGCCTGTATCTGTTGGCGCAGGGTGCCGGGGCTGTTTTCATGGCATCCGGTGCAGTCAACCGCGCTATGCCCCGCCTGTATCGGCCCATGGGCGACCAGCGTCATCGTGGCGCGCGAGGTGAGCGTGCTGGCCCCGAGCGCGGCGATCGGCAGGGCAACCAAAAGGGCCGCCAAGCGGAGGTGGGGTGGCTTGAGGCGATCAAACATGCCGGCTCCTCTGTCCGAAAACCAATCGTCCAAGGGCGGAGGCCATTGGCAGGAGGGAGGGCAGGCTGTGGATGTGCAGCCGTCTTGGTCGCCCCTGTTGCCGAAGGCTAGACAAGTTTGGTTAACCAAGCGTTAAGTGGGGCCGTCTAAGGGGGCGTTAGGCGGACGTGCCCTCTTTGGCCCCTGCCGCGCGGCGCACGACGGCGCTGATCTGCATCAGCTGTTTCGCCATGGGGCTCGAGTTGCGCCAGATCATCCCGATTTGCCGCGAGGGCTGCGGCGCGGGAAAGCGGACGATGGAAACATCGGCAGAGCGGGTTTCCACAGGCACAGCCATTTCAGGGATCAGCGTCACGCCGATGCCCGTGCCGACCATCTGCACAAGGGTGGACAGGGAGCTGCCCTCCATCCCCTCGCGCGGCAGGTTGCTGCGCATGCCGCAAAAGGACAGGGCCTGATCGCGGAAACAATGGCCTTCCTCCAGCAAAAGCAGCCGCATTTCGCGCAGGTTTTCCATGCTGGGCACGGGTTTGTCGGCCTCTGCCTCTCCGCGCACCAGAACGAAGGCCTCCTCGAAAAGGGGGACCTCTGTCAGGCTGGGTTCGGAGACGGGCAGGGCGACGATGGCGGCGTCGAGGCGGCCCTCTTGCAGCTCGGTGATCAGCTTATCGGTCAGGGTTTCGCGGATGTGCAGGTCAAGGTCCGGGGCCTCAAGCGCGAGGTTGCCGACGATCTTGGGCAGCAGATAGGGCGCGACCGTGGGGATGATGCCAAGGCGCAGGCGACCGGTCAGCCCGTCTTGCGCGGCGCGGGCGAGGTCGCCAAGGTCATCCACCGCACGCAAAATGCCCTGCACACGGGGCAAAATCCCCTCGCCGAAGGAGGTCAGGCGGACCTGACGGGCGCTGCGTTCGAACAGGGCCGTGCCGAATGACTCCTCCAACTCCTTGATCTGAACAGAGATCGCCGGCTGCGATATAGAACACAGGCTCGCCGCATGGCCAAAGTGGCCCGTCGCGGCGACGGCTTCGAAATACTTGAGCTGTTTGAGGGTCACGTTTCTCATAATTTAAAGTTATTCTTACAATAGGAAAATGCAACTTAAATATATGAAGGGAATCGGATAGACCGCTGTCAAATGCAGCCAGATACGGAGATTGAGCGACATGGACGGCGATAACATTGGCAAATGCCCGGTGATGCACGGCACCAACAAAACCACCAAGAATGATGCTTGGGGGAACCGCGATTGGTGGCCGAACCAGCTTAACCTGAAAATCCTTGACCAGAATGGGCCGCAGCTTGACCCCTTCGGTGCGAAAACTCCCTATGCCGAAGAATTCGCCAAGCTTGATCTGGCGGCGATCAAGAAGGACCTGACCGACCTGATGACCGACAGTCAGGAATGGTGGCCTGCGGATTATGGCCATTATGGCCCCTTCTTTATCCGTATGGCTTGGCACAGCGCGGGCACCTACCGGACCTTTGACGGGCGCGGCGGGGCGAGCGGCGGGCAGCAGCGGTTTGCGCCTTTGAACAGCTGGCCCGATAACGTCAGCCTCGACAAAGCCCGCCGTCTGATCTGGCCGATCAAACAGAAATACGGCAACAAGATTTCCTGGGCTGATCTCTTTGTTCTGACCGGCAACGTGGCGCTGGAATCCATGGGCTTCAAAACCTTTGGCTTTGGCGGCGGCCGTGTGGACACATGGGAGCCCGAAGACGATGTTTACTGGGGCTCCGAGGAAGTCTGGCTGGAAGAAAGCGGCGGCCCGAACAGCCGTTACACCGGCGAGCGTGATCTGGAAAACCCGCTGGCTGCGGTTGAGATGGGCCTGATCTACGTCAACCCCGAGGGGCCTGATGGCAACCCTGATCCGCTGGCTTCGGCTTTTGACATCCGCGACACCTTTGCCCGTATGGGGATGGATGACGAGGAAACCGTTGCTCTGGTGGCCGGTGGTCACACCTTTGGCAAGTGCCACGGCGCCGGTGATCCGTCGCTGGTTGAGGCCGAGCCTGAGGCCGCGCCGATCGAGCAGATGGGTCTTGGCTGGAAGAACGGTTTTGAATCCGGCAAGGGTGTGCACACCACGTCGAGCGGCCTTGAGGGCGCTTGGACACCGACGCCGACGACTTGGGACATGTCCTACTTTGAAACCCTGTTCGGCTGGGAGTGGGAACTGACGAAAAGCCCCGCTGGCGCCAAGCAGTGGACCGCCATTGGCGGCGAGGGCACCGTGCCGGACGCGCATGACCCGACAAAGACCCACGCGCCGATGATGAGCACCGCCGATATGGCCCTGCGGATGGACCCTGTGTATGAGAAAATCTCTCGTAACTACATGGAAAACCCAGAGCTTTTCGCAGATGCCTATGCCCGCGCATGGTTCAAACTGATCCACCGCGACATGGGGCCAAAGGCTTGCTACCTCGGCCCTGAGGTTCCTGAAGAGGACCTGATCTGGCAGGATCCGGTGCCTGCGGTTTCCCATGATCTGGTGGATGCTGCGGATATTACCGAGCTGAAAGCCAAGGTGCTTTCGGCTGGCATCAGCACCGCTGATCTGGTGCAGGTGGCTTGGGCTTCGGCCTCTACGTTCCGCGGGTCGGACAAGCGGGGCGGGGCCAATGGTGCGCGCATCCGTCTGGCACCGCAGAAGGATTGGGAGGTCAACGAGCCTGCAAAGCTGGCCAAGGTTCTGGACGCTTTGGAAGCGATCCGTGCCGAGTGGAATGGCGCGCAGTCCGGCAAGGCGATCTCGATTGCCGACCTGATTGTGCTGGCCGGGAGCGCAGCCGTGGAAGCGGCAGCGAAGGCCGGTGGCCATGACATCGAGGTGCCCTTTACGCCGGGCCGCACCGATGCGACCGAGGATCAGACCGACGTCGAGAGCTTTGCTGTGCTGGAGCCGCGCGCCGACGGGTTCCGCAACTATCTGCCTGCTGACCTGCCTGTTTCCGCCGAGGAAATGCTGGTGGATCGGGCGCAGTTGTTGACCCTGACAGCGCCCGAGATGACGGCCCTGATCGGTGGTTTGCGGGCGATTGGTGCGAACTTTGCCGGCACATCCCATGGTGTGTTGACAGAGCGCCCCGGTGCCCTGACCAATGACTTCTTTACCAACATTCTGGACATGAAAACCACATGGTCCGCAAGCGCGGATGAGAGCGGGATTTATGAAGGGAAACAAGAGGGTAAGGTCAAATGGACCGGCACGCGAGTTGACCTTGTCTTTGGTGCGAACTCGCAGCTACGGGCGATTTCTGAAGCCTATGCCCAAAGCGATGCGGAGGCGGTTTTCGTCGCCAAATTCGTAGAGTCCTGGGTCAAGGTGATGGATGCGGATCGTTTCGACGTGAAGTAAGCCCGCTTGGGATATGGAAAGAGGAAAGGGGCCACGCTTTTGCGCGGCCCCTTTTTTATGCTTTGGCCAGATGGCACCATGGGCGGCCAAGGGAAATGGTTAACAGGGCGTTAAAGGGGGGCTTGCCCCCCATTCGTGCCTATTGCTGGCCGCTTGGCTTTTTGTAGGACTTCGAGCCGCCCTTTGTGGCGGCGGCCGCTGCGGCGCGGGCCTTGTTTTTCTTGCTGTTGGGCTTGCCCACCTTGGGGGCGCGGCCGGGCTCTGCGCCCGTTGGTTTGCCCTTGCCCTTGCCAAAGGGTTTGCCGCCCGGTTTCCCGCCGGGGCGGGAGGAGGGGTTGGCCGCGCCTTTGCGGTAGGCGGGTTTGTCGCCGCCAGAGGCGGGCTTGCTGCCCGGTCTGATCTCTTCGACAGCGCCGCCGCGTGTCGGGTCGGGCTTGGCCGCCGCGTAGCGCGAGGATTTCGGGCCGGATTTCGGCGCGCCGCCCTTCATTTTCGAGGCGGGCTTGGGCTTGCGTTGGCGCGGCTCTGGCGCGTCGTTCCAATCGGTGGGGGCGTTGTTCTTGCGGGGTTTTGGCCCGTCATGTTTGGGGGCGTCATGCTTTGGCCCGTCATGCTTGGGCGCGTCGAAGTCGCGCTTGGGCTTGTCGTACTTCGGCTTGTCATAGGCGGGCTTGTCGCCGCGCGGTTTGTCCCACTCGGGCTTTGGTCCGCGCGGTTTGCCACCCGGCTTGCCGCCGGGTTTCGGGCCGCGGGGCGGGCCTTTGGCGTCGAGTTGGGGCGGTTTGTCGAGTTTGGTGATCGAGGTGCCCTCGACCTGCATCTCGTCGCCTAGGGCCTTGAGGAAGGCGGGGACGCTGCCCTCGCGGATTTGCACATAGCTTTGGGTTTGCTGGATGCGGATCGCGCCGATGTCGTCTTTGGTGATGTCGCCTGCGGTGCAGAGCATGGGCAGCAGGCGGCGGGGCTCTGCCCCTGCGGCGCGGCCACCGTCGAGCGAGAACCAGATGGAGGGGCCGAATTCCTTGCGGGGGGCCGGTTTGGCGCCGAGTTCGGAGAGCTCCTCTGGCGCAGAGTGTTGCGCGCGGTAGAGGGAGAGGTAGGCGGCGGCGAGGCGCTCTGCGTCGAAGGTTTCGACAAGGCGGGCGCGGGCGCTGTCCTCGCCCTCTGGCAATGGGTCTGTCCAGATGGCGTGGGAGAACATGCGGTCCTCGTCGCGGGCGCGGACCTCATCTGCGGAGGGGGCGCCTGTCCAGTCGGCTTTGACCTTGGCGCCCTGCAGGATCCGCTCGGCCTTGCGGCGCGATTTGGGGGTGACGATCAGGGCGGATGTGCCCTTGCGCCCCGCGCGGCCCGTGCGGCCGGAGCGGTGCAGCATGGTTTCGTGGTTGGAGGGCAGTTCCGCATGGACCACCAGATCAAGGCTGGGCAGGTCGATGCCGCGTGCGGCCACATCGGTGGCGACGCAGACCTGTGCCCGCCCGTCGCGCATGGCCTGCAGGGCATGGCTGCGCTCGGCCTGTGACAGCTCGCCCGAGAGGGCGACGACCTGAAAGCCGCGGTTGGACAGGCGCGTGGTCAGGCGGCCCACCATGGCGCGGGTATTGGCGAAGACGATGGCATTGGGCGCCTCGTAGAAGCGCAGGGTGTTGATCACCGCGTTTTCCATGTCGCGGTCAGCGACCATCATGGCGCGGTATTCGATATCGGCGTGCTGGGAGTGTTCGGATTTCGTGTCGATCCTGAGCGCATCACGCTGGTAGTTTTTCGCAAGTTTGCTGATCGGGGCGGAGACCGTGGCCGAGAGCAGCAGGGTTTGGCGGTCCTCCGGCGTTTCGCCGAGGATGAATTCCAGATCCTCGCGGAAGCCGAGGTCGAGCATCTCATCCGCCTCGTCCAGCACCACGGCGCGCAGCTGCGTCAGGTCAATCGAGCCGCGCATGACGTGGTCGCGCAAGCGGCCCGGCGTGGCGACGACGATATGGGCGCCGCGGGCAAGGGCGCGGCGTTCGTCGCGCATGTCCATGCCGCCAACGCAGGAGGAAAGCTGTGCCCCGGTTTGGGCGTAGAGCCATGTGAGCTCTCGTTTCACTTGCAGGGCAAGCTCGCGGGTGGGCGCGATGACGAGGGCAAGGGGGGAGGCGGCCTGATCGAAGCTGTCGCTGTCGCCCAGCAGGGTGGGCGCCATGGCGAGGCCGAAGGCCAGCGTTTTGCCGGAGCCGGTTTGCGCGGAAACGAGCAGGTCCTTGCCCTCGACCGCGGGGTCGCTGAGCGCCTGTTGGACGGGGGTAAGCGTGTCATATCCACGGGCATCAAGGGCGGCTCTGAGGGGCTGTTTCAAGGTTCGTCTTCTTTGTTTGTAAGGGCGCGGCATCGGGCGGCGAAGGGGCGCTGATAGACCAGTTGTGCCGTGATGTATAGCACGCAGGTTATGCCTGCGTTAAAGGGGGGAGCGGAGGGCCCTGATCCGGGCCGGTGAGCGGGCGAAGGAGCCGGAGATGATGGAGATGATTTTGCTGGCGCTTGCCCTTGGGCTTGCGGGCTGTTTGGCGGGTGTTCTGGCGGGGCTTTTCGGGATCGGCGGGGGGGCTGTTCTGGTGCCGATCCTGCTGGCGGCCTTTGGGTTTCTGGGGGTGGATCCGGAGGTTTCGGCGCATCTGGCTGTGGGGACCTCCTTGGCGATTATCATTCCGACGGCGGTGCGGTCGTATCGGGCGCATCGGGGGCAAGGCGCTGGAAACGCAGAGCTTTTGCGGCGTTGGCGCCTTTGGGTGCCGCTTGGGGTTGTGGCGGCCTCGACGATTGTGCCCTTTGTTTCGGGGGATGTATTGCGGATTGTCTTTGCGGTGGTGGCCAGTGTGATTGCGGTGAAGATGTTGTTCAACCGCGAGGGGTGGACCATCGCGCCGGACCTGCCGCGCGAGGGGGCGCAGAACGGGGTGGGCTTCGGGATCGGATTTGTCTCCACCTTCATGGGGATCGGGGGCGGGAACCTGAACAATCTGTTCATGACCAGCTATGGCCAGCCGATCCATCAGGCGGTGGCGACATCGGCGGGTTTGGGCGTATTGATCGCGATTCCCGCCGCCCTTGGCTATGCCATTGCGGGCTGGGGCCATCCGGCGCTGCCGCCGCTGACGCTGGGCTATATTCACCTGCTGGGGGCGGCTTTGATCATTCCGTTTTCCTATCTTGCGGCGCCCTTTGGCGCGCGGCTGGCGCATCGGCTGGAGCCGCGCAAACTGGAGCTTGCCTTTGGCCTGTTCCTTTTGGTGGTTGTGGCGCGGATGCTTTGGTCGGCTTTGGGGTAAAAGCCAGTAAAACTTGATGCACAAGTGATGCACATCCGATGCACAACCCATGCATCTGTTTGTGCAGACCTGTGCGTTATGGCGCCCAAAGCGCGGTTTCGGGGTGGAACTGTGACCATGCGAACCAAAACGCCTGATGGCTGCCCAGATCCTTGCCGCCCGCATCCACCGCGCGGATGCCGCCCGCGTCGAGGGTGAGGCGGATGTTTTCGAAGGTGACCTCCCGTCCGGTTTGCAGGGCGGCGGCGGCGCGGCTGCGCTCGAAGGCGACGGGCTTGCCGGAGGCGGAGATCACGCCGATCACGTCCTCATGCACCGGCAGGCGGGGGTCCACATCGCCGACGGGGAAGATCGGGCCATTGGCGTCGCGGGTGTTGCGGAAGTCGAAGTTGCGGCCGAGGGCGAGTTGCTGGGCGAGGACGGTTGTCTCGGGATGCGCCGCCTTCCATTCGCCCCATGTGGTGGTGATGACGCTGGCCTGTTCGAGCGTCACCCCGCGCTTCGCAAAGCGGCCCGTCACGGCGCGGCCAAGGAAGGTGTCAAAGACGGAATGGCTGCGCACGTCATACATCACCTTGTTGGACCGGATCAGCAGGCCCGAGGTGCGCAGCACAGGGCGGCGGGTGCCGGGGATCTGGTCGGTGTAATAGGCCTGCGCCGCACCGCAAAGGGTGCAATAGGGGATGCCGAGGTCGCGCCCGCCGAGGGTGTCGTTGACCATCTCGCGGACCTCCATGATCTGGCGGGGGTAGGCGCGGGACTCGCCGTTGATGGTGAGGCCGAAGATCACATCGTCGTCCTTGAGCCACTTGGCCTCTTCGGCCGTGGTGACCTCGGGGTTGTCGGCGGCGGGGATGCAGTTGCACTCCGCATCGGTTTTGCCAAAGGGCCGGTCATCGATCAGGACGCCGCCCCAAGAGACATGGCGCCAGTCGATATCGCCCTCGGTAAAGATCCGCTCCCAGCCCGGCACGACGGAGGTGAAGATCGCCCGTTTCACCGGCAGGTAACCCGGCGGGGCGGGGATGTCCCATGCGATGAGGTGGTCGGTGAGCGCGCCCCAGTGGTTTTGCCGCGGCAGGTCCTTGCCCAGCAGGCTGGAACCCGCATCGGACAGCTGCTGGTTAAGGCCACCGCTGGTCACAAAGCGCATCATATCGGCGATGATCCAGCCAAGGCGCGGATCGCCGGAGGCGGCGATGGCCTCAAGCGCCTGCACCTGCTCTGCGCCCCAGACGGAGTTCTGCATGGAGGTGACAAAAGCGCTTTGCACCGCCTGTTCCAATTCCGGCGAGAGCGGCCCGTTTGGCACATTCGGCGGCGCGCCGAATTCGGCGATGACGTAATCGGGCAGCTCGGCCTGTGCGCCCATGGGGGCGGCCAGAGCGAGGGAGAGGGCGAGGGCGGTAAGCAGAGGGCGCATCGGAAAACCTTTCACTGGATTGCCGATCAGTTGACCCATCGCGGGGCCCTCTGGCCAGTCACAGGTTTTCACCGCTTGGTGAGGGGGGCACAGCGCCTGCGGCGGGCGGGGGCAAAATTTTGGAAAATTTTGGGACACTTTCTTTCAGAAAGTGTTGGCCGGCGGGTTACTTGGTTGGGGTGCTGATCGCCTTCCAGCACTGGATAAAGGCGCCCAATGCGGGGGCGGTCTCGGTCAGGGGGAAGCGGGTGGATTTATCCGCCTGCGGCACGGTGATCTCCTGCGCCGCGCGCAATTCGCCCATGAAGGCGATGGCGCGGTCGATCTCGGTGAAGCGGGCGCGGAACCAGCCGCCCTTGGCCGTACCGTCAAAGGCCCAATCCTTGGGGCCGAGGCGCAGGGTCAGGGCGGTCTCGCCATCCTGCGGGAAGGCGGGTTTGTCGATGTAATTCAGCAGCATGACATTGCCCGCAAAGGCAGAGAGGCTGAACTGCTCGCCCGTGGCATTGGTGGTGGCCGCAACGCAGGAGCGGGTGCCCTCGGGCATCTGGGTGAGCAGGACAGCCCAAGAGCCCTGTTGATGCAGCGTCCTGACCTTCATCTCGGCCTGCGCGGGCAGGGTGAGGGCAAGCGCCGCTGCGGCGGCGGCGAGGGTTTTGTGCATATGCGGCCCCTTGTGGTCATGGGGGCAGGGTAGAGGCGCGGGGGGCGTTTGGGAAGGTTTTGGGGCAGATGGGTTGGCGGTCCTATTCAGCGAATGCAATGTTCAGCCAAAGGGGTCTTTGCTGTTTTTGAATGGATCTCTCGTGTCGATTTTTTTCCAGCAGTCAATCAATTCCAAAAGAGACGCATTTGACCCACGTAGTGAAAATGTCGCCAGCCTAACAACGTCTGTATTGTAAAGAGCCACGGCATTGCTTTGCGCCAACTCATCAATAAATTTAACTGCCTTTACTGGATCATGCAGGTTTAAGGACAATGAAAATCCGTCTGCATTTCCATCGATCACCCATCTGGAATAGTCGATATCCAATAGAAACCGCACAGGCCTTGGGGCGATATCCCAATTGTGATCAAACACATAAAGAATGAGGGTGCCGCCCTTATAGGCGGAGATTGAAAAAGTTTGGGACCGTCGATTTGTCGTTTTGGCAGTGCACCACATCACCCCATCGGTATTGTCCACCGTAAGGTCTACACTCCAAGCGCCATTGCGGTGAATTGTTGTGCTTTCGAAACGCTCCGCTGCAGTGGAGAGTGCAAAAAAACAGAATAAAACGGATAAAAGAACTCTGATCATACCGAACTCTAAAAAATTCCGTCTCACATGGGAAGGTGAAATTAGCCCCTTCTTGAGCGTTTGTTTCCGCCTCTTTGGCCTGCGCGGCCTGCGGTGCTGCGGCCGGAGGATTTTTTGGCTTCGCCGACGGCTTTGTCCACCGCTTGTTGGCGGGCCATGGGGTCGTCGGCGATGACGAGATCGACGGTTTCGAGGCGTTTGACCTCGTCGCGCAGGCGGGCGGCTTCCTCGAATTCGAGGTTTTCGGCGGCTTTGCGCATGTCGCTCCGCAGGCCTTCGAGCACGGCGGTGAGGTTGGCGCCGGCGTGGGTGTCGACCTTGGCTGTCACGCGGTTCATGTCCACGTCGCCCTGATAGAGGCCAGCGAGCACGTCCTCTACGTTCTTTTTGACCGTGGCGGGGGTGATCCCGTGTTCTTCGTTATAGGCGATCTGTTTGGCGCGGCGGCGGTCGGTTTCGCCCATGGCGCGTTCCATGGAGCCGGTGATGCGGTCGGCATACATGATGACCTTGCCTTCGGCGTTTCGTGCGGCGCGGCCGATGGTCTGGATCAGGGAGGTTTCCGAGCGCAGGAAGCCCTCTTTGTCCGCATCGAGGATGGCGACGAGGCCGCATTCGGGGATATCGAGCCCCTCTCGCAGCAGGTTGATCCCGACCAGCACGTCGAAGGCGCCGAGGCGCAAATCGCGCAGGATTTCGATGCGTTCGATGGTGTCGATATCGGAGTGCATGTAGCGCACGCGGATGCCCTGTTCGTGCAGGTATTCGGTCAGGTCCTCGGCCATGCGTTTGGTCAGCGTGGTGCAGAGCGTGCGGTAGCCATCGGCGGCGCGCAGGCGGATTTCGCTCATGACATCATCGACTTGGGTGTCGACGGGGCGGATTTCGATCACCGGATCGAGGAGGCCCGTGGGGCGGATGACCTGTTCGGTAAAGACCCCGCCCGCCTGTTCCATTTCCCAATTCGCGGGGGTGGCGGAGACGAAGACGGATTGGGGGCGCATGGCGTCCCATTCCTCGAATTTCAGGGGGCGATTGTCCATGCAGGAGGGCAGGCGGAAGCCGTGTTCCGCGAGGGTCATCTTGCGTCTGAAGTCGCCCTTATACATCGCGCCGATTTGCGGCACGGAGACGTGGGATTCATCGGCGAAGACGATGGCATTGTCGGGGATGAATTCGAACAGGGTGGGGGGCGGCTCGCCCGGCGCGCGGCCGGTGAGGTAGCGCGAATAGTTCTCGATGCCGTTGCACACGCCTGTGGCCTCGAGCATCTCGAGGTCGAAGTTGGTACGCTGTTCGAGGCGCTGGGCTTCGAGGAGTTTGCCCTCTGCCACCAGCTGGTCAAGGCGGATGCGGAGTTCCTTTTTGATGCCGATGATGGCCTGATTCATCGTCGGGCGGGGGGTCACGTAATGCGAGTTGGCGTAGATGCGGATGCGTTCGAAGGTGTCGGTTTTCTGCCCTGTGAGGGGGTCAAACTCGGTGATGCTTTCCAGTTCCTCGCCAAAGAAGGAGAGTTTCCAGGCGCGGTCCTCTAGGTGGGCGGGCCAGATTTCCAAGCTGTCGCCGCGCACGCGGAAGGAGCCTCGTTGAAAGGCCTGATCGTTGCGGCGGTATTGCTGGGCGATGAGGTCGGCCATGACCTGCCGCTGGTCATAGGTTTTGCCGCTGTGCAGGTCCTGCGTCATGGCGCCGTAGGTTTCGACCGAGCCGATGCCATAGATACAGGAAACCGAAGCGACGATGATCACATCGTCCCGTTCCAGCAGGGCGCGCGTGGCGGAGTGGCGCATCCTGTCGATCTGTTCGTTAATCTGGCTTTCTTTTTCGATATAGGTGTCAGAGCGGGCGACATAGGCCTCTGGCTGGTAATAGTCGTAATAGCTTACGAAATACTCAACGGCATTGTCGGGAAAGAAGCCTTTGAATTCGCCATAAAGCTGTGCAGCCAAGGTTTTGTTCGGGGCGAGGATGATGGCGGGCTTTTGGGTTTGTTCGATCACCTTGGCCATGGTGAAGGTTTTGCCCGTGCCCGTGGCCCCCAGAAGCACCTGGTTCTGCTCGCCCGAGAGGACCCCCTCGGAGAGTTCGGCAATGGCGGTGGGTTGGTCGCCCGCGGGGGAGAATTCCGTATGCATCACAAAGGCTTTGCCGCCCTCCAGCTTGTCCCGCGTTTTCACGTCGGGGGCGGGGGCGTGCATCAGGGGCATCGCTTCGGGGGAGTTGTTGTGCATCTGGCGGCCTTTTCGGCTGTGTCATGTCCTTAGTTGCGCTGATTGCCGCGATCTTCAAGGGTTCTGCTGTCAGTTTTTGTCGAGAAGGGGCGGGGAACAGGGGTATTCTTGGGGCTTGCAGCGGGGGCTGGCGCCATGGCATATCATGCGCAGCGACCAACAGGAGCCAGCCCATGCGCGCACGTATTTATCAGCCCGCCAAGACAGCCATGCAGTCCGGCACAGCCAAGACCAAAGGCTGGGTGCTGGAGTATGTGAGCGAGAGCGCGCGGGAGGTTGATCCGTTGATGGGTTGGACCAGTTCCGATGACACGCAGTCTCAGGTGCGCTTGCGGTTTGACAGCAAAGAGGCGGCTTTGGATTATGCCAAGGGCAAGGGGCTTGAGGTCACTGTGACCGAGCCGAAGCCGCGCAAGCAGAACATCCGCCCCGGTGGCTATGGCGAGAATTTCGCCACCAATCGGCGGGCTGTCTGGACGCACTAGCCGGGTCTTTGCGCAGGGCCTTTGAGTCGGGGCGATTGAGGCGCGGGCGTTTTATCACAGGATTTCTTTGAAGGCGGGCCACTGCGGCCCAGTTCGGCGGTTTTGGCTTATGCCATTTCCATCGGGCGCAGGGCGGTCTATTGGGCGGGCTGACATTGTTTGCCACGGCTGGAGCCTTGCCCATGAGTATCACCCATCTTGTCACGCATTCCGGCGGGTTTCACGCGGATGAGTTGTTGTCCTCTGTCATTCTGACGCGGCTGTATCCGGAGGCGGAGCTGTTGCGGACGCGGGACAAGGCATGGATCACGCCCGCGCCGGAGCGGATCATTTACGATGTGGGCGGGGATTTTGACGCGGCTGCGCAGATTTTCGATCACCACCAGCGGCCAAATCCCCTGCGCGAGGATGGGCAGCCCTA
Organism: Harenicola maris; assembly: GCA_018524345.1. Lineage (GTDB taxonomy): Bacteria > Pseudomonadota > Alphaproteobacteria > Rhodobacterales > Rhodobacteraceae > Harenicola > Harenicola maris. The sequence goes on from JADQAZ010000003.1 coordinate 42,665, forward strand.
TAGTTCCTTTGGCCTGATCTGGGCCCACTACGGGCGCGATTACCTTGCCGCGATGGAGGTGCCGGAGAAGGATATCGAGGCGCTGCACAGCGGGTTTGACCGTGGCTTTGTGCTGCCGATTGATCTGGTGGACAACGGGGCGGTGAACACCTCCGAGGCTGGGCCGCTGTTTTCTGGGATGACGCTGCCGGTCCTGCTCGAGAGCCTGAAGACCGTGTTTGATGACCGCGCCGAGGGGGCCGATGACCGCGCCTTTGCGGCGGCTTTGCCGGTGGCGCGGGCCTTTGTTGAGGCGCAGGTGCGGCGTAGGGCGGCGAAGTTTCGCGCCGCGGATATGGTGACAGCCGCGATCGAGGCGGCGGGTGCGGGGCGGGTTCTGGACCTGCCCATGGGGATGCCCTTCCGCTCGGGCGTGGAGAAAGCGGGGGCGGATCATCTGTTGTTCGTGGTGCATCCGCGCGGCGAGGATTGGACCCTGACCACGATCCGCACCGGGGATGATACCTTTGACAACCGCGCCGATCTGCCTGCCGCTTGGGCCGGATTGACCGATGGCGATCTGGAGGCGGCCTGCGGGGTGCCGGGGGCGAAGTTCTGTCACAACGGACGCTTTATCGCTGTGGCCTCTTCGCGCGAGGCGATACTGGCCATGGCCGATCTGGCGGTGAAAGAGGCGCTTGGCGGGGCGTGAGTGCCCCGCGTTCAGGCCCTAGCCGATTTTCACAAGGTGATTGTCCCAGGCGCGATTGGCGAGGGCGAGGTTTTCGGCCTGTTCGCCGATGATGCGAAAGACGCCGCCGAGGCCGTCGGTGACGAGGAAGCCAGAGGGGCTTGAGGCGACGCCGCAGACGTCGCGGCGGGGCCAGAGCCAGTCGCCCCCCTCTAGGTCATGCACCAGCATTTTGCCGCCCACGGGGGAGGTGATCGCGATGCGTTTGCCCGTGCCATCGAAGCTGACGCTGCCGGCGTAGCCCTTGAGGGCGGCGAGGTCGGCGGGGGCGGGCTCGGCCAGGATCGGCTCTGCGTCGATGGGATTCGGGCCGCGGATATGCAGGCCGAGCAGGGGCACGGGGGCGCCGAGCTCCCCCTCCCACTGCATGGCGAAGGCGACGAGGCCATCGGCGCGCAGATCGAGGTGGCGAATGGAGTTCTGGTGCAGTTCCGGGGGGAGTGTGATGGTCTCGACCGGGCCGGAGGCGGGATCGACATAGCTCAGGTTCGGGCGCATCGTGTCGAGGTTGAGTTTCTCGCGCCCTGTGTCGGGGTGGGTCAGGATGCCGCCATTGGCGACGACGAGGGTTTTGCCATCGGGCATGAGTTTGATGTCATGGGGGCCGATGCCGCCGCTGGGGATATCGCCGATGCGGGCGTAGCCTGCGCTGCGGGACCACAGGGAGATGCGGCCCTCGCCCGTGGCCACGTCGTTTTCGGTGCAGCACAGGGTGTCATCGTCGATAAAGGTGCCGTGGCCGTAGAAATGCCGCCCCTTGGGCGCGGTGAGACGGTGCATGACATTTCCATCCACACAGTTGATCACGAGGGCATAGGTGCCCGGGCGGCGGGCGAAGGCGACGGCCTCTGGCCGTGTCGGATGGGCGGCGGCGGCATGGCCGCGGGCGGGCAGGGGGATGCGGAAGAGGTCGGTGCCGTTCAGGGAGAGGCCGAAGAGGGCGAAGGTTCCGTCAGCCTCGCGCGCAGCGGCGAGGTAGGCGGGATCGCCCGCATCGGCCCATGTCAGGCGCGGCGCGAGCGAGGCGGCCAGCAGGCCGGTGAGAAAGCCGCGCCTGTCTGTTTTGATCTGCCCGTTTTTAGGTCCGCGCATGATCAGTCCCCGTCCAGCGCGTTGAACCCCGCGCTGACGCCGAGGAGGGGGCCGATTTCGATCTGGATCGCCTCTGACACCGAGGCGATGGATTGCTGCAAGATCTCGACCTTGAGGCGGCTGGAGGGGTCATTGACCCCCTCGAAGACCGGATCGTCGAGCTTTTCCGCCGCTGTGATGGCGCGGTCGAATGCGGCGCGGGTTTGCGGCGATTGGCCCTGTGTCAGGTGTTCTGCCAGATCGCGCAGCGCGGTGAGGGAGAGGGTGACATTGCGCAGGGAGCGGCCGGAGCGGCGGGCCTCTGCGCGGCGGGGGCGGGGGCGTTCGAAGCTGCCCAGAGGCTGGGCGAGGCGGGCGTCCTTGTCGAACTCCAGCCCTGTCAGCAGAGCGGTATAGAGCGCCTGCAGGGCCTCGCGTTCGGACAGGTAGGTGTTGTTGCCGGCGGCGCCGGCGCTGCGCAGGGTCTCGGCGTGTTCGCTCTCCCAGCCCTCTGTCAGGGACTGGCCGGAGGCGGCGAGGTCGGCGCTGATGGCCTGCACCAGATGGCAGGGGTAGCTGCCCGCGGCGTAGCCGTTCAGGTCCGCCTCATAGAGCATCCGCTCGAGGGCGAAGAGCCCGCGCGCGGCGATGGAGACCTCGGCAAAGCTCTCGGGCCTGTCCACGGCGCTGTCCTCGGCGGCCAGCAGGGCGCCGAGGTGGCGGCCGGTGCTGTTCTTGGCGTCGGGCCAGAAGGCGATTTGCTGGCGCAGCCCGCCCTCCTCGATCGGGCCGAGGGTGATGTGGCTGACGCCCATCCATGCGTCGAAAGCGGCGTGATAGGCGGGCTGCAGCGCCGGGGCGGTGCAATCCTGTGCGGCGCTTTGCGACAGGGCGGCAGTGGCGGCGGCAAAGCCCGCGTAGCCGGGCAGGATGTGGCTGTCGATCACCTCGTCCACCCCGGCGAGGGCAGAGGTGGGCAGGAGCAGGGCGATGAGTAGATGGCGCATTAGAGGCTCTCCAGAAAGCGGATCAGGGCGGCGCGGTCGGCGCGCGGCATGGTGGCGACGTGGTCGCGGGCGGGTTGGGCCTCGCCTCCGTGCCAGAGGATCGCCTCAAGCAGGGAACGGGCGCGGCCGTCGTGCAGGTAGTAGCTGTGGCCATTGACCACGGGCGTCAGGCCGATGCCCCAAAGGGGCGGGGTGCGCCATTCGGTGCCCGTGGCGCGCCCCTCTGGCCGGTGATCGGCGAGGCCCTCGCCCATGTCATGCAAAAGCAGGTCGGTATAGGGCCAGATCAGCTGAAAGGATTGCTCATCCTGCCCCTCGAGCCGGTGGGTGACGTATTTCGGGGTGTGGCAGGCGGTGCAGCCGCTGTCATAGAACATCTGCTTGCCGCGCAGGACCTCCGGATCGTCGATGTCGCGGCGGGCAGGCACGGCGAGGTTGCGGGAGTAGAAGGTCACGAGACCCAGGCTCTCGTCCGAAACCTCAAGATCGCCATGGGCGGGGGTATTGCCATCGGGCGCGGCGCGGCAGGCGCCCTGCGCCGGGGTGCAATCGCCAAAGCCCGCAGGGAAGAGCGAGGTCGAGAGCCCGATATCCCCCGCAAAGGCGGCGGCGGATTGTTCGCGCACCGTGGGCATCCCCGCCTTGAGACCGAAGCGGCCAAGCATGGGGGCGGCAAATTCGCGCGAGGGGATGATCTGGGCGCGACCAGATATTCCATCCCCGTTCTCGTCATTCGGGTCGGCCTGCGCCAGAATATCTGCTGCTGGGATCGCCTCTAGAAGCCCAAGGCCGATCATGGGCGGGGCGACGCGGGGGGAGAGCATGGCATCCGGGTGCAGCGGGCCGTAGCCGAGGTTTTCGGCGCTGTAGGTCGGGCTGCGCAGGGAGGCCATTTCGCCCTCTGACAGGGGGACCTCGATTTCCTCATAGGTGATGCCGAGGCGGTATTCGGCGGCGTGGCCCTGCACGGCGATGTCTTGGAGTTGGCTGCCATAGGTGGGGTCGGGCAGGGTATTGAGGAAGCCCTCGATCTCGGCTGTGGCCTGTTCTGTGTCAGGCGCGGGGATTGAGATGCGCAGGAACATCGAGACCGCGCTGTCCTCTGGCCCCTCTGGCGGGTGGCCGCGCCCGTCCTTGAGGTGGCACCGCTGACAGCTGCGCGCGTTATAGAGCGGGCCGAGCCCGTCGGAGGCCAGAGTGGAGGAGGGCGAGGAGACCCAGAGTTTGCGGAACAGGGCATTGCCGAGTTTGAAGTCAAGCTCGGCCTCGAAGCTCATGTTTTCTGAGAATTGCGAGAAGGCGTTGGAGTCGCGGCGCGCGCGGGTGGTGGCGGCGCCGCCTTGATTGCCCTCAAAACGTTCGGGGGCGGAGAAATCTGTGGTGGGGGCGATGACCCTGGCGATGCGGGCGGCTTCTGCCTGCGTGCGGGGCAGGATGTTCAGGTGCCTGTCATCGAGGGTTTGCGCCTGTGTCTGTGTTTGGGCCTGTGCTTGGGCCTGCGCCTGCACCGCGAGGCCGGAGGCCAGAACCAAAACGCCCGCCAGATGGCGGGACAAGGCGATAGGGCAGGCTTTGCGTGTCATCGAGTGATCCCAAGGGAGCCGGGCGGCGCGGGTGCTGCGCCGCCCGATTTGTTCCTTATTGGAACACTGCGTCCGGGTCATCAAGGCTGTCGGAGCCTTCAAACGCGATTGTGTCAATGCCAAGGGCGGTCACGGCGCGTTCGATGGATTTGGTTTGCTTGACCAGCGCGTCAACGGCGGAGAGGATGATTTCCTCGCCTTCTTCGTTGCCTTGCTCCAGCATCTGGTCATAGGCGAAACCGCCATCTGCGGCGGCTTTCAGCTCGCCCAGTTCCACCATTGTGGCGCTAAGGTCGGCCAGCAGGGCGGCGTTCACCTCGGCGTCGGCGGCAGCGACGAGATCGGCAAGGGACTCGCCGGAAACGACGGAGCCGTCCACGCGGGTGTAGGTGCCGAGGTAGACGTTCTGCACGCCCAGACCATCGTAGTAGTGGCTGTTGTGGGTGTTGTCGGAGAAGCAGTCATGCTCTTCCTCGGGGTCGTTCAGCATCACGCCGAGCTTCATCCGCTCGCCTGCCTGCTCGCCGTAGGAGAGCGAGCCCATGCCTGTGAGCATGGCGTTGATGCCTGCGTCCTCATCGGCCAGCACGGTTGTGCGGGCTTCGCCGCCGTCTTCCCACTGGGCGGTCATCCACTCAAGGTCAGAGACCAGCAGGTCAGTTGCGGCGCGCAGGTAGGCGGCGCGGCGGTCGCAGTTGCCGTTGGTGCAGGCCTCGCCAGCGGCGAAGTCTGTGGCGGGGCGGTTGCCCGCGCCTGCGCCGTGGCCGTTCAGGTCCTGACCCCAGAGGAGGAATTCGATCGCGTGGTAGCCGGTTGCGACGTTGCTTTCGACCTCGTCAGCCTCGTGCAATGTGTCCGACAGCAGGGCGGGTGTGATCTCTGTCGCGTCGATTTCTGTGCCCGAGAGGGTGAACTTCGGGTTGGCGACAATGTTCAGCACCGCATATTCGTTCTCGTCCGTCGCGCCGCCGTAGCCCGCGTCGACATAGTCGATCAGGCCCTCGTCCAGCGGCCATGCGTTCACTTTGCCTTCCCAGTCATCGACGATGGCATTGCCAAAGCGGAAGACCTCTGTCTGCTGGTAGGGCACGCGGGAGGCAAGCCATGCGTCCTTGGCGGCGGCAAGGGTGGCATCGCTTGGATCGGCGATCAGGGCCTCAACCGCGGTTTGCAGCGCCTTTGCAGTGGTGACGCTGTCGCCATAGCCAGCGGCGGCGATATCGGCATAGTTGGTCAGCACTGCGGCTTTGTCGGCAAGGGCGGGCACAGCCGACAGGAATGTCGTGGCCAGCGCGATGGAGGTGAGGGTTTTCATGTCATTGGGTCCTTCAAGACGAGTCGGTATCTGAGTAAAACAGTCGGAGGTTTTCTGACGGGTTTACCGCAGGGCGTCAATCCCGATTGATTTTATCGGAATTTTGCAGGGGTTTTGGGGGATTGGAGGGGGCCGCCGGGTGCGCGCGCGCGGGGTTCCTATCGCGGGCCAAAGGAAATGCCGCTTTGCCCGCTTGATTTTACCGCCTGCAAAGGCCATCAGGGCCGCGTGCGGTCCCGTAGCTCAACTGGATAGAGCAGCTGACTTCTAATCAGCAGGTTCGGGGTTCGAGTCCTCGCGGGATCGCCAGTTTCCAACAGAGCGCAGGGCCGCGCCCCTAGGTGTCCTTTTCAGGGGGCGCGCCGCCGCCAAAGACGTTTTCGCTGCTGTAATCGCAGGGGGCCTCCTGCATTTGCAGGTGCAGGCCGGTGCCGGTGAAAGGATGGGCGCGGGCGAGGGCCTCGTCCACCTCGATGCCAAGGCCGGGGGTGCGGGGCGGGATCAAATAGCCATTGTCGAATTCAATCGTATCGCCAATCAGGGCGCGGTGGAAATCGCCGCCCGTCTCGATGGTCTCGACCAGCAGAAGGTTGGGGATCGAGGCCGCGAATTGCACATTGGCGGCCCATTCGATCGGCCCCGCATACAGATGCGGCGCGACGAGGGCATTATGCGCCTCGGCGATGGCGGCGATCTTCTTGGTCTCCCAAATCCCGCCGGACCGCCCGAGGGCGGGCTGCAGGATGCTGGCGGCGCCAGCGGCGAGGACGGCGCTGAACTCGGCCTTGGTGGTCAGGCGCTCGCCCGTGGCAACGGGGGTGGCACTGGCGCGGGCGACCTCGGCCATGGAGGGCACATCATCGGGCGGCACGGGTTCCTCGAACCAGAGCGGTGCATAGGGCGCAATCGCCGCCCCCATGCGGATCGCGCCCGCGGTGGAAAACTGTCCGTGGGTGCCAAAGAGCAGGTCCGCGCGGTCGCCCACGGCCTCCCGAATCGCGGCGCAGAACTCGACCGAGCGGGTGATGTCCCGCATCGAGGGCATATGGCCGGAGCGGATGGTATAAGGGCCTGCGGGGTCGAACTTGACCGCCGTAAACCCCTGCGAGACGCGATGCGCGGCGGCCTCGGCGGCCTGCTCGGCGCTGACCCAGAAGGCATCCATGTCCTGCCCCGGCTGGGGATACAGATAGGTATAGGCGCGCAAACGCTCATTGATGCGCCCGCCGATCAGGGCATGCACGGGCTTGCCCGCGGCCTTGCCCAGAATGTCCCAACAGGCGATCTCCAGCCCCGAAAACGCGCCCATAACCGTCAGGTCGGGCCGCTGGGTAAAGCCGCTGGAATAGGCGCGGCGGAACATCAGCTCGATATTGGCAGGGTCCTCGCCCGCCATGTGACGAGCAAAGACATCCCGGGTCACGGCGCGCATGGCCTCCGGCCCGACAGAAGAGGCATAGCATTCGCCCCAGCCGGTGATGCCGCATGCGGTGGTGACCTTCACGAAAATCCAGTAGCGCCCGCCCCATCCCGGTGCGGGCGGAGCGGTGATGATGATGTCGAGGTCGGCGAGCTTCATGGCTATCTTTCCCTTCGTCCTGCTTCTTATTGGACCAAATATCCCCGCCGGAGGCACAAAATCTTTTGCCGCAGCGGTGCTAGAACAAAATCACGTTGCGGCGGGCCGCGCCGGATTTGGTGTCTGCGATGGCCTCGTTGATCTGGTCCAGCGTCCAGCGGCCGGAGACCAGCTCGTCGAGCTTCAGTCGCCCTTGCTGATACATATCCACCATCCATGGAATGTCCCGTGCCAGAACCGTATCGCCCATTTTGGTGCCGACCATCGCCTGCCCCATGGCTGCGATGATCACTGGCTCATAGGTAGAGACCGCGCCGGTATGGGGCATGCCGACCATATACATCCGGCCCTTGGAACCCAGAAAGCGAGGGGCGGTGTCAAACGCCGGAATCGCGCCGACGCAGACCATGACGACATCGGCCATGCGGGGGGCGATGGCGCGCAGGGCCTTCCATGGTTTTTCGGCTGTGGCGAGGATGCCGTCGGTGGCGCCGAATTCCATGGCGGCGTCGAGCTTGTCCTCTGTCATGTCAACGGCCACGATGCGGCCTGCGCCTGCGATGCGGGCGCCCTGAATCGCGTTGAGGCCAACGCCCCCTGCGCCCACCACCACTACGGTTTCGCCCGGGCGGATGCCTGCGGTGTTCACCGCCGCCCCCGTGCCGGTGATCACGCCGCAGGAGAGCAGGCAGGCGCTTTCGGCGGGGATGCTTTCGGGCACCGGGGCGAGTTGGGAGTGATGCACCACGACCGCCTCGGCGAAGGCGCCGCAGTTCATCGCCTGCGTTGCGGCGATGCCTGCGGCGGTGGTGATGGCGGGGGTCTCTGGCGCGGCGGGGGTTTCGCAATAGGCCGGTGCGCCGGTGCCGCAGGAGGGGCAGGATCCGCAGGAACGGATCAGCGTCACAAGCACGCGGTCGCCCTTGGCATAGGGCGTGCCTGCGCCGGTGGAGGTGACATGGCCCACGGCCTCGTGGCCATAGACGGCGGGCAGGGTGCCGCCCCAGCCGCCGTCGATAAAGCTGATGTCGGAATGGCAGATCGCCACGGCCTCCAGCGTGACCATAACCTCGCCCGCCTCGGGCGCGCGCAGGCGCACGTTTTCGATAGAGAGCGGCTCATTAAAGGCATTGCAGACGGCGGCTTTGACAGTGGTCATACCTCGGGACCTCCTTTATGCGGGTTTGGGTCAGGGTGTTCATCTGCGGGCGGAGGTTACCCTCGGTTTTGCGACAAAAAGCACCCCGCAAGCGACCATCAGCAGGGCAGAGAGGGCAAAGGCCGCGCCGGGCAGGTAGATCACCCCCTCGGGGCGGGTGAAGAGGAAAAACACCTGTGTCAGGATCAGCGGCGCGGACATCTGCGCGAGGCTTTTGACCGAAGCGATCACGCCCTGAAGCTCGCCTTGGGCGTCATCGGCCACGGCGCGGGACATCATGCCCTGCAGCGCGGGCGTGACCACCGCGCCAAGGGAGGTCAGCGGGGTAAAGACCAGCGCCAGATAGGGGTTTGTCAGCAGGGCCAAGATCACAAAGGCGCTCAGGTTGAAGAGGATGCCGTAGATCACCGTGCCCCTTTCGCCAAGGCGGCGCAGGATCACGCGGATCAGCCCCGCCTGCACCACCACCAGCGAGATGCCGAAGAGCATCAGCGACAGCCCCACCAGCCCGGGGGACCAGCCAAAGCGTTCCTGTGTGAAATAGGCCCAAGTCGCCGGATAGACGATAAAGGCGAATTCGTAGATCATCGTGATCAGCAAGAGCCGCCCGATGCCGGGCAGTTTGCGCAGCTGTTGCAGCGCGCCGAGGAAATTGGCTCGTCGCCATTGGAAGGCGCGGCGGGTTTTATCCGTGACCGTTTCGGGCAGGACGAAATAGCCAAAACACAGGTTGGCAAAGGCCAGCGCGGCAGAGGCAAAGAAGGGCGCGCGGGTGCCCCATTCGGCCAGCAGCCCGCCAAGGGCGGGGCCAAAGACAAAGCCCGCGCCAAAGGCCGCGCCGACAAGGCCGAAGCGGGCGGCTTTTTCCTCTGGCTTGGAGATATCGGCGATGAAGGCGTTGCAGGTGGACATGGTGGCCGAGGTGATCCCCCCCACCAGCCGTCCCAGAATAAGCAGCCAGATCGAGCCTGCGAAGCCCATCACGAGGTAATCTGCGCAGAGCACGGCGAGGGAGGTGAGCAGCACCGGCCTGCGCCCGACCGCATCGGAGAGCGAGCCGATCAGCGGGCCAAAGAGGAATTGCATCGTGGCAAAAACGGTGGTCAGCACGCCGCCCCAGATCGCCGCCTGTCCCAGATCGCCCCCTGTCACCTGCCGGATGAGGTCCGGCATGACGGGGATGATCAGCCCGATGCCCATGGCGTCGATCACGAGGGTGATCAGGATGAAGGAGATCGCGCGGTTTGAGCCCATGCGGGTCAGGTCGCGGCGAGGACGGCTTGGCCAAAGCTGTCGGCCTCGGCAGGGGCGTCGCCGAGTTGGGCCTGCGGGGTGAAGAGATCGCCGAAGTCTGTCTGCGGCCATTGGCGGGCGGCGAGTTTGGGCAGGGGGGTGCCGGTGCCGCGGGCGTCGAGGCAAAGCTCCTTGACCTGTGCCTGCGCCTCAGGCCGGGGCATCTGGCGGGCGAGGGCGAATTGCAGAGCCTCGGCATAGATCAGGCCGAGGCCGTTTTCGTCGAGGTTTTGGGCCATTTGGTCGGGCTGCGCCTCTACCGCGTCGATGATTTGCTGGGCCAGTTCCAGCATGCGGCCAAGGGCGAGGCACATCTGCGGCAGGGTGAGCCATTCGGTCATCCATGCCGCGCCGTCCCGTTGGTCGCGGTGCGCCGCCGCCCCCTGCAGGGCGGTGTTCAGGGCCGCGGTGGTGCGGGCGAGGGCCAGAAGGGTGGAGGGGGCCACGGGGTTTTGCTTTTGCGGCATGGTGGAGGAGCCGCCGGAGCCGCGCAGGGTCACCTCACCCGCGCGGGTGAGGGAGAGGATATCCTCGGCCAGTTTGGCCAGCGCTCCGGCGGTGAGGGTGATCCATGCGCCAAGGCCCGCGATATGCTGCCGCGTGCTGTGGGTGGAGGTGCCGGGGTCGGCGAGGCCGAGGAGGCCCGCCAGCTGGGCGCGGACCTCGGCCCCGTCGATGCCCATGGCGGCATTGGTGCCAGACGCGCCGGAGAGGGAGACCTGCGCGATGCTCTTGCGCACGGCGGGCAGGCTTGCCAGCGCGCCGAGGAGCGGGTGCCCCCAAGAGGCGACCACGGCGCCGAAGCTGGTCGGCGTGGCGGCCATGCCCCATGTGCGCGCCGCCATGGGCGTGTCGCGGTGGGAGCGCGCGAGGGAGCGCAGCGAGATCGCGAGCTCCTTGAGCCTGTCCTCATAGACATCGCAGGCCTTGCGCAGGCGCAGGGCCTGTGCGCTGTCGGAGATGTCCTGTGATGTCGCGCCCCAGTGGACATATTGCGCCGCCTCGTCATCGCCAAGGGCGGTGCGGAAGGCGGCGACGAGGCCCGGGACGCTGACCCCGTTCTGGCCCGTGGGGCCGGCGAGGGCGGCGGCGTCGAGGGTGATCTCGAACCCGCCTTTGTGGATCGCCTCGGCCTGTTCGGCGGGGATCATGCCGACGCCCGCCTGCGCCCAAGCGAGGGCGCCTTCCACCACCAGCATGGCGCGGATTTCCGCGCTGTCGGTGAAGAGGGCCGCGAGCTCGGCGTCATGGAAAAGGCCCTTGTAGAGGGCGCTGTCAAAGGGCGTTGCGGGCATGTCAGATGTGGCCGATGTCTGTGAGGAAGGTTGTCAGGAGGCGGGCGTAGTCATCCGGCTTTTCGACGCAGGGGATATGGCCCGCGCCGCGCATCAGGGCGAATTGCGAGCCTGCGATCAGGTCTGCGGTTTCGCGCACCAGATCGGGCGGGGTTGCGCCGTCCTCTGACCCCGCGATGGCGAGGCAGGGGAGTTTGAGCGTCGAGGTGGTGGAGATGAAATCGCTGCCCGAGATCGCGGCGGATGTGCCTGCGTAGCCCTCGACCGGGGTGGAGGTGAGCATGTTGCGCCAGAGGGCAAGCTCCGGCCGTGCGCGGAAGGATTTGGAGAACCAGCGTTCCATTGTGGCATCGGCGAGGGCCTCTATCCCGCCGGTGTTCACCGCGTCGATCCTGTCCTGCCAGAGGCCCGCATTGCCGATGCGGGCGGCGGTGTTGGACAGGACAATGGCGCGGAGCTGATCGAGCCGTTTGACGGCGAGGCCCTGCGCCACCATGCCCCCGACCGAGAGGCCGACGAAGACCGCCTCGCGGACATTGAGGTGATCGAGCAGGCGCTCTGCGTCGCGCACCAGCGAGCCCATGGCATAGGGGGCGGCGGGCCTGTCCGACAGGCCGTGGCCGCGCATGTCATAGCGGATCACCCGCAGGTTTTGCGGCAGGCGTGCCACCACCGCGTCCCAGATGCGCAGGTCGGTGCCCAGCGAATTGCCGAAGACCAGCGGCGCGCCGGCCTCTGGCCCGTCGATACGGTAGTGCAGGCCGATGTCGCCCAGATCGGCCCAGGTCATTTGTCGCCCGCCGCGAGGGAGAAATGGGCCATGATCTGGCCGTGGTCGCTGGCCAGTTTGTTATAGGGGGCCTCGGGGTGGGAGCCGTCTGTGAGGTGGTCATTGAGGACCGAGAAATAGGTCATCTCGCCCAGACGGTCCGCGTAATCGGGGTGGAAATGGCGCGACATCAGGATTTGGTCGATGCTTTCGAAATTGCCGCCGAAGGCCGCGGTATAGACCATGTCGCGGGCCGATTTGCGGACAAAGAGCTTTTCGGCGGAATGCAGGCGCAGGCTGTCGATCGCCTCTGTGATGGCGATGTTTTCCTCGCGTTTGTAGCGGTCGTTCTTGGTTTTGGCGTCGTGGCGGCGCATCCATGAGTAGTTCTTGAAGGGCACTTCGCCGGTGAGGATTTCGGTGGAGACCGCATGTTCGCCGTCGTTCAGATCGCCCAGAACCATGACGGGGTTGCCCGATTGCAACTCGCGCACCACCTCGCGGCGCAGCACCCATGCCTCTGCCATGCGGCGCAGCGCGGCGCGCAAGGAGCCCATGGCGCGGCCGACGGCGTCGTATTTGGTCAGGTCGGCCTCTGGCGGGAAGTCGGCGCCGGGGGGGGTGATCAGCTCGCCCAGTTTGGATTTGAGGTGGCAGTTGAAGACCGTGACAGTGGCCCCGCCGAGGGGCACGCGCACCTTGAGGATCGGGCGCGACAGACGGGTGACGGTGTAGTGGCCCGCATCGCCGCCGCCGAGTTCTTGCAGCGGGATATGGAGCGGTTCGGGCAGGATCTGGATGACCTCTGGCGCGCCGGTAAAGCCGAAGCGCGACAGGGTGGCCACGCCGGGGCGGCGGTGGCCGGGCTCGCCATCATTGGCGTTGGGGGCAAAGGCGAGGGCGGCATTGGCGTAGCCCTCGGAGTTGAGCTTGCGGAAGATCGCCTTGCGGCGGTAGCCCTTGGATTGGTCGGGGATGACGGCGGCGTTGAGGATCTCGGCGCGGCGGTCGGCCTCTGCCACCACGGCGCGCAGGGGGGCCTCGTCAAAGATTTCCTGAAAACACACGATGTCGGCGGAGAGGGAGAGAAGCTGGTCTGCGAGCCAGTCTTCCTTCCATGCGTATTCCTCGGGGGTGTATTCCTCGAAACGGTAGTATTCGCTGTTCGCGCCGATCAGGTTTTTGACGTTGAAGCTGGCGATTGTGAAATCACTCATCATTGCCTCCGAAGCGGGTGAGGGCGGTTTTGAACATCTCGGCATCGACATTGCCGCCGGTGGCGACGGCGATCACGGCATCCCCTTCGAAGGCCTCGGGGTGGAAGAGCGCGGCGGCGAGGGCCACGGCCCCGCCCGGTTCCAGCACCAGCTTGAGGTAGGTGAAGGCGAGGGCCACGGCCTGCAGCGCCTGATCGTCGGTCACGGTCAGGCCGGGGCCGCAGAGTTTGGACATGATCGGCAGGGTCATATCGCCCGGCGCAGGCGTGATGATGGCGTCGCAGATCGAGCCCGTCAGGGCGGGGTTATATTCCTTTTGGCCGCTGACCATGGAGCGGGCGGCATCGTCGAAACCCTCTGGCTCCACCGGGCGGGCACGCAGGCCGGGGGCGCGGGCCTCCAGCGCGAGGGCGATGCCCGAGGTCAGCCCGCCGCCGCCGCAGCAGACCAGCACATCGGCCTGAGAGACGCCGAAATCGGCGGCTTGCTCGGCGATTTCGAGGCCGCAGGTGCCTTGGCCCGCGATGACATGGGGGTTGTCGAAGGGTTTGACGAGGGTGAGGCCGCGTTCGGCGGCGAGGGCGGCGCCGATGGCGTCGCGGTCATCGGTGGCGCGGTCGAAGAGCACGACCTCTGCCCCGAGGGCGCGGGTGTTGGCGACCTTGATCGCGGGGGCGTCGGAGGGCATCAGGATGACCGCAGGCGCATCATGGGCGGCCGCCGCGCGGGCCACGCCCTGTGCGTGGTTGCCCGAGGAGAAGGCCAGCACGCCCTTGGCGCGCAGGTCCTCGGGCATGGCCGAGAGCGCCGACCAGCCGCCGCGTGCCTTGAAGGAACCGGTGTGTTGCAGGCATTCCGCCTTCACCAGAACATGCCGCCCTGCCATGGCGTCGAGGATCGGCGAGCAGAGCAGGGGGGTGCGCCTTATGTGCCCATGGGCACGGACGGCGGCGGCTTCGATTTCGGTGATGTTCATTGCAGTTGGTCCAGAAAGCTGTTGATGGCGGCGAGGGAGGGCCCCTCGTCAAGGAAGGGCACATGGCCGCGGTCCGGCACCGCGGCATAGATCATATCGGGGCGGCGGCGGCGCATTTCTGCGGCGGTCTCTGCCGTCAGCAGGTTGGAATTCGCCCCGTGGATCAGGGCGAGGGGCAGGCCCGCGCAGGCGTCGAACAGGGGCCAGAGGTCTGGTGCCTCGGCCTCATAGGCGGCGAGGAAGCTGCTGCGCAGGGCGGGGTCATAGGTGATGGCAAGCCCGCCGCCGGGCAGCTCGTCATAGTGGATGCGGGCCTCCTCCAGCCAGCGTTCATCCGGCACATTGGCAAAGCCGGGGCTGGCGCCGGGCAGGATTTGCGCCAGTTCTGCGTGGCTGCGGGCGGCGGGGTTGCGGCCGATATAGCCGGAGATATGGCTCAGCCCGTCCTTGTTGATCACTGGCCCCACGTCATTGAGGCACAGGCCCATGAGGCGGTCCTTGGCGGCGGCGGCCATGACCAGCCCGATCAGCCCGCCGCGCGAGGTGCCGAGGATCGCGGCCTTGTCCAGACCAAGGTGGTCGAGCAGGTCGATCTGGTCCTGCATTTCCTGCGGGATTGTGTAGCTGTCCGCCCCTGTCCAGCCGGAGCCGCCGCGCCCGCGATAATCGGGCCGGATCAGCCGCGCGCGCTGTTCGATATGGGGGGCGAGGTAGCCGAAATCGCGCCCGTTGCGCGTCAGCCCCGCAAGGCACAAAAGCGGCGGGCCGGAGCCGCCGCTGTCGGAATAGGCGATGCGGGTGCCATCGCCTGTGGTAAAACTGGGCATGGTCAGATCTCCGCCGCGAGGGTTGGAATGCCGGTGAGGTCGCTCATCTGGTGCGGCGGCACCCAAGGCAGGCGGTCCACCGGATCACCGGCGCGGTTGACCCAAGCGGTTTGAAAGCCGTAGCCTGTGGCTGCGCCCGCGTCCCAGCCGTTGGAGGAGACAAAGAGGACCTCCTGCGGGGCGGTGCCAAGGCCCTTGCCCACAAGGTCGTAGACGGAGGCATGGGGTTTGAAGACGCCGACATCCTCGACCGAGATCACCGCATCGAGCAGATCACCGAGGCCCGCGGATTTCACCGCGCCCTCGAGCATATCGGGCGAGCCGTTGGAGAGGATCGCGGTTTTGTATCCGCCGGATTTGAGGCTGGCGAGCATGGCGGGCACCTCGGGGTAGGCGGAGAGTTCCCAGTAGAGCGCCAGCAGGCGGTCGCGCAGGGGCGTGTCGCCCTCAAGGCCGGTGGCCTCGAGCGCGTAGTCCAGCCCCTCTTGGGTGACGGTCCAGAAATCGGTGTGGGCGCCGGTGACGGCGCGCAGCCATGAGTATTGCAGCTGTTTGAGGCGCCAGACCTCGGCCAGTTTGGGCCAATGCCGGGCAAGGGCCTCGCGCCCCGGTTCTGCGGCGGCCTCACGGGCGGCGGCGGCGACGTCAAACAATGTGCCATAGGCATCAAAAACACAGGCTTTGCAGGTCATGTTTCCCTCCCAGTCGGGCGGAGACTGACACAGGCGGCGGCGCAAGGAAAGGGCGAAGCCTTTTGACGTTGGGGGTGTTTTTGGGGGTTTGGCGCCTGCGGGTCAGATCAGGCGGAGCAGGATCGGCAGGCCCGCGATCAGATGCACGCCGAGGGTGCAAAGATAGGCCGCGAGGGCCTGCGCGCCCTGCGCCTTGGTCATGGCGGGGCGGGGGGTGTTTGCGTCCGATTTGGCGGAGCTTTGCAGCCCCTGCGCGCCCAGAGCGGCGACCAGAAACAGGAGCACCGATTGCATCCAGAGCGCCGCCAGTGCCAGCGCCGCGGCCATGGCGATGGCCAGCCATGGGGCAAGGGGCGGCCAGATGCAGCGGGCCAGCAGGTGGACACAGCGCCCGCCGTCCAGCGGCCAGAAGGGCAGCAGGTTTACAAAGTTCAGCGCCCCGTTGGCGATGGCAAAGACCCATGCGGCATAGGCGAAATCCGGTGCGCTGTTCCACAGGGAGAGCGCCAGAACATAGGCCAGCACCGTGGGGGCGAGGCAGATGCCGGGGCCCATCAGGGTGATGAAGAAATCCTTCAGGTCGCTGTCTGGTGCGCGGTTCGAGATCGCCACGCCGCCGAGTAGGGGGATCAGGCGAAAGCGTGCATCGCGGTGCCCCGCCACGCGGAAGGCCGCGACATGGCCGAATTCATGGATCAACACCCCAAGGGTGATGGCCACGCCGTAGAGCGGGCCGAGGTAGAGGACCGCCGCGCCAAAGGCCAGCACGCCCAAAGCCAAGCCGGTCTGGTCAAAGCTGTGGGTTTTGAGGCCGGCCTCGGGCACCAGACCGCCGCGCAGGGACAGCAGGGTCAGGGCGCAGAGGCCGAAAGCAAACAATAGCGTCATCGAGGGGTCCTACTTGGGCATTGGCCCGCAGGAGTGACATGGGATTTGGGCGGGAGTTGGGCCAGACGGGGGAATGATCGGGCAAGGCGGCTGCGGCCCTGTCCCGATCGGTTGCGCCTTGCGCCGATCAGCGCAGCTGATCGAGATTTTTCGGCGAAAAATCTGTGTCCCGCCTGTGGCCCCGTTACGCGAGGTTTTCGGGCTGTGCCATGCCGAGGGTGTGGTAGCCGCCGTCGACGTGGATGATCTCTCCGCTGGTGTCGGCGCCGTAGTCGGAGGCGAGGTAGACCGCCGTGCCGCCGACGCTGTCCAGTGTCGCGTTGCGGCGCAGGGGGGCGTTGGCCTCGGTGAAGCGGAAGGTGCGGCGGGCGCCGCCGATGGCCGCTCCGGCGAGGGTTTTCATCGGCCCGGGGGAGATCGCGTTGACGCGGATGCCGTCGGGGCCGAGGTCATTGGCCAGATAGCGCACGGAGCTTTCTAGGGCCGCCTTGGCCACGCCCATGACGTTGTAGAAGGGGGTGACCTTGTTGGAGCCTTGGTAGGTCATGGTCAGCAGGCTGCCGCCGTTTGGCATGATCTCGGCGGCGCGGCGGGCGCAGTCGATGAAGCTGAAGCAGGAGATGCAGAGGGAATTTTTGAAATTCTCGCGCGTCGTGTTGGTGAAGCGCCCTGTCAGTTCGGCCTTGTCGGAATAGGCGATGGCATGGACGAGAAAGTCGATGCTGCCCCAGCGGTCCTTGAGCGCGCCAAAGGCGGCGTCCATGCTCTCGTCGTCGTTCACATCGACATCGAGCAGGAAATCGGAGCCGAGTTGCTCGGCGAGGGGCAGGACCCGTTTGCCAAAAGCGTCGCCTTGGTAGGAAAAGGCCAGTTCGGCCCCCTCGGCGTGGAGCGCCTTTGCAATGCCCCAAGCGATGGAGCGGTCATTGGCAACGCCCATCACCAGCCCGCGTTTGCCTGTCATCAAATCGGCCATATCAGATCACCCGTTAAATTTACTAAGCAGCATGGACCCGTTGGTCCCGCCGAAGCCGAAGGAATTGGTCATCACCGTGTCGAGGCCCGCGTTTTCGACCAGAGAAGTTGCGATTTCTTCCGGTTTGAGGGCGGGGTCGAGGGTTTCGACGTTGATCGAGGGGGCGATGTAGTCGCCCTGCATCATCAGCAGGCAATAGATTGCCTCCTGTGCGCCGGTGGCGCCTTGGGAGTGGCCGGTCATGGATTTGGTGGAGGAGATCGGCGGTGTGCTGCCCTCGCCAAAGACGCGGCGGACGGCCTCGACCTCTCCGACATCGCCCACGGGGGTCGATGTGCCATGGGCGTTGATGTAGCTGACGGCGCGGCCCTCTGGCAGGGTTTGCAGGGCGCCGCGCATGGCGCGTTCGCCGCCCTCGCCGGAGGGGGCGACCATATCGGCGCCGTCCGAGGTGGCGGCAAAGCCTGTCACCTCGGCGTAGATTTTCGCGCCGCGTTTTTCGGCGCTTTCGAGGCTTTCCAGCACCACCATGCCGCCGCCGCCCGCGATGACGAAACCGTCGCGGTCGGCGTCAAAGGCGCGCGAGGCGCGGGTGGGGCTGTCGTTGTATTTGCTGCTCATGGCGCCCATGGCGTCGAACAGGCAGGAGAGCGTCCAGTCGAGTTCCTCTCCGCCGCCCGCGAACATGATGTCCTGTGCGCCAAGGGCGATTTGCTGTGCCGCCATGCCGATGCAATGCAGCGAGGTGGAGCAGGCCGAGGTGATGGAGAAGTTCATGCCCTTGATCTGATAGGCGGTGGCGAGGTTTGCGCTTACGGTAGAGGACATGCATTTGGGCACCGCGAAGGGGCCGATGCGTTTGGTGGCGCCGGTTTTCAGCACGGTTTGATGGGCGGCCAGCATGGCCGATGTGGAGGGCCCGCCGGAGCCCGCGATCAGGCCCGTCGAGGGGGTGGAGACCTGCGCATCGCTCAGGCCCGCGTCGGCGATGGCCTGCTCCATGGCGAGGTAGGCATAGGCCGAGCCGGGGCCCATGAAGCGCAGGGTGCGTTTGTCGATATGCTCCGACGGCGTGATCTTGAGCGTGCCCGCGATCTGGCTGCGAAAGCCGTGCTCGACCTGAGCGGGGTTCAGCTCGATCCCGCTGGTGCCTGCCCGAAGGGCTGTGTCCACCTCGGCGGCGGCGTTGCCGATTGGGCTGATGATCCCGAGACCTGTAATGACGACGCGGCGCATGTTCGCACTCCCTTTTGAAGTCCTATTCTGTGTAGGACAGGGGGGGAAGACGGTGCAAGGCCAAAGGGCGCAATTGCGCTATGTCGGGTTGAGGACCAGTTGGGCGACCTCTTGCAGGTCCTCGATGCTGAGGGGTTTGCGCAGGAATTTGTTAATGGTCTCCGAGGCTTCTGCTCTGGCCTGATCCTCGGGATCGAGGGAGGTGGTGAGCATGACCACCACGCATTTGGCAAAGTCGGAGCCGAAGCGTTCGGCGGCGATATCGAGGAATTCGAAGCCGTTCATGCGCGGCATGTTGATATCGACAAAGACGGCATCGACCGTCACGCGGTCCTCCAGCGCCAGAAAATCAAGGGCGTCCTGCGCCATGCGAAAGGGGATCACCGTTTCGATCAGGCCGGAGCGTTCCATGATGCGTTTGTAAAGCAACTGGTCGATTTTCTCGTCGTCGATGGTGATGACGGTTTTGATCGGGGGGGATGTCATTATGCGGCCTCTGCCAGAGTAACTGTGAAGGTGGTGCCATTGGTGCCATCTGAGGCGACGGCAATGGTGCCGTTGTGGTTCTCCGCGGCCCTGCGGCACAGGGCCAGACCGATCCCGGTTCCGGGGTAGATATCGGGCAGGTGGAGGCGCGTGAACATGTCGAAAACTTTTGTTTGATCCTGCTTCGGGATGCCGATGCCATTGTCGGCGATGCTGATGCGGTGGCCGCGCCATTCGGGGTCATGGCGCACGGTGATGGTGATGCGGGGGGGCACATCGGGGCGGGTGAATTTCAGGCTGTTGCTGATCAGGTTGTCGAGCATGGCGCGCAGCTGGATCGCATCGCCCTTGACGGTGGGCAGGGCCTCTGCCGTGATTGTGGCGCCGGTTTCGTCGATCATGCCCTGACGGTGGGCGATAACCTCGGCCAGCAGCTGTGACAGGTCAACGGTGGTAAAGCCCTGTTTGGGGCCGATGGTATGGGCGTAGGTCAGGACATCCTCGATCTGGGTGTCCATCCGCGACAGGGCGGCGAGACCATTGCCGAGGAACCCCTGCAAGTCGGGGCTGAGCCGGTCTTTTTCCAGAATGATCTCGTCAATGATCATGCGCAGGGTATTGGCGGGGGATTTGAGGTCATGGGAGATGGCGTAGACAAAGTCGCGCTGTTCGCGGCGCGACTGCTCGCTGGTGCGGATGGCGACGCGCAGGTGGATCAGGTCGGAGACGCAGCCCGCGAGTTTTGAGGCCCGCGCGATTTCCGCCTCGCTCCACTCATGCGGATCGGGGCGCATGACGCAGAGGCCGCCGATCACCTGCCCCGCGGGCATATAGACCGGCATGCCGATATAGGCGCGGGGCTGATCCGGTGTTTGGGCGGGGGTGCCCTTGAGGGCGGGGTGCAGGCGGGCGTCATTGACGATGAGCGGGGCGGATTTGAGCGGGACCTGTTGGCAATAGGTTTGCCCCATGGGCAGTTCGCGGCTGCGCAGCAGATCGCCGGTATGCCCCTGTTGGCTTTTGAAAAAGATGCGTTTTTTATCGCGGTCGAGCACAGAGATATGCGCAACCGGCACCTGCATCAGATCGCAGGCCAGCTGGGTGAGGTTGTCAAAGTCTGGCTCGGGCGGCGCATCGAGCAGCCCGAGGTCTTGCAAAGTGAATTTCACGAACCGCTCCTTGCATTTCAAGGAGGGGGATATCAGTCAGGTGTTAACCTTGAGTTAGCGCGCGAAGATTAGCTCTCGCTCAGGGCGACCTTCATGTCCTTGACCTCGTAGATGACCTCTCCGTCCGCCTCGACGATGCCATCGGCGACGCCCATGGTCAGGCGGCGGGTCTGGATCGCTTTGGTGAAGTCGATCTTGTAGGTCAGCATCTTGCGGTCAGGGCGCACCATGCCCTTGAGCTTTACCTCGCCCACGCCAAGGGCATAGCCGCGCCCCTGCCAGCCGCGCCAGCCGAGGTTGAACCCCGTCAGCTGCCACAGCCCGTCAAGGCCAAGACAGCCGGGCATGATCGGGTTGCCGGGGAAGTGGCAGTCGAAGAACCACAGCTCGGGTGTGATGTCGAATTCGGCCAGCACATGGCCCTTGCCATGGGCCCCGCCGTCGCCGGAGATATCGGTGATCCGGTCCATCATCAGCATCGGCGGCGCAGGAAGCTGCGCGTTGCCGGGGCCGAAGAGTTCCCCGCGGGCGCATTTAAGCAGCCCTTCCTTGTCGAATGATGTTGGGTAATCGGTCATGCCGCTTTGCCCCCTCTGCTGCCTCTTTTACCTGTTCTTTTCGGTGTAACACCCGCTGTTTGCCGGGTGCAAGTGGCCACAGGGCGGGGCGCATAGCCGCAGGGTTTGGGAAACTGTTTGAAATATAAGGGGATGGCACCTTATATAGAGGGTATTGACAGGATCAACGGACCCAAGCGCACCATGATGGCTCAGGCACGACAACGTGGAACACAATGGCTTAGCAAAGGCGGGCTGCGCCCGACGCGGCAGCGCGTGGCGCTTGCTGCGCTGTTGGTCGGGGACGGGCAGGATCGCCATGTCACCGCAGAGAGCCTGTTTGAGGCAAGCCAGAATTCCGGTGAAAAAGTATCGCTGGCCACGGTTTACAACACTCTGCGTGCCTTTTGCAGCGCGGGGATTATGCAAGAGATCACCGTGGACGGGGCGCGCAGTTATTTCGACACCCGCATGGATGACCATCCGCATTTCTTCTGGGAGGACTGTGCGACGCTGACCGATGCTCCCGCCGAGGAGTTGGAGATTCGCCGTCTGCCCAAGGCGCCCGAGGGGGCCGAGATTGCGAAGGTGGATGTTGTGATCCGGTTGCGTCGGACCTCGCAGGACTAGGGCCGCCGGGCAAAAGCCGGTTTTAATACCCCAAACCTAATACCACTGCCCCGGTTCCATCAGGCCGAGGGTCAGGAGCTGTTGGCTGTCCCATTCAAAGCGCACCGAGTTATACCAGTGGAAGGTATCGATGTCGTAGCGCGAGCCGGGGTTGGATTTGAGCGCCTTTGCCGTGCGGAACGAGCAGACCGAGGCCGTCAGGTTGTGGTGCCACGGGCAGGCGTAGGTATTGTATTCCTCATCCGAGAAGACATGGCCGGGCAGCAGGGTCAGGCCCGGTTTGCTGCGAAAGATCGAAATCCGGTCGATCTTGCGGCGGGGTTCGGGGATGTGTTCCTCGAACCGCCAGCGCAGCCCGCCGTAGAAGTTCAGCTGCCGTTCCTTGGGGTGGTTGTGGTTGGCGGGGTCAAGGCGGGCGAGGGCGTAGTAGCCGGATTTGTCCAGATGGGCGTTTTCGATCGAGACCGCATTGGGGTGTTCGTCGAGGTTGTCGGCGTAGAGGTCGATCACATAGGTGAGCATCGCATCGCGGCGCTCCTCTGTGTGGAAGGCCAGCATTTCGCCGATGTTGCGCGTCTCGTTAAAGGGGAAGAACAGGTATTCGGCGTTGTAGCAGTAATACATCCAAGTGCCCGCGGGCGCGGCGCCGATCACGGCGTTCACGGCCGTTTCAAGAGCGCTGTCGGCGTGCAGGTCATGATCCACGCGGACCACGGTGGGATCATCGGGCAGGTCGAACTCCAGCGCCTTGGGCGCAAAGGCGATGGTGGTGGCAAAGCCGAGGGTCTGGTGGTGTTCGAAGGTTGTGTCGATCTCGACCGGATCCTCGATAAAGATCATCGCAACGGGGCCCTTGATCGGCTTGGCTCGTGTGGCGGCGATGTAATCTGTCAGCGAGGGGTAGCGCACGTTTCCGGTCCTTAACTGTTTACCCGACCCACCTAGGCTTTGGCGGGCGTAGGGGTCAAGCGTTGCGGGTTGTCGCCGCATTGGTTAGAAGCGCGCTTGCACAGCGAAAGCGGATCCAATGGCCTCTGATAAAAAGCTCTACATCAAAACTTATGGATGTCAGATGAACGTCTATGACTCCGAGCGTATGGCCGAGGCCATGGGCGGGCAGGGGTATACCCAGACGGACCGGCCCGAAGAGGCCGATATGATCCTGCTCAATACCTGTCATATCCGCGAGAAGGCGGCGGAGAAGGTCTATTCCGAACTGGGCCGGATGAAGGTGTTCAAGGCCGAGAAGCCGGACCTGAAGATCGGCGTGGCCGGATGTGTGGCCCAGGCCGAGGGCGAGGAAATCATGCGGCGTCAGCCCATGGTGGATCTGGTCGTCGGGCCGCAAAGCTATCACCGCCTGCCGGAGATGAACGCGGCGGTGCAGGCCGGGAAACGGGCCGTGGATACGGATTTCCCCGAGGAGGACAAGTTCGAGCACCTCAAGGCGCGGCCCAAGGCCGCCCGTGCCCCTGCGGCGTTTTTGACGGTGCAGGAAGGCTGTGACAAGTTCTGCGCCTTTTGCGTGGTGCCCTATACGCGGGGGGCCGAGGTGTCGCGCCCTGCGGAGCGGGTCCTGCGCGAGGCGCGTGATCTGGTGGAGCGCGGGGTGCGCGAGATTACGTTGCTGGGGCAGAATGTGAATGCCTATCACGGCGGCGACGAGACTGGCGATTGGGGGCTTGCGCGTCTGATCCGCGAATTGGCCCGCGTCGATGGGCTGGAGCGGATCCGCTATACCACCAGCCACCCCAATGACATGGAGGACGACCTGATCGCCGCCCATGGGGATTGCGAGAAGCTGATGCCCTACCTGCATCTGCCGGTGCAATCGGGCAGTGACCGGATTTTGAAGCGGATGAACCGCTCGCATACGGCCGAAAGCTATGTCCGCCTGATCGAGCGGTTCCGCGACGCGCGGCCTGATCTGCTGTTGTCAGGGGATTTCATCGTCGGGTTCCCCGAGGAGACCGAGGAGGATTTTCAGGCGACCCTCGATCTGGTGCGGGAGGTTGGCTACGGGCAGGCCTATTCGTTCAAATATTCCGCCCGTCCGGGCACGCCGGCGGCGGAGCGCCCTGTGGTGGACGAGGCCGAGGCCAATGACCGGCTGCAACGTCTGCAGGCTCTGCTGACCGAGCAGCAGCGCGCGGCGCAGCAGGCCATGGTGGGCCGCGAGGTCGGGGTGCTCTTGGAGAAGCCCGGGCGCATGGCGGGGCAGATGGTGGGCAAGTCCGATCACCTGCATGCGGTGCACCTGACGACAGGCGCGGCAGTGGGTGATTTGGTGCGGGTCAGAATCGTCGAGAGCATGACGAACTCCCTCACCGGGGAAGTTGTCTAGAACACTTCTGCCTCAAACTTGCCACAATTTGAGCACAATTTTTGCCATTTTCCGAAAGTGTTGCGAAAATGGACACAATATGTGGTTTATTGCTCTTCACAGGACACCGAAGTTTGGTATTGTTCACAGATAATGTGGTCAAGTCGTGCGCGAAATCTAGTGCCCTTGACCGAAGAGGATTAGGCAGAGGGTTAAGGCAGTGGCAAACACAAAAACAACAGCTGTTGGCAAGCTTACGGCGCGCATTGGCGCGCTTGCGTTTGGTGGGCTGATGCTTGCCGCGACGGTTGCTTCGGCGGATATCACCGATCCGAACACCAAATCGCAGCAGGGGCGCGACAAGGGACAGTATATTCCAACCATCTGGGTTGATCCCGATGGCTGTGAGCACTGGGTTATGGATGACGGTCTTGAGGGCTATATGTCGCCCCATGTGACCCGTCAGGGTATTCCGGTGTGTCGCCGCGGCAATGTTTGCGGTGTGATGAACTCTGACCAGCTGTTCAAAACCGACAGCGCGCGGATCAGCGCGGGCGGTAAGGCCAAGCTGATGGAATTCTTCGGCGAGTCCAAAGCGCGGGCCTATATCATCACCGGTCACACCGATGCGCGTGCCAGCGATGAATACAACATGCGCCTGAGCTATCGCCGGGCGACCTCTGTTGCCAAGATCGGCCAAGAGGCCGGTGCGAGCATCGTGGATGTGCGCGGCTATGGCGAGCGCCTGCCCGTGGCATCCAACAGAACCGCAGGCGGGATGCAAAAGAACCGCCGCGTTGAAATCATCTGCATCCGCTAAGGGGACGACACAGTGAAACGTATTGCAATTACACTTACAGTCGCCGCCTTGGGTCTGACCGCTTGTGGTGACGGCTATCCTGCCGACAAGACAGTTGACCGCGGCTTTGACAAAAAAGACCTGAGCCAGCTTCAGGCCGGTATCTGGGTTGATCCCAACGGCTGTGACCACTGGATCATCGATGACGGTGTGGAGGGGTATCTGTCCCAGCGTCTTGACCCGTACGGCAAGCCTGTCTGTTCCGGCGTTGCACCGCCCACGCAGACAACGGGCGACTTCAAAGGCGGTTCGACCTTCGCGGATCCGAACTGATCGATTGGCGACAATCACCCGCATAAAAAACGGCCATCCGAGAGATCGGGTGGCCGTTTTTCTTGTCAATCCTGTGAAATTTCCCCAAGCCGTCTTGCGCCCCGCGCCCGGGCAAGGCACCCTTGAAGGGAACCTATTGGAATGGAGCTGCACCCTTTGGGATTAGAGCCGCTGACACCGCCGGAAACCTCTGACGCTATGTTGCAGGAATCCCAGATCGAATTTCCTGACAATCGCCTTTTGGTGGACCTTTGCGGCGAGTTTGACGCGAATATCACCCGGATCGAGGCTGCTATGTCCGTGCAGGTGGCGCGGCGGGGCAATGTCCTTGTTGTGATGGGCGAGGAGGCCGCGCGGGCCAGCGCGATCGATGTCTTGCAGGACCTGTACACGCGGCTGGAGGCTGGCAAGACGCTGGACACCGGCGATATTGATGCCTCCATCCGTATGGGCGGCGCGGGGGGCGGCGCGAGCGTTGAGACCCCTTTGGCGGGCGACCAGATGGAGATGTTCAAGCGCGGCGATGTGGAGATCAAGACCCGCAAGAAGCTGGTCGAGCCACGCACGGCGGCGCAGAAGCAATATGTCCACAACCTGTTTACCCATGAGCTGGCCTTTGGCATCGGCCCTGCGGGCACGGGCAAGACCTATCTTGCTGTGGCGGTGGCGGTGAATATGTTCCTCAACGGGACGGTGGACCGGATCATCCTGTCGCGCCCAGCGGTTGAGGCGGGGGAGCGGTTGGGCTTCCTTCCCGGCGATATGAAGGACAAGGTCGATCCCTTTATGCAGCCGCTTTATGACGCGCTGAATGATTTCCTTCCGGGCAAGCAGGTTGCCAAGCTGATCGAGGAAAAACGTATTGAAATCGCGCCCTTGGCCTTTATGCGCGGGCGGACCCTGTCCAATGCCTTTGTCGTGTTGGACGAGGCGCAGAATGCCACCACCATGCAGATGAAGATGTTCCTGACCCGTCTGGGCGAGGGCAGCCGCATGGTGATTACGGGCGACCGCAGCCAGATCGACCTGCCGCGCGGGGTCAAATCCGGCCTGCATGAGGCGGAGAGCCTGTTGAAGGGGATCGACAGCATCGCCTTCAGCTATTTCACTGCCAAGGACGTGGTGCGGCATCCGCTGGTTGCGAAGATCATCGAGGCCTACGAAACCATTGAAACCTGAGGAATTTCCGGGCGAATTGGACGTCGCGCTGGAGCGGCCGGAGTGGGAGACGCTTGGGCTTGAGGGTCTTGCGGCGGCGGCCTTTGGCGCGGCTTTGCTGCGGCTTGGGGTGACGGGCGAGGTCGAGGTTTCCGTGCTGGCCACGGGGGATGCGGAGGTGGCGGAGTTGAACGGCGCCCATCGCGGCAAGCCCAGCCCGACCAATGTTCTGTCATGGCCCGCGCAGGAGCTGGCGCCCGAGGACGAGGGCGCGATGCCCTTTGACCCCGAGCCGGACCCCGACGGTATGACCCCCCTCGGCGATATTGCGCTGGCATGGGAAACCTGCGCCGCAGAGGCCGAAGCGGCGGGGATCAGCGCCTCTGACCATGTGACGCACCTGTTGACCCATGGTTTTTTGCATCTTTTGGGCTTTGACCACGAGACTGACGCCGATGCGGGCTTGATGGAGGGGCTGGAGGCTGAAATACTTGGGCAATTAGGCCTTGCCGATCCTTACGGGCGGCAGGCCCCTTAATGGAAAGAAAGATGAGCGACGAAATAGAAGGCTCCTCTAGCGCGGCGCAAGGCGCGCAGGACACAGAAACGCCCCCGCAAGACATGGGTCTGCTCGGGCGGCTGGCATGGGCGCTTAGCCCCAATTCAACCGAAACCGACGAGGAAGAGACAGGCGCGCCCCGCAACGGCAGCGCGGTGCCCGGTGTGGGCAACCTGCGCGCGATGCGGGTCGAGGACGTGGCGATCCCCAAGGTGGAGATCGTCGCCGTGCCCGCCGATATCGAATTGGCGGACCTGATCGAGACCTTTCGGGACAGCGGGTTTTCCCGCCTGCCGGTATTTGACGGCACATTGGACACCCCGATGGGGATGGTGCACCTGAAAGACGTGGCGCTGAAGCATGGCTTCAACGGCAATGGCGGGCCTTTTTCGCTGGCCCCGATGTTGCGGCCGCTGATCTATGCGCCGCCCTCGATGCCGATCGGCGTTTTGCTGCAAAAGATGCAGACAGAGCGGATGCATATGGCCCTTGTGATCGACGAATACGGCGGGACCGACGGGTTGGTGACAATCGAGGACCTGATCGAGCAGGTCATCGGCGAGATCGAAGACGAACATGACACATCCGAAGATGCCTATTGGGTGCAGGAAAAGCCCGGCTGTTACCTTGCCGTTGCCCGCACGCCGCTGGACGAATTTCAGGCCGAGATCGGCATGACATTGGTCGAAGGCGAGGATGTCGAGGAAGTTGATACACTGGGTGGTCTTGCATTTATGTTAACGGGGCGTGTGCCCACCCGCGGAGAGGTTATTCCCCATCCCGCCGGTGTGCAGATCGAGGTGGTCGATGCCGACCCGCGCCGGATCAAGCGCCTTCGCGTGCGCCTGCCTTCCGACCTTGGCGTGCGCGCCGCGGCGGAGGAGGGGGCGGAGGCTCCGCTTAGCGAGACCGAGGCCTAATTGGGTGGCAGGAGCGCTGTGACACAGGGCATGGCCGGCTGGCTGGGCCATCCTCGGCGCAGCTTTGCGCTGTTTGGCGGTTTGGGCCTGTGTGCGGCCACGGGGCAGGCCCCTTTGGGGCTGGCACCTGTGACTTTGGTGAGTTTTGCTTATGCTCTGTGGCTGTTGCAGCGCAGCCCCCTTGGGGGGCGGGCGCTGGCATGGCGTGGCTGGGCCCTTGGGACCGGGTATTTCGCGGGGGCGCTGTTCTGGATTGTTGAGCCGTTTTTGGTGGATATCGCCCGCCATGGCTGGATGGCGCCTTTTGCGCTGATCGGCTTGGCGGGGGGATTGGCGCTGTTCTGGGCCTTGGCCTTTGGGCTGGCGGGGCGGATCGGACGGGGGCAATTTGCCCTTTGGGCAGCGGTGTTTTGGACGCTGGCCGAGGTGCTGCGCGGGCTGGTGTTCACGGGGTTTCCTTGGGCCGCGCCGGGGCATATCTGGATCGGCTGGCCGCAGATGCAATTGGCGGCTCTGGCGGGGCCGGATGCCTTGACGGCGCTGACGCTCTTTGCCGCCGCTTTGCCTGCGGTGTTTAGGCCTAGGTGGCTCAGGGGGGCGGCCTTGGGGGTGGCCTTGGTGCTTGCGCCGCTGCCCTATGGGCTTTGGCGGTTGGGGCAGGAGGCGGAGGTGCGGGCGGAGCCTGTGACCATTCGCCTGCTGCAGCCCAATGCGCCGCAGCACCTGAAATGGGCGCGGGAGATGGTGCCGATCTGGTTCCAGCGCAATCTGGATATGTCCGCGGCCCTTGGTGCGGAGGGCGGGCGGCCTGATCTGATCGTTTGGCCGGAGACGGCGGTGCCTGCGCTGCTGAATGGCGGCGAGGAGACATTGGGCGTTATGGCGCAGGCGGCGGGCGGGGTGCCCATGGTGTTTGGCATCCAGCGGTGGGAGGGGGGCTTTCCGCGCAACTCCTTTGCCAGCTTGACCGCCGAGGGCGATCTTGGCCCGATCTATGACAAATCGCATCTCGTGCCCTTTGGCGAGTATATGCCCCTGAGCGCCCTGTTTGACCGCCTTGGGATAGGGGCCCTCGCGGCGCTGGCGCCCGGTGGCTATGCCCCCGGTGCGGGGCTGGTGCCGGTGGATCTGGGCGGGAAACTGGGGCAGGTTTTGCCGCTGATCTGTTATGAGGCGATCTTTCCCCATGACATTCGCGCCGCCACGGGGCCGCGGGCGGGGTGGATTTTGCAGATCACCAATGACGCGTGGTTTGGCGCGATTTCAGGGCCTTATCAGCATCTGGCGCAGGCGCGTTTGCGGGCGGTGGAGACCGGCCTGCCGGTGCTGCGCTCTGCCAACACAGGGGTTTCGGCGGTGATTGATGCGCGCGGGCAGCTGCAGGGGCAACTGGCGCTGAATACGGACGGTTTTTTGGATGCGGACCTGCCCGGCATGATGGCCGAACCGCCGTTCCAGCGGTTTGGCAATTGGCCGCTGATGCTGGCTTTGGGCCTTGTGGCTTTGGGGCTTTGGCGGCGAATGGCGCTTGACCCTGACACAGAGGCCCCGTAGGGAATTTCCAATCGCCGCCCCAACGGCTTCCTGACGGGGCGGATTTTTTTAACCGGAGCACTTCAATGACACGTCAGAATTACACCTTCACCTCGGAATCCGTTTCCGAGGGGCACCCCGATAAAGTCTGCGACCGTATCTCGGACGCGGTTCTGGATGCCTTCCTTGAGGAAGAAGCCAACGCCCGCGTTGCCGCAGAAACCTTTGCCACCACCAACTGTGTTGTGATCGGGGGCGAAGTTGGCCTGTCGAACAAGGACAAGTTGAGCGAATTCCTTGGCCGGATCGAGGGCATCGCTCGCGATTGCATCAAGGACATCGGCTATGAGCAGGACGAGTTCCACTGGGAGACCTGCGAGGTTCAGAACCGTTTGCACCCGCAATCCGCCCATATCGCACAGGGCGTGGACAAGGACGGGGCCGGTGATCAGGGGATCATGTTCGGCTATGCCGTGAAGGAGACGCCCGAGCTGATGCCCGCGCCGATTTCCTACTCCCACGCCATCCTGCGCCGTCTGGCCGAGGTGCGCAAAGACGGCACCGAGCCGACCCTGCGCCCCGATGCCAAGAGCCAGATTTCCCTGCGCTATGAGGACGGTAAGCCGGTTGAGGTGACATCCATCGTGCTGTCGACCCAGCACAGCGACGAGAGCCAGTCGAGCGATGACATCCGCGCCATCGTGGAGCCCTATATCCGCGAGGTTCTGCCTGCGGGTCTGATCACCGAGGCGACCGAGTGGTGGGTGAACCCCACCGGTATTTTCGTGATCGGCGGCCCTGACGGGGATGCGGGTCTGACGGGCCGGAAGATCATTGTTGATACCTATGGCGGTGCGGCGCCCCACGGTGGTGGTGCTTTCTCTGGCAAGGACCCGACCAAGGTTGACCGCTCTGCCGCCTATGCGGCGCGCTATCTGGCGAAGAACGTGGTGGCTGCGGGTATGGCCGAGCGCTGCACCATTCAGCTGTCCTATGCCATTGGTGTAGCCAAGCCGCTGTCGATTTACGCAGACACTCACGGCACAGGCGAGGTGCATGAGAGCGAGATCGAAAAGGCCGTGGCCAAGGCCATGGACCTGACCCCGCGCGGGATCATCGAGCACCTCAACCTGCGCCGCCCGATCTATGCGCGCACTGCCGCCTATGGCCACTTTGGCCGTCAGGCCACTGATGACGGTGGCTTCAGCTGGGAGCGCACCGACCTGATCGATGCGCTTAAGGCTGCTGTTTAAGGGTTTTGTGGCCTTTCGGGCCGCTTGATTTTTGCCCGCCCACCCGCCCCTTGGCGGGTGGGCGGTTTCGTTTTTGGATACACACTTTGGCCGAAAGGCTTTAGGAGGCGTGGCTATGACTGATAACGCACCCAAAACCCCGCCTCATCGGAACTTTTACGGCCGTTTGAAGGGCAAGCATTTGAAGGCGAGCCAGGAACGCTATCTGGCCGAGGATCTGGCCGGATTGTCGCCCGGGCCTGTGGGCTGGGATGTGAATCCGGAGCGCAATGATCTGGACATTGACGCGCTGTTTGGTGGGCGGCCTCTGTGGCTGGAGATCGGCTTTGGCGGCGGTGAGCATCTGGTGCATCAGGCGGCCTCCAACCCTGATGTGGGGATCATTGGGGCGGAGCCTTATATCAACGGGGTTGCCATGTTGCTTGGCAAGATCCGCAAGGCGAACCTGGACAACCTTGCGGTGCATGCGGGGGATGCGCGGGACCTGATGGATGTGTTGCCCGATGGCTCGGTGCAGAAGGCGTTTCTGCTCTATCCCGATCCATGGCCCAAGGCGCGCCATCACCGCCGCCGTTTCGTGACGCCCGAGCATCTGGAGCCATTGGCGCAGGTGATGGCCAAGGGGGCGGAATTGCGCATTGCCACCGACATTGCCGATTACGTGCGCCAGACCATGGAGCAGGTGCCCCGTTTCGGGTTTGAGTGGCAGGCAGAGCGGGCCGAGGATTGGCGAACCCCTTGGGATGACTGGATTTCCACCCGTTACGAGCAGAAGGCCATCCGCGAGGGGCGGCCGCAGCATTACCTGACTTTCCGGCGGGTTTGATCTGCCAGAGCGCTCGGGGGGGGGCTTTTCGTCCCTCGTGATCCCAGCTAGACCGCTGGGGACGTTTTGAAGGAGCGATATGATGTCCAGCCATGGTGTCCCGATGCCGATGATTTCCCACCCTGCGGGGCCTTTGACGGGCCGTGCCGAGGTGCCGGGTGACAAGTCCATTTCCCATCGTTCCTTGATCTTTGGGGCCATGGCCGTGGGCGAGACGCGGATCACCGGATTGCTGGAGGGCGAGGATGTTCTGGACACCGCCAAGGCCATGCGGGCCTTGGGCGCCGAGGTGGTGCAGCATGCACCGGGGGAATGGTCTGTGCACGGGGTCGGGGTTGGCGGCTTTGCCGAGCCTGAGGATGTGATTGACTGCGGCAATTCGGGCACCGGTGTGCGCCTGATTATGGGCGCTGTGGCGACCCATGATTTTGCGGTGACCTTTACCGGCGATGCGAGCCTGCGTTCTCGGCCCATGGGGCGGGTCTCTGACCCATTGGCCCTGTTCGGGGCGCGGGCTGTGGGGCGCGCGGGTGGGCGTTTGCCGATGACGCTTGTGGGGGCGTCGGAGCCTGTGCCGGTGCGGTATGTGACGCCTGTGCCCTCGGCGCAGGTGAAGTCCGCGGTGCTGCTCGCGGGGCTGAATGCGCCGGGGCAGACTGTGGTGATCGAGAAGGAAGCGACGCGGGATCATACGGAGCGGATGCTGGCCGGATTTGGCGCGGAGATCACGGTGCGCGAGACCGAGGAGGGGCGCGAGATTACCCTGACCGGGCAGCCGGAGCTTAAGCCGCAGGAGATTGCGGTGCCGCGCGATCCGTCCTCTGCCGCCTTTCCTGTTTGCGCCGCTTTGATCACGCCGGGGTCGGATGTTCTGGTGCCGGGGATCGGGCTGAACCCGACGCGGGCGGGGCTGTTTACCACCCTGCGCGAGATGGGGGCGGACCTGAGTTATGAGAACGAGCGGGAAGAGGGGGGCGAGCCAGTCGCCGACCTTCGCGCGAAATTCTCCCCTGATATGAAGGGGATAGAGGTTCCTGCGGAGCGGGCGGCCTCGATGATTGATGAGTATCCTATCCTGTCGGTGGTGGCCTGCTTTGCCACGGGCAAGACCCATTGCCCCGGCGTGAAGGAATTGCGCGTCAAGGAGAGTGACCGGATCGACGCCATGGCCGTGGGCCTGCGGGCGAACGGGGCCGTGGTGGATGAGACAGAGGATAGTTTCACCGTGCATGGCATGGGGCCGCAGGGCCTGCCCGGCGGCGGCGAGGCACAGGCGCGGCTGGACCACCGGATTGCCATGGCGTTCCTGATTGCGGGCATGGGGGCGAAGGCGCCTGTGCGGGTGGATGATGCGGGGCCTGTGGCCACGTCTTTCCCTATTTTCGAGGGGCTTATGGGCGATCTGGGGGCCAAGCTGACCCGTGTGAACGCATGAGCTTTACCGTTGCCATAGACGGGCCTGCGGCGGCCGGGAAGGGCACGATTTCGCGCTCTGTGGCGGCGGAATTCGGGCTGGCGCATCTGGATACCGGATTGCTCTATCGCGCCGTGGGGCGGCGGGTGTTGGACGGGGCGGATGCCATTGCGGCGGCTGAGGCTCTGACAGCGCAAGACCTTGAAAACCCTGAGGCTTTGCGCACGGCCGAGGTGGCCCAAGCGGCCAGCCGCGTGGCGGTGATGCCGGAGGTGCGGGCGCATTTGCTGGCCTTTCAACGCAGCTTTGCCGCGCGGGATGGCGGGGCGGTTCTGGACGGGCGCGACATTGGCACGGTGATCTGCCCCGAGGCGGAGGTGAAGCTGTTTGTGACCGCCAGCGCCGAGGTGCGGGCGGAGCGGCGGTATCTGGAGCTGAGCGCCAAGGGCAGCGACGTGAGCCGCGCGCAGGTGTTGGCCGATGTACGCGAGCGCGATGCCCGCGATGCGGGGCGCGAGGCGGCGCCCATGGTGGCGGCAGAGACGGCGGTTTTGATCGATACCTCCGAGATGGATATTGCGGCGGCTGTGGCGGCGGCCTGCGATGCGGTGCGGGCGGCTTTGGCGGCCAAAGGTTAACGCAGCGCACGGGGCGGCGGGGGGCGCGGATGCGCGAAACCCTGCGAATCATGGGTTAACGCGGCGAATTTGCACCGAAAATGCGATGCACATCCGATGCACAAGTGATGCACAAATGGTCTGCATATCTGTGCAGATCGGGCCGGTTAACCCAGCGGGCGCAGGGCAGGCGTTAACGAATTGCCCTATGGGGTTTTGCCCCCTCGACCCGCGCGGGGAACTGGCTAGACTGGGACAGTGCCGTAAATGAACCCTGGGGGTTGCTCTTGCTTGCCGATAAACATCCCGACCAGAAGCAGCGTCTTGCGACCCTGCGATCCTATGACATTCTGGACACGCAGAACGAGGCGGATTTCGACGATATTGTCGCGCTGGCCTCGGCCATTTGTGATGTGCCTGTCTCGCTGATCAGTTTGGTGGATGATGACCGGCAGTGGTTCAAGGCGCAGGTCGGGTTCGAGCCGCCGGAGACGGAGATGGATCAGTCTGTTTGCTCCCATGCCATTCTGGAGGAAGAGTTCCTCGAGGTGCCGGATATGGCGGCAGACAGCCGGACCGCGGATAATCCGCTGCATGTGGCGGACCCCAATGTGCAGTTTTACGCCGGTGCGAATTTGATTGCGCCCAACGGGATGCCGATCGGGACGCTTTGCGTATTGGACACCAAGCCGCGAAAGTTGAGTGCGTTTCAAAAGCAGGCGCTGCAGACCCTGTCGCGGCAGGTGATGACCCAGTTGGAGCTGCGCAAGCGGCTGATGCTGGAGGATGCCCTGCGCAGCGAGACCGACCACAGGGTGAAGAATTCCTTGCAGACCATTGCCTCTATCATGCGGGTGGCGGCGCGGCGGGTTGATGATCCAGCGGCCTTGGATGTGCTTGAGTTGATCGAGCGGCGGATTGCGGCGGTGGCCTCTTTGCACAGCGAGCTGGCGGAGAGCGAGGGCGGCAATAGGGTGGACACGCGGGCCTATCTGACCCGTTTGGTGGAGCTGATGGAGGAGGTCGCGCCGGATCATGTCTCCTTTGCGGTTGAGGCCGATGACCGGCCCATTCGGGCGCGCAAGGCCTCTGCCATCGGGATGATTGTCAGCGAGTTTGTGGCCAATTCGATCAAGCACGCCTTTCCGGACGGACAGGCGGGGCGGGTGTCGATCAGCCTGTCCTATGGGGAGGGCGGGGGCTGGACCCTGCGGTGCTGTGATGACGGGGTCGGGCGTGATCCTGCGGGGGGCGAGGACCGGCCCGAGGATACGGGGCTGGGGGCGATGCTGATGTCCTCTGCTGCGGATCAGCTGGACGGCGGGCTGGAATATACCGTCGCCGATGGCGGCACGAATTTGACCGTAGAATTTGCAGGGGTGTGACGGGGATGATGATCTTGGGCCGGGTTTTGCGGGGGGCGGTATGGGCCGCTGTTTTTGGCGGCTTGGCGGGGGGCGCGCTGGCCCATGACGACCCGCGCCCGCCGATAGGCGATGCGGTGGCGGAGCTGCCGCTGTTTGACGCCCATATCCATTACAAGGAGCCGGCTTGGGAGGCCTATTCCCCCGCCGATATCATCGGGTTGATGGATCAGTCGGGGGTGGCCATGGGGCTTGTGTCCTCGACCCCCGATGAGGGGACGATCCGGCTGTTTGAATATGCGCCGAAGCGGGTGGTGCCGGAGCTGCGGCCCTATCACGCGGATTTCGGCTCCTCGAACTGGCATGAGTTCGAGGGGATGACGGCCTATCTGGAGAAACGCCTGAACGCACATCCGCATCAGGGGATCGGCGAGTTCCACATTCGCAACCGGCGGATGTTCGACAAGGAGATGTTCCGCGAGATCGTCGCCATGGCCCGTGCGCGCGATATCTATCTGCATGTGCATTCGGGGGCGGCGCCGGTGGAGTGGCTCTATGATCTGGATCCGGAGGTGAAGATCATCTGGGCCCATGCGGGGCTGGGCGAGCCTGCGGCGAAGGTCTACCGCGTGATGAAGCGCAACCCCAACCTTCTGGCCGATACCAGCCTGCGCGAGGGGGCGATTCTGGGTAGCGACGGGGAGCTGGACGAGACTTGGGCCAAGATCATCTTTGAGTTTCAGGACCGGTTGATGGTGGGCAGTGACACTTGGGTGAACAGCCAGTGGGACAGATATGGGCCGATTATGGATCAGAACCGGCTCTGGCTGTCGAAGCTGCCGCGGGAGGTGGCGGAAAAGATTGCCTATCGCAATGCGGAACGGGTGTTCGGCCGCAAAGTCACGATGGATCTGATCGGAGAGCGCTGAGCGTGCCGCGGGCGGCAGACTTTTGCAAAAGTCTGGGCCAAATCCTTTGAAGGATTTGGGGCGCGCTGTGGCGAAGGGTGGCCTTTGACTTGCAAACCCTGTGCTAACGGCCTATACGCGCGATTGTCAAAAACGGCGGTGAACGTCGGGGCGAGCAGGGTCGGGGAATTTTCCGGCCCTTATTGTTTTTCCCGGCCAAGGCGCCTGACCAATGAACCCCAAGACCGGCGGAGCCAACCGCACGGCCAGAAAAATGAATGTTAAAGGAAACCAAACGCTAATGAGCGCTGATACATCTATGGAGGAGTTCGAAGCCCTTCTGAACGAAAGCTTCGAAATGGACACACCCGATGAGGGTTCTGTTGTCAAAGGCCGTGTGATCGCCATCGAGGCTGGTCAGGCCATCATCGACGTAGGCTACAAAATGGAAGGCCGCGTTGAGCTTAAAGAATTTGCTGATCCGGGCGAAGCACCGAAGCTGGCTGTTGGCGATGAGGTCGAGGTGTTCCTTGATCGCGTTGA
Organism: Harenicola maris; assembly: GCA_018524345.1. Classification (GTDB taxonomy): domain Bacteria; phylum Pseudomonadota; class Alphaproteobacteria; order Rhodobacterales; family Rhodobacteraceae; genus Harenicola; species Harenicola maris. Next base: position 78,670 of record JADQAZ010000003.1, read on the forward strand.
AAACGCCCGCGGCGAAGCATCGATCAGCCGTGAGAAGGCCCGCCGCGAAGAGGCTTGGGACCGTCTTGAAACTGCATTCGCTGACGAAGCCCGCGTTGAAGGCGCGATCTTTGGCCGCGTTAAGGGCGGCTTTACTGTTGATCTGGGCGGCGCTGTTGCGTTCCTTCCCGGTTCTCAGGTTGATGTGCGCCCCGTGCGCGATGCCGGTCCTTTGATGGGTCTTAAGCAGCCGTTCCAGATTCTGAAAATGGACCGTCGTCGTGGCAACATCGTTGTATCGCGTCGCGCTATCCTTGAAGAATCCCGCGCCGAGCAGCGTGCCGAGGTTATCGGCAACCTGACCGAGGGTCAGTCTGTTGAAGGTGTGGTCAAGAACATCACCGAATACGGTGCCTTCGTTGACCTTGGCGGCGTTGATGGCCTGCTGCACGTCACCGACATGGCATGGCGCCGGATCAACCACCCGTCTGAAATTCTTGCCATTGGCGAGACTGTCAACGTGCAGGTTGTGAAGATCAACAAAGAGACGCACCGCATCAGCCTTGGCATGAAGCAGCTGCAAGAAGACCCATGGACCATCGTAGAGGGCAAATACCCGCTCGATTCCGTGCACACAGGCCGTGTGACCAACATCACCGATTACGGTGCATTTGTTGAGCTTGAGCCCGGTGTTGAGGGTCTTGTCCACGTCTCCGAGATGTCCTGGACCAAAAAGAACGTTCACCCCGGCAAGATCGTTTCGACGAGCCAGGAAGTGGAAGTCATGGTTCTGGAAATCGACAGCACCAAGCGTCGTGTTTCCCTTGGCCTCAAGCAGACCATGCGCAACCCATGGGAGGTCTTTGCTGAGTCCTATCCCGAGGGCACGCAGGTTGAAGGCGAAGTGCGCAACATCACCGAGTTCGGCCTGTTCATCGGCCTGCCCGGCGACATTGACGGCATGGTTCACCTGTCCGACATCTCTTGGGACGAGCGCGGCGAAGACGCGATCCAGAACTATCGCAAGGGCGATGAGGTTCAGGCCGTTGTGTCCGAGGTCGACATCGAGAAAGAGCGTATCTCGCTCTCGATCAAGGCCCTTGGCGGCGACAAGTTCGCCGATGCTGTTGGCGGCGTGAAGCGCGGTGCGATCATCACTGTTGAGGTCACATCCATCGAGGATGGCGGCATCGAAGTGGAGTATGAGGGCATGAAATCCTTCATCCGCCGCTCTGACCTGTCGCGTGACCGTGCCGAGCAGCGCCCCGAGCGTTTCGTTGTCGGCAACAAGCTGGACGTTCGCGTCACCAACATCGACGCCAAGACCCGCCGTTTGGGTCTGTCGATCAAGGCGCGCGAAATTGCCGAAGAGAAAGAAGCCGTGGAACAGTATGGCTCCTCTGACTCCGGCGCATCGCTTGGTGATATTCTGGGTGCCGCGCTTAAGGGCGACGAGTAATCCGGAAGGCGCAAATTGCGCTGAAGGAATGGGGGCCCTGGCGGGAATGCCGGGGCCCTTTTTTCGTGCATAGGGCGAGTGCGAATCGCAGCGGAGAATTGAATTTTTCGCGCGTCAGAAACCCACTTTGCCCTCGGGTACTTGCTGTGATCACAGCTTTTATGGCCTGTAGACAGGCATTTAGCCGCCATTTTTTTGCCTATCGGGGCAGCTTAGCATTTGGAACTTACCAAAAACTGCCTATAGTCTTGGGAAGCGCAACTTTCTGCGCACCGAATACCTAATCCCAGGGGGGGACTATGATCCGGTCGGAATTGATCCAGAAAATAGCTGATGAAAACCCGCATTTGTATCAGCGTGACGTTGAGCGGATTGTGAATACAATTTTCGAAGAAATCATTGACGCGATGGCCCAGGGTGACCGGGTTGAGCTTCGCGGGTTTGGCGCTTTTTCTGTGAAGAAGCGCGAGGCGCGCACCGGGCGGAACCCGCGCACCGGTGCTTCGGTGGATGTAGACGAAAAGCACGTGCCCTTCTTTAAGACGGGCAAGTTGCTGCGGGATCGTTTGAACGGTAAGTAGCAGACCTCAGTTGGAGGGTTTCATGCGGTACATCAAGTATATGATTCTGGGCGCCATTGGTTTGGCATTGCTTATTATGGCTCTGGCCAACCGGCAGCTGGTGACATTGCAGCTTGCCTCGCCGGAGCTGGCCGGGCTGTTTGGCCTGACGCCCGAGCAGATCAGCCTGTCTTTGCCGATGTATGCGGTTGTCTTTGCGGCGGTGGGCCTTGGCCTGCTGATCGGTTTTTTGTGGGAGTGGGTGCGCGAGCATAAGCACCGCTCTCAGGCGAGCCTGAAGGAGCGCGAGGCGCGCAAGTTGCAGCGCGAGGTGGCCCGTCTGAAGGACGAAAAGCACGAGGGGCAGGACGAGGTTCTGGCCCTGCTCGACAAGGCCAGCTAATCCGGTCCGGCGAAGGCGAAGTCCCATGGTAGCGATCAAGTTTTGCGGTTTGAGCCGCGCAGAGGACGTGGAGGCCGCTGCGGCGGCGGGCGCGCGCTATGTCGGCTTTGTGTTTTTCGCCAAGTCGCCGCGCTGTGTCAGCATAGAGCAGGCGCGGGATTTGGCGCTGGAGGTGCCCATGGGCATCGCCAAGGTCGGCCTTGTGGTGAACCCGAGTGATGCCGATCTGGACGCGATCATTGCGGCGGTGCCCTTGGACATCATCCAGCTGCACGGCAGCGAGTCGCCCGAGCGGGTGGCCGAGGTGAAGGCGCGTTATGGTCTGCCGGTGATGAAGGCGGTTGGGATTTCCAGCGCCGAGGACCTGCCGCAGCTGGACGCCTATGCCGCCGTGGCGGACCAGATATTGCTGGATGCAAAGCCGCCCAAGGGGGCGGACCTGCCGGGGGGCAACGGGCTGGCCTTTGACTGGCGGTTGATTGCCGGGCGCGACTGGACGGTGCCGTGGATGCTGGCCGGTGGTTTGACGCCGCAGAACGCCGCCGAGGCGGTGCGGATGACCGGGGCGCAGCAGGTGGATGTGTCCTCCGGTGTCGAGGGCGCGCGCGGGGTGAAGGACGCGGGCAAGATCGCAGATTTTGCGGCGGCGTTAACCTGACTTTTACCATGGTTCCGGCAGCATTCTGCCCATGGACCATTTGCAATATCATCTGACACCCGAGGGCTGGCTGCGGCAGCTGTTCTCTGCCAAGGCGGCGCGGGAGGGCGGCGTGGTGCGGCGCAAGCTGCGCGATATGGAGCGTTTCGTCGGCCGCCGCGCCTTTGACGCCGAGCTGCGGCGCAGGGGCTACTCCGCCGTTGAGAACGCCGGCCAGATCATCATTTTCTGCAACGCCGAACCGCTGCGCGTGATCTCGGCGCGGGCAATTCCTTTAGGAATTGAAGCCAAATCCTTGGAAGGATTTGGGACAGACTTTTGAAAAAGTCTGTGGCGCCGTTGCTTTACGATCGAGGGCGGCTGCGTTACCCCCCTGCGCAGTGAATGGTGCCTGAAGGGGGTGTGGAGATGCGGTTGATCAAGCTGTTGGTGGTGTTCTGTCTGATTGGCGGGGCGGCGTTTGTCACCAAGCCGGGGGCGGAGCGGTTGACCGGTCTCATGCATGCCCATGTGGTCGACAAGATCGTGACCGCCGATGCGGATGTCTCCTCCAACGCGGCGCTGGCGGTGATGAAGGTGACCTGCACCCTTGATCGGGGCGCCTGCGCCGAGCTTGTCGCCGCCGGGATCAAGCCGCAGATCGAGGACCTGAAGCTGGCCCGTTTGGCCAGTGCGCAGATCGACAGCAGCACTTTGCGCTGCCTCGGGGTTTTCACCACGGGATTTTGCTGGGGGTTTTGAGCGCGGCGGTGCTTTACCGCACCCCGGCTTCGCGTTAGACCATGCGCTGCACATCAGCAGGAGGCGGGCCCATGGCCGACGATCTTTTCAACTCTTTTATGAATGGTCCTGACGAGCAGGGGCGATTTGGTGATTTTGGCGGGCGGTTTGTTTCCGAGACGCTGATGCCTTTGATCCTTGAGCTTGAGGCCGAATACGAGCGCGCCAAGACTGATGAGGCCTTCTGGGCCGAGATGGACGACCTGTGGAAACACTACGTGGGTCGCCCGAGCCCGATGTATTTCGCCGAGCGTCTGACCGAGCATCTTGGCGGGGCCAAGATTTACCTCAAGCGTGACGAGCTGAACCACACCGGCGCCCATAAGATCAACAATGTGCTGGGGCAGATTCTGCTGGCGCGGCGCATGGGCAAGACGCGGATCATCGCGGAGACCGGTGCGGGGCAGCACGGGGTGGCCACGGCGACGGTCTGTGCGCGCTTTGGCCTGAAGTGTATTGTTTATATGGGCGCGCATGATGTCGAGCGTCAGGCGCCCAATGTGTTCCGCATGCGTTTGCTGGGGGCCGAAGTTGTGCCTGTGACCTCGGGCCGCGGCACATTGAAGGACGCGATGAATGACGCGCTGCGCGATTGGGTGACCAATGTGCGCGATACTTTTTACTGCATTGGCACCGTCGCGGGGCCACATCCCTATCCGGAGATGGTGCGGGATTTCCAGTCGATCATCGGCAAGGAAGCCAAGGAGCAGTTGCAGGAACGGGAGGGGCGTTTGCCCGACACGTTGATTGCGGCGATCGGGGGCGGGTCCAATGCGATGGGTCTGTTCTATCCCTTCCTTGACGATGCTTCGGTGAATATCATCGGGGTTGAGGCCGGCGGTAAGGGTGTGAACAACAAGATGGAGCATTGCGCGTCTTTGACGGGCGGGCGTCCGGGGGTGTTGCATGGCAACCGGACCTATCTGTTGCAGGATGACGACGGGCAGATTCTCGAGGGGTTCTCGATCTCTGCCGGTCTGGATTATCCGGGGATCGGGCCGGAGCATGCCTGGCTGCATGATATTGGCCGGGCGCAGTATGTGTCGATCACCGATGCGGAGGCGCTGGAGGCGTTTCAGCTGTGCTGCACCACCGAGGGGATCATTCCCGCGTTGGAGCCCTGTCACGCGCTGGCCCATGTGATGAAGATCGCGCCGACCCAGCCCGCAGATCACCTGATCTGCATGAATATGTGCGGGCGCGGCGATAAGGACATCTTTACCGTCGCCAAGGCGCTGGGTTTCGAGATGGGCGAATTCGCCTGAGGCTTGCGGCCAAATTTTAAGAAAATTTGGGTCAGACTTTTTCAAAGTCTGGGGGCGTCACAGTGAGGTTGCGAGGGTTTCGGCGAGGGGGATTAGGTCCGTCTCGGCGGGGCCGACGAGGACGAAATCGGTTTCGGCGTTTTGCCAGCCGATCATTGTGAGATCGCCAAATTCTTGCGGCGCGGGGGCATCATTGCCGCCGCCCTTGAGGCCGCAGAGGGCGATGACGCCGCCATTTGCGTCTGTAAACACCAATTGGAACACCGGCTTTCCGGCGGCGACCAGAAGGCGCGCGCCTTCGAAGGTGTAGCCTGCGCCGGAGAGGTCGGGCACGCGGACGGGGGCGCCTATGGTGGCGGTGAGCCATGTTTCGATGTGGTCTTTTTCTGTGGCAGGGACCTCCACCAGATGGCGGGTTTGGGCGGCATAGATGCGGTGGTAGTCGGCGACCTGTGCTTTCCAGCCCGGCGCTTTGACGACTTCAACGTATTCGCGGTGGACCTCGGGTGCGGCTCTGTTGGACAGGCCGAGGCCGTAGCCGCCCGCGACGCCGACGGCGAGCAGGGCGCAGGCGGCTGTGGCGAGTGCGGGCCAGTTGCGTTGTGGCGGCTGGTTGGCGTTGGCGGCGGCGGGGGCCGGAGAGGGAGCGGGCGTTTGCTCCGCCATAATGCCCTGTTCCAGCGCCTCTGGCACCGGGGTGTCGAGCAGGTCGTCGAAGGCGGCGGTGAGCTCCGCCTCGACCGCGAGCATAGCGTCGAGTTCGGCGGCGACCTCTGGGTTTGCGGCGGCTTCGGCCTCGAAGGCTTCTGCCTCCTGCGGGGGGAGGGCGCCGTCGATATAGGCGCTGATGCGGGTTTGCAGGGCGTCTTGCTCGGTCACGGGATTGGTCATAGGCCTGCCTCCTCTTGTGTCAGGGCAGCGCGGAGTTTTTTGCGGGCGCCTGCCATGCGGGACATGACGGTGCCGATGGGGATGTCCAGCACCGCTGCGGCCTCGGCGTAGCTGTGCCCCTCGACCGAGACCAGCAGCAGGGTGGTTGCGAAGCCTTCGGGCAGGGCCATGATCTGATCCATCAGCTGGCTGCCGCGCAGGGCGTCTGCGGGGCCGTGGGGGGCCATGAGGCCTGCCTCTGCCGCGTCGACCTGCCCTGCGCCCATGCGGGTGCTGGCGCGGCGTCTGTCGCTGATCCAGAGGTTGCGGGCCATGGTGTAGGTCCATGCGGCGAGGTTGGTTTCGGGCGCCCATTGGTGGGCCCGTTCCAGCGCGCGGGTGCAGGTGGCCTGCACCAGATCATCGGCGTCCGGCCCGTTGCGGGTGAGGGTCAGGGCGAAGCGGCGCAGCCGGGGCAGCAGCGCGACGAGATCGGATCGGATATCTGGCGGCGGTGCAGTCATCACGGGCCATGGGGTGGGGGCGGGTTGGGGGGAAGTCAACGCCATTGCGCCCGGTTTGGCAACCGCCCCGTTGGGGGGCGGGGCGATTGCCTGTTGCATCAGTAGTCGCTTGGCTGGCCCTGAATGGCCATGGCGAGCGCCTCGTAGGCCCAAGTGTCCTTGCCGCCGCGGGCGGCGATTTCATGGAGCTGTTCGCCCGCTGCGGCGAAATCGCCGGAGGCGAGCAGGCCTTGGCCCATGTAGGAGCGGGCGAGGTTGTAATCGGGGTCAATCGCCAGCGCCTCTTGGTAATAGGCCATGGCGACGCGCATATTGCCCAGTTTGCGGTTGGTGAATCCTTTGTAGTTGAGGATGCGTGGGTCGGAGGGGTTGTCGGCGGCGGCGAGGACGATCAGGGCCTCGGTGTATTTGCCGCCGTAGGCAAGCTCGCGGGCGGCCTCATAACGGTCATCATCGTTCAGCAGGTCGGATTTGCTGTCGAGGCAGGATTTGGTTTTCTCGTCATAGACCTGCCCTTCCTCGCATTTGGTGGTGGTTTCGGTGGGTTTGGGCGGCAGGGAGGTGCCGCTGCCTGCGGCAAAGGCGGGGGCGGCGAAGGAGAGGGCGAGAGCGGTTGTCAGCGGGAGAATGCGGGTCATGTCTGTTGTCCTTGTTCAAATGTTGCGTGTTTCGGTGACGGGCGGCGGGGTGTTGTGCCTGTTGTCAGGGAAGTAACGCGGGCGGGGGGCGGTTTATGCGCGGGGGCGGACGTTTTTTTGCAGGTTTCGTTTAGGGCGTTGAAATCGCGTGGATTTATTCCGGCTCCGGCAGGGCGCGTTCCTGCAGGATGCGCAGGGGGACGATATCCAGTGCGTTCTGGTGGGTGGCGGAGAGTTTGACGCGCGGCGCCGCGCCCTCGTCATAGGCCTGCAGGAAGCGCGCGGCGCAGAGGCACCACAGATCGCCGGGGTGCAGCCCCTCGAACCCGTATTCGGGGCGCGGGGTGGAGAGGTCATTGCCGAGGTATTTCGACATGGCGAGGAACTCGCCCGTCATCACGGCGCAGACGGTGTGGCTTCCGGTGTCGCCCGCGCAGGTATCGCAGGAGCCGTTGCGGAAATAGCCTGTCATCGGCTGTGTCGAGCAGCTTTGCAGTGGCTGGCCGTGGACGTTGAGGGAGGGGGCTTTGGTATCTGTCATAGGCTCAGTTCGAGAGCTCCGTGATGCGGGTTTGATAGATGGATTGCAGGCAGGCGACATCGGTTTTGCAGCTGTTGCGGCGGCGCAGCCATGCCTTTTGCGCGGCGATCAGGGCCTGTGTTTGGGAAAAGGTCCGTCCGGCGCGGATGCGGCGGTATTGCGCCGCCATTTCGCGGTCAAGGTCCGCCAGGTCGGCGTTTTCGCACAGGGTGAGTTCCGTCGGCTGGGTGGCATAGGCGCAGTTAAAGCTCGGCTCGGCCTTGCGGGTGGTGGTGGCGGGCGGGGTGCGTTGGGGCGGCGGTTTGGGGGTTGTGGTGCCGGTTTGCGTTGCGGTGTAGGGGCTGGAGTCGCCACCTGGCACGCTGGATTTGGCGCTGGCGTAGATGGCGGGGAAGGCGGCGGTTTCCTTGGGGAAGGTGTTGAGGGTTTCGATGCCCTCGCGGCGCAGTTCCTCGGTGTTGAACCAGTAGATCGAGGTATGGGGTGTTTCCAGCATCTTGACGATGAAGTGGTTCGAGACCTCGTAATCCTGCAGGCGGGCCATGATGCGGGCGGTGAGGGATTGGGCCGATTCCTCGGCCTCGGCCCCTTGGACGCGCCCGCCGGAGGAGAATTGATGCACGCCGAGGCGCCCGTAGGCGCGGCGTTTCACCCCCGCCACGAAGAGGAACGAGCAGGCGGAGGCGCAGTCCTCCCCCGCGGGGATCACGGTGGCGAGGCCGCGGTTGCGGACGATCTGGCTGAGGCTGAGGGCGGAGGAGACATTGCCGCCGGGCGAGAGCAGGAAGAGCGTGTCGATGGGCTCTGCGTCAAGGGCGCGGCGCAGGTGGGTGCTGTCGGGAGGTTGGATGTCGCCCGTCAGGGTGAGGACATTGGGCAGCTCGCTGGAGTGCCAGAAGGGGCCATAGACGGTGATTTCGGCCTGCGCCGGGCGGGCGGCGGCGCAGAGCAGGAGGGCGAGGGCCATGAGGATATGGGCCAGCTTGGTTCGGGCCAGGCGGGAAGGGGCCAGCCGGGAAGGGGCCGTGATCACAGGGCGGGGCATTGCCTCTGCCTCCTTTGCGGGGCCGTGTGGCTGCGGGGCCCTGTCAGGAGGGCGGGACACGGCGCAATTGATAGACGCCCTCTGGCAGGTCGAGGGCGGCGGCGAGATCTTGCAACTGGGTCATAGAGAGGGTGACCTTGCTGACCCTGTCGGTGCGGGGGTCAAGCTGTTCTATGGTGACGCAGTCCTCGAAGGCTTGAATCGTAATGTCCTCGCTTAAATGCGGTCCTGCTTCGTCCACCAGAGTAATAACGGTGGCGTCAAATTCGTGCTCAATCGTAAACATGGGTTTGAGGTTAGCGGCCTTTGTGCGCCCTGTCAGCCCCGCGATTGCGGGTTGTGGCGCAAACACGCTTGTGAGGGGGAAATGCGGCGGGGCCTCTGGCGTAACGCGGCGGGGGTGCTACATAGTGGGGCAGTTCAACTGGAAAGCTGTGCGGTGATGGGATTGTCGGCAATGCGCGGGATGCGATTGGGGCCTAGGGTAGCGCTGCAGGTGCTTTGCACCTTTGTGCTTGTGGCCTGTGCGCCCGCGCCGGAGGTGTATCTGCCCGAGCTGCCGCCGGAGTTTGACGCCAACCGCGCCGCCAAGAATTTCGTCACCGTGATTGCCGAGGTCGAGCCTGTGGCCGAGCAGGTCTGCCGCGAGCGCCTGCCGCGCGGGGATTGCGATTTCCAGATTGTGGTGGATGATCGCCCGAACCAGCCCTCCAACGCCTATCAGACCGTGGATCGGAACGGGCGGCCGGTGATTGCCTTTACCCTTGCCCTGATCGCCGAGGCGCGCAACCGCGACGAGCTGGCGTTTATTCTGGGCCATGAGGCCTCGCATCATATCGCGGGGCATTTGCCAAAGACGCAGAACTCCGCCCTTGCCGGGGCCTATGTCCTTGGGACATTGGCGCAGCTGGGCGGGAGCAGCCCCGCCACGGTCGAGACTGCAACGCGCCTTGGTGCGGCGGTGGGCGCGCGGCGGTTTTCGCAGGATTTCGAGCTGGAGGCCGATGCCCTTGGCACGGTGATCGCCAAACGCGCGGGATATGATCCGGTGCTGGGGGCGCAGTTCTTTACCCGTATTCCCGACCCCGGGGATACCTTCCTTGGCAGCCACCCGCCCAATGCGGCGCGCCTTGCCAAAGTGCGCGAGGTTGCGGCGGCGCTTTAACCCACTGGCGTTTTTCGGATTGGTTTGCAGGGATGCGCCCTGCGCTTTTTCGCGGAGCGAAAAAGCGCCCGGGTCGCCCCGCCGTAAGGTGGGGGGAAACCTGATGGGGCGGGGCAAGAGATTTTGTGCCTCCGGCGGGGATATTTGCGCCAATAAGAAGCGGGGCGTGTTCTGGCTTAGACCGGGGTGCCCCAGAGGTCGTATTCGGTGGCCTCGTCGACCTCTACTGTCAGGATATCGCCGGGTTTGAGGCCCTGTGACCCCTCATCGATAAACAGGTTGCCGTCGATTTCGGGGGCGTCGGCTTTGGTGCGGCAGGTGGCGACTTCGCCGTCGTTTTCGTCGACGATGACCTCGAGGCGCTGGCCGACTTTGGCGGCGAGTTTGGCCTCGGAGATGCTTTGGGCCTTTTCCATGAAACGGTCCCAGCGCTCTTGTTTGACCTCGGGGGCGACGTGGTTCGGCAGGTCGTTCGCCCGCGCGCCTTCGACGTTTTCGTATTGGAAGCAGCCGACGCGGTCGAGTTGGGCCTCGTCCATCCAGTCCAGCAGGGTTTGGAATTCCGCCTCTGTCTCGCCGGGGTAGCCGACGATGAAGGTGGAGCGCAGGGTGATCTCGGGGCAGATATCGCGCCATTCGGAGATGCGGTCGAGGGTGCGTTCCGCGTGCGCGGGGCGGGCCATGCGTTTGAGCGTGTCGGGGTGGGCGTGTTGGAAGGGCACGTCGAGGTAGGGCAGCACCAGCCCATCGGCCATGAGCGGGATGAGTTCGCGCACATGGGGGTAGGGGTAGATGTAGTGCAGCCGCACCCATGCGCCCAGCGCGCCGAGGTCGCGGGCGAGGTCGGTGATATGGGCGCGGTGGCCGCGCTCCTCGGCGAATTTGATGTCGGTGCCATAGGCGGAGGTGTCCTGCGAGATCACCAGCAGTTCCTTGACCCCTGCGTCCACCAGTTTTTCAGCCTCGCGCAGCACCGCGTGGGCGGGGCGGGAGGCGAGGCGGCCGCGCATATCGGGGATGATGCAGAATTTGCATTTGTGGTTACAGCCCTCGGAGATCTTGAGGTAGCTGAAGTGTCTTGGGGTGAGCGTTACGCCCGAGGCGGGCATGAGGTCAATGAAGGGGTCCGGCGCGGGGGGGACGGCAGCGTGGACCGCGTCGAGGACTTCCTCATACTGGTGCGGGCCGGTGACGGCCATGACCTTGGGGTGGGCGCCGGTGATATATTCGGGTTCGGCCCCGAGGCAGCCGGTGACGATGACCTTGCCGTTTTCGGACAGGGCCTCGCCGATGGCCTCAAGGCTTTCGGCCTTGGCGCTGTCGAGAAAGCCGCAGGTGTTGACGATCACGGCCTCGGCCCCGGCGTAGTCGGGCGAGATGCCGTAGCCCTCTGCCCGCAGGCGGGTGAGGATGCGTTCGCTGTCGACCAGCGCCTTGGGGCAGCCGAGCGAGACCATGCCGATGGTCGGCTGGCCCGGCCGGTTGTCTGCCGGGCGGGTGGCTTTGGGCGCGAGGTCGGGGCGGAGGTTTGGTGGGTTCTGGGCCATAGGGTGGCGATAGTCGAGAACGCTGCCTATGGGAAGCCCTTGGTGTGGATTCGCGCAGGTTGGGCGTTGTGGGGCTGGCCCCCTAGGGTTTGATCCGCCAGCCGGTGCGGAAGATCGCCCAGATGATCCCGAGGCAGAGGGTGAGGAAGACCATGATCGCCGCGAGGGAGGCCCCGACGGGGACATCCGAGGCCTCGAAGAAGGCCCAGCGGAAGCCGGAGATCAGGTAGAGCACCGGGTTGAAATGGCTGACCGCGGCCCAGAAGGGCGGCAGCATATCGACGGAGTAGAAAGCCCCGCCGAGGAAGACCAGCGGGGTGATGACCAGCAGGGGGATGAGTTGGAGTTGCTCGAAATTGCCCGCCCAGATGCCGATGATAAAGCCGAGCAGGGCGAAGCTGATGCAGGTGAGGATCAGGAAGCCGAGCATATAGAAGGGGTGGGCGATGGACAGGTCGACGAAGAGTGTCGATGTGGCCAGAATGATCAGCGAGATCATCAGCGCCTTGGTCGCCGCCGCGCCGACATAGCCGATGACGATTTCGACAAAAGAGAGCGGGGCGGAGAGCAGCTCGTAGATCGTGCCGATGAATTTGGGGAAGTAGATGCCGAAGCTGGCATTGCTGACCGCCTGTTGCAGCACGGTGAGCATGACGAGGCCGGGCACGATGAAGGCGCCGTAGGGGATGCCCTCGACCGTTTCGATGCGCCCGCCGATGGCGGAGCCGAAGACGACGAAATAGAGCACGGTGGAGAGCACGGGCGAAAGGATCGACTGGGTCAGCGTGCGGAATGTGCGTGCCATTTCAAAGCGGTAGATGGATGAGATGCTGCGCCAGTTCATGCTGCGCCCTCCTGTGTGGTGCTTCGGGCGCCCTCGTCGACGAGGGTGAGGAAGACATCCTCGAGGCTGCTTTGGCGGGTTTCGAGATCGCGGAAGGCGATGCCGGCGGCGGCGAGGTCGGCCAGCAGGCGGGTGATGCCGGTGCGCTGGGCGCGGGTGTCGTAGCGATAGGTCAGGGCCTGCCCGTCTTCGGAGCGGGTCAGGTCGTAATCTGCCAGCGCGGCGGGCAGATCGGCGAGCGGGGCGGCGAGGTGGAGGGTCAGTTCCTTTTGGCCCATTTTCTGCATCAGCACGGATTTCTGTTCGACCAGAAGCAGCTTGCCGCTGTCGATCACGCCGATGCGGTCGGCCATTTCCTCGGCCTCTTCGATGTAATGGGTGGTGAGGATGATGGTCACGCCCTCGGCGCGCAGGCTGCGCACGAGGTCCCACATGTCCTTGCGCAGGGCGACGTCGACGCCTGCCGTTGGTTCGTCGAGAAACAGGACGCGGGGTTCGTGGCTGAGCGCCTTGGCGATCAGCACGCGGCGCTTCATGCCGCCGGAAAGCTCCATGTTGCGGTTGCTGCGTTTGTCCCAGAGGGAGAGGGCGCGCAGCACCTTTTCGATATGGGCCGGGTCGGGCGGCAGGCCAAAGAGCCCGCGGGAGAATTTCACCGTGTTCTCGACCGTCTCGAAGGGTTCGATCGAGACCTCCTGCGGGACCAGCCCGATCAGGGAGCGGGCGGCGCGGAAATCGGTGAGCGTGTCATGGCCGCCCACGGCGACGCTGCCACCGCTGGGCGAGACAAGGGCGCAGATGCAGGAGATCAGCGTGGTTTTGCCCGCGCCATTGGGGCCGAGCAGGGCGAGGATTTCGCCCTCTTCGATATCAAGGCTGACCCCGTCCAGCGCAGTAAAGCCGCCGTCATAGGTTTTGGTCAGATCACGGATCGAGATTATCGGCGCCATGGGAGTGTCCTTTTGAAAGGGTCGCCAAGGCCTACTGAACCCCGCGTGAAAAGGAAAGGGAGCGCAGGGCAGGTCGCGACAGGAACTGTCAGCAGCGAGCGCACAGCGCCTGTGCATGGGTGCGGTGCTTGCGGCTGGGTGGGGGAAAAATTTTAGGTAAAATTTTGCTGCGGCGCGCCCGGAGGGGCGCGCCGCAGGCGAAATTTTTGAAAAAATTCTGGCGCTTAGCGGCGGCGGTCGCGGCGTGAGGACATGGGCTGGAAGGCGACGCCGACGTGGGCCTCACAATACGGCTTGCCGGTTTGCACGGCGAGGCCGCAGAACCAGAAGTCCTCTGTCGCGGGATCGCCGATGGGCCATTTGCAGGTCCGCTCGGTCAGTTCCATCAGGTTGAGGCGTTTGGCGCCTTTTTCGACCTCGCGCACGGAGGCGAGGGCCTCTGGGCTGATTTCATTGGCCGAGGGTTGTGGCGGCAGGGGTTGGCCTGCGGGCACGATCTGTTTGCGCAGGTGGGCCGCCATGCGCGGCGGGGCTGCCGATTGGGTGGCGGGGATTTCTTTTTCGGGCTTGGCCTCGACCTCTGCCTCCGGCGCTGCCGCTTTGGCCTTGGGTTTGGGCTTGGCGGCCGGTTTTGCTTTGGGCGCGGCGGCGGCTTTTTCCTTGGCGGCAGGTTTGGCGGCGGGGGAGGCCGTGCGGTTGGACAGGCCGAGGCGGTGGACCTTGCCGATCACCGCATTGCGCGTCACGCCGCCGAGCTCTTTGGCGATCTGGCTTGCAGATTGGCCTTCGCCCCACATTTTTTTCAGGATTTCGACGCGCTCATCTGTCCAGGACATGGCCAGTCTCCAATTAAAAAGGCACCTTGGGGGAGCCCCAGGTGCGCCAATAGATGTCTTTTGGTTCCCCTTATATTAGGGGCTGGGCCGCAGGGCTGCAACCGCAACCGGTTCGATTGGCGGGAAAGGGGCTGTTCAAGGGGGGCAAAGCGGGCTATGAGCCGCAATATGTTGTTTGCATCCAACACTACGCGCGTTCTCCGACGACGCTGATCGGTTTTTCCGGCGGGGCCTGCCTTTGTGCGGCGTCTGCCCTTGATGCATTTCCATTTGACTTTGCAAGGCCCTCTCGGGCACCTCTTGCATTCCTTATATGAAGGACACTCGTGATGATCCCTGCTGTTATGCCCACCTATGCGCGGGCGGACCTGTCGTTTACCTCTGGCTCCGGCTCTTGGCTGACCGAGGCGCGCGGTGCGCGATATCTGGACCTTGCCGCCGGGATTGCGGTGAATGTTCTGGGCCATGCCCATCCGGCCCTGATCGGGGCTTTGACGGCGCAGGCGGGGAAGGTTTGGCATCTGTCGAACCTGTATCAGATCCCCGAGCAGCAGGCCCTGGCCGAGCGGTTGGTGGAATTGACCTTTGCCGACACCTGTTTCTTTACCAATTCGGGCACCGAGGCCTGCGAGCTGGCGGTGAAGATGGCCCGCAAGTATTGGTATGAGAAGGGCGCGGCGCGCGATCGGATCATTGCTTTTGAGGGGTCTTTCCATGGCCGCTCTTCCGCCGGTATCGCCGCGGCGGGGGCGGAAAAGCTGGTGAAGGGCTTTGGGCCTTTGCTGCCCGGCTTTACCCATTTGCCCTTTGGCGATCTGGAAGCTGTGGCCGCCGAGATCACCGCCGATGATATTGCCGCTGTGATTGTGGAGCCTATTCAGGGCGAGGGCGGTATTCGCCCCATGGCCGATGCGGATTTGAAGGCCCTGCGGGAGCTGTGCGATGCCGCCGGTGTGCTGCTCATCCTTGATGAGGTGCAATGCGGCGTGGGCCGGACGGGGCGTTTGTTTGCCCATGAATGGGCGGGCATCGTGCCGGATATTATGATGGTGGCCAAGGGGATTGGCGGCGGCTTCCCCTTGGGCGCTGTTTTGGCGAGCGAGACCGCCGCGAGCGGTATGGTTGCGGGCACCCATGGGTCAACCTATGGAGGCAACCCCTTGGCCTGCGCTGTGGGCTTGGCGGTTCTGGATATTGTTGCCGCGCCGGAGTTTCTGGCCGAGGTGAACCGCAAGGCGGGGCTGTTGCGGCAGCGGCTTGAGGGTTTGGTGGCGAGCTATCCCGATATTTTCGAGGAGGTGCGCGGCACCGGCCTGATGCTGGGCTTGAAGTGCAAGGTGCCCAGCCCCGATGTGGTCAAGGCCGGATACGGGGCCGAGGTTTTGACCGTGCCTGCGGCGGATGATGTGGTGCGTCTGTTGCCTGCATTGAACATTGAAGACAGCGATATTGCGGAGGCAGCGGCGCGTTTGGACGCGGCGGCGGCCTCGATGACTGCGAAGGGATAGCGGATGCCGCATTTTTTGGACATTGACGTAACAGCGCCCGGTGATCTGCGCGCCATGATGGACAATGCTTTGGCCATGAAAGCGGCGCGGGCCGGTCAGCTGAAGGGGGAGCCGGACGCGGAGCAGCCCTTGGCGGGGCATATGGTTGCCCTGATTTTCGAGAAGCCCTCTACCCGGACGCGGGTGAGCTTTGACGTGGGCGTGCGGCAGATGGGCGGGCAGTCCATGGTGCTGTCGGGCACGGATATGCAGTTGGGCCATGGCGAGACCATTGCCGATACGGCGCGGGTGTTGAGCCGCTATGTGGATATGATCATGATCCGCACCTTTGAGGAGGCGACCCTGCTGGAGCTGGCGGAATATGCCAGTGTTCCGGTGATCAACGGGCTGACCAATCGCACCCACCCTTGCCAGATCATGGCCGATATCCTGACTTTTGAGGAGCACCGTGGCCCGATCAAGGGCAAGAAGGTGGTCTGGGCCGGGGATGGCAACAATGTCTGCGCCTCCTTCGTGCAGGCGGCGGGGCAGTTCGGGTTTGACCTGACCTTCACGGGGCCGGAGGCACTGGAGCCCGAGGCGGGCTATGTCGCGGCGGCGCGGGAGGCGGGGGCGGATATCCGTTTCGTCTCTGACCCGCATGTGGCGGTTGAGGGGGCCGATCTGGTGGTGGCGGACACATGGGTGTCGATGCATGATCCGCAATCGACGCGGGAGCGGCGGCACAACCAGCTGCGTCCCTATAAGGTGGATGATGCCCTGATGGAGGCCGCGGGCAAGGATGCTTTGTTCATGCATTGCCTGCCGGCGCACCGCGACGAGGAGGTGACCTCCAGCGTTATGGACGGGCCGCAGTCGGTGATTTTTGACGAGGCGGAGAACCGTTTGCATGCGCAAAAGGCGGTGATGCGCTGGTGCCTCGGCGTGTGATTTAACCGCTTCGGTTTATGTTTTGGGAAAGGCCCCCTCGCGGATGCGAGGGGGCCTTTTGCCTCTGCGGCAGGGCCATAAATTATTGAAATTTATGGGGAAGCGGGGGCGCGGGGGGCGAAGCCCCCCGCGCCCCCGCGGATCGCCCCGCCATTTTGGCGGGGCGAAAAGCGCGGCAACAGGCAGGGCGGGGGAAATCTTTGCTCCTGCGGGTTTTGGATGTTGCGCTTCTTTGGGGCCGGGCCTAGGGATTGCAAAGTTGACAAAAAGAATCGGAAAAGGATTGGCATGATGCGCAGCACCTTCGGCATGGGATTGGCTTTGTGGGCCGTGGTTCAGGCAACGGCGGGGGCGGCGCAGGAGTTTCCTGTGACTGTGACCCATGCCTTTGGGGCAACGGTGGTCGAGGAAGCGCCGGTGCGCGTCGCCTCGGTTGGCTGGGCGAACCATGAGGTGCCTTTGGCCCTTGGCATTGTGCCTGTGGGTTTTGCCCGCGCCTCTTGGGGCGATGATGACGGTGATGGGCTCTTGCCTTGGGTGACGGAGCGGCTGGAGGCCCTTGGGGCCGAGGCGCCGGTGTTGTTTGACGAGGGGGACGGGATTGATTTCGAGGCTGTGGCCTCGACCAATCCCGATGTGATCCTTGCGGCCTATTCGGGGATTTCCCAGTCCGATTACGAGACATTGAGCCGGATCGCCCCTGTGATTGCCTATCCTGACGCCGCATGGACCACCACATGGCGCGAAATGATGTCGCAGAATGCCGCGGGCCTTGGCATGGCCGAGGAGGGCGCGGCCTTGGTTGCCGATATCGAGGGGCGGATTGCAAAGGCGGTTGCGGGCTATCCCGAGCTTCGCGGCAAAACCGGCATGTTTGTCACCCATCTGGACATTCGCGATCTGAGCACCATCGGCTTTTACGCCGATGCGGACCAGCGGGTGCAGTTTTTGACCGATCTTGGCATGGAGACACCGCAGGCGGTGCGCGAGGCCAGCGAGGCGGGCAAGTATTCGGGCCGGGTCAGCACCGAGCGGATCGATCTGTTCAATGATGTGGACTTGGTTGTGACCTATGGCGACGAGGCCCGTTTGGCGGAGATGTCGGACAATGCCCTGATCGCGCGCTTCCCTGCGATTGCGCGCGGGTCGGTGGTTTTGCTGGCCAATGATCCCATGGGCACGGCGGCGAATCCGACGCCTTTGTCGATTGACTATGTTCTGGACGACTACCTTGGCCGTTTGGCCGAAGCGGCGGCGCGCGCGGGCGAATGACCTTTGGCCGGAGCTCTGCCCTGTTTGGTCTGAGCGGGGGTGTTGTCCTTGTTCTGGCGACGGTGTTCCTGTCGCTGGTGATCGGGGCGCGCTCGGTGCCTTGGGCGGAGATCTGGCAGGGGTTGAACGGGCAAATCGACAGTATCGGGGCGGCGGCGGTTGCGGTGCGGGTGCCGCGCACGGTTCTGGCGGTTTTGGCGGGGGCGGCGCTTGGGATATCGGGGGCGGTGATGCAGGGCATCACCCGCAATCCGCTCGCCGACCCCGGTATTCTGGGGGTCAACGCGGGGGCGGCCCTGTTTGTTGTGGTCGGGATTGCTTGGTTCAATATCAGCGGGGCGGCGACATTCCTGTGGCTGGGCATCGCGGGGGCGGGATGCGCGGCTGTGTTTGTTTATGCCATCGGTTCGGTCGGGCAGGGGGGCGCGACGCCTTTGAAGCTGACCCTTGCGGGGACGGCGACTTCGATCGCGGCCTCGGCCTTTATCATCGCGGTGGTTTTGCCGCGCAATGACATTGCGGGCAATGTGCAGGCTTGGCAGGTGGGCGGCGTCGGCGGGGCACGGTTTCAGACCATCCTGCCGGCCTTGCCCTTTGCTTTGGTTGGATTGCTGCTCAGCCTTGCCTCGGCGCGGATTCTCAATGCGCTGGCGCTGGGCGAGGAATTGGCGGCGGGGCTGGGGCAGAATGTGGCCTTGGGCCGGATTGTTGCCGCGGCGGGGGCGATTGTGCTGTGCGGTGTGGCGACGGCCCTGTGTGGGCCGATCGGGTTTGTGGGCCTCGTGGTGCCGCATCTGTGCCGCCTGACCGGCGGGATCGACCACCGTGTGCTGATCCCCATGGCGGGGCTGGGCGGGGCGGTTTTGCTGGGGCTGGCGGATGTGGCGGGGCGGATCGTGGCGCGGCCGAACGAGCTTGATGTGGGGATTGTCACCGCCTTTGTCGGTGCGCCCTTTTTCATCTGGACGGTGCGGCGGCACAGGATGCGCGGGCTGTGAGCGCGGCGGAGGTGCATATGGCCCTTGCGGGGCGGCGCCAGCGTGAGGGGCGGCGGGTTGTCCTTGCCCTTGGCGGGTTGGTGGCGCTTGTGTTTTGCCTTGTGTTTTTGACCCTGAGTTGCGGGCGTGGCTGTTTGGCGCCTGCGGATTTAATGGCGGCCTTGCTGGGCCATGAGGATGCGCCGGGGTTTATCGTCAATGACCTGCGCCTGCCGCGGGCGGCGCTGTCTTTGGTGACGGGCTTGTGTTTCGGGCTGGGGGGCGTGGCCTTTCAGGTGATGCTGCGCAATCCGCTGGCCAGCCCCGATATCATCGGGATCAGTGCCAGCGCGGGGGCGGCGGCGGTTTTTGCCATTGTGATCCTTTCCTTTGACGGCTGGGTGGTTTCGGCGGTGGCGGTTGTCTCTGGCCTTGTGGTGGTGGTCATGATCTGGGCGCTGTCCTCGCGCAGGGGGGCGGCGGGGGCGCGGCTGATCCTGATCGGGATCGGGGTCTCGGCCATGCTGGACAGTGTGACGGCCTATGTTCTGCTGGAGGCCCCCGCTTGGGACAGGGCGGAGGCGATGCGCTGGCTGACGGGGAGCGTCAATGGCGCGCAGATGGGGCAGGTTTGGCCTGTGCTTGGCGCGCTGGTGGTCTTTGGCGGGCTTTTGGCGGCTGTTTCGCGGGACTTGGACATTTTGCGGCTGGGCGATGATGCGGCGCAGGCCCTAGGCGTGCGGGCCGATGGCACGCGCCTGCGGGTGACTGTGGCGGCGGTGGGGCTGGTGGCATTTGCCACCTCGGCGGCGGGGCCGATTTCCTTTGTGGCCTTTCTGTCCGGCCCGATTGCGGCGCGGGTCATGGGGCCCTCGCGGGGGCTTTTGCCTGCTGCCGGGTTGATCGGGGCGGTTTTGGTTCTGGCGGGGGATTATGTCGGGCAGTTCATGCTGCCCTATCGCCTGCCTGTGGGTGTGGTGACGGGGGCGGTGGGGGCGCCCTTCCTTCTTTATCTGATTGTCCGGACCAACCGGAACGGGGGCACGATATGAACGTGATGGCCAAGGCGCGGCAGTTGACGGCGCAGGAGTTGAGCGCGGGCTATGACCGGCGCACCATCCTTGAGGATGTGAGCCTTGAGGTGCCTGCGGGCAAGATCACGGCGATTGTGGGCGGCAATGCCTGCGGCAAGTCGACCTTGCTGCGGACGCTGGCGCGGATTTTGCAGCCCAAGGGCGGATCGGTTCTGCTGGATGGCAAGGCGGTGCATCAGATGCCATCGCGTGCGGTGGCGCAGGTGATGGGGTTGCTGCCGCAGTCGCCCATCGCGCCCGAGGGGATCACGGTGTCCGATCTGGTCGGGCGCGGGCGGCATCCGCATCAGGGGCTGTTTTCGCGTTGGAGCGCGGCGGATGATCGCGCGGTTGAGGCGGCGCTGGAGGCGACGGGCACCCGCGCCTTTGCCGAGCGCGAGTTGGACACCCTGTCGGGCGGGCAGCGCCAGCGGGTCTGGATCGCTATGGCGCTTGCGCAGGAGACCGATGTTCTGCTGCTCGATGAGCCGACGACCTTTTTGGATGTGGCGCATCAGATCGAGGTTCTGGACCTGTTGGTGGATATGAATCTGGCCCGTGGGACCACGGTTGTCATGGTGCTGCATGATCTGAACCTTGCGGTGCGCTATGCCGATCATCTGGTGGCTTTGGCCGATGGGCGGATTCATAGTGAGGGCGCGCCCGAGGCGGTTTTGACCGAGGATATGGTGCGGGCTGTCTTTGGCCTTGAGTGCCGTATCCAGCGCGATCCGATCTCTGGCGGGCCGTCGATGGTGCCGATCGGGCGGCATAAAAGCCAGTTGGCGTAAGGGATTGGCCGGTTTGTTTCAGGCCGCGTTAATAGTTTACTAAAAAAGTCAGAGACCCCCCTCGCGCTTTGGAAATGCGAGGTGTAAGGATTATCCCGACTGATTCACTCAACAATAGGATGCTTGCATGTCCACTCTTTCTTCCTCCCTTCCGCGCGCGGGGTGGGGTTCCCTTCGTTCGGTTCTTTTGTGTTGCACGGCGATGATGCCGGGGATGGCCTTGGCGCAGGGTGCCTATGAGCTGGACGAGGTTGTGCTGGAGGCCGAGGGAGGCGGCGCCGGTGCACAGGATGCGCAGACGATTGTGGCCACGGGGATTGAAGTGGGCGGCAAGATCAGCGGGCCTGTTCTGGACATTCCGGCCAGTGTGTCGGTGGTGACATCGGCCGAGATCGAGCAGCGCGGGGCCAATACGGTGGAAGAGGTGTTGAACTACACCGCCGGTGCCTCGACCGACAGTTATGGCGCCGATGACCGGTTTGATTATTTCACCCTGCGCGGGTTCGAGGCCTATACTTACCGTGATGGTCTGACCATTGGGGCGAACTTTGGCGGGATTCGCGAGGAGCCTTTTGCATTCGAGCGGGTCGAGGTGTTCCGGGGCGCGAATTCGGCGAGTTTTGGTGTGTCCGATCCCGGCGGGTCGGTGAACTATGTCACCAAGACCCCGCGGGAGGAGGCCTTTGGCAGTGCCTATGTCTCTTATGATTCCAACAACTCCAAGGAGGTTGGCCTCGATTTCGGCGGTAAGCTGAATGACGAGGGGACGCTGACCTATCGCTTTACCGGTTTGCTCCGCGAGGGGGAGTATGAATACCCCTATTCCGAGAACAACGAGACCTTTGGCATGCTTGGCCTGAGCTGGCGGCCCACGGATGCGAGCGAGCTGACCCTGATTGTGGACCAGCTGGACCGCGACTACGTGCCCGGCAGTGGCGGCTTCCCGATTGGCGGCGATTATGATCGCAGCGAGGATTTCTTTGGCGAACCTGATTACAACGACCGCGACACGAACCGGACCTCTGTGACCGTCAAGGGGCGGCATAGTTTCGGCAATGGTTTCGAGGTGAACGGGACCCTGCGTTATACCGACAGCAGCGACAGCTTTAACTATGCCTATGTGGCCGGCGCCGTGGATACGACCGTGTATCGCGCATTCTTTGCCTCCGAAGGGTCGACAGAGGCGGTGATTGGCGATGTGAACCTGAGCTATGCCGCCCAGTTCGGCGATTGGAAGAGCAAGACGATCTTCGGGATCGAGGCGTCTTCTTCGGATGATAAGGGACAGAGCTACTGGGGCTCTGCGCCCTCGCTGGACCTGACGGATATTGTCTATACCGGCGCGCCGGACTCTGTGGGCATCTATAACGACAGCCGCACAGAGACCACGGGCAAGGCCGTCTACCTGCAGCAGGACCTGAACTGGAACGAGAAGGTGATTATCTCGGCCGGTTTGCGTCATGACTGGATCGATGTGACCGAGACCGATTACCTTTATGGCACCGAGGAGGAGGGCGAGATCAGCGAGACCACAGGGCGTTTGGGTCTGACCTACAAGATCAACCCCGACCTTGCGGTTTACACCAGCTATGCGACCTCTGCCGTGCCTGCGGGCCTTGGGGTGGAGCCGGAGACCGGCGAGCAGGTTGAACTGGGTGTGAAATGGGCCCCTGCGGGGACCAATGCCCTGTTGTCGGCGGCGATCTATGACCTGAGCAAGACCAACATCACCCGCACCAACCCGCTGACCAACGAGTTGGAGGCGATTGGCGAGGTGCGTGTGCGTGGCTTTGATCTGGAAGGGAAGGCCGAGATCGGGGCCTATGACCTGACAGCCTCCTATAGCTACCTCGATGCGGAGATCGTCGAGAACGGGACATCGGGCAATGAGGGCAATCGTCCGGGTCTGGTGCCCGAGCATGTGGCCTCTGTCTGGGTGAGCCGGACATGGGAGAACGTCGGCCTTGGCGACCTGACCGCCGGTTTGGGTGTGCGGTACAACGGCGGCTACTACTTTGACGACAGCAATGCCGCCGGTGAGACCGGTGCCTTTACGGTGGTGGATGCGGCGGTGGCCTATGACCTGTCAGAGCAGACCACCCTGTCGATGAGTGTGACCAACCTGCTGGATGAGAAGCACGTTTCCTACGGCGGCTTTTATGCGGATTTCTATTCCGCGGGCCGTGAGGTTTCGGTGAAGCTCGCCCACAGCTGGTGAGGGATGCGGGGGCGGCGCGGTGAGGTGCCGCCCCCGGTTTTTTGAGTTTGCGGTGCAATGATCCGGAGATGACGTGATGGCACAGGAGATGGACGGGGCGGCAGGCGCGCAGGCGGGTCAGGTGACTGCGCAGACCCTGATCCCCATGGCCGCGCCGCAGGAGCTGCTGGCGCAGTATCTGGCCCATATGGAGGCCTCTCACGCCATGACATTTGCCGAGGCGCGTGATGGCAGCCGCTGGTTTGCGCAGGACGGATACCGCATCGAGTTGCTGGCGCAGGCGGCCTCGCTGCGGGTGCGGCTGGAGGCGCCGGGGCAGGGGGCCATGGGCTTTGCCAAGGAAGGGCTGGTCCACCATATCGCCGAGATTGACGAGGGTTTGGCCGATGCGATCCGCTGGAGCGGCGCGGCGCAGCCCGAGGGGGAATTGCCCGAGAATTTCCGCGAGTTGACGGTTCTGGACAGCCGCGTGCTGTTCGAGGGGATGCAGCGGGTGACCCTGCGCTATCCCGGGATCGGGGCGCTGGCGGAGCGCGGGGTGCACCTGCGGCTGATCCTGCCGCGTGATCCGGCGCGGCCTGCGACATGGCCGGTGATGGGGCGCAACGGGGCGCCGGTTTGGCCCAAGGGCGAGAACGCCCTGCATGCGCGTTATGTGACGCTGAAGAACATCCGCGCCGCTTGCGAAGAGGTCGATATCGACATCGTGCGCCATGGCACGGGGATGATCTCGCGCTGGGCGCAGCAGGCCAAGCCGGGGGCGATTGTCGGGGCCATGGGGCCGATCGGCAAGGACAGCCTGCCTGCCGCCAAGGAGTATTTCATCGCCAGTGACGGCACCGGCCTGCCGGTGGTGGCGCAGATGCTGGCGCGGCTGTCGCCGCAGGCCTCGGGCGATGTGGTTGTGGCCATGCCCGAGCGAGTTGATCCGGCGGGGTATTTCCCGCCGACCCCCCTTCGGGTGCATACGGTGCCGCCGCAGCGCTTCGAGGGCGAGATCCTTGCCCTTGCGCAGGCGGCCACGGCGGCGGGGCGCACGGGATACGGGTTTTTCGCGGGGGAGTTTGCCAATGCGCAGGCCCTGCGCGGGCATTTCAAGACAGAGCTGGGTTTGGACAAGACGCGCCAGATCAGCGCCGCCTATTGGCGCAGGGGCCATTGAGCCCGCCAGCGGCGCAGAACGTAGCAACGAACAAGACAGGAGCCAATTATGACAGGTCTAGGAAAGAGCCTTTTGGGGATCACCGCGGCGGCGCTTTGCGCCGGACCGCTTGTGGCGCAGGAGGCCGATATCAGCGGCAAGATTTTGGTGGAGCTTAATCAGGCGGTCACCAGCGGCAGTTCGTGCACCCTGACCTTTATGGTCACCAACGGACTTGAGAGCGCCATCGACAAGGCGGTTTACGAGACCGTGTTGTTTGACGCCGAGGGGCAGGTGAAAAGCCTGACCCTGTTCGATTTCGGCGCTCTGCCCGTGGCGCGGCCGCGGGTGCGACAGTTTGCGGTGCCGGAGGTGACCTGCGAGGGGCTGGGCCGTGTGTTGATCAACGGGGCGAACACCTGTGAGGGTGCGGATCTGGCAGAGGGGGTTTGCGGTTCGGCTGTTGTGCCCTCGACCCGCGTGGCGATCGAGGTGTTGGGCTGATGTTGCAATTGTCTCAATGGATCGAGCCCCTGCGGCAGATTATCGAAGTGGGCGGCCCTGTGGTGGCCCTGTTGACGGCGGTGGGGGTTCTGACCCTTGCTGTGGTTCTGTATAAAATCTGGCAGTTCTGGATGGCGGGCGTGGGCCGGCACCGGGCGCTGCGTCTGGCCGTGGCGGCATGGGATGCGGGTGATCGCGCCGGGGCGCGGGCGCAGTTGGAGCGCTCCACCAGCTACCTTGCGCCGGTGATTGATCTGGCCCTGAGCGCCACGCCGGATATGGCAGAGCGCCTTCAGGCCGATGCGGAAACGCGTTTTGCGCGGCTGGAGCGCGGCTTTCGCCTGCTTGATTCCGTGGCGCAGCTGGCGCCGCTTTTGGGGCTGTTCGGCACGGTTCTGGGGATGATCGAGGCGTTCCAGTCGCTGCAGGATGCGGGGGCGCAGGTTGACCCCTCGATCCTTGCGGGCGGGATCTGGGTGGCGCTGCTCACCACGGCGGTGGGCCTTGTGGTGGCGATGCCGACGGCGCTCTGCCTCAGCTGGCTTGAGGGCCGGATGGAAGCGGAGCGGGTGATTGCGGATAAGGCGATCATGACCGTCTTGCAGCCCACGGGGCAGAGCGGCAGCGCGCCGCTGGCTGCGGGCGGTATGGTGCCTGCCCATGGCTAAGGCACGCAGACGGCGGCGCAAATTGTCGATGACATCGCTGATTGATGTCATCTTTTTGCTGCTGTTGTTTTTCATGCTGACCTCGACCTTTTCCAAGTTCTCCGAGGTGGAATTGTCGGCGGCGGCGGGCGGGGGCGCGGTGCCTGCGCCGGATGTGCCGCCGATGTTCCTGCAGCTGGGCGTGGATGAGTTGCGCCTGAATGGCGAGGCCTTGGCGCTTGAGGCGCTGGGCAGCTCGCCCCTTGGCGCGGCGGAGGAGGGCAGCGTGCTGCTGGTCAGCCTTGCGCCCGAGGTGGATGCACAGCGTCTGACCGATGTTCTGGTGGCGTTGCGGGGGCTGACCGCCTTGCGCGTGACGGTTTTGGGGGGCTGAGCCATGCGCAAACTGGCCAAAGGCAAACCGCAGCGCGAGCCGACGATCGCATTGATCAACATCGTCTTCTTGATGCTGGTGTTTTTCATGGTGGCGGGGACATTGGCGCAGCCGCTGGACCCCGCGTTGCGCCTTGTGCAGACCGAGGGGCTTGAGGGGCGCGCGCCGCCCGATGCTTTGGTGGTGCATGCGGACGGGCGGCTGGGCTTTCGCGGCGATGCGCCCGCCGATGCGGAGGCTTTTGTGGCGGGACTGTCCGAGGAGGAGCGCGCCGTGGTGCGCCTTGTGCCGGACCGCGCCCTGCCTGCGCTTGAGCTTGTGGCCCTGACCCGCGCCCTGCGCGCTGCGGGGGCGCAGAAGGTGATGTTGGTTACAGAACGGGGGCTGCAATGATCGCGCGGTCGATGGCGGCAAAAGTGGTGTCTCTGGTCACGGCGGGGACGCTGGTGATTGGCGGGTTTTTCCTGACGGCCTCTGATCTGGAGGTCGAGATCGAGGGCGGCGCCGAAGGGGCGGCGATGGATATCGGCACCGCCTTTGAGGATATGGTGACGGGGACACTGAGCGCCGAGCCGGTGGAGACGCCGGTGGTGGAGGCGATGGAGCCGGAGGTGACGGAGCCGCAGGCGGTCGCGGCGCCTATGGAGGCCGTGGAGCCTGTCGAGGCGCCCGCGCCCGAGGTGACGCAGGCGGCGCCGACGCAAGCGGCCGAGGCCCTGCCGGTGGAGCCAGCGCAGGCGGCCCTCGTGCCCCTGCCCATGCAGCCGCTGGCCCCGAGCGAGGTGCCCGTGGTAAGCGCCCAGGCCCCGGCAGAGACCATCGAGGCGCAGGAGCCCGAGAGCGCCGCGCCGCCCGCCTCGCAGAGGCCGCAGCGGCGCGATCCGGCCAAGGCGCCAAAACAGGTGGTGCCGGCCCCGGCGAAGAAGACGCCGGTGAAAAAGGAGCCGGTGAAGAAAACACCGGTGAAGAAGGCCCCGCCGAAACAGGCCGCCAAAGCCCCCAGCGGCAACGCACAGCGCAACAACACCAAGGGCGCGGCCACCACCAGCAGCAAGACCACCAAGGGCACGCAATCCGGCACCGCAAAGCGCCAATCGGCGCAGAGCGGCAATGCGGCGGCGAGCAACTACCCCGGGCAGGTGATGCGCCGCATCAGCCGCGTGTCCAAACCACGGGTGAAATCGCGCGGCACGGCGGTGATTGCCTTCTCCGTGTCCGGCAATGGCGGTTTGGCGCGGGTCTCTGTGGCGCGGAGCTCAGGCTCGGCGGCGCTGGATCAGGCGGCGGTGGCGGTGATCCGCAAGGCGGCCCCTTTCCCCGCGCCGCCCAAGGGGGCGCAGCGCCAGTTTACCATCCGTATCAAAGGGCGCTGAGGCCTGCAGTTGGGCGGGCGCATTTTTTTCGGATGAAAAAAATGCGCCCGGGTCGGCCCGGCGGCAGCCGGGGCGAAACCTGAGGGGGCGGAGAAGAGATTTTGTGCCTTCGGCGAGGATATTTGCGCCAATAAGAAGCGGGGATACAAAAAGGGCGCGCTGCGGATGCGGCGCGCCCTTTTGGATTGATTTTCCGGAGGGGTTAGGCCTCTGGGTAGATCGGGAATTTCTGGCACAAGGCGGTGACTTCGGCTTTGACCTGTTCCTCGACCTCTGCGTTGCCCTCTTCGCCATTGGCGGAGAGACCCTCTGTGACCTTGACGATCCAGCGGGCGATCTGGCGGAACTCTTCCTCGCCGAAGCCGCGGGTTGTGCCCGCAGGGGTGCCGAGGCGGATGCCGGAGGTGACGAAGGGTTTCTCCGGATCAAACGGCACGCCGTTTTTGTTGCAGGTGATATGGGCGCGGCCAAGGGCGGCCTCTGCGGCTTTGCCGGTTACGCTTTTGGGGCGCAGGTCGGCGAGCAGGAGGTGGTTGTCTGTGCCGCCGGAGACCACGTCGATCCCGCCTTTCATCAGCTCGTCCGCCATGGCGCGGGCATTGGCCACCACCTGTGCGGCGTAGTCTTTGAACTCCGGACGCAGGGCCTCGGCGAAGGCCACGGCCTTGGCGGCGATGACATGCATCAGGGGGCCGCCTTGCAGGCCGGGGAAGACCGCCGAGTTGATCTTTTTCGCGATCGCCGCGTCATTGGTCAGGATCAGGCCGCCGCGCGGGCCGCGCAGGCTTTTGTGGGTTGTGGTTGTGACCACATCGGCGTGGGGCAGGGGCGAGGGGTGGGCGCCGCCCGCCACGAGCCCTGCGATATGGGCCATATCGACATGCAGCACCGCGCCGACCTCATCCGCGATTTCGCGGAAAGCCGCCCAGTCCCATGTGCGGGAGTAGGCGGTGCCGCCTGCGAGGATGAGTTTGGGTTTATGTTCCAGCGCCTTGGCGCGGACCTCGTCCATGTCGAGCATCTGGTCTTGTTTGCGCACGCCGTAGGAGACCACGTTGAACCATTTGCCGGACATGTTCACGGGCGAGCCGTGGGTCAGGTGACCGCCGGAGTTGAGGTCGAGCCCCATGAAGGTATCGCCGGGCTGGAGCAGGGCCAGAAACACGGCTTGGTTCATCTGGCTGCCGGAGTTTGGCTGCACATTGGCGAATTCGCAGCCGAAGAGTTCCTTGGCCCGTTCGATGGCCAGTGTTTCGGCGATATCGACGTATTGGCAGCCGCCGTAGTAGCGTTTGCCCGGATACCCTTCGGCGTATTTGTTGGTCATGATGGAGCCTTGGGCCTCCATCACGGCGGCGGAGACGATGTTCTCGGAGGCGATCAGCTCGATCTCTTCGCGTTGACGGCCGAGTTCGAGGCCGATGGATTTGGCGATCTCGGGGTCGCGCGAGGCGAGTGTTTCGGTGAAAAATCCGGTGTCACGGTGAGAGGCGGTCATTGGCTGGGCCTTCCTTAAATCTTTGGCCTCGGGAGGCCTTAACAGGTGCAGATGCGGGGGATGTAGCGCCAATTCACGCGGCGTAAAAGGGGCGATTGGACGCGTGTGCATTGGCGAAAGGTGAATGCCCTATGGCGGCGGGGCCGTATATGGCGTTAGGGTGGGGCAAGCGAGGGGAGCCAAGCGCATGGAAAAGATAGCCTTTCTGGCCAGCAACGCGCCCGTGGCGCAGGATGCGCAGCGTCATTTGGCGGGGGAATATGGCAATGTTCCCGTCGCCGAGGCCGAGGTGATTGTGGCCCTTGGGGGCGATGGTTTCATGTTGCAGACTTTGCAGGAGACTCAGGCCCTTGATACCCCTGTTTACGGGATGAATTGCGGCACCATCGGGTTCATGATGAACGAATACGCCGAGGCCGACCTTCCGGCGCGATTGGCGGCGGCGGCGGAGGAGGTTTTGTATCCGCTGGCGATGCGGGCGATCCGCGCCGATGGCACCACGCGCGATGCCTTGGCGATCAACGAGGTGTCCTTGTTGCGGCAGGGGCCGCAGGCGGCGAAGCTGCGGATTTCGGTGGATGGCAAGGTGCGGATGGAGGAATTGGTGTGCGACGGGGCCTTGGTATGCACCCCTGCGGGATCGACCGCCTATAACTATTCCGCCCATGGGCCGATTTTGCCGATCGGGGCCGATGTGCTGGCCCTGACGGCCATGGCGGCCTTTCGGCCGCGGCGCTGGCGCGGGGCGCTTTTGCCGATTTCGGCGGAGGTGCGTATTGATGTGATGCAGCCGCAAAAGCGCCCTGTGCGGGCCGAGGCGGACAGCAATGCGGTGGATGATGTGGTTTCTGTTATCATCCGGTCGGAGCCGAGCATTGCGCACCGGATTTTGTTTGATCCGGGGCACGGGCTTGAGGAGCGGTTGATCCGCGAGCAGTTTGTTTAGCCTCGGGTGACGTGCCTGTCTGCAATCGACGTCATAACCATGGCGTGTAAGCCTGTGCAAAATAGTCGAAATCTTAGGTAATTTGGTGTAAGGGGTCTGCGGGGCCTAAACCAAGAGAGTATTTCGATGTCCACCGTTACGCTTGAACTGCGCGGAGACCAGATCGGCACTTATACCAGTTTCTCCGGTTCGGGGAACAATGCGGATCGGGTTGTGACTGTAAACGGGGTGGAGGCGATTGGCTCGGCCTCGGAGATTTTCACCATCGTGGTGGAGCAGGTCAACGGCGGTGTGACCGAGTTCCAGAACGGGCAATTCGTCACCATTTTCGATTCCAACGGCGATGTTGTGATGCCGCGCACTGTGGCCCAGCCCGATGTGGAGCAGGGCTTTGGTGCGGGCGACGAGCATATGTTGTTCAGCGGCCAGCGCTTCCTGATTGATCTGGGCGGGGTACCGGACGGGCCGAGCACCGTGACCTATGGCATTGATGACGAGGTTGCGGGGCCAGAGGGCGACGATGACGGCAATCTGGATTTCACCGATTTCCCCTGTTTCGCGGCGGGCACCATGATCGACACGCCGGGCGGCGCGGTGGATGTGGCGGACCTGCGGATCGGGGATAGGGTTTTGACGCGCGATCACGGGGCGCAGCCGGTGCTTTGGGCCGGGCGGCGGGTGCTTGATCTCTCTGCCGATGTGGGGCCTGCGCGGCCTGTGGTTCTGGCGGCGGGGAGCATGGGGCGCGGGATGCCTCTGGCCGATACCGTGATGTCGCCCGATCACCGCGTGTTGCTGCGCGAGCCGATCTGCGAGGTGCTTTATGGCGAGGCCGAGGTTCTGGCCCCTGCGAAGGGGTTGATGGGCCTGCCCGGTGTGGGCGAGATGGATGTGCAAAGCGTGGATTACATCACCCTTTTGACCCCGCGCCATGAGGTGATCTTTGCCAATGGCCTGCCGGTGGAGACCCTGTATCCGGGGCCGGAGGCCCTGCATCGATTGGGTGCCTTTGGCCGGGCCGCCGTATTGGCGGCGCTGCCGCGGCTGCGTCATGAGGATGTGCGGCAGGCCTATCCGGCGCTGTGCCGGATGCTGAACTTGCATGAGGCCCGCGCCTATGTGGCGGGGCATTCGGGCGCGCGGACCCTGCGCAGCGCCTGAGCCGGGGGCGACATTTCAATTGCCCCTTGGGGCGATTGGGCCTAGCCCTTGGGCCATGACCTCTCCCGCCTCAACTCCCCCCGCCGCATCCAGACCGGCCGCGGCCATCGGGTTTATCCTTTTGGCTGTGAGTTGCATCTCGGTGAACGACATGCTGATCAAGCTGTTGTCGGGGGCCTATCCCCTGCATCAGATGGTCTTCCTGCGCTCTGCCATCGGGATCGTTTTCACGCTGGGGCTGGTGCAGGTGGAGGGCGGCTTTGGCATTTTGCGCACGCGGCGGCCTTGGCTGCATGTGATGCGGGGGGTGCTGCTTGTGACCTCCAACATGACCTATTTCACCGCGCTGGCGGTTTTGCCGCTGGCCGAGG
Source organism: Harenicola maris (assembly GCA_018524345.1). Taxonomy (GTDB): domain Bacteria; phylum Pseudomonadota; class Alphaproteobacteria; order Rhodobacterales; family Rhodobacteraceae; genus Harenicola; species Harenicola maris. The sequence goes on from JADQAZ010000003.1 coordinate 109,538, forward strand.
CGACGGCGCTGTTTTTTGCTGCGCCTTTGATGATCACGCTGCTTTCGGTGCCCCTGTTGGGCGAGAGGGTCGGGGCGTTGCGCCTGTCGGCGGTGGCGGCGGGGTTTGTCGGGGTTTTGATCATGCTGCGCCCTTGGGAGGGGGCGGCGCGGGAGGTGCCGCTTTGGGTGCAGGCGCTGCCTTTGCTGGCGGCGCTGACCTATGCGCTGAACCAGATCATGACGCGCAAGCTGGGGGTGGCGAGCAAGGCCTCGGCCATGGCGGTGTATATCCAGCTGACGTTTATTGTGGTCTCTCTCGGGTTCTTTGTGGTGGCGGGGGACGGGCGTTTTGCCGAAGGGGCGCGGCATGAGAGCCTTGTGTTCCTGCTGCGCGCCTGGGTGATGCCGGAGGGGGGCGACAGGTGGCTGTTCCTGCTGCTGGGGGTGAATGCGACGGTGATCGGCTATTCCCTCGGGCAGGCCTATCGCCTTGCCGATGCGGGAACGGTGGCGCCCTTTGAGTATGTCGGCCTGCCCTTGGCGGTTGTCTGGGGCTTTGTCATCTGGGGAAGCCTGCCGGGGCCGAGCGTCTGGGCGGGTATCCTGTTGATCCTTGGCGGGGGGCTGATAGTCTTTCTGCGCGAGCAGCAAAAAGCGCGGGCGGTGAGCCGGCGCATCATGGGGCACCGAGATGGATAGTTCGATCGTCACCCTGTCACCGGCCATTTTCGAACCGGACGGCCCAGTGCGGGGGTTACCGCCGGTGCAGCGCCGTTTGGGGGCGGATGTGCCGCCCAATTACGACCAATCCACCTTTATCTATCACGCCTTCTGGAAGGCGGGCCGGATCGAGGCGATCTGCCCCAAGCTCTATGATTTCGAGGGGCTTTTGCCGCAGATGCGCTTTGCCAGCGATCACGGCCCGCTGCCCGCGCCGCGGCTGCGGCGGCACCGGCGCCACGATGTGCTGCGCTTTGCCTGCCCGGAGCCGCCGGGGGTCCTGCATCTGTATCACGAGGCGCTGGACCTGCGGATCGAGGTGGCCGAGGCGGGGCAGCTGCCGGGCTTTGCCGGGCGCAATGCCATGGCGGCGCTGAACAAGGACAATCCCCTTGAGTGGATCGCCGATTGGGCGCAGTTCCATGTGCGCCAGCAGGGGCTGCAAAGCCTGCTGTTGTTCGACAACGGCAGCCAGACCTATGCCCCCGAGGATATCATCGCGGCGCTGGAGCGCACGGGGCTGGCGCAGGCCAGCGTGGTGCGCCTGCCGTTTGCCTATGGGCCGATTTTCCCGAAAAAGCCGAGCCATGTGGGCAAGTTCCTGCAATCGGCGGCGCTCAATATCGCCAGCGGTGATTTCCTGAGCGGGGCGCGGGCGGTGTTGCTGGCCGATATTGACGAGCTGGTCTGGACCAAGGGCGGCAGCATCTTTGACAAGGCGGTGAACAGCCGCCTTGGCTATTGCCGCATTCCGGGCGATTGGCGCGGGGTGCATCCCGGGGCGACGCAGGATCCGGCGCGGCATAAGGACCATATTTTCCCGATCACCGGCGGCTCTGCGGTGCCGACGAAATACTGCGTTGTGCCGGGGGGGCGCCTTGGCTGGGCGCAATGGGATGTGCATGCCCTGCGCGGGGTGCCGCGACTTTCGCTGCATTTGAAACCCAAGGCGGATATGGGGTTCTGGCATTGCCGCCGGATCAACACGGGCTGGAAGATCAAGGGCGGGCGCGCCGAGGCGCCGATCGGCCCGAAGGACGATTTCACCGCGGCGCAGATGACTGCCGTTTATGATGGCGCGCCGCCGGTAGAGGCCAGCGCGCCGGAGGGCGGGGCAGCCTGAGCCCACCCCGCAGGGGCGCGGCTCAGGCTGCCCCGCCCTCCGGCGGATCGCAGGCGCGAAGCGCCTGCGAAAGCCGAACCTTTGCGAGGGATCAGGCCTTGCCCGCGTAGCCCATGGATTGCAGCGCCTCTTTGATCTCCGCCAGAATGGCGGGATCGTCGATGGTTGCGGGGGCTTTGTAGGGCTGGTCATCGGCGATCTTGACCATGATCCCCCGCAGGATTTTACCGGAGCGTGTCTTGGGCAGGCGTTGCACCACCGTGGCCAGTTTGAAGGCCGCGACGGGGCCGATCTGTTCGCGCACGCGTTTGACACATTCTGCGATGATCTCGCCCTCTGGCCGGTTCACGCCTGCGTTCAGGCAGAGCAGCCCGAGGGGCAGTTGCCCCTTGAGCTCATCTGCCACGCCGATCACCGCGCATTCGGCCACATCGGGGTGGCCGGCGAGCGCCTCCTCTATCGCGCCGGTCGAGAGGCGGTGCCCTGCGACGTTGATGACGTCATCGGTGCGGGCCATGATGTAGAGGTATCCGTCCTCGTCGATATAGCCCGCGTCGCCAGTCTCATAGTAGCCCGGGAAGGTGGCGAGGTAGCTTTTGATAAAGCGCTCCTCGGCGTTCCACAGCGTGGGCAGAGTGCCCGGCGGCAGGGGCAGTTTGATGGCGATGGCGCCAAGGTCGCCTGCGGGCAGGGGGGTGCCGTCCTCGCCCAGAATTTGCACGTCATAGCCGGGCATCGGCACCGTGGGGGAGCCGACCTTGACGGGGAGTTGCTCGATCCCGACGGGGTTGCAGACGATGGCGTAGCCGGTTTCGGTTTGCCACCAGTGGTCCAGCACCGGTTTGCCCAGCATGTCCTGCAGCCAGTGGATCGTGTCCGGATCGGCGCGTTCCCCTGCGAGGTAGACATAGCGCAGATGCGAGAGGTCGTAATTCTTGACCAGATCGCCCTTCGGGTCCTGTTGTTTGACGGCGCGAAAGGCGGTGGGGGCGGTGAAAAAGCTCGCCACCTTATGTTCCGACATCACGCGCCAGAAGGTGCCTGCATCGGGGGTGCCGACGGGTTTGCCCTCGAACAGCACGGTGGTGTTGCCGTGGATCAGCGGGCCGTAGCAGATATAGGAATGGCCCACGACCCAGCCCACATCGGAGGCGGCCCAGAAGACCTCTCCCGGGTCCACGCCGTAGACGTTTTTCATCGTCCAGTTCAGGGCCACGAGGTGCCCCGCCGTATGGCGCACCACGCCTTTGGGCGCGCCGGTGGTGCCGGAGGTATAGAGGATATAGGCGGGGTGGTTGCCGGAGACGGGCAGGCAATCGACAAGCTCTGCCCCCTCGATAAAGTCATACCATTCATGGTCGCGCCCGGGGATCAGAGTGGCCTCGCAGTGGGAGCGTTGCAGGATGACGCAGAACTCGGGCTTATGCGCGGCCTGTTCGATGGCATCGTCCAGCAGGGGTTTGTATTCCACGGTGCGCCCCGGCTCGATCCCGCAGGAGCCTGCGATGATCGCCTTGGGCGTGGCATCGTCGATCCGCACCGCCAGTTCATGGGCCGCAAAGCCGCCGAAGACCACCGAATGCACCGCGCCGATACGGGCGCAGGCGAGCATGGCGACGAGGGCCTCGGGCACCATGGGCATATAGATGATGACGCGGTCGCCGGGTTCGACGCCTTGGCGCTTGAGCGCCCCGCCCATCAGGGCGCAGCGGTCGCGCAGTTCGGCGTAGGTGATGGTGGTTTTCTGCCCTGTGACCGGGCTGTCGTAGATGATGGCCGCTTGGGTGGCCCGCGCGCCATTGGCGTGGCGGTCAACGGCGTTCCAGCAGGTGTTCACCTGCGCATCGGCGAACCATTCGTAGAGCGGCGCGCCCTCGTCAAACAGGGCCTTGGAGGGGGGCGAGACCCAGTCGATCGCCTCTGCCTGTTTCATCCAATAGGCTTCTGGCGCGTCTTTCCACGCCTTATATTCTGTTTGATAGGTCAACGTCGGCTCCTCCCCTGCGTTCGTCTCGCTGACCTTAATGTGCGAAATTTTGACTTGGCAAGGTGTCAGAAGCCCGCGGTGCGCATTTGCCGCGCCCTGCGGTGCTTGCATGAGGCGGGATGCGGGATTAGGGCGGGGTATGAGCGATGCTTTGCCCCCATGCCCCGAATGCGCCGGTGTCTATACCTATGAGATGGACGCCCTGTTGACCTGCCCTGAATGTGGGCATGAGTGGTCTGCCCTTGATGCGGCGGCGGATGCGGTGCGGGATTCTGTCGGCAACCTTTTGGAGGATGGTGACACGGTGACGGTGATCAAGGACCTGAAGCTGAAGGGCACCTCGCAGGTGGTCAAAGTGGGCACCAAGGTGCGCGGCATCCGGTTGGTGGACGGGGATCACGACATTGATTGCAAAGTGCCGGGTGTGGGCAAGATCGGGCTGAAGTCGCAGTTTGTGCGCAAGGTGACTTGAGCGGCTGGCCTGTTTTGGGCGGGCGTCAGGGGTCTGAAGCCGTGGGGCTTTTACGGTGGTTTTCACGCAGGTTGTTTGACGCTTGATCTTTGGCGAAAACTGCGCGTAACCTAACGAATAGTAGCCATTTTCGCATTTCAGTTCGACATTATTCGGGGGAAGCCAATGCCCAACCGACAGCTATTTTTGCGGCTCTCGCAGTGGAGCCGCCTCGGCCTTGTTGCCGCGGCCCTTTTGGCGGGCGGGTTTGGGGCAGGTCTGTCGCGGGCGGAGGTGAACCTTAAGAACGGCAATTTTTATATCACCTATACCGATCTTATTGTTCCCAATACCGAGTTCGCGATCAACAGAACCTATAATTCCAAGGCCAACAAATCGCAGATTTTCGGCTTTGGCTGGGGCTCGCCCTTTGACACTTCGCTTTCTGTGTCGGGAATCGGATCGGTTGTTGTGCATGAGAACGGCTCCGGTGCGCGGCGCACCTATAACCCCTCTGACCTGCGCGGGAACGAGGTGCACCGGATTTTGGACGAGATGATCGGCGCGATGGAGGGGGCGGGGTGGCTGCGCTCTGACGCGCAAATTGGCAGCCTTCGCAGGTCACTGGCCACAGATGCGGAGCGGTTGAGCACGGTTCACACACAGCTTGTCAGTGCCAGCCTGATCCCGCGGCGCGAGGTGGCCATCGGGCAGCGGTTGACCTCTTCGCAGACGATCAACTCTGAGGTGATCCGCGAGGCGGTGGGGTTTTATCGCCGGGGCACCAATGGGCACGAGCGGTTTTCGCTGAACGGGGATCTGGTTGAGGAGTTTGATGCCTCTGGCAACGGCTTCCGCCTGCGGCGGAGCGTGGCGGGGAACCTGCGCGAGATCGTCTATTCCAACGGGACGCGGCTTGACGTGGAGACCGACACCGAGGGGCGCATTACGCGGATCAGCAATGGCGAGGCCACGGCGACATACGAATACGACGGCGATGGCAATTTGATCCGGGCGGTGAATATCGTCGGCACGGCCTTTGAGTATGAATACGACGAGAACCACAACATGCGGTTCATCCACTATGAGGACGGGCGGTCTCGGGAGATCGGCTATCACGAGGATACCCAGTTCGTCGCCTATGTCCGAAATGAGGACGGGCATTACACCACCTATGAGTACGGCAATAATCCCCTCACAGAGGAGGGCATCGTCGAGCATTACTATACGACGACGCGGGAGTTTGCCTCGCAGGATGCCGAGGCCCCGGCGCGCGAGACGACCGTAACTTACCGCATTGGCATTGATCAGTTTGGCCGCAGATACACGGCGGGCTATGCGCAGGAGGTCAACGGCGTTCTTTCGGAGACCCGCAATCATCCTTGCGGGAGCCCGATCCTGATCCGCAGAGGGGATCAGGCGACGGAGTTTGATTACGACGACGAATGCCGCATGATCTTCAAGAAGACCGGGCGGGAGGAGATCCGCCTTGCCTATGATCCGCGCAGCCGGAAGATCTCTCAGGTCGTGACGAAAGACCTGCGCCGCGAGACCGAGGTGGTCAGCGATTTCGAATATGACATCAAGGGCAATTTGGTTCATGCGCAGAACTCGCGCGAACAGAGTGCGCGGCTGACCTATAACACCAAGGGGCAGATTTCGCGGCTCTCCGATCAATCGGGGCGGGTGTTGCTGTTTACCTATGGCGCGGCGGGCAAGCCGACGCGGATCGAGATCGAGGGGCTGGCCGCGATTGATGTCACCTATGACAGCAGCGGCAATATCGACAAGGTCGATAGCCCCGACGGGCATCAGGCGGCCCTGCAGGTGACGCAGGCGTTTCAGGCGCTTTTGGCGCTGGTCAAACCGGCTGGCGTAGATTTCAACATGTGACGGATCAGGTAATATGACCGACAGGCAAGACAGTTCCGCCCTTCCGGAGATCAAGATTTTCCTTTCGTCACCGGGGGATGTGAACGAGGAGCGCATCCTTGCGGATCGCGTGATGAAGCGGCTGGCGGATCGCTATGCGGCGCAGGCGCGTTTGGTGCCGATCATCTGGGAGCATGAGCCGCTTTTGGCCACGGCGACGTTTCAGGACCAGATCGAGAAACCCTCCACCACCGATATCGTGATCTGTATCCTGTGGTCGCGTTTGGGGACCCGCCTGCCGGCGCATATTATGCGCGAGGATGGCAGCCGATATGACAGCGGCACCGAGTTCGAGTTCGAAGACGCATGGAAGGCGATGCAGAGCACCGGGCGGCCGGATTTGATGGTCTATCGCAAGATGGCGGAGCCCTATATCAGCCTTGCCGATGACCGTGATGCCGAGGAACGGCTGCTGCAAAAGCGGGCTTTGGACGGGTTTATCCAGAAGTGGTTCCACGATCAGGACGGATCGCTTTTGGCGGCGTTTCACGGGTTTTCAGACTCGGCGGAGTTCGAGGAAGCCTTCGAGATCCATCTTGATAAGCTGATCCTGCGGCGTCTTGAGGAGCTGGGGGTGGATGTGAATGCCGCCCCGCTGGCCGAGAGCGCCACGCCGCGTTGGGAGGGGTCGCCGTTTCGGGGCCTTGAGAGTTTCGAGTTCGAGCACGCGCCGATCTTTTACGGGCGCACCCAGGCGGTGTCCAAGGTGTTGAAGGCCCTGCGGCGGCAGGCGGCCTCGGGGCAGGCTTTTGCGCTTGTGCTGGGGCGGTCGGGCGGCGGCAAGTCGAGCCTTGTGCGGGCGGGGGCGCTTCCGCTTTTGGTGGAGCCGGGCGTTGTCGAGGGGGTGGGCCTGTGGCGGCGCGCCGTGTTCCGGCCCAGTGATGCGAGCGGCAATCTGGTGGATGCCTTTGCGGGGGCCCTGACCGCTGAATGCGCCCTGCCGGAATTGATCAGCGACGGGACGAGCGTGGCGGAGCTGGCCAGCCTGCTGCGGGGCACGCCGCAGGGGGCGGATTTGCTGCTGAAGGGGGCGCTGTCGCAGGCGGCGCAGAAGGCGGCCTTTGAGGCCGCGGAGCGGGTGGATGCGATCAAGCCGCCCCTGCCGGAGGCGGAGCGCGCGGCCAAGAAGGCCGAGATCATCAATGCGCCGCCGCAGGCCAGACTGGCCCTTTTGGTGGATCAGCTTGAAGAGCTGTTCACCGACAAGAGCCTGCCGGAAGCGGAACGTCAGGCCTTTTTGCTGGCGATCGAGGCGCTGGCGAAATCGGGTTTGGTCTATGTTCTGGCGACCCTGCGCAGCGATTTCTATCAGCATGCTTTGGACGAGCCTGTCTTGGCGCGGCTGAAGGGGAACGAGGGGCAGATTGATCTGTCCACCCCGACACCGGCGGAGATCGGGCAGATCATTCGCCAGCCCGCGATGCGGGCGGGGCTGGGGTTTGAGGAGCATCCCGAGACCGGGGCGCGTTTGGATGACGAGCTGCGCGATGTGGCGGTGTCGGAGCCCGACAGCCTGCCGTTGTTGGAGTTCACGCTGGAGGAGCTTTATCAGAACCGCTCGCCGCAGGGGCTTTTGACTTGGGCCCATTACGAGGCTTTGGGCGGGTTGGCGGGGGCGCTGCGGCAGCGGGCCGAGGGGGCCTTTGGCGCCCTGCCGAAAGCGGCGCAGGAGGCCCTGCCGCGCGTCATGCGGCAGATTGTGCATCTGGGGCTGGACGAGGATCAGGCGCCGACGAAACGGCCCGCGGCCCTGTCGGGCTTTGCCCCCGGCACGCCGGAGCGGCAGTTGGTCGATGCCTTTGTCGAGGAGCGTTTGTTTGTGGTCGGCGGGGATAGCGCGGGCGAGGCGCAGGTGACCCTGACCCATGAGGCGCTGCTTGGCTCTTGGCCGCGTTTGCAGGACTGGCTGGCGGCGGACCGCGATTACCTGCGCATTCGGGCGCGGGTCAGCTTTGCGGCGGATCGCTGGGAGGATGCGGGGCGCGATGCGCAGCTGTTGTTGCCCAAGGGGCGGCCCTTGGATGAGGCCAAGCAGTTGGCAGCGCAGGCGGATCAGGATTTGCCCGCCTCCATGGTGGCGCTGATTGCCCAGTCCACCCAGCGCAGCGCCCGTGCGCGGCGGCTGAAACAAGCGGCGATTGCTGCGCTGGCGGTGCTGAGCGTCGCGGCGAGTGGGGCGGCGTGGTATGCGGACGGGCAGCGGCGCGAGGCCGCAGCGGCCCATGCGCAGGCCGAGCAGAACGCCGAGGCCGCCGAGGCGCGGCAGGGCGAGTTGTTCCTTGAGCAGGGGCGTCAGGCGCTGGTTTCCGGCCGCGTTGAGGAGGCGACGCTGTTGCTTGGTGCGGCCTATCAGAACAGCGGCGAGGCCCGCGTGGGCACCCTGTTCACCCAGGCCCATGACCTTGCGGCGATGCGGGGGGCGACGCTTCAGGCGCATTCGGGGCAGATCACGGCGATTGCCACCAGCAGCGCGGGGCAGACGGCGCTGGCCTCCTCCGACGGGGCGATTCTGTTGCGCGATCAGGGCAGCAATGCGGTGGTGGCGCGCCATCCGGGCAATGACAGCGCGCTGCATAGCCTTGCCTTTTCCCCCTCTGGCCAGTTTCTGGCCGCGGGCGGCGATGGGGGCACGGTGCTGTTGTGGAACCTGCGCGATCAGCAGCTGCGGACCCTTGAGGGGCATTTCCAATCGGTGATCGGCTTGGCCTTTACCGATGACGAGGCGCTGTTGATCTCGCGCAGTCATGACAAGACCACGCGGATTTGGCAGGTCTCGGACGGGAGCGCCCTTGCGCCCCTTGCCGAGCCTTTGGGCACGCCGCTTGCGGCGCGCTATCTGCCCGAGGGGGAGCGGGTGATCACGGCCAGCAGCGGCGGGGTGATCAGCACATGGGATGCCGCCACTGGTGCGGCGGTGGAGCAGTGTGAAATCGAGGTGGAGAACCAGATCCATGATGCGGTGATCCTTGGCGGTCACGTCGTTTTTGCCATGGGGCGGGCGGGCACGAAGAGTGTTTCGATTGCCGAGGGATGCGCCGCCATCTGGCACAACTCGGAGCCCTCCTTTGGCCTGCAGGATTTCGATGCGGGGGCCAAGCTGGCCATTCGCGGGGAGGCTGGCGCGGCGGTTTTGGATATGGAGAGCGGCGAGATTTTGGCGACCCTGTCGCGGGGCGGGGGCGCGGCGCAGCAGCGTCAGGTTGTGGCGCTGGCTGTTTCGCCCGACAAGAGCCTTGCGGGGCTGCTCGACAGTCACGGCGGGCTGTCGATTCATGATGCGTTGAGCGGGCGGGTGATTGCCGATGTGGTCGCCCATGACGCCGCCGGAAGCGCCCTTGCCTTTGCCGATGACGGATCGCTTTTGCTGAGCGGGGCGGCGGACGGGACGGCGACGACATGGCATGTCGGGGCGCTGCGCCCCTGTTTTGTGCCGGAAAGCGCGGGCCGGGTTGCGGTGTTTTCGCCCGATGGGGCGCGGCTTGCCTCTGGCGATAGCAAGGGCACCCTGACCCTGACCGATACCGCCGATTGCAGGCAGGTGTTTCAGGTGGCCCTCGGGGTTTCCGATTGGGTGCAGGACATTCAGTTTAGCGGCGATGGCAGCCGGATTGCTGTGGCTGCGGGGGCAAAGGTGGCCCTTGTTCAGGCCAGTGACGGGGCCGAGATCTGGGCCCATGAGCGGCCTGCGGATCAGGCCGTTGCGAGCCTGGACTGGGAGGAGGGGCGCTCCGGTCTGGTGGCGGGGCTTCGCGCGGGGGACCCTTGGCAGAACAAGGGCGGCTGGGTCGAGCTTGATCCGCAAACCGGGGCTGTCACGCAGGAAAGCCGCGGGCGCGAGAGCAGCATTGCGGATGTCACCGTGTGGAACGACGGGGATTATGTTCTGGCCCGTGCGCGCTTTGGCCTTGAGCTGTGGTGGCGGCATTCCGGCGAGATGCGGCACCGCGTGGCGGGCTCCGGTTTGCAGCAGGTTGCGCCCTTTCCGGGCAAGACGCGCATTGCCGTGGGCTATGACGACGGCACTGTGCGGGTGATCCGCCATACATCGAGCGAATTGTTCCGGTTTCAGGCCCATGACGCGCCGATCTCCGCGCTGGCCCTGAACGCGGAGGAGACCGTGCTTGCCAGCGCCGCGCAGGATGGCACCGCCGCCCTTTGGGATGCGCAGACCGGCCAGTTGATCGCGCGGATGGAGGCGCAGCCGGCGCGGATCAGCGCCTTTGCCTTCGTGCCGGAGACCGCCTTTTTGCTCTCTGCCGCCGTGGATGGCTCTGTTGTGCTTTGGGATCACTCTGCCGGGACGGCGGTGAGCAATTTTGACGGGCCAGCGGGGGCGCGGCCGAGGCTCTCTGTCGGGCCGAAGGGGCATTATTTTGCGGTTTCCGTGGGCAATGACGGCACCCGTCTGTGGCCCCTGCCGCGGGCGCGGCACAGCGTCGATGAGGTGCCCGCCGAGATCAGCGCGGTGACGCCTTGGGGCCTCTCGGCGGATGATGCGATGCCGCGGGATCGCTGGCAGTCGCTGGCGCTACAATCCATGACGGCGGCGCAGGCGGGCGAGGGGCTGTCGCTTGCGGCGCGGGGCCGGTTGGAGGAGGGGCGTTTGGCCGCGATCCGGCGCGATGCCATCGCCGCGGGCGCGGCCTGGGGGCAATTGCCGGGCGAGGACGGCGCGGTGCCGCCATCGCCCGCCTATGCCCATGCTTTCGCCGCCAATGCGGTTGTTCTGGAGGGGCTGCAGCAGGTTTTGCGCGATCATAAGGACCGTGTGGAGCATATCGCCTTTTCCCATGACGGGGCGTGGCTGGTGTCCATGGATTGGAAAAAGCGCCTGTTGATCTGGGACACGAAGACATGGACCAAGGCGCATGAGGTTGAGGGGGGCTTTGGCAATACGGCGGTGTTTTCCCCCGATGATACCCGCCTTTTGGCGCAGGCGGAGGAGGATACCTTTGTCGTTCTCGATATGGCCAGCGCCGCCGAGGTTTTGCGGCTGGGACAGGGGGTGCGGGGGAGCTGGTCGCGGGATGGGACCCGCATTGCGATCTTTGGCCGGACCGGCCCGCCGGTGATTTACGACGCGCAGAGCGGCGAGGAAGTGGTGCGTTTTGCGAACCTTGATGCTGCGGCCACGGGCTATGCCCTGAGCCCCGATTTCAGGACATTGGCGGCGCCGACCGAGGAGGGGGTGTCCTTGGTGCGCAGCGTGTCGCGCACAGTGACGCCCCTTGCCACGCGGGGCAGCGCGGTTGAGGTTTCTGCCTTCTCGCCAAGCGGGCGTTATGTTGCGGTGATCTGGGAGGATGGCTCGGGGCAGGTTTTTGACATCGAGGAACTGGACCCCATCGGGCATCTGCCCGAGGGCGGGCTTTCGGTTCTGTTCTCTGCCGATGAGACGCGGGTGATTGTCGGGCAGCGGGGGCAGAGGGTCTCTTTGCTCGCGCTGGAGGGGATGCGCCTGTTGGCCGAGGTGGAGGGCAGCTTTGCCGGGGCGAGCACCATTCAGGGCGGGGGCGAGTTGTTTGTCACCCTCGACGGGGGGGCGAGAGCAGCGCGGTTGTTTGACATGCAGAGCGGGGCGCATCGGGGCTCCCATATCAATTTTGCCACGGCATGGATGCGGCTGATCACCGCGCCGGACGGGCAGCAGCGCGTGACCCTTTCGGGTGACGGTGCGCTGCATGTTTGGGCGGCTTTGGCGCGGCCCGGCCCGATGGGGCCGTCCAGCGAGGGGTTTGCAGAGCGGGGGGAGGATTTGCTGGCCCGTCATGCGGACGGGGCGGAGATTTCACGCGCCGGGGGCAAGGCCTCGCTGTTTGTGAATGGCGTAGCCTCTGCGGCGATTGACGGGCATGCGGGGCGGATCACCGCCGCTGCCTTTACCGATGATGGCCAAAGCTATCTGAGTGGCGGCGAGGGCGGGAAGGTTCTGATCTGGAACCGCGAGACGGAGCAGCTTGGCCGGACGATCCCGCAGGCCTGTGAGGATGCGGTGGCGGCCCTGTTGCCGGTGCCCGATGGATCGGCCCTTTGGGTGCATTGCCAAGGGGGCGATTTGCATCTCTTCGCCCTGTCGCAGGGGCTGCGGCTGGTGTCTTTTCAGGCGGAACCGGCGGCTGCGGCGCCGCGGATGGAGTTTGCTGCGGATGGCAAGGCCCTGCGGCTTATGGGGGCGGAGGGGCCTTATTTGTGGCGGATTGCGCCCTAGGTCTGACCTAGGGGCGCAGGCTGATGTGCAGGTGGTCGTCGTGGCGGGCGGCGCGGCAGCCTTGGAAGCGGAGGAGGCCGCCCTCGCTCTGGCCGAGTTTGCCGAGCAGATGCGGCTCTATGAACATGCGGCGGGTCCGGCCCGATTGGATCAGATAGGTGATCGCCGCGCCGGTGCGGGCACTGTCAAGGCGGCGGTCCGGCCAGAGGGGCTGTAGCCATGACATGTTCCAGCGCAGGGTCGGGAAGGCGGGCGGGCAGGCGCTTGGCCCCTGTTCAAAGCCCCAATAGCCGATGGGGGAACGCAGAGCGCGGGGCAGGTAGGTGCCCTCGGCATCGGTGTAGTAGAAGGCGATATCAAGGTCGAGCCCGCGGCGGTGGCTGAGGTGCGGCAGCAGGGGCATCTGGTCGCCGTAGGGGAAGCTGGCGTCGAGCACCTGTGTGACGGTGCCGGGGAAGGTGCTTTGCATATGTTTGGCGAGGTCTTCGGCCGCATCGGCGGCCTGCGGCGCGGCGTAGTGGCGGTTCATCAGGCAGAACATCGGCGAGGCGACGCGCAGGGGGCCATCGCCCCAACAGGGCAGGGCCTCGCGCCCCGCCAAGGGGGCGGTGAAGACCGCCGTGACCCAGAGCGCGGCATAGGCGGCCAGAAAGCCGAGCCAGCGCCGCCGTGTCAGCAGCGCCAGCAGCCATGCGATCCCGCCCAGTTGGGTCAGGGCCGTCAGTAGGAGGACCCAGAGGATATGGGCCAGCCCCCGCAGCACGGGTTACTCATAGTTCGTGACGGGGGTGCCTGCCAATGCGGCAGTATTGAGCAGGCCGCGCGCGGTGATGGAGGGGGTCACGATATGGACGCGGTTGCCCATGCCCATCAGAATCGGGCCGACCTCCAGCCCGCCGGCCTTCATCTTGAGCATGTTGCGCACGCCCGATGCGGCATCGGCATAGGCAAAGACCAGAACATTGGCGGGCCCGTCAAAGCGGCTGTCGGGCAGCAGGCGGTGGCGGATCGCGGGGTCCAGCGCGCTGTCGACATGCATTTCCCCCTCAAAGGCGAATTGGGCCTCGGGCTTGTCGGACATGGATTCAAGGATCTCCATGGCGCGGCGCATTTTGCGCCCCGATGCACTGTCGAGGTTGCCGAATTGCGAGTGCGAGCAGAGCGCGACCTTGGGTTCCAGACCAAAGCGGCGCACATGGCGGGCGGCGCCGATGCAGACCTCGGCGATTTCCTCGGGCGTGGGGTCGGGGTGCACATGGGTGTCGGCGATAAACAGGGGGCCGTCCTCGAGAATCAGCAGCGAGCAGCCGCCGACGGGGTGTAGCCCGCCCGTGGCCAGCACCTGTTGCACATAGCCGAGGTGCCACAGGTATTGGCCGAAGATGCCGCAGATCATGCTGTCCGCATCGCCGCGATGCACGGCGACGGCGGCGATGGCGGTGGTATTGGTGCGCATGATGGCGCGGGCCGAGTCCGGCGAGACCCCCTTGCGCGCCATGATGCGGTGGTAGGTTTCCCAGTAGTCGCGGTAGCGGGGATCGTCCTGCGGGTTGATCAGGTCGAAATCCTTGCCGGGGGAAAGGTTCAGGCCCATTTTCTCGCAGCGGGCCTCGATTACATGGGGGCGGCCGATCAGGATCGGGCGGTCGCTGGCCTCTTCGATCATGGCCTTGGCGGCGCGCAAGACGCGCTCGTCCTCGCCTTCGGCGAAGATGATCTTGCGCGTGGCCGTGGCGGCGGCGGCAAAGACCGGCCGCATCAGCAGGGCGGATTTGAAGACGCTTTGGTCAAGGCTTTCTTTATAGGCCTCAAGGTCTTTGATCGGGCGCTCTGCCACGCCGCTTTCGCCCGCGGCGCGGGCCACGGCGGTGGCGACGATGCCGACGAGGCGGGGGTCAAAGGCCTTGGGGATCAGGTAGTCGGGGCCGAAGGTCATATCCTCGTCGCGGTAGGCGGCGGCGGCCTCGGCCGAGGTGGTTTCGCGCGCCAGGGCGGCGATGGCCTCGACGCAGGCGATTTTCATTTCGTCGTTGATTTCCGTCGCGCCCACATCCAGCGCGCCGCGGAAGATGAAGGGGAAGCACAACACGTTGTTGACCTGATTGGGGTAGTCCGAGCGGCCCGTGGCGATGATGGCGCTGGGCGCGACGGCGCGGGCGTCTTCGGGGGTGATTTCGGGGTTCGGGTTGGCGAGGGCAAAGATGATGGGGCTGTCTTTTGACATCTGCTCGACCATCTCGGGCTTGAGCACCCCGGGGCCGGAGAGGCCGAGGAAGAGGTCGGCCCCCTCGATGACATCGCTGAGGGTGCGCTTGTCGGAGGGTTGCGCGAAGGCGGCCTTTTGCGGCGACATATCTGTGGTGCGCCCCTCGTAGACCAGCCCCTCGATATCGCAGAGCCAGATGTTCTCGCGTTTGACGCCCAGTTTGACCAGCATGTTGAGGCAGGCGATGCCCGCCGCGCCGCCGCCGGTGGAGACGATCTTGATATCCTCAAAGCGTTTGCCCGCCACGCGCATGGCATTGGTGGCCGCCGCGCCGACAACGATGGCGGTGCCGTGCTGATCGTCGTGGAAGACGGGGATGTTCATCCGCTCGCGGCAGATTTTCTCGACGATGAAACAGTCGGGGGCCTTGATGTCCTCAAGGTTGATCGCGCCGAAGGTCGGCTCCAGCGAGCAGACGATTTCGGCCAGCTTTTCGGGATCGCTTTCGTTCAGCTCGATATCGAAACAGTTGATATTGGCGAATTTCTTGAACAGGACGGCCTTGCCCTCCATCACCGGCTTGGAGGCCAGCCCACCGATATTGCCCAGCCCCAGCACCGCGGAGCCGTTGGAGACCACGCCCACCAGATTGCCGCGCCCCGTGTATAGGGCCGCATCGGCGGGGTTGTTGTGGATGGCGGTGGAGGCCTCTGCCACGCCGGGCGAATAGGCCAGCGACAGATCACGCCCGTTGGCCAGTGGTTTGGTTGCGCGGACCTCGAGCTTTCCGGGTTTGGGGAACTGGTGGTAGTGCAATGCAGGCGAGGCGGTTTGGTCTGGCGTATTGTCGTCCATGGGCGTCCTTCTGGAATTAGTTTAATATTAAACTAACGCATATTTCATCCCGAAGGGTAACGTGCAGGACGGCGAATTGCCAGCGCTTTTGCCCCTTAGGAAACCTTCCGTCACCGGGGCGAAAAGGGGCGGGCGGGGCGGCAATGGCCCTTGCCCCCGGCGCGGGTTCAGGCCCATTGTGGGGCAAAGCCCCTCGCCATGAAAAGGAAGCCGCCAGATGAGTCTTGTTGATCAGGCCAAAGCCGTTCGTTCCAACGCCTATGCGCCCTATTCCGGCTTTGCCGTGGGGGCGGCGCTGCGCACGCCCTCTGGTGCTGTATTTACCGGTGTGAATGTGGAAAACGCGGCCTATCCGGAGGGGACCTGCGCCGAGGCGGGCGCGATTGCGGCCATGGTGGCGGCGGGTGAGACGGTGATCGAGGAGATCGCCGTGATCGCGGGCAGCGCCCAGCCGGTGCCGCCCTGTGGCGGGTGCCGCCAGAAGATTGCGGAATTCGCGGCGCCGGAGGTTGAGGTGACCATGGCCACCATGGAAGGGGGCGCCTTGGTGATGCGGGTGGCGGACCTGTTGCCCGGCGCCTTTGGGGCGGATTTTCTGGGCGAGACACCGGGCGAGGGCGCATGACGCCCAAGGCCCTGCTGGAGATTTTGAAACGCGGCGAGGTGCCGGAGGCTGCGGCGCTTGAGGCCTTTGGCCGTTCTGCGGGGGATGCGGAGCTTGTGTCGAATGCACAGCTTGGCGCCTTTGCCATGGGGATTTGCCGCGCGCCTTTGGATGCGCAGGCCCGCGCCGCCCTGACGCGGGGCATGACGGCGAGCGGTACGAGCCTGTCTTGGGACCTGAGCGGTCCTGTGATCGACAAACATTCCACCGGCGGCGTCGGGGATGTGGTGTCTCTTGTGTTGGCCCCGGCGCTTGCGGCCTGCGGCGGCTTTGTTCCGATGATTTCGGGGCGCGGTCTTGGCCATACGGGCGGCACGCTGGACAAGCTGGAGGCCATTCCGGGGTTGAGCATCGAGCAGGACCTGACCAGCCTGAAGCGCATCACGCGGGAAATCGGCTGTGCCATCGTGGCGGCGAGCGGTGATCTGGCCCCTGCGGACCGGCGGCTTTATGCAGTGCGCGATGTGACGGGGACCGTGGGGAGCATGGATTTGATCACCTCCTCGATCCTGTCGAAAAAGCTGGCGGCGGGGCTGGAGGCCTTGGTGCTGGACGTCAAGGTCGGCTCCGGCGCCTTGATGACGGGGATGGAGGAGGCGCGTGCGCTGGCCCTGTCCCTGACCGAGACCGCCAATGCGGCGGGCTGCCGGACGGCGGCGATTATATCCGACATGAACCAGCCTGCCGCCCCGGCGGCGGGCAATGCCCTTGAGGTCGCCGAGGCGGTGATGACCCTGACGGGGCGCAGCCGCGACAGGCGCTTGGGCGATCTGACGGTGGAGCTTGGCGGGCGGCTCTTGGCGCTGTCCGGCCTTGCCGAGGGCGGCGAGGACGGGCGCGCGCGGATGCGGCGCGCGCTGGAGAGCGGCGCGGCGGCGGAGCGTTTTGCCGCCATGGTTGTGGCGCAGGGCGGGCCGCCGGATTTTGTTGACAAATGGCGCGACCGCCTGCCCGCCGCGCGGGTGCAGCGCACGATCTGGCCGGAGCGTTCCGGCGCGGTCAGCGCCATCGACACCCGCGCCTTGGGCGAGGTGGTGATTGATCTGGGCGGCGGGCGGCGGCAGGCGAGCGACCGGATTAACCCCGCCGTGGGCCTGTGTGAGATCGCGCGGATCGGGGATATGGTCGGGCAGGATCGGCCCTTGATGCTTATCCATGCGGATAGCGAGGCGGATGCGGATCGCGCCGAGGGGGCGCTTGCCGCCGCCTTTGCGATTGCAGGCGAGCGCCCTGTGCCTGCGCCGCTGGTGATTGAGGGGATCGGACCGGAGGGGGCGTTATGAGCCGTGTTTTTGTGGTGGTGATGGACAGTGTCGGCTGCGGCGGTGCGCCCGATGCGGCGGAGTTCGGCGATGCGGGGGCCAATACCCTTGGCCATATCGCCGAGGAATGCGCCGCGGGCCGCGCCGAAGAGGGGCGCAGCGGCCCCCTGCGCCTGCCGGTGATGGATGCACTGGGGCTGGGGCAGGCTGTGGCCCTGTCCAGCGGGGCGCAGATGGCGGGCATGGGCGCGGCGGCGCAGGGCGCTTGGGGCGCGGCGACGGAGGTCTCGCGCGGCAAGGACACGCCCTCTGGCCATTGGGAGCTTTCGGGCCTGCCTGTGCCTTGGGACTGGCACTACTTCCCCGATGCGGAGCCTGCCTTTCCGGCGGATGTGACGGCGAAGGTCTGCGAGATTGCCGGGACCGAGGGGATTTTGGGCAATTGCCATGCCTCGGGCACCGAGGTGATCGCGCGGCTGGGCGAAGCGCATCAGGAGAGCGGCTGGCCGATCTGTTATACCTCTGCCGATAGTGTGTTCCAGATCGCCGCCCATGAGGAGAGTTTCGGGCTGGAGCGCCTGTTGGACCTGTGCCGCGGCCTTGCGCCGATGCTGCACGAGATGAAGATCGGGCGGGTGATTGCGCGGCCTTTTGTCGGCGCACCGGGGACCTATGCGCGCACCCAGAACCGGCGCGATTTTGCGATCACGCCGCCGGGGCCGACCATGTTGACCATAGCGCAGGAGGCAGGGCGCGAGGTTCTGGCGATTGGCAAAATCGGGGATATATTCTCGATGCAGGGGATATCGCGGGTGGTGAAGGGCACGGATGCGGAGCTGATGGGGCATCTGGCCGATGCGGTGGAGGACCTGCCCGAGGGCGGCCTGTGTTTTGCGAATTTTGTCGAGTTCGATTCCCTTTATGGCCACCGGCGCGATGTGAGCGGCTATGCCCGCGCGTTGGAGTGGTTTGACGGCGCGATCGGGCCCATTCTGGCGGCCCTGCGCCCCGGTGATCTGATGATCCTGACCGCCGATCACGGCAATGATCCCACGTGGCGCGGCACCGAGCATACGCGCGAGCGGGTGCCTGTGTTGATTGCGGGGGCGGGGGCTTTGCCCCTTGGCGAGGTTGCCTTTGCCGATGTAAGTGCTACGGCGCTGGCCCATCTTGGCCTGTCGCCCACGCCCCATGGAAAGGCTCTGTTATGATCCCCAAACTGGAATTGCACCTGCACCTAGAGGGCGCCGCACCGCCGGATTTCATCCGCGCGCTGGCGAAGGAAAAACACGCCGATATCGGCGGGATTTTCGATGAGGCGGGGAATTACAAATACCGCGATTTCGCTGAATTCCTAAAGGTTTACGAGGCCGCAACCTCGGTGTTGAAGACGCCGCAGGATTATTACCGCCTGACGCGGGAGGTGCTGGAGCGTTGCGCCGAGCATGGGGTGATCTATGCGGAGACCTTTATCTCGCCCGATTTTTGCGGCGGCGGGGATGTGGCGGCATGGCGCGATTATATGGCGGCGATGCAGGCCGCCGATGACGAGAACCCAGCGATCACCCTGCGCGGGATTGTGACCTGTATTCGCCATTTCGGGCCGGAGGCGGCCAAGCCCGCCGCGCTCTGCGCCGCCGAGACGGCGGGCGACTGGCTGGTCGGCTTTGGCATGGGCGGGGCCGAGAATGTCGGGCGGCCGGGCGATTTCGCATGGGCCTTTGATGCGGCGCGCGAGGCGGGGCTGCGCCTGACCTCGCATGCGGGCGAATGGTGCGGTGCGCAGGAGGTGCGGCGCACCTTGGACGAGCTTCCGGGGATGGAGCGGATCGGCCATGGCGTTATGGCGATCGAGGATGCCGATCTGGTCAAGCGCCTTGCCGATGAACGGATCACGCTTGAGGTCTGCCCCGGATCGAATGTGGCCCTTGGGGTTTGCTCCGCTTGGGGCAAACATCCGATTGCGCGGCTGCGCGATGCGGGGGTGCCGGTGACGGTGTCGACCGATGATCCGCCGTTCTTTCACACGGATATGAGCCGCGAATTCGACATGCTGGCCGAGACTTTCGGTTGGGGGGAGGAGGATTTCGCCGCCCTGAACCAAACCGCTTTGCAAGCGGCATTTTGCGATGACACCACGCGCGACGCGCTGGCCAAGACCCTGAAAGGCAACTGATATGACCGAACATCTGAACGTCGTGGACCATCCTTTGGTGCAGCACAAACTGTCGCTGATGCGCGAGAAGGACACGCCCACGGCGGTGTTCCGGCAGCTGCTGCGCGAGATCAGCCAGCTTTTGGCCTATGAGGTGACGCGCGGCCTGCCGATGACGACCAAGCGGATCGACACGCCGATCTGCGAGATGGATGCGCCGGTGCTGGACGGCAAGAAGCTGGCGCTGATCTCTATTCTGCGGGCGGGCAACGGGCTTTTGGACGGTGTGCTGGAGCTGATCCCCTCGGCGCGGGTCGGGTTTGTGGGCCTGTATCGCGACGAGGAAACGCTGGAACCGGTCGAATATTATTTCAAAGTGCCCGAGGAGCTTGAGGATCGCTTGGTGATTGCCGTTGATCCGATGCTGGCGACAGGAAATTCATCCGCCGCCGCCGTGCAGCGCCTGAAAGAGGCGGGGGCGAAAAACATCCGCTTCCTGTGTCTGCTGGCCTCGCCGGAAGGTATTGAGAACATGAAAAAAGAGCATCCCGATGTGCCGATTGTGACAGCATCTGTGGATGAACGTTTGAATGAGCATGGATATATTGTTCCGGGGCTAGGGGATGCGGGCGACCGTATGTTTGGCACTAAATAGGCGAATTCACCCTTTACTCATTGGGGTTTCTTTGGCATCTTTCCACAACATCTTGTAGGGGTTGGGATGATGCTGCCACGTTTTCTGTCCGCTGCCGTGTTGTGTGCTGTTATGGGTACGACCGGCGTTTCCGCGCAAACCTTGCGCAATGCCGATGAGCCTGCGGAGTTCCCTCCGGCGAGTTTCAAGGGCAATCAGTTCGCCGATAGCCGGGGCTGCGTCTATGTGCGGGCCGGTTTTGGCGGGCAGGTGCGTTGGGTGCCGCGGGTGACACGTTCGCGCAAGGTGGTCTGCGATGTGGCGCCGACCTTTGCGCCCAAGGCACCCGAGCCTGCGCCGGTTGTGGTCGAGGCCAAGCCAGCGCCGACACCCGCCCCGGAGACAAAGCCTGCGCCAAAGCCGGAGCCGAAGGTGGCAGAGGCCAAGCCTGCGCCCGCCGCCAAAGCGCCCGCTGCGAAGGCCCCCGTGCGCACAGCGCGGGCCACGCCCACGCCAGCCCCGCAGCCACAGCGCGTGACCAACAACCGCTCTGGCCGCGTCGGCAAGCCGATCCCGACCATCGCATTGACCACAACGCCGCCCAAGATCGGCCCCGCCGCAGAGGCGCGCCAGCAGGCCGCCGCGCAGCAGCCGCAGCGCCGCGTCCCGCGTGCGGCTCCGGCGAAGCCTTCGCCCGCCGATCCGCCCACCGTCTTTTCCAACAACACCGTGCAGGAACCCGCGCCAAACCCGGCTGCGCGTCAGCCCCGCGTTGTCGCCGCACGCCCTTCGCCCAGCCCCGCGCCGGGGCCGACAGTTTACAGCAATCCGGTTGAGGACAATGCGCCGCGCACCGGTCGGCGCTCTGTCAGAAGCGCGGGGGCCAATTCTTGCCCCGAGCGCAGTGGCGTGAGCGCGCGCTATACCAACAGCTCCGGCGTGCGCTGTGGCCCGCAGGATGGGGGCAGCTACGCCGCCGCGCCTGCGCCCGCCCGCCGCGCCCCAGTTCAGGCCCAGCCTGTCACGACCAATCAGGGCCGCGTGGCCAGCGCCGCCGCCCCTGCGCCGGTCTATGGCAAGAAACGCACAGCGATCCCCGCAGGAGAATTCGCAGGCATCCAGAATAAGCGCCAGAAAGAGGTGGTCACACCGCGTCAGGTGGCCTCTGCCAAGATCGCCAAGGGCTATGCCCCTGCGTTTGACGATGGCCGGTTCAATCCGAACCGTGGCCTGCCGCGTGATCCAAAGCTGGCCCTCCTTTGGACGCAGGAAAGCCCGCGCCGCCTGATTGATGTGACAACGGGGCGCGAGGTTTCGGCGAAATATCCCGATCTGCGCTATCCCTATGTCTCTATGGTGGAGCAGAACGCGGCCGAGGCCAACGCCGCCCGCACCACGGTTGCCACCAAGCAGCAGACCAGAACCCGCGCCCGTGTGGCCACCAAGACCGTGCCGCAGGCACAGCGCCGCACTACGCAAAAGCCCGCGACCAAGGTTCGGGTCAAGAAGGCCGCACCAAGCCAAGGCGCGCGCGCTGCGAGCCACCGCTATGTGCAGGTTGGGACCTTCGGGGTGCCCGCCAATGCCAAGGGGACAGCGGCAAAACTGCACGGGCTTGGCCTGCCGGTGCGCCTCGCCCCGATGACGAGCAAGGGACGGCAATTGCAAATTGTGCTGGCCGGACCGTTCAAGACCCAAGACCAATTGAACCAAGCCCTTCGAATGGCGCGTAGCGCCGGGTTTGGAGACGCCTTTTTACGGAAGTGATACGTAGCGCCCCCGATTTTCGGGGGCGTTGCATTTTGAATAACAAAAAGAAACATTTCAAGTTTCATACAGGCAAACCGCCCCGCGCCAGTTTTGGTGCGGGGCGGTTTCCGTTTGGGGGCAGGAAAGAAGACGGCGTTATTCGCCGCAGATGCCCTGCAAGGCCACCCAATTCGCATCGGAGAGGACAGGGCGCGCCACGGAGGTGCGCATGGGGTCGGCCTCGATCAATGTCAGGACAGTCTCGCCAGAGACATCGCGGGCATAGGCATAGGGTTTCGAGGAGAAGGAGCGCTTTTCGAACATGGCAAGCAGGGTTTCCTCGTCAATCGGGGCCTCCGGCTGTGCCAGCACATGCTCGCCGTAGGCCTCGAGCAGGGCAGGGTCCATCTTGCCGGTGGTGAGCAGGCGGATGGTGGCGCGCAGGCCTGCGAAATCCAGCAAGCGGTAGAGGGGGTCCTCTTTGGCGGAGCGGGCGCGTTCGGCAAGGACAAAGCCCGCCACGACCTCGGGGGATTCAAAATCCTCCACCAAGGCGCGGTTCAGCAGGATCAGCCCGCCGGGCAGCGACAGGGATTGGTCCACCCCCGCAGGCAGGACCAGAAGCCCGCCCTTTTCCGGCGCGACAAGGCGGGTGTGCAGCCGCGCCAGTGCGCGGTCGCCCAGAGGCGAGCGGCAGGGCTGGCCGGAGATGCGGGTGATGGCGCGGAAGACCTGACTGCCGACCTCGGCGCGCACCGGTTGCGGCAGGCTGCGCACGGTGTGATCGGTCAGGGCGCCGGGCAGCCAGAAGACCGCCAGATAGGCCAGCGCCGCACAGCCGCCCCACAGGAGCCCGCGTCGCAGCCATCCGGGGCGCGGGCGTGCCCGTTTGATGACGCGGCGCACCCGTTCCACGGCCTCGACCATCAGGTCGTCTTCCAGTTCGAGCAATTCGCTGGCCTCGGCAGAGGGGGCATAGAGCGCGGGTTCCTCTCCGGGATTGACCCGCTCCACCGCCGCGAGGGACCAGTGGGAGAGCACCCTTTCGCCGCGCTGGTCGGCGATTGTCAGGGTTGCATCGCCAAAGGTGACGGTCACATTGATGCGCGGCTCGCCGGGGGCGGAGCGCCAGACACCGGCTGTTTCCAGCCGGGCGTATTGTTCCAATGCCGTCACTTGGGCTTTTACTGCTCTGTTATTATTGGTTTCGTTCCGAGTAGCTTACCCTATGGCGAAGCTCCGCTCAATCATGCTTGTTTCAGGGCGGCGCGCAGTTCGAATTTCTGGATTTTGCCGGTGGATGTTTTGGGAAGCTCCTGAAAAACAACGGCTTTGGGGGTTTTGAAGCCCGCAAGGCGGCTGCGGACGAAGGTGATGAGGTCTGCTTCGGTGACCTCTGCGCCCTCTTTGAGTTCGACAAAGGCGCAGGGCACCTCGCCCCATGTCTCGTCGGGTTTGGCGACCACGGCGCAAAGGGAGACAGCGGGGTGATGCATCAGCGCGCCTTCTACCTCGACAGAGCTGACGTTCTCTCCGCCCGAGATGATGATGTCCTTGGCGCGGTCAGAGATCTGGATATAGCCGTCGGGGTGTTGCACCGCGATATCGCCGGAATGGAAATAGCCGCCGGCAAAGCTTTCCTCCGTGGCCTCGGGGTTTTTGAAATACCCCTTCATCACTGCATTGCCGCGAATGACGATCTCGCCTTGGGTTTTGCCGTCCATGGGGATGTTCTTCATCCCCTCGTCCATGACGGTGATATCCTCCATCATCGGGAAGGGGACGCCTTGGCGGGCCTTGATCGCGGATTTCTCGGAATGGTCCAGCCCGTCCCATGACACGCCGTCCCAGATGCATTCGGTGACATGGCCGTAGGTTTCGGTCAGCCCGTAGACCTGTGTGACGTTAAAGCCAAGTGTTTCAATCGCGGCGAGGGTAGCGGCGGCGGGGGGGGCACCGGCGGTGAAGACCTCCACCTTGTGGTCAAAGGCGCGGCGGTCCCCCTCGGCGGCATTGACGATGGCGTTGAGGACGATGGGCGCCCCGCCGAAATGGGTGACCCCCTCATCGGCGATGGCGTCATAGATCGCCTTGGCGGTGATGTCGCGGCAACAGACAACCGTGCCGCCCAGAACCGGCATCATCCATGTGTGGTTCCAGCCGTTGCAATGGAACAGCGGCACGATGGTCAGGAACACAGGGTGCAGCACCATGCGCCATGAGATCACCGTGCCCATGGTCATCAGATAGGCCCCGCGATGGTGATAGACCACGCCCTTGGGCCGCCCTGTCGTGCCGGAGGTATAGTTGAGCGAGAGGCTTTCCCATTCGTCCCCGGGCATGATCCACGGCGCGTCTGGCCGCCCCTGCGCCAGCAGCTCGGCATAGGTGGTGTGGCGGCCGGTGGCGGGATAACCGGCGGCCTCGTCCGGCACCTCGATGATCTCGGGGCCGTCACCCTGCATCTGGGCCTTTGCGGCCTCCGCCAGGTCGATGAATTGGGTGTCGACAAGGACAAGCCGCGCCTCGCCGTGGTCAAAGATATAGGCGACCGTATCGGTTTCCAGTCTTGTGTTGATGGTGTTGAGCACCGCGCCGCAGGCGGGCACGCCAAAGTGTGCCTCTGCCTGTGCGGGGATATTGGGCAGCAGGGTGGCCACCACATCGCCCGGCTCGATCCCCCGCGCGGCAAGGCCGGAGGCAAGGCGGCTGACCTGTGCATGATACTCGGTATAGGTCAGGCGGTAATCGCCATAGGCGAGGGCGAGGCGGTTCGGAAAGACCCGCGCCGCGCGGTTCAGATGCGACAGCGGGGTGAGCGGCACAAAATTTGCCGCACGCTTGCCTAGGCCGTCTTCGTCTGCCAACCATCCCATGTCGCGTTCCCTCCCCTGATCGCTGTTGTTCATGGAGTGTGTGCATTTGCGGCGGATTTTGGAAGAGGGATTTCGCATCAATGCAGGGTCATACCCCCACACGGCCAAGAGCAGCGGCGGTTGCGATCCTGATCGGGATGGCCTCCCTTGGGCTGGTTGATAATTTCGTGCCGCTATTGGCGGAGGAGGGCGGGCTGTGGCAGTTCCACGCGCTGCGCTCGGCGATCTGTGTGGGGATACTGGTTGTTGCTGGCGCGCTTGGCATGGGGCGGTTGCGGCCGCGCAGCCTGCGCCATGTGGCGGGGCGGAGCTTTCTCGTGGCGACGGCGATGGTGATCTATTTCGCCTGTCTGGCCCTGATGCCCATCGGTCATGTTCTGGCGGGACTGTTTACCGCCCCTGTCTTTGTTCTGCTGATCACCCGCTTCGGGCTGAAGCGTCCTGTCGGGCCGATGCGCTGGGGGGCGGCGGGCCTTGGGTTTCTGGGCACGCTTCTGGTGATACAGCCGGACCCCGCGAACCTTGATCCGCTGATCTTCCTGCCGGTTGCGGCGGGGGCGTTCTACGGCGCGGGCGCCGTGGCCACGCGCCACTGGTGCGAGGAGGAGGGGACGCTGGCCCTGATGACGGGGTTTTTTGCGGCGCTGGGGATATATGGCGTGCTTGGCATCGCGGCGCTGGCCCTTTGGCCGCTGGAGCCCGCGGCGGGGGCGGCGGGCTTTGCCATGCGCGGCTGGGTGCCCGTGACCGGCCCCTTCCTGTTCTGGACCCTCGTGCAGACCGTGGGCTCGATCCTTGGCATGGGGATGATCATCCGCGGCTATCAACTGGGCGAGGTCTCTCGCGTGGCGATCTATGAGTATTCGGTGCTGGTCTTTGCCAGCTTCTGGGCCTGGGTGTTTTTCGCGCAGACCGTTGGCGCGCTGCAGGCCCTCGGCATGGTGGTGATCGCGGCGGCGGGCAGTATCGTCGCCATTCGGAGCGCCAAGGCATGATTATCTCGCGCGGGCGGAACTATATCTTTGTGCATATTCCCAAAACCGGGGGCACCTCTGTTGCCTTGGCGCTGGAGGCGCGCGCCATGGCCGATGATATCCTGATCGGGGATACCCCCAAGGCCCAGCGGCGCAAACGGCGGCTGCAGGGGGTGCAATCTGCGGGGCGCTTGTGGAAGCATTCCACCCTGCGCGATCTGCCCGGTTTGGTAACAGAGGGGGAAATCTCGGAAATGTTCACCTTTACCACCGTGCGAAACCCTTGGGACCGGCTGGTCAGCTATTATCACTGGCTTCAGGCGCAGACATTCGACCACCTCGCGGTGTCTTTGGCGCAGTCGTTAAGCTTTGCGGCATTCCTGTCGCATTCTCATACGCAGGTCAGCTTCCGTAAGGGCAACTATGGCAGCTATGTGCAGCTTCCAAGCGGGCAGGAACACTGCAGTGCCTTTATTCGACTGGAAAACTTCGAGGAGGACGCCGCGCCGCTCACGGCGCACCTCGGCTTTGACATCGGGCCCTTGCCCCATGCGAACCCCTCGCGGCGAAACGCAAGCTATCAAGAGTATTACACCGACGAATCGCGCGAACTGGTGGCCGATATCTGCGCCGAGGACATTGCACGATTCGGATATTCCTTTGATTAGGACCCCTGACTTTTGGTCAGGTTGGGCAGATTCCGGAAACAGTTTTCAGACCTGAAATCAATTGCAGCGCTGGCGTGGACAGTGCCCCAAACTTGCCTTTTTCGCGGCGCAGTCTTGGCCCGAAATCCTAGTGTTCTGTTAATGCTGCTACCGAACCCACAGCTGCCAAACGGGTTCGATCTGAGGGACAGAAACATGTTTATGCGATTGAATGGACAGGGACGAAATCAACAGCTGCCGGAAGGCGCGCAGGCGGTCATGCCAGCGGGGACAACTTCGGGTCTGACAGCGGGCACGCTGGTGGCGACGCCCAAGGGGTGGCGCGGCGTTGAAACCATCTCGGCCGGCGATGAGGTGATGACATTCGATGGCGGCATGCAGCGCGTGCAAGCGGTGGCCCGTTCGGTTCTGTGGGGCGGCGATATGGAATGCCCGGGCGCCTACCGTCCGCTGCATATCCCTGCGGGCCTGCTTGGCAACCGCCGCGACATGCAGGTGCTGCCGGAGCAAACCGTTGTTCTGGAATCCGACGCGGCAGAGGCCGCCTTCGGCGACCCATTTGCCCTTGTGCCTGCCGTTGCCCTTGAGGGCCTGCCGGGGGTAGAGAGCCTTTCCCCACGCGGTTTGATCGAGGTTGTGCAGCTTTCCTTTGAGGACGACCAGTTGATCTATGCCGAGGGCTCCGCCCTCGTGTTCTGCCCCAGCCATGTGGCTGGCGAGCCGATCGATTTGGCTATGCTTAACACCGAGAGCGCCCTGTCTTCGGATTACCGCGTTCTGTCGATGCATGATGCGCGCCTGCTGACAACATGCGTTGTCGCAGAGCTCAGCGCCGTGCAAGGGACGGCGCGGACCGCCTGACACCAGAAATATGCAGCGCGATATGTGGCAGCAGATCGCTAAAAGGCCGGGCATCCGAAGGATGCCCGGCCTTTTTTATAGGTTGGCAGTGGGGGGCGGGCCGGGGGCGGGGCAGCGAAGCTGCCCCGCCCCCGGCCCGCCGGTCGGCCAATGCGGCCCTTAGGCCGCCTTGGCCGATCCCGCGCCGAACCGTCCGTAGAAAGTCTCGCCACTGGTGGCCATTTCGCGCAGCAGCGCGGGGGTGGCAAAGCGATCGCCATGGGCTTTGGTCAGGGCCTCGGTCAATTCCACGGCCTTGTCCGCGCCGATGATGTCGAGCCAGCTGAACGGGCCGCCGGACCATGGGGCAAAGCCCCAGCCGAGGATCGCGCCCACGTCACCCTCGCGGATGTCCATCAGCACGCCGTCTTCCAGCGCGCGCACGGCCTCTAGCGTCTGGGCGAAGAGCAGGCGGTGTTGGACCTCTGCAAGGTCGGGCTGTGTCTCCGACACGGGGTATTTGCCCTCCAGCCCGTCCCAGAGCAGTTGGCGTTTGCCCTTGTCGTCATAGTCATAGAAGCCAGCGTTCGACTTGCGGCCCATGCGGCCCGCGTCGGCCATCCAGAACAGCACCTCGTCCACGGCCTCGTCGGGGTAGGCATCGCCCATGGCGGCCTTCGTCGCCTTGGCGATTTTCACGCCGAGGTCGATGGAGGTTTCGTCCACCAGTTGCAGCGGACCAAGCGGCATACCCACCAGTTTCGCCGCGTTTTCGATCAGGGCAGGCTCGACGCCTTCCTTCACCATGCGGATACCCTCGTTGATATAGGGGATGATGCAGCGGTTGGCGTAGAAGAAGCGGGCATCATTGACCACGATCGGCGTTTTGCGGATCTGGCGCACGAAGTCGAGGGCCTTGGCCGTCGCGCGGTCGCCGGTCTCCTTGCCCTTGATGATCTCCACCAGCATCATTTTCTCTACGGGAGAGAAGAAATGGATGCCGATGAATTGCTCTGGCCGTTTGCTGGCCTTGGCAAGGTCGGAGATCGGCAGGGTGGAGGTATTGGTGGCAAAGATCGCGTCCTCTGGGATCACGGCCTCTGTCGCCTCTGTCACCTTGGCTTTGATGCCCATATCCTCGAAGACGGCCTCGATGATCAGATCGCAGCCCGCCAGATCGGCGTAATCGGCGGTGGCGGTGATGCGGGCGAGGGCG
Source organism: Harenicola maris (assembly GCA_018524345.1). GTDB lineage: Bacteria > Pseudomonadota > Alphaproteobacteria > Rhodobacterales > Rhodobacteraceae > Harenicola > Harenicola maris. Next base: position 138,039 of record JADQAZ010000003.1, read on the forward strand.
GCGTCTTTTTTCTCCACCGTCGCTTTGCCGCGCTTGATGCCCTTGTCCATATAGTCGCCGGTGTAGGATTTGCCGCGTTCGGCGGCCTCAAGGTCACGGTCCAGCAGGACCACATCGATCCCCGCCATGGCAGAGACGAGCGTGATGCCCGCGCCCATCATGCCCGCGCCGATCACGCCGACCTTTTTGACCCGCTCATCCGCCACATCGGGGCGCACGGCGCCTTTTTCCAGCGCCTCTTTGTTGATAAAGAGCGAGCGGATCATGGCAGAGGAGGAGGGGTTCATCAGAACCTTGGTGAACCAGCGTGCCTCGATCTTCAGCGCCGTGTCGAAGGGCACGAGCGCGCCCTCATAGACGGAGGACAAGAGCGCCTTGGCCGCCGGATAGACGCCCTGCGTCTTGCCGTTGACCATGGCCGATGCGCCGACGAAGGTCATGAAGCCGGCGGGGTGGTAGGGCGCGCCGCCGGGCATTTTCCAGCCCTTCACATCCCATGGTTTCACGATATCCGCATCTGTCGCCGAAAGCACCCATTCGCGCGCTTTGTCGAGCAGCTCCTCCGCTGGCACAACCTCGTCGATCAGCCCCGCGGATTTGGCGGATTTGGGGTTCATCATCTTGCCCTCAAGCAGGACAGGAGAGGCCGCCATGGCGCCGACCATGCGGCTGAACCGTGTGGTGCCGCCGCCGCCGGGGAAGATGCCAAGCAGGATTTCCGGCAGGCCGATCTTGGCCTTGGGATTGTCGGCCATAAAGCGGCGGTGGGTGGAGAGGGCGATTTCCGTGCCGATCCCGGCGCAGGTGCCGGTGATGGCGCAGGCAATCGGCTTGCCGCCCTTGTTGGTTTTGGCGTCCATGCCTGCGCGTTCCATTTTGCGCATGATGCGGTGGCCGTTCATGGTGAAATCAAACAGGCCTTGGGCCGCGTTCTCGCCGCTTTTCTCGCGGATAGAGGCCAGCACGTTCAGGTCCATCCCGCCGGCAAAGGTTTCCTTGCCGGAGGTGATGACAGCGCCCTTGATGCTGTCGTCGGACAGGACCTGATCAATCAGCTCCTCGACGGTGGCAAAGGCCTCGCGCGTCAGCACGTTCATCGACTTGGCCTTGACGTCCCAAGTGATGATGGCAACGCCGTCGTCGCCTTTGGTCAGTGTGAAATCGGTCATCGGTGTCTCCTCCGAGAGTTTTCTTGTGGCGGCAGGCGCGCAGGGCCGGTGCCGTCAATCCTTGGGTAGCTTTGGATCTATAAGGGGGCTGCCGTCGCCTTGGGTAAAGCGATACGTCCCGTCACCAATGGTGACTTTCATATCCAGATCCGAATAATGGGCGACCTCGGCCGCTGTGCGGGTGCCGATCACGACGAAACTGGCCGGTGTATCGCCGCGGTTGATCAGGTGGTGACCATTGGCATCGCCCGCCGGAAAGGCGGCGCAATCGCCGGGGGTCAGCTCGGTCTCGCCCTGGTCATCGACAAGGGTGCAGGTGCCAGCGGTGACGACCACAAACTCATCTTGATTTTCGTGCCAATGGCGTAGCGAGGACAGCGCACCGGGCGCGAGGGTGACCAGATTGGCCCCGAACTGGGTGATCCCCGCCGCATCGCCAAGGCGCTGACTGCTGCGGCCTTCAACGGCCTTATCAAGCGGGGCGGGATAGGTAGAGCCGGTTCGGGCCGGCACGGAGGACAGGTCAATCTTTGGCACTGTGCAGATCCTGAATCACGCGGCGTGTCCGTTTCTGGATTTCATTCATGGTCACGAGCCTTTTGTGAATCTTGATGTCGCCCTCTTCCTGAACCCCCTCAACCCCGTTGGTGACAGAAAGGATGCGCCAAGTTGTGCTGTCGCGTTGCAGCACCATGCGCGATTGCACGGGGCCAAGCACGACCTTGCCCTGCGACAGGAAGGTGCCAAGGTGATAGCCGCAGATTTTGTCGGGGGCGATGAACTCGGCAAGGCTGGCCTTGCGGGACAGGGTGTCTGTGCCGGTTTCTTTCAAAAGAGCGGCCAGTTTGTCGGCAAAGGGGCGGGTGTCTTCCACGCTGCGGCGGGTGTAATCGCCGCTGTTGGTATGGGTGGTATGGGGAAAGACATGCATCTGCGTCCATCTGTCGAAATCGCCTGACATGTCGATCTCGCTCAGCCGGTCGATGAACTCCTGATAGATCGAAAGCGCCGAAAGATTGCTGGAGCGCATGTCCTCCACCCCCGCGGTGCTGACGGTGCGCAGGCAGGTCATGTTGCGGGCCACATCGGCGTAATGTATGGGCCAGCGGTCATTCAACAGGGCGACATTCTGCTCGGCCACTTTCCAGCCGTCATTGGTGCGGCGCAGGGTGACTTCGCTTTCATAGGGGGGCACCACGGCGCGGCCGTTGTTCATGATATGGGTCATGTGCCGCCCGACGATATAGGTGTCGCTGATCCGCTTGGCGTTATTGGCCAGACGGATGTAGTGGTTCACCCCCTGCGCCTTGAGGGAGGTCGCAAAGGTGCGAAACCCCTCGATCAGGTCTTTCTCTGTCTCGATCAGCATATCGCCGTTTTGCGTATGCAGCGCCATGGGCAGTTGGGTGTTCCGCAGGATCGCCTCGTCGTCGCCTTCCATGATCGCGCGGGACAGATCGTCCAGCGCGGCCTGATAGATGTCGATCGCCTCGGCTTCCTGCGTCACATCCTGATGGAGCATTACACGCGCTCGATCACTGTTGCTGCGCCCATACCGGAGGCGATGCACAGGGTGGCAAGGCCGACCTCCTTGTCGGAGCGTTCAAGCTCGTCCAGCAGGGTGCCGATGATCATCGCGCCGGTGGCGCCCAAGGGGTGGCCCATGGCGATGGAGCCACCATTGACGTTGACCTTGCTCGCGTCCACGTCAAAGGCCTGCATAAAGCGCAAAACAACCGCGGCGAAGGCCTCGTTGACCTCGAACAGATCGAAATCGCTGATCGCCATGCCGGTATCGGCCAGCACCTTTTCGGTGACGGGCACAGGGCCGGTCAGCATAATGGTCGGATCGGTGCCGATCTTCGAAGTATGCTTGATCCGCGCACGGGGCTTGATCCCCATCCGCTCGCCATATTCTTTGGTGCCGATCAGCAGCGCCGCCGCCCCGTCCACGATGCCAGAGGAGTTCCCCGCGTGGTGGATGTGGTTGATCTTCTCCAGATGCGGATATTTCATCAGGGCGACCTTATCAAAGCCGGGCATGACCTCGCCCATGGCCTGAAAGCTGGCACCAAGAGCGCCAAGCGCCTGCATATCGGTGCCCGGACGCATGTATTCGTCATGGTCCAGAATGGTCAGGCCGTTCTGGTCGCGGATCGGCACGATGGATTTGGCAAACCGGCCCGCATCCCATGCGGCCTTTGCGCGCTTTTGGCTCTCAACCGCCAGCGCATCGGCATCATCGCGGGTAAAGCCGTATTCGGTGGCGATGATATCGGCGCTGATGCCTTGGGGCACGAAATAGGTTTCCATCGCGATGGAGGGGTCCACCGCAATCGCCGCCCCGTCAGAGCCCATGGCCACGCGGCCCATCATCTCTACGCCGCCCGCGATATAGGCCTCGCCCGCGCCGCCCTTGATCTGGTTGGCGGCAAGGTTCACCGCCTCCATGCCCGAGGCGCAAAAGCGGTTGATCGCAAGGCCGGGGATCGACTGATCCAGATCGGAGGCCAGCACCGCAGAGCGCGCCAGACAGCCGCCCTGTTCCATCACCTGGGTGACATTGCCCCAGATCACATCCTCGACCGCGTGCCCCTCAAGGCCGTTGCGTTCCTTTACCGCGTTCAAAATCTCGGCGGAAAGGCGCAGCGAGGTGACCTCGTGCAGCGCACCGTCTTTGCGGCCCTTGCCGCGCGGGGAACGGACAGCGTCGTAGATATAGGCGTCGGTCATCAGAAGTTCGTCCTTCTATGCACGATCCGCCGGGCTTCCCGGCATAAGATCGTAGGGATGTTTCCAGCCCGGCAGCGCCGAAAGGCGCGTCAGCCAAGCGTCAATATTTGGCCAGTCCGACCGGTCAAAGCCGAAAGGTTCTGGGTAATATAGATAACCACAGCAGGAGATATCCGCGATTGTTACGTTACGGCCAACCAGCCAATCGCGCCCCTCAAGGGCTGCGTTCAACACGCGGTAGGCGTTTTTCAGGCGGCCTTGGGTAAAGGCGATCACCTCGGCGGGGCGTTTGTCCTCGGCAAGGAAATTCATCAAAAAGCGCAGCATCCCGGCCTGCGAAGACAGCTTGTGATTGTCCCACAGGGTCCAGCGCAGAACCTCGCGCCGTTCCTCGGGGGTGGCGCCGGTCAGCTTGCCGGTCAGATGCACGATATAATCCTGAATCGCCCCCGATTGGGTCAGCCGGTAGTCGTGTTCGGTGTCAATCATCACCGGCACCTCGCCCATGGCGTTGATCTTGGCAAATTCCTCGCTGCGGGCCTCGCCATTGAAGAAATCAACATAGACCGGCTCCCATTCCAGCCCGCTAAGCTCAAGTGTCAGGGCGGCCTTATAGGCGTTGCCGCTTTCCCCGAAACAGTAGAGTTTGATCATAGGTTATTGCCCCTGCGTGGTTATTTCCATCTTCCCCTCGGGGATGTCGATGCCGTTGAAATCCGAATATAACTCATACAACAGGCTGCGTTGCTCGCTTGTGTCAACACGCAACAAATACCAACTGCCATTTTCCGACAGGGCGACAGTCTGGCTTTGCCCCTCAATGGTTTTGTCCTCTGTCACCATGGTAATCGAAGTCGGGATCAAGGCATAGTCACGACTGGGCGTTGTGCCATAAACCGCCGCTTCCATATCCATGTTGAAATCCACGATCTCGACGCTGCTCATGATCTGGGCGGTCATTTTGCCCATCTGGACCTGAAACTCCGCCATGGTCAGGCCTGCGTTCTTGGCGAAATGGGCGGCGATGCCGGGGGGCAGCATGGCAAAGACGGTTTCGTAATCGGCGCTGTCAAAGGCCTGTGCAAAATCCGCGACAAGGGCGCTGACGAGGGGTTCGGTATCGGGGGCGCTTTGCGCCGCGGCGGGGGAGGGCAGGGCCAGCGGCAGGCAGAGCGCGGCTGCCATCGCGGCAGATCGAACCATTTGAAACATCGCACTCTCCGGTGTGGCCAGCTTAAGGCCTCAACCTAGGGGTTCGACTGCGGTCAAGCAATGGAGGCAAAACCCGACCTGCCCGATGTGAACAGATGTGTAGGGCGCGCGGGGGGCAGGGCAGGCCCGCCCCCGGCGTTTGTGTGCATAGGGTGCGGATCAGAAGTGATCGGCCTCCAAACCCATGACCGTGTCTGCGCCGCTTTCGATGCGGGCAAGGTGCATCTTGGTCGCGGGCAGGTGCCGCGCGGCATAGAAACGGGCGGTGACCAGCTTGGCCTTGTAGAACTCCGCATCCCCCTCGCCAGCGGCGAGCGCCTCTTTCGCGGCAACGGCCATGCGGCCCCACATCAGGCCAAGGCAGACATGGCCCATCATGTGCATAAAGTCATAGGAGCCGGAGAGCGCGTTGTTCGGGTTCTTCATCCCCTGCTGCATGAAATACATGCCAGCAGCCTGCAGGTCCTTGCTCGCCTCCTTGAGCGGGCCGATGATATCGGCCATGCCCTCGGCCTCGCCGTGTTCCTTGCAGAAGGATTTGATCATCTCGAAGAAGGCCATGACAGCCTTGCCGCCATTCAGCGCCAGTTTGCGGCCGACAAGGTCAAGCGCCTGCACCCCGTTGGCACCCTCGTAAATCTGGGTGATGCGGGCGTCGCGGGCGAATTGGGACATGCCCCATTCCTCGATATAGCCATGGCCGCCATAGACCTGCTGCGCCGCGACGGCGCATTCAAAGCCCTTGTCGGTCAGGAAACCCTTGATCACGGGGGTGAGCAAGGAAACCATGTCATCGGCCAGCTCGTCGCCAGCGCGCACGTGATCGTCGATCATCGAAGCGCCCCACATAACAAAGGCGCGCGCGCCCTCGGTAAAGCTCTTCTGATCCATCAGGTTGCGGCGGATGTCGGGATGCACGATCAGCGGATCGGCAGGGCCTTCGGGGTTTTCCGTGCCGGTGACAGCGCGGCCCTGAAGCCGGTCCTTGGCGTAGATCAGCGCGTTCTGATAGGCCACCTCGGCCTGGGCATAGCCCTGCAGGCCAACGCCGATGCGGGCCTCGTTCATCATGGTGAACATGGCGCGCATGCCCTTATGCTCGGTGCCCAGAAGGTAACCGGTGGCGCCGTCATAGTTCATCACGCAGGTGGAATTGCCGTGGATGCCCATCTTCTCTTCGATCTTGCCCACGGCCACGGCGTTGCGATCGCCAAGGGAGCCATCGTCATTGACCATGAACTTGGGCACGATGAACAGGCTGACACCCTTGATGCCCTCGGGCCCGCCGGGGATTTTCGCCAGAACAAGGTGGATGATATTGTCGGACAGGTCATGTTCGCCCGCCGAGATGAAAATCTTCTGGCCGGTGATCTTAAAGCTGCCGTCATCCTGCGGCTCTGCCTTGGTGCGCATCAGACCCAGATCGGTGCCGCAATGGGGCTCGGTCAGGTTCATGGTGCCGGTCCAGTCACAGCTGACCATCTTGGGCAGGTATTTGGCCTTCTGCTCGTCCGTGCCATGGGCATGGATGGCGCTATAGGCGCCATGGGTCAGGCCCTGATACATGTTGAAGGCGATATTCGCGCCGCTGAACATCTCGCCCACAGCGGTGGCAAGAACATAGGGCATGCCCTGACCGCCATATTCGGGGTCGCAATCAAGGGCGGTCCAGCCGCCCTCTTTCATCAGCTTGAAGGCCTCGTCAAAGCCGGTCGGCGTGCGAACCACGCCGTTTTCCAGCACGCAGCCTTCGGTGTCGCCCACCACATTAAGGGGGGAGAGAACCTCGGAGGCGATTTTACCCGCCTCTTCCAACACTGCTCCGGTAAAACCGGAGTCCAGATCGCTATACCCTTCGGTTTTGCTCTCGGAAATTTTCAAAACATTGTGCAGAACAAACTGCATGTCTGCTGTTGGGGCCGTGTATTGCGGCATCGTGTCTCTCTCCCTTTGGCAAAGGCCACCGGGCTATTCGGCAGCCTCTTGAATGTTTTGCGAGGCGAGAAGGTTCGCGCCCCAGTTCAGGTTTTCCCGCAGCTCCTCAATGGCTACGTTCAACTCGTCGCGTTGCGCTTCCATGGCGCTCAGGCGTTCCAGACCCATCGCATGGGTGCGGGCCATCTGCGTGGCCTGCTGGTCGCCCAGATCATACAGATCCAAGAGCTGCCGGATGTCTTCCAAGCTGAACCCGAAACGCTTGCCGCGCAGGATAAGCTTGAGCCGGGCTTGGTCGCGCTTGGTGAAAAGGCGCTTCTGCCCCTCGCGCACCGGCGAAATCAGCTCTTTAGCCTCATAGAAGCGAAGGGTGCGCGGCGTCACTTCGTAAGCCTCGCACATCTCGCGAATGGTTAAGTAAGTCTCCGTCATTTTCAGTCCTCCTTCAGCAAGCTTCAACCGTGATGCCTTCGGGCAGACCCTATGCCTGACACTATAAAGCGATGGTTGACGTGAAGGTAATTAAAACGTGGCGTCATCACCGGGGCAGGTGAAAGCCGCCGCGGTTTTCCCCCCGAAACGGAATTTTCCTGTGTTTTCGGGGAAAGACCCCTTATTTTGCTGTGATTTTTGCTAAAATGGTCAGGATTTCCTGACCAGCCCTAGGGCGCAATTGCCCTGCTGAAACGGGCGCTTTTCCTAGCCCGCGGATTTTGCCGTAACGTCACGCAGGCTCTGAAGGTCCTCGATCGCGGCTTCAAGCTCGTCTTTCTGGCGGCGCAGGTCTTTCAACTGGCGGTCGGCAAGCTCGACAAAGGTCTGGGCCTGAGTCTCCGTCCCCTCGTTTTCGTAGATTTCCAGCCACTGGCGGATTTCCTCGAGAGAGAACCCCCAACGCCGCCCCCGCAGGATCAGCGTCATCCGCGCAACCTCGCGCGGGGCATAAAACCGCGAGCGCCCTTCCTTTTCAGGCTCCAGCAGTTCGATATACTCGTAATACCGCAGGGTGCGGGGTGTGACGTCAAACTTGGCGCACATCTCTTTGAAGCTGAGCTTTGCATCGGTCATGACTGTCAGGTCCCCTTTCAGCAGCAGAGGATAGGCCATGTGCGGGGGGCTTTCAATCCGCCTCATGGCGCGCAGGGCGCTTTGGGCTTGCAACGGCGCGGGCGGGCTTTGATAACATCAGGGCATCCAAGGGGGACCTATGGCAGGCCAAGACAAACGAAAGTTCGCGGATCAATTCATCGCCGCTTTGCCCCATTCAAAGGCGCTGGGCATGGGGGTGGATGATCTGGGCGAGAACTGGGTGCAACTGTCGATGCCCTATGACCCGCGCTTTGTGGGTGATCCGCAAACCGGGGTGATCCACGGCGGGGCGATCTCTGCCCTGATGGACACCTGCAGCGGCGCGGCGGTTCTGATCCATCCGGACTGCGAAGGCACGGCAACCCTTGATCTGCGCATCGACTATATGCGCGCGGCCACACCCGGGCAGCGGCTGGTGGCGCGGGCGGAATGCTATCACGTCACCCGCTCGGTCGCCTTTGTGCGCGCCAAGGCGATGGATGACGACCGCGACAGCCCCGTCGCCTCGGCCACGGGGGCCTTTACCTTTGCCCGTGCAAAAGGGGGGGCAAGCTGATGGCGAAGCAACCCGAACCGGTCCATGTGGTCAAGGAACGGCGCGACAAGGCCCTCGCCGCGCTGGTCAGCTCTGTGCCCTATGTCGGCTTTCTGGGGATCCAGTTCGAGCGGCGCGGAGACGAGCTTACCGCGACGCTGCCCTACCGCGATATGCTGATCGGCAACCCGATCCTGCCCGCCCTGCACGGCGGCGCAACAGCGGCCTTCCTTGAGGTCGCCGCGATTATCGAGCTTGGCTGGGCCAACCTCTGGGGCAAGATCGAGGGCGGCGAAATCGACCCGAGCGAGATCGAGGTACAGAACCTGCCACGCCTGCCCAAGACGATCGACTTCACCGTGGATTACCTGCGCACCGGCCTGCCGCGCGATGCCTATGCCCGCGCCCGCATCAACCGCGCGGGGCGGCGCTATGCCTCGGTGCATGTGGAGGGCTGGCAGGACAACCGCTCGCGCCTTTTCGTGCAGGCCACAGGGCACTTCCTGATGCCAGAGTCCGCTGACGGCGTCGAATGAGCGCGGAGCAGGCAGGGGAGGCGCCAAATCGCGCCATCACCCACCGCAGGGTGCTGAAGGTCGCACTGCCCATCATACTGTCCAATGCCACCGTGCCGATCCTTGGCGCAGTGGATACCGGCGTTGTCGGGCAAATGGGGCAGGCGGCCCCGATTGGCGCGGTGGGGATCGGCGCGACGATCCTGATGGCGGTGTTCTGGATGTTCGGCTTTCTGCGCATGGGCACCGTGGGCCTTGCGGCCCAAGCCAATGGCGCGGGCAATAGGGCCGAGGTCTCGGCCATCCTGTCCCGCGCCCTGATGATCGCCGCCGCGGCGGGGGCGGTGCTGATCCTGGTGCAAATCCCGATCTACCTCGTGGCCTTTGCCATCACCCCGGCCAGCCCGGAGGTGGAAACCCTCGCCCGCGACTACATGGCGATCCGCATCTGGTCGGCGCCAGCGGCGATTGCGGGCTATGGGCTGACGGGGTGGCTGATCGCTCTGGAACGCACCCGCGGGGTGCTGATTATCCAGCTGTGGATGAACGCGCTCAACATCGGCCTCGACCTGTGGTTCGTCCTCGGCTTCGGCTGGGGGGTAGAGGGCGTGGCATGGGCGACCTTCATCGCAGAATGGTCCGGCATGGCGCTGGGCCTCTGGCTTTGCCGCGATGCCTTCGCCGGACCGGCATGGAGAGACTGGCCTCGCGTCTTCGACCCCACACGCCTGCGCAGGCTGGCAGAGGTCAGCACAGATATCCTGCTCCGCTCGCTGATGCTGCAGGTGGTGTTTGTGTCCTTCATCCTGATCTCCTCGATGTTCGGCGATGTCGAACTGGCGGCAAACCAGATCCTGATGCAGTTCTCTTTCATCTCGGCCTATGCCCTCGACGGGATCACCTATGCGGTGCAGGGCATGGTGGGCGAGGCCTACGGACGCCGCGACCCGGCGCGGGTGCGCCGCGCGGTTGTGGTCTCGGGCCGGCTGGCGCTGGCGTTTATGGTGATCCTTGCAGTGGTCTTTGCCACGGCGGGCGGGCCGATGATCGACGTGATGACCAACGCGCCCGAGGTGCGCGCGGCGGCGCGGGGCTTCCTGACCTATCTGGTGCTGGCACCGCTGTTCGGTGGCGCCTCATGGATGCTGGACGGCGTCTTTATCGGGGCCACCCGCACGCGGGACATGCGCGATATGATGTTCATATCGGTGCTGATCTACGGCTGCACCGCCGCGGCCCTCGTGCCGGGGCTGGAGAACCACGGGCTGTGGATCGCCATGCTCGTCTCCTACGTCGCCCGCGCCGTCACCCTCGGCTACCGCTACCCCGCCCTAGAACGCTCCGCCGCCAAGGGCGCGCAATAACGCAGAACCCCTCCCGCCCCTTTCGCGCGGCCTGCGGCCGAACGAAAGCCTTGGGCGTGGCGCTTTGCCCTTACGGGCAAAGCGCGGGGCGCCGCGTTAGTGGGATGGGGCGGGGGCGTCAGGCCGAAGGCCTGACGCCCCCGCCGGTCGACCCGGCGCAAGCCGGGGCGAAATATAAAGTTTTTGCGCCTCCGGCGGGGATATTGGCCGCCAATAAGAAGCCTAGAGCGGGTAATCCGCAGCCTTGGTGCCGATGGCTTGGCTGGCATTGGTATAGCCTGCATCGCAGAGCAGGGTGTCGAGCTCGCTCGGGATGCGCGCGGCGAGGCCGATCCCTTGATAGACCATGGCGGTGTAGAACTGCACCGCTGTTGCACCCGCCTGGATTTTCTCCAGCGCGTCCTGCGCCGATGCCACGCCGCCGACGCCGATCAGGGGGACCTGCCCCTCTGTCAATTGATAGAGATGGGCGAGGACTTCGGTGGAGCGGGCGAAGAGCGGCGCGCCGGAGAGGCCGCCTGCTTCGCCCTTGTGGCGGCTTTCCAGCCCCTCGCGCGACAGAGTAGTGTTCGTGGCCACAAGGCCCGCGATGGGCAACTCGCGTGCGATGGCGGCGATGTCTTCAAGCTCGGCGCGGTCTAGGTCCGGCGCGATCTTGACGAAGATCGGAAGGCCCTCTGGCCGCGCCTCCAGCACATGTTCGATGATGGCGCGCAGGGCGTCCTTGCCCTGCAGATCGCGCAGGGCCTCGGTGTTGGGGGAGGAGACATTGATCGTGGCGAAATCAAGCGCGCTGCCGCAGGTCTCCAGCACGCTGGCGAAGTCCTGCGTGCGATCGGCGCTGTCCTTATTGGCCCCGAGGTTGAGGCCGATGGGCAGGTTGCGCGGGCGGGTGGCAAGGGCGGCGGCCATGGCATCGGCGCCCTCGTTGTTAAACCCGAAGCGGTTGATCGCGGCCTGGTCCTGTTTCAGGCGGAACAGGCGCGGGCGGGGATTGCCGGGCTGCGGGCGCGGGGTGGTTGCGCCGACCTCGAGAAAACCAAAGCCTGACTGCGACAGCGGGCCGAGGGCCACGGCGTTCTTGTCGAACCCCGCCGCCAGTCCCACGGGATTGGGCAGGGTCATCCCCGCCAGTTCGATCTCAAGACGCGGAGAGGTGATGGCGCCGGGCTGCGGGGCGAGGCCGGCGTTCAGTGCCTTGAGTGCGAGGCCATGGGCCGTTTCGGGGTCAAAGCTGCGCAGGGCCATCAGGCCCATTCGTTCCCACAGGGTCATACAACGCCTTCTGGAAAAATATGGCCCGAGGCCCCGAGGGGCAGGGATTTGTCCCATGCCACGTCTGACATGCGAAAGGGCCGATACAGATGCGGGAACAGCGCCCCGCCACGCGAGGCCTCCCATTTCAGGTCATCGCCCATGTCATCGGCCTGTGCGGCCACAAGCACCAGATCGGAATGCTCGGCAAAATACTTGGCCGCCGTTTCGGCCACTTGGGCGGAGGTCGAAAAATGCACATAGCCATCGGCCAGGTCGATCGGTGCGCCCAGGGTTTCGCCCTGTTGCACCATTGCGTCCCATTGGGAGCGCAGGAAAATCTTGTATATTAACATGTCAATGGTGATGCCGTGCAGGGCGGGTAAGGTCAAGAAAAAGGCATGTCACAAAACTGACGTGGGGTCTGCGTAACTGCCCTCTTGGAAGGCGTTTGACTCTGCCAAGGGCCAGCGCCAAGCTTGGAGCATCATAACAGGGGGAAATCCAAAATGATTTCACGTATTTTAACAACAACATGCGTAATGGCACTGACAGCAACGGCTGCTTCTGCTGATTACACACTGCATGTGATTCACATCAACGACCTGCACAGCCGAATCGAACCCGTCAGCAAATACGATTCGACCTGCGGCGCCGAAGACAACGCCGCGGGCGAATGCTTTGGCGGCATTGCGCGGGTGATCACAAAAATCAACGAGCTGCGCGAAGAGCTGGCCGGTGAGAATGTGATCGTTCTGGACTCGGGCGACCAGTATCAGGGCAGCCTGATGTACACGACCTACAAGGGCGATGTAGAGGCCGAGTTTGCCGAGCAGATCGGCTTTGACGCCATGGCCGTGGGCAACCACGAATTCGACGACGGCGACGAGGGTCTGCGCAAGCTGGCCGACAATGTCTCCTTCCCGATCGTGTCCGGCAACATTGACGTTTCCAGCTCCAACATCCTTGCCGGTCAGGTCGAGAACCACGTTGTTCTTGAGGTCGGCGGCGAAAAGATCGGCATCGTTTCGGCTCTGGCTGTGGACACTGTCGAAACCTCCAGCCCCTCCGATGCGGTGATCTTCACCGATGAGGTCGAGAGCCTCTCCTCCGATGTGGCCACGCTGGAAGGCGAGGGCGTGAACAAGATCATCGCCCTGACCCATGTTGGCGTCACCAAAGACATGAAAATCGCCGAAGAGGTCGCAGGCCTTGATGCGGTTGTGGGCGGTCACTCGCACACGCTCTTCTCCAACACCGAAGAGGGCGCGATGGCCTATCCGACCATGGTCGGCAGTGTTCCCGTGGTTCAGGCCTATGCCTATTCCAAATATGTCGGTCACCTGACCATCGTCTTTGACGACGACGGCAATGTAACCTCCGCAACCGGCGACACCATCCTTCTGGACGCCAGCGTTGCCGAAGACGAGGCCGCCGTGGCCCGCGTGGCCGAGCTGGCCGGCCCGATCGAGGAAATGAAAACCCGCATCGTGGCCTCTTCCACAGCGGCCATCGAAGGCTCCCGCGACGTGTGCCGCGCCATGGAATGCCCGATGGGCACCCTTGTGGCCGATGCCATGCTTGACCGCGTCAAGGATCAGGGCGTTCAGGTTGCCATCCAGAACGGTGGCGGCGTGCGTGCCTCTATCGACGCGGGCGAGGTGACAATGGGCGAGGTTCTGACCGTTCTTCCGTTCCAGAACACCCTGTCGACCTTTGAAACCAAAGGCTCCGTCATTCTGGCCGCGCTGGAAAACGGTGTGGGCCAAGTGGAAGAGGGCGCAGGCCGCTTCCCGCAGGTGGCTGGCATGACCTTTGCCTTTGACGCCGCAGCAGAGGCCGGTTCGCGCGTCTCCGACGTGATGATCGGCGGCGAGGCTCTGGACCCTGAGGCAACCTACGGCGTTGTGACCAACAACTACGTCCGCAACGGCGGCGACGGTTACAAGATGTTCGCAACAGACGCTGTGAACCCCTATGACTTCGGCCCCGATCTGGCCGATGTTCTGGCCGAGTTCATGGCCTCCGAGGGCGATTACACACCCTACACAGATGGCCGTATCACCGTTAAATAACGGCTGACACTGCAAGATAAGAACGCGCCGCGGGGAAACCTGCGGCGCGTTTTTTATGCGCCGCGCCCGGCACGGGCAAGCCGCCCCCCGCCACAATAGGGCCACAGAGCCGCTGCATACTTGACCAGCGCCTTGCGCGCCCCCGTGCGATCCCGCAATATTGCCCGTATTAGACGTTACCGGCCCCATTACACAGTTCCGAGTGCTCCTTGTTTCCGCTGCATTGCAATCCAAAGGATAGAGCCTCGCCATGATCTCCCTTCCCGCCGCAACCGACCTTTCCGGTGCCCTAACCCCCAGCGGCAGCTTTTCCGGCACGCTTGATACAGGGACAGAGGTGGACTGGGTCCGCTTTGACCTTGGCGCAGGCGAATGGGTGCAGATCACCATGGACGGGGCAGGGACCCTCGATAGCGCGCTGGCGGTCTATACCGACACCGGACAGCTCGTCACCCAGGACTTCCACCTCAGCGACGCGAATACCGAGGACGCCGCCGTGATCTTTGGCGGCCTCTTCCACAGCAGCTTTTACCTCGCGGCCTCAAGCGAGCATGGCACCAGCGGCGATTACACCCTAAGCGCCGAACCCTATGACCCCGCCACCATGGGCTTTGCCCAAGGGCTGCAAACGGGGGGCTCTCTGGATGGCAGCCTTATCACCGTTTACTTCGTGCCAGCCGGTGCCACCTCGAATGCCGAGGACGGCTATACCTCTGACGGGTTCACCATCTACGAGCAGCAGCAAATCATGACCGCCCTGTCGGTCATTTCCGGCTATGTGAACATCACCTTTAGCCAAACCATCAACCCCAATGCCGATTTGCAGATCGTTCTAGCCGACTATATCTTCCCGTTGGCTCAGTTCCTCGCCAGCCCGCCCCCCGTCGCCGGTTATACCGGCGGGGTAGAGATCGCCCTGAACGAGGATGGCTTTGGCTGGGACACCTCTGGCGGGCTGGAACCGGGCGGCCTTGGCTTTCAAACCATTCTCACCGCAACGCTCAGCGCCCTCGGGCTGGGCGACCCCGGCCTCGGGCCGGACGCCCTGCCAGCGGTGGCAGAGGGCGGGGTGAACACCGGCACACTGTGGGACATGGGCGTCAACGGGCTGAACTCTGCGGTCTATACATTGATGACCTATAATTACGAGGCGGACTTCTTTTCCCACAGCGGGTTTAACCAGTCCTATTTCGCCACCCCCGGTGCCTTTGATGTGGCGGCGCTACAGGGGCTTTACGGGGCCAACACCACCTATAACAGCGGCGACAACACCTATGAGCTCTCGGACAGCTCCGTCCAATGGGCCACCATCTGGGACACGGGCGGACGGGACGAGATCGTCTATTCCGGCAGTGAAGATGTGGTGATCGATCTGACCGAAGCCCCCCTGTCCGGCTATGACGCAAGCGCCGCACCAGCGGGCACGCCAGACGGGCTCGGCGTCTCGGCGATAGAGGGGAACGCCAGCGGCTACGTCATCGCCCAAGGCGTGGTGATCGAGGACGCCAGCGGCGGCTCCGGCGATGATGTGATCATAGGAAATGCGGCGGACAACATGCTGGAGGGCGGTGCAGGCGACGACCTGATCCTCACCAACGGCGGCGAGGACACCGTCGATGGCGGCGCGGGCGATGATGTGATCATCGGCAATTCAGAGGACAACACGCTGGAGGGCGGCGACGGAGACGACCTGATCGTGACCACCGGCGGCGAGGATACAATCGATGGCGGCGCGGGCGAGGATACTCTGGAATTCACCGGCGCGGGCGATACCCTCACCATCTCCGAGGAGGCAGGCGAAATCACCCTGACTGCAGGGCCCGAGGACAGCGCCACCACAACCGATATCGAGAATTTCGTCACACACGAAGTCTCCGCCCTTGTGTTCGAGGGGCTCGACCTTGGCACCGCCCCGCGCGAGACAATCGACGGGGTGGAATGGATCACCTATGACCTTGACGGCGACGGCACCGAGGAACGCTTTGCTCTTTCGGACGACACCGCGTCAGAGGGCACCATTCTGGTCACCTTCGCCGCCGGAGCCTCCGAGGTGACATTCGAGGCCCCCATCATCCCCCTCGCCGAACAGGTCGAGGTGGCGGCAGAGCTGATCAACGGGCTGGTCAGCCAAGCCTACCTGTCAGGGGCCAATGCAACCCAATACACCGTGACGCTGCAGGACATCGGCTATGCCGGATATAACAACGCCCTTGGCGTCTATCAGGTTGATCCCTCGGGCAATATCACCGACGTGCGCATCCTCTTCGCCGATACCAACCTGGACCGGACAGCAGAGGTCACCTTTGATGGTATCAACCCCGCCAATAAACTGTCGTTCTTTATCGTCCAAGACGCCGCCGAGTTCATAGGCGCCCTGACCGACACAGATGCCTTAAGCTTTGTGAATTCTCTGGGCGCGGCGGCCAATGTCGCCGACGGCGCCGATGTGACCCTTGCGATCAATGGTCTCGCCACAACCCAGACAGTCTTTCACAGCTATGACGCCGCCCTGAACCCCGACGGAATCGAACACCTCGTCTCCGGCGTCAACGCAGGCGGCACCGCCCTGACCCTTGGGTTCGAGGACCTGCTGGATGGCGGCGACAATGATTACGAGGACGTGGTCTTCACCGTAGAGGCCATCATGGAGCCGGGCCTGCGCACGGATGATGTCCTTATTGGAACCACCGATGCCGATATCCTCTACGGCGGGGCAGGGGCGGATGGCCTGCACGGAGACAATGGTGACGATACCCTGATCGGCGGAAGCGGCGCGGATACCCTTACAGGCGGCGCAGGCGCAGATACATTCGTCTTTGAAACCATGCAGGACAGCCCCACAGCTGGCGATGTGATCACGGACTTTGATGAGGGCATAGACCTGATCGACCTGTCCGCCATCGACGCCGACCTGACGCAGGAGGGGGACCAAGCCTTTGTCTTCGTCACCAGCCTGTCCGGGGCCGGGGGCGAGGTGGCGATGCAATTCGGCTTGGAACTCGTGGTGGACCAAATCGGCGGCCCCCAGATGAGTATCATCGTTCTGGATGGCCTCGACTATGCCAATCCGGGGGCAGACGATTTTATCCTCTAGCCGCGTCCCCGCCGCGTCTTGGGCATCAAAACCTCTGTCTCCACATTCATCACCGCCGCAAGGTTGTTAAACCGCGCCTCGGCCACCTCGCCATACAGATCGGCACTGCCCTCGGGCAGGGAAAGCTTCAGGATGCCCTTCTTGGGGTGATACTTGAAACTGCCCATCAACTCCGGCGCATTGATTGAGAACATCGCCCCAAGGCGCATGGCGCGGCCCAGAACCTCGGCTTGATAGCGTTGCTTTTCGGTCAGGATATCCAGCAGATGTTCAAACCGCGTCGCATGGCTGTTCCCGCGATAGCGATAGAGCAGCGCAAGCCCCAGAAACACCCGATCCGTATGGTTGATCCCGCCAAGGTTGGACCGCGTGGTGTTATCAAAACACAGCTCGCCGCGGTAATCGGGATGGGCACGCCAGCTGACATCATGCAGCAGGCAGGCCGCCTTCACCAAACGGCGCAATTCGGGGCGCGCCGAGGGAAACAGCGGTTGGATAAAGTGATACATGGTGCGGCCAAAGCCCGGCACGCGGGCGTTCTGGACCTCCTCGAAACGGCAGGCCTCGATCAGCGGGTCACGCGCCCGCAGGCGCGGCGGCATCTGCTCGTAAAGCATCCCCTCGCGGATGCCATAGCTGGAAATATGGATCGTGCGCACCTTCATGATCTTGATGACGCGCTTCAACACCTCGCCCGCAATCGGCACCAGCTTGATCCGGTCGGCGGAAAGGCGTGCCTCGGCCCGCAGCTCCTCCATGTTCTTGCCCTTGATCCAGCGCAGGGTCGAAGACACGGATTTCGGCGTCATCCGGTATTCATGCAGCACCGAAATCTTGTAGCCCCGCCGCAGCATATCCAGCCGCGCAATCGCCCGCCAAGACCCGCCCACAAGGAACAGGCGCTCATGGGGCGGCACCTTTTGCGCCACATCCTCCAGAACACGGTCAATCTCGATCCGCCGCGCCGCTGCGCCGCCCTTGATCGTCTTGAGCCGCAATGGCCCGAGAGAGGTCGAAACCCGCGCCCCCACATCCCCGCCCGAGACCTGCGCCAACTCCATCGAGGAGCCGCCGATATCGCAGGCAAGCCCCTCTGCGCGGGGCCAGCCCAGCAAAACCCCCTGCGCCGACAGACGGGCCTCTTCCTCGCCGTCGATGATATAAACATCAAGGCCGGTCTCCGCCTTGACCTCATCGCAGAAATCCTTGCCATCGGAGGCATTGCGTACGGCGGCGGTGGCCACGGCGGTCATGGGCGGAATGCCCATGCCCTCGGCCAAACGGACAAAGCGTTTCATCGCCAAAAGCGCCCGCTCGCGCCCCTCGGGGTTCAACATGCCGGTCTCGCCCATACCGGCCCCAAGGCCGCACATCAGCTTTTCGTTGTAGAAATACGCAGGCGAACGCGCCGCCCCGTCAAACACTACCATCCGGACAGAGTTCGACCCGACATCGATCACGCCCACGCGGGACAGGGCCCGCACATCCGGATCATTAAAAAGCGGGCGCCCGAAGGGGCCCCAATCGGACGGTTGGTCCGCGCCAGTGTTCATAGTGTGATCATCCCCAGATCGCGTGGTTCGCCCACCCTGCGCCAGCATACTAGGCGGCGTCAATCCAAAGCCGCCCCCAGACGCAGGTCAATCTTTGGAGTGGGTCAGTTCCGGCACATCCGCCGCCCCCGCCGATCCCCGCCCGCTGAGCGAGGGGTTTTCCATAAAGAAACGGTGGCAGTTAAAGCCCGGATCCTCGCCCTCGGGCGCCACGGCGCGCACCGATGTGCCGTCCCCGTTCAGGATCCACGATTGCGCCTGATCCGCCAGATTGGCGGCCATGACCTGACTGACGATCTGCGCCTTGACGGTCTTGTTCATGATCTCGACCAATGTCTCCACCCGCCGGTTCAGGTTGCGCCCCATCCAGTCAGCCGAGGAAATGAACACACGGTTGCGCTTGGCGGGCATCTCGGCCCCGTTGCCAAAGCAAACGATGCGCGAATGTTCCAGAAACCGCCCGACGATGGATTTGACGCGGATATTCTCCGACAGGCCGACAACCCCGGGGCGCAGCCCGCAAATCCCGCGCACCACAAGAGAAATCTTCACCCCCGCCTGACTGGCTGCATAAAGCGCGTCGATGACATCGGGTTCGATCAGGGAATTCATCTTGGCCCAGATATGGGCAGGCTTGCCCTTGCGGGCATAATCCGCCTCCGCCGCGATCAACTCGATCAGCTTCGGCTTCAAGGTGGTGGGAGAGATCGACAGATTCTCAAGCTCCACCGGCTTGGCATAGCCCGACAGGAAATTGAACACCTTGGTCGCATCGCGCCCCAGCACGGGGTCACAGGTGAACAGGCTCACATCGGTGTAAAACCGCGCCGTAATCGGGTGGTAATTGCCGGTGCCGAAATGGGTATAGGTGACAAGGTTGTCCCCCTCGCGGCGCACGACTGTGCTGATCTTCGCGTGGGTTTTGATGTTGATAAAGCCATAGACCACATGGGCACCGGCCCGCTCCAGCCGCCGCGACTGGCGGATATTGGCCGCCTCGTCAAACCGCGCCTTCAGCTCGACCAAGGCCGTCACCGATTTGCCGTTCTCGGCCGCCTCGCAAAGGGCCGAAACAATCGGGCTCTCGTTCGAGGTGCGATACAGCGTCTGCTTGATCGCCACCACATTGGGGTCCCGCGCGGCTTGGCTGAGAAAGCGGATCACCGTGTCGAAGGTCTCATAGGGGTGATGCAGCAACATGTCCTTCTGCGCGATGGCGGCAAACATATCGCCGTCATGGTCCTGCACCCGCTCCGGCATGCGGGGGGTGAAACTGGGCCACAGCAGATCGGGACGGCTGTCATTCACAAGGGCAGAGACATCGGCAATCGCCATCAATCCGGGGATCTCGACGATCTGCTCCTCGCCCACGCTCAGCTCGCGGCGGATCAGGCTGCGCAGGGCCTGTGGCGCCCCGCCGGAAATCTCAAGGCGGATCACCTCGCCGCGGCGGCGGCGCTTCAAGGCGGTCTCGAACTCCCGCACCAGATCCTCGGCCTCTTCCTCCAGCTCCAGATCGCTGTCGCGCAGCACACGGAAGGTGCAATGATCCAGCTCGCTATAGCCGGGGAAAAGCACGCCGATATTCAGACGCAACAGGTCCTCAAGCGGCAAATACCGCTGTTGCCCCCCCGCGGCGGGCAGGGGGATAAACCGGTCCACCTGACTGGGCAGCGGCAAAAGCGCCTTGAGCTTCTCGCCCTCCTCGGGGTTCTCCATCTGCAGGGCAAGGCAAAAGCCCGCGTTGGGGATGAAGGGGAAGGGATGCGCAGGGTCAATCGCAAGGGGCGAAAGCACCGGAAACACACGGTCAAGGAAATAGCCCGACAAAAACGCCTTGTCGGCGGCGTCCAGATCGCCATTGGCAAGGATCTGCACCCCCGCCTCGGCCATCTCGGCATGTAGGGCAGTCCAGCGCTCCTGCTGACAGGCCATCAGCGCCCGCGCATCCACCTCGATCAGCTTCAGCTGCTCGGCAGGGGAGCGCCCGTCATGGCTCGGCAGGGTATTGCCCGCATGGGCCAACTCCCGCAGGCCCGCAACGCGCACGGTGTAAAATTCATCAAGGTTCGTGGCCGAGATCGACAGAAACCGCACCCGTTCAAGCAGGGGCACACGTGGGTTCGCGGCCTCCTCCAGCACACGCCAGTTAAAGGCAAGCCAGCTTAGCTCGCGGTTGAAAAAGCGGGCAGGGCCGGACATGTCCTCATCCGGCAGGGCCATAGGCTCGGGGTAGTCCCCGGTCAAAAAATTTGCAGTCTTCATGGCGCGTTAGCTACCCAGCCTTCATGACAGAGAAGTGACACTATGGCGCGCTCGCGTCGCGCTTGTCCAGCACCTCTCCGGCCAGCCGCGCCCCCAGCTTGCGGCCGGTGCCAAGACCCGCCGCATCCAGATCGGCCACAACCTGATGCACGGCGTCAAAGCTCCGCTCGATCCGCTGCACCAGATAGGGAATCAATTCCGGCGAAATCCGCAGCTGCCGATCCACGAAAAGCTTCGCCAGAACCGCCGCCAGCAGGGCATCATCCGGCTGCTCCATCACCGAGGTATCCGTCGCCGTCAGGCGCGAGCGAAGGTCCGCCAATTCCACATCCCACCGCGCTGGGGCGCTGCGGGCGGTCATCAACAGGGGCGCCCCCGCCGCGCGCATGGCATTCAGCAGATGGAACAGCGCCTCTTGTCCCGCCTCGTCTTGGCAGAACTCCGGCGTGTCATCCAGAATACAGGGCGCAGGGGCGGCGATCAGACCCGGCAGGTCCGCCGGCTTGGCGAATACCGCGCCCGAGACCCGCGCCCATGAATGGGCCAGATGCGTCTTGCCCGACCCCGCAGGCCCGATCAGAACCATGCGATGGTCCGGCCAACGCTCCCATGCGTCGATCTTGGCCAAAGCCACGGCATTGGAGGGCGAGACATAGAAATCCTCCCGCCCCAGAGCGCGGCGCACTGGCAGATCAAACCCGAGTTGTTCTGGCATCAGCTGTCTCCGGTGCTGCCCTGTTCCTCGGCCTCAAGGCCGCGATACAGGCGTCCGTCCTTGTAGCGGTGGATAAAGAACCGCACGACAACCCCGATCATCGCCGTCACAGGTACGGCGACCAACAGGCCGACAAAACCGAACAGGGTGCCAAAGGCCGACAGGGCAAAGATGAGCCAGACAGGATGCAGCCCCACACTATCGCCCACCAGCTTGGGCGTCAGGATATTCCCCTCAAGGAACTGCCCGACAAAGAAAATCCCCGCCACAGCAGCAATCATCCCCCATTCGCCCCAGAACTGGAACAGGGCGAGGCCAATGGCCAAAACCCCGCCAAAGAGCGCGCCGATATAGGGAATGAAAGAGATCAACCCCGCAATCGCCCCCACAACAAGCCCGAAGTTGAGCCCGACCAAGGCCAGCGCAATGGCGTAAAAACTGCCCAACACAAGGCACACCGTGCCCTGCCCACGAATGAAACTGGCAAGGGTCTGGTTAATCTCGCCCGCCAGATGGCGCAGCACAGGCGCATGATCGCGCGGCAACAGGTCGTCGATCTTCTCCACCATCCGGTCCCAGTCCAGCAGCAGATAAAAGGTGATGATTGGCACAAGAATGGCCAGAACCATCACATTGACGATCCCGCTGACCGAGCCGATCACCTTGTTAAGAAGCTCGCCGCCGCGCTCCTTGATGGTGCTGCCAATGCTGGCAATGCTCTCGTTCAGGCTCGACCCCTCAACCATAAGGGAGGGGAACTTCTCCGTCACAAAGGCCTGAAGCTGCGAGAAAAGCTCCGGCGCGGTCTCGAACAGCGAGGTCGCCTGCTGCACCAGCGTCGGAATGACCAAAAGCAAAACCACGCAAAAGGCCAGAACCGCAATGACAGAAATCACCACAACCGCCCAGACACGGCCAAATCCCATGGCCTCAAGCCGATCCGCAATCGGATCCAGACAATAGGCCAGCGCCCCGCCAATGACGAAGGGCAAAACCACATCGCCCAGCAGATACAGAAGGCCAAAGAACACCACTGCGGCAATGCCCCAATATTTCATCTGGTCTTGAACAGGTAACGCCATGCTTCTTTCCCAATTTCCTCCCTCCTACTTGGCCGATAGGAACCATCGGTGCAAGGGGCCTCCGCCGCGCGCATCTTGTGACGCGCCCATCAATCGGGTAGGCCAAGCGCAATACCGCAACCCTAACAAAAGGCCCGCCCAAATGCGCCTGAGCCGCTATTTCCTGCCCGTCATGAAAGACACCCCCGCTGACGCCCAGATCGTCAGCCACCGCTACATGCTGCGCGCCGGCATGATCCGCCAACAGGCCGCCGGGATTTATTCGTGGCTGCCGCTGGGCTTCAAGGTCCTAAAACGGATCGAAGAGATCGTGCACGAGGAACAACAACGCGCGGGCCATATCCCCCTGCTGATGCCCACACTGCAACCTGCGGACCTCTGGCAGGAATCGGGCCGCTATGACGACTACGGCGAAGAAATGCTGCGCATTTCCGACCGCCACGGCCGCGATATGCTCTATGGCCCCACCAACGAGGAGATGATCACCGACATCTTCCGCGGCTACGTCAGCAGCTACAAAGACCTGCCGCTCACGCTCTACCACATCCAGTGGAAATTCCGCGACGAACGCCGCCCTCGCTTCGGCGTGATGCGCGGGCGCGAGTTCTACATGAAGGACGGCTATAACTTTGACCTGACCAAAGAGGACGCGCTGCACGCCTATAACCGCCACCTCGTCAGCTACCTGCGCACCTACGAGCGCCTCGGCCTGCAGGCGATCCCCATGCGCGCCGACGGCGGCCCTATTGGCGGCGACTACACCCACGAGTTCCTCGTACTGGCCGAAACCGGCGAGTCGGAGGTCTTCTATGACAGCGAAGTCACCGACCTGAGCTTTGGCGACCGCGAAATCGACTATGACGACAAGGTCCAGTGCCAAGGCGTGCTGGAGGAGTTCACCTCCCGCTACGCCCGCACCGACGAAACCCACGACGAGGCCGAGTTCGCTAAAGTCCCTGAGGAGCGCCGCAAAACCGCGCGCGGCATCGAAGTCGGGCAGATTTTCTACTTCGGCACCAAATACTCCGAAAGCATGGGCGCCAAGGTGCAGGGGCCGGACGGTCAGGTCGTGCCCGTCCATATGGGCAGTCACGGCATCGGCGTCTCGCGCCTGCTCGGCGCGATCATTGAGGCCTCTCACGACGATAAGGGCATCATATGGCCCGAGGGCGTCACCCCCTTCCACTGCGGTATCGTCAACCTGCGCCAAGGCGACGAGGCGGCCGATGCCGCCTGCGAAAGCCTCTACGCCGCGCTTGAGGGCGCAGGGCTGGAGCCGCTCTATGATGACCGCGACGAACGGGCAGGGGGCAAATTCGCCACCCAAGACCTGATCGGCCTGCCATGGCGCATCACCGTCGGCCCCCGCGGCCTCAAGAACGGCGTCGTCGAACTCACCTCCCGCCGCACCGGCGAGAGCGAGGAGCTGACACCAGAGGCCGCCGTTGCCAAGGTTATCGCAATCTACGAAAACATCGCCTAGGGCGGCCCCAAATCCTTGCAAGGATTTGCTCCAGACTTTTGCAAAAGTCTGGGGCGCCCGGCCGCAACCACGCGCCCGCCGTTGACCGGGCGCCCTGCCAAAGCGTATCACTGCCCGAAAAAGGGCAGGCATCATGTTACTCAGAGCCATCGGAATTGTCGGCGGGCTGGCGGGGGCCGGAACCATGGCCCAATTCCCCGAATATTCGCAACAATACGTCCAACGCCTCGGCGGCGCGGTGGACGCATTGGCCGAGGTCGTCGCCGATTTTGACCGCTCGGCCGAGGCAGAGGGCAAAACCCGCCAAGCCGCGCTTGACGCGATGACCGGCAACTCAGACAGTTTCGTCATCCGCCGCGGCGAGGATATGACCCGCACCATCGCCCGCTCCGAACGGCTCAGCGCCGACCTGATCGCCGTGCGCGATGCCTCTGCCTTCCTGCGCCTGACGCAGGCCCCAAGGTTCATGGACCCCGAAATCGCCCGCGAGGCCCTGCAGGATTTCGAGCCCGCCGTGCCCCTGACCCTAGAGGGTGTCGGCTTTGCCACCTCGGGGTTTTTCATCGGCTGGGGTGTCCTTGTCGGCCTATGGGCGGCGCTCCGCTGGCCTTTCCGGCGCAAAGGCGCTCTGGGCCCGGCGCCGGGGCCCTAGACGGCCCCCATCTCAGCCCCGCAGCATCAGGCAAGGTTGACCTTTGCCCCGTCCTAGGCGAGGTTCCGCGGCAACTGGCAAAACGAGGCAAACACCCGTGGCAGGCACTACCCCCCCTTTCGCACGCTTTGAATGGCTGATCGCTTGGCGCTATTTGCGCGCCAAACGGGCCGAGGGCGGCGTCTCCGTCATGACATGGATCAGCCTGATCGGCATCATGCTAGCGGTCTTTGCGCTGATCGCCGTTCTGGCCGTGCGCTCCGGCTTTCGCGAGGAATTCGTCGATACGATCCTCGGGGCCAATGCCCATGTCACGGTCTATTCCACGGTCTACGCCAATGAAACCGGCCAGACCTCCCGCGCGCTCACCGACTTCGAGGCGCAGGCAGAAGCGATCCGCGCCGTCCCCGGTGTCACCCGCGCCGCGCCCCTGATCAAGGGGCAGGTCATGGCGAACCTGACCAACAACAACGCCGGGATCGAGGTTTTCGGCATCTCGCTGGAGAACCTCAAAACCATCCCCCGCATCGCCAATCCCGAACAATCCGCCGGCGATATCGACCGTTTCAACGAGGGTATCGCCATCGGCTGGGGCGTCGCGCGCGAGCTTGGCGCGACCGTCGGCGACCGGATCAAGGTGATCTCGCCCAACGGGGTCAAAACCGCCTTCGGCACCAGCCCCCGTGTCGTCGCCTACGAGGTCGTCTATATCTTTCAGGCCGGTCGCTATGATATCGACCGCACCCGCGTCTACATGCCCTTCGAGGCCGCCCAGAGCTTTTTCAACAAGGAGGGCGTGGCAGATGAGGTCGAGGTCATGGTCGAGGATCCCGATGCCGTGGATGACCTCGCCCTGCCGCTGCTCAATGCCGCGGGCGACCGTGCACTGCTTTGGACATGGCGCGATGCCTCCGGCAGCTTCCTGCGCGCCCTGACGATCGAGGACAACGTGATGTTCGTTATCATGTCCATCCTCGTCCTGATCGCCTCGATGAATATCATCTCCGGCTTGATCATGCTGGTGAAAAACAAGGGCCGTGACATCGGCATCCTGCGCACCATGGGCCTGACCCAAGGGGCGGTGATGCGGGTGTTCTTCATCTGCGGCGCCCTCGTGGGCACCATCGGCACGGCGCTTGGGGTGCTCTTCGGCTGCCTCTTTGTGATCTATATCGACCCGATCTTCTCGCTGGTGAACTATGTCGCCGGCGGCGGCGTCTGGGACCCTGAAATCAGGGGGCTCTATAATCTGCCGGCGAAGCTCGAACTCAATGATGTGCTCTCCTCGATCTCTCTCTCGCTGGGGCTGAGCTGGATCATCACCCTGTTTCCGGCCCGCCGCGCCGCCCGCATGAACCCGGTGGAGGCCCTGCGCTATGAATGATGTGCTCGCCCTTGTAGGCATCGAAAAGGTCTATAACCCCGGCGCGGCCAATGCGGTGCAGGTGCTGCGCGGCCTGAACCTGACGGTGCAGGAGGGCGAGGTCGTCGCCCTTGTCGCCCCCTCGGGCGCGGGCAAATCCACGCTGCTCCATATCGCGGGCCTGCTGGACACCGCCGATCGCGGCTCTGTCACGCTGATGGGCGAGGATATGACCAAACTGGGCGACCGCCGCCGCACGCTGGCACGGCGCGCGCAGGTCGGCTTTGTCTATCAGGCGCATCACCTGCTGCCCGAATTCACCGCCGCCGAAAATATCGTCCTGCCGCAGCTGGCCAATGGCGTGCCGCAGGCACAGGCCGAGGCCCGCGCGATGGAGCTCCTCTCCGGCGTTGGCCTTGGCGAGCGCGCCGAGCACCGCCCCTCGGCCCTCTCGGGCGGGGAACAGCAACGCGCCGCCTATTGCCGCGCGCTGGCCAATGCGCCGCGCTTGCTCTTGGCGGATGAGCCCACCGGCAACCTTGACCCCGCCACCTCCGACACGGTGTTCGAGGCCCTGATGGCCCTCGTGCGCGGCACCGGCATGGCGGCCCTGATCGCCACCCATAACCTCGACCTCGCCCGCCGGATGGACCGTGTCGTGCGGCTCGAGGCGGGGCGACTGGTCTGATGCCCGATATCGCCCTCTCCGACATCCGCAGCGTCAGCCAACTGGCGCTCACCCGTCACGGGGCGCAGGAATGGATCGCCGCCGAAATGGCCAAGGCCGTGGCCTTTGCCGAGGGCCGCGGCAACCGCATCTGCGGCCTCTACTACCTCGAAAGCTACTGCCAACAGCTCCGCTCCGGCCGCGTCTCCGGCACCGCCGCGCCGCAGGTCAGCCGCCCGAAACCGGGCTTTGTCCGCGTCGATGCGCAGGCGGGCTTTGCCCAATGCGCCTTCCTGCGGGCTATGCCACAGGCGCTGGAGGCCGCGCGCACCAATGGCACCGCCGCCCTTGCGATCCACAACGCCCATACCTGCACCGCCCTTGGCTATTTCACCGAAAAAGCCGCCCGCGCGGGCATGCTCGCCATCGGTTTCACCAATGCCTCGCCCATCGTCGCCCCGCCGGGCGGCAAGGCGCGGGTGATCGGCACCAACCCTATGGCCTTTGCCGTGCCCGACGGGGCAGGGGGCACGGCCATGGGGTTTGATTTCTCCACCTCCGCCGTCGCCCTTGGCCGCATCACCATGGCCAAAGCCGCCGGAGAGCCGATCCCGCAGGGTTGGGCCGTCGACGCCGACGGAAACCCCGCCACAGACCCCGAGGCCGCCCTTGGCGGCGCGCTGGTCTCTGCTGGCGGGCACAAGGGCTGGGGCCTTGGCCTGATGGTGGAGCTTTTGGCCGCTGGCATGACAGGCGGGCTGAACTCCCTCGACGTCAAACCCCTCAAGGCGCCCGAGGGCGCGCCGCATCAACTGGGCCAGTTCTTCTTGCTGATCGATCCGGCCATGTCGCCGGACTTTGCAGAGCGCCTCGCGCGGGTGGCCGAGGCCGTCGCCGCCGACCCCGGCGCGCGCCTGCCCGGCGCCCCGCGGCCCGCGCCGCAGGTGGTCGATGTACCCGATGCCCTCTGGCAGGCAACCCTCACCCTCGCGGGCTAGGCCTTCTGCGTCAGGAACACCCCAAGGGCCATCACCGCAACCCCCAACAACCGGTTGCCGGACAGGGGCGAAACCGCCGCCCCGAACAGGCCGAAATGGTCAATCGCCGCGGCGGAAATCAACTGCCCCAAGAGGACAAAGAACACCGCATTGCCGATCCCGAAATGCGGCGCGATCCATGTGATAGACAGCAGGTAAAAGGCCACCAATATCCC
The DNA here is from genome assembly GCA_018524345.1 of Harenicola maris. Lineage (GTDB taxonomy): Bacteria > Pseudomonadota > Alphaproteobacteria > Rhodobacterales > Rhodobacteraceae > Harenicola > Harenicola maris. The sequence continues at coordinate 166,007 of JADQAZ010000003.1, forward strand.
CGCCAGAAACAGATGTTTCGGCGCCGAGGCGATCCGCGCAATCGATCCCGGGTCGGTCAGCAATGCGGTCACACTGGCGCAGGTAAAGGCCACGGTAAACAAAACCGCCCCCGCCGCCGCAGGCCCGCCGATGATCCGGCCCAGCTGTGCGTTCATCGCCGCCAGAACCGGTATTCCGATCCCCGCCACCAACATGATTGCCGCGTAATGCATGTCCAATGCCTCCCTCAGACGCCAGATTTGAACATTGGTTCAATTCGCGCCCCAAGGGAAGGCCGCGCAGGTGATCTATCCGTGCGAGGCGGCGGTTTCCTGTTCGTGCCGCATAAAGCTCGCATCAGGCGTGCCGCGCCAGCAGGTCGGGATCACAGGGTAATCCGAGGTCAGGAAATAGGCATAGGTCCCCTGCGGATACTCCACCGAAACCGTAAAGGCCCCGTTGCAGACATCCAGATTGCCCAGCCCCTCTACATATTCGTAATCCGCATGAAAGGTGCCGTCATAACCCCCGCCCGGGGCATCCCTGCCGCCCGGCCGCGTGCCGGATTTCAGCCGGTAAGAGGGGGTCATCTGCACCACCTCCCCGTCCACCCGTCCGGTCACCGCATAAATCGGAAACCCGTCGGCGGCATAGCCGATCAGGGGCGAATGCGCCTTCTCGGAATAACCCAAAAGCGTCATTAACCCATAGGGAATCCCGTGGTAATGATAGACCCCCTCGCGGCTGGTATGGGCTAGGTTGGTGTCAATCCCAAGTTCCACCGCCCCGCTCAGCGCATTGTAATTCCACCCGTTATCGGGCTGATCCTTCCAATACTGCGGCGTCAGGGGATCAAACATGATGCCATGCACACTGACGCCAAAGCGCCAGCCCACCTGCATCGGCGTCGGGGCCTCCTCCATCTCGGGCCGGGCGGGGACGCTGACGGCAACGCGGCGCACCTGAATGCCGCGCGGTGTGCGCTCCGCATCGGACAGGCCCACCAGATGCGGCGGCATGGAGTTGCTCTTGATCGCAACCTCCTCCTCAGAGCGCGTGATGCGCACCCTGTTGCCCGCAGGGGGCTGCTCCTCGGCAAGGACATAATCGATAGAGGCCACTTCCGTCGCCGTATTCACCCGCTTGCGATACATCTGCGCGGCCGCAAGGCCGACCACAAGCACCCCGAGCCCGACAACCCTCAGGGCGATGGTGCTCTTGCGTTTTAATCCTGTGTTCGGGCCCGTGTTCAGACCCTTGTCTAAGCTCATGGCAAACGTCCCGTCCTTTGCTCTGCGGGCCTCTTGTCCGGGCCGCTTGGGTGAAGGCTTTGGTATTGAACGCAGCGGATGTCAATTTCCGTCGCGGGTTTGTGCGAAAAGGTGACGCGCCGCTGGCCCTAGTCGCAAATCCCGCCCAGATCAACCGAGTCGAAGGGCGGAATAACCGTGGATTGCGCCAGCTTTTCCAACCGCGCCACAGGGAAATGCGGGCGCAGCAATTCGCGCAACCGATCCGTGCGGGCCGAATGGGGGGCAAGGGCCTGACAGCAGATGAACTCCTCCATCACCGATCCCTGCTGCTCATAGCCAAAATCGGAAAAGGACTGCTCCTTGTCGATATCGAACAGATAGGGATCGTCAGACAGCTGATGCTCGCGCACGGCGCGCAGGGGGGTAAAACCCGTCTTGTCGCGGTTCTGCCACTGCCAGACATGCACCGTCTCATGGCCGAACACCATGGCATCATACAGGTAAAACCGCTCCGGATACTCCGGCACGTAATCGGGCAGGAAATTGCCACGGTTAAAATAGATCCAGTTGTGCAAAACCGCCGCCGCGGGCGATCCGGTCAGGATCTTCTCCTCCGAAGGGGGGAACAAACGCTCCTGACAGGTGACGCGCGGGCGGGCAGGGAAGCGGAACTGAACCACGCTCAATATCCCGCCGCGCATGATGCGCACCTTATCCGCATCCACCTCGCTTCCGGTCAGATCGGCAACATAGGCGCGCTCGGGCTCGGTTAAAGGGCGCCCGCAGGCCCCCGTCAAACAAAGCAAACCGATTAAAATCAAACGCCGCATATTGCCTGCGCGGCAACCCGCGCTGCCGCTTCCTACTCTATTGTGCCGATGACGTTATAGATATCGCGCGCCAGCAACCAGTCGTCATCTTTCTTTTCCCAGACATGCATGTAGCGGGAGATGATCTGCTTACCATTCAGGGTCACAGAGGATTCCCCGATCTCCACCGCACCCTGACCATAGCTGCGGATTTCAGAGACCTGAAACTTCATATCCGACACGCCCGCCTCCAGCGCACGGCCATAATGGGCGGCCACCGCCTCGCGCCCGACACTGGCCGGGGCAGAGGGCGCAAAAATCGCGCCGTCATCGGCATAGATCGCCGCCACGCCAGCACTGTCGCCCGCATTATAGGCCGCGATCAGGGCGGCCATCTGGGTCAGGATCGGATTGTCGTCTTGCGCCGCAGCGGGCAGGGCCATCATCACGGCAAGAGCGGCGGGCAGAACACGGGAGATAAACATGTGGGGCAACCTTTTGGGTTTGAGTGAGCCATTGGCGGCAGGGTGACGGCCCGATCCCCGAATGTCGAGCCACGCTTGCGCGAGGTCCCCCAATCGGCGCTTCCCCGCGCCGCGCCCAAAAAATTCGGAGGATTTTTTGATCCCGAACCCCTCCCGCCCACGCGCCTCGGCCCAAGGGCCTCACACGTGGTTGGGCGTGGCAATTTGCTGGCGCAAATTGCGGTTGCGTCTAGATATCAAGCTCTTCGGCGAATTTGGCGTTCTGCTGGATATACTGGAACCGCAGCTCCGGCTTCTTGCCCATCAGGCGTTCCACCAGATCGCCGGTTTGCCCCGGCTCGTCCTCGTCGATCGACACGCGGATCAGGGTCCGACTTTCGGGGTTCATCGTGGTGTCCTTCAGGTCCTTCGCGTCCATCTCGCCCAGACCCTTGAACCGCTGCAAATCGATCTTGCCCTTGCCGCCAAGGCCCTTTTCCATGACGCGGTCTTTCTCTGCATCATCGGCCACATAGACGCGCTTGGCCCCCTGGGTCAGGCGATAGAGCGGCGGGCAGGCCAGATACAAATGCCCGGTATCGATCATCGGCCGCATCTGGGTGAAGAAAAAGGTCATCAGCAGCGCCGCAATATGCGCCCCGTCCACATCCGCATCGGTCATGATGATGATCTTGTCATAGCGCAGGTCATCGACGTTGAACCTTGTGCCCAGCCCCACGCCCAGCGCCTGCGTCAGATCGTTGATCTCCGCGTTGGAGCCCAGCTTGGACGAGGCCGCCCCCAGAACGTTCAGGATCTTCCCCCGCAGCGGCAAAAGCGCCTGCGTCTTGCGGTCCCGCGCCATTTTGGCAGAGCCCCCCGCAGAATCCCCTTCCACGATGAACAATTCCGTCCCCTCGCGCGTCGCGCTGGAACAATCAACCAGCTTGCCCGGCAGGCGCAGCTTCTTCGTGGCGGATTTCCGCGCCGTTTCCTTTTCCTGCCGCCGCTTCAGGCGCTCCTCGGCGCGCAGCACGAGGAAATCAAGAATCGCACCGGCGGCCTTGGTATCGGCGGCCAGCCAGTTGTCGAAATGGTCGCGCACCGCGCCCTCGGTCATCTTTTGCGCGGCCTCGGTCGACAGCCGGTCCTTGGTCTGCCCGACAAAGGCAGGGTCGGCGATGAAACAGGAGACCAGCGCACAGCCCCCCGTGATCAGGTCCTCGCGGGTGATCTGCGCCGCCTTCTTGTTATTCGACAGCTCGCCGTAGGCCTTCACCCCCTTGAGGATCGCGGCCCAAAAGCCCGCCTCATGGGTGCCGCCCTCGGGCGTGGGCACGGTGTTACAATAGCTCTGGATGAACCCATCGCGAGAGGGGGTCCAGTTGATCGCCCATTCCACCTTGCCCGGCGCGCCGAACTTCTCGTTGAAATCCACGGTGCCGGCAAAGGGCTTGTCGGAATAGGTCGTCGCCTCGCCCAGAGTATCATTCAGGTAATCGGCCAAACCACCGGGAAAGTGGAACACCGCCTCGGCAGGGGTCTCCCCGTCGTCAATCGCGGTTTTCCAGCGGATCTCCACACCAGAGAACAAGAACGCCTTGGACCGGATCGATTTGAACAGCCGCGCGGGCTTGAACCGGTGCTTGCCGAAAATCTCCTCATCCGCGTGAAAGGTCACTCGCGTGCCCTTCCAGTTCGAGGCCGTTCCGGTGTTTTCCACCGGCCCCAAAGGCAAACCGCGCGAGAAGCGCTGCTCGTATACCTGACGGTCCCGCGCCACCTGCACGATCATCGAATCCGACAGGGCGTTGACGACAGAGGCCCCAACCCCGTGCAAACCGCCCGAGGTCTGATAGGCCTTGCCCGAGAACTTGCCCCCCGCATGCAGGGTGCACAGGATCACCTCAAGCGCGGATTTGTCGGGAAACTTCGGATGCGGGTCCACCGGAATGCCGCGACCATTGTCGCGCACGGTGATGGAATAATCGTCATGCAGCTCAACCTCGATCCGGTTGGCATGGCCTGCCACGGCCTCATCCATAGAGTTATCAAGGACTTCGGCCACAAGGTGATGCAAGGCGCGCTCGTCCGTGCCGCCGATATACATACCGGGCCGTTTGCGCACAGGCTCCAGCCCTTCCAACACTTCGATGGAAGAGGCGTCATATGAAGGGTCCGGCGCAGAGGCGCTCAAAAGGTCGTTGGCCATGATTTGCTGCTCTTATCGTTGATTGATGCTAAATGTAGTGCAGGGCGCCTATGGAAGCCAAGCGTTGAATCCACTCTGGGCGCGCATGGTAAAGGAAACATTGATGCCTGCGCTGCTGGCAGGCCCCGTTTCGGCCAAAGAGGCCCCCCTCCGCCAGAGCCCAAACCCCCATGCTCCGCGATCCACGCGCAGGGCCCTCAGCCCCCCTTGCCAGTGCACCCCCATGGGACTACTGCCTAAGAATGCATCACACAATGACCCCCTCCGCCCATGGACGCGCCATTCTCGTTCTGGGCCTGCCCCTGATCGGCGGTAACCTCGGCCAGATTGCCATCGGCGTGACCGATACGCTGATGCTGGGGTGGTATTCCGTCGATGCCCTCGCGGCGGCGGTCCTCGGCCATTCCATGTGGTTCAGCATCTTCCTGCTCGGCTCCGGCTTTGCCAATGCGGTGATGCCGCTGGTGGCCGAAGCCTCCGAGCAACCGGACGGCACCCAAACCATCCGCCGCACGGCGCGCATGGGCCTCTGGCTCTCGGTGCTCTTTGCGGTGCTGGTGCTGCCGCTGTTCCTGTGGTCCAGCCCGATCCTACAGGCGCTGGGCCAGACAAAACCCCTGTCTGATGATGCTCAGGACCTGCTGCGCATCGTCGGGCTGGCGATGCTTCCGGCCCTGCTGGCTATGGTGCTCAAAAGCTACCTTGCCGCGCTGGAACACACACGGGTGGTGCTCTGGGTGACGATTGCGGCGGCACTGGTCAATGCGGGGGTGAACTACCTGCTGATCTTCGGCAACTACGGCGCGCCGGAACTGGGTATCAAGGGGGCGGGCTATGCCTCCTCTGCGGTGCACTGCGTCACGCTGCTGCTGCTCGCGGGCTATGCCCTGCGCAAGTTCCCCGAACACGACCTGCTCGCCCGCCTCTGGCGGCCCGACCCCGAGGTGATCAAACGGCTGTTCAGCATGGGCGTGCCCATCGGGCTGACCTATCTTGCGGAAACCAGCCTCTTCGCGGCCTCCGCCCTGATGATGGGCTGGCTCGGCACCGTGCCACTGGCGGCCCACGGCGTGGCGATCCAGATCGCCAGCGCAACCTTCGTGGTCCACCTCGGCCTGTCCAGCGCCGCAACCGTCCGCGTGGGCAAGGCGCTGGGGCGGCAGGACTTCCCCCACCTGCGCCGCGGCGCGGTGGTGGCAGTCTGGATGTCCGTCGCCTTCGCCCTGATGACGGTGGCAGTTTACTGGAGCATCCCCGCAACCCTCATAGGCATGTTCATCGACCCCGCCGACCCCCTCAGGCCAGAGATCATCTCCGCAGGCATCACCCTGATGCTGCTCGCAGGGGTGTTCCAACTGGTCGACGGGGCACAGGCCATGGCGCTTGGCCTGCTGCGCGGCCTCAAGGACACACAGGTGCCGATGATCTACGCGGTGCTCAGCTACTGGTGCGTCGGCATGACCTGCAGCTACCTGCTGGGCTTTACCCTCGGCCTCGGCGGGGCGGGCATCTGGGGCGGGCTGAGCATCGGCCTGTGCTGCGCCGCCGTGTCGATGATGCTGCGCTTCTGGCGCCATATCGTGCCCCGGGCAGAGCAGCGCAGCGCAGTAGACACATCGGGGGCAGGGGCCTAGTATCCGCCCATTATTGACCAGACCTCCTCATTAGGGTGCCCCATGCAAGACCAGATCTCAGCCCCGCCCCCCCTGACCATCCGCGATGACCTCGGCGATGCCCTGCGCCCCCTGCCGGGCGCGATCTTCGCCGTCGTGGACGGGGCCCATTTCGACGATCTGCCCGCCCGAATGCGCGCCGTCGGGCTCGAGGCCCTTCCGCTCTACGCCGATGAAATCGACCTGCCGAATATGTCCCAAGGGCCGCACCTCGTGGCCTGCCCCAATGGCTACGCCATCGAACAGGTCCGCGATGTCTGCTCCGGCGCGCCCGCAGTGGTCTGGTGGGCATGGCCGGACGAGGGGGAAGGTACGGCCCATGCGATCCAGTCGCACCTACGCCGCCTGAACCTCGTGGAAATCCCCGCCATGCGCGCCGAGGCCATCGTCGGCACCCGCCCCATCGGCGCGGTGGACCGCTCCGCCAAATTCGAAACCGTGATCTTCCGCCACGGCGACCCCCATGTGATGGACCTGCTGCTGCCGGTGCTGAAACCCAAACAACTGGCACAGCTCTTTGGCCGCGCCCACGCCATGGTGCTCGACGCACCGGGGATGGAGGCCGTCACCCGCGCCGACAACCCCGGCGACAGCGACCCCACCGCCTTCGGCCGGTTGCGCCTGTCAAAGAAACAATATGACGAACTCGCCGGCGTCCACGGACGGGGCCTGCGCCGCCGCGCGGTGCGCGAGTTGGCCCATAAATTCACCGACACCCCCGCGGCGGGCCGCGAAGCCCGCGTCACCGCCGCCTACGACCGCGCCGAAAGCTACGGCTGCCTGACCCGCAGCCAGATCTGGGAGTTCCTCGCGCTGGACCAGAAATTCGGCGCAGGCTTCGAATTCCACAAAGGCCACGAGCGCGTGCTCGAGGCCCTGCAAACCCGCGACGCCAGCCCCGAGGAGCGCCTTTGGCGCGCCGAAATGGAACTCGGCTTTGTGCGCGACCACGGCCACAGCCACGACTAAGATTTTTCTCCGAAAAATCTAGGGCGCACAGCCTTCCGGCTGGCGCCCCAAATTTTTAAGTAAAAATTTGCGCCCTGCTGCGCGGGCAGTGCCCCGCATCCACCTTGGCGCGCGCGGTTAGGCGTTCAGATCGTCTTCGCCGATCACTTCATCCGTCGGCAGAACTTCAACACCGTTTTCGTCCAGAACGGGCTCCGGCTCGGGCTCCGGCGCGGATTGCAGACAACCGGCCAGAAGGGCCGCCATGAACAGGGGAAGGGCGAGTTTTTTAATCGACATTGGGATCAGTCCTTTGGATCGCGAAAATAAGTGTGCTCACTCTTGCAAGGTTTGCGCCGCAAAACAATGGGGCCAACCCGCTTTCACGCGAGAAACGCGCCCATTCGCGCCGCGCGGCCCTAGTCCTGCGCCCGCTCTCGCGCCTTGATCAACCGGTCTGCCTTCTTGCGCACAAGGACAGAGCGCAGGTCATGCATGGCCAGCAAAAGCGCATCGGTGACATTCTCCAACTGCTCGTCATCGGCCTTGGACTGCACCCATTGCGTGGTGATGTTGAGGTAATCCACAGCGCGGTGGATGTCGTCGATATCGCGCCGCGCCAAAAGCGCCTGCCGCTCTGCCATCCAATCCGAAATCGCTGCCAGATCGGACTCGCTCAGGGCGTGATCCCCATGGGGCTTCACCTCGCCGTTCTTGATGTTGATCACGGCGATCTGGTCCATCTCGATCCGCCGCTGGCGGTTCTCGGTATCCACCCGAAAAGCCACCGCGCCATTCTCGCGCACTCTGAAATAATACTCGGGCAGATCCGTCATAACTGCGGCCTCAATGATTTCCCCGCAAGTTACGCAGGCCCCCGCCCACTGTCAAAGGGCGCGGGGGCTAAATCGGATAGATCATCCCCTGCATCTTGGGCAACACACCGGCCTCAAGCAATACCGTATCCGTATGAAGCACCGCCTCAAAAGCAGCGTCATCATCGGGCTTGAACACAGTCGGCCAGTTCTGCACAAACCACCCGATAAACATCTAAGAATACCAGGCAGTCTATTTGTCTAATTCAAAATGAAAACCCCTTAGGTCAGCGCGGCACAGAATTTCTGTATCCGGCTGCAGGCCTCTTTCAGGTTCTCGTCCGAGGTCGCATAGCTGACCCGAAAATTGGGCGACAAGCCAAAGGCCGCGCCAAAGACGACCGCAACGCCGGTTTCCTCCAGCAGGGCGGTGGCAAACACCTCGTCATTCTCGATCAACACACCCGCAGGGGAGGTCTTGCCAATACAGCCCGCCACCGAAGGATAGACATAGAACGCCCCCTCCGGCACAGGGCAGGACACCCCCTCGGCCCCATTGAGCATCTCTACCACCAGATCGCGGCGGCGCTTGAAGATCACGTTGTTCTCGGCAATGAAATCCTGCGTGCCGTTCAGGGCCTCCACAGCGGCCCATTGGCTGATCGTGCAGGGGTTGGAGGTGCTCTGCGACTGCACCTTGCGCATCCCCTTGATCAAATGCTCCGGCCCCGCGGCATAGCCGATGCGCCAGCCGGTCATGGCATAGGCCTTGGAGACGCCGTTGACGGTCAGGGTCCGGTCATACAGACGCGGCTCCACCTGCGCCGGGGTGCAGAACTCGAAATCGTCATAGGCGAGGTGCTCATACATGTCGTCGGTCATCACCCAGACATGGGGATGGCGCATCAACACATCGGTCAGGGCCTTCAGCTCCTCCCAGGAATAGCCCGCCCCGGTGGGGTTGGAAGGAGAGTTGAAAATCAACCACTTGGTCTTGTCGGTGATCGCCGCCTCAAGCTGATCCGCCGTCAGTTTATAGTTCGTCTGGACAGAGGCCTCCGCCACAACAGGGGTGCCACCGGCCAGCAACACCATATCGGGATAAGACACCCAATAGGGCGCGGGAATCACAACCTCGTCGCCCTCGTTCAATGTTGCCACCAAAGCGTTAAACAAAACCTGCTTGCCGCCGCCACTGACGGAGACCTGCGAAGGCACATAATCCAAACCGTTGTCGCGCTTCAACTTGGCACAAATCGCCTGCTTTAACTCGATAATCCCGTCCGGCGCGGTGTATTTCGTCTTGCCCTCGGCAATCGCCCGCACCCCCGCATCCTTGATGTTCTGCGGCGTGTCAAAATCGGGCTCACCGGCGCCAAGGCCGATTACATCGCGCCCCGCGGCCTTCAACTCACCGGCAAGGGTGGTCACTGCAATGGTGGGAGAGGGTTGAATACGTGCAATCGTGTCGGACAGGAATGACATCTGTATCTCCATAGGGTATCAGGCACATTGGGTTCTAGGCTTGCCCCCGCAGGCCTTCAAGCGCAATCGCCGCCCCGCAAAGGGCCGCGGCAGGGCGCAAACAACCAAAAGGCAGGGCAATGGAAGACTGGTACAGCAACGAAACAGCAACCTTCGGCGACCGCGTCGCCGCCGCCCGCGAGGGTGTCGGCCTGACGCAACAGGAACTGGCCAAACGTCTGGGCGTCAAACTGAAAACCGTCCACGGCTGGGAAGATGACCTGACAGAACCGCGCGCGAACAAGCTGCAAATGCTCTCCGGCGTGCTCGGCGTCTCGCTGATGTGGCTGCTCAGCGGCGAAGGCGACGGGCTGGACGGCCCCGAATCTACCCCGCCACTGGACGACAACGCCCGCGCCCTGATGCTCGAATTGCGCCAGTTGCGCGGCGAAATGGACCGCGCAGCGGACCGCATGGGCCTGCTCGAGAAAAAATTACGCGCCTACATCGGACTGCAGGGCGCAGAGCTGGCAGAGGCCGAAGCAAATGACTGAAACCAGCCCCCGAACAGAGGCCCCCGAACACCGCCTCAAACGCCTCCGCATGCGCTCCTGGCGGCGCGGCACGAAAGAGATGGACATGATCCTCGGGCCCTTTTCCGACAAGGGGTTACGCGACCTCAGCGATGCGGATGTCGCCCTCTATGACGCCCTGCTGGAGGAGAACGACCATGACCTCTACCAATGGGTCAGCGGACAGGCTCCCACGCCCGCCCGTTTCGCCGGTCTGCTCGCCATCATCACAGGCCAGATCGGCGCATAATCCGCCGGTTTTATTTTTGATTTAACGGGTTATTTGCATTTTGCGTTGTAGCCATAGGGCCAGCCCTATTCGGAGACAACGCAATGAGCATTCACAAACCCATGCCGCCCAAGGCCAAAGATGGGCTCCTGACCGACTATACCGAAACCCTCGCTATGGTCGAACGTCTGCACCGCCTTTTGCTTGACGTCATCAAGGACGAATTCGAGCGTCTCGGCCTGCTCGACATCAACGCCGTGCAGGCCCTGCTGCTCTACAACGTGGCCGAGAACGAGGTCACAGCAGGGGAGCTGAAATCGCGCGGCTACTACCAAGGCTCCAATGTCAGCTACAACCTCAAGAAACTCGTCGATACCGGCTATATGCACCATCAGCGATGCGAGATTGACCGCCGCTCCGTCCGCGTCCGCCTGACGGAAAAGGGCCGCAATATCCGCGAGGTTGTCGATGGCCTCTTCTCCCGCCATGCGGAGGGGCTGGAACAACTCAGCCTCTTCGGCGATGAGGGGCTCGAAGGCGTGATCAGCTCCCTGCGCCGCATCGAACGCTTCTGGTCCGAACAAATCCGCTACATCTACTAAGGGGCGGCTCTGGCCCCGCAACCGGGCTAAAGGTATTTCTCGCGCTGACGCGCGCGACCCGCGGGCAACGGGGGCGCCGGGACTACGTCCCGGCGCCCCCGTTGCCCGCGTAGCGTGCCCGATAGGGCGCGCAAAACCTCCTATCCGGCCGGTTAAGGCAGCGCTGCCATGCCTTAGGGCAGGCGCTACACCGCACAGACCAGCCAGCGGCGCATGACCTCGCTCCAAATCTCAAACCCCAAGGCAATCCACGCCACAGGCCGGAACATCCAGCCCCGGCACAAAAGCGCCCCTAACGCCCCAACTCTTCAAGCCGCGCCAGCGCTTCAGGCGTGATGCGGACGTGCTGGATCATCCTGTGATCAAACAGCATATCCTCGGTCTGCGTGCCCCAGCCGATGTTATGGGTCACCAGCGGGCGCGCCCCGTCGCGGCTCCGCCCCTCGGCCACAATACCGATATGGGGCAAGTTCGACCCCTCAAGCCGCCAGGACACAATATCCCCCGGCGCAAAAGCCGCCGGATCACTGGACAGAGCCATCTCCGCCCCGATCCGCCGAAAAAACACCTCAAGGTTGGGCACACGGCGATGGTCGATGTTGCGATCCGTCGTTTTCAGCCCCCAAATCTTCGGATACTTGGCAAAAGCCGCCTTCATATCGCGGTTCACCGCAAGCTGCAGATCCACCTGCCACGCATCGCGCAGGGCCCGCACCACCACGTCAGAGCAGACCCCGCGCAGCCGCGCGATATCCCCGCCCGGAAACGCCAGCCCCTGATAGGACCCGTCATAGATCAGCGTCACGCCAACCTGCTCCCGCGCCGCCGCAGCAAGCGCCTCCCCGCCCGCAAGGGCAGGGGAGGGCAACAGCAGCGCCGCAAGGATAAATCGCCCTACCAATGGCCCGTGTTTTCCATGCTGGCCCAAGGCTCTTGCGCGGGCAGGGGATCACCGGCCTGCAACAGCTCGACCGAGATATTGTCAGGCGAGCGCACAAAGGCCATATGCCCGTCGCGCGGCGGACGATTGATCACCACCCCGTTGTCCTGCAAATGCTGGCAAAGCGCATAGATGTCATCAACGCGGTAGGCCAGATGCCCGAAATGGCGGCTGTCATCGGGCAGGGCATCATCGCCATCCCAGTTATGGGTCAACTCGACAGAACACTCCGGCTGCTCCGGCGGCGCCATGAAGATCAGGGAAAACCGCCCGCCCTCATTGTCGATCCGGCGGGTCTCGACCAGACCAAGCAGCTTGTAAAAGGCGATGGAAGCATCAAGGTCTTTGACGCGCACCATGGTGTGAAGATAGGTCAATGCCATTGCACAGGGGTCCTTCAGTTGGGCAAAAATATCACTCCCCCGTAACTTAGCCGCTCAGGCGGGCCGAACAAGGGGCGCTTAACGATCTGCCTTGGGCGCGGGCCGCACGGGGCGATGGGACAGCCCGTCGCGGATCACCAAAGTCACCGTGACAAAGCTCACATAAAGCAGCAGATACCATGACCCCATCTTGGAAAAATCCACGAGGTCCAGCGGGTTCTGCCCCGCATAACGCCATGTCCCCGTAAAGGTCCCCACGTTCTCCGCAATCCAGACCATGAAAGAGGTCAGAAACGCCGCCAAAGGCAGCGGCATCCAAAGCGGCCGCGCCCCGATATAGAACCAGATCCGCACCCGCCCGAACAACACCAGCGTCGCAATGAACAGGGCAATCCGGATATCGGGCAGGAAATGATGGGCGAAAAAGTTCACATAGATCGCCCCCGCCAGCACCCATGTCATCCAGAGCGGCGGGTAGGGCGCCATGACCATGTCGAAAATCCGCATCACCCGCGCGACATAACTGCCGATCGCCGCATACATAAAGCCGGAGAACAGCGGCACCCCCATCAGCTTGATCAACCCCGGCTCGGGGTAGGCCCAGCTTCCGGCCTGCACCTTGAAAAACTCCATTGCCGTGCCGGTCAAATGGAACAGGGCAATCACCTTGGCCTCCTCCCAGCTTTCCAGCTTGAACAGCAGGAACAACACCTGCGTCAGCAGCGCAAAGAGGAACAGCGCGTCATAGCGTTGCAGCGCCCAATCCGCCTGCCAGATCAGTTTGGTCCCGATGATGGCAAGCAAAAACAGCCCCCCGAAGAGCGCCGCCCAGCCCTGTTTCAGCGTGAACATCACAAGCTCGGCCAACCAATGGGGCAGGCGGGCACGGGCCCAATCGCCAAGGCCCCGTTCAAGGGCGCGGGTGGATTTGATCTGGCTCACCTAAAAGGCCGAGCGAAAGCCGAGCGACAGACCAAGGTCCTCGGTCTCGAACCGGCTGTAGTTCGAATTCGTTCGCTCACCATACAGGGTGACAACAGGTGTAAACCCATACACTGAAACCGCCTCGATCTCCGCATTCAGCGTCGCCGACAGGCGCTTGTCCGTCCGCCCGTCGGGCGAGGCGATGATACCAAGGGAATAATCAGGATAGTAATTCTCGCGGTAGGCCAGATTGCCAGACAGGCGAATGCCCCCCACAGCCTCCGCCTTGGCATAGCCAAGGCTCACCTGCGTGCCGGTGTAGCGATAATTGAACTCGGTCGTATCCGTCGCCACGGCAGTAAGGCCCAGCGTCACCCGATCGCCCGAGGCCAGCCGATGCCCATATTGCAGCCCGATGCGCCCCACACGCCGGTCGGCCCGCCCCTGCTCCGACACCCGGTTCTCCGCACTCAGGGAAAACCGCAACTGGCTCTGCTCCCCCAGGTCGTAGGTCTTGGCCACCCCAAGGCGCAGCCGCTGCTCCAGCGCATCGCCGCCATACCAGCTCTGGCCAAAGGTCAGCGAATACTCATCGGGCAAATAGGCCGCGCTCTCGCGCAGCTTATGGGTCAGGGTGAGGTCCAAAACCCCGTAATCCAGATCGCTCCCCTCCACATTCGGGGCCAGATCCTCGGCCTCCTCGCTCAGCGAGTTGAAAGACCGGTAAAAATTCAAACCCAGCTTGGTGTTGTGATCTTGCCCCCGGCTCAAGTCATAAGACAGCGCCCCGCTAAAGCTCAGCCGCGTGCCAGACAGCGCCCGCGCAGAGCCCGAAAGCGCGGCAGCATAAACCACATCATCCACCTCCAGAAACTCGGCCGTGCTGCCCCCGTTCAGGTTGGAAGAGGGCGCATAGCTAAAGGACAGCCGCGCCGAAAATGGCGATTTGCGCCGCACCGACTGAAACACCCGCGCCGCGGCGGCCTCATGCTCGGGCCGCTCGGCGGCCTGATGGGCCCGGCGCAGCCAATACTGCGCCACGGCGTATTTCTCTTCGATCTCGGCGGCCCGCGCCGCCATCAAGGCGGCCTCGAACTTCAACCCCGGGGTCTTTGCGGCCTGAAACGCCGCCCGCCCGGCCTCGCGCCCGGCCTTGGCATCGCCAAGCAGGGGCGCGCTCGCCGCAATCACCAGCAGGGCATGCACATCATCGGGATTGGCCTGCAACAACCGCTGCGCCAAAGCATAGGCCAGCGCAGGCTGCCCGTCGCGCAGGGCATCCCGCGCCAAAAGGCGCGCTTGGGGCAGGGTTAAACTGCGGGTTTCGGCCTGTGCGTCATGGCCGGGAATGGCCAGCGCAAGGCCAATCCCCAGCGCCAGCGCCGCAAGCCCGGATCGACGCATCAATCGAAGTCGTCAACTTGATCGCAGATCGCCGGAGACGTGTCGGTGCCACAACGCGGCAGAACGAAAATCCCGGTTTCCTCGTCGAAATCCCCGTCGCGCGTATCGCTGGAGACATAAATGGTATCCAAGGCCAAAGCGCCGGCAAGGGCATCGCCATTGTTCCCGATCACGCCGCCAAATGACCCCAGAGTAACCAAAGTGCCATCGTCGACCATGCCCGCGGCGCCTGTAAAGTAGCCATCCTCGTCAAGGACCCCGTCGGTCAGATACACATCATCCAAGCCTTCCCCATCGGTGAATTGACGCTCGATAATCACGCCATTAGCGGCCAGATCGTCAAAGTCTACGTTGAGGAAAATTCCGCCAATGGTCTGACGCGGCTGTGCAGGAAGGAGCTGGCTCGGTGTTCCCGCCTCGGGTGCCAAAATCTGGTCCTGGTCCAGATCATCCTCATTGGTCAGGCCGGTATAGATCCCGGCGTAAGACACAAGGCCGGTGGTCGGAATCTCCGCCCCCTCGTCGCGCTCATAGGTCGCGCCGTTGAAATAACGGCCAAACTGCCCGCCATCGCCAACAACAGCCGCGCGAACCGAGCCGTCCTCGCTCTCGCCCACCATGGCGACAAACAACCGGTCCAGCGGGTCATCCTGCACGGAAAACGCCACGTAGCCCGGCACATCCAGCGCCGTATTGCGCACATATTCCGCTTCCAGGTTGTCATCTGGATTGACCGGGCTTTGGTCCAAAGCCGACAGATCCACCAAAAGCGTATCGTCGGAATTGTTATTCGGCGTGCCGTTGTCGCTATAGCTGATGCTCGACAGGTTGCCCGCAATCGCTTCCGGCACCACCGAGGTATCCACCTCGTCAGGGTCCGCATCAACGCCGACATCCGTGGTTTCATCATCGTCGGGGCCATCGGTGACAACATTGGTGCCATCGCCGCCCGAGCAGGCCGCAACAAATGCCACGATTGAAAGTGCGCTCAAAACTGTCCGCATGACTCTGCAAGTCCTCGTATTATATGGTTTCGGGGGCAAAGCCCGACCAATTTCTATTTTGTTGGCAGGTTCCCGCTCCATCACCCAAAAGTCAACGATTGCCCCCCGCCCTTCCTTGAAAACTTGCGAGGCGCGGCATTTCTGCCCCTCTGCGCTGGTCCCACACCCTATATCGCGGTTCCCCGATTGCGGCGGCATATATATAGTTGCGCTCATCCGGCGCGACTCACCTCGCGCACCACCAACCAAAAGGGCCGCCGTTATGCCACTCTCCGCCGACCAACTCTCCGAGATCGAGGCCCAGCGTGCCCAATCCGCCCCCACCCGCCGCGCCACAGCCGAGGGCATGGAGGCGCATCTGTACACCGCATACCCCGTGCTTGATCACGGCTTTGTCCGCGTGATCGACTATATGGGCGACGATCTGGCCATCACACAGGCCGCCCGCGTCTCCTATGGCAAGGGCACCAAATCGGTGACCAATGACGCGGGGCTGATCCGCTATCTGATGCGCCACTGGCACTCCACCCCCTTCGAGATGTGCGAAATCAAACTGCACGTCAAACTGCCCGTCTTTGTCGCCCGCCAATGGATCCGCCACCGCACGGCCAATGTGAACGAATACTCCGCCCGCTATTCCATCCTCGACCGCGAATTCTACATCCCGGCAGAGGATCACCTGAACGCCCAATCGGTCGTGAATAACCAAGGCCGCGGGGCATTGCTCGAGGGCGAAGAGGCCGCCCGCGTCCTCGAAATCCTCAAGGCCGACAGCAACCGCTGCTACGACAACTACGAATCCATGATCTCCGACGAAGGCCAATCCGGTCTGGCCCGCGAATTGGCCCGCATGAACCTGCCCGCCAATATCTACACCCAATGGTATTGGAAAGTAGACCTGCACAACCTGTTCCACTTCCTCCGCCTGCGCGCCGACCCCCACGCCCAATACGAAATCCGCGTCTACGCCGAAGAAATCTGCAAAATAGTCGCCGACTGGGTCCCCCACGCCTATTCAGCATTCGAGGATTACCGCATGGGCGGCGCGCAACTCAGCGCCAAAGCTCTGGACTGTGTAAAGCGAATGATTAAAGGTGAAATCGTTACGCAGGAATCGTCTGGAATGTCGAAAGGCGAATGGCGGGAGTTTGAGGGGATAATTGGTTTAATGAGCACGTAATTAAAATTCCCAAGAGCTTACGGTTAGCAGAGAATATCTTCTCAATTAAATTGAACCGGCTTGACTTGAGTGAGTGTTCCCTTTGCACTTTTGACTTCATGGAAACAACTTATGCTGAGCCGTTACCCTTGTTGCTGTTGGGGCGACAAGTTCGGGATGTGGTGAAGAGCTTTCCGAATTGTCGTTTTAGTTTGCGGGCGGGAAAGAATAGTTTTCATACCTATGCCGATCACATAGGGTTTTTCCGTTTCATGGGCGGGAGGCGAGGCCGTGAGCCGGGAGAGGCTTGGGGTTCAAATCGATACATACCCATCGAGAGTTTCGACATTGGAGAAATTCAAGCCGCTGCCAAGGGGGGAGCCGTCGGGGAA
This sequence comes from Harenicola maris, assembly GCA_018524345.1. Classification (GTDB taxonomy): domain Bacteria; phylum Pseudomonadota; class Alphaproteobacteria; order Rhodobacterales; family Rhodobacteraceae; genus Harenicola; species Harenicola maris. The sequence goes on from JADQAZ010000003.1 coordinate 183,234, forward strand.
ATAATGGATGCCGAAGCTTCCCGCTTGGCTATCGTGCTTTCGCAACAAGACAGCGGTGCGCTCTTCGATGTAATTCAGTATACTATCCGTGAAATAATACGAAATTCTGCAGAGCACAGTCGAGGAACACAGATTTCCCTAATGGCGCAGTATTGGCCAGCGAAGGGATTGGCAGAAATAGTTATCACGGATGACGGCGTTGGAATTCCATATAATATTTACGAAAATGAATACGTTGAGTGTAGCACAGCGAGAGAGGCTTTGAAATTCGCGCTCCTTCCTGGAGTATCTGGCGTTTCTAGGCAAGAACGAGCTCAACAAGACGAATTCTGGGGTAATTCAGGTTTTGGGCTCTACGTAACCAGTCGTCTTTGTTCGGAGAATGGTGGATTTCGAATAATTAGTGCAGATCAGGGTCTTACTTTGGTAGGTGCGACGCAAGTGGAGCATGATTGGAGCTTTCGAGGGACATGTGTTCAGCTCCGCCTCAATGTTAGAGATGCAATTGCAATGAAAGATGCAATTCCTAGACTCGTTGAGGAAGGTGAAACAAAAAGGGCGTCATTGATCTCTAGGTATCCAATCCAAGCTTCAGCGGCTTCAAAGATGCTAGCATCCCAATACCGAAAGCTGTGATGCTTTCAGTTCAGCCTAACCTAAACCCTAAACCGTATCAAACGGCGTATCGCGGTTCATATCGCGGGTGTTAAACCACGGCAGGTAATACTGCATCATCGCCGCTTCCAGATCGCGGCGCGTGACCTTGTCGGTCTCGAAATTACAGAAGCGCACCCAGACCACATCGGAATTGCTCAGCCGGAAGTCCTGCAAAAACAGCGCGCCCTTGTGGCGCGTCCCCGGCTTCGTCGGGTCGGCCTTCAGGTAGTCGCCAAAGCGCGAGCGAAAGCCCCCCGCGCGCTGACATTCGCCGATATACAGAACCCGCCCCTTTTGCAGCCCGTGCTTATCAAGGCCAAAGGCGTAAAACCCGTTGAAATTGGTCAGAACAGAGCGGTCCTCCACCAGATCGCGGTAGCGATGCACGTTTTGCCAAGTGATATAGGCCATCCAGTCGGGCTTGGGATTACTCATGAAACATCTCTTTCGTCAGGTCATTGAAAATACGGTCGCAGAGCCCGCCGAAATAGGCGGATGCCAAAACAGTGACTCATCAAAAGGTTAATTTCAAGTGACAGGTCAATGACAGCCAGCGCCCAGAAACCAGCGCCCGGAAACACGAACGCCCGCGGGCTCCACTCAGGGCCTGCGGGCGCCGGGCTCAAGCTCTTGCAAAGGGCCAAGTGGCCTTAGCAATGGGGCGGATGCTCCCCCCAGATACACTCCGCCTCGCTTGGGCTATCCCAATTTGTTCATACGGTTTTCAATCAGGTCATCCACAACCGACGGATCGGCCAGTGTCGATGTGTCCCCCAAAGCGCCGAAATCATCCTCGGCGATTTTCCGCAGAATACGGCGCATGATCTTGCCGCTTCGCGTCTTTGGCAATCCGGGGGCCCATTGGATCAGGTCGGGCTTGGCGATGGGGCCAATCTCCGTCCGTACCCAAACCTCCAACTCTTTACGCAACTCCTCGGATGGCGACTCGCCATTCATCAAGGTGACGTAAGCATATATGCCTTGGCCCTTAATGTCATGGGGGTAGCCAACAACAGCGGCCTCGGCGACCTTTACATGGGCCACAAGGGCGCTTTCCACCTCTGCCGTGCCCATCCGGTGACCCGATACGTTGATCACATCATCGACGCGGCCTGTGATCCAGTAATAGCCGTCCTCATCGCGCCGGCAGCCATCGCCGGTAAAGTAATACCCTTTGTAATCCGCGAAATAGGTCTTCTCGAAACGGGCATGATCGCCCCAGACCGTCCGCATCTGCGCGGGCCAGCTGTCCTTGATACAAAGCACACCCTCGGCGGCGGTGTCGTGAATTTCCTCGCCCGATGTCGGCTCAAGGATCACAGGCTGCACCCCGAAAAACGGCTTGGTGGCCGAGCCGGGCTTGGTCGGGATGGCGCCGGGCAGGGGGGTGATCAAATGCCCGCCGGTCTCCGTCTGCCACCATGTGTCCACGATCGGGCAACGGCCGCCGCCAACCACGTCATTGTACCAGTTCCAAGCCTCGGGGTTGATCGGCTCCCCCACGGTGCCCAGCAACCGGATAGAGGACAGGTCAGAGCCCTTCACATAGTCATCCCCTTGCCCCATCAGGGCGCGAATGGCCGTGGGCGCGGTGTAGAACTGGTTCACGCGGTGCTTCTCGCAAACCTGCCAGAACCGGCTGGCATCGGGATAGGTCGGCACCCCCTCGAACATCAGGGTCGTCGCCCCGTTCACCAAAGGCCCGTAAACGATATAGCTGTGCCCCGTGACCCAGCCCACATCCGCCGTGCACCAGAAGATATCGCCATCGTGGTAATCAAAGGTGTATTGATGGGTCATCGAGGCAAACACCAGATAGCCGCCGGTGCTATGCACCACGCCCTTGGGCTGGCCCGTTGACCCCGACGTATACAGAATAAACAGCGGATCCTCCGCCGCCATCTCCTCCGCCGCACACTCCGCCGAGGCGGTCTCGCGCAGGGCGTTGTAATCAAAGTCGCGATCCTCGGTCCATGTGGTCTGCCCGCCGGTGCGCTTGACCACCAGCATTTTGCAATCGTGGAACACATTAAGCAGCGCCGCATCGGCATTGGATTTCAAAGGCGTCGACCGCCCGCCGCGCGGCGCGTAATCCGCCGTCACCAAGAGCTTCGCATCAGAGCCGTTGATCCGCGCCCCCAAAGCATCGGCAGAGAAACCCGCGAAGACGATCGAATGGATCGCCCCGATCCGCGCACAGGCCAGCATCGCATAGGCGGCCTCGGGGATCATCGGCATATACAAAACAACGCGGTCGCCCTTGCCGACGCCAAGGTCCTTGTAAATATTCGCCATCTTGCACACCTCGGCATGCAGCTCGCGATAGGTGATATGCTTGGCCTCTTCCTCTGGGCTGTCCGGCTCCCAGATGATGGCGACCTGATCGGCCCGCTCGGCCAAATGCCGGTCCACACAGTTCGCCGCCACATTAAGCGTGCCATCCTCGAACCACTTGATGTCCACATTACCGGGGGCAAAGCTGGTGTTCTTCACCACCGTATAGGGTTTGATCCAGTCAATCCGCTTGCCATGCTCGCCCCAGAACCCCTCTGGGTCGCTGACGGATTGCGCGTACATCCGCTCGTAGGTGTCGGCATCGGCATGGGCATTGGCAATAAAATCTGGTGAAGCCGGATATGTCTCGGGCATCTGCTGTCTCCTCCTCATGTGCGGGCACAGCCACCCGCACAGGTCAGTTCAAAATATAGGTCGGGCCTAGATGGCCAGATATTCGGCCCGCAGGGCGTCATTCTCAAGCACTTCTTTCGCAGAGCCGTCAAAGACAACGGTGCCGGTGTCCAAAATCACGGCGCGGTCGGCCAGCTCCAGCGCGCGAATGGCGTTCTGCTCGACGATGATGGTCGTCATCCCCTGCGCCTTGACCACGGCAAGGGTCTTTTCGATCTCGTCCACAATCACCGGCGCCAGCCCCTCATAGGGCTCGTCCAGCAGCAAAACCTTGATGTCCCGCGCCAAAGCCCGTGCAATCGCCAGCATCTGCTGCTCGCCGCCCGACAGGGTCACCCCCTCCTGCTTGCGCCGCTCGCCCAGACGGGGGAACAGGTCATACAGGCGATCAAGCGACCAGCCCACAGGCTCCACAATCTGCGCCAGCTTGAGGTTCTCCTCAACCGTCAGGCCGGGGATGATGCGGCGATCCTCTGGCACAAGGCCAATCCCCGCAATCGCGGCCTCATGGCTCTTCATCTCGTGCAAACGCTGATGATCCAGCCAGATTTCCCCGTGGTTCACCTGCGGATCATCCAGCCGCGCAATGGCGCGCAAGGTGCTGGTCTTGCCCGCGCCGTTGCGGCCCAGCAGGGCGAGGATCTCGCCCTCGTGGATGTTAAAGCTGATGCCCTGCACGATATAGCTCTCGCCATAATAGGCATGCATGTCCCAGACAGAAAAATACGCCGGCGCGTGGTCGTTCTGAACGGCAAGGTTGGTGCGGTTGTCCATGTTCGTCTTCCTTAAATCAGTGGGGCCAAGTGGGGCAGGGGGCGGGGGCTACTCGGCGGTCTCGCCAAGGTAGGCCTCTTTCACCTTGGGGTGGCCCTTGATGTTTTCGGGGGTGTCCTCGACCAAGGGCGTGCCCTGAGCCAGAACCGTGATCCGCTGCGCGAGGGAGAACACAACATGCATGTCATGCTCGATAATCGCCATGGTGATATCCCGCTTGGCGTGGATCTCCTTCAGCAGATCAATGGTGTTGTTGGTATCGGCCCGCGCCATACCCGCCGTCGGCTCGTCGAGCAGCAGCAGCCGCGGCTCCTGCACCAGACACATCGCCATCTCCAGCCGCCGCTTGTCGCCCCGCGACATGGAGGAGGCCTGCATATGCAACTTATCGAGCATATTGACGTCGTCCAGCATCGCCTCGGCCTTGGTCTGCATCTCCCCGCCCTTGCGCATGGAGGTCAGGGGGTTGAGCTTGAACGCCCCGTCCCGCCGCGCATAGCAGGGGATGAGCATGTTCTCGATCACCGTCAGATCACCGAAAATCTCCGGCGTCTGGAAAACCCGGCTGATCCCCATCTGGTTGATCTCATGCGGGCTGCGCCCCAAAACAGATTGCCCGTCAAAATTGACCGACCCGCTGTCGGGGTTCAGCTTGCCCACCAAACAGTTCAGCAAGGTGGATTTCCCCGCCCCGTTTGGGCCGATGATCGCGTGAACCGATCCTTCCTCGACGCTCAGGTTCACATCCCCCAGCGCCTGAAGGCCTCCAAAGCGCTTGTTGACGCCGCGTACTTCCAAAATAGCCATCTCGCGCGCTCCTTATTCTGCGGGGGTCGAGGCAGCATCGCCATCGCCCTTGTCTTCGGATTTCTTGCCCCGCTTCAGCAGCTTGCCGATGCGCTGACCGCCCTCAACCAAACCACCCGGCAGGAAGATAACGACCAACATGAACAGGATCCCCAGCGTTAGGTGCCAACCCTTGCCGATGAAGGGATGGATCATGAAGACAACCGCGTCCTCGATCCCGTCGGGGAAGAAGGCAAACCACTGATGCAGAATGCTGTCGTTGATCTTGGAGAAAATATTCTCGAAGTATTTGATGAACCCCGCACCCAAGACAGGCCCGATCAAGGTGCCAGCGCCGCCAAGAATGGTCATGAGCACCACCTCGCCAGAGGCCGTCCACTGCATCCGCTCGGCGCCTGCCAGCGGGTCCATACAGGCCATCAAACCACCGGCCAGACCGGCATACATGCCAGAGATCACAAACACCGCCAGCGCATAGGGCCGCGTGTTCAGACCGGTGTAGTTAAGGCGCGTCTGGTTGGTCTTGATCGCCCGCAGCATCAGGCCAAAGGGAGAGCGGAAAATCCGGATCGCAATATAGAAAGCCGCAATCATGATCAGGGCACAGAGGTAATACCCTGTATTGAAATCAAAGCTCCACCCGGCAATATCCAGCGAATAGGTCGATTGCATCTGCTGCCCGAAAAGATGCGGAATATCCGGCTTGCTCGCCGAATGCAGCACCTGCGGGTCAGAGTTGTAAACCTGCAAGCCCGTCTCGCCATTGGTGATGGTCGTGCCCAGAAACCGCCCGATCAGGTCGGAATAGGCGATAGAGAACATCATCTGCGCAAAGGCCAGCGTCAGGATAGAGAAGTAGATCCCAGAGCGCCGAAGGCTGATATAACCGATCAGCAGGGCAAAAACCGCCGAAACAATCACCGACAGGAACAACCCGGGCAGGATGTTATAGCCAAGCAGCTTATACATCCAAACGGCGGAGTAGGACCCCACACCCAGAAACGCGGCATGGCCAAAGGACAGGTAGCCGGTCAGACCAAACAGCAGGTTAAACCCGATGGCAAAGATGCCAAAGATCACAAAGCGCTGCATCAGGTCGGGATAGCCCGCGTTAAACTGCGCCATGGCCGAGTCCGTCGGGAACGGGTTCAGGATGAAGGGGGCGAACATCGTCAAACAAGCCACGATGATCAACAGGGTGTAGTCGCGTTTTTCTAGTCCAAACATGGGCTTAGTCCTCCATCACACCCTTGCGTCCCATCAGGCCACGCGGCCGGGTCAGCAAGATGATGATTGCTACGAGATAGATGATGATTTGATCGATGCCGGGGACGATGTCCTTGATCCAGTTCATCGAGGCAAAGCTTTCCAGAATACCGAGCATAAAGCCCGCCAGAACCGCACCGGGCAGGCTGCCCATACCGCCGACAACCACCACAACAAAGCTCAGCACAAGGAAATCCATCCCCATGTGATAGTTGGGCGAGTTGATCGGCGTATACATAACGCCCGCCAAACCGGCCACGGCGGCGGCGATCCCGAACATGATGGTGAACCGCTTGTCGATATTGATGCCCAACAGGCCAACGGTTTCGCGGTCCGCCATACCGGCGCGCACAACCATGCCAAAGGTGGTGAACTGCAAGAACCCGAAGACAGCGGAAATCACGATGCCAGCGAAGAAAAAGTAAACAAGGCGCCAGTAGGGATAGATGATCGCATTGGGATCAAAGCCCAGCAAAACCCCGAAATCGAAACTACCGGTAAAGGCACCGGGGGCAGGGGTGGGAATGGGGTTCGCGCCATAGAAGTATTTGATGACCTCTTGCAAAACGATGGCAAGGCCGAAGGTCACAAGGATCTGATCCGCATGGGGACGCTTGTAGAAATGCTTGATCAGCCCGCGTTCCATCACATAACCGACGAAAATCATCACCGGAATGGCAAACAGAATGGCCAAGGGCACCGCCCAGTCTATGATCGCGGCCCCCGTTTCCGGCCCGAACCATTTCTCGACATAGGGCGTTTTGACCACCAGAGGATTGCCGAGGAAGTCCTTTTGCGTTTCGTCCACAGTCTCGTAGGACAGGGTCAAAATCCGGCTGAGCGTGACAGAGCAGAAGGCCCCGATCATAAACAAGGCCCCGTGGGCAAAGTTAACAACACCCAAGGTGCCGAAAATCAGCGTCAGGCCAAGGGCGATCAGCGCATAGGCGCTGCCCTTATCTAACCCGTTCAAAAGCTGAAGAATAAAAGCGTCCATTGTCCCCACCTGTCTGCATTAAGGCATGGGCGTGCCCCATCGGGGGCACGCCGGAAGTTACTTTTTCCGTGTTTTAATAAAGGGTTGGCCCACGCCGCCGGCGCAGGCCCGCGCCATTACGCGCCGGGGTTACATGTCCCCAGATCACCGCCCGCGAACATCGGGTGATCCACAGCGTACTCAACCTGAGCGCGCGGCGTGATTTCAACAATCTCCAGAAGGTCGAACTCGGATGTCGGGTTGTCTTTCCCCTTCACGACGAGAACGTCCTTAAAGCACTGGTGATCCTCGGCACGGTACAGAACCGGACCATTGCCAAGACCGTCAAACTCAAAGCCTTCCAGAGCCTCTGCGATACCGCAGGGGTTGAATGTGCCCGCACGCTGCGCCGCATCCGCATAAAGCAGTGTCTGGCAGTAAACCGTATGCGCCGCCTGGGATGGCGGGAAGCCATACTTGGTGCCGAAGGACTTCACAAAGGCTTGCGAGCCTTCATCAGGCAGGGACCAGTGCCAGTTGGTGGACCCGAAGATCCCCTTCACATTGGCACCCGCACCCTTCGCCATTAGGCGGGAATACAGCGGCACAACAATCTCGAAGTCTTTGCCGTTCACCTGCTTCTCACGCAGACCGAACTGAACCGCAGAAGTCAGCGAGTTCACCATGTTGCCGCCGTAGTGGTTCAGAACCAGAACGTCAGCTCCGGAGTTCAGAACAGGCGCCACATAGGACGAGAAGTCCGTCGTCGCCAGAGGCGTCAGCACGTTGTTCGCTGTCTGCCAACCAAGGGCCTCAGTCGCCGCCTGAATGGATTCCTGCTGCGTCCAACCCCATGTGTAATCAGCCGTCAGGTGATAGGCCGTCCGGTCGGTGCCGTAACGGGCAGCCAGCACAGGGGCCAAGGCCGCCGCAGACATATACCCGTTAAAGAAATGGCGGAAACCATTGGCTTTTTTGTCTTTACCCGTGGTGTCGTTGGAATGGGTCAGACCGGCCATAAAGATGATGCCAGCCTCTTGGCACAGCCCCTGAACAGCCACAGCCACACCAGAGGACGAGCCACCAGTGATCATGATCGCACCGTCTTTTTCGATCATCGACTTGGCCGATGCACGCGCCGCGTCAGACTTCGTCTGCGTGTCGCCCGTGACATACTCGACCTTCTTGCCAAGAATGCCGTTCCCTTCCAGCGCCTTGGAGCTGAAGGTGCCCATCATGCCGCCGTCGCCGCCGCCATTCAGGTGCTCAACCGCAAGCTCATAAGCGCGCAGCTCGTCAGCCCCCTCATCGGCATAGGGGCCAGATTGCGGAACGTTAAAGCCAAGCGTAACCGTGCTGCCCTGCGGCGCATTCAGATAGCCAGAATGCGCATCAGCCCAGACATCGCCAGTAAAGATCGTTGGCACAGCAAGGCCAGCACCTGCAACAGCACTGGTCTTCAACAGGCCGCGGCGTGTGAAGTTGGTATTAGACATGAAGTCCTCCCGTTTTTATGCGTGGCGGCAAGGCTCCTCCCTCACGCCACATTCCCTGTAAAGGTACAGGTAGTATCGCTGCGGAAAGGAAAATTTGGCAACAACCCCTTTTCTAAAAACAATTTTTTTGTAAAGTAATGGACAGTGCACTGCAGCATTTTGTAAATTAGTTCACAAGTTGCGCCCTAAGCTGCCCAGACGAAAGGAAATTTCGTGCCAGCCACCGCCCTCACCGGTTCGCGTATTCGCGCCCGCCGTATCGCTTTGGCGCTCAAACAGGGTGACGTTGCGGCACAGGCGGGCATTTCCCCAAGTTACCTGAACCTGATCGAACACAACCGCCGCAGAATCGGCGGCCGCCTGTTGAACGACATCGCCCGCGCCCTGCGCTGCGATGCCACCGCCCTCGCCGAGGGGGCCGATGCCACCCTCCTCGATGCCCTGAGGGAGGCCGCCGCCACCCACCCCGACGCCGCCGAAGCCGGCGATATGGAGGCGCTGGAGGACTTCGCCGGCCGCTTCCCCGGCTGGGCCCGCCGCCTCGCCGCCTCCCATGCCCGCGCCGAGGGCGCCGCGCGGCAGGTCGACGCCCTGACAGACCGCCTCGCCCATGACCCCGAACTCAGCGCCGCCCTGCACGAGGTCCTCTCCACCGTCACCGCGATCCACTCCGCCGCCAGCATCCTTGTGGAAACCAAGGACATCGACCCCGAATGGCAGGCCCGCTTTCAACGCAACCTCGCAGAGGACAGCGCCCGCCTGACCCAAAGCGCCGAAACCCTCGTCCGCTACCTCGACGCGACCGAGGCCGAGGACCAAGGCGCCCTTTCCCCGCAGGAGGAAATGGACGCCTTCCTCGGCGCCGCTAACTATCACTTCCCGCCGCTGGAACGCGCCGTCAAACCCAGCCCCCGCAGTATCCTCGCCTCCGGCCCGCCCCTCTCCGAGGCGGCGCAAAGCCTGCTCACCGCCCATCTCGCCCGCTACGCGCGCGAGGCCGCCGCCATGCCGCTGGCCGATTTCACCGCCGCGCTCAAAACCCACGGGCCAGACCCCAGCGCCCTCGCCACGGCCTTCACCGTGCCCCTCGCCGCCGTGCTGCGCCGCTTTGCCTCCCTGCCGCCGGACCTCCTCTCCGCCGGCACCGGCCTCGTCTCCTGCGACGGGGCAGGGGCCCTGACCCTGCGCAAAGAGGCAGAGGGCTTCCCCCTCCCGCGCTTCGGCGCGGCCTGCCCCCTTTGGCCCCTTTATCAAGCCCTCTCGCGCCCCATGACCCCGATCCGCGCCGCGCTGGTCACAGGCCGCCAAACCCCGCGCCGCTTCACCGCCTACGCCATCTGCGAACCCCTCTCCGCAGGCTTCGACGGCCCGCAGGTCCTCGAGGCCACCATGCTCATCCTGCCCCAAACCCTCGCCCCCCTGCCCAATGCACAGGAAACCCGCGTCGGCCCCGCCTGCCGCATCTGCGCCTCGCCGGATTGCCCCGCCCGCCGCGAACCCTCGGTCATGGCCTAAAGGGCGAGCGGGGCGCGGGGGCTCTAGCTCAGGCTCGCTTGGGCGCTGTCAATAATGGGAATGTTCAACTCAGGCGCTAGGCGCGCGGCAAGGTCCGCGGCGGCGACATTGGTGCACATGATCACAATCGCCTCGACCCCCTGCTGCGCCACGCGGTGGATCATATCCTCGATCTGCGCCTCGGGAATGGAGGCGAAATCCCTGCTCAGCGTGCCGCCATGATTGCTCCAGCCACCGATTTCGAACCCCGCCGCCTCATAGTTGCGGTTGATCTGCTGTGCCACATCCTCGGTGTAAGGCGTCACCATGCCGATCCGCCTCGCGCCCAAGGCGGCAAGCTGTCCGTTGATTTGCAAAACGCATGTGGTGGTGGGCACGCCGGTCTGGGCAGACACTTTCTGCGCAAAGGCTTGATCATGGGCAAAGCCAAGCCAGCTTGCCGATGTGCCGCCCCAAACGATCCGGTCCACATGGGCATCGCACAGCACCTTGGCCGCGGCCACCTGTCCCTCCATGGCGAACTGCGCTTGCGACTCCGCGCCAAGGGCCACATCATAAACCGGCAGGCGGTTCACATGGGTTTGAAGTCCCGCCTGCCGCGCGGCAAGGGGCTCCAGCACCGTGTTGGAGGAGGGGATCAAAAGCCCGAGCCGCACCCGCGTCATACGATGGAAGTCCGCGCCGAAATGCCACCGTCAACGGTGTAAACCGTCCCCGTGGTGTATCCCGCCCGATCAGAGGCCAGAAAGGCCACAAGGTCGGAAATCTCGGCGCAATGGGCCGGGCGGCCAAGGGGGTATCCATTGGACAGCTCCATGAACCGCTCCGGATCGCCAAGGTCCTTCTCGGCCCATTTGCGCAGCATATTGTAAATCCGGTCGGTGTTCACAGGGCCGGGGTTCACGCCCACCACCCGCATATTGTCATCAAGGGCGTAGCCGCCAAGCGCACGGGTAAAGCCCATCAGGCTGATGTTGCCCGTCGCACCGGCAATATAGTCGCGGTCCAGAACCTCGCCGCCATTGCCGATGACATTGATGATGACGCCGCCGCCTGCATCCTTCATTTTGGTGTAGAACAGGCGGCACATGTTTATGTAGCCAAAGACCTTGAGGTCAAAGCCCTGCCGCCATGCGGCCTCGTCCACATCCCACAGATCGCCACTCGGGATCGCGCCTGCGTTGTTGATCAGGATATCCACCGCCGCCACGGCCTCTGCCAAAGCCTCCGGCCCGCCCTGCGCCGCAAGGTCCAGCGGATGCAGCGTCACCTGCACATCATGGGCCTCGGTGATCCGCGCCTTGAGCGCCTCAAGCTTGTCGCCGCTGCGCGCTGTCAGGTGCAAATGCACCCCTTCGCCCGCCAGTGTTTCGGCAATATGCGCGCCGATGCCCATAGACGCACCGGTGATAAGGGCCGTCTTGCCCCCGAGATTGAGATCCATATGCAGGGTTTCCTTGAGTTAAATTCTGAGGTCGCGCGCCAGCTGAAGCGCATCATCGGACAGGATCATCACGTGATCGCGCATGGCCCTCTCCGCGACATCCTGTTGCCGCGCCGCAAGGGCCTGCGCGATCTGGTCATGCTCTGACTCGCTGTCTTGTTTCCGCGTCGGGTGAAAGGTGATCTGGCGGCGATAGGGGGCAAGCCGCTTGTCGACAGACATGATCTGCTCGGTCAGGGCGGGGTTGTTCGCCGCCGCCCAGATCGCCCCGTGAAAGATGCGGTTCGCATCGAAATAGGCTTGGGCATCCTTGCTCGCGGCCAACTTGCCGCAGGCCTTATAAGCCTGCTGTATCGCCCGCATCTGGGTATCGGTGGCGCGATGCGCGGCAAGGCGCGCGGCAAAGGCTTCCAGCTCGGACACAACCTCGAACAGGTCGATGATCTCCGCCATGGAGGGGCGGGCCACCGTCGCGCCTGCGCGGGGGCGGATGGTGACAAGCCCATGGGCCGCCAGTTTCCGCAGTGCCTCACGCACAGGCGTGCGAGAAACCCCAAGCTTGGCCGATAGCTCTTCTTCATCCAGCCGGTCACCGGGGCCATAGACCCCCTCGACGATCCGCTGCTCGATGTCTGATTCGACGGTCGCGCTCAGGGTTTTACGCAGGATGCTCTCCGGCTTGTCGGTGGTCTTTGCTGAATTTCCGCTCATTTTTTGTGCAATTTCCCTATATTTCACCAATTTGGTTGGGAGTAAGTCATTTTTTCTGTAATTATTGTATACAAGAGCAACAGGACTCGGTCAATTAGATATGCAAGCGGTAACCACATATCGCTGGAAATGTGAAAAAAGGAGACTCCCTTGAAGAAGACACTCTCATTGGCCGCAGCCATGGCGCTCAGCGCCTTTGCCAGCGGCGCCGTTGCGCAATCCTTCCCTGAAAGCCCGATCACATGGGTGGTCAACTGGCCCGCAGGCGGCGGACAGGACACCACCAGCCGCCTTGTCGCGGACCGGCTCAGCGATGTTCTGGGCGTGCCTGTTGTGGTCGAGAACTACGATGGCGCGGGCGGGCTGACCGGTATGCGCGAACTGGCAAATGCTGACCCGGATGGTTACACGATCGGCATGCTCGGCTCCTCCAGCATCATCCAGCAATACACCACAGACGAGCCCGTCATGATGGACCAGCTTCAGGTGCTCTCCTTCTTTGGCCCCGATCCCGGCGCGCTGACCGTTGGCGCGGATACGCCCTACGAAACCCTCGATGACTATGTCGCCGCTGTCAAAGAGGCCCCGGGCGATGTGCCAAACGGCAACGACCCACCCGGCGGTGCCTCCTATATCTCTGCTGCGATCATGGAATCGAGCCTTGGCCTCGAGCTGAACAAGATCCCCTACGCCGGCTATGCGCCCACTGTCACCGCCCTGCTCGGCGGCGAGGTGCAAAGCGCGACCGTGCCCCTGCCGCAGGTGCTTGAACATGCCGCCTCGGGCGATGTGCGTATCCTTGGTGTAATGGCAGGCAGCCCGCATTTCCTTGCCCCCGATGTGCCCACCTTCGCGGCGCAGGGCTATGATGTGCTCGCCGGTGACTTCCGCGCCGTCGTCGGCCCCGCCGGCATGCCCGCCGATGTCGCCGCCACCCTCTCCGAAGCACTGGTAGAGGTCCTCTCTTCCGCCGAATTCGTCGAGGCCGCCAATGCCGCAGGCTATATGATCGAACCTTTGGGCGCAGAAGAGGCCACCGCCCGCATCGAAGCCTTCGACGCGCAGGTCTACCCCGTGCTGGAGGCAGCAGAGCTTGTCACCAACCCCAAATAACCCCGAAGAGGCAGAGGCCGCAGGGCGCGAGGTCATCAATGACCTCGTGTCAGGCGGGCTCTGCCTTGCCCTCGCCTCCGGTCTGGCTGTGGTCCATTACAGTCAGGCCGGTCGCCTGCATGATGATTTCAACCGCGACCCCGGGCCCGCGCTTTTGCCCGTGATCCTGCTCGCGGCTCTGGCCCTTGCCGGTGCGGGGCTTGGCCTGCGCGGCTGGATCGCTCTGGCAAAGGCCCGTGCCTTCCCGCCGCTGGCGCTGCATACGGCATGGCCTGCGGGGCTGGCCGTCCTGCTGATGGCAAGCTTTTTGCCCCTGCGCGAGGTGATCGGCGCCGCCATCGCGCTCCCCCTGATCTGCGGCGCGCTTGCTGTCCTCGCGGGGCGCGGCGAGGCCGCCCGCTGGCCCGTCACCGCCGCCCTTGGCGAGGCCACTGGCCTTGCCCTCTATGGCCTTTTTCACTTCGGACTATCGGTGCCCCTATGACGCAAGACCTGCTGGCGACGATCTTCGCTGACCTCTTTACCTTCTCCATGATCGGTCTCGCGCTTCTGGGCGTGGTGCTCGGCCTCGTCTTTGGCGCTTTGCCGGGGGTCAGCTCGACCATGGCCCTCGCCGTCATGCTCCCCTTCACCTATGGCATGGAGACAGCCCCCGCGATGGTCCTGATGCTGGCGGTCTTTTTCTCCAGCGTCTATGCCGGCTCGGTCTCCGCCATCCTACTCAATATTCCGGGCACGCCGGGCGCCATGATCACCCTGCTCGACGGGCACGCCATGGCCCGCAAGGGCGAGGCCGCAGAGGCCATGGCCTATGCTCTCATCGCCTCGATCTTTGGCGGGATCATCGGCTGGATCCTCCTCGTGGCCCTCGCCCCGACCATCGCGGGCTACGCCCTGCGCTTCGGCTCGCCTGAATACGCGGCGGTGGTCCTCTTCGGGCTGGCCCTCGTGGCCTATGCCTCCTCCGGCGATACCCTGCGCGGCCTTGCCGCGGGCGCAATCGGCCTGATCGTCGGCCTTGTCGGGCGCGACCAGATCACCGATGTGCCGCGCTTCACCTTCGGCACCGCCGACCTGCAGGGCGGCATCGACATTATCCCCCTTGCCATCGGCCTCTTCGGCGTGGCCGAGGTGCTGGTCCTGATGACCCGCCCCAAATCCGAGATGTCGGAAATCCCCGAAACCCGCGCCCGCACATGGCCCCGCTGGCGCAGCCTCCGGGCAGAGCTCCCAACCGCCCTGCGCGCCTCCACCATCGGAACCTTCGTCGGCGCCATTCCTGCCGCTGGCTCCGCCGTGGCCGTGGCCCTCGCCTATGCCTGTGAAAAACGCCTGTCCAAAACCCCCGAGAAATTCGGCACCGGCCTCCCGCGCGGCGTCGTCGCCCCCGAGGCCGCGAACAACGCCTGCGTCGGCGGCGCCCTGATCCCGATGATGACCCTCGGCATCCCGGGGGACAGCATCACCGCCGTCCTGATCGGCGTGCTGCTTCTGCACGGGTTGCGTCCCGGCCCGGGCCTGTTCGAAAGCCAGCCCGACCTGATCGTCACCATCTATGGCGCGCTCTTCGTGGCCATCATCCTCACCGCCCTCGTCGCCGGGGCCATCGGCATTCCGGTCTACCGCAAGATCCTCAAAATCCCGCAACGCATCCTGACAGCCGCAGTCCTGATCCTGTGCCTGCTCGGGGCCTATGCGGTGCGCAATGCGGTGGTGGATGTCTGGGTGGCGATCTTCTTTGGCACCCTGGGCTTTGCCTTTATCAAGCTCAACATCCCCGTCCTGCCGCTGGCCTTCGGCGCGGTCCTCGGGCCGCTGCTGGAGGAAAACCTGCGCCGCACGCTGGTGATCCACGGCGATGTCGGCGTCTTTTTCGAACGCCCGATCTCGCTGGTGCTGGTTTGCCTCTCCTTCGCCATCCTGCTGGTGCCGCTAGCCCTCTCGGCGCTGAGCTTTCTGCGCCGCCGGCCCCGGCGCCACTCCGGCCTCTGACCCTGCGATGCCCCCCATGCTTGGCCCCGCGCCAGCGATAGGGGGGTTTCCCACCGGCTCCCTCCCGCCCGCGGCAAAAACGCCGGGGGCGATAAGGTTTTGACATAGCTGCCTTTCGCGCCAATACTTCGCGCGGGGAGAGGAACCCATGTCAAAGCGCGTCATGCTTGTCGAAGACGAACCGAATATTATCGAGGCCGTGCGATTCATTCTGTCGCGCGACGGATGGGACGTGAGCGTTCACTCCGACGGTGCCTCCGCGGTCGAGGCCGTCACCCGCGCCGCCCCCGATGTGGTGATCCTTGACGCCATGCTGCCGGGCAAAACCGGCTATGACATCCTGCGCGATCTGCGCGCGGCCGAGGGCACCGCCGATCTGCCCGTCCTGATGCTCACCGCCAAAGGCCAACCCAAAGACCGCGCCCTCGCAGAAAGCCTTGGCGCCTCGGCCTTCATGACCAAACCCTTCTCCAATGCGGCGGTGATCGAATGCCTGCGCGGCCTCGGCGGGGCAGGGGAGGCAGCGGAACAAACACCCCAAAGCGCGGGCCTGAATGACTGACCCCGCCCCCAAAGGGGCCGCAACACCCACCCCCCCAATCCGCAGCCCGCTGCCACAGCCCGCCAAACAGGTGCCCCTCTTTGTCGCCCGCCAAACCTACCGCAACCGGCGCATGGCCGATGCGGCGCGGCTGCTGCCGATCTTCGGGCTGGTCCTGTTCCTGCTGCCCAGCCTCTGGGTGCCGGGCAACGAACAGGGGGCCACGGTGCGCGGCGCGATCTACCTCTTTGTGGTCTGGGCGCTGCTGATCGCCCTCGCGGCGCTGATCTCGCGCCGCCTCGGCGCGACAGAGCCCGCGCCAGAGGATCCGGCACCCGACCCCGCCCTGCCGGGGGACTAGCCGCCCATGTCCTTCAACCTGCTGATCGTCGTCTCGTTAAGCTACGTCTCCTTCCTCTTCCTCGTGGCCTTCATGGCCGAACGCCGCGCGCGGCAGGGGCGCGACCGCTGGCTGCGCTCGCCGCTGGTCTATACGCTCTCGCTCTCGGTCTATTGCACGGCGTGGACGTTTTACGGCGCGGTCGGCTATGCCGCGCGCTCAGGCCTGGAATATGTCACGATCTACCTCGGCCCGACGCTGATCCTGATCGGCTGGTGGCTGATCCTGCGCAAACTGGTGCGCGTCGGGCGGACGCAACGCATCACCTCCATCGCTGACCTGATCTCCTCGCGCTACGGCAAATCCAACACGCTGGGCGTGCTTGTCACGGCCATGGCCGTGGTCGGCACCACGCCCTATATCGCGCTGCAACTGCAATCGGTGACCCTCTCCATCGCCGTCTTCGCCGCCGAGGCAGGCGAGCCGCTCTCCCACGCGGGCGATCCGCAAACCGCCCTCTGGGTGGCGGTCGGGCTGGCGATCTTCACCGTCCTCTTCGGCACCCGCAACCTTGACGCGAACGAGCGTCACCACGGCGTGGTCATGGCCATCGCGGTGGAGGCCGTGGTCAAACTGCTGGCGCTGCTGGCCGTGGGCGCCTTCGTCGTCTGGGGCCTCGCTGGCGGGGTGGGGGAGGTCCTGACAAGGATCGACAGCTCCCCCATCGCCGCTTGGCAGATCGACAGCTCCCGCTGGCTCGGGCTGACCTTCCTCTCGGCGGCGGCAATCCTCTGCCTGCCGCGCATGTTTCAGGTGCTGGTGGTCGAAAACGCGGATGAGGGCCACCTCGCCACGGCAAGCTGGGCCTTCCCGCTCTATGTCCTGCTGATGTCGCTCTTCGTGGTGCCCATCGCGGTCATGGGGCTGGCGCATCTGCCAGCGGGCTCCAATCCCGACCTCTTCGTGCTGACCCTGCCATTGTCAGAGGGGCGCGGCGGCCTCGCGCTCTTCGCCTTCCTCGGCGGGCTCTCCTCGGCCACCTCCATGGTCATCGTCGCGGCCATCGCCCTCTCCACCATGGTCTCGAACCACATCGTCCTGCCGCTCTGGCTGGCGCGGCGACAGGGCGGCGCGGTGGTCTCGGGCGATATGCGCCGCGCGGTGCTTACGGCGCGGCGGGTCTCCATAGCGGCGGTGCTGGCGCTGGGCTACGGCTACTACCGCTTCTCGGGTGGAACAGAGGCGCTTGCCTCCATCGGCCTGATCTCCTTCGCGGGCGTGGCACAGGTGCTCCCCGCCATGCTCGGCGGCCTGTTCTGGCGCGGCGCCACGGGCAAGGGGGCAATCGTCGGCCTCGTGGTGGGCTTTGCCGTCTGGGCCTATTGCCTCTTCCTGCCCTCCTTCGGGCCGGACGGGGTGCTCAGCGCAAGCCTGCTCTCCGATGGCCCCTTCGGCATCGGCTGGCTGCGCCCCCGCGCACTCTTCGGCATCGAGGGGATGGACCCATTGGTCCACGCGATCTTCTGGTCCATGGTCCTGAACACGGCCGCCTTCTGCGCCGTCTCCATCGCCAGCTTCCCAACTCCGCTGGAGCGGCTGCAAAGCGCACAGGTCGTCAATGTCTTCCACCACACGGTCAGCCCGGGGGGCTGGGTCCGCGGCGCGGCAGAGGCAGAGGACCTGCTGATGATGAGCCAACGCATCCTCGGCACAAAACAGGCGCAAAGCTTCTTCCGATCCGCCGCCCAAACCCAAGGCAAGGCAGGCCTCTTCCCCGACACCACCCCCGAATTCCTCTCGGCGCTGGAACGCGAACTCTCCGGCTCCGTCGGCTCCGCCACGGCCCATGCCATGGTCGGCCAGATCGCAGGCTCCTCGGCCCTGCTGGTCGAGGACCTCCTGCGCGTGGCCGATGAAACCCAACAGATTTTAGAATATTCCAGCCAGCTGGAATTAAAATCTGCAGAGCTCGCCCGCACCGCCGAGGAACTCAAAAGCGCCAACGAAAAGCTCACCGTCCTCTCTGTGCAAAAAGACGCCTTCCTCAGCCAGATCAGCCACGAGCTCCGCACGCCCATGACCTCGATCCGCGCCTTCTCCGACATCCTCGGCTCCGGCGACCTGACAGAACCCGAACTGGAACGCTACTCCGGCATCATCCACGCCGAGGCCAACCGCCTGACCCGCATCCTCGACGACCTGCTCGACCTCTCGGTGCTGGAAAACGCGCAGGTCTCCCTCAATATCGCGCCGGTGCGCCTTGGCGAACTGCTGGATCAGGCGGTCTCTGCCACCGGGGTCATGGGCGATGCGGGGGCCACCCCCATGGTCATCCACCGCGACGCCGCCAGCGAATCCCGCCTTGTCGAAACCGATGCGGATCGTCTGACACAGGTCTTCATCAACCTGATCGGCAATGCCCGCAAATACTGCGATGCCGAAGCGCCCGAACTCACCATTTCCGTGGCGCAGGTCGGCGATACGATCCAGATCGACTTCGCCGACAACGGCTCCGGCATCTCCCTTGCCGACCAGAAGGTGATCTTCGAAAAATTCGCCCGCCTGACAGAGGACCCCTCGATCTCCGGCGCGGGCCTCGGCCTCGCCATCTGCCGCGAAATCATGCTGCGCCTCGGCGGCTCGGTGGACTACGTCCAAACCCCGCGCGGCCCCGCCTTCCGCCTCCGGCTTCCGGCGCAAATGGCTCTGGCCGCGCAGTAACCCTTTCGCAAGGATTTCGGGGCGCAGCGCAACGCACGCTGCCTTAACCCCGCCAATCTGCACAAACGTATGCATCGGATGTGCATCACATGTGCATCACATGTGACCAGAATTTTCGGAGGAAATTCTTACCCTTAACCCCGATTCGGGGCCAAAACCCCTTATCCGGTGTAAAGCTGGTCCATCTGCGGCTTCAACGCGCCCAGCTGATACCCCGCCGCCTCCGTCGCCGCCAAGAGCTCCTCCGAAGGCGTGGCAGGGGCAGAGGCCAACAGCCAAGCCGCCGCCGAGCGCGTGCCAGAGCGGCAATAGGCCAGAACCGGCCCCTGCGCCGCAATCGCCGTCTGCGCCTGCAGCGATACATTGCCCTCGGTCATGGCACCGTTCTCGATCGGGTTGAAAGCAAAGGAAAGCCCCGCCTTCTCGGCCGCATCCTGTATCGTCGCCGCCTGCTGCTCGCTCATAACCTCGCCATCGGGGCGATTGCACAGGATACAGCGATACCCCGCCTCGATAATCGCGGGGATGTCGGCCACATCAATCTGTGGGGATACGGCAAAATTCGGGGTCAGCGGGCGAATATCCATGGGGGCAATCCTCTTTCAGGCAGGTTTGGTCAATCGGCGTTTGATCGGGGGCGCAAGATACATCCCCGCCGCCATAGCTATCAAAAACACCAGCCCCTGCCATCCGCCAAATGACAAAGACGCCAGCGCAGGCCCGGGGCACAGGCCAACAAGCCCCCAGCCCATCCCGAACAGCACCGCCCCGAGGGCCAGCGCCCTGTCCGGCCCGCTGGTATTCGCCTCAGGAAACCGCCCGCCCAACACCGGCCTGCGCCGCCGGGCAAAGGCCCAAGCCGCCGCCATAGGCAGGATTGCCCCGCCCATCACAAAGGCCAGCGTCGGGTCCCAATCCCCGAAAAAATCCAGCCAGCCCAAAACCTTGCGCGTGTTGGTCATGCCCGAGACAATCAAGCCAAGGCCAAACAGCCCGCCCGCAATCGCGGCCCAAAGCATCCGCATCACATGCCCCCCAAGGCCCGCAGCGCCGCAACCGTCACCGCGCCCGCACCAATGTAAATCACCGTCGAAACGATCCCCCGCAGCGACAATCGCGATATCCCGCAGACCCCGTGCCCCGAGGTGCAGCCATTCCCGATCCGCGTGCCAAGCCCCACAAGCAGCCCCGCCGCCACCAGCAAGCCCACCGAACTCGTCGCATGGGTCTGCCCCCATCCGGTCATCCATGCAACAAAGGCAGGCACCATGATCAATCCGGCGATAAAGGCGATCCGCTCCACAGTTCGGCCAGAGCCATCAATAACCCCGCCCATGATGCCCGAGGCCCCCATAACCCGCCCGTTCACCAGCAAATACAGCGCACCGGCGCAGCCAATCATCAGCCCGCCAAGCAGGCCCATCATCCAGTCCATCATGTCTTTCCTACAGCTTGTTTATCGGCAGTTTGAGCATCACATCACCCTGCGCATCGGGCTCCGGCATATGCCCCGCCCGCATGTTGATCTGCAGGGAGGGCACAATCAGCCGCGGCATCCCAAGGCCCGCATCCCGCGCCTCGCGCATGGCCACAAACTCCGCCTCGCTGGCCGCGCCGCCAATATGCACATTGGCCGCCTTCTGCGCGCCAACGGTGGTCTCCCATGCGTAATGCTCGCGCCCGGGGGCCTTGTAATCATGGCCGACAAAGATCCGTGTTTCATCAGGAAGCGACAGGATCTTCTGGATCGAGGCGTAAAGATCCTTCGCCGATCCCCCCGGAAAATCACAGCGCGCGGTGCCGAAATCGGGCATAAACAAAGTATCCCCTACAAAGGCCGCATCCCCGATCACATAGGTCATGCAGGCCGGGGTGTGCCCCGGCGTATGCAGCACATCCCCCCGCATCTGGCCAATGTGGAAACTGTCACCACTGCGGAACAGGCGGTCAAACTGGCTGCCGTCGCGCTGAAACTCCGTGCCCTCGTTGAAAACCTTGCCGAATGTATCCTGAACAACCGTTATCTGATCCCCGATCCCGATCTTCCCGCCCAGCTCCTGCTGCAGATACGGCGCGGCAGAGAGGTGATCGGCATGCACATGGGTCTCCAGTATCCAGTCAACCTCCAGCCCCGCCTCGCGGACAAACGCCACGATCTTGTCGGCAGATGCCGTATCCGTGCGCCCCGAGGCATGGTCGAAATCCAGAACACTGTCCACAATCGCCGCCTTCGTCCCCGCCGGATCGCGCAGCACATAGGAAATCGTATTGGTGCCGGGGTCGAAAAAGGCGGTGATATCGGGGCTGGAAGACAGGGTCATGGCAAACACCTTGTTGGGGATCCGCGCGTGCCGGATGCGTTACACCCCCAGCCTAGATAACCCAAGGCAAGGCGGCAAGTTCGCCCTTTTCGGCCAGAAGCCGCGCAAATCTTAACGAATTATGAACACCCGCCGCAGCGAAGTTAACGATCCATGAACAAAAAACGCCCGCCGATGTGAAACTTTCCGCCCCTCCGCCCCGTGGCTTGAACCGTAACCCCCAAGCCTCAAGGAGCCTCAAAATGGACCGCCGCCTCTTCCTGACCACCGCCGCCGCCTTCGGCGCCCTGCGCTTCGCCATGGACCCCGCCCAAGCCGAAGGGACCAAATTCGAGGTCACGCGCAGCGAGGAAGACTGGCGCGCCATGCTGAGCGATATCGAATACGCCGTGATGCGAGAGGAGAAGACCGAACGCGCCGGCTCCTCGCCGCTGGACAAGGAAACCCGCCCCGGCCTCTATGCCTGCAAGGGCTGCGACCTGCCGCTCTACAGCGCCGAGGCGAAATACGACAGCGGCACAGGCTGGCCCAGCTTTACCCAGAGCCTCAAGGGCGCGGTCCGCACCAAAGACGACGATACCCTCTTTGCCCGAAGGACAGAGGTCCACTGCCGCCGCTGCGGCAGCCACCTTGGCCATATCTTCGACGACGGCCCCGCACCCACCGGCAAACGCCATTGCTTGAACGGTGTCTCCCTATCTTTCAAACCCGCCTGAATCACCCATAGAAAGCAGGGTGAAAGGTGATCTCGCCAAAGGGCTCCGGCCCTTTGAAACGCTGGCTCAGGATATTGCGCGAGGGGGTCTCCCCGTCGCGCATCAATCCAGTTTCCACAAACCCGCTGGAGCCATAGACCGCAGGGTTCCCCGTCAAAACACAGCCCGCCGCCCCCATGGCCCGCAACTGGCGCAGCCCCTCGCCAATCAGGCCCCGACCGATGCCGCGCCGCTGCAGGGTAGGGGTGACAGAGACCGGCCCGAGCGCATACCAATCCGGGGTATCAGAGGCAAAGCGCACCGGAGAAAAAATAACATTCGCAATCACTTCCTCCCCCTCGCAGGCCACAAGCGACAGGGTCAAATCCCCCGCCGCGCGCAGGGCGGCGGGAATGCCCGCCTCTGTCCCGTCAGAGAATTTCATCGGCGCAAAGGCCGCCGCGGTCAGGGCGGCAATCGCCGCCTCATCGGCGGGCAGGGCCTCGCGGATCTTCACGAGGGTTTCCGATACTGGCGCAGCTCCGCACGGGCCACCTGCCTGCGATGCACCGCATCGGGCCCATCGGCCAGACGCAGGGTGCGCAGATGGGTCCATTGCCGCGCAAGCGGCGTGTCCTGACTGACCCCCATCGCCCCGTGCATCTGCACGGCGGCATCGGTGACCTTCAGGGCCACCTCCGGCCCCGCAACCTTGATCATCGAAATCCACGGCGCGGCGGCGCGGGCATCACCCTGATCCATCATCCACGCGGCTTTCAGGCACAACAGCCGCGCCTGCTCGATCTCCATCCGCCCATTGGCAATCACATCGTAATTCCCGCCCAGCTCGGCCAAGGGCGCGCCAAAGGCCTTGCGCTCCAGCGAGCGTTCGCACATCAGCTCCAGCGCCTTCTCCGCCATGCCAATCGCCCGCATACAATGGTGAATTCGCCCGGGGCCAAGCCGCCCCTGCGCGATCTCGAACCCCCGCCCTTCGCCCAAAAGCATCGCCTCCAAAGGCACCCGCACATCGGTAAAGCGGACGTGGAAATGCCCGTGCGGCGCGTCGTCATGGCCGTACACCTCCATCGGGCGCAGCTTTTCGATGCCCTTGGCATTGGCGGGCACCACGATCATGGAGTGCTGCTCATGGCGCGGCCCCTTATGGGATGTGCGCACCATAACGATATACACCGAACAGCGCGGATCCCCCGCCCCCGTGGCCCACCATTTCTCGCCGTTCAGCACATACTCCTCGCCCGACTTGACGCAGGACAGGGAAATATTCGTCGCATCGGAACTGGCCACCTGCGGCTCCGTCATCAAATAGGCAGAGCGGATATCCCCCGCCATCAAGGGCTCCAACCAGGCCTTTTTCATCGCCGGCGTCCCGTATTTATGGAACACCTCCATATTGCCGGTGTCAGGGGCGTTACAGTTGCAAACCTCTGGCGCGAGGTGACTTTTTCCCATCTCCTCGGCCATATAGGCATATTCCACAGTGCTCAGCCCGCCCGCCTCGGGATGCCACAGGTTCCAAAGGCCAAGGGCGCGCGCCTGCTTCTTCAGCCCCTCCAAAATCTCCACCTGCTTAGGAGTCAACTCCCAACGGTCACCCACAGAAACCTCGTCCAGAAACTCCGCGTCGGCGGGCATGACGCGCTCTGCGATAAAACGCCTGAGGCGCGTAAGAAGCCCCGCGGCATGGGGACTCAGGCCAAAGGTCATCGCCTCTGGCGCGGGGGCAGGCGGGGTGGTCATGGCACGGCCTTTCCTTGATTGCGCCCCCCATCCTCGCAGCCGCAAGGCGCTTGTCAATCCGCACGAGGGCCGTTTTGATGCTGATATGACGATTGCCGTTGACGAAACCCCTGACGCACTGGCGGGCCGCCTTGCCCCCTATCTGGATCAGCACCTGCCACAGATCGGGCGGCTGGAGCGGCTTGAGAAATTCGCCTCCGGCCAATCCAACCCCACCTATCTGGCGCAGACAGGGCAGGGGCGCTTTGTCCTGCGGATCAAACCGCCCGGCCCGCTGCTCCCCTCCGCCCATATGGTCGAACGCGAATACCGCGTGATGCAGGCCCTCGGGCAAAGCGCCGTGCCCGTGCCGCGCATGCTGCATCTGGCGGAGGACGCGGCCTCCCCCCTTGGCCGCGCCTTCTTCGTGATGGAGCATCTGGACGGCCGCATTTTCTGGAACCCCGCCCTGCCAGAGCTTGCCAAACCGGAGCGCGCCCCGATCTTTGCCGAGATGGGCCGCGTTCTGGCCGCCCTGCATGACATCACCCCCGCCGATATCGGCCTTGGGGACTACGGCAGGCCCGGCGATTACTTCGCCCGCCAATGCAAACGCTGGACAGCCCAATACCGCGCCAGCGAACGCAGCCCCAAGCCGGACATGGAGGCCCTGATCACTTGGCTGGGGGCAAACCTGCCCCCCGATGACGGGCAGGTGGCGCTGGTCCACGGGGACTACCGCCTTGATAACATGATTTTTTCCCACACCGGCCCCGCGATGCTCGGCCTGCTGGATTGGGAGCTTTCCACCCTCGGCCACCCCATGGCCGATCTGGCCTATCAGGCGATGCAATGGCGCATGCCCCATGACGGCCCGCTCAAGGGCCTCGGCGGGCAAAACCGCACCGCCCTCGGCCTGCCGGATGAACAGGCCTATGTCGCCGCCTATTGCAGCGCCCGAAAAATATCGCCGCCGCGCCATTGGCGCTTCTATATGGCCTTTGCTTTTTTCCGTCTTGCCGCCATTCTGGAAGGTGTCGGCGCCAGGGCGGATGCGGGCAATGCCTCGAACCCGTCCGGCGCACTGGCCTATGGCGAACAAGTTCCAGAACTGGTAGCCGGGGCCTTGGGCCTGATCCGTGGGGGAAAATAGCCTATGTCGCTTGTGTCACTGCAAATCAACGAGGGGGTCGGCCTGATCCGCCTCAACAACCCGCCTGATAACGGGCTGACGGCCGATGTCCGCACCGGATTGTGGGAGGCCATCAGCATCTGCGAAAGCGAGGCCTTGGTCGGCGCCGTGATCCTGATGGGCGGGGGCGAGGTCTTTTGCACCGGCCCCAGCATCGACGACAGGGCCCAATCAGACAGCGTGCCCAGCCTCTCCGCCCTATGCAGCCGCATCGAAGCCTGCCCCAAGCCGGTGATCACCGGCCTGCACGGCAAGGCCCATGACGCGGGCTGCGAGCTTGTCCTCGCCTCCCACTACCGTCTGTCCGAACCGGACGCGACCCTCGGCTTTCCCGCCATCACCCAAGGGGTGATCCCCTGCGGCGGCGCAACACAGCGCCTCCCGCGCCTGATCGGGGCCAAGGCGGCGCTTGACCTGCTGCTGTCGGGCGATCCCCTGCCCGCAGGGGCGGCAGAGGCCAACGGGTTGATCGACGGCACCGTGCAGGGCAACCTGCAAACCGCCTGCATCAGCCTCGCGCGTGATCTGGCCAAGAACAGCGCCCCGACCCGCGAAACACGGGCGCAGACCACGGGCCTCGCCGATCCCGCCGCCTTCCAGATCGCCGTGGCAGAGGCACAAAAGCGCAGCAAAGACAGCGGCTTGATCGCGCCGGAGCGCCTGATCGACTGCGTCGCCGCGGCGCAATTCCTGCCCTTCGAACAGGGCCTCGCCTATGAGGCAGAGGCCCATGCCGAACTCGCCGCCAGCCCCGAGGCCCGCGCCCTGCGCTACCTCGCGCAGGCCGCAAGCCAACCGCAAACCACGCAAACCCCTGCCAAAATCACGCCCATCGGCATCACCGGGGCAGGGGCGCGCGGCGCCCCCCTGATCGCCGCCGCGCTGCTCGCGGGGCTTGAGGTCCGGATGCTGGAGCAAGACGAGGAATACCTCTCCGAGGGGATCGGCCGCGTCCATGCCCTGCTGCATCAGGCGCAGGTCGAGGGGCGCCTCAGCCCCGAAGGCCGCGCCGAGGTCGAGGGCCGCCTCACCGGCGCCAGCTCGGTCGAGGATCTGGGACAGGTGCATTTCATGGTCGAAACCCTGCCCGACGATTCAGGGCGCAAACCCGATCTTTTGGCGGGCCTTGCAGAGATCGTCGGCCCCTTCGGCATCGTCGCCACCCTTGCCGAAACCCCGTCGCTGGAGGAACTCTCCACCACCGAGGCCACCGATGAACGCCTCATCGGCCTGCGCTTTGCTGGCGCGGCCCATCAGGCGCGGATGCTCGAGGTGATCGTGCAAGAGGGCTCCGGCCCCGCCGCCGCTGCAACGGGTCTCGCCTTCGCCGATCTTCTTGGCCTGCAGGCCACCGCCAGCCGCACGGCGCTCCTGCCGCTGCTCTGGCGCGCCATGCGCGGCGCAGTGCGCCATGTGGCGCAAACCGATGCCGAGCAAGCCCGCCTCGCCGCCGCGCTCACCTCCCTCGGTTTCACCCGCTTCCCCATCAGCGCCAGCCCCGAAGGCAGTCCGAGCGCGGCAGAGGCCGCCCGCCTGACCCGCCCGCTGCTCCTCGCCATGGCCAATGCAGGGGCCGATGCCCTGATGTCAGGCGCGGCCGCAGGCGCGATGCAGGTCGATCTGGCGGCGGTCCATGGCCTCAACTTCCCGCGCACCATGGGCGGGCCGATGCATTGGGCAGAGGGGCAGGGGCTGCTACGCTGCCGCGATGACCTCGCCGCATTGGCGGATCGCTACGACAGCACGCTCTTCGCCCCTTCGGAGCTTTTTACAGAAATGGGCCGCGGCACAGGAAACTTCGAGGGCTGGGGCCTTCAGGCCGCCGAATAGCCCAACACCCGCCTTAGCGCAGGATGCTACCCGCAATCACCAGCATCATCCCGATGGATGCCACCCCGAGCGCGCCCATATTCCAAGGGGCAAGCCCCTGCAATTTCACGCGGAATTCATCCTGCGGCAGATCCGCTCTTTTGATCTGGATCGCGCGGAACATAACCCCAATGATCCCGGCAAGGCCGAGAAGGGTGACAAATATTCCGATCCACATAAGGGTGCTCATACCCCGAGTTATGACGGCAAAACCCGCTCTTGTGCAAGGGGGGCGTGCGCGGTAATCACAAAGCCGCCCGGCCCGATGGGCGGCCCAGACCGCGATGCAAAGGATCCCCCAGAATGAACGACGCTTCCGCAGACAGCACCTACCGTATCTCCGCCGATGAGCTGCGCCAGTTTATCGAACGTTTTGAGCGTCTTGAGGCCGAGAAAGCCGATATCGCCGACGCCCAGAAAGAAGTCATGGCAGAGGCCAAGGGCCGCGGCTACGACACCAAGGTGATGCGCAAACTGATCGCGATGCGCAAGAAAGAGGCCGGTGATCTGGCCGAAGAAGAGGCCGTGCTGGAGGTCTACCGCTCCGCTCTTGGCATGTAAGCCGCGCGGCGCAGGCACAGGTGTTCGGCCATAGGGCCGGATGCCTCAGGCCTAGGGCCGAATGAACGTCACATCTTCCATCGCCGCAATGCGGGTGCAGTCCTCTTCATAACGCGCGGTCAGATCGGCGATCAGCTCCGCGGTCCAACCCGGCAGATCAAGCTCCACCTCAAGGGCCTCTGCACTGGCGTATTTGTCCAGAAAAGCAGAGAGCACGCGAACACGCTGCCCCCGTGTCTTTGGCGGATGGGTCTGCAGGTAATTCTCCAGCCGCGTCACTCCCTCCTGCGACATCAGCGTCAGGTGGAAATCAAACTCCGAATGAATGTTCTGCTCATCGGCAAACCCGCCAACAGCGCGCAGAACCTCACCCCAGATCAGGGGCGTATCCTCGTTGCACCAAACGGTGACAGGCGCATTCGGCGCGTTGGAGCGCATCGAGGCAATCGTGTCGGACCAGCGCAGGTCCGTGGGCACAACGCCCGTCATATAAGACAGGAAATCCTCCTCCGCCCCGATGCGGTGATACAGGGCGGGGATCAATGTCGCAGGGTTGCGGATCGCCATGTAGAAAGAGGTGTTGTCCTCGGGAAACAGGTTGCTGATCCATGTCGCCTTCAGGCCCGCATCGGCATAAATGCCGCCGT
This sequence comes from Harenicola maris, assembly GCA_018524345.1. Classification (GTDB taxonomy): domain Bacteria; phylum Pseudomonadota; class Alphaproteobacteria; order Rhodobacterales; family Rhodobacteraceae; genus Harenicola; species Harenicola maris. The sequence goes on from JADQAZ010000003.1 coordinate 211,300, forward strand.
CCTTCAGGGCGCCGCGGTCGGCACAGATGAACTGCTCGTTCGAGAACACAAGCCGCTCCGCCTTGTCCGTATCAAGGATGGCGGCAAGGATGGTGTCCTGCATCTCCTGACTGGCGCGCTCCCCCTTGAGGGTCGAAATCGCCTCGCGCAAAATCGGCCGATACCGCCCGGGGCCGGAAATGATCACACCGCGGTTCCCAAGCTGCGCACGGTTCTTCATCAAGCACCGATACAATCGGTTCTCGTCGGTGCAATGCACGCCCAAGTGATATGCAATGTCCATCTACCGTCCGCCTGCTTGTTTGCTGCCTGTTTGTTTTGACTAAAGTATACCTGAGTTTCTGGACAGTTAAACTGCTTTCACTTATCGCCTTGGCATGGCTGATAAATTGACTCAGGCTTATGACGGCGGTTTCCGCCTGCGGCGCATCTTTGGCTGGCCCTTGGTCACCCTCTGTGTGGCGGGTCTTGTGCTGCTGCCGATCGCGGCGGTCCTTTGGCTCGCGGCCTTTCCAGAGGCCCCGATCTGGGGCCACCTGTGGAACACCACACTGCCGCGCTATCTGCGCAACACGGCCATTCTGGCGCTCGGGGTCGGGCTGATCTGTGCCTGCGTCGGCACGGGGGCGGCCTGGCTGGTGACGGTCTATCGCTTTCCGGGGCGCGGCTGGCTGCAATGGGCGCTGTTCCTGCCCCTCGCGGTGCCGGCCTATGTCGGGGCCTACGCTCTGGTGGACCTGTTCGAATACGCGGGTCCGGTGCAAACCGGCCTGCGCGGCCTCATGGGCTACACCAACGCACAGGACTACAGCTTTCCGCAGATCCGATCACGCGGCGGCGCGATCATCGTGATTGCGGCCTCGCTGTTTCCCTATGTCTACCTGCTGGCCCGCGCGGCCTTCCGCGAGCAATCGGGCCGCATGCTCGAGGTCGCCCGCGCCTTGGGGGCAGGGCCTTTGGCCCGCTTCTGGCGCGTCGGCGTTCCGCTGGCCCGCCCCGCAATCGTGGCCGGATCGGCAATTGTCATGATGGAAACCGTGGCCGATTTTGGCGTGGTTGATTTCTTCGCCGTCCAAACCCTGACCACAGGGATTTTCAGCCAATGGCTGGAGGGCGGAAACCCCGGCGGCGCGGCGCAGATCGCCTGCCTGATCCTCCTCGTCGTCGCGGTTCTGGTCAGCCTTGAACGTTTTGCCCGCCGCGGCAGCCGCTATCACCGCGCCGGACAATCGACCCAACAGGTCGTGCCAGAGGACCTGAAAGGCCTCGCAGGCTGGCTCGCCTTTGCCGCTTGCCTTTTGCCCTTTGCCATCGGCTTTTGCCTGCCCGCAGGCGTCATGGCCTACCACTCCATCGCAGAGGTCGACAGCTGGCTGGCCCCCGGCCTGACGCGGGCCGCCCTGAACACCGTTATCACGGGGGCGAGCGCCTCTGTCCTCACCGTCATGTCCGCTCTGGCCCTCGTTTACGGCGCCAAACTAGCCAAAGGCAGGGCCGCCGCGCGCATCCTTCCATTGACCACCATCGGCTACGCCGCCCCCGGCGCGGTCCTTGGCCTCGGCGTGCTGATACCGCTCGCCGCCTTCGACAATGCCCTCGCTGACACCGTGCTGGCCGTCACTGGCTGGGACCCGGGCCTGATCCTCACAGGGGGCGCAGCGGCCTTGGTCTATGCCTATTGCGTGCGGTTCTTCGCGATCGGGCAGGGCGCAGTAGAGGGCGCCTTGGGCCGAATCGCGCCCTCCCTGCCCATGGCGGCTCGCACGCTGGGGCAGGGGCCAACCCAAACCCTGCGCCGCGTCTACCTGCCCCTGATCCGCGGATCGGTCGGCACAGCGCTGCTCCTCGTCTTTGTCGACTGCGTCAAAGAGCTCCCCGCAACGCTGCTTTTACGCCCCTTTAACTACAATACATTAGCAACAAGGGTCTACGAACAAGCCTCGCTGGAGCGTCTGACAGAGGCCGCCCCCGCCGCCCTCATCGTCACAACCGTCGGCCTTTTCGCCGTCATCCTCCTCGCCCGCGCAAATAGGTAGCCAACCTCGATTTTTACCTCTTGATCCCGCCCGTGGTTTTCCGCTAAACGCCCCGCAGTGCCCCTATAGCTCAGCTGGTAGAGCAACTGATTTGTAATCAGTAGGTCCGCGGTTCGAGTCCGTGTGGGGGCACCATTTCACCATCCAAAACAATCCAATGACATCCGAATGAGCCTTGTTTATAAGGGTTATGCGATGTCCTGTTGTCCAGCGCCATCCATTGGCGTTTGATGTGATACCCCCAGTTTGGGGGTGTCCGTGGGGGTATCGGGTTTGAGTCGAAAAGGTGATACCCCCAGCATGCCCTTGTCAGATATTCAGGTCAGAAACCTAAAGCCCCGTGAGAAAGCGTATAAAGTGGCCGATTTCGAAGGTCTCTTCGTGTTGGTCAAACCGAACGGGTCAAAGCTTTGGCAGTTCAAATATCGAATGGACGGTAAGGAGCGGCTTCTATCCATAGGCGTTTACCCTGATGTAAGTCTTGCTCAGGCTCGCAAGGCAAAGGAGGCCGCGCGAGCGAATGTGGCGGCTGGAGTAGACCCAAGCGAAGCCAAACAAGAAGAGAAGCGCTTACGGCAGGAAGCCAAAGGCCAAACCTTTGAAAAAATCGGCGCGGCCTTTTTGGCCAAGCAGCGCAAAGAGGGAAAGTCCGCCGCGACGCTTTCCAAGACAGAGTATCACCTCAAACTCGCGAACCGAGACATCGGGCGCAAACCCATAACAGAGATCACAGCACCGATGATCCTAAAGACCCTGCGCAAGGTTGAGGCCAAGGGGAACTATGAAACCGCGCATCGCCTCCGTGCCCGCATCGGTTCAGTTTTTCGCTACGCAGTCGCAAGCGGCATTGCAGAGACTGATCCAACCTATGCCCTACGCGACGCCTTGATCCGCCCAACCCGCGTTCACCGCGCCGCTATTACCGACCCCACGGCGCTGGGCCGCTTGATGGCAGAGATAGACGGATTTGACGGGCAGGCGACAACACGGATTGCCCTAAAGCTTCTGGCAATGCTCGCCCAAAGGCCGGGGGAAATTCGCAATGCGATGTGGGACGAGTTCGACTTTGAAGAACGGGTTTGGTCCATCCCAGCCGCAAAAATGAAAATGCGCCGCGACCACCACGTTCCCTTGCCGGAGCAGGCCATCGACCTTCTGCGCGAACTTCAGGCCTTCAATAATCCGGGCGAGTACCTGTTCCCTTCACTGCGCACTTGGACGCGCCCGATGTCGGAGAACACCTTGAACGCCGCTTTGCGTCGCATGGGCTATTCTGGTGAGGAAATGACCGCACACGGCTTTCGTGCATCCTTCTCCACCCTCGCCAACGAAAGCGGGCTGTGGAACCCCGACGCAATCGAACGGGCTTTGGCCCATGTCGAGAAGAACGAAGTGCGCCGCGCCTATGCAAGGGGCGAGCATTGGGAAGAGCGGATACGGTTGGCCGATTGGTGGGCTGGATATTTGGATGATCAGCAAGCAAGATAGCCTTTCCCACTAGATTACCCATGGTCAGGCATGAATAAGTTTACGAAATCGGCGGTTACTGGCGTCTACGAGAAAATCCTGCGTCAGAAATTCGGTAGGCTGTACGACTGGGAGAAGCCGAGAATAATTGACACTGTAGGGCCGTTTCGACCTAGCGTGTTTGATGACTTTGAGGAGGCTTTGAGCCGGACTCTTCACGAGGGGTTTGAAGTTCTCAAAAAGGCGACGGTTGATGACCTTGAGGTGCTAACCTCTGAGCGAGTTCCGGATGAACGGGGCATCAGAGATGCTTGGCATGCGGCATTCTCCAAGAAAACGAGGGGCCTAGTGGTCAACAAGCCGCATTGGGCTGCAGGCGGATTTGGTCACCCTGATTACATTGCCGATTTTGACTATTGGGCAAGAATGCCAAGCTTGTCCTTGTCCGAGGCGGTTAGCCTAAGCGTCGGCGTAGAACCAAAGCACCTTAAGAAATGGTTAGAGGACGATGAAGAGGTCTTGGAGTTGATTGCCGAGCCACTTGTATTCGCTAAGCGGCGCTCAGAACAGTTTAAAAGACAGTTCGGGATCGTCTCTGAGAGAAAGAAAATTCCATGTAAACTGTTGGTTGCTTGGATCAAGTCGGTGGACTTAGAGGTGCATAGCGTCGCATTGGAGAAACTTGAGCGCTTCCATAGTTCGCCAGCAGAGCAATCCTCGCCAAGCAAACGTCCAGATAAACGCGAGCTAGATTCGGTGGCAATGCTGTTCACTGCGATGGCAATAGAACAGTTTGGTTATGTTCCCACAGCCAAACGAGGAACCACCGTTAAAGACATACAAGATCTCGCCGCGAGCTTGGGTATCACGATGTCAGACGATACGATTCGACATTACCTACGGCTCGGAGCAAGCTTTATCGATAAGGACTGGACGCCTCACTCGCGATAATCGGTTAACGAGTAAATTTCCAAAAACTGTTTTATTTCAGACCCCTAATTTTGTTCGGGTTGGCCTTTAGCTGTTCCCGTACTTTCTGCGGCCCCTTTGCGAGACATCCTTGCATATTAACAACGCAAGGAATGCCATAATGGACACCGTTGAATTCCCTAGGACTGGCTTCGTCCGCCTGTCCCAAATTCTCGCCCCCGCTGGCCCCATACCTGTTTCTAAGTCAACTTGGTGGCAGGGGGTAAAAGAGGGCCGCTTCCCGCAAGCCCAAAAGCTTGGACCCCGAACGACGGTTTGGAAGGCAGAGGATGTGCGCGCCTTGTTTGAGGGGCGAGCAGATGAGTAGGCGCGCGAACCCGATGGCGATAAAGGCGGCGCTCACCTACGAGGTTGGCGAGGCCGCGAAAGCGCTGGGCAAATCGCCCGCAACAATCCGCAACTGGATCAAGGACGGTTTGCCCGTGTTGGCCTCCCAGAAGCCGTACCTGATCGTTGGGGTGGAGTTGCGAGAATATATCATCGGCAAGCGTCGCGACACCAAGGCACCACTGAAACCGGATGAGCTGTATTGCCTGTCATGCCGCGCGGGCCGCAAGCCAATCGACATGCTGGTCGAGGCGGTGCCAAACAACCTCAAAACTCTACGACTAGAGGGGCGGTGCGAGTGCTGCGGGGCCAAGGCTACGCGCTTCGTTTCCAAGGACAATGCCCCTTCTTTCGCGCAAACGTTCCAGTTCAAAACAAGCGGGACCAAAGACGCCTAACAGATACCATCACACCCCGCCCAAATTGATACTTAAACAGGAGCGCCAACCCATGCGCAAAATCAACGAAGAAAACGAACGGATCAAGCGCCGTTACCTGCAATACCTCAAGGCGGCAAAGCGCAAAGACCCCAGCACCGTCCTGAAGGCGGCGGAAGGTATCTTGAGGTTCGAGGAAAGCACCAACTTTGCCAGCTTCAAGAGCTTTCGGATTGAACAGGCAATCAAATTCCAAGACCGTCTGAACGAGGAGGTCAGCAAGACCACGGGCAAGCCACTGGCCAAGTCGACCATTCGAAGCATTCTCGCCGCCAACAAGGGCCTGTTCTTTTGGCTCGCAGGGGAGGCCGGATACAAAAGCCGCATCCGCCATTCTGATGCCGATTACTTCAACATGGACGCCAAAGGGGCACGCGCCGCAAGCGCATCACGCGAAACGCCTTACCCTTCTATGGAAATGGCGCGACATGCCTTTCAGTACATGCCAGAGAAGACAGAGATCGACCGCCGCAACAAAGCGCTCTTTGCCTTCCTGATGTTGACAGGGGCACGGGACGGGGCGGTTGCTTCCCTGCGTCTCAAGCATATCAACATGTTCGACGGTTGCGTCTATCAGGACGCACGCGAAGTGAAGACCAAGAACTCCAAGACCATCACGACTTATTTCTTACCCGTCGATGCGGCCTATCTCGACTGTTTCAAGGCATGGGTTAAGTACCTCAAGGAAACGGCCTTGTTCGGTCCGGATGATCCGCTTTTCCCGCCGCCAAAGGTCGAAGCCGTCGATGGCGAGTTCCAGATCACTGGTTTGCGCCGCGAAACCTACAAGAACGCCAGCGCGATCCGATCCGTTATCAAAGAGGCCTTCACCCGCGCAGACCTTCCACCCTTCACGCCCCATGCCTTCCGCAAGACTTTAGTGAAATGGGCTGATGCCGCATACCCCAGCCGCGAGGCCTTCAAGGCCTTCTCGCAAAACATCGGCCATTCCAGCGAAGTCACCACGATTAGCGCCTACTGTCCTGTGAATATTGAACGGCAAGGAGAGTTGATAAAATCGCCATGTGTATCTTGATTGCGATTGTTCACGGCGTGAACAGAACTTACCTTCGGGGGAAAATCAGGAAACCCAAACGTGTTTGAAAACGCCTTCAACAGCATTGACCGTGAACTTCGCAACGAAGAGGGGCTAGCTTCAGAGTTAGACTACGCTGAGCAAACGTCGTGGATACTCTTCCTCAAGTATCTGGATGACATCGAGCAAGAACGTCAGGATGAGGCAGAGCTGGAGGGGAGGGACTATGTGCCAACTCTTCCCACGGCCATGCGTTGGAAAACATGGGCGTCGGTTAAGGATGCCGATGGTTCGGTCCGCAAGGATGTGCTGACCGGCGAAGACCTGATCACTTTCGTCAACCAAACCCTGTTCCCGACCCTCAAGAAATACCGCGAGGATGCGACCAGCCCAGACACCATCGAATACAAAATTGGGGAAATTTTTTCCGAGATCACTAACAAGTTCCGCTCCGGCTATTCCCTGCGCGACGTGTTGGAAATCGTCGACGGGCTTGAGTTCAACACCCAAGAGGCCAAGCACGAACTGTCCGACCTTTATGAAAGCCGTATCAAGCGGATGGGCAATGCGGGCCGCAACGGGGGTGAATACTACACACCCCGCCCGCTGATCCGCGCCATGCTCAAGGTGATCGACCCCAAGATTGGCGAGACGGTATATGACGGGGCCTGCGGTTCGGCGGGCTTCTTGGTTGAGGCTTATGGCCAAATGTTGACCCCTGACATATCTGCGACCGACTTTAACACGCTCCAGACCAAAACCTTCTACGGACAGGAAAAGAAGTCGCTCGCCTATATCATCGCCATCATGAACATGATCCTGCACGGGATCACCGCCCCAAATATTCGGCGCACCAATACGCTGAACGAAAACGTCATGGATATTCAAGAAAAGGACCGGCACGACGTGATCCTTGCCAATCCGCCGTTCGGATCGGGCGAGCGCGCCGAGGTGCAGCAGAACTTTCCGATCAAATCGGGCGAGATGGGGTATCTGTTCATCCAGCACTTTATCCGCAAGCTAAAGGCGGGCGGGCGGGCCGCTGTGGTGATCAAGAACACGTTTCTATCCAATGGCGATGCGGCTGCGTTGCGTCGGGAATTGCTGGAGACTTGCGATCTGCACACGGTGCTGGATTGCCCCGCCAAGGTGTTCCAAGGGGCGGGCGTGAAAACCGTCGTGCTGTTCTTTGAGAAAGGGCGCAAGACTCATAAGACGTGGTTCTACGCGCTGGACCCTGAACGGTCCTTGGGCAAATCATCCCCCTTGCGCGATGATGAACTGGCCGAGTTTGTTGAGTTGCAAAAGACCAAGGCCGATAGCCCCAAGAGCTGGACAGTGCAGCGCGGGGATATTGATGCCGAGACGATGGATATGTCCGTCAAGAATCCCAACGCGCCCGAGGAAGCGCCGCTGCGCGCCCCTGCGGAGATTATCGAAGACATGCTGGCCCGCGATGCCGAGACCGCCGCGATCTTGGAAGAGATCAGGGGAATGCTGTGAAGGCGGGCTGGGAGGTCAAGCCGCTTGGGGAGGTTTGTGACTTTAAAGGAGGTTCGCAGCCACCCAAATCACATTTCATTTCTGAACCACGAGATGGCTATATTCGGATGTTGCAGATCAGAGATTTCAAGTCCGATGATAAGGCCGTCTATATTCCGGTGACTCCGAAGACAAACGCCTGTGAAGCCGAAGACATTATGATTGGTCGTTATGGTGCTTCTGTTGGCCAAATCCATCGTGGCAAAGCGGGTGCTTATAACGTTGCACTTATTAGGACAATTCCTGACCTAAACCAAATTGACCGCGACTTCCTGTACCATTACTTAACGTCTGACCTGTTCCAAAAGCCCCTAATGTCTGTTTCAAAGCGTGGAGCGCAAGACGGTTTCAGCAAGCCGGACATAGCGCCATTTCCATTTCCGATCCCGCCCCTCGAAGAGCAAGAGCGGATTGTGGCAGTTTTGGATGCGGCGTTTGAGGGGCTGACCCGCGCCAAAGAGAACGTCGAAGCCAACCTCCAAAACGCGCGGGAGTTGTTTGAGAACCACCTCGCTTCCATTTTTGAACATGAAAAAAGTTCAACGGGCTCCACGTTGGGCGATGCAGTAGCAATCCTAACGGGATATGCGTTCAAAAGTGCTGAGTATTCTGAAGACCCAAACGACATGGCGATGGTGCGGGGTGATAATATCGTCCAAGGTCAATTCAGATGGAAAAACGTCAAACGCTGGCCTGTTGCAAGATGCGGCGAATTCGAAAAATTTCGCCTCGATGCTAACGATGTGTTGCTCGCGATGGACCGTACCTGGGTAAAAGATGGCATCAAATACGCGATTGTCAACGACGCTGATCTTCCTCTCTTGCTGGTGCAACGAGTTGCGCGATTGCGCTGCTTAGACAACCTAAACAACGAATACTTGGGACACTTTATCGGCAGTAAGAAATTCGAACGGTATGTTTTGTCGATTCAAACAGGTATGGGCGTGCCCCACATTAGCGGCCAGCAAATCAAAGACTGTCCGATCTACCTTCCAGACATTTCGGTCCAGAATAGACTTGCCGTAGAGCTGTCAGCGATGCGGCTAAAAATAGAAGCGCTCGAAACAGACTACCGCACCAAACTCACCGACATCGGTGACCTCCGCCAATCGCTCTTGCAAAAGGCCTTTGCAGGCGAGCTCACCTGATGCCCTTTGCTGCGCTTCCGGACCTAAGCTCCATCGAGACAGAGCTGGTTGCGCTTGTTTCCCAGCATTGCCGATTGCCCAACCCAAATGTTGTCAAACGTTTGGGCGGGCCGGTTTTTCCGACCATACGTGATCAGCGTAAGCGTCTGACGTTGGACCATGAAAACGGATTGATGTTGGATGATAATGTCAGCCCTCGATGGGCGTTGTTCTGGTCACATGGCTATGCGCAAACACATCACCCAAAAGGCTGGACCATTGCCCATGTTTGGGCCGCGCCGAAAGATCGCGACGCCTATTCAAATCTGGCCAACCTTTGCCTTATGCCCGAAGCATTGGGCAGCCTGTCTGATAAACTTGGTCCTTTGGGACCCTATTTAAAATACCATGCGTATTCCGTCTATGGTTGGCACTTGAAATCAGAAGCCGTGCCAGAGATGCCCGAAGGCTATGAAGAAATCCGCTGGACTTATTTCGAAGAAATTGATGATCCGCTTGCTTTCATTCATGATAGATTGAAGAAATTAAATAATCAGAGGGTAAAGCTCCTTCGCCCGCTAATGGGATTAGATGATGCACAGTGAAACAGAGGCCGATACCCGCGCTATGCGGATCGACCCTGACTTGGCGGCCAATGGCTGGGAAGGCCCCGCCAAGATAGGCGGCGCGCGGGTGCACCGCGAAGAAATGCTGTGGCCCGGTCGGATCATGTCGGGGGGGCAGACAAACGCGCCTAAGCCTGCGGATTATGTGCTGCGCATGAATGGCCACGTCATGGCTGTGATGGAGGCCAAGAAGGCCAGCCTGCCCCATACCGAAGGGCGCGGCCAAGCCTATGACTACGCCACCCGCATCGGTGCCCGCTTTGCCTATTGCACCAACGGGCTGCGCTACCACGAGATTGATATGCACACCGGCGCGGAACAAGAGGTGGACGCCGTGCCGCCCCCGTCCGAATTGTGGGACCGCTGCTATCCCACAGGCAACGCATGGCGCGACCGTTTCGGGCAGGTGCCTTTCGAGACTGACGGCGGAAAATGGCAACCGCGCTATTACCAAGCGGGCGCTGTGAATGCTGTGCTAGAAGCGATAGCAGATGGCGACAAACGCATCCTGCTGACATTGGCAACGGGAACGGGCAAAACCTCTATCGCGTTTCAGATTGCGTGGAAGCTGTTCCAATCGCGCTGGAGCCTGACAGGTGAGCCAACCCGCCGCCCGCGCATCCTGTTTCTGGCAGACCGCAACATTCTGGCCGATCAAGCCTACAATTCGTTCTCTGCGTTTGAGCCGGACGCCCTAAGCCGCATCAACCCGAAAGAGATCAGCAAGAAGGGCAAGATGCCCCGCAATGCGTCGGTGTTCTTTACGATCTTCCAAACGTTCATGACCGAAGGAAAAGATGGCGAAGAAACCTTCAACTTTCGAGAGTATGAGCCTGACTTCTTTGATTTCATTGTCATCGATGAATGCCACAGGGGCGGGGCAAAGGATGAAAGTACTTGGCGTAAGATTTTGGAGTATTTTGAACCCGCTGTTCAGCTTGGCCTGACCGCCACTCCGAAGCGTAAAGGGAACGCAGATACCTACAAGTATTTCGGTAAGCCTGTTTATACCTACGCCTTGCGCGACGGAATTGAGGACGGTTTTCTTACACCTTTCAAGGTGCGACAAATGGCTAGCACACTGGATACCTATATTTACGATCCCGAAGATGAAGTTTTGGATGGTGAAATAGACCCTGAACACGAGTACACGGAATCTGAAATCAACGCGAAAATCGTGATCCCTGAGCGTGAACAAAGCCGCATTCACGAGTTTATGGACCAGATAGACCCTCGCCAAAAAACGTTGGTGTTCTGTGCGACCCAAACCCATGCCGCCGCTGTTCGCGACTACATCAACGAGATCAAAGACATTGATGATCCGCATTATTGCGAGCGGGTTACGGCAAATGATGGAGCCTTGGGCGAACAGCATCTGCGCGAGTTTCAGGATAACGACAGGAGCATTCCGACCATTCTGACAACCTCACAGAAGCTGTCGACGGGGGTAGACGCCCGCAACGTCCGCAACATTGTTTTAATGCGCCCAGTGAAGTCGATGATCGAGTTCAAGCAGATCGTAGGCAGAGGCACGCGAACTTTTGAAGGCAAAGACTTCTTTACTGTTTATGATTTTGTAGAAGCCTATCAACATTTCAATGATCCAGAATGGGATGGAGAGCCATTGCCTCCAGAAAGCCCAAGGCCGCGACCCTCACCGCCGGTTGGACCAGCAGGGCCAAGGCCTGATGATCCTACTGACCCAGAGCCGAAGATTGTGGTCAAGCTAGCCGATGGTAAAGAGCGGAAAATTCGGTACATCGCCACTACGACTTATTTTTCACATGATGGGACTATGATTTCAGGCGAGGAGTTTATGACCCAACTCTTCGGCGATCTTGATGACCTAGTTCGCGATGAAGATCATCTGCGCGCAATCTGGAGCAATCCGGAAACTCGTGTTCAGTTCTTTAAGGTTTTGGCAGATCGTGGTTATGACATTGACCGCCTCGAAGACATGAAGCGCCTGATTGATGCGCCCAATAGCGACGTGTTCGATGTGCTGGCTTATGTCAGATTCACGCTTACACCATTGGAGCGGTCAGAGCGCGCGGAGAATGCGAGGGCAAAGGGCCTAGCTGACGCCGAGGGCGAGATGCGGTCGTTCTTGGAGGCTGTGCTGGCCGCATATGAAGTTCACGGTGTTGATGAACTCGCCCTTTCCAAGATAGGTGATTTTCTGAAAGTGAAGTACGGTGGAACCAATGGGGCAAAACGAGTTCTTGGGGATATACCGATCATCAGGAAGGCATTCATGGATATTCAGGCGCACTTGTACCGACTTTAGAGTCCTAAATCAGCCGTTCAATATGAGGTTTGGGGGTATGATTGGGGGTATTGGGTTAATCTTCAATAATTTTACATTTTACTAACAGGTAGTTAGACATCCAATGTGGTGCCGTGTGGGACCACTTTCAGATATACTTATTAAATAGCGCGCTTGGATGTCTCGCGAAGAATGTCGCGTTTCTCCCGAAAGCCGGATTTGAGAGAGTTGCCCAAGCGGCGGCTTGTTGGCTTTTCCGGTGGCGCAGGCCGCTCTAGACCTGTCTCCTACCTCACCGGCACCAGTTGCAAGACACCGCCGTGTGGTATACCAATGCATACAAATATTTCGGGTGCCGTCCTACGGATTCGAACTTGAGCCGGCCTTCGCCACATACACACGCAATAGTTGAGAAAATCATGAGCCTATATGCAGCCTACCTAGAAGAGATCGAGACACGCAAGACACAGGGGTTGCACCCGAAGCCGATTGATGATGCCGGGTTGGTTCTGGAGATTGTTGAGCAGATCAAGGACACCGCGCATCCGCACCGTGCGGACTCGCTGAACTTCTTTATCTATAACACGCTTCCCGGCACGACGAGCGCGGCTGGCGCCAAGGCGCAGTTCCTAAAGGACATCATTCTTGGCAAAGCCTCGGTGGAGGAAATTTCCCAGAGCTTCGCGTTCGAGTTGCTGTCTCATATGAAGGGCGGGCCGTCGGTCGAGGTTCTGCTTGATCTTGCCCTTGGTGATGACGCCGCGATTGCGGAGCAGGCGGCAGAGGTGCTGAAAACGCAGGTTTTCCTCTATGATGCAGACACCGACCGTTTGAAGGCCGCTTTCGCCGATGGCAACGCTGTCGCCCGCGACATTCTGGAAAGCTACTCCAAGGCCGAGTTCTTCACCAAGCTTCCGGAGATCGAGGAAGAGGTGAAGGTTGTCACCTATATCGCCGCAGAGGGGGATATCTCCACCGACCTTCTGTCGCCCGGCAACCAGGCGCACTCGCGTTCTGACCGTGAGCTGCACGGCAAATGCATGATCTCGCCTGAGGCGCAGGAAGAAATTCAGGCGCTGCAAAAACAACACCCTGACAAGCGCGTGATGCTGATCGCGGAAAAGGGCACCATGGGCGTGGGCTCCTCGCGAATGTCCGGTGTGAACAACGTGGCCCTGTGGACTGGCAAGCAAGCCAGCCCCTATGTGCCCTTCGTCAACTATGCCCCCGTCGTGGCCGGTACCAACGGGATTTCCCCGATCTTCCTCACCACCGTCGGCGTGACAGGCGGCATTGGGGTCGATCTGAAGAACTGGGTCAAAAAACTCGATCAGGATGGCAACCCGATCCTGAACAATGACGGCAACCCGATCCTTGAGCAGAAGTATTCCGTTGAGACCGGCACGGTGCTGACGATCAATACCAAGGAACAGAAACTGTTCAATGAGGCCGGCGACGAAGAGCTTGTCGATATGTCCTCTTCCTTCACGCCCCAGAAGAAGGAATTCATGAAGGCGGGGAGCTCCTACGCCATCGTCTTTGGCAAAAAGCTGCAAAGCACCGCCTGCGATATCCTCGGGGTGGAGCTGAAGTCCGCCTTCGCGCCCTCCAAAGAGGTCACGCATCCGGGGCAGGGGCTTACAGCCGTTGAAAAGATCTTCAACGCGAATGCTCTTGGCGTAAAGCCGGGCACAGTGCTGCACGCGGGTTCCGATGCGCGGGTGTCTGTGAACATCGTCGGCTCGCAGGACACAACCGGCCTGATGACCTCGCAAGAGCTTGAGGCCATGGCCGCAACGGTTCTGTCGCCCACGGTCGACGGGGCCTATCAGTCCGGCTGTCACACAGCCTCGGTCTGGGACCTCAAGGCGCAGGCCAACACGCCCAAGCTGATGGCCTTTATGCACAAGTTCGGCCTGATCACCGCGCGTGATCCGAAGGAGCAATATCACTCCATGACCGATGTTATTCACAAGGTGCTCAACGACATCACCGTGGATGACTGGGCCATTATCATCGGGGGCGACAGCCACACCCGTATGTCCAAGGGCGTGGCCTTCGGCGCGGACTCCGGCACCGTGGCGCTTGCCTTGGCAACGGGCGAGGCAACCATGCCGATCCCCGAGTCCGTGAAGGTGACCTTCAAGGGCAAGATGGCCGATCACATGGACTTCCGCGATGTGGTGCATGCCACGCAGGCGCAGATGTTGCAGCAGTTCGGCGACAACGTCTTCCAAGGCCGCATCATCGAGGTTCACATCGGCACATTGCTGGCGGATCAGGCCTTTACCTTCACCGACTGGACCGCAGAGATGAAGGCTAAGGCCTCCATCTGTATCTCGGAAGACGACACCCTGATCGGCTCTCTCGAGATCGCGAAATCGCGTATCCAGATCATGATCGACAAGGGTATGGACAACGACGTTCAGATGCTCAAAGGCCTTGTTGATATCGCCGAAAAACGGATCGCAGAGATCAAATCCGGCGAGAAACCCGCCTTGGCGCCTGATGACAATGCCAAGTATTTCGCCGAAGTGGTTGTTGATCTGGACGCCATCGTTGAGCCTATGATCGCCGACCCGGACGTGCAGAACATCGACGTCTCCAAGCGCTATACCCACGACACGATCCGGCCGATTTCCCACTACGGCGCGGAAAAGAAGGTCGACCTCGGCTTTGTCGGCTCTTGCATGGTGCACAAGGGCGACGTCAAGATCGTGGCCCAGATGCTGCGCAACCTTGAAAAGAGCTATGGCGAGGTGAAGTTCAACGCGCCGCTGGTCGTCGCTGCCCCGACCTACAACATCATCGACGAGTTGAAGGAAGAGGGCGACTGGTCTGTCCTGCAGAAATACTCCGGCTTTGAGTTCGACGACACAGCCCCCAAGAGCACGGCACGGACGGAGTATGAAAACATCCTCTATCTCGAACGCCCCGGCTGTAACCTGTGCATGGGCAACCAGGAAAAGGCCGCAAAGGGCGACACGGTTCTGGCCACATCCACACGCCTGTTCAAGGGCCGCGTGGTTGAGGATGCTGACGGCAAAACGGGGGAGTCTCTTCTGGCCTCCACCCCGGTCGTCGTCCTGTCGGCCATCCTCGGGCGGACACCGACGCTTGAGGAATACAAAACCGCGGTGGAAGGGATCGACCTGACCAAGTTCGCCCCGCCGCTGCAGAAACCCGCCGCAACACGTTCGGCGCATTTCTAAGGCTTAGCTTATGCAGTGCGCGCGCTTCGGCTGCGCGCACTGCATCCTCTGCTGGGGCCGATCGCAGCAGTTTAGGGTCCTCGTTTTGCCAGTGCTGCTCCTGCGCCCGCAGAGCGACCCATTCTTCCCCGATCATCGTGAACAGAGCATTCCTGCTCCCCCCGTTCAGCCACCTCATCTCTGATGCGCGGGTTGGGTCTCTCTACGGCATTTCAAAGCTGCGATCCGGGGCCTATGGTGCCATAGAATAGATGACATACCGCAGGTGCTCATGAGCTGTTTTCGATCCATCCTCGCCCTGTTCGCGCTCAGCCTGTGCTGCGCGCCATCCATATCTGTGGCGGATGAAGCCCCCTTGGCTGACTGCGCAACCGTGGAGTTCGAGGAAACGGCAAACGCCTTGCAGGGCCCGGATTGCGGGGTTTCATGGGTGGACAATAATCGCCGTCAAACCGTGATCTGGACCCAAACGACCGAAGACTTCCAACTGGCTTCGTTGGCCCAAACCCATGAAGGTCATCCTGTGTTGACCTCCGGCCAGATGCCCGCGCTGATTGACGTCGATCAGGATGGCTGGCTCGATCTGGTGACCTTCACGGCTGTCGGGATGGTAAATGGAGAGTTCAACGTCTTCCTCTATGATCCCACCGTCGATCGTTTCAACCCTACCGACCCCATGTCCGGCCACACTCTTGAGCGGGATCCGTTGGGCTACATCATCGCCACGAGCCGAAGTGGGCCGGGTTGGGTCCACCGTTTCTACAGCGCAACTGGCGGCGTGATGGCCTATCAGTTCGAGGTAGAGCCCTATGGCCTTGCGCAGGCAGGCGGCCAGTTCGGGAGCCGTTGCGCGGTGTCTGCTGGGCCTCAAAGCCCGCTCAGCGTGGAGGATATCCGCACCTCCTACCAAATCCCTGATGCTGAAGCCTTCCTCGCCCACTATTGCGATGTCGAGCCGAAATCCGGCGCCTCCGCGCGCCCTGTGAAGCTACAAGAAGATCCAGCAACCGTGGACCGCATTCCCGGCAATACGGTCTTCTACTGCTTCCTAGAGGGGGGAACCCACGCTGTGAAGCTCTCGCAGGGCGCGGATCGAATGCGCTATGCCTATGGGCCCTTGGGCGGAGAGGCGGAATTGGAATTGGATCGTCCGCTTGATCAGGTGTATTTTCGGTTTGCAGACAGCGCGGGCCAGTCCCAGTCCGGGGATATCACCATCACCAGTGGGGCCTATGAATATGTGGTTTCTGTCAGCGCCTCGGCTTCAGAGGCAGGTGGTGCCTCCACCCCGAACCTTCCGAAGAGCCGCCTCGATGCGGGCGGGCTTGCCGTCTACAAAGGTGGCAAAGACACCGCACCCATATTTGACAAAGACTGCGTCGTTGAGCGCTCCTATGACGGCCTCACCACTTCGCTTGAGTGACCAAAAAATCAGACTGTGCAATCTGGAAAGCTCCTGCGCTTTGGGCGGAAAGCCGGGCCGATCAATTTTCCATGTCGGACCGGTTAGGTCCAGACTTTGATCAAGCATCTCAAAACAGGAAAATGGCTGGGGTGGTAGGATTCGAACCTACGGTACACGCTACCAAAAAGCGTTGCCTTACCACTTGGCTACACCCCAACGGTGCGCGATTAGCTACGCCACTGATCGAAACCTTTCAACCCCTTTTTCGCGCTTTCTTTCGGATTATTCTTCCAAAGCGTCGTCTTGCAAAAGGTCGGGGCGATTGTCGTCGGCGCGCTCTTCTTCAACCAGCTTGTCGAGGGCCGTGTCGGCGGAGGTGATGGTGACGTCATCGGTCTGTTTTGCACGCTCTGCGGCTTCTTTTTCGGCTTCTATTTTGGTCTCGCTTCGCGCGGGCGTGGTGCCTGTGCTGGCGAGGGCTCCGGCGCCGCCGACGATGTCGATGCGGTAGGTGGTGTCCGGAATCTCGACGCCTGTGGCCTCTAGCGCGGCTTTGACCTTGCGGATGGCCTCGCCCTTGGCGAGGGCGAGGCTTGCCTCCCTTTGGTCGATCCAGCCGGTGACGGTGAGGAAAATCGCACCATCGCCGATTCTGTCTGTCCAGACATTGGGGGCCGGTTCGGCGAGCGTGAAGGGGAGTTCGGCCACGGTTTTTTCGGCCAAATGGCGCACGGCCGCGAGGTCGGAGTTCGGGGAGACGCCGATCTCGAACAGGAACCGGCGCTCGCGGTTGCGCGAATAGTTGAGGATGCGGCTTTTGAAGACCGTGGAGTTCGGGATGCGGATGTGATTGCCGTCAAAGCTGAGCAGAATAGTCGCGCGGGAGGTCAACCGGATCACCAGCCCCTCGTCACCGTTGATTTCAACGGCATCATTGGGTCGGAAGGGTTGGCGAATGGAGAGCATGATCGAGGCGATGAAATTCTCAACCGTATCGCGCACGGCGAAACCGACGGCCAAGCCGATGATCCCCGCCGCACCCAGAATGGTGGAGAGCAAGGCCGTGGCGCTCAGGATATCCAGCGCCAGAACCAAGGCGGCGACGATGAAAACAAGACGCACGACCATGCGGTAGATATCCGCGATGAAGGCGTTGGGGGCGATGCGGGTCCAGAACTTGTAGGGACGCGCGACAAAGAACCCGAGCAGCACAACCAATGTGAACACGGTGAGTGCGATCAGGAGGAGCGGGGTAAAGGCCACCGCCTGCCAAAAGCGGTTGAGGAACCGTTCCTTGAGCGGGTTTAGCCGCTGCACCACGTCCGTGCTCTCCGTCACCTCGTTCTCGATGGCGACCACGCCCTGAACGCGGCCTGCTATGGCGTTCAAACGTTCCACCGCTGGCGTATCAAGGGTCGTGCCGCGAAGCGTGACGATGCCGGAGGAAACCGTGACCGTGATGTCCTCATACCCTTCGAGCTCGCCCAGAATTTCGCGCAGGCGGTTTGCGATCGCCGCGTCTGTTTGCTGGGTGTCTTCAACGGCGATGGAGCCGGAGGGCTGATCATCCTGCGCCGCGGCGGGCAGGGGGGACAGGGTGAGGGGCAGGCAGAGAAATAAGAGGGCGAAGTGAATAAAGCGCATAAAAAATCCGGGTAATGACCCGGATTAGAGTATTGACCAATGCGTCAAGCGCAAGGGCTAAAGCCGCAAAGGGTCCGCCTTTGCCAAGGCGTCGAAGGCCATGAGCGAGCGCACCAGCGCCGGCATTTGGTCCAGCGGGATCATGTTCGGCCCGTCGCTTGGCGCGGTGTCGGGGGCCTCATGGGTTTCGATGAACACCGATGCGATGCCGAGGGAGACAGCCGCGCGGGCCATAACCGGCGCGAACTCGCGCTGCCCGCCGGAGGAGCCGCCTTGCCCGCCCGGCTGTTGCACGGAATGGGTGGCATCCATCACCACAGGGTAGCCCGTTTTGGCCATCTGCGGCAGGGCGCGCATATCGGCGACCAAGGTGTTATATCCAAAGGATGTGCCGCGTTCGGTCAGCAAAAGGCGCTTGTTGCCAGTGCTTTCCAGCTTGGCAACGACATTGGGCATGTCCCAAGGGGCCAGAAACTGCCCCTTTTTCACGTTGATCGCCGCACCGGTTTCGCCCGCCGCGAGGAGCAGGTCGGTCTGGCGGCACAGGAAGGCCGGTATTTGCAGCACATCAACGGCCTGCGCCACGGCGGCGCATTGCTCTGCGCCGTGGATGTCGGTGAGCACAGGGCAGCCGATGCGGCTGCGCACCTCGGAGAGCACGCGCAGCCCCTCATCAAGGCCTAGGCCGCGCTTGCCGTTCAGGCTGGTGCGGTTAGCCTTGTCGTAGCTGGCCTTGAAGATAAAGCGCGCGCCTGCTTCGGCGCAGGCTGCGGCCATTTGCTCGGCGATCATCAGGGCATGATCGAGGCTTTCGAGCTGGCAAGGGCCCGCGATCAATGTCAGCGGCAAATCGTTGCCAATGGAGACGTCTCCGACGGTGACGGTTTGCATCATGAGGACACCTGCTCGCGAAGGATAGAAGCGGTCAGCGATACCATCAGATAGATCCCTGCAAAGATAAGGAAGGCCAGAGCGGTGTTTTCAAACACGCGCGGATAGGTCGGCACATCAGGGGCGATCGGCGCGACGCCGACGGAGAGGTAGCGCACCTGGCGATTGGCCTCGATCATGGCGGTTTCAACCTGCGCGGCGGCCTGTTGCAACAGAAGCTGGCGCGTGGCGAGGTCAGCCTCGGCGATGCGCAGCTCGCCAGTGATGCGGGCGAGAGAGACATTGCCGTCAACGGTGACGGTCAGGGAGTCGCGCAGTTCGGCGACCAAGGCCTCAAGCCGTCCGATGTCGCCGCGAAGGGCGGCCACCTTGGCCTCACTTGGCCGCGGGTTGGAAAGCTGTTGGTCAAGGTCGAGCTGTTTCTCGCGCAGCTGCACCTCGAAGTTGGTGACCTGCTGCATGATCGAGGAACTCTCGGTCAATGGGTCAAGGACGCCCATTTTCTCTTGCAGTTCCAGCACCTTCAGCTGGGCTTCGCGGACCTTTTCCTCGGCTGTGTTAAAGCTGGCGCGGGCATCTTCCATCTGGTTGCCGCGCAGGCGCTGCGTCAGGCCGTCAACCTGCTCCTCCGCGTAGGCGAGCAGGGCTTTGGAGAAATCCTCGCTGGCCTCGGGGGTGGTTGCGATGACCTCCATTTTCAGGATGCCTTCGGTCGGGTCATAGCCGATTTTGACGTTGCGCTGATAGATCTTGTAGGCGGCCTCGTTGCTGGCGTCTTCGTCGAGGCGCTGCAGGGCGTCGATATCTTCGCGTTGGAAGTGGGTTTTAAAGCCGTGGTCGGCATCAAGCCGGGACATGGCATCGCGCGATTGCAGATAGGACTGCACCGTGGTGCTGTCTTGCTGCACGGCAAGGCCGGTGCCCTGAAACAGCCCGCCCAGACCGGCGGCGCCCTGGCTTTCGGACTGCTGGATCACGAATTCGGTCTTGGTGGAATAGAGCGGCGTCGCCATGAAGGCGTAATACCAAAAAGCGCAGAAGGTCGGCAGGAAGACAAAGAAAGCAAGACGCGTAAACAGCAGTGCCATCTTCCTGCGGCGACGTTTGGCGATGTCGCGTTGAATGCGGAAAATCTCTCCGGCGCGCGCCTCTGCCGCGCTGACCTGTGTGGAGGGCAGCTGTGGTTGCTGCGCCGGCACGGTCTGGGGAAGTTTGACGGGGTCGATATTCGCCACGGCTTTGCCGGCGCCCTCGTTCTTGACGATTTCCAGCATGTTGGAGCGTTGGAACGGGTCAATCCCGCTGGCGCGCAGCAGGCGCACAGCGTCAAAATCGGAGGTCGGGGCGAGCCCGTGTTTCTGGGCCACGCGGCGCGCCATGCGCAACTGCCGCCCTGTCAGCCCTTCTTTGCGGATGGCGGCGATCTGTTGATCGGTGGTCATCTCTGCGGCGCTTGTAACCTCGCCGGTTTGGGCGTTTTGCGCCTGCGGAGCCGCCTTGGCGGGGGATTTCTTGATTGGCACCTTGCCTTGGGGCGCGGCTTTGCGCGCCGGATCGCCCGAATGCACCACCTTGGGGCGCGGCCGCTCCGAGGAGTCCTGCTGCGTGCTGTCTTGTGCCTCGAAAAGCGGATCGTCCCGCTTGATCCGGAACTTCTTAGCCTTGAGTTTCGTAGTCATATAGACGTTTCGCTTCTTCCAAGGTTTCAAACATCGTCAACTTGCCATCCCGCAAAACAGCCGCCGTGCGGGCAAACTTTTCCAGTGTCGCGGCCTGGTGGGACACGATCACAACGGTGGTATCCACAAGCCGTTCGCGCAGAATCGCACCGGCCTTGCGGTTGAACTCCACATCGGTCGTCGAGGGCATGCCTTCGTCGATCAAATAGATGTCAAAGTCCAGCGCGAGCATCAAAGAGAAGCTGAACCGCGAGCGCATGCCCTGACTGTATGTGCCCACGGGCATATCGAAGTATTCCTCGATATTGCACATCCAGCGCACGAAGGCCTCAACATAGTCAGGGTCCAGCTGATAGAGCCGCGCGATATAGCGGCAGTTTTCCATGCCGGTGTGCCGCGAGACGACCCCGCCCATAAAGCCAAGCGGGAAGGAAATGCGGCTGGTGCGGCGAATCTCTCCCTCATCAGGTTTCTCTAGCCCCGCCATCATGTTGATAAGCGTGGTTTTCCCGGTGCCGTTCGGGGCCAGAATGCCAAGCGAGGTGCCCAATTCCACACGGAACGACACACGATCAAGGATCACCTTGCGCTGTTTGCCCGTCCAGAAGGACTTGCTGACATTTTCAAACTCAAGCATTGCGCCTGCTTTCTTTGGCCTGCTCGCTACGGCTGGGTGCACCTGGCACTCCTATCAGAGCGTCTGTTTAAAGTGGATTAACCGCGACGAAATTAACCTTACACAGTTTATGAGGCCAGATTATGTCCTATGTGCCGTGGGATTTCCACAGTTCCGGCGGGCAAACCAAGGGCTTGGGCGGGGCCTTGCATATTGTAACGCGCCTGTGATCGCGGGGGCTGTGGTTTCGCGTCGCATGAGGGGGCAAATGGCCCGGTTTTGCTTGACCTCCCTGCTCAAATGATCAGATTTGCACCCGCTTCCGGCTGGTCAATTTGCCCTGTGGTGTCTAGGTTGGCTGGAGTGAATTTGACGGGTCCGCTCTGGTCGCTGCGGCCCGGGTCAAACAAACAAAGGCCCGCTGGGGTAGGGGAATCGATGTTTCGCACCATTTTGATGGCAATCACCTTGTTCGGCCTTTGGCTGGCGATGTCTGGCGTCTATAAACCCCTGATTGTCGGCTTCGGTGTCGCCTCTGCGCTTTTCACCACATGGATGGTCATCCGCATGGACAAGATCGCCGATGACGAGCGGTTGGTAGTGCGGCTGAACCCGCTTCGTTTCATCAGCTATACGGGCTGGCTTCTGGTCGAGATCGCCCGCGCCAACTGGGCCGTGACCAAGATCATCATGGCGCCCGAAATGCCGATCAAACAGCATTTCTTCCGTGTGCCCTTTAGCCAAAAAACAGATGTCGGGCAGACGATTTTCGCAAATTCCATAACCCTGACCCCCGGAACGATCTCCGTGGAGGTCGAGGATGAATTCTTCTGGGTCCATGCCTTGGGCTATAGCGACCAAGACGTTGAGGCGCTTGAGGATATGGACGCCCGCGTGAGCCGGGTGGAGACGATCTGATATGTTTTTAGTTGCTACGATTTCCCTGTTTATCGCCATGGTCATGGTGTTGATTCGCCTGTTCCGCGGCCCGCGCCTCTATGATCGGGTGCTGGCGGGGAACGCCTTTGGGACGATGACCGTGTTGTTGATCGCCGTCCTCGGCTTTCTGAACGGGCGGCCGGATTTCCTTGATATTGCTTTGCTTTACGCGCTGATCAACTTCATCGGCACGATCGCTGTTCTGAAGTTTTTCCGCTATCGCGCGATTGGCGATGTGCATCAGCGTGACGGCTCCAAACTGCCGGAGGGCCCTAAATAATGGCTGAGTTGGTCTATGACTGGGTGATCCTGCTGGCCTCTTGGGGGCTGATCCTCGGGGGCAGTGCCTTTGTAATGATCGGGGCCTTCGGGATGCTGCGCTTCCCTGATTTCTGGTCGCGGCTGCATGCGGCATCTGTTTCTGAAAGTGCGGGGATGCTCTTGCTGATCGCGGGCATGGCGCTGCAATCGGGTTGGACGCTGGTGACATTCAAGCTGGTTTTCATCGCCCTGCTGGTGTTCATCACCGGCCCGACTTCGACCCATGCCGTGGCCAATGCGGCGCTGGTGAGCGGGCTGCGTCCGCGCGATGATGTGGATGGTGTCGAAGGGGCCTTCCCCGATCTGGAGGCAGAGCCATGATTGAGACCCTTGTAAATATCACCCTGTTCCTGATGCTGGTCGCCACGGCGATCGCCATTTCGCAGATGCACCGCCTGTTTGCGGTGGTCATGCTGTCGGGTGTGTTCTCTCTGCTGACGGCGCTGTTGTTTGTGGCGCTGGATGCAGTGGATGTGGCCTTTACCGAGGCCGCCGTAGGGGCGGGGATTTCCACGGTTCTGATGCTGGGAACGATTGCCCTGACGGCGCGGACGGTAAAGCCCTCCACGCGGCCGCAGACCATTCCCCTGATCGTTGTGTTCGTAACAGGCGCGGCGCTTATCTATGGCACCATGGATATGCCGAACTTTGGTGATCCGCTTGCCCCTGCGCAGGTGCATGTGCGGCCCGAGTATATCGAGCGCTCGGTCGAGCAGATCGATGTGCCCAATATCGTGACCGCGATTTTGGCCAGCTATCGGGGCTTTGACACCATGGGCGAGACGGCGGTTGTGTTCACCGCGGGCATCGGGGTTCTGGCGCTTCTGTCCGGTTTGGGCCGCAGACGCCGCAAGGCGCCCCCCAGAGGGCCGCAGGAGCCGAAAGCATGATCAATCACCATCACCTGATCCTTCGGGTTGTTACCAAGCTTCTCGTCGGTGCGATCATCCTGTTCGCCTTTTATGTGCAGTTTCATGGGGATTTCTCCCCCGGGGGCGGGTTTCAGGCCGGTGTTCTGATGGCCGCGGCCTTTATCATTTATGGCTTGGTCTTCGGGCTGGACAAAACCCAAGAGGTGCTGCCGCCTTGGGTGGTGCATAAGCTGTCTGCCCTTGGGGTGCTGATCTATTCGGGCACCGGGGTTTGGTCGATGATGCTGGGCTATCCGTTTCTGGATTACGGGGCCTTTGATCCGGGCCACCCCAGCCACGGCCAGCACACGGGCATTCTGGCGGTAGAGGCGGGCGTGGGCCTGACCGTGGCCGCCGTTATGGTGACGATCTACTACGGATTTGGCGCACGCTATCCGCATATCTCGGATGAGGACTGGTAATGATCTGGGACGTGGAATTTATCCTTGGCCATATGAACTATTGGCTGTTCATCGTGTTGATGATGGTCGGCTTCTATATCGTTGTGGCCAAAGGGAATTTGCTGAAGAAAATCGTCGGGCTGAATATCTTTCAGGTCGCTGTTTTCATGCTCTATATCTCTGTCGGCAAGATTACGGGCGGCACCGCGCCGATCTTTCCTGCCGACCTGACCGGGCATATCGAATATGACCCCTCGATCCTGTATTCCAACCCGCTGCCGCATGTTCTGATCCTGACGGCGATTGTGGTGGGCGTGGCGACGACCTCCCTTGGCCTTGCCTTGATTGTGCGCATCCGCGAGGGGTTTGACAGCATTGAAGAGGACGAGTTGGTCGAGATTGAACGCGCGATGATGATCGCGGACAACGCCGAGCACGGCTCGTCGATGGGGGGGCGCGCCTAGATGGCCGGAGACGTCGAAATTCGCGAAGTCGCGATGACTTTGCATGCGCAGCTGCCTGCCTTGCAGATTGTGGTGCCCTTTATGACCGCGCCGCTGATTGTGTTCTTTGGCAAGCGCGAGACCGCTTGGTGGCTTGCCTTCCTGTCCTGCAGCGTCAGCCTTGTCATCAGCTATCTGTTGTTGATGCAGGTGATCGGCGGCGGGTTTATCAGCTATCAGATGGGTGGCTGGGCGCCGCCCCTCGGGATCGAATACCGGATTGATGCGGCCAATGGCCTGATCCTGTTCCTGATTTCGCTGGTTGCGACCATAACCATGCCCTTTGCCTATCGCAGCATTCAGGCCGAGATCACCCGTTCCCACACCCTGTTCTACGCCTGTTTGATGCTGTGTTTCACCGGCCTGATGGGCATGGTGATTACGGGCGATGCCTTTAACGTCTTTGTTTTTCTCGAGGTGTCTTCGCTGTCGACCTATGTTCTGGTGGCCATGGGTGCCGAGCGGGACAAGCGGGCGCTGACGGCGGCCTTTGATTACCTGATCCTCGGCACCATTGGGGCGACCTTCTTTGTGATCGGGATCGGCTTTCTTTACATGGCGACCGGCACCCTCAACATGGCGGACCTTGCGGACCGGATTCAGGGGCAGGAAAGCAGCCGGACGGTGCGGGCGGGCTTTGCCTTTATCGTTGTTGGTCTCGGCCTGAAGGCCGCGATGGTGCCCCTGCACCTGTGGCTGCCGCGGGCCTATACCTATGCGCCCTCTGCCGTCACCGTGTTCCTTGCCGCAACGGCGACCAAGGCCTCGATCTATGTGATGCTGCGGTTCATGTTCTCTGTCTATCAGCCGGAGTTCGTCTTCCACACCAATGTGCTGCAGATCCTGTTCATTCCGCTGGCCCTTCTGGCGATGTTCGGGGGCAGCTTTGTCGCCGTCTTCCAGACCGACATGAAGCGGATGCTGGCCTATAGCTCCATCGGGCAAATTGGCTATATGCTGCTTGGCATCGCGATGCTGAACCAGAGCGGCGTTTCCGCGACCATGGTGCATATGTTCAACCACGGCATCACCAAAGCGGTGCTGTTCATGGGGGTAGGGGCCTTTGTTCTGCGGGCCGGATCGTCGTTTTACGACAATATCGGCGGGCTGGGGCGCAAGATGCCTGTGACCGGCGCGGTGATCGTGATCGGCGGGCTGAGCCTGATCGGTATCCCCGGCACGGCGGGTTTCGTCAGCAAGTGGCTCTTGGTGCAGGCGGCCTTTGAAAACGACATGTGGCCCATTGCGCTGTTGATCGTGCTCTCTTCCCTGTTGGCGGTGATCTATGTTTGGCGGGTGTTCGAGGTGATCTATCTGCAGGCCCCGAATGAATGGTCCGAGGCGAGCGATCCGCCCATGACCATGCTGGTTCCGATGATTATTCTGGCGGTGGCCTGTGTCTACTTTGGCATCTTTACCGATCTGTCCCTCGGGGCGGCTGGCACGGCGGCGGAGGCTTTGCTGAACGGCTCCTTCGGGATGGCGGAGCCTTCCCTCGACACCTCGGCCCTGCCGCTGGACGTGCCC
Organism: Harenicola maris; assembly: GCA_018524345.1. Taxonomy (GTDB): domain Bacteria; phylum Pseudomonadota; class Alphaproteobacteria; order Rhodobacterales; family Rhodobacteraceae; genus Harenicola; species Harenicola maris. The sequence continues at coordinate 237,203 of JADQAZ010000003.1, forward strand.
CATGGCGCGGGCGATGCGGGCGCGGATGCAACCGGGGGAGACCACTGATATGGAGACCTTTACCGCCATCATCCTATCCATGGTCATTCCCTTGGTCGCCATGTTCGCCAGTATGGCGCTGCCCAAGCAGGACAACCTGCGCGACGGGATTACCTTTGTCTGCGCTGTGGCGACCTTTGCCGTTGTTTTGGTGATCCTGTCCAATGTGGGCGGGGGCTCGACCGCGGCTGTGGAGCTGATCGAGGTTCTGCCGGGGGTTTCCCTTGCCTTCAACGTAGAGCCCTTGGGCCTCATGTTCGCGCTGATCGCCTCGGGCCTGTGGATCCTGACCCATATCTACGGCGTGGGCTATATGCGCGGGAACAACGAAAAGAACCACGCGAGGTTCTTTGCCTGTTTCTCTGCCGCGATCTCGGGGGTTATGGGCATCGCCTTCTCGGCGAATATGTTCACCCTGTTCCTGTTCTATGAGTTCCTGACGGTCAGCACCTATCCCCTTGTGGCCCATAAGGGCACGCCAGAGGCCGTGAGCGGCGCGCGCACCTATCTGTCGATCCTGATGGGCACCTCGATTGCGCTGCTTCTGACGGCGGTGATCTGGACCTATGCCCTGACCGGCACCTTGGACTTTACCAAGGGCGGGATCATGCAGGGCAAGGCGAGCGGCTGGATCGTGCCTGTGCTGCTTGGCCTCTATGCCTTTGGCATCGGCAAGGCGGCGCTGATGCCGTTCCACCGCTGGCTTCCCGCCGCGATGGTTGCGCCGACGCCTGTCTCGGCCTTGCTGCACGCGGTTGCGGTGGTGAAGGCGGGTGTTTTCACGATGCTCAAGGTTGGCGTCTACATCTTTGGCATTGACTTTCTGGCCGAAACCGGCGCGTCGGAGTGGCTGATGTGGCTGGCGGCCTATTCGATCATCGCGGCCTCTGTGGTGGCGATGTGTCAGGATAACCTCAAGAAACGCTTGGCTTATTCGACGGTGTCGCAGCTCAGCTACATCACCCTTGGCGTGGCTTTGGCCACCGATATGGGCGCCCTTGGGGGCGGCATGCATATCGCCATGCACGCCATGGGCAAGATCACCTTGTTCATGTGTGCGGGCTCGATCTACGTCGCCTATCACCGAACAGAGGTCAGCCAGCTTTCCGGCCTTGGCCGCGCCATGCCGATCACCTTTGCGGCCTTTTGCATCGGGGCGATTTCGATCATCGGCTTGCCGCCTATGGGCGGTAGCTGGTCGAAGTTCCTGTTGATGGTGGGCGCGGTGGATGCGGGGCAACAGCTCATGATCGTAGTGCTGATGGCCTCCTCCTTGCTCAACGTGGCCTATCTGATGCCGATCGTCGCCAAGGGGTTCTTTATGGCGGGTGATGACAAGGTTCCGACAGGCTTTGCCGAGGCGCCGCTGTTTTGCTGGTTGCCGCCCGCGATCACGGCCTTTGGTTGCTTGGTTCTGTTCGTTTTTGCCGGGGAAATTCAAACCTTCCTCGCCGGCATGGTAAATTAGGAGAGGGCGCATGGCTCAGTTCAAGGACGATCCTGAAAAGCTCCCCTGGCTCGGGCGCAAGCTGATGTTGTTTGACGACAAGAAGAACGTGGACCGGTTGGTTTACGGGCTTTATGCCCTTTGCGCTCTGCTGTTTCTGGCGGATTTCTTCTACAAGAAGAAATACTACATCTCGGCCGAGAATTTCCCGGGGTTCTATGCGCTTTACGGATTTTTCGCCTGTGTGGTTCTTGTGCTCTGCGCCAAGGTCCTGCGCCGTTTCCTGATGCGGGACGAGGGGTTCTACGCCCCGCAGGATACCGAGTCCGAGGATCATCCGGACCATGATCTGGGCAAGGAGTCGCATTATGATTGATGTGCTTCCGCCCTTTACACTCTACCTGCTGGGCGCGCTTTTGCTGCCTTTCCTGCCCAAGGGGCATGTGCGCGGGCTTTTGACCATTGTGGTCCCTGTGGTGGGCGCATGGTGGATCTGGAGCGCGCCAGAGGGGCTTCACGGCCAGATGACATGGATGGGCCTAGAGATGGTCTGGATGCGGGTCGACAAGCTCGCGGTGGTCTTCGGGCTGGTCTTCTCCCTCGCGGCATTCCTTGCGGCGCTCTATGCGTGGCACCTGCGCGATACGGTGCAGCAGGTGGCGACGCTGCTCTATGCGGGATCGGCCATTGGCGCAGTGTTTGCGGGCGATCTGGTGACCCTGTTCCTGTTCTGGGAAGGGACGGCGATTGCCTCTGTCTTTCTGATCTGGGCACGGCGCACCGAAGGGGCCTATGCCACGGGGATGCGCTATCTGGTGATCCAGATTTCCTCGGGCGTGATCCTTCTGGGCGGGCTTGTCCTGCAGTATCACGACACCGGCTCTATCGCCTTTGAGGCAATGACCCTCGGCAGCCTTGGCACATGGGCGATCTTCCTGTCCTTCGGGATCAAATGCGCCTTCCCCTTGCTGCATGACTGGCTGCAGGATGCCTATCCGGCGGCGACGGTGACGGGCACTGTGGTGCTTTCGGCCTTTACCACCAAGCTTGCGGTCTATGCCCTTGCGCGCGGGTTTCCGGGGACGGAAATCCTGATCTACATCGGCGCGGTGATGGCTCTTTTCCCCTTCGTCTATGCCCTGATCGAGAACGACCTGCGGCGCGTTATGGTCTATTCGCTGAACATCCAGCTTGGCTATATGGTGGTGGGCGTTGGCATCGGGACAGAGCTTGCCCTCAACGGCGCGGCGGCCCACGCCTTTACCGGTATCCTCTATAAGGCGCTGTTGTTCATGGGCCTAGGCGCGGTGCTGTTCCGCACCGGAACGGCCAAGGCGTCGGAGCTTGGCGGGCTGTATAAAACCATGCCGGTCACCATGGTGCTTTGTGTCATCGGGGCGGCTTCTATCTCTGCTTTCCCGTTGTTTTCAGGGTTTATTTCCAAATCCCTGATCCTTTCGGCGGCGGCGCATGAACATCACAATATCGTCTGGGCGATGCTTCTGGCGGCCTCTGCCGGTGCGCTGATCCATACCGGCATCAAGATCCCCTATTTCGCCTTTTTCGGCGCTGACAGCGGCAAGCGCCCGAAAGAGGCCCCGGCGCATATGCTCTTGGCGATGGGGCTGACGGCGGCGCTGTGTATCGGGCTCGGGGTCTTCCCCTCGGTGCTCTATGACATGCTGCCCTATGAGGTGGATTACGATGTTTATACGACAACCCATGTGATCACCCAGTTGCAGCTTTTGCTCTTCTCGGCGCTTGGGTTTGCCTTGCTGATGAAGGCGGGGATTTTCCCGATGCCGCAACGCTCTGTAACCCTGTCGAGCGACTGGACCTACCGCAAGGCGGGGCCGGCGGTTGTCTGGTATGTCGGGCTTGCGGTGCGGGCGTCTTGGCGCGGAACCTCCGGCCTGATCGCAAAGCTCTACGCCGATTTCATCAAGGCCATGCACGCCAGTGCGGGGCCGGATGGGGCGCGGGCGGCGAACTGGCCGACGGGGGCGATGGTGATGAATATCGCCATCCTTCTGGGGATCGTTCTGGTCGTGATTTTCGTCAGCTGATTCGGGCTTGGCCCGAGGGGGTTAACGGCCCTTTGGGCCAATAAAACCTGATGCACAACCGATGCACATCCGATGCACAACCCATATGCATGTTGGTGCAGGCGGGCGGGGTTAACCCAGCGCCCGCCCCGAACACCTTACCAAGAGATTAAAGCGCCGGGGCGCGCACCGCGCCCCCAGATTTTTCGACGAAAAATCTCTGCCACCCGAGCCGCTAGGTGAGAGCGCCCCAGATCACACCGGCCATCAGCGCCCCGACAAAGGCAAGGCCGATGTAGGCGGCGAAGACGCGGGGTTTGACCAAGGCCCAGACCGCGATCGCGGCGGGGATGCAAGACACGCCGCCCGCGACGACAAAGGACATCGCCGCGCCTTGGCTCATCCCCTGATCCAGAAGCCCGCCGATCAGGCCGACAGCGGCGTAGCCGTTGAGGTAGGCGGGCATCCCGATCAGCGCGGCCAGCAGCACGGTGCCGAAGCCGTCACCGCCAAGGGCACCGGCGATCATATCGGCGGGCACGTAGCGCACCATCAGGGCCTCGAACAGATAGGCGAGCAGCAGCCATTTGAGCAGGAACAGCCCGTTGGTCAGGAAAGTATCCCAGAAGGTTTTGCGGCGCGGGGCCTCTTGCCAGAATTTCCAGACAGGCGCCCCTTGGAACGGTTTGGAGACACCGCAGCAGCCGCCGATCTGCGGCTTTGCCCGCAGGGGATCGGCAAAGACCGGCGAGGCGGAGAAGCGCAGGGCGACAAAGCCGCCCAGCATGCCGACGCTGACCGCCGCGGCCATTTTGGCCAGAGCGAAGGCGAGGCTGATCTCGCCCCATGTGATCACGAACATCGCGGGGTCCATCAGCGGCGAGGCGAGCCAGAAGGCCATCACCGCGGCCAGCGGCGCGCCGACGGCCAGAAGTGCGGCGATGAAGGGGATGACTTCGCAGGAACAAAACGGCGAGAGCCCGCCCAAGAGAGCGGCCATGACGACCATGCGCCTTTGGTCGCCCTCAAAGGCGCGGGCCAGCAGGGTTTCCGCGCCTGCGGCCTTTACATAGGCGACAAGGCTGATGGCGAGGAGGATGAAACCGGCGGTGCCGATCAGGGCCTCTCCGGCAAAGAGGACCGTGGGCAGGGCGGCGGGGGGATCGAGGATCAGCACCGCCAAGGGAATGGCGAGGATGATCAGCCAGACCTTGGGCAGGCGTGACCAGATTGAGGGACCGGCGGGAGTTTGGGTGAGATCAGCCATGGGAATGCTCCGAGCCTGCGCAATCGGCGCAGCACTCTTGTAAGAGGAATTTGGACAGGGCCAGCACATCGTCATAGGCGACGGCGGCGCAAATGATGCTGCGGCCCTTTTTGCGCTGTTGCACGAGGCCAGCGGCGGAGAGGATTTTCATGTGGTGGGTGAGGGTGGAGCCTGTCACGCCGCTTCTGTGGCCGAGTTCGCCGATGGAGAGCCCCTCTGGCCCCGCCCGCACGAGGATGCGCAACACGGCGAGCCGTTGTTCGGAGCCAAGGGCGGCAAAGGCGGAGGCGGCGGCCTCCAGTGGGACGGGACATGGATTCATTTTCATATTTCTAGAAATATCAATATTTTTGGGGATGGCAAGTTATTTCGAAAACCTTCGAAATAACTTGCGCCCTCGTATCCTCCGGCGCTCTGGCCTAGGCTGGGCAGAGCGGAGGTGCGTTATGGAAACGGAGCAGCAGGACCTGTCGGGGTTGATCCCGCGTATGCGGGCCTGTCGCCTTTGTGCGGACCTGCCGCTTGGGCCCAATCCTTTGTTCCAGCTGTCGCCCGGCACCCGGATTTTGATTGCGGGGCAGGCGCCGGGGCGTTTGACCCATGCCAAGGGGCGGCCCTTTGATGACCCCTCGGGCGTGCGGCTGCGCGGGTGGCTCGGGCTGAGCGAGGCGGGATTCTATGAGGATCCGCGGGTCGGGATTTTTCCAATGGGCCTGTGCTTTCCCGGCTCTGGCACCGGCGGGGACCTGCCGCCGCGCGTGGAATGTGCGCAGGCCTGGCGCGGCCCTGTCATGGGCGCCTTGGGCGGGCTGGAGCTGAGCCTTGTTTTGGGGAAATACGCGATTGACTGGCATCTGCCGCAGCTCAAGGGGGCCAGTGTCACCGAGGCCGTGCGCCAGACGTCGCAGGGGGAGGGCGGGATATTCGTGCTGCCCCATCCCAGCCCGCGCAACAACCGCTGGCTGCGCAACAACCCGTGGTTCGAGGGCGAGGTGCTAGGGCGTATTCGCGCGGCGGTGGGGCGGGCTTTGACCTAGGATCACTGGCGGCGGCGCGGGAAAACTGGCATGTGGGGCGCAGCGAAAGACATGTGCGAAACAGGATGAGCGCCAGATGAGCCAAGCGGAAACATCACTCGAGACAGCCCATATGCAGATGGAAGCCGAGGGGAGCGAGGCGGCGCGGCGGGCCTATCTGACCCGTTTGGCGCAGGCGGAATTGTTCCTTTGGATCACATCCGAGGAGGCGCCGGAGCCGCGGGTGCTGGAGACGGAGGAGGGGCGGCTTGCCCTTGCCTTTGACACCGAGGCGCGGCTGGCCTCCCTGTCCGAGGGGGCGCCGGTGCCCTATGCGACACTGTCGGGGCGCGCGGCGGCGCGGATGCTGCGGGGCAGCGGGCTTGGCCTTGGGGTGAACCTGACCGGCGTTGGCGGGGCCTTTGTGCTGGACGCCGAGGGGGTGGATTGGCTGGCCGTGGCCAGCGATGCGCGGCCCGAGGTGGAGCAGGGCGCGCTGGGGGCCTTGAGCGCGCCGGAGGAGATCGCGCCGGAGCTTTTGGAGGCGGTGGACCGCGCGCTCTCCTCCTCTGCCGGATGGGCGCAGACGGCGCATCTGGTGGGGCGGGACGGGGGCGCTTTGCTGCTGGTGGTGGCCGGAGCGGGGCCGGAGGGGGAGGCGGCCCTTGGGGCGGCTCTGGCCGAGGCCTTGGCGATTGCGGGGCTGGAGGCCGATGGCCTGACGCTGGCCTTTGTGGAGGCGGGGGCGCCTGTCTTGCTGCGGCTGGCCGATATTGCGATTCGCTTTGATCTGCCTGCGGCGCCGGTGGCGGAAATGCCCGGTGCGCCGGGGCGCGATCCGGCGAAACCGCCGCGGATTACTTAGCAGTTGCAGCGTAATTATAGTTCTCTGGGTGACTATTTGGAGAAATTTTGTTGCCAAGGGGATTGATGCCCGGCGCGCGGGCCTGTATAGCCTGTGCCACTGATCCCCAGTGGAGGCCGAAATGTTGGACAACATGCCGCGTGGCACGATTTGCATCGAAGATATTGAAATCGGGATGAAAAGATCCCTGACCAAGGTGGTCACCGACCTTGATATCGAGCTTTTTGCGCAGGTCTCTACCGATCATAACCCTGTGCATCTGGACGATGACTATGCCCGCGACACGATCTTTGAGGGGCGGATCGCCCATGGGATGCTGACGGCGGGGTTGATCTCTGCCGTGATCGGGGAGCAATTGCCGGGGCACGGGACGGTCTATCTGGGGCAGAACCTGCGGTTCATGGCCCCTGTGCGGCCCGGCGATATGGTGGAAGCCGTGGTTGAGGTGCAGTCGATTGATCCGGCCAAGCGGCGGGTGACCATGGCGACCCATTGCTCTGTCGATGGTAAGGTTGTGCTGAAGGGGGAGGCGACGGTTTTGGCGCCCTCTCGGAAATTCGACTAGGCCGGCGGCGGGGCCCCAAAAATTTCCAAATTTTTGAACGCGCCCCTTGGGGGGCGCGCCTAAAAAATTATAATTTTTTATCCCCCGTTGCGCGGGCGGGTTACCATGGCATGTCGGAGAGTCTGTGGAAGGCGATGCGCTCGACCTGATAGCAGGCCTCGGCGAATTCCTCCTCCATCTCGTTGGCGATCCTTGCGTGGAAATTGCGCAGGATGCTTTCCTTGTCATGGTCGCGCACGGCGATGATGAAGGGGAAGCCGTGTTTGGCCATGTAGCGGGTGTTGAGGTCGGTGAAGGTGCGCCGTTCCTCGTCCGTCAGCATCCCGAGGCCAGCCCCCGCCTGTTCATGGGCGGAGTGTTCCGTCAGCCGTTCGGCCTGTGCCAGTTTGCCGGCGAGGTCGGGGTGGGCGCGCAGCACGCTGAGCCGTTCGTCCTTGGTGGCGCGGCGGAAGATGCGGCACATCAGGTTATGCACCCCTTCGGCCGTGTCATGGGCGGGGCCCATTTCGAGGGCATGGGCGCGTTCGGCGATCCAGCGGGAATGTTCGAAGACCTCGCCATAGGTCTGGGCGAAGGTGGCGCGGTCCATCCGGCTGGCGCGGATTTTGAGCGATGTCGGCGGGTGAGTTTTTTTCCAGTGGCGGGCAATGTCGATGCGGCGGGCGAACCAGACGCCTTCGTGTTTGCGCGCGTGATCGAGGAAGCGTTTGAGCGCCATAAGTCGCCCCGGGCGCCCCGCGAGGCGGCAGTGCAGCCCGATCGACATCATCTTGGGCGTGCCTGCGGTGCCCTCGGCATAGAGCACATCGAAGGTGTCGCGCAGGTAGCTTTCGAACTGATCGCCGGAGTTGAACCCCTGCGGCGTGGCAAAGCGCATGTCGTTGGCGTCCAGCGTATAGGGCACGATCAGTTGGTCGCGCCCGCCGGCCTCTATCCAGTAGGGCAGGTCGTCGGCGTAGCTGTCGGCGATGTATTCAAAGCCGCCCTCGGCCGCCGCGATTTCCACCGTGTTCTCAGAGCTGCGCCCCGTGTACCAGCCGCGCGGGCGCGAGCCGGTGATTTCGGTGTGCAGGGCGATGGCCTGATCCATGTGTTCGCGTTCGTCGGCCTCGTAAAAGTCGCGGTATTCGATCCATTTCAGCCCGTGGCTGGCGATTTCCCAGCGGGCGTCCAGCATTGCGCGCACCTGTTCTGGCGAGCGGGCGAGGGCGGTGGCGACGCCGTAGACCGTGAGCGGGATTTTCATCGCCGTGAACAGCCGGTGCAGACGCCAGAAGCCCGCCCGCGCGCCGTATTCATAGATGCTTTCCATATTGGCGTGGCGCTGGTTCGGCCATGGCTGGGCGCCGACGATTTCGGAGAGGAAGGCCTCTGACGCTTCGTCCTCATGCAGGATGCAGTTTTCGCCGCCCTCCTCGTAATTCATCACGATCTGCACGGCGATCCTTGCGCCGCCGGGCCAGTCCGCCTTTGGGGGGCGTTGGCCGTATCCGCGCATGTCTCTGGGGTAGCGATCCATTTTGAGGGGCCTTTCGATTTTGCAAATGCCTTGAGGGTGCAATGTGATTTGCCCCGTTGCGTAGTTTTTCCTCAAGTGACGGATTTAGCAAGGCTTTGCACGGAAAGGCTTGAGATCGTTTGGCAACAGGCTAGGGTATCTGGAACCGCCTTTGGGAGGGCTTTGATGCTGGACGAACAGACAGAAACACCGCTGGTCAATATCGAGAACCTGCGCGTTGAATTTGATACAAATGACGGGCTTGTTGTCGGGGTGAAGGACGTGTCCTTCCATATCAATTCCGGCGAGACGGTTTGTGTTGTGGGCGAGAGTGGCTCGGGCAAGTCGATCTCCTCGCTGTCGCTGATGCGTTTGGTGGAATTCGGCGGCGGGCGGATTGCCAATGGCACCTTGAGCTTCCAGCGCGCCAGCGGCGAGACGATTGACGTTTCCAAGACCGAAAACCAGCTGATGCGGCAGATCAGGGGCAATGAGATTGCCATGATCTTCCAAGAGCCGATGAGCGCCTTGAACCCTGTCTTCACCATTGAGCGGCAGCTGAGCGAGGGTCTGCGGGTTCATAAGAAGATGAGCAAGGCCGAGGCCCGTGCGCAGGCGCTGGAGCTGTTGAAGCGGGTGCGTATTCCCGAGCCGGAACAGCGGCTTAAGCAATATCCCCATGAGTTGTCCGGCGGGATGCGGCAGCGGGTTGTGATCGCCATGGCGCTGGCCTGTGAGCCGCGCCTGTTGATCGCGGATGAGCCGACCACGGCCCTCGACGTGACGATTCAGGCGGAAATTCTGGCCCTGATTGACCGGCTGAAGCGCGAGACCGGCACCGCCGTGTTGTTCATCACCCATGATATGGCCGTGGTGGCGCAGGTGGCCGACCGTGTGGTGGTGATGTTCCGCGGCAATAAGGTTGAGGAAGGCACCGTTGAGGAGATTTTTGAAAATCCCCAGCATGATTACACCAAATCGCTTTTGTCCGCTGTGCCGAAGCTGGGCGAGATGACGGGGACCACCGTGCCGGAGCCTCTGCGCATTCTGGGCGAGGCGGCGCCGGAAAAGATCGTGAAGCCTGTGGGCGAAGACCGTGTTTTGCTGGACGTGAAGAACCTGACGACGCGTTTCCCTGTGAAGGGGGGCCTCTTGCGCCGGACCGTGGCGAATGTGCATGCGGTTGAGGATGTGTCCTTTCAGATCAAGGCGGGGCAGACCCTGTCTTTGGTCGGGGAATCGGGGTGCGGGAAGTCCTCTTGCGGGCGGTCCATCCTGCGGTTGGTAGAGCCGCTGTCGGGGCAGGTGAGCCTTGACGGGGTGGATATTCTGGCCCTGTCGCCCAGTGAATTGCGTGCGGCGCGGGCCGATATGCAGATGATTTTTCAGGACCCGTTTTCGAGCCTGAACCCGCAGATGCGCCTGATGGAGCAGGTGGCCGAGCCGATCCGGAATTACAAGCTGGCGACTGGCTCGGAGGTCGAGGATCGGGTGGCGCAACTGTTTGACCGTGTGGAATTGCCGCGCGATTTCCTGCTGCGCTATCCCCATGAGATGTCCGGCGGGCAGCGGCAGCGGGTGGCGATTGCGCGTGCGCTGGCGCTGAACCCGAAGTTGATTGTGGCCGATGAGGCGGTGTCTGCGTTGGACGTGTCGATTCAGGCGCAGGTATTGAACCTGTTGATCGAATTGCAGGCCGAGTTAGGGATTTCGCAACTGTTCATCAGCCACGATATGGCGGTGGTTGAGCGGGTCAGCCATGCGGTTGGCGTGATGTATCTGGGCCGGATTGTCGAGATCGGGCCGAGGGCGGCGATTTTTGAGGATCCGCGGCACAGCTATACCCGCGCCTTGATGAGCGCGGTGCCTGTGGCCGATCCGCGGCGGCGCAAATCCGAGCGGGATTTGAACTTCAAGCCGATCCCGTCGCCGGTGCATCCCATCGGCTATGACGCCGCGCCCTCGGTCTATGACGAGGTGTCGCCCGGGCATTTCGTTTTGCAGAATTGAGGCCCGGGGCCCTGCCAGTTGGGGGCCTGTGACGGTTGATTTGAGATTTGCGCCGCTGAGGGAAACCTCGGCGGCGCTTTTTTAATCGTCGTCGCGGACGTTTTGGCGTTGTTGGCCGAGGCCCTCGATTGCGAGGTCCATCACGTCGCCTGCGCGCAGGAAGACGGGTTTGGGTTTGATCCCTGCGCCGACGCCGGGGGGCGTGCCGGTGGAGATGACGTCGCCGGGGTGGAGGGTCATCAACTGGCTGAGATGCGAGATGATCTGGGCCACGGTGAAGATCATGGTGGCGGTGGTGCCGGTTTGGCGGCGGGTGCCGTTCACGTCGAGGGTGAGGGCGAGGTTTTGCGGGTCTGGCACCTCGTCCCGCGTGACCAGCCATGGGCCGGTGGGGCCGAAGGTGTCGCAGCTTTTGCCCTTGGTCCATTGGCCCGAGAGGTGCATTTGAAAGCGGCGCTCTGACACATCGTTGACGATGCAGTAGCCTGCGACGTGGTTGAGTGCGTCTTCTTCCGAGACGTATTTCGCCGCTGTGCCGATGACGACACCGAGTTCAACCTCCCAATCCGTGTGACGGGAGCCGCGGGGGATGACGACGTCGTCGTTGGCGCCGACAACTGCGGAATTGGCCTTGAAGAACAGGATCGGGTGTTCGGGGATGTCCTGCCCGGTTTCTGCGGCGTGGTCGGAGTAGTTCAGGCCGATGCAGAGGAATTTGCCGATGCCGCCGACGCAGGGGCCCATGCGCGGGTTGCCCGTGACCGCCGGAAGGCTGGCGGGGTCGAGGGCGCGCAGGGCGTCAAGGCCCGCGCCCGAGAGCGCCGCGCCGGTGATGTCATCCAGATGGGCGGAGAGGTCGCGCAGGGTGCCTGCGCTGTCGATCATGCCGGGTTTTTCGGAACCGGCCTCTCCGTAGCGGACGAGTTTCATGTCGCTGCCTTTCCTTGTGCTGCCTTTGCGCCTAGTGGCTGTCGCGGGGGCGGTTTTGGCGGGCGATGTCGCGGTATTGATCGGCGCCGCGCAGGGTCATGCCGCGGTCGAATTGCTCCACCCTGTCGCGGAAGATTTCCTGCCATGGGGTCTGGCTTGCCGGATGGTCGTAGCCCTCGGCGGTGAGGGCGGCGCGGCGTTCGGCCAGTTCGTCCTCTGAGATCAGGATATCGGCGGAGCATTTGGTCAGGTCGATCCGCACGCGGTCGCCGTTGCGCAACAGGGCCAGGCCGCCCATGTCGGCGGCCTCGGGCGCGGCGTTGAGGATCGAGGGGCTGCCGGAGGTGCCCGATTGGCGGCCATCGCCGACGCAGGGCAGGGCCTTGATCCCCTGTTTGATCAGGTAGTTCGGCGGGCGCATATTCACCACCTCGGCGCCGCCGGGGTAGCCCTTGGGCCCTGCGCCGCGCATGAAGAGGATACAGTTTTCGTCAATCTTTTCAGCGGGATCGTCGATGCGGTGGTGGAAATCCTCTGGCCCGTCAAAGACCACGGCGCGGCCCTCGAAGGCCTCTGGATCCTTAGGGTTGGAGAGGTAGGTTTTGCGGAAGGCGGGCGAGATCACGGAGGTTTTCATGATCGCGCTGTCAAAGAGGTTGCCCTTGAGGTTGATGAAGCCTGCCTCTGCCTTGAGCGGGGCCTCGGCGGTGAGGATCACCTTGGTGTTGGTGGAGCGGCGGGCGGTGCAGTTGTCGCCCATGGTTGCGCCATTCACGGTGAGCGCCTGCGGGTGGGGCAGGAGGCCCGCAGCCAGCAATTCGCCCACAACGGCGGGGACGCCGCCTGCCTGTTGGTAATCCTCGCCCAGATATTCACCGGCGGGTTGCAGGTTGACCAGAAGCGGCACCTTGTGGCCGATGCCCTGCCAATCGTCATTGTCCAGCGGCACGCCGAGGTGGCGGGCGATGCCGTTCAGGTGGATCGGGGCATTGGTGGAGCCGCCGATGGCGGAGTTGATAACGATAGCGTTTTCAAAGGCTTCGCGGGTCATGACATCCGATGGGCGGAGGTCCTCCCAGACCATATCGACGATGCGCTGGCCGGTCTCGTAGCTGATCTGGCCGCGCTCGCGGTAGGGGGCGGGGATGGCGGCGGCGCCGGGGAGCTGCATGCCGAGGGCCTCTGCCAGAGAGTTCATCGTCGTGGCGGTGCCCATGGTGTTGCAATAGCCCACCGAAGGGGCGGAGGCGGCGGCGATTTCCATGAATTCGGCGTCGTCGATCTCCCCTGCGGCGAGCATTTCGCGGGCCTTCCAGATCACGGTGCCGGAGCCTGCGCGCTCCCCCTTCCACCAGCCGTTGAGCATGGGGCCGACCGAGAGGGCGATGGCGGGGATATTGACCGTGGCGGCGGCCATGAGCAGCGCCGGGGTGGTTTTATCGCAGCCGATGTTCAGCACCACGCCGTCGATGGGATAGCCATGCAGGCTTTCGACCAGCGAGAGATAGGCGAGGTTGCGATCCAGCGAGGCGGTGGGGCGTTTGCCGGTTTCCTGAATCGGATGCACCGGAATTTCGATCGCCGTGCCGCCCGCGGCGATGATGCCGTCGCGCACGCGTTTGGTCAGCTCGATATGGTGGCGGTTGCAGGGCGACAGGTCGCTGCCTGTCTGGGCGATGCCGATGATCGGCTTGCCGGACTGCAATTCGGCGCGGGTCAGGCCGTAGTTCAGATACCGCTCTAGATACAGAGCGGTCATTTCGGGGTTTTCCTTGTTCATAAACCAGTCGCGCGAGCGCAGGTCATCAACGGAGATTTTCTTGGTCATATCAGGTCCCTGCTGGGCGGATCGGAAGGCGGATCAAAAGGTGAAGTCGGGGAGCTCGTTCAGAGCCTGTTCCAAGGCGTCGCCCCAGCCGTTTGACACGGAGCTGAAATAGGGGTCGTCTGCCTCCATCCGGCTTTCGTGGGCGATTTCGAAACTGTCGGCCTCGTAGATCAGGTAATCGAGCGGGGCGCCAACGGAGAGGTTGGATTTTATCGTCGAGTCGAAGCTGACTGTGAGGAGCTTTATCGCGCGTTCGAAGCTCATCTCGGGGTTGAAGGCGCGCACGAGGATGGGCTTGCCGTATTTGGTTTCGCCGCTTTGGAAGAAGGGGTTGTCGTCCGAGGCCTCGATAAAGTTGCCTTCGGGGTAGATCAGGAAGAGCCGTGGCGGGCCGCCTTTGACCTGACCGCCGAGGAGAATCGTTGCGCCAAAGCTGGCCGAGGCGGTGGTGCCTGTCATGGCGTTGGACTGGATCACCTCGCGCAGGGTTTTGCCCACCTCGCGGGCGATCTGGAACATGGAGGGTTCCTGCAGGATCGAGGGGCTACGCTCTGCCGTGGCCTTGGAGCGTTCGTCCAGCAGGCTGACGAGGGCCTGTGTGGTGGCCAGATTGCCCGCTGTCATCAATGTGATGACCCGTTCGCCGGGGACCGACCAGCTGAAGAGCTTTTTGGTGGTGGAGATATTGTCGAGGCCGGCGTTTGTCCGGGTGTCGGACATGAACACCAAGCCACGGTTGAGCCGCATACACACGCAGTATGTCATCAATGGTCCTGAATTGTTGTTTTAACTCGCAATGCAGCGCGCCGGTTTCAGGGGCATCGCTGCGGGCGGAGTGTGCGTTTTTATTGCTGTACCTGCAAGGCCACTTGCATCTGTTCGCGGCCCTGACCGAAGTGGAGCCCCTGAACAGGGGCGGCGCCGCCGTAATCCAGCCCCGTTGCGACGCGCACGTAGCGGTCATCGGGGGAGATCGCGTTGGAGACATCAAAGCCGACCCAGCCGATGCCCTGCACATGGGCCTCGGCCCAAGCGTGGCTGGCGTTTTGTTCGGTCTGCCCCTCCATCATCAGGTAGCCGCTGACGTAGCGGGCGGGGTAGCCGAGGGCGCGGGCGGCGGCGAGGAAGACATGGGTGTGGTCCTGGCAGACGCCTTGCCCGGCGTAGATCACCATTTCGGCAGAGAGGTCAGTGGCGGTTTGATCGGTGGAGTAGGGGATGCTGTCCAGCACATGGTTCATCAGCGCGTGGAGCTGTGGCAGGCCCTGATCGGCCTTGGGCAGGGCATCGACGAGTTTCTGCATTTCCGGCCCGACCTGCGTCAGCGTGGTTTGGCGCTGAAACAGCCAGAGGGGGACGAAGCCCTGATGCGGGCCGATGATGCCATGGGCATCGGTCACCTCGACCTCGCCCGAGCAGCGCACGGTCAGGTCGGTTTCGCCGCGATGGAAGCTGATCAGGTCAACGTTATTGGCGTGCTCGTCCTCATAGCCGACCTCGAGTTTGCCGCCCTCGATCTCGATCTTCCAATCGAGGACCGTTTGGTTGGGACGGCTTTTGGGCCGCAGGCGCAGTTGTTGGAGCCCATAGGGCACCGGTTCCTCGTAGGTATACGAGGTGACATGAGAAATACGCAGGCGCATATGTTATTCTGTAAACCTGTAATCTTGTTCGATCTGTTGGCCGAGTCGGAAGCTTTCACGAAGGAAGCACTGGGTGAACTCATGAAGGCCTTGGGTAAATATAGCGTCAATATCGCGCTCTTGAAACATAGCATTCAGGGTATTGGCCTGTTCCATGCTGGCCGAGGCCGCCGCGTTGGCCTTTGACAGGTAGCCAAGGTTGCTGACGATCTTGTCGTAGCAGAAGGCGAGGCTGCGCGGGGAGCGGCGGTCGAGGATCAGGAATTCGGCGATGGAGCGCGGGTCGGTGTCGCCGTGGTGCACGCTTTGGTAGGCGCGCACGGAGGAGACGGAGCGCAGGATGGCCTCCCACTGCACATTGTCGGCGGGGGAGCCGACATGGCGGACCGAGGGCAGCAGGATGTAGTATTTCACATCCAGCGTGCGGGCCGTGTTGTCGGCGCGTTCAAAGAAGGTGCCGATGCGGGCGAAATCGTAGATGTCGTTGCGCAGCATGGTGCCCGCCAGAGTGCCGCGCACGATGGCCGCGTGTTGGCGGATGGTTTGCAGCACGCCGGGCAATTCGCGGTCGGTGATCGGGTGGGCCAGCACGTCCTTGAGGACCATGTAGCTTTCGTTGACGGCCTCCCACAGCTCCCGCGTGAGGGCGGTGCGCACGAGGCGGGCGTTGTTGCGGGCATTGACCACGGCAGCCATGGTGGAGCCGGGGTTTTGTTTGTCGCGCAGCAGGAAGTCGATGATCTTGGGCCCGGTGAAGGAGCCGTGGCGTTCCTCGTATTCCTTGCGCAGGCCGGTGGCCGTGATGATGGATTTCCACTCGCTTTCGGCGGCGGCAGAGCGGGTGAGCGCGATGCGCAGCCCTGCGTCCAGCATGCGGGCGGTGTTTTCGGTGCGTTCGAGATAGCGGAACATCCAGAAGAGGCCGCCTGCGGTTTTACCTAGCATCTGTTATTCCTCCAGCACCCAAGTGTCTTTGGTGCCGCCCCCCTGGCTTGAGTTCACGATCAGCGAGCCCTCGTTCAGGGCGACGCGGGTGAGGCCGCCGGGGGTGATGTCGATCCCGTCGGGGGAGACCAGCACATAGGGGCGCAGGTCAACGTGGCGCGGGGCGAGGCCCGCCTCTGTCAGGATCGGAACGGTGGAGAGGGCGAGGGTGGGCTGTGCGATATAGCCCGCGGGTTTCGCGATCAGCTTGGCGCGGAAATCCTCGATTTCCTTTTTGCTGGCGGCGGGGCCGACGAGCATGCCGTAGCCGCCGGAGCCGTGGACCTCTTTCACCACCAGTTCGGGCAGGTTGTCGAGGACGTATTTCAGGGCCTCGGGTTCCGAGCAGCGCCAAGTGGGCACGTTTTTGAGCAGTGCCTTTTCGCCCGTGTAGAATTCAACGATATCAGGCATGTAGGAGTAGATCGCCTTGTCATCGGAGATGCCGGTGCCGGGGGCATTGGCGATGGTGATGCCGCCTGCGCGGTAGATATCCATGATGCCGGGCACGCCGAGCATACTGTCGGGGTTGAAATTCAGCGGATCGAGGAAGTCGTCATCGACGCGGCGGTAGAGCACGTCGATCGGCTCATACCCGTTGGTGGTGCGCATGGCGACGCGGCCATCGACGACGCGCAGGTCGTGCCCCTCGACCAGTTCGGCGTCCATCTGGTCGGCGAGGAAGGCGTGTTCATAGTAGGCGGAGTTGTGGATGCCGGGCGTCAGCACCGCCACCGTGGGCATACCGGTGCAGGCAGGCGGTGCGCAGGCCCGCAGGGAGCGGCGCAGGGCGCGGGGGTATTGGCTGACCGGTTGGACCTTTATCTGGCTGAACAGCTCTGGGAACATGTGCAGCATGGTCTCGCGGTTTTCCAGCATATAGGAGACGCCGGAGGGCGTGCGGGCGTTGTCCTCCAGCACAAAGAACTCGTCCGGCCCTGTGCGCACCAGATCGGTGCCGACGATATGGGTATAGACATTGCCGGGGGGCGCGACGCCGATCATCTGCGGCAGAAACGCCTCGTTATTGGCGATCATTTCGGCCGGAAGGCGGCCTGCGCGGATGATTTCCTGATTGTGGTAGATGTCATAGAGGAAGGCATTGAGGGCGCGGACGCGCTGTTCGATCCCCTTGGCCAGCGTGCGCCATTCATTTGCGGAAATGATGCGCGGAACGAGGTCGAAGGGGATGAGGCGTTCGTCGGCCTCTTCCATGCCGTAGACATTGAAGGTGATGCCCGTAAGCCGGAAGAGGGCCTCTGCCTCGGCCGACTTTGCGTTTAATCGGGCGGTGTCTTGATTCTCCAGCCATTGGGAGTATCGCGCATATGTGTCCCGGGGGGAGCCGTCCGCCCGGTTCATCTCATCAAAGGTCGGTTTCTTGTCTACCATTAGGTTGACGGTAACGACAGATTGAGATTCTGCAAACTAAACCACGGGAGAAGCACCGAGATTTGTGCGAACGCTCAAAAATTGGGCGGCTGCGATTTGCTGCGGCTGCGCTCCTGAGCGGGGCGCAGGCCTTTGGGGTGTATCTGCGCGGGGGTCAGGCGCCGCGCAGGCGGCTGAACCAGCCTTTCTTTGCGCCCTCTTCGCTGTCGTCAGTGCCCTCCTCGGCGGGTTCGACGGCCTCTTGAAAGCGGGTAAAGAACTGTTCGGCCATCTTTTTTGCGAAACCGTCGATGATGCGGCTGCCCAGTTGGGCGAGCTTGCCGCCGACCTTGGCCTCGACCTCGTATTCCAAGAGGGTGCCCTCGCCCTCGGGCGTCAGGCGGACCTTGGCGCCGCCCTTGGCAAAGCCAGCCGCGCCGCCTTTGCCCTCGCCGGTGATGGTCAGGGCGTTGGGGGCGTCGATGTCCGAGAGGGTGACGGCGCCTTTGAACTTGGCCTTCACGGGGCCGACCTTTTGCACCACGGTGGCCTCGAAACCCTCCTCTGGCGAGCCGGACATTTCCTCGCAGCCCGGCACGCAGGCGGCGAGGACCTCCTTGTCCAGCAGGGCCGCCCAAACGGTGTCTTGGGCTGCGTTGATGTGTTTTGATCCGGTCAGTTCCATGGTGTCCTCCCTTAGGGGCTTTAGGGGCCTTAGGCGCGCCCCTGACTGCGCCTGATCTATGGCTAGTGCATTGTGAATTTTTCGTCCAGCGCGGCGGATCGGCGGCATGCGGGGGATTCTGTGCGCAAATGAGGTTTCGCGGCGCGATTTCCCCCTGAATCTGCGCCCATAGATGTGGATAGATTTACGCCAGCGGCGGGGGCGCGGCGCAGGGCGGATTAATTTTGGGCGAAAATCAACAAATTGCGATTTGCCCGCGTCAGGACGCTAAATAAAGGGGGGGGCACACTTGTTTATTGATCAACATCCTGTGAAGTTTGTGGATGAAGCGCTGCGGGATTCTCTGCCTGCGGGGGCTTTGATGCTCGGTGAATTTGAAGGTGACCCTGCGGCTGCGCAGGAGTTGGGGGAATGATGGCTGGTAAAAACCTGTTTCGGAAGGGCCTGTTTGCTCTTGGTCTGGCGCTCTGCACGACCGGCATGGGCCAGCAGGCGGCGGCGCAATCGGGGCCTGCCTTTACCTGTTCGGGTGATATCTATCAGGTGCAATCGGGGCAGTTGCGGATTTTTGATCCTGTCACCTCGACCTATCAGAACGTCGGCCCGAAGAACGGCAGCTATAACGCCACCGGCTATAATGTGTCGGACAATTTCGCCTATGCCAGTCAGGGCAGTTGGGTCATCCGGATCTATGCGGACGGGACCATCGAGCAGGTCCATAACGTGGGCTTTGGTAGTTATTCCGGCGATGTGGATTTTTCCAACAACTACTGGCTGCGGCGCAATCACAACCGCTATGCCAAGATCGACCTTGCCACGGGCAATTTCGTGGAGGTGGATTTTGCGGGGCCGGGGGGCGGGCCTGCGGATGTGGCCTATGACCAGTTCGGCGGCAAGGAATACCTGATCGGCTTTAGCGGTGGCGGCACGCTGTATCGCTATAACATCACCGATGGGACGAAGGAGAATATCTCTCTGCCCGGGTTGCCCTCTGGCGGCTATGGCGCGACATGGACGGATTTGAACGGGCGGCTGTTTACCTTTAACAACACCACCGGTTTGCTCTTCGAGGTCTTTGACTATTTCACCGACAGCCCCAGTTTTACCCAAGTTGGCGTCGGGGTTCCCAGCGGCAACAACGACGGGTTTTCCTGTAGTCAGTCGCCCTTTCCCAACCTGCCGCCATTGGCGCAGGACGATGATTTCACCACCCCTGTGGGCACGGCGATTTCCGGCAATGTGATTGTCGACAATGGCAACGGGGTGGATTTTGATCCCGATGGCGGGCCGATTGTGGCGACGGTTGATCCGGCCAACCTGCCGAGCGACGGGACGGTGGCTTTGCTGCCTGACGGGAGCTTTACCTATACGCCGGACCCTTATTTCATCGGCACGGACACCTTTGAATATACGGTGACCGACAACACCGGCCTGACCGCCACCGCCACGGTGACCATCGTGGTGGAGGGGGATATTGGCTATACCCTTGATAAGCGTTTGGTGAGCGGGCCAAACCCTGCCACCGCCGAGGGGCAGGTTCTGACCTATGAGATCGAGGTGGAGAACACCGGCGACATTCCCCACACCGGCGTCAGCGTGACCGACACATTGCCGGACGGCAGCGCGGCGAGCCTTGGCGCGCCGGTGGAGAGCGGCAATACCAATGGCGATGCGCAGATCGGGCGCCTCGATGTGGGGGAAAGCTGGGTCTATACGGTGACTTACACCGTGTCGCAGGACGATATTGATGACGGGGGCAATCTGGTCAACAACGTCTCCGCTGATACGGATCAGGATGCGCCGCAGACGGATAGTGTGACCACAGGCGTTGCGCAGGATCCGCGCTTTACCATTGCCAAGGGGGTGAACACTCCCGCGCTCTCTGCGCCCGGTTTGTTGACCTATACCGTGACGGTGACGAATACGGGGAACCAGTCGCTTACGGGCACCAGCTTTGCCGATAGTCTGGTGCAGGGGGGGAGCGGTTTGACCCTGACCTCCGGTCCGACCCTGTCGGGGGATGCGGGCACGGCGGGTGTGTTGGATGTGGGCGAGGTCTGGACCTATAGCGCCACCTTCGCCGCGACGCAGGAGGAGATCGACGACGGGGCGAATATCGTCAACACCGCCACCTTCGACACCGCCCAGACCGCGGCGCAGAGCGATGCGGCGACCACCAGCATCACCCAGACACCCGGCGTGGATGTGAACAAGACGGTTGATATTGCCAACACGGATGAGGCGGAGCTTTTGACCTATACCGTTGTTGTGACCAACACCGGCAACGTCAGCCTGACCAACCCGAGCGCCAGCGATGTGATCGCGCAGAGCGGCAGCAATTTCGCGCCCTCGGCCGGACCGATTGTGACCGCCAATGGCAATGGTGACGGCGACATTGATGTGGGCGAGGCCTGGACCTATCAGGTGACCTATTCCGTGTCGCAGGACAATCTGGACGATGGCGGCGATCTGGTGAACACCTTTACCTTCACCAGCGATCAGGCGGGGGACAGTGATCCGGCGACGACGACCCTGACCCAGAACCCCGATATTGCCATGGCCAAGGCCGTGGCGGACGGGGAGCCGAGCACCTTTGCCGCCGTGGGCGATACGATTGATTTCACCTTTACCGTCAGCAACCCGGGCAATGTGACCCTGACCGGCCCGATCACGATCAATGACAACCAGATCGGCAATGGTCTGGCCTGTTTGGCGGGGCCCTTGGCCCCCGGTGCGACGGCCACATGTGATATAACATGGACCGCCGATCAGGATGATCTGGACGCGGGCACGGTGACGAATGTTGCCACCGCCCTGTCGAACGGCGAGGAGAGCGATCCGCAGTCGGCCACGGTGACGGCATTGCAGGATATCGAGCTGTCTTTGGTGAAGGAGATCGTTGCCCCCGTGCCGAGCATTTTGCAGGCGGGCGAGATTTTGAATTACGAATACAAGGTGACGAACACCGGCAATGTGCGCATCGACGGGCCGATCACCATTGCCGATAATCTGGTGGATAGTGTCGTGCCGCCGACGCCGATTTCCTGCCCTGTTGTCACCTCGCTAGAGCCCATCGGCTTGGGGCCGGAGTCTGCGGCCAATACCGTAACCTGTTCGGTTGCCTACGAGATGACCACCAACGACGAGGAGCTTGGCACGGTTGTGAACGTGGCCAGCGCCGAGGGGAGTTTTGACGGCAATCCTGTGGTTTCTGACAAGGCGGATGCGATCTTCCCGCTTCTGGCCGATCCTTCGCTGGCTATGACGAAATCCGTTGTTGCGCCTGCCGGGTTCTCCGAAGTGGGCGACACGATTACTTATAGTTTCACCATCGAGAACGATGGTCTGGCGGCCCTTCCACGCGAGATTTTCATCAATGATCCGGCCCTTGGCGGGCCGATTTCCTGTTATGATCCGGCGGTTGAGGGCGGCTCTTTCACCGTCGGCGCGACCCATACCTGCCACAGCCCCCCCGCGACCAATGCGGCGGATTTTATCTATACCGTGGATCAGGATGATCTGGACGCGGGCGAGGTGGTGAACGAGGCCGTGGCCGAGACCACCTATGGCACCGGTGCGAACCTGACGCCTGTGTCCTCTCCGCCCAGCATGGTGACTGTGGAGGGCACGGAGACACCCGGCCTGACCGTGGTGAAGACAGTGGTTGCAGGATCGCCTGATCCGGCGGGCGAGGGCGATACGGTGGAGTATCAGATCACCGCCGAGAACACCGGCAACCAGACCCTGACCAATGTTGTGATTTCCGATCCGCTTCTGGGGGCGCTGACCTGTGATCTTGCGGCGCCTGTGACGTTGCTTCGGACCGAGGTTTTGACCTGCACGGGTGAATATACCGTGATGCAGAGCGATATTGACGATCAGTTGCTGTCGGAGAACCCGCCTGTTTTGACCAACGAGGCGGAGGCCAAGGGCACCAACCCGCAGGGCGTTGAGGCCACGGGCGAGGACAGCATTGACCACGAGCTTGAGGATGCCGCGCCTGATCTGACCGTGACCAAGGCGGTGACGCCTGATCCGGGCACATCGCCTGCCTTCTTGGCCGACGGGGATGTTGTGACCTTTGTGGTCACCGTTGCGAACACGGGCAATGTGACCCTTGATGGCATCGAGGTGACCGATGATCTGGCCCCCGGTGTGACCTGTGATGTGACCGGGCCGCTGCTTCCCGGGGAGGACGATGCGACCTGTATCTTTACCTATACGGTGGATCAGGATGATGTGGATATTGGCTATGTCGATAACACCGCCACCGCCACGGCGCAGCCTGCCAACCCCGATGCGGACCCCTTGGAAGAGGACGGTGTGGTGCGGGCCGAGGGGCCGACGCCTGTGACCGGCCTTGAGGTGATCAAGAGCGCGACGCTTGATTTGGGCGCCGATGGCGTTGTCAGCCCGGGGGATCAGATTTCCTATGTCATCACGGTTGAGAACACGGGCAATGTTTCGGTTCTGGATACCGCTGTCACAGATGCCTCGGCGGATGCGGGGTCTGTCACCTATGCCGCCGCCGATGATGCGGATGGGGACGGGGATATCGACAGCATGGCGCCGGGCGATATTCGCACGGTCACGGCCATTCACACCCTGACGCAGGTGGAGATCGACAGCGGGAGCTTCACTAACTCTGCCTCTGCCCTTGGGACGGCGCCGGGTGGCGGGACGGTTGGGGATACCTCTGACAGTGGCAATCCGGTGGATGGCTCTGGCCCGGATGATCCGACTGTGACGCCATTGGAGCGGACACCGGAATTGACCATGGTCAAATCCGCCGATCCGGCCAGCGGCGTGGGCGAGGGGGATACTGTCACCTATACCTACAGCGTGACCAACACCGGCAATACGACGGTGACCGGCATCAGCGTGGCCGATACCCATACCAATGCCGATGGGCCTGCGCCCCTGCCTGTCTCGGGCGAGGTATTGAGCCTTGATGCCGGTGCGGCGAGCGGCGACAGCAGCGATGGCGGTGTGGACGGCACTTGGGACAGTCTTGCCCCCGGTGATACGGTTGAGTTCACCGCCACCTATGCCGTGACGCAGGCGGATGTGGATGCGGGGGCTGACCTGACGAACTCTGCCACCGTCAGCGGCGCGGGCCCCCCCGGCACCGTGAACCCAAGCGATACGGACACAGAGGCGGTGCCGGTTGAGGAAGCCGATCCGAGCCTTGATGTGACCAAGGAATTGACCGGCAGCACCGGTCTGGATGCGGGCGATACCCTGACCTTTACCATTACGGTTGTGAATGACGGCAATGTGTCGCTGTCCAATGTCACCACGGTGGACACGCCGCGCAACAATGACGGAACCTTGATTACCGATGTGACGGGGCCGACATTGACCGGCGGCGATGCGGCGCCTTTGGGTGTTCTGGATGTGGATGAGGAGTGGACCTATGAGTTCACCCTGACCCTGACGCAGGATGATGTGGATTCGGGCGGCATTTCCAATACGGTTCTGGCCCGCGGTGTCAGCCCCAATGACGGGCCGGTGACGGATCGTTCCGACGATGGCGACGATGCGGACGGCAACACAGAGGACGACCCGACCCTTGTGGTGATCCCGCCGCGTCCCGAGTTGGACGTGCTGAAGGTGATCACCTCGAACACGATTGCTGTGAATGAGGCTGTGACATTCGAGATCACGGTGGAGAACACCGGCAACGTGACGCTGACCTCCGTTGGCCTTCCGGTGGAGGACCTTCGCCGCGCCGATGGCACGCCCCTGACCCTGACGTCTGGGCCGACCTTTGTCGGGGCGGATGGGGGCTCTGGCCCCGGGACATTGGAAGTGGGCGAAACCGCGACCTATCTGGCGAGCTATACCCTGACCCAAGAGGACGTGGACGCGGGCGGGATTTCCAATCAGGCCACGGCAAGCGGCACGCCGCCCTCTGGCGCGCCTGTGACCGACGTGTCCGACGATGACGCGGGCGGGGATGAGGAAGACCCCACGGTTCTGGTGATCCCTGCGGACCCCTCGTTCAATATGGTCAAGAGCCTGCCCCTTGGCGGGGCGCTGGCCTATAGCGCCGTGGGCGACCGGATTGATTACCTGTTCACCATCGAGAACACCGGCAATGTGACCCTGACCGATGCCTTTACCATCACGGACCCGCTGATCACCGGCGATGGCCAGACGATTACTTGTGAGGATCCGCCGCTTGCGCCGGGGGATACGCTGGAATGCACCGGGTTTTATACGGTGGATCAGGACGACCTTGACGCGGGCAGCGTTGAGAACAGCGCCACGGCCGATGATGGCAGCGGGCCGACTGAGCCGAGCGAAGTGACCGTGCCTGCCCTGCAGGAGCCCGCTTTGGAGATGGTGAAGACTGCGCCAGAGGTTCAGCCGTGGGAGTATTTCACCGGGGCCGAGTTCACCTATACCTACACCATGACCAACAGCGGCAATGTCACCCTGACGACGCCGATTGTGGTGACCGATAACCTGATCCCGGCCAGTGATATTTCCTGTCCGGCCTTCCCCAGCGGTGGGCTTGCCCCCGGCGGGGTTTACACCTGCACCGGCGATTACACCGTGACGCGCAATGATGTGTTCCTTGGGGCGACGACCAATGTGGCCTATGCCACATCGGGCGATACCACCAGCCCGCAGGACAGCCAGACGATCCCGACAGGGGCGGAGCCTGTGCTGACCCTGACCAAAGAGGCGGAGGACGGTGCCAGCTTTGCCGCGGTGGATGACGAGATCACCTATACCTTCACCGTAGAGAACACCGGCAATGCGGCCTTTGCCGCGCCGATCACCATCACCGACACCAAGATCGGCACATTCACCTGTTGGGAGCCGAGCGACGACGACAATGACCTGCGCGCGGGTGAGGTGATTTCCTGTGAGGCGACCTATGCGGTGACGCAGGAGGATCTGGACGCGGGTGAGGTGGTGAACGAGGCCGTGGCCGAGACGATTTTCTCTGGTTCGACGCCTGTGTCCTCGCCCCCCGATGATGTGACCGTAGCGGGCGACCTGTCGCCCGAGCTGACGGTGACGAAATCGGCCGCGACCCTGCCGATTACCGCGGTGGATCAGGTGTTGACCTATACCATCAGCGTCGAGAATACCGGCAACCAGACCGTCAGCGGGATCATGATTTCCGATCCGCTGATCCCTGCGCTGAGCTGCGGGATTGACGAGCTTGAGGTCGGCGATACGGACAGCAGTTGCTCCGGCACCTATCAGGTGCAGCAGAGCGACATTGACGCGGGCGAGTTGGTGAACACCGCCGCCGCCACCGGTGTTTCGCCGCAGGGCGAGCCGGTGAGCGACGAGGGCAGCCTGACGCTGGATACCCCTGCCGCCGAGCCGGGGCTGACCATTGGCAAATCCGGCAGCCCCGATCCCTTTGGGCCGCTTGGATCGACTGTGACCTATCTGTTTACGGTGGCGAATACGGGCAATGTGACCCTGTCGAATGTGGAGGTTTCCGACCCGTTGATCGATGGCTATTCCTGCGTTATCGACAGCCTTGCCCCCGGGGTGACGGATCAGACCTGTGTGGGCACCTATACGGTGACGCAAGAGAACGTGGACAATGCGATCATTCGCAACACTGCCTCTGTCGCGGGCACCGACCCCTTCGGCAATACGCCGGGCGGGACGGGCAGCGCGGTGACCAACGGGCCGGAGCGGATGCCTGCGCTTGAGGTGACCAAGACCGCGAACCTGTCGGGGCAGTCTGTCGGGGATGTGGTTATCTTCGCTGTGACGGTGGAGAACACCGGCACCGTGACCCTTGATAACCCGCTGTTCAACGACACGACCGAGCGGCTCGATGGCTCGCCCGTGTTCCTTGATAACCCGTTTGATTTCGGCAGTGGCGATACGGACGGCGATGGCCGTTTGGATGTGGGCGAGACCTGGAACTACGTCGCGGAATACACCCTGACCCAAGAGGATCTGGATGCGGGCGGGATCAGGAACTCTGTCGAGGTGACGGCGACGGACCCTGTGGGCACCCCTGCGACGGACCGCTCCGATGATGGGGACGACACCGATGGCAATAGCGCCGATGATCCGACTGTGGTCGAGATCATTCCCGGCCCTGCGATCAACGCCGAGAAGACCGCCGAGTTCACCCTGCCAGCGGCAGAGGGCGACACGGTGGCCTTTACCATTCTGGTGCGCAATGCGGGCACCGTGAGCCTGAGCGATATCGGGATTGTCGATACCATCACCCGCGCCGATGGCGCCCTTGCACAGGGTGCGGTGACGGGGCCGACATTCGTGAGCGGCGACAGCGATGGCGATGGCGAGCTGGATGTGGGCGAGGTCTGGGAATACGAGCTGACCTATGCCCTGACCCAAGAGGATATCGACCTTGGCGGGATCGAGAACACCGCTACGGCCAGCGGTGCCTCTGTCACCGATGGGACGGTGGTGAGCGATGTTTCCGATGATGGCGATGATCTGGACGGGGAGGTCGGCAATGATCCGACCGTGATCACCATTCCGCCGCAGCCGGAGATGGTGGTGACCAAGGCGGCGAGCACGCCTGTGGCCCTGTTCCCGACGGTCTATGAGGTGCTCTTCACCGTGACCGTGACCAACGACGGGAATGTGACGCAGAACAACGTATCCTTGTTGGATGATCTGACCGGTTTTGTCAGCCCTGCGGTGCTGCTTGATACGGATTATCCGCCCGAGGTGACGGTGTCCGGCTTTACCAATGGGGCGGCCAATGCGGCCTATAACGGCACCAGCGTGACAGAGACCCTTGCGCCGGGGGCGAGCCTGCCGCCGGGGGCCGTTGGGACCGTGACGATCAAGGTTGTGTTCTCTAGCGCGACGGGCTTCCCCACGGGGGTCAACACCGCCGTGGGCAACAGTGACGAGCTGAGCACCCCATCCGAGGGGACCGTGCCTGTGACCGTGGCCGATAGCGATGGCGATGGCATTCCCGACAGCGACGAGAGCTTTACCGAGGATCGCGATGGCGATGGCATCGTTGATGCCCTCGACTACGATCCCACGGGGTATTTCTATTGCGAGGAGAACGGGCAGATCCTGTCCGGTGGTTCCATCACCGTGTCGGGCAACGGGTTTACCCAGACCGGCGTGGGCACCAGCGGGCCGATCACCATTGTGCGCGATGGGGCGACGGGGGAATTCCAGTTCTTTGTCACCGCGGCGGGGACCTATACCCTGACGCCGACCTATCCGCCCGGCGGCACGCCGAGCGAGGATCGTGTGCCCGAGAGCGGCACGATTGATGTGACCTCCCTTGGCGGCAACCCTGCCGTTCTGGGCGGGCATGAGAGCGCGGATACAGGCTTCCTCAATGACTATACCGAGGGCACCAATCTGCCGTCCTATCTGGTCTTTGATATCGAGCCGGGCGATCCGACGATCATTTCCAACAACCTTGCCTTGATGGGCTGTTCCGAGGCGCCGGATATTCTGGTGACGAAGACGGCGGATCGGGACTCTGCGGTGTTTGGCGAGACGATCAATTATACCCTGACCTTCCGCAACAACCTGTCCAATGACCGCGAGGTGCGTTTGGTGGACCTGTTGCCCGAGGGCCTGCTGTATACGCCTGAAACCGCGGTTCTGGACGGGGTGGTGAGCGAGCCTGATGTGATGGGGCGGCGTTTGACTTGGGGGCCGCTGACGCTGGCCGCCTCGCAGACGATCACCCTGACGCTGTCGGTGCGGGTTGTATCGGACGGGTTCTATGGCGGTTTGACCAATGAGGCATGGGTCGAGGATGGCGCTGGCAATATCATTTCCAACGTGGCCACGGCGACGGTGGAGATCAAACCCGAGGGTGTCTTTGACTGCGCCGATATCATCGGCAAGGTTTTTGATGACCGGAACTTCAACGGCTATCAGGACGGGCCGGAGGGTGCGCCATTGATTGACCGCGATGCGCCGTTGGACGGCAAGGGCAAGCTTGCGCCCGCGCCGGTGGTGCCCGAGGGCTATAGCGAGCCGGGCATTCCGAATGTGCGTTTGGCGACGGTGAATGGTTTGATTATTACCACCGACGAGTATGGCCGCTTTAACGTGCCTTGCGCCGCCTTGCCGGACAGCGCGGGGGAGAACTTTACCCTCAAGCTGGATACGCGGTCTTTGCCGACAGGGTATCGCGTCACGACAGAGAACCCGCGGGTGATCCGTGTCACGGCGGGGAAACTGGCGAAGTTGAACTTTGGCGCCGCGATTGGCCGTGTGGTGGATATCGACCTGATGGCGGGTGCTTTTGTGCCCGGCTCGGCCACGCCGACATCGGCGCTGGCATCGGGTGTGGACCAGTTGGTTGGCGCCTTGAAGGACGAGCCTTCGGTCCTCCGCCTGTCCTATATCCGCGGGGAGGAAACCCCGGCGGAGGCGCGGGCGCGGCTGGATGCGGTTGAAAAGCTGGTGCGGGAGCGTTGGAAAACAGTCGGGCGGTATAAGTTGAATATCGAACGCACAGTGAAGCGGGTGCAGTGATGGTGAATTTTGTGAAGACTAAGACCCCCTCCCTGACGACGCGGCTTGCGGGCAGCGCGGCCATGGGCCTTGCCCTGTCGGCCATGCCCGCCAGCCCCCAGCAGGCGGGCAATGCCACCTGTGCCTTGGTGGATGGTGTCCTGCCCGAGGGATGCGATTTCGCCAATGAGGCAACGGTTGTGCGCACCCCTGTGGGGGCCAATACCGAGGTAGAGACCGGCGCTGTGCCGGGGGTATCGACCGGGTTTTCCATCGCCATTGATGGCGAGACCTTGGTGGGCGATGCGCGGGTAGAGGACGCGGCGCGGCGCGCCGATGTGGCCCTTGCCGATGCGGATGTGCAGGTGCGTTTTGACGGGTTGGAGATCAACCCGCGTCTGGATGTGGAGATCGCCGGTGATCCGCAGGCCTATGGCCCGGGGGACAGCGCCGAGTTTATCAGCCGCACCAACTACCCCGCCTTTATCGAGCGGGCCGAGATGCGGGTGATCGATATGCGCGCCCGCGGCGGGCCGCGCACGGTGGCTGTCGCGCCGGTGGCGGCCAATGGCCGTGTGTCCCTGACCCTGCCCGAGGGCGAGGATCTGGCCGTTGTGCACCGCGTTTATGACAAGGCCGGACGGTTCGACGAGACCGTGCCCTTGCCCCTGTCGGTGGCCGATGATCGCGGCTTTCGCGAGGGGTTTGAAGAGGGCAGTGACAACCTTGCGCGGCAGCGTATTCCGCTCTCCGGTGGCTCCATCACCGTCTTCGGCAGCAATGTGGCGCAGGCCGAGACTGTCGAGGTTCTGGGCGAGGATGTGCGGCCCGGGCCGGACGGCAAGTTTGTGATCCAGCGTATCCGCCCTGCGGGCACCTATGACGTTGAGGTGGGCATCAGAGGTGCGGGGCGCAATGTGGATTTCGCCCGCACGGTCACCATTCCGGGCAGCGAGTGGTTTTATGTCGCCACGGCGGACCTGACCTTCGGCCAGCGCGAGCAATCGGGCGAGGGCGATGCGGCGATTGAAAGCTCCGAGAGTTATGCGCAGGGGCGTTTGGCCTTTTACGCCAAGGGCAAGACCAAGAACGGGGTTATCATCACCGCCTCTGCCGATACGGGCAATGAGGACCTTGAGGATATCTTCCGCAATCTGGACGAGAAGGACCCGCGCAGCCTGTTGGACCGGTTTGACCCCGATCTGTATTACCCGACCTATGGCGATGACAGCACCGTGGTGGAGAACGCGCCGACCTCTGGCAAGTTCTTCCTGCGGGTGGAGAAGGAGCAGAATTATTTCCAATGGGGCAATGGGCAGGCCAGCCTTGCGGGGAACTATTTCCTGCGCAACGAGCGCACGGTTTACGGCGCCGAGGGGCGCATTGCCACGGCGGCCCAGACGAGCGGCGGGGAGCCGCGGGCTGAGCTGACCTTCTATGCCGCGCAGCCTGACAATCTGCCCCAGCGGGAGATTTTCCAAGGCACGGGCGGCTCTGTCTATTTCCTGCAGCGGCAGGATATTTCTGTGGGATCGGAGACCGTTTCGATACAGGTGCGTGATGAGGTCTCGGGCCGTGTGATCGAGACGCAGGTTCTGGTTTATGGCCGCGATTATGCGGTGAACTATGTGCAGGGGGTGATCACCCTTGCCGCGCCATTGTCGGCCACGATCACCGGCGGGTTGGTGAGTTCCGCCCCCGGCGAGGGGGAGACTGTGAACCTCGTGGTGAACTACGAGTTCACCCCGACCACCGGCGATCTGGACGGGTTCAGCTATGGCGCGCGGGCGCAGGCCTGGGTGACGGATCAGTTGCGCGTGGGTGTGACCGGCACCACCGAGGAGACCGGCATTGCCGAGCAGACGAGCATCGGCGCGGATATCCTCTATCGTTATTCCGAAGGCACCGAGGTGTCCCTTGACTATGCCAAGACCGAGGGGCCGGGGTTCGGCTTTTCTACCTCTGTCGATGGTGGTTTGATCGTTGATAATATTGACCCTGCCGAGGGCGACGGGGAGGCATACCGCCTTGCCGCCCGCGTCGATTTCAAGGACCTCGGGTTCGAGAGCGAGGGGTATTTCGGGGCCTATTACGAGCATCGGACCGAAGGGTTCTCTACCCTCGATTATCAGGTGCTTGCGGGCACGGGGGACGAGACGCTTTGGGGTATCTATGGCGAGGGGCGGCCGAATGAGCGCCTGCGCTGGGCTGTCTATTACGACGACTACGAGAACGCCGTGGGCGATTACAGCCGCACCGGCGGGGCCGAGCTGGAATATGCGATCAACCCGCGGCTCGGCTTTGCCGTGGGGATCGAGCATACGGACAAGAACAACAGCACCGATGTGGGGCGGCGCACCGATGCGGCGCTCCGCCTGACTTTCGCGCCCAATGACCGGGCGGAGTATTATGTTTTCGGGCAGACGACGCTGGACCGCGAGGGGCTGGACCGCAATGACCGTTACGGGATTGGCGGCGCGGTGGAGCTTGGCCGTGGCTGGACCATCGCGGGCGAGATTTCCGAGGGCACCAGCGGCACGGGCGGAAAGCTGCGGGCCGAGTATACCAAGGACGATGCGACGAGCTATTACTTTGGCTATGAGCTTGACCCCGGGCGGGAGTATGGCTCCTACACGCTGGTCGGGGAGGATCGCGGGCGCTTTGTTCTGGGCGGGACGCGGAAGGTTTCCGATCAGGTGCGGATGTTTGGCGAGAACAGCTATGACATCTTTGGCGGGCATCGCAGCCTGACCAGCGCCTATGGGCTGGAATATACGCCAAGCGATTATGTGGCCTATACATTCGCCTATGAGGTTGGCCTGATCCGCGACAGCATCAATGGCGATTTTGACCGCAATGCCCTGTCCTTCGGGGTGCGCTACGAGGATGACAAGCTGACCGCGCGGGGCCGGATCGAGGCCCGCAAGGAGCGCGGTGTCATCAGCAGCATTGGCCGCGATGCGGATACTTTCCTGATCACTGCCGATGCGCGGTATAAGATCAGCGAGGAGGCGCGGCTTGTCTTCTCTCTCGATGCCTCCAAGACGGAAACGGACCAGTCCAGCGTGCTGGATGGGGAGTTGATCGACCTGACCCTTGGCTATGCCTACCGGCCGGTGCTCGATGACCGGTTGAATGTGCTGGTGCGCTATCGGTTCCTTTATGACGATTACGGTCAGCAGATTGACGGCAGCGACACGGCGGGGCCGGTGCAGACCAGCCATGTCTTCTCCCTCGATGCGGAATACGACCTGAGCAAGACATGGACCATCGGCGGCAAGCTGGGGGCGCGTCTGTCGGAATCGGCGCCGAGTTCGGAGATCGAGAAGCAGCAGAACGATGCCTATCTGGCCGTGGCCAGTGCGCGCTATCACCTTGTTCACAACTGGGACATCCTGCTGGAGGCGCGTGCCCTGCATGCGGTGCAGGCGGAGCTGACCCAATATGGCGCCTTGGCCGCTGTGTATCGCCATGTGGGCAATAACGTGAAGCTCGGGGTCGGGTATAACTTTACCAGTTTCTCCGATGATCTGACCGATCTGGTGCAGGACGATAAGGGGCTGTTCCTGAACGTGATTGCGAAGTTCTAGGCCCGTGTTGACAGCATGCGGCTTGGCTGTGACACCAAGGCGGGGGCGATTGGCCCCTGTTGCCGCGGGGCCGCTGCGCTATGAACGACATTACCGAGGGGCTGCGGGCCGCCTTTTGGCTGCTTGTCAGTTTTGACGCCGAATTATGGGAGATTTCGCTGCGCTCGCTGAAGGTGAGCCTGAGCGCGGTTGTGATTGCCTGCGCCATTGCCGTGCCCCTTGGCACTTGGCTGGCGGTGCAGCGGTTTGCCTTTCGGCGCACGGTGATTGCGGTGATGAATGCGTTGATGGGCCTGCCGCCGGTGGTGGTGGGGCTGATGGTTTATATCCTGCTGTCGCGCTCTGGCCCTTTCGGGGTCTTGGGATTGCTGTTCACGCCCACGGCCATGGTGATTGCGCAGGTGGTGATCATCACGCCGCTGATTGCCTCTATCACTCATCAGGCGATGCGGGAGCTTTGGGCGGAATATCATGACCTGTTGATTTCATTGAATACCTCGAAGTGGCAGCGGGTGCGGACCCTGATGTGGGATGGGCGGCGCGCGCTGCTTACGGCTGCGCTTGCGGGCTTTGGCCGTGCCATTGGCGAGGTCGGCGCGATCATGGTGGTGGGGGGCAACATCGACCATGCGACGCGGGTTTTGACCACGGCGATCGCGCTGGAGACCGGCAAGGGGGATTTCGCCCTCGCGCTGGGCCTTGGGTTTGTTCTGATCGGTTTGGCGGTTTGTGTTTCGCTTGTCACCCATGCCCTGTCGCAGACCGAAAGGCGGGGGCGATGGTGAGGGTTCTGCCGGTGGAATTGCGCGGCGCGGTGGTGCGGCGGCGGGGGCGGGCGATCCTTGGGCCTGTGGACCTGACCCTTGCGGGGGAGGGGCTTACTTGCGTGTTGGGGCCGAACGGGGCGGGGAAGACGACGCTCCTGAGGGTGATGCACGGGATCGAGCGGCTGTCGGGCGGGACCGTGGGGTATGGCCTGCCGGAGCGCGAGGCCCTGCGGCGGCAGGGGTTTGTGTTCCAGGCGCCGATTGTGCTGCGTCGGACGGTGGCGGAGAATCTGGCCTATCCCCTGCGCCTTGCGGGGGCGGGGCGGGCGGATGCGGCGCGGGCCTGCGCCGATTGGGGCGGGCGGATCGGCCTTGGCGCGGTTCTGGACCAGCCGGCGCAGCGCCTGTCGGGCGGGGAGAAGCAGATGCTCGCCCTTGGGCGGGCGCTGATTTCGGGGCCGGACCTGTTGTTTCTGGACGAGCCCTGCGCCAGCCTTGACGGGCGGGCGACGGCGGCGATCGAGGGGTTGCTTCGCGCCGCGCGGGAGAGCAGAACGAGGATCATCATGGCGACCCATGATCTGGCGCAGGCGCGGCGGCTCGCCGATGAGGTGATCTTCTTGCGCAATGGCCAAGTGGAGCGGCACTGTGCGGCGGAGGCGTTTTTCGCCGCGCCCCAGAGTGCGGCGGAGGAAGCTTTTTTGAAGGGAGATATTTTGCAATGATCAGAATGGTTTGGGCGGCTGTTGCCGCGGTTTTTATCGGGGTGGCGGCGCAGGCGGAGGAGATCAAGCTTGCGGTGACGACATCGTTTCACAACTCCGGCCTGTCGGATGTTTTGCTGCCGCAGATACTGGCGGATACCGGCCTTGAGGTGCAGCTTTTGGTGGTGGGCACGGGGCAGGCGATCCGCCTTGGCGAGGCGGGGGATGTGGATGCCATTCTGGTGCATTCGCGCAGCGCCGAGGATGCCTTTGTCGCGGCGGGCTTTGGCACCCATCGCAGGGAAATCATGTATAATGATTTCGTGCTGATCGGGCCAAAGGCGGATGCAGGCGCGGTGGCGGGCGCGCAGAATGCGGCCGAGGCCCTGACCCGTATCGCGGAGGCCGAGGCGGTGTTTGTCAGCCGCGGCGATGACAGCGGCACCCATAAGAAGGAGCTGGCCCTATGGGCCGCTGCGGGCAAGGGGCCGGAGAGTTTTGGCGCGTGGTATCGCGCCGTGGGGGCGGGCATGGGCGCGGCCCTGAACACGGCGGCGGGCATGGATGCCTATATTCTGGCGGATCGGGCGAGTTGGCTGAACTTTGCCAATAAGGGAAACTTAACCCTTTTGTTCGCCGGTGATCCGGTTCTGTTCAATCAATATGCCTATTTGCCGGTGAACCCCGAGCTGCACCCCCATGTGAAGGCCGAGGCCGCCGAGGCGCTGGAGGCTTGGCTGACCAGTGATACCGCAGCCGGTTTAATCAATGGTTACCGGATTGGCGGCGAGACGCTGTTTACCTTTAACGCGGGAGAGTAGGGGGCCAATAGGGGGCGCGTTTACGCGACCCCTTTGGCCACCAGTTGCTTTGCGATGCTGTGGAAGGCCGCGGCCTGCGCACTGTCTGGTGCGGAGACCACGATGGGGGTGCCGCCATCGGCCGCGACGCGGATGTCGAGGTGCAGGGGCACCTCGGCCAGCAGGGGCACGCCGAGTTTTGCCGCCTCTGCCGCGACGCCGCCATGGCCGAAGAGGTGC
This sequence comes from Harenicola maris, assembly GCA_018524345.1. Taxonomy (GTDB): domain Bacteria; phylum Pseudomonadota; class Alphaproteobacteria; order Rhodobacterales; family Rhodobacteraceae; genus Harenicola; species Harenicola maris. Next base: position 271,955 of record JADQAZ010000003.1, read on the forward strand.
TCCTCATGGCCGCAATTGGAGCAGACATGGGTGGACATGTTTTCCACCATGCCGAGGATCGGGGTTTTGAGTTTGCGGAACATGTCGATCCCCTTGCGGGCATCGAGAAGGGCGACGTCCTGCGGGGTGGAGACCACGATGGCGCCGTCGACCTCGGCCTTTTGCGACAGGGTCATTTGCACATCGCCGGTGCCGGGGGGCAGGTCAACGATGAGCACGTCAAGCTCGCCCCAAGCGACCTGACCCAGCATCTGTTGCAGCGCGCCCATGAGCATGGGGCCGCGCCAGACGACGGCCTGATCCTCGCCCACCATGAGGCCCATCGACATCATTGTGACGCCGTGGTTTTTCATCGGGATGATGGTTTTGCCATCGGGCGAGCCGGGCTTGCCGGACATGCCCAGCATCTTGGGCTGTGAGGGGCCGTAGACATCGGCATCGAGCAGGCCCACGCGCCGCCCCTGCGCCGCCAGAGCGCAGGCGAGGTTGGCCGCGACGGTGGATTTGCCCACGCCGCCCTTTCCGGACGCAATGGCGATGATGTGGTCAACGCCGGGGATTTTGGCGGGGCCCTGCGGCGCGGCTTTGGCTTTGGGTTTGAGGTCGGGCGGGGCGGAGGGCTGGCTGTGCGCCGTCAGGATCACCAGCGCCTTGGTGACGCCTTGCAGGGCGGCCACGGCGGCCTCGGCCTGTGCGCGCACCGGTTCATAGGCGGGGGCGGAGGCACCTGGAACCTCGATCACAAAGCGGACCTCGCCGCCCTCGATATTCAAGGCGCGCACGAGGCCGGCGGAGACGATATCCTGCCCTGAGGCGGGATCTTTTAGGGCCATGAGGGCGGTTTTGACGGCCTCGGGTGTTACTGACATCTGGCGCTCCTTTGCGGGCCGCTTTGGCCCTTTGGATATGGAGTTAAGCCAGCGCCGTGGGGCATGCAAGCACCCCCCTTGCGGCAAGGGGCCGCTCACAAAGAGATGACGAATGCGCGATTGGCTTTGAGTTGCGCAGGGAAATCCCTATCTTATGGTGATGAGAAGCAAAGGTGGCGGACCTTCCCGCCCCCTGCTTTGGGATAATTCGAGGAAATCCGACGTGACATATCAGGCTCAAATCTCACCCCCTTCAACCGCATTGGCCGCCCCTGCGCGGCGCTCTACGGTGGCCCGAGCGGGCTGGTTGTTCCTTCTGGGTATGGCGTTTCTGATCGCGCAGACCCTGAGCGGCCATGCACGCGGGGCCCCCGAAAGCTTTGCCGATCTGGCTGACAAGATCAGCCCTTCGGTTGTGAATATCACCACCTCGACCAACGTGGCACAGCGCAGCGGCCCCGCGCCGCAGGTGCCCGAGGGCTCGCCCTTTGAGGATTTCTTTCAGGACTTTCTGGATCGCCAAGGCCCGGGCGGGCAGAACCGGCCGCGCCGGTCCTCTGCGCTTGGTTCGGGTTTTGTGATTTCCGAGGATGGGTTCATCGTTACCAACAACCACGTGATTGACGGGGCGGACGAGATCCTGATCGAGTTCTTTGACGGCAAGGAATTGCCTGCGACGTTGGTTGGGACCGACCCGAACACCGATATCGCATTGCTGAAGGTTGAGGCCGATACGCCCCTGCCGTTTGTGCCCTTTGGCGACAGTGACGTGATGCGTGTGGGCGATTGGGTTGTGGCCATGGGCAACCCGCTGGGGCAGGGGTTCTCTGTTTCCGCCGGGATCGTTTCGGCGCGCAACCGTGCCCTGAGCGGCACCTATGACGATTATCTGCAGACCGACGCGGCGATCAACCGGGGGAACTCCGGTGGGCCGCTGTTTAACATGGACGGCGAGGTTGTTGGCGTGAACACCGCGATCCTCTCGCCCAATGGTGGCTCCATCGGGATCGGCTTTTCCATGGCCTCCAATGTTGTGACCAAGGTTGTCGGCCAGTTGAAGGAATTCGGCGAGACCCGCCGTGGCTGGCTTGGCGTGCGTATTCAGGACGTGACCCCCGATGTGGCCGAGGCCGTTGGCCTGACGCCTGCCAAGGGCGCTTTGGTCACCGATGTGCCTGAGGGCCCTGCGAAAGAGGGCGGTTTGCTGGCGGGGGATGTGATCACCTCCTTTGACGGGACCGAGGTTGCCGATGTGCGCGAATTGGTGCGCACCGTGGGCAACACCTCTGTCGGGAAATCCGTGCGGGTTGTTGTCTACCGTGAGGGGGCGACGCAGACCTTGAAGGTGACATTGGGCCGCCGCGAGGAAGCCGAGGCCGCCGTGCCTGTGGTGGCCGAGGGCGAAGCCCCATCCGCGCCGGTGGAGAAAGAGGTTCTTGGCCTGACGGTTTCGGTTCTAGATGATGACCTGCGCGAGCAGCTGGAGCTTGGCAGTTCCGCCACCGGCCTTGTGGTGAAGGATGTTGACGAGAGCACGGAGGCCTTCACCAAGGGCATGCGTGCGGGCGATATCATCACCGAGGCAGGCCAGCAGAAGGTGCAGGATATCGAAGGGCTTGAGGCGCGGATCAAGGATGCGCGCGATGCGGGCCGCAAGTCTCTCTTGCTGCTGGTACGCCGCGCCGGTGAGCCACGCTTTGTGGCGCTTTCTGTGGAATAGGGCGGGGCCCTTTGCAAAGTGATCTGGGGCGCTCCTTAGGGGCGCCCTTTTTCGTTGCCGGATCGGGTTTTGGGTGCGAGGCTGCGGCCGAATCCGTCAGGGGGGAGAGAGGATCATGATGAAGTCCGGTTTGCGCCAGAGGATGCTTGCGGCGGAGCGTTTGAGCGGCACGTTTATCCGCACGCCCGGCCATGAGGTGGTGGAGGTTATGTCCAAGTCCCGCCTTGATTTTATCTGTCTGGACGCCGAGCACGCGGCCTTTGATCGTGGGCGGATGGATGCGGCCTTGGCCGTGGCCACAGCGCGGGGGATGGAGACGCTTGTGCGGGTGCCCTCGGGGCGGGCAGAGGTGATTTTGGGGGCGCTGGACAGCGGCGCCTGCGGCATCGTGGTGCCCCATGTGGACAGCGCCGAAAAGGCCGCCGAAGTGGCCCGCGCGGCGCGCTATGGCCCGGGCGGGCGGGGCTTTGCCGGGGCGACCCGTTGGGGTGGATTGGGCGGGGCCTCCATGGCCGAGCTGATCGAGAAATCGGCGCAGGAAACCGTGGTGATCGCCCAGATCGAGGAGGCCTCTGGCCTTGAGGCCTGTGAGGAGATCGCGGCGACGCCGGGGATTGATGCGCTGTTCATCGGGCCCTCTGACCTGTCGATCAACCTTGGCAAGACGGATATGAATTCACCCGAGCTGCGCGCCGCCTATGAGCGCGTCGGGCGGGCCTGCCGCGCCCATGGGAAGTGTTTTGTCACATGGGTGCCCAATGCGCAGATGGCGGTACAATGGCATCGCTTTGGGGTGACGATGTTTCTGGTGGGATCGGAGCTGACCTGGATGCTGGCGGGGGCCAATGCGGCGGTGGAGGATATCGCGAGCCTGCCGAACACGGGCTATGCCTGATTGTTGGGTTTTGCGAGAAATCGGGGGTTAAGGGGCAGAATTTGCTCCGAAAATTCTGGTCACACCTGATGCACATGTGATGCACATCGGGTGCATATGTTTGTGCAGATGGGCGGGGTTAACGGGGCGTGCGATTGGCCTTGCTGATTGGGTGGATAGGCTAGGGTTATTGCGTGGGGAGCGGGGCGCCTGCGCCCGAAAGAGCGTTTGGGGATCAGGCGCAAGGCCTGCTCTGCGGGACGGAGCGCGCTTTCGCTACAGTTGCGCCAATGGCCGTTTCAAGAAGGTATTCGGAGCAAATAGGTATCGCATTGCAACAGCTTTCTTTCGTCCATGGTAGGAAGAAGAATGAGGTGCGAACAAAGAATTGCCGCTGGCAAGCGCCTGAAGGCATTCGCCGGATGGGGTGCATCAGGTGTTGTCCTCGACTTTTTGCATGAGAGATCTTTCGAGCAGGCTTTTTTGCTCACTTTGGTTGATGGCGAAGGAGCAAGCAGCAACGACTTAACGATCTTGTTTCCGTTGGACATTGCCGAGGAACAGGGCGGGGCACCTGATCAATATGGCTTCATAGAATTCGAGATTGGAGATGAAACTGAGAAGGCTCGATTTTGGCCAGGCATGGAAAAAGCGAAAAAGATGAGCTTATGCTCTGTGCGCAGCATTCTGAACCAAACCGGACCTTCGCTGCGGATGCGTGATCTTGGCGCGCCCAAACGCACAGCTTGCGGAGCATCCCGGATGCCCAGTTGAGATCATCGTCCGGCCGCTTTATCATCAAGGCATGAAATTCCTCATCTTTCTGGGCTCAGCCCGTGACAGCACACCGCCCCGACCGGCGAGGTTGGGTCAGCGCGTCAGTTTGATGTGCCACCGTCTTATCGCCGAGCGCGCCCATGACGCGCGGATCATCGATCCGTTGGAGTACGACATGGGGGGCATTTTCAAGCCGCATTTCGCCTATGGCGAGGGACGCGCGCCCCGGGCGCTGAGCGATCTGGCCGAGGAGATTTCGGCAGCAGACGGCTATGTGATGGTCAGCCCGGAATACAACCATTCCATGTCCCCCGCGCTGGCACATCTGCTGAACCACTTTGGGGCATCACGCTTTGCGTGGAAACCGAGCGCCATCGTTACCTATTCGGCCGGTCAATGGGGCGGGGCGCGGGCGTCTATGGGGATGCGCGGGTTTCTTTCCGAGCTTGGGTGCCTGCCGGTGTCGGCCATGTCCCACCTTCCCAAGGCGCAAGAGGTCCTCGACGACGCAGGGGCATGGACCACGGGCCCAGCGGAATGGGACGGCTATGTCGGGCGCACCCTCGGTCAGCTGGAATGGTGGGCAGAGGCCGCGCAGCGTCAGCGGCTGGAGGGTGATACCGAGGCGACCGGCGCATTCGACCGCGCCCCGTCACAGCGCAACGCCCCGTGACAGGCCCGAAGGCCCGGGCGCTTGGTGCCTGCAGCAAGACGATCCCGCCCACCCATTGAAAGCGGCGGTTTGATCATGGCTGAAGTGGCTGCGTCTTTGCTATAGTCGGCTACCCGCGCGAACCTTCGGACGGTCCAGCTTTTGTTGGGCCCTATTGATCCAAGCCGCGCCTTTGAACGTATCAAAGGAAATGGTTTTGGAGACTAAACATGAAAACGCTTGCTTTACCGCTCGGCATCCTCGGCATCTTTGCACTCTCTAGCCCGACCTTCGCCGATCTACGGGTCGAATTTATCGAAGGCGCGCCGAAAGACCGTTTCGTTATGACAAACCTCGGTGACTGCGCCTTGGGCAAGGGGCAGTTCGAGATCGATTTTACCGGGTCAAGCGCAGGTCTGGTCTTTGATGTCACGAGCGAAGGGGCTGGCGTAGAGGTCTTTCAACCTTTCGAGGTGACTGCAGGGGCCGAAAACCTGACAGAGCAGCCGAAAATCACAGATGGCGATCAGCGCGCAGTGCTGGATATCTCCGGCCTCGGCGCAGACGAGACAATCGCCTTCACCATTGATGTGGACGATACGATCGGAACGCGAGCGATCACTGTTGCCGACAGCGAGATCAACGGAACCACGGTTTCTTTAACTGCCGAGGGCCGCAGATTTTCTGCGGTGATGGAGGATGAGGCGCAGGTTCTGCTGACCACGCCAGACTGCGACTCCTAGGGGGTCATCGGTTTATGAAACTCCGGCTCATCCTCGGCGATCAGCTGAGCCTTTCGACATCAAGCCTGTCAGACCTGTCTCAAGACGATCTGATCTTGATGTGCGAGGTGCGCCAAGAGGCGACTTATGTGAAACATCATAAGAAAAAGATCGCCTTTGTGTTTAGCGCCATGCGCCATTTCGCAGAGGACCTGCGGCGGCGAGGGTTCAACCTCCGCTACGTGGTCTATGATGATCCGGAGAACAGTGGATCCTTGTTGGGTGAAGTCAGGGCCGCCCTTGACCTTCATCCATGCGAAGAGGTCGTTGTGACCAACCCCGGCGAGCATCGGCTTTTGGCCGAGATGCAAAGCTGGGCCGATGAGCTACCTGTCCCTGTCGTCCTGCGCGATGATGATCGGTTTTTGTGTTCGACAGAGGATTTCGCCCAATGGGCCGATGGGCGCAAACAATTGCGGATGGAGTATTTTTACCGCGAGATGCGGCGGAAATATTCGGTTCTGATGGATGCTGGCGGCCCGATTGGCGGCCAGTGGAATTACGACGCCGAGAACAGAAAGCCACCCGCAGGGGGGTTGGATGTTCCCGAAACATACAAGTCCGACCCGGATGCGATCACACAAGAGGTCTTGGCGCTCGTCGAAGCACATTTCCCGGATCACTTCGGCGATCTCCTGCCCTTCCATTTCGCCGTCACCCGCGATCAAGCCCTCGCGGCGCTGGATGAATTTATCGCGCGGCGGTTGCGCCTGTTCGGGGATTATCAGGACGCCATGATCCAGGGCGAACCTTGGATGTATCACAGCCATATCGCGCTCTACATGAACTGCGGCCTGCTCCATCCGTTGGAATGCATTGAGCGCGCCGAAGCGGCCTATCACCGCGGGGACGCCCCATTGAATGCAGTGGAGGGGTTTATCCGCCAGATCCTTGGCTGGCGTGAATATGTGCGCGGGATCTATTGGTTGAAGATGCCGGACTACAAGGGCGCGAATGCCCTTAATGCAGAGCGCGCACTGCCGGAGTTTTACTGGTCCGGCGACACGCAGATGAACTGCATGCGCCAATGCATTACGGAAACGAAACAGAACGCCTACGCGCATCACATTCAACGGCTGATGGTGCTTGGCAACTTCGCCCTTTTGGCGGGCCTTCACCCCGATGAGGTCAACGAATGGTATCTGCTGGTTTACGCAGATGCCTATGAATGGGTGGAATTGCCCAATGTCTCGGGCATGATCCTGTTTGCCGACGGGGGGCTGCTTGCCTCCAAGCCCTATGCGGCCAGTGGCAGCTATATCAACAAGATGTCGGATTATTGCGGGTCCTGCCGGTACAAGCACACGGTCAAAAATGGCCCCACGGCCTGCCCTTTCAATTATCTCTATTGGGATTTTGTGGCGCGCAATGACGGCAAGCTGCGGGGCAATCCGCGCATGGGCTTTATGTACAAAAGCCTTGACCGGATGAGCGGTGAGAAACGCCAAGCGATACGGGCCGACAGCCAACGGTTTTTCAAGGCGATGCAGGCCAATGAAAAAGTCTGACCTGCCGCACAAAACCTGCGTGACCTGTGCGCGCCCCTTCGTTTGGCGCAAAAAATGGGCGAAGGTCTGGGATGAGGTCAAATACTGCTCCGAAGGCTGTCGGCGCGCGAAACCATCAAGGCAGTCTCCGCCCCGTCAGGGAGGGCAGGCATGACGCTTAGGGAAGACCTCTTTGCCGATCTTCCGGATCATCCGGAGACCGTTGCCTTTGAGCCAACACGGCAAGCGGGTCTTGCGCGGTTGGAGCGTTTTGCATCGCGCACTGGCAGGCATTATGCATCGCAGCGAAATTATGATCTGGGTCCGGCGCGGCGCAGCACCGTCTCTGCCCTGTCACCCTGGATCAGGCATCGGCTGATCACCGAGGAAGAGGTCCTCAGGCAAACGCTTGCGGGCAACAGCCCCTCTGCTGCGATGAAATTTATCCAAGAGGTCTTCTGGCGCGGGTATTTCAAAGGCTGGATGCAACAGCACCCCAGCGTTTGGGTCAGCTACCAACATGGCCTTCACGCTGCCCGGAATAAGCTCGCACAAAGCGTTCATAAAAACGCCGATTACCAAAGCGCCATTGAAGGGCGCACAGGGATCGCCTGCTTTGACCATTGGTGCCTTGAGTTGAAAACAACCGGATATCTGCACAATCACGCCCGCATGTGGTTTGCCTCGATCTGGATTTTCACACTGCGCCTGCCTTGGGAATTGGGCGCTGATTTCTTCCTGAGGCATCTTATCGACGGCGATCCCGCCTCCAATACCCTCAGCTGGCGTTGGGTCGGCGGCCTGCACACCAAGGGCAAAACCTATCTGGCGCGTCCATCCAATATCGCAGAATACACGCAGGGCGCCTTTGATCCCGTGGGTCAGTTGGCCCAATCCGCGCCGCCATTGAGCGAGGACCAAGAGCATCCATTCGTGCCCCTCACCTTTGAGCCCCCCCCGACCCAAGGCGAGGCCCTCCTTTTGGTGACGGAGGAAGATTGTCACCCAAGCTTTGCCTGCGAAACACCGAATGATGTGCTGGGCCTCGTCCTCCCCCGCGCGCCGGGTAGCGCGGAACAGCCCCATGCATTCAAACAAGGGGCTGTGGAGGATGCCGTCACGCAGTTCGGCGCCCAAGGACGCGCCCTCACGACGCAGGATTGGACCGCCGCCGTGATCAAGGCGGCCGAGCAGGCGGGCACAACCCAAATCCTGACAGCATTTGCACCTCTGGGCCCAATCGCGACGAAACTCGAAAGCCTGCAAAGGGATTTGGCCACGGCAGGGATGACCCTTCACCAGTGCCTCCGCCCCTATGATGCCCTCCTCTGGCCCCATGCGACGAAGGGCTTTTTCAAGCTGAAAAAGATGATCCCGACAGTTTTGACGGAGCTTGGAGTTGCCGATGCCAAAACGCTCTAACCCCGCCGCGCTCTCGCCCGACCACATAAGCGAGGTGATCGAGATGGCATTGTCCGATCACACAGGGTTTGCCGAGATCAAAGCCGAATACGGGATCAGTGACAGCCAAGTGAAAACCCTGATGCGTCAGGAGCTGAAACGCAGCAGCTACAGGGCTTGGCGCAAACGCCTGCGCGCCTTCGGTGCGCGCAGAGCCGTGTATAAGTAGGCCTTTGGATGTCACGCGCCCCCTGCATTGTCTGGTTCAAACGCGATCTACGGATTCAAGATCACGCCCCCTTGTTGGCGGCATCAAAGCTGGATTGCCCTGTGATCCCCCTTTACATCGTTGAGCCTGAATACTGGCAACAGCCCTTTGCCGCGCGCCGTCATTGGCACTTCATCCACGATTGCCTGACAGAGCTGAACAAGGCCCTTGCCGAACTGGGGCAACCGCTCATTATCAAGGTGGGCGAGGCCGCGCAGGTCATCGACAAATTGCATCGGGACTTTGGCGTTTCTCGGATCTTTGCCCATGAAGAAACGGGGAACGGCTGGACCTATGCCCGTGACCTTAGCGTGGCGCGGCTTTGCCTCGATCGCAAAATCGAGCTGCGCGAATTTCCAAGCAACGGAGTCGTGCGCCGGCTGCGCAGCCGTGATGATTGGTCGAAGATCAGAAACACCCGCATGGGTGAAGCCATCCCGCCAAAGCCCGAAGGGCTTGCTCCAGCGCCTCTCAACTCGGACGCCCTGCCTGACAAAGAGAGCGCGCTCTTTGGCGCAGCTCTGATCGGGCGGGTTCAGAAGGGCGGAAGAAGCGCGGCGATCAAAGACCTGCGCAGCTTCCTTATGCATCGATCCGAGCGCTATCTTTATCATATCTCGGCACCGGACGCCTCCGAAATCCACTGCTCGCGGCTCTCGGCGCATCTCGCTTGGGGCACGCTATCTGTCCGCGAGGTCGTGCAATCGCTCGCAAAGCGCCGCGCTCAACTCTCGCCCATGGAAAAGAAAACCTTTGGCCGAAACCTAAGCGCCTTTGGCTCGCGCCTCGCCTGGCGATGTCATTTCGTTCAGAAAATCGAAGACCAGCCATCGATTGAAACAAAATGCATGCATCCCGCATTCGAAGGCCTGCGCGAGAGGGACCACAATGACGCGTATTTTCAGGCCTGGGCCTCGGGGCAAACCGGATACCCCTTTATCGATGCCTGTATGCGCAACCTTGCGTCAGAGGGCTGGATCACCTTTCGGATGCGCGCGATGCTCATGAGCTTTGCAAGCTATCAGCTCTGGCTCGACTGGCGCATCACAGGGGCTCATCTGGCGCGGCTCTTTACCGATTATGAGCCCGGCATTCACTACAGCCAGCTTCAGATGCAGTCTGGCGTGACCGGCATCAACGCAATGCGTGTCTATAACCCTGTCAAACAGTCAAAAGAACATGACCCGGCGGGCGCCTTCATCCGAAAGTGGGTGCCGGAGCTCAAGGCGGTGCCAGAGGAGTTCATCCACACACCGTGGGACTGGAGCCGAACCTTGATCGATGATGTGGACTTTGATCTTGGGCGCGATTACCCGGCCCGCATTGTTGACCATGAAACGGCCGCGAGGGCTGCCAAAAAACGAATGTCCGAAGTGCGCAATGGAAAGGATTTCCGAATATCGGCAAATTCTGTTTACCTAAAGCTAGGGAGCCGCAAACCTTCGCCCGCGCAGGCCAAACGGAAGCGAAGAGCGGATAAAAGGCAGTTGCCATTGTTCTAAAGAATGTCCGTCGGACGGCCTGGTTTAAGGTGCCCAAGGCCCGGCGAATGCTCAGTTTCCCCTCGATTTGGCTATGGCAGCATCCGGCCCGGTTCGATGTCGCCAACGCGGGCCAAGCGGCCTTTCACTGCATCTGCGCCGATGGCGGCTTTGAGAAAATTGACGCATCGGCTAAGCTCTCCCTTAGAACTTGACCGGAGAGCGATGTGTTGGAGTTTGATGAACAGATTGAAAGTATTGAACGGCTAAGAGAGCTTCTGCCGACTGAAGGGTTTACCAACACTTTTCTCAAGGTAACTGATCGGTTGAATGATACGGCGCGGAAGTTCATTGAACTTGCGCCATTTATTGTCGTTGCAACCAAAGCCTCCGAAGGTCTGATTGATGTTTCGCCCAAGGGTGACCCTGCTGGTTTCGTAGAAGTCTACGATGACAATACGCTCATCATTCCAGACCGGCTCGGCAACCATCGGGTTGATGGATTTCAAAATCTACTGGAAGACCCGAACATCGCTGTTCTCTTCGTTGTACCGGGTCACGGCGATACGCTGCGTGTCGCGGGCAAGGCTCGCATTGTTCGAGACGCCGCGATCAGCAAGCGGCATGCGATCAACGGCAAGGAACCTTTGCTCGCGCTTGTCATAGAGGTCGAGGAAGCCTTAATGCACTGTTCCAAGTCGTTCATCCGGTCTCGGATGTGGCACGCTGATCACTGGCCCGAAAGGAAGTCGGCCCCGACACTTGCTGAGTGGGTGATATCCACAGTTGACCGCGATCAAACGCTGCAAGAGGTCGAGGACGATCACACGGCAGATGAAGGTGCTCGGCTCTACTGAAGTCCCCGACAGCAAACGTTCGTTCAATGCGCAGTATCTGGGACCAAGGGCGCGAACCGGGCCTTAGCTGCGCTTGTGGAACCTTTCGCAAAAGGACGCTTTGGTGAAGGGTGTCGCGAAGGAGGGGCGCGCCTTATTGCGCGGCCTCGAGGGACTGGGTGCCGGTGAGGGCTGTTTCGAAGTGGGTGGTGATGCGGGTGAGGGCGTCTTGGCGGGTGCTAGGGACTTCCATCAGGATTTCATGTTCGGCCTCGGGGTAGACCTGTAGGGTGCCTTTGGGCCAGCGGGCCATGAGGCTGTGGATATTGCCGGAATGCACGATGCGTTCGTTGTCGCCCAGCAGGGTGAGGGTGGGCATATCGGGGGCGGGCAGGGCGCGGAGTTTGCGCATTTCGCGCAGGGCCTCGTTCAGCCAGAGCATGCTCGGGCCGCCCAGAGAAAGCTCGGGGTGGGTGGTGACCTGTTGGCGCATGGCCTCGTATTCGGCGGGATCGCGGGTGAGGGTGTTGTCCTCGAACGGGGCGGTGGTCAGGTAGCTGGGCGCCGAGGTGCCCGGCGCAAAGAGGTTGCCGAGGCCGATACCCCGCAGCGTCGTCGAGGCCACCCATGCGATCGGGCGCAGGTAGGACGTAATATGGATGCCCCACATCGGGGCGGAGAAGGCCGCGGCCTGCACCGGCAGGTCATTGTGCAGGGCGCGCAGGCCGATGGCCCCGCCCATCGAATGGCCGATCAGGAACAGGGGGCCGGTGACGCCGAGATCCGGCAGGGCGGCGAGAACCGCGGCCACGTCCTTTTGGTAGTCGGAAAAGCGCAGCACATGGCCGAGGCCCGCATTGGCATGCAGCCTGTCGGCCAGCCCCTGACCGCGCCAGTCAATCGCCAGGGTGGCAAAGCCGCGGGCGGCGAAATCGGCCGCCACGCGGCCGTATTTCTCGATATATTCGGTGCGGCCGGGGAAGAGCAGCACGGTGCCTTTGGGCGGCGCTGTGCCCTCTACCGGCCAGTGGCCGATGCGGATACGCACCCCGTCACTGGCGGTGAGCCAATGGGCCGAAGCCTTGGGGCCTGCGGCGACATCGCCGTGATAGGGTGCGTTTTGCATGGTCTGTGCCCTTGGGTTCGGTTTAGCTGAGCGCCGCGCCGAGCTGCATGGCTTGGCCCATGTCGCCATCGACGGAGAGCTTGCCCGACATGAAGGCGGCGGTTGCGTTTGTTTCGCCCGACAGGATCGAGGCGAAGGTTTCGGCATCGGCGGAGAGGGTCACATCGGCGGCGCCGTCTTCGGCGCGGGCGCCCTCACCGTCGAGGAGAATCGTGCCTTCGCCTTCGATGTCGAATTTGGCGGAGCCGGAAAATCCGTTGCCGCCCAGTTTTTCATTCAGGGCCACCACGGCTGTATTAATAACGTCGCTCATTGATATCTCTCCTCAAGTTGATGGCATGACGGTTGGATTCCCGTGCGCATGCGCTAAGCTAGGCGAAGATATGACCCTAATTTGTAAACATCTCAACTTTACCGCTACGGCATTTGTGCTGGCAGTGGGGTATTCCATGCCTTTGGGCGCTGTTTTGCTCAGTGGCCCTGTTGCGGCGCAGGAGAGCGGGGATGCGATTGTGGTTGCGCCCCTTGGTGCGGATTTGGGTTCGGACCCGCAGGCCGAGCCGCAGTCCGAGGTGGAGCGGCTCTTGTCCGAGCTGGCCAAGGCGGATCAGCCGGGCTGGCAGCAGATCGAGGATGCGGTCTGGCGGGAATGGTCGAAGTCCGGCTCTGCCACGATGGATCTGCTTTTGTCGCGCGGGCGCGAGGCCATGGACGCGGGCGATATTGAGGGGGCTTTGGCCCATTTCACCGCCCTGACGGATCATGCGCCCGAGTTTGCGGAAGCGTGGAATGCGCGGGCGACGGCCTTTTTCCGCGCGGGGCGCTATGGCCCCGCCATGGCCGATATTCGCCGTGCCATTGCCCTGAACCCGCAGCATTTCGGCGCGCTGACCGGCCTTGGCTTTATCCTTGAGGAGCTGGGGCAGGATGCCGCGGCCTTTGAGGCCTTTCGTGCCGCGGGCGCTATACATCCGCACCGCGAGGACATACATGATGCCATAGAGCGGTTGGACAAGCGCGTTATGGGGCAATCTATCTGATAGGCCCTGCGGGCGGCAGGTAATCAGGGGCAGGACATGCTGCAAACCAGAGCGGTAACGGCGGTTCTTGGCCCGACCAACACCGGAAAAACCCACTACGCCATTGAACGGATGCTCTCCCATCGCACGGGGGTGATCGGGTTGCCTTTGCGCCTCTTGGCGCGGGAGGTCTATGACCGGATCGTGGAGCGGATCGGGCCCTCGGTTGTGGCGTTGATCACCGGCGAGGAGCGGATTGTTCCGGAGCGGGTGAAATACTGGGTCTGCACCGTGGAGGCCATGCCGGTGGGCATGGCGGCGGATTTTCTGGCGGTGGACGAGATCCAGCTTTGCGCGGACCCCGAGCGGGGCCATGTGTTTACCGACCGTTTGCTGCATGCGCGGGGGCTGCATGAGACGCTTTTGCTGGGCAGTGACACCATGCGCAGCGCCATTGCGGAGCTGGTGCCCGGGGCGCAGTTTGTCCACCGCGAGCGGTTTTCCGAGCTGACCTATGTGGGGTCGAAGAAGTTGAGCCGGATGCCGGCGCGTTCGGCCATTGTCGGGTTTTCTGTCGAGCAGGTCTATGCCATTGCGGAGTTGATCCGGCGGCAGAAAGGCGGCTGCGCCGTGGTGATGGGGGCGCTGTCCCCGCGCACGCGCAATGCGCAGGTGGAGATGTATCAGAACGGCGAGGTGGATTACCTTGTCGCCACCGATGCCATTGGCATGGGCCTGAACCTTGATGTGCAGCATGTGGCCTTTTCGGGGCTGGCCAAGTTTGACGGGCGCAAGATGCGGCATCTGTTTCCGGCCGAGCTGGGCCAGATTGCGGGGCGGGCAGGGCGGTATAAGGACAACGGCACCTTTGGCGTCACCGGCGAGGCGCGCCCCTTGGACGACGAGGTGGCCAAGGCGATTATGGATCACCGCTTTGCCCCCGTGCGCAAGCTGCATTGGCGCAACGGGCGGCTGGAATTCGGGACGGTGGACCGGTTGATTGCCTCGCTGGAGCAGCGGACCGATGACGAGTGGCTGACCCGTGTGCGCGAGAGTGACGATCTGGCGGCGCTGAAGGCGATGAGCCAGATGGACGAGGTGTACGCCCGCACGCGGCATCCCAAATCGGTGGAGCTGTTGTGGGATGTCTGCCGTGTGCCGGATTTCCGCGGCATCAGCCCCGTGGAACATGCCCAGCTTTTGAGCGAGATTTTCTGCTATCTTCATGAGGGTGGGCGGATTCCCCCGGAATGGATCGGCGCGCATATCCGCCGCCTTGACCGGGTGGACGGCGATATTGATGCTTTGTCGAAACGACTGGCATATATTCGCACATGGACCTATGTGGCGCAGCGGAATGGCTGGGTTGATGACGAAAGCCATTGGCGCGAGGAAAGCCGCGCTGTAGAAGACCGCTTGTCAGATGCGCTTCATGGTGCGCTGACCCAGAGATTTGTGGACCGGCGCACCAGTGTATTGCTGCGGCGGCTCAACCAGAAGGAGAGGCTTGTGGCCGAGGTAAACGACAAGGGCGAGATCACCGTAGAGGGCCAGCATATTGGCCGGTTGGACGGGTTCCGCTTTAGCCAGGATGCAAGTGCCTCGGCGGAAGAAGCCAAGACATTGCGCGCGACGGCTCTGGCCGCGCTTGCGCCGGAGTTCCACCTGCGGGCGGACCGGTTCTATAACGCGCCCGATACCGAGATTGATTTCACCGAGCAGGGTGGATTGATGTGGGGCAATCTGGCGGTTGGCAAGCTGGTCAAGGGGCCGGAGCCCTTGAAGCCGGGGGTTGCGGCCTTTGTTGATGACGAGGCCGGGGCCGAGGTGGCCGAGAAGGTTCAGCGCCGCTTGCAGCATTTCATCGACCGCAAGATTGCCGCCGCCTTCGAGCCCATGCTGGGCCTGACTGGCGACGAGACATTGACCGGCCTTGCGCGCGGCTTTGCCTTTCAGATGGGCGAGGCCATGGGCGTGCTGCGTCGCGAGGCCGTGGCCAGCGATGTGAAGGCCTTGGATCAGGAGGCGCGCGGCGCCCTGCGCAAGCATGGTGTGCGCTTTGGCCAGTTTACGATTTTCATGCCCTTGATGCTCAAGCCCGCGCCGACGCGGCTGCGTCTGGTGCTGTGGTCGCTGCATCAGGGGTTTGACGAATTCCCCGAGAGCCCGCCCCCCGGTTTGGTGACGATCCCGACGCCTGTGGATGCGCCTGCGGGCTATGACACCATGGCCGGTTACCGCATTGCCGGGCCGCGTGCGATCCGCATCGATATGCTGGAGCGTCTGGCCGATCAGCTGCGTGCCGAGGACAGCCGCGGCGGGTTTGAGGCCAAGGCGGATATGCTGTCGATCACGGGCATGACCCTTGAGCAGTTTGCCGAATTGATGCGCGGCCTTGGCTATAAGGCCGAGGAGGGCACCCGCGAGAAGCAGCGCCCTGTAAAGGTCGCGGAGAAGGATGAGGCCAAGGCTGAGGCCGCGAGAGAGGGCGAGGCCCCCGAGGCCAGCCCGGCGGAGGCAGAGGCGCAGGCCGAGGTTGCGCCCGCAGAGCCCGAAGCCGTGCCAGCCGACGTGGCGGCGGAGCCGTCAGAGGAGGCCCCCGCGCCGGAGGTGGAGACATTCTACACCTTCACATGGGCGCCCAAGCCGCGCGGCAATCGCCCGCAGCAGCAAGAGGGCGGCCAGCGCAAGGGTGGCAAGCGGCCCCCGCGCAAGGGCGGCAAGCCCGGCGGCGCAGGCAAGGGCGGCAACAAGCCCGCCAAGTTCCAGTCAGGCCCCGCGCCGAAGAAGGACCGGATCGATCCGGACAATCCCTTTGCCGCCGCGTTGATGGGCCTGAAGTCCAAAGAGTGAGCGAGGACAGCCTGCGCGTTGACAAATGGCTCTGGCAGGCTCGATTTTTCAAGACACGCACCTTGGCCGCCAAACAGGTGGCCGAGGGCAAGATACGGGTCAATAGCACCCGTATTTCCAAGCCCGCCCGCGCGGTGGTGGTGGGCGATACCCTGACATTTCCCCAAGGCGATGATGTGCGGGTGATCCGCATCGAGGCCATGGGCACGCGGCGCGGCCCCGCCCCCGAGGCGCAGGCGCTTTATACCGATCTTGCCCCGCCCGAACCGCGCGAGCGTAAATCTTATGCAGAGCGCGGCGGTGCGCGGCCGACCAAGAAAGATCGCCGTAAATTGATGGAGCACAAGGGCAATTCGCTTGATTGACCGCGCGGGTTTGGGTAACTGAACTTCTGATAAAAAACTGAGGCTCCCGAGATGACCTATATCGTCAATGACAACTGTATCGCCTGTAAATACACCGACTGTGTCGAGGTATGTCCGGTGGATTGTTTCTATGAGGGTGAGAACATGTTGGTGATCCATCCTGACGAATGCATCGATTGCGGTGTTTGCGAGCCGGAGTGCCCGGCCGATGCGATCCGCCCTGACACCGAGCCGGAAACCGAGAAATGGGTTGAGTTCAACCGCAAGTATTCCGAGCTTTGGCCTGTGATCATCACCAAGAAGGACCAGCTTCCGGGTGCTGAGGAGATGGACGGCAAGCCCGGCAAAATGGAGCTGTTTTCCGAGGCCCCCGGCGAGGGTGGTTGACGGCGGTTTCTTGCGCTGCGCTGCGGCGCTTTGAGAATCAGCATTTTTGTGATATACAACCCGCAATGTTGAAGAGACTTTAGACCCCGAAAGCGTCGCTGCTCGATGCCCAGAGGGTTACATCAGAGCGCGTAAAACAACCCGCCCCCGAAAACCGCCGGTTTTCGGGACGGGTTTTTTGGGTCCGTAGTGGTGAATGTAGGAAGGCCTAGAATGTCGAAGAAGAAATATGATTTCCGCCCGAACGAGTTTGTCGTCTATCCCGCCCACGGGGTTGGTCAGGTCGTCTCGATCGAGGAGCAGGACGTGGCAGGGATCACGCTGGAGCTGTTTGTTGTGTCCTTCGAGAAGGACAAGATGACCCTGCGTGTGCCGACCAACAAGGCGATCGAGGTGGGCATGCGCTCCCTCTCGAGCCCGGACACCGTGACGCTGGCGATGAAGACCCTGAAGGGCAAGGCCAAGGTCAAGCGGGCCATGTGGTCGCGCCGGGCGCAGGAATACGAGCAGAAGATCAACTCCGGTGATCTGATTGCCATCGCCGAGGTTGTGCGCGATCTGCACCGCACCGATGACCAGCGCGAGCAGAGCTACTCCGAGCGGCAGCTGTATGAAGCCGCGCTGGAGCGTCTGACCCGCGAAGTGGCCGTTGTGTCCGGCACCGACGAGGCCGGCGCGCAAAAGCAGGTCGACGACGTATTGGTCGCCCGCGCCGCCTGATCCGGCGCCAGATGGTTTGCAAAGAAGGCCCCCTGTTCAGGGGGCCTTTTTTATGCGTAGACTTGAGGGGAATTTGTCGAAGACCTTTTTGATGTGACGTGAATGGGTAGAGTTCTGTTTTCTGGCCGCTTGCGCGCTTTGCCGCGAGGGAGCGGGGTGTATTGGCGGCCTGCTGTGCCTTGGGGCGGGGTCGGCGGATGATCGGGCCGATGTTTTTCATTCTGGACAAGTTTCCTTTGGCGCGGCGTTTCCATGATGCTGTGCGGAGTTTGCCGGCGGAATTGATACCCGAGTATTGGTATGAGATGGAGCCCTCCCCGAAGCGCAAACGCATCTATTTGGCGACGGATTGGGAGCGGTATGTGGAGGAGGCCTCGGGTAGTTGCACCCATGGTTCTTTGGATCACGCGGCCTTTACGGTTTCGGCCGAGGGGTTTGTCACGCGGCGCGGGTTTGCGCTAGGCGCCTGTCATAGCGCGGGGCATTTTGCGGTCCATCCCAAGGGGGGCGGGTTCGATACCTGGCCCGTTGCGGAGCATTTCATAGGGCATTTCGATTGCTACGCCTGCTATGGCGAGGTTTGGGAATATGCCGGGCGGCTCAATGCGGTGCGCTCTTTCGGGCGCGATTACGTCGCGCCGGAGCAGTTTGCCCCCATGCCCAGGGTCGGCTGTGCGCGGGCCTATGTGGATGCGAAATACACCTTTGTGGGGTTTCATTGGCATACAGTTTTATCCGACGAATGCATTGCCGATTACGGGATCGATATGGAGGCGGTAAAGGCCTTGGCTTGGCGGGTCGAGACGCTGCCTCATAGCGGGGCGGCGGGGGCGCTTTATGACATCCGGTTTTGTGAACGGGCGGAGGATTGGGAGAGCGTGGCGGATGTGATGATTGACCTGACGCTTCGGGCGGACCAGCATCATTTTGATCAAGAGGGGCTGGAGAGCATGTGCGGCGAGGTGGACGCGCAGGGGGCCCATACCATGGGCAAGCGGGATGTCGTTCGCTGGCGCGAGTGGCTCTATCCCGAGGGGACGGTGTTTCCGGAGGCGTGAGGCGATGATCACAAAGCACCCCTATTACATTCTTGACAAGTTTCCCCTCGCGCGGCGGTTCCATGAGGCGGTCAAGACGATGCCAGCGGAGTTGGCGCCGGAGTATTGGTATGAGTTGGAGCCGAACCCGAAGCGCAAGCGTATCTATCTGGCGCGGGAGTGGGATCGGTTTGTGGAGGAGGCTGTTGGGTATTCGAACTTCGGATCGCTTCATCACCGGGATTACACCCTTAACGCGGAGGGATTTGTCTCTGCGAAGGGGGCGGCGGAGGGGGCCGCCTATTCAACCAATCTGTGCGCGCTTCATCCCAAAGAGGGCGGGAGCGATCACGAGGTGCTCTGGGCGGCTGCGCGGCATTTTCTGGCGCATTTCGACGTCTATGCCGCTTACAGTGAAACCTATAAGTATGGATTGAAGCTTAATCACATTCGCACCTATGGGCGAGATGGATTGACGGAGGAGAGCTATTGCCCCTTCGAGCCTGCTCGAAGCTTTCGGGACTATGCCCATGCGAAGTTTATCTTCATCGGATTTCATTGGCACACCGTTCTGTCCGAGGAGTGTATCGCCGATTACGGGATTGATATGGAGGCGGTGCGCGCGGCAGCTTGGCGGGTGGAGGACCTTCCGTTCAAGGGGGCAGCGGGCGCACTCTATGACATCCGCTTTACCGAGAAGGAGGAGGATTGGGAGAGTGTGGCGGATGTGATGATTGACCTGACGCTGCAGGCCGATGCCCATCGGTTTGATCACCAGACGATCTTTGGCCTAAGGGGAACTTTGGAAGACATGCGCAAGGGGACCATCAGCCGGAATGATACCGCCCGTTGGCGCGAGTGGCTGTACCCCGAGGGGACGGAGTTTCCGGAGGCTTGAGGGGCCTTAGCGGGCAGGGGGGCTTTTGGCGGTGCCCATGATTTCCTCGCTGTCCTCGGGGCGGGTGACGAGGGCGGTTTCGAGGTCTCTGTTCAACTCGCGGGCGCGTTCGATATAGGCGTGGTTCTTGGAGACCGGGACATCGGGTTTCCAAAGGCTGGCCAGTTCGCGCATGGCGTGGCGGTCAAGGCGGTAGAAGGATTTCTCCAGCTCGTTGGCCTCGAATTCCGAGAAGTCCATGTTTTCCAGAACATAGCGGCCCGCGCGCAGGGAGCTGTCGAACATCTCGCGGACGATGTCATTGGCGCCAGCGGCATAGAGGCGGTAGACATGCATGCGGTCATAGGCGCGGGCGACGATGTGCAGGTCGGGCCGTTCCTTGCGGGCGAATTGCACCAGTTTGACGGCGGCGTCCTTGTCGTCCAGCGCCACCACCAGCACCCGCGCCTTTTGCAGGCCCGCGGCATGGAGGAGCTCCGGCCTTGTGGGGTCGCCGAAAAAGCCCTTGAAGCCGAAGCGGCGCATCAGGCGGATGGTTTCAAGGTCATGGTCCAGCACCGTGGTGCTTAGGCCCGCCATCTGCACGACGCGGTTGACCACCTGACCAAAGCGGCCAATGCCGGCGATGATGACGGGCCCGGTGTCCTGCACGGGGGCCTCGTCGGTGCCGTCCTCGCCGCCCTCATGGCGGTGGACGAAACGCTCGTTGAGGATAAAGGCCAGCGGCGTCAGCAGCATCGACAGGGCGACGGCAAGCAGCAAATGCTCGCCCAGAGGATCGGGCAACACGTTCTGCTGAGTGGAGAAAGAGATCAACACAAAGCCGAATTCACCGGCCTGGGCGAGGCCAAGGGTGAACATCCATTTGTCGCGCCCGCGCAGGCGGAACAGCAGGGCAAGCCCGTAGAGCACGGCGCCCTTGACGGCGATAAAGGCCAGGGTGATGCCGACAATGACGAAGAAGTTCGAGAACAGCACGCCAAACTGGATGCCCGCGCCGACGGTGATGAAGAACAGGCCAAGGAGCAGACCCTTGAAGGGCTCCACATCGGCCTCAAGCTGATGGCGGAACTCGGTATTGGCCAGAACCACCCCGGCGACAAAGGTGCCAAGGGCAGGGGAAAGGCCGACCAACGTCATGAGGAAGGCGATCGCCACCACCATCAACAGCGCCGTGGCGGTGAAAATCTCGCGCAGCTTGGCGCGGCTGATGAATTGAAAGAAGGGCCGCGTGAGGAAAACGCCCACAAGGATCACGGTGGCAACGGCCCCGAGGGTCACAAGCGTCACGCCCCAGCCGGGAAGCCCCTCGACCAGCGACATGGTGCCATGGGCGGCCTCATCGGGAAGCTGGCGGTCGATCTCTCCGGCGGCGGTCAGGCTGGGGGGGACCGGCAGGGTCAGCAGGGGCAGGATCGCCAGCATCGGAATGACGGCGATATCCTGCGTCAGCAGCACAGAAAAAGCCGAGCGCCCGCCCGGCGTGCGCATCAGGCCCTTCTCGTTCAGGGTCTGTAGAATGATCGCCGTAGAGGACAGCGCAAGGATCATCCCGACAGCAAGGGCGGTTTGCCATGCAAGGCCAAGGAGCATCCCGCCCAGCATGATCGCAAGGGTAGAGCCCACCACCTGCGCCCCGCCAAGGCCGATCAATTGCCGCCGCATGTCCCACAGGGCGCGGGGGGTCAGCTCCAGCCCGATGATGAACAGCATCATCACCACGCCGAATTCGGCGAAATGGCGCAGCTCCTCTGTCTCATGGCCCACCAGATGCAGCACCGGGCCAATTACAATCCCGGCGGCCAGATATCCCAGAACAGAGCCAAGCCCGAGACGGGCGGCAATCGGCACCGCAATGACAGCGGCACCCAGATAGATCGTTGCTTGAAAGAGGAAATTGTCCATCCCGGCCTTTTCTACAGGGGGGTCTTAAACTCTGGATGACACCCGTGCCACGCGCGCGGCGCCGGGCTTCTTATTGGGACAAATATCCCGGGGGGAGGCCGAAGGCCGGGGGGCGGAGCCCCCGCGACAGGGGCAAGGCGCGCTCCGGTTAGCCCTTTGGCATCTGCAAGACAACATTGCGCCCGCGTTTGGTGTAGCGCAGTTCCTTTTCGCCGATGGCGCTGACCTGGCCGCCGTCGACGCGGTCGCCGACCTTGACCTTGACGTAGCGGCCCGAGGGCAGGCGCACCAGAGCGCGGCGTTTGGAGGGCGAGCCGTAGACGCCGATCAGGTTCACGCGGCTCAGGCGCAGCACGTTGCGCTGTGTCGCCTGTTTGGCGACCGAGGAGGAGGAGGGGATCTTGGGCGCGACGCGTTGGGAGCGGGAGACCGCGGCGGCATTGGTGACCCGTTCGGGCTCTGCCTGCTGGGCGCGTTCCTGCGCCTTTTTCACGCGGGCGACGCGGGCGGCCATGTTGCCGGGGCGGTTTTTCGGCTCGCGCGATGTGGCGACGGCATAGCGCGAGGCGCTGCGGAATTCGGCATCGCGGGCGGCTTGGGCGCGGGCGGCGGCGGCGTTTTTGGCGGCCTCTGCCTCGGCCTTGGCGATGGCGGCTTTCTCCGCATCGGTCAGGGCGTTTTTCTTGGCCTCTTCGGCGGCGGCGAGGCGTTTGGCCTCTGCTTCGGCCTCTTCGGCTTCGGCCAGTTTTAGGGCCTCAGCGATGGCCTCTTTGCGGGCGGCCTCTGCCGTGTCCTGAATGGAGCGGGGGCGGGTTTTGGGGCGCAGGCCGGAGAGTTCGGCGAGGGTGTGCCCGCCGAGCTGTGCCTTTTGCGCGGCCTCCGCCAGCCCGCTTGGGCGGGTGCGGGGGCGCAGCTGGCTCAGGGCGGCGCGGGCGCTGTCTTCGGCGGTGGCCTCTGCGGCGCTGGTGGGGCGGTTCGGTGGAGTGATGGCGGGGCGGCCTGCGTAGAGGGCGATGCCCTCTGCGGTCATGGCGCCGTCTTCACTGGGCGCGACTTGGCCATCGGGGCCAAGCACGACCTTTTCGCCAAAGGGCAGCGGGTTGACCTGACGTGCGGGGGCCTCGTCTTCCAATGTCGCGCCACGGGGCAGGTCAACCGCGTCATGGACGGAGACCTCGGGGTCGATGGAGGCTTGGTAAAGCTGGTTCAGATCGTCCTGCGCCGGGGCTGTGCCTGCTTCGGGTGCCAGTTGCCAGACGCCCGTGGCGGCATAGGCGGCGCGGGCGCTGTCGGGGTCGATCGGGGCCTCGGGTTCTGCATCGGCCAGCTCGTCCTCGCTGGCTTCGGTATTGGCGGCCTCGGGGGCGGCGTCCATTTCCGGCAGCGGCGGGTTTTCGATGATCGGCTCGGCCAGCAGGGGCGCCTCCTCGGGCAGGGCCGAGAAGGGGTCGGAGCCGAGGCTGGCGAGGGCAGTGGTGTTATTGCTCTCGGCCTCAGGCAGGGGGGCCTGTGTGGCCGCCGCGACGCTGGCGCCGAGGGGCTCCTCAAGGCCGGGGTCGAGGGCGGGCACGCCGGCCTCGCCGAAGGTGATGGAGCGGGTCAGCGCGCCGTCAGCGCCCCGTTCGGGGGCAAGCAGGGCGAGCTGCGCGGTCTCTTCGCCCGGGCCCTGCGCCAGGGTGGCACCGCCAAAGAAGCGCGCGACGGTGGAGGTTGGCGCGAGCGAGGACCAGAGCGCGATCAGCGCGAGGAAGACCAGCAGGATCGCCGTCAGGACAAGGCCCATGTAGCGCGGTGTCTGGCGCACGCGGGCGGCTTTGGGCTTGCGCTCGCCAAAGACGGTCATGCGGTCGGATTCTTCGGGGGCCTCCTCTACCGGCAGGTCCTCTGGCACGGCGCGGGGGGCGATGTTGACCCGTGGCAGGGCCGCGGCCTTGGCGGCGAGGGCCGGGGGCACGGGCGGCATCTTTGTGGCCTTGGCGGGTTTGGCCACCGGTTTGGCGGGCGGTGTGGCGCTTGGCGGGGCGACGACATCGGGGGATGTCACGCCGGGCGCGCGCCTTGCGCCGCCGAGTTTGGGCAGGACGGGGGCGGCCTCGGTGGGTACCTTTTGGGCGGCCTCGGCCGGTGTCTTGGCGGGAGCCTCGGCGGCGGGCACCGGTTTGGGCTTTGACAGCGGCGGCTCGGGCTCCAGCCCGGCGCGGATGGAGGCAAAGCTGGGTGTGGGTTCGGGCGGCGCCACGGGCGAGGGCACAGGCGCGGCGGTCTCTGCCGCCTCGGGTGCGGCAACGGTCGGCGCCTGCGGTGCTTCGGGGGCCTCCTCGGGCGCGGTGACCTGCGGCGCGGGGGCGCTTGGTGTGTCGAGGGGGGGCGTGTCGACGGTGGGGGCGGCGATGACCGGGGCGGGTTTGGCCGCGACGGGGTCGGGTTCGGCTGCCGGGGCGTCCTCCGCCGGGGCGGCTTCGAACGCCTCCATCGTGCCTTGCAGCACGAGGATTTCTGCATCCGCCTGCATCTGCTGCTCCGCGGCTTCGGCGGGGCCGAAGAAAGGCTCGCGCGGGAAATCATCGGCGGCGGGGATGGCGACAAAGCCAAGGGGGGCAAAGCCGTGCTCGGCGGCAAAGCCCTCCGCCTCCGCCAAGGTCGCGCGGGCGACGACGGCGATTTTCAGGGTGCCGCCCACCTCGGCCCAGTCGTAGACGAGCTCCTCCACCGCATAGGGCGTGGCCCCCTCAAGCGCGTTGCGCACGCGGGCGGCGTCGGCCTCTTCCCCCTCGCCGGAGGCGGGGGTCTGGGTATAGAGGATTTGCGAGTTCGGCATGATCAGTTTGCAGGCCAAGGGGCCAAGATCCAGCGCCACGGCGCGGGTCCGCAGGGCCGCAAGATCGCCCGCCAGCATGGTGCTTTCGAGGCTGACATCCCCAACAACGCGCCAGCCATCGGCAGCGCGCGCATACAGGGCGATGCCTGCGTGGGTAAGATTGAGGGCGAAAACCGGGGTCATGGGGTGCGAAAAAGCCTTTGAAACCAACACAAATCAGGGTGCGGCCGGCCATCGGGCCGGTTTGCCCCCTATTCATGCCAAATTCTGTCATAAAATTCAATGAACACCGGGCAGTTCTTTGCCCCTGTGCCATGGGCGCACAGGCCCGGCGGGCGGGCCTGTGACGGTTTGCAGTGGCAGCGGGCCGGGGCAGGGGCTTTGGCGGGCCAAACCCCTGCGCGGATTGCTGCCGATCCGGCCTAGCTTCCGGCCTTGTTCAGGGCCTGATCAAGGTCTGCGATCAGGTCGGCGGCATCCTCTGTGCCGATCGACAGGCGCACCACATTGGGGGCGGCGCCTGCGGCCTCCTGCTGCTCGGCAGAGAGCTGTCGGTGGGTGGTGGAGGCCGAGTGGATCACGAGGCTCCGCGTGTCGCCAAGGTTGGCCACATGGGAGAAAATCTCGAGGCTATCGACCATTTTCACGCAGGCGTCATAGCCGCCCTTGAGCGCCACGGTAAACAGCGCGCCCGCCCCGCGGGGGCAGATTTTCTCGACCCGGTGGTTATAGGGCGAGGAGGGCAGACCGGCATAGGTCACGGCCTCCACATTGGGGTGGGTTTCGAGCCAAGCGGCGATTTTCTCGGCGTTCTCCACATGGCGTTCCATCCGCAGGGAGAGGGTCTCGATGCCCATCAAGGTGTAATGCGCGCCCTGCGGGTTCATCGTCATGCCCAGATCGCGCAGACCCACGGCGATGCCGTGGAAGGTGAAGGCAAGGGGGCCGAAGGTCTCGTGGAACTTGAGGCCGTGATAGGCGGGCTCTGGCTGCGAGAGGGAGGGGAACTTGTCGCTGGCGGACCAGTCGAAATTGCCCGAATCCACCACAACGCCGCCGGTGACGGTGCCATTGCCGGTCAGGTATTTGGTGGTGGAATGCACCACAAGCGTCGCGCCATGCTCGAAGGGGCGGCACAGATAGGGGGTGGCGGTGGTGTTGTCCACGATCAGGGGCAGGCCCGCGTCATTGGCAATGGCAGAGATCGCGTCCAGATCGGTGATATAACCGCCGGGGTTGGCGATGCTCTCGCAGAAGATCGCGCGGGTGTCCTCGTCAATGGCGGCCTTCACGGCATCGGTGTCGTCAAAGTCGACAAAGGTCGCGCTCCAGCCGAACCGCTTGATGGTCTGGGAGAACTGCGTGACCGTGCCGCCATAAAGACGGGTGGAGACAACAACATTCTTGCCCGGCGTCATCAGCGGGAACAGCGCCATGATCTGCGCCGCATGGCCAGAGGAACAGCAGACCGCACCGGCGCCGCCCTCAAGCGTGGCAATGCGTTCTTGCAAAACCGCAATGGTGGGGTTGGTCAGACGCGAATAGATGTAGCCAACCTCTTGCAGGTTGAACAAGGCGGCGGCGTGATCCGCATCGCGAAAGACATAGGCGGTGGATTGATAGATCGGCGTCTGCCGCGCACCGGTGGCAGGATCAGGGCGCGCGCCCGCGTGAATTTGCAAGGTGTCAAAGCCGTATGTAGGGCCGTCTGTCATGTCGGTTCCTCCCGAGGAAAAATTGCAATTCGGGTGTATGCCAAGGGGGCGGGGCGCTCAAGCAGGCAATGCAGGCACGGGGGTAAATAGAAAACCGCGCCCTGCTTCTTATTGGGACAAATATCCCCGCCGGAGGCCTGAAATCGCCGCGCAGCGGCCAAGATTTTTCGTCGAAAAATCTGCGTGTTGCACGGTTGGGTTAGCGCATCCAGAGGTTGGCTTTTTTGATGCGGTTGCGGATCATCTTTTCGGCGCGGGGCAGGTTGGAGCGGTCGAACATGGCGCGGACCTTGTCGCCTTTGCCCTGATAAATCACCCGTTTGAAGGGGTCGTATTCCTTCAGCACTTTCTTGAGTTTGTTCGGCGCGGTGAGCTCCGTCAGGAAGGCAATCACCCTGTCCGGTGCGCGGGCATAGAGCAGGGGCAGCACGCGCCAGTGGCAGGTGATATCCCCGTCCAAGCCGTCCAGTTCCTGCCCCGGGCGGCCGCCGCCCAAGGCGTGGATGACCAGCGGCAGGGCGACTTGGTCGAGCCATGGGTCGAGTTCCTGGCAGACCAGTTCCTCTGGCCGGTCTGAGCGGATGGAGCGGGCGTATTCGGTGAACTTTTCGCCAAAGGTCGGCCCGCAATTGCCAAAAAACCAGCCGGCGTTGAAATACATGTAGCGTTGCCAGTATTCCTGAGGCTGGCTTTCATCGATCGTGGGGGCCATGTCGAGGCCGAAGCGGTCATAGAGGCTGCCCCAGATTTCCTCATACCCCGGGCCGTAGAGTTCGATTTCGGGCCATGTCCCCTCGCGCTGCATCGAGGCGGCGGGGCGGTCGAAGTCGAAGGGGACCTTGCTGATCGGGCCGGTGATCAGGGTGTCGCTGTCGAGAAACACGAAGGGTTCGCCCTTGGGCAGCAGGCGCAGGGCCTCGATCTTGTTGCCATAGGGGTATTCGGAGCCGAAGTGTTCGGAGTGCAGCGGCAGGATTTCCACGTCCAGAGCCTCCAAAGCCTCGCGGGTGGCGGTGCCTTTGATGCGCGGATCGTTGTTCCATTTCGGCCCGGGTTGGGGCTCTGCCATGATGAGGCGGCCTTTGAAATCGGGGTCAGAGGCGCGCAGGGAGGCGGCGAGCAGGAGGGCCTCATACTGGATACGCCCGCCTTGGGCGACGACGAGGATGTTGAAGACGGGGGTTTTACGCGGCTTTTTGGGCGCGGCTTTGCGGGCTGCGGGTTTCTTGGCGGCGGCTTTGGGGGCCGCTGTCTTGGTGGGTTTCGCGGTTTTGGCCGTTGTTTTACGGGCTGTTGCCGGTTTTGCAGCGGGTTTTTTCGCCGGTTCTTTGGCCGGATCTTTCGCCGTTGTCTTTCGGGGTGTTTTCGCCGCCATTTCGGGGGGCCTTTCTGCTCTGCCTGTGGTCTTTTTAGCCGGATCACGTGGGGCGGGGGAAGGGGGGAATGTCCCTGTCCGCGCCTTAGTAGCCGGTCATTTCCAGATATCCACGCCCTGTGTGGCTGCCGCTGATGCGGACGGGGCCTTCCCAATAGGGGAATGTGGTGTCCATCCACGCCTCGGGGTTCACCGCCTTGATGGTGACGTCAATGCTATGGCCGGGCAGGGTGACCTGCCACTCTACCGGCAGGCTGCGGCCATGGGTTTGGGCCATGGCGAGGGGGGTGAGGGTGATCTCCTCGGGAGAGAGGGGGGTGGCTGTGCCGTCGGCCTCGATCACTGTGCCGGAATGGAAGGCGGGGGCGTCTTCCTCGCGCAGGGCAAAGCCCATGATCCGGCGGCCATCATCGAGGGAGAGGGAGACCCAATCCCAGCCTGTCTGGCTTTCTGACAGGGGCTGGGAGGACCATTCGCGGTCCAGCCATGCGGTGCCTGTGACCGGCACCTCGCCCTCGGGCAGGGTCAGGGTGCCCTGCGCCTGATAGAAGGGTTGGGAGTAGTAGAAGCTGGCCTGTCCATCGCGGGATTTGACGGAGTAGCCTGCCTCGCCCTGCAAGATCAGGGGGGGCTCGGCGTTGAGGGTGAGGGCATAGGCGAAGCCCTCTCCCTCGGCTGTGAGGGCGAGGCTGTCCATATCCGGGCCGGTGCCCAGCATCTGCCAAGTGTCGATCCATGCGGCAAAGGGGGCGGGGGCGACGCCGGCCTGCCCAGTGCCGCCGCGGGCGAGGCGTTCGGCGTGGTGATGGGCGGTGGGGGTGGTCAGGGCGGCGTGGCCCATCCAGACCTGCGGGTTTTGCCACCCCTCGTCCGTGCCGGGGGCGGTGGCGGAGCGGAACAGCGTCCATTGGACGCCGTAGTCGGTGCCGTCCGGCCCTGTCAGGTTGGCGGTGATATACCACCATTCGATGCGGTAATCGGGGTGGGCCTGATGGTCCTGCGGGAAGGTCAGGGGGGTGCCGCGTTCCGGCACGGCAAAGCCCTCCGCCTGCGTGCCCAGACCGGCGAAGCCCTGGGCCGTGGCCTGCGCGGCCATCAGGAGGAGCGCGGCGAAGGCGGCTTTAACGTTCATGGGCAAAGACCTGTAGGAAGCGTGCGGGCGGGGTGCGGGCGAGGCGGCGCATGGGGATCCATGCGGCCAGAAGTGCGGCCAGCACCGCAAGGCCAAGGGCCAGCAGCCATTGCAGCGGAAAGACAAACATCGGCAGTTCCCAGCCAAAGGCCGCCACATTCACCACCTTCAGCAGCACCCATGCGAGGGCAAGGCCGAGGGGGATCGCCAGAAGCGCGGTGAAGCCCGCGAGGGCGGCGCTGCGGGCCAGTTCGATCTGGCCGAGGCGCCTGCGGGTGATGCCCTGCGCCCAGACGGGGGCGAGTTGCGGCAGGCGCATGGAGGAGAGGGTCAGGAAGGCGGTGAGCAGGGCAAAGCCCGCCACGCCGAGGGTCAACACATTGAGCGCGGCTGTGACGGTAAAGGTGCGTTCGAAGACGCCAAGGGAGAAGGCCTTGATGCTGGCCTGATCGGTGATCGCATCGGGCGGCAGGCCGAAATCGGAGATCAGCGCCTCGCGCAGGGCGGCGGGGCTGTTGCTGCGCACCCCGTGGCGCAGGCGGGGCAGGTTCGGCACCTGTGCGGCAAGGGCGGTGAGGGAGGTCATCACCTGCCCCTCGGGGTTGCCATAGTCGGAGTAGATGCCCGCAATCGGCAGGCTCCAACCCGGCAGGATTTCGAGGTTCTGGCCAAGGGTAAGGTCCGCGCGGCGGGCGAGCTGTTCGTTGACGAGGGCGGCCTCACCGCGCGCCACCTGATCCCACATCTCGGGCAGGCCCGAGAGGATCGGCCAGTTGTCGCGGTAGGTGGGGTGATCGGCAAAGCCGTAGACCTCTGCCGCGCGCCCGTTCAGGCGGGTGGGGGCGGACCAGATCGGCAGGACCGCATCGGCGCGGGGGGCAAGGAAGGCGCGCAGGGCCGCGCCCTCTTCCTCTGTCCGGGCAGTGACATAGAGTTCGGAGGCTAGCCGCTGGTCCAGCCAGCCGGTGAAGGTCAGGCGGAAGCTGGAGACCATGGTGCCCACGCCGACCGTGGTGGCAAGGGCCAGCAGCAGGGCCATGAGCGCCAGCGATAGGCCCGGCACCTGCTGGCGCGTGTCGGCCCAGAGCCATTGCGGCAGGCCCGCCTTGGCGCGGCTTTGGCCAAGGGCGAGGCCGGCGGTGAGCAACATGGGCAGGATCAGGGCCGCGCCGATCAGCAGGCCGGCGAGCAGGGCGAAGCCGCCGGTCAGGCTCGGCAGGGCAAGGCTGGCCAGCAGGCCGAGGGCAAAGAGCGCGGCGCCCGCGAGGGCCTGCCGGCGCAGGGCGGCGCCGCTGGCCCGCGCCCAAGCGCGCGGCTGCGCGGCGGAGAGCAGCGGCATCTGTGCCACGCGCCACAGGCTGCTGCCCGAGGCGAGCGCCGCGCCGCCAAGGGCCACGGCCAGCCCGCCAAGCGCCCAAGCGGGGCGGAACTGCAGCCCGCCGGAAACCTCGGCCCCGTAGAGGCCGCGCAGGGTGGCGGCCACATCGGGCAGCAGCGCCCCCGCCACGAGGTAGCCAAGCGTCACCCCGAGCGCCCCGGCGATCAGGGCGAGGGTCATGATCTCGGCCAGCAGGAGCGCGATGAGGCTGCGCAGGGGCACGCCAAGGGCGCGCAGGCTGCGCAGCATGGGGCGGCGTTGCTCAAAGGCAAGGCCGATGGCGCCGTGAACAATGAAGAGGCCGACGGCGAAGCTGAGCAGGCCAAAGGCGGTGAGGTTGAGGTGGAAACTGTCGGTCAGGCGGGCGATGTCGCCGCCGGCCTCGGGCGTCTCGCGGGTCAGGCCCGGGGCAATCTCGGCGATGGGGGGCAGGTTGGAGGGCTGCTCGGGGGCGAGGACAAGGCGGGTGATGCCGCTCGGCTGGCCCAGCAGGCGGGCGGCGAGGGCGATATCGGCGATGATGCGGCCGGGGGGGATGCCTTCTGCCGCGCGCAGGGGCGGCAGGCCCGCCGCGCCCTCCAGCGTCGCAAGGGTTTGCGGGGCCGTGAAGGCCATGGCCCCCGTGCCGAGGATATCGGTGGGGGCGCGGGTCAGCGCCGCGCCGATGGCGGAGGGCAGGGCGGGGGCGGTGAGCGGGTCGATCCCGATCAGGCGCAGGCTTTGGCCGGTGACGCGCAGGTCCCCCTCCAGCACAGGGGAAACACGCCAGCCCGCACGGCGCAGGGCGGCGTAATCGGCGAGCGTCACCCCGCCCTCGGCCCGCAGACTGTCCAGCGGCGCACCGCCAAAGAGGGCCGCGGCGCGGCCATAGGAGGCGCGGGCCTCTGTGTTGATGGCCTGCACGGCAGAGAACAGCGCCGTGGCCAGCATGAGGCCGATCAGAAGCGTCGCCAGTTGCCCCGGCCTGCGCCGCCAGTGGGACAGCAGGGCACCAAGGGCGGTGCGGATCATGTCACCTGCCCGCGGCGCAGGTGCAGGCGGCGGCCAAAGCGGGCGGCGAGGCGCTCGGAATGGGTGACAGTGATCAACCCCGCGCCGGTTTCCGCCACAAGGGCAAGCATGAGGTCCAGCACATCATCGGCGGTGGCCTCGTCAAGGCTGCCCGTGGGCTCGTCCGCCAGCAGGACGGGCGGGCGGCCCGCCAAGGCGCGGCCAATGGCGACGCGCTGTTGCTGGCCGCCTGACAACTCCTCGGGGTAGCGATGGGTCAGCTCCGTCAGGCCAAGGCGCGCGGCGAGTTCGGTAGCCCAAGCCGCGTCATAGCGCCCCGCGAGGCGGGCCTGAAAGGCGATATTGGCCGCCACGTCGAGGGAGGGGATCAGGTTGAATTGTTGGAACACAAGGCCGACGGACTGGCGGCGCAGCTTGGCGCGGGCGGCCTCGTTCAGCCCCCCGAGCGCCTTGCCGTCCAGCGTGATCTCGCCGCTGTCTGGCGCATCCAGCGCGCCGAGCAGATGCAGGAGGGTCGACTTGCCGCTGCCGCTTTCGCCGGTGAGAGCAAGGGTCTCGCCCCGCTCCAGCGTCAGGGAGACCCCCGCCAGCACCTGCACCGCGCCGCCGGGGGCGGGGAAGGATTTGGTGAGGTCACTGGCTGTGATCAGCGGTTGCGTCATTTGGATTTTGTGCCTCCGGCGGGGATATTTGTGCCAATAAGAAGCCATTGGAGGTTTGGCGCTTTTGGGCTTCTTATTGGTTTTAAATATCCATGCGCTGTGGGTGCCAAGAGCGGGGCATCAGGGTTTTAGCTTCGGGTTCCGGCGAACCGGCTGGCCCAATCCTCGCGCTCTTCGTCGGTGATTTTGCGGAACATGACCTCTGGGGTTGTATAGGCGTGCCCCACTGGCAGGGCGGTGAGGGCCTGTGCCATGGAGCTGGGCCATGCGGTGTCATCTGTTTGCATGGCCTCCAGCATGGTTTGCGCCGCCGCGGGGAGGAAGGGGGCGGAGAGGACGGCGTAGACTCGGATCAGGTTGAGGGCGAGGCGGGTGTCTGCCGCTGCGGCCTCTGGCTCTGTTTTGATGCGGGACCATGGGGCCGCCGTTTGCAGGAATTCGTTGCCTGCGGTCCAGATGGAGCGCAACTCGGCGGCGGCTTTGCGCATGTCGATGGCATCCATATGGGTTTGGTAGGCGGCGAGGCGGGCCTCGAGGTCTTCGATCAGTTTTTTGCCCTCGGGCGTCATGTCGCCGCCTGTTGGGACTTCCTCGCCGAATTTGGAGCGGCAGAACTTGGTGATGCGGGAGACGAAGTTGCCCAGCACATCGGCCAGATCCTTGTTCACATCGGCCTGAAAGCGTTCCCATGTGAATTCGGTATCGGAGCTTTCGGGCGCATTGGAGAGCAGCCACCAGCGCCAGTAGTCGGCGGGCAGGATGTCGAGGGCTTGGTCCTGAAAGATGCCGCGCCCTTGAGAGGTCGAGAACTGGCCGCCTTCGTAGTTCAGGTAGTTGAAGCTCTTGATATAGTCGACGAGTTTCCAGCCCTTGTCGTCGCCATTGGTGCCCATGATCGTGGCCGGGAAGGAGAGCGTGTGGAAGGGGACGTTGTCTTTGCCCATGAACTGCACGTAGCGCACGTCATCGGCGCCTTCGGCCTCGTTCCACCAGCCGCGCCAAGTGGCCTCGTCCTTGCCATTGGCCTCGGCCCATTCGGCGGCGCAGGCGATGTATTCGATGGGGGCGTCGAACCAGACGTAGAAGACCTTGCCCTCCATGCCGGGCCAGTCCTCGGTGCCTTTTTTGACCGGAACGCCCCAGGCCAGATCGCGGGTGATGCCGCGGTCTTGCAGGCCGTCGCCGTCGTGCAGCCATTTCTTGGCGATCGAGGTGGTCAGCACGGGCCAGTCGGTTTTGGAGGTGATCCAGCTGTCGAGCCTGTCTTTGAGCGCGGATTGGCGCAGGTAGAGGTGTTTGGTGTCGCGCACCTCGAGGTCTGTCGAGCCGGAGATGGCGCTGCGCGGGTTGATGAGGTCCGTCGGGTCGAGCTGTTTGGTGCAGTTTTCGCATTGGTCGCCGCGGGCGTTCTCGTAGCCGCAGTTGGGGCAGGTGCCCTCGATGTAGCGGTCGGGCAGGTAGCGGTCATCGGCCAGCG
The DNA here is from genome assembly GCA_018524345.1 of Harenicola maris. Lineage (GTDB taxonomy): Bacteria > Pseudomonadota > Alphaproteobacteria > Rhodobacterales > Rhodobacteraceae > Harenicola > Harenicola maris. The sequence goes on from JADQAZ010000003.1 coordinate 304,980, forward strand.
AGAAGACCTGTTGTTCGGAGCGTTCCTCGATCAGCCCGTTCTTGGCCAGCTCGCCTGCGAAATACTGGGTGAGTTTGCGGTTTTGCGCGCTGGAGGAGCGGCCGAAGTGGTCAAAGCTGAGGCCGAAGCCCTTGGCGATTTCGGCCTGTGTGTCGTGCATCTGGGCGCAGAAGGCCTCGACCTCCATCCCGGCCTTGGCGGCGGCGAGTTCGGCGGGGGTGCCGTGTTCATCGGTGGAGCACAGGAACAGGACCTCATGCCCGCGGCCACGCATGTAGCGGGCGTAAAGGTCGGCGGGCAGTTGGCTGCCGACGAGGTTACCGAGGTGTTTGATCCCGTTGATATAGGGAATGGCGGAGGTGATGAGGATGCGGGACATCTTTGGCCTTGGCTACGTGAATTTTGCTTTAGGTAGCGCAGGGGCGGGGCGGTTGCCAGTGCTGGTTAGCTTTTGCTGCTTTGTTCCGGGTTTTCGACGGTGGATTCTGGGGCGGTTTTCGGGGCGGGAGTGCTCTCTGCCTCGCGGATGCGGCGGGTCATGCGGCCGAGGGTAAAGGAGGTGCGCGGCGCATAAACGTATTTGGTTTGCGTGCGCCGGGTGCGGCCTGCGGCCATGCGGGCGAGGCCATAGGCGATCAGGCCGACATGACCCAGCGCGATCATGGCGAACATGGCGGGCGGGCCGAAGGCGCCGATCAGGGCCGAGGCCACGAGGGGCGAGGCGATGGCTCCGAGCGCGTAGTAAAAGAGCAGCGCGGCGGAGAGTTCCACCCGTTCCTCTGTGGTGGCGAAGTCATGGGCATGGGCGCAGGAGACCGAGTAGATCGGGAAGGTGGCAAAGCCGAAGAGGGCCGAGGCGGTCATGATGGCGGCGGGGCCGCTCTGGCCGATCAGGCTCATGACGCCGGAGGCGGCGATGGCGGCGGCGGAGAGGCCGATGAGGACGCGGCGACGGTCGAAGCGGTCGGCCAGCCAGCCTGCGGGGTATTGCGCCACGGCGCCCCCCGCGACGAAGGCGGCAAGGAACCAGCCGATCTGTGCGGGCGTCAGCCCGACGCCGTCGCCGTAGACGGGCCCGATCATGCGAAAGCTGCCGGTTGTAAGCCCCGCGACCATGGCCCCCAGCACCCCGAGCGGCGAGCGCGCGAGGGCGAGGCGCGGTGCAAGGCGGGGCGCGGCCTTGGTCTTCGGCGGGCTGACGGTTGTGAGGGTGAGGGGCAGCAGCGAGGCGCAGCAGAGCAGCGCGAGGATGTTGTAGCTGACGTAGCTTGCCGGGGCGAGGACGCCGATCATCAGCTGCGCCGCGAGGCTGCCTGTCATGTCGATGCCGCGGTAGACCCCAAGGGCGCGGCCCCTGTTGGCATTTGTGACCTTGGCCATGATCCATGCCTCGATCACCGTATAACACCCCGCAACGCAAAGGCCCGTGGCCACCCGCATCACCGCCCATGCATAGGCGTCGATCACCAGCATATGCGCCAGAAGGCCGATGCCGCCAAAGCCGGTAAAGGCCGCGAAAGCGCGCGAGGGGCCGACGCTGCCCATCAGGCGCGGTGCCCACCAGCAGCCGATGAAGAAGCCGACGAAATGGGCCGAGCCGAGCAGGCCGATCTGGGTTGTGGTGAAGTCGAGCTTGAGCCCCGAGAGCGCATCAAGCGGCGCGACCCCGCCCGAGGAGACTTGCAGCAGCAGAACAGACAGGAAAAGGGCGGCAAAGGAGATCAGCAGGCGCATGGGTGGGCTTGGGGCCTTGGGTGGTGAAGGGGACGCGGGGTTGGTGATACGCCTTTGCGGGGCGGGAAAATGTCCATCAGCGACATTGCCCGTCTTTTTTGCATGTTTTGCGGGGCGGGGCAAACGGGGGGCGGCGGGGCCAGCGCGTATGCGCTGGCCCCGCCGCCGGTCGCCCTGCGATAGCAGGGCGAAACCGCTTTGATTGCGGGGGTTACGTGGTGATCGAGAGGCTTTGGCGCCCGTCGCGCAGTGTGGGCGCGGCGGGCCATGTGGCGGGGGGGGCGCTGCGGGCGCGCAGGCGCTCGAGGCGCCAGCCGGGGGCATCGGGGAGGTCAGGGGCGGCGGGCGTATGGGCGGGGTCGCGGGCGGGGTCGGAGGTATGGGCGGGATGCAGGGCCCAGCGGCTTTCGATGCCGGGGGCGCCGCCCGCCGCGCCGTCATGGGGAGAGAGCAGCAGGCCCAGCGGGGCCTGACGCGGGTGGGCGGATTTTGTGCTGCCCTGTTCGGCGGCCAGATGCAGGCGGCGCACCGCCGTCAGCCCCGGCGTATGGGGCAGCTCGCCGACCACGCAGGGCACAATGCCCGCGCGCAGGGCCTCCTCCAGTGTCCAGAGCAGGTCCGCCTCGCGGGCGGCGTGGACAAAGGTGATGCGGCCCGGGTCGATCCATTCGCACAGGCCAGGGCCGTTGAGGCGTTCGGGGAGCCAGTCCGGCGCGATCCAGAGCACCGGGCCGGGGCGCACCGCCGCGATCACCAGCGCCAGCGTGCGCCGCGCGGCGCCGCAGATCTCATGGGCGCGGGCGAGGGTGAGCTCCAGCGGGCCGGTGACGGGGAGGCTGGGGCGGGCGTCGTAATGGGCGCGGGTCAGGAGGGCGGCGGGTGCGGGCATGGGTTGAGATTATATGTTCGCGTTATGTTCTGCAATATTTTTGGCGCGATAGCAGGGCGATCAGGGGGAACAGGAGGGGGGCGGAAATCCACCCATGGTTGCACAAACCCCTTTCCCAAACGGGCCAGAAGGTGAATATAGTGGGCAACCACAGGAGAGACCCCCAGATGCTGCGTATTGCTGCCCTGTTTGCCCTGCTTGCCGGATTGACCAATTGCGAGACCCCGCCGCAGGAGGCCGCCCTGCCGGGCACCCCTGCCGCGCTGGAGGCCGAGCGGGGGATATGTGAGCGCAAAGGCGGGGCCTTTACCCGGGCGCGGAGCAATGGGCCGCTGACCTGCATTGCGCCGACCAAGGATGCGAATAGGGCCTGTTCGACGGATTCTGATTGCGAGGGGTTCTGCCTTGCGCGCTCGCGCACCTGTGCGCCGGTTGCGCCGCTGTTTGGTTGCAACGAGGTGCTGACGGATCGCGGCACGGTGAGCACGATATGCGTCGAATAGGGGCTTGGCTGGGGCTTTGCCTCGGGCTCTCTGCCTGCCTGCCTGCGCAGGATGGCCCCGCGCCGCCGGCGCAGGGGTTTCGCACGGCGCAAGGGGAGATCACCTCGATCGCGCTGTTCTCGCCCGCGCGGGCCTCTGGCGACTGGGTGGAGCTGGCGCGTTTTGCTGCGCCGGGGGAGGCGGGCTGTCGGTTTTGCCGGTTCAGTTTGAGCGCGCAGCGCGGCGGGCTGGTGTTGCAGCCCAAGGGCGGCAGCCTGTCGCTTTTGCGGCCCAGCGGGCCGGGGCGGATGCTGCCCAAGGGGCAGGCCAATGGCGACGAGTGGTGGGTTCTTTGGGTGGATGCGGATTACCGCACCATGGTGGTTGGAACGCCTTCGGGATCAATGGGTTACGTGTTTAACCGTCCCGGCGGGATCTCGGCGGATCGGCGCAAGATCGCGCGCGATGTTCTGGGGTGGGCCGGATATGACGGGGCGCGGCTGTTGTGGCACGACGGCTAGGTATTTGCCGGCCTGTTTTGTGGTGTTTTCCGCGCTTGGTAGGGAAATATTAACCAGTTGTTCACCAATTTCCCCTAGGTAAACCAAGCGGTTCGGCGCGCGGTGGCGGCTGGCCCGTGTTGAGTGAGGCCGTCCCGTAGGAATTTGATGAAATCTATTGTTTTTGCCGCTTTATGGGTGGTGTTCATATTGGTGCAGCCCCTGCGTGCGGGGCCTTTGATACGGGTTGCTGCGGATGAATGGCCGCCGTTTTCGGGGGACAACCTGCCCGAGAAGGGGCTTTCGCTGGAAGTGATTGCGACGGTTCTTACGCGAGCCGGATATGACGTGCAGGTGCAGATCCTGCCTTGGGCGCGGGTGCTGAAATCCGCGCAGACGGGGCAGATCGATGTGGTGGGCAGCCTGTTCAATGACCCCGAGAGGGCGGCCTATCTGCTCTATTCCGAAAGCTATTATTCCACGCCGGTGCATTTTGTTCAAAAGGCGGGCAGTGGGCATGTGATTGCCGCGCCAGCGGATATTTACCCCCTGAGCGTCGCCGTGGGGGAGGGGTTTCTGTACGAGGCGGCCTTTGACAGCGATCCGCAGATCAACAGGGTGGTGGTGACCACGACCACGCAGGGCCTGCGCATGGTGGCGGGCGGGCGCGTGGACCTGACGCTCGATAGTCTGGATGTGATTGAATATGCCTTGGCGGGCGGGTTGTCGCGCCTTGGGCCGGAGCTGGAAATTTTGCCGGAACCGCTCGCCCGAAATGATTTGTTCATGGCCGTGCGACAGGATCATCCGCAGGCCGGTGAGATCGTCAGGGATTTCAATCTGGTGTTGGATGAAATGCGCGGGGACGGGTCCTTTGCGCGGCTTTTGGCGAAGCACGGATCCTAGCCGGTGGAGTTGGCGGGCGCGCAGAAAAGGGCGGGTGCGAGCGAGCGGAGCAAGCTTGGCCTCCATGTGGTTTTGGTGGCGGTCTTGATCAACGCCGTGTTGTCCGTCGTGTCGGCGGGCAGTCAGCTCTATCTTGATTACGAGCGCAGCAGGCAGTCGGTTTTGAGCGGTGCGGAGCAGATCGAGAAGAGTTTTCACGGGCCGGTCACCGATGCCCTGTGGAGGTATGACGACAGTCAGGTTGGCGCTTTGGTTGAGGGGATCGGGGCCCATGCGAGCGTGGCCTTTGTCACTGTCACCAGCACCGAGGGCACGGTTTGGCGCCACGGGGCGGAGCAGGGGCGGCAGGATGTGCTGCGCCGCTTCCCCTTGGTGCATCACGGCGGGCCGCTTTCGGGCGAGGGGCCCTCTGGCGGGGTGGAGGTCGGCGTGCTTGAGCTGGGCCTGACATTCGAGGGGGCGGTTTCACGGGTTTGGGCGCAGTTCTGGACCATTGCCCTGTCGAATTTCATCAAGACCTGCATCGCCTCGATGTTGATGCTGGCCATGTTCGAGCGGCTGGTGACGCGCAATCTGCGCCGGATATCGGCCCATGTGGGCGATGCCGACTGGCTGCGCACGACCCTGCCATTAAGGTTGCCGCGGCGCGAGGGCGGCGCGCGCGACGAGATGGACGATATCGTTGCGGCCTTGAATCTTGCCCAGACCCGCCATGTGGCCGCGCTTGAGGCCGTTCAGGCCGAGATCGCGGGGCATCATGCGACCCATGCCAAGCTGGAGCAACAGGCGCAGGAGCTTGCCTTCGCGGTGCAGAACCTGAAGGAGACCAACCGCGAGCAGATGGAGTTTTCCTATGCGGTGTCCCATGATTTGAAATCGCCGACCAATACCATGGCGATGATGCTGGACGAGGTGCTGCATGAGGGCGCGGGGGTGCTGGATGCCGATGCGCGGATGCTTCTGGAGGCGGCGGTGGATACGTTGGGGCGGATGCGCAATCTGGTGGACCGTGTGCTGGCCTATTCCCTGATTGTCGAGGGCGTGGTGGAGGAAGAGCCGGTGGACCTTGGCGCCTTGGCCCGCGAGGTGGCGGCGGAGTTTTCGGATCAGGCGGAGGCGATCGGCGCGCAGATCGAGATCGCGCCCTTGCCCGAGGTGACGGGCGATGCGGATCAACTGCGTGTGCTGTTTCAGAACCTGATCGGCAATGCCCTGCGCTATGCCGATCCGCAGCGGCCCTGCCGGATTGCGATTTTCCCCGCCGAGGAGGCGGGCTGGGAGGCTGCCTTTACGGTGCGCGACAATGGAATCGGGATTGATCCGGCATTTCATCGGACAATCTTTGGACTTTTTAAACGATTGCACACCTACGATGAAATACCTGGCGTGGGACTCGGCCTGACCCTGTGCAAGCGAGTCGTGACCAACCACCAAGGGGAGATTGCACTTGCTTCGACGGAAGGGGAAGGCGCGGCCTTTACCGTCAGGTTGAAGCGAAAAACAGATGGATAACTTTATGCGCATCAAGTCGGCGATGTTGCTCGATGATGAAAAATTCGATCAACTTCTTTATAAACGCATTATCGCGCGCTCCGATCTTGTGGATCATGCGATTGGTTTCCAATACCCGCATGAGGCCTTGGAATACCTGAAGGATCCGGAGAATGATCCGATCGAGGTTCTGTTTCTGGACATCAATATGCCGCGCATGTCGGGGTTCGAGTTTCTGGATCGCGCCTGCGAAGAAATCGGGCCTGCCTTTGCCAAGGTGGTGGTGATCATGCTGACGACCTCCCTTGATCCGAAGGATATGACGCGGGCGAAGGAGTTTGATCAGATCAAGGCGTTTTTGAACAAGCCGATGAAGGTGGGCGATATCCAGACCATTGCCGAGCTTGTGGCGCAAGAACAAAGCCTTGAGGCCTAGCCCGCGAAGGGATCGTCCTGATATCCCACGCCCGCGAGGTAGAGGCCCTGCGGCGGGCAGACCGGGCCGCAGGCAGAGCGGTCTGCGGCGGCGAGGGCCTCGGCAAAGCGGCTCGGGGTCCATTTGCCGGCCCCGACCCGTTCGAGGGAGCCGACCATGGAGCGCACCTGATTGTGCAGGAAGCTGCGGGCGCGAAAGCGGAACCGGTATTCGACGCCGCCGGGATAGGGCTGTTCGGTGATCTCGGCCTGATCGAGGGATTTCACCGGGCTTGCGGCCTGACATTCGCTGGCGCGGAAGGTGGTGAAATCATGGGTGCCGATCAGGGCCTTGGCCGCCTCTTGCATCGGCTGCAATTGCAAGGGATGGGCGACCTGCCATGCGAGGCCTGCGTCATGGGTCAGGGGCGCGCGGCGGGCGATGAGGCGAAACAGGTAGCGCCGCTCATGGGCGGAAAAGCGGGCATGCCATTCGGGGTCGACCTCTTTGACATCGATGATCGAGACCGGCAGCGGCTTTAGGTGATAATTCAATGCCTCGTTCAGGCGGAAGGGGTCCCAGGCCTTGGCCATGTCGCAATGGGCAACCTGGGCGAGGGCATGAACGCCGGTATCCGTGCGCCCCGCGGCGCCGATGCCGGGGGCCTCGGGTTCCAGCCGCTTGAGGGCATCCTCGACCGCGCCTTGAACCGTGGGCAGGTCCGTCTGGCGTTGCCAGCCGCAAAAGGGCTGGCCGTTGTATTCGATCTGCAAAGCATAGCGTGGCATAGGCGGGCCTTAGGCGATTGTTGCGGGCGGATCAATCATTTGCGCGGTTTGGCGCGTTCGGTGGGGGCGGCATTGGCCGGATCCTCGGGCCATGGATGTTTGGGATAGCGGCCGCGCATGTCCTTGCGCACATCGGCGTAGGAGGTGGCCCAAAAACCGGGCAAATCCTGCGTCACCTGCACCGGCTTGTGACCGGGCGAGAGCAGGACAAGGCGCAGGGGCGCGCCGCCGACCGTGGGGTGGCGGGAGAGGCCGAAGACCTCTTGCAAGCGCAGGCTGACCTCCGGCCCCTCTCCGGCGTAGTCGATGGGCACGCGCCGCCCGAGGGGCGTGGTGAAATGGCTGGGCACGGCGCTGTCCAGCGCCTGCATGACGTCCCATCCAATATAGACGCGTAGGGGTTCGAGCAGGTTCAACCCGCGCAGGTCCTCGGCGCTGCGCAGGCCGGAGAGATAGGGCAGGAGCCAGTCTTCGGCGCTCTCCATCAGGGCGGTTTCGCTGACATCTGGGGCGGTGCCGCCGCCCGCGCGATAGAGGGCCACCCGCGCCAGAAGGCGTTTGGCGGCGGCAGAAAGAGGCAGGCCGATCTGGCGCAGCCCCTCCAGCGCAGCGGCGGCGAGGGCCTCGTCGGGGGCGTCGCTCCACTGTTGATCCGAAAGGGTCAGGGCGCCGAACATCTCGCGCCTGCGGGCGATGACGCGCCCTTCGCGGCGGGACCATTCGGCGATGTTGTGCCAAGCGATCTGATCGGCAAAGAGCCCGCGCAGGGCGCTTTCGCTGAGGGGGAGGGCAAGGCGGATGCGGGAATCGCGGCCTGCACCGTCCAGTTCGGCGGCGACGATCAGGCGTTGCCCGGCAAGGGGATCGCCCGCTGCCATTTCTGCGCCGCGCCCACCAGAGAGCAGGAAGCGCGGCGCATCGCCGGGGCGGCGCAGTCCGATACGGTCGGGGAAGGCGAGGGCGAGGGCCTCCGCGTCCTCGCCCTCCGTGCGGGGGGCGGACATGCGGCGCAGACGCTTGGCCTCGCTCGCCATGCGGCGAAAGGCGGCGCGGGCGGGGCCCTGCGCGGTGTTCGGATCGCGCAGCCCGCGCAGGCGGGCGGTCAGGTCCGAGGAGGCGCCGCGCAGGGGATCACGCTCGCCCAGAAGGGCGGCGATATCCGCGGCGCCGGGGCCGCCCAGCAACAGCATGTGACCCAGCCGCGGGTGGAGCGGCAGGCGGGCGAGCGCACGGCCATGGGCCGTGAGCGAGCCCGCCGCGTCCAGCGCGCCAAGGCTGCGCAGCAGGCTGCGCGCCTCGGCCAGCGCCCCCTCGGGCGGGGGCGTCAGGAACGGCAGGGTGTCTGCGCCCCATGCGGCCAGTTCCAGCGCAAGGCCGGTCAGGTCGGCGGCGGCGATTTCGGGCGGGGCGAAGGCGGGGAAGCCGCCTTCCTCGGCCTTTGCCCAAGCGCGGTAGCAGGTGCCGGGGCCAAGGCGGCCCGCGCGGCCTGCGCGCTGAGTGATCTCGGCGCGGCTGGCGCGGGTGGTGATGAGGCGGGACAGCCCGGTGCCGGGGTCAAAGGCCGCGCGGCGGGCCATGCCGCCGTCGATGACGGCGCTGATCCCCTCGATCGTCAGGGAGGTTTCGGCGATGGAGGTGGCCAGCACGATCTTGCGCCCCTGTTTCGGCGGCGCGATGGCGGCGCGTTGTTCGGCGAAGGGCAGCGCACCATAGAGCGGATGCACCGCCATATCGCCGGGCAGGGTCAGGGCCGCGGCGGTGCGGCGAATCTCGCCCTCTCCGGGGAGGAAGGCGAGGAGGTTGCCGCCGGTTTCCTTGGCAGCCTGCGCGGCGAGGTCGGCAACGAGGGCTTCAAGGCGCGCCTCGCGCCGCGCGGGCCTGTCCAGCCATTTCACATCCACGGGGAAGCTGCGCCCCTCGGCCGTGACCATGGGGGCGTTATCCATCAGGGCGGCGACGGGGGCGGCGTCGAGGGTGGCGGACATGACCACGAGCAGCAGGTCCTCGCGCAGGGCGCGGCGGACCTCCAGCGTGAGGGCAAGGCCGAGGTCGGCCTGAAGCGAGCGTTCGTGAAATTCGTCGAAGATCACCGCGCCGACGCCGGACAGTTCGGGGTCGGACTGGATCATGCGGGTGAGGATGCCCTCGGTGACGACCTCGATCACCGTGCCGGGTTTGTTGTCGCCGCGCATCCGGTAGCCGACCTTGCCGCCGGGGGCCTCGCCCCAGTGTTCGGCCAGCCGTTCGGCGGCGGCGCGGGCGGCGATGCGGCGGGGCTCCAGCATCAGGATTTTGCCTGTGGTCAGCCCCGCCTCGGCCAAGGCCAGCGGCACGCGGGTGGTTTTGCCCGCGCCCGGGGGCGCTTGCAGCACCACTTGCCCCTCATTGCGCAGGGCTGTGATGACATCGGGCAGGACCGGATCGATGGGCAGGGCGGGGGCAGGGGCCACGGGTGTTCTCTCTGATGCAGTCACGGGTTCGCACTGGACATACTGCACCGAAGCGGGGCACACCAACCCCCTGAAAGGGGAGCGCCAGTGCAGGACCTTGGAAAACGGATTATTGCGGGGGAGCGCCGGGCCTTGGCCAAGGCGATCACCCTTGTGGAAAGCGACCGCGCCGATCATCAGGCGCAGGCTGCCGCCCTGTTGACGGAGCTTAAATCCGCCGGGCGGAGCGCCCTTCGCATCGGCCTGTCGGGCACGCCGGGGGTGGGCAAATCGACCTTTATCGAGGCCTTTGGCTGTTACCTGACCGGCCTTGGCAAGCGGGTGGCTGTTTTGGCGGTGGACCCGAGTTCCTCGCGCTCTGGTGGCTCGATCCTTGGCGACAAGACGCGGATGGAGCGGTTGAGCCGTGATCCCCTCGCCTATATCCGGCCTTCGCCCGCGGGGCGGCAGCTTGGCGGTGTGGCGCGGCGCACGCGGGAGGCGGCGGATATCTGTGAGGCGGCTGGCTTTGATGTGATCCTGATCGAGACGGTTGGCGTGGGTCAGTCAGAGACCGTTGTGGCCGAGATGACCGATGTGTTTGTCCTGCTGCTGGCCCCTGCGGGGGGCGACGAGTTGCAGGGGGTGAAGCGCGGGATCATGGAGATTGCAGACCTGATCCTGATCAACAAGGCGGACGGGGCGTTGAAGCCCGCCGCGACGCGGACCTGCGCCGATTACGCGGGCGCGCTGCATCTGCTGCGCAAGCGGGCCCATGATCCGGCGGGCTTCCCGCTGGCGGCGATGGTTTCGGCGCTGGAGGAGGACGGCCTTGCCGAGGCTTGGCAGAACATCGAGGCTCTGGACGCTTGGCGAGCCGAGGAGGGGCACCGTGCGGCGCGGCGCGCGGCGCAGGCGCGCCATTGGTTCGAGGCGGATTTGAAGCAAGGATTGCTGGATCACCTGACCCGCTCGCCCGAGGTGAGCGCGGCTTTGCAGACCATGGGCGCCGAGGTGGCCGCAGGCCGGCGGTCGCCGCGGGATGCGGCCTCTGCGGTTTTGGAGGCGCTGCGCCGCAAGGCGTAATCCGGCCAAAACCGCCGCCCCTGCGCCCCATTGGCGCCTATTTTGCCTTTCATATTGCCTTGGCAATCACTGAAAGGCCGCCCCCCATGTCTGTTTATGCCATTCCCGATCCCGCCTATCGCATCTGGCGTCTGCGCCGCCTTTTGGGCGTGCAGGCGGGGGCTGTGGCCTGCGGGGCGATCTTGGGGCTCTCGCTGGGGGCTCTGCCTGCTGTGGTGTTCTGGGGGGCGGTTGTGACGCTGGCCCTATGCACCTATCTTGCGCTGCGCCTGCCCCATGGCTGGGCCGAGACGTTGCAGCTTGCTCTTGTGGGGGCGGGGACGCTGGCCTGTGCGCCCTATTGGCAGGGCGGCACGGGGGCGCAGATTTTGACGGTGCCGATGATTGCCTTTGGCACATGGTTTCTGAGCGTCTCGTTGGTGGCCAATTACCTGCCCGGACTGGGGCGTAGGACGCGGCGTTTGGAATACGGCGCGTTTTTCCCGCATCCCGTCGCCCGTGTCTGGGCCCATTTCGTGCCGCAGCCGGGCGCGCGGGTGGAGAACCGCTCCTATGGGCAGCCGGATGAGAACGGGCTGATTCCCGTGCGCTTTGAACTGCCCAAGGCCAGCCGCACCACGGCAGAGATCTCCGAGGCGCTGGAGGCGGTGGACGAGACCTATTTCATGCGGGTGATGGAGCAGGAGGAGGGGCGGCTGAACATCACCCAATACACCCAGCCCCTGCCAAACGGCGAGATGATCAGCACCGTGGTGCAAGAATCATTCACCGACGTGGAGGGCGGCACGCGGTATTTCGTGGTCGAGGTCTTTGATCTATACGATATTTACACCGCCTTTGGTGGCTGGCTGACGGATTTTACCGGCGACAGCATGACCGCCGCCGCGGATGCGCTGGACGCCTTGCCCACAAGGGCCTTGAAGGCCGCGCCCCTTGATACGCCCATGTCCGTGATCGCTTGCTCTATGGCTGGTGATACCGCCGAGGATCATTTATAAGGGCGGGGAGCGGAATTCTTGGCCAAACGGCCTTGACCCACCCCGGCTTTGCCCCTAAACCCCGCGAACGGAATTTGGGGCGCCCCGGCTCGTGTGGCGCCTGTTTTTTTTGCGAACCAGAGGATGTGTCTCATGTCGCGTGTCTGTGAACTTTCGGGCAAAGGCCCAATGACTGGCAACAATGTTAGTCACGCTAAAAACCGCACTCGTCGTCGGTTTTTGCCAAACCTGAACGATCAGTCTTTGATGTCTGAAGTTTTGGGTCGTACTTTCAAGCTGCGCATTTCTGCTGCGGCGCTGCGCACTGTGGATCACCGCGGTGGTCTGGATGCTTTCATGGCGAAGGCGAAAGACTCCGAGCTGTCCGAGAAGGCGCTTAAGATCAAGAAAGACATCATCAAGGCTCAGGCTTCCGCCTAAGTCCCGATTGACGTCTTGCAAACAGCCCCGCCCCGCATTGTCGGTGGTGGGGCTGCTGCGTTTTGGCGCAGTGGATGTGCCTTGTGGAAAGCTGTAGACCCCTTGCTATGATCCGAGCGCGCATCCTGTCCCTTTTGGCCTGTGTTCTGTTGGCTGTCACATCGATCGGTTTCGGTGTGGCGCGCGGGCAGGCCGATGTGGCGGGGCAGGTGGTGCTTTGCTCTGGTCATGGCTTTGCCATGGTGCAGGTGGATGCGAATGGCGAGGCCATCGGCCACCCGCAGCTTTGCCCCGATTGCGCCGCTGTATTCTTTGCTGATACGAGCGATGCCTTTGCCCCATTCGCCGCGCCTTTGCGCCATGCGGTGCCGGGGGATGTTGCGGCAGAGGGGGCGCGGCCCCGCGGGGCGGGGCGGTTCTTGCGGCCCCTTGGGCGGGCCCCTCCGGTGTTGATCTGATTTTTCCTGACGACAAATCAATCAACAGCTTTCGGAGTGACGACAATGACCATTCGCACAACCCTTTTTGCGGCGCTTGCCGCCTGTTCTGCCCTGCCTGTTATGGCCGATATCATGGTGGGGGAGCCTTACTTCCGTTCCAATAGCGAGGCGGCCAAGGTGGGCGCGGCCTTTATGATGCTGCACAATCACGGCACCGAGGATGACACCCTCATCGGGGCCAAAAGCGCCGTTGCGCCGCGCATCGAGCTTCACACCCATATCGAGAAAGACGGCGTGTTCCAGATGACCGAGGTTGAGGGCGGTATCCCCGTTCCGGCGGGCGGCGAGGCGGCCCTGATGCGGGGCGGCAATCATGTGATGTTCATGGGCGTATCAGAGGCCCTACCCGATGGGGCGGAATTTCCCCTGACCCTGATCTTTGAAAAGGCAGGGGAGGTAGAGGTGACCGTCTCTGTTGACCGGAACCGCAAGCCGCGCGAGGCGGCCCATGGCGGGGATCATTCGACCATGGGACATTAGTCTCAATTAAGTTGAAAAACGATTACAAAAGGGCATTTTGCCCGATTTTTGCCATTTATTCGCCTGACTAGGGCCATGGCTGCCTTGTTTATCACGTTGTGCTGCGGGGTTTTGCTCTGCGGCACAACAAAAATAAGCGGGGCGCAAAATGCGCCAAAATCTAGTCAGGAGTTAACGATGAAGAAGTTTTTTGCAGCAAGTGCCCTTATTGTAGCCAGCCTTCAGGCCGCGCCGGTTCTGGCCCAGGATGGCAGCCATGTGCGCCCCTCTGAGACCTATGTCGGCCAATGGTACACGACCGAGGGTGGTTGTTCCTATTCCCGCGCCATGGCGCCCGGTTACGGCACTATGTGGGTGTTGATCATTAACCCGCATCACATCAATCGGCCCGTTGCCAAGGCGAGCTGCCCCACGACTCTGTAACTGGCTAGCTGCCGAGCATCTGATCCACCCAAGCGGGCACAGTCTCGCTTGCGGGGCCGTAAGTGGCGGTGTCAAAGTCGCTCGCCACATCGGAGGGGTCTAGGTTGATCTCGAGGGTCTGCGCCCCGACGGCGCGGGCCAATTGCACGAAACCGGCGGCGGGATAGACGCTGCCGGAGGTGCCGATGGCAACGAAGAGGTCCGCCGAGAGGAGGGCCCCTTCGATTCGCTCCATCTGATAGGGAATTTCCCCGAACCAGACGATATCCGGCCTTGTGCGCGGTGCGCCGCAGTTGGGGCAGGGATCGCTTGCCTGCATCTGCGGCGGGGCGGGATAGCGGTGCTCGCAGGCGGCGCAAAGCGCGCCGTGTAGGGCGCCGTGCATATGAATCACATCCTCGCTGCCCGCCCGTTCGTGCAGGGCATCGACGTTCTGGGTGATCAGGGTGACGCGCCCCTCGTGCTGCGCCGAGAGGTGGTGCAGGGCGTGATGGGCGGGGTTCGGCTCTGCCCTCGCGGCATTGTCGCGCCGCGCGTTGTAGAAGGCGTGGACGCGGGCGGGGTCCTCGGCAAAGCCCTCTGGCGTGGCGAGTTTGGCAAGGTCATTGGTTTCCCACAGCCCGCCCTTGTCGCGAAAGGTGCCAAGGCCGCTTTCGGCGGAGAGGCCCGCGCCTGTGAGGATGACGATATGATGGGGCATGGGGGGCGTCCTTGTGCTGGCAATGGGCCGCGCAATGGTGCAGGTTTGAGCCCATGGTGCAATCTGTTCTCTTTGTTTGTCTGGGCAATATTTGCCGCTCTCCCACCGCGCACGGGGTGATGTTGGCCTTGGCGGAGCGGGCGGGCCTGCCCCTGCGTATCGACAGTGCGGGCACCGGGGCATGGCATATCGGCAATCCGCCCGACAGGCGGATGCAGGCGGCGGCGCGGGCGCAGGGATATGACCTGAGCGGGTTACGTGCGCGTCAATTCTGCGAGCAGGATTTCGCCGATTTTGACCTGATCCTCGGGATGGACCGCTCCAATATTGCGAATATGGAGCGGCTGCGCCCTGCCGGAAACGACACGCCTCTGCGCCTGTTCCTGCCCTATGGCGGCGGCGCCATAGAGGAGGTGCCCGACCCCTATTACGAGGGCGGGTTTGATGGTGTGGTCACGATGATCGAAGAGGCCGCGAAGGGCCTGCTGGATCAGCTACAGTAGCTGGATGCCGTTGCGCCGAAGGCCTTCCATTTCTTCCAGAACCGCTCTTTGGTCGGGCTGTCGGATTGGCGCGTGTCTTGAGCAAGCTGCGGTTTCTTAAAGAATTTCGCGCCCAGACGTTGTTCCGATTTCGACAGGGAAAAATTCGCGACCTGTTGGATGCAGCCGCAGAGTGCGCGGTTGCGGGCCTTGCGGTCGGAGCTTAGGCAGGCGCGCTCGATCACTTTGGCCTCGGCTGACGGCGCGAAAGCGATGGTTGCGGGCATGGCGGTGGCCGCGATCAATGCGGCGGTCAGAAGGGGTTTCATCTTGTTACTGGCCTCGTCTATGTGCCGCCCTTTGCGGGCGCGTTCTGTGGGGAATATAGCCGGATCGCAGGGCACGGATCAATCGGGATTGAGGGCCTAACAGGCGCGCGCCACCACCAGCACCCATTTGTCCCCCGCATGGCCAAGGCCATAGTGGGTGGCCTTGCGCGTGGTTAAGTTCTTGTAATGGCCGGAGGATCCGGACCATGCCTTGATCACGGAATTGAGGTTGGAAAAGCCGTAGGCGATGTTCTCGGCCCCGTATTTTTTGCCGCCGCGGCACAGGGCAAAGCCGGTGCGGGCGATGCGGGTCATATGGTCAGAGCCGTCGCGGCCCTTGTGCGAGGTGGAATTCCGGCGCGCCAGTTCCGCCGCGTGGCCCTGTGCGGCCTGTTCCAGATCGGCGGAATAGGTCAGGGCGGGCAGGCCCTTGGCGAGGCGGAAGCTGTTGACGGCCTCGCCGGTTTGCGGGCCGGCAAGGGCGGGCAGGGGGGCAAGGAGCGTTGCGATCAGGGCGGCGGTTGCGCGAGACATAGGGGGCCTTTCGATGTGAAAATGCCGAGTGGGTGGGTGCCAATTTGGCGGCTTGCGGGGCGGGGTGTCAAGATTTGGTCCCTGATGCGGTGCGGCGCGGGGGGCGGCGTATGTAAATAAAGGGGGCTCGCGCATCGTGACAGCTTGACCGCCTCCCCCAATCCTTCCATATCCTCTGCCATGACAGAGCTTGATAAAATCCGTAACTTTTCCATCGTCGCCCATATCGACCACGGGAAATCCACGCTGGCCGACCGCCTGATCCAGGAGACAGGGACGGTCAAGGACCGCGACATGAAGGAGCAACTGCTCGACGCGATGGATATCGAGCGTGAGCGGGGCATCACCATCAAGGCGAACACCGTGCGCATCGATTACCGTGCGGACGACGGGAAGGACTATGTCCTGAACCTGATCGACACGCCGGGTCACGTTGACTTTGCCTATGAGGTTAGCCGCTCGATGCGGGCGGTTGAGGGATCTTTGCTTGTGGTGGACAGCACCCAGGGCGTTGAGGCGCAGACCCTTGCGAACGTCTATCAGGCGATCGAGGCCGACCACGAGATCGTGCCGGTGTTGAACAAGATCGACCTGCCCGCCACGGACTGTGACCGTGTGGCCGAGCAGATCGAGGATGTGATCGGGATCGATGCCTCCGAGGCGATCAAGGTTTCGGCGAAAACCGGCGTTGGCATCCGC
Source organism: Harenicola maris (assembly GCA_018524345.1). GTDB lineage: Bacteria > Pseudomonadota > Alphaproteobacteria > Rhodobacterales > Rhodobacteraceae > Harenicola > Harenicola maris. Next base: position 321,265 of record JADQAZ010000003.1, read on the forward strand.
GAGACTTTGGAAGCGATTGTGACCAAGCTGCCGCCCCCCAAGGGGGAGCGCGATGCGCCGCTCAAGGCGATGCTGGTGGACAGTTGGTATGACGCCTATCTGGGCGTGATCGTTCTGGTACGGGTGATCGACGGGGTGCTGAAGAAGGGCGAGCGGATCAAGATGCTCTCGACCAAGGCCGCCTATCCGGTGGAGCGCATCGGTGTGTTCCGCCCGCAGATGGAGATGATCGACGAGCTTGGCCCCGGCGAGATCGGCTTTCTGACCGCCAGCATCAAGCAGGTGCGCGACACCCGTGTGGGCGATACGATCACCCATGAGAAAAAGGGCACAGAGAATGCTCTGCCGGGCTTCAAACCCTCGCAGCCGGTTGTCTTCTGTGGCCTGTTCCCCGTGGACAATGCCGAGTTCGAGGACCTGCGCGACGCGATCGAGAAGCTGGCCCTGAACGATGCCTCTTTCAGCTATGAGATGGAGACATCTGCGGCGCTCGGCTTTGGCTTTCGCTGCGGCTTCCTCGGGCTGTTGCACCTTGAGGTGATCCGCGACCGGATCGAGCGTGAATACAACATCGAGCTGATCACCACCGCGCCTTCGGTGATCTATCACATCCATATGCGCGATGGTCAGATGATCGAGCTGCATAACCCTGCCGATATGCCGGACCTGACCACGGTGGATCATCTGGAGGAGCCGCGGATCAAGGCGACGATTCTGGTGCCCGATGATTACCTTGGCGATGTGTTGAAGCTCTGTCAGGACCGGCGCGGTATCCAGCAGGACCTGACCTATGCGGGCAGCCGTGCGATGGTGGTCTATGACCTGCCTTTGAACGAGGTTGTCTTCGATTTCTATGACCGGTTGAAGTCTGTGACCAAGGGCTATGCCTCTTTCGATTACCAGATGATCGGCTATCGCGAGGACCGTTTGGTCAAGATGTCGATCCTTGTGAACGAGGAGCCTGTCGATGCGCTTTCGACCATGGTGCATTTCGACCGCGCAGAGCAGCGCGGGCGGGCCATGGTGGAGAAGCTGAAGGATTTGATCCCGCGCCATATGTTCAAGATTCCGATTCAGGCGGCGATTGGCGGGCGTGTTATCGCGCGTGAGACCCTTTCCGCTATGCGCAAGGACGTGACCGCCAAGTGTTACGGCGGCGATGCGACGCGGAAGCGCAAGCTTCTGGACAAGCAGAAGGCCGGTAAGAAGAAGATGCGGCAGTTCGGCAAGGTCGATATCCCGCAGGAGGCCTTTATCTCGGCTTTGAAGATGGACAACTGATCCCGGTAAGGGATTGTTAACCAAAACAGGGGCAGGATCGGACATGCGTTTGATCCTGCCTTTTTTATTGCTCGGCCTTTGTGCCTGTTCCGCCCCGGCGCCCTTCACCCCCTATGTGAACAAGGGAAAGGGGGAGGCGGGGGGATATGCCTTCAACATCTTTTGGTCGTTCGATCAGTATGAGGTTGTCCGCACCAGCTTTGGCAGGCCCAAGGATCGCGCGGGCTTTACGGCGGCGATAGAGGCGGCGGTTGGTGCGGCCTCGGGCTGCGCCGTGACCTCGACCCTGATCGAGCCGGACAGGACCATTGCGCGCGGATCGCTCGACTGCGCCGAGTAGCCGCGCGGGATGGCAAACTGCCAACACAGCGCGGTTTTTCCCCTGACAAAACTGCCTCAAGCTTGATTTAAATGCCTCAGGCAGATCATACTGGACGGTAAGGATCCGTCCGTGATCGCAATAGAGACGGCCAGAGGCATGGGTATGATGAAAACAGGCTTTGTAAAACAGGGTTTTGCTTTGGCATTTGCGCTCGGGCTTGGGGTGACTGCGGCGCAGGCGCGCGGTTTGGGCGATGATTTCGTCGAGCAGGGGAAGTGGAAGAGTTTCGGGGTGAAAGCCTCGCTTGATTTCGATCCCTTCGAGCGCGCCCGTGCGGGGCGCCCGCCGGTGCAATTGCATGAGCTGGACGAGCTTCACGCCGTTTATGCCCGCGGCAAGACGCCTGTGGCCAAGTTGAAATCCCTGATCGCCTTGGCCGAGGCCGGGCCGCGCGGATATAACGCCTATCACATGGGGGCGGGCACGCCGCCGCCCGGCAAGGTCAGCAGCCTGACCCTTGGCCAGATCGAGGCATGGACCCGCGCCACCCCCGGACAGCCCCATGCCATTGGCCGCTATCAATTCATTCCCGCCACCCTGCGCAGCCTGACGAAACGCGCCGGATACGGGCCGCAGACGCGCTTTACCCCGCAGGTGCAGGACCGTCTGGCGGACCTGTTGCTGCGTGATGCCAAGATAGACAAGTTCTTGGATGGCCGGTTGTCACGCAAGGCCTTCATGAACAATCTGGCGCGGATCTGGGCCGGCCTGCCGAACAGCTCCGGCCGCTCCCATTACGATGGTTATGCGGGCAACCGCGCGACGATCTCGTGGTCGGTCTATGACCGCGAGATCAAACGCATTTTCCAATAGGGTTCAGCCGTTGAGGAAGGCCTCTGCCGCCGCCTGAAAGGCGCGGGGGTTTTCGGCGTGCAGCCAATGCCCTGCCTTGGGGATCTTGGCAAAGCGGGCCTGCGGGAAGAGGGCTTTGATGGTCTCGCGGTGCTCTGGCAGGACATAGTCCGAGGCCGCGCCGGAGAGCATGAAGACCGGCCCCTCGAAGGTGCCCGAAACCTCGGGCCAGCCAGTGATCTTGTCCATCTCGGCCTCAAGCACATCAAGGTTCAGGCGCCATTTCGGCGGCTCTGCCTTGGTGTCGAGGGATTGCAGCAGGAAGGCGCGCACGCCGGCCTCCTCGATCAGGGGGGTGAGGGCGGCGTCGGCCTCGCTGCGCCGCGCCATGGCGTCCGGCGGCACGCGGCGCAGGGCGGCGATCAGGTGGCTTTGGCTGTGCCTGTAGGAGACGGGGGCGATATCGGCGACCATCAGGCGGCGCACCAGTTCGGGTGATTGCAGGGCCAGCATCATGGCGGCCTTGCCGCCCATGGAATGGCCCAGGACATCGGCTGCTCCGCCATGGGCGGCAATCACCTCGGCCAGATCACTGGCCAGATCGGCGTAGGAATGGGAAGTGTGCCACGGGCTTTCGCCGTGGTTGCGCATATCCACGGTCAGGATGCGGCGCTGCGCGCTCATGCGTTTGGCGATCACGCCCCAGTTGCGGGCGGAGCCAAACAGGCCATGGACGATCAGGACGGGCGGGGCGGCGGTGTCGTCGCCAATGGAATGTGTGATCAGCATGCCCCAATGCCTAACGCCTTGGCGGGGCCGGGCCAAGACGCGTTTTCTAAACGCTTTTCTAAAGCGGCAGGGGGCGGTATACGGCCCGCCATGGCCGCAAAAGACATATCGCAAATCAATGCCGAGCTGGCGGAGCTGCTCAAGGAGCGCCTGCGGATCAAACGCGGGACCACCTTTGCGCAAAAGCTGAAGATCGCGGGGCGGCTTTTGCCAAGGCGTATCCGCCGCGACGGGGCCTTTCTGGCGCAGACCGAGGAGCGGGTGCAAAACCCGCGTCTGCGCGGCCAGATCGACAATGCCGAGGTGGCCAAGGTGGCCAAACGGCTGCGCAGCCATCTGATGCAAATTGATCCCAAGGACCGTCTTTGGGGCCTGTTCGTCAGCATTGCCGCGCCTTTGGCCTTTAATTTTCTGGTGATTGCGGGGCTTTTGATCGCCTACTTGCGGTGGCAGGGGCATATCTAGCCGCTTTTCCCCCCGCCCGCGCCCCTATGCAGCCCGCGCGCCGCACCCTATGTAGGGTCGGGCAGGCAGCAAGAGGGAACAGCCTTGGTATTTTCGGCCATAGCAGAGGGCGTGACCCGCTCTATCGAGGGGGTCACCGACAGCGTGACCGGCGTGTTCACCGATCCGGTGATCCGCCTTGGGGTGACGGGGCTGAGCCGTGCGGGCAAGACGGTGTTCATCACCTCTCTGGTCGCCAATCTGATGGATCGCGGGCGGATGCCGGGCCTGCAGGCGGCGGCGCGCGGTGCCATCAAGGCGGCCTATTTGCAGCCGCAGCCCGATGACACCGTGCCCCGTTTCGATTTCGAGACCCATCTGGAGGATATGACCGGCGCGACGCCGGAATGGCCCGACAGCACGCGGGCGGTGTCCGAATTGCGCCTGTCGATGAAGGTGCAGCCTGGCGGGTTGTTGGGCGGGCTGTCCGGCCCGCGCACGGTGCATCTGGATATTGTGGATTATCCGGGCGAATGGCTGCTTGATCTTGGCCTGTTGGAAAAGAGCTATGCCGAGTGGTCGGCGGAAGCGCTGGACCGCTTGCCCGGCCGTCCGGGCGGGGCGGAGTATCTGGCCCTTCTGGGGCAGGAGGATGCCGCCGCGCGCCTTGACGAGCCGGTGGCGCAGCGTTTGGCCAAGAGTTTCACCGCCCATTTGAACGCCTCGCGCGAGGCGGGTTTTTCCGATTGCTCGCCGGGTCGGTTCTTGCTCCCCGGTGATCTGGCGGGCTCTCCGGCGCTGACCTTTGCGCCCATGGCGCAGGTCGCGGATGCCGGACGCGGGAGCCTCTACCGCGAGATGGATCGCCGGTTCGAGGCCTATAAGCGCCGCGTGGTGAAGCCCTTCTTCCGCGATCATTTCTCTCGCATCGACCGGCAGGTGGTTTTGGTGGATGTTCTGGGCGCGATCCATGCGGGGCCGCAGGCTCTAGAGGATCTGCGCCGCGCCATGGCCGATATTCTGGGCGCCTTCCGGCCCGGGCGGAACGCTTGGCTGACCTCGCTTTTCGTTGGGCGGCGGGTGGAGAAAATCTTGTTCGCCGCCACCAAGGCCGACCATCTGCACCACCGCCAGCATCCAGCTCTGACCGCCATCACCGAGGCGCTGTTGCGCGAGGCGCGGGACCGTGCGGATTTCGCAGGCGCACAGACGCAGGCGATGTCATTGGCCGCCCTGCGCGCCACGGTTGAGGAAACCCGCCGCCACGAGGGGCAGGATCTGGACATGGTGCGCGGCACGCTTTTGGGCACGGGCAAGGCGGCGGCGCTTTATCCCGGTGACCTGCCCGAAGAGCCCGCACGGCTGCTCTCCCCCGCTCGCGAGGGGGCGCAGCAATGGCTGGACGGGGATTACAACGTGATGAAGTTTCGCCCCGCCGCCTTGACCCTGACCCCCGGCGAGGGGCCGCCGCATATCCGGTTGGACCGGGCGGCGGAATTCCTGTTCGGAGACAAGCTGCGATGAGCGATACCCGCAAGACCCCCGTGGTGATTGACCTTGAGCCCGGCGAGGAGGGCCCGAGCCCCGCATCGGCCCCGCCGGTGCCGGAGCTTGGCCCCCCGCCGCCCACGGGCGCCGCGATGCAGACCATTGCCCGCCTTGGCGCGCGCAAGCCCAATCGTGTGGCCAAGGTGTTCTGGTGGGCGCTGACCGGCCTTGTCGGCATGGTGGTGTCCCTCGCGGCATGGGATTACGTGACCGGCTTGCTGAGCCGGAACCCCGTGCTCGGCTGGACGGCGACGGGGCTTGTGGCGCTGGTGCTGGGGGCTTTGCTGCTGATCTGTCTGCGCGAATTGGCGGCGTTTTCGCGGCTGCGGCGGCTGGACGGGCTTCAGCGTGACGCGGAGGCGGCGCTTGCGGCGCAGGACCTGACGGCGGCGCGGGCGGTGACGGACCGGTTGATCGCCCTTTACAAAGGCCGCGAGGATACCCGCTGGGGCCGCGAGCGTTTGGCGGAGCGGCGCGGCGATGCCTTTGACGCCGATACATTGCTGACCCTTGCCGAGGACGAGGTTTTGTTGCCACTGGATGCCGCCGTGCGCGCCGAGATCGAGGCCGCGGCGCGGCAGGTGGCGACGGTGACGGCGATTGTGCCCTTGGCTCTGGCCGATGTGGTGACCGCCCTGACCAGCAACCTGCGGATGATCCGGCGGATTGCGGAAATCTATGGCGGGCGGGCGGGCACCTTTGGCAGCTGGCGCCTGACGCGGACGGTTTTGACCCATCTGGTGGCGACGGGCGCTGTGGCGATCGGGGATGATCTGATCGGCTCTGTTGCGGGTGGCGGGGTGCTGTCCAAAGTGTCGCGCAGGTTCGGCGAGGGGGTCGTGAACGGCGCCCTGACCGCCCGCGTTGGTATTGCGGCGATGGAGGTCTGCCGCCCGATCCCCTTCGGTCCGGGCAAGCGGCCCTCTGTCACTGGCCTTGTAAAGCGCGCTTTGACGGGCCTGTTTGGCTAGGCGGCTGCCCTAGCGCAGATGCGCCAGCCCGAGGGGCGCGTCACCGGCGTAGGGTTGCCCCACCACGGGGCGGATCATATCACCGCAGACCAGCCGTGTCAGGATGCCCGGGATCGGCGGAAGGGTAGAGAGCGGTTGCAACACGCGGTCGCGCAGCAGGGGCAGGGCGCGGCTGTCGGATTGATACTGCGGCGTGAAGGCGGCGCTCATCGCCTGATAGATGCGCACGTGGTAGCGGCGGGCGCGGTGGTAGAAGAGGAGCGCCTCCTCCACCGGATTGGCCCCATTGGCCGAAAGCAGCCCGTAGGCCAAGGCATAGGCATCCAGAAGCGCCATATTCGCCCCCTGTCCCAGTTGCGGGCTGGTGCGATGTGCGGCGTCGCCGATATGGGCCATGGCCTCTGACACCGGGCGGCGCAGGGTGGCGTGGCTGTAGCGGGCCATTGTCATTTGATCGTGGCGGGTGATGGTTTCGAGAAAGGGGGCGAATTCGGGCCAGAGGGCCTCGGCCTCGTCCTTCCATGCCTGCAGGGGCTCGCCGCACCATCCTGCGTGGCTGCCCGCGGGCATGGACCAGAAGATCGCGGCAAGGGGGGTATCCGACTGCGGCATCCGGCCGATGGGCAGCACGCCGACCATATGGCTGGCGCGCAGGTAGCGTTGGCTGAGGTGGTCGCGCGGCAGGGGCGTGTCCTCTGGCCATGGCACATTGCCCCAGATCGCGCCGTAGGGCAGGGGCGCGCCGCGCAGGCCCGACAGGGGGGAGCCGACGCCGGAGGCATCGATCACCAGATCAAAGGGGCCAAAGCGGTGCTTGCCCGCGACCTCGACCCAGCGTTTGCCGTTCTCCAGCGGTGCGGCGGTGACATCACTGCTGCATTCCAGATGGGCTCCCGCGCTTTGGGCGCTTTGCCACAGGACGTGGAACAGGCTGGCGCGGTGGATGGCGAGGCCCTGTCCGGGTTTGCCGCGCCGTGAATAGCTGACGTCGAGGGTCACGCGGCCCTGTTCGACCTCATGCCCGAGCATCCGCTTGATGGGATTGCCGAGGCGGGCGGCCTCCTCTCCCGCGCCGCATTCGTCCAGCACGAAGGCCCCGACGGGCTGGATCACAAGGCCGGAGCCAACCGGGCGGGGGGCGTCGAACTGGTCAAACAGCGTCACCTCGCGCCCGCTTTGGGCCAGAAGGGCGGCGGCGGCGAGGCCGCCGATCCCGGCCCCTGCGATGGCAATTTTCTGTGTCATGAAAACCTGTGCACCCTTAAGTTTCTTGCAGTCTGGTTATCCAGACTGGTGCGTCAAGGCACAAGACGCTTAAGTAATCGCTAAGGTTTTTGAAGAGGTATCCGCGATGGGAACGATAGCTGGCGGTTTGGTTTTGGTCACGCTGATCATCGCGGTGGTGGTGTTGATCGGCTTTTTGGTGATGCAAAGCCAGCGGCTCTCGCGGATCGAAAAACGGCTTTCGCGGATCGAGGCGCAGCCGCGTCCGGCGCAGCAGGCCGCGGCGAACCCTTTGCTGGCCGCAGCGGGGCGGGAGCCGCCCGCCAGCGCGGCGCCCCCTCCCACGGAAGCCTCTGCTCCCGCCATGGCCGAGCCTCTGCCGAAGGGCGTGCCCTCGCTGGCCGAACTGGGCAATATCGGCGATGCCGCCAGCCGCCGCGCGCCGGGGGCAGCGCCTGAGGTCGATGTGCCCCCGCGCGCCCCTGCGGCCCCCACGGGTCCGGGCATGGGCCTGCGTTTTGGCAAGTGGATGCAGGACAACTGGGTCTATGCGATCTCGGCCCTATCGCTGGCTTTGGCGGGGATTTTCCTTGTGCAATACGGGATGGAGCAGGGGATCATTTCCCCTGCCGTGCGTCTGGTTCTGGCTTTCCTCTTCGGGGTCGGGCTGGTGGCGGCGGGGCAGTATATCCGCCTGCGTCAGGGCCATGGCCGCAGCGAGGGGGCGGATGCGAGCGCGTTTTTGCCCTCCACCTTCTCGGGGGCGGGGCTGGTGGTGCTCTATGCTGTCGTGATCGCGGCGCATCTTGGCTACGGGTTTATCGGGGCTTTCATGTCCCTTGTTGCGCTGGTTTTGGTCTCGGGCCTTGCCATGGTTCTGGGCTGGATCTCGGGGCCGTTTCTGGCGGCGGTGGGGATCATTGGCGGGCTGGCTGCGCCCTTTGTGGTGGACGGGGAGGCCGACAGCGCCCTGCCGTTCTACGTCTATTTCGCTCTGCTTGGCCTGACGGGGCTGGCGATTGATACGATGCGCCGGTGGGCTTGGGTCTCTGTCCTTGCCTTGGTGGGGGCCGCCTGCGCGGGCTTTGCCCTGTTTGCATTGTCAGAGGAGCTTATCGGCTATGGCGTGATGCTTGTTGTGCTGACGGGCGGGGCGATTGCGATACCGCAGCGGCGGATCTGGCCAGATCACAGCGGGCCGGGGTTCTCGGCCAAGGCCTTTATCGATCCGGCGGCGGAGCATGCGCCGGGCTTCCCTGTCTGGCTGGCGGGGGGCGCGGTTCTGGTGACCTCGGTCTTGCTGACGGTCTTGCCCGGGGAGGGCGAGATTGCCTTTCTAGCCAAGGCGGCTCTGTTGATGGCCCTGTTTGCGGGGCTTGGCATCTGGGCCTGCCGCGCGCCGGCGCTTGCGCCGCTTGCTGTCCTTCCGGTCGGCGGGTTTACCTTGCTGACCTGCACCCTGCATGGGGTGGCGGGGCGGTTTGGCGCCATGGTGCAGACCGGCGCAGAGGGCGCGGTGGTGGAGGCAGGCTGGCCGATCCTAGCCAGCGTCACCCTTGGGCTTGCGGCCGCAGGCTCGGCCATCGCCGCATGGCGCAGTCTTCGCGGGACGCAGGTGTTGTTCTGGGCCCTGATCGCGGCCTTCTTTGCGCCTGTGGTTGCGGCGGGGATGGAGATGTTCTGGGTGCGCGGGCAGGGGGGCTATACTTGGGCGCTCCATATCCTAGCGCTTGCGGCGCTGATCACCCTGATCGCAGAGCGCTTTGCCCGCGGCGGCGCGCAGGTCGCGCGGCGCGGGGTGGCTTGGGCGGCGCTTTCGGCGCTCTCGTTGATTGCCTTGGCGATGACGGCGCTGCTGGATGATGCGGCGCTGACCATTGCCCTTGGCGTGCTGATCATCGCGGCGGCGGCGTTGGACCGGCAGTTCAAGCTGCGCGAGATGGGGTATTTCATCGTGATCGCGGTGATCGCTGTCAACTTTCGCTATATCGCGGTGCCGGGGCTGGAGTATCTGTTCGAGGGGCCGTTGGCCTTGGTTATCGCGGCCTTTGTGATCCCGATTGCCTCCATGGGGGCGGCATGGCTTTTGCTGCGCGGGATGGATCGGGGCAGGGTGCGGGTGTTCCTTGAGAGCGGTGCCCTGTCGGCCGCGGGCATCGGCGCGACGGTGATGATTTTCCGCGCGGTTGATGCGGCCCTACCGGGCAGCGGGATCACCTCCCACTGGGCTATGGGGCTTTTGGCCTGCCTTTGGATCATTCTGGCGATTGCGCAGATTTACCGGCTGCGCCTTGGGGGCGCTTTGCGGTGGCTGCGCATGGCGTTTATCGCGGGCTATGCCCTGATCGCCTTGATGGCCCTGTTGATTGGCACGGTGGCCTTCTCGCCCCTCGTGGAGGGGGGAAGCCTTTGGGACAACACGCCGCGCGGGGTGACTGTGGCCAACACCATGTTCCTTGGCTATGCGCTGCCCGGTTTGCTGTTGCTTCTGGCGACGCGGATCATGCGCAGCGGGTTCCGTGTGGTGCCCCTGATCGGGGGCTGCGCCTTGATGGCCTATTATGTCTTCCTTGAGATCCGCTGGTTCTGGCAGCCGGTGATGGATATCGACGTGGGGTTCATCCAGCCCGAACTCTATAGCTATACCGTGGCGCTTTTGATCACCGGCGGGCTGCTGCTCTATCAGGCGATTGCGCGGCGGTCTGTGTTCCTGCGGCGCATTGCCTTGGTGGTGATCGGCCTTGCCGTGGCCAAGGTGTTCTTGGTGGATATGCGCGGTTTGACGGGGCTTTTGCGGGTGTTTTCCTTCCTTGCGCTTGGCCTGTCCTTGGCGGGGCTTGCCTGGCTGGATCGTTGGGCCAAGGCGCGCTCTGGCGGGGGCGCTGCGCCGCCGCCTGCGGGCCTGCGCGAGGAGCTTGGGCAACGCTTGGAATAGGGGCGCCTTGAGGGCGCTTTACCTCGCGCCTGCGCCTGCCTATAAGCGCCCCATGTTTGGGACCGTGATGCAGAGCATACGAATTACTGGCCCGGCGCTCGTATAAGAGCTGCCGGGACTAAGGCGCTGAATTTTGCCCTCGCGCCGCCCCCAACCCCATAATTTTTCCCTTGATCCCAAGGAGCCGCACCCATGTGTGCCGACACGCCCAAAGAAACCGACCAGACCGCCGATTACAAATCCACGCTGAACCTGCCCAAGACAGACTTTCCCATGCGGGCGGGTCTGCCCAAGCGCGAGCCCGAGTGGCTGTCGCGCTGGAACGAGATCGGCATCTATGACCGGCTGCGCAGCAAGGCCGAGGCGGGCACGCGCCAGCCCTTTACCCTGCACGATGGCCCCCCCTATGCGAACGGGCATCTGCACATCGGCCATGCGCTGAACAAGATCCTTAAGGACATGGTTGTCCGCTCACAGCAGATGATGGGCCGCGATGCGCGCTACATCCCCGGCTGGGACTGTCACGGCCTGCCGATCGAGTGGAAGATCGAGGAGAAATACCGCGAGAAGGGGCAGGACAAGGACGCCGTTGATGTGGTTGAGTTCCGGCAGGAATGCCGCGATTTCGCCAGCGGTTGGGTGGATATCCAGCGCGAGGAGTTCAAGCGCCTTGGCATCACCGGCATGTGGGATGACCCCTACCTGACGATGAATTTCCACGCCGAGCGTGTGATCGCGGAAGAGTTCCAGAAGTTCCTGATGACCGGCACGCTGTATCAGGGCTCCAAGCCTGTGATGTGGTCTCCGGTGGAGCAAACCGCATTGGCCGAGGCCGAGGTGGAGTATCACGACAAGAACAGTTTTACGATCTGGGTGAAGTTCCCTGTCGCCACGACGGGCGACCTGCAAGGCGCGCGCGTGGTGATCTGGACCACGACGCCTTGGACGATCCCCTCCAACAAGGCGGTGGTTTACGGGGCGGATTATGCCTACGGCCTGTACGAGGTGACCGAGACGCCAGAGGAATGCTGGGCCGAGGTGGGCGAGCGCTTCTTGCTGGCCGACAAGCTGGCGGCGGATGTGTTCGCCAAGGCGCGGCTGGAAGACGGGCAGTGGACCCGCCTGCGCGATGTGCCCGCCGATGAGCTTGCTGGCCTGTCCCTCAAGCACCCCTTGAACGGGGCGGAGGGCTCGAATGGCGAGTGGGATGATCTGCGTGATTTCCGCGCCGCGCCTTTCGTCACCGACGAGGAAGGCACTGGTTTTGTCCATTGCGCGCCCTCGCACGGGATGGAGGAATTCGAGCTGTTCCGTGACCTCGGAATGCTGGGCGAGATGATCACCTATAACGTCATGGATGACGGGAGCTTCCGCGAGGACCTGCCGTTCTTTGGCGGCAAGCGCATCCTGCGCGAAAAGGCCAAGAAAGGCGATTGGGAGGGCGATGCCAACGCCGCCGTGATGTCCAAGCTGGCCGAGGTTGGCGGGCTGCTGGCACGCGGCAAGATCAAGCACTCCTATCCGCACAGCTGGCGCTCCAAAGCGCCTGTGATCTATCGCAACACGCCGCAGTGGTTCGCCGCGATCGACAAGGCGGTTGGCGACGGGCAGGACACCTACGGCACGACGATCCGCGAGCGGGCGCTGCGCTCTATCGACGAGCTGGTGACATGGACACCGCAAAAGGGGCGCAACCGGTTGTATGCCATGATCGAGGCGCGGCCTGACTGGGTGCTGTCGCGGCAGCGCGCTTGGGGTGTGCCGCTGACCTGCTTTACCAAGGTTGGCGCATTGCCGACGGATGACGATTACCTGCTGCGCGATGAGGCCGTGAATGCCCGCATTTTGCAGGCCTTCGAGGAAGAAGGCGCGGATGCGTGGTACAAGCCCGGTGCGAAGGCGCGTTTCCTTGGCAATGAATACGACCCCGAGGAATACCATCAGGTGATGGATATTCTTGACGTCTGGTTCGACAGTGGCTCGACCCATGCCTTTACCCTGCGCGACCGTGCGGACGGGTCGGAGGACGGCTTGGCCGATCTGTATCTAGAGGGCACGGATCAGCACCGCGGGTGGTTCCATTCCTCGATGCTTCAGGGCTGTGGCACCATGGGGCGCGCGCCCTATCGGGGGGTTCTGACCCACGGGTTCACGCTGGACGAGAAGGGCATGAAGATGTCCAAGTCCGTTGGCAATACGGTCGCGCCCGAGAAGGTGGTGCAGCAGTATGGCGCGGATATTCTGCGCCTCTGGGTGGCGCAGGCGGACTACACCGTTGACCTGCGGATCGGCGACGAGATCCTGAAAGGGACGGCCGACAGCTACCGCCGTTTGCGCAACACCATGCGCTTCTTGCTGGGCGCTATGGGCGCTGTGCCGGAGGGCGAGGCCGTGGCGCGCGAGGAGATGCCGGAGCTGGAGCAGTTCATCCTGCACCGTTTGGCGGAGCTCGATGTAAAGGTGCGTGAGGGCTATGCCGCCTATGACTTCCAAGGCGTCTTCCAGAGCCTGTTCAACTTCTGCACGCTGGACCTGTCGGCGTTTTACTTCGACGTGCGTAAGGATGCGCTTTATTGCGATGGCGACACCGATGTGCGCCGTGCCTCGCGCCATGTTCTTGGCCTTGTTTACGAGCGTCTGGTGACATGGCTGGCCCCTGTCTTGGTGTTTACCATGGAAGAGGTCTGGCTGGAGGTGAACCCGGGCGCGGAAAGCTCTGTGCATTTGCAGGATATCCCCGACACGCCAGCGGATTGGCTGAACGGTGATCTGGCGGCGAAAGTGGGCAAGCTGCGCACGGTGCGCCGTGTTGTCACCGGCGCGCTGGAGGAAGAGCGCCGCGCCAAGACGATCGGCTCCTCGCTTGAGGCCGCGCCGGTGGTCTACCTTGATGCCGATCTGGCAGAGGCGGTTGGCGATGCGGCGGTCTTTGCCGATCTTTGCATCACCTCTGATGTATCCCTCAACGTGGCCGAGGCGCCCGAGGGGGCCTTTACCCTGCCTGAGGCCGAGGGCGTTGGGGTTGTGTTCGCCAAGGCCGAGGGCAGCAAATGTCAGCGGTGCTGGAAGGTGCTGCCGGATGTGGGGGCGCATGGCCCCGGCGATGTTTGCGGGCGCTGTGCCTCGGCCCTTGCCGAATAGGCGGGCGGGCAGATTTGGACTGGATAGGGCGGCCTTCGGGTCGCCCTATTTCTTTGGAAAGAGCTGTTGCGCGATGCCTGCTGTGGTCAGGTAGATCGAGGTGACGATCAGGCCCCAGTGCGCCCAAGTCTTGGGATCGAAATCCACCAAAGCGGCCCATCCGGCGAAGAAGACCCAAGCAAAGGCCATGGGCAGGGTGATGGGGCGCCAGCGTCTTGTGCGGACGGGGTGGACGAATTTGAAGGGCACGAACATGGCCACCGAGAGCAGGATCACCACGCAGAGGATCGCCCAGAAGCCGGGCTCCAGCGCGAAGAGGACCAGCACCACCATGTTCCAGCAGCCGGGGAAGCCGGAGAAGGAGTTGTCCTTTGTTTTCATGCGGGTATCGGCGAAATACATGGCCGAGGCGAAGGTGATGACGATGATCGCGAGCCAGCCCGTCCAGCCCGGGAGCAGGCCGGATTTGAACAGCGCATAGGCGGGGATGAAGACATAGGTCAGATAGTCGATGATCAGATCGAGCAGCACGCCGTCAAACTGCGGCGCGTTGGTTTTGACATCGTATTTGCGCGCGAGGGGGCCGTCGATGCCGTCTACGGCGAAGGCGACGACCAGCCATAGAAACATGGTGGCCCATTTTTCCTCGACCGCGGCGAGCATGGCGAGCATGGCGAAGACGGCACCTGTGGCGGTGAGCAGGTGGACGAGGAGGGCTTTGATCTGGGCTGTCATTCCAGTGTCATGCCGTTTTTTCGGGCGTGGTGCAAACGATATAGCGCGGGAGGGGGCGCTGCCCCCGGCCTTCGGCCTCCCCCGGGATATTTTGGCCAATAAGAAGCGGGGGGCGTTCAGGCCTTGGGGTGGGCCTTTTGGTAGACTTCCATCAGGCGGGCGGTGTCGACGGCGGTATAGGCCTGTGTGGTGGAGAGGGAGGCGTGGCCGAGGAGTTCCTGAATGGCGCGCAGGTCGCCGCCTGCGCTGAGCAGGTGGGTGGCGAAGCTGTGGCGCAGGGCATGGGGGGTAGCGCTTGACGGTAGGCCGAGTTGTTCGCGGGTTTGGGCCATGACCTTTTGCACGAGGCGCGGGTTCAGCGGGCCGCCGCGGGCGCCGCGGAAGAGGGGGGCCTTGGGGTCCAGCGGGTGGGGGCATTGGCGCAGGTAGTCACCCACGGCCTCGCGGGCGGCGGGGAGGACGGGGACGAGACGTTCCTTGCCGCCTTTGCCTTTGATCACAAGGGTTTGCGGCAGGGGGTGGGCGGCGCCGGTGAGGCCGAGGGCCTCTGATATGCGCAGCCCGCAGCCGTAGAGCAGGGTGATGACGGCGGTGTCGCGGGCGGCGATCCACGGGGTTTGATGTTGCAGTTCGACGGTGTCGATCAAGGCGCGGGCGGCGTCCTCTGCCAGTGGGCGGGGGAGCTTTTTGGTGTATTTGGGAGCGCGGGTGGCGAGGACGGCGGTGGCGTCGAACCCCTCGCGTTCGGCCAGCCATGCGGTGAAGGATTTGACGCCGGAGAGGGAGCGGGCGAGGGAGCGCGCGCCGAGGCCGCGGCCCCGTTCATGGGCCATCCAAGCGCGCATGTCGCGGGTTTTCAGGGCGGCGATGTCATTGCGGCCGGGCGCGCCGCCGAGGTGGCCCGCGAGGAAGCCGAGGAAGCCGGTGATGTCGCGGCGGTAGGCCTCGATGGTGTTGGCGGCGGCGGCATGGACCGCCGATTGCTGTTCAAGCCAATCCCCCAGCGCGCCCCTCAGCGCCGGGCTGAGCATCATCAGCCCAGCCAGCGGCGCATTTGCCGCTCGAATACTCCGGCGAAAAAGGCCAGAAGATCAGTGCCTTGGTTGGGTTTGAACTGGTGCGGATCCTCGGCGCCGAGGGCGAGCATGCCGGGCAGGCGGCCCTCGCCGAGGTCGAGGCGCAGGCAGGCCTCTGACTGGATGTAGCCGGCGGCCTCGCCGTAGAGGGCATCGCTGTTCGGGCGGCGTTGGCGCAGGGTGACCTGACGCAGGGGCGTGTTGCGGCCCTCGCTGATGTAATCCTCGATATAGCCGGGTTCGACGACCTCCAGCATGCCGCCGAGGCGGGCCTTGGTGGCCTCTGCTTCGCCCTCGTCGCTTTCGAGCACGAGCTTGACGCTGTCAACGCGCAGGATATGGCCGACTTCATCGGTGAGGGAGCGCAGGAAGCTTTCGAATTCAGTGGGGTCGAGCATGGCCAGAATGGCGCGGTGGACCTGATTGGTGCCGGCGAGGTTTTCGTAGGCGGCGGCGATGACAGAGCGGTGGGTGTCCTCCAACCGGTCAAGACGGGCCTCGAGCCGTTCCATGGCGATGCCGCGCAGATCGACGATATTGCCGCCCAGAGCCTTTTCATTTGCCGCGATCAGGGCGTGCATGATGTCGCGATCCTCGAGGATCATTTCGGGCTCTGATAGGATGGTGTCGCGCAGTTCGTCGATTTTTTCCGCGGGGTTGTTCATGCCTGCCTCGTTGCTGCTGTCCCTGGCCTGCCATTATGGTCTGTGCGCCGAGGGTTTGTTAATTGGTCTTTTCCCAAGTGGGGGGGCTTGCGGCAAGAGGTTTGTCGGTTAACGGCGGATTTGCGGAGCTTTAATCACTTTGGGTGGCGCAGTGGCCACAACTGCGGCAAGAAGGGGATAGGGGCGTTGGTATGCGGTTTGCCTGCGGTTTCAGGCCGTTGGGGTCATGCGTTATCGTGCTGAAGTTAAAGGATAAATACCAAGGATGATGGGGCCGGAGTTTCAGGCGGGGGAGCGCGTCGGGGTTGTGACGACGCAGCCTTTGGACCGTGTTCTGGACTATAAGGCGCCGGAGGGCGGCTGTTTTCTTGGGGATTTCGTCGAGGTGCCCCTTGGGCCGCGCAAGGTTATGGGCGTGGTTTGGGGCCCCGGGCAGGGCGGGTTCGAGGCGTCAAAGCTGCGCTCTGTCAGCCGCGTTTTGGACGCGCCGCCGATGCGCGAGGAGATGCGCGCGTTTTTGACCCGCGCGGCGCGTTATACCCTGACGCCCCTGAGCGCGATGCTGAGGCTTGCGACGCGGGCGCCGGGATTGGCGGATCCGCCGTCGATGCGCACGATCTACCGCCTTGGGCAGGGCGCGCCGGACCGGATGACGCCCGCGCGGCGGCGGGTTTTGGAGACGCTGGAGCAGTATGGCGGACTTTCCTTTACGCTTCGTGAACTGGCCGAGCAGGCGGGGGTTTCCCCCTCTGTCGTCAAGGGGTTGGCGAAGTTTGGCGCGGTGAGCGAGGAGGCTGCGCCGCGCGATGTGCCGTTTCCGCGGCTTGATCCCTTGATGGCGGGGGTGGAGCTGAGCGCGGCGCAGGCGGCGGCCTCGGCGCAGCTGCGTGCCGATTGCGCGAGCGGTGATTATGGGACGACTTTGCTGAAGGGCGTGACCGGATCGGGCAAGACCGAGGTTTATCTGGAGGCCGTGGCCGAGACATTGAAGCAGGGGCGGCAAGCCCTTGTTTTGCTGCCGGAAATTGCCCTAACGGCGGAGTTTTTGACCCGTGTCGAGGCGCGCTTTGGCGCGCGGCCTGCGGAGTGGCATTCCGGCGTGACCATGACCGAGCGGCGGCGCACATGGAAGATGGTGGCCGAGAACGGGGCGCAGATGGTGATCGGGGCGCGGTCGGCATTGTTCCTTCCGTTTCAAGACCTTGGCCTGATCGTTGTCGATGAGGAGCACGACACATCCTACAAGCAGGAGGATGGGGTTTTGTACAATGCGCGGGATATGGCGGTGCTGCGGGCGGCGATGTGTTCGGCGCAGGTTGTGCTGGCCTCGGCGACGCCGAGTTTGGAAAGCTGGGCCAATGCGGATGCAGGCAAATACAAGCGGTTGGACCTTGCCTCGCGCTTTGGCCCGGCGCGGATGCCGAAGATGACCGCGCTGGATATGCGGGACGAAAAGCTGCCCTCTGGCCGGTGGATTTCCAAGGCGATGCAGGAGGCTGTGAAGGCGCGGATCGCGCGCGGCGAGCAGTCGCTTTTCTTTCTAAACAGAAGGGGTTACGCGCCGATCACCCTTTGCCGTGCCTGCGGGTTTCAGGTCGGCTGTGACAATTGCGATGCGCGCATGGTGGAGCACCGGTTCCTCAAGCGGTTGATGTGCCATCAATGCGGCGAGACCAAGCCCCTGCCGGAGGTTTGCCCCTCCTGCGAGGTAGAGGGGCGCATGGCCGCTGTGGGGCCGGGGGTGGAGCGTTTGGCCGAGGAGGTGGCGGAGCTTTTCCCCGAGGCGCGGCTGGCGGTTTTGTCGTCCGATCTGTTCGGCTCTGCCCGCGCCCTGAAGGCCAAGGTGGAGGAGATCGCAGAGGGGGCGGCGGACCTGATTATCGGGACGCAGATGGTGGCAAAAGGTCATAATTTTCCGCTACTTACGCTGGTTGGCGTGATTGACGCCGACCTTGGTTTGCAGGGCTCTGACCTGCGGGCGGCGGAGCGCACGTTTCAGTTGATGCGGCAGGTGGCGGGGCGTGCGGGGCGCAAGGAGATCCCGGGGGAGGCGATGTTGCAGACCTATCAGCCCGAGCACCCGGTGATCCGCGCCATTCTGGGCGGCGATGAGGAGGCCTTCTGGGCCGCCGAGGCGGAGGAGCGCAGGGCCACGGGCGCGCCGCCCTACGGGCGTATGGCGGGGGTGGTGCTGTCCAGCACCGAGGCGCAGGAAGCCTTTGATCTTGGGGCAGAAATGGCGCGGCGCATCGCACCGCTCGAGGCCGTGGGCGCGCAGGTTTTCGGCCCCGCGCCCGCGCCGATTGCGCGGATCAGGGGGCGGCATCGTGTGCGCCTGTTGGTGAAGGCGCCCAAGGGCGCGCCGCTGCAGGATGCGGTGCGCAAATGGCTGGCGCAATTCCGCACCAAGGGGGCGCAGCGGATCACCGTGGATATCGACCCGCAGAGTTTCTATTGATCGGGCGAAATCCGCCGCAAAGCCATAAAAACTTGATGCACAACTGATGCACATCCGATGCACAACCCATATGCATGTTTGTGCAGATCGGCGTATCGCGGCGGAAATACCCCCTCGCCCAAGGGCGGCTTTGGGCGTATGGGATTTGCATGAGCTTGATTGACCCCAGACCCATGACCTTGGCCGAGGCGCAGGGCCTTCCGCTTTGGCGGCGGCCCGAGACCCTTTTGTATGTCATGGCGGCGGCCATGCCGATTGCCTTTTCGACATGGTTTGCCCTGTTGAACAATTTCATCATCGAGGTCGGGCATTTCGACGGGTCGGACAATGGCTGGCTGCATACGGTGCGCGAGATCCCCGGGTTTCTGGCCATCGGGGTGATTGCGATATTGGTTTTTGTGCGCGAGCAGAAGATGGCCCTCGTCATGTTGGTGCTGCTTGGCTTTGCCACCGCGGTCACCGCGCATTTCCCGACACTTGGCGGGATATTGATGGTGACCTTCCTCAGCTCTGTTGGGTTTCATTTTTTCGAGACCGTGTTTCAGAGCCTGCAGTTGCAATGGATCGAGAAGGCGCGGGCGCCGCGGGTTTTGGGGCAGATGATGGCTGTTGGCTCAGCCAGCACCTTTGTCGCCTATGGGCTGTTGGTGCTTTTGTGGGAGCCTTTGAACCTGACCTATAACCTTGTGTTCTGGATTTCGGGCATGACCACGGCGGCGATTGCTGTGCTGTGCTGGTTTGCCTATCCGCAGTTTGACGGGCCGGTGGTGCAGCGGCGCGGGATGGTCCTTCGGCGGCGCTATTGGCTCTATTATGCGCTGCAGTTCATGGCCGGGGCGCGGCGGCAGATTTTTGTGGTCTTTGCCGGTTTCATGATGGTGGAGCGTTTTGGCTATGAGGTGCATGAGATCACCTCGCTGTTTTTGATCACGCTTTTGGTCAACACGCTCTCCGCCCCTGTGATGGGGGTTGCGGTGTCGCGGTTTGGCGAGCGTAAGGCGCTGTGTTTCGAATATATCGGCTTGGTGGGCGTGTTTGCGGCCTATGGGGGGCTGTATTTCTTTGGCTGGGGCGTGGCGGTAGCGGCGGCGCTTTATGTGATTGACCATTTGTTCTTTGCCCTCGCCATGGCGCTCAAGACCTATTTCCAGAAGATCGCGGACCCTGCGGATATTGCGCCCACGGCGGCGGTGGCCTTTACCATCAACCATATCGCGGCGGTGTTTTTGCCCGCGGGATTGGGGTATCTGTGGCTGGTCAGCCCCGCGGCGGTCTTTGTCATGGCGGCCTTTATGGCGGCGGGGTCGTTTTGTTTGGCTTTGCTGATCCCGCGTCATCCGGCGCCGGGGCATGAGACCGTGATGCGCCGCTTGCCGGCGGTGGCGGAATAGGGGCCGGAATAGGGGGGCGGGATGCAGGACAATCGGGTTGAGGCGGCGGCGGGGGGCGTTTGGTATTCCTGTTTGAGCGATGAGCTCGAAGTCATGCGCCGGGCGGCGCGGCGGGCCTGTCACGCCCATAACCATATGGAGCCGGACCTTCGCGGGCCCGCCGCGCCGCCCCTGCGGGCGCTTTTTGCGTCTTTCGCAAACAGCGCCCGCGTCGAGGCCCCGTTCCAATGTTCCTACGGGGTGAATATCGCCCTTGGCGAAGAGGTGTTTCTGAACACCGGCTGCGTTATTCTGGATTCTGCACCGGTGTCGATCGGGGCGGGTAGCATGCTTGGCCCCGGGGTTCAGATTTACTGCGCCGATCATCACCGCGAGCCTGCCAAGCGCCGTGCGGGGATCGAGCGGGCCCTGCCTGTGCGCATTGGCGAGGATGTCTGGATCGGGGGCGCGGCGGTGATCCTGCCGGGGGTTTCCATTGGCGACGGGGCGATTGTGGCGGCGGGGGCGGTGGTGAGCCGTGACGTGGCGGCGCAAAGCCGGGTTGCCGGGGTGCCCGCCCGCCCGCTATAGGGGCGCAATCATATTGACCGGAGTTTTTCCCATGATCACCTATTCTGCCCTGACGACCCTGATGGGGAAGGCCCAAGCCGAGGCGCTGGGCGCGGCGCTGGAACGGATGGAGCCAGAGCCCACGGGGGTCGGCGTCTTCGAGATCGAGGATGATTCCGGCCTGTGGGAGGTTGGCGCCTATTTCCTTGAGGCCCCCGATGCGGTGGGCTTGCAGGTGCTTGAGGCGGCCTTTGGCGCGAAGCCATTCGTGGTGTCGGAAATTCCGGAGACCGATTGGGTGGCCAAGGTGCGCCGCGAGTTGGCGCCCGTGCGCGTGGGGCGGTTCATTGTGCATGGCAGCCATGACGAGATCGTGCCCGAGGGCAATGAGGTGCCTTTGTTGATCGAGGCGGCCATGGCCTTTGGCACCGGCCATCATGGCACCACTGCGGGCTGTCTGGCGGCCTGCGAGGCGCTGATTGCCGAGGGGTTTGTGCCCAGGTCGGTGGCGGATATCGGCTGTGGCTCTGCCGTATTGGCCATGGCGGCGACGGCTGTGTGGGATTGCGATGCCATTGCATCGGACAATGACCCTGTGGCGGTCGAGGTGGCGCAGCACAACTGTTCCGTCAACGGGCAGGCCGAGCGCGTGACCTGTTTGGAGGCGACGGGGTTTGATCACGCGGTGATCAAGGCGGCCGCACCGTTCGATTTGATCTTCGCCAATATCCTGATGGGGCCGCTGATTGCCCTTGCCCCCGATCTGGCGGCGCATCTGGCACCGGGCGGGCGGGTGATCCTGTCTGGCCTGCTCAACGAGCAGGCGGCAACTGTGGCGGAAAAATACGAGGACGAGGGGCTTACCGTTTCGGAAATTAACCAAATGGGCGAATGGTCCACAGTTTGTTTACGAAAAGACCGGTAGAGCGTCGAATTTCTGCCGCATTTGATACGTATTGTGTTGATGTGGGGGCAGAACTTAGAGAGTCGTGCCTGTGTCTGATACGTCGATTAAAAATTTTAACGGCCGTTTGAAGCGGATTTATCGCACCCATCGCAAAGGGGGCGGTTTTGAGGCCGCGGGAACCCTTGGCCAATCCCATTACACCCGCAAGGCACGCCGCGCGCGTCGCCCGTTGTTTCGCCCTGTGATCACCATGCTGATCGTGATTATCGCGTTCAAGGCCGCCGTTTTGGCGAATATCGGCGCGGGCAGCTATACCTCGCGCATCGATGCCCTGAAGGCGGGCAGCTTTGGCGAGCGGGTTGCGGCGCAGATTATGGCGGCCGATCCGCTGACCGTGATGGTGGCAAGCTGGATGCGGCCGATTTTCAACTGAGTTGAGGTGACGGGGCTGCGGCGGGCCTATTTCGGCCTGCCTTGATCCCTGCACTTACAAAGGGCGCGGCCTGCGGGGCCGCGCCTTTTTGCCTTGCTTGCCAGTGCGCCTGTTATGGCGCATTGGGGGGCATGGAAATCTGGGTTCTTCTGGCGATTGCGGCGGCGTTTTTTCAAGCGCTCCGCTTTATGTTGCAAAAACAGTTAAGCGGGGCGGGGCTTTCGCCGGTGACGGCGACCTATGTGCGCTTTGCCTATTCCGCGCCGCTGGTGGCGGGGGGCGTGGCGCTATGGCTGCTGTGGTCGGGGCAGGGGGTGCCTGCGCTGTTGCCCGGGTTCTGGATCAGCGTGACGGCGGGGGGATTGTGCCAGATTTTGGCGACGGTTTGCGTTGTGGCCCTGTTCAAGCAGCGCAATTTTGCCGTCGGGATCACCCTGAAGAAGTCCGAGGTTCTGCTGACCGCTTTGGTGGGCTTTGCGGTGCTGGGGGACAGGGTGACATGGGCGGGCGCGGGGGCGCTGCTTTTGGGGGCCTGCGCCTTGTTGATCCTGTCGAAAACGCCGAAGGGCGCGGCGGCGCCGGGCGGGCGCAGCGTGGCGCTGGGCCTTTTGTCGGGAGTGTTCTTTGCCTTTTCGGCGGTGGCCTATCGGGCGGGGGTTTTGGCGGTGGAGACCGACCTGCTCGCCCTGCGGGCGGCATTTGCCCTTGGGGCGGCGACGGTGTTCCAGACGGCTGTGATGACCCTGTGGCTGGCCCTGCGCGAGACGGGGCAGCTTCGCGCCGCGGCGGGGGCATGGCGCAGTGCGAGCGTTCTGGGCCTGTCCAGCCTTGCCGGAAGCCTGTGTTGGTTCGCGGCCTTTGCCCTGCAATCGGCGGCCTATGTCTTTGCTGTGGGGCAGGTCGAGGTGATTTTTTCGCTGGCGATCGGGGCCTTGGTGTTTTCCGAACGGATCACAGGGCGCGAGGCCTTGGGCATCACGCTCCTGCTCCTGAGCATCCTTGGGGTGACCTTCGCCGGATAGGCGCGCGGCCTGCGGCGGGCGGCAATTTTTTTCAAAAAATTGGGTCGGTTTTTTCGAAAAAACCGGTTGGCGCGTCACAGCAGGCGGGTGACGCCGCTGATCATACTGTCGTTGACCACGAAGGGGACGCCTTGGGGCGGGGGGCTGTTTGGGTCGGCTGCGGCGACCTCGGCCAGCACGAGCTTGGTGATGAAGGGCAGGTCGAAATCGCGGACCCGCTCCAGCGGGATCCATTGCAGGTGGGACAGCTCGTCCGAGGCGCGGGAGAAATCGTCGATATCGCCGGTGATGGCGCTGGCCTCGGCCATGACAAAGCGGGCGTCAAAGCGGCGGGGCTGGCCCGGCGGAGTGACGGCGCGGAAGACGAATGAGAGCGCGGCGGCGTCGGGCAGTAGGCCGGTTTGCGCGAAATCCGTCCAATCGGGCGGCGGCGCAAAGGGCCATGTGCCCGGCGTGCCGAGGCGCAGGCCGGTTTCCTCCCAGAGCTCCCGTATCGCGGCGGCGAGCAGGGTTGCGGGGGGCAGGGCGCTGTTTTGGGTCAGCCGACCCAGATTGGTGCCGCAGGGCAGGGCAGCCATGGGGACCTCGGCATCGCCGGGGTCGACCGCGCCGCCGGGGAAGACGAATTTGCCGGGCATGAAGGCCGCCGCCTTGCCGCGTTGGCCCATCAGCACCTGCCGTGCCTCTGGCGCGCCGCGCATCATGATGACGCTGGCGGCGTCGCGCAGGGCGGCTTTGTTCACGGCGGGGGGCGTTGCGGGCATCTAGCTGTCTTCGCCAAAGCCGTGCATGCGGCGGGACCACTGGAAGGCGACGATGCCCCCCTTGAGCCGTGGCAGCAGGAAGAGCGCGAGCGCGACGCAGCCGACCGAGAGCCCCGTGGCCAGCACCAGCGGCTCTGGCCGGAACTGGGTATAGACCACATGGATGATCGGGGCCATCAGGTGGCCGACGAGCAGAATGGTCAGGTAGGCGGGGCCGTCATCGGCGCGGGCATTGGTAAGGTCGAGGTCGCAGACCGCGCATTTCTGGTTGAGTTTCAGATAGCCGCGAAACAGGGGGCCGGAGCCGCACTGGGGGCATTTGCGCCGCCAGCCGCGCAGCAGCGCGGGTTTGAGGGGGCGGTCCTCCTCGGCCTGTTTGGCTTTGGCGGGCGGTGTCTGGGTGGTGGAAATGTCGGTCATAGGCTTTGTCCTGCGCCCGTTATGGGCATAAATTGTGCATATCAGAAACAGATCAAAAGTGCAGTGTAGAAAGGGCGATTGCGGCCCCGTGTCACACGGTTTGCAAATTTTTTGCGACGGAACTGTGCCGGGGCTCCGTTTGATGGTCATACCGCAGCAGAGAAACGCGGTTGAGCAAACTAAACTGGAGAGACCACTCATGAAACGCACTTATCTTCTGGTCGGCCTTATTGCAGCCGGCATCGCATTGAGCCCCGCAACATACGCCCAAGAGGCAGGCGGCAAGCGTGGCCATGACGTTAGCTTTAGCGATCTGGATACAGATGGCGACGGCGCCCTGACATTGGAAGAGCTTCAGGCACGCGGTCAGGCCCGCTTTGCCGAGGCCGACACCGATGGCGACGGCTCGCTGAGCCGGGACGAGCTTATCGCTGCGGGCCGCAAGGCCAGCGAGGAGCGCGCCGACAAGACGCTTGAGCGTCTGGACGCCGACAAGGATGGCGCGATCAGCGCCGAAGAGATGCAGGCCGCGGGCGGCGAACGCCGTGCCAAGGGTGCAGAACGTATGTTCGAGCGCATCGATGCCGATGACGACGGGTCCATTTCTGAGGCCGAGTTCGAGGCCGCCAAGGACAAGATGAAAGGCAAGAAGCGCAAAGGCAAAGGCAAACGCAAGGGACACAACAGCGAAGAGTCGGACGGGTAAGCAGAGCCGTCCTGGCGTGACCCCCTGGCCCCTGATCGTCCCTATAGTCGGGGGCCAAACGGGGGGTCACGCCGCCATCTTGTTTCTTTGTTTCGAGTATCCGGGCGCGACAACTGATTGCCCGGAGCGTCCAGAACAGGTAGCCACACGTGGATATGACCATGCCGCTTGATGCAGAACCCGAGCTTAGTGATGACGCCTTGTTGGTGTTGTTTGCCGCTGGCGATGACGCAGCGGCGCGGCAGTTGACCCTGCGGCTGACGCCGCTGTGTTTTGGCGTAGCCTACCGAATGTTGAAGGACCGCGCCGCGGCGGAGGATGTCACGCAGGAGGCCTTGCTCCGCCTGTGGAAGATTGCCTCTGACTGGCGTCAGGGCGAGGCCAAGGTGAGCACCTGGCTTTACCGTGTTGTGTCCAACCTGTGCACGGATCGTTTGCGCAAGGCGCGTGATCTGGACATCGACGCCATTGCGGAGCCGGAGGATTCTGCCCCTTCGGTGCTGGCACAGATGCAATCGGCAGAACGGTCGGCGGCGTTGAACGCGGCGTTGGACCAGCTTCCGGATCGGCAGGCGCAGGCTGTGCGTTTGCGTCACATCGAGGGGATGAAGAACCCCGAGATCGCCGAGGTGATGGAAATTGGCGTTGAGGCCGTCGAGAGCCTGACAGCGCGGGGGAAACGCTCGCTTATGGCCCTGTTGAAGGGGCGGCGTGCAGAATTGGGGTATACGGAATGACCGATAGACCGAAAACAATGCCCGGTATGATGCCGGATGATATGCCAGATGCTATGCCAGATGCCCTGAACGAGGCCGAGCTTGACCGCTGGCTTGAGGAGCTGGCCCTTGAGGCGCGCCATGCCACGCCGGAGCCCTCTGCGGAGTTATATGCGCGGGTTCTGGGCGATGCGGAGGCCGTGCAGGCCGGTATTGCGCAGCAGGCGGCGGCTGTGGTGCCCGCGCGCCCGGTGGAGACGCGGCCTTGGTGGATGACCGTTCTGGCCAGTATTGGCGGCGGCCCCGGTGTTGCGGGCCTGTGCACGGCGATGGTGGCGGGGATCTGGTTTGGCTATAGCCCGCCCGATGCGCTGAGCACCTCGATTGATTTGTCTGTGCTGGGTGGCAGCACGATAGACGAGCTTGTTGCCGATGATTATCTGGCGATAGACGATTTTCTGGTTGATGGATAAGGTGACCCGATGAACGACGCCCCCGACACCGACCCAAAACCCCAAAGCGCGCCCTCTTCGGGCCGCTGGATGCGGGTGCTTTTGTTCGCCTCGCTGGCTGTGAACCTTGCGGTGGCGGGGCTTGTTGCGGGGGCTGTGCTGCGCCAAGGCGGCGGGCCGGAGCGTGACCGGGCGCCGCAGGATGCCAGCTTTGGCCGCGATCTTGGCCTTGGCCCCTATGGGCGGGCCCTGTCGAAGAATGACAAGGATCACCTGCGCAGCGTGGCCAAGGAGAAGAGCGCGATGTTCCGGGAAAACCGCAAGGCCATTCGGGCGGCGGTTGAGGAAACAGTGGCGACCCTGCGGGAGCCGGAGTTTGACCGTGCCCGCGTAGAGGCGGCCTTTGCCAACCAGCGTCGGCTGGTGGGCGAGGCCCAGCGGGAGGGGCATGGGCTGTTGATCGAGCGGCTTTCGGCCCTGAGCCATGCGGATCGCATGACCTTTGCCGACAGGCTGGAGCAGGCCGCGTTGCGGGGGCCCAAGCGGCGGTAGCAAAAACCCTTTAGGTGTTATGCCGGGGCGGAGACCGCCCGCGGCGGCAATGTGACAAGGCCCGCGCGTTTGCGCGGGTTCAGCCGTGCCGGAAGCGAGACCGCAACCTTGTTGCGGCCTGCGGCCTTGGCGCGGTAGAGCGCGTGATCCGCTTGGCGGATCAGGTCTTCGGCCTGCGGATGCGGGCCGCCGGGCTGCGGCGCGGCCACCCCGATAGACACCGTTTGACGCAGCACCGGTACGGCTTTGCCGGGCGGTGTGAACTCTGCCGCGGCGAGGGCATCGCGCAGCCTGTCGGCGGCGGTGTTGATGTCGCCGGGGGGGATGTCGGGCATCACGACGAGGAATTCCTCGCCTCCGATCCGCGCCAGCAGGTCGCGCCCGCGCATATTGGCCTGCAGGATGCGGGCGGTTTCGATCAGCACCGCATCGCCCGTGGCATGGCCGTGGGTGTCGTTCACTTGTTTGAAGTGATCCAGATCGAGCATCAACACCGCATGGGTCAGCCCCGGTTTCGCCGGGTATTGCAGCACTTGATTAAGGTGGGTCATGGCGTAGCGCCGGTTATAGAGGCCGGTCAGGGAATCCGTGGCGGCAAGGCGCATGCCTTTGCGCATCCCTTTGTTCAGGGCATCGCGGCGCTGTTTGCTGGCGACCTGACGGCGCAGGCGCAGGGTGATTTCCTCGAGGTCGCAATTGGGGGAGAGGACCTCTGCCGCGCCAAGGTCATAGGCCTGTGCGGCCATGAGCGGGCTGAAGCCCTGCGGCAGGATCAGCACAATGGCGGGATGGGTGGAACCGCTGCGGCTGGCGATTTCGGGGATCAGGCGCAGGGCGGTTTGCTGGGCCGCCTTCTGGCCCGGTTGCCCCGCGTCGAGGACCAGCACATCCATGGGTTTCACGCCGGGATCGGATTGCGACACCGCGCGCATGACCCTGTCGACGCTGATCGGGATAATAGCGTCGGAGATATTGCCTTTGAGCTCGCTCAGGATCGGGCTGTTGCGGTCGGGGTTGATCTGGATCCAGCCGATTTTGCCGGGGTAGTCGAGGGCGCGGGCGGCCTCGGAGAGGCCGAGGGCGCGGCCTTCGACCTCGGTGCGGCTGGCTTCCTCTGCGGCGATATGGCCGCGGATGGCGCGGCGCACGCCGGCCATAAGCAGGCTTGGGTGAACGTCCTTGGAAAACACCTCTGCCGCGCCTGCGCGCAGGGCCTGCACCCGCTGCGGGCGCCCCTCGCGCCCCGAGTTGCACAGCACGATGACGGGGCAGGTGGGCTGCCCCTTGAGCAGCCGTTGGCACAGGGTTTCGCGGGGGGGCAGGGTGACCTGTGCCCTGCGCGCCGCGCCGCGCCGGTTTTCGGGCGCGGTTTCAAGGGCGAGGGCACTGTCGAGGACGGCGACGTCGGGTTTCTGGCTGGCGATGGCTTCGGCGGCCTCTGTGCCGGTGGAGGCCGAGAGGACGACGTAGCTTGCGCTTTGGAATTCCGAGGCGAGTTTGATGCGCGTCGTGGATGTAGAGCCTGCGATAAGCACGCTTCCTGACATAGTTTTAATCCAGTCCGTTGTTGGTCGAGCCTTCCCCCGTATCTGTTAAGTCTTTATCCAAATGTATTAAGAAAATCTTACACGCGACAATTTTAGGAACCTTTAAGATGAATTCAGAGCAAGCCGAGACACTGGCCCTTGAGGCCCTTGCGTGGATCGCGGGGCAAGATGACCTGTTGCCGGTGTTTATGGGGGCCTCGGGGGCGAGTGTGGATGACCTGCGCGGGGCGGCGCAAAACCCTTCTACGCTTGGCGCTGTGCTTGATTTCCTGACCATGGATGACGCTTGGGTGACGCAGTTTTGCGATGCCCATGGCCATGCCTATGACCAGCCTTTGCGCGCGCGGCAGAGCCTTCCGGGCGGCGATTTGCCGAACTGGACATGAGCGGTCTTGCGCCGATCAAGGGGGTGCTTTTCGATAAGGACGGCACGCTTTTCGACCTGCATGCCACCTGGGGGCATTGGGGCGTTAACATGTGCCGCGATTTGGCGGCGGGGAACGCGCGCGTGGAGGCGGCCCTTGCGGGGGCGATGATGCTGGACCTTGGCGCGGCGCGGTTTGATCCGGCCAGCCCTGTGGTGGCCGGAACGCCGGCCGAGATCGCGGCGCTTTTGACACCGCATCTGCCCGCGGGGCGGCAGGAGAGCCTTTTGGCCGAGATGAACGCGGCGGCGGCGCGGGCACCGCAGGTGCCGGTGGTGCCGCTGGTGCCCTATCTGCAGGGGCTGCGCGAGAGCGGCCTGCGCCTTGGGGTGGCGACCAATGATGCCCAGGCCGCGGCCATGGCGCATCTGGCGGCCCATGACACGGTGCCCCTGTTCGATTTCATCGCGGGCTATGACAGCGGCTATGGGCACAAGCCGGGGCCGGGGCCCTGTCTGGCCTTTGCCAAGGCCATGGGCCTTGCGCCGGAGGCCTGTGTCATGGTGGGGGATTCCACCCATGACCTGCGGGCGGGCCGCGCGGCGGGAATGCGCTGCGCCGCGGTTCTGACCGGAACGGCGCTGGAAGAAACCCTTGCGCCGTTGGCGGATGTGGTGCTGCGCGATATCGGGGCGCTGCCCGGCTGGATCGCGCAGCAGGGGTGATAGCTGCCTCCCGTTCAGGGAGGCAGAGATTTTTCGGCGAAAAATCTTGGACCCGTTGCCATGTGCGAAAAGCGACGCGAAGGGTCGTGTTTGTGGCGGGCGGTGGCGGGGGAGGCTGGCAGGATCGGGGGGCAAACCCTGAGGAGTGTGAAATGTCGCAGGCCCCCAAACGCCGCCGGTCCGGCGGGCGCGCCGGAAATACCCGGCGCTCCAGCCCCGAAGTGATCAACCAGATGCCTTGGCGCCTGCCGCAGAATATTGACGCGCCGGTGGAGCCGCTTGGCCCGGAGGGGGTTGAGGCGATCCATGACGGGGCGATGCGGATTCTGGAAGAGATCGGCATCGAGTTCCTCAATGAGGAGGCTTTGGATCTGTTTCGCGCGGCGGGCTGCACCGTCAATGGCACCAATGTGCGGATGGGCCGCGATTGGGTGATGGAGATGTTGGCGACCGCGCCTTCGGATTTCTATATCACCCCGCGCAATCCCGACAAGAAGATCCAGATCGGCGGAAAGACGATCCTGTTTGGCAATGTCTCTTCGCCGCCGAATTACTGGGATCTGACCACCGGCAAGACCCCGGGGAGCCGGGCGCAATGTGCGGATCTGCTCAAGCTGACCCAGTATTTCAACTGCATCCATTTCGCCGGGGGCTATCCGGTGGAGCCGGTGGATGTGCATCCCTCTGTGCGGCATCTGGATGTGGTTTTTGACAAAATGGTGCTGACTGACAAGGTGGCCCATGCCTATTCCCTTGGCCGCGAGCGGGTTGAGGATGTGATGGAGATGGTCAAGATTGCGGGGGGGCTGAGCGAGGAGGAATTCCAGGCCAGCCCGCATATGTACACCAACATCAATTCGACCTCGCCCCTGAAGCATGACGTGCCGATGATTGATGGGTGCCTGCGCTGTGTGCGGCGGGGGCAGGCGGTTATGGTGACGCCCTTTACCCTTGCCGGGGCTATGGCACCGGTGACTATGGCGGGGGCGGTGTGCCAGTCGATTGCCGAGGCTCTGTCAGCAATCGCCTTGTTTCAATATGTTAACCCCGGTTGCCCCTGTGTGATTGGCACCTTTACAAGTAATGTCGATATGAAAACCGGTGCCCCGGCCTTTGGCACGCCGGAGTATATGCGGGCGACGCAGATGACGGGGCAGATGGCGCGGTTTTACGGGCTGCCGCTGCGGGCCTCTGGCTCTTGTGCGGCGAATGTGCCGGACGGGCAGGCTATGTGGGAGACCTCCAATGCGCTGTGGTCTGCGGTGCAGTCGGGGACCAATGTGGTCTATCACGCGGCGGGCTGGCTGGAGGGGGGTCTGATTGCCAGCCCGGAGAAGTTCATCATGGATTGCGAGGTATTGCAGATGATCCAGCGCTATCTGGAGCCGGTGACCTTTGCGACCGGACCGGATGACATTGCCTTTGATGCGATCAAGGAGGTTGGGCCGGAGGGGCATTTCTTTGGCATCCAGCACACGCAGGATCGCTATGAGGAGGCCTTCTATCAGCCGATGGTCTCGGATTGGTCGAATTTCGAGGCTTGGGACCTGAAGGGCGGGATCTGGACCGCCGAGCGGGCGCATTTGCTGTTCAAGGAGATCATCGCCAGTTTCGAGGCACCGCCGATGGATATTGCGGTGCGCGATGAGCTGGCGGATTTTGTGGCGCGGCGGAAGGCGGAAGGCGGGGCGCCGACCGATTTTTGAGGGGGGTGTTTGGTGGTGGTTCTTTGGGGGGCAGCGCCCAAACGCGGCCTTATTGGGGGCCAGCCCCCAAACACGAGCCTATTGGGGGCCAGCCCCCAAACCCCCGGGATATTTGGGCCAATAAGAAGCCTGGGGGCGGTGGTTCTTTTGGTTGGGGGGGCTTTGTTGGATGGGGTGCAGCGGGGCCGGGGCGCCGGGGCGCTTTATGCTATTTCTGCTGCGGGAGATGAGGGCGGTTGGTACCCCGTAGGGGAATCGAACCCCTCTTTCCAGGTTGAAAACCTGGCGTCCTAACCGATAGACGAACGGGGCAAAGCCCAACCGTGACGCGGGGAATACCTAAGGTGATTGGGGGGGGCAAGTGGAAATTTCACCATTCGCGAAAAAAGTTTAAACGAGGTGGTCGGCGGCGCGTGCGGCGTCCTCCAGACGCAGTTGTACGGACTGTCTTCCGCCCCAGTGGTTGATCTCTAGCCGGCCGGCGAGGTGGAATTTCGCGCCGCCATGATTCTCCAGTGCCGGGCCGAGGGGGCTGTCGAAGGCGCCGAAGGCGATGGCGTCGATTCGTGTTCCCAGATCGTCGCGGGCGGTGATCTTGATATGGCGTTCGCCGACGCGGCGGGCGTGGGAGATGCCCATGTCGGGCAGGACGAAGCGCGGCGCGAGGGCGGAGGCGCCGAAGGGGCCTGCGGCCTCGAGTTGTTCGATGAGGTCCACCGTGGCGGCGCCGGGCATCAGGAGGCCCGTGACGGTGAGGGCCTTGGGGCCGAGGGCGCCTGCGCCCTGTTTTTCGAGGAGGGCGGCGAGGCGGGCCATGGCCTCCTCCAGTTTTGATTCCTCAACTGTGAGGCCCGCGGCCATTTTATGGCCGCCGCCCTTGAGCAGCAGCCCCTCGGCCGCGGCGCGTTGCACCTGTGCGCCCAGATCCACGCCCGAGACCGAGCGGCCCGAGCCCTTGCCGATGCCCTCGTCGAGGCCGATGACGATGGCGGGGCGGTTTGTGGCCTCTTTCAGGCGCGAGGCGACGATGCCGACCACGCCGGGGTGCCAGCCTTTGCCAGCGGCCCAGACGAGGGGGGCATCGAGGCCGCGTTCCTCGGCCTGGGCCATGGCGGCTTCTTGGACCTCTGCCTCGATGGCGCGGCGTTCCTTGTTCAGCTCGTCGAGTTTTTGGGCGATGGATTCGGCCTCTGCGGGGTTGTCGGTGCTGAGCATGCGCGCGCCGAGGTCGGCCTTGCCGACGCGCCCGCCTGCGTTGATGCGCGGGCCGAGCAGGTAGCCGAGGTGGTAGGAGGTGGGTGCGGTGTTCATGCCCGCCACATCGGCAAGGGCCGTCAGGCCTGGGCGGGTGCGGGCGGCCATGACGCGTAGGCCTTGGCGCACGAGGGCACGGTTGACGCCGATCAGGGGGGCGACATCGGCCACGGTGGCTAGCGCGACAAGGTCGAGCATGGCCATCAGGTCCGGCCCTTTGGTGCCCTGTTCGCGCAGTTGGCGGTTGGCCTCCACCAGCATGAGGAAGACCACGGCGGCGGCGCAGAGGTGGGCGAGGTCGCCGGATTCGTCCTGTCTGTTCGGGTTTACCACGGCCACGGCGCGGGGCAGGGTTTCGCCGCCGAGGTGGTGGTCAAGCACGATGACCTCGGCGGCGGTGGCGGCCTCCAGCGCCTCGTGGCTCAGGGTGCCGCAGTCGACGCAGATGATCAGGTCGTGTTTCGCGGCCAGTTCGGCCATGGCGGGGGGATTGGGGCCGTAGCCCTCGTCGATCCGGTCGGGGACATAGAGGGTGGCGGGGCGGCCCATCTGGCGCAGCCAGTCGATCAGCAGGGTGGCGGAGGTGGCGCCGTCGACGTCGTAATCGGCGAAGATGGCGATGGTTTCCTTTTTGGCCAGAGCGCGCAGGAAGCGGGCGGCGGCTGTTTCCATGTCCTTCAGGCTGCGGGGATCGGGGAGCAGGTCACGCAGGGCGGGGGCGAGGTAGGCCTCGGCCTCCTGCGGGGCGACGCCGCGCCCGGCGAGGACGCGGGCGACGGCGGCGGGCAGGCCGGTGGCCTGCACCATGGCCTCGGCCTCGCGGTCGAGGGCGGCGGAGGGGCCTGTCCATTCGCGGCCCGTAAGGGAGGCGGAGACATTGAGGAAGGCTTGCGTTGGGGTTTGGGTCATGACCCGCGTTATAGGGGAGGCATGCGGGGAAGGGAAAGCGGCGCATTGCCCCTGCGCGGGGCGCGGCATAGGCTTTGCCGGAATGATTTCTGGGGAGTGCTATGGGCGTTGCTGTGTTTTTCGCGGTTCTGGGGGCCGCGATCCTGCATGCGGGGTGGAATGCCCTTGTGAAGGGCGGGTCGGATAAATTGCTGAGCATGTCGGGGGTGATGCTGGGGCATGTGCCCTTTGCTGTCTTGGCCCTGTGTTTCGTGCCTGCCCCTGATCCGGCGAGTTTCGGGTATCTGGCGGCGGGGGTGGCCCTTCATGTGGGCTATCAGTTTTTCCTGCTGCGGTCCTATGAGACCGGGGATTTGACGCAGGTCTATCCGATTGCGCGGGGATCGGCGCCCTTGATCGTGACGGCGGTGTCGCTCTTGGTTCTGGGGGTGGAGCTGCGCGGGTTGGAATTGCTGGGGGTCTTGGTGATCGGCTGCGGCATCCTGAGCCTTGCCTTGGTGCGCCGCGCCGACGGGATGCGCAATGGCTCGGCGGCGATGACGGCGCTGGTGACCGGGTGTTTCATTGCCGGATACTCCATCATTGACGGGCTGGGGGCGCGGGCGGCGGGATCCTCGGTGGGTTATTACGCATGGCTGTCGATCATCGGGGCGCTGCCGTTTTCGGCCTATGTCTGGAAGGTCTCTCCCGGGACCTTTCGCGATCTGGCGGGCAAGGGGCGGGCGGTGTTCTGGATCGGGGGCGGGGCGAGCTTTGCGGCCTATTCCATCGTGACATGGGCCTTTACCCAAGCGCCGATCGCCCTTGTGACCGCCCTGCGGGAGACGAGCATTATCTTTGCGCTGTTGATCGGGGTGTTCGTGTTGAAGGAACGGCTTGATCTGGCCAAGCTGGCCTCGACCATGATGACCGTTCTGGGTGTTGTCCTGATGCGACTTGCGCGTTTGTAACGCGGCGGTGGCAGAGATTTTTCGGCGAAAAATCTGATCGCCCCCTTGGGGGGGGCGATCTTTGCCGGTGTCAGACCTCTTCGATGCGCAGGGCGACGGGGGTGCCCTCGACCACGCCGGTGCCTTCGAGGCCTGTCATTGCGGCCTCCAGCACCTCGCGCGAGGCGCGGTGGGTGACGATCAGGACCGGTGCGATGGGGGTGTCGGAGTGGTCGTATTGGCGCATCCGGTCGATCGACAGGCCTGCCTCGCCCAGAATGGCGGCGACCTTGGCCAGAGCGCCGGGTTTGTCCTGAAGGCTGAGGCGCAGGTAGTAGGCGGCGGGGGCGGAGGCCTGTGCGGCGGGGGCCGATTGCAGGCTGTCCACCGGCACGCCGAAGGTTTTGATGCGGCTGCCGCGGGCCAGTTCGATCACATCGGACATCACGGCGGAGGCAGTCGGCCCCTCGCCTGCGCCTGCGCCGCGCAGGACGATCTGGCCAACGCGGTTGCCCTCGAGCACCACCATGTTTGTTGCGCCCTCAAGTTGCCCGAGCGGCGAGGCGGCGGGGACGAGGCAGGGGGACATGCGCATTTCCTGCCCGCGCCCTGTCATCTGGGCCACGCCGAGAAGTTTGATGCGGTAGCCCATGTCGGCGGCTTGGCGGATGTCGTCGATTGTCACATTGTCGATGCCTTCCAGCGCGACATTGTTGAAGTTCACCTGCGTGCCAAAGGCCACGGCGGCGAGCAGGGCCAGTTTGTGGCCCGCGTCGATGCCGCCGACGTCGAGGGTCGGGTCGGCTTCGAGGTAGCCGAGTTTGTTGGCCTCCTCAAAGACCTCGGCATAGGGCAGGCCCGCGCTTTCCATGCGGGTCAGGATATAGTTGCAGGTGCCGTTCATCACCCCCATGACGCGGGTGATTTCATTGCCTGCGAGGCCTTCGGTCAGGGATTTCATCACCGGGATGCCGCCTGCGACAGCGGCCTCGAAGCGGATGGTTTTGCCGTTGTTTTCGGCTTGGGCCGCGAGGGCGTGGCCGTGGATGGCAAGCAGGGCCTTGTTCGCTGTGACCACGTCTTTGCCTGCGGCGAGCGCGGCCTCTGTTGCGGCCTTGGCGGGGCCGTCCGAGCCGCCCATGAGTTCGACGAAGACGTCGATATCATCGCGGGCGGCGAGTTTGACGGGATCGTCCTCCCAGGCGTAGCTGGAGAGCGGCACGCCGCGGTCCTTGTCCTTGGAGCGGGCGGAGACGGCGGTGATTTCCACCGCGCGGCCGGAGCGGGCGGCGATCTGTTCGGCTTGGCTGCGGATGATCTTGATCACCCCGGCGCCGACGGTGCCCAGACCGGCAATTCCAAGACGAAGGGGAGCTTGGGTGTTTTGGGTTGTCATGGGGTGGCCTCCGGCGGCTGGGTCAGTTTGGCAGTTGCCATATCCCGAACCAAAGCGCGGTGCAACGCGTTGCATCAGCGATGCGGCTTGTTGTGCCTAGGGCCTGCGGCGCGCCAGTGCGGCCTGCATGCGCGCGCGCAGGGCCGGTTCGATCACCGGGCGCTGCAGGCGGGCGGCGCGGGCGCGCAGGGCGGCGACGCTGCCCGAGAGGCCCGCGGTGGTGGCGGGGGTGATCCTTGTCTCGCCTGCGCCCGCGATCAGCCCGTCGAGCGGGATCAGCGTGGGGAAGGCGGCGGAGCGGGCATTCTCGCTGACGGCGCCGTCCAGATCGGGGAAGGGGGTGCAGCCCACCACAAGAGCAAGGGCGGCGGCGCAGGGCAGGGGCAGGCGCATTGGCGGCTCCGGTGGCGGGTGCGGTTTGGACAGTTGTAGGCGATTGGAGGCGGGGGGCGCAAGAATGACGGGGGTGCAGGGGAGGCGGCGGCATAGGTTGGCGCGAAAATGCAGGGGCGGTGCGATGCGGGCTTGAATTGAACGGCTGTTCAAGCGAAGTTGGCCCATGGCTCGTAAAACAGGTTCTCATGCCGAAACCACAGGCCCGCGCGTGCGCGCGGCGGCGCTTCGGCTTTTTGCGCAGAGCGGATATGCCGCCGTTTCCATGCGGCAGATTGCAGCCGAGGTGGGGATGCAGGCCGGGGCACTGTATACCTATACCGCCGATAAGCAGACGCTATTGTTTGATTTGATGCGCGAGCATATGGCCGATGTTCTGGAGGCTTGGGCCGCGCAGCCCCAAGGCGGCAGCCCGGGAGAGCGGCTGGAGCAGTTCACGCGCTTTCACATCAATCACCACCTTGACCGGCCCGAGGGGGTGTTCCTGTCCTATATGGAGCTGCGCAATCTGACGCCGAAGAATTTCGCCGAGATCGAGGCCCTGCGCCGGAGCTATGAGAGCGAGTTGGAAGCGATCCTGATCGCGGGGCAGGAGAACGGGGCCTTTAGCGTGCCCGATACGCGGCTGGCGACCATGGCGTTGATCGCCATGTTGACCGGGATCACCCAGTGGTATCGCGATGACGGGCGGCTCAGCCGCGAGCGGGTGCAGAAGATCTACTGGAACATGGTGCGGCGGGCTGTGAAAGGCTAGGCCCGCCACGGGGGTGGTGCAGACTTTTGCAAAAGTCTGTTTCAAATCCTTTTCAAGGATTTGGGCGCGCTGTCGTTAGTGTGCCGGTTTGATGAAGGTTCCGTTTTTCAGGTCGCGGATCGCGGTGCGGAGTTCGTCTGGTGTGTTCATCACGATGGGGCCGTGCCATGCGACCGGTTCTTCGATCGGGGCGCCGGAGATCAGCAGAAAGCGCAGGCCGCGCTCGCCCGCTTGCACGGTGATTTCATCGCCGGTGCCGAAGCGCACGAGGGTGCGGTCGCCGGACATGTCGCGGATGTTGACCTCTTTGCCCATGACCTCTTTTTCCAGTAGCACGCCGCCGGGGTCGGAGGCGTCGGTGAAGAAGCCTTCGCCTTCGAAGACATAGGCGAAGGCGCGCCGATAGGTATCGACCTTAAAGGTTTTGCGCAGGCCGGGGGGCAGGGTGATGTCGAGGTATTGGGGCTCTGCCGCGATGCCGTCGATGGGGCTGGTCTGGCCCCAGAAGCTGCCGATGATGACTTTGACGCGGGTGCCGTCGTCGTCGGTCACCTCGGGCAGGTCGGCGGCGCCGATGTCCTGATAGCGCGGGGCGGTCATTTTCAGCGAAGAGGGCAGGTTGGCCCAGAGTTGGAAGCCGTGCATCTGCCCCTGTGCGTTTCCTTCGGGCATTTCCTGATGCATGATTCCGGAGCCTGCCGTCATCCATTGCACCGAGCCCGCGCCGAGGGTGCCGGTGTTGCCGAGGCTGTCGCCGTGGGTGACGCTTCCCGAGAGCACATAGGTGATGGTTTCGATGCCGCGGTGGGGGTGCCATGGGAAGCCGGCCTCGAAGTCCTCTGGCGTCTCATTGCGGAAGTCATCGAAGAGCAGGAAAGGGTCGAGCGCCTTGGGGTTATGAAAGCCGAAGGCGCGGTGGAGTTTGACGCCGGCCCCCTCCATTGTGAGTTCTGCGGGGCGGGTTTCGATAATGGGACGCATGGACATAATGGGCCTGCCTTTCTGTTACAGAGGGTATGTGCGGCGGGGCCTTGGTGCAATCTGCGGCTTTGCACAGAAAGGGTTCGGGGATCGGGGAGAGGCATTGGCGGGAGGGGCGCGCGGCAAGGGCGGCTTTCCCCCAAGCGGCGGCGGGGCTATGAGGGCATATGAGTGAATCGATTCTTGCCGAGATTACCCCGTCCCCCCCACGCCGCTTTGTTGGCCTGGGCATTCTTTGGGTTCTTGCCGCGATCCTGATCGGGCTTGCGATCAAGCACGAGACCGAGGCGGGGACCAGTTTGTTCCTTGTCGGTTTTGCCGCTTTTACGATGTTCTGGGCCGAGGCGGTGCGCCGCGCGACGCGGACGCATCTGTATCTGACCGAGGAGCATCTGCGCGACAGCAGGGGCCGCGTTTTGGCGCGCTTCGAGGATATGGTGAAGGTGGATCGCGGCACTTTTGCCTTCAAGCCGAGCAACGGCTTTGTTCTGGTCCTGTCGGTGAAGCCGCCTGCGATTTGGGCGCCGGGTCTTTATTGGCGGCTGGGGCGGCGGATCGGTGTTGGGGGGGTGACCTCTGCGGCGCAGACCAAGACCATGGCCGAGATCATCGCCTTTCGGATTGCGCAGCGCGAGATGGATGCCGCAGCAAAGCGCGAGGCCGAAGAGGGCTGACCCCTTCGGCCTGAAATCGAGCCGCTTTTTCGGCCGCTTTTACGACGTGCCTAGGACGAGCTGGGGATCAGCAGTTGCGAGGCAAAGCGGGGCCGCGTGACGATGTAATTCTCAAACGAGCGGGCCGAGAGGCCGACGTTGAACATCGGCTCATAGGCCATGAAGCTTTCGACCAGAATGATCGTGTCGCCATCCACCATGAAGGGGATTTTGCTTTTGTAGCTGGCCATGTCGGCGGTGTAGAGGCGCGTGCGCCCGCCGGTGGCATAGGATTCCAGCACCTGCAGGTCGCGGGCGGCCTCATCGGCGCAGGCCGAGACGCATTGGATCGTGGTCATCCGCAGATAGGTCGGGTGGTTCGACGAGGTCAGGTAATCAAAGACGGTGTTGAGACCTTCCATGAAGTTGCTGTCCAGCGTGTCCGTTTGGCGGCTGAGCATGTCGGCGATGGTGTAGGAGGCCTTGAGGTTCGCGTTTTGCGTGCGAAAGGCATCGAACCAGACGAAGCTGCCGACGTAGAGCCATGTGAGAAGCGGCATGATCAGCGCGGCCTCGACGGAGAGGGAGCCGCGGGTGTCTTCGGCGAAGGCCCGCAGGCGGGCTTTGATGAGGGAGAGGGGTTTCATGATTATTCTCCTGCGCCCGGTTCGTTGACGAAGGCCGAGGAGGACACCAGAGCGTAGTGCTCTGAGTCGATCAGCGGCAGTTTCAACCCAAGGCTGGTGGCGTAGAACCATGGTTTCATGATGGCGCAGGCGCGCACGATCATCATTTCGTTCTCGTCGCCGCCGGTAAAGGTGGTGACGGGCTGGATCGGCTCATCCCGGTCGTTGCAGGTCGCCACGGGGGGAAGCGGCGTCCAGGACGAGGTGCTGACCGATTGCAGTTCGATCAGCATGTTTTCCATGCAGTCGGGGATGATGCCCGCGAGGTTGCAGATGTTTGTTTTCAGCTCGTCATGGGTGGGCGGCGACCATGTGCCAAGGCGCAGGCCCCGCACAGAGATATCCACGGCCCGTTCCAGCATGACCTGCCGTGTCATCAGCAGCCCTGCCTCGAAGGTCGACATGAACAGGATCATGAAGATCGGGAACAGGATCACGAACTCGATAGAGGCGGTGCCGCTTTCGTCGCGCTTTGCGCGGGTCAAGCGGCGGGCGAGGTGCCCAAGCAAACGATACATCAATTCAGGAGCCTCAGCTGGTTGATCTGGCGGGCGATGGCGTTGAAGGCCTCGGAGATTTCGACACCTTCCACCCGGAAGAAGTGGGCGGAGGAGGAGGCGCAGTCTTCCATGACCTCGGCGGCGTGGTTGGAGACCTCGAAGCCGATGGAGAAGACGAGGATGCCCGCATCCTTGGCCGCAGAGCAGACGCTGGAGAGCATGCTGTCGGCCTGTGTCGAGGAATACTTCTGGTAGTAATACGCGCTGCGGTTGCGGCTGCTGACGTAGCTGTAGAGGTAGCGGATCAGGGCGATGTCGTTCCAGTGGGCGTATTCGCTGTTGGAGTTATAGGCCCAGTCCTCGATCCGGTAGGTGGATACGTTTTCACCATCTGTCATCAGCACAACAACCTTGAGGGTTTCGTCGTCGTCCCATGCGGCGGGGCGGGCGCTGAAGGCGTCGTCGATCTCGCCAGCGGCGGCGAGGTTGGAGACCATGATGTTGGAGGTCGGATCAAGCAGGATCGTGCCCCATTTCATGCCAAGGTGGATCGCCGTGTTCGCGCGGGCGCGGTATTGGTCGATGGTGGCCTTGAGGGCCACTTTGTCCTGGCTGAGCGGAACGATTTCTTCGTAGTCCTGCATCGGGCAGCCGGGGTTGGTGATCGGGCGGCTGTAGGAGCTGGACCATTCAAAGTGCTGCATCTGCTCGTATTTCTTGGTGTAGCTGATCCCCGTGGAGGAGAAGTCGGCTGTGTCGAAGTCGATGCAGTAGGAATAGTCGTGATTGGGCGTGCTGGTTTGCTGCAGCTGGTCAAAGATGGCTTTGCCTGCGTTCACCTGCGCGGTGTAGGGGATCAGCGACAGGGAGATCAGGTCCTCGGCCTCGTCGCGGATCACGGTATCGACAAAGTCCTTGGCCGCGGTGCGCAGGTTGGCCATTTTGCTGTTGGAGCCCATGGAGCCGGAGATATCGACCACGAGGGAGATTTCCACGTTGCTCACACGTTCCTCGGCCACGCCGGAGGTCTGGGTGGTGAAGTCCTGAATGCCGACCATGTTGAGGAACAGGTTCTGGGTGCCCGCCTGTGTATTGGCGGTCACGGTGCGGTAGTTCAGGCCCTGATCGACATTGACGCCGACGAGGTAGGAGGAGAGCCCCGCCTTGTCGAAGTAATCCTCGACCACGGTTTGCGGATCGAGGGTTTGGTCAAGGTCCGCGGCGGCCAGAACGGCGCGGTCAACAGTGTTTTGCAGTTTCGTGCGGGAGACCTCGAAGCGGGCCACATCGACGGAGATGCCGATGGCCAGCAACATGCAGACCATCATGAACAGCGAGAAGATGATCAACCCGCCTGCTTCGTCCTGCCGGAAGTCTTGAAAGGCACGCCAGCGCGCCGCGATGCCTTTTGGCGTCTCGGGCTGTGTCTGGCCGTGTCGGTCAGTTGGCTGTTTCATACGTCGTCCTTCCCATGCTCGACGAGGGTTTTCGGGCCTCGGGGCGTTCTTTGCTGTCCTTCTGTGCGCGAAAGACGTGGCTAAATTGCGGCAAAAGCGAGCAAAGGGTGGGGTATCTATAAGAAAACGGGGGGGGGATGCGGGGGTGTATACAGCATGGCGAAACCGGCGCAGGCCCATAAAAATAAGCAGGTCCGGGGCTGTTTTGCCGCCGGACCTGCTCTGCCGTGATTGGGTTATTGTGTCAGACGCAATTGGTTGATCTGACGGGCGATGGCGTTGAACGCCGTTTGGATTTCGAGGCCCTCGACCTTGTAGAAATGCGAGGAAGAGGAGGCGCAGCTTTCCATGACGGAGGCGGGGTAGGGGTCTACCTCGAAGCCGATGGAGAAGACGGTGATCCCCTTGTTTTTGGCCGCTGTGCAGATGGTGTCGAGCATATCGTCGGCCTGTGCGGAGGTGTATTTCGTGTAGTCATACTCCCACCATGCTGGCGAGCCGGAGTTGGCGGCGGCATATTGCGAGGTGCTGAAGTCGTTCCAACGCTCGCGCAGCTCGGTTGTGGCATAGGCCCAATCGTGCAGGCGGCGGGTGTTGACGTTCTGCCCGTCTGTCATCAGCACCACGAATTTCTTGGTGTTTTCGCGGTCCCATGCGTAGGGGCGGCCAGCGAAAGTGGCGTCGGCCTCGCCCATGGCGATAAGGTTGGAAACGACAGGGCGCATGGCCGGATCGAGCAGGGCAACGCCCCATTTCATGCCGATGTGGATCGCGGTGTTCGCACGGGGTGTGAACTGGCTGATGTTGCCTTGCAGGGCGGCGACGTTCTCGGTGAAGGGCATGACGCGCTCGAAGGTGCGGGTCGGGCAGCCGGGGTTGTCGATCGGCGAGGTGGCCGAGGCGTAATACTGGTAATGCTCCATCTGGTCGTAGGAGGCGGTCAGGGAGACGGCTGTGTCCTCGAAGTCTTCTTCCTCGAAGTCGACGCAATGGGAGTAGTTGTGTTCCTGTGTCACGTTCAGCTGGCCCATCAGGGCGGGGCCGACGTTGACCTGTGCGGTATAGGGC
Source organism: Harenicola maris (assembly GCA_018524345.1). GTDB lineage: Bacteria > Pseudomonadota > Alphaproteobacteria > Rhodobacterales > Rhodobacteraceae > Harenicola > Harenicola maris. The sequence goes on from JADQAZ010000003.1 coordinate 362,941, forward strand.
ACGAGGCTGACAGAGACGGCGCCGGGGGCGTCATCGCGGATCACGGTGTCGATAAAGTCGTTCGCGGCAAGGCGCAGGTTGGCCATTTTGCCGTTCGAGCCCATGGAGCCGGTGATGTCGAGCACCAGAGAGATTTCGATGTCGGAGATGGTTTCATTCGCCGTGCCTGTTGCCGGAGCGTTCAGGGAGTTGATGCCAACCATGTTCAGGAACATGGAAGGAACGGCGAAGTTGGCATTGGCTGTCACCGTGCGGCTGTTCACACCTGCGGTTGTGCCGGAGCCGTCCAGCGCGGCGGAGAGGCCGGCGCGGGCGAAATAGTCTTCGACCACCTCGGCGGGGGTCAGGATCTGGTCAAGGTCGGCGGCGGCCAGAACGGCGCTGTCTGCGGCGATCTGAAGGCGCGTGCGCATATGTTCGGTGCGCATCACGTCAATCGCGATACCCACTGCGAGCAGCATGCAAACCATCATGAAAAGAGAAAAGATAACAAGTCCGCCCTCTTCTTCACGAGAGAAGCGCTTGATCAGTTTCGGCATCAAACCTTGCGTAGACTTGAACACTTTTGTGTCCTCCGGTGATGCCCCCACCTTTGAACAGCTTCTTTTTGCCACAAACTTTCCGCGAATGTGAGCAAAATCGGGCATTGTTTCCGGTTTTTGCAGCATGACCACGCGGCAACCGGGGATTGTTTCGGGGTTTTGAGGGGGGCGATCGGGGAAAACGGAACAATTCCCGCCACAGGGGGCGGATTGTTTCAGGGGATTGTGTTCGCAATGTGTGCGGGCGCCGCAATTACGGGCTGTGCAAGGGGTGATTCCCCCCATAGGGTCTTGGGTGAGGTGCCCAATAAATGGGCGCATTAAAAAGAGGGATCTGTGATGTCACCTGTCAATGAACCGAGTTTCCGCGAATCTGTTGAACTGATGTTTAACCGGGCGGTGTCCCTGATGGATCTTTCGCCAGGGCTCGAGAACAAGATCAGGGTGTGCAATGCCACCTATACGGTGCGTTTCGGGGTGCGGCTGCGCGGGGATATCCATACGTTCACCGGATACCGCTCTGTCCATTCGGAGCATATGGAGCCGGTGAAGGGGGGCATCCGGTTCTCTCTCGGGGTCAATCAGGATGAGGTCGAGGCGCTTGCGGCTTTGATGACGTTCAAATGCGCCTTGGTGGAGACGCCCTTTGGCGGCTCAAAGGGCGGGCTTTGCGTGGATCCGCGTGCCTATGAGGATCACGAGATGGAGCTGATCACGCGGCGCTTTGCCTATGAGCTGATCAAGCGCGACATGATCAACCCCGCCCAGAACGTGCCCGCGCCTGATATGGGCACGGGCGAGCGCGAGATGGCCTGGATTGCGGATCAATACAAACGGATGAACACCACCGATATCAACGGCGCGGCCTGCGTCACCGGCAAGCCGAAGAACGCAGGCGGCATTGCGGGCCGGGTGGAGGCCACGGGGCGCGGGGTGCAATATGCCCTGCGGGAGTTTTTCCGCCATCCCGACGATGTGAAAACCGCCGGGCTTGAGGGAAGCTTGGAGGGCAAGCGCGTGATTGTGCAGGGCCTTGGCAATGTGGGCTATCACGCGGCCAAGTTCCTCTCGGAGGAGGACGGCAGCGTCATCACCGCCGTGATCGAGCGCGACGGCGCCCTGCAGGATGACGCGGGGCTGAACGTGGAGGCCGTGCATGAGTGGATCATCAAGCACGGCGGGGTAAAGGGCTTTCCCGGGGCCAATTACCACGAGGATGGCGCGTCCTTGTTGACCGCCGAATGCGATATCCTGATCCCTGCGGCTTTGGAGGGGGTGATCAACCTGACCAATGCGGAGAAGGTCACCGCGCCCCTGATCATCGAGGCCGCCAACGGGCCGATCACCGCCGGTGCGGACGAGATTTTGCGCAAGAAGGGCTGTGTGATCATTCCCGACATGTATGCCAATGCGGGCGGTGTGACGGTGAGCTATTTCGAATGGGTCAAGAACCTGTCCCATATCCGCTTTGGCCGGATGCAGCGGCGGCAGGAGGAGGCGCGGCACGAGTTGATCGTGCGCGAGTTGGAGCGGCTGGACCAGCATATGGGCGAGGCGTGGTCGATGACGCCGAACTTCAAGGAGAAATACCTGCGCGGCGCCGATGAGCTGGAGCTTGTGCGCTCTGGCCTCGATGACACGATGCGGACGGCCTATCAGTCGATGCAGGAGATCTGGCGCATGCGCGAGGATGTGCTGGACCTGCGCACGGCGGCCTATCTGGTGTCGATCGGCCGCGTGGCGGCGAGCTATCAGGCCAAGGGGCTGTAGGCTTTCGCCCGTGCCGGTGTAGATTGGAGGCGGCGATGAGCGCCAAAGTGACGCGGATTGTGCAGTTCTATGACGCGGCCCATGACGACAGGGCGCATACGGCCTTGCCGGGCCTTATGGAGCGTTACAATCTGGCGGAGATCACGCCGAGGGCGGTAGAGGGGCCGATGTTCAGCGCCTTTGCCATGCCCTATGACGAGGTGGATAAGGCGCAGTATTACCGTTTCACCTTTCACGGGGGCGCGGCGCTGCGGGCCTTTCTTGAGGCCGAGGTCGCCCATCATGACGGGATCGTTCTGACCCCGAGTGTGGAGGCGATGAGCCCGCAGGCCATGGTTCTGGTCACGGCGGATGCGGGGTTGCAGCAGGCCTTTGCCGCGCAATCCATTCCGGCCTTTCTGGTGGCGGGCGGGGCCTTGGTCGACCCGGAGAGTTTTGGCGCGGCCTTTGCACGGACCGGCGCGGTAGGGCGCGCCCATGCCGAGGCGTTTGAGGATGAGGTTTTCGGCGGGGCCGCGCTTGCGATTGATCTGCCGATTTCTGCGCCAATGGATGAGGATGCGGATGAGTTTTGATTTGAAATGCCGCTGCGGGCAGGTGCATCTGCGGCTTTCGCCCGCGAGGGCGGGGATTGGCAGCCATGCTCTGTGTTATTGCAAGGATTGCCGCGCCGTGGCCAAGCATTTGGGGGCGGATCACATGATCGGCCCGCGCGGGCGGATCCGCGTGTTCCAGACCCGGCCTGACCGTGTGACCCTTGAGGCCGGGGGCGAGCATATTGCCTGTTTGCAGCTGCGCGAGGGCGGGATGCACCGCTGGTATGCGGCGTGTTGCAACACGCCCTTGGCCAATAGTTTTGCCAAACCCTCCCTGCCGTTTGTGGCGTTGGTCCTCGGGGAGCGGGAGGATGCGGACTGTCTGGGCCCCGTGATCGGGGTGGGCAATGCCGCCTCTGCCCTGCCCGGGGATGGCGAGACGCCGAAGGATCGCGGCATCCGGCGGCTGATCTGGCGGTTTTTGCGCCGGACGGTCTCGGGGCGGATGGTCGGCGCGGCGGCGCGCTCTCCGTTCTTGCAGGGGGGCGCACCGATTGCCGAGGCCCGCGTTTTGAGCGATGCGGAGCGCCGTTTGGCGCGGGGGTGAGTTAAGGCGCTTTTTGCCCGCGAATTGACGGTGGCGCGTCTTGTCATTGTCGGCAAAGCGGGGTCAACTTGGGCCTAACCAAGGGGGCCGCTTTGCGATTCAATGCGCTACAGATTTTAAAACAGGGGCTGACGGGGAACCGTGGATGGGCGCCGCAGTGGCGCAACCCGGAGCCGAAGCCCGAGTATGATATCGTTTTGATCGGCGGCGGCGGGCATGGGCTTTCGACGGCCTATTATCTGGCGAAAAAGCACGGGCTGACCAATATTGCGGTGCTGGAGAAGGGCTATCTTGGGGGCGGCAATGTGGGCCGGAACACCACCATTGTGCGGGCCAATTACTTTCTTGAGGGCAATTCGCAGTTCTATTCCCATTCGCTGGGTCTGTGGGAAAACCTTGAGCAGGAGCTGAATTACAACGTCATGCTTTCGCAGCGCGGCCAATTGATGCTGTGCCATTCGGACGGGCAGCGCGATGCCTTTGCCCGTAGGGGCAATGCGATTGTGAACCAGGGCGATGATGCGGAATTGCTCAGCCCCGAGGGGGTGCGCGCGTTGGTGCCCTATCTGGATTATGAGCAGCTGCGGTTTCCGATCTACGGCGGGCTGCTGCAGCGCCGCGCAGGCTCGGCGCGTCATGATGCGGTGGCTTGGGGCTATGCCCGCGGGGCGGATCGTTTGGGTGTGGACCTGATCCAGCAGTGCGAGGTTACGGGGATCGATATCGAAAACGGCGCGGTGCGCGGGGTGCAGACCACCCGCGGGTCGATCCGGGCCAAGAAGGTGGCCATGGTGGCCGCGGGCCGCTCTGGTCAGGTGGCGGCCATGGCGGGGATGCGCCTGCCGGTGGAGAGCCATGTGTTGCAGGCCTTCGTGACAGAGGGGCTGAAGCCCTGCATCGATCATGTGATCAGCTTTGGCATGGGCCATTTCTATATCAGCCAGTCGGACAAGGGCGGGCTGGTGTTCGGCGGCGATCTGGATTTCTATCCCAGCTATGCGCAGCGCGGGAACCTGCCGATGAAGGAACACGTGATGGAGGCCGCCATGACCCTGATGCCGATGATCGGCAAGGCGCGGGTGCTGCGGTCTTGGGGCGGGATCATGGATATGACGCCCGATGGATCGCCCATCATCGACCGGACCGATACCAAGGGCCTCTATCTGAATTGCGGCTGGTGCTATGGCGGGTTCAAGGCGGTGCCGGCCTCGGGCGATTGTTTTGCCCATCTGATTGCCACGGATCAGCCCCATGAGGCCGCAAGCCGATATCGGCTGGACCGGTTCAAGACCGGATATGGATTGATGGATGAGGAGGGGACCGGTGCGCAGCATAATCTTCACTAGCCTCTTGGCAGGCGCTGTCGCCCTGCCGGGCGGGGCGCAGCAATTCGAGGGCGAATGTTTCGCCCGCGATTACAGCGCCGCGCATCTGGAGGCGAACGCCATGCAGACCGTGGCCGCCCTGAGCATCCGCTTTACCCCCGCCGATGGCGGCGGGTTTGACGGCATGGCTTGGGTCTCTGCGGTGATGGCCGACACGCCCGAAACGGTGAGGCAGGGGGTTGCGGGGCAGCGGATCGACCAGATCACCCTGTGCGAGCCTTTGGATCGGGCGTGGAATGGCGGGCCGAGGGACGCCTGGATCAAGGCCGGCGTCATGACCTGTTTCGCCGAATGCGATGCGGGCATGTTCCAGATCACCCGCTCCGCCCCCGATAGCATTACGATCAAGACCAACGGTCTTGTTCTGGGCGAGGATGACGGCTGCGGCGGGACCTCGATGCTGGCGGATGTGGGGGACAGCCCGACGGGCTATGTCACCACCTCCTATCGTCTTGATGCGGCGCCCCTTGCCGCCTGCCCAGAGTTTTAGGATGCGGATCACTTGCCCCCTTTGCGGCGCGCGGGACCTGCGCGAGTTTTCCGTCACCGGCTCGGCCGCGCTGCTGAACCGGCCGGAGGAGGGTGCGGAGTTGCCTGAATGGGACGATTACCTGCACAACCGCGACAACCCTGCGGGCCCCTCGGATGAGCTGTGGTATCACAGCGGGGGCTGCGGTGCATGGCTGGTGGTGCGCCGTGATACGACGAGCCACGCGGTGCTGGATGTGCGCCTTGCATCGGAGCAAAAGACATGAGCGAGACGCTGCGAGCAACGGGGAAGGCGGGCGCGCGGCTGCCTAATATGGGCCATGGCATCGATCGCGAGAGGCCGGTGGAGTTTACCTTTGACGGCAGGACCTATGCGGGCTTTGCGGGGGATACGTTGGCTTCGGCGCTGATGGCGAATGGGGTGCGCCTGATGGGGCGCTCGTTCAAATACCACCGTCCGCGCGGGGTTCTGACCTGCGGCTCGGAGGAGCCCAATGCCCTGATGCAGATCGGGCCGAAGGGGGCGGCGGAGCCGAACCAGCGGGCCACCATGCAAGAGGTTTACCCCGGGCTGCGGGCCGAGAGCCAGAACCGCTGGCCCAGCCTTGAGGCCGACCTGCTGAGCGTCAATGACGCGCTCGCGCCCTTTCTTGGGGCGGGGTTCTATTACAAGACATTCATGTGGCCCAAGGCGTTTTGGGAGCGGGTGTATGAGCCCTTTATCCGCCGTGCGGCGGGGCTTGGGGCCCTGCCAGCGGGCCATGACGAGACGCCCTATGAAAAGCCCTTTGCCCATTGCGATTTGTTGGTGATCGGCGGCGGCCCCGCCGGGATGAGCGCGGCTTTGGCCGCGGCAAAGGCGGGGGCCGATGTGATCCTTGCCGAGGAGCAAAGCGCCCTTGGCGGGCGGCTCTTGCTTGATGGCGGCGAGGTGGAGGGCCTGCCCGCCCATGATTGGGCGGCGGATATGGCGGCGCGTCTTGCGGCGCACCCAAAGGTGCGGGTCATGACGCGCACCGCCGTGACGGGGGCCTATGACGGCGGCGTCTTTGGCGCGTTGGAGCGGGTGACGCGCCATTTGGGCGATGCGCCCAAGGGCGCCCCGGCGGAGGCCTTTTGGCGGATCACGGCGCGGGCCAGCGTGCTGGCCGCGGGCGCGATCGAGCGGCCCATAGCCTTCCCCGGCAATGACCGCCCCGGCATTTTGATGGCCGGGGCTTTGCGCGGCTATATGAACCGCTGGGGCGTGGCTCCGGGCAAGAGCATCGCCATCTATGGCCGCGGGGCAGAGGCATTGGCCACGGCGCGGCAGGTGCAGGCCGCGGGCCTGAAGGTGGCCGCCCTGATCACCACGGGGCCTGCGCCCGAGGGGGCGGGGGGCTTTCCTGTCTTTGCCGAGGCGCAGGTGGTGGGCACGCGGGGGCGCAAGTCCCTGCGGCAGGTCACGGTGCTGAGCGGCGGGGCAAAGCATGAGGTGATTGCCGATACGCTGGCCATGTCGGGGGGCTGGAACCCTTCGGTGCATTTGACCTGTCACATGGGGGCGCGGCCTGTCTGGCGCGCCGATATCGCCGGATTTGTGCCCGCAGAGGGCAGTGTGCCGGATATGCAGGTCGCGGGGGCCTGCGGCGGCCGTTATGACACGCAGGGCTGTCTGGAGGCCGGGCGCGCGGCGGCGCTTGCCGCCCTTGGGCGCGAGGTGCCTTCGGTGTCCGAGGGGAATAACGTGCATGACGAGCCCGAATGGCGCAGCACCGATTGGGTGGTGCCGGGCAAGGGCCGGGCCTGGCTGGATTTCCAGAATGACGTGACGGTGAAGGACGTGCAGCTTGCCGCGCGAGAGAACCTGTCCAGCGTCGAGCATATGAAGCGCTACACCACGCAGGGCATGGCCCCCGATCAGGGCAAGAATTCCAACATCGGCGCCCTGACTGTTCTGGCCGAGGCGACGGGGCGCTCCATCAGCGGCACGGGGACGACCACCTATCGGCCGCCTTTCGTGCCGGTGCCAATCGGAGCCATGGGCGCGGGCGCGCGGGGGAAGGGCTTTGCACCGGAGCGTTTTACCACGAGCGACGGGCCGAGTAGGGAACGCGCCGCGCCCATGGTGGAGGCGGGCCTGTGGTATCGGCCCAGCTATTTCCCCCGCGCGGGCGAGGCGACATGGCGCGAGGCTTGCGTCCGCGAGGTGCGGATGGTGCGCTCTGCCGTTGGGGTGTGTGATGTCTCGACCCTTGGCAAGATCGACATTCAAGGGCCCGATGCGGGGGCGTTTTTAGACTTTGTTTACGCCAATCTGTTCTCATCGTTGAAAGAAGGGAGGGTGCGCTATGGCTTGATGCTGCGCGAGGATGGCCATGTGATGGATGACGGGACCACGGCGCGTCTTGGCCCCAACCATTACCTGATGACCACCACCACCGCCGCCGCCGGTGCGGTGATGAAGCACCTCGATTTCGCGGCGCAGGTTTTGCAGCCCAACATGGATGTCAGCGCGATTTCCGTCACCGAGCAATGGGCGCAGTTTGCTGTGGCGGGGCCCGAGGCGCGGGCCTTGCTCCGTACCATCACCGACACGCCGGTTGAGGATGCGGACCTGCCCTATATGGGCTGCTGCGATGCGGTGATCGGCGGGGTGGCGGGGCGGATTTTCCGGATCAGTTTCTCCGGCGAGCTGGCCTATGAGGTGGCGGTGCCTGCGCGCTATGGGGCCTCTCTCTTCCGTCTCCTGTTGGCGCAGGCAGAGGGGCTTGGCGGCGGGGCCTACGGGATGGAGGCCCTGAATGTGCTGCGGGTCGAGAAGGGGTTTATCACCCATGCGGAGATCCACGGGCGGGTGACGGCCTATGACATTGGCATGGGGCGGATGGTCTCGGCCAAGAAGGACTGTATCGGCAAGGCGATGTCCCAGCGGCCCGGGCTGCTGGACCCTGCGCGGCCGCGTCTGGTCGGGCTGCGCCTGAGCGAGCCTATGGGCAAGATGCTGGGCGGGGCGCATTTGTTCGAGGCCGGAGCCGAGGCGCGGCGGGTGAATTCGCAGGGCTATCTGACCAGTCAGGCCTATTCGCCGGAGCTGGACGCGCATCTGGCCCTCGGGTTTCTCACGCGCGGGCCGGAGCGGATCGGCGAGGTGATCCGCGTGGTGGATCACATGCGCGGGGTGGAGACCATGGCAGAGGTGACGGCGCCCGTGGCGCTGGACCCAGAAGGGGAGCGTTTGCGTGGGTAGCATCAGTTTGATCAAAGCGCCGGCCCTTGAGCAGGCGCCATTCGAGGCCGCGGGCCTCCGGCTGGAGGCCGTGGAGCCGGGGCCGGTGACGGCGCTTATGCCCTATCGCGGGCGTCATGCGGCGGTGGCCACGGCGCTGGAGAAATCCCACGGGTTGGGGTGGCCGGAGCCGGGGCAGGTGATTGCCTCGGGCGGGCAGCGGATTGCGTGGTCGGCCTATAACACGGCGCTGGTGATCGGGGCGGAGCTGCCGCCGCGGCTGGCCAATCATACGGCGATGACGCCGCAGGGCGATGGCATGGCCTGTCTGCGCCTGAGCGGGGCGGCATGGCGGGATGCGCTTGCGCGGCTGACGCCCCTGACATTCGAGCAGGACGCCGAGCGGGGGATGTTGATGCATGTGCCGGCCCTGTTCCTGCGCGGCGACGATGCGGTGGAGGTTTTTGTCATGCGCTCCATGGCGCGGACCGCATGGCATGAGCTGCAGAGCGCGATGGAGCGGCTGGCGGGGCGGGCGGCGATTTCCTAGGCGCGGGTGCGGCGGGCACTGGACTTTGCCCCCGCGCGACCCGATATTCATGCCATGGCCCTTCCCAATGGATTCATAGACGAGCTGCGCACGCGGCTGACCCTGTCCGATGTGGTGGGGCGCAAGGTTCTGTGGGATGCGAAAAAGTCCAATCAGGCCAAGGGCGACATGTGGGCGCCTTGCCCGTTCCATCAGGAAAAATCCGCCAGCTTTCATGTCGATGATCGCAAGGGGTTTTACTATTGTTTCGGCTGCCATGCGAAGGGGGATGCGATCTCCTTCGTGCGCGAGACCGAGAACGTGGGTTTTATGGAAGCGGTGGAGATTCTGGCCGGGGAGGCCGGGTTGCAGATGCCCGCGCAGGACCCCCGCGCCAAGCAGAAGGCCGACCGCAACAGCGTGCTGGCCGAGGCCATGGAGGCGGCGGTCAAGTGGCTGCGATTGCAGCTGAAAACCGCGGCGGCAAGCGAGGCGCGGGCCTATCTTGAGGGGCGGGGATTGAGCGCGCAGACGCTGGATCGGTTCGAGATCGGCTATGCCCCCGATCAGCGCAGCGCCATGACGCAGGCCCTGACCGGGCAGGGCATTGCGATGAAGGATATCATCGATGCGGGCCTTGCCGCAGAGCCGGACGGGGGCGGGAGCCCCTATGACCGGTTCCGCGGGCGGATCATCTATCCGATCCGCGACCAGCGCGGGCGCTGTATCGGCCTTGGCGGGCGAGCGATGTCGCCCGAGGCGCGGGCGAAGTATCTTAACTCTCCGGAAACCAGTTTGTTCGATAAGGGACGCAGCCTTTACAACCATGGCCCGGCGCGCACGGCCGCGGGCAAGGGGCAGCCCCTGATCGTGGCAGAGGGGTATATGGATGTGATCGCCTTGGCAGAGGCGGGCTTCGAGGCGACGGTGGCCCCCCTTGGCACCGCCGTGACCGAGGAGCAGTTGCGCATGCTCTGGCGGATGGCGGATGAGCCTGTGATTGCCCTTGATGGTGATGCGGCGGGCCTGCGGGCGGCCCTGCGGGTGATGGACTTGGCCTTGCCGCTGCTTGAGGCGGGCAAGAGCCTGCGCTTTGCGATCATGCCCGAGGGGCAGGACCCCGATGACCTGATCCGCGCGGGCGGGGCGGGCGCGATGCAGAAGCATCTGGATGAGGCCCAGCCGATGGTAAAGCTGCTCTGGCAGCGCGAGATCGAGGGGAAAGTGCTGGACAGCCCCGAGCGTAAGGCGGGGCTCGACAAGAACCTGCGCGAGGTTCTGACGCGGATCGCGGACCCGTCGATCCGCTCGCATTATCAGGCGGAGTTCAAGGAGCTGCGCTATGCTCTGTTCCGCCCCAAACGGCCCGAGCAGCAGGGGCAGCGGCCCTTTCAGCCCGCGGGCGGCAATCGCGGGCCTGCGCGCGGGGGCAAATGGGCGCCGCCGCCGGTGCCCTCTCCGGCGACGAAGGCCTCGGCCCTTGCGGGGGATGCGGAGGGGACGGCGGCCTATATTCGCGAGGCGGTGATCCTTGCGACCCTGATCGTGCATCCGGCCCTGATTGACGAGGAGGCCGACACCCTTGAGCGTTTGATGTTCGAGGGGCAGGGGCATGGGGAGATCGCCCATGCTTTGCTGCGCTATCGCGGCCCTGCGGACTCTGCGGCCTGCCGTGCGGCATTGGAGCAAGATATTGGCCCCTATGCCCTTGAAACCCTGTTCGCGCCGCGCCATGTGCAGATTGCGCCGCCTGTGATGTCAGTGGATGATCTGGACAAGGCGCGCGATTGCCTTGCCGCCGAGATCGACCGCCTGCGTGTGGATCAAGGCAGCCGGAATGATCTGGCAGAGGCCATGGCGGAGATTGTTGGTGTGGTTGCCCCCGATGACGAGGCGGGGCAATCGGGGCCCGATGCCCTGACCTGGCGCCTGTCGGAGGCGGCCAAGGCGCGGGCTGCGGCGAATATGTCTGCCAAGGCCGATAGCACGGAATTTGTGACCGCACCCAACGGGGCGCGGGTGGAAAAGGACGAGAAGGACGAGTGGGATGCACTTTTCGAGACGCTGAGCTTCTCCAAACCCGGTCGAAAGTAGCGCCGGTGAGAGAATCACCTTTGTGGCCAGCGCGCGCCATCGGGTTGGTTTTCCCAACAAAATAAGGCACCAACATTGTAACCCGCGTGATTCGCGGTATTGATTCGTTACCCGCCCTTGATTCGCCGTCAAAAGCGAATCACCTAGCTGAATGGAGCTGCTTGCATGGCCGCCAAAGACAACGACGACCGATCTTCTGAGCAAAACGATAACGAGCCCATGGTGGACGTGTCTCAGGCAGCCGTAAAACGCATGATCGCGGAGGCCCGCGAGCGTGGCTACATCACCTACGAGCAGCTGAACCAGGTGCTGCCGCCCGATCAGGTTGATGGCGACCAGATCGAGGATGTGATGTCGATGCTCTCTGAGATGGGCATCAATATCGTTGAGGACGAGGAAGCCGAGGAAGAGGAAAGCAAGGGCACGACCGATGTTGTGCAGGCGAATAACTCGCGCGAGCTTGCCGTTTCTACGACCGAGTCCGAGAAGCTGGACCGCACCGATGACCCTGTGCGGATGTATCTGCGCGAGATGGGCTCTGTTGAGCTGCTCTCCCGCGAGGGCGAGATCGCGATTGCCAAGCGGATCGAGGCCGGCCGCAAGACGATGATCGCGGGGCTTTGTGAAAGCCCGCTGACCTTTCAGGCGATTACGATCTGGCGCGACGAATTGCTGTCAGAGGAAATTCTGCTGCGCGATGTGATCGACCTTGAGACCACATTCGGCAGCGGCATGGATGACGACGAAGAGGGCGAGGACGTCAATGCGCCCGTCGCTGTGAACTCTGACGCGAAGCCAAGCGAGAAGCCCGAAGAGAAGCAGGAGCTTGACGCGGACGGCAACCCTATTGCCGTGGACGATGATGATGACGAGGACGAGCAGGCCAATATGTCGCTGGCCGCGATGGAGGCCGCGCTGAAGCCGCGGGTTCTGGAAATGCTCGACGTGATCGCGAATGATTACGAATTGTTGGCCGAGATGCAGGACAGCCGGATGTCGGCGACCCTGAACGAGGATGGCAGTTTTTCCAAAACCGCCGAGGCAAAGTATCAAAAGCTGCGCTCCGAGATTGTCGAGCTGGTGAACGAGCTTCACCTGCATAACAACCGGATCGAGGCCCTGATCGATCAGCTTTACGGCATCAACCGCCGGATCATGTCGATCGACAGCAGCATGGTGAAGCTGGCCGATATGGCGCGGATCAACCGCCGTGAATTCATCGAGGCCTATCGTGGCTATGAGCTTGATCCCGGTTGGGTTGAGCGGATGATGGAATTGCCGGGGCGCGGCTGGCAGGCTCTGTTCGAACGGTCCACCGATAAGGTGCAGGAATTGCGCACCGAAATGGCGCAGGTCGGCACCTATGTGGGTGTTGATATTTCCGAATTCCGCCGCATCGTGCAGCAGGTTCAAAAGGGCGAGAAAGAGGCCCGTCAGGCCAAGAAGGAAATGGTCGAAGCGAACCTTCGCCTCGTGATCTCCATCGCCAAGAAATACACCAATCGCGGGCTGCAATTCCTTGATCTTATTCAGGAAGGCAATATCGGCCTGATGAAGGCGGTGGATAAGTTCGAATACCGTCGCGGCTATAAGTTCAGCACTTATGCAACATGGTGGATCCGTCAGGCGATTACGCGGTCTATCGCGGATCAGGCCCGCACGATCCGTATTCCGGTGCATATGATCGAGACGATCAACAAGTTGGTCCGGACCGGCCGTCAGATGCTGCACGAGATTGGCCGCGAGCCGACGCCGGAGGAATTGGCAGCCAAGCTGCAGATGCCTTTGGAAAAGGTGCGCAAGGTGATGAAGATCGCCAAGGAGCCTATCTCTCTCGAGACGCCGATTGGCGACGAGGAAGACAGCCAGCTTGGGGATTTCATCGAGGACAAGAACGCGGTTCTGCCTTTGGACAGCGCCATTCAGGAGAACCTGAAGGAAACCACGACCCGCGTGCTGGCCTCTTTGACGCCGCGGGAGGAGCGTGTTTTGCGGATGCGTTTCGGGATCGGCATGAACACCGACCACACCCTCGAAGAGGTCGGGCAGCAGTTTAGCGTGACGCGGGAGCGTATTCGTCAGATCGAGGCGAAGGCCCTGCGCAAGCTCAAGCATCCGAGCCGGAGCCGCAAGCTCCGCAGTTTTCTAGACCAGTAGAAATCTGAAACGAAGATGATATCCTGAGGCAAAACTGCCTTAGGATTTTTTTTTATGCGTCTCCCCCTGATCATTTTCGCCTGTCTGATGCCTGCCGCTGCCTTTGCCCAATGCGGGAGCGGCGAGCAGACAGTTTTGCATTGCACTGTCTCCAATGGGGCCAAGACCCTGCAGGTTTGCAGTGGCAAGGAGACCTTGCACTATGCCTACGGGGCGACGGGGCAATCGCCCGACCTCGCGCTTGCGGTTCCCTTTACGCACAATGGCTATGTGCCATGGGCCGGAGTGGGGCGGGCGATTCACGAGGCGGTCGTGTTTACCAATGGGGAATACAGCTATGAGGCCTGGTCCTCGATTGAGCGGGGCGCTGATCTGGCCGATCCGGTCACGGGCGGGGTCTTTGTGCTCAAGGACGGGGAGTCGGTTGCGGGGTTGGACTGTGACCAAGGCAGTATCACCACGGATTTCAACGGGCTTTATGAGGCCTTGAACGAGGCCGGGCTGTGCTGGAACCAGAGCGGTGAGTTCAAGTGGACGGCCTGCCAATAGGGCGGGACAAGAAGGGGCTAAGCCATTCAAACCACTTTTGAAATTCCCACCCGCGGCCCCGGGCTGACGGAGTTTACGCCGCAGGTGTCCCGTTGGCTGGCGGGGCAGGGGGATGGAGTGCTGACCCTGATGGTGCGGCATACCTCGGCCTCGCTGTTGATACAGGAGAACGCGGACCCCGAGGTGCAGGATGACTTGCAGGCCTATTTCCACCGCCTTGTGCCGCCGAGCGATGACCCCTCGATGGCCTATCTGCGCCATACCTATGAGGGGCCGGATGATATGCCCGCCCATATCAAGGCGGCGATGCTGCCTGTGAGCCTGTCTATTCCGGTGGCGGCGGGGGTGATGCGGCTGGGAACTTGGCAGGGGATTTACCTGTTCGAGCATCGCCGCGCCCCGCACAACCGGCAGGTCGCGGCGCATTTCGCCTAGGAGCCGCCGGCCGCTGCGGCGGGGATGAAGCGGATGTATTCCACCAAGGCCTCGGCCTCTGTCCCCGGAAGGGTTTCGCCGGACCATGCGGCGATGACGGGATCGGCGGCCCAGATATTGGCAAAGAGCATGCCGGGCACCTGCGGGATGGCCCCGTCCGCGGCGTGGTGGGTGAAGACGAGCTTGCCGTCGACATACCAGTTCAACCGATCCGGCGCCCATTCGAAGGCGTAGTCATGGGCCTCTTCTGCGGCGTCAAAGCCCAGGGGGATGAAGTGGTTTGTGAGTTCTCCGTCAACGAACCACGCGGCGTGGAGCTTGGTCGTGTCGCGGCCCAGAAACTCGATATCGATCTCGTCGTGGCGGGTGCCGTAATGGGGGCCGGTGTAGGTGAAAAAGCCGGTGACAACGCCCGCGCCCTTGGCAGCGCGCATCCGCGCCTCGTAGCGGCCAAAGTGGCTGGGGGCGTGGCGGCGCAGGGAGGCGCCGATATATCCGTTCTTTCCGGCATGGGGCGTGAGGGCGAGGCGCAGGCCTTGGTTAACGCTTGCTTGGGCAGGGCGCCAATCCGTGTCGAAATAGGGGTGATCGAAGTCATAATCCGCGACATACCATTCGGATTGGTCAATAGATTGAAATCGTTCGGTAAATCCCGCGCTATGGGCGGGGAGGCTGAGGGCTGCGAGCATGGTGAGGGCCTTTATCCACATCGTATTTTCCTAAAATTGGATTTGATATGTTAAGACTAAGGGCCAAACTTGGGCAGCGGCAGGGCAAAAGTTACCAGAAGGTTAACGCAGGCCGCCTGAGGTAAATGCCCGCGGGATCAGCATTTAGGGTGCCAAATTCGCCACTACCCAAACTCTAGGCGTTGACCTATAGTCACTGTGGATAAGTGGGGAGTATAACCCCAGAGGCAGAGAAAAAGGGGATGGGCCATGCGGTGTCCATTTTGCGGGAACGTCGACACGCAAGTGAAAGACAGTCGGCCAGCAGAAGACCATGTTGCCATTCGCCGTCGCCGGTTTTGTCCGGCCTGTGGCGGGCGTTTTACAACATATGAACGGGTGCAACTGCGCGATTTGGTGGTGATCAAATCCAACGGCAGACGCGAAGATTTTGACAGGCCAAAGCTGGAGCGCTCCATCCGGATCGCTTTGCAAAAACGGCCCGTTGAGCCGGAGCGGATTGACCAGATGATTTCCGGCATCGTGCGGCGGCTGGAAAGCATGGGCGAGACCGATATCGACAGCAAGGCCATTGGCGAGATCGTCATGGAAAGCCTCGCGCGGATCGATACGGTTGCCTATGTGCGGTTTGCCAGCGTTTACAAGAACTTCCAGGCGGCGGATGATTTTGATAAATTCGTTTCCGAACTGCGCCCGGACGAGTCAAAAGAAGAGTGACCGAGGACGACCGGTTTATGGCGCTTGCGCTGTCCCTTGGGCGGCGCGGGCAGGGGCAGGTTGCGCCCAATCCGGCGGTCGGCTGTGTCATCACCTCTGGCGGGCGGATTGTTGGCCGCGGCTGGACCCAGCCCGGCGGGCGGCCCCATGCGGAGGTCATGGCCCTTGCGCAGGCGGGGGCGGCGGCGAGGGGCGGCACGGCCTATGTGACGCTGGAGCCCTGCGCCCATCACGGACAGACCCCGCCCTGCGCAAATGCCCTGACGAAGGCGGGCATTGCGCACGTCGTTTCCGCCATGGAAGACCCCGATCCCCGCGTGGCGGGCAGGGGGCATGACATGCTGCGAGAGGCGGGCGTTGCGGTTGAGGTCGGCTTGATGGCCGCGCAGGCGGCGCGGGACAACGCCGGATTTTTCCTGCGGGTTCAATCGGGGCGTCCCTGGATTACTTTGAAACTGGCGGCGACTTTGGACGGGCGCATTGCGACCGCGAGCGGCGAGAGCCAGTGGATCACCGGGCCAGCGGCGCGGCGCGTTGTTCATGCCCAAAGGGCGCGTCATGACGCGGTTCTGGTAGGCGGAGGAACGGCGCGGGCCGATGATCCGCTGTTGACGGTGCGGGGCCTTGGGGTGCGGCGGCAGCCCATGCGGGTTGTGGTTTCCGCCGGGCTGGATTTGCCTGCGGAGGGCGCCATGGCGGCGAGCGCGGCGCAGGTGCCGCTCTTGCTCCTCCATGGTTGTGATGCCGATCCGGGCCGCGTTGCGGCTTGGGAGGGGAAAGGTGCGAAATGTGTTGGCCTTGCGCGGCAGGATGCCGGTGGGCTGGACGTTGGTGCCGTGATGAAAGCCCTTGGTGATGAGGGGCTTACGCGGGTGTTTTGCGAGGGCGGGGGGCAGTTTGCCGCTGCGCTTCTCGATGCCGGTTATGTTGATGAAGTGATAGGGTTCAGCGCCGGAATGGTGTTTGGATCAGAGGGGCGCGCCATGCTTGGGGCGCTGACGGCGGGGGCTTTGGCCGATGCGCCGCGCTATGATCTGGCCGAGGTGCGGCGCATCGGGCCGGACCTGATGCATCGCTGGATCCGGCCCCTTTAACGCCGCCAGAGCGGGGCGAAACCCGCAAGCCAGCCCTGTAGTTTGGCCACCGTTCGGTTCATCGGGCCGGGTTTGGGCAGGGGGCCGTTTTCCAGACGATCAACCACCACCTCCACAGGGCAGGGCAGGTTGGTGACCGGATCGAAATAGCGTGGATAGTCGATCAGGGCGGCATGGGCGAGGGCGGTGATATCGGGCCTTGCGCTGCGCCTTGCGGGGGGATCGCCGAGGTCGCGGGTCAGGCCCCAGCCCGCGTAGAAGGGGGCGCCAAGGCAGGTGACGGGTTTGCCGCGCAGGAGGGCCTCGAAGCCGAGCAGGCTTGTCATGGTCCAGACCTCATCGCAGGCCTCGATCAAATGCAGGGGGTCGGCGTGATGCAGGACCGCGTCCGCCGTTTTTTGCAAAACCTCCTCGGGCACGGCGCCGTCTCTCAGGCCCGCCTCGACGTCCGGATGGGGTTTGTAGAGGATCACCGCATCGGGGTTGGCCGCGCGCGCGGCCTGTAGCAGGGCGGCGTTGCTGGCCACGGCAGAGCAGCCGCAGCGGATGCTGGCGTCGTCCTCTACCTGACCGGGGACGAGGATGCGGTGGCCTTCGGGAAGGTCGGGCGCGGCGCCGCCGAGGTTGTATTTCGACAGGCCCGCGGCGCAGAGGCGGGCGATGAGGGCCTCGGCGCGGTGGCGGGCGTCCTGCGGCAGCTGGGTGCTGGCGGTGATCAGACGCTCCAGCCGACTGGGGCGCTGCGGATCATAGTAGATGCCGAGGTCATCGGTGCAGAGCGAGAGCGGCGGGATCAGGTTGGCGCCGAGCCCGCGGGAGCGCAGAAAGCCGTCCTCGACCCGCAGCAGGGGCAGGTTGGCCTTGGCTGTTTCGGCCTCGAGTGCCTCTGTCACCTTGCCCGCCCATGCCAGAACCGGGCGGCCAAGGGCGGCGGCTTTGACGGGGTCGTCCTGAAACAACAGGGGGATTTCGGCGCCAAAAACCCTTTGCAATGGCCCGCGTTTCCACAGGCGCATTCCGGTGGCTGTGAACCCCTGCCTATCGCTGCGGTAGGTCCTCGTCTGGGCCTCAAGAATGTCGATGACCTCCTCAAGCTCGCAAAGGCGGTCTTGGTAGGGGTCATACCATGTGGGATAGCGGATCATGGCGGCAGCAAAGAGTTGCGCCCGCGTGAGGCGGCGTTCGCGGCGCGGGACGGGGTTTTCATCCGCCGTCAGGCCCCAGCCGCCATAGAAGGGCTGGCCGAAGACGCGGGGTTTGTGCCCGGCTATGATCGCCTCGAACCCCATGCCCGAGGTGACGGTATAGACCGCCACGGCCCCCTCAAGCAGCGCCCAGGGGGAGACGGGGTCTGTGAGCAATTGGGTGCGCTCGTCGCAATGCTCGGGGCCGAAGTATCCGGGGCGGTGGCCCGCACGGGTTTCGGGGTGGCCCTTGATCACGATGCGCAGGCCGGGATGTTCGATTTGCGCATAGGCGAGCATTTCGCGGAATGTGCCCGGCCCCGCATTGCCATGGGTGACGGAGGCGTCGCCTTCGGTCTGGTCGATGACAAGGACATAGCCGGGGGCGGGTGGGTCAAGGGCGGGATCGAAACTGTTGTATTTGCTCAGGTTCAGACGTTTGATCCGCGCCATGGCGTGGCGGGCGCGATCCAGCAGGGCGGTGTCGTCCAGCGCCTCCTTGGCCAGCATGGTTTCCAGATCGCTAGGCGCGCTGCTGTCAAAGTAGATGCCGGATTTGTCCAGTGCGAGGCCAAGGGGCGCGTCCCCGTCCCGGCCCAGTTTGACGGAGCGCAGCAGTGCGTCCTCGACCCGTAGGACAGGGGCGCTGCGGCGCTCTGCCATGGCCTCGCCGCGGGGGGAGGTGGGGCTGCGGCCCCAGACGCCGACCCAGTCGCCTTCCCCCGGCGCACCGAGGGAGACCCGCCAGCCCGCAAGCGCAAGGATGCGCCGCACGCGGCCATTGGTCAGAAAGCCGCCGTTGTAAACGTAAAGCCGCCGCGAGGTTTCCCCCGCGGCGGCTGTTTCGGTATCCGGCGTGCCGGTCACTTTTGCTTAGTTGCCCGTGGCCGAGGCCAAGGTATCTGCCGCGCCAATGGAGCCTGTCAGGGCGGAAAGGGTTTTCTGCCACTGCACATAGGGGGCCTCGGTGACGTAGACCGTGTCATCGTCGCGGATCGCAAAGTCGCGGGCCTCGAACATGCCGGTGGGCTGGGTCAGGTCAAGGACATAGACCATGCGCTGTGTGCCGGTGATGTCATTGCGGCCCAGAACCTCACGCGCGATTTCCTCGGGCTCGTTGCGGAACACGAAGACGCCGGTCGGGTCGGCAAGGTTGGTGGACAGGCCGCCAACGGTTGCAATCGCCTCGATCGCCGAGAGGGTATGGGTTTCGAATGGCACGCGGTTTTGCGAGCCGGTGGCCCCCAGAACGGTAAAGGCGCGGGTGTCGGCCTCGATCAGGATGCGATCACCGCCGCGCAGGGCGATGTCGTATTTGGGGTTGGTGTAGAGGTCGTCAAACCAGATCGTGCTTTTGTGTTTGCCGCGGATCACGGTGATTTTCGCGATCTCCTGTTCGACGGCAAGGCCGCCGGAGCGGGCGATCATGGCCGACAGGGTGCGGGTTGGACGCTCGATCGCATAGACCCCTTGGGCGGCAACGCCGCCGACAACGGAAACCGTGGCACCGTCACCGGCGAGGCGGCGCACAACCACCTGAGGGTCAGGGGTTTGGGCGTCGAGTTTGCTGGTGATCAGCTGGCGAATACGCTCTGGCGTGTTGCCTGCGGCGCGGATGCGGCCCGCGTAGGGCACAAAGATAAAGCCCGCGCCATCGACCTGCACTTCTTCGAGGACCGTCGCGGCCTGACCCTCATTGGCCAAGAGCCCGTCATCGACGTTTTCCCAGACCGTCAGGCCCAGAACATCGCCGGGGCGGATCGTATCAGAGCCGACAGCGGAGGCGTTCAGGAATTCCTTGGAAAAGCCGAAAACCGGGCTGACGGAGGTGGCGCGGGTGACCCGTTCGTTGACGGACACGATAAAGGCGTCCCCCTCGTTCAGGACGGAGCCCGCGAAGATTTCGCGCTTGTTCGGGCCCACACGGGGCAAGCCGCAAGACGCCACAATGGCAAGCGCGGCGATGGCGGCCACAATGCGGACGCCTTTGGTGTTATATCTGGTCACTGCTCGGTCTCCTTGACCCGGAAACTGCCTTAGGTTTTTCTTTTAACCCTACAGAATCCCGCCAGAAAATAAACGGGTCGAAGTCAGCGGGCGTGATCTGTGTTGCGCTTGAGCCGCTATTTCCCGGGGCGTATCTGTATTTAGTGAGCGCGCTGAATCGGCCCGCAAGGTTTAGGTGCAAACCCCTAGGTCACAACCGTCAGTTGCAGGCGGGGCGCCGCCTTTCCAAGGGCGAGGGCGTCATAGGGATCCTCTGCGGCAAGCATCATATCGACGACCTGCCGCATGAGCAGGCGCCGCCCGCGGGCGGAGTAGAAACCGCCGGGGATCTGGCTGGTTTCCAGCAGGAAGGAGCGGTAGTCGCGGTAGGCCTTGCCATCGGGCCGCGTCGGGGTTGCGAAGAAATCCGGCAGGCTCTGGGTCGAGACGAACTCCGGCTTGGCATAGACCGCATCGCCAAAGACCTTGAGCGGCAGCCCGCGCCAGAGCACCTGTTGCGCGGCGGTGGAATTCACCGTCACAGCGCAGCGGGCGTGGTTGAGCAATTGTGCCAGCTTGCCGCCACGCACGTAATGCACGCGCCCCTGCACGCCGTGTTCGCGGGCAAGGCGGCGCACCTCGCGGCGGAGCGGTTTGCGCCCGTCCTCCAGCGGATGGGCCTTGAACACAAGGTGGTGGTGGCGCGGCGCGCCCTTGGCAAAGCCCTCGATGGCGACAGCAAGGAAATCGGTCATACTGGCAAAGGGGCTGTGCTGTTGAAAGCTGGAGTCATGTTCCAGTTGCAGCAGCACGAGGTGATAGGGAAAGCCGCCGTGCTTGATGCGGAAGGTCGCGGCCATACGGTCAAGCGACAAGAGCGGCATCAGGGCCAGACGCCGGACATAAAGCAAGAACTCATGGGCGACAGAGACAGAGCGATGCGGGGTAAAGTTCCGGTAAGGCCCGTTCCGGAACATGACGAACCAATGATAAAGCGCGCCATAAAACATGTGGTGCCGCATATCGCCCCAGCGGGCGGGGGCGGGAGGCTGATCCAGCTCGGCATCGGCAAGGGCCTTGCGCATCTGGTCCACGTCCAAAGACATCAGCCGCGAGTTGCCGTTGGACCCGCCCCGCTCATAGGTCACCCAATAAGGGCGCAGGTAACCCTCCTCAAAGACATGCACCATGATGCCGCGCGCTTCTGCGATCTCGATCGCCTTGGCGTGGATCTCGCGAGTATCGCCATAAAGGGCGATATCGGTGATGGCGCGGTCCTCGATGATCTTGGCAAATGTATCGGGCCATTCGCTCAGCGTGCCGCGATAGGGCAGGTAGGATTTGGTGTCGAACCAGAAGGCCTCGTCGCCCTTGTTAAACCCGACGCGCGAAACCTCGGCCCCCGCCGCCCGCAGCATCTTGCCAAGGCGGTGGAAGAAGGGGCCATGGGGCCCTTGCAGGAAAAGAAACCTGCGCGGCTGGTTCGCAGTTGGGTTCATTCGGGTCCTTGCTCGGCAGGTTAGGGGCACAATGCCCTGCAAATGGTGGGGCGTCACGGGGTCTTGGGCACCATGGCACAGGGCTGCGGCAAAATTATGTCGATTTGTCGGGAAATACCCCCCTCCCTTGCCCGCCGCGCGCGGCTCGGATACCTCGGGGGCAAGACAAGAGGGAAGCACCATGTTCACAGGAATCGTCACAGATATCGGCCGCATCACCGCATTGGAGCAGGCAGGCGACCTGACAGCGCGGATCACAACGGGCTATGACACCGGCACCATCGATATCGGCGCCTCGATCGCCTGCGCCGGCGTCTGCCTGACGGTAGTGACCAAAGGCCCCGATTGGTTCGAGGTGCAGATCAGCGCCGAAACTATCGAAAAGACGAATATCTCCTCATGGACTATCGGCGGCGCGGTCAACCTTGAACGCGCGCTGAAGGTCGGCGACGAACTCGGCGGGCATATCGTCTCGGGCCATGTGGACGGCACAGCGACCCTGCTTGAGATCACGCCAGAGGGCGACAGCACCCGCCTGACCTTCGAGGCCCCCGCCGATCTGGCCCGCTTCATCGCGCCCAAGGGCTCGGTCACGCTGGACGGCACCTCCCTGACGGTGAACGAGGTCGAAGGCACGCGCTTTGGCATCAATGTCATCCCGCATACACAGGCCGTCACCACATGGGGGCAGGTCGAGGCGGGGCAAAAGATCAACCTCGAAATCGATACGCTGGCCCGCTATGTCGCGCGCCTCGCCGAAAGCCTCTAGCGCCGCCCCTGCGCTTCTTATTGGTCCAAATATCCCGGGGGAGCCGAAGGCGGGGGCAGAGCCCCTTCATTCCACCGCTGGCCAATAGGGGCTGTCTGGGCTATCTGGTGCGCGAACACAGCTTAGAAGGCCTATGACATGAGCTTTGAGTCCCCCGGACCCGTTGAAGAGAACTGGCGCGATGCGATTTCCTCGATCGAGGAGATTATCGAGGATGCGCGCAATGGACGGATGTTCATTCTGGTGGACCACGAGGACCGCGAGAATGAAGGCGATCTGGTGATCCCGGCGCAGATGGCCACGCCCGATGCGGTGAACTTTATGGCGACCCATGGGCGCGGGCTGATCTGCCTTGCCATGCCCGGCGAGCGGATCGATGCTCTTGGACTGCCCTTGATGTCGACAATGAATTCCTCGCGCCACGAGACGGCCTTTACCGTGTCGATCGAGGCGCGCGAGGGGGTGACAACCGGGATTTCTGCCGCCGACCGTGCGCGCACCGTGGCCGTGGCCATCGACAGCGCCGCGACCGCCGCCGATATCGCTACGCCGGGGCATGTGTTCCCCCTGCGGGCGCGGGCGGGCGGCGTTTTGGTGCGGGCCGGTCATACGGAGGCCGCCGTGGATGTCAGCCGCCTTGCGGGGCTGAACCCCTCCGGCGTGATCTGCGAGATCATGAACGAGGACGGGACCATGTCGCGTCTGCCCGATCTGGTGTCCTTTGCCCAGAAACATAACATCAAGATCGGCACGATCAGCGATCTGATCGCCTACCGCCGCCGCCATGACAACCTCGTGCGGGTGCGCGAGACCCAGACGATTGAGTCCGAGTTCGGCGGCACATGGGAGATGCGGATTTTCACCGACGAGACCCAAGGCGCCGAGCATATCGCCCTTGTGAAGGGGGATATCTCCGGCGAGGAGCCTGTGCTGGTGCGGATGCATGCGCTGGATCCGATGCTGGATGTGATCGGCACCGGTGGCCGTGGCCGTGCGGCGGAGTTTGGCGATGCGATGAAGTTGATCGCCGCGGAGGGGCGCGGTGCGCTTGTGCTGCTGCGCGACTTGCACATGAAGATCGCCGCCGACAATGACGCCTCGCCGCAGACCCTGCGGCAATACGGGTTGGGGGCGCAGATTCTGTCCTCCCTCGGGATTTCCAAGCTGACCCTGATGACCAATTCGCCCACACCCAAGGTTGTCGGACTTGAGGCCTATGGCCTTGAGATCACCGGCACCCGCAAGATATCGGAGATCGGTTAATGGCCTCTTCAGAAGCGCATTATAGCCTGCCCACACCCAAGATGGACAAGCCGACCAAGATTTTGATCGTGGTCGCGCCGTATTACAAGGACATCGCGGATCAGATGGTGGCAGGCGCCAAGGCGGAGATCGAGGCCGCGGGGGCCACTTGGGACATCGCCGAGGTGCCCGGTGCGCTTGAGGTGCCGACGGCCATTCGCATTGCCTATAGGCAGAGCAACTTTGACGGCTTTGTCGCCCTTGGCTGTGTGATCCGCGGCGAGACGACCCATTACGACACGGTCTGCAATGACAGCAGCCGTGCGTTGCAGCTGTTGGGATTGGAGGGGGCCTGTATCGGCAACGCCATTCTGACAGTTGAAAACAAGGCGCAGGCCGAGGTGCGTGCCGAGGCCGCAGGGCAGAACAAGGGGGGCGGCGCGGCGGCGGCTGCGCTGCATCTGATCGCCCTTACGCGCCGCTTTGGCAAGGTATCGCAAGGGGCGGGCTTTCGGCCCGGCGGGGCGATTGCCGATGATTATCTGATTGCCGGTGAAGCCGGTGATCCTGAAGAGGGGCCGAAGATCGTCTGATGGCTACTGACATGAAACAAATGAAATCCGCGGCGCGGCTTTATGCGGTGATGGCGCTGTTCCAGATGGAGGCCTCTGATGCCTCTGTTGATACGGTGCGCGGAGAGTTCGAGACCCATCGGTTCGGCACCGAGGTGAATGGCGACGAGCTTGCCGAGGGGGATATTGATCTGTTCCGCTCGCTGATCGAGGGGGCGGTTGAGGGGCAATCCTCGATTGACCAGATGACCGACCGTGCCTTGGTGGCCAAATGGCCGATTGCGCGGATTGATCCGACCATTCGCGCCCTGTTCCGCGCCGCCGGGGCGGAGCTTAACGCCAAGGTGACGCCGCCGAAGGTTGTGATCACCGAGTTCGTAGATGTGGCCAAGGCTTTCTTCCCCGAGGGGCGGGAGCCGAAGTTTGTGAACGGGGTTCTGGATCACATGGCCCGCGAGGCCCGGCCCGAGGCGTTTTCCTAGGCCCGGGGGTATAAGGGATTTTGTGCCTCCGGCGGGGATATTTACCCCAATAAGAAGGGCTTACTCCTCTTTGTCGCTGAGCTCTGTTGCGACGTTGTATCCGGTGAGTTCCTCGTCCAGCAGGATGTAGATTTCATTGGGCGGCGTCGCGAGGGAGTGGCGCATGATCAGCGGGTCGATCCCCATTGTATCGAGGTAGGTGACGACCTCGGCTTGGCTGCGCTGAATATCCTCTACGGCAAGGAAGGCGGGCAGGGCGACGCTTTTGCCGTAGTAGTGTTGATGCACCCCGACCCATGCGCCTTTGGTGATATGGCGCTCTGCGCCGCCCATCAGGATATAGGGGCAGGCGGAGAGGCATTGGCCATCGGCGTCCATGGCGGTGGTGATGCCGCGTTCACGGATCAGGCGGCCGATGTCCAGAGCGTCGCTGACCGAGCCGCCGGGGGAGTTCAGCCAGAGGGTTTCGGGGGCGGGGGATTGGTCCTCTAGCCAGTCGGAGAACCTTGTGAAGTCGCCCTCTTTGATCTGGCCGTAGATCACGGTTCCGCCGCCTTCGCGGGCCTCGAAAAAGAGGCGCGAGGGCATGTCGGCATTGGCGGGCATGGCCTCCCCCGGTCTGCCGGTTTGGCGGGGCGGGGATTTGGCCGGATCGAACCTGCGGGTTTGATCGCCCGGGGTGATGGGCACATCGGGCGCGGGGGCGAAGCTGGGCAGGCGCAAGCTGGGCAGGACGATGGCGAAGTCGCGCCCCAGCAGCACCAGAGCGATGCCCAGTTGCAGGCCGAAGATGGCCCGCAGGGCCGTTCGGGCGCGAACCGCCATCAGAGGCCTTTGACCGGCGCGACGGGTTTGGGCCCCTCGAAGGGGCTGTCGGTTTCGGTGGGCAGGGGCTCTTGTTTCACTTGGGTTTGGTCCATCTCGCCCTCGACCTCGCGCACGGCGCGCATGGCGGCGCGGAATTCCGACAGGGTCATGGTTTCCTCGACCGGGATGCTTTCGCGGCCTGCGCGGATGGCGGCCTGTGTGACCATGAGGATCAGGACCAGCACGGCGGGCAGCAGGTCAATCGCGATGGCCCCGGCCCAGCTTGGCACGAAGTTTCCGGCATAGAGGATCACCGCATCGGCGGCGGAGATCGGGGTATAGGCGGTGTCGGAGGGCGGGGTCATGGCCATGACCCCCTCTGCCGCGATGCGCAGGGTTTCGGCCCGTTGGGTGAGCACGCCGATGACGGATTCGAGGGTGGCTTGCTGGCCTGTGCGGTCCTCTGCGGTGCGCCCGTCAAGCTGGGGCAGGACGACGGAGGCGGAGAGGTCCTGCGCCGCCCGTTGCACCAGCGGCGCGACGGAGAGTTGGCGCAGGCCGGTGATGATGCCCGCGAGGCGCACGGCCTCTTCGGAGAATTCGACCGAGCGGGCCTCCACCGGGCCGGTCTCGACGGTAAGGGCGCGCATGCGCGACAGGATCGCGTTGCCTTGGGCAAAGGCCTGATCCACCAGCGGGGTTTGCGAGGCGATCTGCGCCTCGAGCCCTGCGAGTTCCTCTGACTTTTGGGTCAGCACGCGGAAGACGGCGCCGCGCCCCGCAAGGCCGGAGAGCTGGCCGGTGGCCTCCTGTTCGCTCAGGTCTGTGAAGCTTTGGCGGACGCGGGCCACGTCCCGCTGCAGCCCCTGACCGGAGATGGCGATGGTATGGGAGCGTTCGAGCGCGGTTTGGTATTCCTGCACCGTATTGGCGAGGTGCTGTTCCACCGCCGCCGCGCCTGCCAATGCGGCGGCGTTGAGCCAGCTGGACATGGCGACAATGGCGAGCGAGCCGAGGCCCATCGACAGCAGCAGCCCGATGCGTGAGGCCCCGGTGCGCACGGCGGGCAGCAGGCGCATCATATAGGACCAGAAAACAAAGATGCCGACCGATACCGCAATGGAATAGGCCGTGGCGGCAAAGAAGCTGAGCGCGCCATTGTCATCGAGAAGCGAGGAGACCCCGAGGTAGGTATAGATGCCCGAGGCCGTGGCCAGCACGCCAAGGGCGGTGCCGGTAAAGCTGCCAAGGACGCTCAGGTGTCCCTCAAGCTCGCGCGATTGGCGCAGGCCCTGAGTTTCGTTCAATGCTTCCTTGGTCATCCGGCCCTCCGCAGTGTCCTTAAGGCGCAGTATAGCGCGGATGGGGGCGGGGCCAAGCCGCAGGGCGCGGGGATGCCGCATCCGTGATGGGGGCCTTGCAGAGCGGGGGTGGTGGCGGGGACCGCGCGCATCCGTTGAGGTAACTAATTCCCGAGGACCTGTATGTACAGGTGGGCGCCAGATAAACGGACCAGGGCCCGCACAGAGCCAGCTCCCTCGGATTTGCTTAAGGCCACTGGAATTTGACCACAGAAACGAGAAGGGCAGATCCGCCAAGACATGACATAGGGGCGCAGGGCAGGCGCGGCAAGGGGCGCGTTAGTCGAAGCGGCCGCTTATCTTTGACGAGACCCGAGAGCGCGAGACGCTTTTGTTGACCGTGTGGCGCGGGGAGGAGCGGTAGACCGTGCCATTATAGGGCCATGGGGAATAGAGGGTCGATCCGCGGCCCCGGTCGACAAAGACGGTGCGCCCGCTGCGCCGCGCGATCTGGCGGGTGTCATATTGCATGTAGCGGTGATGGGACAACGGGTGATGCTGTGCCTGCAGGGTTTCTTGGGCCTCCAGCGTCGGGCCGGTGCCGAAGATGAGGTCCCAGATGGAAATGCCTTGGGGCTGCGCCGGTGCGGGCTCTGCCGGAGCGACGCGGATGAACTTTGGCCCATCTGCTGCGGCGGGTGGGCCGCAGAGGATAAGGGCGAGGCCAAGGGCGGAGCCTTTTGAAAAACCTGAAAAAATTGTTCTCAACATGGGGTTAGTATAGCGGATCGGGCGGGGTTTGTCACCTGATCCGGTGTTTCCGAAATGGAAACGCAGCGTTGCTCGCGCGCCTTTGGGGTTAGTTGCTGGCCTCGGCCCCGCCGTTTTGGCGCTGCTCGATGAGCTTTTGCCGCTCCATCAGCCGATGACCGCGGCTTTTGTCGAATCGCAAGACCTGAGGCAGCGCGCTTCCGGTGTCGGCGTTGGTGCCGGGGGCGGTGACAACAGGGGCGGATTTCCATGTGCCCGCGCGGGATGTAAAGCGGGCCTCGGCGGTGTTTTGCGGGGCAAAACGCTCTGCCGGGACCTGCGAGCGCAGGTGGATATAGGTCGCGCCAAAGACGATCGGCAAAAGAACAACGCAAAGATAGATCGCTCGGGCGGGCGAGGGGTCCTTTGTTGGCTTTGGCTGCGGGGCGGCCAAGGGGGCAGTCTTCTTGCGCATTGCTTTTTGTTCACTTTTCGTTCAAGTTTTCCCTATGCCGAATGATCACTCCCTCACCCCTCCGAAATCCGCCCTGCAACCGGGGCAATTGCTGGCGCGCGGCGTTTGTCGCCACATGCAGACACATAATTTCGTCACGGTGGAGGAGCTGGTGCCGACCTCCGGTTTACGGGTCGATATCATGGCACTTGGGCCAAAATGTGAAATCTGGGTGATCGAATGCAAATCCTCGCGCGCCGATTTCATGGGCGACCAGAAATGGCAGGGCTATCTGGAATGGTGCGACAGGTTCTTCTGGGCCGTGGACGAGGATTTCCCGACCGACCTTTTGCCCGAGGGCACCGGCCTGATTATTGCCGATGCCTATGACGCGGAAATCCTGCGCATGGGGCCGCAAAGCAAACTGGCCGCGCCGCGGCGCAGGGTGATGATGCAAAAGTTCGCCCGCCATGCGGCGCAGCGTCTGCACCGCCTGCGCGATCCGGACTCAGCGTTTCCGGGATCCGGGCTTGGCCGTTAGAGCAGCGGCCCTTTGGGCGGCGCTTTTCAACTCGTCAGCGATTTCGATGGCCTCTTCAGGCTCGAAATCCATAGGCAAATCAACGCCTTCGCCAACAAGATATATGCGGACCATGCCCTGGTCCGTTGGGCCGATCTGCAGGTCGGCGGTGATGTCGGTTTCGTTATTAATACCCATAGCAGCGGATTAGCGCCTTTGCCGCGCGGCTTCAAGACTTGACCGAAGGGCCGCCCCTCTGCCGCGCCGCACCGCCTATGGCAGCACCCGTGGCCCTGCAAAGCAAACACGGAGCCTCGCCCTTTGAGCGCGCCTTGTGCTTCTTATTGGGGCAAATATCCCGGGGGGTGCGGGGGGCAGCGCCCCCCGCGGGTCGCGCCGAAAGGCGCGAAAAAACCAAACCAAGCCATCTTGCAATGCTCGGGAAGTCGCAGTAAACCGCCCGCAGTGCCGCCTTAGCTCAGTTGGTTAGAGCGCCTGATTGTGGATCAGGAGGTCCCCCGTTCAAACCGGGGAGGTGGTACCACCATCCCCTTTTTGTCCGGCGCCCTAGGGCAGGTCTACGGTGACCTCTTGGGTCAATGCGCCCGTCGCGTCGAAGATCAGGATGCGGCTGTCTGTGGTGACCACGCCGATCCAACCGGGGCCCTGCGTGATCGCTTGGGCCTTTGCCCCCTCGGGCAGGGTGATCTGGGGCGGGAAAGCCATGCTTTGCGGTGCGCGGAAGCGGATGATAAAGAGGCTGGTAAGAACGATCATCCCGATGATCATCACCGCCATAAGCAGCGTCACCATGCGCCGCAAAAGGCGAAGGTTGCCCGGTTCGGGCGGAAAGTCAGGGGTGTCCTGCATGGCAAAGGGTCCAGCCAGATGAGTGCGTCAGTTACGGTTACGATCGGGCCAAACCCGCCGCCCCGCCTTGATAAGGCGGTGGCGCGTGATGTGCCAGAGGAAGCGGCGCTGAGCCGCTCGCGCCTTGCCAAGTTGATCGCGGGCGGTCAGGTGGCCCTGAACGGCGCGGCGGTGCAGGACCCGCGGGCGCGGGTGGAGGAGGGCGATGTTCTGACCATCACCGTGCCTGCCGCCGTCGAGATCGACGCGCAGCCCGAGGAGATCCCCCTTGAGATCGCCCATGAGGACGAGGACCTGATCGTGGTCAACAAGCCCGCGGGCATGGTTGTGCATCCGGCGCCGGGCACGCCCTCGGGCACTTTGGTCAATGCGCTTTTGCACCATTTCGGCGGCGCGCTCAGCGGTATTGGCGGGGCCAAGCGGCCCGGGATTGTGCACCGGATCGACAAGGATACCTCTGGCCTGTTGGTTGTGGCCAAATCGGACGCGGCCCATCACGGGCTGGCCGAACAGTTTGCCGCCCATACGGCGCAGCGGCGCTACCTCGCGCTGTGTTACGGCGCGCCCGACGCGGCCGATCCGCGCCTGCGCGGGGTGCGCGGCACCTCTTGGGAGGGGGGCGATACATTGCGCATCACCACCCATCTGGCGCGCCACAAGACAGACCGCCAGAAACAGGCTGTCCTGTTTCAGGGCGGGCGACACGCGGTGACGCGGGCGCATTTGTTGCAGCGCCTTGGCATGCCGCCGGTGGCGGCCTTGATCGAATGCCGGCTGGAGACCGGACGCACCCATCAGATCAGGGTGCATATGGCCCATGTGGGCCACGGGTTGATCGGGGATCCAGTATATGGGGGCAATCGTAAACTATCCCCTAAGGCAGTGGGCGATGCGGGGGTTGAAGCCGTGCGGGCCTTTCCGCGGCAGGCCCTGCATGCGGCGACTTTGGGCTTCGAGCATCCCACCAGCGGCGAGATGATGCAGTTCGAGGCGCCCTTGCCGGATGATATGGTGGGCCTGCTGGAAACTCTTGGCGGGCGGTTGCCGGGCTCGCCCGCGAGATAGCCCTAACTTTACCGAGATTTCTGTTACATCCCCTTGAGACTCAGGCGGGCCTTTGTGCATGTTTGCGCATAAGAAACGGCAAAAACGCAGGCTGGATATGCGCCGCGTAAACTTGAACCGTTTAGTTCAGATACCTATCTTACACGTAACGGGGCTTTGCCAAGCCGCCCGGTAGGAGACAAAAAGATGAGCAATTACACAAACCTACCAGCGCCTTCACCAGAACAGGGGCTGAACCGATATATGCAACAAATCCGGACCTTCCCTATGTTGGAGCCGGAAGAAGAATACATGCTGGCCAAACGCTGGGTCGAGGAGCAGGACACCGAGGCCGCGCATAAAATGGTCACCTCGCACCTGCGTCTCGCGGCGAAAATCGCCATGGGCTATCGCGGCTATGGCCTGCCTCAGGCCGAGGTGGTGTCAGAGGCGAATGTTGGCCTGATGCAGGCGGTCAAACGCTTTGACCCCGAGAAGGGCTTTCGCCTTGCGACCTATGCCATGTGGTGGATCCGGGCCTCTATTCAGGAGTATATCCTGCGGTCTTGGAGCCTTGTGAAAATGGGCACGACCTCGGCGCAGAAGAAGCTGTTTTTCAACCTGCGCAAGGCCAAGAACAAGATTGGTGCGCTGGAAGAGGGCGACTTGCGCCCTGAAAACGTGAAGAAAATCGCGACCGAGCTGAGCGTGACCGAGGATGAGGTGATCTCCATGAACCGGCGGATGTCGGGGGGGGATGCCTCTTTGAATGCGACGGTCGGGTCGGATGGCGATACGGTCACCCAGTGGCAGGACTGGCTTGAGGATGAGGATGCCGATCAGGCGTCGGATTATGCCAAGCAGGACGAGCTGAACGTGCGCCGTGAGCTCTTGGCGGAGTCCATGGCGGTTCTGAACGACCGCGAGAAAGACATCCTGATGGAGCGCCGGTTGAAGGACCAGCCGGTGACGCTTGAGGAGCTGTCTGGCAAGTATTCGGTCAGCCGCGAGCGTATTCGCCAGATCGAGGTGCGGGCCTTTGAAAAGCTGCAGAAAAAGATGCAGGAACTGGCGCGTAACAAGGGGATGTTGGCGACAGCCTAACCCCTGATTGACCCAGATACAGGGCGGCAGCGCATCACGCGCGGCCGCCCTTTTTTGTGCCCGCGTGGCGGAGGCGGAAATGGTGCTGGCGGCTGCCGCGGGCTGTGCCTAAGCTGCGGTGACATCGGCAGCATTGGGGGACGAGATGGCAGAGCGCGTATTGCGGTGGGGTATTCTGGGGGCGGCGAATTTTGCGCGCAATTTCATGGGGCCTGCGATCCATGCGGCGGCGGGCAATGAGCTGGTGGCGCTTGCCACATCCAGCCCTGATAAGGCGTTGAATTTCAGGGCCTTTTGCCCCGCCTTGCGGGTTTGTGACAGCCATGAGGCCCTGCTGGCGGACCCGGATATTGATGCGGTTTATATCCCCCTGCCCAACACCATGCATGCCCCCGTGGCAGAGCGGGTTTTGCGGGCGGGCAAGCATGTGCTTTGCGAGAAACCCCTTGGCATGGATCTGGGCGAGATCGACAGCCTGATCGCCGCGCGGGACGAGACCGGATTGCTGGCGGCCGAGGCCTATATGATTGTGCATCATCCCCAGTGGCACCGGACCCGCGCGCTTGTCGAGGACGGGGCGATCGGGGATTTGGTGCAGGTCACCGGCGCCTTCAGTTTCGACAACCGCGACGCCGCCAATATCCGCAACAAGCAGGAGATGGGCGGCGGGGCGCTGCGCGATATCGGCGTCTATGTCATTGGCGCGGCGCGTTATGTCACCGGTGTGGAGCCCACTGATATTACAGCGCAAATTCGCTGGGAGGCGGGCTGTGATGTGGTCAGCCGTGTGCAGGGGCGGCTCGGCGATGTGGGCTACAGCGCCTATGTGTCGACCCGGATGCATCCGCATCAGGAGATGGTGTTTCACGGCACCGAGGGGCTGATCCGCCTGACCGCGCCCTTCAATCCGCGCTCCTTCGGGGAGGGGCGGATCGAGCTGCATCAGCCGGGCCTTGGCCTGCGGGTGGAACGCTTTCCTCTGGCGGATCAATACAAGCTTCAGGTCGAGAATTTCGCCGCCGCGGTGCGGGGGGCGGATTATCCATGGACGCTGGAAAATGCCCGCGGCACCCAGGCGGTTCTGGAGGAGATTTTCCGCGTGGCCACCGATTTTCCCGCATAGGGGGCGAATCGGGGATTAACGGGTTGATTTTGCGCCGGAAAACAGATGCACATGTGATGCACAAGTGATGCACAACCCATGCACATCTTTGTGCAGATCGGCGTGGTTAACGCAGCGTGCGGCGGGGCCGGGGGCGTAGCCCTGCGGTTTCCCGCGCAGGGGTGATTTTTGTTGCGCCGCGCCGCTTGAAAGCGCCACAGGCAATCGTTAAGTTTTCAATCTTTACATATCCGAGTAAATTTGTCAGATAGCGCCGCATCACGCGAGCCAATCGGTCCTTTGAGTCCCAGCCAGCGCTTCACCGCCAGTAGGACACCCTTATGACCACCAGAACCGCCGCACAGCGTTTGGCGCTGACCCTTCTTTCATGTTCCACCGCAACATTTGCCTATGCACAGGACGACACCCCCGTTGATCTGGGCGAAATCCGCATCCAGAGCAGCGAGGCGCAGGCGGTTCTTGGCAACGATGAGATCACCGCAGAAGAGATCGAGGAGCGCAACGCGGCGACCATCGCCGATGTCTTTGCCGGCGAGTCGGCCATTCTGGCCAGTGGCGGCGCCCCCATCGCACAGAAGGTTTTCGTCAACGGGATCGAAGAAAGCCTGCTGTCCGTCACCATAGATGGCGCGCGGCAGAACAAATCGGCCTTCCACCACACGGGCAACGTCCTGCTGGATCCGGCGCTGCTTAAATCGGTCGAGATCAGCGCGGGCCTTGCCCCTGCGGATCAGGGCGCGGGCGCTTTGGCCGGTGTGATCAGCTACACCACGAAAGACGCGCGCGATCTGCTGGAGGATGGCGACAATTTCGGCGGGCTTTACACCCTGTCCTATGGCGACAACGGCCTTGGGTTCCGCAACACCATGACCGTGTTTGGCGAGACCGGCGGGTTTGAATATCTGCTGAGCGGCACCCGCGCCACGGGCGATGATTACGAGGATGGCTCTGGCGACGAGATCCTCGGGACCGGCGCCGATCTGACCGATTACATGGCGAAACTGGCCTATACCACCGAGGAGGGGCACCGGTTGAGCTTCTCTGCCTCCGAGACCACGGACTCCGGCGATCGCGCCTCGCAGAGCGGCTTTATCCGCCCCGACTTTGCCGAGGTTGTGGGCCGCGAGAGCGAGCTTTACGGCGCTCTGTCGCAGCGGACATCCTATACCCTGACCTATGAGCACGGTGATGCCGGCGGCATTTGGGCGCCCTATGTGCAGCTGAGCTATAACGAGCAGGTCATGGATGTGGGCTCGCTCTACGGTGTGAACAAGAGCTTTAGCGGTGTTGCCAGCAACGAATTCCAGCTGGCCAACGGCACGGTCAATGTCGGCTTTGATTTCTTTGACGAAAGCGCCGAAGGCTTTGACAACTCCGTCAGCCCGCGGACCTCGAACGGGAGCGAAGAGCTGCGCAACATCGGTGTCTTTGCGCAGGCGCGGCAGGATCTGTCGGACCGTGTGTCTGTGTCCTATGGCGCGCGCTATGACTGGTCGACGCTGGAAGGGGCCGAGGGCACCGAGTTCTCCGATAGCGGGCTGAGCGTGAATGGCTCCATCGACTATATTCTCAATAATAACTGGACCTTGAACGCCGGTGTTGCCTCCTCCTGGGGTGGGTATGAGCTGGGCGAGGCGGCTTTGGTGAACTTCCGCACGCCTTGGACCTATGACGGGTTCACGACCTCCCGTGCCAATGCGATCCGCCTTGGGGCGCGGTATGAAAAAGGCCCTTGGGCTGTTAGCGCGGCTCTGTTCCAGACCGAGATCGAGGACATCGCGGCGGTTCTGCCCTCGGATGGCGCACGCGGCGATCTTGATGATCTGACATCGCGCGGGGTGGATGCCTCTGTGACCTATACAGGCGGGCGCGGCTTTGCGACGCTGAACTACACCTATGCCGATGTTGAGCTGAATGAGGGGACGATTGCCTCCACCGACTATTACCTTGGTCGGCCGGTTGGGCATGTCTTTGGCCTTGAGGCCGCCTATGACGTGAACGACGAGATCCGCATCGGCGGCACGGCGCAGGTTGCCCTTGAAAACAACGACACAGAGCTTGCTCTGCCGGGGTATGAGACGGTCAACCTTTATGCGACCTACACCCCTGTGAGCATGGAGAACCTGACGCTGCGGATGGATGTCTACAACCTGTTTGACGCCACCTATGCGAGCCGTAGCTCGGACGGGATCGACTTTGCCGGGGTTGTGCCCCTGACAGAGCCGGGGCGGACGATCAACCTGACGGCCTCGATCAAGTTCTAAGAGACCGGTTCCAAGAGATTGGCGCCGCCCGAATGTTGGGCGGTGTCCTGCGCCTCTGGTCTGGCATCCGCCAGAGGCAAAGAGGGCCCATCCCGCGATGCCCGTTTTTCCCCCGTAGCCAGCCAAATTCCATCTCGCCAGCCGAATCGTGGGTTAACGCCTTGATTTTTAGTGGGAAAACCGGGTCACAAGTGATGCACATGTGATGCACATCCTATGCATACGTTTTTGCAGATTTGGGGGGTTAAGGGGGCGTTCGGTGGGGGGGAGATCGGCACGAAGCTACAGCCTTCAATCTGCGGGCATTTCTGCATTGCACACATTGAACAGATTTTTCTAACAGGCTGGAAGTCGTTCGTTTGCAACGAGACCGCATCCAACGATCTAGTTGATAACTCCGAGAGCAGCATGGAGCATAGGATGAATTTTTATCTTGGTTGAAAAATCCAACTGCATTTCTGGAAGAGGTTTTTGGGTTCGAAAGAAGAACTGGTAGGGAAGATTTGAGTCGTACTTTACGCCGATAGCACCCATTAGATGCAATCTAGAAATCAAGGTGCAAGCCAGTTCGAAGGGCTCAACGTTCCGTGACATCGCATCGTTGACAAGTAGCCAAAGTTCGTCGAGTTTGCTCTGTGAGTCCGGCGGATAGTGTTGCACAAGCTGGTCCAGTAGATCGTTACTGCAGAGCTCAGCCAGTTCAAAAATTTCTTTTTTCCCCTTAAGCATGTTTAAGACGGAGTCTGCATTCAGAATGACATTTTGCCACTCTTCGGCCATCGCTGTCAGGCGGTTCGCAGAGTAACTCTGCTCCGCCAGTGAAAAGTTTCTTCTTGAAACAAATGTCTTTCCTTCGGATTGTTCTAGGCACATGTTTACAAAGTTGATTACATCTCTTGGCCGGTACAGCGTTCTTTCTAGTATCGCGGCAAATGGACTGGAGGAGTTTTTGACTTTCTCAACGAATATGTCCTCAAATGTGATGTTCTCTTGGCTGTATTTTCTTCTAAACAAGAAGTTAATTCTCTTGTTGACTAAGGATTTCAATTCTTTGGAGTTCCACTTGAGGCGCACAATGTAGTCTTCGTATTTTTCGCTTTGAAATCCAGCGTTCTTTGTTTCCAAGATCACCTTTTCTAATAGATCAGATCTGAGGGCGACAACAGTTTTTAGATCACTAATTCGCCGAAGGCTCTTTAGACTCTCGATTAAAGCTCGTATCATTGGGTACTTTATCGAAGTATCAATCCAATTTTCGTCAAGCTGATCAATTAAAACGAAGTTGGGCTTAACTCGTGTTACGTGTTCGGCAAGGGTGTCGATTACCTTCGATAGGTCTGCTAGTAGTTCAGGAGTTGCAAATCGGCGGGCAACCCTTTGAAGTTGTGTTTTCTTTTCAGTGCTTAAGCTTCGAATGTATCCTGCTCTACCGGTGAACTTTGCCACCTCACTACCCAGCTCCGCATTTACGTTTTCTTCTAAGTTTTGGGTTATCTCCTTGATGTTCTCATCCATGGATATCCAAAATTTACTTTCCCATTTTCGGAGGTATTCCAGTCCTTTGGCTTTTCTTTGATCTCTGCTGAATGCGTTGAGTATCTGTGAAAATATGAATTTTGATTTTTCCTCGTTATCGACATTGAATTTTAACCTGATAAACTCAATAAGGATAACATGTTTCCATAGGGCTTGGAAAAACAAATCAAGATTAACATCTAGTCCAATCAGAAAGTTAATTACATCGCTATTTCCTAGGTAGCCAAGTGCCATCTCATCCAGTTGAACCAGGCTTGAACTGTCGTTTTCATGTAGTATTTTTCGAATGATTGCGGTCTTTCCTGCACCGGTACTGCCAAGCAAAAGCATTTTTGGTGAGTTGCTTTGTGTAAGTTCTGCAAGTGCAGGTGAATCCACGAAGCACTCAAATAGAAACTCTTCGTCTGCTTCAGCTGAAATAAGCCCAATTCTAGAGGTGTTGTTCAAAACGACGGGGTTTGACATCTTTCGATCCAAGTAATTTCTGTAATACCTATCAATCATGACGGGCTTTGCTGGAAAGTTGAAGTCTGTCGCTCAGATATTTTTGACGAAAAATTCACGGTTTTGCAGGAGTGGCGCGGAGAGAATGCTCATTATCTGCCTGCAAAGTGAAAAGTTACTCATCCTGCCTAAGGCCAGTCAGATGGAATTTGCAGGCCTGAAGCCCCTCAGGATTAGAGAATTTTTTGCCATACTAAATAATTAGGGTGTCGCACTCGTACTGAAAAAGTTGCCCCCACCCAATCCCCCCGCCCGAAGGCGGGGGAGCGTTATCACTCTTCCATCGCTTCCAATTCGTCAATCATGCCGGAGATCATCTCCAGGCCCTTGTTCCAGAAGGCCGGATCGGAGGCGTTTAGGCCGAAGGGGGCCAGTAGTTCTGTGTGGTGTTTGGAGCCGCCGGCTTTGAGCATGTCGAAGTATTTGGATTGGAAGTCTGCGTCGCCCTGTTCGTAGACGGCGTAGAGGGCGTTTACGAGGCCGTCTCCGAACGCATAGGCGTAGACGTAGAAGGGCGAGTGGACGAAGTGGGGGATGTAGGCCCAGAAGGTCTCGTACCCTTCCATGAAGTCGAATGCGGGGCCGAGGCTTTCGCCTTGGACGGACATCCACAGGGCGTTGATGTCCTCTGGTGTCAATTCGCCGTGGCGGCGGGCCTCGTGCAGTTTGCATTCGAAGTCGTAGAAGGCGATCTGGCGGACGACCGTGTTGATCATGTCCTCGACCTTATTGGCGAGCAGGACCTTGCGTTCGGTCTGGGTTTTGGCGCCCTCCAGCATTTTGCGGAAGGTGAGCATTTCGCCAAAGACGCTGGCGGTTTCGGCGAGGGTGAGGGGGGTGGAGGAGAGCAGTTCCCCTTGGCCTGCGGCGAGGACTTGGTGGACGCCGTGGCCAAGCTCGTGCGCCAGTGTCATCACGTCGCGCGGTTTGCCCAGATAGTTGAGCATCACATAGGGGTGCACGTCGGTCACGGTGGGGTGGGCGAAGGCGCCCGGCGCTTTGCCCGGTTTGACGGCGGCGTCGATCCAGCCCTTGTCGAAGAAGGGTTTGGCGAGCTCGGCCATTTCGGGGGAGAAGCCGGCGTAGGCCTGCATCACGGTTTCGCGGGCCTCGTCCCAGCCGACGGTTTTGGTTTCCTCGATGGGCAGGGGGGCGTTGCGGTCCCAGACCTGCATGCGGTCAAGGCCGAGCCATTTGCGTTTCAGCTCGTAGTAGCGGTGCGACAGGTTCGGGTAGGCGGCGACCACGGCGTTGCGCAGGGCCTCGACGACCTCTGGCTCCACATGGTTGGAGAGGTGGCGGCCGGTCTGGGGTGTGGGCATGCCGCGCCAGCGGTCTTGGATTTCGCCCATCTTGGCGAGGGTGTTGTGGACGCGGGAGAAGAGCTTGATCTGGCCTTGGAAGACCTCTGCCAACGCCTTGGCGGCGGCTTCGCGTTGGTCGCGGTCCTGCTCGGACAGCAGGTTGAGGGTGGCCTCGAGGGGGAGGACCTCGCCGTTCACCTCGAATTCGAGGCCGGCCATGGTTTCGTCGAACAGCTTGTTCCATGCGGAGGCGCCGACGACGCTGTCGTCATGGAGGTATTTCTCCAGCTCGTCGGAGAGTTGGTAGGGGCGCATGGCGCGCAGGCGGTCGAAGATGGGTTTGAAACGGGCGAGGTCGGCGTTTTCCTTGAAGTGGGCCTCGAGGGTCTCGTCAGGGATGCGGTTGATTTCGAGGGTGTAGAAGACCAGCGGCGTCATGAAGTTGGTGACGCGCTCCTGAATGTCGCCGGCGAATTTGGCGCGCTCGGCGTCGGTGGTGCATTGGTAGTAGCGCAGGCCGGAGTAGGAGCCGAGGCGGCCGGTGACGGTGTCGATCCGCTCGTAGCGCAGGACGCAGTCGAGCATTTCATCGGCGGTGAGGCCCGCCAGCTTGCCCTCGTAATCCTCGGCAAAGCTTTTGCAGGCGGCCTCGACCCAGTCGAGATCGCGCTTGAGTTCGGGGGCATCGGGGGAGGCGTAGAGGTCGCTCAGGTCCCATTCGGGCAGTTCGCCAAAGGGAGAGGCGCCGCCGGGGGTGGCGTTGGCGTCAGCGAGGGGGCGGGGGGTGGTTTGGGCGGTCATGCGATGCTCCGGTCAAATGGGGTTGCATGAGACATAGGGCGCAGGGTGGGGGGGCCGCAAGGCGGGGCGCGGTAAATTCGCGGTAAACTGTGGGATCGCGCCGGATCAGCCCGCGTTTTGCGGGGCGGGGCGTTCGACCACGATGAGGCCAAGCTCGCGGGCGACATCGCGCGAGAGCAGGGCGCTGTTGAGGCCGCGGGGGGTCTGGTAGCGGCGGATGGCGATGCGGGTGCCGCGGTCCATGGCGCCGGTGATCGGCCCCTGATACCAGCCGCGTGCGGCAAGGGCGCGCTGGATGGAGGAGACCATCTCGGGCGTCATCTCATCGGCGCAGAGGGTCTCGACCCAGAGGGTCTTGCGCTCTTGCGTGATGGCCTGACGGGTTTCGGTGCGATAGACCGCAGGGACAAGAACACGGCCCGCGCCGTCAAGGGCGGCGGGGGTGACGAGGTGCTGCTCGGTCACGGTTTCGATGCGGGCGGGGGTGACGTCCTGATCCCAGCAGGTGCCCGGCGCGGCGCCCTCGGGCGCGGAGGCGCGGCCGATCAGCGGCGCAGGCTCCGACAACCCGCGCATGTCGGAGACCTCCTGACAGGCGGTCAGAGCCCCGGCGAGGGCCAGTAGGGGGATGTATTTCAAGTGCTGCTGCATCGGCCTGATCGTGTTTTGGGGTAGCATAGGGACGGGCCGCCTTTGTGGGAATGGGGGGCTTGTATTGGCGCGGGCGTCGCGCCTTTGCGGCAACACCGCGCGCGCGGCCTGCGCTGTGAAGGGGGGCTTTGCCCCCAAA
This sequence comes from Harenicola maris, assembly GCA_018524345.1. GTDB lineage: Bacteria > Pseudomonadota > Alphaproteobacteria > Rhodobacterales > Rhodobacteraceae > Harenicola > Harenicola maris. The sequence goes on from JADQAZ010000003.1 coordinate 402,648, forward strand.
GGCCTTTGGCCTTTTCCCCCAGGATATTTGGACCAATAAGAAGCCGGGGGCGTTTTAGCTTTTGGCTTCTTATTGGTGGTAAATATCCCCGCCGGAGGCATTAAGTTTTTTTGGTGCTGCCTTTGCTTCTGGGGGTGAAGTCGGGGTCGAGGAGGCGGTCGAGCATGGGGGAGATGTCTTCGATGGTTTCGGCCATGATATGCACGACCTCTTGTGCCCGTTGCAGGCGGCCGGTGACGCGGAGCATGCGGCCGGCGATGACGGCGCGGCGGAATTTTTCGTAGGTTTTGGCCCAGACGACCACGTTGCAGGTGCCGGTTTCGTCCTCCAGTGTGATGAAGATCACGCCTTTGGCGGTGCCGGGTCTTTGGCGCACCAGCACGAGGCCTGCGACCATGACGCGGGCGCCTTCGTCTGGCAGGTGGAGGTCCGCTGCGGGGATGCAGGCGGGGGGGCGGGGCCATGGGCGGGGGCCGGTGGGGTAGCTGTCGCTTGGGTGGCCATTCGGGGCATCGTGGCGGGCTGGGGGGCTGTAGACCTTCATGTGAACAAATATAGAACGTTCGGGAGCTTTCGCCAAGGTGATCTTGCCGCCTCTGGTCAAAGGGATGCAATTCACCTATTTGCAAATCAGGCACGTTTGATCAAAGGAACCTAATGGATGGCGAAGATTACCTACGTTGAGCACGGCGGCAAAGAGCATGTTGTCGAGGTGGCCAATGGCCTGACCGTAATGGAGGGGGCGCGGGACAATAACGTGCCGGGGATCGAGGCCGATTGTGGCGGGGCCTGTGCCTGTTCGACCTGTCATGTCTATGTTGATCCGGCTTGGGCAGAGAAGCTGCCTGCTGTTGATGACATGGAAGAGGATATGCTCGATTTCGCCTTCGAGCCGAAGCCCGGTCTGTCGCGCCTGACTTGTCAGTTGAAGGTGACGGATGACTTGGACGGTTTGATCGTTCAGATGCCTGAAAAGCAGATCTAATGCGGCGGGCGGCAGGCTTGATCGGGCTTGTCCTTGGGGCACTGCCCGGGGTGGCCCTTGCCTGTGCGGCGCAGGCGCCGATGCCCGGTGTGGGCGGCGAGGCTGTGGCGCGGTATGAGGTGCCTGTGGGCAGCCGTACTGCGGCGCAGATCACCGCCGCGTGGTTTGCGGGGCCGGTGAAATATTACCCCCATGGTGTTCTGGGCGATGCGGTTGAGGCCTCTGTCCTGTCCGTGCGTGGCAGCGGGATTTCCCCTGAGGGGGCGGATTGCGTTGTGACGGTGACACTGGGCGAGGATCACGTGTTTGAGGATCTGACCCCGCGTTTGGTTGATCTGGACGGGGATGGCGCGGCGGAGGTGGTTGCCGTGCGCAGCCATGTGGCACGCGGGGCGCAGCTTGCGGTGTACGGGATGCGGGATGGGGCCTTTGGTCTGATTGCCACCACCCCCTATATCGGCCAGCGCAACCGGTGGCTTGCCCCTGTGGGGGCGGCGGATCTGGACGGGGACGGGGCGGTTGAGATTGCTTTTGTGGACCGTCCGCATCTGGCCAAGACCCTGCGTATCTGGCGTTGGCAGGAGGGCGATCTGGTCGAGGTCGGCGGCTTTGCCGGTGTGAGCAACCATCGGATCGGGGAGAATTTTATCTCTGGCGGGTTGCGCGATTGCGGGGCGGGGCCCGAGATGGTTCTGGCCAGGGGCGATTGGAGCGGGCTTCTGGCTCTGCGGTTTGACGGTAGTGAGGTGACCTCCACGCCGGTTGCGGGCGCGCCGGATGCGGAGGGCTTCGGGGCGGCTTTGAGCTGTTCTTGAGGTTCGCGAAGGAGTGGCAAAACGCCCCGTGACGGAGGATCTCTGTCACGGGGCGTTTTCGTTTGCGCCCTTGGCGGAGGGGCAAACGCCAATGGCCGCCTGTTTGGAAAACCGGCGGCCAAGGCTGTCGTTCAGGTGAGTGGTGGTCTTGGGTCCGCTTTGGTCTCAGGCGCTTGGGTCAGGGGCGCCGAAGCGGGGTCTTTGAATTAGCGTTTCGCCTTGGCGGCATCGGTTTCGGTTGGTTCAAGCACGATGGCTTTGACCTTGCTGATGCCATGGGTGCTGATCGTGACCTGTGGTTGTTGCTGTGTCAGCTGTTTGACCACTTGGTGCTGGTTGTCAGCCTTGGCTTGGTTGAGGAACCACTCGTCAGCAGTGGTCCCGGCGGCGAAAGAGGGGACTGCGATCAGGGATGTGAGAGCAGCCGTGATAAGTAGTTTGGTCATGGCCTGGTTCCTTTCAGATAATCTGGCAGACCGTGTTTGGTGCCGGACAGGGGGGACGTTTGTTTGGCGATCTGCGGGACGCCAAGGGGGACAGAGAGCGGCCCGCAGATCACGCTGTCCCGCCGGAGCGGGACAGAGGGTGCCTGAAGAGGGTGCGGGAGAAGCGCCCTCTTCGGGCGAGTGGTATTAGTCAGTTACATCGTAAGGGAAGACTTTGGCTTCGCCTGTTGTGTAGACGCCTGTGATGTCGCCGTTTGCGATGGCGTTCACGGTGTGCTGGTCGTTGCCTTCGGCTGCTGCTGCTGCTGTTACGTTCAGAGCGTTGGAAGAGCCGCGTGTTCCGATGACGGCTGTGGAGCCTTTTTCAACTTGCATCAGAACAGCGTGGTTGTTGTCTGCTTCGAGCTGGGATTTGAACCAAGCGTCTGCTGTTGTGCCGCCAGCGAAAGCAGGGGCTGTGATGAGAGTTGCGAGGGCTGCGATTGCGAATGTAGTTTTCATGGTCAGGGTCCTTTCAGGAGGATGGTCAGAAGCTTTCGGCTTCGTCGGTCAGGTTGGTGTGTCAGGGAAGGGCTAGTCGTTTGCGCCTTCGATGAGTGGTAGATGCACCCTGTGCTCCTGCAATAAAACTTCAAAAACTATGGGGCTTACTGTGCATTTGCGCACATCACTTCGCTGTGAGGCGTGAAACTGGGCGTATTTGACGCAAGATGTTGAAAATATACGCATTTTGTGCGGTATACATGTGCGATGTCACCGAAAATGGGGGTGTTTTCACGGATTGATCCCACATGTCACGGGGGCGTGAGCGCGAATGTTTCAAAATTCGTCGGCGGCCTCACAGGGGCGTGTTTGATTTTCGGAGGGCGCGCGCGGAATGTGGCGAAATCCGGGCGGGTTTCGGGGGGTGCGCCGGGAATTTTGGGGGTGCTTCGCGGCGCATTGAGTGAGTCTTGGCGCCGGTGGATGGCCGGTTCGGGGCAATTGCGTGGGGGCGGCGGCGCTGGGCGCGGGGGCTTTGCGCCGCCGGAGTTGTCTATAGTCAACCCTTGAGGGCACGCCAGCCGATGTCGGAGCGCGAGAAGCCCTCTGGCCAGTCGATCCGGCCGAGCATGGCGTAGGCTTCTTTATGGGCCTCGGCCAGAGTTGCGCCGCGGGCGGTGACGTTCAGGACGCGCCCGCCTGTGGCGGTGAGGTCCGCGCCCTGCATTGTGGTGCCGGCGTGAAAGACCATATGGGTGCTGTCCTCTGGCAGGGCATCGAGGCCCTTGATCACTGTGCCTTTGGTATAGCTGCCCGGGTATCCCTTGGCGGCCATGACGACGGTGATGGCGTGATCCTCGGCCCAGTTGACCTGTGCCTGCGCAAGGCGGCCCTCGGCGGCGGCCTGAATGACGTCAAGCGCCTGTGCGCCGAGGCGCATCATCAGGGTCTGGCATTCGGGATCGCCAAAGCGGACGTTGTATTCCACCACGCGGGGTTTGCCGTTTTCGATCATCAGCCCGACGAAGAGGACGCCCTGATAGGGGGCGCCGCGCCGCGCCATTTCGGCCAGCGTGGGTTTGACGATCTGGTCGATGGTTTTCTGGGTGACTTCGTCGGTCATGACGGGGGCGGGGGAATAGGCGCCCATGCCGCCGGTGTTGGGGCCTGTGTCGCCCTCTCCCACACGTTTGTGGTCCTGCGCCGTGCCGAGGGGGAGGAATTCCTCGCCGTCGCAGAGGACAAAGAAGCTGGCTTCCTCGCCGGTCATGAACTCCTCGATCACCACCTCGGCCCCGGCTGCGCCGAAGGCCCCGCCGAACATATCCTCGACGGCGGCTGTGGCCTCCTCAACGGTCATGGCGACGGTGACGCCCTTGCCCGCGGCGAGCCCATCGGCCTTGACCACGATGGGCGCGCCTTGTGCCTCGATATAGGCGCAGGCGGATTTGGCATCGGTGAAACGCTCCCATGCGGCGGTGGGGGCACCGGCGGCGTCGAGCACCTCCTTGGCGAAACTCTTGGAGGCTTCAAGCTCCGCCGCGGCCTTGGAGGGGCCGAAGGTGGGGATGCCCGCGCCGCGCAGGGCATCGGCGACACCGGCGGCGAGGGGGGCCTCTGGCCCGATGATGACCAGCTCTGCCGCCATGTCATTGGCAAAACTCAGCACGGCGGCGGCGTCCTCGATATCCAGCGGGGCGCATTCGGCGATGGCGGCAATGCCCGCATTGCCCGGCGCGACGACGAGGCGGTCTGCCTTCGGGTTCTGGCTTACGGCCCAAGCCAGCGAATGTTCGCGGCCCCCGCCGCCAAGGATAAGGATGTTCACGTCGCGCCCCCGGTTTGTTATGTCTGTGACAAGTTCCCTTGGCCAATACCCAAGGACCGGGGTCGCGGCAAGACGGGGACACAGAAGTAAGGCAAGGACGCGCAGAAATGGACCTGATTGATGACCCGCAGCCGGGCGAGAATGCGCCCGAGTTCACCGTTGGCGAGATTTCCGGCGCGGTAAAGCGTGTGCTGGAGGGGGAGTTTGGCCGCATCCGCGTGCGCGGCGAGGTCGGGCGCGTGGTTCTGGCGCGGTCGGGCCATATGTATTTCGACGTCAAGGACGACCGCAATTCCCTCGCCTGCACCTCGTGGAAGGGGCAGGTCTCGCGGCTGACCGTGCGGCCCGAGGAGGGGATGGAGGTTGTCGTCACCGGCAAGATGTCCGCCTTTGGTGGGCAGTCGAAATACAACATGAATGTGGATGATGTCGTTGTCGCGGGCGAGGGCGCGCTGATGGCGATGCTGGACAAGCGGCGGCGGGCGCTGGAGGCCGAGGGGCTGTTCGCGCCGGAGCGCAAGCAGCCGCTGCCCTATCTGCCCGAGGTGATCGGCGTCATCACATCGCCCACGGGGGCGGTGATCCGCGATATTCTGCACCGGTTGCGGGATCGGTTTCCGCGCAAGGTGCTGGTCTGGCCCGTGGCGGTGCAGGGCAAGGACTGTGCGCCGCAGGTGGCCCGCGCGATTGCGGGCTTTAATGCCATGACGCCGGGGGGCGCGCTGCCGCGGCCCGATCTGCTGATCGTGGCGCGGGGGGGCGGCTCGATCGAGGATCTGTGGGGGTTCAATGAGGAGATCGTCGCCCGGGCGGCGGGGGCCTCGGATATCCCGCTGATCTCTGCCGTGGGGCATGAGACCGATACAACTCTGATCGACCATGCCGCCGATAGGCGCGCGCCGACGCCGACGGCGGCGGCGGAGCTTGCCGTGCCGGTGCGGGTGGACCTGCTGGCTTGGCTTGAGGGGCAGGGCGGGCGGCTTATGGGCGCGGCGGCGCGGGGCCTTGGCCAGCGCCAGCAGCGCGTGGCCGATCTGGCCCGCGCCCTGCCGAGCAAGGACAGCCTTTTGGCGCATCCGCTGCAACGTTTTGATCTGGCCAGCCGCGATTTGCCCCGCGCCCTGATGCGCGGGGTGGAGCGGCGCGGCGGGGTTCTGGGCGCGATTGCGGGGCGGCTGCGCCCGCAGCTTTTGCTGGGCCGGATCGCGCAGGGGCGCGAGGCTTCGGCCAAGCTGGAGGCGCGGCGGGGGCCTGCGCTGTCGCGCAGTGTGGCGCTGTCGCGGCGCGGTTTGGTGGATGTGTCCGCGCGTTTGCGCCTGCCCGGCCTGAGCCGCGATATCACGCGGCGGAAGGAGGCATTGGCGGGCCTTGCGGGGCGGCTGGAGGCCGCATCAAAGGACCGTTTGGCGCGCGAAGATGCCCGTGTCGCGGCATTGGGCCGCGTGCTTGGCACGCTGGGCTATCACCAGACATTGCAGCGCGGCTTTGCCGTGGTGCGGGCGGGCGGCGCGGTGGTGACGACAGCGCAGGCCGCACAGGGTGCGGCGGCGCTGGAGGTGCAGTTTGCGGATGCGCGAGTGAATGTAGTGCCGCTGGCGGAGGGGGCGGATACGCCCACGACGCCTGTGCCCGCTGTGCCCGCTGCGCCTGCTGCGGCGAAGCCGAAGCCCAAGGCGAAGCGGGCCAAGCCCGCCCCGCCGGAGCAGGGCGATTTGTTTTAGGGATTAGACGCCGATATCGGGGCCGAGGCAGAGCATCGGCTCGTCGGCCTCTGTGATTTCGGTGAGTTCGGTCTGGCCGGGGGTATCCTGGAAGAGGGCGCGCAGGCCGGTCGGCTCGTTAAAGAAGGTCCAGCATTGCGGATCGCCCTCGGCGTCTTCGTAGATAAAGCAGATGAAGGGGCCGTCTTCGTACCAGTATCCGTCTTTGCATTGGCCATCGAGGAAGGACCATTTGACCTGTCTGTCCGGCAGGTATTGCTCCACGCCGTAGGCCTCTCCGAGGTTGTTGTAGTAAAGTGTGCGGTCTTTGACATAGGCGTCGAATTCGGCGCCGGTCATGGGGGTGCTGTCCTGCGCCCATGTGGCGGGGGCGATCAGGCACAGGGCCGCGGCGGCGAAGCGGCGCAGGGTGGCGCGGCGGGAGGCTGTCTTTTGCATATGAAATCGGGCCTTTGGGTTTCTGCGGGGTCTTTGGCGGGAGCCTGCCAGAATTGCTGGGGGCTGGCCAGATGGCCCTTGGTCACATGGGCGTGGTCGGCAAAGGCGCGCCCTTTGCGCGGCCCTGTTTCGCAACCTGCGGGTCCATCACCCGCCGCCAGAGGGGCGGGATCAGGGCGATGCTTGCCATGACCGGCAGGGAATGGGGCAGCATCGGCCCCTCTTCGGGCAGGCCAAGGGCCGGAAAGGGGCGCGCGGGGTGGGCGTGATGGTCCGAATGGTGCGGGGCGTTGAGCATCAGCAGGGAAGAGAACCACTGCGGCGCGTTCCACGAATGGGCCGGGCCGACGGGGACATAGCCGCCGCCGGGTTTGGCCGCGCGGGTCAGCCCGTAGTGTTGGACGTAGTCCGACAGCAGGAGCTGCATCTGGGCGTAGCTGCCAAGGGCGATCAGGGCGAGCACCCCGCCTGCGCCGCCGATCAGGGCTGCGGCGGCAAGGGTGAGCCATGCGCCCGCGAAATATTGGATATAGGGGTGGCGCAGGCGGGGCAGGCCGCGTTTTTGCAGCCTTTCGGATTCAATCCGCAGCCCGGCGCGGAAGGAGCCGAGCCATGCCCTCCGCGCGAAGTGGTAGAAATTCTCCCCCAGTCTGGCGGTATTCGGATCGCGCGGGGTGGCGACGTAGCGATGGTGGATATGGGGATGGGCCGAGGCGTGGTGACCAAAGAGCAGCGTTATATAGACCCAGCGGCCCAGCCGGTTCGGCAGGCGGGCGCTGCGGTGGATCAGCTCATGCGCGTTGGAGTTCTGCACCTGTCCGAGGAAGAGGCTGAGCGCCATGAAGAGCAGCGCCTTATCCGCCAGCCCGATGCCCGCCCCGCCCGAGAGCGACCAGACCCCCATGGCCAGCAGCGGGAAATGCAGCAGCGCCAGTGTGAGCGAGAGGGCGTGGCCCGCAGGAAACTCGGTTTCCGGATCGGCGGGGTCGGCGGCGGCGCTGATCAGCCGGTCGAGCGCGAAGGTCAGCACGGTCATAAAGGCCAGCGCCGCCGCCGCCCAAAGCCCGCCGCGCAGGGCGGCGGCAAAGAGGAGCGCCGCAGGGGTGAGTGTGGCGAGCGAAAAGAGGGCAACGGGGCGGTAAATGGTGTGGCCTTTCGTGGTTTGGGCATAGTTTAGCGGCTTTGCCGCCATGGGCGAGGGGAGTTTACGGGGAAAACATGAATTTTCCGCCTCACTCTTCCATCCCGCTCCGGTGGGGTTTAGGTGGAAAGGACCGCAATACCGGGGGGCCAGATGGCGTTTTTTAAAAAGCTCAAAGATCGGTTGTTCAAGTCTTCCTCCAAACTGGAGGAGGGGCTGGATGCGATTGTCGAGGATGGCGGCACCGAGGAAGAGGTTGCGGTTGATGAGGTTGTGGAGGCGGGGGCCGTAGAGGCGCTTGACCCCGCGCCGGTAGAAGCGGGTGCTCCTGAGCCTGAGCCTGAGCCTGAGCCTGAGCCTGAGCCTGAGCCTGAGCCTGAGCCTGTGGTTGAGGTTGCGCCTGAGCCTGTGGTTGAGGTTGCGCCTGAGGTTGAGGTTGCGCCTGTGGTTGAACCGGAGGTGGAGGTGGTGCCGGAGCCAGAACCGGAGATAGTGCCAGAACCTGAGCCGCAACCGGAACCCGAACCGATGCCCGAGGCGAAGCCTCGGCCTGCGCCAGAGCCGGAACCGGCACCTGTGCCGGACCCTGCGCCGGAGCCCGCTCCGGCGCCCGCCCCTGAAGCCGCCCCCGAACCTGTCGCCGCGCCAGCGGTGGCGGCTGCGAAGCCGGGCCTTTTGGGCCGGCTCTTCAAGCGAGGCGAGGCCCAGACGGTGGTGCGGCGCGCCCTTGACGACGACATGCTGGAACAGCTGGAGGAGTTGCTGATCACCTCTGACATGGGGGTCGAGACCGCCATGCGGGTGACGGCCAATCTGGCCGAGGGCCGCATGGGCAAGCGTCTGTCGAGCGGCGAGATCAAACAGCTTTTGGCCGCAGAGATCGCCGCCATCATGGAGCCTGTTGCGCGGCCTCTGCCGATTTATCCCAAGACGCCGCAGGTGGTTCTGGTTGTGGGGGTCAATGGTTCTGGCAAGACCACGACCATTGGCAAGCTGGCGAGCCAGTTCCGCGCTGCGGGCAAGAAGGTTGTGATTGCGGCGGGCGATACATTCCGCGCCGCGGCTGTGGAGCAGTTGCAGGTTTGGGGTGACCGAGCAGGCGTGCCGGTTCTGACCGCGCCCGAGGGGAGCGATCCGGCGAGCCTTGCCTATGATGCCCTGACCCAGGCGCAGGCCGATGGGGCCGATCTGTTGATGATCGACACGGCGGGCCGGTTGCAGAACCGCGCCGATCTGATGGAGGAGCTGTCCAAGATTGTGCGGGTGATCCGCAAGAAGGACGAGACCGCGCCCCATAACACCCTGTTGGTTCTGGATGCGACGACGGGGCAGAATGCCTTGGGTCAGGTGGAGACCTTTCAGAAGCTGGCCGATGTCTCTGGCCTTGTGATGACCAAGCTGGACGGGACCGCGCGCGGCGGGGTTCTGGTGGCTTTGGCCGATAAATTCGGCCTGCCGATCCATGCGATTGGTGTGGGCGAGCAGATTGACGATCTGGCACCCTTTGACCCCGAGGAATTTGCCATGGCCCTGACGGGATTGGATGCGGGGACGGATCAGTGAAGCAGGCGCTGCGGGCGGCGGCCTTTGGCCTTGTGGCGGGGATGCCCCTTGGCGCGCAGGCGCAGATCGGCATGTCGCAGGGGCTCTGTGCCGAGAGCGTTTCCAAGATTGCCGGGGCGCTGCGGCCCCAATCCCCCGGCCTTGCGGGGGCCTTTGCGGGCCGTGTGGGCGAGGTCAAGCTCGCCGCCGGGGGCTGGTGCGTTTTGCAGCGCGTCGAGGCGGAGACGGATGCGGGGCATCTGAGCATCGGGACCTTGAAATGGAAGGCGGGCGGGTTTGACCGTGTGCTTTACGAGAACCTGCCGCCGGAGCGCGCCGATCTTGCCCTTGAGGATGCGCGTCTGACCGCCAGCGGCGGGCGCAGCCTGTCGCAGCGTCTGTCGGGCGGGAAGGCGGTTGAGGTGAGCTTTGATGCCTCTGTCTCCTATCGTTGGACCAGTTGGAACAAGCAGGCCGAGGTCAAACTTGCCGTCACCACCGAGGCGGGCGAGGAGGTGACCCTCTCGGCGCAGGTGGGCGGGGTGGACCTTGATGCCCCAGGCACTTTGGAGGGGCGCGGTGCGGCTTGGCGTATTCGCAAGGCCGATGCTTTGGTGCAGGGGCGGGGCAATATCGGCCCGCTGATGATTGCCGCCCTGATGGCCGATGGGCAGAGCCGCGATGAGGCCGAGGAGCGCCTTGAGGACACCGGTTTCTGGATTTCCGCCGCGGCGCGGATCATGCCCTCTGCCATGCTGGATTCGCGGTCGAGTGCGGCCCTGATCTCCGCCCTGTCGGGCTGGCCGAATATGCGCGGGGTGACCAAGCTGCGCCTTGACAGCGCCAAGGGGATTGGCCCTGCGGAGGTGCGCCTGCTTGAGGGGGCGGGGCCGAAGCTCTCCTCCCTCAGTGAGGTTTTGGAGGGGCTGAAGCTGACCGTGAGCCATGCGCCTTAGGCCCGGGTCGTGAGCGACTGGATCATTGCCCTTGAGGGGACGGAGGCGGGGCATCATCTGGCGATGGTCCTTGCCCTGACGGCGGCGTTTTTGCACGCGGTTTTCGGGTCCTTGCAGAAGGGGCGCCATGATCCGTGGATCACCCGCGGGGTGATTGATTTCTGGATGGTGCTGTTGTCGGCCCCCTTTGCCCTGTTCGCCGTGCCATGGCCGCAGGGCGGGCAGTGGGTTTTGCTGCTCGGGGTCATGGCGATCCACTTTGTGTATAAGGCGGGGATGGCTTTGGCCTATAGCCGCGGGGCCTTTACGGTTGTTTACCCTGTGGTGCGCGGGTCGGGGGCGCTGTTCACGGTTCTGGGGGCCTGGGTGTTCTTTGGCGAGCGGTTCACTGTGTGGCAGTGGAGCGGGGTTGCGGTGCTCTGTGCGGGGATCTTCGGGCTGGCGGGATACAACATGCGCAAGGTCGTGGTGGCGCGCGAGACGCTTTTGGCGGCGCTTGGGCTGGCTGTTCTGACGGGGGTTATGACGGCGATCTATACGACTTATGACGCCTATGTGATCCGGGTGATGCCGGACCCGTTTACCTTCCTTGCGTGGTTCTTTTTCCTTTCGTCCATCGATTTTGCCCTGATCGGCGCATGGCGGTGGCGGCGGGCGCAAAGCGTGCCGGAGGCAGGCAGGCTTGTGCTGCGGGGCGCCTTGGGGGCGGTGATCGCCTTTGGCTCCTTTGGCGGGGTGATGCTGGCGACGCGGTTGGGGAATGTGGGCGAGGCGGCGGTGATGCGCGAGACCTCGACCGTCTTTGCGGCGATTATCGGCTGGGTGGTCTTGAAAGAGGCGGTCGGCCCCCGCAGATTGGCATTAATGATATTGATCGCGGCAGGTGCCGTGATCGTGGAAGCAGGAGGCTAAGACTTTGGCCGAGAAACAAGTGCATCCGGGCCTGAAGCTGGCCTTGGAAATGGGGCCGATTGCGGCCTTTTTCATCGGCTATCTTTGGCTGAAGGACGAGGTGTTTACCTTTGGCGGGACGGAATACCGCGGGTTCATCGTGGTCACGGCGGCTTTTGTGCCGCTGATCCTGTTGACGACGGGGATTTTATGGAAGCTGACCGGAACGCTGAGCCGGATGCAGGTGATGACGGCGGTTCTGGTGACGGTGATGGGCGGGCTTACGGTTGCCCTGAATGACGAGCGCTTCATCAAGATGAAGCCGACGATCCTGTATACGGTGTTTGCGGCGGTGCTGGCCTATGGGTTGATGCAGGGGAAAAGCTATCTGCAATATGTGATGCATGCGGCCCTGCCGATGCAGGATGCGGGCTGGATGATCCTGACGAAACGCTTTGTGGGGCTGTTTGTGGGGCTGGCTGTGGCGAATGAGCTGGTCTGGCGGTTGATGAGCGAGCAGGCCTGGGTGAATTTCAAGACCTTTGGCCTGCCGGTGATCCTGTTTGCCTTTATGTTCGCCCAAGCGGGCCTGATGTCGCGTTATAGCGTTGAAGACGACAAAGCAGAGTGACGGTGCCCTCCCGCGCCTTGGCGCGGGAGAGATTTTTCGGAGAAAAATCTGGATCCGGGGGCGCTGCCCCCCGGCCTGCGGCCTCCCCCCGGGATATTTTGGCCAATAAGAAGCGCTATGCCTTGGTTTTAAACAGCAGGCTTTGGGCGTTTTTGTCGGTTTGCAGGTTGGAGCGGGCGTCCTCTGCCAGAGCGCGGCCTTTCTGGACGGCGGGGCGGGCGGCGACTGTGTCGAGCCAGCGGGCCATATTGGGTTTGTCGTCCAGAGTTTGTTGTTGCCCTTCCCACAGGGAGGCCCATGGCCAGATCGCCATATCGGCGATGGAGAAGCTGTTGCCGGCGACGTATTCGTTTTTGGCCAGCTGTGTGTCGAGGACCTTGTAGAGGCGGCCGGTTTCGGCGCGGTAGCGGTCTTTGGCGTAGGGCAGGTCGTGGGGTGGGTCCATGGCCGGGGCGTATTTGAGGAAGTGGTGGGCTTGGCCCGCCATCGGGCCGAGGCCGCCCATTTGCCACATCAGCCATTCTGTGACCGCGACTTTCTCGCGCGCGGTTTCACCGGCGAAGCGGCCGGATTTGGCGGCGAGGTATTGCAGGATGGCGCCGGATTCGAAGATGGAGATCGGGGCGCCGTCCGGCCCGTCCGGATCGACGATGGCGGGCATGCGGTTGTTGGGGGCGATTTTCAGGAAATCGGGTTTGAACTGGTCCCCTGCGCCGATGTTCACGAGATGGGTTTTATAGGGGAGGTCCATTTCCTCCAGCGCGATGGAGATTTTCCATCCGTTGGGGGTGGGCCAGTAGTAGAGGTCGATGGGATTTGTCATTTCAGGTTCCTTCTGGGCTGGCCATTAGGATGTGCTTTTTCCGCCGAAGGGCAAGGGGGGCCACGAGGAGGTGATCCATTGCAGCCTGCGGGTGGGCTGTGCATTTGCGCGCAGGCTTTGGTGTAGTTCCGGCAAGAGGGCGGGGTTTAGCAGCAGGCGGCGGTAGAGGCCGAAGATGCCGGGGCGCAGGTAGACGCTCCAGTGGCATATGCGTTTCTGGCGCGGGGCGATGGTGAGCCCGTGGGATTTCAGGGCGCTGAGGGCCGCTGTGTCGTCTATGGGCAGGTCGACGCGGGCGGCTGTGCCCCGAATGAGACCGCGCCCGAGCCCGCGGCCGAGGGAGCGGCTGCGCCAGAGGTGCGGGGCGAGGGCCCATTCGAACATATAGTCGAAGAGCCAGTTTTCGCGGCTGATGATATTGATCAGTTGCAGGGATTGGCCTGCGGGGGAGGCGAGGGCGGCCTCTGCCGGTTTGCGAAATTCCGCCCCCGCCATGAGGATCGCCGTGCCGAGCAGGCCGGGCCGCAGGCGGGGCAGGGCGCTGAGCACGACGCGGGCGCCCATGGAATGGGCCATGAGGTCGATCCGGCGGCCGGGGGCGAGGGCGGCGAGGTCTTCGATCAGCCCCGCGAGGGCCTGCCCCGCCTGCGCCGCGCGGCGGTAGACGCGGTGCAGCGCGCCGCGCCCCTGCCAGCCGAAGCCGATGCAGAGGGGCTCTGTTGCGCTTTCGCGCCCGGGGCGCAACCCGAGGGCGTGGGGCCAAGAGCGGCTGCGGGTGTAGGCGCTGTGGTTTTGCGGGGCAAAGAGGCTGTCGAAGGGGCAGTGGCCGGGGCAATCCGGCGCGTATTTGAAGCCGTGGACCATGATCAGAATCGGTGCCTCTGGGGCCAGCCTTTGGTGGGCCTTTTGGATGGCGCGGGCCTGATCCGCGCTGATCGGGGCGGCCCTGTTTCGGGCGCTGATTTGAACCAAGGGCATGGGGGCGGCTCCACCAGATATTGTGTGTTTTGTAGGCCTGCCCCGCGACAGTTTCCTTACGGTTCTGTGACATGGCTGTGACTTGGATGGACCTTTGCACTGGCCCTTGCGAGGGGCGCGCGGGAGCGTCTTGACCCTTTGGGCGGGCGGGCGTATGCATCCGGCGTGGCGATTTGTTCACCGGATTGCGGGCCACGTTAAATATGCTGCTAAAGAGGTCAGGCTGGGGGTTCCTCGTCGCTTGACAGCGGTGAGGTATTTTTTTGGCCAAATGAAGGAGGCCCCTTATGTCTGATCGTTCTGAAAAAGACTGGAACACCCGCACGAAACTGGTTCATTCCGGCTCTCGCCGGTCGCAATATGGCGAGATGGCGGAGGCGATTTACCTGACGCAGGGCTTTGCCTATCCCACCGCCGAGGCGGCGGAGGCGCGGTTTATCGAGCTGGGCGAGGACGAGTTCATTTACGGGCGTTACGGCAACCCCACCGTGCGGATGTTCGAGGAGCGGATTGCGGCGCTTGAGGGTTGCGAGGATGCTTTTGCGACCGCATCGGGCATGGCGGCGGTGAATGCGGCGCTGTTTTCCATTCTTAAGGCCGGGGATCATCTGGTCTCTGCGCGGGCGCTGTTTGGCTCTTGTTTGTATATTGTCGAGGACCTTTTGCCGCGCTTTGGCGTTGAGGTGACCTTGGTCGATGGCACCGATCTGGCCCAGTGGGAGGCCGCGGTGCGGCCCGAGACCAAGGCGGTGTTTTTCGAGACCATGTCGAACCCGACTTTGGAGGTGATCGATGTGGCGGCTGTGGCCAAGATCGCCCATGCGGTTGGGGCCTTGGTGGTGATCGACAATGTGTTCGCGACGCCTGTGTTCCAACGCTCATTCGATCTGGGGGCGGATGTGGTGATCTATTCCGCGACCAAGCATATCGACGGGCAGGGCCGTGTTTTGGGCGGCGTTGTTCTGGGCAGCACGGAGTATATCCGCAAGACGCTTGAGCCCTATCTGAAGCATACCGGCGGCTCGATGAGCCCGTTTAACGCATGGGTTTTGCTGAACGGGATGCAGACGCTTGAGCTGCGGTGCCGGGCGCAGGCCGAGGCGGCGGCGAAGATTGCGCAGGGCTTGCAGGGGCATGGGGCCTTGGCAAAGGTGACCTATCCGGGTCTGCCGGATCATCCGCAGGCGGCGCTTGCGGCGCGGCAGATGGATTGCGGCGGCACGATGTTGGCCTTTGAGGTCAAGGGCGGGCAGGCGGCGGCGTTCAAGGTGTTGAACGCGCTTGAGATTATCACGATTTCCAACAATCTGGGCGATGCCAAGACCATTGCCACCCACCCCTCGACCACGACGCATCAGCGTCTTGAGGAGGCGGACCGTCTGGCCCTTGGCATCACGCCGGGCTTGATCCGCCTGTCTGTGGGCCTTGAGGATGCGGATGATCTGATTGCGGATCTGCGCGGCGCCTTGGACGCGGCGCTGTGATGCTGTCGGTGCGCGATTATCGCCCCGGGGATGCGGAGGCTTTGTTTGTGGTTTGCCAGGAGGCGATCCTTGACGGGGCGACGGATTACACGCCGGCGCAGCGTTCGGCCTGGGCGGCGCGGTTTACCAGCGCCGAGGCTCTGGCCCTCAAGTTGGCGATGCAGCAGGTGGTTGTGGGCCTGAGTGGAGATCAGCCCAAGGGGCTGATGACGCTGGACGGGGGGCTGCTTGATCTGGCCTATGTTGCGCCCGAGGCGCGCGGCAGTGGTTTGGCGGACCTGATGCATGCTGTTTTGCTCAACCGTGCAACGGTGGCGGGGCAGGGGGATTTGACGGTGCATGCCAGCCACCATGCGCGCCGGTTTCTGGCGCGGCAGGGTTGGCAGGCGCGGGCCGAGCAGGAGGTGCAGATCGGGGGCGAAACGCTTGAGAATTGCGTTATGGAGCTTCGGCTTTCGGCCTGAGGGGGCGCTTGAGGCGGCATTGAAAAATGCGCGGTAAAGCTTGACAGACCCGCAGGGCGATCCAGATACCATGTGATACTGGCGCATCCCGACGCCTTTGGCCCGCACCTTTAGAAAGGGGAAATCGCCATGACACTTATTCCGATCGACCTTAATCGTGAACCGAGCCGCGAGGAGGCCGAGGCCGCCCTTGCCCTGTTGCAGCGATATACTGCGGCGGGGGGCGAGGACCTGACGGGGCAGGCGGGCTATCCTGTTTTGGCGCGGGAGTATCCGGCGGAGTTTGCGGTGGATGCGGCCTATAGGGCGCAGATGCCGGACATCCAGAACGGCCCCTCGGCCCTGATCCGCGGGGCGAATGCGCCGATCGAGCATGTGGGGATTTCCAATTTCCGCCTGCCGATCCGCTATGCTCTGCGCGGCGGCGGGGAGATTATGCTGGAGACTTCCGTCACCGGCACGGTCAGCCTTGAGGCCGACCGTAAGGGGATCAATATGTCCCGCATCATGCGCAGCTTTTACGCCCATGCGGAGGCGCGGTTCAGCATGGATGTGATCGAGGCGACGCTGGACACCTACAAGGCCGATCTGGACAGTTACGACGCCCGCATCCAGATGTGCCTGTCTTTCCCGATGCAGCAGGCGAGCCTGCGCTCGGGCCTGTCGGGCTATCAGTATTACGATATCGCGCTGGAGGTGGTCGAGGTGGCCGGGGTGCGCCAGCGGATCGTGCATTTCGACTATGTCTACAGTTCGACCTGCCCCTGTTCGCTGGAGCTGTCGGAACATGCGCGGATGACGCGCGGGCAGTTGGCGACGCCGCATTCGCAGCGCTCTGTGGCGCGGCTGTCTATGGTGTTGGACCCTGCGGGGGGCGTGATGTGGTTCGAGGATCTGATCGAGCTGTGCCGCAGCGCCATTGCCACCGAGACGCAGGTGATGGTCAAGCGCGAGGACGAGCAGGCCTTTGCGGAGCTGAACGCCGCCAACCCGATTTTCGTCGAGGATGCCGCGCGTCTGTTCTGCGCCGCCCTGCAGGCGGATGCGCGTATTGGTGATTTCCGCGTTGTGGCCAGCCATCAGGAGAGCCTGCACAGCCATGATGCGGTCTCTGTTCTGACGGAAGGGGCGACTTTTGCCTCGGCCAGCCTTGATCCCAAGCTGTTCCAATCCCTGATCCACACCGGGTAACACGCGCCGCAGTGCCGCAAATCCGCTGCGGCACCGCTTGACACCCCCCGCGTTCCCAATAACGGTGCGGCCATGATTGATATCCGCCCCATAGGCTATGTCATTGGCCTTTTGCTGGTCATTCTTGGTGCGGCTATGCTGTTGCCAATGATCATGGATATCTATGATCAGAACGGTCATTGGCCTGCTTTCGTGCAAAGCGCGGTTCTGACGGTGCTCTGCGGCGGGCTTATGGCGCTTGCCTGTTCCAATGCGGTGGGGGAGGGGCTGTCGATCCGGCAGACCTTTTTGCTGACCACGGCGGTTTGGCTGATGCTGCCGATCTTTGGCGCGTTGCCCTTCTGGTTTGGCGAGACCGAGGCGCGGTTTGTCGATGCGGTGTTTGAGTCCATGTCGGGGCTGACGACCACGGGGGCCACGGTCTTTGGCCATCTGGAGACCCTGCCCTCGGGGCTGCTGCTGTGGCGGGCGCTGCTTCAGTGGATGGGCGGCATCGGGGTGATTGTGGTCGCCATGGTGTTCCTGCCCGAGTTGCGCGTCGGGGGCATGCAGATTTTCCGCTCCGAAGGGTTTGATACGCTTGGCAAAATCCTGCCCCGCGCGGGGGAGATCGCAAGCCGCGTTTCGGTGATCTATATCGGGCTGACGGCGGCCTGCGCGTTGACCTACCTTGCCCTTGGCATGGCGCCTTTTGATGCGCTGACCCATTCCATGACCACCCTCGCCACCGGCGGGTTTGCCAATTACGACGGCTCCTTCGGGGTGTTTCCGGCGGGGATTGAATATGCGGGGGTGTTTTTCATGCTGCTCGCGGCGCTGCCCTTCGTGCGCTATGTGCAGATGATGGGCGGCTCGGCGCAACCCCTTTTGCGGGACAGTCAGGTGCGGCTGTTCTTTGGCATCGTTGCCACCTTTGTTTTGATGATCACCATCTGGCAGATGGTGCAATCGGGGCGCGGCGGCGAGGCGGCCTTTCGCAAGAGCCTGTTTAATGTGACCTCGATCATGACCGGCACGGGCTATGCCTCGGAGAACTATATGGTCTGGGGGTCTTTCCCTGTAACGATCATCTTTTTCCTCGGGCTGATCGGGGGCTGCGCGGGCTCTACCGCCTGTTCGATCAAGGTCTTCCGCTATCAGCTTTTGTTTGCCTCGATCCGGGCGCAGGTGCGGGCGATCCATTCGCCCTCCGGCCTGTTTACGGCGCGCTATGAGGGGCGGCCTGTGGGCGATGATGTGCTCTCCTCGGTGACCTCTTTCTTTGTGATGTTCATCGTGAGCCTTGGGGCTTTGGCGGTGCTGCTTGGCACCACGGGCCTTGATTTCACCACCTCGGTTTCGGGGGCGGCGGCGGCCTTGGGCAATATCGGGCCGGGGCTGGGGCATTTGATCGGCCCCGCGGGGAGCTTTGCGCCCCTGAATGATGCGGCCAAGTGGATGCTATCGGCGGGCATGTTGATCGGGCGGCTGGAGCTGCTGGTCGTCTATGCCCTGTTTACCGTTGGATTTTGGAGAGACTGATGCAAAGACCCCTAGGCGCCCAGATAAGCCATATGCTCAAATCGCGCGGGGTCAGCACGATCTTCGGCATTCCGGGTGTGCATAACCAAGAGATGTATCGCGGCATCGAGGAGGCGGGCCTGACCCATGTTCTGGCGCGTCACGAGCAGGGCGCGGGGTTCATGGCCGATGGCTATGCCCGGGCCAGCGGGCAGCCGGGGGTGGCCTATGTGATCACCGGGCCGGGCCTGTGTAATGCCCTGACGCCCATGGGGCAGGCATGGTCCGACAGCGTGCCCCTGCTGGTGATCTCCAGCTGCCTTGACGATACCAGCGGCACCCATGGCCAGCTGCACCAGATGCGCGATCAGCTGGCAGCAGGGGCGAGCGTATCCGATTGGTCGCTCTGCGCCGGTTCGCCCGGCGCGGCCTATACCCTGATCGACAGGGCGCTGACGGAATTTGCCACCATGCGGCCTCGCACCCGTCATATCACCGTGCCGATTGCACAGCTGGAGGGGCAGGCCGATGCGCCGCCGCCCTTGGCGGTGACGGGGCTGAGCCGTGCCCGCGCCTGTGCCAAGGGCACGGCAGAGGCGCTGCGGGGGGCAAAGCGGCCGCTGTTTATCCTTGGCGGCGGGGCGCGCCATGCGGCGGCGGAGGCCCGCGCCGTGATCGCGGCGACGGGGGCGGCGGTCTTCACCACCTACGCAGGGCGCGGGATCATCGCGCCGGAGTGCCCGACGCTCTTCGGCTCCTACCTCGGGCGGCCGGACTCGGCCCGCGTGATCGGCTCTGCCGATCTGGTGGTGGCGGTGGGAACCACCCTGTCGGAATGCGACATCTGGCGCAGCGATCTGGGGCGCAAGGCGCCGATGATCCGGGTTGATATCGATGCGGCGGAACTGGGCGACCGTCAGGGCGCGGAAACTGTGGTGCAAGGCGATGCGCAGAGCTTCTTTGCAGATCTGGCGCAGCGATTGGCGGACCAGACCCCGCAGGCAGACTGGACCGCAAAAGAGGTCGCAGAGACCCGCAAACGCTGGCGCAGCGAGGTCGAGGCCGAACGCCCCGGCCTGCTGCCGGTGATCGAGGCGCTGAAGGCGGCCCTGCCGGATGACGCGATGATCTACTCCGACATGACCCAATTCGCCTATGCGGCAAAGGAGGTCTGGGACATGGCCGCCCCCGGCCATTGGCACCACCCCACCGGCTTTGGCACCCTTGGCTATGCCATGCCCGCGGCCATCGGCGGCGCCATCGCACGGCCCGGCTTGGCGACTCTGGCCATCGCGGGGGACTACGGCTTTCAATACACCCTGCAGGAACTCGCCACGGCGGTGGAACTGGGCCTCAGCCTGCCCATCATCCTGTGGGACAATGGCAAACTGGGAGAGATCGAAGACAGCATGATCCGCGCCCAGATCGCGCCCAATGCGGTGGTGCAGAAAAACCCCGATTTCGGAATGCTGGCCCGCGCCTATGGGGCAAAGGCGGCAGAGCCCCAAAGCCTCGCAGAGATCGCAGAAGCGGTCTCAACGGCGCTCAAGGCCCCCGTGCCCACGCTCATCCGCCTGACGCCGGACCTAAGCTGACGCCCGATCTCACCTGATTCCTTGGGCTTCTTATTGGCCCAAATATCCCCGCCGGAGGCCTGAAAAAGCCGCGCAGCGGCCCGGCCCGTGCGCAGCACGGGCCACGCCCAACCCCAAGCAAGGCCGAAAGGCCGCAGGGCGGGGGCGGGAGTATTTGCTCGCCGCGGGTTAGTTCCAGCAGCTGACCAGAACGGTCATGTCGCCCGCCAGCAGGGTCAGGTCCTCGGGCGGCAGGCCGGATGTGGCCTCGGAGGCGCTTGGGGTTAGGCCCGCGTTCGACAGGAAGGCGGCGATGCTGCCTGCGTCGGCGGAGAAGCTGACGTTTTCGGGCAGTTGCCGCGCGCCATCGGTGCTGCGGGGCAAGAGCATGCCGACGACGGCGCCGGTCTGGTCAAGGACGGGGCCGCCCGCGTCTCCGGGCAGGGCCTCGATCGACAGGCGGTGCAGGTTTTCCTGCCCCGAGAGCCCGCGGATATCGGCCAGCTGGCCAAAGGTCAGGACCGGCAGGGTCAGCAGGTCCTCGTAGGAGTAGCCGGAGACCGCGATTTCCGATTGCAGGCGGGGCACCTGCGGTGCGAAGCGGGCGTAGGAGAGCGGGGCCTGTGCGCTTTGCGGGCGCAGCAGGGCAAGGCCGAGGCTGTCGTCCTGTGCGGAGACTTCCATCTCGACCTCTTCGTTCACGGTGACGCGGGAGCATTGGCCAAGGGCCTCTGTCGTGGTCAGGACCGCGCCGCTGCCGTCAACGTAGAAGCCGCTGCGCGAATGGTCGGGGCGGCGCAGTTGCAGGCCGGCCATCAGGTCGATCCGCTGTTCGTCGCCGCCAGAGGTGCCTGCGTTGTCGGGCATGACCACACCGTCAAGCGGGGTGAAGCTGTCGCGCATCATCTGCACGACCTTGGTCATCAGCTTTGCGTCCTCGGGCCGCCAGATCAGGGTGAAGCCCTTGATCTGCCCGCCGGACAGGGTGGCATAGGTGTAGGAATGGCGCTGTGTATCCTGACCCGTCAGGGTGAAGGAGCGGCGGCCGCGTTCGCGCTCGCCCTCTGGCGGCACGATTTCGAGGGTTTGCATGATGTCATAGAGGCCCGACAGCTCGGCCTGTTCGCCAAGCTGCGAGATCAGAAGCAGGCGCACGCCGCTGTCGCCCTCGCTGTCGTATTGGGCGAAGGGGGGCTCGATCTTGGCGAATTTCACCAGCTTGGTGGGGGCGATCAGTTCGACCCCCGCGCGCTCGTCGCGCAGGGAGGCAAGGCCGAGGGCCTCGAACTGGGCCTGATAGCCGCCGATGAGGCCCTCGCGTTGGCGGGTGGTCAGCACGCCTGTCGGCTCTGCGCCGATGGCGGTTTGATAGGCGGCCATGGCGCGGCGGGTGCCGGCGCCGAAGGAGGCGTCGATTGCGCCGGTGTAGAAGCCCTCCCACTGCAGGGCCTCTTGCAGCAGTTCGCGCCCGGCGCGGTCAAGCTGGCGCTCGGAGGCGCGGGCCTGACGCGGGGTTTCTTCGGGTTCGGGCTCTGGCTCGGGCGTTGCAACGACTTCCGCCTCGGCCTCGGCGGTCTCCTCGGCCTGAGCGCCAGCATCGGGTGCGGGCTGTGCCGTTTCGGT
Organism: Harenicola maris; assembly: GCA_018524345.1. Lineage (GTDB taxonomy): Bacteria > Pseudomonadota > Alphaproteobacteria > Rhodobacterales > Rhodobacteraceae > Harenicola > Harenicola maris. The sequence goes on from JADQAZ010000003.1 coordinate 424,162, forward strand.
TGTCCCTGCGGGGTTCAGCGGCACGAGGGGCTGGGTTGGGATGGCGCCGCCGACGGGCCAGAATTGTTGCGCATATTGGTTGGAGAAGGCGACGAAGCTGTCACCGGGGATCTGGCGGGCGCTGCGCAGGCTGCGCAGCTGGTTCGTGGCCTCGTTGCGGGCAAAGGGGCCGAGGGCGATGGCATACCAGCCCGAGCGCATGCGAAAGCCGCTGACCTGCGGGAAGGTGGCGGCATAAGCGCGGGCGCGGGCCTCGGCCTCTGCCAGAGTTGGCTGTGCCTCGATCTGGACCCATGCGGTGGCCTGTGCGCGCGCGGCGCCGCCCGAGATCAGCCCGGTTGCAAAAGCCACCGTTGCCACAAAAAATAGTCGCATCAAAATACGTGTCATCACCGCCCGAGGCCCCCGAAAAAAACTGTCACCTCGCAATACCAGAGGCGTCTTGTTGCGCCGTGGTTTATCAGTGCCTGCAGGGTGATGCACCCGGTTTTTTACGCAAGTAAAAGCCGCGTGATCGCCCGTTATTATGGCAATGATTGACCCTTTGGCCCGCCTTGCCTATTGAGGCCGCATCTTTACCCGTCACAAGGCCGATTTTGTCATGTCTGCAAGCCCTGCATCCCATCCCAAGCCCCGCTGCTTTCAGGAAATCATCCTCGCGCTGCAATCTTATTGGGCGTCGAAGGGATGCGCGATGTTGCAGCCCTATGACATGGAGGTTGGTGCAGGCACCTTTCACCCCGCCACCACCCTGCGCAGCCTTGGCACGCAGCCATGGGCGGCGGCCTATGTGCAGCCCTCTCGCCGCCCGACCGACGGGCGCTATGGCGAGAACCCGAACCGGCTTCAGCATTACTACCAGTATCAGGTGTTGATCAAACCCAGCCCGCCCGATTTGCAGGACCTCTACCTTGGTTCCCTGCGGGCCATCGGGATCGATATGGAGATGCATGATGTGCGTTTCGTCGAGGATGACTGGGAAAGCCCGACCCTTGGCGCTTGGGGCCTTGGCTGGGAGGTCTGGTGCGATGGCATGGAGGTTTCGCAGTTCACCTATTTCCAGCAGGTCGGCGGCCATGATTGCACGCCGGTTTCGGGCGAGTTGACCTATGGGCTTGAGCGGTTGGCGATGTATGTTCTGGGCTGCGATCATGTCATGGACATGCCGTTCAACGCCCCCGATGCGCCGATCCCCCTGACTTATGGCGATGTCTTCCGCCAGACGGAGCAGGAATTCAGCCGTTGGAACTTTGACGTGGCGAATACCGAGGTTCTGCTGCGCCATTTCGAGGAGGCCGAGGCCGAGTGCGGTGCGATTCTGGCGGCCCCTGCGGAGGATCCCAAGACCGGCAAGCGCATCATCATGGCCCATCCGGCCTATGACCAATGCATCAAGGCGAGCCATATCTTTAACCTGCTGGATGCGCGCGGTGTGATTTCCGTGACCGAGCGGCAGGCCTATATTGGCCGCGTGCGGGCCTTGGCCAAGCAATGTGCGGATGCCTTTGTGCAGACGGAAGCGGGCGGGTGGGCCGCCCCATGAACGGGAAAATTTTGGGGGGGTTCATTGTGGCCACCGCTTTGATCGCCGGTATCGCGATTTATTATTTGCAGGTTTACCATTTCTACGAGGTGGTTGAGGAAGAGGGGCAGATCATCGAGCTGACCTCTTTGCATTCCGGTGCGCCCGAGGAAATCGTGGCCGAGGAGATCGAGGCGATTGATGCGGAGAGTTCGCCTATCCGCTATCGCGCCTGTTTCCAGACGCCGATGTCACAGGCCCTGTTGACCGAAACCTATGAGACCTACGAGGCGGCAGAGCCATTGACCGCGCCGGGATGGTTTGACTGTTACAATGCCGACGAGATCGGCGAGGCCTTGGTCAGCGGGCAGGCGATTGCCTTTCTGAGCAAGCGCGATGTGATCTATGGCGTGGATCGGGTTGCGGCCGTTTTTGACGATGGGCGCGGCTATATCTGGCACCAGATCAGTGATTGCGGCGCCGCCGCATTCGAGGGGGACCCCCTGCCGGAGGGCTGCCCCGAACCTGCCGAGACCCCCAATGATGACCCCGAAGAGGACGCGATCTGATGCCCGAACTGTTGATTGAGCTGTTTTCCGAGGAAATCCCCGCACGGATGCAGGCGCGGGCCTGTGAAGACCTGAAAAAACGCATGACCGATGGTTTGGTCGAGGCGGGGCTGACCTATGCCTCGGCCGCCGGTTTTGCCACGCCGCGGCGTTTGGCCCTTGTGGTTGACGGGTTGCTTGAGGCCTCTCCCGATACGCGCGAGGAGCGTAAGGGGCCCAAGGTGGGCGCGCCGGATCAGGCGATCGAGGGGTTTTTGCGCGGTGCGGGTGTGGCCCGCGAGGACCTGCAGGTGCGGGCCGACAAGAAGGGCGAGGTCTATTTCGCCGAGATCGAAAAGCCGGGCCGTCCGGCGGAGGCGATCGTGGCCGAGGTGCTCGAGGATGTGATCCGCAACTTCCCTTGGCCCAAATCGATGCGTTGGGGCAATGGCACGTTGAAATGGGTGCGTCCGCTGCGCCGGATCCTGTGTATCCTGAGCGATGAGGCCGGGGCGAGGGTTGTCCCATTCGAACTTGACGGCTTTGAGGCCGGGGATGTGACCGAGGGCCATCGTTTCATGGCGCCGGAGCCGTTTTCTGTCACCTCCTTTGAGGATTACGCGGTAAAGCTGAAGCGGGCCAAGGTGATTTTGAACGCCGAGGAGCGGGCCGAGGCGATCTGGTCCGATTGCACAAATCAGGCATTTGCCCAGGGGCTGAGCGTTGTTGAGGACCCCGGCCTTCTGGCCGAGGTGGCGGGGCTTGTGGAATGGCCGGTTGTGTTGATGGGGGCGATTGACGAGAGCTTTCTGGACCTGCCGCCGGAGGTTTTGCAGACCTCGATGAAGGAGCATCAGAAGTTTTTCTCGGTGCGCAGCCCCGAGACCGGCCGGATCGAGAAATTCGTGACCGTGGCCAATGTGGAGACCTCTGATCAGGGGGCGACGATCCTGAAGGGGAACCAGAAGGTGCTGTTTGCGCGGCTGTCTGATGCGGCGTTTTTCTGGCAGAACGATCTGCGGGTGGCGCGAGACGGCATGGGGCCTTGGCTGGAGGCGCTGAACTCTGTGACCTTCCACAACAAGCTTGGCTCCGAAGGGGACCGGATCGGCAAGATTGCGGCTCTGGCCGAGCATCTGGCGCCGAAGGTGGGCGCGGATGCGGGGCTTGCGGGGCAGGCGGCGCGGGTGGCCAAGGCGGATTTGGCCTCCGAGATGGTTTATGAATTCCCTGAACTTCAAGGGCTTATGGGGCGGTATTACTGTGAGGCCGCGGGCCTTGCGAGCGAAGTTGCCGCGGCTTGCCAAGAGCATTACAGCCCCCTTGGCCCGACCGATGATGTGCCGACGGCGCCGGTTTCTGTGGCCGTGGCCATGGCGGAGAAGATCGACAAGCTGACCGGCTTTTGGGCGATTGACGAGAAACCGACGGGGAGCAAGGATCCCTTTGCTCTGCGGCGCTCTGCCTTGGGCGTTATCCGGTTGATATTGGAGAATAATCTGCGCCTTCCACTGCTGGAGCTGTTTGCGCAGAGCCGCGCCGATGCGCCGGCGGAGGATCTTTTGCAGTTCTTCCATGACCGTTTGACCGTTCACCTGAAGGGGGAGGGGCTGCGCCATGATGTGATTGCGGCCTGTCTTGCCATGGAGGGCAATGACGATCTGGCGCTTGTGGTGGCGCGGGCGCGGGCCTTGGGGGCGTTTTTGGGCAGTGATGACGGGGAAAACCTGTTGCAGGGGTTCAAGCGGGCCAACAACATCCTGAGTCAGGCCGAGGAGAAGGACGGTGTGGCCTATGAATACGGGGCGGATGCGAAATTCATGGAGGCCGAGGAGGAAAAGACCCTCTTCGACTCGCTTGAAAATGCTGCGCCGCAGATAAATGCCGCACTTGCATCCGAGGATTTCGCCGCCGCCATGCAGGCCATGGCAGGGCTTCGCGCACCGATTGATGCGTTTTTCGAGGCGGTTCAGGTCAATAGCGACAATGACATCGTGCGGCGCAATCGGTTGAACATGCTGCATAAGATTCGCGAAACCTGCACGAAAACGGCGGATTTGACCTGTATCGAGGGGTAACTTCGCGGCACCATTCGCGATTTCTTAACGCGGCTGCGTTACGTCAGACTTGTTTGGGCGGGCGTTCGGGGTATGGTGCATCTAGCGAAGGAATGCCGCAGTGCAGAAACATACCAAGTTCGAGCCATTTACTGAAGTAACCCCGACGTCGCCCATTGCGGCGGACAGCCATGGCGGCCGGGCGAAGTGCTTGCAGCGGCTGGTACGCTTGGAATTGCCGGTGCCTGCGACGGTCGCCCTGCCTTTCGAGACGGTGCATAATATCGCCAAGGGGCATTTCCCCGATACGGAGCGCCTGCTTGGCTATTTCAAGGAGGGCACGCTGTTGTCTGTGCGCCCCTCTTCGGAGGACCCTGATTGGGGCGGGCCGGGGGCGGTGTTGAACATCGGCATGACCGACCGGCGCCACCTTGAGCTGAGCCAGACCCATGGCGAGGATGCGGCCCATTCCCTGTATTTGCGGTTTATTCAGGCCTATGCCGTGCATGTGGCGCGGCTGGATGCCGATGATTTTGATGCCATGAGCCCCTCTGCGGAGGGGGTGAAGGCGGCCTTGGCCCTGTTCGAGGAAGAGACCGAGGAGCAATTCCCCCAAGACCCCGCCCGCCAGTTGACGCAGGTGATGCGCTCTATGGCGCGGGCTTGGGAGGGGACGACGGCGCGGCTTCTTCGGCAGGCGCGCGGCGCCCCTGCGGATGCTGGGCTTGGCCTTGTGGTGCAGGAGATGGCCCTCGGGGTTGGCCCGGGGGAGAGCGGATCCGGCGTGATCCGCTTTATCGATCAGGCCACCGGCGAGGCGCGGATCAACGGGCGCTATCGGCGGCAATCCCTTAACCGCGATGCCCTGCGCAAGAGCGACGAGGCGATGTATCTGGTGAAGGACCCGCGCGGTGCCTCCTTGCAGGAGGAAGCGCCGGAGGCCTTCAAACGGCTCAACCGCTATGCCGATATCTGTCGTTCGCGCCTGCGCGAGGAGATGGAGATCGAGTTCACCATCGAGAACGGCAAGCTGCGGGTTCTGGATGCGGTGCGCACGCAGCGCAGCACCCGCGCGACCCTGAAGGTCGCGGTGTCCTTGGCCGAGGAGGGGATCATCAGCCGTGATGATGCCCTGCTGCGCCTGCCGCCGCGGGCCCTTAACGAATTGCTGCACCATCAGGTGGACCCGGCGGCCAAGCGCGATGTGATCGCGCGCGGTATTGCCGCCTCGCCCGGTGGGGCGACGGGGAAACTGGTGTTTTCCGGCCAAGCGGCGCAGCAATGCGCGGCGCGGGGGGAGCCCTGTATTCTGGTGCGGCGCGAGACCACGCCGGAGGATATTCGCGGCATGCATGTGGCCGAGGGCATTCTGACCGAGCGCGGCGGCATGACCAGCCATGCGGCGGTGATTGCCCGCGGCCTTGGCCTGCCTTGTATTGTGGGCGCCAGCGGACTGCGCCTGTCGGTGCAGCGCAAGACATTGCAGACCGCCGATGGCCGTGTCTTCGGCGAGGATGACATCATCAGTATTGATGGCTCGGCGGGGGAGGCCATGGCGGGGGCGGTGCCCTTGCTGGAGCCTTTCTTTGACGATGATTTCGAGACCTTCCTTGGCTGGGCCCGCGAGGCCGGAGATGTGGGCATTCGGGTGAATGCCGACAGCCCCGAGGACGCGCGGCTGGCCCTTGATTTCGGGGCGCAGGGGATCGGGCTGTGCCGGACCGAGCATATGTTCTTTGAGCCCGAGCGTATGGCGGTGATGCGCGGGATGATCTTTGCCGAGACAGAGGATGACCGCAGCGCCGCGCTGGAGCAGCTTTTGCCGATGCAGCGCGAGGATTTCACCGCCCTGTTCGAGATCATGTCGGGGCGGCCGGTCTGTATTCGCCTGTTTGACCCGCCTTTGCATGAATTCCTGCCCTCGGACCGCGAGGGGATGCGGCAGATGGCCGAGGCGCTGGACCTGCCATTGTCGGATGTGATCCACCGTGTGGACAGCCTGTCGGAGTTCAACCCGATGCTGGGGATGCGGGGGGTGCGCCTTGGGGTGACCATGCCGCAGATCTACGACATGCAGGCCCGCGCGATTTTCGAGGCCACGGTGCAGGCCAGCAAGGCGGGGGATCCTGTCGTGCCGGAGATCATGATCCCGCTGGTCTCGGCCCGCCGCGAGGTGGAGCTGGTCAAAACGCGGATTGATGCGGTGGCGGCCGCTGTGCGCAACGAGACGCAGACGGAGTTCACCTATCGCCTTGGCGTTATGGTGGAGACACCGCGCGCGGCCCTGCGGGCGGCGGATATTGTGCAGCACTCGGCCTTCCTCAGCTTTGGCACCAATGACCTGACGCAGATGACCTATGGGCTGAGCCGGGATGATGCCGACAGGTTCATGGGCGATTACGTGCGGCAGGGGGTTTACCCCGAGGATCCGTTCCATACCCTTGATGTCGAGGGGGTGGGGGAGCTGCTCTTGCTGGGCGCCGAGCGGGCGCGCAGTCAGGTGCCGGATGTGACGCTTTCGGTCTGCGGCGAGCATGGGGGCGACCCCGAGACCATCGCCTTTGTGCGGCAGGCGGGGTTCAACTATGTCTCTTGCTCGCCCTACCGTGTGCCGGTGGCGCAGCTGGCCATTGCACAGCTTGCGATCCGCGATCGCAAAGCAATAAAGTAACGCTATTCCCTGAAAATTTGACTTAATTGTTTGGTGTTTGTCACCAATAGGCGGTTTTGCGCAGCATTTTTTCCGATCTGGGCCGCGAGGGTGGACTCAATGGTTTTCTTTCAGTAACCGACCATGGTTCTGCGATTTCTAAGGCGAAATATGCAGATGATGCTGAATTTATATGCGATATGCGGGTGGGAATGACGATGCGAATTTGGGGGATGGCCCTGGCTTGGGGCTTGATGCTGGGCAATGTGGCCTATGGCGATGTGACGATCTCGACGGCGACGGATCCGACTGCGGATCTGGCTGCAACCGAGGAGGCGAGCGCCGAGGTGCCTTTGCTGGACACGCGTTTGTCGGAGCTTTTGGGTCAGGACCGCCGTGCCTTTCAGGCGATTGGCGGCAAGCGGGTCAAGACCCTTGCCAATATCCCCAAGGGGGCGAAGAAAATCCCGACAGGGCCGAGTGGCCCGATCACCTATACCAAGGCATGGCTGGCCAGTCAGCCGAGTGCCCCCGGCGGCGATCAGTGGCGCTGTCTGGCGGAGGCGCTGTATTTCGAGGCCCGCGGCGAGAGCGTGAAGGGCCAGTTTGCGGTGGCCGAGGTCATCATGAACCGTGTGAAGTCCTCTCTTTATCCCAATTCGGTTTGCGGTGTGGTCAATCAGGGCACGGGCAAACGCTATCAGTGTCAGTTCACCTATACCTGCGACGGGCTGAGCGACCAGATCCGCGAGCAGGCGGCCTATGCCCAGGTGGGCAAGATTGCGCGTCTGATGATCAGCGGCGCGCCGCGGGCCCTGACGGGCGGGGCGACCCATTATCACACCACGGCGGTGAACCCGAACTGGGCGCGGACCTTCCCGCGCACGGCGCGGATCGGTGTGCATTATTTCTATCGTCATCCCCGGTCTTGATGAAACTGTCCTGATGGCGGGGGCTATTTTCGCTTTCCTTGGCGGCCCCTGCATGCCACGAGACCTGTATGGATCGTGAACCGACATCAGCCTTCGCCTCGCCAGAGGAACGCGCAGCGGCCACCGCGCGCGGGCCGCGCGACCGGATTTCCCTGCGTGATTATATCGTGGACGTCGAGATCGGCGCCTTTCAGGCCGAGCGCGGCGCGACCCAGCGGGTGCAGTTCAATGTTGTGGTCGAGCTGGCCCATGCGGATGAGCCGATCGACGACGATGTGGACCGCATCGTCAGCTATGACACCCTGACCGATGCCATTGCGGCCTCGCTGGCCGAGGAGCGGTTGAACCTGCTTGAAACCCTTGCCGAGCAGATCGCGCGGCGGGTTCTGTCAGAGCCGCGGGCGCGGCGGATTTTCGTGCGGATCGAAAAGCTGGATCGCGGGCCGTTCCGCCTTGGGGTGGAGATCATGCGCGAGCAGGGCGGGGCAGAGGGGCTGACCCCGGTTGAGGTTCTGGCGCCGCCGCCTGCGGTTGTTTTTGTGTCCAACGCGGCCATGGCGGATGCGCGGTTTGGCGGCTGGCTTGACCAGCTTGAGAGTTTGGGTATTCCCCTGATCCTGACGGTGGAGGCCAGCGGCATTGCCGCGCCGCAATCGGCGGGGCGCATGGCGCAGCGGCGCATTGACCTGTTGGCGATCGAGCAGAACGCTTGGGTTCTGGCGGGGCGGGATGATCGGTGCCTTGTGGTCGACAGCCGGACAGAGTTTGAATACGCCGCCAAGACGGGGCAGACCACGGTTTGGGCGCCGTCAAAGATGGTTCTGGATGCGGTGGAACCCGCGCCGCATGACCTTGGCGATCCGGGCCAGATGCTGGGGTGGCTTGCCACCCATATGGAGGCCGTGGCCCGATATGCCCTGAGCGATCAGGCCATAGACGGGGCGGTGCACCTGCCTTTGGTGGACGATCTGCCGCTTGGCGGCTGAGCAAAGAGGGCTTGGGATGAGCTTGTATTACCGCGCCATAGCCATGACGGATGCCGCCCGCCCCGAAGGGGCTCTGCCGCTTGCGGGGGGCTGGTGCTGGTTTGACCGTGTGGAGGTTCTGGAGCGGGGCCGCGCGCCGCAGGTGATCGCGGCGGATCAGGCCCCGGCGGAGGTTTTGCAGGCCATGAGCGCGCCGCGTGCCCCCCTGATGGGCAAGGCCCTGGAGCGGCCGCTGACCATGGGCATCCTGAATGTCACCCCCGACAGTTTTTCCGATGGCGGCACATTTGCCGCGCCGGAGGCCGCCCTTGCGGGGGCGCGCGCCTTGGCCCGCGATTGCGATATTCTGGACATTGGCGGCGAAAGCACGCGGCCGGGGGCGGAGACCGTGCCTGTGGCCGAGGAGGTTGCCCGCACCGCGCCGGTGATTGCGGCGCTGCGCGCGGGGGGGCTGGATGTGCCTGTCTCTATCGATACGCGCAAGGCGGGGGTGGGCCGCGCGGCGCTGGAGGCGGGCGCGGATATGCTCAATGACGTTTCGGGCCTGTCCTATGACGGGGATATGGCGGCGGTGGCGGCGCAGAGCGGCGCGCCGATCTGTTTGATGCATGCGCAGGGGGATCCCGCGACGATGCAGCAGGACCCGCGCTACGATGATGTTCTGCTGGATGTTTACGACTATCTGGCGGGGCGGGTCGAGGCGGCACGCAGCGCCGGCATCGGGCGGCAACAGATAGTGCTCGACCCCGGTATCGGGTTTGGCAAAACGCTGGAACACAATCTGTCCCTGTTGCGCCGTATGTCGCTTTTCCACAGTCTTGGGTGCCCGTTGCTGGTCGGGGCCTCGCGCAAGCGCTTCATCGGCACCATTGGCGGGGCTGAGGAGGCGCAGGCGCGTCTTGGCGGATCGGTTGCCGTTGCGATAGGCGCAGCTATGCAGGGGGTGCAGATCATCCGCGCCCATGATACCTTTGAGACCACACAGGCCTTGCGGCTGATGATGGCGCAGACCTGAAGAAAAGAAGAATAACAGACCGAAAAGGGCGCCGATATGGGCAGGACATTGTTTGGAACCGATGGGGTGCGGGGGCGTGCGAACAACGCGCCGATGACCGCAGAGATGGCGCTTCGGCTTGGGGCGGCTGCGGGGCGGTATTTCCGCTCTGACGGGATGAACGGTCACCGTGTGGTGATCGGCAAGGACACGCGGCTGTCGGGCTATATGTTCGAGAATGCGCTGACGGCTGGTCTGACCTCTACGGGGATGAATGTTCTGCTGCTTGGCCCTGTGCCGACCCCTGCGGTGGGGTATTTGACGCGCTCCATGCGGGCCGATCTGGGCATCATGATTTCCGCCAGCCACAATCCGCACCACGACAATGGCATCAAGTTTTTCGGGCCGGACGGGTTCAAGCTGTCTGACGAGGCCGAGGAAGAGATCGAGGCCATGGTGGAGAACGGGGTTGATCTGGCGCAGGCCGAGAATATCGGCCGTGCCAAGCGGATCGACGATGGCCGTCATCGTTATGTGGAGCGCGCCAAGAGCACCTTCCCTGGTGGGCTATCGCTCAAGGGCCTGAAGGTTGTGGTGGACTGCGCCAATGGTGCGGCCTATCGCACCGCGCCCGAGGTTTTGTGGGAGCTGGGGGCCGAGGTTGTGCCCGTGGGCGTGACGCCCAATGGCACCAATATCAACCTGCGTTGTGGCTCGACCCATACGGATACGGCGGCGGAGGCGATCATTGCCCATGGGGCGGATGTGGGCATTTGTCTTGATGGCGATGCGGATCGGGTGATGATTTTGGATCAGACCGGGGCCGTGGCCGACGGGGACCAGATCATGGCGCTGCTTGCGCGTCGTTGGGCCGAGGGCGGCTTGTTGCGCGGCGGGGCCTTGGTGGCGACGGTGATGTCGAACCTCGGGCTGGAGCGCTTTGTCGAGGGGCAGGGCATGGTGTTGGAACGCACGCCTGTTGGCGACCGCTATGTCGTAGAGCGGATGCGCGAGGGCGGCTTTAACCTTGGCGGGGAGCAGTCGGGTCATATCGTGATGACCGACTATGCCACCACCGGCGATGGGTTGATCGCGGGGCTGCAATTCCTTGCGGCCATGGTGGAGAGCGGCCAGCCTGCCTCTGAACTGGCCAAGAGTTTCGAGCCGGTGCCGCAGCTTTTGCAAAATGTCCGCTACGGGGCGGATAAGGCGCCGCTTGATGCGGCATCTGTGCAGCAGAGCATTCGCGATGCCGAAGCCCGCCTGACTGGCAAGGGGCGGCTGTTGATCCGCAAATCGGGCACCGAGCCTTTGATCCGCGTCATGGCGGAATGCGAGGATGAGGTGATGCTGGCGGAAGTCGTCGGCAGTGTTGTGCAGGCCGTCGAGGCGGCGGTTTAACCGCGCCTTAAGGGCGGCGGAACAGGGCGCGGCTCTGGCTGACGCCGATGCCCAGCAGGATCAGCGCAAGGCCCCAGTAGAGGCCTTGCGGCAGGTCCTCTGCCATCACCGCGATGCCGAAGATCACCGACCAGACCGGCACCATGTAGCTTGTCAGCGACATGAAGAGCGAGCCTGCGGTGGTTATGACCCGCACGCGGATCACGGAGGCGAGCGCCGTTGGCAGGAGGGCGGCATAGAGCAGCGCAAGCAAGGGTTTCGATCGTGAGAGGTCGATGGACGGCAGGCCTTCCGTCGCCAGGGCCAGTGGCAGCAGCACCAAGGAGGCGGCAATCAACCCGCCGGAGGCGAAGGCGAGCGGCGGCATCTTTGGCGCGCGGCGCGTCATGATGGAGCCCACGGCATAGCCGCCCGCCGCGCCAAGGCAGGCCAGTTGGCCCCATGTTTGCAGGGCGCTGTCTTCCAGCGCGCCGGGGCCCTCCAGCGCGCCGGGGCCGATCAGGACCACCAGCCCGACAAAGCCGATGACCATGCCCGCCACGCGGCGCGGGCCGATCCCTTCCTCGGGCGAGAAGACCGCCACGAGGAGCAGCACCAGAAGCGGCCCCGCCCCCATGGCCACGCCCGCAAAGGCGGAAGGGATATGTTGTTGCCCCCATGACAGCAGCAAAAACGGCAGCGCGATGGAGATCACCCCGAAGCCCGCCACAAAGCCGAGGCCGCGATTGCCGCCCATGGCCCTGATCTGCTGCGGTCCCTGACCCAGCGCCGCGGCGCAGGCGGTCAGGACCGCGGCGCCGATGGTGCAGCGCCATGCGGCGACCGAGATCGGGCCGAAACCCTCCAGCGCCAGCCGCACGGACATGAAGGCCGTGCCCCAGACTATGCCGAGGGCGATCACCAGAAACCAGTTGAGCGCGCCGGGGTTTTCGGGGCTGGGGCCTGTGGGGGGAAGGGGGCGAGAAGTCATGGCGCAGGCTAGCGCCTTTGCGCGGGCGCGGCGAGGGGAAAGGGGCGGCAACAGTCTTGATTCAAAAACGCTTCTATGGCTCACTACCGCCAGTCAATTTTCGGCTGGAATAGCAAAGTCATTTTCATAGGAAGCTATCATGCAAAGACCTATCATCAAACCCGGCAGCGGGTTGCCCAATGGCGACGGCGACATCAACCTTTATGTCTCGCCCGAGGTGGGCCACAAGGACTGGTTCAACACAAAGCGCCGGGTCGTTTTCGTCAACGGGATGGCGAATTCCAAGGCCGATCACCGCGCCTCTGCCCTCGGGCTTTCGACGCTTCAGGGGTGCCCTGCTGTCGGGGTGTTCAACGAGAAGGGGACGCTTTTTGCCGATCTGGGGCAATGTATCCTCGACAAGGCGACCTTTGGTTCGGTTGAGCCGGATTTCACCAAACATTCCAGCGGTTTCGCAGGCTGGCTGGCGGTTGTTCTCTCGGCCTATGAGCTGAACAAGCTGCAGCATCCGAGCCTGACCCTAGTGGATTACGTGCATTTCCTGCTGCGCGGGAACAAGGCGACGCAATCGCTCTATGCCTATCTGGTGACCCTCTCGCCAGCGGAGCGGCAGGCGACCAAGATTTACTGTCATTCGCAGGGGAACTTGATCACCTCCAACGCGCTGACCGGCGTGGCCTTTGCCCTTGGTCTGGGCGCGATTGCGGGGATGGAGGTCAACGGGTTTGGCTCGCCTTGTCGCTATTGGCCTCCGGGGCTGAAGCGGACGAACTATGCCTTTACCTTTGATCCGGTCAGCTGGCTGGATTACCGGATTGCCTTTGACAATGTGAAGGTGGGCTTTGTCGCGGGGCACGGGTTTGACCTGTATCGCAAGTATGACGGCGAGTTTGTGGTGAACCGGTTCCGCTGGGGGTCTTTCGGGCTGACGGCCTCGATGGACGAGAAGGGGCTGGCGCATTTCTGTGCCGATATGGGGAACAATCCGCCGCGCCTGATCGGGGTGTTCCAGCGGCTGATGACGCGCCATTGGTCGGATACGGATGACGTGGCCTTTTATTACACCAAGCGGATGCGGGAGAAATATCCCCATGTGATCAGGCAGATCGCCAAATCCTCGCCCGAGTTTATCAAGATCCTGTGCAAATGCATGGAGGGGGGCTGGACCACGGGGTCGGAGCGGGCGCAGATCAATTATCTTGAGGCGTTGTAGCGCCTAGCCCGATGGATAGCGCCCGAGCCGCCTTTGGCCGGCTTGGGTGACGCCCAGACCGCAAAGGATCAGGGCGAGGGCGGGGGCAAAGCCACTGGGCAGGGACTCCGACAAGATCGCATAGCCGAAGATCACCGACCAGATCGGCACCTGATAGTTCACAAGGCTCATGAAGCTCGGCCCCGCCGAGGTGATCACCCGCACCAGCAGCAGGGTGGCCAACGCCGTGGGAAAGAGCCCGAGGTAGCCCATGGCCAGAAGCGGGCTGGCGTCGGTGGGGATCACCGGCGGGCCTTCGATGGCGAAGGAGAGGCCGGTGGAGATCAGGGCCGAGAGCAGCAGCCCCGCGGCGGAAAAGCTGATCAGGTCAATGCGCGGGCAGAGGCGTGTGTTGACCGAGCCGATGGCATAGCAGGCCGCCGCCCCGATACAGGCGAATTTCGCGGCCAGAAGGCCATCGGAGCCGAGGGACAGCAGACTGCCCCAGCCGATCAGGGTCAACACGCCGAAGAACCCCATGGTGAAGCCGAGGGTTTTGAACAGGGTCAGACGTTCCCCCGGCACGAAGGCGGCGGCGATTGGCAGGGTGATCAGGGGCACGGCGGCCATGGTCACTCCGGCAAAGGCCGAGGGCACATGGGTTTGGCCCCAGCTGAGCAGGGCAAAGGGCAGGGAGTTGGTAAAGAGCGCAAAGACCAGCAGATGCGCCCAGATGCGCGGGCCTTGGGGTTGCCTCCAGCGCGGCAGGCGCCGCCCTGTGGTGGCCGCCGCAACCAGCAAGAGCACCGCCCCGATCACCAGCCGCCAAGCCGAGAGCCAGAAGGGGGAGAACCCTTCCAGCGCGACGGTGACGGACATGAAGGACGCGCCCCAGATCACCCCCAGAAGGGCGAGGATGAGCCAGTTTTCGAGGCCGGGTTTTTGCGCTGTGGTCATGGCATGGCCATATCCGGCGGGGCGGCGAAAGACCATTGGGAAAACCGCCTGCGGGCGGGCAAAAAGAAAGGCGCCGCAGAGGGGCGCCTTTCAAAATCTATGGGTGGGTCGAAGCGATTAGTTTTTCGCTTTGTCGACCATCTTGCCGTCGGAGATCCATGGCATCATGCCGCGGAGTTTCTCGCCTGTGGCTTCGATCTGGTGCTCGTCGTTGATGCGACGTGTGCCTTTGAAGAAAGGCTGGCCAACCTGGTTTTCGGCCATGAAGTCGCGCACGAATTTGCCGGTCTGGATGTCTGTCAGCACGGCTTTCATGCGGGCCTTTGTTTCCTCGTAAGGAAGGATGCGCGGGCCGGAGACATACTCGCCGTATTCGGCAGTGTTGGAGATCGAGTAGTTCATGTTGGCGATGCCGCCTTCGTAGATCAGGTCCACGATCAGCTTTACCTCGTGCAGACACTCGAAATAGGCCATCTCGGGGGCATAGCCCGCCTCGACCAGCGTTTCGAAGCCCATGCGGATCAGCTCTACCAAGCCGCCGCAAAGCACGGCCTGCTCGCCGAAGAGGTCGGTTTCGCATTCCTCGCGGAAGTTGGTCTCGATGATGCCGGAGCGGCCGCCACCGATGGCGGAGCAATAGGACAGGCCGATTTCCAGCGCCTTGCCGGATGCGTCCTTGTCAACGGCCACAAGGCAAGGCACGCCGCCGCCTTTGGTGTATTCGCCGCGCACGGTGTGACCGGGGCCTTTGGGGGCCATCATGATCACGTCGACGCCTTCTTTCGGCTCGATCAGGCCGAAGTGCACGTTCAGACCGTGGGCAAAAGCAATCGCTGCGCCCTCACGGATGTTGTCGTGGACGTATTTTTTGTATGTTTCGGCCTGAAGT
Organism: Harenicola maris; assembly: GCA_018524345.1. Lineage (GTDB taxonomy): Bacteria > Pseudomonadota > Alphaproteobacteria > Rhodobacterales > Rhodobacteraceae > Harenicola > Harenicola maris. The sequence continues at coordinate 439,260 of JADQAZ010000003.1, forward strand.
TCATCGGGCATTGTGAACATGATCAGGTCGGCCCAAGCGGCGGCCTCTGCGATGCCCATAACTTTCAGGCCTTCGCCCTCTGCCTTGGCGGCGGAGGCGGAGCCTTCGCGCAGCGCAACCACGAGGTTTTTCGCGCCGCTGTCGCGCAGGTTCAACGCGTGGGCGTGACCTTGGCTACCGTAGCCCAGGATGGCCACTTTCTTGTCTTTGATGAGATTGATGTCGCAATCGCGATCGTAATAGACGCGCATGGGGCTGTCCTGTCGTTAGATGTTAGGGTTACAGATGTTTTATTCTGATCGCAGCGTGTCTAGCGAAATTTTCGGAGGATGCAATCGGGGTTTGGGTAGTTTTTAGGCGGTTAATGACTGCCAAGGCCCGCTTTCATCACTTGTTGGCGCAGAAATGGCAGGCCGTGGACGGCTTTTAGCCCCGCGAGCCGCAGAGTCTGGGCGATTGGCGCGCCGGAGGCGGTGACGCGGTTATACAGATCAATCGCGGCGACTCGGGCGGCGATGTCGCCTTGGCGCGCGCGGGCATAGGCGGCAAGGGCCTGCGGCGTGCCGGGATCATTTGGGTATTTCGCGGCGGCGGTGATCAGGGCCGCGATATCGGCCAGAGAGGTATTGAGCCCCTGCGCCCCGATGGGCGGCAGGACATGGGCGGCCTCGGCCACCAGCGCGCAGCGCTGTGCGGTGAGGGCCTGCGCCCGCTGGCTGATGATCGGCCAGAGCTGGCGCGTGGAGGCGAGGGTCATCTGCCCCAGCACGCCGCAGGAGCGGGCGGTGATCGCCTCGTTGAAGGCGGGGGCGTCCATTGCGGCGAGGGCCTGTGCCTCGGCGCCCGGGTTCATCCAGACGATGGCGGAGGCGGGTTTGCCGTCTTGGTCGGGCAGGGGGACGGTGGTGAAGGGGCCGCCCTGATTGTAGATTTCGGTGGAGATGTTGCCATGGGGCGCTGAGTGGGTGACGGCAAAGGCGAGGGCCTTTTGCCCGTAGCGGTTGGTGTGCACGGCGATGCCGGCGGCCTCGCGCACGTGGCTGCCCCTGCCGTCCGCGCCGACCAGCAGCTTGGCCTCAATCGAGGTGCCATCGGTCAGGCGGATGATGCCGCTGGCGTCGCGCGGGGTCATGGCGGCAAAGCCGGTGCCATGGCGCAGGGTGATATTGGGGGCTCTGGCGATGGCCGCGTGGAGGGCGGCGATCATCTGCGTATTGGGGATGTTCCAGCCGAAGGGGTCGCCCGACAGTTCGGCGGCATCGAAGAGGCGCCTTGTGCGCTCCACGGCGGGGGTGCCGATGCTGTCGATGATCTGCAGCGATTGCAGGGGCGTGGCCAGCGGGGCGAGGGCGGGCCAGAGACCGATCTCCAGCAGCAGCTCCTGCGCCGGTTGCAGATAGGCGGTGGAGCGTTGGTCGCGCACGGTGCCGTCCGGTGCGGGCTCTGGCGTGACAAGGGTGACGTCAAAGCCCGAAGTGCCAAGGCCCAAGGCGGCGCAAAGCCCGGCGATGCCGCCGCCTGCGATCACGATATCGGTCTGCTCTCTGCCCATTGCTGGCTCCTTTGGCGGCAATTTACCCCCCGCGCGGGCGGGAGGCGAGGCGGCAGATTGACCCGCCGGTTAGGGCAGCGCTGTCAGAAAGGCCGCGAGGTCGTCGGTGTGGTGGTGGATATGGGCGGCCGGTGCGGCGGCGGGGGCCACATGGACCGTGGTCAGCCCCATGTCATGGGGGGCGGCGAGGTTGCGGGGGTCATCCTCGAACATGGCGGCTGTGCCATGGGGCACCCCGTCCAGCGCAAAGATCATGTCATAGGCGGCGCGCTGCGGTTTGGGCAGGAAATCCGCGTGTTCAATGCCATAGACCGCATCCATCAGGCCCCCGAGGCCGCGGGCCTTGAGCACGTTATGCGCATAGGGTTCGCAGCCGTTGGTATAGACGATCTTGCGGCCGGGCAGGGCGGCGATGGCCTCGGCGAGGGCGGGCTCTGGCGACAGGACGCTGAAGTCGATGTCATGGACATGGGTGAGGTAGGGCGCGGGGTCGAGCCCGTGGTTCTGCATCAGGCCGGACAGGGTGGTGCCGTAGTCGCGCCAGTATTCGGCGCGCATCACCCCCGCCTTTTCCGGCGTCACGCCAAGCTCCTGCACGATCCAGTCGACCATCTTGACCTCGATCTGGTCAAACAGCCGCATGTGGGGCGGGTATAGCGTATTGTCGAGGTCAAAGACCCATGTGGTGATATGTTCGAAACGGCCCTGTGTCATGGGTGGCAAGCTATGGCTTGGCGGGGACGGGGGCAAGATGCGTCGTTGCGCGGGGTTGCTTGGGCGGGGGGCATCGGCCTAGATAGTGCGAATGATCCGAGGGAAAGACCTAATGGCAGAAGACCGCAGCGGACAAAAAGACGCCTATCGCCTGATCCTTGAGGCCATCGATGTGGGGGTTTTCAAGCCGGGGGACCGGCTGGTGGAGAGCGATCTGGCGGATCGGTTCGGCGTGTCGCGCACCCCTGTGCGCGAGGCTTTGCAGCGGCTGGAGACGCAATCGCTGTTGTCGCGGGACGGGCGGTCTTTGGTGGTTGCCTCGCTGGATCACAACCAGTTGGCGGAGCTTTATGTGGTGCGCTGCGAGCTGGAGGGGCTGGCGGCGCGGCTGGCGGCGCGGCATGCGACCTCGGAGGAGATCCGCGTGCTGAATGATCTGGTGGCGGAGGACTGGAAGCTGGTCGATGATCCGCAGGCCCTGTCTCGGGGGAACCGCCGGTTTCACCGGCAGATCCACCTTGCCTCGCACAACCGCTTTCTGGTGCAGCAGCTGGACCTCGTTTACCGGCCCATGGCCCTTATGGCGACGACCTCTCTGGCGGCGGAGGGGCGCGGGCGGGATGCTCTGCAGGAGCATCAGGCCATCGTCGATGCGATTGCCGCGCGCGATGAGGATGCGGCCTATAATGCCTTCAAGGATCACATCTCCACTGCCTTTGTGCAGCGCCTGAAGGTTGATGCGGAAGCGCCTGTTTCTATTTAGCATTTTCGGGTGTTACAACAGGCGCCCCATGGGTGGTTTTGTCCCAGTAGAAGGGGCGCAGCATGACCTCCCACCAGGCCTTGAACATGGCCGCGGTGCCCATCATGAAATAGATATGCAGGCCCGGCAGCCATTTGATCAGGTCGCGGTGTCCGGCCCGCGACAGGGCGATGCCCGAGATCGCAAGGGAGGCCAGCTCGGAGGCCAGAAACACCCCGGCGAGGGCCCATAGGCCCGCGCTCCCGAGCCATGGTTGCAGCGGGTGCGTCACGCTGAAAAGCGGGAGCCAGAAGGTCCAGAGCAGGGGGGCGGTGGTGAACTGGATCAGGGTTGAGAGGAACACCATCTGAAAGCCGAAAAAGGCGCGAGGGCCAAGGTCCGCATAGAGCTGTTTCGGGCGGCGCATATGGACGCCCCATGTCAGGGCGTAGCCCTTGAGCCAGCGCGAGCGTTGCTTGACCCAAGCGCGCGGGGTGCAGGTGCATTCCTCAAGCGTGGTGGTGGAGATAAGCTCCGTCCGGTAGCCCGCCCGCGCAAGGCGGATGCCAAGGTCGGCATCCTCGGTGACGTTATGGGCATCCCACCCGCCGAGGGCCTCCAATGCGCTGCGGCGGAAGAACAGGGTGGTGCCGCCAAGGGGCACGGCCAGTTTCATCCGCGCAAGGCCGGGCAGGATCAGGCGAAACCATGTGGCATATTCCGCCGTGAACCAGCGGCTGATCCAGTTGTGCCGCGCATTGTAGAAATCAAGCGCGCCCTGCACGCAGGCAAGACGGTCATCGCCGTTGTGGAAGGCTTTGACCATTTGGTGGATCTGGTCGGGGGCGGGGTTGTCCTCTGCGTCCCAGACGCCGATCAGGCTGCCGTGGCAGAAATCCAGCGCGTAGTTCATGGCGCGGGGTTTGGTGCGCAGCCGCCCCTGCGGCACGGCGATGATGCGCATCCAGTCCGGCAGGCGGGTGGTGGCGAGGGCCATCTGCGTGGTGGTATCGTCCGCCTCGACCACGAGGCAGATATCGAGGAGTTCGCGCGGGTAGGATTGCTTTTTGAGCCGCTCGGCCAGCCGTTCGGCGATATGGGTTTCGCGGAACAGGGGCACAAGGACGGAGACCTTGGGCAGCTTGTGCGGCAGGGCCTTAACGTCCCCCTCCGGCGGGGCGGGGGCCTTGTAGTCGGACCATGCGCAGGCGGCCTTGAGGACAAGCCCTGCGAGCATGGTGCAGAGGGCAAGGCCGAAGCCGAGGGCGAAGAGCAGCAGTGGCGCAAACCACAGCAGCGCAGCGCAGAGCGCGGCAAAGCCCCAGAGCATCAGCGAGAGGCGCGAGACGGGGCGCGCGCGGCAGCTGAGGTCAAGCGGGACGCGATATTCGGCCTGCCGCGACAACCCGTTATGGCCGATCTGTTCAATCGCTTGCAGCAGGTCGGCCTCATTGCAGTAAACAAGGCGGACAGGGCCGAAGCTGTCCTGCAGATCGGGCAGGTGGCGGGTGAAGGCGGCGCGGTCCGGCGCGGCGACAAGGACGGTGCCGTCCTCGGCGCGTTTCCACGGCAGGATGCGGGCGCGCAGGGCGCGGCCAAGGCCGAAGCTGTCCGCAAGCCATGGGTCGGGCGGGTCATTCACGAGGTCGGCCTGTTGCACGCCCCATTGGCGGGCAATGGCGGCATCGAGGATATCGGGCGCCACCATGTTATGGGCGCGCAGGATATCGCCCAGCAGGGCATCCTCGCGCTGTTGGATGGCCAGCGCCTTGATCAGGTCAGCGGGGGCGAGGGCCCCCTCCGTCAGGAGCATTTTGCCGAGCAGGGGCGCAGAGGTGGCCACCGCCCCGGGCAGGGGCGCCTTGCGGCGGCGAAGCGCCCCCGTTCGGGGCACGATCTTGAGGTGACGCGCGTGCATGATGGCCCTATCGATGCGGATGGGGCCAATCTGCCGTATTGGTGGTTAACAATCGCTTAAGACGGAGGGAAAAACCCTGTCTTTACGCAGATTTACGCAGGGGTTTCGGCGCGCTCTGCCATGGCGGCGGTGAAACGCTCGAACAGGTAGATGCTGTCCTGCGGGCCGGGGCTGGCCTCTGGGTGATACTGCACGGAGAAGACCGGGCGGTCCTTCATGCGGATGCCGCAGTTGGAGCCGTCAAACAGCGAGACATGAGTTTCCATGACCTCCGCAGGCAGGCTCTGGCTGTCGACGGTGAAACCGTGGTTCATCGAGGTGATCTCGACCTTGCCGGTTTCGATGTCTTTCACCGGATGGTTCGCGCCGTGGTGGCCGTGGTTCATCTTGATCGTGCGCGCGCCGAGGGCGAGGGCAAGGATCTGGTGGCCAAGGCAAATTCCAAAGACGGGAATGTCGGTTTTATCCATGACATCCTTGATCATCGGCACGGCATACACGCCGGTTGCCGCCGGATCGCCGGGGCCGTTGGACAGGAACACCCCGTCGGGATTATGGGCCAGAACCTCCTCCGCCGTGGCGGTGGCGGGCAGGACGGTGACATCGCAGCCCGCCGAGGCGAGGCAGCGCAGGATGTTGCGTTTCGCGCCGTAATCGATGGCGACGACCTTGTGGCCGGGGCCGCTGCGCTTGGTGTAGCCCTCGGGCCAAGCCCAACGCATTTCGTCCCAGCGGTAGGATTGGGCGCAGGTGACATCCTTGGCCAGATCGAGCCCCTCGAGGCCGGAAAAACCGCGGGCGGTTTCGACCAGAGCGGCAATGTCGAAATTGCCCTCGGGATCATGGGCGAGGGCCACATGGGGCGCGCCCTGTGCGCGGATCGCGCGGGTCAGGCGGCGTGTGTCCAGACCGCCGATGCCGATGCGCCCGCGCCGTTCGAGCCAAGGGCCGAGGGCCTCGACCGAGCGCCAGTTGGAGGGCGCGCTTGGGTCCCATTTCACCACCATACCGGCGGCGACGGGATCGGCGGTTTCGTCATCTTCGGGGTTCACGCCGGTGTTGCCGATATGCGGGAAAGTAAAGGTCACGATCTGCCCTGCGTAAGAGGGGTCGGTCATGATTTCCTGATAGCCGGTCATGGCGGTGTTAAAGCACAGCTCGGCCGTGGTGGCGCCGGTGGCGCCAAAGCCCATTCCGTAGAAAATAGTGCCATCGGCCAAGGCCAGACAGGCGGTTGGCGTCTGTTTGGTGGGGGCGTTCATGGCGTGCTCCTGGCTGGGGTATCGGCGCAAAATCCTGCCGTATCTAGGGGGCAGCTTGGGCAGGGTCAAGCGGGCAAGGGCGGGTTTGGCAAAGAATTGAGCCTTGCCCCGTGGCGGCGCCCGATTTAGACAGGGCGGATTGTGGCCGCCGTAGGGGATGACGACGGAATGGAACTACGTAAAAATCTGAACGACTCTTTGAAAGACGCGATGCGCAATAAAGACACCCTTCGGTTGTCGACCCTGCGCCTGATCAATGCGGCGATCAAAGACCGTGATATCGCGATGCGCACCGTTGATGGCGGGGCCGAGGACGGGGTGGATGAGGCCGGAGTGCTTCAGATCCTTGGCAAGATGGTCAAGCAACGTCAGGAGAGCGCCCGCGCCTATGACGAGGCGGGCCGTTTGGAGCTTGCCGAGAAGGAACGCGCCGAGATCGAGATCATCGGGGATTTCCTGCCCAAACAGCTGGATGATGGCGCGGTCGAGAAGGCCATTGCCGATGCGGTGGCCGAGACCGGCGCCGAGAGCATTCGCGATATGGGCAAGGTTATGGGCGTCCTGAAGGGGCGCTATACCGGCCAGATGGATTTCGGCGCCGTTGGCCCGATGGTCAAGGCCCGCTTGGGCTAACACCTTTTCGGGAACCAAACCCGCGCCCCATGCGTTTGCCTGTCAGGCAAGGCGGGTAATGGCGGAGGTATTCCAATGACGCAGAGCAGATTGAAACCCATTTTGGTGGCGGTGGCGGCATTGGCCTTTGCCGCAGCGCCGTTTTTGTCGCCCGAGTTTGGCGGTTTTGATCCCGATCGCTATCCGATCCCGCAGAATGATCCGCCGGTGCAGCCCGCTGGCTGGGCCTTTTCGATCTGGGGCGTGATTTACCTTTGGCTTCTGGTCCATGCGGGCATGGGGCTGATGCGGGGGGAGGATGCGGAGTGGGACGCGGGGCGCTGGATGCTCTTTGCCTCCCTTGTCATCGGGGCGGCTTGGTTGCCGGTGGCGCTTGCCTCTCCGGTCTGGGCGACTTTGATGATCTGGGTGATGCTGTTCACGGCCCTTGGGGCCTTGGGCGCTATGGGGCGGGCGCGGCCTGATTGGGCGGCGCGTTGGCCTGTGGCCTTTTATGCCGGTTGGTTGACGGCGGCGTGCTTTGTCTCTGTCGGCTTGATGCTGGGCGGGTATGGCGTGATGGGCGAGGGGGCGGCGGCGGTGCTGTGCCTTGTGCTGGCGACGGCTGCGGCCCTTGGGGTGCAGCGCTGGCTGGCGCTTTGGCCCTATGGGGCATCGGCGGCTTGGGGCTTTGTCGGGATTGCCATTGCCAATCAGGGCAGCGCGACGGGGATCAGCCTTGCTGCCTTTGCCGCGGCGGCTTTGGTTGCAGGATATGCGGCATATCAAAGGCTTATCGCCTAGGGCTCCAGTGCGAAATCCGATTGCGCCCGGGTCAGCCGGGCGATTTCGGTGATCTGGTAGCGTTCGACGAAGCGGGCCTTGAAGCTGATCCGGCCACGCCGCACGCCGAAGTTTTCCCCGTGGTTCAGGATATAGAGCGCCGCCGCGAAGGGCAGCGGTTTCAGGGGCCGTCCGGCGAGGGCGGCGAGGTAGGGGAACATGCGGTGTTCGTGCTGGGTGGCTTCCTCGATGAAGCTTTGACATTCGGGGGTGCCGTCCCAGTCAAAGGCGGCGGCGGAGCCGCAGAGTTTCCAGAAGGGTTTGCGCAGGGGCATGGCGAGGCTGCGTGGCCCGGCGAGGGCCAGAAGCGAGCGGCCCATGTCCAGCACATAGCCCTCGGACACGATATGCCCGCCACGCGCGGTGTTGCGCAGCATGTGGTCCACCGCGTCGGGGTGCAGCAGGTCGTCGGCGTCAAAGGGCATGGCGTAGCCGCCCATGGGGGCCTGTGTCGGCAGGGCCTGTGCCAGAAGGCGCAGTTTGTTCCATTTGTCATTGCCCTCAACCTCTTGATCAAAAGGCAGAAAACGGATGCGCGGGTCGGCGGGCAGGCCCTCTGGCATGTCTTGGCCGCAGATCAGGGCCTGCCAATGGGGATTGGTCTGGCGGGCGAGGCTGGTCAGGGTGGCGGCGAGGCGTTCGCTGACGGTTGTCCAGTTCTCGACGTGGTGCTTGCCGACAAGGGGGATCAGGAAAGTGACGGCGCCCTCGGGGGCGCGCGGAGGCGGCGGGCTTTGGCGCAGGGTCAGGGCGGCCTCCTCCGAAGGGGCGAGGCCGGGTTTGCGGGCGGCCTGCGGCCCGGCGACGCGCGCAAGGGTGAGGAGCCGGGCGCGGCGCGCCTTGGGGGTCGCAAGTGCTTGAGCCATAAGGGTTATCTGGCCTTTAATCGTCGGTTGAGATCATCAAAGAGGGCGGCGCGTTCCTCTATACTTAAGAAGGCGCCGATCTCAACGCAACGGCCTGCGCCGGTGAGGGTGACATAGTTTTCCACCGGCCCCTTGGTCGGGTGCATTTCGACGCGGACCCAATGGGGGTTGGCCTCCCATGTCTGAAGTTTTCCGCGCGGGTTGTGGCGCGTCAGGCAGACGCGGTCGGGCCAGAGGGAGAGTTCCTCGAGCACCGATCCGTCGCGGTAGCTGCGCTCCAGCGCGATCCAGACGGCGGCGACGGTGATGAGCAGGAAGGGCAGCAGGCCCCAGAGCACCGGCGTGCCGACAACCCCCATCAGGGGCAACAGAAAAAGCGCAGAGGTAACGCCGATAAAGACCACAAATCCACGCCGTGGCAGGGAGCGGTAGGGCCACAGGTGCAGCACCGCCGAAGGGGCGGTTTCGCCCGGCGCGGGGGGCGGGGCGAGGGCGGGCGTTTTGCCTGTAGTCGGGTCAAGCCATTCGTAGGGCATGGGGAGAGTTTAGCGCCCGCAGGGGGGAGGGGAACTGCGACTTAATGGCAGGGCGGGAGGGGCGAAAACCCCATACACAACTGATGCACATGTGATGCACATCCTATGCATATGATTGTGCAGATCGCCCTGCGGGGCGGGGTTGGGCGCATGGCAGGGGCCCGCCATGCGCCGCCGCGTTACACCGTGCCGCGGGCGGGGCGGTCGTTGTCGATGGTGAAGATCATCCCGTCGAGGAGCTCTGCCAGATCGGGGCGGGCGGCGGGGCCGTTGGAGATGGCGACGATCTGCGCCGTGCCGTCGGGGCGGATGCAGAAGACGCCCGGCTCGGCAAAGCGGCGGTCGGTTTCCTGCGGGCTGAGCGGGTCGCTGATGAAGAGGCCCATCTTGCGCATGTCCTCCTCTTGCAGGTCATAGCCGATGGGGAAGCTCCAGCCGAATTCGGCGATGTCGGCCTCTACCTTTTCCAGCGGGTCGGCGGAGATCACGGCGATGTCGAAGCCTGCCTCTGTCCACTGGCTATAGGTTTGCTCGAAGCCGCCGAGGTATTTCTTGCAGCGGCCGCAGTGTTTGCCGCGATAGACGATCAGCAGGGACCAGCGCCCCGTGGCCGCGCCGAAGGAGAGAGTGCCGCCGCCGACCTTTGGCACATTGAAGGTGGGGAAGGGCGCGCCGCCGTTCAGTTTGGCGGTGGTATTGGAAGCTGTCATATCTGTCCCTTTCTGGGGGGCTGGTGAGGGGCGGCGGCCTGTGATGGGCGCGCGTGCCATGGGGCGGTTTTGCGATTCTAGACTAGGATACTACTTTGTGTAGAAAAGCGCGAGGAGGGGTGAAAATGCTGCATCTGCAGCATGAAAAACGGGGGGTGGTTACTAGTATAGAGGGGTGATTTCGGGGGTGGTTTTTGGGGCGAATTCTGCGCGTAAACTATTGATACTATGTGATTTGTTTGCAGAGTGCCCCAGCGGCAATTTGGCAGGATTAACTTTTTGAATTTGGATACTTGTAAATATTTGTAACCTGTGTGACGTTTCCCTCCAATGTTAGTCCTGAGGAGGAGACGGAGATGACATTTCACAGCATTCTTTCCCGTGGTGCGTTCGCTGTTGCGGCCGCCACAACTATGGCCTTCGCGCCACTGACAGCCGAGGCCAAAGACTGGCGCGGTTGGAACATCCACGTTGAGGATTACCCCGTGTCCCACGGCATGGAGGCCTTTATGGCCGAGGTCGAGGAAAAGACCGGCGGCGAGATCAAAGGCAAGGTATTCCACGCCGGTGTTCTTGGCTCCCAGCCCGACGCGATCGAGCAGCTGCGCCTTGGCGTGATGGATTTTGGTGTCTTCAGCCTTGGCCCGATGGGTCAGGCCGTGCCTGAGACCAACGTTGTATCCCTGCCATTCGTGTTCAAAAGCGTTCCGCAGATGTATGAGCTGATGGATGGCGCCCCCGGTGCGGCCCTTGGCGAGGCTCTGGAAGCCAAAGGCATCGTTGCTTTGGGCTACTATGACGCTGGCGCGCGGTCTTTCTATAACTCCATCAAGCCGATCAACACCCCTGCGGATGTTGAGGGCATGAAGGTTCGCGTTATGAACAACGACCTGTTCGTTGGCATGATCGAATCCATGGGCGGCAACGCCACACCGATGGCTTTTGCCGAGGTGTACCAGTCGATCAAGACCGGCGTTGTGGACGGTGCGGAAAACAACCCGCCATCCTACGAGTCCACCAGCCACTTTGAAGTTGCAAAGTACTACTCCATGACCCAGCACCTGATCATTCCAGAGTGCCTGTGCATGAGCAAAAAGACCTTTGATGCCCTGACACCAGAGCAGCAAGAGATCGTTAAGACAGCTGGTAAGAACTCCACCGATCTGCAGCGCAAGCTGTGGGGTGAGCGCGAAGCCGCTTCGATGAAGATCATCATGGACGGTGGTGTTGAGGTGAACGAAATCGCCGACAAGACCGCATTCCAGGACGCGATGAAGCCTGTCTATGACAAGTACCTTGAAGCGAACCCAGAGATGACCGAGCTGGTCAACCTGTTCCGTAACGCCGAGTAATCCGGCGCGGTTAACGCGATAAGATACTGTGCGCTCCGCCCCAAGCGGCGGGGCGCACCCCCCTTGATACCCCAATCTCAACCCCGAAGGATTTGATCGTGGAACAGGCACCCCCTTGGATGCTCAGGATTGAACGTGCGTTGGATATACTGAGCCTGCTGTGTATGATCGCGGCCTCGATATGTCTGGTTGTTCTGGTTGCGACCTTTGGCTGGTTGGTTTTTGGCCGTTATGTTTTGAACGCGACGCCGACATGGGTTGAGCAGCTGGCCTTGTTGCTGATCTGTTATATCACCTACCTTGGCGCCGCTGTTGGCATTCACGAGAACACCCACCTTGGCGTGACCCTGTTTCGGGACATGATGGGGCAGCGGATCTCGGTTTTCCTTAAGCTGGTGATTGATATCGTCCTTGCCGGGTTCGGCCTGTTGATGATGCTGGCCAGTATCGAGCTTGTTATGTTTGGCTGGGACACGCTGTTGCCCATGCTGAATATCCCCGAAAGTTTCAGGTCCCTTTCCGCGGCGCTCTGCGGTGGTCTTGTGTTTGTCTTCGCCGGGCTGCGGGCGGTGTTCCGCTTTATCTGCCTGATCATGGGCCGACCCTATATTGAAAAAGGCATTGTGTAATCATGGGCTTGACGCTTCTTCTTGGTATTTTCGCGATCTGTGTGGTGCTGGGTGTGCCGGTGGCCTTTGCTATGGGCATTGCGGCGCTTTCGGCCTTTTGGTGGGAGGGGTTCCCCCTGCTGATCACCTTCCAGCGGTCGGTTTCGGGGATTTCGGTGTTCTCGCTTCTGGCGATCCCGTTCTTTGTCTTTGCGGGGGAATTGATGCTGCACGGGGGCATAGCCATGCGGCTGGTGAAATTTGCCTCGGCGCTTGTGGGGCATATTCGCGGCGGGCTGGCCTCTGTTAACATTTTCTCCAGCATGCTGTTCGGCGGCATTTCCGGCTCTGCCGTGGCGGATATTTCGGCGCTGGGCTCGATCCTGATCCCGGTGATGAAGGAGCGCGGCTATCATCCCGATTACGCGGTGAATGTGACGGTGACCTCCTCGATCGCGGGGATTGTTATTCCGCCGAGCCATAACATGATTATTTTCGCGGTGGCCGCGGGCGGGGGGATTTCGATCTCCAAGCTGTTCTTGGCCGGGGTTCTGCCCGGGATGTTGATGTGCCTGTGCCTTGCGGTGGCGGCCTATGTGATTGCGGTGAAGCGCAACTACCCTGCGGAGGCCTTTCCGGGCTGGCACGCGGTCTGGATTGCCTCGCTTCAGGCGATCCCGGGGTTGGTGACGGCGGTGATCATTGTGGGCGGGGTTCTGTCCGGTGTGTTTACGGTGACGGAATCGGGGGCCTTTGGCGCGATCTATGCGCTGCTGCTGACCTTCTTTGTTTATCGCAGCCTTGACTGGATCGGGTTCAAGACATCGGTGGTCTCCGCTGTGCGGACGACGGCCATGGTGATGGTGCTCATTGGTTTTGCCAGTTCCTTTGCCTATCTGCTGGCGCTCTATCAGGTGCCGGACAAGCTCAGCTCCTTTATGCTGGGGATTTCGGAAGAGAAGATTTTCGTGTTGTTGATGATCAACGTGATGCTTCTGGTTCTGGGGATGATCATGGATATGGCGGCGCTGATCCTGATCTGCACGCCGATCTTCCTGCCGATTGTGAAAGACCTTGGCATGGACCCGACGCAGTTTGGCATCATGCTTTTGGTGAACCTTGGGCTTGGGCTGTGCACGCCGCCGGTGGGGACCTGCCTGTTTGTGGGCTGCGCCGTGGGGCGGATCCGGATCGAGGAGACACTGAAGACGATCTGGCCTTTCTATCTGGCCATTCTGGCGGCGCTGATCCTGATCACCTATGTGCCTGCGGTGTCCCTGTTCCTGCCGTCGCTTCTTGAATAGGAGGCGCGCCGGAGGGGTGTAGCACCGGAAATGTATCTGGCTTTGCATGCGAGGAGGACGCGCGGGCAAAGCAGGGGGGAGAGGTTTCGACGATGCGAGACGTGGCGTTTGACGTTCTGGAGAGGCTGACCCGTGTCAGCACCGCGACCCTGACGACCGCGTTGTTCCGGCGGGGGTTTCGCAATGTGTTCATCCAGGGGCCGCAGCGGATGAATCCGGGGCCGAATATGGTCGGCCCCGCCTATACCCTGCGCTATATTCCGGCGCGCGAGGATCTGGATGTGCTGGAGTGTTTTACAGACCGCGAGAACCCGCAGCGCAAGGGGGTTGAGGAATGTCCCGAGGGGGCGGTGTTTGTGATTGATGCGCGCGGCGATGCCAGCGCGGCCTCGGCGGGCGGTATCCTTGTGACGCGCTTGCAGGTGCGCGGCTGCAACGGGATTGTCACCGATGGCGGGTTTCGCGACTCGCCCGAGATTGCAGAGCTTGAGATGCCCGCCTATCACGCCCGCCCTTCGGCGCCGACCAACCTGACCAAGCATCACGCGGTGGCGCTTAACGAGCCTGTGGGATGCGGCGGTGTGGCGGTGTTTCCGGGCGATATAATGGTGGGGGATAACGAAGGCGTGGTTTGCATTCCCGCCCATCTGGCGCAAGAGGTGGCCGAGGAGGCGGTGGAGATGACCGTGTTCGAGGATTTCGTGCTGGAGACTGTTCAGGGCGGGGCCTCGATTTTCGGGCTCTATCCGCCCACCGACCCCCAAACGAAGGAAGATTTCGCGGCATGGCGTCAGTCAAGAAACAGGTAATGGGCGGGGCAGAGGCTGCGCCGCGTCCGGCCCCGGCTGGCAAGGACCGCACCCTGTCTGATCAGGTCTATGAGACGATCCTCTCTATGATTTTGAGCGGCGAGATCCCTGTGGGGGCGAAGCTGCCCTCGGAACACATGATGAGCGACGAGTTGAATGTCTCTCGCCCCGTGTTGCGGCAGGCCTTGAAACAGCTGCGCGAGAACGGGGTTGTGGTGTCAAAGCAGGGGTCCGGTTCCTACGTGCAAAAGCGGCCCGAGACGGCGGCGATGCGGCTGGCGCCTGTGGGATCGATTGCCGATATCCAGCGCACATTCGAGTTTCGCGCCGCGATCGAGGGGGAGGCGGCCTATCTGGCGGCGGAGCGGCGGACGAAGGAAAACCTTGCCTCCCTACGGGCGACGCTGGAGGCTTTGGACGCCTGTATTCGCAATGGCGAATTGGGGGTTGAGCTGGACGAGGCCTTTCATGAGGAGATCTGCGAGGCGGCGGGGAACCGGTATTTCGCGGCGGCGCGGGTGTCGATCAAGCCCAATATCCTGATGGGGTTGAACCTGACGCGGAACCTGTCGCTGACCAAGCCGCAGGAGCGCATGGAGCTGGTGCAGCAGGAGCATTATGCGGTGCTGAAGGCGCTTGAGGCCGGGGATCAGGACGGCGCCCGCGCCGCCATGCGCGCCCATGTGGAGAACGCGCGCAACCGCGTGTTCAAGGGCTAGGGAAGCCGCAGGCCGCAGACAGGAACTGCTTAAAAAGCGGGCAAAATCGGGCGGATTTCGAACCATGGGCGGGGGAGCGATTGCATATCGGCGCCATATGCCCGCCGCTTGTCCACGCCGCCCTTGCATGCCTGCGCAAGCTGCCCAAACTGTGGATATGGAAAAGAACAAACCGAATTCATTCAGCGCCCGCCTGACCACTTTGATCGCCAAGATCTATCCCGATCTGGATGGGGATATTCTGTCCAGCAAGATTGTCGAGGCCTTCTGGCCCGAGGGAACGCGGCCCCGCAAGCGCGGGCGGCTTCCGAGCAATAATCTGTGGACGGAGAAGGACGCGTTGCTGATCACCTATGGCAACTCGATCCTTGACGGGGCGCATAAGCCGCTGGACCTGTTGCATGACTTTTTGCTGCGGCGGATGAAGGGGGTGGTGAACGGGGTGCATATTCTGCCCTTCTTTCCCTATACCTCTGATGACGGTTTTGCGGTGTCGGATTTCCGCTCGGTCAACCCGCAGTTGGGGGATTGGGCCGATATCAACCGGATCGGCAAGGATTTCCATTTGATGTCGGATTTGGTTTTGAACCATGTCTCCAGTCAGGGCACATGGTTCAACGGCTATCGGCAGGGGCAGGCGCCCTATGACAAGTTTTTCTTCGAGGCCTCGCCCGAGGATGACCTGTCGGCGGTTGTGCGGCCCCGCACCACGCCCCTGTTGCAGGAGGTGGAGACCACCAATGGCACGCGCCATGTCTGGTGCACCTTTAGCCATGACCAGATTGATCTGGATTTCTCCAACCCCGAGGTTTTGCTGGAGTTCCTGCGGATCATTCGCCTGCATGTGGACAACGGGGTGGGGATTATCCGCCTTGATGCGGTGGCCTTTCTTTGGAAGGAGATCGGGACGACATCTATCCACCTGCCGCAGACCCATGCCATTGTGCAGTTGATCCGCATGCTCTGTGACTATGCGGCGGAAACCATCATTCTGCTGACCGAGACCAATGTGCCCAAGGCGGAGAACCTGAGTTATTTCGGCAATCGCAACGAGGCACATGCGATTTACAACTTCCCGCTGCCGCCCCTTGTGCTGCATGCGGTGATGTCCGGCTCGGCGCAGTATCTGCGGCGCTGGCAGAGCGGGATGCCGCCGGCGCAGCTTGGCTGTGCGTATTTGAATTTCACCGCCAGCCATGACGGCATCGGAATGCGTCCGGTGGAGGGGATTTTGCCCACGGCGGAGCAGGCCAAGATGATCGATACGATCAAGGCGATCGGCGGCCTTGTGTCGATGCGGGCGCTGCCCGACGGGGGCGAGGCGCCATACGAGATCAACACCACCTTTTATGAGGCCACGGGGCAGACCTTTGCCGGGAGCGATGACTATCATTTCGAGCGCTTCATCTGTTCGCAGACGATTGTGATGTCGCTGGAGGGGATACCGGCCTTTTACATCCATTCGATGCTGGCCACGCCCAATGACCACGAGCAGGTGGAATGGCGCGGCATGAGCCGTGCGATCAACCGGCATCGGTGGGATTACCCGCGTTTGAATGAATTGCTGGATGATCCGCAGACCCCGCAGGCGCGGGTTCTGGGCGCCCTGTCAGAGAGGCTGCGTCTGCGGGCGAAACAGCCCGCCTTCCACCCCAATGCGACCCAGTTCACCATGCCCTTGAACGACAAGGTCTTTGGCGTCTGGCGGCAGAGCCTTGACCGGCATCAGTCGATCTTTGCCCTGCATAACGTCAGCGGCGAGGCGACCGAGGTCTCGCATATGTCGATGAACCTGATTGATGACGAGGAATGGTTCGATCTGTTGACCGGCGAGCCGATTGATATGGAGAAAGAGGCCATCACCCTTGCCCCATATCAATGTCGCTGGATCACCAATCGCGGCTAGGGCCTATTTGAATTCCTCTTCATCGGCCTTGGCCGCATCGTTCAGGTCCGTCAGGAAGGACGGGTCGGCGGAGTGGACGCGGTTCCATGTGGGGATGAAGGGGGTCTCATGCGGGTTCTCGATAAAGACATGGCCCGCGCGCACGATGTTCTCGGCGAACAGCTCGATCGAGCGTTCCTCGACGTGGCGGTCGATGGAGAGGCCGTTCATCTTGGCGTCGTTATAGTAGCCCTCAAGCAGGTCCAGCGCGCAGCGGTAATAGGTGGCCTTTAGTGTGCGGAAGACGTTGGGCGTAAAGACGGTGCCATCGGCGGCCAGTTTGCGGAAGATCGCCTTGCAGATGTCGGTGGACATGCGGTTGAGGCCGGCGTCGGCCTCCTCTGGGCTGAGGGCCTGATGTTTATGGTCGTAGGCGTCGGAGATTTCCACTTGGCAGACGGCCTTGGGCGCGAGGTTGCGCCATGCCTCTGACAGCACGCCGATTTCGAGGCCCCAGTCGGAGGGGATGCGCAGGTCTGGCAGGATGGCGGTGCGCATGGCGAATTCGCCCGAGAGCGGATAGCGGAAGCTGCGCAGGTAATCGATATAGTCGCGATCCCCGATGACCTTTTTCAGGGCGATCAGCAGGGGGCTGACAAGCAGGCGTGTGACGCGGCCGTTAAGCTTGTCGCCGCCGATGCGGGGGTAGTAGCCCTTGGCCACTTGGTAAGGGAAATTCGGGTTTGCCACGGGATAGACGAGGCGGGCGAGCATTTCCTTTTCGTAGGTCAGGATGTCGCAATCATGGATCGCCATCACCGCGCTATCGGCGCAGCCGATGAGGTAGCCGAGCGAGGCCCAGACGTTTTTGCCCTTGCCCTTTTCCGTGGGCGCAAGGCCGAGAGCTTCGAGCCGCGCGCCGAGGGCGAGCATGCGGGGGCTGTCGTTCCAGATGACGATGTGGTTCTGGCCCAGACCCTCGAAGAATTTCTTGGCGTGGCGGAATTGGGCCTCGTCGGCGGCGTCCAGCCCGATGATGATGCGGTGCAGGTAAGAGACCTTGGCCAGTTCCGACAGGATATGGGGCATGGCCTCGCCTTCCAGTTCCGAGAACAGGCAGGGCAGGATCAGGGAAATCTTGCGCGACTCGGCGAAGACGGACAGCTCATGCTCCATCTCGTCGACAGAGCGGGCGCGCAGGTTGTGCAGGGTCGTGATGTTTCCATTTTGATGGAAATCGGCCATGTGAATGTGTCCTAGTTCAGTTCAAGTCGGTTGATGAGAGAGAGTATCGCCTCATTCCACCCCAAAGGGCCAGCGGCCTTTGTGCGAATGATGCGACCTGCCGCCTCGCCGCGCAGTTCGGGCAGGGGGGGGCGGTGCGGATTAGCGATGACCACGCCGGTATCGGCGGCCTCGAGCATTTGCACATCATTGGGCGCATCGCCGAGGGCGATGGTGTGCTGTGGTTTATACTGGGCGGTGATGGCGCGCATCTGGTCGGCCTTGTTGCCGCCAAAGGAGAGGGTGAGGAAGCGCCCGCCTTGCTGCGCCGAGATGCCTTGGGTTTTCAGATGGGCGAGGAAGGCGGTTTTCTGGGCGCGGTTGCCGCGCCACTGGCCGGGTTCGGAGAAGGCGCGGTGTTTGGCCAGCATGGCGGATTTCAGGGGCAGGCCGGTCATTTCCGCGACCTCTTCGGGGGTGCAATCGCCAAAGCCGTGGAACAGGCCCGCCAGATCATCGGGCAGGTTTTGCAGCGCCTCGCGGATCGCCGTGTACTGCGCCGCGTCATGGGCGGCGGCGTCATGGGGCGGCAAGAGGCCCGCGCCGTTTTCAACAATGCCGGGCCATTGGGGTTGGTCGATCTCGGCCCGCAGGGGGGCGATTTCGGCGGCGGTTTTGCTGCTGGAGAGGATCAGACCCGCGCCAAGGCGGCGCAGGGCGGCGAGGGCGGGCTTTGCCGCCCGCCAGTCATAGGTGTCATGGTCGATCAGGGTGCCGTCGAGGTCGGTGAAGACCATCAGTTGGAGGTTTGCTGCCATGCAGCAATTTATGACGCGGGACGGCGGGGGGTGCAAGGCGGGCGCAGGGGGCGGTGGGCTTAGTCCGGCCCCAGAAATAACAAACCCCCGAAGCTTGCGCTGCCGGGGGATCGTTGAGTGGCCCACAATGTGAACCCTTTTAGTGCTTAGCCGCGGCTCAGAGCATACCTTCGCGCTGTGCTTTTTTACGTGCCAGTTTACGGGCACGGCGGATTGCTTCAGCTTTCTCGCGAGCCTTCTTCTCAGAAGGTTTCTCGAAGTGTTGCTTAAGCTTCATTTCACGGAATACGCCTTCGCGCTGCAGCTTCTTTTTCAAAGCGCGCAGTGCTTGGTCGACGTTGTTGTCGCGAACACTAACCTGCATGTGGTGTCACCACCTTCCTAAGTTTGAGTTGCAAGTATTTGCAGGAAGTGGCCGTATAGCAAAGGCGATCTGGCTTGTCCACTATGGGAGAAGCGGAAAACTCAAGGGGGCGGGATGGTGCAAATCGAGCCGAAACAACAGGAAATCCGCGAAGAATTGCTGCGCGCGGCGATGGATCATGTGGCGTTTGATGGCTGGAGCGAGACCACATATCGCGCCGCTGTGGCGCAATCTCGCATAGATGCGCAGGTGGCGCGGGCCGCCTGTCCGCGCGGTGCGGTTGATTTGGCCCTTTGTTTTCACGCCCTTGGCGATGAGGAGATGCTGCGCCGGATGGCGGCGACGGCGCCTGCCGAGATGCGGTTTCGCGACCGAATCGCGCAGGCGGTGCGGTTTCGCATCGAGGCGATCGAGGACAAGGAGGCCGTGCGCCGCGCCAGTAGCCTGTTTGCCCTGCCACAGAACGCGGCCCTTGGGGCCGGGGCGATCTGGGGCACGGCGGACCGGATCTGGAGCGCCCTTGGCGACGCCTCGCGCGATGTGAACTGGTACACCAAGCGGGCGACGCTTTCTGGCGTCTATGGGGCCACCGTTTTGTATTGGCTGGGCGATGACAGCGAGGGGCAGGAGGCCACTTGGACCTTTCTGGACCGGCGGATTGACGATGTGATGCAGATCGAGAAGGTGAAGGCGCAGGTTAATGAAAGCCCGCTTTTGCGCGGGCTTTTGGCGGGGCCGAACTGGCTTGCTTCGCGGATCAAGGCCCCCGGCGCGCATCCGCCCGCCGGGATGCCGGGGCATTGGGCGCCTGAGGGGCCCGAGACCTCTGGCGGAAACAACAGTTAAAACAGGACATTAGACATGATACCCGATGAGATGCGCGCCGTTGAAATCACACAAGCAGGCGGGCCGGAGGTTTTGCAGGAGGTCACGCGGCCTGTGCCCATGCCGGGGGCGGGGGAGCTTTTGATCCGTGTCGCCTATGCCGGCGTCAACCGGCCTGATGCCCTGCAACGGGCGGGGGCCTATGCGCCGCCCAAGGGGGCGAGCGATCTGCCGGGGCTGGAGGCCTCGGGCGAGGTTGCGGCCATCGGGCCGGGGACGTCTGGGTGGTCTGTGGGGGATAAGGTTTGCGCGCTTTTGCCCGGAGGCGGCTATGCCGAATATGTGTGCACCCCTGCGGCGCATGCCCTGCGCCCGCCGGTTGGCATGGGGATGAAGGAGGCGGCTTGTTTGCCGGAGACCTTCTATACCGTTTGGTCGAATATGGTGATGCGCGGCGGGCTGCGCGCGGGGGAGCGGTTTTTGGTGCATGGGGGATCCTCCGGCATCGGGACGACGGCGATCCAGCTGGCCAGTGCCCTTGGGGCGCGGGTGTTTGTCACCGCGGGATCGGAGGCGAAATGTGCCGCCTGTCTGGAATTGGGCGCGGAGCGGGCGATCAATTACAAGACCGAGGATTTCGTCGAGGTGATGAAGGCGGAGGGGCGGGCGAACCTGATCCTGGATATGGTGGGCGGGCCCTATTTGCCGCGCAATATCAGCGCCTTGGAGGATGACGGGCGTTTGGTCCAGATCGCGTTTTTGCAGGGGCCGAAGGTGGAGATGAACTTCGCCCAGCTGATGGTGCGGCGTCTGACGATCACCGGATCGACCCTGCGGCCACAGTCGGTTGCGGCCAAGGCCCTGATTGCGCAGGAGCTGCGCGAAAAGGTTTGGCCCCTGTTGGAGGCCGGGCGGGTGGCGCCTGTCATGGACAGCACCTTCCCCCTTGCCGAGGCTGCAAAGGCCCATGCGCACATGGAGGCCTCGGGGCATATCGGGAAGATCGTGCTGGAGGTCGCGCCTTAGGCGCGCATTGAGGGGTCGCGCCCTAGTCGCCCGGTTTAATCAATCGCCTCGAAGAGGGCGTCGGTGAGGGTGCAGTCGCGCACCACATCGCGCCCGCAGGGCACGGGGGAGAGGTCTTTGCTCAGGCAAATCCGCACCTCTTGGATATGGCCGGATTTGCAGGTGACGGTGAGCATATCGGGTTTGAGGCTCGGGTTCGCCTTGATCCATGCTTCCTCCACCACCGATGCGGGGAGCTTGATGTCCTTGGGCAGTTTGCGGAAAACCTCCGGCCTTGTGACGCCGTCATAGGCCTGCCGCGCGAGGGCGAAGAAATCATCCGAGGCGAGGCCGGAGCAGCGGCCGTGTTTCTTCCACTGGTGCCAGGCGGAGCCGGAAGATCCCATGATATCAACCATTTCACGGGTATCGGCGCGGCTGGGGTCGCGGGCCGTGGTGCGGCAATAGCTGGGCCAGCCGCGGTGGTTTTGCGGCCAGAGGCCATGCAGAACCCAGCCGTGATCCTTGCCCGCATCGCATTGCGGATTGCCGCGTGCGGCCCCCTCAAGCGTGCAGAAGGTGGGCGACCAGCTGAGGGCGAGAACGTAGTAGTCGAACTGCCCCGCAGGTTCGCCATCGGCGCGGGCAATCCCGCAAAGCATCAGTAGGGCCAGCAGAAACCGCATTTCCTCTTCCTTTCGTAACCTGCGCCTATTATATACGCCCCAAGTTCCCCGACAATGTGAACTCGTCCCGCCGAAACCCGGGGCACGCTTTTCCGGCGTCGGGACAGTTATGCCCCTTGTTAGGAGACCACCGATGAACAAGCCCCTTATGGCCAAAGCCACCGCCGTTTGGCTGGTGGACAACACAACCCTTCATTTCAAACAGATCGCGGATTTCTGCGGGCTGCATGAGCTGGAAGTGCAAGGCATTGCCGATGGCGATGTTGCCGCCGGTGTGAAGGGGTTTGACCCGATTGCCAACAACCAGCTGGTGCAGGAAGAGATCGACAAGGCCGAGGCCGATCCTGCGCATAAGCTGAAGCTCAAGTTCAACTCCGCCGCTGTGGGCGAGGAGAAGCGCCGCGGGCCGCGGTATACGCCCCTGTCCAAGCGTCAGGACCGGCCTGCGTCGATCCTTTGGCTGGTGAAGTTCCACCCCGAATTGTCCGACGGGCAGATCGGCAAGCTGGTGGGCACAACGAAGCCGACCATTCAGGCGATCCGTGAGCGCACCCATTGGAATATCGCGAATATTCAGCCGATTGACCCTGTGGCCCTTGGCCTTTGCAAGCAAAGCGAATTGGACACTGTGGTGCAGAAAGCGGCTGCGAAGAAGGCCGCCGATGGCGAGGTGATGAGCGATGACGAGCGGCGCAAGCTGGTTTCGACCGAGCAGAGCCTTGGCGGCGAGCCGGAGCCGAAGATCCCCTCTGCGATTTCGGGTCTTGAGACATTCTCGCTGTCGGAAAATGCCGATGAGGGCGAGGCGGATGAAGAGGTGGATAACAGCGATATTCTTGACGCTGACAGCTTCTTTAACCTGCCCGACGAGAGCGGCGATAGCGAAGAGCAGCCCTAAGGCTAGCCCCTTTTTACGAACCTGATTATTGTGGCCTCCGATTCAATTTGGAGGCCACAATGCGTTTTACAGCCCTTGTTTTTTCATTTTTCACCGCCGCCGTTCCGGCCATGGCGCAGGACCGGATTTGCGATGACCTTTGGTTCACCCGCAATGCGGTGTTTGCCGAGGCGGGATATTGCTTTGACTCCGCGCTGGGCCAGTCGGTTTTTGGCAGTGAGTGCAGCACCAAGAGCCCTGAATTATCCAATGAGCAGAAGGCTTTGCTTACCCGAGTGAAGGCGCGGGAGGCGGAGTGGGAGTGCAAGGTGTCGACCGGCAATCGCAGACTGGCGATCGAGATGTTGCCCCTGCGCATGGCCCTTGAGGATATGCCGGTGATGCAGGGGTTTGAAAGCTCTTGCTTTGGCTGGAAGGGCGCGCCCAAGGCGCTGCGGCGGGGGCATCACGCCCAAGCGGCACGGATCGGGACGATTGAGCCGGGGGACGGGTTTTTGACCAGTTACGAGCTTGAGGAAGGCTGGGAGTTTCTGGTGATCTACCGCGATGAGGCCGTGGCCGCGATGGGCTGGGCGGATTTCAGCACGGATGAGTGGGACTGCGA
This sequence comes from Harenicola maris, assembly GCA_018524345.1. GTDB lineage: Bacteria > Pseudomonadota > Alphaproteobacteria > Rhodobacterales > Rhodobacteraceae > Harenicola > Harenicola maris. The sequence goes on from JADQAZ010000003.1 coordinate 462,116, forward strand.
GGGTTATGCGGGGTAACTGGGCGAGACCCGGTTTCGCCCATAACCGCCCATAACCGCCTATAACTGCCCAAAAACTGCGCAAAAGATTGGCCTTGCGGGATTTGCCCTGTATTGGAGGGGCCAGTTTCAAAGGGAGACCAGCCAAATGCTAGACCTGCCGCAGCTTCGCAGCGAGTTGTCCGACCACTATGACCTTGAACCCTCCGAGGCCTATGCCGAGGAATTTGCAGAGGTTTATGCGCGGATGGATCGGGTTGTCTCCCCGCCGGAATGGATGACCTATGCGCCCTATGTGCGGGCGATCAATCGCCTGAAAAAGGAACGCAATGCCGTGATCCTTGGGCACAACTATATGACGCCGGAGATTTTCCACGGGGTCTCTGACTTTGTCGGTGACAGCCTGCAGCTGGCCATGAAGGCCAGCGATGTGGAGGCCGATATCATCGTGCAGGCCGGTGTGCATTTCATGGCCGAGACATCGAAGATTCTCAGCCCGCAGAAGACGGTGTTGATGCCGGATATGGAGGCGGGTTGTTCGCTGGCCGAGAGCATCACGGCGGCGGGGATCGAGGAGATGCGGGCGAAATATCCCGGTGCGCCGGTGGTGAGCTATGTCAACACCACGGCGGAGGTGAAGGCGGCCTCGGATATTTGCTGCACTTCCTCCAATGCCTTGCAGATCGTCAATGCGATGGAGAGCGACACGGTTATTATGACGCCGGATCAGTATCTGGCGCAGAACGTGGCCAATGAGAGCCACAAGAATGTGGTGTACTGGCCGGGGTCCTGCATTGTGCATGAGCAATACACGGCCAAGGACCTGATCGATTACCGCGAGTGGAACCCGGGCACGCGCCTGATTGCGCATCCCGAGTGCCCGCCAGAGGTTGTGGCGGAGGCGGATTTTTCCGGCTCGACCAGCGGGATCATCAAATATGTGACCGAGGAGAAGCCAGAGAAGGCGATGCTGATCACCGAGTGTTCCATGGCCTCGAATATTGCCGATGAGCTGCCGGAGGTGGATTTCGTCGGGCCCTGCAACATGTGCCCCTATATGAAGAAAATCTCCCTCGAGAAGATTTTGTGGGTGCTGCACAGCGGTGAGAACGAGGTATTTGTAGATGCCGCCGTGGCCGAGAAGGCGCGCCATTCGGTGCAGGCGATGATTGATCTGTCGCGCAAGCTGGGCCTTTGAGCGCCATGGAGCGCATCGAGACCAGCCGCGTTGTGATTGTCGGCGCGGGGCTTGGGGCGCTTTATGCGGCGTTGAAGCTTGCGCCGCGCCCTGTTGTGATGATCTCTCCCGAGGCGCTGGGCGGGGGGGCAAGCTCGGCCTGGGCGCAGGGCGGGGTGGCCGCGGCCATGGATGCCGCCGACAGCGCCGAGAGCCATGCCGCCGATACGGTGCGGGCCGGTGACGGCACGGTGGACAGCGCCATTGCCGATCTGGTGACGCGCGAGGCGCGGGCGCATATTCTGGACCTGACCGAGCTTGGCACCCCTTTTGATCGGACGGCGGAGGGCGGCTATGTCATGTCGCGCGAGGCGGCCCATAGCTTTGCCCGCGTGGTGCGGGTGAAGGGGGATCAGGCGGGGGCCGAGATTATGGCCGCCTTGATCGCGCAGGTGCGTGAGACCCCGTCGATACAGGTGCTTGAGGGCGTGATGGCGGTGGACCTTGAGGTTGAGGCGGGCCGCGTGAGGGGCGTTGCGGTGCAGGCGGCGGATGAGGCGCGCTCGAGGCCGGTGATGCTGCGCGGCTCTGCGGTGCTTTTGGCGGGGGGCGGGTCCGGCGGGCTGTATGCGGTGACGACCAACCCGCCGCGGATACGCGGGCAGGTGATCGGCATGGCGGCGCGGGCCGGGGCCATGATTGCCGACGCGGAGTTTGTGCAGTTTCACCCCACGGCGATGGATGTGGGCGAGGACCCTGCGCCATTGGCAACCGAGGCCCTGCGGGGCGAGGGCGCGGTGTTGATCAACGCGGCGGGGGAGCGGTTTATGCAGTCGGTGCATCCCGATGCGGAGCTGGCCCCGCGCGACGTGGTGGCGCGGGCGATTTTCGCCCAGTCGCAGGCCGGAGCGCGGCCGATGCTGGACACCCGCGCGGTGCTGGGCGAGGCGATCAAGGCGCAGTATCCGGCGGTGGCAGAGGCCTGTGCGCGCAACGGGATTAATCCGGCGGTGGAGCCGATCCCCGTGGCGGCGGCGGCCCATTACCATATGGGCGGGATTGCCACGGATGCGCAGGGGCGTGCCAGCTTGGCGGGGCTTTGGGTTTGCGGCGAGGCGTCCTCGACGGGGCTGCACGGGGCGAATCGGCTGGCGTCGAACGGGCTTTTGGAGGCTTTGGTTTTTGCGCGGATCTGTGCGGAGGGGATCGCCGAGGCGGTGCCTTTGGCGGATGCTGCGCCGGTTGAGGTGGTGTTTGGCGCGGGCGGGGCGGCGCCGGATGCGGCGGCTGTGGCGCGCTTGCGCTCGGTCATGACCTCCCATGTGGGCGTGGTGCGCGAGGGCGCGGGCCTGCGCGCGGCGCTGCGCGAGATTGCGGGGTTGGAGGCGGAGTATGGGGGCAGCGTTTCCTTTGCGAATATGTGCGCCACGGCGACCTTGATTGCGGCCTCGGCCCTTTTGCGTGAGGAGAGCCGCGGGGCGCATGAGCGGTCCGATTTTCCGCGGGCCCTGCCCGGGGCGGGGCGGCGGTCCCGTATGACTTATGAAGAGGCCTGCGCCTTGCGGCGGCGGGTCTGCGAGGAGGCGATATGAGCTTTGCGACTGTGCCGGACCTGATTTTGGAGCCGATGATCCGCAATGCCCTGATGGAAGATCTGGGCAGCTATGGCGATGTGACGACGCGGGCGGTTATTCCCGCCGAAACGCGCTATGCCGCGCGTTTGAATGCGCGGGCGGATGCGGTTGTGTCGGGCATGCAGGTGGCGCGGATGGCCTTTCATCTGGTCGACGCGGGGCTGGAGATCGAGATCCATGTGGGCGATGGCGAGGCCTGTAGCGCCGGGCAGACATTGATGACGATCACGGGCAGCGCGGGTTCGATCCTGTCGGGGGAGCGGGTGGCGTTGAATTTCGCCGGTCGCCTGACGGGGATTGCGACCAAGACCGCCGGGTTTGTGGCGCAGACCAAGGGCACGGGGGCGCGGGTGACCTGCACGCGCAAGACCACGCCGGGGCTGCGTTTGGTGGAGAAATTGGCGGTTTTGCACGGGGGCGGGTTCAACCACCGCTATTCCCTGTCGGATGCGATTTTGATCAAGGACAACCACATCGCCGCCGCGGGCGGTGTGCGGCAGGTTCTGGAGGCCACCCGCGCCCATGCCAGCCATATGATGGCGGTGGAGATCGAGGTGGATACGCTGGCGCAGCTGGAGGAGGTTCTGGCGGTGGGCGGGGCCTCGGTTGTGCTGCTCGATAACATGTCCAACGAGATGCTGGTGCAGGCGGTGGAGATGATCGGCGGGCGCATGGCGAGCGAGGCGAGCGGGAATGTGACGCTGGAGCGGATTGCGGGGATCGCGGCGACGGGGGTGGATTATATCTCCTCCGGTGCGCTGACCCATTCGGCGGCGACGGTGGACCTTGGGCTGGATTTCTAGCGGAGGTTAGGGCAGGGGGATGCGCCGTGCCTTGCCGGTTTCGAAGTCGTAGCCGAATTCGACGAGGCCTATGGGCGTCGTTTCGCCGCTGTCTTGATAGATCGCGGCGCGGTGGCTGCGGATTTCGTGCATGATCGCGTCATAGCTGAGCGCGAGGGGGGCATCGGTGCCCTGCTCTAGCGGGGCGGTGAAGGTGATTTCAAGCTGTTTGAAGGCGCCGACGTGGTCGTTGGAGGCCTGTTGCAGGAGGGCCTGCGTGAGGGTCAGGGGTAGGGCAGTCTGCCCAACCGAAAACGCGATATGTTTGGCGAAATACCCCTGCATCTGCGCCTGATAGCCCTGCGGCACGGGGCCGAGGGGGGCCTCGGCCAGGGGCGCGACCTCGGGCAGGACATGGGCGAGGTCATCCAGCGCGAGGCGCAGGGTGATCTGCATGCTCTCGCTCCTTTGCGTCAGGGTCAGCTGGCTGCCCGGCAGGCTGTGGGCCATGGCGGGCAGGGGGGCGGCGGCGAAGAGGGCGAGCGCGAGGGCCCGCCCAAGGGAGGCGAGCATCATTCGGAATTGCCGCCGTAATCGTCATTGATGTCGCGCCAGACGGAATGGGGGTGGTTGCCGGATTCGCCGGTGGATTTGTTGGACTGCACCGAGAATTCCAGCCAGAGCGAGGGGCCGTGGATGCGGACGTAATCGTCCTCGTCCTTGACCTCTGTCGTGCCGGTGAAGCCGAGGACCGTATCGGGCAGTTCGGCGGTGTATCGGGCCATGTAGCGGGCGGCCTCGGCGGCGCTGATATCGCCGACATAGGTTTCCACGGCGGCGAGCAGCAGGGCCTGTTGATCGGCGCTCAGCTCGGCGACGCTCAGCCCCTCTTGCGCCTCGGGGATGGCGTCATCGGCCTGCGGTCCGGCGAGGATGTCGCGGTAGGTGCCCTCCAGCGTGGCGGCCTCGGCCTGTTCGTCCGAAAGGGAGCGCAGCAGGGCGGCGAAGGCCTCGCGTTCCTGCATCAGGGGGGCGTTTTCGCGCCCGTTCATGTTAAAGCGCGGGAAGGGTTCGACGCCGCGGAAGGAGGGCGTGGCCCCGGCAAGCACGCCATTGGTATAGGTATGGGTCAGGGCGAGGTGGTGGCCGCCGTAGTAGAGCTGCCACGTGCCGGTTTCGGCGGGGGTGCCGAGGAAGGCGAATTTGGAGTTGAAGGAGGCATAGCCGACGCCGTAGTCGGTGCTGATCGAGCCGATGTAGTCATCGGCGTTCAGGGTTTGCTCCAGCTCGTCGTAACCTTCGTTGTCTGTCTGGCTGGCGGCCTCTTGCAGGATGGCTTTGACGATGCCGCGTTCTTCGACGCTGAATTCCCCAAGGAAGACACCGGGGCGGGCGGGGAAGGCCCCTGCGGGCAGGTTGGACCAGTTCTTGGCCTCTCCCACGGAGTAATCAAGTTGCAGGTTTTCGAGGTTTTCCTCGGAGACGCTGCCTTTGAGCAGATCGGCAAGGCAGACTAGACGCGCATGGCCCGGATCGGTGCCGCAGGCATCGACGGAGGCGGGGATTTGCACCGAACCCATCAGGATGGAGGTATCACCGAGACGCTCGTTGGTGTTGTTGATGGTGCCGTCCGGGGCCGGGGGGCCGCCCTCGCCGGGTTTGGGCTGTGCCATGGCCAGCCCGGGCAGGGCGGCAAGGGCGGTGATGGCGATAAGGCGGGGCAGTGTCGGGCGCATGGGCTGTCTCCGGCATTTGGGGGCGGCGGGCGCGGGGGCGCTTCGCCTTATGGTTCCGCCGATGGTCACATTTCGGGCGCTTTGGGTCAATGAAAGCTGTGTTTTGGGCAGGGGATATGCAGCAAGGGCATGGGGGCTATGCCGTAACGTCAGTTTTCGCACTGGTTACCAGAGGGTAGGCTGCGCGGCAGGAGAGATTTATGACAGCTTTGCAAAGCGAGACCCGAGACGATGCCCATCACGTTGTTGTTGTGGGGGGCGGTTTTGGCGGATTGCAGGCGATCAAGTCCCTGAAAGGCAGCGGCACGCGGATCACCCTGATCGACCGGCGCAACCACCATCTTTTCCAGCCGCTTTTGTATCAGGCGGCGACGACCATTCTGGCCCCTTCCGAGATCGCTTGGCCCCTGCGCCATGTGCTGCGGTCGCGCCCTGATGTGACGACATTGATGGCCAAGGTCATGGATGTGGACACCGAGACGCGGCAGGTTTGGCTCGGGGACGGGACCTTTGTGACCTATGACACGCTGATCCTCGCGACCGGTGCGCGGCACAGCTATTTCGGCAATGACCATTGGGAAGAGCATGCCCCGGGCCTGAAGACCCTTGAGGATGCCACCAAGATCCGCCGCCGGATTCTGGCCGCCTTTGAGGCCGCCGAGAAATGCGATGACGAGGTGGAGCGCCGTGCGCTGTTGACCTTTGCCGTGATTGGCGCGGGGCCGACGGGGGTTGAGCTGGCTGGCATCATCGCCGAGCTGGCCAAGCGGGTTTTGCCGCGCGATTTCCGCCGGATCGACACGCGCGAGGCGCGGGTGATGTTGATCGAGGCGGGGCCGCGTGTTCTGGCCGGTTTCCCCGAGGAACTGTCGAGCTATGCCGCAAAGACGCTGGAGCGTCTGGGGGTTGAGCTGCGTCTGGGGGCAAAGGTGACGGAATGTCATTCCGATGCCGTGGATATCGGCCTTGATAGTGTGCCCTGCCACACGATCATCTGGGCGGCGGGGGTTCAGGCCTCGCGGGCGGGGAAATGGATCCGCGCCGATGCGGATAAGGCGGGGCGGGTGCTTGTGGCGCCGGACCTGAGCGTGCCGGAGCGGCCGGAGATTTTTGTGATTGGCGACACGGCGGCGGTGGACCGCGCCGATGGACGCCCCGTACCGGGCGTGGCCCCTGCGGCCAAGCAGATGGGCGCCCATGTGGCCAAGGTGATCAAGGCGCGGCTTGCGGGCGGGACCCTGCCCGCGCCCTTTGCCTATAAGGACATGGGCAATATGGCGACCCTTGGCCGCCGCGCCGCGATTGCGGATTTCGGCGGCTATAAGATGAAGGGTGTGTTGGCGTGGTGGATATGGGGCGTTGCCCATATCTACTTCCTGATCGGCACGCGCAGCCGTGCGGTGGTGGCCTGGAGCTGGATGTGGTCCTATGTGACGGGGCAGAACTCCGCGCGGATCATCACCCAGCCCGAGGACGGCAAGCCGCAGTAGGCGGGGTTTCCTGTGCCATATGCCGCAGAGCGGCCTATGGCGCGGGGGCGATTTACCTTGAACATTTGGCGATAGGGGAGCGCAGGCGTGATGCCCCTTGGGCATCGGGCCGGGTGAGGCGCGCCGCCGCTTGTGCGATGCAATCGCACAAGCGGCGGCTTGCGCGGGTCGGGAGGCCTTGGCTGGCGCGCGGGGCGCGCCCCAAGGCCCCCCGACCCGCGCCCAATAAAAAACCCCGCCGGAGCGGGGTTTTTCTTGAAGCGGTTAGTGCGAGTGGCCTTTGTCCCATTCTTCCTGTTTGGGAAGAATTTCGAAGGTGTGCTCTGGCGGTGGGCAGGTGAGTGTCCATTCCAGAGTGTCCGCGTGCTCGTTCCAGTAGTTGTTCTCTGTCACCTTTTCGCCGCGCAGCAGGGTCCATGCCACGATGCCGAAGAAGAAGATGAAGGAGGCAAAGGAGAGGAAGGCGCCGTAGGAGGAGACTTCGTTCCAGAGCGAGAAGGCCTCTGGGTATTCGATGTAGCGGCGTGGCATCCCCTGACGACCCAGGAAGTGTTGTGGGAAGAAGGTGATGTTGGCGCCGATGAACATCATCCAGAAGTGCAGTTTACCTGCCCATTCGGGATACATCCGGCCAGTCATTTTGCCGAACCAGTAGTAGATACCGGCGAAGATACAGAAGATCGCGCCGAGGCTCATCACGTAATGGAAGTGGGCCACAACGTAGTAGGTGTCGTGGTAGGCGCGGTCGATGCCTGCCTGGCTGAGCACGACGCCGGTGACGCCGCCCACGGTGAAGAGGAACAGGAAGCCGAAGGCCCAGAGCATGGGTGTTTTCAGCTCGATCGAGCCGCCCCACATGGTGGCGATCCAGGAGAAGATCTTGATCCCTGTGGGCACCGCGATGACCATTGTGGCCAGCATGAAGTAGGACTGCTGCGACAGGGACATGCCCACGGTATACATGTGGTGCGCCCAGACGACGAAGCCCAGAACACCGATTGCGATCAGGGCCCAGACCATCGGCGCATAGCCGAAGACGGGCTTTTTCGAGAAGGTCGCGATCACGTGGCTGATGATGCCGAAGCCGGGGAGGATGATGATATACACCTCTGGGTGGCCGAAGAACCACAGGATGTGCTGATACAGGATCGGGTCGCCGCCGCCAGCCGCATCAAAGAAGGCTGTGCCGAAGTTCCGGTCTGTCAGCAGCATGGTGATCGCGCCGGCCAGAACGGGCAGGGACAGAAGGATCAGCCAGGATGTCACGAAGATCGACCAAGCAAAGAGCGGCACCTTGAACAGGGTCATGCCGGGGGCACGCATGTTCAGGAAGGTGGTGATCATGTTGATCGCGCCAAGGATGGAGGAGGCACCGGAGACGTGGACCGCGAAGATCGCGAGGTCCATCGAGTAGCCGCCTTCATTGGTGGAGAGCGGCGGGTAGAGCACCCAGCCCACGCCCGAGCCGAGCTGTCCGTTGCCGCCGGGCGACAGGACGGAGCAGACGGCGAGGGTTGTGCCAGCCACATAGAGCCAGAAGGACAGGTTGTTCATCCGCGGGAACGCCATATCGGGCGCGCCGATTTGCAGCGGCATGAAGTAGTTGCCGAAACCGCCGAAGAGCGCCGGAATCACCACGAAGAACATCATCAGGATGCCGTGGCCCGTAATCAGCACGTTCCACAGGTGGCCGTTTGGCGTACAGTTTGCCGGATCGTTTTCGGCAAAGAGGCGTGCGCCCTCAAGGCACATGTATTGCACGCCCGGGTCCATCAGCTCCAACCGCATGTAGACGGTGAAGGCCACAGAGATAAAGCCGACCGCCGCTGCGACGATCAGATACAGGATCCCGATATCTTTGTGGTTTGTGGACATAAACCAGCGCGTAAAGAAGCTGCGCTGGTCCTCATGTTCGTGTCCGTGAACTGCGGCGTCGGCCATATGGGTGCCTCCTGGCTACGTTTTTTGCGTTTGCATGGCAGAGTTAGCCCCATGCAAGGCGTTCTTTGCTTTGGGGGTTGTTTTAGAACCCAGAGGCCGGACGGGCAATGTGCAACACGTCGCAGGTGCACAAAAAGTTTACGCAATGTTTGAGCGCGCCGTCAGGTGCCAAGGCCCAGTAGGGCGAGGGCCAAAAGCAGGGTGAGGGGTAGGGTGAGGAAGCTGCTAAGTGTTTGAATTGTAATGATTGCAGCCATCAGGGGCGCATCACCGCCGAGCTGCCGTGCGAGGGTATAGGCGGCCACGCTGGCGGGCAGGGCGGCGAAAATCACCGCGACCTGGGCCGGGACGGGGCCGAGGGGGATGAAAAACAGCAGGGCAATCACCAAGGCGGGGTTGATAAAAAACTTTGCGAAACTGGCGAAACCGATGGCCTTGGCCGATCCGGGCGTGCCGCGCAGTTTGAGATTCGCCCCGACGCAGAGCAGCATGATCGGCAGGGCCGCATTGCCGAGGATCATGGCGCAGTCATGCAGCAGCGGCACGTGGTGCCAGCCTGCGATATTGAACAGGGCCCCGGCGAGGATCGACAGGATCAGGGGGTTTTTGGCCAGATTGCGCAGCACGGCGCGGGGGCCGCCCTGATCGCCTGTTCCCAGACGCTGTGTCATCAGGGTGACCACGGTCAGGTTCACCGCGGGCACGAGGAGCGCGGCGGCGAGGACGGCGGCGGAGAGGCCAGCCTCGCCCAGAAGGGCCTCTGCTATGGCGATGCCGACGAAGGAGTTGAAACGCGCGCCGCCCTGCATGACGCTTGTGCTGATGGCGGGCGTCATGCGCCGCGACATGACCCCGGCGCAGGCCAGCGCGCCGAAACAGCCGATATAGAGCACGAGGGCATAGCGCCCGATGCCCGCGCCTGTGAGGTCCGATGCGGAGATTTTGCCAAAGAACAGCGCGGGCATGAGCACCCAGTAGACGAGCTTGTCGTTCATGTTCCAGAAATCGACCGAGGGGATGCCGCCCCGCCGAAGCCCGTATCCCCCCATGATCAGCAGGAAGACCGGTGCGATGGCGAGGAATATGGCGATCATCGCGCTGCCGTCATCTCTCGGCGAGGGGGCCGAAGGTTTGGATATAGGCGCGGCGCAGGGCATCGTCGGCGTCCTGCATGGTGACGGGCAGGCCCAGATCGACCAGCGATGTCACCCCGTGCCCCGTGATCCCGCAGGGGACGATGCCGCCAAAATGGCTCAGGTCCGGTTCGACGTTGAGGGAGATGCCATGGAAGCTGACCCACTTGCGCAGGCGGATGCCGATGGCGGCGATTTTATCCTCGCGCGGGGTGCCATCGGGCAGGGGGGGCTTTTCGGGGCGGGGCGTCCAGACGCCGACGCGGTCGGGGTGGGTGTGCCCCTTGATGTTGAAACTGTCCAGCGCGGTGAGCACCCATGTTTCCAGCTGGGTGACAAAGGCGCGGATGTCGCGGCCCCTTTGGTTGAGGTCGAGCATGACATAGGCGACGCGCTGTCCCGGGCCGTGGTAGGTATATTGCCCGCCGCGCGAGGCGGCATAGACGGGGAATCGCTCTGGGTCGGTCAGGTCCTGCGGCTTGGCGCTGGTGCCTGCGGTGTACATTGGCGGGTGTTCGAGCAGCCAGATACATTCCGGTTCCTCGCCTGCGGCGATCTGGGCGACTCGCGCCTCCATCCAGTCCACGGCCTCGGGAAAGGGGGTCAGGCCGGGGGTTATACGCCATTCTGGCGCTGTTGGAGCGGCGGGGATCTGGGTCATACCACAGGTGTTTATCACCGCTACGGGGGGGCGCAACGGGGGCAATCGACAGGCGGGATGCAAAAAGGTCTTTTCATTGCCCGAACCATTGGTTAGAGGAGGCGCGTTCTCCAAGACATATGCGGTCGTGGCGGAATTGGTAGACGCGCAGCGTTGAGGTCGCTGTGAGGTAACACTCGTGCGAGTTCGAGTCTCGCCGACCGCACCATTCCCATTTTTTTGCCAGGGCCCAATGTGTTTGGGCAGATGCGCCTCCGGTTTTTCGGGGGCTTTTTTGTATGCGCCTAGCCGGGCCTTTGGCTGTGGGCCTCCTCGAAGGCCTCGGCGGGGACCTGAATCACCACGCGGTTGCCGGAGCCCTGAAGCAGGAGTTCCATCCCTGTGCTGCGGGCCTTGTCGAACTGGGCGGGGGTGAGGATCACGGCGCCCTGTTCCTGAACGGTGCAGCCGAGGGAGGCGCAGGAGAGCACATTGCTTGCGCCGCGCTCATAGGGGAGCTGGGTTCCGAAGGAATAGGCGGAGTGGAAGAAGGACCAGCCCGTCGCGGTGGAGACCTGATCGACGTAGATGCCTTGGCGCACCTCCTTGCCCTTTTGCGCGATGAAGGCCTGCCCCGTGACATTGACAAGCAGGTTATTGAACACCGAGTGGCGGGCAGAGACGCCGGCGGTGATGCCGGTGTGGATGTCGGTCACTTGGGTCGGCTCGTTGGCGCAGGCGGTGAGCAGGGCGAGGGCGAGAGCGGCGGCGGGGCGGGCGAGGGGGATCAAAGCGTATCCTTATCAATGCGTTAACTGCGCTCAGGATGTGGGGAGAAGGTTAACCAAAGGTTGATACGGGCGCTGGGGCGCCGCGCCGCTGGCCACGGGAGAGATTTTTCGGCGAAAAATCTTGGCCGCGCGAACGCGCGGCGGGGCGGATGGTTCCATAAAAAACCTGAAAATTTCCGGTGTTTTTTGTGGAACGAAGCCGCGGGGCGCGTGTTCTTTCCCTGTAACCGAAACGCAAAACGGAAAGGATCCGGATCATGAATTGGGACCAAGTTAAAGGCGAATGGAAAGTCATCAAAGGCAAAGCCCGCGAGCAGTGGGGCGAATTGACCGATGACGAGTTGGATCAAGCCGCGGGCGAGCGTCAGCAGCTCGAAGGGTTGGTGCAAAAGCGCTATGGCAAGACCAAGGAAGAGGCCAAAGAAGAGGTCGATTCCTGGATGAAGAAAGTGTCATAAACCACGGCCTTCAGCCGTGAGTGAGATATGCGGGGCTGCCAGCCATCCCGAGGGGATGGGGGCGGCCCTGTTTTCGTTTGGGGCGCAGCCCCTTTTGGAAAAAAGATAATAAATTTCGTGATTTAGGTGGAACTCTTTGGGCGCGGCGCTGTTGGGTCTGTATCGGTAACACAAGTCTTAGGAGGACATAATGAAACGTTTTTTCACAGCTTCCGCGATCGCCCTTACTCTTGGCACCACCGCTATGGCGGAGGGGCATTCGGCGGTGTTTTCCGACCAGCCCTTTGACGCCGAGGTGAATGTCACGGCCTCTGATCTGATCAATGCCCGCGTCTATGCGACCGAGGCGGATCTGACGGATATGCCTATGGCCACTTCGGAAGATGCCAAAAACTGGCAGGACATTGGCGAGATCAACGATATTATCCTGACCCGTGACGGCAATGTGCAGTTTGTCATTGTCGGTGTCGGCGGTTTCCTTGGCATCGGGGAAAAGGACGTGGCGGTCACCATGAGTGACCTGAAGTTCATCTCCGACGGGGAAGAGGCCGATGAGTATTTCATTGTCGTCAACGCCGACCGTCAGGGCATTCAGGAGGCTGCGGGTTATGACCGCGGCGAGATGTCCGACGAGGAGAGCATTGCCATGGGCACGCCCACCGGTTCGATTGAAGGGGGTTCCGTGATGCCGCCCGAGATCGAGCGGGAAGGCTATTCCGCCATGGTGGCGGATGATCTGACCGCCGAGGAATTGACCGGCACCCGTGTCTACGGGGCGGGCGATGAGGATATCGGCGAGATTAGCGAAATTTTGCTGACCTCCGAGGGGCGGATCGACCGCGCCGTGGTGGATGTTGGCGGTTTCCTTGGCATGGGGGAGCACCCCGTGGCGATGGGCATGGATGAGATCACGATTGTGCGCTCTGCCGATGGCAGCGACACGCGGGTCTATATCAGCAGCTCGAAAGAGGCGCTTGAGGCCATGCCGGCCTATAAGAAGTAACGCGTAGCCAAAGCTGCCACGCGCAGCCTGCCCCCCTTGGCCAGAGAATCGGCCGAGGGGGGCTTTGTTATTTTTAAACCGCCTGAAAGGCAGGCGATGGGGGGGCAATCGCGCGCCGCGCGGGCGTTTGGGGCGCTCTGGGTGGGGCCTGCGGGTTGTTCAAACTTTCTGTTTGTAATGTTGACCAAGGCGCGACTAGGCTGACCACGCCGCAGTAAAGACGGTGAAAAAATATATATACCAACCGGGAAACAGCGTGACGGATAACGGACAAGCTGAGGCTTTTGTTGAATTCGACCGAGTTCAGAAAAGCTATGACGGAGAGGTTCTTGTGGTCAAAGACCTGAACCTATCCATGCCGAAGGGCGAATTTTTAACCATGCTCGGGCCATCGGGGTCTGGCAAGACCACCTGCCTTATGATGCTGGCCGGGTTCGAGACAGCGACCCACGGGGAGATCCGCCTGAACGGGCAGGAGATCAACAATATCCCGCCGCATAAGCGCGGCATCGGGATGGTGTTTCAGAACTATGCCCTGTTCCCGCATATGACGGTGAACGAGAACCTCGCCTTTCCATTGGAAGTGCGCGGCATGGGCAAATCCGAGCGTGAGGCGGCGGTGAAACGCGCGCTGGATATGGTGCAGATGGGGGAGTTCGGCAATCGCCGCCCTGCGCAGCTTTCTGGTGGGCAGCAGCAGCGGATCGCTTTGGCGCGTGCCCTCGTGTTCCAGCCGGAGCTGGTGTTGATGGACGAGCCTTTGGGCGCCCTCGACAAGCAGCTGCGCGAACATATGCAGTTTGAAATCACGCGGCTGGCCCATGAGCTGGGCATCACCACGGTTTATGTGACCCACGACCAGACAGAGGCCCTGACCATGTCGGACCGTGTGGCCGTGTTCAATGACGGGCGCATCCAGCAGCTTGCGCCGCCTGATCAGCTCTATGAGCAGCCCGACAACAGCTTTGTCGCGCAGTTCATTGGCGAGAATAACACCCTTGACGGGGTGGTGTCCGAGATCGGCAATGGCACCGCTTTGGTCAAGCTGAGCGACGGTTCGGTGATTGATGCGACGCCGGTGAATGTCAGCCATGCGGGCGAGCAGACCCGTGTGTCGATCCGCCCCGAGCGGGTGGAATTCGACATGAGCCGCCTGCCCGAGGGCGCCCATACCCTGAAGGCGGAGGTGAAGGAATTCGTCTATATGGGCGATATTTTCCGCACCCGTCTGTCGGTGGCGGGCAATGATGATTTCATCGTCAAGACCCGCAACGCCGCCGATCAGGTGCGCCTGACCCCGGGCCAGACCGTCGAGATCGGCTGGAAGCCCGAGGATTGCCGCGCCCTGGATGCGGATTAGGATTTGAGTTTCAAGTTTCCTCTCCCTGCGCCTTTGCGCGGGGGGGGATCAATAGGCCGGGCCGAAGTGGCCCAAAGCCCGGTCAAAGCGTTAACGGGTCACAAACGGGAGTAATATTATGAAAACGAAGACAATTCTTCTTGCGACGGCCCTGACCAGCGTTGGTTTTGCCGCCGCGGCTCAGGAGGTGACGGTGATGTCTTGGGGGGGCTCTTATACCAAGAGCCAGGTCGAGGCCTATCACAAGCCCTTCACCGCAGAGACCGGCATTGCCGTGAACTCCGTTGACAGCGACAACCCCGCAACGCCGATCAAGGCGCAGGTCGAGGCCGGCAATGTGACGGTGGATGTGGCCGATGTGGAATTCTCTGACGCTGTGCGTCTGTGCGATGAGGGCCTTTTGGAAGAGATCGACGTGTCGATGTTGCCAGCGGCCCCTGACGGCACGCCCGCGACCGAGGATTTCATCGATGGCGCCCTGCAGGACTGCGCCGTGGCCAATATCGTTTGGTCCACTGTCTTTGCCTATAACACCGAGAACAACGCAACCGCCCCTGCGACGATTGCGGATTTCTTTAACACTGCCGATTTCCCCGGCAAGCGTGGCCTGCGCAAGACGGCCAAGGCGAACCTCGAGATGGCCCTGATGGCCGATGGCGTTGCCGCCGATGAGGTTTACGACATGCTGGAGACAGACGAGGGCATCGATAAGGCCTTTGCCAAGCTGGACAGCATCAAGGACGACATCGTTTGGTGGGAAGCGGGCGCGCAGCCTCCGCAGCTCTTGGCCGATGGTGAAGTTGTGATGTCCACCGCCTATAACGGCCGGATTTTCAACGCCGCTGTGGCCGAGAGCCAGCCTTTGGTTGTGGTTTGGGACGGTCAGATTCTGGACTTTGACCTGTTCGTGATCCCCAAGGGGGCGCCGAACCTTGAGGAAGCCAAGAAGTTCGTGGCCTATTCCACCGACACACAGCGTCTGGCGGATCAGGCCTCGTGGATTTCCTACGGCCCTGCGCGCAAATCCTCCGGCGCTTTGGTTGGCAAGTTCATGGACGGCGAGACCGAGATGGCCGAGCATATGCCCACGGCCGAAGCCAACCTGACCAATGCTTTGGTCAACAACTTTGAGTTCTGGGTTGATAATGACGCCGAGCTGAACGAGCGTTTCAACGCTTGGCTGGCTCAGTAAATTAGGATCGGGGCGGCGCGGGTTTCCTGCGCCGCCCCATTCGTTTGGACGTTTAGGAAGACGGGGCTCCGGGGCAGGATATGGCAGATATGACAGCCGAGACAGGCGCGCAGGACGCGCTGGTGACAGCCGATGGCAAGCCGCTTAAGGCGGCTTTGAGGGCGGCGCAGGCGCGGTCGAAGCGGCGGGCCTTTTATCTGGTGGCGCCGCTGTTGGTGTTTATCCTGCTGACCTTTGTCGCGCCGATTTTGCAGATGTTGCATCAGTCGATCCACAATGACGGCTTCACGATGCATGAGGATGTGATCAGCCACGAGCGCACGCCCCTGATGGTGAACCTGCGGCAGTGGTTTGACGAGAACCCCCGTGGCACCGCGCCGGACGAGGCCGCCTATGCCGCCATTGCCGCCGACCTGTTGGTGCTGCGCGAGGTGAAGGCAGGCGGGCAGGTGGGCACGCGGGTGAATTACGAGCGCTCCCGTTCGCGTTCGATGTTCACCAAGGCGGTGCGCCGGGCCGAGCGGCTGGAGCCGCCCTTTGAGGCCGCCTTTATGGATCTGGACGAGGATTGGGCGGACCCCGAGCTTTGGGCCGCGATGCGCAGCAGTGCCTCGGCCTATACGATGAATTTCTATCTGGCGGCGATTGACAAGGTGCGCGCGCCGGACGGGTCGATCACCAATGTGGACGAGGACCGGGCGCTGTATAAAAAGCTGTTCGGGCGGACGCTGGTGCTGTCCCTTTTGATTACGTTCCTGACCTTTGTTCTGGCCTATCCGATTGCGCATTTGCTGGCGACTTTGCCGCTGCGCTATTCCAACCTGTTGATGATTTTCGTGCTGCTGCCCTTCTGGACCAGCCTGTTGGTGCGGACCACGAGTTGGATGGTTTTGCTGCAATCCCAAGGGGTTCTGAACGATGCCTTGGTGGGCAGCGGGATTTTGGCGGATGAGAACCGGGTTCAGTTGATGTATAACCAAGCGGGCACGGTGATTGCGATGACGCATATCCTGCTGCCGTTTATGGTTTTGCCTTTGTATTCCGTGATGCGGCCGATCAACCCCTCTTATGTGCGGGCGGCGCGGTCGCTGGGCGCGACGAGCTGGACGGCCTTTCGCCGGATTTATTTCCCGCAGACGGTGCCGGGGATCGGGGCGGGGGCTTTGCTCGTCTTCATTCTGGCCGTTGGCTATTACATCACCCCCGCGCTGGTTGGCGGGGCGGATGGGACGCTGATTTCGAACCTGATCGCCTATCACATGACCGGATCGTTGAACTGGTCTTTGGCGGCCGCTTTGGCGGGGATGTTGTTGATCGGGATTTTGATCCTTTACTGGCTCTACGACCTGCTCGTGGGCATTGATAATCTGAAACTGGGGTAGGGTCATGGCATTACCAAAACACGCTGATACGCTGGAGCGGGTCTGGCATTACACCTATCTTGTGATCTGCGGGCTGATCTTTTTGTTCCTGATCGCGCCGATCCTGATTGTGATCCCGTTGTCCTTCAATGCGGAGCCCTATTTCACTTTTACCGAGAAGATGCTGGCCTTTGATCCCACGGGCTATTCGACGCGCTGGTATGACCTGTTGTTGACCTTTGGCATGGACAGCCCCGAGGGGGCGCGCGATGGGTCCTGGTGGCGCGATGCTTGGGCCAATTCGGCATGGATCAATGCGGCGAAGAATTCTGTCATCATCGGGTTTTTCTCGACCCTGCTGGCCACCGCATTGGGGACATTGGCGGCGCTGGGCCTGAGCCGCCCCGAGATGCCGTTTCGCCGCGCCATTATGGCGGTGCTGATTTCGCCGATGATCGTGCCGATCATCATCACGGCGACGGGGCTGTTCTTTTTCTATTCCAAGACCGGTTTGGCCAACTCCTATGGCGGGATTATTCTGGCCCATGCGACATTGGGAATTCCCTTTGTGATCATCACCGTAACGGCGACTTTGGTGGGCTTTGACCACTCCCTCACGCGGGCGGCGGCGAGCCTTGGGGCGACGCCATCGAAGACGTTTTTCTCGATCACTCTGCCGCTGATCCTGCCGGGGGTGATTTCGGGGGCTTTGTTCGCTTTTGTCACTTCTTTCGACGAGGTTGTTGTGGTGCTGTTTGTGGCGGCCCATGACCAGCAGACCATTCCGCGCCAGATGTGGAACGGCATCCGCGAGCAGATTTCGCCTGCGATCCTGTCGGTGGCGACCCTGCTGGTGATCTTTTCGGTGACCTTGCTGACGGTGGTGGAACTCTTGCGGCGGCGGTCGGAGAAGCAGCGCGGATTGTCGCCAAGCTAACCCTTTCGCACCCAGTTTTCGCCATATTTTACGGATAATCTGACCCGTAACAGACCCCGGCCTTTGTGCGCCGGGGGGTATTGGTGCGGAGCAGTGCGATGTCAGACTATTCGATTTACGTTTTGGACGAGTCCGATGTGACGATCTCGAACGGGGTTGGCCTTGATGGTGTGAACCAAGGCAACGGCAGCCACTTGGTGGGCGAGACCCTGACATTTGCCAATCAGAATTTCACCCAGATTGAAATTTCCGACGGTGGCACAGATGCGAATTTTGGCGACAGTGACGGCGACCAGACCCTGAACGGGGCGCAGGAGGTCGACGGTGTGACCTATGCCGATGGCACGGCTGTGGAGGCCGAGTATTCCTTTGTTGTCACCGATGGCACCGATACTTGGACATTGATCGGGTTCAACGTGAACAACTCCTCCCCTGCCTATGGCACGGTGGAGGGCATTGCGGTGATCGGCGGGCCGGGGGGCTTTCCCCCTGCGGGCGTGCCCCTGACGGTGATTTCGGCCAGCGAGGGGCCGAACAATGCGGCCAGCGCCCATGCCACGCCGATCTGTTTTGCCGCCGGGACCCTGATTGAATGCGCGGACGGTTTGCGCCGGATCGAGGAAATCGTGCCGGGGGATATGGTGCGGGTCAGCGGCGGCGGGCTGCGGCCTGTGCTTTGGGCGCATAGCGCCACATGGCAGGCCGAGGGCGACGCCGCCCCGATCGAGTTTGACGCCGGGGTGATCGGCAACAGCCGCGCCCTGCGCCTGTCGCCGCAGCACCGGGTGCTGCATGAGAGCGCGCAGGCGGACCTGATGTTTGGCGCCAATGCTGTGCTGGTTCCGGCCAAGGCCTATCTTGGTCAGCCCGGGGTGCGGCAGGTCATCGGCGGCGAGGTGACCTATGTGCATCTTCTGTTTGAAAATCACGAGGTGATTTTTGCAGAAGGGGCGCGCTGCGAGAGCTTGAACCCCGGTGATGTGGCCTTGGACAGTGTGGACGGGGCGGCGCGTGAGGCGCTGCGCGGTTTGCTGCCCAGTGAGGCTTTGGTCACGCCCTTTCCGGCCCTGCGCCGGATCGAGGCGCAGGCGCTGCTTTGCGCCTGATCTGAGGCTAGGGCGCTTTAGGGCAGGACGTAGAGCCAGAAGGCCGAGCTGAAGACCGAGAGGGCCGTTGCGATCAGCACGGCGGAGGCGGCGACGCGCTTTGCCCGGCCATAGATATTCGCGAAGATATAGGCATTCACCCCCGGCGCCATGGCGGCGGTGACCACGCCGGAGCGCAGCTGCCCCGTGCTGAGGTCGAAGACATGGGCGAGGGTCCAGACGATGGCGGGGTGCACCATCAAGGTGATGACGCAGATCATGGCGATGACGCGGGCGTCCCCTTCTGGCCGGTAGAGGAACAGGGTGCCGCCGAGGGCAAAGAGCGCCGTTGGCAGGGCCGAGCGACCGACGAGGTCGATGGAGTCCTGTATCGCCGTGGGCACCGCAAGGCCCGAGAGGTTCACCGCAAAGCCCAGCAGGATTGCGATCATCAGCGAGTTGGAGAAGATCGCCTTGAGCACCTTGCCCGCGGTTTGGGCGAGGCTTTGGCGTTCGCCGCTGCGCGAGCGGATCAGTTCCATCGTGGTGATGCCGAGGGTGTAGCAGAACATAGCGTGGAAGGCGATGATCGCATAGTTCGGCGCGAGGGCATCGGCGCCGAAAGCGCGTTCGGTGATGGGCAGGCCGAGCAGCAGGGAGTTGGCGAAGAGGCAGGCAAAGCCGATCACCACCGCGTCCTC
Organism: Harenicola maris; assembly: GCA_018524345.1. Taxonomy (GTDB): domain Bacteria; phylum Pseudomonadota; class Alphaproteobacteria; order Rhodobacterales; family Rhodobacteraceae; genus Harenicola; species Harenicola maris. The sequence continues at coordinate 481,534 of JADQAZ010000003.1, forward strand.
TGCGGGCCGTTTAAAGATGTAATAGGCCGCCAGCGAACCCGAGACGAAGCCGAAGGTCGAGCCGCTGTAGAAGGCGATGAGCAGCAGGGGGTCGAGTTCGGCCTGAAGGTCCAGCGTGGCTGCCGCGGTGAAGAGCAGGCAGGGGATCGCGAAGCCCTGCGAGAATTTCATCAGGCCCGCTGTCCAGTCATCCGTCATCCAGCCGCGCCAGACGGCGAGGTAGCCAAAGCCGATCACCAGAAAGACGGGGAGGATGACGCCGAGCAGGTCGTTCATAGTGGGTATCTTAGGGTCAGGCCATCGAAGGCGGGGGTGACGTTTTGCGGGGTTTCATCTGCGACGGTGTTATAGTCCAGATCGATGTGCATATTTGTCAGGACGGCCTGTTTTGGTGCGGCGCGGGTGATCCAGCCGAGGGTTTGCGACAGGTGGCTGTGGCTCGGGTGGGGTTTGCGGCGCAGGGCGTCGACGATCCAGCAGTCGAGGCCCTGCAGTTTTTCCCATGCCTTTTCCGGTATTTCCGAGACGTCGGGCAGATATGCCAGACCGCCAATGCGGAAGCCGAGGGCGTCGATGGCGCCGTGGATGACCTCAAAGGGGGTGAGGGTTATGTCGCCGCCGGGGCCGGGGACGGTGACATCGCCATCGATCGGGTGCAGGTCGAGGATCGGGGGGTAGTCCGATCCCTTGGGCTGCACGAAGGCGTAGCCGAAGCGGGAGATCAGGTCATTGGTGGTGGCCCCATCGGCCCAGACCGGCACGCGGCTGCCCATGTTGAAGACCACCATGCGCAGGTCATCGAGCCCGTGGACGTGGTCCGCGTGGCTGTGGGTATAGACGACGCCGTTGAGTTCCCCGATCCCGGCATCGAGGAGCTGGCTGCGCAGGTCGGGGGAGGTGTCGATGAGGACGCGGGTCACGCCGCCCTCGGTTTCACGCTCGACCAGAAGGGAGCAGCGGCGGCGTTGGTTTTTCGGGTTGGCGGGGTCGCAGTCGCCCCAGATGCCGCCGAGGCGGGGCACGCCGCCCGAGGAGCCGCAGCCGAGGATGGTGAAGCGCAGCTCGCCCATTCAGGTGCCGCCTGACCAGCGGGCGGCTTTGGAAAACAGCCGGTCGAAGTTGGCCGAGGTTTGGGCGGCGAAGTCGGCGTAATCCATGCCCATAGCCTCGGCCACGATGCGGGCGGTGAGGGCGGTATAGGCGGGCTCGTTGCGTTTGCCGCGATGGGGCGGGGGCGCGAGGTAGGGGGAGTCAGTCTCCACCAGCAGGCGGTCCCGCGGGGCATTGGCGAAGATATCGCGCAGCTCGGCGGATTTGGGGAAGGCGGCGATGCCGGAGATCGAGAGGTAGAAATCCAGATCCAGCGCGGCGCGGGCCAATTCCGGCGAGGAGGAGAAACAGTGCATCACGCAGGTGAAGGCGCCGTTGGCGTGTTCCTCGGCCAGAATGCGGGCCATGTCGTCATCTGCGGCCCGCGCATGGATGATGAGGGGCAGGCCGGTGCTGCGGGCGGCGGCGATATGCACGCGCAGGCTTTCTTGTTGGATCGCCTTGCTCTCGGCGGTGTAGTGGTAATCCAGACCCGTCTCGCCGATGCCGACGAATTTGGGGTGATTGGCCAGAGCGGCGAGCTCGTCATGGGTGGCGAGAGGCTCATCCGCTGCGCTCATCGGGTGGGTGCCGGCGGCGTAGAAGATCGGCGCGTGGTCCTCTGCGATGGCGCGGACCTGTGGCTCATTGCGCAGTTTGGTGCAGATGGTGACCATGCGGGTCACGCCCGCCTCGGCCGCGCGGGCAAGCACGCCGTCCAGATCCCCGATGAGTTCGGGGAAATCGAGGTGGCAGTGGCTATCAACGATCGGGGCGACGTTTTGGGGCGCGGCGGCGGCGTCGGACATTATGCGGGCTTTTCTAGTTGCTCGGCGCGAGGGCGTGGGCCTTCGGCTCTATCCTGAGTAGCATATCAAGGATCAGGGCGGCGGGGTCAAGATTGACTGCCGCGCCGGTGCGGGCGCGGGTGCCGAGGTCCGATTGCAAATCGGCCCAGATACGGGCGGCGCGGGGATCGGGGGAGAGACGGTTGAAGATATCCGCCTCGCTTTGGGTGGCTTCCTCTTGCGGGCCGAGGATGCCGTGGCGGGCCATGCGGGCAAGGATCAGGTCGAGCATATCCACCGTCAGGCGGAAGCGGTTCGGATCATTGCGCGCGGCGGCGCGTTCGGCGATCTGGCCTGCCATGCTGCGGTCCATCCTTGGCAGGGTGGCGAGGAGTTTGACGAGGGAGGTATAGAGCGCGGGGCCGTCTTGCTGCGCCAATGTGACGCCCGCGCCGACGGAGCCGCCCGAAAGTGTGAGCAGGGTTTGCGAGATCGCGTCCTCCTCAAGGCCCGCGGCCATCAGGGCGGGGCGCAGGTTATCTGGGGCCAGCGGCGCACATTTGAGGGTGCGGCAACGGCTTTTGATCGTGGGCAGGATGCGCGCGGGCCGGTGGCAGACCAGCAGCAGGGTGGTTTTCTCGGGCGGTTCCTCGAGCAGCTTCAGCACCGCATTGGCGGCGGAGGGATTCATCTCGTCGGCGCTGTCGATGATGACGACGCGGCGGCCGCCATCGGTGACAGAGAGAGAGAAGAAGCCCTTGAGCTTGCGCGCCTCGTTCACGGTGATTTCGGTTTTCAGCTTGCCTGCCTTGTCGTCCCATGGGCGGCGCAGCACGAAGAGGCCGGGTTCCGACAGGGCGGCCATGCGGGCGATCACGGGGTGGTTCGGGTCCACATCGAGGGTCGTTGGCGGGGGCGGGGCGCCGAACATGCCGCCGTCATCCACGGGCGTGGTCAGCAGGTGCCGCGCGATGCGCCATGCTAGCGTGGCCTTGCCGACGCCGCGCGGGCCGGTGATGAGCCATGCGTGATGCAGGCGCCCTGTGCCAGCGGCCTCAAGGAACTGGGCCTCGGCCTGTTCCTGACCGTAAAGGTGCAGGGTGTCGCGCGGATGCGGCGCGCCCTCCAGCTGGTCGGACTGGGGAATGTCGTCCGGGGTGCTCATAGGGCGAGTCGCTCGGCAACGGAGCGCCGAACGGCTTGTGCGACCTCGGCTGGGGTTCCCTCGCCGGAGATCACAGCGCAGCGGGCCGGATCGGAGCGGGCCAGTTCAACAAAGCCGTTGCGCAGAGTTTCTTGAAACTCTGCTCCGAAGTCCTCGAACCGATCCTCGCCGGAGGCGCGGGCGAGGCCGCGGGAGAGGGCGCGTTTCGGGTCCATATCGATGATCAGGGTCAGGTCGGGCTCGCGCCCGATCATGGTGTCATGCAGCAGGTCAACCTTGGCGCGCAGATCGCCGCGGGTGGCCCCCTGATAGACGCGGGTGCTGTCGGCGAAGCGGTCGCAGATCACCATGCGGCCTGCGGTGAGGGCGGGCAGGATGCGCCGTTCCAGATGGTCGCGCCGCGCGGCGGTAAAGAGCAGCAGTTCGGTTTCGGCGGACCAGCGGTTTGGCTCCCCCTCCACCAGCAGGCGGCGGATTTCCTCGGCCCCGTCGGAGCCGCCGGGTTCGCGCGTCAGGATCGCGTCGATCCCTTGGGCGGCGAAATCCTCGGCCAGCAGGCGGGCCTGCGTGGATTTGCCCGAGCCGTCGATACCCTCGAAGCTGATGAAGCGGCCCGTGGGGGCAGGGGTGTCATGCATGGTTAGAGCTGCGCCGCCGCGCCGGAGATTTGCCGCAAGAGCACGCGGGTGGCCGTGCGCAGGCGCGGCAGGAAGCCGCCTGCGGTCACGTCGTTTTCGGCCACGAGAGGCACGGTGAGGGGCTCAAGCTCCGGCAGGGTGATGGTCATGGTGGCAAGCTGGTCGCCCGCTGTGATCGGGGCCTTGATCGGGCTTTCGTAGGTGATCTCGGCGGACATGGCGGCCGCGCCGACGGCGGGCATCAGCACGCTGAGGTCATCGGGCACGACGAGGCCGACGCGGGTGTCCGCGCCCATCCAGACGGGGGCCTCGGCCATGCGGGTGCCTTTGGTGGCCACGGTTTTCTGCACGAATTGGCGGAAGGCCCAGTTGGCGATGCGCTCTGCCTCTTGGGCGCGGTCGACTTCGCTTTCCAGCCCGGTGATGACAAAGACGATGCGGCGGTTGCCCTGCACGGCGGAGCCGACAAGGCCGTAGCCTGCCTCGTTCGTGTGGCCGGTTTTGAGGCCGTCCGCGCCGATGCCGAGTCTCAGCAGCGGGTTGCGGTTGAGGTGGTTGTTGGGCACGCGGCCGTCATAGGGAAATTCGGTCAGGCCGAAGTAGCCGTAGTATTCGGGGAATTCGGTGATCAGGCGCACGGCGAGGATGCCGAGGTCTTCCATGCTCATCCGGTGGTTCGGGTTCGGCCAGCCGGAGGCATTGGCGAAGGTGGAGTTCTTGAGGCCAATCGCCTTGCCGCGTTCGTTCATCAGCCGGGCAAAGCCGTCTTCTGTGCCGGCAAGCCCTTCGGCCACTGTGACGCAGGCGTCATTGCCCGATTGCACGATGATGCCCTTAATCAGCTCCTCGACCGTGGGGCGGTCTGTGGTGTTGAGGAACATCGACGAGCCGCCCATGGCCTTGGCCCGGGGCGAGACCGAGAAGCGGGTGTCCAGCGTGACGCGGCCATCGCGCAGCGCCTCGAACAGCATGTTCAGGGTCATCAGTTTGGACATGGAGGCGGGGGGCAGGCTTTCCTGAGCGTTTTTCGTCATCAGGATGGTGCCTGTGGTTTGATCAACCACATAGGCTGCGCGGGCGCGCGTTTCAAAGGCGGCGAGGGCGGTGCTTGGCACGGCCAGCAGCAAAAGAGCGGTTACGCAGGAGCGGAGGAGTGATGGCAAAGGGCACCTCTTGTTTGCGGTGGCCCCTTTGCGGCAAGCGGAAGGGGCGCATGGATCTGGTCAAGGGCTGGCTGTGCCCGACGACCTTCGTGTCCGTCTGCGCCCCTTAACCCTAGTTGGTTACGAAATAAGCATCGCTAAAGCCAAGGCCTTTGACCTTCTTGAGCAGGACCGCGCGGTCACTTGCCGATGTAGCAGGCCCGACGGTCACTCGCCAGAAGGTTTTGCCGCGACTTTCCTGTTTCAGGACCGTCGGGATCATTCCGGCGGAGCGCATCGAGGTGGCGGTGTTCTGGGCATTGGTTTCGACCGAGAAGATGCCGATCTGGATGAAGTTTTTGCCGGTAGAGACAGGCGTTGCCGCCGGAGCGGGCGCTGCGGGCGCGAGGGGCGCTGCGGCGGAGGTCTGGATTGCTTGCGGCACATTGGCCGGAGAGATCACGCTGTCGGCGATTTCACGCTGGCTGCGTTTCACCGGATCCTCGATTTTGTCGAGGGCGGCAGCAGCGGCGGCCAAGGCGTCTGGCTCTGCGTTCAGCGGCGCGGCCTCGATGGCCTCTGGCGCGTCGATGGCGGCGGCGATGTCCTCGCCCTCGGGGGCAAGTTCGGGTGCGGCGGGGGCCTCGGAGCGGCGCAGGGCGGTGATGTTCAGCTCCGCAGGGGAGCCGGCCAGCATGCCAAGGGCGGCCGCGGCGTCAGAGGAGACCTGAACCTTGGGGCCGGGGTTCTCGCGCTCGCGTTTGAACAGGGCGCCGATGACGAATTTGCCATTGGCCTCGTTGCGGATGATCACGCGCTCTGGCTCTGCCACACCGGGGTAGGCGACCCAGACACCGCCCAGCGAGGGGCGGCCATCCCAGAGGCCGGAATCTGTGGCCTGAAACACATCGGGCGCTTCGACGTCCTGCTCGACCAGCCGCGATGCGGCGGGGCGCTGCGCCGATGCGGTGACATCACCGCCCGCGTCGCCCTGCTTTTTCAAGCCGTCAAAAGAAAACTGCCCTGCGTCGTCGCAGCCTGCCAATGCCACCACCAATGCGATAGCCGAAATGCTGTGCAGGATTTTTGCCTTGCCCATGCGTGCGCCCCTAATTTTCTGCGCCGTTGTCGCCCCGGAAACCCGGACCCGGCGTTTGTTTTCGGGGCATTGCCCCTATTGCTCGATGCCCGATTTACCCGGGACTATGGGCGGAGCATAGCGTGGCGGCTCACATCTGGGAAGCCCTTGCAAGAGCTTTGATGCAAAACAGGGGTGTGTGTGGACTTTCAGAATCATTTCGGGGGAGGTAAATCATCTGAACGCGGAGGAGTGGCAGAGTGGTCGAATGCACCGGTCTTGAAAACCGACGAGGGTGAAAGTCCTCCCAGGGTTCGAATCCCTGTTCCTCCGCCACCCAACCTGTAAAAACTTGTAATTTTCAGTGATTTAAGGTGATGTGGGGTGGGCGCGTCCCCCATTTTGTCCCCCATAGTGTGCGTGCATGGCTTTGATGCTACTAAGTTGTGAGGCATGGCGGGCGGCACGTCCTAGGCCTGAAAAAACGCCTTGGTTTTGACGGCTTGGAAGTTTTGCTGGGCTTTGCGGTTTCTAGAGGGGGGCTTCAGACATTTCTCTCCCCCCCCTCATGAACGCCTTACCACCAGCCCCAAAGGGTTCCGAGGTAGGCTATCGAGCCGACTGCAGCCACAAAGGCCGAAGCCTGTATCTGGCGGATTACTGGCCAGAGGTTGCCAAGCCCATCCTGTATCGAGTGAATGTCCTTTTCCATTTCTTGAATCTTCTCAGCTAACGATGGCGTATCTTCCTGCATGGTCGGTATCCTTTTTCCAGCCCTATGAGTTTAGTGGGTGTAGAGCGGTTCGCAAAACCTCAACAAACCTCAACACATGGTTAGATGTAGATGTGTCCGGTATCTTGTGCCGCTGATTGTCAGGAACGTGCCACGGTATCTATGCCATGACCTTGCGGGTTCGGCGGCTTGAGGCAATCGGATGCACCTTTTTTGTGACGGGCAGGCACAGTTTTTGTGCGGGGGGGCTGTAGTTCCCTCCACTTTAGAAACCGCTTCTGGGCGGGTTTCCTATCCTGTGTTGGCAGCTCATCCAGCGCCCAGACTGAGGCTTGCCCAATGCCGGACGGGCCAAGAAAAGGTGCCTTGGTCATGGTAATGAATCCCCGCACCTCTAGCTCTTTGAACCATGGGCCAACTGTGTTGCGGTGGACGCTCAGAGCGGTTGCGGCGTCCCTATGGCTTAGGAAAATGTCGCCATTATTTGAGCCGTTAAAGCGCCGCTTCAACTCGATATAGAGCGCCCTAGGGCCAGGTTTTAGAGTTCGCCATGCATCGGTGCGTTGGAACCATTCTTGAAGCTGGAGGTGCCTTCCGGCACCTCGCTTCGCGCGTTTGTAAACCTTAGCCATCAAGAGCGCCCTCCCCATAGGCATGGGGCGCAATAGATCGGGCGCTTGGCTCTGACAGGCCATGCTTGCGCATGATGTGCCGGACAGTAGGCGGGATAGGGGGCGTAAGCGGCGCTGGGCGGGGCTTGTGGGTCGTGTCCCTCATGCTTCTGGCCCCTTTGCTGTGTCGGCAGGCACAACCTCACTCAGCAAGCGATAACGCGCGTGGTTGCCGGAATACGTGCCACCGTGGGGTTCGAGTTCAGTTTCGATGCTGAACCCCATTTTGCGTAGAACGTGGATGTGGGACGCCAAGCGAAGGGCGGGAGACTCTAGCGATGTGATACCTGCCGACTTTGCTTGCATCAGGTTGTGCATTGTTTGACCGATGCGACCTGACAATTTGAACGTGCGGGGGCATTCGCCGCCCAGAAGGGTAACGGTTTTGTTCATATGAACCTCTTTAATTTAGAGGCGCGGTGCGGTAGGACTTACGGTGTCTAGACTGCCCAGCGCCCGCGACCTTTGCTAAGGTATGCGGGTGTTGGTTTATTTGCCTTCGCGATTGGCTACTGGACGGCTGGCCAGCCAAGCGGTCACAGCGCTTTCCGGCCATGCCACGGCACGCTTTCCGATGCGGACGGGGCGGGGGAAGTCGCCTGTATCCATCATTGCATAGAGGCTGGATCTGCTAAGGCCAGTCGCCGCTTCAACAGCGGGTCGTCTGAGGTGTTGTTCTGCCATGTCGGCTCCTTTTGGTAGGCGTTGGATATCGCCTAGCTAGAACCTTTCATATTATCCGCTCAAGGATGGCAAAATGGGCTATTTGGGAAAGCTGCTTTTGCCTGCCTTTTGCTCTATTTTTCCTCATTTCTTGCCCAGCGCCCTCTTGAGCGTATCCACATGTATTGACAGACCACAGTCTGCTTCAATCTTGCGAACAACGATTTTCCAAGGATGGTTTCCGTGTCCGACTGGAAAAACTCTCTGATATGAGTCTAAAGCAATTTCTTGTTTTCTTGGACGTCCTGTCGCAATAGAAAAATCGGGGTCTTCAATCGGCTGTCCGAAAAACGCGTTAAATTCGCTAGCACTATTTGGCGCGTCGGTTTCTTTGAATGTGAGCGCGCACCCTTGAAATTGTCTAAAGACTGATATCAGCGTTTGAACCCTGCCAAGCGGCCCCTGATAGTGCAGTAGTCTTTCTTTGGTCGGCGTAAGTTCATCCGATGGCATAGGTTTCTTTTTAAGCGCCCTTAGGCGAGAACGGGTTTCATTCACCACATCCTCAGCCTTTACACACCACATTTCGGCACGCTCAACATCGACCGTCCAAGTCTTTCGGTTCAGCAGCCAGAAGCCGTTGAAGCTAAGAGGGGAATCGGAATTTTCGTACATCGTTACCTGATTGCTTACTCGCAAGACTAAATTGGATGGACTACAGATTGACAGTGATGGGCAACTACGGAGAAAATTAACAAGGGCTAATGAAGTCGCATTGGACTTCTCGAACATAACTCTTTCTCGGTCCCCGCGTTCTGGGCTTGAAAGTTGACTGAGTGGTCGGTCTGAGTGCGGAATTAAGTACATTTCTTCTGCCGACTTTCGAAACTTAGCATCAATATCAGAGAGTAGGGCGTAGCCCGGCGGGCAGAACATCAGGCTATCCTCGCAACACTAGATTTAGGTTCATTTAAGGCGCTCGACCAACGTTCCATCAACGTCCTGCGCTTCTCAAACAGGTCTGACCGCGCATAAGCGGCCTCTGCCTTGTTCTGAATGGTGTGGGCCAGAGCGGCCTCTGAGACCTCGCGGGGGGTGTTGGTGCGCTCTTGGCACCACGTCTTGAAGGATGTGCGGAAACCATGAACGTCCACGTCATAGCCAAGTTCTTTGACTAATTTCGAAAGTGTCATGTCTGACAATGGCTTACCTGTTGCGCTAGGGAAAACTAGACCTGAGCCGTTGCCCAGCGCCTTGGCGGCGCTCAGAACCTCTAGGGCGCGGTCTGACAGGGGGATGCGGTGTTCCCTTTTGGCTTTCATGCGCTGGGCGGGGATTGTCCACTCTGCCTTGTCCATGTCGATTTCGGACCAGTCAGCCAAGCGGACCTCGCCAGAGCGGCAGGCGGTCAGCACAGTGAGTTCTAGGGCCAGCTTGGTGACGTCCATGGCGTTGGAGGCTCTGACAGTCTCCAGACATTCCGCTACCTGATTGTAGGGCAGGGACTTGCGGTGTTTGACCCCCTTGGTCTGTTTGGGGAGGACTTGGGAAATTGCGTCTGCCGGATTGTCCTGTCTCCAGCCATTTGCCACGGCCCATTTCATCACTGTGCCGATGCGCTGGCGCACACGGCGGGCGGTTTCGGGCTTCTCTAACCAGATCGGTTGCAGCACGGCCAGCACGTCCGCTGTCGTGACCTCTGACACCTTGAGTTTGCCTAGGCGTGGGAATGTGTAGGTCTCCAGCGTGGATATGAATTGCGCGGCGTGTTTCTTATTGCGCCATGTGGGTTCGTGGATTTTGTGAACCTTATGCGCCGCCTCAGCGAAGGTAAGCTGGGCGTTGGTCTCGCGTTTGCTTTGAAGGGGGTCGCCACCTGAGCGGGCCAGCTTGCGGTTCTCTAGGGCCTGTTCGCGGGCCTCAGCCAGTGAAACCAAGCGGGCAGACCCAAGGCCTATTTCGGACCGCTTGCCGCGAATAACGATGCGTTGGACCCAGCGTTTTGCGCCGGACGGGTCCACCTTGAGAAACAGGCCGTGACCGTCCGTGTATTTGCCCTTCTCGGTGACAGTGCGAACGAAGGCGGCAGATAGGACTTTATCGGGGCGAGTGGTCATTTCGTCTGCCTCTGTGTTGTTCCATCATTCTGCCGTCCCACATTCTGTCCCCCATTATTTATAGGAATATGGGGGACGGCTTTGGACCATTCAAGATGAAAAACTTGATTAAATATCAATAAATATTGGTGTTTTGGGCTTTCTGGGAATTTGTGTTGGCGGACTGTTCCTCCGCCACCGCACCATTTGAGTTGATTTGGGAGTGCCAAGTTGTTCGCGGTGCGGCACTTGGATGAGGGCGTCATTCCAATCAACGGCTGAAAATGCTGGCTCATGCGGGTGGTCGACGCAAAGGGCGAGGACCTTGATATTCTTGTTCAGCCACAGCGCAACGCCAAGGCTGCAAGACGTTTCTGGCAAGGCTATAGGACCGGTTCGGTGAACCCCGTGTCGTCATCACGGAGAAGTTGCGCAGTTTTTCGGGCCGATCCGGGACCTGGCGCCGGGCGCAGATCATCGCGTGCACGAGGGCTGGAACAACCGGATCGAAGGGTTGCACCGGGCGAATACGAAAAGGCGAGAGGTTGATGGGGCGGTTTAAACCTCCCCGGCAGGCACAAAGGTTTCTGGCTGCTTATAATCAGATCACCATCGTTTTTCGCCCAAGACGCTGTCAACTCTGTGCAGTCTCATACAGCCACGCAAGCTCCGATGCTTTCGACATCTGGAGAGGCTATGTTGGTGAAATGGCCGCCTGACGGGCAGAGGTCTTGCCCCTCTCAAACAGGCGAGAACAAGTTGGCAATCCCCGCCTCATGCGTCACCGAACTTTTGTTTCCACCATGGGAGCCAATCGAGGTGGCTTGGCCCGCTTGGAACATATTCAAAGCCGATGGCGCCGCAGTAAGGTAAGCTGCGAAGGGCATCATGCATGGCGGCAAAGTCAATGGTTCCGGTCTCAGGCTCTGCGCGGCCGGGATAGTCCGCCACGTGGACATGCCCAAGCGATGCGCCCGCGCGCAGGAGTGCCTCGGCAGGGTCGTAGCCCGTGGCGCAGGCATGAAACGTGTCGATCGAGACCTTGAACCCGCGCTCCTGTGCCAGTGCAAGCAAAGTTGCGATATCGGACATGAAATACCCCGGCACTGTCGTGTTGCTGATGGCTTCGATCAGGAGTTCGGGGGCTCTGTTTTCGCTGAGTTTCTGTGCCACGTCCAGATTGTTGAGGTAGGTCGCCATAGTGCCATTCACCCCTGCCATTGCGTGAACGAAGGGGCAGTGAATGCCTTCGGCGTAATCAAGCGCGCGTGCGAAATCGTCGCGAAACTCTGCTTCGCGCCCCGGAAGGCTCGCGAGCCCTTTTTCGCCTTGCTGTCCCATGCCAGAGGAAATTTGCGCGATCTTCAGGCCGTTGCCGTCGAGAATGCCGCGCAATGTTTCTGCGGGGATGGAAAAGGGGGCAGGGTGCTCGACACAAGTGAAACCTGAATCCCGCGCCCTCAGAAATCTTTGTTCCAGGGGGAGGTCCGGGAAGAGATAGCCGAGGTGCGCGGAAAGAGTAGCCATTACAGAGGGGTTTGCGAAATGGCGTTGATGTTGCGAGCTTTGGCGACCGTTCGAAGATCGGCCAAAACATTGTCGGTGACGGGGATGCCTGATGCACGTCGCTTCGCCTCGGTCCGTTCCTCTGGTTCGCCGGGCATCAGAATTTCGTCACATCCTGCGGCACGCGGTAGTGCCTTGATCCGACGGTTGAATTCCGCCATGCGGTCCTCGAAGTCGGTCATGGCCATGAACAGATCGGGTCGAATGGCGATAAACATATGGCCCACATTTTGCGGTTCAGAGTGGTCGAAATAGAGCGATTTGACATCGCCGCCATAGTTCGCCCCCGTCAAAAGACCCGACATCAGGTCCATCGTCGTTCCCAAAACAGACCCTTTCACGCCACCGAAAGGCAGACAAACACCTTCAAAGGCTGCATTGGCGTCTGTGGTTGGATGCCCGTCTGAGTCGAGTGCGAGGCCTTCTTCGATCGGCTCGTTTCGCATTGCTTTGAGGCGAATTTTACCGCGCGCGATGACGGTCATGGCCATATCCATAACGAAGGGGGCGGAGGTTCCGCCAGGCACACCGGCGGCAATCGGGCTCGCGCCAAGGAAGGTCGAGCGGCCCCCCCCACATGGCGATCGCAGGGGACGAGTTGGTGAACACCATCGACACATAGCCGCGTTCGATGGCCTGCAGGGCGTAAAGCGCGCCCATGCCAAAGTGGGTGGAGCGATGCACCCCAACCATGCCGATGCCCGCGGTTTCCGCGAGGTCCATCGCCGTATCCATCGCAAGGTGCGAGGGCAGGAAACCCATCGCGTTATCAGCATCCAGATGCGCCACCGCCCCCGCGACTTTTGTGACCTTCATATCGGGGTTTGGATTGACGAGGCCACGCTCCAGACGTTCAAGATACATCGGGATGCGCGAGACCCCGTGCGAGTCCAGCCCGCGCAGATTTGCCTTGACCAGGTCTGCGCCGATCACAGCGGCATCGGCCGCGGGCAGCCCTGCGCTTTGGAACGCGTCGGTGGCAAAACGTTGGAGTTCCGCGTGGTCGATATTCTGATGTGTCATGCCTGGTCCTGAAGTCGATGTCTTTGCGTGTTGTGGACGAGGGTTCAGTTGGGCTCCGGTCGCGCACTGTCGAGGTCTCTGATCGCACCGAAGATATCCATCGGCCGTCCGGCAAGCTCGGCCCGCAGCGCGTTAAGCGTGCTGTTGGATTCTTCGACCATTGGCGGGTTGAGCACTGCAAGTGCACTGGCGATCATGTCGATAAGAACCAATGCCCCCGCGCGACTGAGGTCGCCGTCAATGAGGTCGGGCAGGGAGAAGCATGGCACGCCGAGGCTCTTGGCGTGGCGCTGGGTCACGTCGATGTCGCGATGCCCCGTCACGCGCGAGGTCACCAGCAACACGTCGCCGGGGCGCATCAGGATTAGAAAGTCAGCCAGCCTTAGCCCGGTGATGTCCGTAGAAATGGTCTGAATGCCGCGCCGTACCAAACGGGTTTCGGCGTAGCTGGCTAGGGCACCAGAGGTGCCAATCCCCTGGACAAGGATGCGGTCGGCGGTGGCCAGGGCCTGAATGCAGGCGGCGAGGCGTTCGGGAATGATGGCCGATTGCAATGCCGTCAGGTTTTGGATCTCAGCGCCAATGGTGTTGCGGACAACGTTCCGCAGCTCGGGGCTCAGGTCAGCGGGATCAGAGGATTGATGTGACATTGGCGCTTTCTTTGGTTTGGGAAAGGGGGTCGCTTTGCGCAGCATGCGAGTGGCGGGCGTGATCGAGGTGGCGGCGGAAAAAGTGTTTTGCGCTGTCAACGAGATCAAGCAGCTCATGGCCCTTACGCGGCACCAGACATAGTTCTGGCGATATGCCCTGTGCCTCTAGCGATTGGGACAGAGACAGCAGTCGTGCATAGGCGGTTTCGCCGGCGTCGCGTCCGCCGGGCATCCAGGACAGGCTGGTTTGATCGGTTCCAGGATCGACATCCGCCGTGCCAACCAAGAGCTGGATTGGCAGGTCGCGCAATGCGGCAAGATCGACGGAGGTGCCGAATTGTGCCTCGAGATCGGCCACGCCCAGCCACCACAGGCGCTCGAAGTCCAAAAGCGTCACGGAGCCCGGCGCGGCGATGCAGGCAGCCCAAAGGCGCTGTGCGTGCAAGAGCATAAAGCAGTTCGTGAACTGCGCGCCGCCGGCGAACCCGAACAGGCCGAACCGTTCCGCTGACAGGCCCAGCCGGGTGGTCACCTCTTCTACGATCTGCAATAAAACCAAATCGTAGCGAATGTCCCCTTCGATCAGGAACTTGAAGCCGTCCTTGTTGTTGTCCCCCAAGATGCCGACGGGAAACAGGGGCGCAATCACGACGCAATCGTTCCAACCCGCGAAATCGGCAAAAGCATCGCGTGTTCGTTCCAGGCTGCGCATATTGCCGTGGATTGCCACGAGGATCGGGGTGTCCGGCGTGATCTCGGCCGGGCGTCTAAAGCTGTAGCAAAAACGCGGATCAAAGCGACATGCGGTGATCGGCGAGGCCTCTTTCGGGTGGCTTTTGAATTGTGGTTTCAACTGCGCCAGATCGCTGGCCAGATCGCTGGCTTGTGTTTTTGGAGTGCTCACCCAGTGGTCCTTTCGGTGTCTGCGTCTGCCTTTTGGATGTCGAGCCAATGATGACAGGCGACTTTGCGGCCCGGTGTTGCGACCTCGGCGCGCGGGACGTAATCCGCACAGATCGGCGTCGCATAGGGGCATCGCGGGTGGAAGTGACAGCCCGAGGGCGGGCTGAGGGGGCTTGGCAATTCACCGCGGATCACGGCCTCTTTGCCTGTGCGCGCCAGATCGGGATCAGGCACCGGCAAAGCGGCGATGAGGCCACGCGTGTAGGGGTGAAGTGGTTTGGCGAACAACTCAGCGCTGTTGGCCAGCTCTACAATACGGCCCAGATACATCACGGCGACATCATCCGCGATATGGCGCACAACGGCGAGGTCGTGCGCAATGAACAGATAGGCCAGATCGAGATCGCGTTGCAGTTTCACCAACAAGTTGATGACCTGCGCCTGCACGCTTACATCGAGGGCCGAAATTGCCTCGTCGCAGATGATGAAGTCGGGTTCTACCGCAAGCGCCCGCGCAATGCCGACGCGTTGACGTTGCCCACCGGACAATTCCTGCGGCAGGCGGTTCGCGAGCTTCGGGTCCAACCCGACGAGGCGCATCAGCTCCTCCACCCGTGCGATTGCCGCTTTCCCAGAGGCCAGCCGATGGACGGTCAATGCCTCAGAGATGTTTTGGCCAACTTTCATCCGCGGGTTCAGGCTGGAGTAGGGGTCTTAAAACACCATCTGCATTTGACGGCGCATCGCCTGCATCTGTTCCCCGGAGGCCTGCGCAAGATCAACGCCATCGAGCACGATACTGCCCTCTGTCGGGTCTAGCAGTTTGACCAGCAGCCGACCGACGGTGCTTTTGCCACAGCCGGACTCGCCGACGAGTGCGAGTGTTTTGCCCGCCTTGATCGAGAAGGAGATGCCGTCCACAGCCCGCACGCGCCCCACCTCTTGCGAGGAGAAAAATCCTGATCGGATTGGGAAGTGCTTTTTGAGGTCGATCACTTCGAGGAGATCATGCCCGTCGTCTGGGTTCTGGTCGCGGGGGGTGGGTCTTGTGGTCGCCGCAGTGTTCATCGGTTCCTCACTGGTTCTGTGGTTTGGCTTGTGCTGTTCGGGGCGCGGTCACTTGGCGGATCGACCAACCAGCACGCAGCGGCGCTTTGGGCGGTATGGTGAATGAGGTGCGGGCGGTCTGTTTCGCATCGCGTGTGACGCTGCGGGCAGCGCGGCGCGAAGGCGCAGCCCTGCGGCAATGCGGCCAAATCCGGTGGCAGGCCGGTGATGGCTTGCAGGTCCGATTTCGTTGTATCGGTGATGCTGGGGATCGAGGCGAGCAAGCCCTGTGTGTAGGGGTGAACGGGCGCCTTGAAGACTTGGCGCACTGGCCCGGCCTCTACGATATTGCCCGCGTACATGACGGCCACCCGATCCGCGAGCCCCGCAATAATGCCCAGATCATGGGTGATCATGATCAGCGACATCCCCATCTCTTCCTTGAGACTGCGCAGCAGATCGAGCACTTGTGCCTGAATGGTGACATCCAGCGCGGTGGTCGGCTCGTCGGCAATCAACAGCTTTGGTTCACAACTGAGCGCCATGGCGATCATCGCGCGCTGTCGCATCCCGCCCGAGAATTGATGGGGGTAGTCATCGACACGACGGCCCGGGTCAGGGATGCCGACGCGGTCGAGCAGGTCGATGGCGCGGCGGCGCGCTTGTGCGCGGCCAAGCCCGAGGTGGCGACGCAGGGTTTCGCAAATCTGTTGACCTATGGTGAGGACGGGGTTCATTGCCGTCATCGCATCTTGCAGCACCAAGCCGACCTCGCGACCCCGCAGGTCAGACAGCGCGCGTTCGTCCATGGTCATCAGATCGCGACCGTTCAACAAAACCTGTCCCTGCGTCACGCGTCCGGGGCGTGGCACCAGACCCAGTAGGCTCAGTGCTGTGACGCTCTTGCCGCTGCCGGATTCACCGACGAGGCCGAGCACCTCGCCGCTGGAGACGCTCAGGGACACGTCGTTCAAGACACGCACAGTCCCATGGTCAGAGCGAAATTCCGTGCGGAGCCCCCGAATGTCGAGCAGGGGCACCGTCTGTGCTGTGCCGGTGTTTGCTTGCTTCATATGAGACATTATTCGACCTTCCAAATCTGGCGGAGACCATCGCCCAGCAGGTTTGCGCTAAACACAACCATCGCGATACAGAACGCAGGAGAGACAGCGTTCCACCAGGCGGCTTGTAGGCGGCTTTGCCCATCGGCAACCATCCGGCCCCAGGATGGCCAGGGGCGCTGAACGCCAAGACCCAGAAAGCTGAGCGCGCTTTCGGACAGGATCACACCGCCGAGCGATACCATCGCCAGCACCATGATGGTCGGGAACACATTCGGCCAAAGGTGACGCAGCAGTAGGCGCGATGTCGCGACGCCCAGAACGCGGGCGGCATCGACATATTCGCGGGTCTTTTCGACCAGTGTCCGGGCCCGAACCATGCGTGCATAGAGCATCCAATCGGCGAGGGCCAAGACAATGGCGATGGTGACGATATTGGGGCCGATGACGGCGAGAAAAAAAGAAGATGATCAGCATCGACGGCAGCGCCAACTGGATCTCGGAGAGCATGGTGATCACCGCATCAAGGCGGCGGCCGAAGTATCCTGCCAGAAGCCCGAGAGTGGAGCCGATTGTCAGGCTTACAACCACGGCCAATGCCCCAATGGCCATGGAGGTCCGGCCCCCCACCATCACGCGGCTGAGAATGTCGCGGCCCAATTCATCGGTCCCGAGTATGTGGTTGAACGTTCCGCCGGCAAAAACGGGCGGTTGCAGGCGCGCAGAGAGGTCCACAGCGTTTGGCGGGTGCGGGGTCAGCCAGGCGGAAAAGAAACATAAAATCGACATAACGATCAACACGGTGGCACCGGTGATCACCCGTGGCATACCGCGACGCGACCAAGTGCGGCGAAGGCGGGACAAGAGGGACGCAGAGGCGGACGGGGGCAGTGTTGCTTGCTGGGTCATGAGCGGCCTCCTGTGCGCAGACGTGGATCAAGGGCGCCGAACAAAACGTCGACCGTGATGTTCACGATGATGAAGGCAAGCGCTGCCAAGGGGATGACCAACTGGACCACGGGGTAGTCACGGGCGATGATGGAGTCGATCATCAGCCCGCCGATGCCGGGCCAGCGAAACAATGTTTCGACCACGACGGAGCCCGCGAGCAGATCGCCAAACCGCAATCCGATGATCGTTAAAAGCGGGATCATGGCGTTTTTGAGCGCATGCACCAGAACAATGCGCCACGACCGGAGCCCTTTGGCGCGCACGGTTTGGATGAACTCGGATCGCATGATCCGCGCCATTTCGGTGCGCGTGACGCGCAGCAACACGGCAGAGAAAGAAAAGGACAGCGCCAGCGCGGGCAAAATCACCGACTGTGGGGTGTCATATCCGCCTGTCGGTAAAATGCGCAGCGTGAGTGAGAAGAACAACATCAACAGCATCCCGGAGAAGAATGCAGGCACCGATGCAAGGACACTGGCCAACATCAACACCAGCTTGTCGAGGATGCTATCGGGAAAAAGCGCCGCGAGAATGCCGAGCGGCAAGGCGATGAGCATCGAAAAAATGATGGCAACCAGTGCAAGATACCCCGTCGCCGGAAGGCGGTTCATTACCAGATCGAAGACCGGCACGCCCGGCATCCCCGCGACCCGTTGAAATTGATAGGAGTCGCCAGCGTTGCCCTGAACCAGATTGGCGAGGTAGATAAAGAACTGTTCGACGATGGACTTATCGAGCCCCCACAATTCGCGCAGGCGGTCGAGCTGCTCTGGGGTGGCTTCGCCCATCATCAAGACGGTGGCGGGGTCACTGGGGACCATGCGGATGATGACGAACACAAGTGTCAGGGTGAAGAACAGCGTCACCGCACCCAGCAGCAAGCGCCGTCCTAACATGTCTGCTAACATTTTTCTTCCAATCTACGGGCAGGGTGCGGCCCCGTTTTGTCGGGGCCGCAGGCTGTTATTCAGACCAGGACGCGTTGCGGAACAAGGTCCAGTTGTTCGGGATCAACTCGACGTTCTGCAACTTGGGGGCGGCGGCATACACGAGGGGCGACTCGAAGCTCCAAAGCCACGGGCTTGTCTCCCACCAGGTTTGCATCGCCTGGGTCATCATCTGCTCGCGCTCGGGCGTGTCGCCCTCTTGTTGCGCCTGAGCGAGAAGTTGATCGCAGGTCGGGCAATCGAGGGAAAAGTTCCGTTTGGCTGTGTTGTAGTAGTAGCTGGCCTCTGCCGTTGAAGCCGCTGTGCCGTCCGTACGCAAATCCCACGTGGCGGTGGGTTCGCGCTCGCTCATCTGAGCTTGATCCAGCTCTTCATATTTGAGCGTGACGCCGATCTGTCACATTTGCGATTGCAGATATTCGACAACCGACGTGAGGTTGGTGAAGCTGCCGGGTTGCGCGATCAACGTAAGATCAAAGCCCTCGCCATAACCGGCCTCTTCGAGGAGTGCGCGCGCGCCGTCAAAGTCACGCCCCGGATAGCCCTCAGCATTGTAAGCGCCGTAGGCGGCGGATGGTACGGGGCCGAGGCCCTCGCTTGCGAAACCTTCGAACAACCCGTCGATAATCTCTTGTCCCTCAAAGGTCATCTGGAGGGCGCGTCGCACACGTGTGTCGGCAATCGGGGAGTCTACGGCCAAATTGTTGAACGCGATCAAGTTGTTGCGCTGTGGGTTGTCGAGCTGAATGATCTGGAAATCTGGTCGCAGGTCATCAAGACGGTCCAGCGGAGCCTCCCAGATGAAGTCGACCTCGCCAGCCTGAAGCGCGGCAACACGGGCGGCGGCCGAGGAGATTGCTATGATCTTCAGGCTGTCGACTTTTGGCGCGCCATCCCAGTAGTCTTTGTTGGCGGCAAGGTCGATCGCGCCGCCTTGTTCCCAGTTCTCAACCTTGAATGCACCTGTGCCAACGGGCTTGTCAGCGTAGCTGGGATCGAGAGTTGCCTCAGGTGGCAACATGCCGATCCGCATCATCAGGCGGGGCAGGTTGGGCAGGGGCTCTGGTGTGCGCACAACAACGGTATATTCGTCCTCGACCTCGGCTGTTGGTGGCCAGGCAGGAGCCCAGTTCGGGATGTACAGATAGGGCGGGTCAAGTTCGGCATATTGTTGGATCGAAAATGCGGCAGCCTCGGCGTTGAATGGCTCGCCGTTGTGGAATTGAACGCCCTCGCGCAGGTGGAAACGCCAGGTCAGCGGGTCAACCTGTTCCCAGCTTTCCGCCAGCCGCGGGCGGTAGTTCAGGCCGCTGTCGAAGTCGAGCAGGGCATCATAGATTTGCAGAAACACGGTTTGCTCGACCTGACGGCGGTGGATGCGTGCGTCCAGGACGCGGGGCAAAACGTGGCTTGCCCAAACGATGCTGTTGTCCTCAGGGCCGGCGGTGGCCGACATGGGGATCGTGAGCGGCGAAACGAGCGCCGTTGCGACGAGAAGCGATCCGAGAGTGCCGCTCGGTTTGAGAAATTTTGAGAGAAAGGTCATGATCTCCTCCTAAGTAGACAAGTGTTGCGGTCTGATCCGGCAGCCAGCCTCCTCGCTGATTGTCAGAATAATATTTGCGACCCAGTCATCTTTTGTATTGATTGATTGATTGTTTGTATGATTGATTAGAATTTGCGCTCTGTCAGGGAGGCATGATGACTCTTGTCGAAGACCTGCGCCGTAAGGCCGCCGACTTGCCTCATGGGGCGAAGTTCCCGACTGTCCGCCAGTTAGTGAAGGAGCTGGGGGCCACTCAATATGCGATCCAATCTGCCATCAGGGCGCTGAATGCCGATGGAGTCCTTCAGTCGCGCGTGGGCGATGGCACGCGTGTTATTCATTTGGATCAAGCGGTTGGGGAGGCTGGTCAGGCGGGGCAGGGTGTTTTGCGGGTGCTCTTGCTTCACCACGTTGCGCCAAATGCGCGCGGCGAGATGATCACCACGCAGCTCCATGACGATCTGACGGCGCGCGGCTTTCGTGTTGTGACGATATCCTACTCAAATGATGATGATATTAGGACGCTTCTTGGGGCGGGAATGTTCGATATTTGCGTTCTTCAGCCGCGGTTTTCTGTGCTGTCGATTCGGCTCTTGGAGGTCGCGTCGAGGTGCAGTCGGCATTTGATCGTCGAGGGCAGGAATATGGATGGCCTCGCCGTGGACCTCGTGGCGAGCGATCACATCAAGAGTATGCGGCTGGCACTGGAGCATTTGATTGAGTTGGGCCACCAACAGGTGGGGCTGATCAGTGAAGATCGCGATATGGACGGCGCACCGATTGATTTCGAGCAGCTTTACGAGTTTTGGGCCCACACTGTGCGGCGTGATCCGATCTGCCATTTTGCCCGCCGCGCGGCGTTTTCATACGATGAGGCCTCTCTCGATCAATTGAATGATTGTATGGAGGCGTGGCGGGCGTTGGACCCATCAAGGCGCCCAACCGCGCTGATTATCTGGGGCCGTTTCACCGCAAAGCAGGTTCATGCCGCGACTGAGGCGCATAAAATCTCAATTCCTGACGACCTTTCGATTGTGCGCGTGTGTTCAACCAGCGTTGAGGCATTGCATGGCGGCGTGCTTACGACCGTTGGCCGGTCTACGCAGTCGATCTCGGATGCGATTAGCGAAACTGTGCGGTGGCGTGCCGACAACCCTTCCGCCCCGCGCCGCACCAGACACACCATCCCGGAGGTTTTTGTGCGCAAGAGTTCTGGCCCTGTGGCGGTTTGATGCGGTTCCTTTGACAGCATCTATTGCAGCAAAGGAGACTGACCAAGGGAATGACATGGACGGGCGAATTCCGCCCAGATGCGGCTTGAATTGCGGTGACCAATGGGCCTTCGCGTGGATAGGTCACTGATGGAGGGTAGGTGCGTTCAATCTGTGGCGGTAGGGGCGGAACGGGTCCGCGGTTTCGTCGTGGACGGCCAGAAATCTCTGCGCTTGGTCTTGCGGATTGTGTGATACGTGATCGTCAATCGATATTTATTCGTTTGCGATTGAGCACGAGTTCTAGGAATTCTTGCAGTATTTGCGACTGATTTCGGTCTCTTCGCCAAATCGCCATGATCGGAGTTGAAAAGCCGAAAACCTCTGGCAGGATTTCTAGAAATTCAAACTGCGCTGTGTTTCTGCAGTGCGCAGGGAAAAAGCCCAGATATATCCCAAAACCTACCAGAGCCATCACTGCTTCTGTTTGATGTGCAACCGTCCCTACCGGGAAGTGTTGTTTTAGTGCGCGTAAACGGTCGCTTTCAAAGTAGCCCCGGTGGACTAGCGCATGTTTGGTGACAACATCCTTTGAAAGGACGACACCCGATCGAATTTTTGCAGCAATTGGATGACTGGCGGCGCAGTAAAGCCCGACTTCCTCATCGTAAAGCGAAGCGTAGTTCAAGCTGGGATGCCTTTGATAATCGGGCACAATTCCGATATGTAAACTTCCATCCATGACGCCGCGTTCAACCTCTGCCGGCGTCCCGGTCATCAGGCTGACATTGGCCTCAGGTGCGCGTTCACGAAACGCGCTAATTGCCGGAACGAGAGGATTGCGTGTATCGATGACGGTATAGTCGATCATGCCAATGTTTATTTGACCGACCAGTTTGTTGTTGATCGCTGCGATGTTGGTTGAGAACTCTTCCGAAGCCGCAAGCAGTCTGTCGATATGCTCAAGCGCCAATTCACCTTGCTGGGTCAATGAAAAGCCACCACGCCCTCGATGGCACAAACGTAGCCCCAACCGCGTTTCAAGGTCAGATACCTGACGCGATATCGTTGATGCCCCAACCCCTAATTCTGTCTGGGCGGCCGAGAGGCCCGAACATTCGATAACGGTTTTAAAGACCCGCATTAGCTTTAGGTCAGCTTCGGTAACATTCCCCGAAAAAATACGTTTACGCCGCGCCAAACCCAACCTCGCATTTACCTGTCATTTTATACAAGTAACCTTGCTTCATTTCCAGTTTATAAAGCCTTCAAGTTCTTTGAAACAAGAAGAAACGAAAGAAAGGGGTGCGGTTTGTCACACCATACCGAAAAACTGGAAATACTGCGGGCCAAGTTTGCTGACTCCGATGGTGGAACAATTTTCACACCTAAATATCAGCGCGTTGCAGAAAAAGTCTTTTCCGAAGGGGGGCGTCGTTCAGCCCCTTATGCAGGTATTCCCACGCTATTGGACGCGCCGCAGCGCCCCGTTGAAGACATGAAAGAGCTGCAAGTTGCCTTGTTTGGCGTGCCCATGGATCTGGGGGTGACCAATCGGAACGGATCACGGTTTGGACCACGTGCGTTGCGCGCAATCGAGCGCGTTGGCCCCTATAACGATGCGCTTGAAACGGCACCGATACATGAAATGGCAGTGGCTGATATTGGCGACGTGCCTTTCCGCAGTCGATTTGACCTCGCTCAGAGCCATCAAGACATTGAAGCACTTGCCAGAGCAGTCGTTGCCAACAAAGTCCTCCCCATGGCAGTGGGCGGGGATCATTCGATCACTCATCCCATCTTGCGGGCTGTCGGTGAAAAGGCGCCGGTGGGCATGATCCATATTGATGCGCACTGCGATACAGGTGGGTCTTACGAGGGAGAGAAATTCCACCACGGGGGGCCCTTTCGCAACGCTGTATTGGATGGAGTTTTGGACCCGGAGCGGACCATTCAGATCGGCATTCGCGGCGCTGCAGGATACATTTGGGAGTTCTCCACGATGTCTGGCATGACCGTTATTGAAGCCAAAGACATTACTGAGGAACGCCTGCCGGAGATCATCGCATTGGCGCGGCAGGTTGTCGGAGATGGGCCAACCTATTTGTCTTTTGACATCGATAGTCTTGATCCAGCCTTCGCCCCCGGCACCGGAACGCCAGAGGTTGGCGGCCTTACGACACGTGAAGCCATGAAATTAATCAGAGGTTTCAAAGGTTTGAACTTTGTTGGAGGCGACGTCGTCGAAGTCGCACCGGCCTATGATCCCACCACCAACACCGCCCAAAACGGAGCGCAGATGCTGTTTGAAATTCTCAGCCTGATGCAGTTTTCCCCCTCGCTCCCTTCAAAATAGAAAGACGAAGAATGGCGATTGAACGTAAAGAACTCGATAACCGCATGAGCCAGATCGTGATCCATAACGACATGATCTATCTTGCTGGTCAGATTGGCGAAGGTCCTGATGTGAAGTCCCAGACCGCATCAATGTTGGCCGAGGTTGACCGTTTGCTGGCAAAAGCGGACAGCAGCAAGTCTAACATTCTCCAGGCGCAAATCTGGCTCTCTGACATCTCCACCGTGGCAGAGATGAACGAGGTCTGGGATGCATGGATTGATCCAAAAAATCCGCCAGCACGCGCCTGCGTGGAAAGCAAACTTGTCACACCGGACTTCCTGGTTGAGGTGATGGTGACCGCCACCAAAGGCTAACCATGACACATTTTTTGACTGCCGAACAAACCTCTGCAGCATGTCCGTTGGTGCAACGTTGGAAGGGGCGGCGAAGGCAATGATGGCCTACAAATGTTTGGCAGGGTGATCTCTGCCAAACATTTCTCCCTTAAAGTTAACTCGCAAAGACCGAAATACGGTCTTGGTCGAATTTTAATTCCACCTGATCGCCAACAGTCGGCGATGCGGCGCTCGATGCGCCTCGAACACGGATTTCATGACCCGCAGCCTGCACAAGCCATTCGGTGACCGGACCGAGATCGCGTGCGAAGGAGATCGTACCCGTGCCGCCGCTTTCAACTCTGCGCAATGAAATCGCTTCTGATCGCACTGCAGCCTGAAGCGTGATGCCAGGCGCCTGTTGAACAGAAATGCCAGTATTCATTCCCAACAAGCCGAGCGTTTTTTGACTGGTAGAGACAGCAGGCAGGATATTTGCTGAGCCGATGAAATCCGCGACAAAAGGATTGGCGGGGAACCGGTAGACTTGGCTTGGGGGTGCCGCCTGCTGGATCACGCCGTCGCTTAGAACAACCAACTCATCTGCGAGCATCATGGCTTCGGTCTGATCATGTGTTACCAGCACCGTCGTCACCCCAAAACTCTGTTGCAGACGCCGCAGCTCGATCTGCATATTGTCACGCAGTTTGGCGTCCAGTGCGGACAACGGTTCATCAAGCAAAAACAGCTTTGGCCGGATCGCAAGCGCGCGCGCAATCGCGACGCGCTGACGCTGGCCACCAGACAGGGCAGACACCGGGCGATCCGCGATATGGGGGAGTTCGACAACGTTTAAAAGCTCTTCGACGCGATCCTTTTGTTCAACGCGTGACGTTTTGCGCAGCTTTAGCCCATAGGAGATGTTTTCAGCCACTGACATATGTGGGAACAGGGCTAGGGATTGAAACACCATGCCAAATCCGCGCTTGTGGGGCGCAAGGTTCGTGATGTCAGCCCCGTCCAACACAAGCTTGCCAGCTGTGGCCCGTTCAAATCCCGCGATGATCCGCAGCAAAGTGGTTTTGCCGCAGCCTGATGGGCCAAGCAGACAGACAAACGCGCCGCGATCAACCTTGAGATCGATATTGGACAGTGCCTGCACATTGTCAAAGGACTTGGACAGGCCTTCGATATTGAGGTGAGTTTCGCTCATAGTAGCGACCCTTTCAGAAGAGGTTGCCTTTGCCGGCGATCAGCTTGTCCACAAGCACGATCAACAGGACATCGGCAGCAATAATGAAAACCGAGAGCGCCAGCGTGGAGGGATCCAGCGACGACACTGTTCGGCTGTACATCCAGATCGGCAGCGTGCTGACGTCGATGGTGTACATAAAAAAGGTGATGGTGAACTCGTTGAAGCTGATGATCAGGGCAAAGATCAGGCCCGCAAGAATGCCCGCTTTCATCAAAGGAATAACGACGTCCCAGATGGCGCGCATTGGTGACGCACCAAGCGAGATTGCCGCCTCTTCGAGTTCTACGCTGATGCCGTTCATGGCGCTCAGGCAGTTCCGCAGCACGAAGGGCAGGACCAGCGCGATATGTGGGATGGCGATCCGCCAGATGCCCAGCTCCAGTTTGAGGCTTTCGGCAATCAACAGGAATGCGATCCCAAGCATCACAAGAGGAAAGACAAGAGGCAGAGTAAACAAAAGCTCCATTCCCTCACGAACCCGTCTTTCTCCTCGCGCCAGCGCATAAGCCAGTGGAATGCAAACGCCTGTCGAAATCACCATCACGATCAAGGCAACAACCAGGCTCGTCACAGTTGAATCGACAACAGATTGCGCGCTGGATGAATCTTCGTTGGTGAACAGGCGTGCAACTTCGCCGTACCAACGCAAAGAATAGCTTTCCGGTGGAAAGCCGGAGGTTTCAGCGGCAGAGAAGGACATGATGGTCACAACCACCACAGGAAGGGCAGAGACAAGAATGCCCAGAATTGCCAGAAGCATAATGACGAAACGATAGCTGCCGCCACGATCGGTCGGGAGTAGGCCAACGCGCATGGATTATCCTTTCGTCTTCACTGTGGTGACGCGCACCAGCCAAGCTGAAACGACAAGCACAAACAGGGTTAATAGGATCAGGATCATTCCGGCGGCCGCGGCCCCGGACCAGTTGAACAGCGGCGAAATCATATCTCGAATTGCCACCCCCATCATCTGCACGCGCCGCCCGCCAAGCAGCAATGGAATGGCAAAGGCACTTGCATTGAAGGCAAAGACAATCGACGCGGCTCCGACAAGGGCCGGGCGCAGCAGTGGCAAGCTTACATCGCGCAAAATGCGCCAGTTGCTGGCCCCCAGTGAACTCGCGGCCTCAAGATGTTCCTTCGAAATGCCCCGCACAGCGCTGACAATTGGGAAGACGGCAAGCGGGAGAGACGTCTGAACCAACCCCAGCAAAACCCCTGTTTCATTAAACAACAAGAACAGGGGCCGCTCAATCAATCCCAACGATTTCAGGAGAGTGTTCAAAGCCCCCGATGGGCCGAGAAGAAGGATCCAACCGTAGGCTTGGACAAGCAGATTCAGGATCAAGGGCAACAGGATCGTGACGGTCAGCAAACGCCGCGCAAAGGATCCACGCAAGCTGGTCAAGAGAAAGGCCAAGGGTACGGCCATGAACATCACAATGACGGTTGCGATAAAGGCCAGTTTAAGGGTCAGCCAAACAGAGCGCCCAAAGAAGGGCGTCATCAACTCTTGATAGGCCCGGATCGAGATACCCTCGATGACGCCTTGTTCGGCGGAAAGCGAAAAGCGCAAGATATATACGCAAGCCACCAGGAAGGGGAGTATTGCGATGAAGGCAGGCGCCGCAAATGCGAGCGCCTGACCTTTGCTTAGAGTTGTTGTGGACACGTATGAGTTCCGCTTCCTGACTTAGGAAAGTGTCTGCTGATACTTGGAAATCCACTGCTCGCGCACGTCCGCAATAAATGATTTGTCGTGTACCACAGCTTTGTCGCTCAGCTGCTCTGGCTTGATAATGAATGGGCTTGCCTTAGCCGCTTCGCTCATCTGAGCTTCTTGGTTGATCGGGCCGTTCAGGACGGCCTCGGCCATAACACCCTGTACTTTGGCATCCAGCGTGTAGTTGATGAAGGCATGCACCACGTCATCTTCGCCCGGCTTTGCTTTTGGCATGATGGTGTACATCAGATCGGCAAAGAAACCCTCTTCGACGTCATAGGTTGCGCCCATATTGGATTGCTCAGGGTTCGCCAGTTCTTTGGCAAAGAAAGCAGGTGCATAGACGCCACCAATGTCCAGCGCATCAGAGCGGAAGAGCTCTGACAGCTGCGCTGGGTTTTCACCAAAGGTCAGGATATTGCGACGCAGCTCAGACAGTTTCGCAAAGGCGTCGTCTGCATTGGTGCCGTCACCACCCAACATCTTTCCTGTGGCAAAAATGGTGTCCAGGGCGTCTGTCCAAGTCGCTGGCGGCATGAATAGTCGGCCCGCGTGGTTTGCTTCCCACATTTCAGCATAGGATTTTGGAGGCTCTTTGAAAGTCTTGGTGTTGTAGATCAAACCACCAGTCCACAGCAGGTAGCCGATACCGTGGCCATCCGCACCAGTGCGGAAGCGTGGGTCAACTTTGGCGAGGTTGGGCAATTGGTTGAGGTCTGGTTTCGCCAGCAATCCGTCCCCCGCCAGCTCAACCGCGCCAACGCCAGCGAGGGTGATCACATCGTATTGTGCCCGCCCGCCGGAAGCGCGCAGTTTGGCCACCATTTCAGACGTTGAACCGGTCCGGTCAGCGATGACTTTCGCGCCGGTCATTTCTTCGAACGGTTTTGCGATGTTTTCTAAGATCGCCAGACCAGTGTTATCTGACCAGGTTAGAAGGCGAATTTCTTTGCCAGAGAAATTGCCGCTGGCGGATACAATAGATGGGGCTGCCAAGGCCGCTGCTGCACCGGCACTGGCCTTTAAAAGACCGCGTCTTGTTAGAGAGTATTTCACGTCCGAAACTCCTGTTGGATTGCTGGATTCTTGTTTTGACGCCATTCGAGGTCAAAAATTAACTTGAAAAAACTGCAAACAAACGAAGGTAACTTGCAAAAAGTAAGAAGCTTTTGTAGCGCGCCACTTTTCCTTGCGTGCCGATGTTTTTGGCTTACTTTTTGTGCGAAAATAGTGAGGAACACTCGATTCATGAGGTTTCTGCGATCGAACTCGTGAACCTGAATTCGATTCTCGGGCCGCCATCATTTTTCGAAGCTTTGCTTAATGTCGCCTACGGCCAACCATCCGCCATTCGGAGGCTGGGATTGAACGGCGGATTCGTCCCGCCACTTGATCCTTGAGCGTTTCGTTTTCGCTGCCGCTCGCATGAATGACCGTTTTGCCACCGCGCAGCGGCAGGGAAATCCATTAGGGTACGAAAAACCCATTCAAGAGCGTGATGCTCAACCATATTCCCAAGCCGAAAACTGTATGATTGATCACACCTTTCATGCGCATTTTCCAGGGGTCCGGTGCTTTTGACATTCCTAAGCCCCAGCCGAAAAGCGGTTGAAAAATAAGCCAGGGCACCAAGACGGTAGCAAGCCCAAAACTCAGACCCTGCCAAAGTTGTGGTGTAACGATTGCCGACATGCCGAATATGATCGCGAAGGCAACCCCATAGACCACCCCCAGCAAGATATGAGCGCCCCAACCGAGCATTGCCTCGCTGGTGAGGGGCGCCGAACTACGGATATCATCGTGGAAGAGGCCGTTCTGGGGGAGCAATCCAACCCAACGGCCAACCAGACAGTAGAAGCCATGCGTCGGAGCCCAGCCTTGACGCAAAACGGCGAAGAGATCGAGAACGATTGTCGCCCCTAAACCGGTAGCCGCACCGACAAAGAGTAACTCTGCGAAACTCATTTGCTTTCCTTTCTTCAACGAATCCCGCATCGTTCCTACAACTTGAAGTAAGGTTTAAGTCAACATGTACCGACTTGATATCGCAGAGGTCGCTCAGCGCAGCGGTTTGAAGCCATCGACTTTGCGCTACTACGAAAAGCGCGGGTTGATTGCGTCAGATGGTCGGCGTGGGCTGCGCCGGGAATACGATGACGCTGTGCTCACACGACTGGCTTTGATCGCTCTTGGCCGCCGGGCAGGTTTTACCCTTGATGAGATTGGTGTTTTGTTTCGTCCGCAAGGCGGGAAACTGGAGCTCAGTCGTCAAGAATTGCAGAGCCAAGCGGGCAACCTACGGAACCAAGCGCAAGAACTGCAGGTAACTGCGGACCTGCTGGATCATATTGCGGGTTGTTCGGCGCCCTCGCACCTCGAATGCCCCAGATTTCAATCCATTCTTAGGGGGGCTCTTGTCCCGAGGGAATTTGAGTGACTTTGCTTTGCGGGGGTGACGAATGCGTTGTGCAGGAAAGTCGCCATTCGCTGCCTTATCACAATGGGGAAACTGGGCTTGCTGCGGCCGAATGCACAGGCAGAGATACCGCGTCCCAGCAGTTTTCGGACAACGACCAATCGAGCCGATGCGATCTTCTTTTCGTCAGCGCTGTGCTGATGTCTGGGTTGGAGGGAGGATTGGAGGGTAAATTATGCCAAGAGTCCAACTTCCCGAAGTCACCCCGAGGCGCAAAGCATGGAACAAGGGAAAGATAATAGGTCAGAAGCGACCGCTGCTTCCGAAACAGGTCTGGGCCATACGTGCCCGGCTCGAGCTAGCCGTGATCGAATTGGTCAAAGGCGGGCGCGTCCGCGAACGGGTTTCAGTGATCCAAAGTAGAACCAAGAAATCAGTTCAGTTCGGATTGACTGAAAACACACGCGATACCGTCATTGCGTGGATGCGTGTCGGGACAAGAAGGGACATCTACGGATATTCAGACCAACTTTGGTTTCAAACGAGAAAAATCTCTCTGATCGTGGCAATCACATGCTGGACCCCTCGATTGTTCGATTGGCGCGTGTGATTGGCTAGGTGCAAAGGGAAGCCACTGACTTCAATCGGCGGATCAAAGCTGGTCAAAAGCGGATGCGCATTTTGATCGAACCCGTGTTTGGGCAACATCGCGATGTGATCTGTATGCGCCAACAGCGACGGGACAAGTTGGAAGGAGGGCACAACCGCACCTACACGGCGCGACCGCCCCATCGCCGCAAGCTGAGCATCTAAAGGGGATTGCGCGGCTCCTGTCCCCGACATCAAGACGTGCGGGAACGCCAGCCATGCATCCAGATCAAACGCCTTTGCAGCGGGGTGATCGCGCCGCATCGCAACAACATATGTTTCGTCAAACAAAGTAATTTGTTCGATGCCCTCGATCTGATTTGCAAAGACCGAGACGGCAATATCTGTTTCGCCATTCAGCAATTCACGCGCCGCTGCTGCGCTGCCGTTCCAAGGTTGGAAAATAGGGGTCACCCCCGGGGCGGTGGATTGTAACGCAGTCAGAAGGGGCCCCGCGATCAGAAATGTCGGATCGTCTGCCATTGTGAGCCGCACAGTCTGGTGCATCCTGTGCAAAGGTATTTCCGGCGGATCGATAAGGTCATTCAACTCGCCCAGAATGGATTTTAGCGGACCCCGCAGCGCTTCTGCCCGCGCGGTCCGCCGCATTGTGCCACGTCCGCGCTCGAGCAACGGGTCGTCAAACAGATCACGGCACCTTTGCAGCGCATTCGATACAGCGGGCTGAGAGAGGTTCAACCGAAGGGCCGCGCGGCTCACGTGGGCCTCGTCCAAAAGCGCATCCAGCACCACGAGCAGGTTCAAGTCGATCGATCTTAAATTCATGAAATCAATAATGGCCTATATCTTATATCAGTTGGAGTTATTTATTTTGGGGATCTACGTCTTGGTCAAAAGAACTCAAAAGGACTGCGACAATGACCAAGACACTGCTACTTATGTTCCACCGCGATATAGAAAAATCCGTCGCCAATGCGGCGTTGTTTCGTGCGGCGCAAGGCATGGAAGGCGTGACCGCTATCGATGTGCAGGCACGCTATCCCGATGGGCAAATCGACATGTTCACGGATGCCGCAGCCGATGCCCAACTGCTGCTTGGAGCCGACCGCATTGTGCTTCAGTTTCCGGTGCAATGGTATGCGACGCCGTCGATTTTGAAGGCTTGGCAAGACGCCGTGCTGACGCGGATGTATTATGTCTTTCCACAAGACGAGGGCGAGCGCCTTGCGGGGACGCCGTTGATGGTGGCCGCGACGCTTGGCAACCAGGCCGAAGCCTATACGCGGTCAGGGCAAAATCACTATTCGGTCGACGAAATCTTTACCCCGTTGAAGGCGATGGCGCATCGCTGCGGTCTGCCATGGCATACGCCACATCTGACGTTTTCAGCGGACAAGCTCGATGACACCGCATTGGCAGCCGCAGCCCAGAGCTACACCCGTGCGCTTCAAGCGTTCATCGCGACCCCACGGGTTGCCAAAATGGAAGAGGTTTGAGCCATGGCCGTAGACAGACACAATACTTTCGCCGCTCGCGATCGAGGCGCGCCCGCCCTATTTGCCTGGTCGGCCCGAGTGCTTCCCGTCGTCCTCGCGGGCCAGTTCTTTCTCGCCGGGCAGTCGCTCTTTGCGGGCTTGCCGTGGTCCATACACGGCATAGTCGGCGGCTTGGCGGGTGTGCCGGTCGTCGTCATGGCCACCATGACGTTGGCCATTAGCTATCTGCGTGGATTTGCATGGTGGGCTTTCGGCGTTCTGGCGCTCTACGGTGTTCAGATTGCGCTGGCCACCGGCGGCGCGACCATGCTGGCGCTGCACCCTTTCAATGCAAGCCTTCTGCTAACCGCAGCCCTCGTTTTGCTGGCCAAGACTGAACGTCGCCGTGGCTTACACAGGTAACCTTGACGCCCCTCCAAATGCGCAGTCGCGCGCCGCAGATTTCACAAACCAAAGGGCACCAAATGAACAAACTAGAACCCGTAGTCCCGTCAAACCCTGTCTTCAAGGCTTGGTCCATTATCGCAGGCCGTCCAGTTTTACCTGACCACCTAAGGCACTATGGCTTGATCACAACGAGCAGGATGATCAACGCCAGAAGGGCCAACCCAGAAAGCAAAAACACCCCTCCGTTGGGCTTCATGTCATTCACGTTGTCCAAAGTCGCACGGCGCAACTTACCGACCAGAGCGCCATGCAGCCCCGAGAGACCAAGCACGAGCACAACCTTCAGGACCAGCCATGTTGATGTAAACCACCCGCCCAATACCCCCAGTGAGATGCCAAAAATGAGCGCGAGGATCATCGCGGGCGTTGTCACCGCTCGGTCATAGGTTTTCAACGACTTCATATGGATCAGGGCCGGGTTTCGCAGTGCCAGGGCAACCGCGATCATTCCGCCGACCCAAACGAAGAGAGCGATGAGATGTGCGGCTTTAACTAGATCATATAGCATTATTTTCTTTCGTTTTCCGGCGCAGCCAGCGTTCATTGACGAAGCCGCCAAAAGGGATGAACGCGCCAACAAAAAGGCGAGCGGCTCCTGTCCTGTCAATCAGGCCTTCTGCCCAGGATCGGATCGTGAACCAAAGGAAAACCATGAAGGCACATCCGTGGATCGGCCCCATAACGGAAACGACCTGTGGCACACCTGCCAAGTATTTCAGTGGCATTGCCACGCAGAACAGCGCGAGGAGTGTCAGAGCCTCGAAGGTAGCGGCACGCATGAGGCCAATCATGAAGAATGCTCCGACTCACAGTGTAAACGAGTGTTTACTTTACGGTGGGCCTTGATCCCGTGTAAACAGCTGTTGACATGGAAGTGAAATCACCGAGAAAAACCAGTGCTGTAAAGGACCGCGCCGCGACTGAGGCGCGCATTCTAAATGCGGCCCGCACCATCTTCGCTCGGCACGGATACGATGCGGCCGGGTTGCGCGAGATTGCAGAGTTGGCACAGGCAAACCTGTCACTGATCAGCCGGTATTTCGGCGGCAAAGAAGGGTTGCTGGCTGCGCTGACGGATCAGTTCGTGGCAGGTCGCCGGGAGGGCGGATTGTCCTATCCGCCCCAAGATACATTGGAAGAAGAGATATACTGCTACCTTCACGCCAAGCTACGCGACGATCTGAAGGATGAAGAGATTGTAAGGCTGATCGTCAGCCGCGCTGCCATCGATGCCGCGTTCCGCAAAACAGGGGGGGCGCATTTGGATGGTCAAGTGGACGGGAACTTCCTCTCTCGTATCAGGCTGTTGCAGGATGCGGGCAAAGTCTCACCTGAGATGGATATCGACTTACTGTTTGCAGCGATCATGCATGTGTCTTTCTCAGTGAATTTCTTCGGTGCGATGATTGGGGGCCGCCCGGAATCGGAAATTGACGCCCTCTTCAATGGGTTCGCGGCAGCGTTGGCGCAGGGGCTTCCGATTCGACATTAGAAGGCCTATTTGGCAACGCAAAAAAGATGCAAAATAGATTGCGTGGCATACGTAATTATTGGTTCGGCCGCGCCATTCTCTGCTTTTGTATAGACTTTCTGAAAACGACTGCTTGTTGAACGGTTCATAACCCGAAAGCAGGCTTTGGGCTAAATTTACGAACCGCGGCTTCGTCCCGCGTTGATGACATCGAACCGGGCAAAATGCGGCACAACTGTTCCAATGTCCGCTTCGGGGAAGCTGCGCTGCGACGACGCAAGGTTTGGTCTATGTCGGCACCGGACGGTTCGCGAGGTGGATCTAGGCCGAGATTTGATAGTTGCTGTGACGCTTCCGATTATCGCTAAGTGCCCTTAGCGTCCGATGCGGCATCTGGCAGGGATGGTAGCGTGGCTCCGGAAACTGACGCTAGACCTCTAAGCGGGACCGATCCTCCGCCACCTGCGCTCTGGTTTCCCATATTTTGCACTGGCCTTGGGGGAGTGCTGTGAGCCTATTCCCAATTCCATCCCCCAATGGGGGAAGTTGGCTGTTTCTCGGCGGTGCCGCTATCGCCTGCAGTAGGCCTTTATTGGCTGCGGTTCAGGTCGGAGAGTTTCTGGGCGGCCGCTTTGAGGGGCTCCAGAAAGCCGATGATCTCTTGCACGGGGTAGCGCAGGACGGGGGCGTGGACGGACAGGGTTGCGAGCAGCCGGCCTTGGCGATCGAGGATCGGGACGGCCATGGCGGACATTCCTTCCATGAATTCCTCGTCGTCGGTCGCAAAGCCGCGTTTTCGGGTTTTCTCTAGTTCCGCGCGGAGCTGATCCGGGTCGGTGATCGTGTGATCCGTCACCTTTTCCAGAGGCCGCGCCGAGAGGATGCCGTTCAGGGTCGCGGGGCGCAAAGACGACAGATACATTTTTCCGCTGGCGGTGCAGTGGAACGGGACCTGGCTGCCTCTGGGGAGCTGGATGCGGAGCGGCCATTCGGTTTCGACGCGGTCAAGGTAGGTCATGCCCTCGCGGTCGGGGGTGGCGAGGTTGATGGTCTCGCCGAGTTCCTCGGCGGCGCTTTTCATGATGACCAGGCGGGCCGTGCGGACACGCTCTGATGACATGGTGCTGACGGCCAAGGCGCGCAACCGGTCGCCGGGGCCATAGGAGCGGCCGTCGATGTCACGCTGTAAAAAGCCTTCGGCCTCTGCGGTTTGCAGAAGCCGATGGATGGTTGGTTTGGGCAGGCCCATGGACTGGATCAAATCCGCAGGCCGCACCGCAGCGCCGATGCGCGCCACCTCTTCGAGGATCATCAAAAGCCGAAGGTTTGTCGGGATTTGAGGCTCTTTCGAAGAGGGGGCATCATCTGGCATGGGGGCACGTCTATCTGTTTGGCAACAAGATCAACGCGAGATCGGGCACAAGGGCGACCAGTATCCAGACGCTAATCAACGAGAAAAGGTAGGGCACTGTATACCGCAGCAGCTTGAAGTAGGGAACACCCGTTACCCCCGAGGCGACATAGAGGTTCAGGCCGTAGGGCGGCGTGATGAACCCGATGGAGGCCCCGACCAGAAAGATGACCGAGAAGTGGATTGGATCGATCCCCACCGAAGCGGCAATCGGGGCGAGGATGGGCGCGAGGATGATCGTGACCGGAAGGCTTTCAAGCACCATGCCGGAGAAGAACACGATAACCATCGAGGTGAAGAGCACCGCATAGTAGCCCCCCATGGCTGTCACGAAATCGCCGATGGTTTGCTGTGCGCCGAGCAGGGACAGGATCTGTTGCATGACCACCGAAATGGCGATCAGCGGCGCCAGAATGCCGGTGATCTGCGCCGAGCGCACCACCACCGACGGGATCTGGCGCAGGGTGAAGCCCTGAACCACGAACATCTCGGCGTAGCTTTTCTGAGACACCGGTTTGTCGGCGTCGGAGCCCATGATCCGGTTCAGCGGATAGCTGACCAGACCGGCGATGACACAGAAGCCAACCGTCACGCCCGCGGCCTCTGTCGGGGAGAATTTGCCGGTGTAGATGCCCCAGAGCACAAGGCCGATGGCAAAGAACCCGAGCCATGCGCCAAAGGCGGTTTTCAACACGCGGTTCAGCTGGAGCGGGATCAGGTGGCCCCAGCCATTGAGGCGGCAGATGATCCAGCAGGCGACCTGCATGCCGACCACCATCAGCGTGCCGGGCAGGATGCCCGCAACGAAGAGGTCGGAGATCGGCAGGTTCAGCAAGAAGCCATAGACGATGAAAATGATCGAGGGCGGGATGATGATCCCGACCGTGCCGCCGGCGGCCGCTGTTGCGGCGGAGAAGCGTTCGTCATAGCCGCCCTTGACCATTTCAGGGTGCAGCATGGAGCCGATGGTGGCCGTTGTGGCCGAGTTGGAGCCGGAGATCGCCGCGAAGAGCCCGCAGGCGCCCAGCGCCGCCATGGCGAGGCCGCCGCGCAGCCAGCCCAGACAGGCATAGGCGAAGTCCGACAACCGGCGGGCGATGCCCGATTGGTTGATCAGGTCGCCCGTCAGGATGAACAGGGGCATCGCGAGCAGGGCAAAGCCCTTGTTGAACACGTTCAACAGCTCGGCTCCCAGATTGTCGAGCGTCAGGCCCAGGACAAAGGAACAGCCGATGACCCAATAGGCGATGACCAGCAGGACCGGAACGCCCAGCATGAAAAAGAAGGTGACCCCAAGCGAGATCAGTGTGACCAAGGTTCCGTCACTCATTATAAATCCCCCCCGATAGCGACTTGTTTGATCAGTGGCGCGCCACTGCGATAATTTCGGATGTCTTCGAACAAGTTCTCGATGACGCGGGCGGCCAGCAGGGCAAAGGCGAGGGGCGCGGTGATCAGGAACCACCATTGCATCACGTTGTCTGTTCCCAGAACGATCTGGAAGTTCGAGGCCGAGAGGGCCGTGACCCGCGAGGTCGTCACAAGGACGATCACCGCAAAGACGAACCAAAGGACCGCATCAAGGACCAGACAGGCCATCTGTGCGGGGCGCGGCATCGACATGCGGAATTCGGAAAAGCTGAGGTGGGAGCGTAGGCGGACGTTAAAGGCCGCGCCGAACCAGGCCATAATCATGAACAACAGGGGCGGGATCGTCGTGGACCAGGGTTGCTGGTTGGAAAAGACAAAACGGTCGATCACGCCCCAGAAAATGATGAAAGCGATCGCAAGGTAGCTGTAGACCATGATCGTGCGTTCCAGATGCCGATCCAGCCAGGGCAGCAATTTATAGATCCACATGATCAACAGCCCGCTCAATGCGGTGACGATGACGCCGAAGCCCCAAGCCCCGTTTGTCTTGAGCGCGTTGCGGATCTCGTAACTATCCTGTGACGCCAATGCCGAAACGACGTCAGCAATCTCTGACAAAAATGCCATTATTTCCTCCCTGATGTGCGGGTCGCCCCTCCTTGAGCTTGCGCACATATGTGTTGACCGGCGCGCAGGTGACGCGCCGGTCTCGTCAGTCTGTGTTAGGTCAGGATTTCCACCAACGACGTGGTTCCACGTTCTCTGGTTTCATGTCCGCAGGGACCTGACGGGCAATGTCATAGATTTCCTGATAGGTGTCGATACCGCCGGCCCAGCCGTTCAGGCGCTCGCGCCATTTTTCCCAAAGCTGGGGCTGGAACTCTGGCGAACACATCTCCTCGGCCATGCGGATTTGATCCTCGGCGAGGAAGGCGTTGCGCACGTTGTTCTGCGCAAAGATCGTGTCCGGCAATTGTGGATCGGAATGGCCGACCGTTTTGACCAGCGCAGCCTCGTTGGCGGCCTGAACATGGGTCTGAGCCCAGTAGGAGCTTTCCATGATCGCGTCCTGCAGGTGGCCTTCCATGCTGTCAAAGACCGAGGCGGACATGGAGGTATGCTCGGTGCCGCAGAAAAACTTGAGATCGACCGACTGGCTGACTACCGGGGACATATTGGCGTAGGCCACCGCAGAGGCCCATGTTTCCGCGCCGTCGATGAGGCCCTGCTGTAGGCCATCGAGGGTTTCTTCCCAAGCCACCGGAACCGGGTTGAGGTTCAGCGCCTGCATGGCGATCCGGCCCAGCTGGGTGCCTGTGACGCGGTTTTTGGTGCCGAAGAGTTCCTCCAGACGTGTCACTGTCGGGCGGTCTTCCCAGCCAAGGCCAAGCTGGATGCCGCGCAGTTCACAGTGGCTGAACAGGAATTTCAGGCCGTGACGTTTTTCGAGCGGGTCGCGCAGGATACGCTGGGACTCGGGGCTGTAGAGGAAGTGGTACTGCGAGGCCCGGCCCGGGAACATGTAGGCATAGTCCAGCACGTTCAGGTAGGGCGCGCCCCCGGCGGAGTTTTGGGTAGAGGCCGCGTAGATATCGACGATGCCCTGCTGGGTTTTCTCGACGCAGGATGTCTGACCGCAAATCTGGTTGTCACCGATGAATTCGACACGGATTTCGCCGTCTGTGCGGCTTTCGAGGTCGCGGGCGAATTCCAGAGCGCCAGCGCGTTCGATCAGCAGGTTCTGGGCGTTAAAGCCCGATGCGCCGAATTTCAGCGTATGCCGCGCCTCTTTTGAAAAACGCCGCTCGTAGGTCGATTCCGCTGCACTGGCCAGATTGGCAAGGCTCATCGCGCCGCCAAAACCACCCGCCGCCAGCAAGGTGGAGCTCATGCCGTAGCGGCCCGCAACACGGAACAGATCGCGTCGCGAAATATTCCTCAGATTGTCTGAAGTGCTCATGTCTTTCCTCCCTATAACATGATTATTGAGACTTGTGGTATCATTAATAGTCATATAGGAGGTTTAACGCAAGGTAAATTGGTCACGGCCGATCGCCTGCACAGGGAGGGACGAGATATGTCATTGAAGAAAGCGGACTTTATCATTGTCGGGGCCGGGTCTGCGGGTTGCGTTCTGGCCAATCGACTCAGCGCGAATCCCCGGAACCGAGTCGTTCTTCTTGAGGCAGGGGGGCGCGACATTAATCCGTGGATCCATGTGCCGGTTGGCTATTTCAAGACGCTGCACAATCCGAATACGGACTGGTGCTATAAGTCCGAGCCCGATCCGGGTTTGAATGGCCGGTCCCTTGATTGGCCGCGCGGAAAGACGCTAGGGGGGTCGAGCTCTATCAACGGGCTTTTGTATGTGCGGGGGCAGAAAGAGGATTATGACCGCTGGGCCCAACGCGGCAATCGCGGCTGGGGCTATGACGATGTGCTTCCGCTTTTCAAACGGTCGGAATCCTATGAAAAAGGCGAGGACGCATATCACGGCGCCGATGGGGGGCTGTCTGTTTCCATGATCCGCGCCAAGAGCGACATCTCGCAGGCCTTTATCGAGGCCGCGATGGAGATGGGCGTTCCGCGCAATTATGATTACAACGGCGAGCAGCAAGAGGGCGTCAGCTATTTCCACCAGACGGCCCGTAACGGGTTTCGCTGTTCCAGCGCGCGGGCTTTTTTGAACCCTGTCAAAAAGCGGCCCAACCTTGAGGTGATCACCCATGCCCATACGGAGGCGCTGATCTTTGACAGCGCGGATCCGAAGCGGGTTGTTGGGGTGCGGTTCTCGAAGAAGAAAGCGGTTCATGAAGTGCGCCTGAACGAGGGCGGCGAGGTTATCCTGTCGGCCGGGGCCATCGGCTCGCCTCAGATCCTTGAGCTGTCGGGGATTGGCCGCGGCGAGGTGTTGCAAAAGGCAGGGGTCGAACTGCGGCACGAATTGCCGGGCGTTGGCGAGGACCTGCAAGATCATCTGCAAATCCGTCTGGTCTATGAGGTCAATGCGCAAACCCTGAATGACGCCATCAACCGGTTCATTCCGCGCATGGGGATCGGCCTGAAATACATGATGTTCCGCAAGGGGCCGATGAGCCTTGGCGCCAGTCAGGTCTGTGTTTTCGCGAAGACGATGCAGGATCTGGACACGCCTGATATCCAGTTCCATTTCCAGCCGCTCAGCGCCGATAAGCCCGGCATCGAAATGCACCCTTTCTCGGGGATCACCTCCTCAGTCTGTCAACTGCGGCCCGAGAGCCGTGGGCATATCCATATCTCCTCGCCCAAGGCGCAGGACTACCCGAAAATCGTGCCCAATTACCTGTCGGCCACCGCCGATCAGCTTTGTGCCATTCGTGCGGTGAAATTCGCCCGGGCGATGACCAAGACCAAGGCCTTGAGCCCCTTTGTGGTGCGCGAACATGTTCCGGGCAACGATCCGCAAACGGACGAGGAGCTGTTGGAATGCGCGCGCAATATCAGCCAGACCATCTATCACCCGACCAGCACCTGCCGCATGGGCAGCGACGAGATGGCCGTGGTTGACGACAGGCTGCGGGTGCGCGGGATCTCTGGCCTGCGCGTCGCGGATGCCTCGATCATGCCTGACATCGTTTCGGGCAATACGAACGCGCCGACGATCATGATCGGCGAGAAGGCCAGCGACATGATCCTTGCGGATCGCAAGGCCTAGGCCTGCCGAAACATCCACCTCACTTTATTACTCATCAGGAGACGAGATCATGAAAATGACGACCGAAGAAGCATTTGTAAAAGTTCTGCAAATGCACGGGATCGACAACGCCTTTGGGATTATCGGTTCTGCAATGATGCCCATTTCCGATCTGTTCCCTGCCGCCGGGATCAAGTTTTTCGACTGTGCGCACGAGTGTAACGCGGGCATGTTGGCCGATGGTTACACCCGCGCCACGGGCCGGATGTCGATGATGGTTGCGCAAAACGGCCCGGGCATTACCAGCTTGGTCACGCCGATCAAGACAGCCTATTGGAACCACACTCCGCTTTTGGTTGTCACGCCCCAAGCGGCCAACAAGACCCTTGGTCAGGGCGGCTTTCAGGAAGTGGAGCAGATGGCGCTGTTGGAGGATATGGTCGCCTATCAGGAGGAGGTTCGCGACCCGAGCCGTATGGCCGAAACCCTGAACCGAGTGATCCTTCAGGCCAAACGCGCAAGCGCACCGGCGCAGATCAACATCCCGCGTGATTTCTGGACGCAAGTGATCGACATTGATCTGCCTGCCATTGTGGAATTCGAGCTGCCTTCGGGGGGCGAGAACGCTGTGAGCGAGGCGGCGCGGCTTTTGTCAGAGGCGAAGTTCCCTGTGATTTTGAACGGGGCGGGCGTTGTGATTGGCGATGCGATCGGGGCCTCAAAGGCGCTGGCCGAGCGGCTGGATGCGCCGGTGTGCTGTGGCTATCAGCACAACGATGCCTTTCCGGGCAGCCACCCGCTCTCTGTCGGGCCGTTGGGCTATAACGGTTCGAAGGCGGCGATGGAGCTGATTGCGAAGGCCGATGTGGTGCTGGCTCTTGGCACGCGGTTGAACCCGTTTTCCACATTGCCGGGCTATGGCATCGACTACTGGCCGCAGGACGCCAAGATCATTCAGGTGGACATCAACCCGGACCGGATTGGCCTGACGAAGCGGGTTTCGGTCGGGATTGTCGGGGACGCCAAGAAGGTGGCGACCTCGATCCTGTCGCAGCTGACAGAGGGAGCGGGCGATGCGGGGCGCGAGGAGCGCAAGGTTCTGATCTCCACAACGAAATCCGCTTGGGCGCAGGAGCTGACCTCTCTGGATCACGAAGACGACGATCCGGGCACCACATGGAACGAGCGTGCCCGCGACCGCGAGCCCGGCAAGATGAGCCCGCGCATGGCATGGCGCGCTATTCAGGCGGCTCTTCCGAAGGAGGCGATCATCTCCTCTGACATTGGCAACAACTGTGCCATCGGCAATGCCTATCCGATGTTTGAGGAAGGCCGGAAGTATCTGGCGCCGGGTTTGTTCGGCCCTTGTGGTTATGGCTTTCCGGCCATCTGCGGCGCCAAGATCGGCTGTCCTGATACGCCGGTTGTGGGCTTTGCCGGGGACGGTGCCTTCGGGATTTCCATGAACGAGATGGTCTCGGTAAGCCGCGACGACTGGCCTGCCATCACGATGGTGATTTTCCGCAATTACCAATGGGGCGCGGAAAAGCGCAACACGACGCTGTGGTTCAAGGACAATTTCGTCGGCACCGAGCTGGCGACAGAGGTGAACTACGCCAAGATTGCGCAGGCCTGCGGTGTGGAAGGGGTTCAGGTTTCGAGCATGGATGACCTGACCGAGGAGTTGAACAAAGCGGTTACGCGCCAGATGAAGGAGAACAAGACCACCTTTATCGAGGTCTTGTTGAACCAAGAGCTGGGGGAACCTTTCCGCCGAGATGCGATGAAGGCGCCGGTCGCGGTGGCCGGGATTGACATTGCGGACATGCGTCGGTGATGTCTTGACCTGTTGAATGCTTATCGGGGCGCCGGATTGCTGCGCCCCGATCCTTTCGCGAGATGACACATAGCCAACCTTATTGGGGCCGAGGCCCCGTCGGGCCAGCTGCCAATCGAGGACAATTGCAATGCTGAACTCTGCTGTCGCAGGGGGGGCGCTCATGCGCTTCACCGATTTTTTACGTGCAAACGGGCAGGGCTTTTTCGTCGCCGCCGTTGTTGCCGCCGCCGCGCAGTTCCTGTCGGAGCATTACGGCGCGCCTGCGATGCTTATGGCGCTTTTGCTTGGGATCGCCTTTAACTTTCTGGCGGAAGACGGTGTGTGCAAACCGGGGATCGAGTTCACCGCGCGGACGGTGCTGCGGATTGGTGTGGCGCTTCTGGGGGCGCGGATTTCGGTTGAGTTGATGATCGAGCTGGGCCCGCATTTGATCGCTGTTGTCGTTGGCGGGGGCGTCCTGACCATTTTGTTTGGCTTGCTCTGCGCCCGTGTCCTTGGGCGGGGCTGGCGTTTTGGCCTTTTGACGGGCGGGTCCGTGGCGATTTGCGGGGCCTCGGCGGCGATGGCGATCTCTGCCGTTCTGCCCAAAAACGAACATTCCGAACGCAACCTGATTTTCACGGTGCTCTCTGTGACCGTCCTGTCGACGCTGGCCATGATCGCCTATCCGGTCCTGACCGAGGTTTTCGAGTTTAGCGACGAGACATCGGGGGTTTTTCTGGGCGGCACGATCCATGATGTCGCGCAGGTTGTCGGGGCTGGCTTTTCGGTGTCCGAGGAAACCGGCGATGTGGCGACCCTTGTGAAGCTTATCCGTGTGGCCATGTTGGCGCCGGTGGTTTTGATTATTTCGGTCGCTGTGCGCCGCTATGGGCAGGCAGAGACGGAAAGCAAACGCCCACCAATCCTGCCGATGTTTGTGGTCGGCTTTCTGATCTTTGCGACGCTGAACTCTCTGGGCCTGATTCCGATGATCGCTGTTGACGCCATGTCGGAGCTCAGCCGCTGGGCGCTTCTGGTCTCTATCGCGGCGGTGGGGATGAAGACCTCTCTTAAGCGCATCCTTGAGGTCGGCGGGCAGGCGATCGGCCTAATTGTCGCCGAGACGGTATTTATCGCGGCCTTCGTTTTGATCGGCGTTGCCCTTCTGGGCCATTGAGGGGACAGGGTATGAAACCTTTGGAGAGGCTGTTGAAGAACGCGGCGCGGTCGCAAAAGAAGATTGTACTGAGCGAGGGCAGTGACCCGCGCGCGGTTGCGGCCGCAATCGAAGCCCGCAGGCAAGGCATTGCACGCATCGTGCTGATCGGGCCGGAGCGGGACATTCTTGCGCAATATGTTGTTGCGGGGGCCAAGCCGGATGAGGGCGTGGAAATCCATGATCCCGCGACCTCGCCGCTTTTGGGCGATCTGGCGCTGGCCTATTATGAACGGCGCAAGCACAAGGGCGTGACGATGGAGGACGCGCTTTGCGAGGCGCGCAGGCCGCATGTCTATGCCGCGCTTTTGGTGAAAACCGACCGCGCTGATGGCACGGTTGGCGGCGCCGTTGCCACCACAGCCGAGATCCTGCGCACCGCGATTCAGGTGATCGGCGCGAAGCCCGTTGCCAAGCTGGTTTCCTCTTTTTTCCTGATGCTGTTTTGCGAGGAGCATCACAGCAAGAAGGGCGCGCATCTGTTCGCGGATTGCGGGCTTGTGGTGGATCCCTCTGCCGAGGAAATGGCCCAGATCGCTCTGGCCTCGGCCCAGAGCTTTGCGGCGCTTACCGGAGAGAGGCCGCGCGTTGCCATGCTGTCATTCTCCACCCGCGGCAGTGCGGTGCACGAAAGGGTATCGAAGGTATGGGATGCGACGGGGCTTGCGAGGGCATCCGACCCAGAGCTTTTGATCGATGGGGAGCTGCAGTTCGACGCCGCCTTTGTGCCCGATATTGCGGCCTCCAAGGCCGGCGACTCGCCCTTGGGCGGTGAGGCCAATGTCTTTGTTTTTCCGAGCCTCGAGAGCGGGAACATCGCTTACAAGATCGCGCAAAGGATCGGGGGCGCTGTCGCCATTGGCCCGGTTCTTCAGGGGCTGGACAAGCCTGCAAACGACCTGTCCCGCGGCTGCTCTGCCGAGGACATCCTGCATATGATTGCAGTGACGGCGGCTCAGGCGGATGCCGGGTAGGTCGATTGGTTTGGCTGTGAGGGCCCGATCGGCTCTGGGTCGAAAGGGGAGGAGGAACGGGGTCGCGATGCGGCTTTCAGGCTGTTTGTATAATGTGAGAGCGGACGGATAGAGGGCGTGGCCCCCTTAATCGGGTGGTCCAGGTAGGGTCGATTTTAGAATATTAACAAACCGGTCCTTGCATGCGGGATCACGCCGGTTTTTGACAGAAATCATGCCCGCTGTGCGGGACCAGTTGAGCCAGTCGACTTGGAGCCGGTGTATACCCTCCCATTGTTTTGAGCCGGCAATCGCGGGAACAATG
This sequence comes from Harenicola maris, assembly GCA_018524345.1. Classification (GTDB taxonomy): domain Bacteria; phylum Pseudomonadota; class Alphaproteobacteria; order Rhodobacterales; family Rhodobacteraceae; genus Harenicola; species Harenicola maris. Next base: position 525,363 of record JADQAZ010000003.1, read on the forward strand.
GTCACGTAGTCAGTGCGGCGAATGACGCTCTGGACGACGCCATTTGAGACGGTTTCCACCGCCGGAACCGGCTGCTCAAGCCCGACATCGTCAAAGGCTTCTTGGGTTGTTGGCACGTCCGTCGGTGGAAGGACCCATCCATATTGCTTGACCGCGTTATAAGTGATGGGTTCGCTGCTTTTGAGCAAAGGGTGATCTTTGCGGAAGGCCAGAAATATCTTCACCTCTGTCAACACTTCGCCAACGAAATCGGTGGGCAAGTCGCTTGTGACACGACCAAGCATGATATCGATCTGACCGCGCCTCAGCTTTGAGAATAGTTCTTTTCTTGGGCCGGTATGGATCTTGACTTGGATGTTGGGCTCTTCTTTTGCGATGCGTACGATGACTTCGGGGACCACGTCCCACAGCCATGCTTGCCCCACGCCGAGCTTTATGGTGCCTGAGATCCCTTTTTTATGAGCCCGCAATTCTGCCGAAAGGTCTGTCATATCGCTTTCGATGCGCTCCATGCGGCTTAGGCAGAACTCTCCGAGGGCTGATAGCTCAACCCCTTTGGGGGTGCGCTCGAACAATTTGAGGCCCAGCAGATCCTCACAGCGCGACAGGATTTTGGTCAGCGCGGATTGGGTCATGTTCAGGCTTCTGGCCGCACCTGATATTGTGCCGTACTCCGCAATGCGGCGAAGATAATGAATGTGTCTGGTGTCCATGGGTATTCCATTTTGGAATGAACTTTGGTCATCTTATCGCTTGCGGAGAGTAGCGCTTCGGTGAAGTTATACAAGACGGCGCCGCAAATTCGCATTCGGTGCCTCGTAATCTGGGAGGATACTATTTTGACTAACTCGAAGACCAAATGGTCGGCGATTGCCCTGTTGGTCGCCAGCTTTGCGGCCCCACAAGTGGCCGCGCAGGACTATCCCGAGAAGCCGATCACAATCATTTTTCCTTGGGCATCCGGTGATCCGACGGAAACGGTACTGCGCATGTTGGGCAAGCACGCGGCCGAACGGCTGGGGCAGCCCTTCGTCATCAATCAGATTCAGGGCGCCGGGGGCACACGCGCGGCCGCAGAGGGCGCAAAAGCCGAGGCGGATGGCTACACCCTGTTAAGCAACTGGGTTGCGCCACAGATTGCCGCAAAGCTTTTCAACCCCAAACTTCCCTATAGTAACGACAGTTATGTGCCGGTGGGCGGGGTGATGGCCATTCCTTTTACAATCACGGTCGCCGCCGATCACCCGTCTGATGACATCGCCGAGTTTGTGAGCTGGGCGGAAGAAAACGGCAGGAAATTGAATTACGGGGTCTGTGCCGCTCAATCCGTTCCGCGCTTGGTCGGAGAGCAGTTCATGCGCTCGGCCGGTATCGATTATAACCCGATCCCGAACAATTCCGGATGTATGGGCGACAATATGACCGGATTGCTGAACGGCACCTTGGACGTCTCCGTTGGGGTGGTCGCCGCGACCACCGTATTGGAGGGGCAGGTCAAGCACCTTGGCCTGATCAGCGATGCCCCACATCCGATGGCGCCGGACCTTAAGACGGCCAGTGAGCAAGGGGTTAACATCGGCTGGGGTAACGCCGCTCTGGGGTGGGGCGGGCTTGTTGCCCCTGCGGGGACGCCTACGGAGCACCTTGAGGTTCTACAGGAGGTCGTCAAAGAGGTTGTGACCAGCGAGGAGTTCCTCGCAGACCTCGGCAACCTGTCCGGTATGGTGAGCTATGTGCCTCCTGCTGAATATGAGCAGCTCTGGGCGGAGAGTGTTGAGCTTCTTGCCCCCTACGTGGCTGATATAACGCAGAAAAAATAGACGCGCAGGCGGTGGGGGCAAGCATGCAGAAGGCTGTTTGCCTGTTCCCGCCCTTCCTTGGTCATGCGGCCAATTCAACCAATAAAGGCTTCTTATGAGGACCATTCGATCTCGCGAAATAGCGGCTGCCCTATTCTTCTTGGCTGTGATCGCCGCCGCATGGGGGCTGACGTTCAAAATTGATACGACTTTCAGTTCCGATCTCGAAACGCTCACCGGGCCGCGGGCCTATCCGCGGCTCATCCTTTCGGTCATGGCCGTTTTGGCGGCTTTGCTGCTGTTTCGGAGCACCAAGCTTCCGAAACTTTCGGAGGCGGACGGGCTTGGCAATATGGTGGTGGTCGGGTTGGCGATCGGGCTCTGCGTCGTTTTCGTCGCGCTGTTCGAACCGCTTGGCTATATTATTGCGATGCCGCCGCTGGTCTTTTCCACCGGGCTTTTGTTCGGCAAAAGGAAACCCTTGCAGGTTTCGCTTTATGCCGCCGTCATTTCTGGTCTGGTGCTTTTTGCTCTGCGATATGGGCTGAACACTGTCTTGCCTGAAGGGCTTTTGGGTGTGGATGGACTCTTCTGATGAGCGCGCTGTTTGATACCATAATCATGGCCCCCGCGTTTTTTGCGAGTGCCGCCTTCCTCTTCTTGCTGATCGGCCTTCTCATCGGCATCGTTGTGGGGGCATTGCCGGGGGTCGGGCCGCTTCTTGGGGTTGCGATGGCGGTTCCATTTACCTTTTACATGGATCCGGTGACCTCCATGGCGCTCTTGATGGGGATCTATCAAGGCGGCGCCTACGGGGGCGCGATATCGGCCACGCTGATCGGTATCCCCGGCACGCCGATGGCCGCCGCGACCCTTCTTGATGCATATCCGATGGCTCTTGGGGGGCACGCATCGCGGGCAATTACCTTGGCGACTTTGGCCTCTTCGGTCGGGGGGATCATCGGTGCCGTTATTCTTATTGCAATTGCGCCGGCGCTTGCGGCCATTGCGATCAAGTTCGGCCCGTCTGAGACCGCAGCCTTTACCCTGCTTGGCCTTGCAACCATCGGCGCCATGTCCGGTGAAACGCCGATGAAAGGCTGGTTGATGGGGTTCTTCGGCCTCGCGCTGGCCACGATTGGATTGGATCCCGTCAGCGGTGTTTCACGCTTTACCTTCGGGTCGGTCTACCTCGATAGCGGCATTGTGCTGATCCCCCTACTTGTCGGCCTCTTCAGCCTGTCCGAAGTCTTGATCCAACTGGAGCGCCCCGTCCGGGCTTTTGACGGAGGGGTGCGCGTGTCTATTTCTCTCTCCATGTTCCGTTCGGTTATACTGCGTCCGATAAACTATATCCGGTCCAGCCTGATCGGTATCTTTGTTGGTATTTTGCCCGGCGTGGGCGGCGATACGGCAGCCTTTCTAAGCTATCGTTCTGCGCTTCCGTTCAAGCGCTCTGGGGACGCAGAATTCGGCAAGGGAAATCCGGATGGCGTCATCGCCAGCGAGGCCGCGAATTCTGCCGTTACCGGCGGTGCGTTGATACCAATGCTGGCCCTGGCAATTCCGGGGGATCCCATTGTTGCCGTCCTGATGAGCGGCTTGGTGATCCAAGGCATCCAGCCGGGGGCCGCGATGTTCCTGAACAACGCCGATGTTGTCCAAGGGATCTTTCTTGTTTTCCTTATCGGTGCAGCTCTTCTTTTGCCATTGGGGCTTTTGATTTCTCGCGGCATTTTGCAGGTGCTGAGGCTGCCTCAATGGGTGGTGATGAGTACGGTTCTTATGGTGTCGTTCCTTGGAACCTATGTTATCGCTCGGCAGATATTGGACCTTTATGCGCTGCTTGTGTTTGGTGTACTTGGTTATCTTTTGCGCAGAGCAAATTTTCCCATTGCGCCCATTGTTATCGGATTTGTCCTAGGCCCGATTTTCGAAAGGAATTTCCGTCGAACAGGGCTTATCTCTCAGGGGGATATGATTGGCTATATTGCAGAGCGCCCGATCACGATTGCCGTTTTGCTCCTGACCCTGGCCTTTATCATTCTGCCTTTCGCCTCTCGATTACGAAAGCGCCCCAACGCGGCCTGAACCCGTGAATTAGATTTTCAAATCGCAATCACCAGTGGTCAAGACAGGCACTGGTTTCAATCTCTGCGGCCAAATGCGCCGCAACGAAATACCAAAAAGGACGAAAGCATGTCAGCCAAGCCTAGAAACCTTCTGTTTATTCTTTCAGACGAACATAACCGAGATATCTCGGGCTGCTATGGGCATCCATTTGTCAAAACGCCCAATATCGACCGGCTTGCGGCGCAGGGGACGCGGTTTACCTCTGGCTATTGCAACAGTCCGATTTGCGTGCCCTCACGTGCGGCATTGGCGACGGGGAAATATGGCCATGAAACCGGATGTTGGGACAATGCCCACCCGTTTACCGGCGCGCAAAGAAGCTGGCATGCCGCACTGCGCGAGAAGGCTGTTGATGTAACCTCGATCGGCAAGTTGCATTACCGCAGTGAGGAGGATGACAATGGCTTCACCCAGAGCATTCTGCCCGTACATGTGATCGGGGGGAAGGGCGATCTTAAGGGTTTGTTCCGCAAAGATACTTCCCTCAAGAAGGACGGCTCTGGATTGGCCAAGGGCGCAGGCGTCGGAACAAGCGATTATTGGCGCTACGATACCTCGATTACGCAGGCCTCAAAAGAATGGTTGGCCGAGCGGGCGAAGTCGAACAATGAAGAACCCTTTGTTTTGTTTGTCAGCCTCGTATTGCCCCATTTTCCATTGATTGCCGAGGAGGAGTATTACGATCTTTACAAGGATCTTGACCTTGAAACTCTGTCACAGGGGCTGACGGCACCCGCCACGGATCACCCGACGATCCGGCGCATGGCCGAGTACCTGAATTACAATGACCACTTTGACGCTGCTTCAAAAGCCGTGGCGATGCGATGTTATTTTGCGATGGTTACGCGGCTGGATGATATGATTGGCGAATTGCTTGCGGAGTTGGAAACCTCGGGCCTGTCTGACACCACCGACGTGATCTATACCTCGGATCATGGCGAATGCCTTGGTAATCGCGAATTTTGGGGCAAGTCCAACATGTATGAGGAATCCGCGGGTATTCCGATGATCCTTGCGGGGCATAATATTCCAAGGGGGGCTGTCGTGGATACACCGGTTTCCCTTATTGATATTGCGCCGACAGTTGCGGATGTGACGGGCAGGGATGTCGGCGGTGAAGGCTATCGCGGGAAGTCTCTGATCGCTCTTGCGAATGGCCAAGATCCCGGCAGGGCAGTTTTTTCCGAGTATCACGCCACAGGGGCCAATACGGGTATGTTCATGCTGCGCAAAGGGGCATGGAAATACGTCTATTATGTCGATGCGCCTTGCCAGTTGTTCGATTTGCGCAGCGACCCGCAAGAGTTGACTGACCTGTCCGCAGATCCCGCATTTGCCGATGTTCGTAAGACGTTGGATGCAGAATTGCGCGCGATTTGCGACCCTGAAGCGGTCAACGCCCGTGCTTTTGCCGATCAGGCCCGCACGGTAGAGATCAACGGTGGCCGCGACAAAGTTCTGCAAGAAAAAGAGTTGGCGTTTACCCCGGCCCCCACGACCTAAACGCGCTGCGCGAGCAGATCAAAACCTCAAGGATGAAGTATGAAAATCATCGATGCCCATATTCACACATGGCAGCTTGCTGACGGCAAAAAGAACTGGATCCGCGAGAAGATCGCCGCGCTTCAGTATGACTTCACGATGGACGACTTTGCGGCTTCGGTTGAGGGGTACGATGTGGAGGGCGCGATCATCGTGCAGTCGTCCTCTGACATTGCGGAGACGGACCGCCTTTTGGCGCAATCTGCCGGAGATCCCCGCGTTCTGGGGATCACCGGATGGTTGGATCTGGCCTCGGAAGAGGTTGCGCAGCAGGCCGATGCTTACCTGAAGAAACCGGGTTTCAGCGGCATCCGCGCGGAATCCCCCAGCCACTTTGACACGGGCTGGTTGCTGTCAGATCCCGTTCACAGGGGCCTTGGAGTCATGGCGAAAAAGAAGGTGCCTGTAGATTTCTTGATGAACTGTACGCAGTTGACCGAGTTTCGCCAGATCGTTGAACCGGTGGAGGGGTTGGTCTCCATCCTCGACCACGGTGGTCGTCCGTTTGTGATGACTGGGGACACCAGCGCTTGGAAGAAGGATATCCAAGGCATCGCACGCAACACGCAGTGTTATTGCAAGCTGTCGGGCTTGGCCGAGCGTGCGGGCGTTGAATGGACCGCCGATACGCTTGAGCCTTGGGTGTCGATCCTGTTGGAGGAGTTCGGGCCGGAACGTTTGATCTTTGCCACAAACTGGCCCGTCATGCGGCTGATGGCCAGCCCGAAATATTGGATAGAGGCTTTGGACACGATCTTTGCCAGGGCCGGTCTTTCACACAGCGATCAACAAAAGATTTTCGCCGACAATGCGGGTCAGGTCTATCTTCGCGGCGTAGAGCAGTAGGGCCCAAATGGAAAATGAAGCTGATGTAGTGGCGCAGTTGCGTGCGGCTGAGCGCGCGCGATGCGATGTTTTGATGCGAAGCGACGTGACGGCGCTCGGCCGTATGCTTCGCGCTGACTTAGCGCATGTGCACCTGAATGGAACTGTGGATGGTCGGTCAGATTATTTGGCGGGCCTGCGCGACCGGTTCCGGTTTCTATCTGTGAGGCGCGGGACATTGAATATTCGGGCCTATGGCAACACCGCAGTCATGATCGGAGAGTTGATCCAGCGCACGCGTAACCTCGCAACACAGAGCGAGCAGGATATAAGGGCCGTAACCACTCAGGTTTGGGTGCGCGAAACAGAAGGGTGGAAACTGTCGACCTGCCACAATGCGGTTCCGGTTTAGGGGGGCGTTGCGGGCTTTATCAAAGTGGCGGGGGCGCTCGGGCTCTCGTCTCTCGTGTAGTAGATTGGTGTTGACAGTGGGGGAGGGCAATACTTAACTACGAAACCTATCGATCGATAGGTAGTCAAGTGGCGCCCATTGGCGCTGAACCGGAAGGATGTACCATGGACCTAAATGCAAAATTTGATGAACGTGCTGTTGTACATTCGGACAGGGAGCCCTGGGTTGCATCCCCGATGAAGGGCGTGGATCGGCGGATGCTGGACCGGATCGGGGATGAGGTCGCGCGGGCGACGACCATCGTCCGCTATGCGCCGGGCAGCGCGTTTTCGGCCCATACCCATACGGGCGGCGAAGAGTTCTTGGTGCTTGAGGGCGTGTTTCAGGATGAACACGGTGACTTTCCGGTTGGCACCTATGTGCGCAACCCGCCGACCTCTGCGCATACGCCAAGCTCGGCCGAGGGCGCGGTGATTTTCGTCAAGCTGTGGCAGTTTGACATGGATGACCGTCAGCAGATCACCATAGACACCACCACCCAGACCCCGCAGCCAGTGCGTGAGGGGGTTTCAGAAATCCCGCTGTTCGAGGATGCGCGGGAACGGGTGCGGATCGAGCTTTGGCAGGCCAGTGTGGCAGTCACGCAGGCCGGCCACAACGGGTTCGAAGCCCTTGTGATCGAGGGCAGCCTTCGCGAGGGCGATGAGGATTTCGGGGTCAATTCTTGGCTGCGCCTGCCGCCCCACACGCCGCTGAACGCCGTTTCCGGGCCCGAGGGTGCGCGGCTTTGGGTCAAATCCGGCCATCTTGCGGAAACGCCAACAGCCCCCAATGTCGGAGGTTGAGATGTCAGATCCACTTGCAATCATTGGCGGGGCGGGGGCCGGTCTTGGGCAGAGCTTGGTGCGTGCCTTTGCTCAGAACGGCTACACCTCCATCGGCCTCAACCGCTCGGTTCCCGATGGGGCGGCGGGCACGACACATGCCGTTGACCTGTCCGACCCTGATCAAACAGCCCAAACCGTTGCGGATTTGATCCAAACCCACGGGGCACCAAAACTGGTGGTTCATAACGCGGCGAAGCTGGTGATCGCGGGGTTTGAGGAGACCACGGCTGCAGATTTTGAGGCGACATGGCGTGCGATTGTGCTTTCAGCGGTTCATCTGGCGCGAAACGTGTTGCCTGCGATGGTGGAAGGGGGCGGCGGCACCTTCATCGTTTCTGGCGCGACAGCGAGCCTGCGCGGTGGCAAGAACTTTGCGGCCTTTGCCTCGGCCAAGGCAGGGTTGCGGGCGCTGACCCAATCGCTGGCGCGTGAGTATGGGCCGCAGGGTATTCACGTTGTGCATGTGGTTCTTGACGGGATTGTCGACACGGATGCCAGCCGCGCCCTTCACAGTATGGACCCTGCACGGATGATGAAGCCGGAGGATATTGCCCGCACCTATCTGGCGCTGGCGGATCAACCACGGTCCACATGGACCCACGAGTTGGACCTCAGGCCGATGGGAGAGGCGTTCTGATGCAGACCGATGTTCTGATTGTGGGCGGCGGTCTGTCGGGTCTTGCGCTTGCGGACCATCTGGCGCGCCAAGGCCGCGATTTCCTGTTGGTGGAAGCGCAGGACCGCCTTGGCGGGCGTATCCTGACCAAGGAGATGTCAGGCGGTGCGTTTGACCTTGGGCCAGCGTGGTTCTGGCCGGGCCAGCCGCGCATGGCGGCCCTCGCGGAGCGCTTTCAGATCCCTGTGTTCGAACAGTTCTCGGCAGGTGACTTGGTTTATCAAGAGCAAAGCGGCGCCGTGCAGCGCGGGCGCGGCTATGCCTCTATGGAGGGGTCCTACCGCTTGGCAGGTGGGATCGGCAGTGTGGTGCATGCTTTGGCCAAAGTATCGGATCCAGCGAAGATCATGACCAACGCGCGGCTGACCTCGGTCGCGCATTCGGCGGGTAAGATCACAGCGCAGGTTGATCAAGACAGCAGCGCACAGACCATCAAGGCCAACAGGATCGTGATGGCCATACCGCCCCGGGTCATCGCCGATACCGTTTCCTTTGACCCCGCTCTGGATGCGGCACAAATGCAGGCTTTGCAAAACGTGCCGACCTGGATGGCCGGTCAGGCCAAGATCCTCGCGGTTTACGACCAGCCCTATTGGCGAAATGCCGGGCTGTCCGGCGACGCCATGAGCCAGCGGGGGCCAATGGTTGAAATCCATGATGCTTCGCCAAGGCAGGGCGGTCCCTATGCGCTGTTCGGTTTTGTCGGGGTCCCGGCGGATGCGCGGGCACAGCACAGAGATGAGGTGATGCGCCTTGCGGTGGCCCAATTGACGGCGATGTTCGGACCGGAAATGGCCGACCCGATGCATCTTGTTTTGCAGGACTGGGCGACAATTCCGAACATCGCGCGCCCACGGGATCGGCAGCCGGTTCGAAGCCACCCCCGCTATGGTTTGCCGGCCAACCTGCGTGCCCTTTCAGCGCAGGGGATGATCTTTGCGTCGACCGAAACCGCCCCGGAATTCGGAGGCTTTCTTGAGGGCGCATTGGAGGCGGCCGAACATGCGGCCAGCACGCTGGCGCTGAACGAGCCCATGCGGGCCTGATCACCGCCCGCATGGCAGGGGGGCTGAGGGTCGATTGTAACCTCCTTGGGGGTATTGGTGTTGCAGGCCGCTTCATGAACCGCGCAAGTTTTTTCCGAGCCCCCAAATCGGCCGTGAGGGGCCGAGCATGGTAAGAGCTAGGAGGGGGTCGTCACAGGTTAGTGTCCTTCTGGGGTTTGCAAAAGCGGCCTGGGCAGTGGCGCGCATTTCCGCAACCCATCACGCTAGAAGAAGGGGCCACCGGGCAGATCGGGGTCGAGCCCGGCGACGCGGGAGTTGGCGTGGGTCGGTTGAATGACGGCCACCCCGCGTTCGGCTCAGAACTGCGCCAGTGGGGCGTAGCCTTCCTTGGAGGGGATTTACTGGGAGGGACCGAGGCCATGGGACAGAATGACGATGGGTAGGCTCTCCCCCTGGACCGGCGCCGCGAGGCGCAGTTCAAGCGGTCGCTGCCCCCGCATTGGCAGCGTGATCGGTGTATAGGCCAGGGTGGCTTGCGGGTCCGGTGTCGGAAGGGCGCTGGAGGCATTTTCCAATCGGTTCATTAGGGCGCTTCCTTATAGCGGGACAAATAGGTGGTTTTGCTGCGACCAGAGGGGCTGCCATTGGATCACTCCACGGGAATTCCTTCTTCTCGAAACCATGTTTCTGCGTCCGTGCCTGCGGGCAGCTTCATCGGTGCGGCCTCGTCGGTGACTGCGCGCCAGACGGCCTGCGCGACATCGCTTACCTCGGTTTTTTCGGTCACGGATTGGAGGCTTTGGAAATAGGCCTGAACGAAGAGACCGTAGGCTTCGGGGATATCCATGCCCATTCGCGCCACCGCATTTTTCCCAAAGGAAGTTGCCTTTGCCCTGCCGGGCAACACCAATCGGGCACGCACACCGAATTCGGCTGCTTCCAGAGCGAAGCTTTCGGTGAAGGCATTCAGCGCCGCCTTGCTGGCGGTGTATATCGACAAAGCGGGAAGGGGGCGCAGGGTGACGCTGGAGCTGATATTGACGATGACGCCGGTCTGCCGTTCGCGCATCGCTGGCATCACGGCGCGGGTCATTGCCATAGCGCCCAGTACGTTGATCTCGAAAAGATCGCGCGCCTTTGTGATCTCTGCACCTTCCAGCACGTTGAGCATGCCGACACCGGCGTTATTCACCAGCGCGTTGATCTGACCTGCCTTTGCAATCGCGCTGGTGATGCTTTCGGGATCGGTGACATCCAGAGGCAGCACCCGAAGCCTGTCAGAGGCGGGCAATCCTTTGGCGGAGGGGCGGCGCATTGTTGCGATGACCTCCCATCCCTGATCGAGGAACCGTGCGGCGATGGCTTGGCCGAAACCGGAGGAACATCCGGTGATGAGAATGCGGGGCATGTGGCGTCTCCTTGTCTGTGATGAGAGGGAGATAGACGGAGGATACTGATGATTATATATTCAGATGTCCGCAATCATCTATCGATCGTCCAGAATCATGCCCGACACCCCGTCTGATCCTCTTTCCAGCGTTGTGACTTTGCTCCAGCCCGCTGTCTCCATTTCGAAGATGGTCGAGGCTGGCGGTCAGTGGTCAGTGGAACGTCACGATACGGCCAGCCCGTTCTATTGCGCGGCGGTTGAAGGGCGGTGCCGGTTGCAGGTCACAGGGCGTGATCCAGTCACCTTGAGGGGCGGAGATTTCGTGCTGATCCCGCATATGCAGGGCTTTATCATGACGAGTGAGGTGCCACCGCCGCCCCATTTGCCACGCATGCCGCTGGAAACCGGCCCCGGGCGCTTCCGGCTTGGTGCGCCGGAGGCTTCGGTCGATGTCCGCGCGCTCGTCGGGCATTGTCGCTTTGATACGCCCGCCAGCGATCTGCTCGTATCCCTGCTGCCTGATATGATCCATGTCTCGGGGCAAAGCCGTTTGACGGCTTTGGTGCCGGTTATTCACGAGGAAACCCGTGCTGACCGGCCGGGGCGCGGGATGGTTTTGGAGCGGCTGCTGGAGGTCTTGCTGATTGAGGCCCTGCGCTCGGGGTCGGCCGCGACCTTGCCGCCGGGGCTTCTGCGCGGCTTGTCAGACCCGCAATTGGCCGGTGCATTGCAGGGTATCCACGCCGGGGCAGGGGGCAATCTGTCCGTATCAGAAATGGCGCGGGCGGCGGGGATGTCCCGCTCTGGCTTTTTCGAGAGGTTCCGCAAGCAGGTTGGCCGGGCGCCAATGGAATATGCAACCGACTGGCGCATGGCTGTCGCCAAAACCTTGCTGCGGCAAGGAGGGCTAACCATTGCCGAGATCGCCATGAAAGTCGGTTACGGGTCTGCTAGTGCATTCGGATTGGCTTTTGCCCGGCATGAGGGCCAACCGCCGGGCGTCTATGCGAGCAGGGGACGAGGTTAGAGCGAAGACACAGATGTCATCCTTCTGCACGGGCAGTGTGTGGGTCTTCGACATTGGCGTATCTCGCTTGGCCCATCCCGAAACCATCGTTTGAGGATCTCAGACCGCAGGCCGCCATTGTCCGAAGTGGCCCGTTTTCATCGATGCTGCGGGGCGCATGACAAGCGGCCCCGCCTTCGATCGACTGAGTTCAGATGGATTAACTCATTGAGATACGACCTTGGCCCTTCAAGGAGTGAAATCTGCAACCAATGCATCAATGAAGCGCCGAACGCGCGGTTCAAGGAATTTTTTATGCGGGTAGAGGACAACGATCGGCACTTCTCCGCAATCTACGTTCGGCAATACGCGCAGGAGGTGCCCTGCGCGTAATTCATCTCTCACCAAAGTTGCAGGTAGCAAGGCGATACCCATTCCAGATAGCGCCGCCTCGCGAAGACCTTCTGCACTGTCCATGCGCAGGGGCACCCGGCCTGACACATTGCTCAGAAAGCTACTGGCATCGTGAAGGGACCAGACTTGTCGTTTTGCGACACTGGAAAATTGTAGAAGGTCATGGGTGCTCAGTTGATCGATGGTTTTAGGAAGGTCTCGGCCTGCCAAGTACTGAGGCGAAGCGCATAAAACTGTTTCTTCCATCATCAGGGTTCGTGAGATCAGCGAGGCATCGGGGGTTGTAACGCTAACGCGGATCGCAAGATCAAAGCCGTCTTCCACGATGCGACTTACGCTGTCCGAAAAACTAATTTCGAAGCGTACGTCAGGCCAAGTCGTCTGAAACTTTTTTACGACCGGCAGTACCATTCGTCGTCCAAGGGCATCCGGCGCAGCGATCCGTAGTGTCCCCTTTGGAATGCCATCGGCTGTTTCCAAGCAGGCATCGGCTTGGGCAATGGCGGCCTGAATGGCTTCGCCCTGCGCATACAACCTTTGGCCAGCTTCGGTCAGGCTGACGGACCGGGTTGTGCGGTTGAGGAGGCGGGTGCCGTACCTGTCTTCAAGCCGTGTCACAGCCTTTCCTGCGGTGGAGCGCGAAAGGCCAAATGCACGACCAGCGGTTGTGAAATTTCCAGCCTCGGCCACCGCCATGAAAAGGAGAATATCGTTTACTTTTGGGTCAGCCATATCCTGCCATTCGTCGATCTTGGTTCGCCTTAGTCGCGAAATCTATTCGCCAAAGGGGCAGCATAGCATTCGGAAGTTCAAGTACAATTAGGCGAGAGATAGAATGCAAACCTCACTTCAAAGACTGAATCCGGCGAAACTTCCAAACACGAGTAGCTTGGGGTACTCTCAGATCAGTGTTGTAAATGCTTGCACTTTGGCCTTTGTTTCTGGTCAAGTCGCTCTGGCAGCAGATGGGTCGGGCGCACCGGACGGGCTTGAGGCGCAGACGAAGCAAGTCATAGCCAACCTCACAGAAGCATTGAGGGCGGTGAAAGCCAGTCCTGAGAACATTGTTCAACTGCGCATCTACGTGACGGACTTGAACGATGAGGCTATTGCCATCGTGATGCCCCTAGTCATCGCATTTCTCAACGGGGCAGAGCCCAGTCTTACCGGGATAGGTGTGGCCGCGCTGGCCGGGCCCGATTTGAAAATCGAGATCGAAATGGTCGTCCAGCTTTCTGCGTGACGCGATAGCGGTTGCTCAGCGCGCTTTGTGCGCAAGCGGCAGGCCCAATGTGGGAACTTACGAGGCAAGCGGACCTTGGGAAGCCAGCCCATAGGTCTGCTTATCCCTGATGTGGTTATCGGAAACGCAGCGATGCTGCGAAGCCGCGTGAACGGCGGCTGTCGGCAAGGCGGTATGTTGGATTTAGAAGCGGCCAAGGGGACACAACGGGCGGTTCGGAATGAGCGTTTGTTAAGGCAATTTCCTGATTTGGGTTATCCGCATCGAACCTTTGGGAAAACATCAGGCGGAGCCGACCATTTCCTCAACCATCTCTCCGAACCATTGGAGTGTCAGCTCGCGGGCGGCTCTTGAGTCGAAGGCTCCTTGATGTTCAAAACCGTCCGTGACGGGCTCGGCCATTTGACCTGCGTAGGATCCGGCTCCTGCTTGGACCGTCCCGTCACCGGGCGCATTTGGACCCGACATGCCGATCCGTGTCCATGACACCGCAACGCCCTCTCTTGGCGCGGTGCTCACCCCCATGGAATCCTCGGATTCAGTATAGGAGGTCCCACCTGTAAACGTGCCGCCCGCGTGGGGGCCTCCCATCCGTTCTATGATTGACCAATCAACGCGATCACGGGTTGTAAGCCCGGTGCCATAAAACATACGGGTATTGGGGTGAAAACCATCGCGGCCAAGCTGTTGGTGGAAGCTGCGCGCTGTTCTGATCTGACGTAGGTATTGGTTGTAGTCGGCCTCTTCACCTTGCAGGCCAGCGGGGTTCAGAAGCGGTTTGTCGATCAGCCTCCAATAATCGGTCTCGTTCTCGTAGATCTCTGAATAGGGATCGCTGCGAGGCAAGGGGATTGCTCCTCCGTTGATATCGACAGCGCCGAGCCAGTCACGCCGCCCATCTGCTCCCTGATGCCATTGGTTCGGTGCCAGTTCCAACGGCCCGGGGCAATTTCCCGCTGTTGCTGTAACCTCGGCACCGCTGCGCCCCAAAACCACGCTTGTTGGCCCTTCGAAGCCGCCTTTCATCCGTTTGTACAGCTCTGGCGCGCCGTGGGTCGGCATCGCGCCATGGATCACCCCATGCACCATGTCGCTCTTGCCCAGAATATTGGTGAAGGCACGCGACACCAAGCCGCCCATCGAATGGGTAATGATCACTGGTTTGACGGCTTGCCGGTCAAGCTCGCGTGCGAGCGCTTCGGCATGTTCGGTTGCAAGCCCGACCACGGTTTCAAGATTGCCATATTCATTATTCTGCGGGTGGCGCGCGGAATCCAAGTTGGATGCTGTCCAGTTATAGGGGTAGCACCATAGGACCACCCTTGTCATGACAAGGCAGTCGTTGACGTATCCATGCCGTTCGCCATTCAGATGCGCCATGAAGGGCTGATAGGAGGGAAGCATGCCTGCCCAACCGCGGTCAGCCAAACCGCCATCGTTACGGTGTGCGACCTTCAAGCGCCTGCGGTCGAAATACTGTGTTGGGTCGCCGACAAGGCGGCTGCGTTTGCCAGCGGCGAACCTCCTCGCCAATCCGGCTGCATTGCTCGCCTGTTCCCATCCGTCGCTTCCCGGATTCCAGATGATTGTGCCGTCTTCAAGACTCAGGCGACTGCCCATGATCCCCGGAATAAAGATGACCGGGGCGACGATATTCTGAATGCATCCTCCGACTGCTTCACCGCTCATTTATCGCGTCCTTAGGCTGTTCAGGGCGTGATCCCAGATCATTTCGGCCTCCTGCGGGGGCGGGAGGTCCTCCGCATCTGTTCTCAATACCATTCTCGCCCTGATAGACCGTGAGGGCTGTCCTGTTTTGCGGCCCTCTCCTCCGGCAAATTCATAGAGGATTGGCCCCCCGGGCTGCTCGTAGGCGCGCGCTTCATCGCCGCGCAGGCCATCGACGCTCCGCCCACCTGAACTGCGGCCATATAGGAGCGCGAAGTCTGGCTCCGCCGGAGACGCGGCCGTATGTGACAGGTCAATTGTGAAAGCCAAACCAGCGGTTGAGGGATCGTGAAAACTGGCGGAAAATCCGTCGTGCAAGAGAACCGGGGCGTTAAAAAAGGCTCGATCCATACAAAGGCCGGTGCCCTGTGGTATGACTCTGCCGTCATAGGGCTCGATGTGGTTTGTAAGTTTCTTCAGGCTGAGTTCGCCGGTGCCTTTGCCGATCTCTTTGACCTCTTCAATTGTTTCAAAAAGGGTATTTGACGTGGAATGGAACATGTATTCGCCACGCCTGAAATACGCATCGACTTCGATAAAGCCGGGATCAAAACTCGGAAGGTCGGGGTCATATTCCCGTCGCCCGATGAGAAGCAGGTCCTCCAATGGAGCGCGACCTTCGGCGCGGTAGTGTTTGCTGCCCACCTCCATGCCCTGTTGCAAAGTGGCGTAGCGGGCATTCACATGCTGCTCCAGATCTTCGCGCGTTCCCGGACCCAGTCCTTTGACTTCGAAGGCCATTGGCAGGCCGACGTATGCGCGCAGGTTTTGCTGTTCAAAGGTTGCGGGCAATTCAATGGTGTAACGCCCGACACACCAGCTGCGCGTTTCAAGTGTCATTTCAGGTTCCTTCGCAAATTGTGTGCGTGCAAATACCGCCAGTACAGAACAGAGCAGCAGCGCGCCTAGAATGGGAAACGGCCGGATCATTGTTCCGGCCCGGGCCAATTTTCGACGTGCCACAGACGCAGGGCCGCTCCTTTTCGCTTGTCGGAGAGGAGCCTTAGGAGCGCGTCTGGCGGCTGCACATCCGCAGGGAATTTTTCAGCAATGGCCTGCATTGTAGAGACCAGAACCTTTCGTTGCCGAAACCCATGCGCAAGCAGCCAGCTGCGCACAGACCCTAGGTGGTTTTCACAGACTTCCAAGCTTTGGTCAGACCTTTGCAGATAGGCCCGAGCGGAACGAATATCCTCGGCTGCGTGCTGCTCGCGGACCGCTGCGTCCAAGGCGTCGAGAGCATGGCGCCCGATTACAATTTTTCCCTTTGCGGCAAGGTTTTCGGAATCCATTTCGAATTCAAACCAATGATGCCCGTCTTTGCTGACGTCAGGCCAGATAAAGCGATGGGCCCTGAGAAGTCGCGTCAACCAAGGCTCTGATGACCGATCAATTTTTGAAAGCACCCCGAAGGTGGATGGCTCCCAAAAGCGCAGATATAGCCAGCGGCCTGTATAATCCTGCGCCTTGATGAACTTACGAAAATGTTTCCAAGTCTTTTGAAAGTCCTCGGTGGAACGCAGGTATATGCCGGGCTGACGGTCCCACATATGCCAGACAGATGGGCCCTTTGTGAAAAGGTTCCGGGTGAAGGAATGACTTTCTTCCAGCCTGACAAGATAGGGGGCAACGTCTCGAAGCTCCCCTGCGGCTTTGCCCTTGAACAGGCAAGCGTGCTCCAGCCCGGAGGCCTCTAGTGTCTCGGGCAAGCCCATCACCTTGGCGGCATCAAGAATGGCGTAGGTTTTCAGGGGCAGGGGGGAATGGCCCTCTATCTGCTTGGGTCGCCCAAACAGCGCATCGCGCAGTGCAGTGGGGACGTTCTGCGGCTCCTGAACTCCGAACTGGGCGTCCAGATGCTCTACGCCTTCGATGATCTGAACCGGAAGCTCAGGCTGTGGATGGGATGCCTCGCCTGCGGAATCTTTCAGCGCTGCACCTGCCCAATAATCCTCTGCATCGCCTGAAGCCAAATTCAATTCCCATTAAAATTACGCACTCTATTGCCTCACGGTATGTTATTTGAACGCAGTCTCAAACGTTTTTCTCCTGCTATTTTGAGTGCTGAAACGGGTTATATCGGTGGGTCCAATTCTATTGTCGGGGTGCATGCGCTAGCCTATGGTCGCGGCTCAGGTTGTTTCTTGGGTCCATTCAACCTCGTCGAAGTATCCGGCTTCGAGGTCTTCAGGGCTGATCCATGATTGAATGGCCATGTCGATGAGCTTCAACGGGGAACCGAAATGGTTCCCGATTTGGCAAAGGAGAATTTTCCCCTCTTGCGCCTTCGCGTAGGCCAGCTGGCCTTGCACATCATCGCCGTGACCAAACATCTGGAATGGACGGCTTTTGGTGCCTTGCACGAACCTTTTATGCGGATCGTCGGCTGCGATCTTGGTGCTATTTTGCACGTAGCTGTTCCAAGCCGTATCAGCGGGGCGGCCCCATTTGCCGGACCGGCTGTTGGCTGTCTCGGCGAGGTTTGTCTTGGCCAGCGCCTCCACCAAACTGCGGGTCAATTCTGTGGGTTCTTCGTCGAGCGTCCTGTTCTCTCGGACCCATTTTGCCGCCGGGCGCGCCGACATATAGGGGAGGGCGTCCAGAGCCTGTGGGCGCAGGGTCATCTGGTCAGCGCCAATTCCCTCGGGCAGGAGATAGGCGGCGTTCGTTCCTGTGAGCAGGGGGGTGTTCTCTGGCGCCGAGCGCAGGGGGCGCGAGCCAACGGGGTCATCGGTGAAGATAAGCATAGGCTCATAGTGAACGTGGTCCTCCCCGCCCAAGGGCAGGAATACAAACAAACTGCCGCTTTTGGGAAAGGCAGGAAGGTCATAGGTTATGCCGCCGCATCGCAACTCACGCGGCAGGGTCGCAAAGTCAATCTGGGCATAGAAATGATATGCGTCTTCATCCGTCAGCTCGGGCCATTCGATGTGGTCAGGCAGTTGAGGCAAGCCGCCCATCCTTGCCGTCTCACCCTCGATCACATCCGGGCCGCCTTCGATTTCTGCGCGGGGCTTAAACATGATGGCGGGCGCGGTGACCAGTTTCAGATCAACATCGCCAAGCGCCGTTCTGAAATCTCCCTTGGGGAATGGCCTTGGCTTCACGGAGAGCTTGCGTGCCCATTCGAAGATTTCTTCCAGCCCATAATCACTTTCGATACGTCCGCGCCGGCCCGTCGGGAACCGTGTTCTTGCAAAGACCTCAAGCCGTTTCACGGCGGCCAATATGGTATCAATGCGTTCCGAGGTTGCATCATCGGCCAGTAAACCAAAAAATTGGTTCCTGAAGGCGCGTTCTTTGCTCTGGTTGGAATATTGCGCGGTCCCCAGCAGATTGCCGCGTTGGGCCTGACCCAGCACCTGCCACAGCAAGGGTTCTTCGGGGACACATGCCATCAGCTGCGCAAGCATGGGGTCGTCGAAGGAGCCTTCGGTGTACCAGCTCCCGATCACCTGCACTTCGTCCAATAGCTTTGCGACCTGCAATCGCGCAATGCGCACCTCCTGGCCGCAGAGCTGCTTTTCCTTATCCCACTTTGCCGCGATCTGCTCCAAAAGGGGGCGCAGACTCGTGTCGGATGTGATGGCGCCTGACTTGCTTGCAATGTCCAGCAGAATTGCTGGCCAGAACTGCAATCCCTTCGCCTCCCATGCCGGGGCAATGCCGATCTTTGCCGGGTCTCCGTCATAGTGCAGCGGCCTTACGCAGCTCCCTGTAGGGTCGCACAAAAGTTCAAGCAAGAGCGCGGTATCAATCGGCTTTTTAACCGAAGGTACCGAGGTCTGGTTCATACGCGCGCTTAACTCTACGAGCAGATCGGCGCGGTCCTTTTCACGTTCAACGCCGAAGCCATCAGGCACGGGATGAATTCCACAGCGGTGCAATATGACGGCAATCCGCGAAAGTGTATCCGCCGTCAAATTATTGGTTTTGCTTAGGAGCCTTCCCATGAAATTTGGGTGATCCTCGCAAAGCGCATCAACGGTCCTGTATGGATTGCCCTTGAGATCCCGCGCGTGCAGGACGGAGTTGAGTTCACTTGAGCCGGTGTCCTTGAAAATGGCCGAAAAATCTGCATCCATAAGGTTGCGCACCGTCAAGTCAGCGGCCTTTACGACCTTAATCTGACGCGCTTTGGCTTCCATATCCTCGCGCAACTCGCGCTCTCGCCGCTCGTCACGGCGACGTTCTTTGTGCTGCGCTGCCATGCGCTCAATATCCATCTCGGATCTGACCTTTTTTGCGCGTTTTTTCTTTGACCTCTTTTGGTCCTGTTCCTTGAACCAGGCCTTGTCGTGCTTGATGTCGCCGTTTGTGACATCTTCAACCGTATCAGAGGTTTTTTTGCGGTTTTCCGCTTTTTCAATTTCCTCTTTTAAAACCGAAGCGGGGTCGGCCTTGCCCATTTTCCGTAGGAGCCCGGCCACTTCCTCGTAGGCCTCCATGTAATCGCGCGTGCCCCCTTTGCCGTTTTTCTGCTTCTTGAGAAGTTGCTTAATCAGATACTTCAAAAGCTTCTTTTTCATGAGGTCTCGCAGGGTTCAGGAAAGGGTCAGCGCATTGAGACCAATTAAATCGGTCGAAAATAGGGTCACGGTGTGAAAACGAGCGTTCAAACGGATATCGATGACTGCAGCCATCGCCGCTGACTTTGGGAGGTGCATTACGGATGCCGGGCGCCGACCGTTCATCCGCCAGTCGTCCCCAATTGCCCTGTAGTTTGAGCGGCCCTTGGGTGAAGTGATGTGCGTTTCACACGCGGGTCTCGGAGGGGAGAGGGGTGTTTTTGGCGGAGCTTCGCAGGAGGAACCAATCGCGGAATTGGCGGATGGCGGGGGAGGCGCCTTTGAGTTGGGGGAGAATGAGGTGGTAGGCGTAGGCGGTGTCGAAGGTGCAGCCGAAGGGGCTTATCAAGGCGCCGCTTTCGAGTTCTTCGCGCACCAGCCATGAGGCGAAGAGGGAGATGCCCAGCCCGTTGATGGTTGAGCTGAGTTGAAAATGGCGGTCTTCGAGCATCATTTGTGGTTGCCCGCGGGCCATGGTTAGGCCGTTGAGGGCGAACCATTCTCCCCACATGCCGGTGTCGTCCACATGCAGCAGGTTGCAGCGGGGCAGGTCCGACGGGGCGGTGATCTGGTGATTTTTCAGGTAGTCCGGGCTGCAGACCAGCGCCATTTTTTCCGGCCAGAGGGGGTGGGTTTCAAAGCCTTTCCAGCCGCCGGTGCCCCATTGGATGCCCACATCGGCGAAATTGCCGGGGTCGGGCATATTGGCGTAGTTGTTGTTGTGGTTGTGCATCGACAGGCGCATGTCGGGGTGCTGTTCGATCAGGTCGCCAAGCTGGGTCGAGAGCCAGCGGCTGGAGAACATCGGCAGAAGGGCGAGGCGGATGGTTCCGGCCTGTGTGGAGACCCTGTCGATCCCTGTCTGGATCATATCGAGCCCGCTGGAGACATGCCTTGCGAGGTCGATGCCTTCCTCTGTCAGGGCCAGCCCTTGCTTGGAGCGGCGGAAAAGTTGGTAGCCGAGATCAGATTCCAATTTTTTGATGTGATAGCTGACAGAACTTTGGCTGATGTTCAGGATTTGCGCGGCGCGGGTGACGTTTCCGGTTTCGGCGGCGAGGCTAAATACCTGTATTGAGTATATATTCCTGATGATTTTCTTCATTGGAACCTCCCCGATCCGTCACTGTTCAGATTAGGTTATCCATCTAATTTTTCAATATGAAAGGAGAATCTTTGAATTTGCTCTGATCTGCATCCTCTCGCTAGGCTTCTTAAACCGCTGGAGGAGCGGGGAGGGGAATTTACTATGACGACACCTGTTTTAAGGGTTGAGTCGCTGTGCAAGTCGTTTGGCGGCGTGCATGCGATCCGAGACTTGTCTTTTGATGTCAGCGAGGCGCAGATCCTTGGTTTGATCGGGCCGAATGGCTCTGGCAAATCGACCACGGTGAACAGTCTGGCGGGTCTGTTTCCCATTACATCGGGTGCGATCACCCTTGGCGGCGCCCGGATCGACGGGATGGCGGAATATGACCGCGTGGCCCATGGCCTGTCGCGGACCTTTCAGACGGCGAGCACATTTGCGGAGTTCACGGTGCGCGAGCATGTTGTGCTGGGCTGCAATGTGACGCGCAGCTCGCATCCGCTGTCTTCGGTGTTTGGCATTGGCCGCAAGGCGGGCGAGGAGGAGGCGCTGGCGCGCCGTGTGGATCAGATCCTTGAGATCACCGACCTGATGCAGGTGCAGGACCACCGCGTGGGGACGATCAGTTCGGCGCAGCAACGGTTTTTGATGATCGCCACGGCGCTGGCCTCTAATCCCAAGGTGATCTTGTTGGATGAGCCGGCGGCGGGGCTTGTCTCGCACGAGCGCAAGACCCTGAGCGATCTGATCAAGAAGATCCGCGATCTGGGCACATCGGTTCTGGTGATCGAGCATCACATGGCGCTGATCATGGAGGTCTGCGACCGGATTGTCGTTCTCAACTTTGGCCAGAAGATTGCCGAGGGCACGCCAGAGGAAATCCGCAACAATCCCGTCGTCATTGACGCATATCTTGGCGAGGCGGCCTGACATGTTGAACGTATCCAACCTTCGCGTCAGCTATGGGGCGATCGAAGTCATCCACGGCATTGATTTGCAGGTCAATCAGGGCGAATGCGTGGCGTTGATCGGGGCGAACGGGGCGGGCAAGTCCTCGACGCTCAAGGCGATCTGCGGGCTGGTTCCGGCCACGGCAGGGACCATTGAGTTTGAGGGCCAGGACATCACGAACCAGAGCGGCCATTCCATCGTCAAGGCGGGGATCACCATGTGCCCCGAGGGGCGTCAAGTGTTCCCGCAGATGACGACGCTGCAGAACCTCAAGATGGGGGCCTATCCGCGCAAGGATGCGGAGCAGGCGGCGGATGTAGAGGAAATGATGGACATGTTTCCCATCCTGCGCGACCGCGCGGGGCAGGCGGCGGGCACGCTGTCGGGGGGGGAGCAGGAGATGTTGGCGATCGGGCGGGCGCTTATGGCGCGGCCCAAGCTGTGCATTTTTGATGAGCCGTCGCTGGGGCTTGCCCCGAAGATCGTCGCGGAGGTGGGGGAGACCATCGCGAGGGTGAAGGAGATGGGCAAAACCATCCTGTTGGTCGAACAGAATTCGGCCATGGCGCTGCGCCTTGCGGATCGGGCCTATCTTTTCGAAGCCGGAGAGATCGTGCTGAGCGGGACGGGGGCGGAGCTGCAATCACATCCGGATGTCGCAAAGGCGTATCTGGGCCACTGATACTAAACGTTTCTGGGAGGAGACATATTATGAAACTGACAGCAATGACAGCCGCCCTTGCCCTGATGGCGGGGGCCGCATGGGCCGAGGAGAAGACGCTTGATATCGGGGTGAGCGATGCGCTGACCGGGGGCGGGGCGGTTTACGGCTTGCCGCAAACCAATGCGGTGAAGCTGGCCGCGAAGGAGATCAACGCCAGTGGCGGGATCAAGGTGGGCGATGATGTCTATATGCTCAACGTCATTGCCTATGACGACAAGGCCAACCCGACGGAGGCGTCAAACGCCGTGCGCAAGCTGATCGACCGCGACGGGGTGAAGTATATTCTTGGCTTCTGCTGCTCTGGTGCGACCGGGGCTGTGGCCTCTTTCATCGAGTTTGAAGATGCGGTGATGCTGGTGGGCAATGCGGCCGAGCGGTCGATCACCACACGCGAAATTCCGAACCTGACCCGCACCCGTCCGCCAGCGGATTATACCGGTGCGGCGGCGGGAACCTTTGTCGCGGAAAAGGGCCACAAGCGGGTTGCCGTTCTGGGGGCGTTGGATGTGGGGTTCTACGCCAGCTATGTCGATGCCTTTGAGAAGGAATTGGAGAAAGCGGGCGGAGAGATCGTGAGCCGCGAGGCCTTTGGCCTGAAGGACCGCGATATGTCCCCGCAGCTGACCAAGATCCGCGGGCAGGAGCCTGATGCGATCCTTGTGGTGGGCTATGTGGAGCCTGCGGCCTTTATCTATCGTCAGGCGGTTGAGCTGGGGATTGATGTGCCGCGTTATGGCTTTACCTCGGGCAGCGAGGAGCAGTTTACCCGTGTGGCGACCTCCGAGCAGATGGAAGGGGTTTGGGACCTGCGCCCGACCGAGCTGACGCTTTTGTCGGCGTCGGAGAACGGCAAGGCCTATCATGCCAATTACACCGAGGAATTCGGCATCGCGCCTTCGCCAAGCTCGCCCTATTCCTATGACCAGACCTATGCGCTGAAGGATGCCATCGAGGCCGCCGGCACCGTAGAGGACACCGAGGCCGTGGCCGCCGCGCTGCGCGACATTGCGGTGCCTGATGAGGTCGTCATGCAATACCTGCCGGTGGACGAGAAGATGTTCGACCAGAACGGGCAGGCCTATACCTCCAACGGGGCCTTCCAATGGCAGAGCGGCAACTGGGTCTTTGTGCAGGATCTGCCCTCTGACGCCGCCGCCTATTCGGCTTTCCTGAGCACGCTGGACGACTGAGTTTTCCCCACCTTGGGGCGTAGAAGGCTTTTCTGCGCCCCATTTTTTCCTTCTCTTTAATTCGCAGGGTGCGGCATGGTTGAGGTACTTCAACAAATAATTAACGGCATCGCCATCGGGGGCGTCTATGTGCTGATCGCACTGGGGCTGACCACGGTTTTCGGTATCCTCGGCATTGCGCATTTTGCCCATGGATCGGTCTCTATGTTCGGGGGCTATCTGACGTTCTTTTTCGTCACCAGCTGGGGCTTTCCCTTGTTGCTGGCGATCCTGATCGCGCTTTTGGTTGGCCTGATGCTTGGGGTGTTGATCGAGCTTTTGGCCTATCGCCCGGTGCGTGATGCCAATCACATTAACGCCTTTATCGTGGCGCTGGGCCTGACCATGATGGTCGAGGGGATCAACCTTGAGCTTTTCGGCCATGAGCAGGTGGTGATCCCGACGGATTTCTCCCGCGTGTTTAATTTTGGCGGCGTCACCATTCCCGAGCTGCGGCTCTATGTGATCCTTGCCGCTGCGCTTTTGATTGCGGCGATGACCGTCTTTGTCGAGCGGACCAAGACCGGGCAGGCGATCCGCGCTGTGGCCGAGAACCGCGATGCGGCGATCCTTATGGGGGTTAACGTCAAGACCATCCCGCTGGTGGTGTTTGCGATCTCTACCGCGCTGGGTGTTTGCGCCGGGGTTATGGTGGGCTCGCTCTTTGCCATCGCGCCGGGCATCGGTGAGGGGCTGGTGGTCAAGGGGTTTGCCGTCCTCATTCTGGGCGGTTTGGGCTCGATCCCGGGCGCTGTGGTGGGGGGGCTTGTCCTTGGCATCACCGAGGCCCTCGCCGCCGGTTTCATATCATCCGCTTATAAAGACGTGATCGCATTCGTGGTGATGATCAGCGTGTTGTTGTTCCGGCCTCAAGGCCTGATGGGGAAAGCATAATGGCTCGTAATCGCACATATATCCTTTACGGTCTGGCACTGGTTGGCTTTGTCTTGCTGCCGCAGCTGATCTCCGTGAAATACTACATCCACCTGAGCGTGCTGGCCCTGATCTGGGTGATTGCGGCGCAGGGGCAGAACCTGATCCAGGGCTATACCGGATATGTCTCTATTGTGCAGGCCGGGTTTATGGGGATTGGGGCCTATTCTACGGCGCTGATGGGGATGCATTTTGATCTTCCGGTCTGGTTGAGCATTATCATTGCGCCCTTTGTGACCGCCTTTTTCGCATTGCTGACGGGCTATCCGAGCCTGCGGGTCAAGGGGCACTACTTTGCCATTGTGACCTTGGCCTTCAATATGGTGATTTTCATCGTTCTGATGAACTTTCACCAGCTGACCCATGGCGAGGCGGGCATCACCGGGATTCCGAAGCCGGGCGGCAAGGATGCACTGTTCAACTGGCGTGACCGTGAGACCTATTACTACTTTGTTCTGATCATCGCGGCCTTGATGACGGGGCTGGCGGCATTGATCGTGCGCTCGCGGATCGGGCAGATTTTGGTGGCGATCCGCCAGAATGAGGATCTGGTCGGTGCGGTCGGCATTGCGGCGTGGAAATACAAGCTCTTTGCCTTTGTGACTTCGGCGATGTTCGCGGGGCTCGCCGGGGCGATCTATGCGCATTATCAGAGCTTTATCAATCCGGAGATCTTTGGCATCGCGCAGTCGCTGGATGCGATCCTTGCGGTGATTATCGGCGGGTCGGGCACCATTGCGGGGCCGATTATCGGGGCGTTCTTTGTGGTGTTCCTGCCAGAGTATCTGCGCTTTGCCGATAGTTTCCGGTTGATCCTTTATGGTCTGGTGCTGGTTCTGGCGACGATCTTTATGCCGCGCGGCATTGCCGGGATCGCCCGTGACCTGATGGAGAAGCGGCGGGGCCGGACATGAGCCAGAGCTTTCTGGATCAGGTGGCGCATTATGCGCGGGGCCGTGTGGCCCCCGAGGCCACGGCGTGGTCCATCGGGGCCGCGCCGGAGCCTGCGCTGTATCAAGAGGCGGCGTCCTTGGGGCTTTTGGGGATGGAGGTGCCCGAGGCGCAGGGGGGCAGGGGCTTTGGCTTTGCCACCCGCGCGGCGGCGCTTGAGGTCTTGGCCGGGGCGGATTTCGGGTTTGCCATGTCCCTCGTCAATACCCACAACATTGCCCTGCGCCTTTGTGCTCCGGGGCTGGAGGGGGCCGCAGAGCGGTATCTGCCTGCCTTGCTTTCGGGCCGGATGCAGGCCTGCACGGCCCTGACCGAGCCGGGCACCGGCAGCGATTTTGCCGCCATCGGCACCACCGCGCGGCGGGGGGCGGAGGGCTGGGTGCTGAACGGCGAGAAGGCATGGATCATCAATGGGCGGCACGCCGGGCTTGCGGTGGTTTATGCCCAATGTGCGGAGCTGGGCGATAGTTCCGGCATCGGGGCCTTTTTGGTGGATCTGACTGCGCCGGGGGTCACCCGCTATGCCATCGACAGTGCCTTTGCGCAGACCAGTCTGGGCACCGGCGGGTTTCACCTGTCGGGGGTTACGCTGCCTGATGAGGCGATGGTCGCCGCGCCCGGCACGGCGTTCAAGGCGATCTTGCAAGAGATCAACGCCGCGCGGACCTACGTTGCCGCCATGTGCGACGGGATGGTTCAGGCGGCGCTGGACAGTGCTGCCGCCTATGGGGCCGAGCGGTGCAGTTTTGGCAAGCCGTTGAACGCCATAGCGCGTTGGCAGGCGGAGCTCGAGGCGGCGCAGGCGGCCTTGGCGCAGGCCCGCGCCGCCACGCGGCAGGCTGTTGAACAGGTGGCCGAAGGCGCGGATGCGCAGCTTGCGGCGGCCGAGGCCAAGATCGGATCGGTCACCTGTGCGCAGACCCATTTGCCACGGCTTTTGCAGTTGATGGGCGCCGAAGGTTTGCGCCCCGAGCACCCCTTTACCCGCCATATCGCCGCCGCGCAGATCGCGGGCTTTACCGATGGGGCGACCAATATTCTTAAGGACAGAGTGGCGCGTTTGACCGCCCGGAAGGAGACCTGAACCATGCGTGTATTTCAAATCGAGGGCGATTGGGGTTTCGACAACCTGACGCTGACAGAGCGCGATGCGCCAAGCTGTGGACCGGGGCAGGTTCTGATCGAGATGCGGATGGCCTCGCTTAACTCCCGCGATCTGATCGTGCCAGAGCGGGGCTATGGCCGGGCGACGGGCGAGTTGCCTTTGATCCCCGTCTCTGACGGTGTGGGCGAGGTTGTTGAGGTCGGGGCCGGTGTGACCCGCGTTGCTGTCGGGGATCGGGTTTGCCCGACCTATTTCCAGAACTGGACCGGCGGTGCGCCCACGCCCGAGCGTTTTGCCTCGGCCCTTGGCGGGCCGCTGGACGGGGTGATGGCGGATCGCATTTGCCTCTCTGCCGAGGGGGTGGTGAAGGTGCCGGGCTACCTGACCGACGCCGAGGCCGCGACTTTGCCCTGCGCCGCGTTGACGGCATGGAGTGCGGTTGTCACCCATGGGCAGACCCGCGCCGGGGACAAATTGTTGATCCAGGGCACGGGGAGTGTTGCGCTTTTCGCCTTGGCCTTTGCCAAGATGCAGGGGGCGCATGTGACGGTGATTTCCTCCAGCGACGAGAAGCTGGCGAAGGTGTCCGAAATGGGCGCGGATGCGGTGATCAATTACCGCAGCGAAGAGGACTGGGCCCGCGCCAGTCGCCCCATCACCGCCGACCGGGGCGGATATGACAATATCATCGAGCTGGGCGGGGCGAAGACCCTGCCGCTGTCTTTGCGGGCGGTGCGGCCGGGGGGGACACTGTCCATGATCGGCGTGTTGTCGGGCCTGAACATCGAGGCCTCGTTGGGCCCGATTGTGGCGCGGCAGGTGCGGCTTCAGGGGGTGACCGTGGGCCATAGGGACGGGTTCGAGGCGATGCTGCGGGCCATGGCCCAGCATGAAACGCGCCCTGTTCTGGGCGAGACCTTCAAATTTGAGCAGCTGAAAGAAGGGCTTACGCATCTTCGCACTGGCGGCCACTTTGGCAAAACCCTGATCGAGTTCTGACATGTCCGAGATTGATACCTCCTGGCAGCCTCGCCGTCATCCGGCGCAGAAGGCTGCCTTCATCATGGCCACAACCGGTGAAACCATCAGCTTTGGCGCGCTTGAAGCCCGCGCCAATCAGGGGGCGCATGTGCTGCGCAGCATGGGGGTTCGGGCCGGGATGCATCTGGCCATCCTTATGGAGAACCGGCGGGAGATGCTGGAGGTTTGTTTCGCGGCGGACAGGGCAGGGGTGTATTATACCACCATCAGCACCCATCTGGGGCCGGATGAGGTTGCCTATATCCTGAGCGACTGTGATGCGCGGCTGCTTATCACCAGCGCGCGTTATGCCGGGTTGATCCCGGCGCTGCGCGAGACGCTGGGCGGGGCCTGCGATTTTCTGGTGGTGGGGGGGGAGGACCCCTCGCAGAGCAGTTGGGACGCTGCCGCCGCGGGCATGCCCGAAACCCCCATCGCCGATGAGGCGCAGGGGGTTGATATGCTTTACTCCTCGGGCACGACGGGACGGCCCAAGGGGATCAAATGGGAGCTGGAGCCCGCGCCGATCGGCACGCGCACGATGCTGGTTGATTTGCTGACCACGCTTTTCGGCTATGGGCCGGAGGCGCGCTATCTGTCGACTGCGCCGCTGTATCACGCGGCTCCGCTGCGCCATTCGATGGTGACGATCAAGGCTGGGGGCACGGCGGTGATCATGGATCGGTTCGATGCCGAAGGGGCCCTGCGCTTTATCGAGCAATATCGCATTACCCACAGCCAGTGGGTGCCGACGATGTTTGTGCGCTTGCTGAAGTTGCCGGAAGAGACGCGCCTGTCATACGACCTGTCCTCGATGGAAATGGCGGTTCATGCCGCCGCGCCCTGTCCCATTGATACCAAGCACGAGATGCTGGCGTGGTGGGGTGATATCATCCACGAGTATTACGCGGGCACCGAGAACAACGGCTTTGTCGCCATCACAAGCCCCGAGTGGCGGGAGCATCCTGGCTCTGTGGGCCGTGCGAAGCTAGGCATTATTCACATCTGTGATGAGGCGGGGGAGGAGTGTCCTGCCGGGCAAGAGGGCGAGATTTACTTTGAGAATGGCCACCAGTTTGCCTATCACAAGGACCCCGAAAAGACCCGGCGTGCCACCAATCAAAAGGGTTGGACGACCTTGGGGGATATCGGGCGGGTCGACGCGCAGGGGTATCTTTACCTGACCGACCGGAAATCATTCATGATTATTTCGGGCGGCGTGAACGTATATCCGCAAGAGACCGAGGACGCTTTGCTGAATCATCCGGCGGTTCTTGATGCGGCGGTGATTGGCATTCCCCACGAAGATTTCGGTGAGGCGGTTCACGCGGTTGTGCAGCTGTTGCCCGATACCGAAGCCTCCGAGGAGTTGCGGGAGGCTCTGTTCGCGTTCTGCCGCTCAAGGCTGTCGTCGATCAAGTGTCCAAGGAGCATCGAGTTCCGCAGTGCCCTGCCGCGCACAGAGACGGGGAAGCTGCACAAGCGGCTGTTACGGGCAGAGTATCATGGGCCCAAATGATATGCTGCATTATGGGGGGCAGGGTGGTTTATGAACTATCCAGGCCTTAGGAGAGGTCAAGGCAAACAACGTCTCAAGGCCGGGAACCGAAACCGCTCGTGGCGAGAGGAGGTCATATCTTGGCGAAGGCGTTAGCGGCGTTCTGCATCGGATTGGACCAGTTGAGTTTGGTGCTGGACCATAGGTTTCCAGCAATTCCGTTGTTGGACAGAATACCAATCGCGGCATTTCGTTCGGGGCAAATGTGAAGAGCGCATGCCGACCCCGCAGTTCCACCGTTGTGAAACAGAAAACTCGGTGGCTTGTTGCCCACTGTCACCAACAACCACCCTGAACACTGGGCCGTTGGGGCCAAAGCGCCTTTGGGTCCAAGACCAAGGATTGGGGCCGCGGATCGACAAATGGCGCGATCAAGTACTGTTTCGGGACTGTTCAACGCCCGAAGCACTTCTGTAGCAAAGCGGGTCAGGTCGCGTGCACTGGATCGCAGACATCCGGCCGCAGCAAGGCTTTGAAAGGTCCACGGCGGTACAGGCCTTCCTTTCGGTGACTTTGGTTGCGCGAAACGGTGTTGCTGACGGCTGTGGAACTGGTCAGTGGTATCCAGCAACCCTATTGGACCCGTTACCTTATCAGCGAGAAGTTCGACAAACGGCTTGTCTTCCATAATCGCCATCGCTTCGCCCAATAATCCAACCCCAAGGTTGGAATAGGCATGGCGATGCGGAGGAGAGAATGCCTTGCTCCGCCAATTATGAAGCCATGCCAGCAAATCAGAACGAGAAAAGGTCACGTATGGACCATCTGGCTGCTGCTGAAACACAGCTTTCCAAAGCGGTAAGTAGTAGTTTGGCAGACCGCTTGTATGCGACGTCAAACTCTCGGGGGTGACCCAGTCTGGCACGTCTTTCAGTACCTCCGACATGGCGCGCAGTGGTGCTTTCGGATCTATCTTTCCTTCCTCAATCAGCACACAAAGCAGGATTGCTGTTAAGACTTTGGTGATAGACGCGATTTCGAAAAGCCAATCTTCACAGCGGGCGTCACAAACCGTCGTGCCAGTGCTGATAAATGTCTCTTCGTCGTTGCTGAGTTGGAAGCCTACAACAGCGTGTTGCGGGCTCGTGTAGGGACGCAACATCGACCGGAGGTTTTTCGTCTTTGCACTCATCTCTGACGCTGTCATTCGCGACCCCTTTAATTCAGGAATTCTCTGATGGCAGTCAGCACAGTATCGGGGCCATCTAAATGCTGGGCACGAAACTCTGTCAGGATCGCCTCGCGGCAGTAGGTGGCACCAGACATAAAGCGCTGGCACCCGGTTTGCCGCACAGCGTGTCCGTTCAGGTCCTGGTAGCCCGCTTTGATCGGTTTTGCCGCCCGCAGACTATCAGGGTTTTGCCCCAAGTATGCCCTTGCCTGCGTCGCGCCCCGAGAAAGCCCAACCACAATGGGGGCCTCGTTAACGGGCACGAGGTCGATGACCTCTAGTTGCGGTCGAACACCGGCGAGTGTTTGGGAGGGGTCCTCTGTCATCAACCGAGACACCGGATAATCGCCGCGCCTGCCCATGAAGGTAGCTATGATAATGAGGATGAAGCCTGCGCCCATGGAGAGGAACCATTGCAGAAGGCGTTTCATCTTACTTCACTATGTTTCGCGACTAGGCCTAGAACGCGCAGCATAAATCCAATGGGGCGGCGTGGGGCGTCTGTTTGATTGAATGTGCCGAGAAGGTAGATGTCTGGCTCAGGTGCATGAAATGCAAAGGACCCGTTTGACCCCGAGTGGCCGATCAATTCCGGTGTTGCGCGAAATAGCGTCATCCAACGGGGTAGTTTTACCCGCATCAGGCCGTAACCATACTGAATCGGAAAGAAGAGCCTGTTCCATTGATGCATTTGAGTTATGTTCTTGGGATCAAAAAGCTGCCCCTCCGAGAAAGCGCGCAGGAAGATCATCAGTTCATCCATTGATGAGATGATGCCGCCGTCCGGCCCCATGCTGGCCAGAGTTTGGGCGACGTTCAATTGTGTGTCCTTGTGGTAGACAGGCAACCCTAGTTCATCTCCGCCCAGAACTTCGGTTTGGGTTAGTCCCAGCCGGTCGCAGATACGGTATTGCAGGGCTTGATTATAGGTCTGGCCTGTAGCGGCCTCGATTACGGCTCCAAGCATTTGGTAGTTGGTGTCGGAGTAATACGACTTGCCGCTACGGGGGGCGGCCTGCGGCGGCAGTGCCTTTGTCATCTGCAAGACATCGTTCAGATCATAGCGCCGGTCATTGCCCGCTTTCAGGGCCTTGGCCAGATCGCCTTCATAATAGTCGGCAAGGCCGGATGTCTGGTGCAAGAGGTGCCGGATGGTCAGGCCGGGCCCGTAATCCACGCCTTTCACCACGTGCACTCCAGTTAGGTCTACGTCAGGCAGGATAGTTTCCACCGTCTGATCCAGATCGATACGCCTTTCGTCGACGAGTTGCATGATCAAAGCGGATGTAAACATCTTGGTGATGCTTGCGATGGGAAAACGGGTATCGGGGGTGGCCGCCCCCGCGCTACCTTTGAAATCAACCCTGCCGTCCCGTGAGGCGACCCGTAAGATCACTCCATGGGTGTGCGCCTTTGCGCATTCTCTTTCGATCAGAGTTTCTAGGCTGTTGGACAGGGGCATCTTAGAGGTCCTTTCAATCTACTGTTCCTAGGTTTCGTTTTTGAAAAGAAGGGAACGACCGACTGCGATGAACCATGCTATTGCGCCAAGGCCGAACACAGCGCCCGCGACCTCGCCAAGGGGGGGCAGGATTGTCAGCAAACCGCCAAAGCCTGTGAGAAGGCCCAGCCCGATAACAATTTTGCCGAAGGCACGGTGCAGCAAGGCGGCGATGCTCACGCAGAGGATCCAGACCCCTCCGGCAATTTCGTTTCCACCGCCAAGACCAAGTTCGACAGCGTGCAGAGCCTCCCACGTGCGCACAGCTGTTTCAAAGTCGCTCGGAGCCAAGGCTGCCATACGTTCCGTGGTGACATTGCCGATCATGCCCGCACCCAGAACAAGCGTTGTCCAGATTAGGCCAAAGGCCAAAGTCATGGTGCCCCAATCGGGCGATTTCCTATTCAGTCGGCTTGCCAGTGCAACGACTAGAACAGCGAGCGCCAATGCGTTGAGCACATAGATCACCGTATTCCAAATGATCAGGAGCATTTGGTTCTCGACCGTAAACCGCACCACTCTGGCCGCGTCGATATCGTTCGTGCCAAAGCCGATTTCAGCAAACTCGGTGACCAGCAGAACAAAGCCAAAGATGTATGTGGCTGCGCAGGTTAAAGCGGCAATTCCGCCAATTCGGTTCATTGTCATGACGATTTCTTTTCCGATGTAAATTGATCGCCACCTGTTGATTGAGTGGTGGCTAGGCTGGCTTCAAAATGATCTTTCAAGTGCTGCGTGCCGTAGCGCGCACCCACCATGTCGAGCGCCATTGCACTAAGGAAAAAGCGGGCTGGCCCGCTGATGCGGCGCGGAGTGAGCAGCGGCAGAAGGCGTAGGACAATACGGCGCATGAAGTCCGGCAGGAATGTGATCCGTTCGGGCTTTCCGAGGCTTGCAAACGCCAGCCCTGCCAGTTCGCGATGGGTGAAAATATCCGGACCACCGACATCAATCCAATCTTGCTCTGCTTCAATTGCCTCGGCGGTGGCGGCCGCCAGATCTGCTCCGTCGATCGGGTTGATCTTTTTGCTGCCATCTCCGAACAGCCAGACCCGTCCAGTTTGGGCCATTGATAGGAAATCGCTCATGTCCGAGAAGTACCCAGTGGGCGCGATAACCGTGCTGGCGATGTCCGAGCGCTGCAGGTCTTCTACAAAGGCCGACTTGGCCGCGACCATCGGCACCCCTGCCATTTCGTTAGCTCGTAGCACATGGACATAGGCAAATTGCCCTACGCTCGCGCGTTCTGCTTCACGCAAGAGGTTGAGGTTGGCCTGATAATCGACGTCCCAATACCCCAGCCCATCCGTCTGGCGGGTGATGCCCAGGCATGAGACGGCGAGGTCCACCCCCGTCATGACCCCTTTGAGGGAGGCAGGTTCGGTGGCCTGCGCCTCAATCAGTTGGTCGGCCGCTATAGGAGCGGCATGGATCGTCTTGCGAACAAGTGCGATCACATACCATCCACGACGCTGGTATTCAGCGCACAGGTAGCGCCCGAGATAGCCGGTCGCTCCGGCGATGAAGACACGTTTCATAACGTGGATATCTCCTTTGGCAGTTTAGTTCAGGTTTCGGACGGGAGCTGGGGTGCTCCCAATTTGCAGGCAGGTCTTTTGACTTGGCCGCGTGTGGATGGGCCCTGATCTGATGGCAGGTGATCCGACGTGTTTTTCCGTTCGGGTTGCTTGGAAACTGCAGCACCGGTCAGAAGCGCACGCAGGCTGTTAAACCGTCTTGCGCGGATGGCGAGAACTTCACTCATCACTGAGTCCTCAACCAACGACCCGGTGGCCGCGACCACGCAGGCATTGGATCACGATAGCCTCGCGTTTTTCACTGGCGTCGACTGCGCTAGAAACGCCGCCGGCCAACGCGCCAGCAATAGCACCGCCTAAAGCGTCGCCGCTGTCAGCCTCGCCCAAGGCGGCGCCCAAACCTGCGCCAATGGCTGTGGACGTCATTGTATCTTCATCGAACTGGTTTTGGTTGCGCGCCAGTCTCTGACAAGCTGCCAAGTCTGACCGATAGGCAGCAGTTGGCGTTCCATCAAGGATCGGTTGGTAATTTGCACCGCTGTCGGCACATGCAGCCATAAGGGCAAGCGCGGCTGTACAGAGTGTAAGTTGGGTTTTCATTGTCTGACCTTTCTCTTTTCAATGTCGAGAAAGGAGATAGTCAGACCTGCAGTTTAACGGCATGACCGTTGGTATCAATGAATTGACACTTCGTAACAGCGCGTTTCAGAGAGCCTGATTGAGGTACGCCGTTGGGCTAAAGCCAGTCCAGCGTTTGAACGCGCGCACGAAAGAGGAGCTTTCGGAAAATCCCAGCAAATAAGCAGTTTCGTTTACTGTGACCTTCTGTCCGCCGAGATATTCGATCGCCATGCGTTGGCGCAGGTCATCATGGATTTCAGCGAAGGTTATCCCTTCGTCCTTCAGACGTCGGTACAGGGTTTGGCGGCTCATCGCGATGTCTTTGGCCACCCTATCCATCGAGATCGTCCCCTCGTGGAGTTTGGGCAAGATCTGCGCTTCTATCTGTGAACGGATTGTTGTGCTCCTGCGTAGCTTTGCCAACATCTCATCTGCATGGCGCGTGAAAATGCCGAAGGCATAGGTGTTGCCTGGCTCAAACAGGGTTTCAGGGCTGTCCCAGACCGGATCGATCTGAAGCGCATTGCGACTGGCATTGAACTGAACGGGCACGCGGAACAGTTCTGGATACTGATCTACGTGAGGAGGGGGAGAATAGGTTACCTCCAAGCCGATCTCGAACGTTGCATCGGGAAAAGACTGGCGGAATTCGCTGATGAAACGGGCGAAGGACACCTCGGCCCAAGTAGACATTTCTGGTGGCAGCTCCAGGTGATCGACAATCCAAAGGCCGTCCGCGCTGCGCAGCAATTCGAACCGGTCGACGCCAACGGGAAGTTCGACGTCGCCCATCAAGTGCAGATACCGATTGAGTTGTTCTATTGAATGGCGAAGCGAGGCAGAGGTGTGCACGATTTGGCCGACGACCGTCATCGTCTCGAGCTTTGAGTCCAGTGTGTGCCGCAACAGCAAGGCCGTATCCCCTGTCTGCTGGATCGCAGCGCCGATGAGCGCCTGATACCCTGCCACTGGAATGCGGTTGTCCTGATCTGACAGATCATCCTCGGTCAGGCCGCTGGCCGATAATAGCGCGTCACGCTGTGCGCCGTGGTCGCTAGCGTATTGCGCAAATGACGCAGCAAAGCCCGCCGCCATTGTCTGATCGCTCACCATTGTCACCTCATTCTGCAGAGCCAGTGGTAGAATAAGTCCCGATCCCAGTTTTTCACAACCAGAGTGATTGCCGCTAGTGCGTCAGAGTTAGCCGCTCCGCGTGTTCTATCGGCAGCCCCAGAGAATGAAAGGAACACCGTGTCAGCTGTGCCTCAATGCCGTCCGGCTGAGCACAGGACTGGCACTCGATTGCAAAATTTGGAGTGTGACTAGACCGTCTTGCATTCTATATTCGCAAGGCATCAGTTTTCGCGCCAAATGTGGCGCAGAGAGCCCTTATTCACCCCATACAATCACGCTCTGTTCGCCAAGATAGGCTCGATGAGGCCTATATGTGGCTGGCCAGTGGGTGGCATCCTTCGGGCTTTAGAAATCCCCCGGCGCGCATTGGAGGCAGGTCAGGCCTTCGCCGCGCCATGCCTCGACGACGGAGTTGCGGTCGTCGATGATTAGCCAAGGGGCGAGGCCGTCTGCTTTCATCTCTTGCAGGGCGCGGCGTTTCACCTCCGGATCTGTTGCGTGGTCCTGATCCGGGGCGCGCAGGTAGATGCCGTCGAAGGGGAGGTCGTGTTTGCGTAGCCATGCGATGGTGTGCTCGGCCCAGCCTTTGGGGCGGCCGGAGCAGACGATGATGGTTTCGCCGCTGTCTTTCAGGCGACGCATCAGTTTGGCGATTGGCGCAATCGGGGCGGCATCGGCCATGGCGTTATGGAAGGCGTCCCAGTGTTTTTCCACGCCGTGGACAAGGTGGCCGAGGCGATCGGCGTCGAATTCCGCGAGGGTGCCATCGACATCGAAGACCACGCAGTGTGTGGGGGCAGGGTGGGTCATAGGGCTCTCTCCGATAGTGCGTTGTTGGCCTTCTGGAACAGAAGCGGGATGGCGTTCGGGGGGCGGTCACCGGCGTGGCCTGTTGTCCAGAGAACCCGTGCGGCCCGGATGATGCCGGAGTGGCAGACCAGAACCGGCAGGCGGCCCGTCGATGCGGCGCAGATTTCGGTGATGGTGGTTTGGACGCGCTGGATCATATCGGGCCAGCTTTCCCCTTGGGGCGGAGTTGCCTCTCTGGCCGGTTGTTCGGCCAAGGGGCGACCCTCGAATATGCCCCAATCACGCTCGCACAGGCCCGGGTGGGTTTGGATGCTTTGGCCGGGAAAGGCGAGTTTTGCGGTTTCCTGTGCCCGGGACATCGGGCTGGCATAGAGGGCGACCTCGTTGGGCCATGGCACATCGAGGAGGGCCTGTGCCTGATCGCGGCCGAAGTCGGTCAGGGGGACATCTGTGACACCGGCGATGAAACCCTCGGCGTTGGCCGTGGTTTCGCCGTGGCGGATCAGGCAAAAGCTTTGCGCGGGGAGGGGGGCGGTGGTCATAGACGCACCAGATCGTGGAAGAACACGTCTGCGCCGAGATTTTCGATCAGGTAGTCTTCGGGCCTTGTGCAAAAGGCGGGAGCGAAGCGTTTCGCGCCAAGGCGCTGGAGCATTTTTTGCTGATCACGCAGGGGCGGGTGGACGTTCCAGCGTTGGAAATAGCCCCCCGGAACGCTGCAGATGCCGCGGGCATGGGCGGTCATGTGACCGGTGAAGACGATATGGGCGTCTTTGCCCAAGCGGCCGCTTTCGTTCCAGGCCCGCACATAGCCCCAGGCCGCGCCGCCATCGGCATTGGGCGTGTCGCAGATCAGGAACCGTGCCTGCTCCATCGGGCCGCGATCCAGAAGGGGCAGGATTTGCTGCGCATCGGAGGTGACGGCGCCGCTGTTCAGGGCGGTGCGCAGGGTGGCCTGACATTCGGGATCGAGCATAACGCTTTCGCAGCCGTAGCGGCGGATCAGGTGCAGCGCGACCTCGCCCGCGCGGCCAGAGGGGGGCACCGGCAGGAGGACCTGACCCTCGACACTGTCCAGCAGGGTATTCAGCGCGGTGAAACGCTCTGACTGAGGGATGTCGTCAAGGTGGTAGGAGCAATCGAGAATGGCGGTGGCGGCGGGGGGCGGGCTGTCAAAGGAGAACCAGTCGGATTCCTCCGACCAATCGCCGGAGTAAAACAGCCCCTCGCCCAGATCGAAATGCATCCAGACGCCGCCGAGCGCATGGCCATTGCGCCCTGTGGTCAGCCGAACGCCCTCGATCACGGTTTCGCCCTGCTCTGGCAGCAGATGCACATTGGCGGCGGGGGGCAGGGCCTTGGCGGTTTGGGCCGTGGTGTAGATTGGCAGGCCGGCCTCGACCGCGTGGGAGGCACCGCCGATATGGTCGATATGGTCGTGGGTGATAAAGACGGCCTCGGCCCCTTCGAGCCATGCGGGATTGAAATGGGCGTTGGCCTCTGGCCCGAAGCCGCAATCCAAGAGCCAGATCAGGTTATCCACGGTCAATTGCATGCATGCGGGGCCTTTGTCCCCGATGCCGGAAAGTAATCTGATGCTTTGCATTTAGTCCTCTGAGAAAGCCCATGGCAGTGTGATTGTCAGGCCGAGCTGTGCGCCGACCTCCAGCCGCGCTCTGGTTTCGGCAAAGAGGCGCGCGCCGCAGTCTGTCACCGTTTCCAGCATGTATTTGCCGCCCATATAGGTGACGCGGGTGACCTTGCTGCGCAGATCGCCTGTCTCTGCGATGGTGAGGTTTTCGGGGCGCAGGCAGACGTGGCTGACTGGCCCTTTTTCCGGGGCCGATTGCACCGCGACCTTTGCGCCCAGAACCTGTGCCTGCAGGGCATCGCCGCCGCTTTCGACGGACTGCACCGGCACCACGGTGCCGCGGCCGACGAATTCTGCCACAAAGCGGTTCTTCGGGCGCTCGTAGAGGTTTTGCGGGGTGTCGAACTGTTGGATGCGGCCCTGATCCATCACGGCGATCCGGTCTGCCATGGCCATGGCTTCGGCCTGATCATGGGTGACATAGACCATGGTGGCGCCGGTGCGGCTGTGAAAATCGGTAAAGACGCCCTGCATCGAGGCCCGCAGTGCAACATCGAGATTGGCCAGAGGCTCGTCCAGCAGAACGGCGCAGGGATCGGACACGAGGCAGCGGGCCAGAGCGACCCGCTGTCTTTGGCCGCCCGACAGCTCGGAAGGCATGCGGTCTGCGTAATCGGCAAGCCCGGTGGAGGCGAGCGCGGCATCGGTTTGGCGGGCGATTTCGGCTTTGGAGAAGCGGCGGATTTCCAGCGGGTAAGAGACGTTGCGGCGCACGCTCATATGCGGCCAGAGGGCGTAGGATTGGAAGACAAAGCCGATGTTGCGCTCTTCCGGGGGCAGGTTGGTGCCTGCCTCCGCATTGGCCATTTCGCGCGGGCCGATGCGCAACCGGCCGGTGCTTGGGGCCTCGAACCCCGCGAGGATGCGCAGGAGCGTGGTCTTGCCGCAGCCCGAAGGCCCCAGCAGGGCGATGAATTCGCCATCCTCGAAGCGGGTTGTGATGTCTTGCAGCGCGGGGGCGCCGGAGAATGTTTTGCCGACCGAGGACAGGTCTATGTCTGCCATGGGACAACTCCTTTGGGAAAACGGCGCGACAGCAGCTGGATTAGTGCCATGAGCGCCATAACGACGAAGACGATGGTCATGGCGAGCGCACTGGCCATGCCGGTTTCGCCGCTGTCATCAAGGTTGAAGATCACCACGCCAAGGGTTTCGGTGCCCGAGGACCACAGCAGGGCCGAGACCGTTAGCTCGTTGAACGCGGTGAGGAAGACGAGGATCGCGCCCGCCGCCGCGGCGGGGGCGGAGAGGGGCAGGATCACATCGCGGAGCCTGCGCCGGAAGGAGGCGCCGACCGATTGGGCGGCCTCGTCCATGGCCGGGTCCAGCTGTTTCAGGCTGGCTTGGATCGGGCGGAACATGACCGCGAAGAACCGCGCGACATAGGCCAGAAAGATGATCCAGATTGTGCCGTAGAGCGTGGCCTCGGTGAAGGGGAGGTTGATCAGCAAGAGGATCATGGCAATGGAAAGGACCACCCCGGGCAGGGCGTAGGGCAGGTCGAGGAGGCTGTCGAAAATGCGAGCGAGGCGAGTTTTGCGGCGCTCCATCAGCCAGGCCAGCGGCAGGCAGATCACCATCAGGGCGAGGGCCGCGCCCGAGGCGAGGCCGAAGGAGTTGACGAAGGCGCGGGCGGTTGCGGGCTGTCGGAACAGCACCTCGTGCCAGAGGGAGAAGGTGACCGTGTCAAGGCGCAGTGGCATGCCGTAGGCGGGCACCAAGGATGTTGCCAGCAGGCCGAACATCGGCAGGACAAGGATAACGCAGACCACGCCCCAGAGCGCGATTTCGACCGGCAGGCGCGCGGCCCCCAGTGGCAGGGCCAGCGGGCGCGAGGCGCTGCCGACGAGGTGCAGTTTCTGGCGGCTTTGAAAATAGCGCTGGACCAGAATGCCGGACACCGCCACCGCGCCGATAAGCATCGCCAGCACGGAAACCTCGGCCAGCACTGTTGTGCCCATGCCTGCCAGCTTCTGATAGACGAGCGTGGGCAGGGTGGCATAGCCCGCAGGGATGCCGAGCATGGCGGGAATGCCGAAGTTGCCAAGGGCGGTGACGAAGGTGATGGCTGTGCCTGCGGCCAGACTGGGTAGGGTCAGGGGGACGACCACCTGCCACCATGTTCGCAGGCCCTTCGCGCCGCTGATCCGCGCGGCTTCTACCACGTCCTGCGGGATTGAGCGCAGACCCGCGCGAAGGGTGAGAAAGATGATCGACATGTGCTGAATGCCCAGCAGAAGGATAATGCCCTGCGGTGAATAGAGCGGCTGCGGCGAGCCGAGCGGCGGGGCGATGCCGAGGGTTTTGAGCAGGACGGAGGAGGGGCCCATGATCTGGGTCCAGGACAGGGCGGTGATTTGCGGCGGGATCATCATCGGGATCATAAGGCAGAACACCAAAGCCGCTTTGGCGCGCAGGTCTGTCAGCGCCACGAGGAAGGCAAAGGCACAGCCGAAGACGAGCGAGACAACAGTGCCGAGGCCCGCCGTGACCAGCGAGTGTTTGAGCGCGCTTAGGGTAGAAGTCTGGGACAGGACCTCGCGCATCAATGTCAGGCTGGGGCTGCCCTGATCGATCACGCCCTCGACAAAGAGGCGCAGGACCGGGGCCAGCGTCAGACAGATCGCAACAATGAGGATGGCGGAGAGCAGCCGGGCCTCTGTCCGGCTGCCTCCATTTTGCAGGGTTCGGCTCATTACTCGGCGCCGAAGAGCTCTGCGAATTTGGCCTTGTTGGCTTCGGCGTTCTTGAGCGCCTCTGCCGGGTCAAAGGCCATCAGCTTGATGTCTTCGCGGGCCGGGAAGCCCTCTGGCACGCCCATGCCGTCACGTGCGGGGATATAACCCATGTCGAGGACAAGATCCTGGCCGTCTTCGCTCAGCAGGAAGTCCACGAACTTCTGCGCGCCTTCGACGTTTTTGGCCGAGGACATGATCGCAACTGGCTCTGTCACGTAGGAAACGCCCTCTTTGGGGAAGACGAATTCAACCGGGGATCCCTCGGCCTTGTTGCGGATGGCGAGGAAGTCGACGACCATGCCGTAGGGTTTTTCGCCCGAAGCGACGGCCTTGAAGGTGCCGCCATTGCCGCCCTGAGCGCGGGCATCATTTTCGGCGAGACCTTCGTAGTAACCCCAGCCGAGGCTTGCATCGCCTGTCAGGGTGGCAAGGTGGATCAGGGCGGCGCCGGAGTAGAGCGGCGAGGGCATCGCAATCTGTCCCTTGATCGAGGCATCCGACAGATCGCCCCAGGAGGTCGGCGCAGTTTCGACGCCGGTGTTGTAGACCAGACCTGTGGTGATCAGTTTGGTCGAGTAGTAGTACCCCTCGGGGGAGTGCAGTGCGGCGTCATAGCTGGCGGCCTCGGGCGATTTATAGGCGCTGAGCAGACCCTCTTGGGCCATGCCTTCGAGCGTCACGGTGTCGGCGATCAACAGGACGTCGGGCTGCGGGTTGCCGGCCTCGATCTCGGCGCGCAGACGGGCCATCAGTTTGGTCGTGCCATCGCGGACCCACTCAACCTCGGTGCCCGGGTTGGCGGCGATGAAGGCATCGACGGTTTTCTGTGCGTCGGCATTGGGCTGCGATGTGTAAAGGGTGATCGAGTCGGCCATGGCCGTGGTGGCCAAGAGCGTGAAAGCAAGGGTGGCAAGGGCGGATTTCATGGGGCTCTCCTGAAAATGTATCTTTCGAACGAAAGATGATTGCAGGGGCCTTATTTCGGCAAAAGATCACAAAAATGTAACGAAAACATAAATTTTTTATTTATATTGCGAAGTCGAACCGCTGTGCCTAGCCTTTGCAGAGCAGGCAAATGCTTTCGAAGGAAATATACTGTGCGACCGAGTGTGACCGAGCGGCGCGACATGATTATCGCGTTGCTGTCGGAAAACGAAGCGCTTTCAGCGGCGGAGCTTTCGGAGCGGCTGGATGTCTCTGTCCAGACCGTGCGCACCGACCTGCGCGATCTGGATGAGGCCGCCCTTGTGCAGCGCCGGAACGGGAGGGCCTGGTTGCGCCAGCAGAGCGAGAACATCGGATATCTTCCCCGCGAGGGGATTGCGCGGCAGGAAAAGCAGCGCATCGCCTTGGCGGTTAAGGGCCTTATCCCAGATGGCGCGCGGGTGGCGCTGGGCACCGGCACCACGGTGGAAACCTGCGCGCGGTTTTTGTCGTCGCACAGGGACCTGTTTGTCGCCTCCAACAGCATCCACGCGGTTTGCGCTTTGCAACAGGCGCCGGGGGTTGCGGTTGAACTGGCGGGCGGAACCGTGCGGATGCGGGATCTGGATATGATCGGCACGGCGGCGCTGGAATTCTTTGCAAAGTATCGCGTCGATTTCGCGGTGTTCAGCTGCGGTGGCCTGTCCGAGGCGGGCGGGGTGATGGACTACAACGCAGAGGAGGTGACCGCACGCAAGGCGAT
Organism: Harenicola maris; assembly: GCA_018524345.1. GTDB lineage: Bacteria > Pseudomonadota > Alphaproteobacteria > Rhodobacterales > Rhodobacteraceae > Harenicola > Harenicola maris. Next base: position 567,402 of record JADQAZ010000003.1, read on the forward strand.
CGCGGCCTGCGCGAAGACGCGGATTCTTGTGATGGACAGCACGAAGAAGGGTTTGGATCTGGCCTTTCAGATGGGGCAGGTCTGGGAGGTTGATGTCGTTGTCACCGGCGCCAAGCTTTCAACATCGGTGATGGAGAGTTGTGCTCGGCAGGAGTGTCAGGTCATTCAGGTTTGACTGTGTTGTGGAGTGGCTGGGACATGCGTAATCGGCGAAACTTTGGGTAACATTTCGATAGTTTTGGTGTCGGCTGCAGAAACGCTGGTGTCGATGTTGAACCCCGCGGTGGGTCAGCGGTTCAGAGCCGCCGCCTTTCAGCCGTGGCCAATATTGGAAAGGTCCGCTTCGGGCCATTAGCCGCGAACAGATTTCACGGGTGAGGCTGGACTTGCTTCGATGCGAGAAAATCGGATTTGAGCCCTATTCACCGAGGTGACAGCTTTTGTGGGGCCATGCGCCAGTCTTGTTAGGTTTGCGCCGGGAAGCGGCGCTGCAAATCGGTCACCTGTTCGGCAGTAAGTGGCCGGGTTTCCATGGCTTGCAGGGCGAGAAACAGCTTGGCGGTTTCTTCCAACTCCTCGGTTGCATAGAGGGCGTCCGTCAGTGATTTCCCCGAAACAACGGGCCCGTGGTTCGCGAGCAAAACCGCGTGGTGGTCCGAGGCCATTTCACCGACCGCCTTGGCCAATTCGATATCTCCGGGGGCGAAATAGGGCACGAGGGGAAGCTTGCCGACGCGCATGACGTAATAGGCCGTCAGGGGCGGTAGAACGTTTTTGTGGTCAATACATTTCAGGCAGCTTACAGCGACGGAATGCGTCGAGTGCAGATGCACGATGGCGGATGCGCCGGAACGTTTGGCATACATTGCCATATGTAGAAACGCCTCTTTGGTTGGGGCGTCGCCTGAGATGTGGCGGCCTTCGAGGTCTAGGAGGGACAGTCGCGCCGGGTCGAGGTCTCCCATGGAGGATCCGGTCGGGGTCATGAGCCAGCCGTCGTCGACGCGCACGCTGATGTTGCCCGAAGACCCGAAGCTCAGCCCCCTGTTATAAAGAGAGGCGGCGCGGCGCACGATGTCTTCACGGATTTTCGCGTCACTCATGGGAGCACCTTCAGGGCATCTTCGAAAAAGCTGGGCTGTCCGAAGTTCCCAGATTTCAGCGCCAATGTTAAGGGGCGGCGGCCTAACGCTTGGGTCCATGGAACGCCGGGCGCAATCTCGGGGCCTATCTCAAGCATTTTTATTTCGAGGGCGGAGACAACCGCCCCGGAAGTTTCTCCGCCTGCGACCACTAAGCGGTCAAAACCCGCATCGGCAAGACGCAGGGCGAGGGCGCTTAGGGTGTCTTCCATCATCTGCCCTGAGGTGGTGACGCCATAGCGTTTTTGGATGGCTGCTACTTCTTCGGGATCGGCAGAGCCGTAGATGATGGCGGGGCTGTCGACAGGCTGTGCCTTGGCCCAATCAGCCAGTTGCGTCACCACATCTTCGCCCGCTGCGACCTTGTCGATATCGACCTTGGCGTAGGGCCATTTTGCCTTGGCTTGCGCAAGCTGTGCGCGGGTTGCCGTCGAGCAGCTGCCGGCCAAGATCAGAGCGCGCCCTTCTGTTGCACGGAAGGTGCCGCTCTGCCGTGAGGTGATTTTGCCGCGTGCGCGGAAATTGTCCGGCAAGCCAAGCGCGATGCCCGAGCCGCCGGTGATCAGCTTATGATCTGCCGCTGCCTTACCGATGGTTCGAAGGTCGATTTCATCCAGCGCGTCAATGACTGCATATGAGAGACCCTCGGCGATCAGCGCGGCTGTTTTCGCACGGATCGCTTCTGCACCTTGCTGAACAATGGGCGCAGGAATGAGCCCGGTTTTGCCAGCAGATTGCGCGTCCATAAGGCGCATCAAATTGGAGTCGCGCATGGGCGTTAGGGGGTGATCCTTCATCGGGCTTTCCGCCAAGGGCGCTTCCCCGACAAAGAGAACGCCATTGTAGATCGTTCGGCCATTCTTGGGAAAGGCGGGGCAGATGAGTGCAAGTTCGCAGCCCATCGCATCGCGGAGCGCATCAGCGACCGGCCCGATGTTTCCTTGTGGTGTTGAATCGAATGTGGAGCAATATTTGAACAGGATTTGCTCGGCGCCTTCGGACTGAAGCCAGCTTAGTGCCGCCAGGGATTCTGCGATAGCCTCCTCCACCGGCGCGGTCCGCGACTTCAGCGCCACAACAACCGCTTCCGCATCGCCATAACTCGCATCGGGTTCGGGTGCCCCGATCACCTGCACGACACGCATGCCTTCGCTGACCAATGTGTTGGCTAGGTCGGTGGCACCGGTGAAATCATCGGCAATGGCGCCAAGGACGATCGGCATTTTAGTGTCCTTTCAGATCAATATCACGCTTAAGAGCTGCGAAAATTAGATTTGCGGTCGCGCCGCGCTATAAGATCGTTTTTGCAGCACTTATCTGCGACCGGTGCGATACGCATCGGGCTACACCTTAAGGCCGGCCACGACTTCGCGCGTTGTTGCGAGAGTGCCCATGTCGCCGCCGAATTCCATCGGGCGCAGCGCGTTGGCGGCAAACCCTTTGTCGACCGATGCTTCGATCATTGCAGCAGCGTCATTATAGCGGCTGTCGCCCGAGCCTTCGCCAAGATAGTCTAGCATCAGAGCCCCGCTCAGGATTGCGGCAAGGGGGTTGGCCTTGTCTTGGCCCATGATGTCGGGCGCGCTGCCGTGGGCTGGCTGAAAGAGGCCGTTCTCATCGCCGATCTCTGCGCAGGCAGCCATGCCCATGCCGCCGACCAGACCACCGCCCAGATCGGACAGGATGTCGCCGAACATGTTCTCCATCACCATGACATCGAAATCCCATGGGCGCCGCACCAGATCGAGGGCCTGGGCGTCGACGTAATTATAGTTCGCTTCAATGGCCGGATAGTTCGGTCTGATCTCGTCGAAGATTTTGCGAAAGAAGGCCATCGATGTGAAGACATTGGCCTTGTCGACACAGGTCACGCGGCCGGGCTTTCCGCGTTCTTTGCGCTTTTGTGCCAGCTTGAACGCAAAATCATGGAGCTTTTCTGTGGTTCGGCGAGTGATGCGCAGGGTATCGCGCACCTCGGTATCGCCGATCACTTCGCTGCGTTTATGGGCGGCGGCTGAATAGAACAGCCCTTCGGTGGACTCCCGCAGGATGACCATATCGATCTGCGCTGCGCGGGGGTCGGCCAGCCGTTGGGGCGCGTTGGGGTAGGCCTTGATCGGACGGATACCAGCATAAAGGCCGAAACGGTCGCGCAGGCGCAGGTGGGGCGAGATCTCTGTGCCATCCTCATGGCGGATCGAGGGTAGTCCGATGGCGCCGAGGAAGATCGCATCTGCCTTGCCTGCGCGTTCTTCGCCGCCGGGCTCTATGTCTTGGCCGGTTTCAGCGTAGTAGCCTGCGCCTGCGTTGATCTCGTCATAGCTCAGGGCAGGGGCGCCACATCGTTCGCAGGCTGCGTTGACGACTTCGATGGTCGCGTCTGCCACATCGATACCGATCCCATCCCCGCGGATAAGAGCAATTTTCAAACCAGAAGCCATGTAATTTTCCTTGGTCTTAACATTTCACTTGGGTCGGAGAAGACCCGTGCGCAGGCCTGTGTTCCACAGACGGCTGCCACAGCTGATGGGCAAAAAAATGCCTTTTTATCGCGCCGCTTTGGGGCGACCGGCCGTGGCAGGATGCTTCTTTTCAGTCTTTGGATCGCACAGTTCATTCCCTCACGTATTTAACTGCGTATGCGTTGATGCATTGATAGTCAATGGGTTTCGGGCTATCTTCTTTGGGCGTTGAATGAGAGGGAGCGGTGGGAATGAACCTTAACAAGGTAAAGTCGGCAGAGGCCGAGAAGCCGGTCTCGCAAGCTGCTCGTGTTGCTGCAATCCTTCAGGGGATGATTACGAATAACGAGTTGCCACCCGGCTCTAACTACCTCGAAGCCGAACTTGGGGAGATGCTGGGTGTTTCGCGCACACCGATCCGCGAAGCTGCGGTTATTTTGGCCTCTCGTGGCTTGGTTGAAATCCGTCCGCGCCATGGTATCCGCGTTTTGCCTTTGACCATTGCCGACATGGTAGAGATCTATGACATCTTGATTGAGCTTGAGCCGCTGGCCGCCTTCAAGGCCGCGCAGAACGCCTATCCGGAAAAAGAGCTGCGGGGGTTGGACGAGAGCTTGACCCAGATGGAAGACGCCCTTCGGCAAGAGGACCGCAAAGGTTGGGCGTCGGCGGATGATCGGTTTCATGAAGGGCTGGTGGCCCTTTCGGGCAGTCGGCGTCTGATGGAGGTAATTGCGATGTACAGCACGCAGGTGCATCGCGTGCGTTTGCTGACTCTTTACATGCGTCCGCTGCCCCATGCGTCGAACGAAAATCACCGTGCGCTTTATGATGCGATCCGCAACGCAGAGCCAGAACGTGCCCGCGATTTGCATCACGAGCACCGTGTAGAGGCGAAAGCCCTGCTTATCTCGCTGTTGGAGCAAAACAACCTGTCTCGGTTTTGACCGGTGCGATACGCCGAAAAGGCGTATCGCTTCGAGATGGGCGTCAGCTAGACCGCCAGTTTGCGGCCTTCCTCGGCGGAGCGATAGATCGCGTGTTCTATCTCGATCACCCGAAGGTAATCGCGCGCTTCGTTTTCTAGGGCGGAGCCATTGAGTAAAGCGGACACAACGTGTTCCTGCAGCGCCTTCGTGCAATCGCCGCCGAAGCCCTCGTGCTGATCGGGGGGGGCGATCTGTTCTGCCTCCAGCGCACCAAAGGGGCGGACCCAGATTGATCCGTCGCCAAAGAGAGACAGCGTGCCGTCGGTCCCCTCGATCAAAGCCTCGCCCATGGTGCGACGAGTGTTATCGGCGGCGTGATCCAGGCTGCGGTTCGCGTCAAAGAGGGCCCTGACCCCACCGGGGTGGTCGAAGGTAACATAGCCCGCGTCCTCACCCGCAATAACCGGGTTCACCCTCCGTAGATCGGCGTAGACATGGCTTGGTTCGCCAAAGAGATACCGAAAGGTGTCGACCCAGTGGACGCCAGTTTCATGGATCAAGAAACGTTCCATTTGCTGAAAGTACGGCTGGCGAGAAAGATAGGCATCCGGCCCCTGGCCATCGCCGGGGCGCAGACGAAAGCTGGCCTGAAGCGTGGTGCCGATCCGGCCTGCCTCAAGCGCTTTTTTGATCTTTCGATACCACGGCTGAAAGCGGAAGTTTTCATGCACAATAAGGGGCACGCCCGCATCCTCGGCCAGTTGGGTGATCTCTTGGGCTTCTTGCAGTGAGGTGCAGAAGGGCTTTTGGCAAATGATCGCGCGCGGGCTTTGATCAAGCGCTGTGCGGATGGCCTCAGCCTGGGCCACAGGCGGTAGGATGATGTCGAGGATGTCGGGGCCTGTTGCCAAGAGGGCGTCGATGTTGTCAAATGCGGGGGCGTCATAAGCTTGCGCTTTTTCCAATGAGCGATCTGCCACGCCAACAAGGGTTACCCCCTCCATCCGTTGCCATCCGCCGATGTGAAACTGGCTGAAATAGCCAGCGCCCAGACAGGCGATCCGTAAGGTCATGTTGTTCTTCCTTCTTCTTTCTCGGCGCGGCTTGTGAATAGTGCTTAGCCTATAACATTTTGTCGCGCTCAATCGGTTGGCGCTGTAGATTTCGGGCGCGTTTCGTGACCGGTTGGGGCATGGAAACGCCCCTTTGGAGTGATGTGTGAGTTGACAACACATTTTTTAATGCATACGCAGATAAATGCAATAGGCACCATATCCATTGGGAGGATGAGATGAAAACCAAGTTTGCACTGGTCGCGCTTGCCGCGACATTGAGCACCGGGCTGACCTTTTCTGCGCAGGCGCAGGAATACCCATTCCGCGACATTACAGACGTTGTCGTATGGGGTGCGGGCGGTGGCACCGATAGCATTAACCGGATGATCATGGCCGAGATGGAGAAGCATCTGCCGGTTTCGATTAACGTGACCAACCAAACCGGTGGCGTTGCCGGTTCGAACGGTATGGTCTTTGTCCAGAACCAAGCCGACGACGGTTATACACTGGCAGGGATTTCTGAATCCAATGTGACGGCCGCTGTTCAGGGCGGTTGGGACCAAAAATTCGATTTTTGGTACCCATTCATCATCGGCGGCTCCCCTGATCTGATTTCTGTCCCTGCGGACAGCCCTTATGGCACGCTGAAAGAGCTCATGGATGCCGCAATGGCCGATCCGGGGTCGATTCCTGCGGCTGCTTCGGGCGCTGGTTCGATCCACCATTTGAACCTGCTGGCCATCGAAAATGGCGCGAAGGTTTCATTCAAATTTATCCCTTATGAAGGGTCCGCTGCGGGGCAAGAAGCGGCGATGGCGGGTGAAGTGGCGTTGGTCGTGACCTCGCTGGCCGAGCAGGCGCCTCTGATCGAGGGTGGCAAGCTGCGCCCGTTGGCGATGCTGACACCCGAAGAGGGCAAGCTGGGAGAGACCACAATTCCGTCAGCATTTGACATGTATGACGGGCTCGAAGCCTATCTGCCGCTCAAGCAATCCATCGGTTTCGGCGTCGCGAACACTGCATCCGACGATGTGAAGGCCACGCTGACCGCCGCTTTCGACAAGGCGATGGCGTCAGATACAGTGGCCGAATGGGCAGCGGCGAACTACTATGACATCGGCGGCCAGTCCGGCGAAGAAGCGCAGGCGATTTTTGCCAAGCTGGAAAGCACGTTTGCCTATACGCTCAAAGAGCTCGGCTCGACCACCGTCGACCCTGAAAGCCTTGGCATTGAAAAGCCTTAAGAGCCTTTAAAAGAAGACACTAAACGGGGCGCGTATCTGCGCCCCGCTTTGTCGGTTGGGGAAGCGAGATGGATATCGATAAACTGCAGGCGGAACACGATAAAGATTTGGAGATGCTGCGTGCCCGCGATTTCTGGGGGGCACTGGTACTAATTTGCTGTGCGGTTTTCTTCCTTTGGCGCACCAGTTTCATTCCCTTTCTGGGGGAAAACCGCGCCGGGGTGAGCGGGGCAGAATGGTATAATTCCGCCGCTATCGTTCCGTTTGGCATCTGGTTGGCGATGCTCTTGTTGGGATTGGTGTTGCTGCGCATCTCGATCAAGGCAGGGGGCGCGGAACGCGCGTTTTCCGGCGCGGGGCTTGGCTGGAACCGGCAAGAGGCGATCCGCATCAGGGCAATCGCGGTGATCATGAGTGTGTTCATTTTTGCCCTTATCCCGCGTGTGGATTTCATCCTTTCCAGCGGGTTGGTGATTACTGCTTTGATCTACGGGTTTCACGCCGGGCATACCAAGCGGATGCTTATGGTGGCCGTTGTCGTAGCTCTGCCCGGGCTCTACGCCCTGATTATGCATTTTCCTCAGGCGGAATGGAACAAACCCCATGACGATGATTGGGTCGTGTTGGCGGCATGGGTGTTGTTGACGGTTTGGATGTTGGCCCGAGACCGCAGCCGCATAGCACGGGCGACACCTTGGGTCGCGGTGCTGACACCGCTGATACTGGTGACCGCCATGGCTTTTGGCTTTCGGCAGAACGTGCCGAACCGGGGCGGGCTGCTGTTCTCACAGATTGAGTATCACTACTACGTCAATCTTCGTCCGCTTTGGAGAAAATGATGGAATTTTTCCTGTCTCAGCTTCAAGGGTTCGGCGGGGCTTTCTCTGCCCTTGTCACGGATCCGATCACCTATCCGTATATCATTGTCTCGGTCTTTCTAGGGATTGTCTTTGGTGCCTTGCCGGGACTGACAGCGACCTTGGCGGTCACGATCCTTACCGGTTTCTTTGGCAATAAAATTCCGCTCGACTATGCCTTGATCGCCCTTTTGGGGGCCTATGTCGGCGCGATCTACGGCGGATCCTATCCTTCGATCTTGCTGAATATTCCCGGCACAGCGGCCAGTGCAGCCACGGCGATGGACGGGCATCCTCTTGCCAAACAGGGGCGCGGGGCGGAGGCATTGGGGCTGACGACCACGGGCAGTTTCATTGGTACACTGATCGGCACCGCAGCTTTGCTGGTCTTTGTCTGGGCGCTGTTGCTGATCTCGCAATCTATCGCCAGCCCTGAAAAGGCTCTGCTGGCGCTCTTTGGTATTTTGCTGTCTGGCACGCTCATGTCCGAGGACCTAGTGGTTAAGGGTTGGATTGCGGGGCTTGCAGGCTTGGCCATGGCGATGGTCGGGCTTGACCCGCTGTTGAGCGAGCCACGCTATACTTTTGGTTGGTCCTATCTCCTTTCGGGGTTTCAAGTTGTGCCGGTTCTGATGGGCGCCTTTGCGATTCCGCAGATCATCGATGGCTTGCGTCAGGTTGATGCTGGCAAAGTCATTGCGCTTAAGGGACGCATCCTGCCCAAGTTCGCCGCAATGCGGCGGCATATGCCCACCATCGCCCGCTCTGGTGTGATCGGCACCGGCGTAGGGGCCTTGCCGGGCGTAGGGGAAGACGTGGCCGGTTGGGTTAGCTACGGCGTCGGGAAATCGGCCAGTTATGATGGCAAGAATTTCGGCAAAGGATCCATTGAAGGGCTGCTGTCCTCTGAGACGGCGAATAACGCTTGTATCGGCGGCGCTCTGATCCCCTTGTTGGTTTTGGGTATTCCCGGCTCCCCGCCCGCAGCGGCGTTGATGGGGGCGTTCAAGATCAACAACATCATCCCCGGGCCGACCATTGATCCCTCCATCATTCTGCGGGTCTGCGCGATTATGGTACTGGCCTCGCTGACCATGTTTATCATGGGCCTGTTCACGGCCCGGGTTTTCATCCAGATTCTGCGCCTACCGCAGACCGTCTTTCTGCCCGTGGTGTTGATTTTGACCACCATCGGAAGTTTCAGTGTGGGCGGGGGGATTAACGATCTTTATCTTATGCTGGGGGTGGGCGCATTGGCCTACTTTATGAACCTGATGAAATACCCCATCGCGCCGCTGGTCATTGGGGTTATTCTGGGTGGGCTCTTCGATGAAACCTTCCGTCGCTCTTTGCTGCTGAGTGATGGTGACCTCTCGGGCTTTGTCACAAGGCCAACCGCGGCGGTCCTGTTGGCGCTGAACCTAGCTTTGATTGCGGGGCAGTTGCCCGTCGTGCGACGGACATTTGCAAAACTGAGGAATAGATAATGTTTGCCGTTTGTGTGACTTTTCGTATCCAACCCGGGCAGATGGAGGCCTTCATGCCTTTGATGCTTGAAAACGCCGCGATCTCTCAAGAGGTGGAGCCGGGCTGCCATCGATTTGATGTCCTGACCGATGCGGACAGGACTGATGAGGTGTTCCTTTATGAGCTTTATACCGACAGCGCGGCTTTTGATGCACATTGTGACAGCGCCCATTTCAAGGCTTTCAGCGCGGCCACGGCAGGTATGGTGGCAGGCAAAGAGGTCAAAAGCTGGAGGGCGATCGTATCATGAGTGAATGGGAAGTTCATGCGGTCAAATATGCGGATCGCAATGCGCGGGTCAGGGGCGATAGCTTTGTCTTTGATGACCGCCACGACGTGGCCCATCCGATGGATTATTTCATCTGGGTGTTGCGACAGGGGGATCGGGTGATCCTGGTTGATACCGGATACGATGAGGTCGAGGCCGAAACTCGCGAACGACCGATTCAGCTTGATCCGCGCTATGCTTTGAAGCCTTTGGGTATTGCGGCTGAAGCAGTTGACACTGTCATCGTGACTCACCTGCACTACGACCACGCGGGTGGCCTGCACCTGTTCCCCAACGCGCGTTTGCATATCCAAGCGGCTGAGATGGCCTATGCCACCGGTCCTTGCATGTGCCACGCGACGCTGCAGGCCCCCTTTTCCTCGGGGCATATATGCGAAGCGGTCAAGCGGCTCTATTCCGGCAAGGTTATTTTCCATGATGGCGATGCCGAAGTCGCCGACGGCGTCACGGTGCATCGTATCGGCGGGCATAGCCGGGGGCTACAAGCTGTTCGTGTGCGGACGTCGGCGGGGTGGCTTGTGCTGGCCTCTGACGCGGCGCATTTCTATGAGAACTTCCAAAGCCGCAAACCCTTTCCCATCGTGGTTGACCTACAGGATATGTTGGATGGCTTTACGACGATTGAGCGGCTCGCCAGCCGGCCTGAATTGATCGTACCCGGGCATGATCCCTTGGTGATGTCGTCCTTCCCGCGCGACAGGGCGGATCACATTGTACGGTTGGACCGTGGTCCGAACCTACCCGCGGATTGATCTGTGCTTCTAACGCCCACCTCCTAGACCGAAAGCTCGCCAATGCCCCAAATGCAAACCAAGAATGGAGCGCCTATCTCGCGATTGGGCTTTGGTGCCATGCAGTTTGGCCGCACCGTTGACCTGGGCAACGCAGAAGAGATGTTTGAGGCCTGTGTCGAGGCGGGGATCAATCATTTCGATACGGCCTATAGCTATAACGGCGGCGCCTCGGAGAGCATGTTGGGGCAAGTCTTGGGGGCAAAGGTCGATGATCTTATCATCGGGACGAAAGCCCCCAATGATCGGCCTGCAAATGCCGGCAACCTGCGCACGGCCTTGGATGAGAGCCGTAAACGGCTGGGCGTAGACGAGGTAGATATCTATTATTTGCACCGTTTCGACGCCGAAACTCCCTTTGAGGAGACATTTGGCACCTTGGCCGAGATGCAGTCGCGGGGGCTGTTGCGCTACATCGGGGTGTCGAACTTTGCGGCTTGGCAAATCATGAAGGCGCAAGCGGTTTGTCAGTCTTTCGGCACCCGGATTGATGATTGCCAGCCGATGTATAACCTTGTGAAACGACAGGTTGAGGTGGAAATCCTCCCGGCCTGTGCGGACCAGAACATTTCCGTCTGTCCTTTTTCGCCTCTGGGGGGGGGCTTGTTGACTGGGAAATACATCAGTGGCGCAAAGGGGCGTTTGCTGGAGGACACGACCTATGCCGCGCGCTATGGCCAGCCATGGATGCACGAAGTTGCCGGTGAATTGGCTGCGCTTTCCCAGCGCTCGGGCCTTGCGGCTTCGACGCTTGCTGTCGCTTGGGTGGCTCGACATCCGGCGGTGACGTCAACGCTTATTTCCGGACGGAATTTGACGCAGTTGCAGCCTTCGTTGGATGCGATGGCCTTGGAGTTATCTGAGGAAAGTTATGCGCAGATTTCTCAACTTAGCCCCAAACCAACGCCCGCGACCGATCGGTCGGAAGAAACCTAGTGCTATTAGCCTGAGGCCAGCAGCGGGCAGATGAGCGCCCCTTCGGATGCGTTCCTGTTGCTGACCTGGGGGCGTCTTATGGGGCTGGAGCGCGGTGGCGTCGTTAGAGGGTTGCAGCGGCGCGGCTGGCTTGGTCGTAGTGGCCGGAGAGGGCGCGGAGCATGCGGGCGAGTTCGCGGAGTTCCGCGCCGCTCATTTCAGCAGGGGACAACCCGTTCAGCAGGCATTGGCGGCGCACGTCGCGGTAGGCTTCGCATAGGGCGATGCCTTCGGAGGAGGTGCGGTAGAAGACCTCTTTGCCGCGTTTTTCCGAAACCAGGAGTCCGGCCTTGAGCAATTTGCGCAGGGCGTAGTTCACCGTGTGGTTGTCTTCGATGTTCAGCAGAAAGCTGATGTCGGAAAGCCGTTTGTCCCTTTCGCGGTGGTTGACGTTGTGCAGGATCAGGATTTCGAGGGGGCTCAGGTCGGGCTGGCCTGCGGCGGCCATGCAGCGGGTGACCCATCGGGAGAAGGCGTTGAAGCCGACGATCAGGCCGAATTCGAGTTCTGACAGCTCCCATCCGTCGCCTTGGGCCAGATGGCGGGAGGAGACGATTCGGCGGTCAGCGGGGGTTTTCTCGGTCATTTATGGCTCCCTATGTCCTCAATACGCTGATATTTTCCGCATATGATGTCAATATTTCCCCAAGATATCAACGGGCGGGAGGGATGTTGATTGGCGACAATGATAAAACGTTGACGAATTACAAGCGTGGTGCAAGCCTGTTTTCATCTAACAAAAGCAGGGAGAGCACGATGCTCATTACAAAAATTCTTGGCGGAACCGCCGCCGCACTCGCAGGTCTGGCAATTGGTGCACAGGCTGAAACATGGGATATGCCGACGCCCTATCCGGATGCGACATTCCACACCGTGAACATCAACGAGTTTGCCGCTGATGTGGCCGCGGCGACCGATGGCGCGCTTGAGATCAACGTCCATTCTGCGGCTTCGCTTTTCAAGCACCCCGAGATCAGCCGCGCCGTGCGCAGTGGTCAGGTGCCTATGGGCGAATTTTTCCTCTCGCTTCTGGCCAATGAAAACCCGGCCTTTGGCGCGGATTCGCTGCCCTTCCTTGCGACCAACTACGAGGATGCAGAGCGCCTTTGGGCGGCGCAGAAGGATGTGATTTCCGAGCTGTTGGACGAGCAGGGCATGATGGTGCTGTATTCCGTGCCATGGCCGCCGCAGGGGCTCTATACCACTGGCGAGATCAATTCGGTTGAGGACCTCGCGGGGCTGAAATTCCGCACCTATAACGCCACGCTGGAAGAGTTCGCCAACCTTGCGGGCGCCGCGCCGACGCAGGTTGAGAACCCCGATATTCCGCAGGCTTTCAGCACTGGGCGTGTTGAGGCGATGATCACCTCTTCTTCGACCGGGGTGAACTCCAAGGCTTGGGACTTCCTCACACATTACACCGAAATTCAGGCATGGATCCCGAAGAACGTTGTGGTGGTGAATACACGGTCCTTCCGCCGTCTGGACGAGGCCACTCAGGCCGCTGTTCTTGAGGCTGCTGCCGCTGCAGAGGCCCGTGGTTGGGAGATGAGCCGCGCCGAGACCGAAGCGCAGACTGCGGTTCTGGCGGAGAATGGCATCACCGTTGTCGAGCCTTCTGAAGAGCTGATGGCGGGGCTGCGCGAGATTGGTGCGCAAATGCTGGAGAACTGGACCGCCGATGCAGGCGAGGCCGGTGCCGCATTGCTGAGCGCCTACGGCGAGTAATCTGACGGGCCGGGCGCAGCATCGCGCCCGGCCTAACCCCCAACATAAGGGAAGCGATCATGCGGCGTGCCTTGGACAATCTTTACCGAATATCTGGCGGGCTGGCTGCCGCTTTCATTGTGGCCATTGTTGCGGTGGTTTTTGTGCAGGTCTGTTTGAACCTTGCCGATAAAGTCGCCGCCGGAATTACCGGAACTGGCCTTGGGCTGACGATCCCGTCCTATGCGGATTTTACCGGGTTTTTTCTGGCTGCTTCGACCTTTCTGGCGCTGGCCTATGCGCTGCGGGCGGGGGGGCATATTCGCGTGACGCTGTTGCTGACCCGCCTGCCGGTGCGGGTGCAGCGCGGTTTCGAGACTGTTGTTGTCGCAGTCGCCTTGGCGATGAGCGCCTATGCGAGCTGGTATGTTCTCAAGCTTGTATACGAATCCTATGAATTTGGTGACCGCTCCTCTGGCATGGTCTCCGTTCCGCTTTGGTTGCCGCAACTACCTGTCGCGTTTGGCCTTATTATTCTTTCCATTGCTTTGCTTGACGAACTCGTCGGCCTTTTGCGCGGTCGCCCGGCGTCTTGGGACGGCAAGGGCGAAAACCTGCTGAGCGAATAGGAGCCTGAGCCATGTCTGTTGCTGTTCTTTCGATCATTCTGATTGTTCTTTTGTTTGCCTTCCTTGGGGCAGGGCTGTGGGTTGCGCTGTCGCTTCTCGGGGTTGGCATTGCGGCCATGGCCCTGTTCAGCAACGCGCCGCTGGGCCTTGTTATGGCGACGACCATGTGGGGCCATTCCAATTCATGGGCCTTGGCCGCGCTGCCGCTGTTTATCTGGATGGGGGAGATCCTGTTCCGCTCGCGCCTGAGCGATGACATGTTCACCGGCCTGTCGCCCTGGATGAACCGCCTGCCGGGGCAGTTGTTACATGTAAATGTCTTTGCCTGCGGGATTTTTGCGGCTGTCTCTGGCTCCTCTGCTGCGACGGCGGCGACCATTGGCAAGCTGTCTATCCCCGAGTTGTCGCAACGCGGCTATCCCGAGAAGATGGTGATTGGGACGCTGGCTGGCTCTGCCACGCTGGGGCTCTTGATCCCGCCGTCGATCATTCTGATCGTCTATGGGGTGGCGACCGAGCAATCCATCGCGCGGCTGTTTATTGCTGGGGTGTTGCCCGGGCTTCTCTTGGTGACGTTGTTTGTGGGATATGTCGCCGTCTGGGCGGTGCTCAACCGCGAGAGCCTTCCTATGGAGGATATCTCTGCCACATTCCGCGAGAAGCTGCGTCGCTCGCGTCGTTTGCTGCCGGTTGTCATGTTGATCGGCGGGGTGATTGGCTCGATCTATGCGGGGATTGCCTCGCCTACGGATGCGGCGGCTGTGGGGGTTGTGCTGGCGCTGGTCCTGTCGTGGAGTTCGGGCACCTTGTCCCGCGCGAGTTTTGTTGAGGGGCTGATGGGGGCGACTGTGACCTCTTGCATGATCGGCTTTATCCTTGCGGGGGCCTCTTTCCTGACGGTGGCCATGGGGTTCACCGGTATTCCGCGCATCCTTGCCGAGTGGATCGGCGGGCTTGGTCTGTCGACATTCACTCTGCTCGCGGCGCTGACGGTGTTCTTTGTGATCCTTGGCTGTTTTCTGGACGGGATTTCGGTGGTTGTTCTGACGGCCTCGGTCATCATGCCTATGGTGCAGCAGGCGGGGATTGATCCGCTGTGGTTCGGCATCTTTCTGGTGATCGTGGTGGAGATGAGCCAGATCACCCCGCCGGTGGGCTTCAATCTTTTCGTGCTGCAATCGCTGACGGGGCGCGATATTCTGACGGTCGCCCATGCGGCGATGCCGTTCTTTGCTTTGATGGTTGTCGCCTTGGTTCTTATCGTAATCTTCCCGTCTATCGTGACCTACCTGCCGGAGCAGATGTGACCCTTCCTTCCCTTGAATACCCTTTGATCCGCACCGGAGGTGTGGACGGTCTTTTGATCAGCTTTGGTGACAGGTTGAGCGAGCCCGCCAACCGCGCCGCATTGGCCTTTCGCGCCGCAGTGGAGGCCGAGGGCTGGGAGGGGGTGGAGGAGACTTCCTCGACGCTGGTCTCCTGTTTTATTCGGTTCGATCCGCTGCACCTCTCCCATGAGGCGGCGAAGGCCAAGGTCGAGGCCTTGGCCAAGGGGCGCAACTGGTTTGATGCGGAGTTGCCAAGGGGGCGGCGGTTCTGGCGGATTCCGACCGTGTATGACGCCGATCTGGCGCCGCAGCTTGCACAGGCTGCCGCGGCGGCGGGGATGAGCGAGGCGGAGGCTGTGGCCTCCCTTTCGGGCGCGCGGGTGCGGGTGCAGGCGCTGGGCTTTTCGCCGGGGCAGCCCTATCTTGGGGAACTGCCCGAGGCTTGGGACATTCCGCGTCAAAGCCAGTTGACCGACCGCGTTCCCAAGGGGGCGCTGGTGGTGGCGATCCGGCAATTCGTGCTTTTTGGCGTTTCTGCGCCGACGGGCTGGCAGCATGTTGGCCAGACAGCGATCAACCTGTTCCAGCCAGAGGCCGAGGAGCCGATTCTGTTGCGCCCGGGTGATGAGGTGCAATTCATCGCCACGGATGCCGCATCCCTGAACAACATGCGCAGCGATCCGATGGGCGGCGCGACAAGCGAGACAATCACATGAGCGGTGAGTTGACGATCCTGCGGGCCGGCCCCAGCATGACATTGCAGGACATGGGGCGCCCCGGCCATCTGGCGCTGGGCCTGTCGCGGGGCGGGGCCTCTGACAGGTTGGCGCTGGCCGAGGGGGCGGCGCTCTTGGGGCAGCCTGCCAATACGCTGGCCTTGGAAATGGCGGCCTTGGGCGGAGAGTTTCAGGCCAGTGAGGATGTTCGCATCGCGCTGACGGGGGCGCCGATGCGGGCCGCTATCGACGGTGAGCCTGTGGTCTGGAATGCCTCCCATTGGTTGCCCGCGGGGGCGCGCCTGTCCATCGGGGCGGCCACGGCGGGGTGCTATGGCTATTTGCATGTGGGCGGGGGCTTTGCGGCCGAGCCGTTTCTGGGGGCGGGGTCTGCGCATCTGTCTGCGGGCATTGGTGCCCTGTTGCAGGATGGCGAAACTCTTGGCATTGGCCCTGACAGGGGGCGGGACACCAACATGATGATCGAGCCCGAGGACCGTTTTCACGGCGGTGCCGTGCGTCTGACCCCGAGTTTTCAAACCGAGCTTTTCGCGCGGGAGGCGCTGGAGCGCCTGCAATCCGAACCGATGAAGCGGGCGGCGCGGGCGAACAGGATGGGCGTGGCCCTGACCCCCGACGGCGGGGGCTATCACATCGAAGGCGGGCGCAATGTGGTGTCCGAAATCGTCCTGCCCGGGGATATTCAGGTCACGGGCGATGGCATGCCCTTTGTGCTGATGGTCGAATGTCAGACGACGGGCGGCTATCCGCGGATCGGAACGGTTTTGCCCTGTGATTTGCCGCGCGTGGCGCAGACGCCTGCGGGGGCGGAGCTGCGGTTCCGCTTTGTAGATCTGGACGAGGCCGTGGAGCTGGAGCGGGCGGATGCGAAGCGGCGCGCCGAGTTGAGCAAGCTGTGCCGCCCGTTGATCCGCGATCCGCGCCTGATGCGCGATCTGCTGTCTTACAATCTGATCGGCGGTGTGGTTGCCGGAAACGAAGATATCGAGGAAGAATAGAATGACACAAACGGTCGATCTGAACGCGGATATGGGCGAGAGCTTTGGCTCTTGGAAGATGGGCGATGACACGGCGCTCTTGGATATCGTGACCTCGGCCAATGTGGCCTGCGGGTTTCATGCGGGGGACTGGGACGTGATGGCCACGACCATCAAGATGGCGGCGGAAAAGGGCGTTGGTATTGGCGCGCATCCCGGCTTCCCCGATCTGCACGGCTTCGGGCGTCAGCGGATGAAATTCGCGCAGGGTTCGCTGCAAAATCTGGTGCGCTATCAGGTGGGCGCGGCGCAGGCGATGTCCTTGGCCGCAGGCAGCCCGGTGCGCCACCTGAAGCTGCACGGCGCCTTGGCCAATATGACATCCGAGGATGAGGCCATGGCAAGGGCCTGTTATGAGGCGGTGCTGGATGTCGCGCCGGATATCATCGTGATGGTTCTGGCGGGCACAGCCCAGCAACGCGCCGCATCTGCGCTTGGCTGCAAGGTCGCTTGCGAGATTTTCGCGGATCGGGCCTATAATGACGATGCAACCCTGGTGGACCGTGCCTTGCCCGGCGCTGTGATCCACGACCCGGAGGCAGCAGGCCGCCGCATGGCCGAGATGGTACGCGAAGGGGCGATCATCACCGAAAGCGGCAAGCGCATCGAGACCCGCATTGATACGATCTGCCTGCACGGGGATACCCCGACGGCGGTTCGCATTGCCTCTGAGGTGCGCCGTGCCTTAAGCGAAAGCGGCGTCACCCTCGCGAAGTTTGAGGGGGCGCCGGTCTAGCCGTTTCGACCCCCTTTTTGTTGCCGCTGGCTGTGGCAAAGGATGGGGTCTTGCGCTGGTCTTCTGCTCAAGTTTCGTTGTGGAGTTGAGCGAAAATTCGTGAGGCGGTCGCTTCGTTGATGGCGAGGACTGTATCGTAGAGTGTTGCAATCCTGAGCAAGGATTTAACGTCGACGTCGTGGGGGAGGGCCGAGAGTGGATCGATAAAAAACAAGAGGGCGTCCAGACGTCCCTCTGCGATCATTGCGCCGATTTGCGCGTCCCCGCCAAGCGGGCCGCTTTTGAGACAGGTGATGTCCAAGCCCACTTCGCGCGCGATCCGCCCCCCGGTTGTTCCGGTGCCGTAAAGGTCAAATTCAGCCAGAACCGATCGATGTGAATGGGCCCATTTGACCAGCGCGTCCTTCTTCTGATCATGGGCGACCAGCGCGATGGACCGCAAGCTTTCAGCGGGTGAGTTAGAGGCGTTCATCGGTTTTCTCTGCTTCATGCGCCCAGTTGCGCGCCAAGGGGGATTTGCGTTTAAGGGCGCCGCTCAGGTGTTGGCGCATTCTATAGGACGCGTCGGCAACATTGCCGGATTCCAAATAAGACAGAATTTCCAGATGTTCGGTGCATTGTTCGATCAGACGTTCGCAGTTTACTTCGGCGCGATACTCCATCAATCGTCGCATCCGGTTTACCCGTTGCAGGGCCATGTGGAAGAACGGATTGCCCGATAGTTTAATAAGCTCCTCATGAAAGAGCGCGCCATTTTGCAGGAGGGCTTCGCCGGGCGTGGTGCTTAGGTCCATATCCAGCATACCTTCCTGAATGCGTCGCTGTTCATCGAGGATCTTGTGATCCAGCTGGAATGACGGCTCCAGCATGGCTGTCGGTTCGATCGCCATTCTGAAACGGTAAATCTCGTCGAAGGCTTCGGGGGTTTTTGCGACGGGCAGAAGGCGCCAGCCATAGCCTTCTTTGCGTTCTGCCCAACCTTCCCGAACGGCTCTGACGAGCAGATCGGCGGCTTTGGCTTTGGTCCAGCCGTATCGCTGCCTCAAGAACTGCTCGGCGACTTCTTCGGGGATCTGGTTGGTCAACCAGTCATTTGCAAATCTCTGATAGTCATCAGCGTCTGTTGGTGCCGTGTCTGAAAGCCCGTCTTGAAGGGTATCCGGAAGTCTCTCTGCAACAAAGTAACCTCTATTGGGTTGGCGGATGAGAACGTTCTGAATTGCGAGGCATTCAAGGGCCTCTCTTACTGGGGTGCGTGATACGCCATACCGGTCCGCGATATTCTGGGCGCTGATATGCTGTCCCCCCGACAGGGTTCCGGAGACGATATCATGCAACAGCCGATTGGATATGTTCTTGGAAAGCTCGCTGGTTCGTACTGCCATCATGACCCCTGCCGCCGAAATGAGTTGGTTCTCAGATTGTACCTGAGTGTCAGCATAGAGCCAATTTTTTGGTTTTCCATATGTAAAAAGCCTAAAAGTGGGGGCTGGAGAGCGTGTCACTCGGTGCATTCGGCCAAAGAGGGCGATAGATGCCTCCTTTTTCGCCTTCGTCGGAATGGTGGGGCGGAAGGTCGCGTGAGGATGGATTTAGAACATCTTTGTTTATCAGCTCGTTAGTTGGCTTTCGTGGGTAGCGGACTTGGTATTTTGCTTTTTTGCGTCCAAATAAGCAATCATGAGCCTAGCATGAGATTCGCGCTTAGGAGGACAACACATGGGAGGACACATCATGTTCGCAAAATTCGCTCGTATTGGAGCGGTCGCAGTGACAGCCACTTTGGCTACCGTAACCGCGTCTACGGCACAGGATTTCCAGCCGGAAAACCCGCAGTGCATCGCGCCATCCAACCCGGGTGGTGGCTGGGATTTCATCTGCCGCACGACAGCACGCTACCTGTTTGATCTCGGCGTTATCGAGGATTCGATGCAGGTTACAAACATGTCCGGCGGCGGCGGCGGCGTTGCCTTTGCGCATGTCTCCAAAGAACGTAACGAAGACAACAACCTGATCGTCGCAGCATCAATGAGCACGAGTGCTCGGATTGCTCAGGGCATCTATGAAGGCGCTGTTCAAGACGACGTTCACTTCCTTGCTACTTTCGGCGCGGAATATGGCGCGATCGCTGTTCGCGCAGACTCCGAGTTCGAGACATTGACGCAAATGATGGACGCGATCCTCGCAGACCCGCGCTCCGTTGGCATTGCGGGCGGCTCGTCCGTTGGTAGCTTTGACCACATCAAGCCGATGCTTGTCGCGCGTGAGGCCGGCTTGGACGATGTGACGAAGATGAAATACGTCTCGTTCGACGGCGGCGGCGAGGCGATGACCGGGCTGCTTTCCGGTTCTGTCGAGGCGCTTTCGGGTGATTTTTCCGAGATGCTCGGCTTTCTTGAATCCGGCGACATCCGCATCATCGGGATTATGGCGCCAGAGCGCCTTGAGAGCTTCCCAGATATCCCGACAGCACGCGAGCAGGGTTATGATGTTGTAGGGGCCAATTGGCGTGGTCTTTACATGCCAGCAGGTGCATCGGACGAGGCCAAAGAGTTCTGGTCAAATGCGATCCAGACGATGGCGGAAGATCCCGGTTTTCAGGCTACGTTGGAAGAAGCCGCAATCGCGCCCTTCAACAACTTTGGCGATGACATGCATGACTTCGTTGCCGGCAGCATCGCCGATATCGAAAAGCTGTCCCGTGAGATCGGCATCATCGAATAACATTTGAGCAGTCTGGCCCGAACGGCTTTGGCGGTTCGGGCCTTTCCTATCTTACAGCTTGGGGGGGCGAGCATGAGTGATCGCATATTCGGCGGCTTTGGATTGGCCTTGGCCATTTTCTACATCTGGGCCGCATCAATTATCAAAGACAGCTTCATGGTCGATGTGGTGGGGCCGCGGGCATTTCCATATATCGTGGGCACAATCATCGCGCTTTGTTCGCTGTATTTCATCCTGCGCCCTGATGACGAGCCCGAGTGGCCGCACATGCGCGAGTTCACTGAAATCGTCTTCGCGGCAGCGGTGATGTTTGCCTACTGCTTTGCCTTGCCAGAGCTTGGTTTCGTAATCTCCACAATCTTTGCGACGGCCTATCTGACGTGGCGTTTGGGGACAGCACCGCTTTGGTCGTTTGTCGTTGGCTTGGGCACATCTGTTGGCATTTACGTTGTATTTCACCTGATCCTCGGCCTCGCTTTGGCCGAAGGTCCACTTGGTTTCTGAGGAGGTCAGCGCATGGATACCTTAGCACTTCTCGCCGATGGCTTTGCCATCGCTTTAACCCCGCAAAATCTGTTTTTGGCAGTCATGGGGTGTTTTCTTGGCACCCTTATGGGCGCATTGCCGGGGCTTGGCCCCGCGAACGGTGTGGCCATCCTAATCCCGATCGCATTTTCACTGGGGTTGGGGCCTGTTGCGTCGTTGATCCTATTGGTTAGCGTTTACTATGGCGCGATGTATGGTGGCCGGATCAGCTCGATCTTGCTGAATATACCCGGCGATGAACCGGCCATGATGACCTGCCTTGATGGTTACCCGATGGCTCAGCAAGGTAAGGCGGGGGAGGCCCTCTCCCTGTCCGGTGTTGCATCCTTTGTCGGCGCGTTCTTTGCCACATGCGGGTTGGTCATTCTTGCACCTCAGCTGGTCAAGGTCGCCCTGTTGTTTGGCCCAGCCGAATATTTTGTTCTCTTTACCGTGGCCTTTGCAACGCTTGGCGGCATCTCTTCGACCAATCAAGCAAAGTCTGCTTTTGCGGCAGCGCTTGGTCTTGGAATTGCAATGATCGGCAGCGACTCGCAAACAGGGTCGCAGAGGTTCACTTTTGATCATATCCATCTATATGACGGGATTGATTTCCTGATCGCAATCGTGGGTCTGTTTGCCCTTAGTGAGGTGTTCATTTTCCTTGAGCATCACCGCGGTGGGGCAGTTGGTTCGGCCAAGGCCACAAAGGTTGGGCGGATCATGCCTGATTTTGCCATGATCAAGCGTTGTATCCCTTCTATGGCGCGGGGCACGGGCCTTGGTTTCTTCTCCGGCGTTCTGCCGGGCGCGGGCGCATCCTTGGGGTCATTCCTGGCCTATTCCCTTGAAAAGCAGACTGTTGATCGGGACGGCAAAACCTTTGGCAAAGGCGACCCGCGCGGCGTCGCCGCACCAGAGGCGGGCAATAACGCGGCCTCGGGCGGCGCACTCGTTCCTATGCTTGCCCTTGGCGTGCCAGGGTCAGGCACCACCGCGGTTCTTCTTGCGGTATTGCTGCAACTGAACATCACGCCCGGGCCACTGCTTTTCCAGAAAAATCCGGATGTTGTCTGGGGGCTTATCGCCTCGTTATTCATTGCGAACTTTATCCTGTTGGCGATGAACATCCCGCTGGTTGGCATCTTTACTCGTGTGTTGATGGTGCCAACGCGCATCTTGATGCCCATCGTCGCGATGATCTCATTCGTGGGCATCTACAGTATCACGGGTTCCAGCTTTGATGTGATGTTGATGGTTGGTTTCGGCATCATGGGCTGGGTCTTGCGCAAGCTTGATGTCTCACTTGTTCCTGTGATCCTTGGGATTCTGCTGGGCAACCAGATGGAAGTGAACCTGCGTCGTGCCATGACAATCTCGGACGGTGACTGGTTGATCCTGGTTGGCAGTCCGCTTGCCATCATCCTTTGGGGCGTCGCGATTACCGGTTTCGTCCTACCCATGCTGATGGGCCGCCGGATGAAAAAGCGCATGGAAGCTGCACGCAATGAAGAAGAATTCGTCGGCGATTAAGCCGGCTTGTAAATGACAACGGCCACTGTGCCGATCTAAGGAGACTAAAGATGCGTATTATGACACTGCCCTGCGACGGTATTGGTCCTGAAATCATGGCGGCGACGCTCGAAGTGGTAGAGGCCGCCAACAAGCGCTTTGATTTGGGCCTGACATTCGAAGAAGAGATCTCTGGGTTTGACAGCCTGAAGAAGCACGGCATCACCTTGCAGGAAAGCGTGTTGGATCGCGCACGGACCGAATTTGACGGCGTGATCCTCGGCACCCAGTCCCACATGGACTACCCTCCACTTGTTGAAGGGGGGCGGAATGTCTCTGCCGGGTTCCGTATCGGGCTGGACCTTTATGCCAATGTGCGCCCGGCGCGGACCCGCGACTTTATCCCGAACAAGGCTCCGGGCATGGATCTGGTGATCATGCGCGAAGCGACCGAGGGTTTTTATCCAGACCGCAACATGTTCAAAGGCGTTGGTGAAATGATGCCTGACCCTGATATGGCGCTGTCGGTGCGCAAAATTACCCGTCACGGGTCGATGCGGATCTGCCGCGAGGCATTCAAATTGGCGATGCAGCGCAAGAAAAAGGTCGCCGCTATCCACAAAGCCAACTCCTTCTTGATGACGGACGGGCTGTTTTTGGAATGCTTCCGCGAAGTAGCCAAAGACTTCCCCGAGGTTGAGACCGAAGAGATCATCGTCGATGCCTATGCGGCGCTCTTGGTGCGCAAACCTGAAGCTTACGATGTGGTGGTCGCAACGAACTTCTATGGCGATATCCTGTCTGACTTGGCGTCGGAACTGTCCGGGTCACTTGGGCTGGCAGGTTCGATCAATGCGAATGCTGAAACAGGCCTGTGCTGTGCCCAAGCGCAACACGGTTCAGCGCCGGACATCCAAGGCAAAAATGTCGCGAACCCGACCTCGTTGATCTTGTCGGCGGCGATGATGCTGAGCTGGCTGGGCGAACAGCGCGGCATTCAGAAACTGATGGACGCCGGTCAGGCCATTTCCGACGCTGTAGACGCTGCCATCGACGATCCAGCTAACCGGACACGCGACCTTGGCGGTAACGTGAACTGTGACGCGTTTGGCTCTCTTGTGGCGCAACAAGTCGCAGGCGCAGCCGTCGCGGCCTAAGGAACCTCCCTGTGGGTTGATGACCCGCACAAACTGGTGGCGCTGCATTCTGTAGCGTCACCGCCTATTTTCAAGCTGATCATAATGACACTTTCACCAAGAATTGCCCTGATTCATGCCACACGGGTCGCGATAGAGCCCGTGGAAACAGCAGCGGCATCCCTATGGCCAGAGGCCGAAACCATATCCATTCTGGAAGAGGGGCTTTCGGTTGATCGCTCAAAGGCTTCTGATCTGTCCAAGGAATTGTCAGATCGCATCAAAGCGCTCAGCCAATACGCTCAAGCGGCTCATGCTGACGGGATTTTGTTCACCTGTTCGGCCTTCGGGACGGCGATTGCCCAAGCGAATGCACAAACCGGTATACCCGTGATGAACCCCAATGAAGCAATGTTTGATGCAGCGCTTTCGCAGGGAGAGCGGATTGCGATGATCTATACCTTCCAACCAGCCGCAACCGGTATGGAAGAAGAGTTCCGCGAAACAGCAGCTGCAAGGGGCAGTGCCGCCCAAATCACATCGTATTTTTGCGAAGGCGCGTTGGATGCCAAACGCTCGGGCGATAACGACCGGCACAATCAATTGATCGCCCGAACTGCGGCTGAAATCGAGGGGGCTGACGTCATTCTATTGGCACAGTTTTCCATGGCCGGTGCCGCAGAGGCAGTTCGTAGTGCGGTCGCAATCCCTGTGCTTACGAGCCCGGAGTCTGCCATCCGCGAAATCCGGCGCCGAATTGAGGCGAAATAGAAAGGACTGACAATGCTGATTGGCGTTATTGCAGACGACTTCACGGGGGCGAGCGACATCGCCAACACCCTTGCCAAAGGCGTGCAGCCCGAAGGCCTTTTGCGCACGGCACAATACCCCGGCGTGCCAACGGCTCCGGCGGACCCAAGTATCGAGGCCGGAGTTATCTCGCTCAAAAGCCGCTCAGCGCCTGTTCAAGAGGCGGTGCGCGACAGCCTGGACGCCTTGGTTTGGCTAAGGGCGCAGGGCTGCAAACAGATCATCTTCAAATATTGCTCAACCTTCGACTCAACGCCCGCCGGGAATATCGGGCTGGTGGCTGATGCATTGGCCGAAGCGCTTGAAGCGACCGGGGTCGTGGTGTGCCCAGCTTTCCCGACTACAGGGCGAACAGTCTATCAAGGACATTTGTTTGTAGGAGACACGTTGCTGAGTGAATCCAGCATGCAGCACCATCCGCTCACCCCGATGACGGACCCGGACCTACGGCGGTTTTTGCGTCTACAGACAACGGCAGGCGTTGGGCACATCCCGCTTTCGATCGTTTCCCAAGGTGTTGAACCAACCCGCGACGCGATCAATGGCGCGACGGATCGCTATGTTGTTGCGGACGCTGTCAGCGACGCAGACCTGTTGACGCTCGGGGCGGCCCTTTCTGATGCCAAGTTAATTACCGGAGGATCGGGTATAGCATTGGGGCTCCCTCGCAACCTTATTGTGGGCAGAAAGCCTGACGCGCGGGTGGCAGATGCGGTCCATGTGAGTGGACCAGAGGCCATTCTGGCCGGGTCATGTTCTGGCGCGACCCGTGGTCAGGTTGATCTGCACGCGCAGGCGCATCCGACCCTGGCGATTGATGTCCCCGGGGTCATGGCGGGGCGTGTGACGGTCGAAACCTTGGTGGCGTTCTACGATGCAAATCAGGGGCGGGCACCTTTGGCCTATTCTTCCGGCTCACCTGATCAGGTCCTCGCGCTCCAGTCGCGGTTTGGGCGCGAAGCTGTTGCTGAAAAGCTGGATAACCTCTTTGCCGATACCGCGAAGACGCTGGTTTCAAAAGGATACCGACGCATTGTTGTCGCTGGTGGCGAAACCTCCGGTGCGGTCGCCCAAGCGGTCACCGAAGCTCTAGGTGCAGCGGCAATGACGGTCGGGGCAGAGATTGATCCCGGCGTTCCGATCCTGACCTTGGGGGATGGAGAATCTGTGGTTTTGGCGCTCAAGTCTGGCAACTTCGGCGCACCGGATTTCTTTGCCAAAGCCCTGCGCATGATGGAAGGACAATCATGACCGAGCAGGAAGCAGACCTTCGCCATCAGATGGTGCGCCTTTGTAAGTCGTTGTTCGACAGGGGGTTTTCTGTTGGAAGCGCGGGGAATGTGTCTGCCAAACTTCCAGATGGCATCCTTATGACGCCAACCAATTCGACGCTTGGATCGCTTGAGGCAGAACGGATCTCAAAGGTTGATGCCTCGGGCAAACATGTGGCTGGGGATCGGCCTTCAAAGGAAGTATTCCTGCATCAGGCATTTTATGAAACGCGGCCGCGGGCCGGTGCGGTTGTGCATTTGCATTCCACATGGGCGACGGCGATGTCATGCCTTGTGGACATCGATCCTGATGACTGTATCCCGCCCCTGACACCCTATGTAGTGATGCGTGTGGGGCGCGTGAAACTATTGCCATATGTCAAACCGGGTGACCCAAAAATGGGGGAGATGATCCGTGATTTGAACGGTGAGTTTTCGGCAGCCCTGCTTGCCAATCACGGCCCTGTCGTCAGCGGGAAAGATCTGTTTTCAGCCGTTTGTGCAGCAGAGGAATTAGAAGAAACCGCCAAACTTCTGATCGCTCTGGAAGGACGAAAAACGCGCCTTCTGACACCCGATCAATTGACCGAGCTTAACAACACATTCAAAGGACTATAGTGCAGATGAAAACTGCTGACCTGATCGATGATCACGCCGCCGATTTAACCTTGGTTCACCTACCATTCCGCCAATTTGGCACCCGCAGTCATTTCGCGGGAAAGATCCAGACTGTAAAATGTTTTGAGGACAACACCGAAGTGCGGGCACAGCTGGAAACCCCGGGCAAGGGTCGTATTCTGGTGATTGACGGGGGCGGCTCTACCCGGATCGCACTGTTGGGGGATATGCTTGCCGCGCTCGCGATCAAGAATGGCTGGGCGGGGCTGATCCTGAACGCCGCAATTCGCGATAGTGCGGATATCAATACGATGGACACATTGGTTTTTGCCCTTGGTACATCCCCTGTCAAAAGCGCCAAAGAAGGCTGGGGCAAGGTAGGCACAAAGATCAGTTTTGGTGGCGTCGCTTTTGAGCCCGATGACTGGGTTTATGGGGACGCGGACGGGGTGCTTTTCAGTAAAAAGAAACTGGTTTGAAGCCGCATCGTGCTTCATTCGGCGCGATCCTGACGACCGTTATTCTGGCAGGTGCCGGCGGGTGGCTCGTTTCCCTGACCGGCATACCTTTGGGGTGGATGATCGGCTCTATGATCGTGACCGCCAGTGCATCATTGATGCAGCTGCCGATACGCAAGCCCGTGCTCTTGTTGGACGTGGTCCGTGCCGCCATCGGATTGATGCTGGGCGCGGCCTTCACCCATGAACTGTTTGCGTCGTTAGGCACATGGGGGGTGACCCTACTTTTCCTGATAGTGTTGCTGGGGGTTATGTTCGGTGTAAGTTTTTTGCCCTTCGCCGCATTGCGCGTTTCGCCCCGGTGACGGCCGCCCTTTGTGCCATGCCGGGTGGTATCGCAGAGATGGTCTTGCTTTCAGAGCGTGAAGGCGCAAACCAAGCACAGGTGGCCATCGTCCATGCATTGCGCATTACACTGGCGATTTTGGTGATCCCGTTGCTGATTGGCCTGATCGCCACGGTTGAACCCGCTGCGGGGGCTTCGACCAAGGCCACCGGGCTAAGTTTGACGGACTGGTTTTGGATCGCAATCTGTATCCTTGCGGGTCTTTTGGCGCGGGGCCGGGTGCGGCTTCCGGCACCGATTGTGATTGTACCGATGCTGATCAGCGCGGGGCTGCACCTTGGGGGTTTGACTGCATTCGACGTTCCCCCAACGATCACCATCGCCATTCAAGTTTTCATCGGCATCAATGTTGGTGGGCGGTTTGCGGGGGTTTCTGTGAAGAGTCTGATGGCTGCGCTGGGTGCGGCTGTCCTGGTTGTTACATTGCAAATTACGGTCGCAGTTTCCGGGGCGTTGCTGGTCGCGGGCTTGATGGGGGCGGATCCTATCGGTCTGGTTCTTGCGTATTCGCCGGGGGGATTGGCGGAAATGTCGATCATTGCGCTTAGCATCGGAGGGGACGTTGCCTTCGTTGGGGTACACCACATTTTTCGGGTCATGCTTGCCTTGATTCTGGCCCCTCTCTTGCTGCCGTGCATCATCAAAAAGCGGGAAGACGGGTAATGAAACACATGTCAATCAATGCAGGTGAGACAGGCTTGCAGGTTATAAATTTGCCTGAAATTCTGGGTAAGTCGCTGGCAAACTTGCCAACGGTGTTACGGCTATTGTGCGAGAACCACATAAGGAACGGTGGTGCGGTTGAGCCTATGCTGGACGCGATGCGCACCCCCGCCGACAGCGGGTTCGAATTTTTTTTCTGCCCAATCGGTTATTGATGCATGACACGACCTGCACACCGGCGCTGGCCGATATCGCGGCGATGCGCGATGCGGTCGCCGCCGCTGGTGGTGACCCCGCAATTTTGAGCCCGACTTTGCCAGTTGATGTATCGGTGGATCATTCGCTTGCGGTGGATCACTACGCGAGCACAGGCGCATTTCAAGCTAATGCCAAAAACGAATACGGGCGAAACGCGGAGCGCTATGCTTTCATGAAGTGGGCGTCAGAAAGCATGGAAGGGGTGCGGGTGCATCCGCCGGGGACCGGGATCATGCACACGATCAATCTCGAACAGCTTGCCACTGTGTTGCAGGTTGGCAAAGACGGTTTTGCGCATCCTGACATGTTATTGGGAACAGACAGCCACACGCCGATGATCAATGGGATCGGCGTGATGGCATGGGGTGTAGGTGGGCTTGAGGCCGAAAGCGTCATGTTCGGCCAGTCTGTATCGCTCGCGGTGCCGAAAACAGTCGGCGTGCGATTGATCGGGTGCCTGCCCGCCGGAAGCTTCGCAACTGACCTCGCGTTGGAAGTGACGCACAGGCTTCGTGAAATTGGGGTGACTGGCGAATTTGTAGAGTTTTTTGGCCCCGGGGTTGCCACCCTTAGTGCCGATGCGCGAGCGGTTGTCGCAAACATGGCACCGGAATACGGTGCATCAACCGGGTATTTCCCTGTCGATAAATCAACGGTCGAGTATCTTGCGCGCACTGGCCGTAGTGCAACCCTTTGCGCACGGATAGAGCCCGCGTTTCGCGCCATGGGGCTCTGGTTCGATCCAGATGCCACACCGGCTTTCGACCGGGAGGTAGAGATTGATTTATCGACCATTACGCCGATCATCGCCGGCCCTCGCCGGCCCCAAGACAGATGCGCGCCCAGCGGTGCCCAAGCGCGGATAGAGAACGCAATCGGGCGACCGCTTGGGCACACCGACAAGGATGAAAGCTGCCCCCCCGACGGCGCAGTGGCGATCGCTGCGATCACCAGTTGCACCAATACGTCTGATCCATCGCTTCTTGTTGCTGCTGGCATTCTGGCACGAAATGCACGGGAAAAGGGGCTGACTTCGGCACCATGGGTGAAAACATCTCTCGCCCCCGGCTCCCCCTCCGCGCGGGCGCTACTGCAGCGGGCAGGACTGGACGGTGATCTGTCAGCGCTCGGGTTTGATGTCGTCGGCTTTGGCTGTACCACCTGCATCGGAAACTCAGGCCCGCTCCCGGAAGCAATCGAGCTTGCTCTAAACGACGGTAAGGCGGTTGCCGCTGTTTTGTCGGGCAACCGAAACTTCCCCGGACGGGTGCATCCCAAGCTTGATCTTGGCTTTCTTGCGTCGCCGCCCTTGGTCGTGGCCTATGCCGTGAAAGGCGATTTGAAAGGAGATATTGCGACCGATCCATTGGGGGTTGGTACGCACGGTGAGGACATCTTTTTGGCCGATATCTGGCCTGATGCAGTGGATATAGCACTGGCTTTGACGAAAGCACAAAGCGCGGGTGATGTATCCCGCGCCTTTGCCGGTGCAAGCCAAAGTGCGGCCTGGAACAAGATAGATGCGCGAAGTCAGAGCCAATTCCCCTGGGACGCGGCATCGCGCTACCTCAGGCCCCCGAAATTCGCATCAGCGGTGCAACCCACCCGGCTGGGTCATTATCGAGCAAAGCCACTGATGGTGTTGGGCGATGATATCACGACCGATCATATCTCTCCGGCAGGTGCTATCTCTGCCGATAGCGCTGCCGGCCAGTGGCTGGTTTCCCACGGCGCCAAGTGTGATGACTTGAATGTTTACGCTGCCTACCGCGGCAATTGGGAGGTGATGCTTCGGGGATTATTTACCAACAAACTGGTTCGCAACCATCTACAGGATGGGTTGGCTCCTTATGAAACCGTCCTTGGAGACGGGCGCGTTATGCGGGTCTTCGAAGCTGCGGATGCAATGGCGCAGCGCGGAGACAATGCAGTGCTGTTTGCGGGGGAACGGTATGGGATGGGGTCAAGTCGTGATTGGGCTGCCAAAGGCGTTGCGCTTCTGGGGGTCAGAGCCGTTATCGCGCGTAGCTTTGAGCGCATCCACCGTACTAATCTGATCGGTATGGGAATATTGCCTCTACAGATTGCGAACGGTTTCGTCCCGCAGTCTTCTGGCATTTCGCCGTTAGACATCTTGGAAATTGATGTGCCATCTGCGGAATTGGTTGTTCGCAAAAAGGTGCCGGTGCGTCTCTCTCAACAAAATGGGCCTGAGCAGAGTATCCTGTGTTATGCGGCCGTCGAAACCCAGCAAGAGGTTGGGATCCTCCAAGAGGGCGGTGTGCTGTCCAAAATCCTAACCTCTTGTTTAGGCTGAAAGGGTAGCTTCTTGCCGAATTCGGCCTGAAGTTCACCCAACTCGCCGTTGGCAATTATTTTGGCGCGTATCAAGTTATTATTCGTCCTTTAGGCTTTTAAGCATTTCGGAAGAACAGTTCTGCGCACCTTAAGGGGCTCTGCGTTGAGATTCAGCTGCCACTTGGTTGTGGCCAATTGGGATTTCGGCTGGCCTTCAATGAGCTGGGGCACACGCAGTAGCCGTTGCTCACGAATGCAGTGCACTGTCTGAAAGAATACTGCTCAGGTTATCGGGAGGACCAAGAGGATCATTGGCCAGAGGAGGACTAGGGTCGGGCGAGTATAGGCGGGTGAGATTAAAGTGTTTATGCAAGGCAGGGTCTATTGATCTGGCGCTTTAAGTTCATTGAAAGTTACTATTTTGTCGCTTCTTGGCATCCATCATAGTCCGCACTGCTGTTCCAAAATTTGGGCTGAAAGCCGTATCTGCGCCGCATCTTCAGCAGGTTGATCTGCTTCGCCAACCCAGGTTCCTCTTTGTCGCAGGTATTACGCAAAAATGGTGAAAAAACCTATCTGTCGCTATAAATCCCAACGATCTGCTGCTCGAAAAGCCGTTGCCGAGTAGCCTCGCCTCCGCCCGCGAGGAACCGCCTCAAATTTGGCGGTGCCAAAGCTCCCCATTTCCGAGGAGTAAGCTGGATGTGACGGCCAATGACTATGATCACAGGGGCGGGCAAGTTTGGTTCCGTCAATGCACGAATGGTCAGTTGATCAATCAAGCGGTAAGTTTCAATGTGCCAGTCTTCGTCGTTCGAGCTATCAAAGCGGTTGGCCAGTGCCGTGCGGTAGCCATTTCATATTTGAAGCCTTTTCCGGAAATCGTCTTGGATCACCCCCCTAAATTGAAAATTGCGGCATGTTCGCGTGAAATAGGCACCTGAAGCTTCGGCACGACAATCGCACTTTGACACCTTGCCTGAGCGCCCAAAAAGCGGGCGATTCCGTGGGGTATGATTAATTTTTGACCTGGAATGTGAGTCCGCGAGCGTGCAATGCCGCGCTTTCTGGGAATTTTGGGGGCAGTTGGTCCAACTGCTGACGCAGACGAGCTTAACCGTCACCACATATGTAAGGATTAGGGATGATTTTTGACAAAGTATTGCCGATTGCGCTGGTTGCCGCGCTGGCAACACCTGTACTGGCGGAAACGGAGGTTCCTTTCGCGCTGGACTGGAAATTCGAAGGGCCTTCGGCGCCCTATTTTCACGCTTTGGATGCGGGCTATTTTTCCGATGCCGATCTGAGTGTCACCATCAGCGAAGGGGCAGGCTCCCTTGATGCGATCCCGAAAGTTGCCACGGGGGCCTTTCCGATGGGTTTTGCCGACATCAACTCCTTGATGCGCTTTCTCGATCAGAACCCTGATGCGCCTGTGACGGCTGTGATGATGGTGTATGACAAGCCGCCTTTTGCTGTGGTTGGTCGTAAATCCCTTGGGGTTTCCGAGCCTTCCGACCTTGAGGGCAAGGTGCTTGGCGCGCCGCCCCCGGATGGGGCATGGGCGCAGTTCCCGATCTTTGCTGCGGAGAACGGCCTTGATATGGATGCGATCACGGTTGAGCCAGTGGGCTTCCCCACTCGCGAGCCGATGCTGGCGGAGGGCAATGTGGCCTCGATCACCGGATTTTCGTTTTCCTCAACGCTGAACCTAAAGCGGCTTGGCGTGGCGGATGACGATATTTCCGTTCTGTTGATGGCCGATTACGGGGTCGATCTTTACGGTAATGCGATCATCGTCAACACGGATTTTGCCGCCGAGAACCCCGAGGTTGTCACCGCCTTCCTTGGCGCTGTGGCCATGGGGTGGAAAGGGGCCATTGCGGCGCCCGATGAGGCGATCAAGGCCCTGATGGAGCGCAACCCCGCCGCCGATGCGGCGCTTGAGACCGAGCGTTTGCAGATGGCGATCGATGCCAATGTCCTGACCGACTATGTCATGGAAAACGGCATGGGCGGTATTGATGCGGACCGTATGGCCGCGGCCATCGAACAGACCAAATCGGTTTACGAGTTCCAGAACGAACCCGATGCGGCGCTGTATTTCGACGACAGCTTTTTGCCCGACAGCGAAAGCCTGATGTTGAAGTAGAAAACACAGGGGTCGCCGCATTGGCGGCCCCATTTGATCAGGGGCGAGACCATCGAAAACCTTATAGAAATTAAGGGCGCACGCCATGCCTATCAAACCGCGAGTGGGCCTTTACCAGTGCTTGACGGGCTTGAGGTGGCTGTGCCTGCGGGCACCTTTGCCGCCGTTGTTGGCCCCTCGGGCTGCGGCAAATCCACCTTAACGAAGCTGGTTGCGGGGTTGATGAAGCCCGATGAGGGTGAGGTCTGGTTGCATGGCGAGCCTGTGACCGGTCCGCGCAAGACCGTTGGTATGGCCTTTCAAAATCCGGTGCTGCTTGAGTGGCGGACGATTTTGGAGAACGTGATCCTGCCGCTTGAGATTGTCGCGCCGAAGATGTCCGGCAAGGACCGGATTGCTCGTGCGATGGAACTGTTGGAGATGGTGGGCCTGAGCGGGTTCGAGAACAAGCGCCCTTCGGAGCTTTCGGGCGGGATGCGGCAGCGGGCCTCACTCTGCAGATCGATCGTTCACAAGCCGGAGGTGCTTATTCTGGATGAGCCCTTTGGCGCGCTGGATGCCTTCACCCGCGAGGATCTGTGGCAGACCATGCGCGATCTGCGGGCGGCTGAGCCCTTTACCGCCGTGTTGATCACCCATGATCTGCGCGAGAGTGTTTTTCTGGGCGATCAGGTGATCGTCCTGTCGGGGCGCCCTGCGCGGACGCAATATGTGATGGATGTGGACCTGCCCGCGGACCGGACCCTTGATGTGCTGTTCACAAAGCAGGCCGCCGATATGCTGCATATTCTGCGCGACCAGATCAAGATCGCGCAGGGGCGCGACGTGGAAGGGCAGGCCTGATGCTGCGCAAAATCGCGACACCCGTTCTTGCCGTTCTGATCTTTCTGGGACTTTGGGAAATGCTTGTCTGGGCCAATGGCTGGCCGAATTACAAAATGGCCTCGCCCTCTGACCTGCCGCCTGCCTTCTGGAAATACAAAGAGCTGTTTTTGGTCATGGGCTGGCAGACCCTGTGGCGCACGGTTGTGGGCCTGTTCCTAGCGGTGGTTGTGGGCACTTTGATCGGGATGATCATCGGGTTCTCCAAGCTCGCGCGGGATGCACTGTACCCGCTGCTCGTCGGGTTTAATGCGATCCCCAAGGCGACTTTGGTGCCGGTGATTTCGCTTATTTTCATTGGCCAGCATGATTTCAATACGATCCTGATGGCCTTCATGATTTCGTTTTTCCCGATTGCGGTCTCTGTCGGCATCGGGCTGTCGACATTGGAGCCGGAATACCGCGATATTTTGCGGGCCTTGGGTGCATCACGTTTCACCATCTTTCGCAAGATCGCCCTGCCCAAGACCCTGCCGGAGTTTTTCGGGGCCTTGAAGGTCTCTGCCACCCTTGCCTTTATCGGCACCAATCTTGTGGAGATCGTCAGCCCCCATGGGCGCGGACTGGGGGCGCTGTTCAAATCGGGGGAGACCAACGGGGACTATCCCTTGATGTTCGCGGTTCTCATCGCGCTCGCCTTTCTGGGGATCGTTTTGTACTATGCGGTGATCTTCCTTGAGCGCGTGTTTGCGGGCTGGGCTGACCGCGAGGGGCGCTAGGCTCGGCGGGCCTGTGCCTGGCCGCCCCAGTCTACATTCTGATGCTGCCCAACAGATCCCGCGCGATACGTTCGAAAATTGAACTGCCAATCGGGATCAGGTCATCGGGGAAATCGTAGTCCGGATTGTGCAGGGCGGCATGATCTTCGCCAGGCCCAAGGCACAACATTGCGGCTTTGGCGCTCCATCCAAAAACACCGAAGTCCTCTGATGCGCGCATTGGCACGCCCGCTTCCCCATGCGGGACACCGATTGCATCCATGGCCTTCACCGCGACGCCATAGGCCTCTGCATCATTTACCGAGGCCGCGAAATGGTCGTGGACCTCAAATTCCACACCCAAGCCGAATTCCTTTGCTACAGACATGGTGAGGGCGCGCGCTGCGTCCTCAAGGCTTTCCATGTTTGCATCAGCAGCTGTGCGCAGTGTTGCAAAAACTTGTGCCTCGCCGGGGGCTATTCCGAAAGTGGGCTCGCCGATGTTGGCATGGGTGATGGTCACCAATCGAAAATTGTCGTTACGTGGTCCGCCCTCGCCGTCTCCCAGTGCATCAAGTGCGGGGATGAGTTTGGCGACGGCCAAGGCGGGAGAAACACCGTCTTGCGGGTCTGCCGCGTGGGCTGTTTTGCCGCTAAGCGTGATTTTAAGGCCCAGAGACGCGCAATTTATCAGCCCGATGCGGGTTGCGACGAAGCCGAAGGGGATTCCGGGTTCATTATGAATTGCAAAGGCATAATCAGGGCTAAGGTCCTTGAAGGCCGGGTCCTTGACAACGGCTTTGGCGCCGCTTCCATCTTCTTCCGCAGGTTGAAACATCAATATAACGCGCCCTTTGGCGACAGGTCTGCGTGAGATCATTCGCCCTAAGGCGAGCAGCATTGTCATGTGGCCATCATGTCCACAGACATGGCTCTTGCCCGAAATTTCGGAAAGCCATTCAATAGCGTTGTTGCGCTCTTCAATCGGGAGGGCGTCAAGTTCGGCGCGAAACAGGACTGTCGGGCCGTCTATGCCGCTGTCAAAAACCGCAGCCACGCCATATCCGCCTAGCCCGGTTACAATCCGCGTGGGCGACATCGGTTTTAGCGCCTCAACAATTGTTCTCGCGGTTTCGGCTTCCTCGCCGGAGATTTCGGGGCGGCGGTGAAGGGCGTGGCGAAAGGTTGTTAGTTCGATCAGGTCACTGTTTGTCAGCATGATTGGTGGAGCCTTCGAATTTGTGCTTGGTCGCCGAGCCGAAACGACTTTTCGGTTTCTCGAGCTCAAAGTGGATAGCTGACGCGGGCAAACAGTCAAGAACCTCGTCACAGCGAAACTTCTACTTCCTCTGCGACCCCCGTGTTTGTTGGCGTTTTAGTGACGTGTCTCTAGGGTATGTTCGGAGAGCAGAGCGGCATTGTGATACAGGGCTTGGTTTGGGGAATAAGGAGATGACTCCGCTCGCGCTGCGCCCCAGAATAGAATAAAGTTAACGCTAACTGGAATGGAGCGAAAACGGGAACGGTGTCGCCCAAATGTAGTGCCACCACATTGGCCCTTTCGGGGTGTATGCACCCGTCCTTGGACCCGGCCGACTGCTGGATTCAGTGACAAGTTAATCGAACGTGGGATTAGCTTACATTCAAGTTAGCAGTTTGAGTGCGGAGGATGGGATGAGATTGAAGGCATCTACTAACTACGCCCTCCGATCGCTTCAGTTTGCGGCTCTTAGGCGCCTGACTACATCAGGATTGATAATGTGGTTCAGGTGAATGGGCCTGCACGGTCACACATCGCGAAGATTGTGCATGAGCTCGAACACAGGGGCTATTTAGATACGCTGCACGGGCGCGGAAGTGGGGTCTGTCTGGCGCGCACAGCGGCAAAAATCGTCGCTGGTCAGGTAGTTAGGCTGACTGACGGGCCCTTTGAGTTTTTGGAATGTTCCAAACCCAAGAAGAATACCTATCCGTTGACTATTGTCTGCAAGCTCTTGCGTGCTCTTCAAGCCGTCAGGAGTGCCCTTGGGGTTGTTCTGGGCGATCTAACGATGGCGGACATTGTCTGGAGCGAGGTAGGGTTATTACTCGGAGTGCCCCCATTGGAGAGGGCATTGTTGCGCCAATGCGGAGGGCAAAATGAGCAAGGTCGACTGGACAGAACGGTTTCAAGGGACGAAAGCCTTGCCGCGCGCCGTGCGTGACAGGTTGCTGGAAGTGGCGCTTATTCGCGAACACAAAAAAGGCTATCAGGTCTTTGGACCTGAGAATATACCCGACAGTCTGATCTTTCTGTACGATGGGACCATTCGCGTCTCGCAAACCTCGGGGAACGGGCGGGACATCGTTTTGTATCGGGTGGATGCCGGAGAAAGCTGTGTTTTGACGACGGCCTGTATGCTGGCCGAGGAAGCCTATAATGCGGAGGGCTTGGCGGAATCCGATATTTCTGTTGTGGTTCTGCCTAAGGCTTCTTTTGATCATCTTGTGGCCGAAGAGCCGGCTTTCCGGTCATTCGTTTTTGCTGCCTATTCGCGCCGCCTGATTGACTTATTGCGGGTCGTGGACGATGTGGCCTTTGGGCGGATCGATGTGCGGCTTGCCGAGCGACTGTTGGCTTTGGCTGGCGGAGACAAGGAAGTCGCGGCGACCCATCAGGAGATCGCCAGCGAACTCGGCACAGCCCGCGAGGTGGTTTCGCGTGTGATCCATGATTTTCAAAAACGTGGGCTGGTTGCACAAGCCCGTGGTCGTATTGCCCTACAAGACAAGCCCGGTTTGAGGACGATTGCGCAAAGCGCCTGAGGTTTTTCCAGAGTTTGC
Organism: Harenicola maris; assembly: GCA_018524345.1. GTDB lineage: Bacteria > Pseudomonadota > Alphaproteobacteria > Rhodobacterales > Rhodobacteraceae > Harenicola > Harenicola maris. Next base: position 604,081 of record JADQAZ010000003.1, read on the forward strand.
CTGATGCGTGACAATGTCACTGAAGAGCGGCCCGATTAAGTTCTAAGAAGTGGTGAACATAACTCTCGGAGGTAAAGATGACCAACAATATTGGAACTATTGACCGGATCCTGCGCGCAGTTTTGGGTGCGGTTTTGCTGTATCTTGCGTTTTTCAGCGGCTTGGCGCTGTTTGCGGGGCCGCTGTTTAAATTCGGCGCGGCTTTGATCGGTTTTGTCATGCTTGCGACTTCAACCCTGAAGATGTGCCCGATCTATTCTCTGCTTGGTTTGAAGACCTGCAAGGATTGCTGAGATGGAGAGTGTCTTCACACCCTACGCCTCCTTTGGCGGTGGTTTGCTGATTGGTTTTGGCGCGGTTCTTTTGATGCTTGGGCTTGGGCGCATCCTTGGCGCAACGGGTATTATGTCCGGTCTGGTTTTCGCTGAAAACGCTGCCGAGGTGTCCTGGCGAGCTGCCATGGTTGTGGGCATGATCCTTGCGCCCGGGCTAATTTCTTTGGTTACGGGCCAAATGCCCGAACTGTCCGTTCCGGTCAGCCCGATCATGATTGTCATCGGCGGCGTAATCGTCGGACTAGGCGCGAGCCTCGGGTCGGGCTGCACATCTGGGCATGGTGTATGCGGTCTGTCGCGAATGTCTGCGCGCTCTTTCGTTGCCGTTCCAACCTTCATGTTGACGGCTGCCATCACCGTTTTTCTCATTCGCCACGTTTTTGGAGCCTGATGCCGTGAAGCTTATATATGCGCTTTTCACCGGCCTTGTTTTTGGGGTCGGTATTTCGATCTCTGGGATGATAAACCCTGCTAAGGTTTTCAATTTCTTTGATATCGCGGGCAAGTGGGACCCAAGTCTTGCCTTTGTTATGGGCGGCGCGGTGATTGTAACGTTTATCGGCTATCGCTTGGTCTGGCATCGCGACGCCCCGATTTTTGGTGGCGGATTCCAGTTGCCGAGCAATAGAACGATTGATGCGCGTCTTGTCTGCGGTTCCGCACTTTTTGGTATCGGTTGGGGCATCGCCGGCTTTTGTCCGGGGGCAGCCATTCCTGCCCTTGGTACAGGCCGCTGGGAAGTTGTGTTGTTTTTGGCCGCTGTCACTGTTGGGTTCTTTTTGCGCCGTCTACTGGCTCCGGCGCAGCCACACGCCAAGGTCGCGTCGTCATGACGTTCCGGCCCTAGAGGTTAAGAAAGCGTTGTAAGCGTTTGTGTTTGAAGGTTGATCGCGTCGGGCGGTTGCGGAATCGCAAGAGCGTGATCCACTGCCCGACAGTGTGAAACTCTTTTGCTCAAAAAAGGGCAATCTACTCGGGGGGGCGTTGAAGGTGAAAGGTTCATGGCGGTTCAGACCTTCGACAACCAGAAGACGGATCAGGCCCTGCAAACCCATGCCGCCGAAGTTTCCTCTATGGCGGATATCGGCATGCAGGCACTGCTTGAATTGATGACGGCCAGGGGCCGCACCCACTGAAATGGAGACCAAAATAATGGACTATCCTGTTAACATGGACCTCAAGCCCGAGGTCGAAGCCTTCTTTGGCGAGCCGACCAATACGATTAGCTACATCGTCAAAGACCCGTCGTCCGAAGCCTGCGCGATTATCGATAGCGTGATGGACCTGGACTATGCTGCTGGCCGTATCACGCATGACAGCGCGGACAGAATAATCGCCCGCATCAAAGAGCGTGGCTTGAAACTGGAATGGATCATCGAGACCCATGTCCATGCAGATCACCTCAGCGCTGCGCCTTATCTGCAGCAGGAGCTAGGTGGAAAGATCGGTGTCGGCGAAGGTATCATGATTGTTCAGGAAACCTTTGGCAAAATTTTCAACGAAGGGACTGAATTTCAGAGAGATGGATCACAGTTTGACGCGCTGTTTAAAGATGGCGACACCTACATGATCGGCAATTTGCAAGCCTTTGCGATGTTCACGCCGGGGCATACGCCCGCCTGCATGGTGCATGTGATTGGCGACGCGACCTTTACGGGCGATACGTTGTTTATGCCTGATGGTGGCTCTGCGCGGGCGGACTTTCCCGGCGGCAACGCTGCGGTCCTTTACGATTCAATCATGAAGGTACTGGCTCTTCCGGATATGATGCGGCTGTTTATGTGCCACGACTACGGTCCTAACGGGCGGGAGATCCAGTGGGAGACCACTGTTGCTGAAGAAAAGGCCAATAACATCCATGTTGGTGGCGGGAAGACAAAGGAAGACTTTGTGAAATTCCGGACCGAACGCGATGCGCAACTTTCGATGCCGAAACTTATCATCCCATCCTTGCAGGTGAACATGCGCGCAGGGGAGGTGCCAAGAGACAAAGACGGCAAACAAATGCTTAAAGTGCCAGTCAACGGGCTGTAGTTGAGGATTAGATCATAGATATCAGGGGAATACCGGACAAAGTCTATGTCTCGCCGATGAACGCACCCAATACCAAGACCAGAGCGGCAGCGCGTAAGCAGGCCCCAACTATCACCGAGGAAATCGCGGCCGACATCAAGGGGCGCCCTCCCGTTGCACAGTATGACGTTTATGGCTCCTGTCCTCTAACGCTAGTGCGAGGCAAAATCGTGCTGGCCGAATTTGGCTATGGCGGGGCATTTAAGCCGAGCATCCCCTCCTTTATCCTTGACGGGGTCAAGCCCAGCCGCGCCGCGTGGTTCCTGAAGGAAAAGCTGCTGCCACCGATCTTTTGGCAGGCCATGCTGAAGGGCAAGGAATGGATGGCCTAGCCAGAAGCAGACGAAATTACGGCCAATTAGGGCCAGCCCGCTGGTATCGGCATTGGCCGTCTTGCCTATCACCAGTGCGGTCTGCAGCCGTCTCGATCACGCCTAACCTTGGCGATCAAGGACCCGTTGTTTGATTGCCGTTTTTCCCGGAAGTTCCTTCATGCATCTCCTTCGCCCATACCTTCCGATCCTTGTTTGGGGAAGCCGCTATGATCGTAGTGCATTCTCCAATGATGTGATCGCAGCAGTGATAGTGACCATCATGCTGATCCCGCAATCATTGGCTTATGCGTTGTTGGCGGGGCTTCCGCCTGAAGCTGGCATCTATGCCTCGATCGCCCCGATCGTATTGTACGCTGTTTTTGGCACCAGCCGGGCGCTTGCGGTGGGTCCTGTGGCTGTTGTCTCTTTGCTCACGGCTTCTGCCGTTGGGCAGGTCGCAGAAAGTGGCACGGCAGGTTACGCTATCGCAGCCCTAACGCTTGCATTTCTATCTGGCGGTTTTCTTTTGCTTCTGGGGGTTTTCCGACTGGGTTTTCTGGCAAATTTTTTGAGCCATCCAGTCATCGCGGGCTTCATCACTGCCTCGGGTATTCTGATCGCGACAAGCCAGTTGAAACACATTCTGGGCATAGAGGCAGAGGGTCATACCTTGCCGCAAATGTTGTGGTCACTCTTTGATCATCTCGGCGAAATCAATTGGATCACGGTTGTCATCGGTGTGTCTGCGACCGGTTTTCTGTTCTGGGTGCGCAAGAACCTGAAGCTGCTCTTGAAGAAGGTCAGACTCTCACTGCTCATGGCGGACATTCTGACAAAGGCCGGACCCGTTGTTGCGGTTGTAGCGACGACGGTTGTAGTTTGGGCGTTTGATCTGGCGGGGCAGGGGGTCTCTGTCGTGGGGGAGGTGCCACAAAGCCTTCCGCCACTAACGATGCCGAGCCTCTCGTCTGATCTCGTGAGCGCGCTACTGGTGCCTGCAATTTTGATTTCGGTTATTGGGTTTGTGGAGTCCATATCGGTAGCCCAGACCCTCGCCGCAAAGAGGCGCCAGCGGATTGATCCAAATCAGGAACTGATCGGCCTTGGCGCTGCTAACTTGGGAGCAGCGTTTACAGGGGGCTTTCCGGTTACGGGCGGCTTCTCAAGATCGGTTGTCAACTTCGAGGCCGGTTCCGAAACGCCAGCAGCGGGCATCTACACAGCTGTAGGCCTTGCTATTGCGGCCTTGTTTCTTACGCCGTTGGTCTATTTTCTGCCCAAGGCGACGCTGGCTGCTACGATCATCGTGGCTGTCCTGAGCCTTGTGGATTTGTCGATCCTGAGGAAGACATGGGATTACAACCGAGATGATTTTCTGGCCGTTCTTGTAACGATCTTTTTGACCCTTTCGATGGGCGTAGAAGTCGGCGTAGCCAGTGGTGTTGCTATTTCCATCTTGCTGCACCTGTACAAAACCTCTCGGCCGCATGTGGCCGAAGTCGGGCGTGTTCCTGACAGCGAGCATTTTCGCAATATCCATCGCCATGAGGTGCAGACAGATCCGGCCTTGCTTACCCTACGCGTTGATGAAAGCCTCTATTTTATCAACGCGCGTTTTCTTCAGGACCTGATCCAATCGCGCGTCAGCGAGGAATGCGAGATCAGGCATGTGATACTGATGTTTTCCGCTGTCAACGAGGTGGACTATTCCGCACTTGAAAGTCTCGAGGCGATCAATCTGCGCCTCAAGGATTTCGGCATCGGATTACACCTTTCCGAGGTTAAGGGACCGGTCATGGACCGTTTGAAAACATCCCATCTGATCCGTGACCTGAACGGTAAGGTTTTCCTATCTCAATATGATGCATGGAGGGATCTTAGCGACTCTTCTGTTCTGGGTAGGGCCGGCAAATAGCGAGTGACTTAAGTTGTTTCGCGCGGCTTTGGCACCATCGGTGGCAAGCTGGACGGCTTAAGTGGAACCATGGTCAGAAGTTTGCGACTGGGTCTGTCGGCGGCTTTTTAATTCAGCACGAGGAGCAAGTTAGGCGGACTATTGCAAGCCAGCTCGCTTGTCACCAGGAAGCGAGCATTGCTCGAAAGACCTCTTCCAAAATGGGATCTTCCATGCGGCGTTTCAAAGACACGAAACACAGGCAGGCAGGGACCGACACAGCATTGCAGATCGCCAGCCCGAAGGATTGCCTTTGGTGTAGGGCGATAGCTTCTCGGCTTAAACTCAACCCGATGCCTGAGCGCACCATTTCTAGCATTGAAGCTTCTTGGTCGACCAAAGCTGCGAGGTTCAGTTTTTCCGACGGAGAGGCAAAAATTTTGGCGAGAAGGCGGTTATGCACCGAGGTTGCAGGGGTGCCGATCCAAGGAAGCTTTGCCAAAGCAGGCCAATCTGCATTCTCGATCTTGTCTTGCCATCCTGCAGGGCCGATGACGCGGTAGTTGAAGTCGGCCAGCTTGATCGCGTGCATGGTGTCGTCACCACTGGCACCCAAATCTGCCAGTTCATCCGGGGCGCATAGATAAAAGCCTGCATCAATTCGGCCTTTCTTAAGCCAAGACATGACGTCGCCGCTTACGCCGTGCTGCAACTCCGTCTCGATTTTGGGATGATCAAGGCGCAGGCGGGCAAGCATGTGCCCCAGACGTATAAACTCTGGGTCGACGATTGTGCCAAGTCGCAACTTTCCACTGAGTTGGCCGGACTGTTGGCGGGCACTTCGTTGAAAGTCATGGATTGCGTCGAGCACGCGTTCTGCCTTGGTCAAGATCGCCGCGCCGTCAGTACTGATTTGGATCCCCGTGCTGGTGCGGTCAAATAGGGTCACGCCAAGCTCAGTGCCCAATCGTTTGATTTGGTGGCTGACGGCAGGTTGGGTCAAGTTTAACACATCCGCAGCGCGGGAAACGCTTCCTTCCCGCGCGACGGTCACGAAGGCTACGATCGTGTTTATGTTTGCAATTCTATCCATATGAATTTTTTTAATACCGCGCGGTGGAAAATGTCATTAGCTTTCTGCGCCCTGACCTCCCAAACATCTTGAACGGCGACCAGGGAGGGGCCGCAGGAGGTTTTGCCAGCTTCATAACCCGATTGGTTTGAATGTATGGACCACCACGGGCCCACCCATCGCAACGTTGGATGAGACAGCAGGTGGATAGCTATGGGTGATGGTGCAAACGGGTTCGACTATATCGTCATTGGCGCTGGTTCTGCCGGGTGTTTGTTGGCTAACCGACTGAGCGCCGACCCGGCCAATCGCGTTTTGCTGTTGGAGGCCGGTAAACCAGATACATACCCATGGATCCATATCCCCGTCGGATACCTTTATTGCATCGGCAATCCGCGTGCGGACTGGATGTATAAAACCGAACCCGACAAGGGATTGAACGGGCGCAGCCTACTGTATCCGCGCGGCAAAACATTGGGTGGATGTTCTTCGATCAATGGCATGATTTATATGCGCGGGCAGGCTCGTGACTATGACAACTGGGCTGCGTTAACAGGGGACTCTGCGTGGAGCTGGGAAAACTCGTTGCAAGACTTCATGGCCCACGAGGACCATTACAAGCTGGATGATGGCGCCGATCCAGCCACCGGAGACAACAGCCGCTTTTCCGATATGCACGGACATGGGGGCGAATGGCGCATCGAGAAACAGCGCCTGCGGTGGGATGTTCTGGACAGCTTTGCCGATGCGGCAGAACAAGCGGGCATCGAGAAGACTGAAGACTTTAACAGTGGTGACAATGCGGGCGTTGGATATTTCGACGTGAACCAGCGGTCAGGCTGGCGCTGGAATACCTCAAAGGCGTTTTTGCGTCCCGTCAAGAAGCGCGAAAACCTGACAGTCTGGACCGAAGCGCAGGTCGACAGGCTGATTTTTGAAAAGGACGCGAGCGGCGCGCTGCGCTGTATCGGAGCCAAGGCTCACCGTGCGGGCGAGCCGGTCATGGCCAGAGCCAAAAAGGAAGTTGTGCTGAGCGCGGGTGCTGTGAATTCTCCCCAAATTTTGCAGTTGTCAGGAATTGGCCCCGCTGACTTGTTGAAGGAGCATGGGATCGATGTGGTGCTGGACCAACCCTATGTTGGCAAAAACCTGCAAGACCACCTTCAAATCCGTGCGGTATTTAAGGTCAGTGGGACCTCCACGATGAATGCGCTGGCCAATTCGATCTTTGGCAAGGCCAAGATCGGGCTGGAGTATCTGCTGAAGCGGTCCGGTCCTATGAGCATGTCACCCAGTCAGTTGGGGGCCTTTACACGGTCCGATCCGGCACGGGCCCATGCGAACCTTGAATACCATGTACAACCGCTCAGCCTCGAGGCTTTTGGCGACGACCTGCATGACTTTCCGGCGATGACAGTCAGCGTTTGCAACCTGAATCCCACTAGCCGTGGCCACATCCGAATTGCTTCTGGGGATTATCGGGATGCGCCGAAGATCACGCCGAACTACCTTGATACCGAGGATGACCGAAAAGTCGCCGCAGACAGCTTGCGGCAGGTGCGTGGGATCATGGCGCAATCCGCTATGCAGCGTTACGAGCCCGAAGAATTCAAGCCCGGTGTGCAGTATCAAAGTGACGACGATCTGGCGCGGCTTGCTGGCGATATTGCCAGCACCATTTTTCACCCTGTGGGCACAGTCAAAATGGGCCATGTGGATGACGCCAGTGCTGTGCTTGACCCTCATCTGCGTTTGAAAGGTGTGGAGGGGCTTCGCGTTGTTGATGCCTCGGTCATGCCGGAAATCACCAGCGGCAACACCAACTCTCCCACGATTATGATCGCGGAAAAGGCAGCAGGCTGGATCCTGTCGGGCCAGTAGTAAACTAAATCGCAACATCGGTTTCATGACGGAGGACATATGCGTCAACAGTTTTCCAAACTTCCGCTTACAGGCGTAAAAGTCGTTGATTTCGGACAATATATCGCGGGCCCTGCAGTGGCGATGTTGCTTGGCGATCTCGGTGCGACCATTGTTCATATTGATCCGCCCGCGGGCCCGATGTGGGATAGCCCCGCCAACGCCACGTTGAACCGCAACAAGGTTATCGTGAACCTAGATTTGAAAACCGACGAGGGGCTGGATCAGGCCCTCACGCTTTGTGCACAGGCCGACGTCATCATCGAAAATTTCCGTCCCGGCAAGCTTGCCAGACTGGGCATTGATTTTGCTGCTATGCGCAAGGAGCGACCAGAGTTGATCACGACGTCGGTGCCGGGGTTTGCCTCCAATGACATGGAACGCCGTGATTTGCGCGCCTATGAAAGCATTGTTTCGGCCAGTTCGGGGGTATTCACAGACATGGGGCTGAACCGGGTCTTGATGGGCCTAAATCCGTCCTTCTCGCCTTTGCCGCTGGCCTCAGCCTATGCGTCACAGATCGCAGCCTCGGCAACAGTGCTGGCGCTGCAATCCCGACAGGTCACGGGGCTGGGTGATCAGATCGAGGTGCCTCTTGCCGCAGCGGTGATGGAGGGGTTGTGTTATAACTCGATTAAAGTTGACGGGATGCCTGAACGCTATCTGACCCAGCGCGAGATGGAGATCGAACGGCGCCGCGTAGAAGGCTTGCCAATGAACGTCAGCTATGAGGAGTTGCAAGAACTGATGGACCCGTTCTTCCGCAGCTACATGTGCAAGGACGGGCGTATGTTCTATGTGGTTTGCCCCAGCCATAAGAACCACGCACGCCGCTGTCTTGAGGTGCTCGGAATCTATGACGAGCTTCTGGAAGAGGGGCTGACGTCGGAAGAAAACACCTACAGACCATGGTCCGAATGGGAGCATAAAACTTCGCTGGGTGTCTATCCTATGCCCAAGGATTGGGCCGACAGAATTGCCGAGCGTATGAAAGAGGTCTTTATGACCCGTACCTCCCATGAGTGGAAAAAGATGTTTGGTCGCGGTCAGGTGCCCGGGGCGCCGCAGCGTTGGCTGCAAGAATGGATCAATGATGAGTATGCGGAAACCTCTGGGCTGATGATCGACGTCTGGGATCCGGTCTATGGCGAAATGACCCAACCCGGCCCGGTTGTCTGGATGGAGGAAAGCGGCGAAGAGGCGTTAACGCCGGAACCGCGCCGCTGGGTCGAATTCGAAGAGGCCCTCAAGATCCTGCAAAAGCATCGCACCGAAATACCCGATCCAGCGGAGGCCGAGCCGCAGGAGGCATGGTTGAGCGGGGTGAAGGTTCTAGACCTGTGCAACGTCATTGCTGGGCCGCATTCGGCCAGCTATCTGGCGCGGTTCGGTGCCGAGGTGATTAAACTGGAACCCGCCCAGCCCATGTATGACAGCTGGAATACGGTGATTTACGGGATGTCTCAAATGCGGGGTAAACGCTCCATTCTTGCCGATATCACCACGCGCCACGGGAGGCAGATTTTTGAGGATTTGGTGAAGTCCGTGGATGTGATCGTTTGGAACGCGCCTGACAACCAGATCCAGAAAATGGGTCTGGATGCTGATCAACTGCGAAAACTCTACCCTGATGCGCTGTTTTGCAAGCTGGACTGTTTCAGCGGAGTGATGCGCGGTGCGCGCACAGATTACATCGGCTATGACGATCTGGTGCAGGCCACCACAGGTATTATGCTACGATTTGGCGGCGCGATGGACCGTCCGGAAGAACATGCTCATGTAGGTACGATTGATGTAATGTGCGGATTTGGTGGTGCTTTGGCCGTTGCCGCAGCGCTCTATCAGAAATACCGATTTGGGCGGATCGGACGGGGGCGGACATCGCTTTCGGCGAACAGTGGCTTGCTTCAGGTGCCTTTCGCCTTTGACTACCGCGGGCGGGGGCTTTTTGATGAACCCTCTGGCCCGGATGCAAGCGGCTACGATGCATTGACGCGGTTCTATAGCACCGCATCCCGCCATGTTTTGCTTAGCGCTTATGAAGCCGATTTGCCCATGTTTTCCGCTGTTGAGGGACTGGAGGATCTGCCCGCTTTGCCCACAGAGGATCGGGCCGCCTATCTGGCAAGTGCCTTCCTCACACAAACCGCCGAAGAATGGGTCGAGCGCTTGCAGGCTGCGGATATCGCAGCGGTGATCTGCGAAAATCTGGATGCTTTGCGTGCGATGAATCTGCGAGATGCAGATGGGGATGCGGGCATGCAATATGGCAGCTATTCCTTTTCCCGCTATGCCGATCACCCTAGTGGCCATGAGGTGATCCAGCTGGACCCCTATGCTGTGCGTTCCGCCCGCGGCAAAATCTGCGCTGTCACTCCGGCGGAAAAATTTGGCACCTCGACCCGCTCTATCCTGAGGGAGTTAGGCTATGCCGATACAGCAATCGAAGCGATGATCAAATCCGGCGATCTAAGTGAATCCTGGAGCGAGGAGTACCTACCAAGCTGATCCCGTTTTGGGTGTCTGTCTCCCTGCGGTGCCCGCATCGCGACAGACACCCTAATCCAAGCTGGACGCGAAACCATTGGCTGCGCGGTTAACCAACTGTGCGGGAGGGCCAAACGTGTCTGGTGCTACCTGCCATTTAGGAGGAAACATGGCTAACAAACCCCCATTGATGGATTTGCCCATCCCGACTGCCGAGCGCGGCTTCTATGCTGGTTTTAGCAAAGACGTCGCGATCACATCCAAAATATTGATCGCGGCCTTGATCGTATGGGCGATTGCCGTCCCGCAATCGGCGGCGACCATTCTCGGAGAGCTGAACAGTGCGCTCCTTGGTACGTTTTCGGTGTGGTACATTTATGTGGTCGCATTGTTTTTGATTGTTTGCATCGTCTTGGCTCTGATCCCCAGCACCGGTCGGCTTAAGCTTGGGATGGAGGGCGATAAGCCAGAGTTTTCTAATTTTTCTTGGTTCTCGATGATGTTCGGTGCGGGTATCGGGATCGGGATGCTTACCTTTGCCACCGCCGAGCCGATGTACCATTTTGCCAACAACCCTAATGTCATCATAGGGCAGACGGGGGCCTCGGCAGCGGATAATGTCAACAATGCCTATCTTTGGTCGTTTCTGCACTGGGGCTTTTCGGCATGGGCCTGCTACGCGATTGTTGGGCTGTCGCTGGCCTATTTTTCCTATCGCCGTAACCTGCCGTTGACGATCCGCTCGGCGCTGACGCCGATGTTCGGAGAGAAGCTGTCGGGGGTGTTGGGACATATCGTGGATATCGTCGCGGTTGTTGCGACCATTCTGGGTGTGGCCCAAACTCTGGGCTTCGGGGTGGAGCAGTTTGTGTCTGGCCTGCACAGGATCGGTCTTGGCGACTGGTTGTTGGTGGCAGAAACCGGCGCGCCATCGACAGCAGGTATCATTGTTGCGCTTTTGGTCATCATGGGGGCATCTACCCTGTCTGCATTATCCGGCGTTGGCAAAGGGATCAAATGGCTGTCGAACCTGAATATGGGGCTCAGCTTTTTCCTACTCGCGTTTTTCTTTTTGTTCGGGTCCACATTCTTCGGACTTAGCGCGCTTGCGGAGGGGTTTGTGACCTACGTGGCCCAGTTGCCAAAACTTCTTTTCACTGTTTGGGCTACTGATGGAGTCGAGGGAAGCGAGGCGGCGCAGCTGGCCAGCTGGCAAGGAGGTTGGTCGGTGTTCTATTGGGCTTGGTGGATCGCATTCGCCCCCTTCGTTGGCGTGTTCCTGGCGCGTATCTCGCGGGGGCGCTCGCTGCGTGAATATATCCTCGGAGCGATCATCATCCCGTCTGTCATGTGTTTCGTATGGTTTACGGTTGTCGGCGGAACTGCGATTGATCTGACGTTGAATGGCGACGCGGGTGAGGTCATCTCGGGCGCTGGGCAGCAGAACCAGTTGTTTGCTATGCTTGATTTCATGCTCGGATCTGGGTTGGCGTGGCTGATGGCTGTGATCGTTGTGGTCTTGTTGTTGACCTATCTTGTGACAACGGCAGATTCGGCGATCTTGATCGTGAACACGATTAACGCCGCTGGTGCGGAGGAGCCTTCAGGCCGGCCCCATATTATCTTCTGGGGTGTCGCGCTATCTCTGGTCGTTGGTGGATTGTTAGTCGCGGGCGGTGTCGGTGCCATTCAATCTGCTATGGTGATTGGCGCGCTACCATTCTCGCTCGTGATGGCTTTGATGTGTGTCTCCCTTGTGAAGGCGATCATCAAGGATGGTCTGCGCGAAAAGAATGGCGTTCAATCAGTTCATGTAGAAGAATGAAAACGGAATGGGGGCTTTCGGCCCCCATTTTTTGCAGGCACAGTCAGGGGCCTTCGAGGGCTTCGTTCCAAAGCTCAGCATAGGCTGCAAGTTCGAGGTTGGGGTAAAGGGCCTTAGGTTCGCTGACACGCGCTTGTGCGGGAGTCTTGGAAAACAACAAGGCGGCGCCGATGCTTGTGCCTGTACTGGCCTCGCTAATCCGCACTGGGCGGTTTGTTGCGGCTTGTAACATGGCGACAAACGCGTCGTTTTTGGCAAAGGGGCCTTCCACAATTGTTGGTCCGTCTGCTCCAACAAGTTTGAGGCAGGTCGAGGTCACCAAGGCCAGATAGAAGGAAAGCGCGGCGGAGCGATGACCTGATCCGAGAGGTGGTTCAGGTCCTCGCCATTCCATCTCTCGATCCTGAAAAGGGCCAGAGCCGGACGCGACAGAGGGCAGCAACATGAGCGACGTTTGCAGTACTGAGTTAACGTCTTGGCGGGAGAGCGCATCGCCTTGGCCTTGCTGGATCATCTCATACTCCCGTCCGCCCATGAAACGCGCGCTGGCGACCGCCCGCCCCAGTGCATTCACGTTAATCAAGGTATCGCGATCCGGATCAAGCGGCGGGATGATTTGCGTGCCATCGGCGCCGAGAGCCATTGCAATGACCCATGTGCCCGTGGATACGACTGAGGCGGGGCCGTCCTGCGCAATCACGTGAGGGTAGAGCGAGGCATTTGAATCGTGAATGCCCACACAGACAGGTGTTTGAGGATCAAGCCCGGTTGCCTGCGCGATTTCAGGCAGGATGGGGCCCAGAATGTCTCCGGGGCGGCGCACTGGCGCGATCTTGTCGAGAATGCCTAGCTTGGCAGGAAGATCGGAGAACGACTGGCGATGGGGGTTCCACAGATCGGTGTGGCAGCCCAGTGATGTCACATCTGTTGCGGCGACGCCCGTCAGCCGATGCCCCCAGTATTGCGGGTAGGTCACAATCTTTGCGGTGCGTGTTTTAAGCGCCGTATCGACGCCGAACTGCCAATGTATCTGCGCGCCAAGGTTTAATCCGCCAACAAGCTTAGGCGAGCCTGTGTCCGCGAAGTCAGGCTTAAGGGCTGCGTACTCCGCAACGACATCAGGCGCGTATTCGTGCTCATAATCGAGAATGGGCGCGGCCAGTTGGCCTTCCGCAGTCAGCAAAGCGGCGCAGGCGCCGTGAGTTGTAATCGAAATCGCATCAATGCCATGGTCGCGGTGGAACTCCGACAAGGCCGACAACAAGAACTGCCAATGCCCGTCGACGTCGAAATGCGGCCAAGGTGGCGCTGAGATCACCACGTTGGGCCGGGTGCGCACGGCGATTTCGTTAAGGCTTCTCAGGTCGACCAACGCGAGCTTGGCGTTTGTCTTTCCGATATCGATGACCGCGATGTGACGTGCTGCGCTCATGGCATGTAGAACAGCTGTTTCAGCGGTTCTGCCACCGGGGAATTGTCTGAATTGGTCTGCATAATGTCGGCCATATGAGCCCACCATTTCTGCATGACCGGGTGATCAGGCAGTTCCTCCATGCCGTGATCCTGCGCCCGCGACAGCACGCCGATTAGATGGCCGGTTTCCTCATCCAGATGGATGGAATAGTCGCTGACGCCGGCCTCGTGTAGCAAAGTGACCAAGTCGGGCCAGATCGCATCGTGGCGACGGCGGTATTCATCCGCCATGCCGTCGTTAAGCTTCATTCGGAACACGTAACGTTCATTCATTCCTTGCGCCTTTCCGCAGCCATGGTCCAAAGGCGTGGCAGGGCGATTACTCCGATCAGCAGCAAGCCGATGAAGATCGACATCACAAGCCCCGGAACGTTCAAAAGGCCCAAGCCAAAGGTGACGAGCCCCATTACAAAGGCGGCAATAACTACGCCCGGAATAGTGCCGGACCCGCCGAGGATATTGACGCCGCCCAGAACAACCATTGTGACCACTTCAAGTTCCATCCCCGATGCAATGCTGGGGCGGGTGGAGCCAAGTCGCGAAGTCAAGCAGATCGCGGCGATACCTGACATCAAGCCTGTAAGGAGGAACAGGATGAACTTGATCCGCTGCACGCGAATTCCGCTAAACATTGCTCCGGTCGGGTTATTGCCAATGGCATAGACGGCGCGGCCAAAGTTGGTTTTGTGCAGCAGCACCGCATAGGCCACCGCGATGATCACAAAAAATAACATTTCGACCGTAAATACCCAGTAGATATAACCCTGTCCGAACCATGCAAAGCTGGAGGGGTAGCCGCGAAATGAATCGTCACCGAGGATGATGTAGCTGATGCCGCGAAACAGGCTCATGGTGCCGATGGTAACCACAATTGATGGCAGGCCCAGAACAGTGACAAAGAACCCATTGAAGGCGCCGCAGAGCAATCCGACAATTAAGCCGATTGTCACCAGTTCAGGTGTTCCGGCCCCGTGTTGCATAGCCAGCCCCATGGCAGTACTCGCCAAAGCGATGATGGAGGCGACAGAAAGGTCGATCTCGCCCGCGATGATCAAGAGCGCCATAGCAAAGGCGATCATCGCCTTCTCCGTGAAGTTAAATGTCGCGTCGCTGAGGTTCCATGCGTCAAGGAAGTAAGGGGAGGCAAAGCTGTTCACCACAAAGATCGTGATGGCAACGGCAAGAAGCAGCGCCTCCCAGCTTTTGAAGATGCGCACGGCACGGGAGTTCATGCGATCGGGAATATTACGGGCTGTGGTTGCATCCGTCATTGTGTGGCCTCCGCAGATTTAAGAATGACGCGGCCTTTGTTGCGGCCCGAACGCGCGTTAAAGGCGACAGCGATCAGGATGGCCGAGCCGGATATTGCAAGCTGCCAGAAGGGGGAGATATCGACGACGGGCAGGGCGTTCTTCACTACGCCGAGGAAGATCGCCCCGAGTACAGCGCCCCCGACGGTCCCGATGCCGCCGGCGATCGAGATGCCGCCAATGACGCAGGCCGCCACGACCTCCAACTCGAAACCGCCAGCGATATCCACATAGGCAACCGCATATCGCGCGACCCATAGATAGCCCGTCAGCCCTGCGAGGGCTCCTGAAACGACAAAGGCCCAGAACTGTGTCTTGCCAACGTTGATGCCGGTGTAAACGGCTGCATGAGGGTTCCCGCCTACGGCAAAGATGGAGCGTCCGAATTGGGTGCGGGCCATCATGATGCCAAATGCGACGACAGTAAGGATGGCGATCCAGGACAGGGCTGGCAGGCCCAGCAGGACGGTGCGGGGAAAGCCGGTGAAGGCGGGGCTCATTTCGTGGCTGTTGACCCATTTCCCATCGGAAATCAGAAAGATGATGCCGCGAAAAATGGTCATTGTGCCAAGAGTCACGACGATGGGCGGGATCGAGAGCTTCCACACAAGGATGCCATTAATCGCGCCCATGAATGCACCCATCAGCACCGCAATCGTGAGAATGATGGGGATAGGCAGGCCCGGTATCGCGACGTTGATCATCGCGACAACCATACCCGTAAGGGCAAGGTTCGCGGCCACGGACAAGTCAATGCAGCGCGTCAGGATCACAACCATTTGTCCCAGAGCCAAAATGATCAACGGGGCGGTGTCATTGAACACATTTGCCAGATTGGCGGGCGCGACAAATCCGGGGAAGCGCGAAGCGACCAACAGAGTCAGGAACAGGATAGCGGCGCTTAGGATGGCCTCGCGCAGGGGAATAAAACGCTTCATTATGCGGCACCTTCTGTTGGCTGGCTGATCCCGGCCGCGTGGCGCACCAGCGTTTCTGGGGTCAGCTCCTCGCGGGGCAATTCCGCGGCGATCAATCCGTCGCGCATGACGATAACGCGGTCAGACATGCCAATGATCTCAGGAATTTCCGAGCTGATCATGATGACAGACAGCCCCTGTGCTGCAAGTTCGGCCATGAAGTCATGCACGGCGGCCTTCGAGCCGATATCAATGCCTTTGGTCGGCTCGTCCAGAATGATGACCTGTGGCTGCGTTGCCAGCCATTTGGCAATGACAACTTTTTGCTGGTTTCCGCCAGACAGATTGCCAATGTCCTGGTCCAAAGACGCGGCGCGCAAATCCAAGCGTTGCGAATATTCGCGCGCCAGTTTGAATTCTTCAGCCAATTTCAACAAGCCGTTTTTTGATGTTCGTCCAAGCGAGGGCAGGGTGATGTTTTGAAAGATTGGGAGCCCGATGATGGCCCCTTGTTTGCCACGATCTTCGGGGACATAGACGATGCCGTTTTCTACAGCCTGCGCGGGAGAGCGGATTATCTTGAGGTCACCATTCATTTGGCACACACCCTTTGAGGGTTTGGTGATGCCGAACAGGGCCTGCATGAACTCCGAACGGCCAGCGCCGACGAGGCCATAAAATCCGAGAATTTCTCCCCGTTTCAAAGTAAAGCTGATGTCGGCAAATTCGGTCGGGTGGGCATAACCGACAACCTTTAGAACCTCGTCTCCTACATTGTGGGTTCGGTCGGGGAAAATCTGCTCGACGGAGCGTCCGACCATCATAGTGACAAGATCGTTTTCCGAGATATCGGCGATCAGACCGTCGCCCACAAAACCGCCGTCGCGGAAAACTGTGTAGCGGTCGGCGATGCGGAAAATCTCGTCAAATTTGTGGCTGATGAACAGGATCGCCTTGCCTTGCGCCTTGAGGGTGTCCACCAGGTCGTAAAGCTCTTCGATTTCCTTGTGGGAAAGTGCGGCGGTGGGTTCATCCATTATCACCACCCGCGCATCTACAGACAGAGCGCGGGCTATGGCGACAAGATGTTTGTTGGCAATGCCGAGGTCGCTTAACTGGGTGTGGCTGCTGAAGGGGGCGCCGATCTCGGCCAGCAGACTGGCGGCGTTGCTGTGCATCCGGGCAGTGTCGATCAACCCGAAGCTGTTGCGTGGTGCATGGCCGATATAAATGTTCTCAGCGACGCTTAATTCGTCAAACAGTACTGTTTCTTGATGGATGGCTGTGATGCCGGCATTCGCGGCGTCATTTGGCGATGCGAATGTGACGGGATTTCCATCGATGCGGATCGTGCCGCCATTGGTTCGGTATATACCAGTCAGAATTTTTACGGTGGTGGATTTTCCGGCGCCGTTTTCACCGACCAAGGCAGTCACTTGGCCCGGATAAAGATCCAGCTTGACCTGATCGAGCGCTCTTACCCCCGGAAAGGTCTTGGTGATCATGTCCATCGAAACAACGGGTGTCACATCTTGAGCAATTGCCGCAGAATGCGTCATCATTCAGTACCTCACTGGGAAACGGGGGCAGGGGGCGCCTGATCCAATGCAAGGTGTTGCATTGGATCAGGCTGTTGTAGCTTGGAGGGGGCGTTTAAAAGATCGATTTGAATTCGTCGATATTGCCCGCATCGTAGACAAAGGGGTCAGCCATTGCGCCTTCGTTGTTTTCATCCAAGGTCAATGTTCCCATGCGGCCCATTGGGATTTCGGCACCGGGAGCCGCTTCTGCGCCGTTCTGGCTAAGCTCGTAGGCCAGCATGGTGGCTGAGTATCCCAGATCAATAGGGTTCCAGATCGCAAAGGATTTTGATGCGCCGGATTCAATTGCCCCTGCCATTTCAGAGGGTAGCCCAAGGCCGGTCACGTTCACCTGCCCGACTTTGCCCGCATCAACAACAGCCTGCGCGGCAGCGACAATGCCGACAGAAGTTGGTGCGATGATTGCATCCAGGTCGGGATAGGTCTGCATGAGGCCTGTTGCCTCGCGATAGGATTTGTCAGCAAGGTCATCACCATAAACAGTGGCAACCACCTCAATGCCGGGATAGTTTCCCATGACCTTGTTCATTTCTTCCATCCAGATGTTTTGGTTGGTCGAGGTTGTCGTCGCCGATAGCAGCGCCACTTCACCGCCATCGGGCAGATGGTCAGCGGCCAGTTTGATAATCATGTTGCCGATCAACGGGTTTGATGAAGGATTCAGATGCAGTTGGCGCCCTTCGGGGGCGACTCCGGAATCCCAGCTCAGAACGGTGATGCCGCGTTGCATGGCGCGTTTCAGGGCCGGAACCAAGGCGTCTGTATCGTTGGACGAGATCGCGATCGCATCGACCTGCTGGGCGATCAAGGCATTGATCACTTCGATCTGGCCTTCTGCCGTGGTGTCGGTCGGGCCGGTGTAGATGATCTCGACATTACCAAGCTCTGCAGCCGCCTCCTGGGCACCTTCATTTGCGGCTTCGAAAAAGCCGATGCCAAGCGCTTTGACGACAAGCGCGATACGAACGTCTTCTTGTGCCATTGTTGGCGATGCAAACATTGCGCTCGCAAGCGCAACAGATGTTACTAGTTTCTTAATTACACTCATTTTTTCCTCCCTGGAATGATTGTGTCTGGTTCGGCTAAGAAGCCACTCCCTCTTTCTGCGCAGGCCCGCCGGGCACTACGATCAGCGATACATCCGCGGCCTCAAGCATGGCCGCTGTGCGGTCGTCCACGCCATCGTCGGTGATGATTGTGTCAATGCGTTCAAGCGGGCAAAGCACCAGGCTTGAACGGTTTTCGAATTTCGAACTGTCCACAAGAACGATCAGTTCTTCGGCCTGCCCAATCAACTTATGCTCTGCTTGGATCAACAAGGGGTCTTGTTCCATCAGGCCAAGGGGACCGATGCCTTGCGCGCCCATGAACATCCGCTTGGCATAAAAATTGCGGGTCACGTCGTTCTCAAAAGGGGACAGGACAATGTTCTGTTCGCGGTAGATGATTCCGCCCGATAGCATCACGGTGTTCTGGGTGTTTTTCAGAAGATGCTCTGCAATCGGGAATGAATTCGTAAAAACCTGCATGCGGCGCGAGGCCAGCGGATGCACCATTTGAAACGTTGTGGTGCCGCCGTTGATGATGATCGGCTCTCCGTCATCACACATTTCGACCGCCGCTGCGGCAATCGCCTGTTTTTCTGCGATGTTCAGTGTTTCGTTCACGGAGAAAGGGCGCCCGGCCAGCCCCACGAAGGGCTTGGTTGTCAGAGCCTCGGCTCCACCTCGCACCCGGCGCAGCTGTTTTTGCTCGTCCATGGTGTTGATGTCACGGCGTATCGTCGCCTCGGATGCGCCCGTGAGGGCGCAGAGGTCCGTTACTGTTACCAGTGAACGGTCCTGGACGGCGGATAGAATAACGCGGTGGCGGTCTTTCTCGTGCATCGGTGGTCCTTTCGTTCGGTCAAACTGGAACGAAACGCTTAAATCTGTCAATCATTATTTTTCATAAACGATCATTCTGCGCTGCAGCATGATCGTTTATGATTGAAAATGATTGACTTAATTCGTTCCTCCCGTCAGCTTGGCGCCAACAAAACTCTTTTAACTTGCCCCCGATGGAGACCCAGATGACTTCTTCCCAAATTCCGCAGGTCCTTGAAAATAAATGGGATAATGCTTTGTCCGATACTATGAGCGAGCCCGAAAAGTTGCTCTATCGCTCAAATCTTTTGGGATCAGACAAGCGAATCACAAATTACGGGGGCGGCAATACATCCGCAAAGGTGAAGCAAAAAGATCCGCTGACAGGCGATATGGTTGAGGTGCTTTGGGTCAAAGGGTCGGGCGGGGACGTCGGTTCTATTAAGATGGATGGGTTTTCCACGCTATATATGGACAAGCTGAACGCGCTGCGTAGCATCTACCGTGGGGTAGAATTCGAGGATGAGATGGTCGGCTATTTGCCCCATTGCACCTTTAATCTTAACCCGCGAGCGGCCTCGATCGACACGCCATTGCATGCCTATGTACCACGCAAACATGTGGATCATATGCACCCTGATGCCATAATTGCGATTGCGGCAGCCAAAGATAGTAAGGCGCTGACGCAAAAGATTTTCGGGGACAGCATCGGGTGGTTGCCTTGGAAAAAGCCCGGTTATGAATTGGGCCTGTGGTTGTCCGAGTTTTGCGAGAAGTACCCCGATGCCAAGGGGGTTGTCCTGGAAAGCCACGGTCTGTTCACTTGGGCGGATGATGCCAAGGCGTGTTACGAACTGACGCTTGAGATCATTCAGACGGCGATGGATTGGTTCGACGCGGAAACCGCCAACGAAGCGGCCTTTGGCGGCGCGATTCACCAAAGCCTGTCACCTGATAAGCGTCGGGACACAGCCGCACGATTGATGCCTGCTATTCGAGGGTTTGTGTCCGGTCAACAGCATATGGTCGGCCATTTTACAGACAGCGACGCGGTGCTTGAATTCGTTAACGCGAGGGATATGGAGCGGCTGGCCGCCCTTGGCACATCCTGCCCGGACCATTTCTTGCGCACCAAAATCTGTCCGCTAGTGGTCGAATTCGACCCGGCGCAGCCGGATGTTGACGCGACAATCGCCGGCCTGTCCGAAGCGATTGCGCAATACCGTGTAGGCTATCAGGCCTATTATGACCGCTGCAAAAAAGATGACAGCCCCGCGATCCGTGATCCGAACGCTGTTGTGTACCTGATTCCCGGTGTGGGCATGATTACCTTTGCCAAAGACAAAGCGACTGCGCGCATCTCGGGCGAGTTCTACGTCAACGCCATCAACGTGATGCGTGGGGCTGATGCCGTATCCGAATATCAGGGCCTGCCTGAACAGGAGGCCTTTGACATCGAATACTGGCTTTTGGAGGAAGCTAAGCTGCAACGCATGCCTGCGCCAAAGTCCATGGCAGGCCGTGTGGCCTTGGTCACGGGCGGTGCAGGCGGCATTGGTGCAGCCACCGCCGAGCGGTATTTGCGCGAAGGTGCCTGTGTTATGCTGGCCGACATTGATGACGCAGCACTGGCCGAGACCCTTGCGGGCCTTAGCGACAAATATTCTGCCGATGTTGTGCGCACCGTAAATATGAACGTGACCGATGAAACCGCGGTTGCCGAAGCCTATCGTGCTGTCGCGGCGGAGTTCGGCGGCGTGGATATTCTGGTCAGCAATGCAGGTATCGCCAGCTCTGCCCCGATCGAGGAAACCAGCCTTGATCTTTGGAACAAGAATATGTCGATCTTATCGACCGGCTATTTCCTTGTCAGTCGCGAAGCATTCAAGCTGTTCAAAGTTCAAGAGATGGGCGGCTCTGTCGTCTTTGTGGCCTCGAAGAACGGCTTGGCGGCATCGCCCAATGCGTCGGCCTATTGCACTGCCAAGGCGAGCGAAATTCACCTTGCCCGCTGTCTGGCTCTAGAAGGAGCGCCCATTGGGGTGCGAGTGAATGTTGTGAACCCTGATGCAGTTCTGAAAGGTAGTAAGATTTGGCAGGGGGAATGGCTGGACCAGCGCGCAGGCACATATGGAACAGACAAGGATGGGCTCGAGGAAATGTATCGCGAACGTTCAATGTTGAAACGCTCGGTCCTGCCTGAGGATATTGCTGAGGCCGCATATTTTCTGGCCTCTGATCTGTCGGCGAAGTCGACAGGCAATATTATCAATGTCGATGCTGGCAATAAAGAGGCCTTCACGCGCTGAGCGTGGAGGAGACTGGGAGGATAAATGATGCAGTATGAAAGTGCGAAGGCCGTTTTTGCAGATTGGGGTGTCGACACCGAAGCCGCCCTTGCAAAGTTGGCCGAGATTCCGATCTCAATGCATTGCTGGCAAGGCGATGACGTTGTCGGGTTTGAACAGAAATCCGGCAGTTCCGGCGGCGGCATTCAGGCAACAGGCAGCCATCCGGGCCGTGCGCGCACACCGGATGAGCTGCGTGCCGATCTGGAATTTTCTTACGGGATGATCCCTGGTAACCACCGTTTGAACCTGCATGCCTGTTATCTGGATACTGATCAGAACCCTGACCGGGACGAGATCGAATATGGTCATTTCGCGTCTTGGGTGGATTGGGCTAAAGAGCAACGACTTGGTCTGGATTTCAATCCGACCTTTTTTGCCCATGCCAAGGCGGATGATAATCTGACGCTCAGCCATCCCGATCAGGGAATCCGTGATTTCTGGATCGAGCATGGCAAGCGATCGCGCGATATTGCGGCCCAGATGGGCGCGGCGTTAGGCTCGCCGGTTGTAAACAATATTTGGGTGCCCGATGGTTACAAGGATACGCCAGTTGACCGCATGGCCTCACGTGTGCGTCTGGAACAATCCCTGGACGCAATAAGGGCACTTAAGCACGACAAGGCGCAGATGCTGGATGCTGTGGAAAGCAAGTTGTTCGGCATCGGGGTCGAGGCATGCACTGTGGGCAGCCACGAGTTCTACATGGGCTACGCCATCCGCAATGAAACGCTTTTGTGCCTTGATATGGGGCATTTTCACCCAACGGAGAATGTGGCGGATAAGCTGAGTTCGGTGGCATTGTCCTTGGATGAGATACTGTTGCACGTCAGCCGTCCGATGCGATGGGACAGTGACCATGTAATCCTGCTTGATGATGCAATCCTGCAAATGGCGCAGGAGTTGGTCAGCGCGAATTTGTTGGACCGCACGCATATCGGGCTTGATTTCTTTGACGCCACGATCAGCCGAACGGCGGCTTGGGTGATTGGCACCCGAAACATGCAGAAGGCCCTTTTGCAGGCACTTCTTGCACCCTGGGACGAGTTGAAAAGGGCGGAATCACGGTTGGATTTCACGACCCGGTTTATGGCGACGGAGGAGATCAAGGATCTGCCTTATGGCGCTGTATGGTCGGAATTCTGCGCGCGGATGGAGGTGGCGACTGGCAAGGCGCTGATTGCTGACCTCGCACGTTACCAGAAAAAGGTCGAAGCTCGCGGGTAGGGAGCTGCCTCTGTGAACCAATGTAACTGTCTTGCTTCAGACCCTTAGCCAATCAAGGAAGGCGGTGTGGCGCTCCAGGACAGTGTTGGTTGCGAGTGCAGTTCAAGTTTCCTGTGATCTGCCCCAATTCCATTGCGCTTGGTGTTTCGAAGTGTAGATATTCATATCCTCACGGTACCAAACCCCGGAGGGCGGAGCATGGGCAATAAGAAGCGACATCTTGGCAAACGGACGTTTGGTGTTGTCGGTTTGGGTAACTTCGGTGCGACGGTCGCCAATGAGTTGCAGCGGTTCGGCAACCACGTCATCGGGATTGATATCGCTCAAAGCCGTGTTAGCAGCCACGCGGATATGCTGTCGCACGCAATGATCGTGGATGCCCGTGATGATGTGGCCCTGCGAGAGGCGGGCATCGGGGATTGCGAGGTCGGGGTGATAGCCATCGGCTCTGATCTTGAGGCGAGCATCCTTGCGGCGATCAACCTCAAGCTGATCGGGGTGCCGGCCGTTTGGGCCAAGGCGACGACCAAGACCCATCACCGGATACTGACTAAGCTGGGCGTGGACCGCGTGATCCACCCCGAGGTTGAGGTTGGGCAGCATATTGCGCAGGTTTTGCATAACCCGCTGGTGCGCGACTATGTCAGCCTTGGAAACGGATATCATGTGGTAAATTTCCGCATCCCCCAAAGCCTTGAGGGAAAGCGGCTGGCCGATTTGCCCCACCGGGAAAAGTTCAACCTGCGCTGCACCGGCGTTATGCGGGGGACGGAATTCGTCGGGCAGGATGGAACGGAGTGCGAGTTGCGCGGCGATGACCTTCTGCTGCTCTTGGGGCGGCGCAGCGATCTGCGTGACTTCGCGGCGAGCCTTTGAAAATGGCGCTCCGTAAGGGCGCAAGACGCCTGAGCCCTGTAAAGCTCCGCTTGCCGCCGCCTGCCTTGCTGGCGGTGTTCTACATTATCTTTATCTGTGTCGGGGCCATTTTCCTGTGGCTGCCCATATCCCATCATGGGAATATCGGGCTGGGGGAGGCGCTGTTTACCTCTGCCTCGGCTGTGACGGTGACGGGCCTTGTTCTGGCGGATACAGGGGCCGCCTTTACCGGTTTCGGGCAGGCGGTGATTGCGGTGTTGATCCAACTGGGCGGGCTTGGGTTGATGACCTTTGCGGTTCTGCTGCTCGGGGCGCTTGGTATTCCCTTCGGCATGCCCCAACGCCTAATCTTGCGCGAGGATCTAAACCAGACTTCGCTTGCCAATCTGGCCTTTCTTGCGCGTCTGATCCTGATTGTTGCCTTGGTTTGCGAGGGGATCGGGGCGCTGTTGCTGGCTGTGGTGTTTGTGCCTGCCTATGGCTGGGGCGGAATTTGGCAGGCGATCTTCCATTCCGTCTCTGCCTTTAACAATGCGGGCTTTGCGCTGCATCCGGACAGCCTGTCGCAATGGGTTGGCAATCCGTTGGTGAATATCGTGATCCCTGTTTTGTTCATCCTTGGGGGCCTTGGATTCATCGTGATCGGAGACATCTATCAGCAGCGCAAGTGGCGGCGGCTAACGCTGCATTCCAAGCTGATGCTGATCGGGACCTTGGTGCTTATCCTTTGGGGCTCGGTGGTCTTCGGGGCTCTGGAATGGACGAACCCGGGCACTTTGGGGCCGCTGGGTACAGGAGAGAAGCTCTGGGCCAGCTGGTTTCAGGGAGTGACGCCGCGCACGGCGGGGTTCAACACCATCCACACGGGCGCCATGCATGACAGTTCGACAATGCTGACCATGACGCTGATGTTGGTCGGGGGCGGCAGCGCATCGACGGCCGGGGGCATCAAGGTGACGACTCTGTTCGTTCTGATCCTTGCCACTGTGGCCTTCTTTCGGCGCCAGACCACATTGCATGCCTTCGGGCGGTCCATCGGGTTGGAGGAAGTGGTGAAAGTGATGGCCCTGACCACCCTGTCGATGCTCTTGGTTCTGTCCGGTATTTTTATCATTTCGATCAGCCACGATGGACAGTTCATTGATCTGGCTTTTGAAGTGACCTCGGCCTTCGGAACCGTGGGCCTGTCGCGCGGCGCGACGGGGGAGCTGGATACATTGGGACGTTGCGTGATCATCCTGATGATGTTCGTCGGGCGGGTCGGGCCGCTGGCGGTCGGGTTTTTCCTTGCGACCCGCAGCGTTCCGCGGGTGAAATATCCGGCGGGGCAAATCTATCTCGGGTAAGGGGGGCACTATGGCGGATCACCTGCGTGAGGTGAAACCGGCGTAGGCCTGGCCGATGGTTTTTGCGGCCTGTTGAAGCTTGGCGAGGTGGTCATTGACCACGGTTTCTACGGTGCGGTCGTCGGCATTCCAGACCAGGTTAAGAGCGCCAACCGGCTCTTTGTCCGTGAGGATCGGCACGCCGATTGCAAGGGGGAGGGCGCCGTAGTCTACTGCCCGTCCCCAATGGCCTTTGGCGCGGGTGGCGTAGCCTTTGTCGGCGACCGCCTGCAGAATACGGGGCAGTTGGGGCCCTACGGCGGCGTCTTCGCGTGGCAGGCTTTCCACCATTCTGCGGAGGGCCTCGGCCAGAGCGGGTTTGGATAGGCCCGACAGATAGGCGGCCCCGAGAGCCGAGAGGATGGGGGAGGGGCGAAACCCGATGGTGTCGGGGAAAACCCCGTGTTTTTTGAACATGCGGGTCGTATCGACGATTTCGGTGCGGCCCTCGCCAATGGCGACCGCCAGATCGACGCCTAGCCCGGTTTGTTCCGAGAGGTGGACGATCTCTTGCTTGCCGACGGCCACAAGCCTGTCGACCAGATCGGGCATGCCCCTGACGGACAGGAGGGCGGAGCCGATCTGGTAGCATCCATCGCTGCTTCTTCGGATCAGCCAGCGGCGGCTTTCCAGAGTGGCGCAGATGCGCAGCAGGGTCGGTTTGGGCAGGCCTGTTCGCTTGGACAGGAAAGCCAGCGAAATGGCGCCCGCTGCATGGACAGCTTCGAGGACGGTCAACCCGCGGTCGATTGAACGGTTCAGTTTTGTCATACTCGTTTCACCTAGTGTAACGCACTGTCGACAAAAACGGCGCAGAGCGTCAAGTCTTAACCAAGGCATCTTGCTCCGACTTGAAACGGGAGTGGTCGGAGAGCAGATGCGAAAGGGAGGAAAATTTGGTGGAACTCAACAGATTCGCATACCTGAATTATGTCGTGACGGCCCTGTCGGTCGTTGTGATCAGTGTTGTTTTCTATGTTTCGCTGTTTGGGGTGTTTTCTGATTCCTACCTGCGGGTCGGGATGTTGTTTGTCGGGGGGCTGCTTATTGTTCTGAACAGCCTGTCCAGAACGGGCGGCTTGGCGGACAGAGGCCTTTTACTTGCGGCGGCGGCGGCGCTTTTCCTTGCGGTCTATCAGTATTTTCGCGCGGCAGAAGAGATCGAGAGCGGTCTTTATTTCCTGAGCCAGACCGATATCTGGATGGGTATCCTTGGTTTGATTGCAGTGATCGAGCTGACGCGCAGGTCCGTTGGTCTTGTGATGGCCTTAGTGGCGGGCGTCTTGCTTGCCTATGGTGCCTTCGGGCATCTGGCCCCCGGTTTTCTGCGGCATGCCGGGGTGTCCTCCGAGGAGTTGATGACCGTTCTTTGGTATTCCTTTGACGGTGTGTTTGGTCGCCCGATGTCGACTGTGGTGTCGACCATCCTGATTTTTATCGTTTTCGGCGCGCTTCTTGAATTGCTGGCCATTGACCAGGTGCTTGTCCGTCTGGCCTTGGCGGCAACCGGGCGGATGCGGTCGGGGCCTGCGGCGGCGGCGACGGTGGCGAGCGGTTTGTTCGGCACGATCTCCGGCAGTGCGGTTGCCAATGTGGTGGGCACGGGGGTTATCACCATCCCGCTGATCAAAAAGCGCGGGTTCTCGCCGCGATTTGCGGGGGCTGTTGAATCCGCGGCTTCGAGCGGCGGGCAGATCACACCGCCGATCATGGGGGCTGTGGCCTTCATTATGGCCGATGTCACGGCGATGCCCTATCTGACCATTTGTTTGGCCGCTGCTGTGCCTGCGCTGCTGTATTACTGTGGCCTCTTTGTTGCGATTTCCAGCGCCGCGCGGAACATGGACCTTGTCGAGGAACAGCGTCCGAAAATCTCCTTTAACTGGCGTGAATTGACGCAGATGGGGATCTTCGTTCTGTCCCTTGCGGGGATCGTGGTGACCATGGTTGGGGGGTCTTCGCCTGCCTACGCCGGTTTTGTCGGCGTTGCGCTGGCCGCTGTTTTCGGCTTTGCGATCCGTCCCGATCTGCTGATGAACGGGATGGCGTGGTTGAAGTTCATTCAGTCCGCTGGCCTGATTTCGGCCCAGTTGGTTGTGATCGTTGGGGCCGTCGGGATTGTGATCGGGGTTCTGAACCTGACCGGTGTCGGCCTGCGCTTTGCCACCCTGCTGTCGAGCCTTGCGGATGATCAGTTGATCCTCTCGCTAATCCTGATGGCTGTGGCCTGTTTGTTGCTGGGTATGGGGATGCCGACTGTGCCGGCCTATCTGATCATCGTGCTGGTCATGGGGCCATCGCTGCAGAAACTGGGCGTGCCGATCATTCATACCCATATGTTTGTGCTTTATTTCGGGGTTCTTTCGGCGATTACGCCGCCGGTGGCCCTAGCGGCCTTTGCCGCCGCGCCGATTGCCGGTGCGGGCCCGATGGCGACGGCGGTGGAGGCCTCGCGTCTTGCGCTGCCGGGGTTCGTGATCCCCTTTGCATTCGTATACCAACCCGCGCTGCTGCTTGGGACGGGCTATGACATGGGCGCATCGGCGCAGTCGATCCTGTTCGTATTGCTGGCGACGATCCTGATCTCGCGGGCCTGCTATCCGCGCCGCGACAAGATTTACATGGTGCCTGTCGGGCTTGGGCTGGCTGCTGCGCTTATCTTTTTCGGGCCGATTATTTCTTGGGTCGCGGTTGTTGCCGCCTTGGGCCTGATGGTCTTTGACCGCTTGGAACTGACCACAAAAAATCAAACTTCGTGAAGGCAAGGAGGAGACCTCACAATGACGAACATTAACCTTAACCGTCGCTCCGTTCTGGCGGGCACCGCTGCTGCTGCTGCCATTGGCATGGTGCCGCGTGCTGCGCTGGCCAAGGAGCTTTTGCGTATGTCGACCCTCGGGCCGGGCACCAGCCCGAACCTTGTGATGACGACCTTCGCAAATATCATCAACCGCGACCTGCCGGATTACGAAATCCAGCTGAACGCAACCGGCGCGGCGACCCGTCACGTTCTTGAGGTGGCGCAGGGCAAGACGATGTTCTGCATGTCCTCTCCCGCGCTGCATGCGCTGATGTCCAATCAGCGCGCGATGTTTGAAAAAATCAAACAGGCGCCTGAGCTGGCCAAGAACCTGCGTGCGGTCCTCAATTTCCCGATGGGTGTCTATCACATTGCCGCTTACGAATCTTCCGGCATTACCTCGCTTGAGGATATTCGGGGCAAACGTGTCTTCCTTGGTCCGCAGGGCGGCGCGGCTTACGCCACGATGCAGGGGCTGTTCAAGGCAGTGACAGGCATGGAAGCCGGTGTTGACTATGAGGCTGTGAAGCTTGGCTGGGATGCGGCTGCGGCCTCCTTCCAGGATGGCAATCTTGATGTTTACTGCAACCCGACGAACGCCCCGAGCCCTGTGTTGACACAGATCGCTGTGACCAATCGGATCCGTTTCCTTGGCATTCCCGAGGACCAGCTGGAGTCCGAGGGCGTCAAGGCGCTGGCGAACCGTCCCGGCTTCGGCCTTGGGACACTTCCTAAGGGGGTCTACGGCGACAATCAGATCAATGACGGCGACACAACGACTCTGCGTGTGACCGTTGGTATCGTCACCAATGAGGCGGCGAGCGAGGACATGATCTATGCCATGACCAAGACCTTCTTTGATGGCGTCGCAGAAATGCGCGAAGGCGCGCCGTGGTTGAATGCGATCACCCCAGAGACGGCGGTGATGGACCTCAACATGCCTCTGCATCCCGGTGCGCTGCGCGCGCTTGAGGAAATGGGTGTTGAGATCCCCGATGTTGCCCGTGTGTAAGTAAACTCGGCCGGGGCCTTCGGGGCCCCGGCCATGATCTGGATGGTGCCGGACTATGACGAAAAACGTTCTTTTTATTATGTGCGACCAACTGCGTTGGGATTACCTGTCATGTGCCGGACATCCGCATCTACATACCCCTAATATTGACCGGCTTGCTGCACGCGGGGTGTCGTTTGACCGCGCCTATGTCCAGTCGCCCATCTGCGGACCCTCGCGGATGTCGTTTTATACCGGGCGTTATGTGAGCTCTCATGGCTCCACCTGGAACGGCATTCCGCTCAAGGTCGGAGAGATGACTTTGGGCGATCATCTGCGTCCACTCGGGGTGCGCACGGCGCTTTGTGGCAAGACCCATATGACCGCGGATATTGAGGGGATGAAGCGGCTTGGCCTTGCGCCCGATAGCGAGATCGGTGCTCTGGTTGCACAATGCGGCTTTGAACCCTTCGAGCGTGAGGACGGACTTCATCCGGACGGGCCGCGATACGCCCGCAACGAAGCCTATGACCAGTTTATGAAGGACCGCGGTTGGCCGGATGACAACCCTTGGGACAGTGTGGCCAACAGCGCCGAGGATGAAGAAGGCAATATCCTGAGCGGCTGGTTCATGGACAATGCCGACAGGCCCGCCCGAGCCGCCGACGAGGAAAGCGAGACGCCCTATATCACAGGGCGGGCGATGGATTTTATCCGAGAAGCTGGCGACACGCCGTGGTGCCTTCATCTGAGCTATATCAAGCCGCATTGGCCCTATATCGTGCCCGCCCCCTATCATGACATGTATGGGCCGCAGACCCATCTGGACCCGGTGCGAAACGAGGCCGAGCGTTCGGACCCGCACCCCGTTTACGGGGCTTTTATGGAAGAACGGGTCAGCCGGGCGTTCTCTGACGACGGCACGCGGACCCGTGTTCTGACGGCCTATATGGGGCTGATCAAACAGATCGACGACCAGATGGGTCGACTTATGGCGTTTCTCGACGATCAGGGCCTGACAGAGGAAACGATGATCATTTTTACCTCCGATCACGGCGATTACCTTGGTGATCACTGGCTGGGGGAAAAGGAGCTGTTCCACGATGCCTCGGCGCGCATTCCGCTGATCGTAGTGGATCCGTCCAGCGAGGCCGATGCCACGCGGGGGCTGAAAACACCGGCTCTTGTCGAGGCGATCGATCTTGTGCCGACGATCCTTGATTACTTCGGCGGAGCACCGGCGCCGCATATCCTTGAAGGGGGCTCTTTGCTGCCGATCCTGCACGGTCAGGTCGAGGGCCTGCGCGAGGTTGCTGTGTCTGAATACGATTATTCGATGCGGGACGTGCGGCGCAGGCTTGGCGTCGAGGTAAAGGACGCAAAGCTGACCATGCTGTTCGATGGGCGCTGGAAGTATATCTTCGCCGAAGGATTCCGGCCCATGCTCTTTGACCTTGAGGCGGACCCGGATGAGTTGATCGATCTGGGTGGTGATCCTGCCAGTGCGGGGGAGCTTTCCCGGATGGAGCGGCATTTCTTTGACTGGACCCGCCGGACCGCGCAGCGCACGACCCGGTCGGATGACTGGATTGCTAGCCGCGACACGATACATGGCGAGGCCAAGGCAGGCATTCTGATCGGCTATCGCAGCGAGGCGGAGCTTGATGAAGTTCTGCGCGAGGCTGCGGCCAAGTAAGGGTAGCTCCCTGCAGGGCAGTTTGCCCTGCAGGGGAATTTTCAGGCCGTCTTTGCCAATGATCAATTCGCCCTGCCAATGGCCGTCAACGGCATTTTGCCAGTCTGCCCCGCTGTAGTTCGGATCATCTGACGGGATGAGGAGGGGCAAGGCCGGGCTTGATACCTTCCTGTCGGAACTGCGGGCGAATTTGCCCGAAAGCGTAGAGCAGCATGCCATCGACGCCCATATCAATGATGAAGGTTTCTCCGATAAGGCACCGGAAGTCTTTGACCGATGATGCGCGGAAGGGATCGTGAAGGCCTAGGGAATATTTGCCATCTGTTTCAGGCACCTTTGCAGGGCCTCTTGGTCGGCGGGGGAGAAGGAGGCCAAGAGGGTTTCGTTATAACGGGTTGCCTCTTGATGCAGGTGGTCAAAGGCGGATTGGCCCAGCTTGGTCAGGGCCAGTAACTCGTTCCGCCGATCTGCGGGCACCTCTGTACGCTCCAGAAAACGTTTATCCTGCAGGGCGGCGACGGCGCGGCTGACCTTGGTTTTATGAAGGTCGGCCATGGTGCAGATCTGTTTCGCGGTCAGATCGCCATAGCGGCCCAGATGAAAGAGAACCCGCCATTCCGTGCGCAGCATTCCGTATCTGTCCTTATAGGCCTTCTGAAAATCGAGGCTCGTGGCCTCTGCGGCGCGGTTCAACAGGTAGGGCAGGAAGTCCTGAATTTGTAGGGGATCATTTTGGGGCATACCTGCAAATTAGCCATTGATAGTTACAAATGCAACAAATATCCAAGGGCACGATTTAGGAGAGAGTTGCAATGAACAAGGTCAGCGCCCCGCACGGGCTACAACAAGCAAGCACACCCATCGGCACCCATGCAGGGTATATGCCGGGTTTTGGCAATGATTTTGAGACAGAGGCCCTTCCCGGCGCCTTGCCGCAGGGCATGAACTCTCCGCAGAAATGCAACTATGGCCTCTATGGGGAGCAGTTGTCGGGCACGGCCTTCACCGCGCCGAGCCATCAGAATGAGCGGACATGGTGCTACCGCATTCGCCCCTCGGTGAAGCACTCCCATCGCTATGAAAAAATCGATCTGCCTTATTGGAAATCGGCCCCCAATGTGGTCGCGGATGTGACCTCGCTTGGCCAGTATCGCTGGGATCCGGTTCCGCATACGGATGCGCCGCTGACATGGCTTACCGGTATGCGCACCATGACCACGGCGGGGGATGTGAATACTCAGGTGGGCATGGCGACACACGTCTATCTTGTGACCGAGAGCATGGTGGATGCCTATTTCTATTCCGCAGACTCCGAAATGCTGGTGGTTCCGCAAGAGGGCCGCTTGCGCTTCTGCACCGAACTGGGTGTGATTGATGTTGAACCGCAGGAAATCGCGATCATTCCGCGTGGCCTTGTCTACCGGGTTGAGGTGCTTGAGGGCCCTTGCCGCGGGTTCGTTTGCGAAAACTATGGTCAGAAGTTCGAGCTGCCGGGCAGGGGGCCGATTGGGGCGAACTGCATGGCCAACCCGCGTGATTTTAAAACACCGGTCGCTGCCTTTGAGGACCGCGAGACGCCCTCCACCGTGACGATCAAATGGTGCGGCCAGTTCCATGAAACCAAGATCGGCCATTCGCCTTTGGATGTGGTTGCATGGCACGGCAACTATGCGCCTTGCAAATATGACCTAAAGACCTATTGCCCCGTCGGTGCGATCCTCTTCGATCATCCCGACCCTTCCATCTTTACCGTTCTGACGGCGCCTTCGGGTCAAGAGGGCACGGCGAACATCGACTTTGTTCTGTTCCGCGAGCGTTGGATGGTGGCTGAGGATACCTTCCGCCCGCCTTGGTATCACAAGAACATCATGTCCGAATTGATGGGCAATATTTATGGTCAATACGATGCCAAGCCCAAAGGGTTCATTCCCGGCGGCATTAGCCTGCACAATATGATGTTGCCGCATGGGCCAGACAAGAATGCCTTTGAGGGGGGCTCTAACGCCGAGCTAAAGGCCGAGAAGCTGGATAACACAATGTCCTTTATGTTCGAGACCCGCTTCCCCCAGCATCTGACAGATTTTGCGGGCAAAGAGGCGCCGCTTCAGGATGACTATATTGATTGCTGGACTGACATCGAAAAGAAATTCGATGGCACGCCGGGGGTCAAATGAAGCTTTATAGCTACTGGCGATCCACTACATCCTATCGTGTGCGGGCGGCCCTGAATCTCAAGGGGCTGCCTTTTGAAACGGTGCCTGTAGATCTGGTTGCTGGTGCGCAACGGGATCCAGAATATGTGGCGCTCAATCCGGGTGTGGGGGTGCCGACACTGGTGCTGGACGAGGGCGCTGTCCTGACGCAATCCATGGCGATCCTCGACTATATTGATGCGACATGGCCCGAGCCGCGCCTGATCCCGGCGGAGCCCTTGGAGCGCGCGCGGGTTCTAGCCGTTGCCCATGGCGTGGCGCTGGATATCCATCCGGTGAACAATCTGCGCGTGGTTCAGGCCCTCGGCACGGAGTTTGGCGCAACGCCAGACCAGAAAAAGGCATGGATGCAGGATTGGATGACAAAGGGGTTTGCCGCGATTGAGGCGCAGCTTTCCCCTGATACCCCCTTTGCCTTCGGGGATGCCCCGAATATTGCCGACCTGTGCATTGTCTCGCAAATGTACAATGCCGAACGATGGGAGGTGCCGCTTGCGGCCTTTCCGAACCTTACCCGAATAACCGCCAACTGCTTGGCCGTTCCGGCCATCATGGCCGCTCACCCAGACAACCAACCTGACGCGAAAGAAATCAAATGACATTGCTCCGTTCATGGGTCGAAAGCGCGAACAGCGCCGACACGCCTTTTCCGCTTAACAACCTGCCATATGGTGTCTTTTCCACCGATTCCGAAACGATGCCGCGGTGCGGTGTGGCCATCGGCGACCAGATATTTGATCTGTTCAAAGCCGAAAGCGACGGGCTGGTCGATCTGGGCGCTGCCGTTTTTGACGTTCCTTATTGGAACGAGGTCATGGACCTTGGGGCTGAAAGCTGGACCGCGTTGCGCGCGCGTTTGATTGAGCTTTTGGCCGAGGGTGCAGAGGCCTTGCCTGACTACCTTGTCGCGCAGGCTGATGTCACAATGCAGATGCCTTTCAAGGTTGCCGAGTTCACAGATTTCTACGCGGGCAAGCATCACGCCATGAACGTTGGCACGATGTTCCGCGGGCCGGAAAACGCATTGCCGCCCAACTGGCTGCATATTCCGATTGGGTATAATGGCCGTGCCTCTACGGTTGTGGTGTCGGGCACCGATATCGTTCGCCCCAATGGCCAGACCAAAGCGCCGGATGCGGAGATGCCCTCCTTTGGCCCCTGTAAACGACTGGATATCGAGCTTGAGATGGGCGCGATTATTGGCGGGGCGAATGCCATGGGGGATCCGGTCACGGTGCAACAGGCCGATGATATGATCTTTGGCTATGTCCTTTTGAATGACTGGTCTGCACGGGACATTCAGGCGTGGGAATATCAGCCTCTTGGCCCGTTTCAGGCCAAGGCATTCGCGACCTCCATCAGCCCGTGGATCGTGACCAAAGAGGCGCTGGAACCCTTCCGCACCCGCACGCCGGAGCGCGAGAAAGAGCTTTTGCCGCATTTGGTCGAGCCCGGGCCGATGCTCTATGATATCGACCTTGAAGTCACAATGGCGCCAAAGGGCAAGGCGGCGACAGTGATTGCGCGCACCAATTACGATCGGATGTATTACTCGGCGGCCCAGCAGTTGGCCCACCACGCCACATCCGGCTGCGCGATGAATGTCGGGGATCTGATCGGCTCCGGTACGATCTCTGGCCCCGAGAAATCAGAACGCGGATCGCTGTTGGAGCTGACATGGGGCGGCAAGGAGCCGATGACCCTCGAGACCGGCGAGACACGCACATTCATCGAAGACGGTGACACTTTGACCTTGGCTGGCGCGGCAAAAGGCGAGGGGTATCAGATCGGTTTCGGCACCTGCGTCGGCACCATCCTTCCTGCAAAAACATTTCCCCAATAAGGACCAGAGTAATGGCAAAAGCATTCGCATCCCAAGGGGACATGACGGAAAAGACAATCACCTTCGACGAGATCGGGGAGGGCCTTTATGCCTTCACCGCCGAAGGGGATCCGAACTCTGGCGTGATCGTCGGTGATGAAAGCGTCATGATCGTCGAGGCGCAGGCCACACCGCGTTTGGCAGGCAAAGTCATCGAGAAGGTGCGCGAAGTCACCGACAAACCGATCAGCCACGTTGTGCTGACACATTACCACGCTGTGCGTGTTCTGGGCGCATCGGCCTTTGGCGCGTCGCAGATCATCATGTCCGACGCTGCGCGGTCCATGGTGATGGAGCGGGGACAGGAGGATTGGGACAGCGAGTTCCAACGCTTTCCGCGCCTCTTTGAGGGGCACGAGAGCATCCCGGGCCTGACCTATCCCACCACGACCTTCAGCGACAGCATGACCGTCTTCCTTGGCAATCGCCGCGTCGACATTAAACAGATCGGCCGCGCCCATACGGCCGGTGACGCCGTGATCCATGTGCCTGACCAGAACGTCATGTTTACAGGCGATATCGTAGAGGATCACTCGGCCTGCTATTGCGGCGATGGTCACTTTGCCGACTGGGGCGATACGCTTGATGCGATCAAGGCCTATGACGTGGATGCCATTGCACCCGGTCGCGGCGGCGCATTGATCGGCAAAGATGCAGTAGAGCGCGCCATTGAAAGCACCCGCGACTTTGTGAACTCCACCTATGCGCCCGCAGCGCGGGTTGCGGTTAAGGGCGGCAGTCTGAAGGACGCATGGGATGCTGTCCGCGCCGAATGTGATCCGAAATTCGCCGACTACGCGATTTACGAGCATTGCCTGCCCTTTAACGTCGCCCGAGCCTATGACGAGGCCCGCGGCATCCATCACCCGCGCATCTGGACCGACAAGCGTGACATCGAAATGTGGGAGGCCCTGCAGGGGTAGGTCATATGGTTGCTGTCAGATACCAAACCGCGTTCAAGCTTTATCCCTATGAAAAGGTCGCGGATCAGGATGCGCCAACACCCAAGCGTCACCCGGTGGTGATTGTGGGCGGTGGTCCGATCGGCATGGGGCTTGCGCTTGATCTTGGGAAAAAGGGCGTGCCCTGTTTGGTGCTGGATGACCATGACGGCGTTGGCATGGGAAGCCGCGCGATTTGCTTTGCCAAACGGACGCTGGAGATTTGCGACCGTTTGGGATGCGCCGATCCCATGGTCGACAAAGGTGTTATCTGGAATGTTGGGCGCGTGTATCGCGATGAGCGGGAGGTTTATAACTTTAACCTTTTGCCCGAAGAGGGGCACAAACGCCCGGCCTTCATCAACCTGCAGCAACCCTATTTCGAACAGTTCATCGTTGAGGAGATCCGGCGACAGCAGGCCGCAGGTGCGCCGATAGAAATTCGCGGCCAAAACTGCGTCACGGCCATGGACCAAAAGGCGGATCATGTTGTTTTGGAGATTGATACGCCCGACGGTCCCTATCAGCTTGAGGCGGATTATCTGGTCGCCTGTGACGGGGCGAGTTCCCCGACGCGCGCGATGATGGGTCTCGACTTTGACGGGCGGGTGTTCGAGGACAACTTCCTGATTGCCGACATCAAGATGAAGGCGGACTTTCCGGTGGAGCGCCGTTTCTGGTTTGACCCGCCCTTCAACCGCGGCGAGACGGCCCTGTTGCACAAGCAGCCTGACGGGGTCTGGCGTCTTGATTTCCAGCTTGGCTGGGATATCGACCGCGCCGCTGAGTTAAAGCCGGACCGGATCAGCGAGCGGGTTTCGGCGATGATTGGTGCAGATGTCGAATTCGAACTGGTCTGGACGTCGATCTATACATTCCGTTGCTGCACAATGGAAAAATACCGTCATGGGCGGGTGTTCTTTGCCGGTGACGCGGCCCATCAGGTCAGCCCCTTTGGCGCACGCGGCGCCAATGGCGGGATGCAGGATGTTGACAATCTCGGGTGGAAGCTGGCCGCCGTGATCAACGACGGGGCGGATGACGCGCTGTTGGATAGCTATCACGAGGAGCGGAAATATGGGGCGATGGAGAATATCAAGAACTCCAGCCGCACCGCCGATTTTCTGACGCCGCGCAACCCGGCGCATACGCTGTTCCGTGACGCGGTTCTTGATCTGGTGGAGCATCAAGATTTCGCCCGCCCCTTGGTGAATTCCGGCCGTTTGTCAGAGCCTTGCACCTATGATGGTTCGACCCTGAACGGCGAAGATGCCTTGCCAGACGGCCCTGCGAGGAACCGGCCGGGCAGCGCCTGCAGTGACGCGCCCTTGGCTAGTGGGCATCTTCTGGATCAACTTGGGGGCCGCTTTACGCTTTTGGCCATTGATGCGGATGTTCCCGCCGGTCTTGCTGGATCGAAAGTTAAGATGGATGTGGTGAAAGTCTCGGCTGGAGACGATGCCACTGGCGCCCTTGCAGAGCGGTATCTGGGTGCCAACACCTCCGCAGTTTACCTCATTCGGCCCGATCAACATGTTGCGGCGCGTTGGGAGGTGTTTGATGCCGAGAAGGTCGCGAAATCCATACAGCGCATTGTTGGGGGGACAGCATGTTGAGCCAATTGCAAACGGCCCCGAACTTTGAGAAGGCAGACGACTTCTACGCCGCCCTTCTTGCTGCCCACGAAGGGCTGGATGAGGCACAGATGCACGCGCTGAATGCGCGGTTGATCCTTGTTCTGGCCAACCACATTGGAGATCAGGCCGTGTTGGAGGCCGCGATTACGGTCGCAAAAGGGGCCTCGACGACGCGGCAAATGTAAGTTTTGAGCGTTGCCACAGTTTTCAAGCTAGCTGGCATGCTCTGCTTACGTTCCTAAGCTCGGTTCATGAAACTCGAATACCCAGAAGCTTCGATTTTCAACTGACCTAGGCCGCCATCGGTGCGAACTTCGATGATCCCCAAACAGGGCAGATTTAAGTTCTTCAAAAGGCGATCTCCTGTGATGTGATTTTGCGGGATCGCTCACCTGGGCAAACACGTCGATTAAGACTGCCGCGATCACCGCGGAGCTGGTGGTTAGTGACCTGTGACCTATGGCGGTAGCCATACTTTCGAAATGACGTAGGTGGTGGTGCTCGTTGGGAGATGCGTTGTTAGGGCGGCTCCTTTAAATTGGCGCTCAGGATAACTTTCATTATATCTCAGTTGGTTAGTGAGCTATTGCGGCGCAGTGAGGGGTTGACGTCAGAAAAATGATTGACGTACCTCAATTCCTATTTTACCAGTTGGTAACCTGGGGGGGGATATGAGCGGACCAACGATACATGATGTCGCGAAGGCGGCGCAGGTGAGCCTGGCAACGGTTGACCGCGTTCTTAACAATCGCGGCGGTGTTTCGGCAAAGGCAGAGGCGCGGGTCCGGGCCGCTGTGGCCCAGACGGGCTATGTGCGCAATTTGGCGGCGGCCAACCTTTCGCGGCGGCGGGTGTATCGATTTTGCTTTGTTGTTCCCTCCGGTGACACCGGCTTTGTCGCGCTTTTGCACGCGGCGCTGGAACGCGAGCGCGCCCGTTTGGTGGAAGAGCAAATCTTGATCCAGATCGTTCCGACCCATGCCTTTGACGTGGCGGGGCAGGTGGCGGCCCTGCGCGATCTGGATTGCGATGCCCTTGCCATCATGGCCAGCGAAGCGCCCGAAGTTCAGGAAGAAGTTGACCGTTTGATTGCCTCTG
This sequence comes from Harenicola maris, assembly GCA_018524345.1. Lineage (GTDB taxonomy): Bacteria > Pseudomonadota > Alphaproteobacteria > Rhodobacterales > Rhodobacteraceae > Harenicola > Harenicola maris. The sequence goes on from JADQAZ010000003.1 coordinate 642,261, forward strand.
GTGTGAAGGTCGTGACCCTTGTTGCGGACCTGCCCCAGTCAGGGCGCGCCTGTTATATCGGGATTGATAACGTGGCCGCGGGGCGGACGGCTGCGGATTTCATGGGGCGATTTTTGGGAGAGGCGGGCTCGATCCTGATGATTGCGGGGTCACTTTCCTCTCGTGATCATATGGAGCGCTTGATGGGGTTCCGCGCCGTGATGATGGAACGGTTTTCCCATCTGAGCCTTCTGTCCGCCGTTGAGGGAAATGACGACGCCGATACGGTCGAGCGCCTGGTGATGGCGGCGATGGAGGATCAGCCCTTGGTCGGCATCTATGCGATCGGGGCGGGGAACCGCGGCTTGGTGCGCGCGGTTCAAAAGGCCGGGAGTAAGCCTGTCACCATTGTTCACGAGCTGACCTTGGTGTCCCGCCAGGGACTGCGCGATGGGGCGATTGATCTGGTGCTGGACCAAGACACCTCAACCGCCGTGACCACCGCCGTTTCGATGATGCGCGACCTGACCGAGGGGCGCGAGATCGCCGTCGGCAGCGGAAGAATCCACCTTAATATTTACAGCCGAGAGAATATCTAATGAGCAGCTACTTTGCCGACATCGAACCCGTCAAATTCGGGGGCAGCGACAGCACAAACCCGATGGAGTTCCGCCATTACAACCCGGAGGAGAAGCTGGGGGACAAGACCATGGCAGAGCATCTGCGCTTTGCCGTGTGTTATTGGCACAACTTTGTCTGGGACGGGAACGATCCCTTCGGCGGGCAGACATTCGACCGCCCATGGTTTCCAGCGGACACGATGGGCTTGGCGAAGCAAAAGGCCGATGCAGCCTTCGAGATGTTCCGCATTCTGGGGGTGCCCTATTTCTGTTTCCACGACCATGATGTGCGCCCCGAAGGCGACAGCCTACAAGAGAGCCATAAGCGCCTGAACGAGATGGCGGACTACTTCGCCGAGAAGATGGCAAATGGCGGGCCGAAGCTGCTTTGGGGGACGGCGAATATGTTCTCTAACAGCCGGTTTATGTCCGGTGCCTCGACCAATCCGGACCCCGATGTGTTTGCTTATTGCGCCTCGACGGTGAAGGCGGCGATGGATGTAACCCATCGATTGGACGGGGAGAATTACGTTCTATGGGGCGGGCGCGAGGGCTATGAGACCCTGCTGAACACGGATCTGGACCGCGAGTTGGAGCAGATGGGCCGTTTCCTGAGCATGGTCGTCGAATACAAGCACAAGATCGGCTATAAGGGTGCCATCCTGATCGAGCCGAAGCCGCAGGAACCGACCAAGCACCAGTATGATTTCGACGTTGCCACCGTTTATGGCTTTCTCAAGCGGTTCGGCCTGGAAGACGAGGTGCAGGTCAACATCGAGCAGGGGCATGCGATCCTTGCGGGCCATTCTTTTGAGCATGAACTGGCGATGGCGCGGACATTGGGGATTTTCGGCTCCATCGATATGAACCGCAATGATTACCAATCGGGGTGGGACACGGACCAGTTCCCCAATTCCCCCTCGGAGGCGGCGCTTGCCTATTATGAGGTTCTGAAGGCGGGGGGCTTCACTTCGGGCGGCACCAACTTTGACGCAAAGTTGCGCCGCCAATCCCTTGATGCCAGCGATCTCATTGCGGCCCATGTGGGCGGGATGGATGTCTGTGCGCGGGGTTTGAAATCGGCCTATGCGATGATCACGGAGGACGCCTTGGAGAAGCCCCGCCGCGCACGCTATGCGGGCTGGGAGGCCGATGCGGCCAAGGCCATGCTGGCCGAGGGCGCAACGCTGGAGGGGATCGCAGCAGACGCGGAAGCGCGCGGTATCAACCCGCAGCCCGTGTCCGGCGGGCAGGAGAAACTTGAGAATATCGTCAACCGCTACGTTTGACGTCAGGGAGAGAGACTATGAAAACCATCAAAGGGCCAGCGTTGTTTCTGGCGCAATTCGCAGGCGATGATGCCCCCTTCAACTCATGGGATGCCATCACCAAGTGGGCCGCCGATTGTGGTTACAAAGGGGTGCAGGTGCCCAGCTGGGACGCGCGGCTGATCGACCTTAATACCGCGGCCACCTCGGCGGGTTACTGCGAGGATTGGGCCGGACAAGCCCGTGCCAATGGCGTTGAGGTGACCGAGCTTTCGACCCATTTGCAGGGGCAGTTGGTTGCAGTGCATCCAGCCTATGATGACGCTTTTGACGGGTTCGCAGCGCCAGAGGTGCGCGGCAATCCCAAAGCGCGTCAGGAGTGGGCAGTGGATCAGGTCAAGAAGGCCCTTTCGGCGTCAAAAAACCTTGGCATCGGGGCCCATGCGACCTTCTCTGGCGCTTTGGCGTGGCCCTATGTCTATCCTTGGCCGCAGCGTCCGGCGGGGTTAGTCGAGCAGGCCTTTGACGAATTGGCCAAGCGGTGGCTTCCGATTTTGGATCACGCGGAAGAATGCGGCGTAGACGTATGTTATGAAATCCATCCAGGTGAGGATCTGCATGACGGGATCACCTATGAGATGTTTCTGGAGCGCACCGGCAACCATGCCCGGGCCAATATGCTCTACGATCCCTCCCACTACGTCCTGCAATGTCTGGATTATCTAGACAATATCGACATCTACAAAGACCGCATCCGCATGTTCCATGTGAAGGACGCGGAGTTCAATCCAACCGGGCGCCAAGGCGTCTATGGCGGCTATCAATCTTGGGTGGACCGGGCGGGCCGCTTCCGCTCGCTTGGCGACGGGCAGGTGGATTTCGGCGCGGTGTTTTCCAAGATGGCGGCCAATGACTTTGACGGTTGGGCTGTGGTCGAGTGGGAGTGTGCGATCAAGCACCCCGAGGACGGCGCGCGCGAAGGGGCGCAGTTCGTTAAGGACCATATCATTCGCGTGACCGAGCGTGCCTTTGACGATTTTGCCGATGGCGGCGCGGACACGGCGTTGAACGCCAAGATGATGGGGATTTCGTGATGAAACCTATTCGGCTTGGCATGGTTGGCGGCGGGAATGACGCCTTTATTGGCGGGGTTCACCGGATTGCCTCGCGCATTGACGGGAGCTTTGAGCTTGTGGCGGGGGCCCTTTCCTCGACCGAGGAGAAATCCAAAGCATCGGGAGAGGCGCTCGGGCTTGCGCCGGATCGCTGTTACGGATCCTTCACCGAGATGGCCAAACGTGAGGCGCGGTTGAAAGACGGGATCGAGGCGGTTGCTATTGTAACACCGAACCACGTTCATTTTCCCGCTGCGCGCGAGTTCCTGAAACGCGGCATACACGTTATCTGCGACAAGCCCCTGACCTCGACGCTTGCCGATGCGAAAAAGCTGGTGGCTGCGGCGGAAAAATCCGATGCGCAGTTTATCCTGACCCATAATTACACTGGCTACCCTATGGTCCGGCAGGCGCGTGCCATGGTCGCCGAAGGCGCCTTGGGCAAGATACGTGTGGTGCAGGCCGAATACCCCCAGGATTGGCTGACCACCCCGATGGAGGGCGAGGGCCTGAAACAGGCGGAATGGCGCACCGATCCGGCCCGTTCCGGCGCGGGCGGTTGCGTGGGCGATATTGGCACCCATGCCTATAATCTTGCGGGCTTTGTGACGGGTTTGACCCTTGAAAGCCTAGCCGCGGATCTGACCAGTTTCGTGGAAGGGCGGCAATTGGATGACAACGTGCATGTGATGCTACGGTATGCGGGCGGCGCCAAGGGGATGCTTTGGTCGTCTCAAGTGGCGCCGGGCAACGAAAACGGGCTCAAGCTGCGGGTGTATGGGGAGAAGGGCGGTCTGGAATGGTCGCAGGAGGATCCCAACTATCTGTGGTATACGCCCTTCGGTGAACCAAAACAGCTTTTGACGCGCAATGGCGCGGGGGCCAATGCGGGCAACCAAGCGGCGTCGCGCATCCCGCCCGGGCATCCCGAGGGCTATCTTGAGGGCTTTGCCAATATCTATAACGAGGCGGCGGATGTTATTACGGCGGCGCGCACGGGCGCTGTACCGGAGCATTTGCTGCCGACAGTCCATGATGGCCTAGACGGGGTGACCTTTATTGACGCCTGCGTGCGGTCCTCTGCGCGCAATGCCGCGTGGGTTAAGGTATGAGCGGCACGGGAGCCTCAAACCTGAGCCTGTCGTTATCCGCGATCTGCCGCAGCTTTGGCCCTGTCCAGGTTCTGCATGATATCGACATCACGCTGGCCCCCGGAGAGGTTCATGCCCTGATCGGGGAAAACGGTGCGGGGAAGTCCACGACCATGAAGATCATGTCGGGCTATCTGGCGCCGACAACAGGGGAGGTCCGTTTGAACGGCACGCCGGTTTCCTTTGCGAATTCTCAAGATGCCGAGGCACGTGGCGTGGTGTTGATCCATCAGGAATTCAACCTCGCGGATCAGCTGACGGTCGAGCAGAATATCTTTCTTGGTCATGAAAAACGCCGCGGCCTTTTCCTTGATAAGGCGGCGATGCGGGCCGAAACGGAGGCACTGTTGGCGCGGCTGAACTGCTCTGTCGATCCTTTGGCGCGGGTGCGCGACATCGCCAATGCGGACAAGCAGATGGTCGAGATCGCCAAGGCCCTGTCGCGCAATGCGCAGGTGTTGATCATGGACGAGCCGACGGCGGTTCTGACCGAGCGTGAGGCAGAAACCCTGTTCGAACAGGTCGACCGGTTGAAGGCACAGGGCGTGGCGATTTTGTTCACTTCGCACAAGCTTGACGAAGTAAAACGGATTTCGGATCAGATCACCGTTTTGCGGGATGGGCATGTTGTCTCACAGGGGGTCGCCAGTGACTACAACGAAGACCAGATGGCCGAGGCCATGGTCGGGCGGGATGTGTCGTCCTTGTATCCGGTGCGGGAGGGGGAGATTGGTTCCGATCTGGCGCTGGAGGTTGCGGGCCTGACGGTTCCGGGCTTCGCCACGGATATTTCATTCACCCTGCGCAGGGGCGAGATTCTGGGGTTCTCGGGCCTCATCGGCTCTGGCCGGACCGAGACCATGGAGGGGCTTGTTGGCCTGCGCTCCGCCAGCGGGGCGGTGCGGATCAATGGCAAGGATGTGAGCCTGAAATCCCCGCGTCAGGCACAGGCGGCGGGGCTGTGTTACCTGACCGAGGATCGCAAGGGGCGTGGCCTATTGCTGGACAAGGGGATGCGGGAGAACCTGACCCTGCAAAGCCTGCCGGACTTTACGAGGTTGGTCATCGATCAGGGGGCGGAAGACGCGGCTCTTACGCAAGCAATTGAGGATTTCGATATTCGCGCCCCGACACGCGAGGTTGCGGTCGGGAACCTTTCGGGGGGCAACCAGCAAAAGCTGTTGATTGCCAAGGTCATGTTGGCGGATCCGGAGGTGGTGATAATCGACGAGCCGACCCGCGGCATCGATATCGGCACCAAGCAGCAAATCTATGAATTCATTCATGCGCTTTCTGCGCAGGGCAAATCAATCATCGTTATCAGTTCTGAAATGCAGGAGGTCATCGGCCTTGCTGACCGCGTTCTTGTGATGCGCTCCGGCAGGATTGAGGGCGAGGTTTCGGGCGCCGAGATGACCGAGGATAAAATCGTGCGACTGGCCATGGGCCTGAGCGCGCAAAAAGAAGGGGCAGCATAATGGCCATGGCGCAGATGACTCAAACAGCAAAGATCTCGGTGGATTTGAAGGTCCTTGGCCCGATCCTAGCGCTGGTGGCCTTGATCATCGTCGGGGCTTTGCTGAACGGGAACTTCCTGAGTGCGGGGAACATCAGCAATGTCCTGTCCCGCTCTGCCTTTATCGGGATTATTGCCGTGGGCATGACCTTTGTCATCACCTCCGGCGGGCTTGACCTGTCGGTCGGGTCGATGGCTGCCTTTATTGCCGGATTGATGATCCTTGTCATGAACGGGCTCTTGCCCAGCATGGGGGCGGGATGGCCCCTTGTGATGGTGGGGATGGTGACAGCGATTGTCGCGGGGACAGCGGCAGGTTTCATCAACGGGTTCCTGATCACGAATATGCGGATCGAGGCCTTTATCGTGACCTTGGGCACGATGGGTATCTACCGGAGCCTTGTGACATGGCTTGCCGATGGGGGGACATTGTCCCTCGATTTCGGGATGCGATCGGTCATTCGCCCGATCTACTTCGATGGCATTCTTGGCGTGAGCTGGCCGATCCTTGTGTTTGCTCTTGTTGCAATCTGCGGCGAGGTGGTGATGCGGCGTGCGGCCTTTGGGCGGCATGCGGCGGCGGTTGGCTCCAACGATCAGGTGGCGCGGTATTCATCGGTCAACGTGAACCGCGTGCGCATGATGACCTATGTCATGCTGGGTGTCTTGGTCGGGATCGCGACCATCATGTATGTTCCGCGGCTTGGCTCTGCCTCACCCAGCACAGGGGTGTTGTGGGAGCTGGAGGCGATTGCGGCGGTGATCATCGGCGGCACCATGCTCAAGGGGGGCTTCGGGCGCGTCTGGGGCACGGTTATCGGTGTCCTGATCCTGTCGCTGATCGACAATATCCTAAACCTGACGGACGGCGTCTCTCCCTATTTGAACGGGGCGATCCAAGGGGTGATCATCATCCTCGCCGTCATTCTGCAGCGAGACAAAAAAGCGGAGGGCTGAGGAGAACAAGCCCTTCATCACACATGGTCTATAGAGGAGAAAAGCCATGAAATTTACAACAGTAACAGCGGCGGCAATGGTCGCGGCGCTTGCCGCACCGGCCTGGGCACAAGACACCAAAGTGATCGGCGTATCGATACCCGCGGCGACACATGGCTGGGCCGGCGGTATGAACTTCCACGCGCAGGAGGCCGTGGACCGTTTGGAGGAGGTCTATCCCGGACTGGATTTTGTTCTGGCAACAGCCTCGGACGCAGCCAAGCAGGTGGACGATATCGAGGACATGCTCGCCACCCGCAATATCTCGGCTCTGGTCGTCCTTCCTTTTGAATCCGAGCCTTTGACCGGGCCGGTTCAGGCCGTCGCCGAAAGCGGCGCATGGGTGACTGTGGTTGACCGTGGCCTTGCCGTTGAGGGCATCGAGGATCTCTATGTCGCTGGCGACAATTCCGGCTTTGGCACGGTGTCGGGCGAATTCATGGTTTCGGCCATGCCCGAGGGCGGCGACATTGTAGTGTTCCGCGGCATCCCCACAACCATCGACAACGAGCGTGTCGCCGGTTTTGAGGCTGCGATCGAAGGGTCGGGAATCAATGTTCTGGCGATGGAGCACGGCAACTGGAACCGTGATGACAGCTTTACCGTCATGGAGGATTTCCTGTCCAAGTATGACAAGATCGATGCCGTCTGGGCATCAGACGATGACATGGCCATCGGGGTTCTTGCGGCGATTGAGGCCGCAGGCCGTGATGATATTCAGTTCGTTCTGGGCGGTGCCGGTATGAAAGAAATGATCGCCCGCACCCGCGACGGCGATGCCATGATCCCCGCAAACGTCACATACCCGCCTGCAATGATCGCGACGGCCATTGAAATGACGGCCGTTGGCCTGACATCGACGGCGCCGGTGTCTGGGACATTTGTCATCGGGTCCGTTTTGGTGACACAGGAGAATGCGGCGGAATTCTACTACGCTGACAGCCCGTTCTAAGGGCGGCGCGTTGCGGGGGCTTTGCTGCGCCCCGCAACGCCACTCTAGGGGCCTTAGCTAGGAAATGTAGGGCGCTCCGATGTACAGCCAAGCGCGGCCTCGAGGCTTTGGCCAAAGTTAAGAAGAGTGCCTTCTTCAAAGAGTTTGCCCCAAAGCGATATACCCTGCGGCACGCGGAAGATTTCGCCGTCCTGCTCGGACGCAGGGATTTGGACTTTGCCGCCCCCAAAGGTGCCCGGGGTGCGTGTGGCGCTGCCAAAGAAGCCGACAGGCAGGTGCAGGCAGGGGTGGCCGGTGAAGTTGCTGGCAACGAGCATCGGGCCTGTGTTGAAGGGGCCGATGAGCACGTCGATGTCACGGAACATCTCATCAAGGGCCTGCATGACGCGATAGCGCAGCCGATCCAGCTGGATATGATCGACAGCCGAGAGAAAACGCGCACGGCGAAAGATGTTGGGCCATGCGGCGGCATCTTGCCATGTCAGGGTATCGTCGCTCCCGTCGAGGGTAAGATCCTCGAAGGCGGCGGCGGCCTCGGCATACATGATGTTCATCAGGGACGGGTAGGGTAGGTCGGGCAAGGAGACCTCTCGCACTTCTGTGCAGAAAGCCTTTGCGGCCTCCAGCGCAGCATGGTCAAGGGCGGTGGCCTCATCGTCGAAGGCCTGCGGCAGGTAGCCTAGGCGTAGGCCTGTGGTGTCTGCGGCAGCATTAAAGTGCAAAGGGGCTTGTATCGACGCGGCGTCCTCGGGGCTGGCTCCGTTGATGGCCGCGAGGACCATGGCGGTGTCCTCGACCGAGCGGCAGATCGGGCCGGTCTTGTCCATTGACCAGCATAGGGCCATGGCCCCGCCGCGGGGCACGCGGCCAAAGGTGGGTCGTAGGCCCGTGGTGCCGCAACGCTGGCTCGGGGATGTGATCGATCCAAGGGTTTCGGTGCCGATCGAAAAGGCGCAAAGTCCTGCGGCAGTTGCGGAAGCGGAGCCCGCACTGGAGCCGCTGGACCCCTCGTTCAGGTTCCAAGGGTTACGACAGCGGCCGTCATACCAAAGATCCCCATAAGCCAGGGCGCCAACCGCGGACTTGCCAAGAAGGATCGCGCCCGCATCGCGCAGGCGCTTCACCACGGTGGCGTCGCTGTCTGGAATGCGGTTTTGGAAAGGTTCAGCGCCCCAGCCAGTCGTGATCCCTTTGGTGTCAAAGAGGTCCTTGACCAGATAGGGGATACCGTGGAGCGGGCCAAGGTATTGGCCAGCTTTCAGCTTCTCGTCGGCCCTATCAGCCTCGGCTTTGGCGAGGTCCTCGGTCAACTCTGCGATACAGTTCAGCTTTGGCGCGAGTAGGGAAATCCGGACAAGGTAGATATCGCAAAGATGGCGGCAGCTGAGCTGGCCGGATTTGATCCATGCTGACAAACGCGAAACAGGCGCAAAGGCGATGTCGTCTTCGTCATCGGGCAGGGGGGCGGGGGAGCCGTCCGACCAAGCGAGGACATCCGCGCCTTGGGGCATTTCAAAGCCCGGCAACCGCGGGTCGAAACGGCAGGCAGGTGCCTCCGCGTTGGCAAAGCTGAGGCTGCGTAGGCTGGTCGCCGCAGCGATCTGGCCGTCGAATGTGTCCAGCATCAACTCGCGCTCCTGCGCGGTATAGGCGATGCCCATTAGGGCTTCGGCGCTGGCGATGTCTTCGGTGGTTAGCGGGCGTTTGGGGGGGGTGCTCATGCGGTTTGCTTTTGTTCAATGGGGGCGTGGATATCCGCGAGGTTGTGGCAGCGGGCGATGTGGCCCGGGGAGATTTCCTGCATTTCCGGTTCCGGCCCCACACGGCAGCGGTCGGTGACATGTGCGCAGCGGCTTTGGAAACGGCAGCCTTGGGGAAGGTTGGCAGGGTCGGGGAGGTCCCCCTCCAGCAAGATGCGTTTTCGCGCGATTGTAGGGTCGGGCAGCGGCAGCGCCGAGAGCAGGGCGATGGAATAGGGATGCTGCGGATTGGCGTAGAAGGCTTCGTTATCCGCGAGCTCCACAATCTGGCCCATATACATTACCGCGACCCTGTCGGCGACGTGTTGAACGACGCTGAGGTCATGGCTGATGAAAAGGTAGGTCAGGTCGAGCCTTTTTTGCAGATCTTCCAACAAGTTGATAATCTGGGCCTGAATGGAGACATCCAGAGCGGAGACAGGCTCGTCGAGGATCAGGAGCTTTGGGTCGAGCGCCAGAGCGCGGGCGATGCCGATGCGCTGTCGCTGGCCGCCGGAGAACTCGTGCGGGTATCTGTCGGCAAATTCGCGGCGCAGTCCCACGGTTTCGAGCAGGTCAAGCACCTTGTCACGGCGCGATGCGCGTGTGCCGATTTTCTGGATCACCAGCGGTTCGGCGATGAGGTTAAAGGCCGTCATGCGCGGGTTGAGCGAAGCAGAAGGGTCCTGAAACACGCTTTGGATATCGGCGCGTAGGGCCAGAAGGGCCTTGCGGTCGATATCGATGATGTCGCGTCCCTCAAACAGAATTTCCCCATCGGTTGCAGGCAAAAGGCGCGAGACAACGCGGCCCAAAGTCGACTTGCCGCAGCCACTCTCTCCAACGAGGCCGAGGGTTTCGCCAGCTGTGACGTTGAAGGTGACACCATCGACGGCCCGCAGGTGACCGGACTTGCCCGACAGCAGGCTGTTCTTGACGTCGAAATAGCGTTTCAGGTCGCTGACCTGCAACAGCGGGGCGGGGGCTTGGCTTGGTTGGCTCATTTTGGGGGCTCCGGGTGGTGTAGCCAGCAGCGGACCTTGCGGGTGCTATTCGGCATCGTTTGCAATGGGGGGTCTGCCAGAGCGCAGGCACTATGAGCAGCGGCGCATCTGTCGCGGAAGCGGCAACCTGTGGGCAGGTGCAGCAGGTTGGGAACGATCCCGGGGATCGCCTTGAGGGACTGTCCGCGCGATTTCTTGCGCGGGATGCTGTCAAGGAGGCCCTGTGTGTAGGGATGCAGGGGGCTGTCGAAAAGCTCCTCCACCGTGGCTTCCTCCATCACGACGCCCGCATACATCACGGCGACCTTCTGTGCCATTTCCGCAATAACGCCCATGTCATGGGTGATCAGCATGACGGCGGCGCCGTCCTCTTCCTTGAGCTGCACCATCAGGTCGAGGATCTGCGCCTGCACCGTGACATCGAGCGCAGTGGTGGGCTCATCGGCGAAGAGCAGGCTGGGCGCACAGGCCATGGCCATGGCGATCATCACCCTTTGGCGCATGCCTCCGGAGAGCTGATGCGGAAACTCGCGCGCACGTTTCGCGGGGGAGGCAATGCCGACGCGGTCCAGCAGGTGGATGGCGCGCTCCCAAGCCTCGGTTCGGGTCATCTCGCGGTGAATCTGCAGGACCTCGGCGATTTGCCAGCCAATGCGAAACACCGGATTGAGGGAGGTCATCGGCTCCTGAAAAATCATGGAGATTTGACCACCGCGGATTTTGCGCATCTCGGCGGGCGTCTTGTCGAGAAGGTTTGCCTCGTCCTTGAACCTGACGGTGCCGCCGGTAACACGGCCCGGCTTTTTGATCAGGCCCATGATGGACAGGGCGGTGACGGATTTGCCGGAGCCGCTTTCGCCGACGATTCCGAAGACTTCGCCGGGTTGGAGCGAGAGGGAGACGCCGTCAACGGCGCTTAAGGTGCCGGCATAGGTGGCGAACTCTGTGCTCAGGTTCGAGACCTCGAGCAGGGGGGCGTTGGCGTTTTTGGCTGCGGTTTTTGGGGCGTGCATAAGAGTATCCATGTTAGTCTCGCATCCGCGGATCGAGCGCGTCCCGAAGTCCGTCACCGAGCAGGTTGAATCCCAGAACCGTCAGGAAAATCGCAAGGCCGGGCAGGTAGGATGTATGGGGCGCGGAAGAGAGATATTGCCGCCCGCTGGCGAGCATAGTGCCCCAGTCTGAGGTGGGCGGCTGCACGCCGAGGCCAAGGAAAGACAGGGCGGCTGCAGCGGTGATCATGAAGCCGAGGTTGATGGTTGTGGCCACGACGAGGGTCGGCAGCGAGTTCAGCAGGATATGGCGGAACAGGATGCGGCTGTGGCCTGCGCCCATGCCCTTGGCGGCAAGGACATAGTCGGCCTCGCGCAGGGATAGGGTGGAGCCACGGATGATGCGCGCAAAGAAGGGCACATTGACGAGGGCAATCGCAAGCATACCGTTGAGCAGGCCGGGCCCGAGGATGGCGATGACCGTCAGGGCAAGCAGGAAGTAGGGGAAGGCCATAAGCACGTCGATACCGCGGGAGATCACCGTATCTGTCCAGCCAAGGAAATACCCCGACACGAGGCCCAAAAAGGTGCCCGCGATCATCGCGATCAGCGTCGCCGCGATAGAGACCAGAAGCGTAATCCGCCCGCCCCAGAACATGCGGGACAGGATATCGCGGCCAAGTTCGTCAGTGCCGAGCAGATGGCCTGGCGCACCGATGGGTGCAAGGCGGGAGGAGGCGTCGACGGCGTCGGGGTCTTGCAGGGGCAGGAAGGGTGCGCTGATGGCCATGAAGACGGCAAGCAGGACAAGCACGCCGCCAAACAGGGAGAGCCGGTTCTTCTTGAGCCGCGCAAAGAGGGACTCTCGGGCCGAGACTGGCGCGACTGCACCCGAGTCCAGGGAGGATACTGTTGTCATTGTTTTTGTGCTCACGTCAGGAATAGCGGATGCGCGGGTCAAGCCAGGCATAGATCAGATCGACGGCGAGATTGATGAAGACAAAGCTCATCGCGATGATCAGGACGCCGCCTTGAACTGTGGGATAGTCGCGGGCCTGAATGGCGCGGACCATCATTTGCCCAAGGCCGGGCCAAGAGAAGACGGCCTCTGTGATGACAGAGCCGCCAAGCAGGTAGCCGATCTGCATGCCCAGAACCGTAACGATGGTGATGGAGGCATTGCGCAGAGCGTGGATCCAGACGACCTTGTCCTCGCTGACCCCTTTGGCGCGGGCGGTGCGGATGAAATCCTGCTGGATGACCTCCAGCATTGCGGAGCGGGTGATGCGGGCAAGGATCGCGGCGGAGACCGCACCCAATGTAACGGCTGGCATCAGCAGGTGCCGCATGAGATCGAAAAAGTCGCCGCCTCTTGCCGGATACATTCCCGACGATGGGAGAACCTGAAAGCCCATGGCAAAAATCAGGATTGCGGCTATGCCGGTGAAAAAGGTGGGCATGCTTATTCCCGCTAGGGCGACAAGCATCGCGGCGGAGTCGAAGACGGTTTGATGGAACTTTGCCGCCAAAATCCCGATCCCGATTCCGAAGACGACCGCAAAGGCGAGGGCGCCTGCCGTCAGGATAAGGGTGTTTTTGAAGCGTTTCATAACCTCCGGCAGAACCGCGCGGTTCAGCACCACAGAGCGGCCGAAATCACCTTGGACAATGCGCCCGGCCCATGCGCCGTATTGAACAATCAGGGGACGGTTGAGGCCCATGTCCTCGCGCAGGTCCTCGACCGCCTCGGGTGTGGCATCGGGGCCAAGCAGCAGATCGGCTGGATCGCCTGGCGCCAGGTGGAGCATCGAGAAGACCAGGATAGAGATGCCAAACAATACGGGTATCGTCTGGGCCAGCCTCTTGAGGAGGTAGTTCCGCATTCAAAAGATCCTTGCTTTTAGAACAGCTGGGATGGGTGACAGGGCAGCACGCGGGCCGCCCTGTCGCCATGGAGGGTTTTTAAAGGAGCTAAGATCAGTCTTCGTAGCTCGCGCCTTCGACAACGAGATCGAAGTTTGGCGAAACGAGGAAGTTCTTCAACTTGGTCGTATGCGCGATGATCTGGTTGCCGTGATCGACAAAGATCCAAGGCGCATCCTCTGCGATCAAGGCCTGCGCCTCGAGGTAGAGTTCCCGGCGCTCATCCGGATCGCTGAGCCTTTGCGCAGTGGAAACCAGCTCGTCCACACGTTCGTTCTTGTAGGAACCAGCGTTCCATCCGGGGGGGAAGTTGGAAGAGTTGAGCAAGTTGTTGAGCACGATGTCGGGGTCGCCGATTGGCGGGTTCCAGGACATCTGTGCCATCATCGGGCTTTCGCGGTAGGCCGTCAGGTAGGCGCCCCATTCCATGGTCTTGATCTGGCAATCAATACCAACGGCAGAAAGGTTCGCCTGAATATATGTGCCCATTTCGATCGGGGCCTGCATGCCCGATCCGCTTTCAGGAACCATGAATTCACAGCCGCCAAAGCCGTCGGGGTAGCCCGCCTCGGCAAGGAACTCCTTGGCCTTTTCAGGGTCATAGTCGTATTTGCGCACGTCTTTGTTTTGCAGGTCGCCATAGCCTGCGGACAGTGGTCCGGAGGAGACAGTCGCCGTGCCTTGCAGGATGTCGTTGACGATGCCCTCTTTGTCGACGGCGTAGTTCATCGCCTGGCGGACCAGCACATTGTCAAAGGGTGGATCGGACAGCTGGGTGTTCAGGGCCACAAACCACACATGGGCGCTTGCACCTTGCTGCAGTTCAATGTCAGGGTTCTCTTCGAGCTCGGTAAGGCTGTCGAAGGGGACATCGATGGTCAGGTCAATCTCGCCGGTTGTCAGCGCGCTGAGGCGTGCAACGGGTTCGAGGATTGGCACGTAGATGAGTTTTTCGATCTCGGGCGCTGTGCCGTAGTAATCGGGATTGACGGTGAGCGTCGCACGGATGCCGGGCTCCCACTCTTCAAGCATATAGGGGCCTGTGCCAGCCGGGAATTGCCCCACATCGTCGCCATGCGCCTTGAGGGCAGCGGGGCTTACGATCTTGACGGTCATGCCAGCAAGGCGGGCAAGGAAAGGACCACTTGGTTGTTTGAGTGTGATCTTCAAAGTGAGGTCATCAACGGCCTCGATCGTGTCCACCGGCCCAAGGTAGGAGGGCGCGCCGCGGTAGGTGAGTGAGCCGTGGGCAGGGTGGTTTTCGTCTGTTTGACGCTCAAAGCTGTATTTGACGGCTTCGGCATTGAAATCGGTGCCATCGTGGAACTTTACGCCTTCGCGGAGCTTGAAGGTATAGACGAGACCGTCTTCGGAAATTTCCCAGCTTTCTGCGAGGCGGGGTTCGAGGTCGTATGTGCCATATTTAAGGCCGACCAGACCTTCGTAGATGCGGTGTACAACGCGGGAGGTGTTCAAATCGCTAATCTGCGTGGGATCGAAAGTGACCGGTTCGGCTTGCAAGCCGATAACGATGGTTTCGTCCGCTAAAGCGGGTGCTGCGGCGCCAAAAAAGGCCGCTGTCGCAAGGAGGGCCCCTGCGCCAGAATTCCAGATCTTCATATAATGTATCCCCTTTGGTGTTGACCGTAAGTAATTGTTAAATCACCGGTATTTAGCGTGTGCCTCTCTGCAGGCAGGTTTAAGGCTGGCAAATGGTTTTCAGGCTGTCAAAGGTTTCATGGCTGATTTCTGTCGGCCGGATGGCGGGTATTTTGACCTATTAGGCGTCGATTTCGGGAGTTTGGGTCAATTTTTTCCCAAATATCTGAGTTATTTGGGCTTTCTGGGGAAGTTATCCACCAGTGGCGCACGTTTCGTGGACGCACTCCTCCAAAACCATTTCCTATTGGAAAAAGGATGTAGAGAGGGCGTTTTTAGTGAGCGCTCAAAATTTGATGGTGTTTGCGTAAGTTTTGGGCGGCAGTTTAAGGCTTTGAGACCTAAATTGTATCCATTTATGGCATGGGGAGTGTCAGTATGCGCCCCTGTCCTGACGCAAGCGGTGTCAGCGCAGGATGTTCGGCTGACCGTCTTAAGGTGCTCAAGTTTCGCTTGAAGCCGTTTCGAAGTGCTGTCAAAGATGCGGGACCACAGGGGAGCCGCGTCATGCCGCGGCTGAGATGCGGGCGCATGCCTTCGGACCCTTAAAGCTGATCTGGATAATGCCAGCGTAGCAAGGAGGACATATCAATGTTTGCAGGCGCACAAGTATCCCTATACCCGATGACCGACGGATTCGTTGACGTCATTTTATCATCCCTAAAGGCTTTAGACGCGTGGCGGGACAGGCTGCGGATAGAAACCGATGACATTTCAACCCTGATCGTCGGCCCTCCGGAAGTTTTGTTTCCCGCATTGCGAGACCTTTATGCGCAGGCCGCAGCGACAGGCGCACATGTCGTGTTGCGGGCCACCCTGTCGCGGGGCTGTCCTGGCGAGCCGAATGATCCGATTTGCCAAACCGGCGCCTTGGCCAACCCCAAGGAACCCTTGGCCTCCCGCCAACAGGCCGCCCTACGTGCAATCCAGGCGTGCCCTAGCAAAGGACAAGCCGCAGATGCGCAATTCTCGCTCTATGTAATGGGCGCGGGCGATCACATGGACGAGATCATGGGCTGCATCGATTTCCTCAAGCGCAGCGGCACCTTTGATCGGTCAAAGAATTTCTGCACCCGTTTAACGGGCGATGCAGGGCCTGTTTTCGCCACGCTTCAACAGGCGTTTTGCCAGTTCGGCCCGCCGACGGGCCATGTGACGGTTGATCTTACGGTATCCGCCAACAGCCCTTCAAAACGCTGATCGGATGCAGCGCCCCATACCTCGCCCCAGCGGCAGAGGGCTGACACGCGGCATACCTGCCGTCCTAAGTCTGGCCTGTGCCTTTGTGATCTGGGAAGTCTATGTTCGCTTGTCAGGCATCTCGCCGCTCATGCTGCCTGCGCCGTCGCGGGTGGTGGATCAGATCGTGCAAAATCGCGCCCTGTTGTGGGCCAACACGATCCCGACAGTGAAAGCCACCTGCGCAGGGTTTGCTTTGTCCCTGTCGGTTTCTTTTGGTCTGTCGGTCGCCTTGGATTTCATGCCGCGGCTGCGCCGTGCGCTGTTCCCAATATTTGTGGTCAGCCAGACCCTTCCCCTCGTGGCGATTGCGCCCTTGGTTGTGCTGTGGTTCGGGTTTGACCTGACGCCCAAGATCCTGATCGTGGCTTTGGTGACCTTCTTCCCCATGTTGGTGGCCTTGGTGGATGGATATGAGGCGACGGATCGCGAGATCGAGGACCTGATGCGCTCCATGGGCGCCAGTCGCCTCCAGGTTTTCCGCTCAGCGCGCCTGCCCTCTGCGATGCCCTACTTTTTCGCAGGTTTGAGGATTTCGATCACCTATGCCGTCGTAGCGGCGATATTTGCAGAATATGTGGGGGCAAGGGCAGGGCTCGGGATTGTGATCCTGAATGCCAAGAACAGTTTCCGCCCCGATCTTGTTCTTGCCGCTGTGGTCATCAGTTCTTTGCTGACCCTGTGCCTGTTTGGCTGCACGGCATTACTGCAACGTGTGGTGCTTGGCTGGCGCGATGTGGAGGGGCACAGATGAGCTTTCTGGAAATGGAAAACGTTTCGGTGACCCTCGGGGATACGGCTGTGCTGGAGAAGATCAGCATGCGGGTCGAGGAGGGGGAGTTCGTGTCGATCCTCGGGCCCTCGGGTGCGGGGAAGTCTACGCTTTTTCGTCTGCTGACCGGGGGGCTGCCGCTGCAAGGGGGGCGTATCAGTTTTGGAGGTGAACCCCTAGCCGCGCGCAAGAACGGGTTTGCCTTTATGCCGCAACGCGACGCTCTGATGCCCTGGCGGCGGATCATCGACAATCTGACCCTTGGTCTTGAGGTGCAGGGAACCAGACGCAGAGAAGCGCGGGCGAAGGTGATGCCCTTGCTGGCAGATTTCGGGCTGGAGGGGTTTGCCGATCACTATCCTGCACAGCTTTCGGGAGGGATGCGTCAGCGGGCGGCTTTGTTGCGCACGGTTGTTCTTGGCCGGCCAATGCAATTGCTGGACGAGCCCTTCGGCGCGCTAGACGCGCTGACGCGGATCCAGATGCAAAGATGGTTCGAGGCGCGTTGGCAAAAGGCCCGCTGGACGAGCCTTTTGGTCACCCATGACATACGCGAGGCGGTGGCCCTGTCCGATCGCATCTATGTCCTGTCCCCGCGTCCCGCGCGGGTGATTGCCGAGTTTGCCGTTCCGATCCCGCGGCCGCGCCTTGTCGAGGCGCCCGGTGCGCAGGCCCACGCCATTGAGTCAGAGCTTTTAGAAACCCTTCTTCAACAAACGAGAGAACACCCATGAAGCAATTTTTGACCGCCGCATTCATCGCCTTGGCGCTGCCTGCCGAGGCGCAGGAGAAACTGACTGTTGCCCTCGATTGGACGCCCAATACAAATCACGTGGGCCTTTACGTCGCGCAGGCGAAGGGCTGGTTCGAGGAGGCAGGACTGCAGGTCGATATCCTGCCCTATACCGATACCTCCTCTGGCACTTTGGTCGCGGCGGGGCTGGCCGAGTTTGGCATCCTGAGCGCCGTAGGCTTTTATTCCCAGCGTGCGACCGGAGCGGATATGGCCGCTGTAATGGCCGTTGTGCAGCATGAGACCGGACGGTTGGTATTCAACGGCGAGCGCAGCGACATTCAACGGCCCGCCGATCTGGACGGCAAGACCTATGCGGGTTTTGGCAGTGCTTGGGAAAATGCACTGATCTCTTCTATAATTCGCAATGACGGGGGCTCTGGCGCGTTTGACACAGTCACCTTAGGAACCTCTGCCTATGAGGCTCTCGCGAATGGAAGTGTGGATTTCACCCTTGAAGTGAGCACTTGGGAAGGCGTGAACTCTGTGTTGCTGGAGCGCCCACAGCGGGCCTTTCGCTATGCCGATTTTGGTGTGCCGGATCAGCACACGACCTTTCTGGGCGGGAATGGAACATGGATTGCGCAGAACCCCGAGGTGACAGAGGCCTTCGTGCAAGCCGCGCAGCGGGGCTATGCCTTTGCGCAATCGAACCCGGATGAGGCCGCCGATATTCTGATAGCCGAAACAGACGGGATGTTGACCAACCCAGAGCTTGTGCGGGCCTCTATGCAGGCCATGGTTGAAGGGGGCTTTTTGAAAGATGCGGGTGAGCCTGTCGGCCTGATTGACGAGGCAATGGTGGCCAATATCACCGGCTTTCTGTTCGAGGCCAGCATCCTGCGCGACCAGGACGGGGCGTCATTGAGCGAAATGCCGGAGGTCTCCACTTGGGTGTCGAACGACTACCTGTCGCTCGAGGAGTGAGGCCCTAGGCGGGAGGCCTATTGTGGGCCTCCCTGACCCGCTTGAAGGCATTGAGGGCGCGCATGGTTTTGCCGCCGTCGATGCTGGCAAGGTCGAGGATGATTGTGTTGGCGATGGTCATCGGCACGACGAGGGATTGGGACTCTCCCGCGCCGCCTCGGGAGACACAGATTTGCGTGTTCTGCGGGGCGATCAGGTGATCTTCCTGAACATCGGTGAGCAGAAGGCAGGCCGCGCCGCGTTCGGAGGCAAGGGTTGTAAGATGGGCAAGTTGCGGCGCGGTGCCGCGAAAGCAGCTTAGGAACAGAACGTCGCGCTCGGTCATGGAATAGACCCATTCGACCTGCTGTTGGCCGGCATTGCCCAGATCTACAGCGTCAAAGCCTGAGCGGCGCAGGCGCATGGCGATCAGTTTGGCAAGAGCGGTTCCGTGGCTTGTTCCGGAGGTAAAGATACGTTGAGCCTTCAGGAGAGTGGTGGCGAAGGTGCGTATCTGCGCGTCGGTGACATTATCGCGCAGATGCTCGAGGGCGGAGATTTCGCTGTCGATGAGGGAGGAAAGCAGACCGCCGTCGCCCGCGCGCGCGATACGGGCGGCGATGCGGGCGTTGGGGTCGGCAAATTCGCTTTGCCCCTCCATCAGGCTGTTTTGCATGAAGGTCCGGAATTCGGGGTAGCCTTTGAACCCCAAGCGCCGCGCAAGTCGCACGGCGGAGGCGGGGTGTACGCCCGCACGCGAAGAGACCTCTGTGCTGTTCTCGAAGGCGCCGCGAATGGGGTCGCTTGTCAGCACCTTGAGGAGCCTTGTATCGGCATCGGTCAGCTTGGCGAAATTCTGGGTGATCAGCTGAGCGATATCCGAGGAGAGGTTGGGTATTTCGTTCATTGTATCTGCACGCCTTGTGCCCTAGGCCGGAGCTACAGCGCACGGCGCGCCTGCTTGCCGTTGGGCGGTGTTGAAATGGTCCAATCTGTCCCCTGTGATAGCATCAAAGCAGAGCGCCTGCGAAGGGCTGAGCGAGAGCCAGATATCCTCGCCATCCTCTGGGAGGCCATCCCCCCGTGCGACCACGGCGGAGAGGCGGCCTGCCTCGCTTTCGCAATGGACGATAAAGGTCGCGCCGGTCATTTCGGTAAGGGCAACGCGGGCCGCGATGGAGGGGCCGCTGACGGGGGCGCGATGCAGGGTCAGGGCCTCTGGCCGGAAGCCGACATCGACGTTATGCGGCCCGGCCCATCCGTTGATGCAATCGGCGGGGACAAAGTTCATGGCGGGGGCGCCCAGGAAACCCGCAACAAATCGGTTCGCTGGCCGGTCATAGATGACGTCCGGCGTGTCGAATTGCTGAAGATGGCCATCCTTCATCACGGCGACGCGGTCTGCGAGGGAAAGCGCCTCTGTCTGGTCGTGGGTGACGTATATGATCGTCGCGCCGAGTTGGCGGTGCAGGTCCTTGATCTCTGTCCTCATGGCGACGCGAAGGGCGTTGTCGAGGTTGGACAAAGGCTCATCCATCAAGAAGGTAGAGCATTCGCGGGCCATGGCGCGGCCCATGGCAACCCGTTGCCTTTGGCCGCCAGAGAGGGCGCCAGGTTTGCGATCAAGATAAGGAGTGAGTTGCAGGGTATCGGCGACGGCGCGGGCGCGGGCGAGGCGCTCTGCCTTGGGAACTTTGCGCAGTTCCAGCCCGAAGGCGATGTTTTCCAGCACCGTCATGTGGGGATAGAGCGCATAGTTTTGAAAGATCATGCCAATGTCTCGGTCTTGCGGGGGCATGTCATTGGCGCGCTTGCCGTCAATCACCAGCTCGCCCTGCTCGCAGGGATCAAGCCCGGCCAGAAGGCGCAGCAGGGTGGATTTGCCACAGCCCGAGGGGCCGACGATGACGATGAATTCGCCGTGCTGGATATCCATCGAGACTCCATGCAGGACCTGCGCACCACCGGGGTAGGATTTGCGGATATCTGTGAGGGTGATCGCGCTCATGCCGCCGCCTCCTTGTGGAATGATTTACGCACCTCGATGGCGAGGAGGGGCCGGTCTGTGGTGAAAACCTTGACCCCGAGGGAGAGCGCCTTGGTGATCTGCGCCTCGCTGTGGGCGGCCCAGCAACCGAAGTCCAATCCGGCCTTGGTGATCTGTTCCATCGTGGCGGCATCCGTATGGTCGATGTTGAGGCCGATTTCGGGGATGCGGTGCGCCTGTGCCAATTCGATCATCGCCTTGATGCCCAGTTGTTTTTGCACCGGCGGGCTGACAAGCCAGAGGAAGGGCCGCGATGTGTGGCGTGCGATCTCTTCAAGGTTAGCAACCATGAAGGAGGAGAAACCCGTGCGCTCCAGCATGCCGTGGCGGGAGAGTTCCTCAATCGCCTTTGGGACAAAACCGGCATAGGGCATGCCGTTCTGGTCGGGCTTGAATTCACAGCGGAAGGTGACCGCGCTGTCTTTGTAGATGCCGCAGAGTTCGGCAAGGGAAATAGGGTGTTCATCGACGCCGTAGTTGATAGAGGCAGCGCGGATTTCGGCCTCTGTCCTGTCGATCAAGGCACCGCTGCTGTCTGTTGTGCGGTCAAGTGTGGCGTCGTGATGGACCATGATGGCGCCGTCGCGGCTTGGGTGAATGTCAAATTCGACCTCTTCAAGGGGGAGCGCTGCCGTGGCGCGAAAGCCGGTTGGCGTGCTGTCGCCAAAATTCAAGGTGCCGCCGCGGTGGGATGCGATGCGTGTCATGTGTTTTGTCCTTGTGTCGGTCATTTTACGGCGCCCATCATCATGCCGCGGATCAGGTGACGCTCCACTAGAACAAACCCGACGATAACCGGCAGGATCGTGATGGTGGAGGCGGCCATGACGAGGGGCCAGTTGATGATGTCTTCGCCCGGGTTCACGCGATAAAGCCGCGCCAAGCCGATTTGCAGGGTGTAGAGGTCCTCTTTCCCGATCGCGACGAGCGGCCAGATGTAATTGTTCCATTCGGAGATGAAGATATAGAGGCCCATCGAGAGGATCGCGGGTTTGGATAGGGGGATGATCACCCGCCTCAGCACCTTGAGCGGCGAGGCGCCATCCATATAGGCGGCCTCGTCCAAGGCGCGGGGAATGCCTCGGATATACTGCCGAAGAAAAAAGGCCGCAAACCCGTTGGAAATGGCGGGCAGGACAAGCCCTGCATAGGTGTCCAGCAGCCCCGCCTTCGCCAGCGTAAGGTAATTCGGGATCAAGGTAATATGGCTGGGGATCATCAGGGTTGCCACCACCGCGCCAAAGAGCAGGTTGCTGCCGCCAAAAGTATAGCGGGCAAAGGCAAAGGCGGCGCAGGTGGCCACAGCCAGACCGATCACCGTAACAAGACCCGAAACGATCACCGAATTGAGCAGGTAGCGGGCAAAGTTATACTGCCCGATGGCCATTTCGTAATTGCCAAGGGTGAAGTCGATGGTGCCAGTGTAATAGGCATCTGTCGTTTGAAACGACATCCAGACGGAATAGAGCACCGGCGACAGGAAGAGTAGGCCAGCGGCAAGGGCCAGGCAGGCGAGAAGGGGGTTCTCAGGCTTCATAATGCACCTTTCGGCCGATGACGCGGGATTTGATCACCGCCAGAGTGATGAGAAGGATGAAAAGAAGCACGGCGAGAGCAGAGCCGACGCCGATGTCAAAGAGGGTGAAGCCCACGCGGTAGAGCATATTGACCACCAAATCGGTCGCCCCCGCAGGGCCGCCCTTGGTCATCACATCGACAATGGTAAAGACCTGAAACGCCTCAATCACCGAGACCATGAGCAGGAAATATGTCGTGGGCATCACCAGCGGTACGGTGATGCGGCGGAACACATGGCCTTTGCGTCCGCCATCCACGGCGGCGGCGTCATAAAGCTCTGTCCCGATGGCCTGAAGTCCGGCGATGTAGATGATGATGTCGTAGCCGAGCTGTTTCCATGTGTTGACGAAGATCAACACCCAAAGGGCGATTTGCGGCTCTTGCAGCCAAGCGACTTTGGACAGGCCAAGGCCGGTCAGAAGCGCATTCATCATGCCGTAGTCGGTTGAAAACACCCAAGAGAAGACCACACCGATAGCCACCGTGGAGGTGACAGCAGGTAGGAACAAGGCCCCACGCATCAAGCGCGAGACCCATGTTTCGCGCAGCAGCTGGCTGGCGATGAAGAGGGCAAGCAACAAGCGGAGCGGAACGGAGAAAAGTGCAAACACAGCGGTGACGCGCAGGGCGTTCCAGAATTCGCGGCTGTCCAGAAGAAGGCGGTAGTTATCAAACCCGACGAAGGGTTTGGTGGGCGACAGAAAATCCCATTCCCGCATGCTGAGGTTCACGCTCTGGACGATCGGCACATAGGTAAAGACCGCGATAAAGGCGAGCAGGGGCAGAACGAAGAGATAGGGTGTTATACGGCGCAGCATCGAACGGCCTTTTTTATGGGAGAGCAAGGCCCCGAGGTCGGGGCCTTGCCATTTGTTGGTGGGGGGAATTAACGCTTCAGACGCTCGGCCTCGGCGCGGGTGCGCTCGGCGAACTCGGTCAAGACGTCGGAGACTTCGCGCTGACCCAGTGCCATGGCCTGCCAAAGATCGTATTCTGAGGCGCGCATCCAGGTCACCACAGGCGGGCGCGGGCGGCCGCGTGCCACGTCAAGCTGGTTGATGGCCACGTCGATGCCGGGTTTTTCGGCCAGAGCCTCGATCGCGAGGGGTTGCTCTGCGGTCTTTTGGTTGATGGGCATGTAGCCTGTCGCCGAGAACCACAAAGCGTTGGATTCAGGGGAGGCTGCGAAGCTGATGAACTTGAACGCGGCGTCCTGAACTTCGCTATCAGAGGTGGACAGAATGCCGATACCAGCGCCGCCGATTGGCACGGCGCAGACCTTGTTACAAGGCATCGGCACCACAGCCACATCCTCGCCCAAAGCGGAGGAGGCACGGCCGTAATTGCCGGTGGAGTTGATCATCATGCCGACACGACCAGCAAGGAAGGCGTCGCGCCCGTTGTTTTCCTTGGTCACGCCGTCAGGGGAGGCAACTTCGTGCTCGTGCACAAGGGAGGCCATGAATTCATAGGCCTCAATCGTGTTGGGGGCGTCGAGCATGATCTCGCCAGAGACGCTGTCGATCAGGTCGCTGTCATTGCCCATGACAAGGCCCCAGCGGGCGAATTGACCGGGAGCGGCGATGCCGGTGATGCCCTCGTCGCCCAGAGTGTCCGTGATCTTCTGGGCCGCGGCGAGGAGGTCCTCATAGGTGCCGAGGGGCGTGTCTTCGCTCAGGCCCGCGCGTTCGAAGATGTCTTTGTTGAAATACAAAACTGGCGTGGAGGAGTTGAAGGGAACAATGTAGTTTTTGCCCTGATAGACGCCAACCTCGCGGGCGAAGTTGAACAGGTCATCCTTAAGGGGATCGGCGTCGACATAGGGCGTCAGATCCTTAAGAACACCGCGATCGGCGAAGAGGCCGT
Organism: Harenicola maris; assembly: GCA_018524345.1. Classification (GTDB taxonomy): domain Bacteria; phylum Pseudomonadota; class Alphaproteobacteria; order Rhodobacterales; family Rhodobacteraceae; genus Harenicola; species Harenicola maris. The sequence goes on from JADQAZ010000003.1 coordinate 666,376, forward strand.
AGCGTGTGACCTCCATGATCACGGCATCGGGCGCGCGCTGTGCGGGGATGGCCGCCTGCAGCTTGGTCACGATGTCGTTGTAGTTGCCGATCTCTTGCGCGTCGATTTTGATGTCGGCGTTTTCGGCTTCGAATTTTTCAATGATCTGGGCCAGAGCTTCGCCGGAGGCGCCGCCAAAGCTGTGCCAGAATTCAACTGTGACATCAGCCGATGCCAGGGTTGTGGTGCCGAGCAGGGCCAGGATGGCGGTGCCAGAGATGTTTCGTAGGTGTGCAATCATTTTGATACCCATTTTGCAATTTCAGTTGCAGCTTCGTTCGGGCATCGAATAGGTCGCGTTTATGAATGTTTCTTAACAGATGCTTGAAGTGTGGGTGACAAAGCGGAGGCTTCGTGCATTAGGTTTGCGCACACACCCCCCTTGTTTGACTGCATGGTTTGCAATCAAACGTCGGTAGTAGAATAAAGCATGTATCGATGGTGGTGAGGCGTCTGTGGCAGTCGGTGAATTCCGGGCTACTTCGCTGTTTTCCAATCAACGGGGTTCACATAGGCGAGTTGATCGCCTTCGCTGACCATGACTTCGCCGTCCTGAATGTTGACCTGAAGTTTCATTGCGCGGCTCGCCATCTTTGACAGGGCCTCTGTTTCGATTTCCGGCAGGTTCACCACCGAAAGATTGTCAAAGCGCGTGGTGCTGTTCTGGACTTTGTCCCACCAGACGTCCGCAGGCTTGCCGCCATAGGGGTAGACGATCACTTTGTCTGCCTTGCCACAGGACTGGCGCAGGACCTTCTCGCTTGGCAGGCCAAGGGCGATCCAGAGGTTGAGTTCTCCGCTCAGGCTCTTTTGCCAGATGTCCGGTTCGTCATCGGTCGAAAGGCCTTTGGTCAGTTCCAGATGCTCTTGCGCGTTCAGAGCAAAAGCGATCAGGCGCACCATGAGCCTTTCGTCGGTTTCCGAAGGGTGTTTTGCGACCGTAAGCTTGTGGGTTTCGTAGTAGTGGCGATCCATGTCGGAGACAGAGAGTTCGACTTTGTAAATAGTGGCTTTTTGCGCCATGATCTGTGCTAATCCTTGAAAGATTGGGATGCCTACTCTGTCTGCCGAAGTTTGGAAAGGGGCGCCGCACCGGCAGCGCGCCGATTGATTACACGGTTGAACGGGGCAGGGCGTGGTGACAGACAGGATCTATGCAATGTGACAGGCCTCCCCATTTTTCCAAGCAACAGGTAACGCCGAGCGAGCTTGCGCGGGTTTGCCGCCAAAACGAGGCAGCCACGTTGAGCGCCTGCGATCTTCAAGGTATGGATATGAGCGGGCTGGCTATGGCTGGCTGGCGATTTGAAAAATGCAACCTGACAGGCGCCTCCTTTAACGGGGCGAATTTGGAGAACGCGGTTTTCCAAGGATGCCGTGCGCCGGGGAGCGGGTTCCTGAGTGCGATGCTCACAGAGGCGCGGATCGAGGGTGGAGATTTCAGCAATTGCGATTTCCGTGGGGCCCTGTTTGGCGAGGTGAAGCTGAGTGGTTGTAAAATGATTGGCGCGGATTTTAGCGAGCTTTGCGGCAACGGGTTCGAGATTGAGGAATGCCTGATGGGCCTTTCCCTTATGCCGAAGCTGTCCTTTCGGAAGACGACCTTGCGCGGTGTTGATTTCGCGGAGGCTGATCTTCGATCCTGCGATTTCCGGGAGGCCGTCTTTGAGAATTGCTCGCTGAGGGATGCAAACCTGGCGGACTGTCGATTTCAAGGCGCAGATTTACGAGGTGCGGACCTTGGTGGGGTAACCCTTGGGGATGCCAAGCGTTTCAAAGGCGCCGTGATTTCCAAAGGTCAGGCTGCTGATCTTTTGAGCCAGCTTGGATTGAGTGTGTATTGATGCGACCCGGCCAAGGTATGAAGCCCACGTGCCTATGAGGTGCTGGTCAGTTTCATCAGGATAAGGCCCGCCACGATCAACAGCGCTGCGATGAGGCGTAGGGGCGTAACGGCCTCGCCCAGAAGGACAATGCCAAGAACGAAGGTGCCAATGGCGCCGATACCCGTCCAGACCGTATAGGCGGTGCCGAGCGGGAGGGACCGCATCGCAAGAGCAAGCAGAGCGAAGCTCGCGCACATCGTGACTAAGGTGATTGCACTGGGCACCAGCAGGGTAAAGCCCTCTGATTTTTTCATAAAGAACGCCCAGACAATTTCCAGAACGCCGGCAACTAAGAGGTAGATCCAAGCCATGGGGGACCTTTCTATTTCTAGGTCGGGTCGTCCCGATGGGGTTGGAAAATCACGGGCCGTCCCGCGACGATGAACGAGTATCTGCCCGCAGGCCAAGGCGTCAATGGGTTTGCCTTGAGAGCGAAGGATCTAGTCAGTTCGAGAGGCTTCTGAATAGCCAAGGTCGCTTGATAGTTGCTCTGTGAATGCAAGCAGCTCGCGAACGGTTGTGGCGTCCTTGTCGATGGAGATCGCGTCGCTGGGGCCGATTGCGGCCACGCAGAGTTGCAGTCCACCGGAATGATCAAACACGGGTCCGGAAATCGCGGTAATCCCGGGGATCGGCATGTCTTGCGTGGTGCCAAAGCCCTGCGCGCGGGTCTTTTCGACGTTTTCCCGAAAAGCGAGTTTGTCGATGGTGTAAAAGCTGCGGCGGCTGCTATCGCTGTCGGTGAATTCGCGCTCGACCAGTGGGGCGGTCGTGCTTTCGGGCAGGAAAGCACAGAACACGAGGCCTGTAGCCGTCATCGGAAGAGAATAGACTCCGCCGACGCGGATGTTGATATGCAGCGAACGTTCATATTCCTGAATATAAGTGATGGTCGGCCCCTGTGCTCCCCAAACTGCAACGGAGACCATCATCTGCAGGCTTTCCGACAGAGCCCCGACACGTTCAATGGCCATGCGATGAGCGTTCTGTTTGCGCAGCCGGGCCAAGCCAAGATGCAGGGCGAATGGTCCGAGTTGATAGAGGCCGCGTCCGGTCTTTTCGACCATGCCCATGTTGATGAAGCTGACAAGATAGGGGTGCAACTGCCCGGCAGCGATGCCTGTCATATCGGACAGCACGCTAAGGGTGAGCGGTTTGCTTGCCTGACCAAAGACACCAAGAATGCGGCCGCCGACATCGATGGAGGAAACTCCGCGTTGTTCCTTTTTGGCCTTTGGTTTTTTGTCAGGCACTGCGTCCATGTTACCCCGTCTTTTGAAATCGTAATTTGGTCTTAAGTGGTGTTTTACATAAGGCATGCAAGAAACAGGCCTGTTCTGCAAGGTCCAGCATTTCGGCGGCCTTGGCCTGTGCTTCCGAGGATTTCAAGGCAAGGTGGGTTTCGGCGGGCATGGCTGCACCGGGTTTGGATGTGCCGCCTGATGCGCCGCCGAGGCTGAGGTGCATATCCTGAATGATGGCATATTCGGGCAGGTCGAGCTTTTGGGATTTTGCCAGAATGCCAAGCTGTGTCATGAAGCAAAAGCCGATGCCTGCGGCCATCAAGGTGTTTGCGTCGGGGGCACGCTGGGTGTTTTCCGCGCTAAGGAAACGCCATTCAGAACCATGGGGAAAATGCAGTTGTTGCAATATTTCTTTCATCCCGTCAGGGCGTAATTCGGCCACGGCCGCCACATGCAGGGGCCTCGCAGAGGGGGCAGTGGTGGAGTAGGCCGCGCCGTTGTCTTGCGGTGGTGGGTTGGTTTGGGAAGGGGGAGACATGCCGACACGTTCGAGCAGGGTGGTGTCGGTACCTGTAGGGGCAGGTGTCCATTCGGCATTTGCCATGGGAATGGCGGCTTCATTGAGGGGGGCAACCCGAGTGGGCGCGATTTCTTGGCCATTCTGGGAAAGAGTAAAGAGGCTTTTATGGGCGCCTGTGACCAGACCGTTTTGCGGGGCGGCCCCGACGGAGTCGGATAAAAGCTGCACCAAGGCCTTGTCTTCAATATCGCAGGCAATCTCCACCATCAGGTCCACAGACTGAGCCCCGCCGACCATGGTGCCTTTGAGCATTGATCCCGACATGGTGAAGAAATTATCCAGTGTCACCCGCAGAGAACCAATTTTCACGCCCCGTTGATCAGCAAGTGCGAGGATCTCCTCCATATAAGAGGCGGCGAGGCCTGCCGCGAAAAAGCCAAGCGGAGGTGGCGCGGCGTCATGGCCGTTCAGGTTTGCGCCTTCATCGCTGACAAGGCGCCATGTCAGGCCGGTGCGATCCGATGTGACGTAGGCCTCTTTTTGAAAACCTGCCAGCGAAGTTGCGCAAAGACGCAGGGCCTCGGCCAATTTCCGGCGGGGTGCTGCCATGGGCGCACCTTGGGACTGTGCTTGGAAGACGAGGGGCAGGCCGACGTCCTGGATCGCATTGCGCTCGGTGGGCATGGGTTTTCTCCCTTTTTCGAGGGGTCCGAGGGGCCTGCGGCTATGGTGGACGCCTTCGAAGTTTTTTCTTGTGTATTCGCTCGAATCGAGCAATTAGTTAATTGCTAATAAATTAGTAGTCTGGGAGGACAAGATGATCAACGGCTTTATCAACCCCAAGTTTTTACTCGGCGGCGCCTTCGCCCTGGCGCTTTCTGTGCCGGGATACGCGGCGGAAACTGTCAACCTGACGACCGTTTCGGGCTATGCGAAAACTGCCGCTTGGGTTCAGATTTTCGAGGATGTCTATGTGCCGGCCGTGAACGCCAAGTTGGCCGAAACGGGCAACTACGAGATCAACTGGAACTACGGATGGGGTGGATCGATTGTTGGGCCAAAGGGGGAGTTGGAGGCAATCGAAGTCGGCCTTGCAGACATCGGCGTTGTTCAAACTGTCTTCCATCCCGACAAGCTGCGGGTCTATGACATCGCCTTTGCCACGCCTTTTGTGACGACGGACCTTGATCTGGTAACCCGGACGGTCAACGATCTAACGGCGGAGTTTCCCGCGATGCAGCAGGTCTGGAGCGACAATGGAATGCACTTCCTGACCACACTGGCGGCGGTTGATAACTATCAAATTCTACTAAACGGCGAATACACGGGGCCGGAAAGCCTCAATGGGCTCAAACTCGGCGGGGCAGGGATGAACCTGCGCTATGTTGAGGGGGTAGGCGCGACCGGCGTTTCATCGACGCTGGCTGATTTCTATAACGGTGTAGCAAGCGGGCTGTTCGACGGGGCGATTGCTTGGGCCACAGCGGCAGAGGCATTCAAGCTGTATGAGGCCGCGCCGACCTATGTGAAGGTCGATTTTGGTGGCGTGAACTCAATGGCGCTGAGCGTGAACGAGGGCATTTGGGAGGGCTTGCCTGAGGAAGTGCAGATTGCCCTGAACGAAAGCGCCGAGACTTACCGCGAGGCACTAGCGAAGTTCTCTATGGAAGAGGCGGCGCAGGCCATCGACGATATGGTTGCGGCTGGGGCCACGGTTGTTCAGGTGAGCCAGGAGGATCGCAAGATTTGGGCCGACGGCTTGGCGAATATCGCACAGGAATGGGCCACGGAGGTTGAGGCCACCGGCGCACCGGGCGGCGATATTCTTGATGCCTATATCGCGGCAATGAAGGCGGCGGATCAAACGATCCTACGCGATTGGTCCGCCGAATAAGGCGCTCTGCTTGCAAAGAAGATCCGCGGGGGCGTGTTGATCCATGCCCTCGCTGTGCCCTCCCATTTGGAAATTAAAGATGCCTAATCTTATAACCCCGGCCAATCGGTTTTTGGCCAGTGTTGGCACGGTGCTGATCCTGTTGCAGATGCTGCTGATTTGTAGCGACATCGCAAGGCGATCCCTGTTGTCACAGCCTATTCCCGGTGTGTTCGAGGTGATCGAACTGACAATCGTCGCCATCGTGTTCCTTCAGATACCGCGGGCGATTGAGACAGGATCCTTCATCCGTTCTGACGGGTTGTTTTCGTTCACGCAGCGCCGCTATCCACGCTTGGGGCGCACGATGGACTTTGCCTTTAACACAGTGGGGGCTCTTGTCATGGCGGCGATTGCCTATGGGGTTTACTTCAAGCTTGTGCAGGCGATTGAGCGTAACCTGTTTACGGGCAATCCGGGTATCTTTACCGCCCCGATCTGGCCCGCGCTTCTTTGCGTGGTGGTGGGGGCGGTTATGGCCTCTTTGTCATATGTTACCGTGACCTATCGGCACCTCAAAAATCCATCCCTTTTGACCGGAGAGGTGCGTTGTGACGGGCATTGAGATCGGGATTATCTCCCTCGTGGTCATGGTGGTTTTGATCTACCTTGGCATGCATGTTGCTATCTCCCTCGCAGCGGTGTCTTTCGTTGCGATCTGGGTTTTCAAAGGCAACGCGACCATTGCAATCAGCCTTTTGACCATTGCGGCAAAGGACACTGTAGCCAGTTATTCCTTTGGCGTGGTGCCGCTGTTTGTTTTGATGGGGTTGTTCGTGACCAAAGCGAACCTTGGGCGCGACATCTACGCCGTAGCCAATGCCGCTTTCCGCCGGCTTGACGGCGGGCTGGGGGTTGCGACGGTTGCTGCAAATGCGATTTTCGCGGCGATCACCGGCATTTCCATCGCCTCGGCGGCGATCTTTACCCGCATCGCTGTGCCTGAGATGGTGCGTTATGGTCATACGCCCCGTTTTGCCGTCGGCGTCGTGGCGGGGAGCTCGGTTTTGGGGATGCTCATTCCGCCCTCTGTTTTGCTAATTATCTATGCGCTGATTGCAGAGGTTTCGATTGCCCATATGTTCACCGCCGGGATCTTGCCGGGGATTGTTCTGGCCTTTCTGTTTTGCATGCTGATCCTGATGATGTGCCGCTTTGCGCCTGGTTTTACCGGTAGGGTAGAGCGGCTAGTAGATGAGGAGCGGTTAGGCCTGTTCAACGGTGTCAAGCTTCTCGCGCCTTCTGTTTTGCTTATCGCTGTGGTTTTGGGCGGCATTTACGGCGGGGTCTTCACCCCGACAGAGGCCGGTGCTGCGGGGGCGTTTTGCGCTATGGTGATTGCCTTGGCGAAACGCTCGCTTGATCTACGAGGGTTCTGGAACATCCTGACGGATGCGGGCCAAACCACCGCCTCGATCCTGTTCCTTATCATTGCAGCGAGCATGTATAGCCGAATGCTGGGTGTATCCGGCATTCCCAGTCAGCTCTCCAGTTTTGTAGGCAGCCTAGATGCAGGATTTGCCTTCATCTTGCTAATTTACATCCTGCTGATGATTTTCTTGGGGACGATCCTCGATTCAACCTCGATCATTCTGGTTTTGGTGCCGCTGTTCCTGCCGATCTTTGCCGACTACGATGTAAACCTGATCTGGCTTGGCATCATAACGGTGCTTGGTGTGGAAATCGGTTTGCTGACACCGCCCCTCGGGATTGCCTGTTTTGTTATCAAAGGCTCGCTAGAGGATAAGTCGATCTCCTTGGCGGATATCTTCATCGGGGCATTTCCCTTTGCCCTTGCGATGGTGCTGGGGCTGCTGATTGTGATCTTCTTTCCTTGGCTAACGTTGCACTGATGGGCCACGTCAAGAATGCGGTCACAATCGATGACCTGAAGCGCATGGCGCATCGCCGCCTGCCCAAGTTTGTAATCGGATATGCCGAGCAGGGGGCGGGGAACGGGGCCTGTGCCACGGGCAATGTCGATGCCTTCGAAGGGTATAATTTGGTGCCACGGGCTCTTGCAGGGCAGGAGCCCGTGGACACTTCAATACAGATATTTGGCCGACGCTATGCCCAGCCTTTCGGGATTTCTGCCGTCGGAGTTTCCGGATTATATCGCAGGGGCGCGGATACTCTTCTTGCCGAAGCTGCGCGAGAAGCGAATATCCCATTCATCCTGTCAGGCTCTGGTGCGGCTAGTATCGAAACGGTTGCTAAGGTTGCCCCGGATCATACTTGGTATCAGCTTTATCCTGCAAAGCAGGCGCGAATTACCAACGACTTTATCGACCGTGCCGGCAATGCTGGTGTGGAGGTATTGGTGATCACGGTGGACTATCCAGAACCGAACCGAAGTGAAGTTGCGCAACGAACCGGTGTTTCAGTCGGGCGTGGTCCGACGCTACGGACCTTCCCCTCGCTCGCTTGGAATGTGGCGCAGCATCCCGGTTGGTTGCTGGATTTCATTGCCTCGGGCGGCACGCCAGAGCTGGAAAGCTGGCGCAATTATGCTCCGAAGGGCGCAAAGCCTGCCGAGATTTTCAAAGTGTTCAACGAAAACTGGTGCGGTGCTTTTGGCTGGGACGAGATCGAACGCATTCGTGCGGTTTGGCCGGGTAAATTGGTGATAAAAGGGATCTTGAGCGCCGAGGACGTGCCCCGTGCAGTGGCGGCGGGCGCTGATGCGGTAACGATTTCGAACCACGGCGGCAACAAGCTGGATCGGGCGATCCCGAGCCTACAGGCCCTTGCCAAGATATGCTCCGAGCAACGTGCGGCACATGACGTGCTGCTGTTCTTTGATGGCGGTATCCGCCGCGGCACCGACGTTCTGACGGCGATGGCTGTTGGTGCGAGCTTTTGTTTTTTGGGGCGCTCCACCCTCTATGGTGTGGCGGCGGGGGGCGCGGCCGGTGCGCGCCGTGCCTTGGAGATCATGAGCGAGGAGACACGCTATGCCCTTGCTATGATCGGCTGTCGGCGTGCGGCGGATATCTGCAGGGACTTCTTAGCCTAGAGGCAGGCCTCTTTAAATACTGGTACGGCGGCCGCGCCCGCCTAGAGGCTTATGACAAAGGGTAGGGGCCTGTCTTAAACCGGCTTTTCTGGTCTGGCATGAAAACTTAATTCATGTTTGAGCAACGGAAAATCCAGATGACCTCGTTCAACCTCAGTCCTCCGCCTTTCAGGGCGGGACGAATGACAATGAGGGATCATCACACATGGCTTATCTTCGCAATCTTGGTCTTATCGCGGTGCTCATGGCGGCCCCCCTGCCGGCTCTCGCGCATCACGGCAGCAGCGGGCAGTTTGACACCAGCGCCACGATTGAACTCTCGGGTACCATTACGCGTATTCGCCTCGTGAACCCGCATGCCTATGTGTATTTCGACTCCACCGATGAGAACGGCGAGGTCGTGAACCTTCGCTGCGAGTTGCAGTCGGGATCGCTGCTCAAGCGCAATGGGTGGACTACGGATCTGTTCGAGATCGGGAGCGAGATTTCCATTGTCGGCTCGCCTGATCGCACGGACCCGACGACATGCTACATGAGCCAGATCTCTTTCGAGAATGGCGTGGTGGCCTCGCGCTACAGCACCTTTGATGACAGCGGCCAGATCGAGGCCGAGCAACGCCAGACAGAGCGCGACGATGGCACGCCGAACATTGATGGCAACTGGGCCATGGTGCGTGAGCGAGGGGCGCTTCCGGGTGGGGGCGGTCGCTCCGAGGTGGTACTGACCGAGGCGGGCGCGGCTGCGGTTGAGGGGGCGACCTCCGATGACAATCCGCGGTTCCAGTGTCAGGCTACGAATATCGTTCTGGATTGGTGGTTCGACCAGATGGTGAACACCATCACCCAAGCCGACGACAAGATCACCATGACCTATGGCTTTATGGACCTTGAGCGGACGATCTACCTTGATGGCACAGAAATGCCTGCTGATTATGAACCCAGCCGTGCGGGGTTTTCCACCGGTGAATGGGATGGCGACACGCTTGTTGTGACCACAAGCGGTTTTGACGAGGGTTGGATCAACGCTCCGATGGCCGAGGGCGAAGGCCGCCGTCCGCCGCGCCCTGCCAATGCTGAAGGTGGGGGTGAACGTCCGCCGCGTCCCGAGGGCGGGCGCCGTGGCCCACCATCACCTGTGAAGAACAGCCTTGAGCTTGTGGTGACCGAAAAGTTCACACTGAACGATGACGGCACCCAGTTGATGCGGGAATATACCTTTGTTGATCCCGTCTATCTCGAGGCGCCGATCTCAGGCTCCGATGTCGTGACCCTGACAAGCGATGCCTATGAACCCTATGCCTGTGATGATCTGACCGAAGAGCGTTCAGAGTAATCGGCGGGGCCGCAATGCTGCGGCCTTGCCTCAATGACCACCACTCACGAACGGGCATTGTTGCACCGTTGCAGATATTTTCCCGCAACGGTGCAACACCTTATCTTTGGAAGGCACCCTTTATGGACGCGCTATTCTGGCTGGAAGACTCCTTTGTCGGCATGACGGTTTCCAGCACGCAGTGGGGCTATCCCATTGTTCTTTCTCTGCATGCTGTCGGAATGGCCAGCCTTGTGGGGGTAGCGCTGATGCTGACGATCAAGGTCTTGGGCTTTGGCACCTCCATTCCAGTGACCTCCATGGCGCCCTACTGGCGCGTGGCTCTTGGGGGCTTCTTTCTGAACCTCGTGTCCGGCACGGCACTGTTTTGCGGAAATGCCTCGGAGCTTTTCTTCAACCTCGCCTTCCGCATCAAGATCGCGCTGGTTTTTGCGGGGCTGGTCCTGACGTGGTGGTTGGTCCGTATCTGTATCAAGCGCGTTGATGCGGTCTCGGTTGGGCAGCAGTGGCTCGCCTTTCTGGCCATGGCGACATGGATCACCGCGATCATTTTTGGCCGTCTTATCGGATATTGGGCTTAGGGGGTGTTGGTATGAATACTGTGATCAACTGGGTGATCGATACCTTGAATGCCACGGCGGTCAGCGGGTTTGTCATGGACAATGCCTATGTGTTTCCGTTCCTAGAAATGATGCACTTCGTCGGGCTGTGCCTGCTGTTTGGTGCTCTTATCGTGGTTGATCTGCGAGTGGTGGGGTTTGCGAAAGCTGTGCCAATCAACCGCGTTGAGGTTTTTGTGCGATTTGCCCTGATCGGGTTTGCGATCAACCTGCTGTCAGGCGCGCTCTTTGTGGTCGGGAATTCCGACCGTTACCTCGTCAATATTGCGTTTTGGGCCAAGATGGGGGTGATCTTCGTCGCTGGCCTTAACACGGCGTATTTCGTGCGGCGGATCAAGCCGCAGATGGACAGTGGCATCCCGTCAGAGGAACTGACCAAGGGGGCGCATGTTGTGGCCTGGCTGTCTTTGGCGCTTTGGACCAGCGTTATCTTTCTGGGCCGGTTTATTCCTTATGTCGAAGACCTCTAGCGCTCTTTGGACCCTATTGGCAGTGGGGGCGGGGCTGTGCCTTGTCTCGCCTGCCATGGCCCATGGCGTTGCGGCTCAGGATCAGGGGTTTTTGACCAGTGCCTCCGGTGTGCATATTGGCCCCTTCATCTATCTGGGGGCCAAGCACATGGTCACCGGATACGATCACATCCTGTACTTGGTCGGGGTAATCTTCTTTTTGGGTAAGCTGCGCGATGTTGCGACATTCGTGAGCCTGTTTGCCCTTGGCCATTCGATCACCCTTCTCGCGGGGGTCTTGTCGGGCATTCATGTGAACCCCTTCCTGATTGACGCCGTCATTGGCCTGTCGGTCTGCTACAAGGCTCTGGAAAACCTCGGAGCGCTCCGGCTCGCGCCCCCTAGGCTTGCGGTTTTCACCTTTGGATTGGTCCATGGTTTCGGGCTGTCGAGCAGGCTGCAGGATTTGGCGCTGTCCCAAGACGGGCTGATTGCGAATATGCTGGCGTTTAACCTAGGGGTAGAGGTCGGGCAGGTGCTGGCCTTGGTGATGCTGTTCTGGGCGCTCGCCGCCCTTCGCCGGCTTGCCAATTTTCCATCCATTTCTACTAACGCAAACGTGCTCTTGTTCGCCGCGGGGCTGGTCCTGTTTGGCATGCAAGCCGTTGGCTACCTTACACAATGAAGGAGACTGCCGCATGAACCTACCCTCCAAACTCACTCTCGGGGCCCTTGGGGCCGGGGCTCTGCTCACAGTGGCGGTTCTGCCCGCCGAATACGGAATTGACCCAACAGGCCTCGGGCAAAAGCTGGGCCTGACCGCATTGGCACAAGAGGCCGGAACCCCGGCGGCGTTCGAGGGGGAGATGTCCTTCAACATTGGCGCCTATGATCCAACGGCAGAGCGGATTAACCAGTCCGTTCAGGGGCTGATCCATCTTGAGGATGCGCCGTTCCACAACGAAGTGATCGACATCGAGATCGAGGATTACGGCGAGGTCGAATACAAATTCATCATGCCTGCCGACACGACCTTCGTTTACTCTTGGGAGGTGTTGGACGCGGTTGGGGAAGGGGTCTACTACGATTTCCACGGGCACCCGTCGAGCGATGACGCCGTGAACTATCCAGAGGGCTTTGAAATGGCCTATGCCAAGGGCGAGGGCCTGACTCAAAGCGGGTCTTTCACGACCCCCTTTGCCGGCTATCACGGGTTCTACTTTATGAACATCGAGGAGGGCCCGATCACCCTGCGCCTCAACATCGCGGGGTATTGGGAGGACAGCAAAGAAATGTATCGCGCCATCAAAGGAGAGGTCGTCCATAGCGAGGAGTTCTGACCCCATGGGTGAACTGCTCAAGGTTCCGGTTAACAGGCCGTAATCCGAAGACTGGGGGCCAAATCAGGAGGGAGCGAAGATTCTCAGAAAAGTTGGAACCAGAGCAAGGGGGCGCGTGTTGAGATTTGATACTGGCCGGAGCCAACCGGCATACCAACAGAGGAGAACCAACATGCTACACTATGCAGTTATCTTTTTTATCGTCGCTTTGATCGCAGGGGTCTTCGGATTTGGCGGGATCGCCTCCGCTTCTGCGGGCATCGCGCAAATCCTCTTTGTCATCTTCCTCGTTCTGTTTGTCGGCACTTTGGTCCTGCGGGCCATACGTGGATAATGAGGCGGGGCAGACCGCCTTTGACACAAAAAAGGCCTGCGAAGTGGATTGCTTCGCAGGCCTTTTAATTTTTTGAGAGATCAGGATTTTAGGGTTTCAGTCGAAGCAAAGAACATGGCTTGGCTGACTGCGGACTGCACTTGGGCCTCTTGAAACGGCTTGGAAATCAGGAAGGCGGGTTCCGGCCGGTCACCCGTCAGGAGCCGTTCAGGGAAGGCCGTAATAAAGATGACGGGAACATCCATCGTCTTGAGCAAATCATTCACGGCATCGATACCAGAGGAGTTATCGGCCAGTTGAATATCGGCAAGGATCAGATCCGCATTCATCTGCGCGCCAAGGGTCAGGGCCTCCTTGTGCGTGCGAGCGACGCCTGTGACCTGATGGCCAAGGGCGGTTACGATTTCTGAAAGGTCGGCGGCGATGATGGGCTCATCCTCGATGATCATGACGCGGCCCTTGAAACTGTCGGCAAGTTCGGAATTTGCGATCCCAATCAGTTCACGCACCTCTTCCACGTCAATCTGCATGATTTCGGCGATGTTGGAGACGCTGAACTCCTCGACAGTGCGGAGCAGCAGAGCCTCGCGGGAGTTTGCGGTAAGGTTGGCCAGAAGCCCATGGGCACGGCTGTGCAGATCGGATTCCGGTTCGGAGAGCTGTTGGCCCGACGTCGACCAGACGGCATGAAAGCACTTGAAAAGGTTCACTTTGATCGAGTTTTCATTCTCGAACGGCGAGCGGTCCTTGAGAATGGTCTCGAGAGTTGCGACAGTGTAGTTGTCGCCGCGTGTTTGAGAGCCGGTGAGCGCGCGGGTATAGCGCCTCAAATAGGGCAACTGAGCCGCGAGGAGGTCAGAAAAGTTTGCGTCTTCAAGCGTATCGTTCATTTTTCGAACCTTTTTTTGATATTCCTTGGAACCAAACGCGTGTGAGCGCAGTTGGTTCCATGGGTTGGTAATTTTTATAGCACTGAGGCACGGAAAGAACATGACAAGTCGCGACGCACCTAAGAAGGCTAGAATTGCCAAATACATCGACGAAAGTCTCAAGCAAGTTTTTTCTGAGCTTGAGGCCGATACAATGCCCGATCAGATCACGGACCTTTTGTCCGTTCTGCGCGCACAGGACGACGCATTGAAGGGCAAAAAATGAATAATCTAGATCCCAGAGATGAGCTGGTGACCCATTTGCCAGCCCTGCGGGCCTTTGCCCTGAGTTTGACGCGCAACCGTGCGAGCGCCGATGACATGATGCAAGACACTGTCCTTAAGGCATGGACAAACATGGATAAATTCGAGCCGGGCACCAACATGCGCGCCTGGCTGTTCACCATACTGCGCAACAACTTCTACACCAGTCGCAGAAAGCTGAACCGCGAGGTGGCGGATGTGGACAATGCGTTTTCCGATACCTTGGCGGTGAAGCCCGACCACGATGGACGCCTTCAAATGATGGATTTCAAGCATGCGTTCGATTTGCTGCCCGACGAGCAACGCGAGGCCTTGATCCTCGTTGGTGCGTCGGGGTTCACCTATGACGAGGCGGCGGAAACTTGCGGAGTTGCCCCCGGCACGATCAAAAGCCGTGTGAACAGAGCGCGGGCAAAATTGACCGAACTGCTAAAGCTTGAAGAAGACGAGGCGATGGAGCTTACGGATACCGCGACAACAGCCGTTGTTGGCAATATCGAGGTTCCCTCACGATGACGCCGAGGTGGTTCAACAACCTGCGTGTGCAGATTGTGTTGTTGCTATCCCTCGCGTTGTTTCCTTTGGCAGCCGTCGCAATTTACCAAACCGGGCGGGTGGAGGATGAATCCACCCGCAATGCGGAACTGGCCCTGCTGGCGCTCACGCGGAGTGCGGCCAAAGAGGAAGAGCTTTTTATTCAGCGCGCCCTTGGTGTTGCGCGCTTTTTTGGCACTGTCGCGGGTGACTTGATGGATGATCCCGAGGCCTGCGTTGAAAAGCTGCAAAGCTTCGTCTCGGGAAACTCAAACTACAGCTTTCTGGGGGTGGTGCCTCCCTCTGGTATCATGACCTGCACTTCGGCGGGCGGTGAGTTCGATGCCAGCACGGGCCCGTATTTCGCACAACTGATGGAGACGAAGACGCGCACTATCGTTGCAAATCCGAGGGGGCCGCTAAGTCAGGAATCGATTTTCAACATCTCCGAACCTTTCGAGATCGATGGCGAATTTTCCGGTTTTGTCTCCATTTCCATCCCGCACAGGGGCATGCCCAAGGCCTCGCTTGATCTTGAAAAGCTCGGCTTGGTGGATTTGCTCACCTTCAATGCGAGCGACGAGATTTTGACAGCTCGAAACAGTATGGAGAACGCGCACCTTGAACTTCCTGTCGACTGGACCTTCGGCAGTTTGCGCAGTTTGCGCGGGCATGCCTTTAAAAGCGTCAACCAATTGGGCGAAACACGGACCTATACCGTTGTTCCCATTCAAGGAAGCTCCGCCACTGTTCTGGCGGTCTGGCGCACGGACAAGGGGCCAGCGGGGCAGATCAGTGACATAGTGGGGCCAGCGGTGTTCCCGATCCTGATGTGGATCGCGAGTATGGCCGTGGCGATGATCTCGATCCATACTTTGGTGCTTCGCCATATCCACCGCCTGCGCCACAACATGGATGAATTCGCCGAAACGCGCAGTGTGGAAACCCTAACGGACTACGCTGCGATGCCGAACGAGTTGCAATCGCTTGTCGGTAATTTCGAACGCATGACGGATGACATCATGCGCGAAGAGGCCGAGCTGGAAGATATGGTGCGCGAGAAGAACGTCCTTATCAAAGAGGTTCATCACCGCGTCAAAAACAATCTTCAGCTGATTTCATCCATCATGAACATGAAGATACGGGCCGCTCAACACGATGAGACGAAGTCGGTCTTGATGCGGTTGCAGGACAGGGTGCTGAGCCTCGCCTCGATTCACCGTGATCTCTATCAATCGAAACATGGCGGTATGGCGAATGTCGGGGCCTTGGTGTCTGATATCATTGAAAACTCGGTGGAAATCGCGGCGGTGTCGGATGACTCCATTCGTGTGGAAACCGATGTTGATCCGGTGCTGTTGTATCCGGATCAGGCGGTTCCTTTGGCCCTGCTCGTCGCCGAGGGCATGACAAACGCGATGAAATATATCGGTGACACCGGGACTTCGAAACCCTTTATCAGGGCATCCCTGAAGAAAGAGGGCGACGAATGTTCTCTGCGGTTGGAAAACTCGGTTGGCCTGCGGCCCGATGCGGAAAGCACCGGTCTGGGCAAAAAACTGATCAATGCCTTTGCTGTGCAGCTAGGGGGAGAAATCCACCTGGAAGACGACGGGACGATCTTTACCCTGCGGTTGCGGTTCAAAATTGAAGAGTTCGTTCCGGACGCTCGAGATTTTTAACCGCGTTCGGCTCTGTCGATGGTAGTAGTATCAGATTACGCCTGACTAGCTTCTGCCTGTTCCTCAGCCAAAGGAGCGGAAGGCAGGCACTTCAGAATGGTAATGCACCAGATCAAAAGCGGTATCGCAATGATGCCGCCAATCGGCCCCCAAAGCCACATCCAGAACACCAGCGATAGAAACACGGTCAGCGGGTTAACCGAGAGACTTCTGCCCACCATCATGGGCGTGACGAACTGGGCCTCTGTGGCGTTCAAAACAAAGTAGATCAGAGCGGGCATGAAGCTCGTCGGGCCATCGAAAACCACAATGCCGGTGACCGTCAGCATGGAAATCATGGCCATCGGGCCAAGGTAGAGAAGGAAGTTCAACGCAAAAGCGAGCAGGCCCCAGAGTACAGGCGATGGCATGCCGAGAAGCTCCATCACGATCATGACAATAACCCCAAGGCCCAGATTGATCGCGCTGATCGTCAACACGTAGCGGGAGACCTGTTGGCCCGCCATTCTCAAATCGCCTTCGCCGAGTTTGAACGAGGCTGCGCTGACCCAAGCATAGAGGTCGTTCTTGACCATCAGAAAGAAATACAATGTCCCTGCGAAGATCAGACACTGAGCCGCGAACTGCGGGGCAAAGAAGAGTGCCTCGGTGATGGAGGGGAGGGCAACCGCGTCGCCATCCGCGCTACCTCCTGCGCCTGCATCGGTTTCAATCGCGGCGGCCACATCCTCTGCGATTTTCTCGACTCCGCGCAGTGTGCGCCGCAACTCTTCGACGGTGCTGCGCAGTTCCTCCCAGATCAGAGGTGCGCGGTTGATGACGTCGGTGACATAGGGTTCCAGTAGCAAGAGCAGCGTCAGAATGATCAACAGAGCCAGTAGAACGGACAGGGCCGCCGAGAGGGCAGGGGGAAAGCGCAACCGATCCCAGAAATCCGACAGGGGGGTAAGGATAACGCCGAGCAGCAAGGCCGAAAGCACCGGCGCAAAGATGGTTTTGCCCTGTTGCAATGCAACGCAAAGGACAATGCCGGTCAGGATGAAGAGGCAGATAGTCGGCAGGTTTCGCTGGTTCATGATGGTCCCCGTTTCCATGCAAACTCTGGAGCCTGCACATTCGTTCCATCGCGGGGGCTGAAACACCCGTATCAGGTTGAACGCGTACAGATGGATCACGCCAATATCAAACGGGCAGAGGGCCTGTCCCTAGGGCTCGAAAACCGGGCGGGCGGCGCCGTTTTCGTCCAACGCGACAAAGACGAAATCGGCATCGGTGACCTTGTGGCCTTCTTGGGAGTAACGGGGCCGTGCCCAGACATCCACATGGATACGCATGGACGTGCGGCCCACCTTACGCAGCGTTGCATAGAGGGTGACCTCATCTCCGACCTTCACCGGACGAAGAAACTGCATTGCTTCAACCGAGACAGTCGCACCTCGCCCCTGTGACACGCGCCCAGCCATATTCCCGGCGGCCAGATCCATCTGCGACATGAGCCAGCCGCCAAAGATATCGCCCGACGGGTTGGTATCGGCGGGCATGGCGACAGTGCGGATAACAAGGACACCTTCATCCTGCTGCCTGCCGTGCGAGCCGAGGCTTTGCCCGCGGGCCAGAGTGTCTTGAGGATCGTCGTTCATGGCGCCAGCTTTCGGTTCAGCCGGTGCAAGCGGCATGAGGGCAGGAAGTTCCCTATGCTACTGAGAATGCGATAGCTTTGGAACAATTTCTTGCTCCGGCATGTCTGTTTCGCGGGGCACTCGCCCATGAATTGGGCAAATTTGGATTTGAAAACAGCTGCATTGGTTGTTGCTGCATTGCAGCGAGTTCTTCATGATGCGGTTAAGGAGAGCCATTAGATGTCAATCACCGCCAGTATCTATCACCTGACCCACTACAAATATGATCGCCCGGTCACTTTGGGCCCGCAGTCGATCCGCCTTCGCCCTGCGCCGCATTCGCGCACGCGGGTGATATCGCACAGTTTGCGGGTGTCTCCATCGGCGCATTTCGTGAACCATCAGCAGGATCCCTACGGGAACTGGTTGGCACGCTTTGTGTTTCCCGAGCCGGTGCGCGAATTCAAGATCGAAGTCGATCTGGTGGCCGATATGTCGGTGTATAACCCGTTCGATTTCTTTGTTGAGGATACGGCGAAGGACTTTCCCTTTGCCTATGACGACGACATTGCGCCCGACCTGAGCATCTATCTACGCGCCGAGCCTGTCGGGCCGCTCTTGCAGAAGTTTATGTCCACGGTCTCTCTCGAGCCGATGGTGACGATCGATTTCCTCGTGATGCTGAACAGCCGTCTGGCGAATGAAATCAACTATGAAATCCGGATGGAGCCGGGGGTTCAAACCGCCGAGGAAACACTGGGCCGCGCGGCGGGCTCCTGCCGCGACACGAGCTGGCTTTTGGTTCAGGTGCTGCGCAACCTTGGCCTAGCGGCGCGGTTTGTGTCGGGTTATCTGATCCAGCTAAAGCCGGATTTGATCGCTATTGACGGGCCTGCCGGCACCGATACGGATTTCACGGACCTGCACGCATGGGTTGAGGTGTACTTGCCGGGGGCGGGCTGGGTCGGGCTTGATCCGACATCGGGCCTCTTGGCGGGGGAAAGCCATATCCCCTTGGCGGCCACGCCGCATTATCGCCATGCCGCGCCGATCTCGGGTGTGGCCAGCGCCGCAGATGTCGAATTTTCATTCGACATGCAGGTGACACGGACGGCAGAACATCCGCGCATCACCAAGCCGTTCTCCGATACAGCATGGGAGGCGCTTAACAAGCTGGGCGAAGAGGTGGACAAGCGGCTTGAGGCGGGCGATGTGCGCCTGACCATGGGCGGGGAGCCGACCTTTGTCTCCATCGACGATTTTGAAAGCGACGAGTGGAACTCGGATGCCGTAGGGCCGACCAAACGCGGTTTGGCCGATGATTTGATGCGGCGCTTTCAGGGAAAGTTCTCCAAGGGAGGCCTGCTGCACTACGGCCAAGGGAAGTGGTATCCGGGCGAAACACTGCCGCGTTGGACCTTCTCCCTCTACTGGCGCAAGGATGGACAGCCGATCTGGAACGACCCCGAGCTTCTAGCCCGCGAGGATACCAATGAGGATGTCGGGCCCAAGGATGCGCAGGCTCTGCTTGAGGGGATCGCCCAATGGCTGTCCGTTCCGCAGGCCAATGTCTTGCCTGCTTATGAGGATCCCGCGGAGTGGATCATCAAGGAAGGCAATTTGCCCGCCAATGTGACACCGGAAAACTCCAAGCTGTCTGACCCTGAAGAGCGCGCAAGGATTGCGCGGGTGTTTGAGCGCGGGCTGAGCACACCTGCGGGCTATGTGCTGCCCGTGCAGCGTTGGCAGGCGAAGGCGTCGAGTGGCTGGATGTCGGAGGTGTGGAACCTGCGCCGTGGCAAAGTGTTTCTTGTGTCGGGGGACAGCCCTGTTGGGTATCGCCTTCCGCTTGGAACTTTGCCGCATGTGCCAGAGAGCGACTATCCCTTCATCAACCCGCAGGACCCGACAGAGGAGCGCGGCCCGCTTCCTGTTCCTGCAACCGCAGAGGAGGTCACGCAAGAGGCGGAAGACAAATCCCGCGCGCAAAAGGTTGCGCACCGCACAGAAGCCTCCGTAGGCCAAGAGGTGGTCGAGCAAACCTTGGGCGATTTGGATGGCCGCGTGCGCACGGCGATTTCGGTGGAGCCACGCGACGGTCGGCTTTGCGTCTTCCTTCCGCCGGTCGAAAAGCTTGAGGATTACCTTGAGCTGATTGCAGCCGTGGAAGCCGCGGCTAAGAAAATTGGCCGCAAGGTTTTGATCGAAGGCTACGCACCACCGCATGATCCGCGTGTGGAGGTGATGCGGATTGCCCCCGATCCCGGCGTGATCGAGGTGAATATTCATCCTGCGTCCAGCTGGGCCGAATGCGTTCACACCACGGAAACGGTTTATGAGGAGGCGCGTCAGTGCCGCCTTGGCGCTGATAAGTTCATGGTGGATGGGCGCCATACCGGCACCGGTGGCGGCAACCACGTTGTTGTTGGCGGGGCGACACCGAATGACAGCCCGTTCCTGCGCCGGCCCGATTTGCTCAAAAGCCTTATCCTGTTTTGGCAACGCCATCCCAGCCTGTCTTATCTTTTCTCGGGCACATTCGTAGGCCCGACCTCGCAAGCGCCGAGGATCGATGAAGCGCGCCATGATGTGTTGTATGAGCTCGAGATCGCACTGGATCAAATTTGGCCACCACAGCACGGCGAAACACCCCCGCCGTGGCTGACGGATCGTTTGCTGCGCAATGCGCTGATCGATGTGACAGGCAACACCCACCGGACGGAGATTTGCATAGACAAGCTCTTCTCCCCCGATGGGCCGACGGGCCGTTTGGGGCTTGTCGAGTTTCGCGGTTTTGAGATGCCGCCCAACCCGCGCATGAGCCTTGCCCAACAGGTTCTACTCCGTGCGATTATCGCCCGCTGCTGGGAAGATCCGCTAAGCGGGGATTTGACCCGTTGGGGAACGACGCTGCATGACCGTTTCATGCTGCCAGCATTCATTTGGGAGGATTTCAAAGAGGTCCTGTCCGATCTGCGCGCCCATGACATGCACCTTGATCCCGCATGGTTCGAGGCGCAGGCAGAGTTCCGGTTCCCGTTCTGCGGTGAGGTGACCTATGAGGGGGTGACGCTGGAGCTTCGCCAAGCGTTGGAGCCTTGGCATGTTCTGGGCGAAACCGGTGCCATCGGCGGCACTGTGCGCTACACCGACAGCTCCTCGGAGCGGTTGCAGGTGGCCCTTAAGGGCGCAAATCCGGATCGTTATACCGTCACGGCCAACCAACGCATAGTGCCCCAGACAGCAACGGGCGAAAACGGAGTTCGGGTCGGTGGCCTGCGCTATAAGGCGTGGAAACCCTCGCTTTCCCTGCATCCTGTTTTGGAAGTAGATGCACCCTTAACTTTTGACATCTATGACAAGTGGACGGGCACCTCTTTGGGCGGCTGTCGTTATCATGTGGCTCATCCCGGCGGGCGCAATTTTGATACCTTCCCGGTGAACGGGAACGAAGCGGAGGCGCGTAGATTGAGCCGGTTTGAAAAGATGGGCCATACAACGGGTGCCTTTGTGCCGGTGCCGGAGTCTCCGCACCCCGAATTCCCCCTAACCCTCGATCTGCGGCGCAGGCCCGGTTTGTAGCTCTATGATTGAGGGGCAAAATCAGGGGGGAGATGAGGCCTATCAAGACCTTTGCCGGCGCTATCAAGCGCAGGTTGGCAAGGGGCGTGCCCATAGCGATGAAATGATGGCGCAGGACGGGACGATCAAGCCCGTCTGGGAGCCGTTCTTTCGCCATTTGAGTAGCCTCAGCCCTGAGGAAAAAAGCCTCCGGTTCACGCGCGGCAACCAATACCTGCACGATGCGGGGGTTCTGTATCGTCAGTATGACGAAACCCTGTCGAGTGAGCGGGAGTGGCCTCTCAGCCCGATTCCTGTCGTCCTGAGTGAGGAAGAATGGCAGGAAATTTCTACGGCTTTGGTCGAACGGGCCGATCTGTTGGAATATGTGCTGCAGGATTTTTACAGGGACAATGATCTTGTTCGATCGGGCCAATTGCCCGCGACCTTGCTGAGCCAAAACCCCGCGTGGCTGCGCCCGATGGTGGGCGCGAGCAGCAGGGGCGAGACCCTTTTGAACAGCATCGCCTTCGAAATCGGGCGCGGGCCGGATGGCAAGTGGTGGGTGATCAGTGACTTGATCGAGGCACCCTCAACAGCCGGATTTGCGATTGAAAACCGTATCGCGATGGGGCGTGTGTTTCCGAATTTTTTCGGGAACGCTATGATCCACAGGATCGCCGATTTCTTTAATGACCTGCAACAAAACTTGCTGGATCTTCGGGGCCGGGCAGAGGGCGAGATCGCCTTGCTGTCGCCCGGACCGATGAACCAGAACTACGCCGAGCATGCGTATATGGCGCGGTATCTGGGGCTACTGTTGGTTGAGGGTGAGGACCTGATCGTCCTGAACGGTCAGGCGATGGTGCGCACGGTCGCGGGGCCGAAACCCATAAGCCTGCTGTGGAACCGGTTGCCAAGTTCGATGTTCGATCCGCTTGAGCTTGACCCCACTTCCATGCTGGGCGCGCCCGGTTTAGCGCAGGCTTTGCGAGATGGCAGCTTGAAGACCGTCAATATGATCGGAGCGGGTGTGCTTGAGACCCGCGCTTTAATGGCCTTCCTTCCAAAAATTGCGCGGGCCCGGTTGGGGCAAGGGCTGGCCATGTCCAA
Source organism: Harenicola maris (assembly GCA_018524345.1). Taxonomy (GTDB): domain Bacteria; phylum Pseudomonadota; class Alphaproteobacteria; order Rhodobacterales; family Rhodobacteraceae; genus Harenicola; species Harenicola maris. The sequence goes on from JADQAZ010000003.1 coordinate 688,792, forward strand.
CATCGCAACTTGGTGGTGCGGGCAGGATAAGCAGCGCGACCATGTGATTGCCAATAGTCCGCGGATGATGGTGGGGGATGCGTTTTCAACCACCCCCCTGATGGCCGACCCCAAAACAATCTCTCTCGGCGAGGGGGGGCAGGGTGCAGAGCAGATAGCCGAAATGCTGCGCTCCTCCGCGCGCAATTTGGTGGGGCAGGAGGCCGTCACCCTGTCCTCGACTCCGGTGTGGGAAGGGGGCGAACTGGTGCCCCGGCCTATGTGCCTTCGTATTTCGCTTGGTCGAACCAGAAATGGCTGGACGGTGATGCCCGGGGGCTATGCCCGGATCAGCGCTGGTGACGATGCCAAGGCGCTTGCCATGCAGCGCGGCGGCAAGGTTGCCGATGTTTGGGTGACCAGCAACACCCGTATTCAGTCCTCCCGCGTGCTGACGCAAAATGACAGGGCCGTTTCCAGCAGCTCCGCGCAGTCGATCCTGCCCAGCCGTGCGGCCGATAACCTGTTTTGGGTCGGGCGCTATGTCGAGCGTTGCGAGGGCAATATGCGCCTGTTTCGCGCGTATTATGCCCGAATTTCCGAAGGGGCTGATCACAGCGATGTTTTGCTTGAATACATGCGCAGCGCTTTGATGGATGACGTAAAGCCGCGGGCCGGTGACATTGCACAGCGGTTTGCCGATCCTCTTGTGCGCGGCATGCAGGCGGCCTCGCGGATCAGTGACAGGTTTTCGCCGGATGGCATGATGGCTCTGCGCGATTTGGTCGAGCAGGTGGAGCGACTAGAGCGCCGACGGGTGCCCCTTGATGAAATTTCGGCCGAGATCAGCAGCCTTTTGCGGCAGGTCACCGGTTTTGCCGGACTGGTGCATGAAAATATGTATCGTTCCGACGGCTGGCGGTTCCTGAGCCTTGGCACATCTTTAGAACGGGCGGCCAATATGTGCGCGGTGCTCTCTGCGTGTACGCCGGAGGCCGTTCCTGCGGGTGGGCTTAACCTCGCGCTGGAAATCGGGGACAGTGTTGTTTCCCATCGTGCTCGTTTTCAGGTTTGGGCGAACAAGGCGTCGGTGATCGATCTCCTCGCGCTGGATCCGCGAAATCCGCGATCCGTTCGCTATCACGTTTCACGCGCGAAAGAGCATATCGCGCGGCTTACCCTTGATGGGGCGGGCCATGTTTTGACCGAGGTTGCGCGGCTTGTTTTGCAGACAGAAACCAAGCTGGCCTCTTGTCGGCCGCAAGAGGCAAAGCCCGAGTTTCTGGAGGAAATCCGGTTGGACATTCAGGCGATCTCCAATGCCTTGAACAAAGACTATTTGGCGTGAACGATGAAGTATAAGATCCGCCTGACCATCACCCATGAATACAATCAATCGGCGGCCAATAGCCGCCATTTGATCTCTGTGGTGCCAAAGTTCATCGCAAACCGGCAGCAGCTTTCCTCCCATATTCTCGAGGTCTTCCCAGAGCCGGATACGAGAGCGCAGGTCACGGATTTTTACGGCAATACACAGGTTTTTTGCACCCTCCGAGAGTTCCATTCAGAGATGAGTATCCGTCTGAATTGCCATGTTGAGGTGATGCCGCCCCTTGCTTGGTTCGATCTATCGCCCAGTGTGTCGGAGTTGAGGCATTCCTGGCAGACGTCGAGAGACCTTGGCGCGGATTCTCCACTGCATTACTTGGGGCCCACCCGCAGGTTGGTGCAGGATGCCGCGATTGGTTGGTTCGCGCAGGAGGTCTTTGATCACGGGGCGAGCACGGCGGCAAATGTCATCAATATTGGCAGGGCCTTGCACGATGCGATGACCTTTGATTCCAGCGCTACGACGGTGGATACAGATGCCTCGGAGGCGTTTGCCCTGCGCCGCGGGGTTTGTCAGGATTTTAGCCATATCATGATTCTTGCCCTGCAAAGTTTGGGCATTCCTGCTGGCTACGTCAGCGGCTATTTGCGCACTCTTCCGCCAGAAGGCGGGGTAAAGCTGGAGGGTGCCGATGCCATGCACGCTTGGGTCAGGGCATGGTGCGGCCCGCAGCAGGGGTGGATCGAGTATGACCCAACCAACGCCACATTGGTCGGGACAGATCACATCGTTGTCGGCTATGGGCGTGATTATTCCGATGTCTCGCCGGTGCGGGGACAGTTACGGTCCTCTGGCGGGCAAAAAAATGCGCAGGCCGTTGATGTGGCGATCATTGGCTGAGTTACGCGGGGGGCGGGGCAGCCTCCGTTACCGTGACGGATTGTTCGTATAGGTCAATACCACCATAGGACGTCAGGAATGAGACATCCGCAGCATCTCGTCCGGCACTGATCCGCACGGTTTCGGACGGTTTCGACATGCCAGTCGGGTCGAGAAGGTGCCATTTTCCACCGAGGTAGACCTCAACCACCGCGTGGAAATCCTGTGGTTTGACGGCGGGCGCATAGGCGCTGACAAAGCGGGCGGGGATGCCGCCGGCGCGGCCAAGTGTAATTAGCATATGCGCGTAATCACGGCACACACCAGCGAGGCTGGCGAAGCTGTCAGTCGCGGTCGTTCCGGCGTGGCTTGCGGCATTGTCATAGGTGAAATTGTTGAAGACCCAATCGCGCATGGCAAGGATTTTGGCGCCGCCTTCAAGCTGGCCAAAATTACTGTCCACAAAGGAGAGAAACAGATCCGATTGACAATAGCGTGAGGGCATGAGGAAGGGGATCACGGATCCCGGCATTTCGGGACGCGGCGGATCGGGTAAATCCTCTATCTGGGTATCTGTGCGGGTGACATTGACGAGCGCCGTGTAGCGGCACTCAAACAGGGGGCTGGCGGTGATCCAGCGGCGGGTGCCTTCGGCGCCCTCAGGGGGAATTTCGACCAGTACAGAGCCAGAGTCGAACTGGATATCTTGTTCCAGAACAATCTGTTCAGCGTTCGATTGAGCCTCAATCTGCAGCAGCAAATCGCATGGCTGCGATGTCGCATATTTCAAATGGGCATTGAGGGCGAGATGCACGGCAGAATCCACGATGAGGGGAGCTAAGGGATACCTCCTATCTTAAGGTGAGACGCCCTGTCGAGCGGGCAAATCAAGTTGTCGTAGTTTTCGTATCTTTCGCGGTCGTGCCCAGTGAGATGCTGCGGGATACCTTAGGTTTTCACCCAAAGACTGCGCGGCGTATTGCACAAACATTCGTGCCCGGTTTCGGTAATCAAAATCGGTTCAGTGATCTCCAATCCGCCATCATCCAGCCAAAGCGCGGGCATGAAGTGGAATGTCATCCCTGCCTCCAGAACCGTGGTGTCACCGCGCCGGAAGGATATCGTTCTTTCCCCCCAATCCGGCGGATAGCTCAGGCCGATCGCATAGCCGCAGCGGCTATCTTTCTCAAACCCGGCCTTGTTGAGCGTGGCGTTGAAGGCATTGGCGATATCTTGGGCTTGGTTGCCGGGTTTTGCCTGTTCAAGGCCGGCTTCGATGGCGTCCAGCACAGCCGCTTCGGCATCGCGATACTTTCGCGGGGCCTCGCCGAGAAACAGGGTGCGCGATTGCGGGCATTGATAGCGGCGATGTGCCCCTGCGATTTCAAAGAAGGTCGCCTCGCCAGTCTTCATCGGGGTGTCATCCCATGTCAAATGCGGCGCCGTGGCATCCAGACCAGAGGGGGCCATGGGCACGATGGCGGGATAGTCCCCCCAATGCCCCTTGGCTCCGCGGATGCCTGTTGCGTAAATCTCTGCGATCAGGTGGTTCTTAGGCATGCCCGGCTCGGCGAGCTCAAGAATGCGGGCGTGCATGGCCTCAACAATGCGGGCAGCCCGGCGCATGTAGATGATTTCCTGCTCGGATTTCACGGCCCTTTGCCAGTTGACCAATCCGGTTGCATTGCGCAGCTCGGCCTGCGGCAGCTTGGCAAGCAGGGCGGCATGAGCGGCGGCGGAGTAGTAGTAATTGTCCATCTCTACACCGATGCGGGCCTGCGTCAGGTCAAGCTCCTGCAGAAGGCTGGCGAGGTTCTCCATCGGGTGCTTGTCCGGGTTCTGGACGTAGGTGTCATCATATCCCCGGATCGAGGCATCGTTCTGCATGAACACCGTACGGGCGGCCCCATTGGCGTCCATCGCGCGGCCCCACCAGATCGGCTCGCCCTCTTGCCGCAAGATCACCGCTTGGAACACATAAAAGGACCAGCCGTCATAGCCGCTGATCCATGACATGTTCGATGGGTCGGATACCACGATGGCCTCTAGCCCCGCGGCTTCCATGGCTCGTCGGGTTTTGCCGATGCGGCGTTGATATTCCTGCGTTGAGAAATTGTCGTCGCGTGTGGTCATCGGCAGGAACCTGTGAATGGGGGAGGCGGCTAGTCCTCGAAGTAGTCGCGATGATATTCGCGCGCCTTTGCGATGGTGTCATCTAGGCGGGCGAGGTGAAAGCGAATAAGGCGCACGGCCTCTTCCTCATCCCGCGCGCAAAGGGCCTCGAAAATTTGCAGGTGATCGTCGTAAATCTCTGCCATGCCGGCAATGTCTTGGAGCGCCAGCGTGCACAAACGGTCGACCTGAGACTTGGTTTCTTCGATCGACCGAAAGGCCGGGCCACAGCCCGCTGCATTACAGATGAGTTGGTGGAAGGTGTAGTCCACCTCTTGGAACTGGTTGAAGTCGCCATGTTTCATGATGTGGCGTTGTTCGATCAGGTTTTCGCTGAGGGCATCTTTGTCATGGCTGGCGATGGAGGCGCAGGCGCGCCGCGCGACCTCTACCTCCACCGCCGTGCGGATGAAGCGAGAGTCCTTGATGTCGGGGATGGAAATTTTTCGGACGCGCGTGGCCATCTGCGGGCGGATCAATAGAAAGTTGATCTCGCTCAGCCTTGCGAAGGCCTCTCTGACCGGTTGCCGCGATACACCGAATTTTTTGGCAATCTCGACCTCTGAAATTTTGGCCCCAGGGATAAGGCGCAGGGTGATGATGTCGGTGCGCAATTGGTGGAAAACTTCGTCTGCCATGGTGAGGCGTTTGTCGTGAAATTTGGCCTCTAGCAAAGTCATCGTTTCCTCTTTGTTGGCTGCCGCCCGGAGGGTTCCGGGGGATCTCGCTGCTGCCCAAATGTCTTAGGGGGTTGTTGAGGCATTCTCAACCATCCTGTGTGAACCCCTATATTTACTGGGGATTTGTCGGTCCTTCGGCTTACCATACTAGTCTACATTTTTCTTGACGGGTTTGATCCCTGTCCCTATCCCTGAGGGGGTCAAAAGAAATATGCGCCTATGGACTTGGGAGAGGGCGCATAGATTTTCACATCTGGGAGGATGAACGTGACTATTTTTTCGAATGTTAAAAAGATGACACTTGGTATGGTGTTTGCCACCGGTTTGGCTGCGACGAGCGTTGCGGCGCAGGACGTGACCCTGCGCGGCGCAAGCATGTTTGACGAGCAGCACGCATTTACCAAGACCATGCAAAAGTTCGCCGAACTGGTGAACGAGAACTATGATGGCGAGGTGACTTTTGATCTGCGTCTCAACGGCGAATTGGGCGTCGAGTCAGATTATCTGACCTTCCTGCAGCAGGGCGTAGCGGTAGATTACACCATTATGGCGCCCTCCAATATGGCCAAATTCTCGCCCTCTATTCCACTGATGGACATGCCTTTCCTGTTCCGTGATCTGGACCATTGGAATGCGGCCCTTTCCAGTGATGTGATGAAGCCGCTGGAAGAGGAGCTGTTGGAGAAAGCCGATATCATGATTATCGGCTATACCGGCGGCGGCACGCGCAACCTGCTGTCAAAGGACCCTATCGCCAACTTGGATGACCTCAACGGCCATAAGATGCGGGTGATGGGCGCACCTATTCAGGCGCAAATCTTCTCGGCACTGACGGCGGCCCCTTCGGCGATCGCCTACAACGAAGTCTATAACGCCATTCAAACCGGCGTTATCGCGGGCTTTGAAAACGAGGCGGCGAGTATCCAGAACCTCAAGTTCTACGAAGTCGCGCCGAACGTGACCCTGACCCGTCACACCATCACCGTGCGTCCAATCGTCATGAGCGGCAAGACATTCCGCAAGCTGCCGGAGGACCTTCAGGCTGCTGTTTTGAAAGCAGGGGCAGAGGCCGGAACATTTGGCCGCGAGCTGGAGTCCAGCGAGGATGCCGTGAAGCTGCAAGAGATGATCGACGCGGGGCAGATCAAGGTTCAGGAATTTGAGAACCGTGATCAACTGTTGGAAATGGTTCTGCCGGTGCAGAACGAATACGCCAACAGCCTTGGCGCAGCCGACCTTTTGGAAGCGATCCGCGCGAAGTAATTTCGGGTGGCTAAGAATGGCACCAGCGGCGCGCGTCGCTGGTGTCTTTTTGAACCTGAGTGGTTCGCAGAAACGGGGGGGGCGTGTCCAATGGTCGGCCGGATTTTGGAAGGGTTCTGTCAGGGGCTGCGCATCGTCCTTGGCATATTGGTCGCGCTGCTGGCGGTGCCTGTGGGCATGCAGGTGATCTCTCGCTACACCGGAATAATTCCCACCTTCCTTTGGACCGAAGAGCTTTCAACCTTCATTTTCGTATGGGTCGTGATGATCGGCTCTATGGTCGCGGTTTGGGAGGGCACGCATTTTGATGTGCATGTGATCCCGGATGCCAAACGTCCTTTGATGGTTCTTTTGCAAAAAGGGATTGTTCTGGTTCTCGTGGGCCTGTTTGCGGTTCTTTTCGCTTGGTATGGCATCGAATACGCGAAGTTCGGATCCCTGCAGCAATCGGTCATGATGCGCGCGAACTTGATGGTCACCTATATCTCGGTGCCGATCGCCGGGGCTGTCTGGGCGGTTTTCGTCTTCTATCGTCTCTATGAAGTTGTCCAAGCCTACCGCTGCTCAGCAAGGTCTTCGTCATGATTGTATCCACGGGGCTTGCCTGCGCCATTCTGGTTGGCGGATTTTTGTTGCTGGTGATCCTGCGGGTGCCGGTCGCTTTTGCTCTTGGCATCGCGACCATTCCGATTGTGATCCTTGATCTGCGGCTTACGCCCTTCATCATTCTGGACCGGATGTTTCAGTCCTATAACTCCTTTATCCTGTTGGCCGTGCCCTTCTTTTTGTTGGCGGCGAACCTAATGAACTCGGGCAAAATCACGGACAAGATGATCACTTTGGCGCGGGTCCTGACGGGGTGGATGCCCGGCGGGCTGGGGCATGTGAATGTGGCTGTGTCTATGCTCTTTGCGGGCATCTCTGGCTCCTCCACCGCGGATGCGGCGGGCTGCGGGAAAATCCTTATCCCTGCCATGGTGAAGGAGGGGTATGACGCCCGTTTTGCCGTGGCGATTACAGCCTGTTCCTCTGTAATGGGCGTAATCATTCCGCCCAGCATTTTGATGGTGGTCTGGGGCGGGGTGATGCAAACCTCTGTCGGTGCACTGTTCTTGGCGGGGGCTGTGCCGGGCCTGATGATCGGGCTTGCTCTGATGGCGACGGTGTATTCCTACGCCAAAATCTATGATTATCCGACAGTTGGGCGGCCGAGTTCGGCCGATTTGAGGGATGCGGTTTTCGGGGCCGTGCCGGCCTTGATGACGCCGGTTTTGGTGATTGGCGGGATCGTCTTGGGCATCGTCACACCAACAGAGAGCGCGATTATTGCGGCGGGTTATTCCCTGATCCTTGGGGTGTTCTTTTACCGCACTGTGTCGCTCAAGGATTTGGGCGGGATATTCTATGACACGGGTCGGTTTGCCTCGATCTCTCTCTTTGCGATCGGGACGGCCTCTGCCTTTGGCTGGATGCTGGCTTTCTTCAATGTGCCGCGTTTGATCGTAACCTTTATGACCAGCATGGAGTTCGGCTACTTTGGCACGGCCTTGGTGATCGCGGGGCTGTTCTTGTTCTTTGGTCTGTTCATCGACGCCATTCCGACGATCATCATTTTGGGAACAGTCCTGTTGCCGGTTGCCACAGCGGCGGAAATCCACCCGACGGTCTTTGCGATCATCGGTATCGTCTCCCTGGCCTTTGGCCTTGTGACGCCGCCCTATGGGTTATGTTTGTTGATATCGGCGGCTATTGGCGGGTTGAATGTGGTGAACGTGCTGCGCGATGTGGTCATCATCCTGATCCCGATGCTGTTGATCCTCTTGCTCATTATTTTGATGCCAGAGCTGGTGCTGTGGCTGCCCAAGGCACTGATGCCCAACTCGTTCCAGTAGGGGGTTAACCCGGCGTGCCGAAGGCCGCCTCGACGTTGGCTTTGGCGCGCCGAAGGGCTGTCTCCACTTTTTCCCTGTTCTCGGGAAAGCGGGATGTCGGGATGGGGATCGACATGGCGTAGTAGCTTCCGCTTGCGTCCTGAAACGCAAAGCCGATGGCCGAGATTCCCTGAGTGTGCTCGTCGGTATCGAACGCAAGCCCAGACTGCGCGATTTTGTCGAGCAGGCCGGAAAGCTCCTCATATCCATCCTCTTGACCCGTCCGTTGAAATTCTTGGGCGGCTAGTTCCATAGCCGCCTTGCGCGGCATAAGGGCGAGGCAGGCGCGGCCATTGGCGGTTGAGGTGAGGGGAAAGACATCGCCAACCGAGGACACCGTGCGCAGGCGATGCAGGCCGGGCACCTGATCGATAAACACCAGACCTTCGCCCCGAAGAACGGCAAGATCGGTTGTCTCGCCGGTCTCGCGGGCCAATTCGCTCAAAATTAGGCGGCAGCGTTCTACGATGTTGTCATTGGCGGACTCCGCTAGCAAGGCGAGCTCCGGCCCAAGGCGCACGCCGCCTCCCGAGGGATCGCTGATGACCAGACGTTCGGTTGCCAAGGCGCCGGTGATTCTTTGCACCGTGGAGCGGGGCAGGTTCACCTCGGTTGCGATTTGGCCAAGGCTGAGGCCCCCTTTTTTGTCCTTAAGAACCCGCAGGATGGCCGCAGCGCGGGCGATGACCTGAATGCCATTTCTATCTGATTTCTCGGTGCTTTCGGCCATGAGACTCCCCCGTTTTCTGCCTGAAAATTGGCAGTTTTCCCTCTGAATACTTGCGCACTATGTATCGCGATACGGTGCATCGCAACCATTTTCAGGAATTTCTTGACCGCATGGCGGTTAATGTGCATCACTATGCGGGACAGAGGGGAGGAGCCCACTCTGAGAATTAAACGGACACGACGCCTGCGGGCGAACAAGGGAGAGCTGTCTGATGGTCAAAGTTCGCGGCATTGAATTTCAGGGAAACACCGACAACGATATGGGGTTAGAGTTCTACAACCTGAGCCACCGTTTCGGGTTTCAAAATCCCAACTGGCCCTACTTTCAGGATACCAAGATCGAGCGTATCCACTACATGGCGAAGTCTGGCGTTCTAAGTCAGCGCATCACCACAACCATGCATGCCACCACTCACATCGACGCCCCTGCGCATGTCGTTCAAGGGACGCCTTTCATTGACGAAGTGCCCTTGCCGCACTTCTTCGGGACAGGTCTGGTTGTTTCGATCCCCAAGAAAAAATGGGAGCAGATCACCGGTGACGATCTGGAAAAAGCCTGCGGTCATGCGATCCGCAAGGGCGATGTCCTGATCATCAACACCGGCTGGCACCACGACTATGAAGATGGCGATTATTTTGCCTATTGCCCCGGTCTTGTTTCCTCTGCTGCTGAGTGGATGGTTGAAAAGGGCGTCAAGGTTGTGGGGCACGATACCCAAGCCAATGACCACCCTCTGGCCACCGCGATCGGCCCGCAACGTAACGGCCCCCTGCTTCCACATCTGGAAAAGGAATACAAAGAATGGTCCGGCGGCGTGGATTGGAAAGACGCCTTCCCAGAGTGGGAGCCCGTCCACAACATCCTGTTCAAGAACGGTATCTTGGGTATCGAAAACGTCGGCGGCGATCTTGATGCCGTAACTGGCAAGCGCTGCACATTCGCCTTCTTCCCATGGAACTGGGATCGCGGCGACGGCTGTATCATCCGCCTCGTTGCCATGATCGACAAAAGCCAAGAGTTCCGCATCGACGACGGCGCTGAATTCTAAGCGACCGAGCTATCATAGGCGCCGCCCGGCACAGGGCGGCGCAACGCGGCAGATTTTCTGGGGAGGAAAGAATGCACATCAAACGGTTCAAGGACGCACAGCCCTATGTTGCGCCCAATCACTATGAATGTCACGGCCTGCGGCTGCAGGGTTTTGAGGAGGGCGGCCCGACCAACCAATGGGTTGGGTTTAGCCAGTTCCTTCCCGGTGGCGGCGCAGGGCCGGATTCCACCCCATTTGAGAAAGTATACGTCGTGCTGGAAGGGGAAATGTCCCTCAGCGTGGACGGTGAGGAGGTGGTGCTCGGTCGCTACGACAGCTGCACCATTCCCGCTGGCGAAGTGCGCGTTTTGACAAACCGCAGCAACGAGACAGCCAAGATGTTGGTTGTCATTCCATATCCCCCGGAGGCTTGAGAATGAATGTGATGCAAAATCCGCTGTCGATGTTTGACGTTAAAGGCGATGTGGCGCTGATCACCGGCGCCTCCGGTGCCTTTGGCATGGTTGCTGCCCGCATTCTGGCGGGCGCAGGTGCGCGTTTGGTTCTGGTTGCCGGCAATCAGGAGGCTCTGGACGAGATCTCCGCAGAATGTCGCGATCTGGGGGCCGAGGTTTTGGCCATCAACACCCGCCCGACGGACGAGAGTATTTGCGCCGACTTGGTCGAGCAGGCTGTGGCCGCCTTTGGCCGTTTGGACATTCTGGTTGTCGCGTCGGGCATGAACAAGGTAGCCCTGATCAACGACATGGCGCCCGAAACGTTCTCTGCTGTCATGGATGCGAATGTGACGCAAAGCTGGCTTTTGGCGCGTGCCGCCGCGGGGCAGATGAAGGCACAGGGCGAGGGGGGCAAAATTGTTCTGGTCTCCTCGGCGCGCGGCCTTCTGGGGCATCCGGCCGGTTACACCGCCTATTGCGCCTCCAAGGCCGCTACCGATGGGATCGTCAAAGCATTGGGCTGTGAACTTGGCCCAACCGGCATCACAGTAAATGCGATTGCGCCAACCGTGTTCCGCTCCCCTCTGACCGCATGGATGTATGAGGACACCGAAGAGGCCACAAAGGTGCGTGCAGGCTTCCTCGCCCGCGTGCCAAAGGGCCGTTTGGGGGAGCCAGAGGACCTCGCTGGACCGCTTCTCTTCCTCGCTTCGAAAGCGTCCGACTTTTACACCGGGCATATTCTTTATGCTGACGGTGGGTATACGGCGGGTTAGGGGATGGAAAAGAACCTTCAGATCGCGGTCATCGGTGCTGGCCTTATGGGGCACGGCATTGCCCTGACTTTTGCGCGGGCGGGGCAGTACGTCACCTTGTCCGACCCGCACGAAGAAACCCTCAAAAGCGCGCCTGCGCGTATCTCTGCCAGCCTTAAGGGCCTTGGTGCGAAAGAGGTCGAAATTGCCAAGGCTCTGAAGAAGATAGAGCTTTGCAACTCTGTCGCCTCCGCTGTCAGCAAGGCCGACTTTGTCTTCGAGGCCGCGCCAGAAAAGCTGGACCTCAAGAAGGCGATCTTTGCGGACATCGAAGCGCATGCGCCAGAGGGGGCGATCCTCGCCTCGAACACCTCGGTCATTCAGATCACCAAGATCATGGACGACCTCAAGCTGCGCAAGCGCGCCGTTGGCACCCATTGGTGGAACCCGCCGCATATGATCCCGCTGGTCGAAGTGATCAAGACCGAGTGGACCGATGGCAGCGTCGCGCAGCGCATGTCCGATCTGCTGGCGGATGCGGGCAAGACGCCCGTGATGGTAGAAAAGGACGTTCCGGGCTTCATCGGCAACCGGTTGCAGCATGCGCTCTGGCGCGAAGCCGTTAGTCTTGTTGAGAATGGCATCTGCGACGCAGAGGCGGTTGATACCGTGATCAAGGCCAGCTTTGGCCGCAGGCTCGCGGTTCTTGGGCCGCTTGAAAACGCTGATCTCGTCGGCACCGACCTCACACTCGATATCCATGAGAACGTTTTGTTCGATCTGGAAAGCCGCAAAGGGCCCTCTCCGTATCTCGAGCAACTGGTTGCCGAAGGCCGGTTGGGCATGAAGTCCGGCGAAGGCTTTCGCAAATGGAGTGAAGAAGAGGCGCAGGACGTGCGCTCACGCGTCACGCGGCATCTGAACCGATTGGAAGGAATTTTGATCGATTAACATGCAACCCGGCCATGTATTTGCCGGGACTAAGGGAGGAAACTATGACTATCAAAAATCCAAACCGCCGCCGTTTTCTAACCGGTGCAACGGCTATGCTCGCCGCCCCAGCGGTTTTGCGCAGCACCCGCGCCTATGCGGACAACCCGGTTTTGCGCATTGGCCACGTCAGCCCGCAAACCGGCCCCTTGGCCAGCTTTGCCGAGGCGGATGAATATATCCTGAACGGCCTGCAGCAAATGTTTGCGGGGGGGATCGAAAACAACGGCAAGCCTTGGACGATTGAGGTGATCTCCAAGGACAGCCAGTCCAACCCGAACCGCGCCGCCGAAGTGGCCGCGGATCTTATCCTTGGCGATGAGGTCGACATCATTGTGGCTGCGTCCACGCCCGACACGGTCAACCCTGTCGCGGATCAGGCCGAGATCAACGAGGTGCCTTGCGTCACAACCGATTGCCCATGGCAGCCTTACTTCTTTGGCCGTAATGGCGTTCCGGGTGAGGGTTTTCAAAGCACTTACCACTTTTTCTTCGGGATCGAGGATTGGATCGCCGCGACATTGGACATGTGGTCCAAGCTGGATATTGGCAAAAACGTGGCTGGCCTTTTTCCGAATGATGCGGATGGGAATGCCTTCGGTGATCCGGAAACCGGCCTTCCACCTGCGATGACGGCCGCTGGTTATTCAATCGTCGATCCCGGCCGGTATCAGCCGCTTTCCGACGATTTCTCTAACCAGATCGCCGCATTTAAAGAAGCCGATTGCACCCTTGTGACCGGCAACATGATCGCGCCCGACTTTGCGACTTTCTGGTCCCAAGCTGCGCAGCAGGGCTTTAACCCCAAAATCGTGACGATCGGCAAAGCGCTGTTGTTCCCCTCCGTGATCGAAGGGCTCGGTGATCGGGGTGATGGCCTTACGACAGAGGTATGGTGGTCTCCTCATCACCCATTCTCCTCTTCTCTGACGGGGACAACTTCGCGAGAGCTTGCAGAGGGTTACGCCGCAGCATCGGGTCGCCCATGGACGCAACCGATTGGCTTCAAGCACGCGCTGTTTGAGGTTGTGGCCGATGCCATCAAACGTGCCGAAGACCTTGAAGATCCAGAAGCAATCACAGCCGCCATCGCAAGCACCGACCTGAACACCATTGTCGGGCCGGTGAACTGGGACACAGGCCCGATAAACAACGTCTCCAAGACACCGTTGGTCGCCGGGCAGTGGCAGAAGAAAGGCGATGGTTTCGAGCTTGAAATCGTGGCCAACGGACCCGCTTCTGAAATCCCGATCACTGCCGATCTGGTGCCATTGAGCTGATCGACTTTGGGCGCCGGTGATCCGGCGCCCAACCCGAAAATGTCAGGAGGCGAGATGTCCGCAATCTTAAAATTGGACGGTGTTTCAAAGTCGTTTGGCGCCGTAACTGTTGCCGATAGCTTGAGCTATGAATTGCAACAGGGCGAGGCCTTGGGCGTGATCGGCCCGAATGGGGCGGGTAAAACCTCCATGTTCAATCTGATTACAGGAACTTTGCCCTCCGATAGCGGGCGGTTGGTTTTCGCAGGGCAGGACGTCACGCGGCAGAGCGCCGCCACACGCAGCCGTTCCGGCATTGCGCGTAGCTTTCAGGTGCCGCAGCCCTTTTCGGGCCTGACGGTGTTTGAGAACGCGATGATTGCGGCGACCCAATCCGCCGGTTTGACTGGGCGCGAAGCGGAGAGGCTTTGCCTGCAAATACTTGAGCAGACCGAACTCTTGTCCAAGGCCAATACCCTGGCGGGGAAGCTGACCCTGCTGGATCGCAAACGTCTTGAGCTTACACGGGCGCTGTGCGCCAAGCCGAAACTGCTGCTGCTTGATGAAATCGCGGGTGGCTTGACCGAGGCGGAATGCACAAGCCTCGTCCAGACAATCAAAGACATTCACGCCTCGGGCGTTTCGATCATTTGGATTGAGCATGTGGTCCATGCACTGCTCGCCGTGGTCGACCGGTTGATCGTTATCGATTTTGGAAAACTGGTCGCTCAGGGCGACCCCAAGACTGTGATGGACAGCAAAGAAGTGCAGGAAATCTATCTGGGGATTGAAGCCGATGCCTGAGCCAATCTTGAAAATAAGCAAACTGAGTGCCCATTACGGAGACTTCCAAGCCCTCTATGGCGTGGATATGGAGGTCGCGGAAGGCGAGGTCTTGGCCATCATCGGCGCCAATGGTGCGGGGAAAACGACGCTCTTGCGTTCCCTGTCCGGATTGATGTCGAACGAGGCGGGGCAGATCACCTATCGCGGCCAAGCCATTGGCGCGCTTCGCGCCGATCAGGTCGCCGCATTGGGTATCGCCTTGGTTCCAGAAGGGCGCCAACTTTTTCCATCGCTCACCGTAGAGGAAAATCTGATGATTGGCGGGCGGGTAAACCGGGCCGGCCCTTGGAATTTGCACAAGGTCTATGACCTCTTCCCGATCCTGCAGGAACGGCGGGGGCAAGCGTCCACCTCGCTTTCGGGGGGGCAGCAGCAAATGGTGGCGATCGGTAGGGCGCTGATGTCGAATCCGGATTTGATCCTGTTTGACGAGATCAGCCTTGGTCTCGCGCCGATCATTATCAAAGATATCTACGCCGCTCTGCCGGGCATCGTTGGGGGCGGCATGAGCGCGGTGATTGTCGAGCAGGACATCACCAAGGCGCTGTCGGTCTCAAGCCGGGTTTACTGCCTGCAAGAGGGGCGGGTCTCACTCGAAGGTGGCTCTGCGACTGTATCGCGCGAGGAGATTTCCCGCGCCTATTTTGGGATAGCATAACATGGAATGGTTGAACGCAGTTGTTCAGGGCACCCTGCTTGGCGGGCTTTATGCCCTGTTCGCAGCCGGGCTTTCGTTGATCTTTGGGGTGATGCGGCTGGTTAATATTGCCCATGGGGATCTGATCGTCATGGCGGCCTACCTTGGCCTGACGGCGACGGTTGTTTTGGGCATTCACCCGCTTGTGGCGCTGATTGTTGTGATCCCGGCTATGGCGGGGATCGGATATGTTCTGCAGCGCGGGATTTTGAACAGGACTTTGGGCGATGATCTCTTGCCGCCCTTGCTTGTTACTTTTGGCCTGTCAGTCATCATTCAAAACGCCTTGCTTGAGGGCTACACAGCCGACCCACAAAAGATGAATGCCGGGGCATTGGAAACCGCGAGCCTCTCTGTCGGTGGCCTATCCCTTGGGATTTTGCCTGTGCTGACCTTTGCGGTTGCCGTGGCAGTGATCGCAGGGCTGCAATGGATGTTTTACCACACCGCCCTTGGCCGGGCTTTCCGCGCCGTGTCTGACAATCAAGACATCGCGCAGCTGATGGGGCTGAACAAACGGCACATTTTTGGGCTGGCCATGGCGCTTGCCTTGGCTGTTACGGCGATTGCCGGGATTTTCCTTGGTATCCGTACAAGCTTTGACCCCTCAATCGGGGGCGGGCGCCTGATCTTCGGTTTCGAGGCGGTGATCATCGGTGGTTTGGGCAATCTTTGGGGCACCTTGGCGGGGGGCGTAATCCTTGGGGTCGCGCAAACCGTGGGGGCCAAGATTGATCCGGGCTGGCAGGTTCTTTCCGGCCACATCGCCTTTTTGTTGATCCTTGCAGTGCGTCCGCAGGGCCTCTTTCCACGGGTGTCGGGATGAATTTGGATAGCTACACAGTTACGCGCGGCTCAAAGAGCGCAAAGATTGCGGCCATTCTGGGCCTGATCGTCATAGTCATCCTGATCACTGCGCCTTGGTGGGCCGGACGGGCGGATATGCGGCTGCTTGGGGAGCTGTTTCTCTATCTCGCTCTTGCCAGCCTTTGGAACCTGATGGCGGGCTATGCCGGATTGGTGTCTGTCGGGCAGCAGGCCTATGTGGGTTTTGGCGGCTATATGCTCTTTGCCCTTACGATCTTTGGCGGGGTGAACCCAGTCTTTGCGATCGCTCTTGCGGGCCTCTTGGGGGCGGCGATTGCCGTTCCGGTGGCTGCCCTGATCTTTCGGTTGCGGGGCGCCTACTTTGCGATCGGCACTTGGGTTATGGCCGAGGTTTTCCGCCTGAGCTTCGCGCAGGTCGGCGCTCTTGGGGGGGGCTCCGGCACCTCGCTTCCTGTGGGCATCGTGCGATCCATGGCAGACGGGCGCAGCGCCCGCGAGGCATTGAGCTACTGGCTTGCCTTGGGTGTCGCGACCTTGGTTGTGGCAGCGGTCTACCTCTTCTTGCGCTCACGTAAGGGGCTTGCCCTGACGGCCATTCGGGACAACGAATTGGCGGCCGGTTCTCTTGGTATCGATATCTTCCGCACCAAGTTTTTGGTCTACATCGTGACATGCGCCATGACGGCGATGGTTGGCGCGCTGATCTTCTTGCAAAAGCTCCGGATCTCTCCCGATGCCGCCTTTAGCGTCAATGACTGGACCGCTTTCGTGATCTTTATCGTGGTCATTGGCGGGATTGGCACGATCGAGGGACCCATCATTGGAACTTTGATCTTCTTTGCCCTGCGCGAAACGCTTGCCGACCTTGGCACGATCTACCTGATGGTTCTGGGCCTTGTTGCAATTGTCATCATGCTTAAGGCGCCCAAGGGCATCTGGGGCCTGATCAAAGATCGCATGAACCTTCAAATCTTTCCACTTGGATACCGCGTCGAAACACCCGACGAGAATAAAGGAGCCTGAACATGGCACGCCAAAAGACGATCATCACCTGCGCAATTACCGGGGCCATCCATACGCCGACTATGTCGGATGCCTTGCCCTATACCTATGATGATATTGCCAAACAGGCCCTCGACGCCGCAGAGGCAGGGGCCTCGATCCTGCACCTTCATGCGCGCAATCCGGAGGATGGCTCCCCCTCGGTCAACACCGATGATTTTGCTCCCTTCTTGCCTCGGATCAAGCAGGCGACTGATGCGGTTGTGAATATCTCCACTGGCGGCTCTCTGACCCTGTCGATCCAGGATCGGATCAACCCTGCCAAGACCTTCTCGCCAGAGATGTGTTCGATGAACATGGGTTCGATGAACTTCTCCTTCCATCCTTTGGCGAACCGATACAGCGACGATGACTGGAAGTTTGATTGGGAGCGTGACTACGTCAAAAACTCTGATCAAAACATCTTCCGCAATACCTTCCGCGACATCAAAGAGGCCGCCGATACTCTTGCGCCCCATGACATTAAATTCGAGCATGAGTGCTACGACGTCGGGCACCTCTATAACCTGAAATTCTGCATGGATATCGGGCTGTTCAAAGCGCCGATCTTCATCCAGTTCATCTTTGGCATCCTTGGCGGGATCGGGCCGGAGGTGGACAATCTGGTGTTTATGAAACGCACAGCGGATCGTTTGTTCGGTGATGACTACCGCTGGTCCGTTCTTGGGGCAGGGGGCGCGCAGATGAACCTTGCCACCACCGCCAGCCAGATGGGCGGCAACGTGCGGGTCGGTTTAGAGGACAGCCTGTTCATCAGCCGTGGGAAACTTGCCGAAGGCAACGCCGCGCAGGTCGCCAAAATCCGCCGCATCGTAGAGGACCTTGGCGCCGAAGTGGCCACGCCAGATGAGGCGCGCGAGATCCTTGATCTCAAGGGCGGTGATCGGGTCAATTTTTGACGAGGGGATGCCGCTATGCCGAGAATTGAACCTGCCGATCAAAGCCTGAAGTCCCTGTCGGGGCTTCACCTCTGGCACGCGCCGCTTTCCAGCTGCTCGCAACGGGTGCGCATCACCTTGGCCGAGGCTGATAAGAGCTTTGAGAGCCATCTTGTGAACCTTGAAAAGGGCGAGCATGCCACAGCGCAATATCAGGCCATCCATCCCAAAGGGGTGGTGCCGGCGCTGGTGGACAATGGAGAGCTGTTCATTGAGTCCATCGACATTATCGGCCATCTGAGCGCGAAAATCGCACCTGAGCTTTTGACCGAGGAGGGGCAGGACCTGTTGGACCTTGCTGATGCCTCGCAAGTGGACCTGAAGCTCCTGACCTTCGAGTTTCTGTTTCGTGGCGGCGAGCGTCAAAGCGATAGCGAAGCCGCGGCCTTCCAAGCCAACCACAAGAATGCACAGCTGCGCCAATTCTATCTGGATTTTGCTGCTGGCTTCGCCCCTGAAAGGGTCAAAGCCGCGGTTCAAAGAACGATGGATGGCTTTCGCAAGCTGGATGGGATTTTGGCGGATGGGCGAAGCTATCTTGGAGGGGAAAGCTTCACCCTGGCGGACGTTGCATGGATGCCGAATGTGCACAGGTTTTCGTTGATGGGCTGGCCCTTTGATCGCACGCCCCATCTGGCACAGTGGTTCGCGCGCGTCTCCAATCGGCCCAGCTATCAAAGCGCGCTTGTTGACTGGCAGCCAGAGGAAGTTGTCGGAGCATTCGCCGCCTACACCAAACAACGCCAAGACGAAGGAACCGACGTAACGGCTTTCTTATCCTAACTAGGAAAGCCCATTTCAAATTGCGGGTGGCGTCAGCGACCCAATAGGGAGGAGACCTGAAATGAAATTGAAACTCATCTTCGCGGCCGCTGCTATGGCTTTGATGGCGGGGGCGGCCAATGCCAAAACTCGTATCCTTGTGAACTGCTTTTGGCCCTCGAGCCACTTTGTTTGCACCGAGGTCATTCCGGCATGGATCGATGAAATCGAGCGGGTCACAGAGGGCCGGGTCACGGGCATCATGCCGCCCAAGTCGGTGGCCGCACCGCCAGAACAGCTTGCCTCGGTGGAAAAGGGCATTGCGGATGTGGCGGTTCAGTTCAACGGCTTGATCCAGAACCGCGTCTCCGGTCCGATGGTGGCGATGCAGCCCTTCTCCGGCTCCAATGATGCCGGGGCGATGAGCCGAGCTTTGTGGGAGACCAACCGCAAATACTTCCCCGATGAGTTCGATACGGTGCACCTACTGTCGCAGTTCGTGATTTCCCCAGGTCAGCTGTTCAGCCAGACGGACACTCCGATCAATTCGATGGAGGACCTCGCCTCCCGCAAGATCTGGGCGCTTCCCGGACCGCTAGCCGCGATCTTGAAGAAACTGGAGGCGGGCGTTGTTTCAACCCCTGCGGCGGCCTCGAACGAGATTATCTCTCGCGGGGTTGTGGATGGTCACATCGGCCTCGATGCGCAGGCGCTAAAGGCCTATCAGGTTATGAATTACACAAAGTCGCACACGGCCTTTAAGGGCGCGCTCTACACCTCTTCCTTCTCGGTCTTTATCAACAAGGATAAATGGGCCGAAATTTCCGCTGAGGATCAGGAAGCGATCATGAGCGTCAGTGGCGCGGCTTTGGCAGAGAGCTTTGGCTCCGGTTGGGATGCGCAGAACGCGGCGGCCGAGGCGGAGTACGCGGGTGCCGGGTTGGAGGTTGTTCAGGCCGATCCCGCCTTTGAGGCCGCTTTGATAGAGGCCTCCGCTTTTATCACCGAAGGCTGGGTCAAGACCGCGACCGAAGCGGGGATTGATGCCGAAGGGGCGCTTGAATTCTACAAGAGCCAGCTTTCTGCGCCGAGCAACTAAGCAATCACAAAGGGAGGCAGCATCATGGCAAAAGCTATGTTGGAATGGATCGTGAAAGCGTTGGAAGTTTTGGCCAGCGTGGTTTTGATGGCGATGATGCTGCTGACCTTTGTGGATGTTGTCGGAAGGTATTTTGTCGGCGCGCCGATCTTTGGCGCCACAGAGATGATCAGTACGATGTTGGCCCTTATCATCTTTATCGGGCTCGGGATTGCCAATGCCCGCGACAATCACATCGTTGTTGAACTGGTGGACAGCCGCTTTCGCGCTCTTTCGCCCAAGGTCTACGATGCCATCGTCCAGGGGTTCTCTATCCTTGCGATGTGTCTAATCGTATATGTTCTTTATGAACAAGCGGTAGAAGCGGCCCATACTGGCGCCAAAACAGTGGTTTTGGAATGGCCATTGTCGGCGATTACCGGAACGGTTGCGGCTCTGGCCGGGCTTAGCGTGATCAGTCAGGTTCTTGGCCTGATCGTAGGGGAGGGGCGGGACAGCCACTCTGCCTCCGGGGGGAATATCTGATGGTTCCCGCGCTTATCGGATTTGCCGCGCTTCTGGCGCTTTGCTTCATCGGCTTTCGCGTCGGCTTTGCCACGCTGGTCGTTGGCTTTGTCGGCTTCGCGCTTGAACGCGGCTGGGAAGCCTCCTTGGCCATGGTGGGTCAGCAGGTCTTGCACGACAGCATGAACTATAACCTCAGCGTCATTCCCTTGTTCGTTCTGATGGGGGTGTTGATCGTGCATGCGCAGATCAGCAAGGATTTATATGATGCGGCATATGGCGCTCTGGGGCGTTTTCGCGGCGGCTTGGCTCTTGCCACGGTTTTGGCCGCGGGCGGGTTTTCTGCGGTGTGCGGATCGACGCTTGCGACCGCCGCGACGATGTCAAAGGTCGCGATGCCGCCCATGCGTAACTACAAATATTCGGATCAGATTGCCTCGGGGACGATTGCGGCGGGCGGCACGCTCGGCATTATGATCCCGCCGTCGGTGCCCTTGGTCATCTATGGTTTGATCGCAGAGCAGGATATTGGTCTGCTGTTTATCGCGGGTATCCTGCCGGGCCTTCTTTTGGTGACACTATTCTTGGTTGCCGTTGGCATCACCGTGCGGCGCAACCCATTGGCCGCGCCGGCTGCGCCGCCGCTAGACCCGGGGCGCCGCAAGGCAGCCGTGCGTGGCACAATGCCAGTGTTGGTTTTGTTCCTTGTTGTCTTGGGCGGCATTTACACCGGCGCCTTCACGGCGACCGAAGCCGCTGGCATCGGGTCCTTTGGCTCCGCTGTTATCGCGGTTTCCCGCGGGCATCTGCGCAGTTTTACCGAATGGCGCGACTGTTTGGTGGACGCGACCAACACCACGGCGACGATCTTCATCGTTCTGCTGGGGGCGATTGTGTTCTCGCAATTTATCAACCTGTCGGGCTTGCCCTATGATCTGCTCGACTTGATCGATGAGTGGGAGCTGACATCCTTTCAGCTGGTGATTTTCATCTGCATTATCGCGATCCTGATGGGCATGGTTTTCGAGGCCATCGGCATTCTGGTGCTGCTTGTGCCTGTCTTCCTGCCTGTTCTGATGATCAACGGTGTGGATATGATCTGGTTCGGCATCCTGATCGTTCTGGTGTCCGAAATCGGGCTGATCACGCCGCCGATCGGGATGAATGTTTTTGTCGTGAAATCGGTGCTGCCTGATGTCCGCCTTGGCGCCATTTTCCGAGGCGTCTTGCCCTATATCGCGGCGCTCGTCTTTGCGCTTGTTCTGGTTCTGATGGTGCCGGACATCGCGACATTTCTTCCAAACCTAATGAGGTGATGCCTGTGACCGGGATCAAGAATGTACTGTTCATCATGGCTGATCAGCTGCGGTGGGATTATTTGAGCTGCTACGGGCACCCGCACTTGCACACGCCCAATATTGACAGGCTGGCGACCAAGGGGGTGCGGTTTGATCGGGCCTATGTGCAGTCGCCCGTATGCGGGCCAAGCCGGGCGTCATACTACACAGGGCGGACGGTGTTCAGCCATGGCGCGACTTGGAACCAAGTGCCTTTGCCGATGGGCGAGCTTACCCTCGGGGATTACCTACGACCTCTCGGGGTACGCACGGCCGTCGTTGGCAAAACGCATATGGTGCCGGATCGGGGCGCCTTGGCTGGCCTAGGGATTGACCCGAAGTCCGACATCGGGGCTCAGAAACATCAACCGGGGTTTGAAGCCTTTGAACGCGACGACGGGCTTCATCCGAACCAGTTGCTGGCCAAGAAGGGTGGCAAGCTGGCCTATAACGACTGGCTTCGCAGCAAAGGGTATGAGGGCGAGAACCCGTGGAATGACTACGCGAACGCGGGCGAGGGGCCAGATGGCGAAGTCCTTTCGGCTTGGTATCTCAAGAATTCCAATCTGCCCGCGCGCGTTAAAGAAGAGCATTCCGAGACAGCTTACATGACCAATCGTGCCATAGAATTTATCGAAGAAACCGGCGACCAACCCTGGCTGTGTCACCTCAGCTATATCAAGCCCCATTGGCCCTATATCGCCCCCGCGCCCTATCATGACATGTACGGGCCGGAGGCCTTCCTGCCTGTGAACCGAAGCGAGGAAGAGCGCGCCGATCCGAACCCTGTTTACGGCGCATTCATGGGGATGGAGGTCAGCGAGACTTTCTCTCGTGATGAGGCGCGCAACGTGGTTTTGCCCGCCTATATGGGGCTGATCAAACAGATCGATGATCACTTGGGACGGTTGTTTGATTGGCTAGAAGAAACCGGCAAAGACAAAGAAACGATGATCGTCCTGACCTCAGATCATGGGGACTACATGGGGGATCACTGGCTGGGCGAGAAAGAGCTGTTCCATGAATGCTCCGTCCGTGTGCCCCTGATCGTTTTTGATCCGAGAGCAGAAGCGGATGCCACGCGTGGCACCAGCACCGAAGCATTGGTGGAGGCGATCGACCTTGTGCCGACTTTCCTCGAAGCCACCGGCGCACCCTCTGCCGATCACCGGTTGGAAGGGCGCTCGATCATGCCTTTGCTTCATGGGGCAACGCCGGAAGACTGGCGTGACGCGGTCTTCTCGGAAATTGACTATGCCTTCTATTCGGCACGGGAGGCTTTGGGCGTCGGTGCTTCTGATGCACGGGCCTATATGTTGCGGACGGACCGTTGGAAGTACGTGTATTTCCGTGGGTTCCCGCCACAGTTGTTCGATCTGGAAAACGATCCTCAGGAGCTGTCTGACCTCGGGCAGGACCCGGCCTATGAAGCTGTGCGCAGCGACATGAACGCGCGCCTGATGGACAGGATAACAGCCCGGAAAAACCGAGTCACTATGACAGACGAACAAGTTTATCAGGTGCGGCGGGACGAGGACTCCTCCGGCATTATCATCGGCAGGTGGGAGGCCTAGAAGGCGGGCCGCAGCGACTGGTGCGGCCAGTCTGTGCGGCATGTTTTGTTTTGCGCAAATTGTGGCATTTGGTGCTCATTAATTGTGCAAACCTGTCTGGCGTGGGGTTGAAACCGTTGCGCTTGCTGCCCTTTTGCCCCCATCAAAGGTAGGCCATTCAAAGACCAGCCGTGAAGGGGGAGAGTTCGCACCGTGGTGGTTCACGACATCAGCCTGACCCCAAGCCCCAAAATGCAGCGGGCCGTCGGCAAGCTGGCGCTTCGTGTGGCGTCTGACGGGCGCTATGGGGCTCGTTTGGCTGACCTACGTGAGCAGGGCTCTTTCCGGTCGATCTTTCCAAGGCCATCGGGCAATTCCCTTGATGCGGTTTTGTTGAATACGGCGGGCGGCGTCACAGGTGGAGACCAGTTTTCCATTCATGCCGATGTCGAGGCGGGCGCAAGCCTGTCCCTCACGACGCAGGCGGCTGAGCGTATCTATGCGGCGATTGGCGAAGAAGCAGGCCTTGTCCGCAATCGGGCGACAGTTGCCCCGGAAGCCTGCCTGCATTGGCTGCCGCAAGAAACGATATTGTTTGAAGGCTGCAACCTTGATCGGAGGCTGGATGTCGATCTGGCAGAGGGCGCAGGGGCGCTTATTCTCGAGCCCTTGGTCTTCGGGCGCGGTGCCTCGGGCGAGAGCATCCGGAACGGCGCGCTTCGCGACAGGGTGCAAATCACACGCGTCGGTTCTCCCATTTATCTGGATGGGATCCAGATGTCCGGCGACCTGACCGAACAGTTGGACCGCTCAGTCATTGGCGGGGGCGCTCGTGCGATGGCGAGCCTGATCTATGTTGGTACCGATGCCGAAGCGCGGCTTGATCCTCTTCGGGGGTTGCTTCCTGATACTGGCGGGGCAAGCATGACGCGAAGCGATGTTCTGGTGATGCGTCTGCTGGCTATTGATAGCTATGCCTTGCGCCAAACCCTTTTGCCTATTCTAAAACTGCTGACCGATGACAGCATTCCTAAAAACTGGAGGTTATGAGACATGAAGCTCACCCCAAGAGAGAAAGACAAACTCCTCGTGGCCATGGCCGCCGAGGTTGCCCGCAAACGTTTGGAGCGCGGCGTAAAGCTGAACTACCCCGAAGCGATCGCCTTGATTACCGATGCGGTGGTTGAGGGCGCGCGTGACGGGCGGTCGGTTGCGGATATGATGCAGGCAGGGGGACACGTGATTACCCGCGCTCAATGCATGGAAGGCGTGGCGGAGATGATTCACGATGTGCAGGTCGAGGCGACCTTTCCGGATGGGACCAAGCTGGTCACCGTCCACAATCCAATCCGTTAAGGGAGGGCATCCATGATACCCGGAGAGATCTTTACAGACGACAGCACGATCACCCTGAACGAGGGGGCGACTGCGATCACCTTGATGGTTGCCAATACCGGCGATCGACCGGTTCAGGTCGGAAGCCATTATCATTTCGGCGAGGCCAACGCGGCACTGGAGTTTGACCGCACTGCAGGGCGCGGCATGCGTCTGGATATCGCCGCCGGAACCGCCGTGCGGTTCGAGCCGGGGCAGCGGCGGGAGGTGCAGCTCGTGCCGATCCAGGGCGCACGCCGTGTCTTTGGTTTCAACCAAGAAGTCATGGGGGACCTGTAAATGCCCGTAGAAATTTCGCGCCGCGACTACGCTGCAATGTTTGGCCCGACGACGGGCGACAAGATGCGCCTTGCCGACACGGATCTGATTATCGAGGTTGAACGAGACCTCACCACCTACGGAGAGGAGGTGAAGTTCGGCGGCGGTAAAGTGATCCGTGACGGGATGGGCCAATCGCAGGCCACCCGCGCCGAGGGGGCCGTAGATACGGTGATCACCAATGCGCTGATCGTAGACCATTCGGGCATCTACAAGGCCGATGTCGGCCTCCGGGATGGACGGATTTACAAAATCGGTAAAGCTGGCAATCCGGACACCCAGCCGGGCGTTGACATTATCGTCGGTCCGGGGACGGAGGCGATCGCGGGCGAGGGGCGCATCCTGACCGCGGGCGGTTTCGACAGCCACATCCACTTCATCTGCCCGCAGCAGATGGAGGACGCGCTGCACTCCGGCGTGACCACCTGCTTTGGCGGCGGAACAGGCCCCGCTCACGGCACGCTGGCAACCACCTGCACACCCGGCCCATGGCACATCGGGCGTATGCTGCAAGCATTTGACAATATCCCGATGAACATTGGTCTGTCGGGCAAGGGCAATGCCAGCCAGCCCGCGGCTTTGGTCGAAATGATCAAAGCGGGCGCCTCGGCAATGAAGCTGCATGAGGATTGGGGCACAACCCCCGGTGCGATTGATTGCTGCCTAAGCGTTGCGGATGACATGGACGTGCAAGTGATGATCCACACGGACACCTTGAACGAGTCCGGCTTTGTGGAAAACACCGTTGCGGCCATGAAGGGCCGCACGATCCATGCCTTCCATACCGAGGGGGCAGGCGGCGGGCATGCGCCCGACATTATCAAGATCTGCGGCGAAGAGCATGTCTTGCCCTCGTCAACCAATCCGACGCGGCCCTATACGGTCAACACCCTTGAGGAGCACTTGGATATGCTGATGGTGTGCCACCATCTGGATAAATCCATCCCCGAGGACGTCGCCTTTGCCGAAAGCCGCATCCGCCGCGAGACGATTGCCGCCGAGGATATCCTGCATGACATGGGTGCCTTCAGCATTATCGCCTCGGACAGTCAGGCCATGGGCCGGATTGGCGAGGTGTTGATCCGCACCTGGCAAACCGCCGACAAGATGAAGAAACAGCGCGGTCGTTTGCCTGAAGAAACCGGTGAAAACGACAACTTCCGTGTGCGCCGCTACATTGCCAAATACACCATCAACCCGGCCATTGCCCATGGGGTGAGCCACGAGATCGGTTCCATCGCAGAGGGCAAACGCGCCGATCTGGTTATGTGGGAGCCGGCCTTCTTCGGGGTTAAGCCCGAAATGGTTTTGATGTCGGGCACTATTGTCTCGGCGCAAATGGGCGATCCGAATGCCTCTATCCCAACGCCGCAACCTGTCTATACCCGGCCCATGTTCGGGGCCTATGGGCGCTCTGTCGAACGCTCCGCCGTGACCTTCGTATCCGAGGCCGCGCAGGCGGATGGTATCGGGACACAGCTTGGCCTGGCCAAAGAAACCGTGGCGGTCAAAGGCACCCGCAATATTGGCAAATCGGATCTGCTGCTCAATAACGCAACGCCTAAAGTTGAGGTCAACCCCGAGACCTATGAAGTTCGGGCGGACGGCGAATTGCTGACCTGCGAGCCAGCCAGCGAATTGCCTATGGCGCAAAGGTATTTCTTGTTCTGATGACGGATTACACAAGTTATGAGGTGCGCCGTGGCGGCGCGGAGCAAAGCTGTTTTGATCGCTGCGTGCTGACTTATGAGGATCGGTTCTTGCGGCGCAAGGTGATCCGGACAGAGGCAGGCAAAAGCCTGTTGATCGATCTTGAGGCGACGACCTCTTTGGATCAGGGGGATGCTTTGGTGGCCGGTGACGCGGGACTGATCGAGGTCATCGCCGCGCCCGAGCCCCTCTTGCAAATCACCGGTGAGAACCTGACGCAACTGGCTTGGCATATCGGCAACCGCCACACACCCTGCCAGATCGAGGAAGGGCGGCTTTTGATCCAGAGCGATCCGGTCATCGGCCATATGCTCGAACATCTCGGGGCCAAGTTGACAGAGGTGTCAGAGCCATTCCTGCCCGAGGGCGGGGCATACGGCCATGGTCGCACGCACAGCCATGAACACGGGCACACGGCGCATGACCACCACCATTGAGGTTCTGACGCTGGCGCAGCTCCTGTCGCCCTCCTTCCCGGTTGGGGCCTTTGCCTATTCCAATGGGCTGGAGGCCGCGATTGCGGAGGGGCGGGTTACAACGGCGGAGCAGGTGCAAGATTGGCTCGAGGGGATCTTGATGCATGGCAGCGGGAAGGCAGATGCCGTGCTCCTGAATGTGGCCTATCGGGCGCAAGTGGTCGAAGTCAGCGAGATAGACGCCTCCGCTCGGGCTTTTGCCGCCTCCAAGGAGCGTTTGTTGGAAACCGACCTGCAAGGCGCGGCCTTTTGTGAAACCGTTGCGCAGGTCTGGGGCCTTTCTATCGAAAGGCTTACCTATCCGGTTGCACTAGGGCGTGCGGCGCGGCTGCTTGGGTTGGATGCAGAGCTTACAACCGCGATGTATCTACAGGCCTTTGCCGGAAACCTTTGCGCCGCTGCGATGCGCTTGGTCCCCTTGGGCCAAGTCGATGGCCAAGAGGTTCAGTTGGCACTGAAACCCATATGCCTCGAAGTTGCGGAGCAGGTCAAAACGGCGGAACTGGATGACCTGTTCAGTTGCGCCTTCGCTTCTGATATCTCGGCCATGCGCCATGAAACTCAATATTCTCGCGTGTTTCGCACCTAAAGGAGGGCAGAAATGTCATCACCACATGGCCCATTGCGCATTGGCATAGGCGGCCCCGTTGGCGCGGGGAAAACCACACTTACGGCAGCTTTGGCGCGGGTTCTTTCGCCGAAACTCTCTATGGGCGTCATCACCAATGACATTTACACGCAAGAGGATGCAGAGGCCCTGATGCGGATGCAGGTCTTGCCGCAGGATCGGGTGATTGGCGTGGAAACGGGCGGCTGCCCGCATACGGCTATCCGCGAGGATGCCTCGATCAACCTTGCCGCGATTGCGCAGATGCGCGAACGGCATGCGGATCTTGATGTGGTTTTGATCGAAAGTGGCGGCGATAACCTGTCAGCAACGTTCAGCCCCGAACTTGCTGATCTGACTGTCTATGTGATTGATGTGGCCGCTGGCGAGGAAATCCCTCGCAAAGGCGGGCCTGCGATCACCAAGTCGGATATATTGGTGATCAATAAAACCGATCTAGCCCCCTATGTCGGCGCATCGCTTGAGGTGATGGAGCGGGACGCAAAGAAGATGCGCGGGGATCGGCCCTTTGTCTTTGCCTCCCTTCGCGGGGGAGAGGGGGCAGAGGCCGTGGTGGACTTGATTGCCGAGTTGGGCGGGCTGCGCACCCCCGCCTAGATGTTACACCAAGACCTGCTGATAAAGCTCTTCGCGGGTGAGGGCCTCTGACCGCTTGTTGAAAATCACTTCCCCGCGCTCGATCACCGAGAATTCGGCGCCAAGGTCGTAGGCAAAGTCAAAGAACTGCTCGACCAGAATGATCGCCATCTCGCCTTCTTCGCAAAGGGTTTTGATGACCTCGCCGATTTGCTGGATGATGTTCGGCTGAATGCCCTCTGTCGGCTCATCAAGGAGGAGCACGCGCGGTTTGGTGATCAGGGCCCTCGCAATGGCAAGCTGCTGCTGCTGCCCGCCTGAAAGGTCACCGCCGCGTCTGTCGATCATGTCGGCCAGCACCGGGAACAGATCAAACATACGTGTCGGAATGGTATGGTTGCCCCGCGGCAGACAGGCGAAACCTGTTTGCAGGTTCTCGCCCACGGTCATCATCGGGAACACCTCGCGCCCCTGCGGCACATAGGCGATGCCTGCGCGGGCGGCGTCATAGGCGTTCAGATGGTTCAAGGGGGTGCCATCCAATGTGATGGTTCCCTCGGCATAGGGATGTCGCCCGGCGATGGCCCGCAGGAGCGAGGTTTTGCCCACCCCGTTGGTGCCCATCACGGTTGTCACCTCGCCTGGGCGGGCCGTAAGGTTGATACCGTGGAGGATTTGGCTCTGCCCGTATTTTAGGGTCAGGTCTTTGATCTCTAACATAACTTACCGCCCCAGATAGACGTCGATGACGTCTTGGTTTTTCGTAACATGGTCGAGGGAGCCTTCCGCCAGAACGGAGCCTTGATGCAGGCAAGTGACCTTGCAATTCAGGCGGCGAACGAACTCCATGTCATGTTCCACCACTACCACAGCGCGGGTCTTGGCCGCACGAACCAAAAGGTCTGTGGTGTGTTCACGCTCCGCTGGAGTCATGCCAGCGGCTGGTTCATCCACCAACAAAAGCCGCGGGTCCTGCGCCAGCAACATGCCGATTTCCAGCCATTGCTTCTGGCCATGGCTCAGGGCGCCGGAGGTTTGATCCAGCGCATCGGTAAGGCCGATCTCATCGCTGATACCGCGCACACGATCCTCAAGTCCCGACATGCGGCGCTTGAACAGAAGGTCAAAGGGGCCACGCGGGTTCTTGAGGGCCATCACGATGTTTTCGCGCACGGTTTGCGCCTCAAACACCGTTGGTTTTTGGAATTTGCGGCCGATACCCTCTTGGGCGATCTGGCTTTCGTTCATCCCGATGAGGGAGATTGAACGATCCCCCCAAGTGATGCGCCCCTCATCTGGTCGGGTCTTGCCGGTGACGATATCCATGAAGGTGGTTTTGCCCGCGCCGTTGGGGCCTATCACGGCTCGCATTTCAGGCTCCGCGATCTGGATCGACAGGTTGTTGATGGCACGAAAGCCGTCAAAGCTCACGCTCACACCAGAGACTTCAAGCAAGGTGCTCATGCGTTTTCTCCCTTTTTGCGGGGCAGGAGGTCAAACAACCCTCCGATGCCTTTCGGGAAGAACAGGGTAACGGCAACGAAAGTCGCGCCGAGCAGCACGAGCCACCAGTCCGTCCATTTCACGACGTAGAACCCTAGGTTGATGTCCTGCGCACTGCCGCCCGTGAACCACGACGACATAAGCGAGACAGCCGCCGCACCCAAAACCGCCCCGTAAAGCCGCCCGCGCCCCCCGATCGCGACCCAAACCGCAAGGTAGATGGAGGCAATCGGGGTGATTTCTGCGGGGTTGATGATGCCCGCTTGGGGGTAATACAGGGCGCCGGCGATGCCCGCGACCATGGCCGTTATGGTGAAAACGAACAGTTTGTAGGATTCCACGTGGTAGCCAAGGAAGCGCACGCGGGCCTCGTTGTCGCGCACCGCGCGAATGACAGAGCCAAGCTTGCCTGCCGTGATCCACGCAAACAGAACATAGCCCAGCCCAAGCGCTACGGCAGAGGCCCAGAAGAACCACAGCGAAAGGGTGGCTTGGGACACATCGCTGAGGCCGGGGATGTTTTGCAGGCCTGACAGACCGTTGTTACCGCGCAGGCCCGTGTCATTCTGAAAGAAGTAGAGAGAGAGCGCGAGCGTCATGGCTTGGGTCAGGATCGACAGGTAAACGCCGGTCACGCGGCTTCGGAACGCCAACCATCCGAAAACGAGGGCCAACAGGCCCGGCACCAGAACCACAGCCAAGAGTTGCAATGTCAATGAATGGGAAAATGCCCAGATAGCAGGAAACTCAGAGCCGCCAACAACGCCGAAGATCTGGCTGCCAATGGCCGTTGTGATCTCGTCCGGGGTGGGGGGCAGCACATTGGCCGACATGGAGGTTTCGACGATTTCGCGCGTGCGTTCATACATCAGCCACATGCCGATGGCATAGCCGCCGATCCCGAAGAAGGCGAAATGGCCAAGGCTCAGGATGCCGCAGTAGCCCCAGACAACATCCATCGCCACAGCCACAAGACACAGGCAGAGCGTCTTGCCCAAGGTCTTGAGGAAAGAGGTCGAGATGAATGTCGCGCCGCTTGCCTCACTCAGCAAGGTAACGGCGAAGGTAAAGACTGCGAGACACAGCAAAAACCACATGACGGATGGATTGCGAGAGATGAAGCTGTTGTTCATGATCAATCTCCTGCCGCGCGACCCTTGAGGGCAACGATACCCTTGGGTCGGAACTGTATGAATAGAATGACGAAAAGGATCATATAGGTCTGCGCCGCGAGGGTGTTGGATGGGTTGAACCATTCAATGCCCTTCTGACCAAACCCGACCAATGCCGCCCCGGCCAAGGTGCCCCAGACATTGCCGACGCCGCCGACCACCACGGTCATGAAGCTTTGCACGATATAATCGGCGCCCATTTCCGATGTGACCTTGGCATAGAGACCAATAGCGACCCCCGCGATGCCTGCGATGCCCGACCCCAAACCGAAGGTGAGCATATTGATGCGGTCTGGATTGATGCCCATCGACGAGGCCATGCCGGGGTTTTGCGTAACAGCCCGCACCTCAAGCCCGAGGCGCGTGCGCTTGAGAATATAAAGGATAAGGCAAAGGAAGATCAGCGCCAAACCGAAAATGGCAATGCGAATATAACTGATCTGGATGACGTCATTCAGAACCCATGCTCCCGCCAGCCAATCGGGCGAGGTGAGGGGGCGTGCCTGCGTTCCAAAGATGTTCTTGGCCAGTTGCTGGAGGATAATGGATATCCCAAAAGTGGCGAGCAGGGTTTCGAGCGGGCGATCATAGAGCCAACGGATCACCAATCGCTCCATCGCCACGCCTGCCGCAAAGGTCACTGCAAAGGCAACGGGCAGAGCCACGAGGATCGACAGGGTGTAATTCGGGATGAAAAGTTGCACGACGTAGCCCGTGTAGGCTCCCATCATGATGAACTCCCCATGGGCCATGTTGATCACCCCCATGACGCCAAAGGTGATGGCAAGCCCGATGGCCGCGAGGAAAAAGATTGATGCAAGCGACAGGGCATCAAGGGTGAGATCGGCAAACTGTGCCGCGCCTACTCGGCCCTGAACAGAGGACAGGGCCTTGGCGGCAGCATCGGTCACCTCGGGGTCGTCCTCGGCATAAATTTCGTAGAAAACATGATTGCCGACGGCTGCCTCTATCTGCTCTGTGGTAATCAATGGGGGGGCGAGGCCGGATTGTGCGAGGGCGGCATAGGCCACCGCGCGTTGCGCCGGATCGGACAGTTGCGCGATTGGAAGGCCGCCGATGCGTCCGCCGTCAATGTTGTCCTCAAGCGCTTGACGAATGTCTCTGGGGGAGGGGGCCGAAGGGGCGAGGTCGGCCTCGACCAGTTCCGCGTAGGCCGCCTGTGTATCCGCGCTCAGGTCGCGTATAGTTGCGATGTTGCCCTCTGGCAGAGACAGCGCGACGCCGGAGCTTTTGGTGAGGATTTGGTTCAGAACCGCTCGGGCCTCAACGGATGTATCTGTGGCAAGGCTCTCAATCGCGGAAATTCTGTCGGCGGTCTCGGGGGCGAAACGCGCCGAGACATAGTTTGCGACCTGTATCTTCCGTGCCTTGAGGGCTTCATCGGTCTCGCCTTCGATCGAGGCAAGAAGGGGTGCGAGCTGTGCTGCCTCTGACCGCCGGGCGATTGCGGCAACGGCATTTTCACGGCTGGTGATGTTCGGGTCGGACAGTTGGAATTGAACCAGAGCAGTTCCGATAAGGCGGCGCACACCGCCGTTGGGTTTTAGTTGGGTAAAACCGTCCTTGGGGCTATCACCTGTCTGCCCCGTATCAATATCGCGCCATGCAAGGGTATCGCCGTCTTCCGCACCCAGAACGAAAACGCCATCATCGCGCTGCCACACGCCCTTGTCCGTCCATTCCTCAAGGAACTCGGTGGCTTGCGGAAGGGCCGAGGCGACGAGAGCATCAAGGGCGACACTCACGGTTCTGCGGGAGGGTTTTGCAATTTCTTCGGCATGCTCCTGAAGGATCGGCTGAAGGCTTTGCGCATTTGCGGTGCATATGCCGATGAAAAGCATGACGCAGGCAATCAAGAGGCGATGCATGGCGATCCTTAGGTTTGCTGAAGGGGAATAGAAAAATGGGCGCGAGGAAGGCATCGCGCCCATAGTCTTTTAGTAGTTGGAAGTGATCTGAACGCAGGTGTTGGTTTCGGTGTTATACATCCCGCAACCCAGCTCTTTCCAATCAGACTTCAGCACCGCAGAGGCAGGCAGGTAATCTGTCCAAGCGTCGCCGGGGACCTCTTCGGTCTGGCTGATGATGTCGAATTGCCCCTCGGCAGTGATTTCGCCAATCAGAACCGGCTTTGCGAGGTGATGGTTCGGCAGCATGACCGCTGTGCCGCCAGTCAGGTTCGGGAACTCCTGCCCGTACATGGCCGTGCGGACCGCATCGACGTCGGTTGTGCCCGCAGCAGTTACCGCGGCAACCCACATGTTGAAGCCGATGTAATGGGCTTCCATCGGGTCATTGGTCACGCGACCTTCGCCAGCAAAGGCCTTCCAGTCGGCGATGAACTTGGCGTTCGTTTCGCTTTCGGCGGATTGGAAATAGTTCCATGCCGCGAGGTGGCCAACGAGGTTGGAAGTATCAAGGCCGGAGAGCTCTTCCTCGCCCACAGAGAACGCTACAACGGGGATATCATCGGCCGAAATGCCAGCCGCTGCGAGCTCTTTATAAAAGCCGATGTTGGCGTCGCCGTTGATGGTCGAGATCACACCAACCTGTTTGCCATCCTCGCCAAGGGCGACAACATCACCAACAATCGTGGCCCAGTCAGAATGCCCGAAAGGTGTATAGTTCACGAAGATGTCTTCTTCTGCGATGCCTTTGTCTTTCAGGTACTGCTCAAGAATGTTGTTTGTTGTCCGCGGGTAAACATAGTCGGTGCCCAGAAGGGCGAACTTTTCAACGCCCAACTCGTCAAGGAAATAGTCGACAGCGGGGATCGCTTGCTGGTTCGGAGCCGCGCCTGTGTAGAAGACGTTTTTGGAGCTTTCTTCACCCTCGTATTGAACAGGGTAGAACAGCAGGCCGTTAAGCTCCTCGATCACTGGAAGAACCGATTTGCGCGAAACCGAGGTCCAGTTGCCAAAGATCACATCAACCTCGTGGACCGTCAGCAATTCGCGCGCTTTCTCAGCAAACAAGGGCCAGTCGGAGGCAGGGTCAACAACGACAGCCTCGATCTGACAGTCCAGCAAGCCGCCAGCGGCGTTCTGCTGCTCGATCAGCATCAGCATCGTGTCTTTCAACGTGGTTTCGGAAATCGCCATGGTGCCGGAGAGGGAGTGAAGAACCCCCACCTTGATCGGATCGGCACATTCGGCCATCGCGCCGGATACGGACGCAGCAAGCGTTAGAGCGGCCACAGAAGTGGCGAGTTTAATGTTGGTCAATGGTTTTACCCCCTTGTCGAGCTGCCTTCGCGGCGTTTCGTTGCTGTGCAACGATCAAGCAAAATGCTAATCCCGCGAGTGCAGCTTCTTTGTTGCAGCCGTGTAGGGGTTGTTTCTGCCAAGATTGCACCCCTGCATGGCGTTTGAAACGTCCTTTGTGGACGTGGTCAGCATTCGCCGCGCTCTTTCAGAAGGGAAGCTGCGGGAAGGTGGTGAACCTGTGTACACTTGACTGTGCCCAAAATTTTGGCGCGCCGCCCAGATATGATTAAAATGACCGCATTGAGTCGTTGCGACTCCTCAGGGTCCGCCGCAAAGGCGGCCTAAAGGGATGGAGCGAGTGCCATAGTCTGAGTCTCGAAAATTGCGGGATGGGCGTGTTTACCCTCTTGTCAGCCCCATAGGTTATGTGCATTTTCCAGCGCAAAGCAGGATAGGGAGAACCAGTTCAACTGGTGCCGAAGGAGCAACCGCCCCGGAAACTCTCAGGCAATAGGACCTATCTCGCGACCGAAACTCTGGAGAGAGGCGCAACATGCGTCCGCCGAAGGGATAGCGATCTCAGGCAAAGGGACAGAGGGGGCACCAAACCGCAGGGTTTCCTGCGGGGAACTTGGTGCCCGTTGATTGAGAAATCCATCACCGGGCCGCATTGGAAAGGCTCTTGATGACCGATTTGGCCCAGACCCCGCTATATGACCTGCATCTTTCACTTGGCGCAAAGATGGTTGAGTTCGCAGGCTACTCGATGCCGGTTCAATACCCGCTTGGGGTGATGAAGGAGCATCTGTTTTGCAGGCAGAGCGCAGGGCTCTTCGACGTCAGCCATATGGGTCAGTTACGCGTGGAGGGGCCGGGTGCGGCGCATGCTTTGGAGGCACTCATCCCTGTGGACATTCTGGGCTTGGGCGAGGGGCGTCAACGCTATGGCTTCTTTACCGGCGAGGGTGGGGGCATTCTTGATGATCTTATGATCGCCAATCGTGGGGATCATTTGTTTGTTGTGGTTAATGCGGCCTGCAAGGCCGAGGACATCGCCCATATGCAGACGCATTTGAGCCCTGACGTAACAGTAACCCCAATCACTGACCGCGCCTTGATCGCCCTACAGGGGCCTGCGGCTGAGGCGGCCCTGTCGGCGTTGAACCCTGCGGCCAAGGACATGGCCTTCATGGATGTTGCCACAATGGAACTGGCAGGGGTTGAGTGCTGGGTCTCCCGCTCGGGCTACACCGGTGAGGACGGCTATGAGATCTCCGTGCCAGAAGGCGCAGCTTCTGATCTCGCCCAAACATTGCTTGCTCGTGATGATGTGGAACCCATCGGCCTTGGGGCGCGCGATAGCCTTCGCCTTGAGGCCGGGCTGTGCCTTTACGGGCATGACATCACGCAGGACACCAGCCCGATTGAGGCCGCTTTGACGTGGGCCATCAGTAAGGTGCGCCGCCCCGGGGGCGCGCGGGCAGGGGGCTTTATGGGCGCCGATGCCGTGTTCTCTGACTTGGCCGAGGGCACCGCGCGCAAGCGTGTCGGCTTGCTGCCCGAAGGGCGCGCTCCGATGCGCGAAGGCGTCAGCCTTTATGCGAGCGAGGACAGCAGCGCGCAGATTGGCGTTATCACTTCGGGAAGCTTTGGCCCCACCATCGGTGGCCCCGTGGCAATGGGCTATGTTGGCACAGCGCAGGCCAAACCCGGCACCGCCGTTTTCGGAGAATTGCGCGGCAAACGTTTGCCGCTGACAGTGACCAAGCTGCCGTTCACACCGGCCAATTTCAAACGATAGAGCAAGGGACCAAGACAGATGAAATATACAGAAGAGCATGAATGGCTGCGCGTTGAAGGTGACATCGTGGTTGTCGGCATCACCGACCACGCGACGACGCAATTGGGCGATCTGGTGTTTGTGGAGCTGCCCGAGGTGGGCACGACCGTCACCAAGGACGAAGAAGTCGTCGTCATCGAAAGCGTCAAAGCGGCCTCGGACATTCAAGCCCCGCTTGATGGTGAGATCACCGAGGTGAACGAGGCCTTGGTCAACAACCCTGAACTGGCGAACGAGGATGCCATGGGCGAGGGCTGGTTCTTTAAAATCAAACCTGCGGATGCCTCGCAGATGGACGAATACATGGACGAAGCCGCCTACAAAGCGCTGATCGGATAAGGAAAACAGATCATGGCCTTCACTCCCACAGATTACCTGCCCTATGATTTCGCCAATCGCCGCCACATCGGCCCGTCCCCGGCGGAGATGGAGCAAATGCTTCAGGTAGTAGGGGCCAAAGATCTGGAAGCCCTTATCGACGATACCCTGCCGGGGGCCATCCGGCAGGAAAAACCTCTTGATTTCGGTAAGCCGAAGTCAGAGCAGGAGTTGCTGCATCACATGCGGGTCACAGCCTCCAAGAACAAGGTTCTGACCTCGCTGATCGGGCAGGGGTATCACGGCACGGTCACCCCGCCCGCCATTCAACGGAACATTTTGGAAAACCCTGCGTGGTACACAGCCTATACCCCCTATCAGCCTGAGATTTCGCAAGGGCGGCTTGAGGCGCTTTTGAACTTTCAAACAATGGTGTCGGATCTGACCGGTCTGGAAATCGCCAATGCGTCGCTCCTGGATGAATCCACCGCCTGCGCCGAGGCAATGACCATGGCGCAGCGAGTAGCCAAGACCAAAGTGAAGGGGTTCTTCGTCGACGAGAACTGTCACCCGCAAAACATCGCCGTCATCCAAACCCGGGCCGCCCCTTTGGGGATCGAGGTGATCGTGGGCGCACCTGACGATCTTGATCCAAGCACAGTCTTCGGTGCGATTTTCCAGTATCCCGGCACCTATGGCCACCTTCGCGACTTCACCGCAGAGATTGCTGCTCTGCATGAACACAAAGCCATCGGGGTCATCGCCGCTGACCCGCTCTCTCTGACCCTGCTCAAAGAGCCGGGGGCGATGGGGGCGGATATTGCTGTGGGTTCGACCCAGCGGTTCGGCGTGCCGGTGGGATACGGCGGTCCGCATGCGGCCTATATGGCGACGAAACAGGCCTATGCGCGCTCCATGCCCGGGCGGATCGTCGGCGTGTCGATCGACAGCCACGGGAACCGAGCCTACCGCCTCAGCCTGCAAACCCGCGAGCAGCACATCCGTCGCGAGAAGGCGACCTCCAACGTCTGCACCGCGCAGGCTTTGCTGGCCGTGATGGCCGGGTTCTATGCAGTTTTTCATGGGCCTGAGGGGCTCAAAGCCATTGCACAGCGTATTCACCGCAAAACGGACCGCATGGCGCGCGGTTTGGAAGATGCAGGCTTTTCCATTGAACCGGCGGCTTTTTTTGACACGATCACTGTTGATGTCGGGCCTTTGCAGGCCTCTGTCATGAAAACGGCGGAAAAGATCGGCCTGAACTTTCGCAAAGTGGGCGAGACAAAGGTCGGGATCACACTGGATGAGCGCACGCGTTCCAAAACCATCAAACGTGTTTGGGCCGTCTTTGGTATTCGGGATCGCGATACGGACCTGACAGCGGAATATCGCATTCCCGATGATCTGCTGCGCAGCTCGCAGTACCTGACCCATCCGGTCTTTCACATGAACCGTGCGGAAACCGAGATGATGCGCTACATGCGCCGCTTGGCGGATCGCGATCTGGCGTTGGACCGCGCGATGATCCCGCTGGGGTCCTGCACGATGAAGTTGAACTCAGCCGCGGAAATGATGCCGGTGAGCTGGCGGGAATTTTCCCTTCTGCACCCCTATTGCCCTGCCGATCAGGCGCTTGGGTATAAGGAGATGATCGACGACCTCTCCTCCAAGCTTTGTGATGTAACGGGCTATGATGCTATC
Organism: Harenicola maris; assembly: GCA_018524345.1. GTDB lineage: Bacteria > Pseudomonadota > Alphaproteobacteria > Rhodobacterales > Rhodobacteraceae > Harenicola > Harenicola maris. The sequence goes on from JADQAZ010000003.1 coordinate 726,738, forward strand.
TCGATGCAGCCCAACTCCGGCGCGCAGGGGGAGTACGCAGGGCTCTTGACCATCGCGGCCTACCACCGGGAGCAAGGGCAGGGGCACCGCAATATCTGTCTGATCCCGATGTCGGCCCATGGCACCAACCCTGCCTCGGCGCAAATGGTCGGCTGGAAAGTTGTTCCGGTCAAAACCGCAGCCAATGGCGATATCGACCTTGAGGATTTTCGCGCCAAGGCGGAGCAGCACGCAGAGAACCTCGCGGCCTGTATGATCACCTATCCCTCGACCCATGGTGTGTTTGAGGAAACCGTGACGGATGTCTGCGACATCACCCATGGTCATGGCGGTCAGGTCTATATCGACGGGGCAAATATGAACGCCATGGTAGGCCTGTCGCGGCCCGGTGACCTTGGCGGCGATGTGAGCCACCTGAACCTACACAAGACATTCTGCATTCCCCATGGCGGTGGCGGCCCCGGCATGGGACCGATCGGCGTGAAGGCCCATTTGACGCCGCATCTGCCCGGCGATCCGAACAGCGGGTCGGGCGCGGTGTCGGCTGCGGCTTTCGGTTCCCCGTCTTTGCTGCCGATCAGCTGGGCCTATTGCCTGATGATGGGGGGCGAGGGGCTCACACAGGCCACGCGCGTTGCCATTCTGAATGCCAACTACATTGCCAAACGCCTCGAGGGGGCCTTTGACGTTTTGTACAAGGGGCCAAGCGGACGCGTGGCTCATGAGTGCATCATCGATACACGGCCCTTCAACGAGAGCGCCCATGTGACGGTGGACGATATCGCCAAGCGACTGATCGATTGTGGTTTCCATGCGCCAACGATGAGCTGGCCCGTGGCCGGAACCCTGATGATCGAGCCGACAGAGTCCGAAACCAAAGCCGAGCTTGATCGCTTCTGCGATGCTATGTTGGCCATTCGCGCGGAGATCGCCGAGATTGAGGAGGGGAAGATCGACGCGAACAACAACCCGCTGAAGAATGCGCCCCACACGATGGAGGATCTGGTGCGCGATTGGGATCGTCCCTATTCGCGGGAAACAGGCTGCTTTCCTCCCGGCGCTTTTCGAGTGGACAAATATTGGCCACCTGTAAACCGGGTGGATAATGTCTGGGGGGATCGCAATCTGACCTGCACATGCCCGCCGATGGAGGACTACGCAGAGGCGGCGGAGTAACCCTGGCCTATAAAGGCAGCTTTAGTTGAAATGCCGGAATGGCGGGGCGAATTGCTCCGCCTTTCGCGGAAAAGACAGCCTCCGCGTGCAAAATCACTTCGGCCGCGGCGCGGGCATCTTCGCCTGCGTCATGATGCTTGAAGGAGAGGCCTAGCCTTTCCTTCAGGCTGGCCAAGCCATGCCCGCCGTTGCCCTTCAGTTCGGGCCAGGCGCGGCGGGCGACCGCAACGCTGTCGATCCATTGAAAATTGGGTTTGGGCAGCTTGTGAATGCGGCAAGCGGCGGCCATGGCCTTCTCGTCAAAGCGGCTGTGTTGCACCAAGGGATGCGCGGCAAGCGTGTCTCTCAGGACGGTGAAAACCTCTGCGAAGTTTGGGGCGTTGCGCACTGTTCCGGCGCCGATGCCGTGAAGCTCCGTGTTAAATGGGGCAAAAGGCATAAGAGGGTCGACAAAGCTCGCCCAGGTATCGATTGCGCCGCCATGGTGGACAAAGGCGAGCCCGATTTGGCAGATGCTGGCGCTGTCTCCATTGGCCGTTTCCACATCAAGGGCAATGAAGCGAAAGTCGCCCTTGGGAAGATGCGGTATCATGTTGGCCTGCCTCGTGTTGCCTTGTTGATGTAGTCTAGGCTTTGGATGGTCTGGAGCCAACCACCAGCCCCGTAAATGCGGCTGAAACTTTTGGCTAACACTGTGGGTCATAGGCCGGAGGGGGCTGGGTTTTCGGTCGCTCTACGGAAGTGAGCGCGGCTCCGAAGACCCTCAATTTCCCGTCATGATCTTGGTTCTGAGCGTCTTCGACTACTTCTACCTAGGCGAAGATTCCCTCATTGAACTGTGCCGAGCGGTCGCGCTTTCCTGCACAGAAGTCCATGGAAAATGAATTAACGGCAATGGTTTAGCGTACATCCCGTGGAGAGCCTTGTTGGTCAGACATCTTTCATTGACACGTCCAGTTTTGCTCTTTACCTACTATATGGTAGATAGGGAGGAAAATCTATGACCACGTCAAAATTTGCTATCGCAGTTGTTGCCGGGATGCTGGCGCTGCCCGCCGCGGCGCAGGATTACAGCTGGAAACCCGACCGTCCGATCAACATCATTGTGCCTTGGGCCGCAGGGGGCTCCACCGATCAGGTGACCCGTGTTGTCGCCCCAATTCTGGAGGAGGCTTTGGGCACCGAAGTTGTCGTTGTGAACCAGCCAGGTGCCTCTGGCTCAACCGGAACGCAGGCCACTCTTGATGCGCCGCGGGACGGATATACCTGGACGGCAAACGCCATCGCCAACAATGCCACCTATGCTGTGACAGGCCTGATCGAGGACACCTCGATCGAGGATTACGCGATCTATCTGCACGTGGCGAACGTGCCGCTGGTTAGCGTCAATGCCGATGCCCCGTATCAAACATTTGACGATCTGTTGAAGGCCATGGGCGAGGGGTCTGTTACTGTCGGAACCGCTGGTGTGAACAGCTCTGGCGGCATGGCACTTGCCGCGATCAAGGAAAGCTCGGGCGGCGAGTTGAACGGCGCGCGGATGATCACCTACGATGGCGGCAACCCGGCGGTGATCGCCGCGGCAAGCGGCGAGGTCGAGGTGACCACTCAGCTGGCCGTGGAGCAAACCGAAATGGTTCGGGCCGGCCGATTGCGGGCCCTGACCGTTCTATCAGACACGCCGCTTATGGTAGAGGGTATCGACCCCGTGCCGCCGATTACGCAGTTTCTGCCTGAATTCGAGGTCGCGGCAGATTACTTTGGTGTCTTTATTCCCGTTGGCGCACCGCCGGAAGTCTATGAAACCGTCAACCAGATCTGGCAGGACAAGGTCATGATAAGCGAGGCGCTGCAAGCATATGCCACCGATCGCGGCGCTGTCTTCGCGCCGAGCTTTGGTCAGGATGCTCTTGACCGCGCGATGCCCGTTGTCGTGGCAGAGGCCTGTGCCCGCGTCACCCGCGGCGAGGCTGTCCTTGATCCCTCCGAGATTGGCATCACTTGCCCGGCTGAATAGGCCGTCTCGACCAAGGCAGGGCCCCGGTTTGCGGGCCCTGCTGTTTTCCAATTTGATCACGCTGACTTGTGGAAAGGGCATCACATGCGAATGGCTTTGGCCGATCGGCTAACTGCTTTTGTTTTTGTGGCACTTGGGATGGCGATGTCCATCGGCGGGTGGCAGATGGATCGCCTTGAAATCCGTAAAATCCACCCCGCATCGATCCCGGGCCTGGTGCCCATCGTGCTCGGGGGCCTACTGATCATCTGCGCGGTCTTGCTCCTGCGCTCTACTTTCAAATCAGACGAAGACGGGGATGCCTTGATCATGTCCGGTGGGTCATGGGCGCGGCTGGCAATCACCGGCGCTCTGTGCATCTTTTATGCCTTGGGCCTTGTTGGATGGCTCAGCTATTTTTGGGCAACGGCGGTCTTCACCTTTGCCTTTTGCATGATTTTTTCTTTCCCCGTTGATGGCGATTTGCGCCAAAAAGGGATAGCGACCCTTGGCGCGCTTGCCCTAGGCGTTGGTATCGCCCTTGGATCATCCTATCTGTTCCAAGAGCTTTTCCTGGTGCGTTTGCCATGAGCGGTCTCGCAAGCCTTGGGGCCGGCCTCGTCCTTCTCTTCACGCCCACCATGTTGTTTCACGCGGCTTGGGCGACCCTCTTGGGCATCATCGTGGGAAGCCTGCCGGGCCTGACCGCCACGATGGGTGTAGCATTGATGACAACGCTGACCTATTCCCTCGATAGCACCGCTGCGATCCTTGTTTTGATTTGCATGTATGTTGGGGCGATTTACGGCGGGTCGCGCTCGGCCATTCTGCTCAACATTCCCGGAACTCCGGCAAGTGCAGCGACCTCCCTTGATGGATACCCATTGGCAAAGGCCGGACGCGCCGGAGCGGCCATGGGGATCGCGACTGCGGGCTCTGCGCTTGGAACCTTGGCGGGTATCGTCATGCTGGTCATGATCGCGCCGCCTTTGGCCGAAGTCGCGCTAAATTTCGGCAGCTTTGAGTTCTTTTGGCTGGCCGTCTTCGGCGTGCTGATCTCGGGCCAGCTTACGGCGGATACAACACCGATAAAGGGCTATATCGCCGGTATTCTGGGCCTGATGGTGGCTATGGTCGGCTCGGAAGGGATCCATGCCCATGTGCGGTTTTCTATGGGGTTGCAGGACCTGAACGCCGGTATCGCCCTGATCCCGGCCATGGTCGGGGCCTTCGGCTTTGCCGAGGTTTTGACCGCAATGTGGAACAAGGCCGGGGTTCTGGCCGTGACCAAAGACAAAAGCGATCGAACCATCCCCGACTTGATGGATGTATGGCGTCATAAGGTGACGATCATTCGCTCTGGTATCATCGGCACATTGGTCGGCATCATTCCCGGCGTTGGTGAGGATATCGGCGCTTGGGGAAGCTATTCCGCCGCGCGCCGCGCATCGAAAGAGCCCGACCAGTTCGGCAAGGGCAGTATCGAGGGTCTGATCGCCGCGGAAACCGGCAACTCCGCCGTTGTGCCCGGCTCGCTCATTCCCGCCATTACGCTGGCGGTTCCCGGCTCGGCCAGTTCCGCGGTTCTTATTGCCGCTCTGTTCATCCACGGCATTCGGCCCGGCCCGCTGATCATGATTGAACAGCCGCATTTCGTGGGGCTGATCAGCGCAATGTTGATCATCGCGACAGTCTTTATGGCGATCTACGGGCTCTCCCTGACAAAAGCCTTCATTCAGGTTCTGCGGGTTCCCTATGCCTATTTGATGCCGGTGGTATTCGTTCTGTGCGTCATCGGCACCTATGCGCTAAGCCAGCGGCTCTTTGACGTCTGGGTGATGGTGGCCTTCGGCATCATCGGCTTTGTGTTGCGGCAAATGAAATACCCGATGGCGCCGCTGGTTCTTGGCATTATCTTGGGGGACCTTTTGGACAAAAGCCTGCGGCGTGGTTTGACCCTGACAGACGGTGACATCCTGCCCTTCTTTACGCGTCCGATTTCCGCAGGATTTGTGGCCGTGATCCTTTTGTCTTTGCTCCTGAACATCAAGGCATTCCGCAACATCGCGGGGGCACCAATGCGATGGATGAAAGCCCGTTTCAATGCATAATGCTTGGGGAAATAGTGACAGAGGCCATATAGGGAACCCTGCAAGATGACGACTGTCGAGATCAAAGATGTAAGCTGGACAGAGCGCCCTGTGACCATGCGCTTGCCATTCCAATTCGGAAGCACGGAGGTGCGGAGCACCGCTGAGGCATATTGCACCCTGCGGATCGAGGTTGCAGGCAAATCGGTTGAGGGGAAGTCCGCGCAACTGATGGTGCCACGCTGGTTTGACAAGCGTCAGGGGTTAAGCAACTCGGATACGATTGAGGAGCTTCGCGCCACCGTCGCGGCGGCGGTCAAAGCAGCCCCCGGTATGCGAGGGACGGCGCTTGAGCTCACGCGGCAACTGCGCGCGCAGGTTCTGGCAGACATGCCTGTCGGCACGCCGGAGCTGGCGGCGGGGTTCGGGCCTGCATTGGTCGAGATGGCCTTGATTGATGCGATCTGTGTCGCGGTGGAGCTGCCCTTTTGGCGGGCTGCCAAGGCGGATGTTTTCGGGCTCTCCGCTGGACGCCCCGCGTCCCTGACAGAGGCGGAAATCTCCCATTCTCTTGGTATGATCGAGGCGCCCCAAAGCCTTCGCTTGCGTCATACGATTGGTTTCGATGCCCCCCTAAGGACCGAGGACGTCGGGGAGGATGGACCCAAGGATGGCCTGCCGGTTTCGGTTGAGGAGATCATCGCGCGCACCGGAATAAATGCGTTAAAGATCAAGCTAAAGGGCGACCCTGAGGCTGATCTGCGTCGGCTCCGCGCCATTGCCGCTTTGACCGACTCCGTGCCCGATTGCACCGCCACTTTGGATGCGAATGAACAATATTCCACTGATGCCTTTGCCGAATTGATGGATGGCTTGGAGCACGATGCGGCCTTGAAGCGCCTGCGTTTCGGCCTCCGGTTCGTGGAGCAGCCATTCCCACGCGAAACCGCCTTGAATGCGCCTGTGTCAGGGCCAACCCCGCTTATCATTGATGAAAGCGATGACAGCGAAGACGCTTTTGAAAGGGCGCTTTCGCTCGGCTGGTCCGGCTCCTCGATTAAAAGCTGCAAAGGCGTCCTGCGCGCCCTGTTGAACACTGCCCTGGCGCGGGCCAAAGGCGCGGTGATCTCGGGCGAGGACCTGACCTGTCAGCCAGGGCTTTGTTGGCAACAGGACAGCGCGATGATGTCAGCCTGCGGGGTCACGGATGTAGAGCGGAACGGCCACCATTTCGCAGGTGGGTTCCAAGGTGCCGGCAGCGATGAAATCGCGGAGCGGATGAGAGTTCACCAGGGCATCTATGCCATGACCGGGGATGTTGCGTCCTTGAGGATTGAGGCGGGCAGGGTAGATGTTCGCTCGCTCGATTCTGTGGGTTTTGGTCGTTAAATCAGGGTGTTGTAATCTTCTTTAGGTTTGAGTTGACAGCGTTGCGTAACTTAACCTACTAATCGGTAAGTTAATTTAGTCGGGAGAATGAGAAATGACAAAGCAAGCCCGTATCGGCATCATTATGCATGGTGTGACAGGGCGAATGGGGATGAACCAGCATCTCATTCGCTCGGTTCTGGCGATCCGCGAACAGGGCGGTGTCGCTCTCTCCGATGGTAGCTTTTTGATGCCTGACCCGATCATCGTGGGCCGTAACCCGGACAAGATCGAGGCCTTGGCGAAAAAGCATGGTGTTGAACGCTACACCACAGATCTTGATGCCGCTTTGGCGAACCCCGACGACACCATCTTTTTCGACGCGGCCAGCACTCAGATGCGGCCCGGGTTGCTGCGCAAGGCCATCGATGCGGGTAAGCATGTCTACAGCGAAAAGCCCGTAAGCGAGGGGCTGGAGGAGGCGGTCGCGCTAGCACGCCATGCCAAGGCCAAGGGCGTCAAGAACGGCATCGTGCATGACAAGCTTGACCTGCCCGGCCTTCTGAAACTGCGCCGCCTGCGCGACCTTGGCTACTTCGGCAAGATGCTCAGCGTCAAAGGCGAATTCGGCTATTGGGTGTTCACCGGTGATGACCTGACGCCGCAACGTCCAAGCTGGAACTACCGCGCCGAGGATGGCGGCGGCATGATCTCTGACATGCTATGCCATTGGCGGTATGTTTTGGACAATGTGATCGCACCTGTAAAGTCGGTCAGCTGCCTGGGCTTTACACATATCGACACACGGCTGGACGAGGCCGGAAAGCGTTTTAAGGCGACAGCAGATGATGCGGCCTATGCGACTTTCTTGCTCGATGGTCCGGACGGCGAGATCGTTGCGCATATCAACAGCAGCTGGTGCACCCGCGTGCGCCGCGACGATCTTGTGACCTTCCAAGTTGACGGCACCCATGGATCCGCCGTCGCCGGCCTTCATTCCTGCGTGGCGCAGCATCAGGTGAACACGCCCAAGCCGGTCTGGAACCCTGATGAGCCCAATACGCTGGATTTCTATGCGGATTGGGAAGAAGTGCCAGACAACACCGTTTTCGACAATGGGTTCAAAGTGCAGTGGGAGCAGTTCTTGCGCCACGTCGCCGAAGATGGGCCATGGTCCTACACTTTGGAAGAGGGTGCCAAGGGCGTGCAGCTCGCGGAGGCCGGATACCAAAGTTCGAAAGAACGTCGCTGGATTGATCTTGAGGACCTTGAGATATGAGCACCGCAACGCTGAACCTACCGGGCGGGGCCGTCACCCTCATGCCCGGTCCGGAAATCGCCCAAGCCGGGCCGTGGAACCGCACGGCCTATGCGGCGGCTCATGTGGTCTGTGACCCGCTGGCCGATAATGATCCGTGGATTGACGGGGTGGTCGACTGGGACCGGACGCTGGCCTTCCGCGACCACCTATGGAGCCAGGGTTTCGGCGTCGCCGAAGCAATGGACACCGCGCAGCGCGGCATGGGCCTCAGCTGGGAGACCTCTTTGGAGCTCATCCAGAGATCGACCCGTATCGCGCAGGCCCATGGCCACTTGATCGCAAGCGGGGCAGGGACGGATCATCTGACTCCCGGCCCTGATGTGACCCTGGATGACGTGATCCGCGCCTATGAGGAACAATGCGAAGCTGTGGAGGCGGCGGGCTCCCGCGTGATCCTCATGGCCAGCCGCGCCTTGACACAGGTGGCCAAGGGGCCGGAAGATTATGCCAAGGTCTATTCGCGCATTCTATCCGGCTTGGAACAACCGGCGATCCTGCATTGGCTGGGCGAGATGTTTGACCCCGCGCTAGAGGGCTATTGGGGCTCGAACGATCATATGGAAGCGATGGACACCGCCCTGTCCATTATCGCCGACAATGCCAGCAAAGTAGACGGGATCAAAATCAGCCTGCTGTCGGCCGAAAAGGAAATTGCCATGCGTCGCCGCCTTCCCGAAGGCGTTGTGATGTATACTGGCGATGACTTTAACTACCCCGAACTGATCGAGGGCGATGATCAAGGCTTCTCTCATGCGCTGCTTGGGATTTTTGATCCGATCGCAGGGGCTGCGGCCCGTGCGCTGTCCCAATTGGCTGCAGGGGATACCGAAGGCTACAATGCGAGCTTCGCCCCGACCGTTCCTTTGTCGCGTCATATCTTCAAGGCTCCAACACGGTTCTACAAAACGGGCGTTGTCTTCATGGCCTACCTGAACGGTCACCAAGACCATTTCACGATGATCGGTGGTCAGGAAAGCACACGCTCAACGCTCCATCTCGCGCAGATCGTGCGCCTTGCTAATGACGCGGGGCTGTTCACGGATCCGGAGCGTGCCGCGCAAAGGGTGCGCCATGTCATGGCCACGCGCGGGGTGGAGGCATGAGCGGCGTAGAGCCTCACCGCCTTTCGCTCAATACCGCGACGGTGCGCGAGCAATGGAACCTTGCGCAATGCATCGAGGGGTGCGCGCGTCATGGCTTTGGCGGCATCGCGCCTTGGCGCGACAAGCTCCACGAAATGGGTGTCACAGACGCTGCTCGCGCAATCCGCGAGGCCGGTTTGCAGGTTTCGGGCCTTTGCCGTGGCGGCTGGTTCACCGAAAGCGGAGTTTTGGATCAGGCCGTGATTGATGACAATCGCCGGGCCGTGGACGAGGCGGCAGAGCTGAATGCGGAATGTCTTGTGATGGTCGTGGGCGGACTGTCCAAGAACAGCCGCGATTTGCCTGCGGCTTGGTCACTTGTGGAGGAGGGGCTTGCTGAGACGCTGTCCTACGCGCGCAAGGCAGGCGTCAAAATCGCAATCGAACCCCTGCATCCGATGTATGCTGCGGACCGTGCCTGCGTGAACACTCTGGGCCATGCCCTCGATATTTGCGACCGGCTTGGTGACGGGATCGGCTGTGCTGTCGATGTCTATCACGTATGGTGGGATCCACAGCTTGAGGCGCAATTGACCCGAGCGGGCAAGGACCGGATCATGGCGTTTCACATTTGTGACTGGCTGGTCCCAACGCGCGATCTGCTGACGGACCGCGGCATGATGGGCGACGGGGTTATCGACATCCCACGATTGCGCGGCCTTGCCGAGGCCAATGGCTTTGATGGTCTCAATGAGGTCGAGATATTCTCGGAGCTGGACTGGTGGCGCAAGGATGCTGACGTTGTGATGGAAACGATTGCGGCGCGCGGGAAGAGCCACTGCTAAACATGCCATGAAACTGGCGGCTCGTTCCAGGTGACGCCTGTCTTGGATCAGAACCCATTATGGGGTAAGCAAACCGGATCGAGCCCATAATCTAGAAGGCGTCATGCCAGAAAAACGAAAACCCATCCGCCGCGACAAGAAGCGCAACCCTGAAGTCACCCGCGCAGCGATTCTGCAAGCTGCTCTGGAAGAGTTCGGAGAGGTAGGCCATTCCGGCGCCCGCGTGGATCGGATCGCCGAAAGGGCGGGCGTGAGCAAGCCGATGATCTACGATTATTTCGGCGACAAGGATGGAATCTATACTGCCGCTCTGCGTGAGGCCTATGTGCAAATCCGCGCCGGAGAAGAGGAGCTGGAGCTGGACCTGCTCGACCCGGAAGCCGCCATCCGAGCCTTGCTGCGATTCACCATGGATCATTTCTGGCGCAAGCCTTGGTTCATCAGGATGTTGAACACCGAAAACCTTCTGGGCGGCGATACCATCCGCAAGCTGGACGATGCCGCGGATATCCAATCGGTGCTGTTTACGCGGCTTGAGGCCGTGTTGGATCAGGGGGTTTCGACGAAGGTGTTCCGTTCGGATATCGACCCGGTACAGCTCTACCTTTTTATCGCCTCGGTCTGCTACTTCCCGATCTCAAACATGCACACTCTGCGGGTCGTGTTCCAAATCCCGATTACCGGCGAATGGCTGGAACAGCACGCTGACCGTGCCAGTGACATGATTGTTGGCTATCTCAAGGCTCCGCCGAAAGCTTGAGGCATTGCCACATTGAAATGTGACGCAGGATGCCCTTAACCCCATGCCATTGAATGCCGGGGGGCATTCGAGCAATCCCCAATGCCCCCTAACCATTTCGAAGGTACGCCGCACGGCAAACGCCTTCGCTTTCGCGCCAGCAAAAGAGGCCAGATCGCACATATTCCCGCTTCATCAGCCTTTTAGAAACTGATCGCTGATACACCGGAAGGCCAAGAGGTACTTTTGGTGTCCGAGCTTGGCAGACCTCTGAGCGCACGTTGGGCGTCGAACCAGATCACCAAGTGGCGGCGAGAAGCGCAGATACCCTCGTCGATTGATGGACGTGAGAATACGTTGTTCGATACGCGAGGGACGGCCGCGACCAGATTGCTCAATACGGATCTTTCGTTGCGCCAGATCGCGGTGCTGATCGGGTGGTTTGTTCCCTACGCGGTGCAGGTTATCGAGCATTATGCGCAGCTTAGCTCGAACGAAAGCGATGCAGTTTTGCGCAAACTCAATCGAGCAAAATCACTGGCGCAAGACACAAAAATGTAAACACCCATGCAAACGCGGGGCCTCAAACACGGTTAGGAGTGATGTCAGTGATTGTTAGTAAATGGAGGCGAGTACCGGAATCGAACCGGTGTACACGGATTTGCAAACCAGAAAGATAAGAAGCATAAACAACGGCTTAGTGGTGCAAAACACCTTCTGACAAAAAGTGAACAAAAAGCGAAAGTTTCAACGCTGTTTGCGAGCCAGAATGTTCACAAAATCGTTTCTAGCCTTGGGATGATGCGATGAGTTGGGCGGTTGCAAACGAATGCGCTGAGCGTCGCTTTGGCAGTGCCGCGCGCAAACAGATCATCATGTTCTTGGCGGATAAGGCGAGCGATGATGGCTCAGGTATCTGGTGCTCCAAGGGGACGATCCAGCGCCACACTGAACTCAGCGAGAGCACGGTCAAGCGCACAATCATCGACTTCCTGCGCGAAGGCATTTTGATCGAGACAGGGCGGCGGCACTGCAAGAATGGCTACACCGTCATTTACCGCATTGTTCTGGAGCGGGTGGCCGCGCTCGAACCCACGGCCGAGCCCGACATTGACACGGGGGTCACTGTGAACCCCGTCCAGCCTGAACCCGGTACGGGGTCCACGGTGAACGGGGTACGGGGTTCACGGTGGACCCCAAACCATCCTAAAACCATCCATAAACCACCTACGCGCAGGCGCGAGGCGGAGGAAGAGGTTGAAGATCTTGAATCTGAGAAGATCTTGGCGGCCTATCCCGAGGACAGGATCCGAGATAGGCGGACCACTCTGCGCCTGATCGCAGCGGCTGTGAAAGCCTGGGTGAAGCCCGATGACTTGCAGCAGGCGGTCAAAGCCTATGCGAAGGAAAGCGAGGGCTACACACGTAGCAAGGTCTGTTTCTCGGACAATTGGTTCAAGATGCGCCGATGGGAGAAGGGGCTTGCCCAGATACAGGCGGACCGGGAGAAGGCGCGAGAGGCCGAAGCCAAAGGTCGCGCTAGCCTCGCCGAGTGGATCCGTGAACGCCACCCTCTTTGCCGCCACATTACAAACCGGCAGATTGAGGGCTTGATCTCGTCAAAGCTGGTGACGCCCGAGCAGGTGCGCGCTGCGGGGCTGCAGGCATAAGTGCGGCTCGATTGTTACGTCATGGCGTAAAAAGTAGATATTTACGTTGCGGCGTAATTTGTTTTAATTTACGCTGTGCCGTAAAAGGAGCCACATCATGGACCTCACAGCACGAACGGCCGAGCAAATCGGCGAGGCACTCCGTAGGACGCGCAAAGCGCGCGGCTGGACCCAAAGCGACATCAGCGCGCGCACGAATTTGCGCGTCGCGACGATTTCGTCGCTCGAGAATGGCGACGCGGGAACCAAGCTCGCCACAGTGCTCGCTGTTATGGCGGCACTTGGGCTTGAGTTCCGATTGGTGGAACGCGGTGGCTCGCTTGAGATTGAGGATATCTTCTGATGGCCAAACACGGGCGTAGCGGCACGATGCAAGTGCTTCTGAACGGACGGTTGGTGGGGGCATTGCGTCTCGCAGGCTCAGGAGCGATCAGCTTTACATATGATCCGGACTGGTTGGCGTGGGAGCACGCCATGCCCATCTCGCGGTCCCTGCCTTTGCGCGAAGAGGCGCACCAAGGTGGCCCTGTCATTGCCTACCTGGAAAACTTGCTGCCGGACAATCAGGCGATACGTGAACGCGTTGCCGCTCGTGTGCGTGCTGGCGGTACGGACGCATGGCACATGCTGGAGAAGATCGGGCGCGATTGCGTGGGAGCCTTGCAGTTCGTCTCGAGTGAGGTCCCCGAGGTTGGCCCACTCGAGGGAGAGCCCGTATCTGAGGCGCAGATTGCGGATATGCTGCGCAACCTCGCGAGCGCTCCGCTCGGCCTGGATGAGGAAGACGACTTTCGCATTTCTATCGCAGGGGCGCAGGAGAAAACAGCGCTGCTGCGCCATGAAGGCATGTGGATCCGTCCATCGGGACTTACCCCCACAACCCATATCCTCAAGACGCAACTTGGCGTTCTGCCTGCAGGGATCGATTTGTCTGACAGTGTTGAGAACGAATTTTTCTGCATGAGCTTTTGCCGTGCCATGGGCATGGATGTCGCGGAGGTCGAGATTGCCGACTTTGAAGACGTGCGGAGCCTTGTCGTGACGCGGTTTGATCGGCGCTGGACCAAGGATGGCCGCTTGATCCGCCTCCCGCAGGAAGACTTTTGCCAGGCGCTCACAGTTCCACCCAGCCAGAAATACCAAATGGATGGCGGGCCGGGGATCACTGAAGGGATCGGAATGTTGACTGGTAGTGATGACCCTGAAGCAGATCAGCGTGCCTTCTTCCGCGCGCAGGTGCTGTTTTGGCTTTTGGGAGCGACGGACGGGCACGCCAAGAACTTCAGCATTGCATTGCGCCCCGGCGGGTTCCGCATGACCCCGCTTTATGATGTGCTGAGTGCCCAAAAAGCGGTGGATGACGGTCAAATTCGCCAGAACCGGATGCGCCTCGCGATGGCTGTCGACGGACACTACCGGATCAACGAGGTCGTGCCGCGCCATTTCCTGCAGGCTGCGAAGGCCGCAGGTTTTGGTGTGGCACTGGCAAAAGAGGATTTGTCCGACATCGCGACGGAGCTTGAACCCGCCTTGGACAAGACACTTGCAGACTTGCCGGATGGGTTCCCGCAGCCATTGGCCGATGCCATTGTTGCTGGCGCACGACGTCGCGCAGCTGCCTTTGATGCCGTATGATCCGCAGATCATATTTCCGTATTATGGTCAGTAGATCATATTGAGCGGCAGGCGTGCCTTCGTGAAGTAACAAGTCTGTAGGGCCGGTGTACGCCGCGATTGTGAGATCGCAGGGGCCCTATTCTATTGATGCATCGGGTTTTTCATATTTGTGGGCGCCAAGGCGGACCTTTAGGTCGATTGCAGCGAATGCCGGGAAAGAGCCCATTGTGTGAATTCGGTTTTCCTGCTGCGAGCGCGCGCAGCACGGAAAATGCCGCATCTGCTCGAATCTGAATGTCGCGTGGCGGACAAGAGACCGGACATTTAAAAATTTTGCAAGGACCACTTCACCAAGCCGAATTTAGTGAAATTCGCAGCATCCGATAAAATGGGCTGGTTGCGGCCCAATACACCTGTAGAGATACTACGAATAGAGCCTTCGGATAACGGCCATTCAATCCGATGCTAAGCTCTCGGCGTTAGCGCGGTGCTGATGTCTGGGTATGGAGGGCGGATCGGAGGGCAAATCATGCCTCGAGTCCAACTTCCCACCGTCACCCCAAAACGCCGAGCTTGGAACAAGGGTCGGATCATCGGACAGAAACGACCGCCATCGCCAAAACAGGTTTGGGCCATCCGTGCACGGCTCGAAATTGCAGGCTATCTTCGCGACCTTGCGCTGTTCAACGTTGCCATCGATAGCAAGCTGCGCGGCTGTGATCTGGTCAAACTCGCCGTGACCGGCTTGGTCAAGGATGATCGCGTGCGCGAACGAGTTTCGGTCATCCAGAGCAAAACCAAGAGACCGGTTCAGTTTGAACTGACGGAAAACACCCGCGAAACCGTCATTGCGTGGGTTACATCACCCGAAATGATTGGCTGCCGCTTTATGTTCCCGAGCCGTTTCCACGATCGGCCCCATATCTCGACGCGACAATACGGTCGACTTGTTCGTGATTGGGTGACAGCGATCGGATTGGAGCCCGGTGGCTATGGTACTCATTCACTTCGTCGGACCAAAGCTGCAGAAATCTACCGCAAAACAGGCAACCTCCGCGCGGTGCAACTCCTGCTTGGCCATACAAAGATTGATAGCACGGTATGCTACCTCGGCGTTGAACTAGAAGATGCTCTAAGTATTGCAGAGCGTATCGACATCTAAACGATGTTGGCGGACGGCACTTGCCGTTCGCCAATTTGGAAGAGGCCTACGACAATGTAGCGGTGAAAACGAAGTGAGCGCCCTCTCTACCAACCTTCTGTGACGCAACAGATGTCAGCTTCTGAACGGGCGAATCGAGAAAATGACATAACTGGAGAAGGTTCTTCCGATGCACACGCTAGAGGTTTACCAACGTTGACTTCTTTAAGGGCATGGGTGGTCTGAGAAATGGAGCCGGAATCACCAACCTTGTATTTCCGACGCTAAGAGACTACGTAAAAGATACGAAAGTTGCGGTTCTCTCCGGCATAGGCGCATCAGCCTGCCAGAGCGGATCACAATCATCCATCATAAAAATTCAGCTGTCACGTCCTGTAACAGGGATCTGATGTTTGGGGAGGTTGCCGATGTCATCGCGCACGACCACATCATTTGTGACATTCCTTTATCCGTTCGTGGTCGCTGGATACACGGATGAATTGCCTGCGGGCGAGTATCAAATTTTGGCGGACGACGACGTCATGCTGAGCAACAGCTTTGCGGCATACCGACGGACTGCGACTTTTCTATTGATCAATTTGCACGCAGGAAAGTCAGAGCTGCGCGCAGTGGATCACCGAGACCTGGAGTTGGCTCTGGCACAGGATCAGGCCAACGCGAACAAACACGAAATCAAAAATAGTGCGGCGGCGCTTTCTCCGTCAGAGGATCAAAAATGACATTTCCCGAATGGACGAAACCCGGTGCTTACGGTGCCTTGGTTGGCGCGGTTGCTGTCTCTATTCTTGGCTTTACCTGGGGCGGCTGGACAACTGCAGGCAGTGCGGACGAAATGGCTCAGAGCTTTGCTGCTGACGAAGTTACTTTGGCGATGGTGCCCGTATGTCTGAATCTTTCACAAGCTGATACAGAACGAGCCGCAAAACTAGCGACACTTCAAGGAGCTTCGAGCTTTCAGCGGCGCAATGCCATGATGGAAACCGGCTGGGCCACATTGCCGGGCACGGATACCCCAAGCCGGGATCTAGCAGACGCGTGCCTTGCGGGGCTTGAGTTGGATGGATCGTAAATCACAGTTATCGTGGCTGCGGCTTCGGCAATCCAGCAGTGCCCATGTCGCAGAGGACATACCAACAATCATGGCCCTATTTGTAGGGTCGATTACAGCAGTCCTGCTGTTTGCACTACCTACATTTGCCCAAACCGCCGATCAGCCAATGCCTGAGAACGCCAGTGCCAAAAGTTACGGCGATGGCTGGGAATGTAACATTGGATTCCGGCTGAACGAAAATGCCTGCGTCGCTATAATTGTGCCGCAAAACGCATATGACACGAACCGTTCCTACGGTTCAGGGTGGGAATGTCTGCATGGGTTTCGCAGGGCCGACGAAACTGCCTGTGTAGCAGTAGAGGTGCCTGAGGGTGGGTTTTTGGACCCGTCAGGTGAACGGTGGCGGTGTTTGCGCGGCTTCATCAAGGTTGATGACACATGTCAGGAGATCGTCCTGCCAGCGAATGCATATTTGGCAGATGCCTCATATGGCTCGACGTGGACGTGCGAACGTGGGTTCGAAGAAACTGGCGACCTATGTACTGCAATTGCGGTTCCGGCCAACGCCTATCTGAATGGATCAGGATACGGCCAGCCTTGGACATGTGAGCGCGGCTTCTTTGAACAGGACGGTCTGTGCGCAGCCGTCGCGATCCCCGCAAATGCCTATTTCGACGACGCAACCTACGGCACAGGGTGGAAGTGCGAACGTGGATACGAAGCCTCAGGCGAGACATGCGAATTGATCGACGTTCCCGAAAACGCGCATCTGGGCAGGTCGGGCAACCGTTGGGAGTGCGACAAGAACTTCCAAAAATCAAAGGGGCTGTGCGTCCTCAACAACTAGGCGCAAAGCACGGCAACACGGACTTCAAAATGCGCAGGTGAGGGCAGTTCTGTCCTCCGTGCCGACCCAAAAAGGGAACTACAATGGAAACCAAATCTGAAACTGTCGACACCATCGGTCGTCCCGTCAGAGGCGCGCAAGCGCCACCAATGACCCATAGCGAACCCAAACATGCGACGTCAATCACGCAGGTCACAGCGCCACCATCGGCAGTCGTCTATTGCGAGGGGAACTACGCGCAAATCGATGGCAAGACTGCAAATGGGCTTGTGCGCCATTCAGAGGCGTATCGCATCCTTTCTATCATCGACAGCACCTTTGGCGGACAAGACAGCGGATCCGTCCTCGTCGATACAATGAACCACATCCCTATCTTTGATGATTTGGATGTTGCAGTTGCACATCAAGCCGTCATTCCCGATACGTTGATCTATGGGATGGCCCCCTCAACGGGGCGGCTTTCGCCTTCGGATCGGGGCGTTGTTCTGAAAGCGATTGAGCTTGGCATGAACATCGTGAGCGGGCTGCATGAGTATCTGAGCGACGACCATGAGATAGCCACCGCCGCATCCGAACGGAATGTAACGATCCGCGACATCCGAAAGCCAAAACCCAGTAAGGACATGCGCCTCTTCGATGGCAGTGTCAGCGATGTCAAAGCTCTGCGCATTGCAGTTCTTGGGACAGATTGTGCCATAGGCAAGCGCACAACGGCGACCGTTTTGGCTTGCGCTCTGAATGCAAAGGGCATCAAGACGGTGCTTGTCGGCACGGGCCAGACCGGCCTGATGCAGGGTGCCAAATATGGCATCGCAATGGATGCCGTGCCGCCCCAGTTCTGCTGTGGCGAGCTTGAAGGCGCGATTGTTGCGGCGTCTGAAGCGGAAAAACCCGATATTATTTTGATCGAAGGCCAAGGCGCACTCAGCCATCCCGCGTTTTGCACATCGGCCTTTATCCTGCGTGGTAGCCAGCCGGATGCTGTCATCTTGCAGCACGCGCCCAAACGCGCCCACCGCTGCGACTTTCCCAACATGCCGATGCCCACAGCGTTAAGTGAGATCGCCCTGATCGAAGCCTTTGCAGATACAAAGGTCATCGGTGTCACGCTCAATCACGAGGGGATGTCTGACGCCGAAATTTCCGAAACCATCACGGCACAATCTCACAAGCTCGGGCTACCAGTCACCGATGCGTTGGCCCGACCGGCTGCCCATTTGCTTGCGATGGTGGTGGCCGCATATCCCGGTTTGACGCAAAGGCCTTCGATGGCCGCGATATGAGCTGCCCACGCATAGAAGTGGACTTAGACAAGATACGTCGCAACACAGAAACGGTCGTTCGGCGGTTGGACGCGCGTAGTATCGGCGTCACAGGCGTTACCAAGGCCGTCTGCGGCCATCCTGCGATCGCTCAGTCTATGCTGGACGGTGGTGCCTTGGGGCTAGCGGACGCACGAATAAGCAATGTGCAGAGGCTACGCCAAGCAGGCATCACATGCCCGGTCACGCTGATCCGGACGCCGATGTTAAGTCAGGTCGATGAGGTCGTTCAGCTCTGTGAAGCAAGCTATAACACAGATATTGTTGTCATTGCGGCCTTGGCGTCTGCCGCTATCCGCAAAGATGAAGTTCACGGTATCATACTGATGGTCGAGATGGGCGATCAGCGCGAAGGTGTTTTACCCGAGAATGTGGCCGAAATTGCGCAGCAGGTCATGACAATGCAAGGGGTGGCGTTGAAAGGCATAGGCGCAAACTTTGCCTGTCTGAGCGGGATCGCCCCCACTGCGTCTCAAATGGCCTCTCTTTGCGACCTCGCGAACGAAATTGAGGGTGTGTGTGGCCCATTCCTGAAAACCGTGTCCGGTGGCAACTCGGCAAACTTGCCATGGGCGCTTGGAGAACAAACCACTGGCCGCATCAGCGACCTAAGACTGGGGGAGGCAATTCTTCTGGGCGTTGACCCAATTTCCGGCGACCAAATCGGCGGGATGCACACGGATGCCTTCACGCTTGTCGCGGAGGTTATCGAAACGGGGGTAAAACCTGCGCCTTTCCCCATAGCTATGATTGATCCAGCCTTGGCAAGACTTCGCATTGTACCAACCAGTGATGTGTCCATGCGCGTTATCCTCGCGATGGGGCATCAGGACACGGACATTTCTGGGCTTTCAATGCCTGTGGGAAGCGCATTGATCGGTGCGACGAGCGATCATCTGGTCATTGGGGTGAACCGACGCACGCTGAAAACGGGTTCCGAACTGAGGTTTCAGATGAACTATAAGGCACTGATGCATGCAATGGCCGCACCCGACATAGACGTGAAACTACTCGATGATCTGCCCGCAAAACAACCGCGTCAAATCCAGGGCAAGTCTGAACACCTTATGTTGGTTTGAAAAAAAACCTCGCCTAAACGAACCAACCTCAAATTAAAAAAAAGGAAACCGACAAATGGCGAAGCTCACAAAAAAGAATGTGTTTAAAGCGTTTGACGCTAAACCAGAGACCCCAATGGACAAGACGACGCGTGTTGTCAGGAAGATGGTTGATGAAGATGCGGAAGAACGACAAGCTAAAATTACCCGACTTCGCAACGCACGCCTCGAACGAGAAGCGAACACACCACCAAAAACCACGGTCAAAGCTATGCGCAAAACTCGGCGATCTTAGGCCGCTCCCAAACTTCATAATCGCCCTCGATGCCTCTCAGGATAAATCCATGACAAACTCAGAGCAGACCGCAGAGAAAATTCACTATATCTGCCAGACATATGTAGAAACGAAGGCTGGGCGCGATGGACAGGCTGGCCTAAAAATTGCCAAGCAATACGAATATTCCACAGCGTCGGAGGCACAAAACAGAGCCGAACGAGAAGCTCTATCCGAAGATTGCGCGGGAGCCGACGCCTACATGGTAATTGAGGACCCAAACAGCGGAGAAGTTGGAACGCCAAGTTTCCTTATTAGGCTGGGCAATGTTCCGGAATTTGACGATTTCTAGAATTCTAAGAATAGCTATGTCTTGCCCGAAGGCCGTCTTCCACGATCCAGATAGCTTGAATCAGACAAGCGGTGATTGTTGTAAATACAGTGAATTCACACTTCCTCCCGCGCGTCGATATTTCTAATACCGCGCAGCGAATGCGCGGTCTGAATATGACATCATAGAGCCAGGCTAAATGGCTGCATCGGCGACGTGGTCTGCAACGCAGCGATAACCATGCCGCAAGCGCGAAGCGATGCTGAGTCAGCGAAGATCAAAAAACGAATGCCCGCTTCATGTCCGCATACCTGACATTAGACTGTCTCTCGCTCAACGGCAGCGATGCTGAGAAATTGCTTAAGAAGTATGTGTCTTGGTTTCTTGCTGGCCATCTTAGGAGAAGGCAGTCGCCTCGATTTTTTCGCCAATGCGCTTGCGTTGAGAATACTAGCCACAGGGTCGGCTCAGCGCTGTTGTTTCAAATATCCGTGTTTGAAATTCGTGTATAGTTTCGAGAATTCGGCTAAGTACTTGAAATTAAATGGAGGCGAGTACCGGAATCGAACCGGTGTACACGGATTTGCAATCCGCTGCGTAACCACTCCGCCAACTCGCCGTCCGTGGTGTGGTTTCAATCGCCTACATAAACCTTGGACGGACCGCAAGCCCCTCTGGCGTCACTTACGGTAGATCAGTGTTAATTGCTTTACGTTTGTGTGCCAGCCTCTGTAAAGCGGGGGAGCATTACTGGAGTAGCGTCATGGCGGGGAAGCGGATTTTTATCACCGGATCGGCGGGTTTCATCGGGTATCACCTTGTGAAAAGGTTGCTTGATGCGGGCGATACCGTCTGCGGTCTGGATGCAATGACGGATTACTACGATGTGCGGTTGAAACAGCGGCGCCATCAGATGTTGCTGCAATCCCCATGTTTCACCGGTCATGAAGACCGTCTGGAAGACGCAGACAAAGTCATGCAGATCGTGGCGGAGTTTAAGCCGGACGCAATCGTTCATCTCGCGGGGCAGGCGGGGGTGCGATACAGCCTTGAGAACCCGCGCTCCTATCTGGAAAGCAACCTCGTCGGCACCTTCAATGTGATGGAAGCGGCGCGGGAACATGCAGTTGGCCACTTGCTCATGGCTTCGACCAGTTCTGTCTACGGTGCCAGCACCGAAATGCCCTATGCGGAAACCCATAAGGTGGATGCTCCGCTGACCTTTTATGCCGCGACGAAGAAGGCGAATGAGGCCATGGGCCACTCTTATGCGCACCTGTGGAACCTTCCGGTGACGATGTTCCGCTTCTTTACGGTCTACGGGCCGTGGGGGCGGCCCGATATGGCCCTGTTCAAGTTTACGAAGGGGATCATTGAGGGCACGCCGATCGACATTTACAATCACGGCGAGATGTATCGCGATTTCACCTATGTCGAGGATCTGGTGCGCGGGATCCAACTGTTGATCGATGCCGTGCCTGTCCGCCCCGAGAGCCCGGAGGAGATTGCACCGGGGGACAGCCTCTCGCCCGCAGCGCCCTACCGGATCGTCAACATCGGCAACTCTGACAAGGTCCGCCTGATGGACTTCATCGAAGAGATCGAAAAAGCCGTCGGCAAGCCCGCCGTGCGAAACTACATGGAGATGCAAAAGGGGGATGTTCCGGCCACTTGGGCCGACGCTTCGCTATTGCAAAGCCTAACCGGATATCGCCCGCAAACCGATGTGGCAAAAGGCGTTGCAGCGTTTGTCGAATGGTATCGAGAGTATTATCAGGTTTGACAGGAAACTTCAGCCCCGCAACCAGCCATAGGGGAGGGGCATGCGAAGTGGCGAACTGCCCTCGCCAAGAAAAACGTATCCCGTTCAGCCCCTGTTGATTGCCCAAAAAAGCTACACTCGCATCACGATGGCGCAATCTGCCGGATAGGGCTCGGTCCACCCATTGCCCCCGGTGCCCGAGTATGCGACATCTAAATGCGACTCTAAACTTAATGGTTCAGTATCTACATGAGCGTCTATTCAGCCCGCCGAACAATGATGGTCGATACGCAGGTTCGCCCGAGCGATGTCACCAAATTCCCAATCATCGATGCGCTTTTGTCTGTTCAGCGGGAGGCCTATGTGCCCGGATCGCTGCGCGAGGCCGCATATGTTGGAGAGAACCTTGAACTCGGCGGGGGGCGCGTGCTGCTTGAACCGCGCACGCTGGCCAAGATGCTGGACGCTCTGGATATCCAGCCTGACGAAATGGTCCTCGATATCGGTGCGACTTACGGGTATTCCAGCGCTGTCATCGCCCAGTTGGCCGAGGCTGTCGTTGCCGTCGAAGAAGACGCCGACATGGTGCGCGAGGCGGAAGCAACGCTTGCCACCTACGGTGTCGACAATGTCGCCGTGATCGAGGGGCCTCTCGCCGAAGGCGCGGAGCAGCATGGACCCTATGATGTGGTTATCCTGCAAGGTGCGGTGACCGAGGTTCCAGAGGCGATTCTGGATCAAATCAAGGACGGTGGACGGATCGCCGCCGTCTTTATGGAGGGCGCCCTTGGGGCCGTCCGTATCGGATATAAACTGGGCGGATCGGTGTCTTGGCGGTTTTCCTTCAATGCGGGCGCGCCTGTGCTGCCCGGCTTTGAGGGCCAGCATACCTTCGCGCTGTGACCTTCACAGCATAGATAACGAGCGACAGTGTCGATCAGTAGGAAAGCGAACATGATGAGACGTTTTTTTGGGGCCGCGGTGGCCGCAGGTGCGATCACACTGTCTACAGCGCCGGGAGTTTCCGCAGAAACACTGACCGACGCTTTGATTGGCGCCTACAAACACTCCCATATTCTGGATCAACAGCGGGCTCTTCTGCGCGCGGCTGACGAGGACGTCGCCGTTGCGATCTCGGCACTGCGTCCGGTAGTGGCCTATGTGAATTCCTACTCCGTGAGCGCCGCCAACAACTACGAGCTCAGCGCGAGTTATTCACTGACCTTCGATCTTCTCCTCTACGACAACGGCGCGACCAAACTTGCCGCCGATGCCACCAAGGAAGGCGTCTTGGCCCTGCGCGAGGCTCTGGTTGATGCGGAGCAAAGCATCCTTTTGGCCGCAGTGGCCGCCTATATGGACGTGATCAGCGCCACAGAAACGGTGCAGCTTCGCGCCTCTAACGTGCGCCTGATCAATCAGGAATTGCAGGCCGCGCGCGACCGTTTCGAAGTGGGGGAGATTACCCGCACGGATGTCGCCCTCGCCGAAAGCGCGCTTGCCTCGGCACGCAGCTCCCAGGCGGCCGCTCAGGGCACCTTGGACGTCGCCCGCGAGGCCTACCGCGCGGCGGTTGGTCGTTACCCTAAAGCGCTCAGCGCGATTTCAAGCCTGCCGCAGACGGCGGAGTCGATGGAGGTCGCACAGGGCGTCGCCGTGCGCACCCACCCCTCGATCCGTCAGGCACAGCGCGAAGTCACGGTTGCAGAGCTCAACATCGCTCGGGCCGAAGCGGCAATGAAGCTGAGCATAACTGGCAGCGCGGGCGTCACCTTTGACGAAGAGTTGCAAAACAACTCCTCCGTCAGCCTGTCATTGCGCCAGCCGATCTATCAGGGCGGGGCCCTGTCGGCCCAATTGCGCAAGGCCAAAGCACAACGTGACGCCGCCCGCGCGGCTTTGCTTTCCACCACCCATACGGTGCAACAGGCCGTCGGCAATGCCTGGTCAAACCTGCGGGTGACGAACGCACAGCTTTCCGCAACAGACCGCCAGATCAGCGCCGCAACAGTCGCCTTCCGCGGTGTGCAGGAAGAGGCCCGGCTTGGGTCTCGTACCACTCTGGACGTTCTGAACGCGGAGCAGGACCTCCTCGATGCCCGCGTTGCACGGGTAGAGGCACAGTCCGGCCGGAACACAGCGGTCTACCAATTGCTGTCCTCCATGGGGCTCCTCACGGTTGAACACTTGGGCCTCGGCATCCAAACCTATGATCCATCGGCCTATTACAATGCGGTCAAAGATGCCCCGGCGAAGTATTCAAAGCAGGGCAAACAACTCGACAGTGTGTTGCGCCGACTCAACCTCGACTAGGGCCTTTTGGCGGCCAGTAGTTGTTTTGAAACATTTGCATGCTTAAACTCACCCCGAGGCCCGGTTCGGGCAAAGAGGTAATTTGAATGTCTGACCCAGTTTCCAATGCAGAGATCGAAGACGTCCTGTCTTCCATCCGCCGACTCGTTTCGCAGCGTGCGGATGCCCCCGTTGACGCGCCCAAACCCGCCACCGAAGCCCGCGGTGCCACTCTTTCAGAGGTGAAACCCATGGCGGAGGCGCCCGCTTCGGAGCCACCTGCTTTGGTGCTGACGCCCTCTCTCCGCGTGGCTGACCCAAAGACGAAAAGCCCTGTGCGTGAAGGCGAAGAGGGCGGTTCTGCTCAAAAGGAGACAGTTTCTGACGGGCGGGACCTCGGCGAGCGCGTTGCGGGCCTAGAGGCCGCTATGGACGCAGCAGAGGGGCAGTGGGAACCTGACGGGAGCGAGGAGCAAAACCTGCCGACGGACCTTCCATGGCGGGCAGAGGCACCAAGCGCTCCGGTTAAGGTAGAGGACGCCCCTGCGGCACCAATGGCCGTGGATGTCCCTCAGGAGCCTCTGGACGCTGAAACCCTTGACACGGTTATGGGAAGCCTGTCGGCGGATGAGGAACTGCAAGACAATCAGCCTGAAGCCACAGAGGCCGCGGATATCAGTCACGCGGATGTGGAAGTGCAAGCAGAGGTCATTGATGACATGGCCGATACTGAGGAGGCTACGCTGACAGAGGGGGAGGCCCCGGCCGAAGAACCCTTATCTCAGGTGACCCCAGCAGAAGATGCAGAGTCCTTCGTGTTTCACTCCGAACGCGCCGCGGCCTCATGGCCGGAGGAGGGGGCCGAGACGATCGATCCCGAGGTCGAAGAGGAGGACGAGTTCGGCTCTGAATCCCAAGAGCTGACCGATCCGCCTATCTCGCTGCGTCTCCACCTCATCGAGGGTTCCGTTGGCCATTCGGATGTTGGCGCTAAGGCGATCGGCGCTGAGGTCCATCAATTTGCCGAGGCAAAGCCCGCAGGTGAACAGGTTACGGTCGAGGAATGGCAGGATGCCGATGACGAGGCGCCGATCATGTCCTCCGAAGCGGCCGCGGCAAGTTTTGAAGATGAAGAGGACGAAGAAGATCTTGATCTCTCCTTTCTCGATGAGCCTGAAGCCCTTCTTGACGAAGAAGAGCTTCGCGTAATGGTTGCCGATATCGTTCGCGAAGAGCTACGCGGCGAACTCGGCGAAAAGATCACCCATACCCTGCGCAAATTGGTTCGCCGCGAGATTGCCCGCGCCCTGTCTACCCGTGAACTGGAGTAGCGCAGCGGCCGTTCTGGGCGACCTTCGGTGAACACCCCAGCACATCTTATCTTCGGTGCAGCGGCCTTTGCCCGCCCCGGCGCGCCTTGGGTGACAGCTGCCGCTCTGGCGGGTGGTCTTGCCCCGGATTGCTCTCTTTATCTTATGGCCTGTTGGCACCTGTTCGTCCTGGGAACTGATCCGCAAACTGTATTCGGCCAGCTGTATTTTTCCGATTCCTGGATGCGTGTGTTCCGCGTGGACAACAGTTTCGTCCTGTGGGGCATTGGCCTCGGCGTGGCTTTGTGGCTGCGATCCGGATGGGCCATTGCCTTCACGGGAGCGGCGCTCTTGCACCTCGCCTTCGATTTTCCCCTTCACCACGATGACGGGCGTCCGCATTTTTGGCCGATCAGCGATTGGGTTTTCGAAAGCCCCTACAGCTATTGGGACAGAATGCACCATGGCCAGTTTGTCGGCCTCATTGAGGTGGGCATATGTCTGATCCTGCTGGGTTACTTGGGATATCGTTTCAAAGGAACCATGGCCCGGATCATGATTGCGATTGGCGTTATAACACAGATCGTCCCGGGCCTGATGTGGTCAGCCATATTTTGACCTGACCAAAGAAAAAGCAGGCCCAAAGGCCCGCTTCTTCTGTAGCAGCAAGGTATAGCAGATTTTAAGCGGCTTCGGCCTGTTCCGCAGCTTGGCGGCGTTCGCTTTCTTCGCGGGACAGCGCAACAGAGGTGCGAACCCCTTTGGACACGAATTCCATAAGGCCAGAGACAACCCGTTCGTTCGGGTCAATCCCGGCGCAGCTTAGAACTTCGCGACCATCGCGGGAGCGTGCCCAACGTGCGATCTGTTCCGGCCCGTTACCGTATTTCTTATCGTCTGCAATGGCGTCATCCAACGCGGCCAAAACAACAGCCGCAAAAAGCTTGCGTGACCGCGTTCCTTGCTCGTAGTTGAATGCTGTGCCGTCGACGAAATCGATCATCAGTTTTCCTTTTTGTTTTTCTTACTTGTCTTTCGGGCGTGGCGCCGAATATGGATTGTTTTTCCTGATTCGGGGGTGCAACTTTTGCATGGCACCCATGCTCGCACTGCATATCTCTGTCTCTTGTGACACTGTATCTAGTTTGCTTGCCAGGCCCAAGTGGCCAAGATATAGGTCTGTCCAACTTTTTATCAACCTTTTGACATGGTTTTGACACAATGGCGAAGATCAACGGAAACGAAATACGGCCGGGTAACATCCTGGAACACAACGATGGCCTTTGGGTTGCCGTAAAGGTGGACCACGTAAAGCCAGGGAAGGGCGGCGCATTTGCCCAGGTCGAGATGAAAAACCTGCGCAACGGGTCCAAGCTTAACGAACGCTTCCGCTCTGCTGACAAAGTGGAAAAGGTTCGGCTGGAGCAAAAGGACCAGCAGTTTCTATATGAAAACGACGGCATGCTCGTGTTTATGGACAACGAATCTTACGAACAGATTGAGCTTCCTGCCGATATTCTCGGAGAACGCCGTCCTTTTCTGCAAGATGGTATGACAATTCAAATCGAATACCACGAAGAAGAGGCGCTCAACGCAACCGTCCCGCAGAAGGTCACCTGCAAGGTTGTGGAGACCGAGCCAGTGGTGAAGGGGCAGACAGCCGCAAACAGCTTTAAGCCCGCCCTTTTGGACAATGGCGTCAAGGTCATGGTGCCGCCCTTCGTCGGGCAGGACGAGGATATCATCGTCAACACCGAGACAATGGAATACGCCGAGCGCGCTTAATCGCGCCTTGTCTCTACTTACGAGTGACGGCGGCATCCCCCGCCGTCATCTCCCCCACCGCACGATCAAACCGCAAATAGGCAATCCCTGCGCCGCCAGCTTGGGTGTACAGGGTGCCAGCGGGCTTTTCCCCGGCAGTGATCACGGTGCCAATCGGGGCCTCTCCTTGAACCTTCACAGGAGCGAGGCCCTTTTTCAGCTCCGTCTTGTGTTTCATCCGCGCTGTCACCTCTTGGCCGACGTAGCAGCCCTTGCGAAAATCCACACCGTGCAGGGCCTCAAAACCCGCTTCCAAGATGTAGGTCTCGTTCGGGACAAGCTCGACCCCGGTCATAGGTATAAGGTGCTCAACACGCAGCTGGTCCCAGTCGCTGCCATCATCGCCGGCCTCTGCGCCATAGCGGCGCCAGCCTAGGGCAGGGTGGCGTGGGTCCTGCAAATCGCCATCCCCGGCGGGGCCGGTTCCGCGAAACACCTTGAGGTCACTCACCTCGATCTGCACATCCGCACGCAGACGATACATCATCAACCGTTTGGCCAGACCTTCAGCAAGGCTCGCATCCACGTCGATCAAAGTATCCTCCGCACGGTTCAGGATGAAAAAGTCGGCAAGATACTTACCCTGCGGTGTTAACAGCGCGGCATAAATCAGGCCGGAATCCGTGGATTGGACATCATTTGTAACCAATCCCTGCAGGAAACTCTGCCGATCGGCGCCAGTTAGTTTCAAAATGGTGCGATCCGTCATTTTTCACTCCCGATAAAGCGTCTTGAGACATATAGAGGCTGAAACCAGAAGCAAAAGGCCTGTAATGACCGCCCCGCTCTCCATCGTGATCCCGACCCTCAACGCCGCGCCGCAACTGGCCGCCTGTCTGCAGGGGCTGGTCGAGGGCGCGAGCGAGGGTTTGGTGGCCGAGCTGATCATCAGCGACGGCGGCTCTGACGACGATGTGGCCGAATTGACCGAACTGGTTGGCGGCACTTTCATCAGTGGCCCACGAAGCAGGGGAGGGCAGCTTGCCCGCGGCGCAGAGGCCGCACGGGGGCAATGGATCCTGTTCCTGCATGCCGATAGTCACCTGCCAGCGAACTGGCCAGAGGCGCTACAGGACGCCATGGCGGAGGGCACGGACAGGGCTTGGTATTTCCGGCTCAGCTTCCGCTCCAAGGGGCTCGGCGGCGCTTTTGTTTCCGGCTGGGCGAACCTGCGTTCGCGCCTGTTTGGCCTGCCTTACGGAGATCAGGGGCTTTTGATCCCGGCGGCGCTTTATGAAAAGGTGGGCGGCCATAAGGATCTGCCGCTGATGGAGGATGTCGCAATCGCCCGCGCCCTTCGTGGACGGCTCGCGATGCTGCCAATGACCCTCTCCACCAGCGCTGAGCGATATGAGAGAGAAGGCTGGATACGGCGCGGTGCGCGCAATCTTTGGACGCTGTCCCGCTATCTGTTGGGGGCCGATCCGCAAAAGCTCGCCCTGCGTTATTCGCGCACCGATTGATCCGTGAACTGCAGGGCGTTGAGCTGTGCGTAAACGCCATCCCGCGCCATCAGTTCGCTGTGGGTGCCTTCCTCCACAATGCGGCCCGCATCCATAACCACAATCTTATCCGCTGCACGAATGGTCGACAGACGGTGCGCAATGACAAGCGTGGTGCGCCCTTGGCTGAGCTTCAGCAGGGCTTCCTGCACCAGGGCCTCGGAGCTGGCATCAAGGGCCGATGTGGCCTCATCCAGCAACAGGTAGGGCGTGTCTCGCAGGATGGCGCGGGCAATGGCGATACGCTGACGTTGTCCGCCCGAAAGGTTCGATCCGCGCGGTCCCGCAGGGCTGTCGATGCCAAGGGGCATATCCGCAAGGAAGGGCGTGACATGGGCGGCGTCTAGGGCGGCTTGCAGGCGTTCCTCACTTGCAAGGCTGCCAAGCAGGATGTTCTCGCGCAGGGTATCGTCAAACAAAAGCGCTTCTTGACTGACGACAGAGAATTGCGCGCGCAGATCATTGATGGACAGGTCCGCCAGAGCAGTATCGCCGAGGCTGATCGCCCCCGAAGTAGGATCAACCAAGCGCGTCAACAGGTTGAAAACGGTGCTTTTCCCGGCGCCGGACGGGCCGACAAGAGCCACCATCTGGCCGGGCTCTGCGGAAAGGTTGAGGCCACGTAAAACCGGTTGATCACCATAGGAAAGATGAACGTCATCAAAGGCCAGCCTGCCGGGCTGCAATGGCTTGGGCGCGGCAGGGCTTTTGATTGCGGGTTCAAGTTCGAACAGGCTCCGCAGGCGCCCAATCGATATTCCGGCCGACTGCCAAACGCCGCTGACCTGTCCCAAACGGCGCATGGGTTCAAAGGCGAGGGCCATCGCGGTGAAAAAGCTCATGAACTCGCCAACCGTCTTGTCACCCTGAATGATCTCGCGGCCGCCAAAGACCAGAACGGCAAAGAAGCCGATCCCGCTCATCACATCGATCAGGGCCGGGATCAGGGCCTTGCCTGTGGTCGAGCGCGTCTCCAGCTTGGCTTTGCGGGCGGCGATCTGTCCGAAACGGCGGGCTTGATAGGCCTCCAGAGTGTTAAGTTTGATGGCGTTGATGCCATGAAACATCTCATCCAGCCGCACAGACAGATCAGCGGCAACCTGACGGTCATCCGTCGCGGTGCGCCGCACGAAGGACTGCACCAGCAGGGTGGGGGCAACCAAAAGAGGCGTTCCGATCAGGGCGATCAGCGTCCATTGCCAGTCGATCCAGATCACCACCGCAAGCAGGCTGATCAAGGCCACGAAATCACGACCCGCACCTGTGATCACCACGTTGGAGACCTCGCGCACCGCAAGGGTGTCGCCATTTACTCGTTCGATCAAAGTGCCGGGGGGGTGGGTCTGATGAAAGCTGGTATCCAGCGTCATGAGGTGACCGACAAGGCTCTGTTTGATGGATCGTATGGTCTGCGCCGAAACATGACCAAGAAGGAGCTTTTGCCCGACGCTGGTGCCCGCACGCACCAGAAAAATCCCAAGAATGACACCGCCCACCCACCAGAGGGCAGTGCTGTTTCCTTCAATGAAAACAGTGTCGAACATCGGTTTCATCATGTAACTGAGCAGGCCCAGCATCGACCCCTCAAGCGCCATAAAGAAGCCGGCGACAAGAATAAGCCAAAGGTGGCGCCGCATAAATCTGCGCCAAAGCCAACCGAACATAGGCTTGCGGGTTTCTTTCGTTTTCACAGCGGAATCCGCCGACCGTCGTCAAACCCGTTGCGGACGGCTTGGCCGTCATATTCGGTGTCGAACCAATCGCGGAGCTCGATATGGCCGTGTTTCAGACGTTCCTCATAAAGATCGAGGATGTAGTCGCAAACGCCGGTTTTTGAGGACTTGATGTGCAGATAGCGGAAGCTCAACTGTTTCTTTGCTTCGGCAACAGACTTCTTTTCCACCGCAATTTGATAGATCGCCGAGGCCAACCCCGCCCGGTCCGCACCGGACTTGCAATGCAGCACGAAGGGCTTCGGCAGGGTGGTCAGCGTATCAATCAAATGCAGCATCTCCTCACGCGTGGCGGGCCGTCTGGCGTAGATTTTGCAGATCACCAGATCAAGGCCCAGCTTTTCGCAGGCCTCTTTTTCGAACAACCAGTGGCTTTGCTGTTCCGCGCCGCGCAGGTTTAACACGGTGCGAATGCCCATCTCATGGTACTTTTCCAACCTTTTGGGGCTGGGATGGTTCGAGCGGTAGACCCCGTCAGCAACCTTGTAAAAGTTCGTCCAAAGCACGCGCAAAAACGCGTGATCAAAAATCTGGAAATGCCACCACGCGCCACGTCGGCCTTGCGGGGTAGAGATATCATCGCCAAAAGACTTGCGGATGGACCGCTCCCAGCTTTTTAGCTTCTTGTGCAGAGTTTCAAGCATAACGGCCCATGCGCTGTGGCGATTGATTTCGTGACTTAATCATGTGAGGGGCCCAAGTCCAGTCGGCGGGGCGATTGACGCCGGGTTTGCTCCGGCATAGGCATTGCTAAATTCCAACAAAGGTTTGCCCCCCATGTCCCTGTCCAATGGCCGTTCCTACCTTGCGATCCCCGGTCCTTCCGTCATGCCCGATGCTGTTTTGCAGGCCATGCACAGGGCCGCGCCGAATATCTATTCGGGCGAGTTGCCCGACATGATGCCCGGCATTGTGGCGGACCTGAAGCGTGTCGCGCGGACCGAGCATAGTGTCGCGATCTATATCGGGAACGGTCATGCGGTCTGGGAGGCTGCCTTGGCCAATACCCTCAGCCGCGGAGACCGCGTCTTGATGCCGGGCACTGGGAGCTTCGGGCACGGTTGGGCCGACCTTGCCGAGCGTTTGCACATCACTGTGGATCGGATCGATTTCGGCAAGCACCAGCCGGTCAACCTTGATACCCTGCGCGGTGCCCTGGCCAAGGACACAGAGCACACCATCAAGGCAATTCTGGCCGTTCATACGGATACATCCACCAGTATCAAAAATGATATCAAGGGAATGCGCGCCGTTCTTGATGACCTGAACCACCCCGCTTTGCTAATGGTCGACTGCATGGCGTCCCTTGGCTGTGACCCTTTCGAAATGGACGCATGGGGCGCTGATGTGATGACGGCAGGCAGCCAAAAGGGCTTGATGACACCGCCCGGCCTTGGCTTTGTCTTCTTCAACGACCGCGCCGATCTGGCGCGCGAGACGGCCGACCTGGCCAGCAGCTATTGGGATTGGCGCCCGCGTGCGAACCCGGAGTTCTTCTATCAATTCTCCTGCGGAACCGCGCCGACGCATCATTTCTACGGTCTGCGCGCCGCGCTCGATATCATTCATGGCGAGGGCATCGAGAATGTCTGGACGCGCCATCACAGGCTCGCTCAATCCGTCTGGGCCGCAGCCGAGGCTTGGGGCAAGGGCGGCTCTATGGCTTTGAACGTGTCTGATCCGGTCTATCGCAGCCACTCGGTCACCACGCTTTCGCTCGGCGGTTCCACAGCGGATGATTTGCAAAACTGGATCACGGAAAACACAGGCGTGACCCTGGGCATCGGCCTTGGCATGGCCGAGGGACGGCATGTGTCACCGGGGCATTTCCGCATCGGACATATGGGGCATGTGAATGCGCATATGGTTCTTGGGATGCTTGGTTCGATCGATCTTGCGCTGAAGGCCTTGGGCGTCGATCACGGGGCGGGCGCGGTTGAGGCCGCGACCCGGTCGCTCGCCGGTTAACGCGACGGCTTTGGTCGGAGCAGTTGGATCAGGCTGTCCAGCGCCCCGACGACGAGGGCAAGCGCAAGATACCCCCAAGCGGCGGCGATCATAAAGAACGCCATGAACAAAACCGCACCGGTCATGACAAAGAAGGGGAGGGTGTAATTTTCCACGCTGCGGATCACCCGTTCCTGCGGCATCTGCTTTCTCCTTTCGTCTGACCGATGCAAGGTAACCTAGCAAAAAGTGCGTTCTTGTCCCATCACAACTCCGTTTACCTTGCAAACTCGGCCGACGCTCCCCACATGACAATCATTCGCAACACCCGGGAGGGGAACATGATCCTTAGTCGTCGTTTGTTTCTGGGCACTGTTGGTGCCGCATTTGGAGCCCGCGCTTTGCCCGTGGTTCAGGGGCCGGCAGGCCGCCGCATTCTGACCCTTGTCCGCGACAAGGCCGCTGGCGGCATGCGCGCGGTGGAGCGTGTGGTCTACCACTAACCTCCCTTTTGCGATGGGGCGCTTGCGCCGCGGGGCAGGGGCGGTATTCTCCGCCCGACCTCATAACGCGAGCGAGCCAAAATGCCCGATCCACAATTTCTGACCACGCCGCAGGGGCGGCGCATCGCCTATCATTCCCACGAAGGGACCGGCCCCGGCTTGGTCTTCCTTGGCGGCTTTATGTCGGACATGGAGGGCACCAAGGCCGTGCATCTGGAAAAGATGGCCCAGGAGGCAGGGCGCCGTTTCCTCCGCTTCGACTATTCCGGCCATGGGCAATCCTCTGGGGCGTTTGCCGATGGCTGCATCGGTGACTGGGCCGAAGACGCCGAGGCGGCGATCACATCCCTGACGACCGGCCCGCAGGTTCTTATCGGCTCCTCCATGGGGGGCTGGATTTCGCTGTTGATGACACAGCGCATTCGCGAACGTGTCGCGGGCCTCGTCACCATTGCCGCCGCACCGGACTTCACCGAGGACAGCATGTGGGCAGGCTTTACGCCTGAGCAGCAAGAGACCCTCATGACGCAAGGCGAGATCAAAATCCCGTCGGACTATGACGATCCCTATACCATCACCCGCCGTCTGATTGAGGATGGGCGCAAACAACGCGTGCTGACAGCGCCGCTCGACTTGCCCTTTCCGGTGCGCTTCCTGCAGGGGACGGCAGATACGGATGTGGAGATGTCCGTCGCGCTGCGCCTGCTCGATCATGCGCAGGGGCCGGATATGCATCTGTCATTGCTCAAAGGGGGCGATCACCGCTTTTCCTCTCCGCAGGCTTTGCAG
This sequence comes from Harenicola maris, assembly GCA_018524345.1. Classification (GTDB taxonomy): domain Bacteria; phylum Pseudomonadota; class Alphaproteobacteria; order Rhodobacterales; family Rhodobacteraceae; genus Harenicola; species Harenicola maris. The sequence continues at coordinate 760,349 of JADQAZ010000003.1, forward strand.
ATGGTGGATGCGGCGGTGCAGGATGTTCTCAGCCGGATCGCTTCCTGAGTGCGTGGTCTGGGGAGGCCAGCCTTCATCGCCCTGACCCTCCTGCTGGCCGGGGCGGTGCAGGCCGCGCCAACGGCACAAGACATCGCGCAGAACCTAAGCCAGCAATTGGCTGTTTATGACGAAGCCTCCGTGAAGGCCGCCCTGAATGGCTGCGCCTTGGTTCTGACGGAGGTGGAGGTCTGGAGCGAGGGCGAAGGCGAGGACAGCTATTGGGATCGCAGCGAAACCGAAACCCACTTCTACCTCGCGGACTTCCAAACCGATCCTGCCCATGTCGAGGAAATCTTTTCAGGCGAATATGCCCCCGAAACCGGGGCGCCCCTTGTGTCCGTCGTCTATCGCACCACGCCCGAGGCGCAGGCCCTTATGTCCCGCTCCATGACCCTTTTCGCCGAGGCGCAGGAGGTCGAAAACGTCAGCCTGCTGCGGATCATCTGGGAGTTGCTCTTTCACGACGAACTATCGCAGGCCACGAACCAAAGGGACCTCGCCGCGCAGGCCAAAGAGGGCCAGTTTGGCCCATTCGCGCAGCGGAACTTTTCCACTAACGCCGCGACAAACAGCGACGGGGTCGCGGAGAGTTTCATGTTTTTCCCCGCTTTCGGAATGGATTTTACCCTTATCGGCGCCAAGGCCGAACGCGCCGGATTGATCGCAGACATTCACAACTACCGCCTTGCCACCTGCCCGAAGGGTTGAGGTGAACCGGGCCCCGCGTTAAGCTGCGGCACGGGATCTCGCGGCAAATTTTTCTGGCCGCTCCCGTTGTTTTTCCAGTTTAATCCCAAGGGGGTTCTTGAATGAATCACGAAGCAAAAGTCATTTTCCTAAGACAGATGATGCAATCGGTTCTTGCCGAAACACTAAAGGTTCGGGCCGCGGCCAGCCCCTCGCCGACCTCAACCAAATACGCGGAGCTTATGGCCAAAATCGCCCGGTGGCAGGGGCAGCTTGCGGTGTTCGAGCGGAACTTGAACAGTCAGGCAGGCCTTGTTCACAAGCAGGGCGCAAGCAGTAAGGCCAGACGTGATTTCTCCCAACGTCAAAGCCACGCAAGCCGTCTGAACAATATCGCCTCCCTGCGGGGGCAGGCTTTGGGTCTGGCCGACGCGATCGTCGAATTGATCGAGGCAATGACCGGCCCCGATGTGGCCCTGTCGAACCTGATCAAATCCATCGATAAGCTCCTCGAAGGGGCGGAAGACAGCGATCTTTCGATTTCCCCCGCAGGGCAACAGGAACTGACGGCGGTGATCCAACAGGCCGACCCGGGCGGGAGCGGCGGCGGCCAGCCCTATAGCCCGGCGCCCACGATGGTGACGGATGTTATCACCCTCTGCATCGCCCTGTTCATCCTGCTGACCCGCAAAAAGGGCTAGGGCCAGCACAAAGGCGCGGCGTTGACCCGGGCCATGAATGTCGCCAGTTTGGCGGCATTCAACAGACAGGCAACAGACAGGGCCGAAGGCGCATCCATGGAACAACGTGTATCCCTTATCACCCTTGGCGTGCGCGATATGGACCGCTCGGCGGGCTTCTATCAGGCCCTTGGCTGGACGCAGGTCGAAAGCCCCGATGGCGTCATCGCCTTTGATCTGATCGGGCAGACCCTTGGTCTCTATCCTCTGCAGGCATTGGCCGATGACATCGGCATTGCGGTGGAGGACCTTGGCAGGGGCGCGCAAACTCTTGGCCATAATACGCGCGAGAAAGAAGAGGTTGATGCCCTGATGACCAAGGCCGAGGGGGCAGGGGCGCGCATCCTCAAACCCGCGCAGGATGTCTTTTGGGGCGGATACCACGGCTATTTCGCCGATCCCGACGGGCATATCTGGGAAATCGCGTGGAACCCGTTTTCTCCCTTGGGCCCTGACGGGGCCTTTCAATGGAACGGAGCGTGAGGCGACCCCAATCCATGTGGTCGCTTGAAACCTTTGGCCGGGTGCGCCTGTCGGAGTATTTCTACATGCGCGAATTCCTCTACTCGGAAATCGCGAACTTCCACGAACGGCAGAACATTCCCGACAATCCCGATCTGGCGGTGGAGCGGGGCAGGGCGTTTTGCACCGAACTGCTTGACCCGCTTGAGGAAACCTTTGGCCGCGTCGCGGTGCGCTCGGGGCTCCGCTCTGCCGATCTGAATCGCTTTGGCAATGAAAACAAGCTCAACTGCGCGCGTAATGACTTCCCGGGTGAGTGCCACATATGGGACAATCCGCAGCATGCAATCGCTGGGGCCAGCATCGTGATCCCCTGGTTCGCCGACCAATACCAACAGGGCCGCGACTGGCGCGATCTGGCGTGGTGGATCCATGATCATTTGCCCTATTCCGAACAATGGTTCTTTCCCAAACTCTGTGCCCTAAACCTAAGCTGGGAGCCCCAGCCAAGGCGCACGATCTCCAGCTATATCGCGCCGCGCGGCAAGCTTTTGGCCGCAGGCGCCGACCCGACGGAGCCTTTGGAGTTGCGCCAAGAAAGATACGAAGATTTCCCACCCTTTCGAGGCCTCCGTCTGGCCCCGCAACCTAAAATGGAGCGACAATGACCCTGCCTAAAACCCCCTCTTTCCGTCTTGATGGCCGCCGCGCCTTGGTGGCTGGCGGCAGCCGTGGCATCGGCCTTGGTGCCGCCGTCGCCCTTGCCGAAGCGGGCGGGGAGGTGGTCATCACTGCCCGCGGAGAGAAGGGCCTTACCGAGGCCACCGAGGCGATGCGCGCTGAGGGGCATAACGTCAGCGGAGCGGTCCTCGACATCACGGACCTTGAGGCGCAGGAGGCCTTCCTCGCCGCGCAAGCGCCCTTTGACGTCATGGTGAACTCCGCAGGAACCGCCCGTCATGCAGCGGCCCTCGACATGACGGCAGAGGATTACGACGCCGTCACCAATACCAACACCCGCGCGGCCTTTTTCCTTGCTCGCAATGTGGCGCGGGGGATGGCGGGTACCGGCGGCTCGATCATTATGATGAGCAGCCAGATGGGCCATGTGGGCGGGCCGGACCGCTCTGTCTATTGCGCGACAAAGCATGCGGTGGAGGGGATGACCAAATCGATGGCGATCGAATGGGGCCCGCAGAATATCCGCGTGAACACCATCTGCCCCACCTTCATTCGCACGCCGCTGACTGCGCCAACTTTCGCCGATCCGGAGAAGCTCGCCTGGATTCAAAGCAAAATCAAACTGCCGCGTACCGGAGAGATCAGCGATATCATGGGCGCTGTCGTCTTTCTGGCCACGGATGCCTCCTCCTTGGTGACCGGCACGTCAATCTTGGTTGACGGCGGATGGACGGCCGGGTGATCTAGGCGCATCGGCCCGCCCCTTCGGGAACCCGCGCGGGGGCGATCCCGGGCAACCGCCCAGACAGCACAACACGCCACATCGCAGGGAAGAATATATGCCTGAACCCTTGGTCCTGATCCCCGGAATGATGTGCGACGCACGCCTTTACTGGCCGCAAATCGTGGCGTTCTCTGCCGATCGATCGGTGCATGTGGCCCCCTTGGTCGGGGGCAGCATAAGCGCCATGGCGCAGAACATCCTGCTCGGCGCGCCCAAGCGGTTTTCTGTACTGGGCCTGTCTATGGGCGGGATCGTGGCGATGGAGATGATGAACAAGGATCCGGGGCGAATTTCCCGTGCCGTGTTGATGGACACAAATCCCCTGCCTGAAACGCCCCAGAACGCGGCGGAGCGGGAGCCCCAGATCATCGGGGTGCGCAACGGACGCTTGATCGAGGTGATGCGCGACATGATGAAGCCCGCCTATCTGGCGCCGGGGCCGCAGCGTATGGATGTTCTGTCGCTCATGATGGATATGGCGGAGGCCATGGGGCCGGAGTGCTTTGTGAACCAGTCGCGGGCTTTGCAGCGCCGCCCCGATCAACAGCGCACCCTGTCCCAAACGCAAATCCCCACTTTGGTGGCATGCGGGGAGCACGACACGCTCTGCCCGCTTAAACGGCACGAGATGATGGCGGAGTTGATCCCTAATTCGGTGCTGCATATCTTTCGTGATGCGGGCCATTTGCCGACACTGGAGCAACCCATGGCGGTGAATGAGGCGCTGCGCGCTTTTCTGGATCAGCCATTGGTTCTGCGCTAAAGGGCACAAAAAAGGCGCCTGAACCGGATGGGTTCAAGCGCCTGATTTTCGTTTCAAAGCTTACTTGGCTTTACGCGCGGCTGGCTTTTTGGCCGGGCTTTTCTTGGCCGCAGCCTTGGTGGCCACTTTGGGGGCGGCCGATTTTTGCGCGGCGGTCTTGCTTGCCGGTTTGGCGGCAGGTTTTGCCTCGGGCTTGCTTTCCGCCGCCTTCGGGGCGGCAGGCTTGGGCGCGGGGGCAGGTTTTGCCGGTGCCTTGGCCTTGGCTGCGGCGGGTTTGGCCGCAGGCTCTTTCTTTGCCTTCTTGGCGGCGGGTTTTGGCGCCGCTTTTGTTGTTTGCGCCGGTGCTACAGCAGCAGGTTTGGCAACAGGCGTTTTGGGCTCTGCCGGTTTGGCCGTCGAGGCCTCCATGCCATTGGCATCAAAGAACTCGAGGACCAATGGGCGGATGTTGTTGCGCCAGGACCGGCCGGCGAAAATGCCGTAGTGCCCTGCGTCAGGCTCAACATGGCTGGCCTTCTTGGCGTCCGGCAGGCCGGTCAGCAGATCAAGCGCGGCGATACACTGCCCGGGGGCAGAAATGTCATCATTCGCGCCCTCAACCGTTTTCACAGCAACATCGGTGATCTTGGATATATCGACAGCTTTGCCGTTGATCGTAAACACATTCTTGGCGATTTCGCGTTCTTTGAAGACACGCTCAACCGTGGACATGTAGAATTCCGCGGTCATATCCATCACGGCAAGATATTCGTCGTAGAACTTGTTGTGGCGGTCCTGATCGCCAGCCTCGCCCTTGGCGACGCGGATCACCTGATCGGAAAAGGCCTTGGAGTGCATTTCCGCATTCATCGCCATGAAGGACGCAAGTTGCTGCAACCCGGGATAGACCATCCGGCCCGCGCCCGCGTATTTGAAGCCAACCCGCTGCAGCACGAATTTCTCGAGTTGCCCCATTGTGACGGAACGGCCGAAGTCCGTCACCTCTGTCGGGGCGGCCTCCGGATCGATTGGCCCGCCGATCAGGGTCAGGGTGTTCGGCTGTGCCTTGGGGTCTTCCTCGGCGAGGTAGGCCGTGGCGGCGAGCGCCAGTGGCGCAGGCTGGCACACAGCAATCACATGGATATCGGGGCCCAACTCGCGCATGAATTCGGCCAGATAGAGGGTGTAATCCTCAATATCGAACTTGCCGACAGAGACGGGAATGTCGCGCGCATTGTGCCAATCGGTGGTGTAGACATCGCAATCGGGCAGCAGGGAGACCACGGTTGAGCGCAAAAGTGTTGCATAATGGCCCGACATCGGGGCAACCAGCAGGACTTTGCGCTTCATCGGGGCCCGGCCGGAAACGGAGAACTGGATCAAATCGCCAAAGGGCTTTGGCACGGTGATCTTTACCTCAACAGGGTGGTCGCGCCCATCGGCGCCGACGACCGTGCCGATGTTCCAGTCAGGTTTTACCTGCATACGGGCAAAGCTACGTTCTGTAACCTCGCCCCAGGCCATAGTCATTTGCATTGCCGGATTTGCCGCGAGGCCAAAAGCCGGTAGGGAAAACATGGCTTTAGCCGTCGCGCCCATCCATTGATTGGCGACGCGCATGGTTTCCATCATATCGTAAGTAGCCATCTGACGCATTGTGCACCCCTTTGTGTTGGGCATTTAGCCTGTTATGATGCCAGCAGTTCCCCCACCGGTCGGCACCTATGCTGCACTGCAACATAATAGACGGATGGCATTATGACAACTGACGATACTGGTATTACCGACGGCGCCTCCGTTTTGGAGGCGAATCTTGGCAAGATTGAGGAGCTTTCTGCACGACTTGTTGCGGCCATGGGCGGATCACGGCAGGTGAACCCCGGCCTGTCCGGACCGGGGCAGGATTTGTATATGAGGGGGGCGGCTGCATATTGGTCGTCCTTTATGGCCGATCCGGCCAAGGTTATGGAACATCAGGTCAGCTATTGGGGCAGAACCCTGCAGCATTACATGGATGCGCAGGCGGTTCTGGGGCAGGGCACCACCGATGCCCCCGCACCCAAGCCCTGCAAAGATCGAAGGTTTTCCAACCCGATGTGGGAGACCAATGCCTACTTTAAATTCCTTAAGGATCAGTATCTGATCAACTCCGAGGCCGTCACAAATGCCATCAATTCGGTTGAGGGGCTGGAGGAGGGCGACCGCAAGCGCCTTGATTACTTTAGCAAACAGATCGTCGACATGATGGCCCCGACCAACTTTCTGGGCTCCAACCCCGATGCCTTGACCAAAGCGGCAGAGACTCAGGGGCAAAGCCTTGTCGACGGGCTGGAAAACCTTGTGCGCGATCTGGAGGCCAACAACGGCGATCTGGTTGTAACCCTCGCGGATAAAGAGGCCTTCAAGGTGGGCGAGAACCTTGCCACCACCAAGGGCGGCGTGGTGTTTCGCAACAGATTGCTGGAGCTGATCCAGTTCGAGGCCACGACGGAGAAGGTGCATAAAACCCCGCTCGTGATCTTTCCGCCCTGGATCAACCGCTACTATGTGCTTGACCTGAAGGAGAAAAACTCCTTCCTCAAATGGGCCGTTGATCAGGGATTTACCGTTTTTGTGGCCAGTTGGGTGAACCCCGATGCCAGCTATGCCGATGTGGGCCTTGATGACTATATCACCGAAGGATACCTGCCCGCGATCGAGGCGGCCAAGGCCATCACGGGCGAGGATAAGGTCAATGCCATCGGCTATTGCATCGGCGGCACGACCCTGTCCCTGACCATGGGGCTGTTGAAAAAGCGTGGGGACAGTTCGATCAAATCCGCGACCCTGTTCACCACCCTGACGGATTTTTCCGACAAGGGGGAGTTCGGCGCCTTCCTGACCGACGACTTCGTTGACGCGATCGAGGAGGAGGCGAAGACCGCCGGATATCTGGACAAGTATTATATGTCCCGCACTTTCAGCTTCCTGCGCTCCAATGACCTGATCTACGGGCCCGCAATCAAAAGCTATATGCTGGGGGAGGCGCCGCCTGCCTTTGATCTGTTGTATTGGAACGGGGACGGCACGAACCTTCCGGCGCGGATGGCGGTCGAATACCTTCGCTCGCTGTGTCAGGGGGATGAGCTGGCGCAGGGCACGATCAAGATCTGCGGCGAAACGCTCAGCCTTGATGATGTCACCGTGCCGATCTGTGCCATCGCCTGCGAGACCGATCACATCGCCGCTTGGAAGGACAGCTATCGCGGCTGGCTGCAGATGGCCTCGAAGGACAAGACATTTATCCTGTCGGAAAGCGGCCATATCGCGGGGATCGTCAATCCCCCGACACGGGTGAAATATGGCCATTATACCAATGCTGCACATGCAGAAACTCCGGAGGCGTGGCAGGATGCCGCAGAGCGCAACGAGGGGTCCTGGTGGCCGACCTGGTCGGCTTGGTTGGCGAAGAAGTCCGGCGCAAGAATTAAGGCGCGGCCCCTTGGTAGCAAGGATTTTAAGGTTCTTTGCCCTGCGCCGGGAACTTATGTTTGTTCAAATTCAAACGACTAGAAGGTGTTACAAATTTTTCTTTGCTGCGGCGCAGAAAAACCTTGAAATGCCGCGCCGCAGCATCTAGATCATTGTTATCGAATTCAGGGCCACACCGAACCGGCCCATGCTAACCGCCCGATCGGGCAAAGGAGAGAACAATGACAACTGCACAAGATTTCACAAAAGTATTTCAAGACATGATGGCTTCCTTTCCTGTTGACCAAACAGCGATGAAAGATGCTTTCAAATCTTCCGCTTCCCTGGCCGAAAAAATGTCCAAAGTGGCTCTCGAAGCTGCCGAGAAATCCACCGAGATTTCCGCAAAATGGACCAAAGACTCCCTGGTTAAAGCTTCCGAGGCAACCGCTGCCAAAGAAGAAGCCACTGACTACGCCAAAGCCATGACAACTTTCGCCTCCTCGCAGGCCGAAATGGTTTCCGAGCACATGGCCGCTTTCGCCGAAGTTGCGAAAAAAGTTCAGATGGAAACTGTTGAGCTGATGCTCGCTGCCGGCAAAGACCTCTCCGAGGATGCAACTGCTGCCGTTAAGAAAGCGACAACAGAAGTGCAAGCTGCTGCGAAAAAAGCAACTGCAAAGTAAGTTACTCTTTGTCAGTAATGAGTTTAGGTGCCGCAAACGAAAGTGTGTTGCACCAGGGGCGGGTCTTAGACCCGCCCTTTCTTTTTTGATTATGCTGCACTAGGCTCCTCCCGTGCTGCACTGCAACAAGTGCGGTTTTGGGAGAATGAACAATGTCCGAAGGATCTTCGCAGCTGCTGATCAAGCGCTATGCCAGCCGCAGGCTCTATAACACAGAGACCTCCGATTATGTGACGTTAGAGGACATCGCGCGGTTTATCCGTGAGGGGCGCGAGGTGCAGATTATTGACCTGAAATCCGGCGATGATCTGACGCGGCAATACCTTCTTCAGATCATTGCGGAGCATGAAAGCAAGGGCGACAACGTTCTGCCCACCAATGTTCTGACCGATCTTGTGCGCAGCTACACCAGTCAGGCGAATTCCGTTGTGCCGGAGTTTCTGGCCATGTCCTTTGACATGCTGCGGGAGGGGCCGACGCAGATGGTCGAGAACATGGAGAAGATGAACCCGCTGTCGGCGATGCCGGGCTATGACGCGATGCAGGCGCAGCAAAAGGCCTTTATGAAGGCCATGACCGGCGGGTTCGGGAATTGGCCTGTGGGCACGGTTCCGGGCAGCGATGCTGCGCAGCCGGAGGCCGAAGAGCCGGAGGAGCAGGGCGACGATCTGAACGACATCAAATCCCAACTGGCCGAGCTTCAGGCCAAGCTGGCGAAAATGGCGAAGTAACCTGCCGCGCGTGGCGGGTGCTCTTGCGGGGGGCACATCCTTGAACCCTTTGAAATATGGCCTGTCGGCCCTGTCGCGCGGGCGGGCCTGTCATGAGTGACAGTGCCGGGCGGATCACCCTGTGGGGGATCGAGGTGTTCCTTGCGGCGGCGGAGGAGGGCTCTGTCTCTGCTGCGGCGCGGCGACTGGGGGCCAGCCCGAGCAGCGTGAGCCAGCAGATCACCGGCCTTGAGGCCGCCCTCGGGACCGACCTGTTGAACCGTGCCACGCGGCCGGTGACCCTTACCCCCGCGGGGGAGACCTTCCGCATTCGTGCGCAGAGCATTCTGGACGAAGCGGCGCAGGCGCGGGCCGAGCTGGCCGGGCAGGACCTGAGCCATCTGACGCGCTTTCGCCTTGGAATGATTGAGGATTTCGATGCCGATGTGACGCCGCGCCTGCTTCAGGATATGGCGGATCAGTTGAAGACCTGTCAGTTTTTGCTGGAAACAGGGCCGAGCCATCGGCTGTTTGGTTTGCTCGACAGCCGCGCTCTGGACGTGATTGTGGCCGCCGATATGGGGGCGCCAGCGGAGTGGATGGAGGTGCATCCACTGCTGGAGGAACCCTTTGTCGTGGCGGCGCCTCGTGGGACGGCGGGGGCGGCGGATGCGCGGGCCGCGCTTTCTGCGATGCCGCTGATCCAATACACCCAGCGGCACCATATGGGGCGGGTCATCACAGAGCATCTGGCGCTGCAGAAGCTACAGCTCGACCATCGGTTCGAGCTCGACAGCTATCACGCGATTATGGCCATGGTCGCGGGGGGGACGGGCTGGACCATCCTGTCGCCGCTTGGCCTGATGCGGGCGCATCGCTTTCGCGATGAGGTGGATATGATGCCTTTGCCCTTCGCGCCCTTGAGCCGCCGCGTTTCCCTTCACGCCCGTAAGGGCGTGTTGCAGGATCTGCCGGAGGAAACGGCAGGGCGGTTGCGCGCCCTGCTTGCAGAGATGATCGTCGCGCCGGCGACGGCACGGATGCCTTGGCTGGAGGGGAACCTGCGCATCCTGTAGCCGTCGCCTTGCTCTTGCCCGTTAAAACACCAATTCATGAATGAATGGTAACCGGATCGCGCCGCGCGGGGTTTCAGACCAATTTATTCCGCCGCCAAGGGGGATTTGACCTGCGCGGCGGCCATGGTCAGCGCGTTGATGATAAAATCATGGTCGGCGCGGGTCAGGCGGGCGGGCAGGCGGACGTCGCAGGCGCGCATCAACATGGCGCGGGTTTGCGGCAGTTCCTGCGCCGGACCGGGGATAAATTGCCAGTTCCAGAAGGCGCGGGCGTTGTCCTCGCTCACGCCGAAGATCTGCACCTTAACGCCTTGATCTGCGGCGGCTTTTGCGAAATGGGCGGCCTCTGCATTGCTCATATCCACAAGGTTGAACTGGATGGAATCCGGGGCGCGAAGCTCTGGCTCCAAGGGGGCGGGCACCTGCATCCAAGGGGAGGCGTTCAGGGCCTCAGCCACGTAGTCATGGCCCGCGCGACCATCGGCGACGCGGCGGGCGACTTCGCCCAGTTGCGGGCGGATCACGGCGGCGGAGAGGTTTTGCATCCGTAGGTTATAGAGCGGCAGCCTGTTCTGCCATTTGGCGAAATGGTCCTGCAGCACGGGGTGCTTTTTCCAGGTATGCTCATAGGCGCCGGACATGATGATGGCGCGGGCGATCAGGTCTGGATCATCGCTGACCATGATCCCGCCTTCGCCAGCGTTTACAAGCTTGTAGCTTTGGAAGCTAAAGCAGCCGACACGGCCCAGAGTGCCGATATTGCGGCCGTTCCAAGTGGTGCCGAGGGAGTGCGCCGCGTCCTCGACAATGGGGATACCCCGGGCCTCGCAGAGGGCGGCGATGGCGTCCATGTCGGAGGTGTGGCCGCGCATGTGGGAGATGATGACGGCCTCAACCGAGCTATCAAGTTTGGCTTCGAAGTCCTTCATATCAATGCGATAATTCTCGCCGACCTCTACCAGAATTGGATGGCATTCGGCGTGGATCACGGCGGAGGGGACGGCGGCGAAGGTGAAGCCGGGGATCAGGACATTGGCGCCTTTGCCAAGGCCCAGAGCCTTGAGCGAGAGGAAGAGAGCGGCCGAGCAGGAGGAGACGGCGAGGGCGTATTTGCTCCCCAAAAGCTCAGCAAATTCAGCCTCTAACAGGGAAACGGGGGCGCCTTCGGGGGCGGTGTAGCGGAACAGGTCTGCGCTTTGCAAAAGGCGGTCGATCTCGGCGCGGGCGGCCTGAGGGATCGGCTCTGCGTCATAGACGTTCGGGGCATTGGCGGGTGTTGCGGCATCAGACATGTTCGGAAATCCTGAATGTTGTATTCTGATTTTCTGTAACTGCCTTTGCCTCAAAAATCCAGTGTTGGTTCTGTGACAGTTTGAAACAGGCGAAAAAACCCCATGCACATGTGATGCACATCCGATGCACATCCCATGCATACGATTTGCAGATCGGCCCGAAATGGCCCGAAGTGTTGAGGAAGGGTTAAAGCCCGAGGCGGTCGCGCAGGGCGAACCAGCCCATGCCGAGGGCGAGGAGCGGGCTGCGCAATCCGGCGCCGCCGGGCCATGGGCCGGTGGGCAGGCGGGCGAGAAGCTCCATATCCGTCCGGTCGCCATGTGCCGCATCGGCCAGCACGCGGCCCGCGTATCCGGCGAGGGCGACGCCGTGGCCGGAGTAGCCGCTGGCGGTCAGCAGGCCGGGGGCGACTTCGCCGATCAGTGGCAGGCGGCTGCGGGTGATGGCGAGGGTGCCGCCCCATGCGTAATCGATGGGCACTTCGGCCAGCTGCGGAAAGATGCGCGTCATGGGTTTGCGGACCTTGGCGGCGATATCGGCGGGGAAGCGGTAGCCGTAGCTTTCGCCGCCGCCAAAGAGCATCCGCCCGTCAGAGGAGAGCCGGAAGTAGTTCACGACGAATTTGTCATCGGCCACGGCGGCATTGGCGGGCAGGAGTGTTTGGGCCAGATCGCCGAGGGGGGCGGTGGCGGCGATGTAGTTGTTGATCGGCATGACGCGGGCGGCGACATGGCGGTTTAGCCCGCCGAGGTAGCCGTTGCAGGCGAGGATCACCTGATCGGCCAGCACGCGGCCTTTTCCGGTCTGGACCAGCCATTTGCCGCCTTGGCGTTTGAGGGCGTGGACCTCGCTGCGCTCATGCAGGCGGGCACCGGCGAGTTGCGCCGCGCGGGCGAGGCCGAGGGCGTAGCGCAGGGGGTGGATATGGGCCGCGCCGGTGTCGAGCGCGCCGCCGCGATAGGCGGGGGAGGCGATGACGCTTGGCAGGTCCTGCGCCGATACGGGGCTGAGTTGGTCGTAGCCGAAGGTTTTTTGCAGGTCCTCGGCCTCGCGCAGGAGGCTCTCGGCCTCGGCGCGGGTTGAGGCGGCGTGGAAGACGCCGGGGGTCCATTCGGCATCGGGGGCGTGTTTTGTGATCAGGTCGCGGGTGAGGGTGACGGCCTCTTGCGACATGTCCCAGAGGCGCTGTGCGGGTTCGGTGCCGAGTTTGGCGGCAAGGTAATCACCGCCCTTGTTGAAGCCGCCGCTGACCTGCCCGCCATTGCGGCCCGAGGCGCCGAAGCCCATGCGCTGTGCCTCGAGCAGGGTGACGGAGACGCCCTTTTGCGCGAGGTGCAGAGCGGCGCTGGCGCCGGTAAAGCCGCCGCCGATGATGCAGCAATCCGCCGTTGCCTCGCCCCGCAGGGGCGGCGCGGGGGGCAGCTGCGCGGCAGTGGCGGCGTAGTAGCCCTGCGGGTATTCCCCGGGGCGGTCATTGGCGTGCAGCAGGTTCATGGCATCATGGTTCCGGGCGCGCTTAGACGTTCATCAGCAGGTGTTCACGCTCCCACGGGGAGATTTCCTGCAGGAAGGCGGCGTATTCGACCTGTTTCACCGCGTTATAGGTTTTGCAGAAATCCTTGCCGAGCACGTCCTGCACGCTGTCGGCCTCTGTAAAGAGGTCAAGGGACTCGCCGAAGGTGCGGGGGAAGGTGGCCTCGGAATCGTAGGCCTCGCCGATGAATTCGGGGGCGGGCTCTGTGCGTTCTTGCAGGCCGAGCAAGCCGCAGGCGAGGCTGGCGGCGATGGCGAGGTAGGGGTTGCAATCCATCCCCGCGATGCGGTTTTCGACGCGCCGCGCCTCTGGCCCCGAGACCGGCACGCGCAGGCCCGTGGTGCGGTTGTCGCGCGCCCATTCGAGGTTGATCGGGGCGGCGAGGTCCGGCACGAAGCGGCGGTAGCTGTTCACATAGGGGGCCAGAATGGCAATCACGGCGGGCAGGTGCTTTTGCATGCCGCCGATGAAGTGGGAGAATTCCGGTGTGGCGCTGCCGTCCGGGGCGGAGAAGATATTCGCGCCGGTTTTGCTGTTCACCACCGAGTGGTGGATATGCATCGCGCTGCCCGGCTCGTCCTGTATCGGTTTGGCCATGAAGGTGGCGTAGATGCCGTGGCGCAGGGCGGCCTCGCGGATCAGACGTTTGAAATAGAAGATCTCGTCGGCCAGTTTGATCGGATCGCCGTGGCGCATGTTGAGTTCGATCTGGCCTGCGCCGCCCTCTTGCAGGATGCCGTCGATGTCAAAGCCCATGGCCTCGGCGAAGTCGTAGATGTCGTCGATGACCTTGCCGTATTCGTCAATCGCGCTCATGGAATAGGCCTGCCGTGCGGCGGCGCGGCGGCCGGAGCGGCCCATGGGAGGCTCGATCGCCTTGGCCGGATCGGTGTTTGGCGCGACGAGGTAGAATTCCATTTCCGGCGCCACGATTGGCGTCAGGCCCATGGCCTCATACTGGGCGATGACATGTTTGAGGACGTTGCGCGGGGCGATGGGGACGGGGGCGCCTTGGCTGTCCTGAATGTCGTGGATGATTTGCAGGGTCCAGTCCGCTGTCCATGGGGCGGCGCAGGCGGTGGAGAAATCGGGCACGAGGGTCATGTCCGGTTCGGTGAAGGCCTGCCCCTCTACATCCGCCCAATCGCCTGCGATGGTTTGCAAAAAGATCGAGTTGGGCAGGAAGAACTGTGCCTGCGTGGCGAATTTGCTGGCGGGCATGGCCTTGCCGCGGGCGACGCCGGCGAGGTCGCCGACGATGCATTCGATCTCGTCGAGTTTGCGGTTCTCGATATAGGCGAGGGCGGGTTCTGGCAGGTGTTGGTAAAAGTCGCTCATGCGCCCGCACCGGAGCTGGTGCCTTTCGCGGCCTGCGCCTCGGCCTCTGCGGCGGCCTTGTCGGCGCTGGCGCGGGCCATGAGGAAGAAATCGCCGATGTCCTCGGCGACGCGGGCGCTGTCGGTGGGTTTGTCGATGTTGCTTTGGGCATAGGCGAGGCGCTGTTCATCGCCCACGCCATAGCCGCGGATGTCGATCAGCCCCTGTATCATCGTGGCATCGAATTCGGGGTGGGGCTGCATGGTGAAGATGCGGTCATCGTAGAGCAGCCCCGCGTGTTGGCAAAAGCCGTTGGTGATGACGGTGGTGGCCATATCGGGGGCGGTGATGACCTGATCCTGATGCCATGCGTTGAGGGCGATTTCCTCGGTCCCGTAGGTGTAGGTTTGCCGCCCGAGGCCAAAGCCGTTGTGGAATTTCTCGACCTTGCCGCCCATGGCCTGTGCGATGATCTGGTGGCCGAAACAGACGCCCACCATGGGCACGCGTTTGGCATAGGCGCTGCGGATGAACCCCTCCAGCGGCGGGATGAAGGGGTGGTCCTCATAGGCGCCGTGTTTGGAGCCGGTGATGAGCCAGCCATCGGCGGCCTCGACCGAATTGGGGAAATCCATATCGACCACATCCCATGTGCGGAAGGTGAAGTCGCGCCCGCCGAGGAGGCGTTCGAACATGGCGTCGAAATCGCCTGTTTTATCGCGGACTTCGGGCAGGGCGTGGCCGGTTTGCAGGATGCCGATCAGCATGGGGGGATTCCTTGATGGGGTGGTATTTGCGGGCAGATTAGGGCGGCGCGCGGGGCGCGTCTAGGGCCGCTGATCTGGGGCCGTGGTGGCCTTGTTTGAGTGATGACTCAAATTTATGGCGCGATTTGGCGGTGCCCGTGGTATCATGCCCCATCCCCCCGGGCGGAGGAGGCCCGGGGGGATGGAAACCTTGGAGGAAAATACATTGAAAATGACAGATAGACTGCGCGCGTTTGTAGTGGCAGCGGCGATGGCCTTGCCTGCCTTGCCGCTGTGGGCGGAGACGAAGGTGGGGTCCAATGTGGACAGCCGCGTTGTTGTGGCCCTGAAGGGGAATGCGGCGGGGGTGCAGGCCCTGATGCCGGAGGGATGGACCTCCTTGCCCTTCGGGCAGGGGCCGACGGCGGGGGCGAATTTGCTGGCCCTGT
Source organism: Harenicola maris (assembly GCA_018524345.1). Taxonomy (GTDB): domain Bacteria; phylum Pseudomonadota; class Alphaproteobacteria; order Rhodobacterales; family Rhodobacteraceae; genus Harenicola; species Harenicola maris. Next base: position 775,748 of record JADQAZ010000003.1, read on the forward strand.
TCATTGATAGCGGGCTGGAGATGGACCCCGAGGGCAAGCCGATTGCCGCGCCGATGCGGCGGGCGGTGGCCTTTGCCGGATTGGCCAAGCAGGGCGAGGAGGTGAAGCTGTTTGTGGTGAAATACCTGACGACCTATCCCGAGATTGACCCCTACGGCGTGGGGTCGGAGGCCGAGATCACCCGCAGCACCACCCAGAGCGGCGCGGCCAATGGGCCAAGGGAGCGCAGCGACGAATGGGCCGTGCGCGCGGGCGGGGGGGAGATGGTGCTCTCGCTCGATTACACCACCGGCGCGCGGGGCTGGAGCGCGGGGGAGCTGTTTCCCCATTCGGCGCGGGAGCCCGAGTTTTCGCGCATCTACCGGTTTGAGCAACTGGCGGATCTGGTCATGAGCACGGCGATTGGCAAGCCCGCCAATGGGGCGTTTGAGTTGACCAGCGATATCGCGGCTTTGGCCCCTGTGCTGGACGGCAGCCATGAGGTGATCGCGGTGATTGATGTGCCGGTCTATGTGCGCGAGGTGTTTTTGCCCTAGGCGCTGGGCCCTAAGCGCTGGGCGGGCCGGGGGGATGCGCCCCGGCCATGCCTCCTTGACGCGCGGGGCCCGAAAGGGCCCATGGCGCGGGGCGCGCGAAGGCCTTATGAGGCGGGTGTGACGGGGATGTGCCCTGCGGAGCGTGGATGTGACGGTATTTACCTTTCTGGATTATGCGGCGGTGTTTGTCTTTGCGCTGACCGGGTCATTGGTGGCCAGTCGGGCGCAGCTCGACATTGTGGGGTTTTGCTTTTTTGCCTGTTTGACGGCGGTGGGGGGCGGGACCCTGCGGGATGTTTTGCTGGACCGGAACCCTGTGTTCTGGATCGAAACCCCTGCGTTTCTGGCCGTGGCCTGCGGGGCGGCTGTGTTGGTGTTTATGACGGCGCATCTGTTCGAGAGCCGCTATCGCCTGCTCCTGTGGCTGGATGCCGTGGCCCTTGGAGTGGCGGTGGCTGTTGGATCGGGCGTGGCGCAATCTTTGCAACATTCCGCGCCGGTGGTTGTGGTCATGGGGATCGTGACCGGCTGTATGGGCGGGTTGATGCGTGATGTGGTGTCGAACGAGGTGCCGCTGGTGCTGGCCAAGGGGGAGCTTTACGTGACCTGCGCCTTTGCCGGATCGCTGGCGACGGTTCTGGCGGGGGGATACGGGCTGGAGGCGAACCTTGCGGCGCTGCTCTGTGCCTTGGTGACCTTTGTTTTGCGGGCGGGATCTTTGGCCTTTGGGTGGAGCCTGCCGGTGTATAAGTCGCGCCCGCCGAAGGTTTAGGGGCCTGCGGGGGCTATGCGCTCTCGGCGGCGATCATGTCCCTGATCTTGACCGCTTTTTCAAAGTGATCCAGCGCGTGGGTTTTGATCCACCATTCGGCGGCCTCCATCAGCAGGTCAGGGTCGTCGTTTTTATTGGCAAAGAAGGCATAGAAGGACAGGCCGACAGTCTCGCCCTTTTTGGCGATTTTGTCGTTGCAGATGGCAATGGCTTTGGCGCGGAGGCTGGGTCGCATTTGGTGGTCCTAGGGTCGGCAGGGGGCGGCGAATGTGCTGTTAGCGTCTTGTGATGTCGTCGTAATTTCCCATGCGCAGGAATTTGATCTCGCGGGCGAGTTTGATCGCGGGGCGCAGGCCGAACATCAGCGAGCCGATGAGGAAGAGCCATGTGGCCAGCGTGGCGGTGGCATCGTCAAAGAAGAGCGCCGAGCCGAGGATGAACAGGACCGCCGCGCCGAAGTCATTCACCGTATAGGCGATTTCATAGAGCGCGTAGATGCGTTTGTGGTCATCGCTGCGGTTGCGGTTGTCGGGGTGGAACAGGGTCATGGGGCCTCTTGCGGTTGGGGTGCGGCGCGGGGGCGGCCAGCCTTGGGGGTGAACGCCCCGGGTGGGGAAGTCCGTCAGTTTTTTTGCGCCCCCGGCGCGGCCTAGACGCGGCAGAGGGCGAAATGGGCCAGATCGCCGGGGTCGTGTTCCGCGGATTTCACCATTTCCTGCCGTTTGGTGCGGGTGAAAGCGTCGATCAATTCGGGCGAGAAGATCCGCGCCATATAGGGATCGGCGGCGAAGGTATCGACCGCGGCCTGCCATGTGGCGGGCATCTGTTCCAGATCATGGGCATAGGCATTGCCGGTGATGGCGGGGGGCGGGGTGGCGGCGTCCTCCAGCCCGATGAGGATGCCGCCAAGGATCGCGGCCATGGTGAGGAAGGGGTTCACATCGCCCCCTGCGACGCGGTGTTCGATCCGGCGGGCGGCGGGGGCGCCGCCGGGGATGCGGATGGCGCAGGTGCGGTTGTCATAGCCCCAGCCGAGCCCCGTGGGGGCATGGGCGCCGTCGACGATGCGGTCAAAGCTGCCTGCGTGGGGCATCAGGATGGCGGTGCTGCCCGGCAGGGCGGCGAGGCATCCGGCGACGGCGTGTTGCAGGGCGGGGGTGCCCGATTTGGTGCCATCGTCGAAGATATTCTTGCCTTGGGAGTCCAGCACCGAGACATGCATATGCATGCCGTTCCCGGCCTGATCGGCAAAGGGTTTGGCGGCAAAGCTGGCGGCCATGCCATGGGCGCGGGCGGTGCCGCGGGTGAGCATTTTGAAGGCCCATGCCTGTTCGGCGGCATCCATGGCATCGGTGTGCAGCAGGTTCACCTCGAACTGGCCGACGCCGCTTTCTGCGATGGAGGCCTGTGGCATGAGGCCCATGGCCTCGGCCCCTGCGTAGAGGTCGGTGAAGTAGTTGTCGTAGGCGTCCAGCGTGTCGAGGGAGAGGATATCCTCGGCCCGCAGGCGGCGGGCATGACCCGGCAGGCGCGGCGGGCGCACCTGTTTCTTGCTGTCGTCCAGCAGGTAGAATTCAAGCTCTGTCGCGGCGACGACATGCAGCCCGCGGTCAGCGAAGCGTTTGAGCACGCTGGAGAGCGCATGGCGCGGATCGATCGCAAAGGGGCGCAGGTCGTCGTGGTGCATGGCCATGGGCATGAGGCGGGCATCGCCCTTGAGCCATAGCATGGGCATCGGAATGTCGCGGGTGGGCAGCAGCACGCCATCGGCATCGCCGCTGTCGAAGACGAGGGGGGAGGCGTCGATATCCGCGCCCCAGAGGTCGACGCAGAGGGCCGAATAGGGCATCCGCGCCGCCCCCTCGGGCAGTTTGAGCAGGTCGCTGTCGGGGACGCGTTTGCCGCGGGCGAGGCCGTTGAGGTCCGAGGCCGCGTATCGCAGGCCCGCGCTCATCGGATCACCTGCGGGCGGATGCGCAGGCGGGCGGGGGCCTGCGGCATATGCCGGTTGAGGCGGCGGTTGATCAGGCCGAAAAGGCCGATGACACAGAGGGTGAGCATGATGAAATACACCGCGATGATCGGATAGGGGATGAAGGGGTTGAAGGTTTTGTCGGCAAAGTAGCTGGCATAGTAGAGCGCATCGCCGCGCTGTCCGCGCACGGGGAAGGCGCTGAAGAAGACCAGCGTTGTGGCGTGGAACAGGAAGATCGCCTCATTGGTGTAGCCGGGCCATGCGAGCCGGAGCATGGTGGGCCATTTGATGCGGAAGAACTGGTTCCAGCCGGTGATGCCGTAAGCCTCGGCGGCCTCGACATCGCCCTTGGGGATGGAGCGCAGCGCGCCGTAGAAGATCTCTCCGCCATAGGCGGAGGTATTGAGGATCAGCACGATCAGGGCGCCGGCCCATGCGTCCGTCAGCCAGCGGAATTCGGCGGCGCCGTGGAATGGCAGGGTGATGTTGAGCTGGCGCAGGGAGAGGAAGAGGAAATAGGCAAAGAAGAACTGGATAAAGAGCGGCGAGCCACGGAAGATGAAGACAATGGTGGAGGCAATGCGGCGCGGCCATGGGCGCGGCGAGGCCTTGCCTAGGCCGAGGGCCACGGCGAGGAAGAAGCCGACAGCAAGGGCGAGGACGCCGAAGTAGATGTTCCAGATCATGCCGGAGCCGATCAGCACCACCTGTTCGCAAAAGGTGATATCGGCGCGGGGCAGCAGACGCTCGCCATAGCCGAGGGAGCGCAGGGCGTAGTCGCTTATGGTCTGGGCGCAGCTCATGCGGCATCCGCCAATGCGCCGGTGGTGGCCTGCCCGCGCGACAGGCGGCGGGAGATGCGGGTCAGCACGGTTTCAGAGAGCTTGGTGAAGCCGAGGTAGAAGACCAGCAGCGCCGTGAAATACCACAGGCGCCAGTCGCCATGGGGATAGGCGGTGAAGGTGCTGGTCTTGGTGCCGCCCAGCTCGCGCGCCCAATAGACGATGTCCTCGACCCCCAGAAGGAACAGGAGGGGCGTGGCCTTGATCAGGATCATCCAGATGTTGGACAGGCCGGGCAGGGCAAAGACCCACATCTGCGGCACGAGGATGCGCCAGAAGGTCTGGCGGCGGGTCATGCCATAGGCCTCGGCGGTCTCCAGCTGGGCGCGGGGCACGGCGTTCATCGCGCCGGTGAGGATATTGGCGACAAAGGCGCCAAAGACGATGGCAAAGGTCAGCACCGCGAGGGAAAAGCCGTAGACCTCATGCACCCATTGGGGCGAGGTGCCGAGCGGCAGTTTGGCGGCGGCGCAGACGAGGAAATCATTGCCCTGACGGATGGGCTCTGCCCAGTCGGGGCATTTCCATTCATGGCGCATCCATTCAAAGAACTGGTCCAGCGCGATGATGAAAAAGAGGAAGAATACGATGTCGGGCACGCCGCGCACGATGGCGGTATAGCCCTTGCCCAGCCAGCGGAGCGGCGCAACATGGGAGCGCGCGGCGCTGGCACCGGCGAAGCCGAAACCAAGGGCCACGGGCGCGGTGATCGCCAGCAGCGACAGCACGGTCAGGACGGACCAATAGAGGCCCATATGCTTGGGCGTCGTCATGTAGCACGAGAGCCATGTCAGCCCTTGGAGTGCGGCGGGATCGGAGCAATATGAAAACATCGCGAACCTTGATGACCGGACGCGCCTTGCGGCCGGCGGGGGAGAGAGGGGTTGCGCCCGCCCCTTGCGGGGCGGTCGCTACGGTGGCGGGGGGCGGCGGCCCGCAAAACGGGCCGCC
>JADQAZ010000004.1 GCA_018524345.1 Harenicola maris
GTCAACGTGACCGATGGTGCCGATGTTCACATGCGGCTTGCTGCGTTCAAACTTTTCCTTCGCCATGATGGCCTCCTATGAGTCTTTGACTGCTACTTGGGAACTATAGTTACTTATTCAATCCGGCTAGGGCAGATCGACGATCCGAAGATATCTAAATCGGATGCGAAGTCTTCCTCGATCAAAGCGCGGACAGAAGCGGAGACGGGTTCATCGACGGATGTGCCCGTGGTTCGGTTGCGGTGCTGAAGGGGCACTTCGGCGCCGGTGCGCGCGAGGACATCGGATGCCATGTCCTCAAGCTGCGAAATATCATAAAGGCCGGCGTAGCGGGCCGGGTCAGTGCCCAGAAAGAAGCTGAGCTTGTGGCTGTGCCGCCGGATCATGGGGGAGGCGGCGCGGTAGCCTTCCAGATTGCGAACAAAGGTTTCAAGGTCCGGCGCGGGGTTCAGGTTTGCGGCCTTGAGGCGGGCCAGAACGCCGGGGCGGTCCATGGTGTTGCGGCGCGCGACCTTGTCGCGGTAGCAGGACACGATGCGGTCCACCGGATGGCGCACTACGGCATAGATGTGGTGATCGGCGATGCGGGGCAGGTCCAGCGCCTCGAAGGGCACGGATTCATAAAGGCCATGCACCGTAAAACGCTCGCCATTCACCGTCATGTTGCGAAAGGCGTAGCCGTTCTCGATCTCGAAAAACAGATGTTTAACGGAGCTACAGGCGCACTTTGGCACGCTGACGTAGGATACTTTTTGCTTCCACAGGTGGACAGGCATTCAGAACTCCGGTGCGGCCCTGCACCCCATACCCATCCGAAGCGGAAATATGGCGGGAACAGGCCCTTTGGCGCGTCGAGTATTCGTTTCGGGTTGGAAAATCAAGTACAAGAAACAGGGCCTTGCGGGGCAGGGCACTATCCCTCGTCGCTGTCCTCTTCGGATTTGTCGTCGAGGCGGCAAATCGCCTGCAGTGCGGCCCAGTCTTCTTCGTTCAGAACTGGCTCGAACCCCTCTGCGCCGGTTTCCGCATCGCGGGCGGCTTGGGCGCGGGAGGCAAGGTTGGGGTGCGAGGAAATATACTCCATCACGCCTTCGGTATCGCCATGCTGGATGCGCAGTTTGTCAAAGAAGGTGGCAAGCCCCTCGGCGGGGATGCCGGAGGCGGCAAGGCGCTCATGGGCAAAGAGGTCTGCGTTCGCCTCGGCGGCGCGGGTATAGCTTGCCTGCATGACCTGTTCGGAGACCAGAACGATCAAGGCGCCGCCGGTGAAATCCCCCAGCACCATGGAGATCAGGCCAGCGGAGCCCGCCGCGCGCAGGGTGATGCGCAGGGGGTCGCGGTTGTAGACATGGCCGAGTTCATGGGCCAGCACACCGGCGACTTCCTCTGGCGTGTCGGCGCGGTCCAGCAGGCCACGCACGATGACGATATGGCCGCCCGGTGCGGCAAAGGCATTGACCATCGGATGGTCGATCACGCGCACGCTCAGGTCATAGGGGATGTCGAGGCCCTCGGTCAGGCGGGCGGTCATTTTGGCAAGAGCTTCGTCGCCCTGCGCGGTGGAGCAAAAGCCCGAGCCATCGCTGCTGCCGAGCATGAATTCCATCTGCGAGACAACGGTTTCGCCGATCTTTTTCTCGCGCTCGGGCGGGATCACAGTGGCGATGGTATTGGCCAGGCCGGGCAGGATGACAAAGAGCATCAGGGCAACCGCCGCCGCCGCCCCGCCGAGCCAGATCAGGATCTTGGGCAGGGTGCCTTTTTTGACATCTGTCCGTTTCAGGAATTTGGCGTGTTCTTCGAGTATGGCAAGGTCCTCGCCATACTTGATATTGAGGCGGGCCTCATGGTCGCCCGCAAGGCAGATGACAACGCCGTCGTCATAGCCGGGGTCCTTGATCATCCGCAGCTCATCCAGTGGCCAGTTGGCCAGAACCGTCCCGTCGACCCCGCCAATGGCGAGGGTCTGGGAGATCGGGTCAATCCGGGCCTGCACCTGATAGGCGCCAGCGGTGAGGCCATCAAAGAACCGGCCCGGAAAGGTAAGAAGCTGCTCTGACATCAATGCCGCCCTAGAAGGCCGCGCCGATATCAAGGGCGTCGGCAAAGCCTTCTGCGTCCATCTGGTCATCGCCCGCACGCTGGCGGATGGTGTTCAGCTCGGCCGTGTTCAGGGCGGCTGTTTCCTCGACATAGTGGCGCAGGATGGGCTGTGTGATGAAGACCATCGACAGGGCGCCAGCCAGCAGGAAGAAGGCCACATAGGCCAAAATCGCGATGATCCCGACAGCGAACATCGCCGTCGGATCAGAGGCGAAATCACCCGAGACCAATGCATCCATCCCGCCGAGCATGCCGATCAGGATACCCCCCAAAGGGATCGCGGCGATGGTCATGATCAGAGCGACAGCGATGGAGCCGAGGATATAGGTGCCGATGATGTTGCCCGTCCGTGGAAGGGACTGAAAGCGGATGGTCTCGCCCAGAACCTTGGTGGCGGCGAGGATGCGGTGCGCATGCACGTTGTAGTAGATGCTGCCAAAGAAGAACCAGATATAGGCAACAAACATCAGCACAGCGCCCAGCAACTCTGTGCCGTTGACCATCAGGGCGATGGCCAGAACAAACATGGCAATGGCGATAAAGATATGTAGCATCGCCTTGTAGAGCATGGTCCAGCGGCCGCCCTGCACGAATTTGGCGTCGCCATACCATGTGCGGTCGATGCGGTATTTCTCGAGCTTGAAGGTGGCCAGAGGCGTCAGGATGCCAAGGGTAAGCGCGGCCAGAATGTAGTAGCCCAAAGCGCGGAACATATAGCCGAATGCGCCCTTCTCTGCGGCAAAGCGCACACCGCGCCAGCGGGTGCGCGAGAGCATGTAGCGGCGGCCCCGATATTGCGCGTAGAAGACCAGCGGCATCAGCGCGATCAGCGGGATATAGACCGCCAGCAAAAGCGCGACCTCGTCCATGGTTTCAAGGCCGGACAGGAAGGAAAGCCCCGCCGCAAACAGAACCAGTTGCAGTACCCCAAGATAGACCGCCAGAACAACGATCGCGACAAGGAAGCCGAGCAGTTTTTCCAAACCGGTGCCGGTGTATTCGAACGGATCGCCGCCCGGCGCGGTGGAGGACCACAGGTAGCGGCGGATGCGGGTTTTGGCCCAGAACCGATAGATCCCGAGGGTGATAATGGTCAAAAAGCCGGTCAGGAACACAAGCCAGAAGGCCTTGCCGCCCTCGCCCCGATACTCCCCCTGAATACGGTCATCGCGTGGGTCCGTGGAAAAATCTGTCATCAATACTGTCCTGATCCTGCCCGGCTATTGCTGCCGGTGCGTTATAAACCAAAGGATTTTCACCCCAAAATGCTGGGGAAGTTTGTGTCAGTTGGTGAATTTGTTGTCACGCGGAAATCCGCGAGGGGCCATACGCCCTGCCGAAGCGCGCTTTCCTTGCCACTCTGCCAGATCGGTTTCCGTGCGGGTGCGGCCCGCGGGATCAAACCAGCTTAGACCCATTTCGAGGGTAAAGGTGGTGGCGTCGCTCATGCCGCCGTCTTTGTAGCGTTGCAGGCGCACACCCTTGCCGCGCGCCATTTCCGGCAGCTCGTCAAGGCTGAAGACCAGAACCTTGCGGTTCTCTCCCACGACGGCGACGTGATCGCCGGTGATGAACTTACAGACCTTGGCCGTAACGCCCGGCTTGACCGTCAGGGTTTGCTTGCCCGCGCGGGTTTGGGCAATGGCCTCGTCCGCCGGAAGGATAAACCCGTCGCCCGCCGAGGAAGCCAGCAAGATGCGGCTGTCCGGTTGGTGGGTGAAGAGGGTCACGATGTCTGCCTCCTGCGGGAGGTCAACGATCAGGCGCACGGGTTCGCCCATGCCGCGCCCACCCGGCAGCTGCCCTGCGGGCAGGGTGTAGAACCGGCCATTGGTGCCAAGCAGTAGGATTTTGTCGGTGGTTTCGGCGTGGAAGACAAAGCGCCCCTCGTCACCGTCTTTGAACTTCAGCTCCTGCTTCAGGTCGATGTGGCCCTTCATGGCGCGGATCCAGCCCATTTTGGAGCAGACCACGGTGATCGGCTCGCGCTCGATCATGGCCTCGATCGGGACGTCTTCGATCTGGGTGCCCTCGGCAAAGGTGGAGCGGCGGGCGCCGCCTTCGGAGTTTTTGCCAAAGGCCTTGCGGACCTCTTTAAGCTCGTCGGCAATGGCGTTCCATTGCACGTCCTCTTGTTCGATCAGGTCTTCGAGCCCTGCGCGTTCCTCCATCAGGGCGGCCTGTTCGCGCAGCAGTTCCATTTCCTCAAGGCGGCGCAGGGAGCGCAGGCGCATGTTGAGGATCGCCTCGGCCTGTACGTCGGTTAGCTGCGGTATGGCGGTGTCGCGGTCCAGCCCGGTGAGGGGGGAGACATAGTCGGCCTCGTCCATGGCGCGGGTATGTTCGCGGCCCCAGTCCTCATACATCAGCGCGGCTTTGGGGTCGTCATCATAGCGGATGATGTCGATCACGCGGTCAAGGTTGAGGAAGGCGATGATGAAGCCTTCGAGGACCTCGAGCCGGTGGTCGATCTTTTCCAGCCGGAACTGCGAGCGGCGCAGCAGCACGTCGCGCCGGTGGGCAAGGAAGGCGCCCAGAACCTCGCGCAGAGAGCAGACCTTGGGCGTGCGCCCGTCGATCAGCACGTTCATGTTCAGGCTGAAGCGGATTTCCAGATCGGTATTCTTGAACAGAACCCCCATCATTACATCGGGGTCAACCGTGCGGCTGCGCGGCTCCAGCACGATGCGGACATCCTCGGCGCTTTCATCGCGGACATCGGCGAGGATCGGGATTTTCTTGAGCTGGATCAGCTCTGCGATCTTCTCGATCAGTTTGGATTTCTGCACCTGATAGGGGATCTCGGTGACGACGATCTGCCACTGGCCGCGGCCAAGGTCCTCTGTCTCGTAGCGGCAGCGCAGGCGGAAGGCGCCGCGGCCGGTGCGATAGGATTCCATGATGCTTTCGGGCGGCTCGACAATCACGCCGCCGGTGGGGAAATCGGGCCCCGGGATATGTTCCAGCAGGGTCTCGTCGCGGGCATTCGGCGCCTTGATCAGATGCAGGCAGGCCGAGATCAGCTCGTCGAGGTTATGGGGCGGGATATTCGTGGCCATGCCCACGGCAATGCCGGAGGAGCCATTGGCCAGAAGGTTGGGCAGGGCGGCGGGCAGGACCTCTGGCTCGGTCAGGCGGCCATCGTAGTTGTCCTGAAAATTGACGGCGTTCTCGTCAAGGCCGCGCAACAGGGCCTCTGCCACGACGGTCATGCGGGCCTCGGTATATCGGCTGGCCGCAGGGTTATCGCCGTCGATATTGCCAAAGTTCCCTTGGCCATCGACCAGCGGGTAGCGCACGGCAAAATCCTGTGCCAGCCGCGCCATGGCGTCATAGATCGCCTGATCGCCGTGGGGGTGGAAATCGCCCATGGTATCGCCCGAGATTTTCGCGGACTTCAGGAATTTCCCGTCCGAGGACAGGCGCAGGCGGCTCATCGCATAAAGGATGCGGCGGTGCACGGGCTTCAGCCCGTCGCGGGCATCGGGCAGGGCGCGGTGCATAATGGTAGAGAGCGCATAGGTCAGATACCTGTCGCCGATCGCCCGGCTGAGGGGTTCGGAGACTTCGTGGCTCTTGATCTTGGGGTCTTTGGGCGTATCTGACATAGATGCTGTGATAGCCGAGCCCATTTCGCAGGTAAAGCGAAAGGGGGGCAAAAGAATGATCCATTCCCCCTTAACCCTCGACTCGAATCAGGTAAAAGGCGACAAGTATACAGGTCGGAGGTTGTGAATATGGGTTTTCGTGGTTTGATGAATATGACGCTTGCGCTGCTGGCGTTGATGTTTGGCGCAATGGTTGCTGTGGGCGAGGGGCCCCGGGTTGCCTCGGTTGACGAGGAAGATGATCTGGCGGTTCTGGCGCAGGTGCTTGAGGACAATGGCGTGTCCAGCGGCACGGTTGATCCGGACAAGGCGATGGCCCTGACGGCGACGACCGCCGCGGATGAGGCCGTTGAGGTTGAGGTTGCCCGCGCCACCCTGCCGCTGCTCGACACATCCAAGCCTGCCGCAACCGCGACTGAGGCTCAGGTCACGCAGGTCTCCGCCCCGGCTGGCGGTTTGATCACAACGGCTGTTGTTCTGGGCAACCGCGTTAATGTGCGCAGCGGCCCCTCCACTGGCAACCCTGTCATCACCAAGGTGGTGAAGGGGCAGGAGGTTGAGGTGCTGAGCTATACCGACAATGGCTGGGCCGAGATTCTGGTGAAGGGCGACATTGGCTTTATGTCCGGTGATTTCCTGCGCGAGAACGCGGACGGGTAGACAGCCTGCCAAGACACTGGCACAGAAGGGGCTTACCGATTGCGGGAGGCCCCTTTTTTCATGGCGCAAAAGAGTATTCTTATCACCGGCTGTTCGTCGGGCATCGGCTATGACGTGGCCCATGGGATGCGGGCGGCGGGATGGCGTGTTTTTGCGGCCTGCCGCAAGGCGGAGGACTGCGCCCGCCTGATGGCGGAGGGGTTCGACAGCCCGCGCATCGACTATACCGATGAGGCCAGTATGGACGCAGCCCTCGCCGAGGTTCTGGCCGAAACGGGCGGGACGCTGGATGCCCTGTTCAACAACGGGGCCTATGCCATTCCGGGCGCGATGGAGGATGTGCCGACCGATGCCTTGCGGGCGATATTCGAGTGCAATGTCTTTGGCTACCATACGCTGACGCGCAAGGTGATCCCGGTGATGCGGGCGCAGGGGCATGGGCGTATTTTGCAGTGTTCCTCTGTGCTGGGGCTGGTGTCGATGCGGTGGCGCGGTGCCTATGTGACCAGCAAGTTCGCGCTTGAGGGGATGACGGATACCCTGCGGATCGAAATGGCCGATACGGGCATTCATGTGGTATTGATCGAGCCGGGGCCGATCACATCCAAGATACGCGAAAACTCGATCCCCCATTTCGAGCGGTGGATCGATACCAAGGCCTCGCCTCGGGCGGTGCAATATGAGACGCTGACAAAGCGTCTGTATGAATCGACAGGGCCGGACCCCTTCGAGCTCGCGCCCGATGCCGTGACCAAGAAGGTGCTACATGCGGTCACATCGAAAAACCCGCGGCCAAGGTATTACGTGACAAAGCCGACATACCTAATGGGCTTTTTGAAACGGATACTTTCGACGCGCCTGCTCGATGCTGTGTTGCGCAAGTCCTGATCTATGGGGCGGTTATAACAGGGCTGCGGCCCTGTTGCAGAAACAAGAGGAAGGCGAACGCCATGTTTGAAGATCCCCTGTTGATTGTTGTGATCGCGGCCTGCCTTTTGGTGGTTGTGATCCTGATGCTTGGCCTTGGCGGCTTTGCCCGTGGTGGCGATTTCAACCGCAAGCATGCCAACCGTTTGATGCGCTACCGGATCGGGGCGCAGGCTGTGGCGATCGGGCTTATCCTTTTCTATGTTTTGTGGCGCGGCACGGGGAATTGAGACCATGGTTGTATTGAACAAAATCTACACCCGCACCGGCGATGGCGGCGAGACCGCCCTTGGCAACGGGGCGCGGGTGGCAAAGTTTTCCGCCCGTGTTGCGGCCTATGGCACGGTGGATGAGGTCAACAGCACCGTGGGCATGGCCCGTTTGCACGCCGAGGGGGAGATGGACGCGGCCTTGGCTATGATCCAGAATGACCTGTTCGATCTGGGCGCGGACCTGTGCCGCCCCGATATGGACAAGGACGCCGAGGCCGAATACCCGCCGCTGCGCCTTGCCGATGCGCAGGTGGAGCGCCTTGAGGCCGAGATCGATGCGATGACCGACAAGCTGGAACCGCTGCGCAGTTTTATCCTGCCGGGGGGGACGCCCCTGGCGGCGCATCTGCATCTGTGCCGCACGGTATCGCGCCGCGCCGAGAGGCTGGCGGTGGAGCTGTCGCAGGCGGAGCCGGTCAATCCGGCGGCTGTGAAGTTCCTCAACCGTTTGTCGGATTGGTTCTTTGCCGCGGGGCGCATGGCCAATAATGGCGGCAAGGATGATGTGCTTTGGGTGCCGGGGGCGAACCGCTAGGCCGGTTGCCAGAGTTCGATCGGGGTGCCCTCGGGGTCGGCCAGATGGGCGAAGCGGCCGATGCCCTCCATATCCTCCAGCACCTTGACGGTGATCCCTGCGGCGCGCAGTTGTGCCACCATGGCGTCCAGATCATCGACGCGGAAATTCAGCATAAAGGCCTTATCGGCGGCGAAGTAATCGGTGTCGCTGGCAAAGGGGGCAAAGACGGTGGCGCCGCCTTGGGTGATCCATGGCGGGGTATCCGCATCCGTGGGCACGGGGGCCACGCCCAGATGGGTTTCATACCATTTCGCCAGCCCCGCCGAATCGCCCGCGCGAAAGAAGAAGCCCCCAAATCCCGTAACCTTTTGCATTTTGCCCCCTGAAGTTTCCGATAATGGCATGTCTGTCGCTAACATTCGAAAACGCGGCGTCCCCGATGCTTTCGGCGTCGATTTTGCTCTGTTTCGCCCGCCATCTTAACGGTAACACATGTGGAGATAATTTGGGACGGGTCCGCATTCTGCGGTCCGCATACAGGAGAGAACGCAGATGAAGGTGCTTGTGCCGGTCAAACGCGTGATCGACTACAACGTGAAAGTCCGGGTTAAATCGGACGGTAGCGGTGTCGATCTGGCGAATGTCAAAATGTCGATGAACCCTTTTGACGAAATTGCTGTAGAAGAGGCGATCCGTCTTAAGGAAGCCGGCAAGGCGGAGGAGGTCGTTGCGGTCTCTATCGGCGTGAAACAGTCGCAAGAAACCCTGCGCACGGCTTTGGCCATGGGTGCGGACCGCGCGATCCTGATCGTTGCGGCCGATGATGTGCACACCGATATCGAGCCTTTGGCCGTTGCCAAGATCCTGAAGGCCGTGATCGACGAAGAGGCCCCCGGTCTTGTGCTTTGCGGTAAGCAGGCCATCGACAACGACATGAACGCCACGGGCCAGATGCTTGCGGCGCTGACCGGTTGGTCGCAGGGCACCTTTGCCTCCGAGCTGGATATCGAGGGCGACAGCGCCACCGTGACCCGCGAGGTGGACGGCGGTTTGCAGACGATCAAGATCAAGATGCCTGCCATCGTGTCGGTTGATCTGCGCCTGAACGAGCCACGCTATGCCTCGCTGCCCAACATAATGAAGGCGAAGAAGAAGCCTTTGGACGAGAAGACAGCCGCCGATTACGGCGTGGACACAGCGCCGCGTCTGGAAATCGTCAAGACCTCCGAGCCGGAAACCCGCAAGGCGGGCGAGATCGTAGGTTCGGTTGACGAGCTTGTTGCGAAACTCAAAGAAGCGGGGGCTCTCTAATGGCTGTTTTGTTGATTGCAGAGGTTCAGGGCGGCGAACTGGCCGTGGATGCCACCGCAAAGGCCCTGACTGCGGCTGCGCAGATGGGCGAAGTCACCATTCTGTGCGCCTCTGAAGGTTGCGCCGGAGCGGCGGAAGCTGCGGCGAAGCTTGAGGGTGTGTCCAAGGTGCTTTGCGCCGATGATGCGGCCTATGGTCATGATCTGGCCGAGCCTTTGGCCGACCTGATCGTGTCGCTGGCTGGCGATTACGAGCATATCGTTGCGCCATCCACTGCGGCCTCCAAGAACGTGATGCCACGGGTTGCGGCCCTGCTGGATGCCATGGTGATTTCCGAAGTGACGGCGGTTGTTGACGCCAACACATTCGAGCGCCCGATCTATGCCGGTAACGCGATCCAGACTGTGAAGTCAGGCGATGCCAAGAAGGTTGCCACGATCCGCACATCGACATTCGATGCGGCGGGCGAGGGGGGCTCTGCCTCTGTGGAGACCATCGGCGCGGCGGCCAACCCCGGCCTGTCCGAGTGGGTTGAGGACAAGGTTGCGGCCTCTGACCGGCCCGAGCTGACCTCTGCCGGTGTTGTTGTCTCCGGGGGCCGCGGTGTTGGCTCCGAGGAGGACTTCAAACTGATCGAGGGTCTGGCGGACAAGCTGGGCGCCGCTGTTGGGGCCTCGCGTGCTGCGGTTGATTCCGGCTATGCGCCGAACGACTGGCAGGTTGGCCAGACGGGTAAGGTGGTTGCACCGGACCTTTATGTCGCCATCGGGATTTCCGGTGCGATCCAACACCTTGCCGGTATGAAAGACAGCAAGATCATCGTGGCCATCAACAAAGATGAAGAAGCCCCGATTTTCCAGGTTGCCGATTATGGTCTGGTTGCCGATCTGTTCGAGGCTGTGCCCGAACTGACCGGCAAGCTGTAAGGCTTAGGGCCTGCTGAAATAGGCAGGCTCGTCATCCTCTAGGGGATCAAGAAATTCTGCCAGCGCGGGAAGCAGCCCTAGGGCAATCTCGCGCTGGACAGAGGGGCCGGGCAATTCGGCGGCCATGGGGGCCTGAAGCTCCCCGTAAACCATCCCATCCATATTCTTGCGCCGTGCCTCAAGGCTTGGCTCGAACTGCAGGGTTGCCGCCGTGACGGGGGCAAGCTGTGCCATCATGTCATCGGTGACGAACAGGGGATCGGGGCCAAGGGCGCTGGTGTCATGCAGGCGGCCGCCCGGCTGAATCCGCAGGAGGATCACCGGGCCGCCGATGGAGGCCAGCACCTGTTTCATCTTGTCGATCCATGTGCATTGGATGGCGGTCACAAGGCGGCGGTGCTTTTCTGGGGATTTCTCCGCAAGGGTGAAATGCAGGTGCCGCGTGAAGGAGATTTCCGTGAAATCCACCGCAGGGAAGAGGGAGAGGAGCTTTGCCCCCGGCGAAAGGAAGCGGTCATTGCGGCGCGGATGCACCGAGTAATAGTCGTTCGACATGGCATGTGCGCCCATGACCTGCAGCACGGTGCAGACCGCGCCGCTGGCGAGGGGCAGGAGAGCATTGTCGCTGAGCAGGGTATCGAGGCCCGCGCCGGTGCAGCCAAGGTTGAGGGCGGTGACGCCGGTTTGCCGCTCGATCAATTCGGGGAAGGGCTTTGGCGCGAATTTCCCGAAGGTCTCGTCCCCGCCCATAAAGGTCAGGTAGGGGTGCGCCGTTGATTTTTCCGGCCCGCGAAAGCGGAGCCGCGACGAGCCGTAGCTGCATAAGTCGTAATCGAGACCGGTTTGGTCCAACCTGTTGAATGCCAAGTCCATGATGTTCTTCCCTTCTGCCCCACCGGGTTTGATGTTTGTGCGGGTAAAATTTACAAGTTCCTAACGGCGGTATTTGACACAAATGCCCTTGCCCTTTCTGCGCTTGCATAATGGGCATTGTGGACCGTATCTTTGCGCAACAACCGGAAAGGGCTGTCATGGAATTGTCTGCAATTGGAGTTATCGGCGCGGGCCAGATGGGCAACGGGATTGCCCATGTTTTCGCCTTGGCTGGCTATGATGTGCTGGTGAATGATATTCAGCAAGCCGCCCTTGATAAGGCCGTCGCACAGATTAGCGGTAACCTTGATCGGCAGGTCAGCAAGGAGCGGATCTCGGCCGAGGAAAAGGCCGCCGCCATGGGGCGGATCAAGACCACCTTGCACCTGCCTGACCTGGGCCAGACCGACCTTGTGATCGAGGCCGCGACCGAGCGCGAGAGCGTGAAATCCGCCATCTTCGAGGATCTGGTGCCGCACCTGAAACCGGAGACGATATTAACCTCGAATACCTCTTCGATCTCGATCACGCGGCTGGCGAGCCGGACGGATCGGCCGGAGAAATTCATGGGGTTCCACTTTATGAATCCTGTGCCTGTGATGCAGTTGGTGGAGCTTATCCGCGGGATCGCGACGGATGACGAAACCTATCAAACCTGCCTAAAAGTTGTTGAAAACCTGGGGAAGACAGCGGCCTCTTCCGAGGATTTTCCCGGATTTATCGTCAACCGCATCCTGATGCCGATGATCAACGAGGCGGTTTATACCCTGTATGAGGGGGTTGGCGGCGTGGCCTCAATCGATAGCGCGATGAAACTGGGCACGAACCATCCCATGGGGCCGCTGGAACTGGCGGATTTCATCGGGCTGGACACCTGCTTGGCGATTATGAACGTGCTGCATGACGGTTTGGCGGATACGAAGTATCGCCCCTGCCCGTTGTTGACGAAATATGTCGAGGCCGGATGGCTGGGGCGCAAGTCCAAGCGCGGCTTTTACGACTATCGCGGCGAGGTGCCGACGCCGACACGCTAGGCGCACTCGCTAGGCCTCTGCGAGGCCGAGCTCTGCGATGGCCGTCCAGATTTTGTCCATCACCGCGTCATCGGCGCGCGGGGTGGATTTCCCTTTGATCTTAGTTGTCAGCTCCACCGGCGTGCCGCCCTGATGGAGCCTGCCTGTGCCAAGGTGGATGCGGTGGCCTGCGGTGAGCAGGAGCCAGCGGCCATCGAAGCGGGCCTGCGGGCGGGCAAAGCCCAGCAGGGCGCGGCGCATGGCGATGCTTTGACCGCCGGGGCGCAGGGTGACGAAGGTATGGGGGTGTTTGAGCGGCGGGCTGTCGGGCATGCCGCTGGCGCCGACCGAGATGATCAGGTCGAAACGGCGCAGGGCCTCGCTCAGCACGCGCGGGGGCACATCGGCGAGGGTTTTCGCGGGGCCGAGCAGGTGGATTGGGCCGGTTTCCCCCTCTCCGCCCGCGCCGGGGTAGTTGCGCACACCGCTGTGCAGGCGGAATTTCTGGCCGCCGAGGGCGAGGTCGACCTCGTCCTGATAGCCCATGGTAAACCCGCTGCGGCGGGCGAGGCCGATTAGGGGCACTTGGGCCACCAGCTGTCCGGCGAAGACCTTTGTTTTGTCTGATTGAAGCTCTGCCTCGGGCAGGGGGTAAATCTCGCGGAAGGCTTGGGCGAAAGGCTGTGTGCGGTTTTTGGCCGAGGCGGCGCGCCATGCTGCGCGGGTTCCCTCGTCCGCGTCGATGGGATGCCAGAGGCGCAGGGGCAGGGCGGGGTCGAAGGGGTGCTTTGCCCCCTGCGCGTCCATCCAGTGCAGGCCGGTCTTGTCCCGCGCGGGCATCAGGGCCTGATCGCCCACCTGCCAGATCAGGCGGGAGGTGAGGGGCCAGAGAGATTTGTCGGTCATCTGCGCCTGCCATAGGGTGGCGTCCATGGTCCAATCGCGCAGCAGGAGCCCCTCTAGTGCTGGTTTCAGCAGCTTTGACAGCTCGGGCGGCAGGGGGCCTGTCATGGCCATATCGAGGATGCGTTCGGGGCGCTGTGACAGGGCGGTTTGCGCCTGTTTGGCAAAGCGGGTGAGCCGTTTCTTGACCGAGGCGTGGCGGACGGTTGCGGCGATCTCTGCCATCAGGAGCACGGCCTCGGGGCGGGGCTCTGCGATCACCGCATGGGCGATCTGATAGGTCAGGGTTTGCGAGGGCAGGGTTTTGGCCTTGGGATCGGGGGCATAGGCGGTGCCGCGCCAGAGGTCCTCTAGCACCTGCGTCCCCCATGGGGCGTTCTCGGCCAAGGCGATGCGCAGGGCGCGGCCCACGGCATGGGCGTCTTCTTGGCTCATCAGCTTGTCAGCCTTGTAGGGCGCCTGCCCGGATTGCACGGCGCGGACGGCGGCGAGGGCGGTTTGCACGGCCTCTTGGGCAAAGCTTTGGTAGGCGGGGAGGTCCTCTGGCATGGCCTCCTCCGTGGTCGGGTCGCTCAGGCCGAGGGTGGTGTCATAGGGCGCGAGCAGGGTGCACCAGCGCAGGGCGGGGGCGGTGAGCAGGGCGGTGACCTCGGCGCGGGCGATGGGGGTTGCGACCCGGCGCAACAGGGCGGCTGTGACGCCCTTTTCAACCTCCACCTCGCCGGTCAGGCGGGCGGCGGTGAGTTTGGCGATGTCGGAGCCAAAGCTGACCTTGGGCAGAAGAGTTCTAAGGGCCTTGATGCCCTCGGGGCCCGGCGCCTCGACCAAGCGGCGGCAGATCATGGCGGTACAGGCGCCGAGGCGCTGCATCCATGCCTCTTGCGGGGTCCATGGGAGGTTGGGGTCATGGCGTTGGTAGGTCTTGGGTGTGGGGCTGTCCAGATGGGCGAGAAGGCCGGTGAGGGCCGCATCGGCGGCGGGGCCGTCAAAGAGGGGGTGGGAGGTTTCGACCTTATCATAGGCGCGTTCAAGGCCCGAACAGAGCCAGCCCATGATGTCCTGCGGATCGTCGTGTTGAGACCAGAAATGCTTTTGCCACAGGGTGCCGATCAGCCTGCCGCGCTCCAGCGGGGTAAGGGCGTTGAGTTCGGCTTGGACGACCTGCCTGTCCCAAGTGACCGGGGCGCTATGGGCGAGGCGCCAGCGGACCTGTTCGAGGGGGGTGCGCTCTGTCATGGCGCCGCTGTTTTAGACGGTTTTGCCCAATGAAAGCGTGTGGTTGCGCAGCCATGTCATGAAGGCGCGGGGGTCTTTGCCGCGTTCTTCGACCTCTTCTGGCGGGATGGGTTTGCCGATGATCGGGGCCTGCGGTTTGTCGAAGGCGTGCACAACCTCGTAGAGCAGCAGGCTTTGGCGCAGGGTGGCCGAGATGCGGTTGGCGATCTGATAGACGCGGGAGTTGGCGCCCTGAAAGAAACAGGGAACAACAGTGGCGCCGGATTTGCGGATCATCTTGGCGGTGAAGACGTTCCATTCCTGCTCGATCGCGGGGCCGAACATGCTGTCGGAGGAGGCCACAACGCCCGAGGGGAAGAGGGCGACAAGCCCGTCGTCCTTGAGGTGGGCCATGGCTTTGGCGCGCATTTCGATCATCTTGCGCTGCGCGTTTTCCTCGTCCGGGAAGGGGACGGGGATCATGTAGCTGGAGGCGCTTTCGTCAAGGCCGGTCAGCAGCGAGCGCGTCAGGATGCGGTAGTCATTGCGGCGGCGGCCGATCAGGTCGGCAAGGATCATGCCGTCCACCAGCCCGTGCGGGTGGTTGGCGACAAACATCACGGGGCCGGTGGCGGGGATGTTGTCGAGCTGGTCCTGCGGGGTGAGGAGGTCGATCCCCATGGCGTCCATGGTGGCGGGCCAGAAGGCCTGTCCCTGCGGGATACCGGCGCGTTCAAAGCGGCGGATGCGCGAGACGATTTTCATCTTGGCGGTCAGCAATTCCATCGTGCGGATGAAGTTGCGTTTGAAGCCGCTGTCAAAGCTTTCGGCATAGGTCAGGCTGCGGCGGTCATACACGCGCGGCGCGGCGGGGTCGTTTTCCCCGCGAGCGGCGAATTTTTTAGGCACAATGTCCGTCACGTTGCATTCCCTTTAGAGCACTCACCGCTTGCGCAATGTCAGCTGCCCTCGCCAAATTTCGTTTCGACCAGAGCCTTTAGCGCCTCTGCCAGTGCGTCCGCATCCGGGCCCGAGGTTTCAACATCAATAAAGGTTCCCTTGGAGGCTGCCAACATCAAAAGGCCCATGATGCTGTCGCCTTCGGTATCCAGCCCGTCCTTGGACACGCGGGCGGTGGCATCGAAGCCCTCGACGGTTTCGACAAAGCGGGCCGAGGCGCGGGCGTGGAGACCCTTTTCGTTGACGATTTCAAGGGTCATCGCGGGCATTAGCCGGTCTCCTCGCTCAGGTCTGCGGCGTTGATGTATTTGCGCCCTGCCTTGAGGGCGGCCTCGACGGCGAGGGGGACGGAGAGGTGGCGCGATTTGGCGAGCTTGATCAGCATCGGCAGGTTCGCCCCATACAGGATCTTGCGGTTGGAACAGCGGCAGGCGCGCAAGGAAAGGTTGGAGGGCGAGCCGCCGAACATATCGGTCACCACCACGACGCCGTCGCCGGTATCAACCTTGTCGGCGGCATCGCAGATTTCGCGTTGTTTGCGGCTGCGGTCGGGGTCCTCGCCGATCTTGATGGCGAGCGCGCCGTTGAGAGGGCCGACGACATGTTCGACGGCGGACAAATACTCGGGGGCTAAGCCGCCATGGGCCACGATAACAATGCCGATCACTCAGCCAACCTCGGTTTTCTTGGGGACGCCGGCTGCTGCGCGGCGCTCTATCTCGCGGTGACGAATAGACACCCGCCAACCGTCGCCTGCAAGGGATTTGGCAATTCTTTGCGCCATTGCGACGCTGCGGTGTTGCCCGCCGGTGCAGCCGAAGCCCACCGACAGGTGGGATTTCCCCTCGGCGACAGAGGCAGGGGCAATCATGGCCAGCATGGCCTCGACCTGTGCGACATAGGGGGCGAAGTTTTCGTCTTTGGCAATGTATTCAGCCACTTGCGGATCGCGTCCGTCCAGCGGGCGCAGGGCCTGATCCCAATGGGGATTGCGCAGGAAGCGGCAGTCAAAGGCGAAATCGAGGGCGCGGGGCAGGCCCATTTTGTAGGAAAAACTATGCAGGGTGATGCCAAGGCGGGTGCTGTCTTCGAGCTCGAAATGGCGGGTGACTTCGGCCTTGAGATCATGAACCGAGAGGTCGGAGGTGTCGATCAGGATGTCGGCCTGTGCGCGGATCGGGGCGAGCATGGCGATATCGCGGGAGATGCCCTCGGCCGGGCCTTCGGCGGGGGCGAGGGGGTGGCGGCGGCGGGTTTCGGAGAACCGGCGCAGCAGGATATCGGTGCGGCAATCGAGGTAGAGGACATCTTGCAGGATATCCTCGCGGGCGGCGAATTCCTCGACCAGTTCCTGCAGGGTGCCGGCGCTGAAATCGCGGTTGCGGGTGTCGACGCCGATGGCCATGGGCGCGCCGGGGGCGGGGGTGTCCAGAAGCCTAGGAATAAGGGAGATCGGCAGGTTATCGATGGCCTCGTAGCCCAGATCCTCCAGCGTGCGGATGGCGGAGCTGCGCCCTGCGCCGGCGGGGCCGGTGACAAGGACAAGGCGCTGCATCGCGCCGGTGCGGGCCTCTGGCTGGCCGGGGGGATCGGCAGGGGTCATGGGGCGAGAACTGTCATTTGGCGGGGCCGGTCATGTGGCGGGTCCGTGGCTGAGGTAGAGGGCGAGTGCATGGGCGAAATGTGCGCCTTCCGGCCTGAAAAACAAGGGTAAAGTGACATCACAAATGCGGGTGTTGCGGGGCGGCGGCAGACGCTGTGTCTCCGCGGGGGCGTTGAGGTCGACGACGAGGGCGACCTCGGCGCTGTCTTGTGCAGGGGCCATGAGGATGCCCATGCCGCGCGCCTCTATCCGGCCATGGATGGCCGCAGCGGGGCAGCTTGCCAGCAGGCTCTCGCCCCTGCGTTGCAGGGCGGTGCGGTCATCGGAGATGAGCGCGCCCCCCGCCGCCAGAAGCGCCAGCCCGAGGCTGGATTTGCCGGTGCCGGAGGCGCCGGTGATCAGCACGGCGCGGGGGCCGAAGGCGACGCAGGTGGCGTGAAGGATCGTCTGATGTGCCATATCCGGGCAGTTAACACCGCGCCGGGCGGTAATGCCACTGACATGGCAGTGATTCGGGGTTAATTCGCCGCCAAAGCCATGAAAAGCTGATGCACAAGTGATGCACATGCGATGCACAACCGATGCAGCCATTCGTGCAGATCGGCATGGTTAACCCTGCGGGCGCAGTTAAGAAACGGTGAACCTTGCGAAAAGGTTAAGGCCCGCCCCAAGAGCGCGGGGGCGGCCCCCGCAGGGGCTGCGGGGCGGCTTTGGGGGCCTAGACCGGCAGGCCGACGACGAAGCGGGCGCCGAGGGGTTCGGAGGTGATGTCATCGTCGGTGGGGCGGATGTTTTCTGCCCAGATGACGCCGCCATGAGCCTCGACAATCTGTTTCGAGATGGCGAGGCCGAGGCCGGAGTGGTCGCCGAACTGGCCCACGGGCCGTTCGGAGTAGAAACGGTTGAAGATTTTGCCAAGGGCCTGATCGGGGATGCCGGGGCCTGTGTCCTCGACCACCACCAGCACGCGGTTTTCGCGGCGGCGGACCCAGACGCGGACGGCGTCGCCGTCTTCGCAGAAGGACAGGGCATTGGTGATCAGGTTGACAAAGACCTGCGCGAGGCGCCCCTCCAGACCGTCGATCTGGATCGGTTGTTTGGGCACGTCGGTGATGAATTCGACGCCTTTTTTGCCGGCCTCCTGCGCGAGGTATTCGGTGATATTGCCGAGGGTCTTGAGCAGGTCGAAGGCTTCTTCTTCTTCCTTCACCAGCTCGCTGTCGAGGCGGGAGGCGTTGGAGATGTCGGAGACGAGGCGGTCGAGGCGGCGCACGTCGTGGTCGATCACATCGAGCAGGCGGTCGCGTTGGTCGTCGCGTTTGGCCACGCGCAGGGTGCCCACGGCGGAGCGCAGCGAGGCGAGCGGGTTCTTGATTTCGTGGCTGACATCGGCGGCGAATTGTTCGTTCGCATCGATCCGGTCATAGAGGGCGGCGACCATGCCGCGCAGGGCGCCCGAGAGGCGGCCGATTTCATCGGGGCGGGCGGTGAGGTCGGGGATGCGGACGCGGCCGGGCTGGACCTTGCGGGAATTCTTGTCGCGGCCGATTTCGGCGGCGGTGGCCAGATCGGAGAGCGGGTTGGCGATGGTGGAGGCCAGAAGCAGCGAGAGCCCGATGGAGACCAGAATGGCGATGACAAACATTTGCAGGATTTGCTCGCGTTCGGCGCGCACCATCAGGTCAAGTTCGCCATTGGCGGAGGCGGCGACGATGACGCCTGCGACGCCGCTTGGCCCCTCGATCGGTGTGGCGACGGAGAGGATGGTGCCGCCGGCGGTGCTTTGGCCGTGTTCGCCGAAGGTGGTGCCATTTGCGGCCTGTGCGACCATGGTGCGGGCCAGCCCCTCTGCATCGGCGGTTTCGGTGCCGCGCCTGCCGGGGGTAAAGATCGAGGACATCCCCTCCCAGATGGAGATGAGGAAATCGGTGATGACGGTGGAACGCTCGCCGACGCGGGGCGCGTCCTCTGGCCCCAGAACGGAGCGGGCGAGGAGTGTGCCCTCGGTGTCAAAGACGAAAACCTCGAGCCCGTCGGAGAGGGTGAGGCTGTCTACGGTATCCTGAGCATTGATCGCCTCGGCCAGAATGACGGGGGCGGTGCCGGTGGGGAGCTGAACCTCGATCGCGTCGGCGATGAGTTCGGCCTCTGATGTCAGGCCAGCCTCGCGTTGCACGGCGAGGCTGTCCCTGAAGGGGTTGAGGTAGAAGACGCCTGCCACAAGGATCAGCAGGCCGAGCAGGTTGAAGGTGATGATCTTGCGCGCGAGGGGCGAGCGATTGAGCGTCAGGATGCCGCGGCGCTTGCGCCCTGCGTTGACCTCTTGGTCAGCATCCTGCGGTTGTTCCCAGTCTTCACCGAGAACAACATCGCCTTCATAAGATTTGCTCGTATCACGCACAGGCTTTGGCACCCTTTGCTGCGTTATTCTTCGTTGTAGCGGTAACCGATGCCGTAGAGCGTTTCGATTGCCGAGAACTCGTCATCCACGGAGCGCATTTTCTTGCGCAGGCGTTTGATGTGGCTGTCGATTGTGCGGTCATCCACATAGACCTGATCGTCATAGGCCACATCCATCAGTTGATCGCGGCTTTTGACGAAGCCGGGGCGCTGGGCTAGGGCCTGTAGAAGCAGGAATTCTGTCACTGTGAGGGCAACGTCGCGGCCTTTCCACGTCACGGCGTGACGCAGGGGGTCCATCGACAGCTCGCCGCGGGCGAGGACCTGTGCTGTTTCGACCTCTCCGACCTCGTCATTGGAGATCACTTCCTGACGGCGCAGCAGGGCGCGGATGCGTTCCACAAGCAGGCGTTGGGAGAAGGGTTTTTTCACGTAGTCGTCCGCGCCCATGCGCAGGCCGAGCACCTCGTCGATCTCGTCATCTTTGGAGGTGAGGAAGATCACCGGCATCGATGTTTTCTGCCGCAGGCGCTGGAGCAGGTCCATGCCGTCCATGCGGGGCATCTTGATGTCCAGCACGGCCATATCGGGCAGTTTCTTATTGAATGCGTCGAGGGCCGATTGCCCGTCATTATAGGTTTCTACTTCGAAACCTTCGGCCTCTAACGTCATCGAAACGGATGTCAGAATATTTCTGTCATCGTCCACAAGGGCGATTTTCGACATGACTTGTTCCTTATTGTTGCTCTTCGCCTACAGTTTTTTCCGCCACAATCCCGAATCAGCCCTTGAGAATCAACTGCTAACGACACGGTTGAGGTCTGCGCAGTGTAATCTGGCAACAAAAGTAACAAGGAATGACTAATTTGCACCACATTGCGGCCGCTTTCCCCCTGAGGTTGACCCGCGGGAAAGAATGGTTGCGCTAAACCAAAATTGGTTGCGCTAACGCCGCATTAGCACTGTGGCGTTTCAAAAAAATGACATGTTATAGCCGAGGGGTGGCGCCCCTGCCACGATGCCAGAACAAGGAGCATTGAGATATGTCCATTGGCCGCGTGAACCCGAAATTTCAACTTTCAGATCAGGGTATCGAGGGGCTTGGGGAGGCATATTATAACATGCTCGAGCCGGACCTGATTGCCCATGCCCTGCGGCGCGGGGAAGGGGAGCTTGGCAAGGGGGGATCGTTTCTGGTCTCTACCGGAGAGTTCACCGGCCGGTCGCCCAAGGACAAGTTTGTGGTCCGCACGGCGGATGCCGAGGATACGATCTGGTGGGAGAACAACCCGCCCCTCGAGGTCGCCGGGTTTGACGCGCTTTATGCCGATATGCTGGAGCATATGAAGGGCCGCGAGTATTTCGTGCAGGATCTGTTTGCCGGGGCCGATCCGGCCCTGCGGCTGGATGTGCGGATGGTGACGGAGCTGGCTTGGCATTCGCTGTTTATCCGCACCATGCTGCGCCGCCCTGAGCGCGCCGAGCTGGACGGGTTCGAGCCGGAGTTTACGGTGATCAACTGCCCCAGCTTCAAGGCCGATCCGGCGCGCCATGGGTGCCGGACAGAGACCGTGATTGCGATGAACTTCGAGAAGAAGCTGATCCTGATTGCGGGGACGGAATATGCCGGTGAGAACAAGAAATGCGTGTTCTCGCTGCTGAATTACATCCTGCCGGAGAAGGGCGTGATGCCGATGCATTGTTCGGCCAACCATGCGCAGGGCAACCCTGTGGATGCGGCGGTGTTCTTTGGCCTGTCGGGCACGGGGAAGACGACGCTTTCTGCTGATCCGAACCGTGTACTCTTGGGCGATGATGAGCATGGGTGGTCTGATCGCGGGACCTATAACTTCGAGGGCGGGTGCTACGCCAAGACGATTTCCCTTTCGCCCGAGGCGGAGCCGGAGATTTACGCCACGACCGAGATGTTCGGCACGGTGATCGAGAATATGGTCTATGATCCCGAAACCAAGGATCTGGATTTCGAGGATGACAGTCTGACGGCGAATATGCGCTGTGCCTATCCGTTGCATTACATCAGCAATGCCTCGGAAAACGGGCTGGCGGGGCATCCGAAGAATATCATCATGCTGACCTGTGACGCCTTTGGCGTCTTGCCCCCGATTGCGCGGCTGAGCCCGGCGCAGGCGATGTATCACTTCCTGTCGGGGTTCACCTCGAAGGTGGCGGGGACAGAGCGCGGGGTGACAGAGCCGCAGCCGACGTTCTCCACCTGTTTTGGCGCGCCCTTTATGCCGCGCCGGCCCGAGGTATATGGCAACCTGCTGCGCGAGAAGATCGCCGCCCATGGGGCGACCTGCTGGCTGGTGAATACGGGCTGGACGGGCGGGGCCTATGGCACCGGCAGCCGGATGCCGATCCGCGCGACGCGCGGGCTGTTGACGGCGGCGCTGGACGGGTCGCTGAACAATGCGACCTTCCGCAAGGACGAGAACTTCGGCTTCCAGGTGCCTGTGACGGTGCCGGGGGTGGATGGGGCGCTGCTTGACCCGCGCGGCACATGGGGCGATCCCGCCGCCTATGACGCGCAGGCGGCGCTGTTGGTGGAAATGTTCGCCGAGAACTTTGCCCAATATGTGCCTCATATCGACGAAGACGTGAAAGCGGTTGCCATCGGCTGATCCGCTTCGGCGGCGGCTGTCGTCAATTTCTTGAAAAGAAATTGGGCCCAAACCCTTGCAAGGGTTTGGGTTCAGACTTTGTGCCAAAGTCTGGCTTGCGTCGCATCGGTCGCATTCGTTTTGTTCAAAATTGGCGCGTGTGGCGCATTAATGTTGCGCTGCGACTGCAAAGTGGGTAGACGGGGCCGAGCCTGATTCAAAGGAGTGCCGTGATGCCCCGTGATGCCCAAGACCCGATCCAAGCCAGCCCTGTGATGCCGGAGCTTCTGGCTGTGACGGCGGCGGCGCTGCCGCCGGTGCGCGATGTGCTGGAGCAGGCCAAAGCGGCCCTTCGGGCGCTGGTGGAGGAGGGCGGGCGGGTCTCTTCGCGTTTGGTCGAGGTGCATCAGACCGCCGCCCACGGGGTGGCATGGCTTGCCACTTATGAGACGGCGCTTTCGCAGATGCAGAATTGGGGCGCGCGCCTGTCCGAGGCGGGCACCTTTGGCGAGGCGGAGCAATTGATCCTTCAGATCGTCTTTGGCGAGTATCTGAACCAGATCGAGGGCGGTATTCCCATGGGGCAGGGCGAGTTGGTGCGCCTGCGCGATATGGGGGTTGAGGGCGGTCTTGAGGGGGAGGCCGTTGCGGCGCTTATGGCGCGGGGCAATAGCCAAGCGGCGCGGACCCGTCTGATCGCGCTTTGCGCCGAGGATACCGGGGAGGTGATCTTTGGCGCCTCTGGTCTGGACGAAGAGATGGAGATGATCCGCGCGCAGTTCCGCCGGTTCAGCGCCGAGCAGGTCGAGCCCCATGCCCATGGCTGGCACCTGCGCGACGAGTTGATCCCGATGGAGGTTCTGGAGCAGATGGCGGAGATGGGGGTCTTTGGCCTGACCATCCCCGAGGCATACGGCGGGTTCGGCCTGTCGAAGACATCGATGTGTGTTGTGTCTGAGGAGTTGTCGCGCGGGTATATCGGCGTGGGGTCCCTTGGCACGCGCTCCGAGATCGCGGCGGAGTTGATCCTGTGCGGCGGGACGGAGGAGCAGAAGCAGAAATGGCTGCCGCGGATCGCCTCTGGCGAGACATTGCCGACGGCGGTCTTTACCGAGCCGAACACGGGGTCCGACCTTGGCGCCTTGCGCACGCGGGCGGTGAAGGAGGGCGCGGATTACAGCGTCACCGGCAACAAGACATGGATCACCCATGCGGCGCGGACCCATGTGATGACCCTCTTGGCGCGGACAGACAGCGAGACCAGCGATTACAAGGGCCTGTCGATGTTTCTGGCCGAGAAGACCCCGGGCACCGATGCCGATCCTTTCCCCACCCCGGGCATGACCGGCACGGAGATCGAGGTTTTGGGCTATCGGGGGATGAAGGAATACGAGCTGGCCTTTGACGGCTTTGCTGTCTCGGGCGAGAACCTGCTTGGCGGCGAGGAGGGGCGCGGTTTCAAGCAGTTGATGGAGACCTTCGAGAGTGCGCGCATCCAGACCGCGGCCCGCGCCGTGGGCGTGGGGCAGTCGGCGCTGGACGTGTCGATGCAATATGCCAAGGACCGCAAGCAGTTCGGCAAGCCGCTGATCGCCTTTCCCCGTGTCTCGGGGAAGCTGGCGATGATGGTGGCGGAACTGACCGTGGCGCGGCAGCTGACCTATTTCTCGGCGCTTGAAAAGGACGAGGGGCGGCGCTGTGACCTTGAGGCGGGGATGGCGAAACTGCTGGGGGCGCGGGTGGCTTGGTCTGCTGCGGATACGGGGTTGCAGATCCACGGGGGCAACGGGTTTGCCACCGAATATGCCATCAGCCGGATCCTTTGCGATGCGCGGATTCTCAATATTTTTGAGGGCGCTGCGGAGATTCAGGCGCAGGTGATTGCACGGCGGGTTCTGGCCTAGGGGTTTGGCCTAGAACCGGCGGGAACCGCGCGTTTCGCCGCATGCCGTAGCGGCCCCCCTTGCGCCCGGCGGCGCGGCGGGCCAAGAGCGGGGCATGTTACGATTTGCCCCCCTTATGCTCCTGCCGCTGGTTCTGTCCGCCTGCAAGGACGAGACCGTCTCTGGCTATACTCAGGTCACTACCGATTTCGTGTTGGAGGAGGTCAATGGATCCCCCTTTGCGGCGCGTGCGACGATCAATCTGGGCGAGACCGGCGTGATCAGCGGCGAGGGGCCCTGCAACGGCTATACGGCGGCGCAAAAGGCTCCCTATCCGTGGTTCGAGATTGGCCCGATCGCGGCGACCAAACGCGCCTGCCCCGATTTGCGGCAGGAGGCAAAGTTCTTTGACGCGCTGCAGGGGATGACCCTGTCGGAGGTCACGGGAGGGGTGCTGATCCTGAGCAATACCAGCGGCGGGCAGATGGTGTTCAACGCGGCGCCCTAAGGGGCGTCAGAACCCGCCGGGGATCGGCCTGTTGAGCAATTCCTCCAGCTTGGCGTTGAAGGCGGCAAGGTCGAGGTTCGGGTCAAGATCGGTCAGGGGGCGCAGGTCCATGGCCACATGGCGGCGGCCCTGTTTACGGCCCAGAAAGCTCCAGAACAGATCATATTTGGCGGTTTGAAACCGCCCCAGCCCCTCTGTGCGGAGCAGCATGACGGGGGTTTCAGGCTCTGCGCGCAGGATGTCATGAACGCCGGACAGATAGGGGGCGACGATCTCCTCCGGCTGGCGGCGGACACGGCCCGCGGGGAAGAGCAGGATGGAGTTGCCGTTGCCCAGAACCTTGTGGATGATCTCCAAGGTGCGCCGCTTGCGCGCGGCGCGCTTCGCCTCGGGCCATGTCTTGGGCGAGGACATGGGGATCGCGGCGGCGACATAGAGCGGGAACCACTGGGCCCAGCTGTGATACTCGCCGTAATGCACCGTGGGGCGCACGCGGGCGGTGGAATAGAGGATCGCCGAAATCAACGGCCCGTCATGGCGGCTGACATGGGTGGCAAGGATCAATGTGCCGGGGCGGTCCTGCAACAGATGCTTGCCCGCAAAGCTGACGTTGTAGAACAGGGCATAGTAGCCACGCACCAGCACGAAAAAGAAATGCCGGACCCAGCGGCCAAGCGTGGCGTCGAGAAAGCGTTTCAAATGTCCGGGCCCCTCTCTGTCTGCTCAGGGCCAAATCCCAATGTTCGATCCTGGAACGCCCTGTTTCTTATTGGCACAAATATCCCCGCCGGAGGCATAAAATCTTTTCTCCCACACCATCAGGTTTCGACCCGGCTGGCGCCGGGCCGACCGGGGCGCGCGGGGGCTTCGCCCCCGCGCGCCCCCACCGCCGACAGCGGAGCGAGGCCTTTGGCCGAGGGCAGATGGCGGAAAACCTTAGCCTTGGCGCGTTAGGGCGGAGATGAGCCTTGCGCGGGCGGGGGGGAGGGGGCGGTCGCCGAGGGCGCTGCGCAGGCGGTTTTCGAGGAAATGGCCTGTGGTGCGGAGGGCTTCGGTGATTTCCTGCGGGGCGAGGGGGACCTCGCCCATGAGGGGGCCGGGCAGGGGGAGGAGGCGGTCGGCCCATTCGCCTGCGGCGGAGGCGGAGACGGCGCGGCCGGTGCGGGGGCTGACGTAGGCGAGTGTGTCGTTGCCGCCGGTGACGGCGCAGGCGGTGAGGTCGAGGCCGAAGCCCATTTCCTCCAGCAAGGCCAGTTCCCAGCGGACATAGGCGAGGGGCCAGTGGTCGGATGTTCCCAAGAGGTCGAGGACCAGCTCGGACTGGGCGTAGAGCGCCGGATAGGCGGCGCGTTCGGGCAGGGCGAAGGCCAGCAGGGCCGTGACGGCGTTGAGGCCGGCGAGGGCGCGGCGGTCGCTCATGACATTGGCGGAGCGCGATTGCAGGGGTTCGACCGTATAGGCGCCCAAATGCGCCTCTAGCCGTGCGCGCCACGCGACCTGCACTTTGGAGCCGGGTTGCAGGATGGGCGTCATGCGGCGGGAGGCGCCGCCGCGGACGACTCCGGCGTGGCGGCCGTGGGTGGCGGTGAAGACCTCGATGATGGCGGCGTTTTCGCCGTGGGTTCGGGTGGTCAGAATGGTGCCTTCATCCTGCCAGTCCATATCAGTCCACCAGTCCCGGCTCGTCCAGCAGGGTGCGGCCTGCGCGGTCTTCGACCTCGATCACCCAGATGTCGCGGTCAAAGTCGCGTTGGCGGGTGAGGGCGGCGTCGACCTCTGCCTCTGCCCCTTCGGCCAGTGTGTCCCATGGGCGGGTGCCGTCCATGGACATGGTGCGTTGAAAGGCCTTGGCCTGTCCGTCGAGGGTGTTGAGTTTGATCAGCACAGAGCCCGCCGTGTCATCGCCATGGGCGGTGACGAAGGCGGGGATGTCGTTCAGGCGCAGGCGGGCGAGGTAGGCCTGCACCCAGAAGCCCGAGGTGAGGCGTGTCATGCCTCGCCGTCCTTGAAGTTAAGCCCCATCTCGGAATAGCGGGTCGATTCCTCAAGCCAGTTGGGGCGGACCTTGATTTGCAGGAAGAGGTGGACGCGGTGGCCGAGGAATTCCTCCATCTCGGCGCGGGCGGCGGTGCTGATGGCTTTGATCGTTTCGCCCTTTTTGCCGAGGATGATCCCCTTATGTCCGTCGCGCATGACATAGATGATCTGGTCAAGCCGCGCGGAGCCGTCGGGGCGGTTTTCCCAGTTCTCGGTTTCGACCGTAAGCTGGTAGGGCAGTTCCTGATGCAGGCGCAGGGTGAGCTTTTCGCGGGTCATTTCGGCGGCGATCATGCGCAGGGGCAGGTCGGCGATCTGGTCTTCGGGATACATCCATGGGCCTTTGGGCATTTCGCCCGCCAGCCATTCGCGGAGCTGCTGCACGCCGTGGCCCTTTTCGGCCGAGATCATGAAGGTTTCGGCGAAGGGGTAGGCCTCGTTCATTTCACGGGTCAGAGCGAGGAGGCGTTCGGCCTGCACGCGGTCGATCTTGTTGATGGCGAGGGCGACTTTGCGGCCCTCTGTGTGTTCCGCCAGCCCCTCGATGATGGCCTTGGCGCCCTCTGTCAGGCCGCGGTGGGCCTCGATCAGCAAAACCACCACATCGGCGTCGGCGGCGCCGCCCCATGCGGCCTTGACCATGGCGCGGTCCAGCCGCCTGCGGGGGCGAAAGAGGCCGGGCGTATCGACAAACACCAGCTGCGCATCGCCTTCGATGGCGACGCCGCGGATGCGGGCGCGGGTGGTTTGCACCTTGTGGGTGACGATGGAGACCTTGGCCCCGACCATCTGGTTCAGGAGGGTGGATTTGCCTGCGTTCGGCTCGCCGATGAGGGCGATGAAACCGGCGCTGGTGCTGGGTGTATCTGTCATGATGCGCTTTCTAACTGGGCGAGGAGCGCCCTTGCGGCGTCTTGCTCGGCCTGCCGTTTGGAACCGGCGGTTGCGGTGGCCTTTGATCCGTCCTTCAGGACGGCGGCGATTTCGAAGAGGGGGGCGTGGTCCGGCCCCTTGCGGGAGACCTCGCGGTATTCGGGGGGCGGCATTTTGCGGGCCTGTGCCCATTCCTGCAGCGATGTTTTGGGGTCGCGGGCGTCTGCCTTAACGGTTTTGATCCGTTTCGACCAGAGCCGCAGGATCATATCGCGGGCGGCGGGGTATCCGGCGTCGAGGTAGACGGCGGCGATCACCGCCTCCATCGCGTCGCCGAGGAGGGCCTCTTTCCTGCGTCCGCCCGAGAGCATTTCGGAGCGGCCCAGTTTGAGGGCATCGCCGATGTTCAGATCGCGGGCGATATCGGCGCAGGTTTCCTTGCGCACCAGCGCATTGAGGCGCGGGGCGAGGTCGCCCTCGGAGGCGGCGGCGTCATTGGCGAGGAGGGCCTCGGCGATGACGAGGCCGAGGACGCGGTCGCCGAGAAATTCGAGCCTTTGGTTATGGGCGCGGGTGGGCGAGGCCATGGAGGCATGGGTCAGCGCCTCGCGCAGCAGGTCGAGGTTGTTGAATTTATGACCCATGCGGTCTGCGAGGGTGAGGGTATCTGCGCTGGCGTTCATTGGATGTCTTTCATGAGCCTGTCTTTGCGCCATGTCCATGGGGTCCAGATGCTCTGTCCGAAGGAGGAGAAGAGGATGAACTTGGCGCGGCCTTTGAGGGCGCTTTGGGGGATGGTGCCGAGGCCGCCGCTGTGTTGCGGGGTGCGGCTGTCGCGGGAGTTGTCGCGGTTGTCGCCGAGGACGAAGTATTCGCCCTGCGGCACCAGCACCTGCGCCGCGGTGTCGAGGGGGCTGTCGGGGTTGATGTCGCGCAGGGCGTGGCTGCGACCCTCTGGCAGGGTTTCGCGTTGGCGGGCGGCGAGGCAGGGCATGCCGATTTCCAGCGCGCCATTGGCGCAGCGGGGCAGGTGGCCTGCCGGCCCTTGCCGCTCATATCGTTCGATAAAGGCGCCGTCGTTTTCAAGGGCAAGGGGCGTGCCGTTGAGGATGACGCGGCCGTTTTGCATTTCCACGCTATCGCCCGGCAGGCCGATGATGCGTTTGACGAAGACCGGCCCTGTGGCGGGGTGTTGGAACATCACCACATCGCCGCGCTGCGGCGTGCTACGCAGGTAGGCGGACCAGTCGACGGTGACGTAATCGCCGACAAGCAGCGTTGGTTTCATGCTGCCTGCGGCGATCCAGTAGGGGCGGAAGAAGAGCGTGCCGATCATCAGGAGGCCATAGAAGCCGACGACCATCAGGCCGAGGCCGACAGTTATCCAGTAGGCGGCCGCCTTCATTGAACCCGTTTGAAGAATCGGTTCGCGCGCCATGTCCAGATGTAGAACAGGGATTTGCCCCCCGAGGAGAAGACGATCCGTTCGGCGCGGCCGATCAGGTTTTCGAAGGGCACCATGCCGACGCCATCGGCGAGCTGGCTGACGCGGCTGTCGCGGGAGTTGTCGCGGTTGTCACCGATGAAGAAATAGTGGCCTTCGGGCACGGTGAAGATCGGGGTTTGGTCCTGCTGGGTGTTGTTGAGCATGGCCACGTTGAGGGTGGTGTAGCTTTTGCCCTCTGGCAGGGTTTCGCGGATCTGCTCTTTCTCGCAGGTGCCGCCGATGCCGACGGGGGCGTTGGCGCATTTCGGTGTCAGTTGCTGCGGCCCTTGGGGGGCGTAGGTTTCGGTGAATGTGCCGACCTTTTCCGAGGGCACGGGGGTGCCGTTCAGGATCAGCTGGCCGTTTTGCATTTGCACCGTATCGCCGGGCAGGCCGATCAGGCGTTTGATGAAATCCTCGCCGTTGACGGGGTGGCGGAAGACCACCACATCGCCGCGGTCAGGTTCGGAGCCCATGAGCCGCCCCGAGATCGGGCAGAGCGAGAAAGGGCAGGAGTGTTTCGAATAGCCGTAGGCCATTTTGTTCACGAACAGGAAATCCCCGATCAGCAGGGTTTCTTTCATCGACCCGGAGGGGATGTAGAAGGGCTGATAGAAGACGGTGCGGAAGACCCCTGCAATCAGGAGGGCGTAGACGACTGTTTTGATGGTTTCAACGATGCCATCGCTTGTTTTGCTGCCTGTGGACATGGGGCCTGCTTATGTTTTTGCGTTTCAGGCTACATGAGCCTGCGCCGCCTTGGAGTCAAGGAGACTGGGGGTCACGTTCTGCGTTTGCCGGGGCGCTGGGCCATGCGGGGGGCAGAGGCGCCGAGGGGGTTGGCCTCGATCACCACAAAGGCCTGTGCCCATGGGTGGTCATCGGTAAGGGAGACATGGACTGTGGCCTCGTAGCCGTCCGGCGTCATTTCCGCGAGGCGTTCGGCGGCCCAGCCGGTGAGGGCCATGACGGGCTGGCCGGTGGGCAGGTTTGACACCGACATGTCCTTCCATGCGATGCCCATGCGCAGGCCCGTGCCGAGGGCCTTGGAGCAGGCCTCCTTGGCGGCCCAGCGTTTGGCATAGGTGCCTGCCACATCGCGGCGGCGTTCGGCCTTGTCCTGTTCCAGCGGGGTGAAGACACGGTTGCGGAAACGGTCGCCGAAGCGGTCCAGCGTGCCTTGGATACGGTCGATATTGGCCAGATCGGTGCCGATGCCGAGGATCATATAGTGGTTTCCCTGTTGGTCCCTATTTGGGCTGCACGTCGAAGACGCCATTGCCTTGGAAGCCTATGGTCAGATCCGCGGGTTTCAAAGCGTCCTGTTCTGGCTGGTAGACCATGGCGGGGATGGTGACAACGTCTCCGCGGTCGGGGTCGGTTTCGCGGGTCATGTCCTTGAACGAAAAATCGATGGAGGCAAAGCCGGTGTCCTTGTCGTAGCTGACGGTTTTGCACTGGGGGGCGATGGCCTCGTCCGGCGGGGTCATGGTGATGTTGAGGTAGAGCGGATTGGGGCCGGGGGTCTCGCTTTCAGGGGCGGCAAGGGTCGCTGTGCTGACCCTGATCGCGTGGCCGGATTTTTCCTGTAGCTGCATAAGTTGATCGACCAGTTTGTGCTGGCCGGGGATGCAATCGGTGACCTCAAGGGCCGATGCGGGCGCTGTGAGGCATAGAAGGAGGGGCAGAAAGAGGGCGTAGAAACGGGGCATGAGAAATATCCTTGTGTGAAATCCTTTACGCAGGATGCGCCTCTGGCTGGAGTCTGTCCAGTTTTCCGGCCTTGGGTGGGGCTTTGCTCTGGCTTTGTGCGGGCTGCAAGGCGGCGGGGGGCGTTTTGGGTTACTCGTTTCCCAGCTCGGTTTGCACGTCGATTGCGCCGGTGGATTGGTTGAGGGTGAGGGTCATGACCATGGAGTTCACGAAGCTTTCTTCGGGCAGGTAGATCAGGGCGGGCAGGGTGAAAATCAGGCCCTTGGCGGGGTCGTAATCGGCGGTGAGGGCGTTGAATTCGAGGGCGGCAAAGCCTTTATCCCCCTCGAATTTCAGGGTTTTGCATTGGCGCAGCCCCTGCGCGTCGCGCGGGGGGGAGAGGATCACAAGGTAG
Source organism: Harenicola maris (assembly GCA_018524345.1). Taxonomy (GTDB): domain Bacteria; phylum Pseudomonadota; class Alphaproteobacteria; order Rhodobacterales; family Rhodobacteraceae; genus Harenicola; species Harenicola maris. The sequence continues at coordinate 30,807 of JADQAZ010000004.1, forward strand.
TGAGGGCCGGATGAGATCGGGCCGGTGGAGACGGGGGCGAGCCGCACCTCGCCATTGGCGAAGGGGCGGCTTGCCTCGGAGAGGGCGTCGATGCGGGGGTTGAGGTCTGGCGGCAGGTCTGTGCGGCAGTCGGCGATTTCCTGCGCCTTTGCGCCGCTGGGGGCGGATATGGCGGGGGCGGCGAGGAGGAGTGCGAGGAGCAGGGGGCGGAGGGGGTTTGGCATGGGGGCCTCGGCTGGATGCGGTTCGGGCCGAGGATGCCGCGCGCGGGGCGCTCTGTCCAGCGGGGTGCCTTGGCCAGCGGGGCGGTTAGACCGGCTGGCGGACGAAGGCGCGGGCGCTTTCGATGATGGCGCTGCCTGTGGGGGTCAGGCGGGCGTGTTCGTCGATCACGGAGATGCCGGAGGCGAAATTGGCGCGGTCCTCTGCGGCGGCCTTCAGGGCGTGGTCGCGGTCCGGCCCCTTTGGCAGGGCGGCGGCGAGGGTTTCCATGGCCCATGCCATGCGGGCCGAGACGAAGGTGGCGTGGTAGATGCCGTCCATGGGCCGCGGGTCTGTGCGCAGGGGCGAGGGGAAGAGGTCTGTGTCCGGGTTCAGGACCAGCGGCTCGTCGATGGTCATGCCGAAGAGCAGGCCGTGGCCGGCCTCATGGGCGAGGGCCTCGACGATTTGCAGGGGGGTTTCATGGGCCTCGGGGTTGAGGATGAGAAAGCCCCAGAGTTGGTAATGGGAGGCACCGTCGAAGATGATTTTCGCGCCGGGAGCGGGGGCGGCGAGCAGGATCTGGAAGATCTGGGCGCTGAGTTCTGCGTGCAGGCTGGGCAGGTGCTGTTCGAGGATCTCCAGCGCCTTGGCGAAGTTGGCGGTAAAGCGGGCGATGGTTTTGGCATCGGCGGGGACGCGGTCCGCGAGGCTGGAGTCGCCCTCGGTCGAGGCGGTGAGGGCCTCGGCGAGGGGTTTGGCGGCGAGGCCGCCCTCGGTCAGCAGGGTGAAGGGCGCGGGGCGGGGGCGCAGGGCGAGGAGCGGGCCGCTGGCCCGGGCCGCAGCCTCTGCGTCGCCCTCGAGCAGGGCGGTGGCGATGCGGAAATAGCTGCCGAAGCCCTCTGCCGGGATGCGGGTGCCTTGGGTGATGGCCTCGCTGCAGGCGGCGAGGCCGCGCGACAGGGGGCTGCCTGCTGTCACCTCGGCCAGATGGGCGAGGCTGCTTGCGAGGTCGCTGTGACGGCGCGCGTCGAGCGCGGCCATGCGGGCCGCGTCGGGGAAGAAGCCGTGATCAATCATGGGGCTGTTGTGTCATGCGCGGGGCGCCGGGCCGGGGCCCGGGCGCCGTTATCAGGGCTGGCTGGTTCAGGCGCCGGTGGCGGGAGCTGTGACCTTGCCGCCGACTTTGGAGCCGATTTTGGCGCCGAGCAGGGGGCTGGTGACTTTGCTGCCGGTTTTCGCGCCGAGCAGCGGGCTTGTGACTTTGCTGCCGGTTTTGTCGCCCAGAAGGGTGCTGGAGGCGCTGGAGCCCGATGTGTCCTCTGCCTCGGTGGACAGGATTTTGAAGCCGAGGAGTTTGGACGGGTCGATCGTGGTGCTGGACATTGCGTGCCCTCCGGTATGGGTTGGAAAATCTATTTTTGTTAATGTATTGGCGAATGGGGTCACTGTGTCAAGCGAGCGCGGCCTGAGGTAGGGCCCGAGGTGGGGAAGCGGAAATGAAGATCATTTATGTCACGGTGCGCCATCACCGCTATACCATGCGGTCCTATATCGAGCCTTTGGCCGAGCAGGGTGTGGACCTGACGATCTGGAGTTATGACAACCTGCTGGATGCGGTGCGTCTGCCCAAGGCGGTCTATATTCTGTCGGATTTTGACCGGCTGCACCCTTGGCTTTGGGAGGTTCTGGGGCGCTATGTCGACCTGATCCGTGCGGGCGGGGGCAAGGTTTTGAATGATCCGCGGCTGTTTCGCCCGCGTCATGCCCTGATCCGGACGTTGAAGGCCGAGGGGATCAATGATTACACTTGTGCCCTGCCTGCGCTGGGCGAGTGGCCGGAGCGGTATCCGGTGTTTTTGCGCACATTGACGGCGCATCGCGGGGTGGGGTCGGATTTGCTTGAGGATCGGGCGGCCGCGGAGGCGGCTTTGGATACGGCGCTGAAGGCGGGGCATGCGATTGCGGATTTGCTGTTCATCGAGTTTGCCGCCGAGCCGATCGAGGGGGCGCGCGGGCCGGTCTATCACAAGCTGTCGAACTACAAGATCGGGGAGGCCGTGGTGCCGACCAACGGGGTGTTTCAGGATGTTTGGGAGGCCAAATACGGCACCGTGGGGGCGGGGAGCGATGAGAGCTATGCCCGCGAGCGGGCGGAGATGGCGGATGACCCGAACGGCCCCTTGGTGGCGCGGGTGTTCGAGATTGCGCGGGTGGATTTCGGGCGGGTGGATTACGGGTTCTACAAGGGGCGGCCGCAGATTTACGAGATCAACACCAACCCGATGATGCATGCGGTCAGCCGCAAGGCGCACCCCAATGCGGACCGCGAGGAGGCGATCCGGATCATGCGCGAGAATGTCATGACAGCGTTCCTGGCTCTGCCCGTCGGGGTGGAGGCCGGAGTGATTGATGTGGGCGAGATTGCGGGCAAGCCGGATCTGCCGGTGCGGACCCTGCGCCAGCCCTAGATGCCCTAGGCGGGCAGGGCGGAGCGGGCGCCGATGGCGTAGAACAGGCGGTTGCCGAGGAAGACGCCGCAGAGCCAGATCGCGGCCATCATGGCCAGATAGGCCCATGGCATATAGGCCATGAATTGCACGATGCCCTGATGCAGGCTGGCCAGCAGCAGCAGGATGGCGGTGAGCGACATGACCAGCAGGGTCATCAGCAGCGCCGCCGCCCATGCGCCGCCGCTTTGCGGGGCGCTGCCCATGCGGCGGGCAAAGGCGCGGCCTTCGATCAGGGCGGCGATGATGGGCGGCAGGATAATGCTTGCCCCTGTGGGCAGGCGCAGGGCGCTATGGGCGGCGAGTTGGCCGTCAATGAACACCAGCAGCAGGGCGAGACCGGAGAAGATCACCGCGTAGCGCAGCAGAGAGACACCGGCCATGGGCCTATACCCCCATGCGGGCGGCGTTCATGACGCGGCGCATTTCGGCGATGGCGGGTTCGAGGCCCGCAAAGATCGCCTCGCCGATCAGGAAGTGGCCGATGTTGAGCTCTGCCACCTGTGGCAGGGCGGCGATGGGGGTGACGCAATCGTAGGTCAGCCCGTGGCCTGCGTGGACCTCCAGCCCCAGATCGGCGGCGAAAGCGGCCATGTCCGTCAGGCGGGCGAGTTCGGCGTCGCGTTCGGCCGTGCGCCCCTCGGCGTGGGCGTCGCAATAGGCGCCGGTGTGCAGTTCGATCACGGGGGCACCAATGCGGTGCGCGGCCTCGATCTGCCTGCGGTCGGCGGCGATGAAGATCGACACGCGGCAGCCGGCCTCGCGCAGGGGGGCGATGTAATGGGCGAGTTTGTTTTCCTCGCGGGCGACTTCGAGGCCGCCCTCGGTTGTGCGCTCCTCGCGGCGTTCGGGCACGATGCAGACGGCGTGGGGCACGTGGCGCAGGGCGATTTGCTGCATCTCCGGCGTGGCGGCCATTTCGAAGTTGAGGGGGACGGTGAGGCCCTCCATCAGAGCCTCTATGTCCGCGTCGCGGATATGGCGGCGGTCCTCGCGCAGGTGGGCGGTGATGCCGTCGGCGCCCGCGGATTGGGCCAGCAGGGCGGCGCGCACGGGATCGGGCACGGCGCCGCCGCGGGCGTTGCGGACGGTTGCGACGTGGTCGATGTTGACGCCGAGGCGAAGGGGGGCGGCTTGGGTCATGGGGGCTCCGTTCATCTGCCCGCTTCAGTATCCGCCGATTTTGGCGGCTTTTTCAGGGCGCTTTTTTGCTTTTTCGCGGCCATTTCGGCCAGCTTTTTGCGCAGCAGACCCTTGCGGCGGTTCTGGTAGGCGCGGATCACAGGCTCGCAGGCGTAGTAGGCGAGCGTGCCGAAGACAATGCCGGGGATCAGCCCGCCGACCAGATAGGGCAGGAAGATATCGGCCATGAAGTCGTTCAGGTGGGACCATTCGGCGCGGGCCGGTGTGAACAGCGCCTTGAAGTTGAACCACAGGTCGTGCATGGCGCCGCCGAATTTGGCAAAGAAGGCGCGGCCGAACCGTTCCGAGCGATCGATCCCGAGGAGCCATTGGCCGGTTTGCAGGCTGAGGGCGGCGATGAAGGGGAAGGTGACGGGGTTGCCGATAAAGGTGGCCAGCAGGGCGGCAAGGACATTGCCGCGCATCAGTTTGGCCAGAATGAAGGCGACCAGAAAATGCAGCCCGTAGAAGGGGGTGAATGTCACCACCACACCGGCAAAGATGCCCCGCGCGATGCGGTGGGAATTGTCGGGCAGGCGGCGGACACGGTGTTGGATATAGCTAAACGCACGGCCCCAGCCCCCGCGGGGCCAGAAGACGTCGGCGATCAGGCGTGGCCATGATCGCTTGTGCCTGCGTTTGAAAACCACTTCGCTTGTGTCCTTTGTCTTGGCCCGGTGCCCGGGCTAGGGCTTGCGGTCCACTGACTTGAACCTTGAGATCTCTGCCACGTCACTATCTGCCTCAAGGGCGGTCATGACCATATGCAAATGTTCCACGTCGCGCAGGTCGACATCAACCAGAAGGCGGTAGTAATCCGGTTTGCGGTCAATGAATTGCATGTCCGAGATATTGGCCCTTTGCTCGCCGATCAATGTGCAAATCCGGCCAAGGATGCCGGCATCGTTGGAAATCGTAATATCGAAGGAGGCGGCGTGTTCGGCCTTGTGCGGGCCGGAGTGCCAGTGCAGGTCGATCCAGCGTTTTTCCTGACCTTCGAAGTCTTGCAGGACGGGGCAGTCGATGGTGTGGATGATGACGCCCTGCCCGCGGTAGGCGATGCCGACGATACGCTCCCCCGGGAGGGGTTGGCAACAGCCCGCGCGTGTGGAGACCTGATCGTCGGGCAGGCCGATGACGGCGCGCTCTGCGTCGACGGTATCGCCTGCGGCGGCCTCGGCCAGTTCGGGATAGAGGTGGCGCACCACATCGGAGGCGACGAGTTCGGCGCTGCCCAGTTGGGCGAGCAGGTCGTCGGCGTCGTCGAGGCCCATCTGGCGGGCGGCGGTGGCGAGGGCCTTGTCGGAGGATTTCTTGCCGACCTGTTCAAAGGCGACGCGGGCCAGTTCGCGGCCCAGTTTGATAAAGCGTTCGCGGTCGGCCTCGCGCAGGGCCTTGCGGATCGAGGAGCGGGCGCGGCCTGTGACGGCGATGTCGAGCCATGAGGCCTGTGGGTGCTGCCCCTCGGCGGTGATGATTTCCACCGACTGGCCGTTTTTCAGGCGGGTCCAGAGCGGCACGCGCAGACCGTCGATTTTGCAGCCCACGCAGGAGGCCCCGATGCGGGTGTGGATGCCATAGGCAAAGTCGAGCGGCGTGGCGCCGCGCGGCAGTTTGATGACATCGCCCTTGGGCGTGAAGCAGAACACCTGATCCTGATACATTTCCAGTTTCACGTGTTCGAGGAATTCGTCGTGATCGGCCCCCTCAAACCGTTCGGTCAGCTGGTTGACCCATGCTGCGGGGTCCACGGCGAAGGGGTTTTCGACGCGCTGGCCATCGCGGTAGGACCAATGGGCGGCGACGCCGGTTTCGGCGACCTCGTGCATCTGGCGGGTGCGGATTTGCACCTCGACCCGTTTGCCATCGCGGCCCGACACGGTGGTGTGGATCGAGCGGTAGCCGTTGGATTTGGGGTTGGAGATATAGTCCTTGAACCGCCCCGGCACGGCCTTCCAGCGTTTGTGGATGATGCCCATGACGGCGTAGCAGTTTGCCTCTGTGTCCGTGATGACGCGAAAGCCGTAGATGTCGGAGAGGCGGGAGAAGGATTGTTCTTTCTCCTGCATCTTGCGCCAGATGGAGAAGGGTTTTTTCGCGCGGCCGAAGACCTCTGCCTCGATATTGGCGCGGGCGAGTTCGGCGCGGATGTCGGTTGTGATCTTGTCGACCACATCGCCGGTTTCCTGTTGCAGGTGGATAAAGCGGCGGATGATGGAGGAGCGCCCCTCGGGGTTGAGGACGCGGAAGGACAGGTCCTCCAGTTCTTCGCGCATCCATTGCATCCCCATGCGGCCCGCGAGGGGGGCGTAGATATCCATGGTTTCGCGGGCTTTTTTCGCCTGTTTGGCGGGATCCTGAAAGCGGATCGTGCGCATGTTGTGCAGACGGTCGGCCAGTTTGACGAGGATCACGCGCATGTCCTTGGACATGGCGATAAAGAGTTTGCGGAAGTTTTCGGCCTGTTTCGTCTCTGTCGACGAGAGTTGCAGGTTGGTCAGCTTGGTCACGCCATTGACCAGCTCGGCGATCTGGGTGCCGAATTTCTCGGCCACGAGGGAATAGCTGGCCTTGGTGTCCTCGACCGTGTCGTGCAGCAGGGCGGTGATGATGCTCTCATCGTCGAGGTGTTGCTGCGTCAGCAGTTCGGCCACGGCGATGGGGTGGGTAAAGTAGGGCTCGCCGCTGTCGCGCAGCTGGCCCTCGTGCATGTCACGCCCAAAGTCAAATGCCGCGCGAATGAGCGCGGCATTTGTATTCGGATTATAGGCCGAGACGAGCGAGACCAGTTTGTCGGGGTTCATCTCGGTCATTTTATTGGAAGGATCAGCGTGGTTCCTGCGCTTCCATCAAGGCGCGCAGGAGTTTCTCCTCGGAGAGGTCATCCTCTGCCGGGCGGTCGGCCTCTGCCCCCATGAGGAGGGCCATTGCGTCCTCTTCGGGTTCATCAACCTCGATCTGGGTCTGGTTGCTTTCGATCATGCGTTCGCGCAGATCGGCGGCTTGTTGGGTTTCGTCTGCGATTTCGCGCAGGGACACGACAGGGTTCTTGTCGTTGTCGCGATCCACGGTGATCTCTGCACCAGCAGAGATTTCGCGCGCCCGGTGGGCTGCGAGCATCACGAGATCAAAACGATTGGGAACTTTGTCCACGCAGTCTTCAACGGTGACACGGGCCATAGGGCACCTCCGGTTCGGATAAATCAGAAAGACGGTGCTTAGACCGGATCGGCGGGATTGGCAAGCTAAATGCCCTGTTCCAGCGGGGTTATTGCCGCGATGTCGCCCTTGGGCAGGGCGGCGAGCATCTGGTTTATTGTGGCCCCTGTCACCGGATGGGTCCAATCGGGGGCCACATCGGCGAGGGGGACGAGGACAAAGGCGCGGTCCTGCACCCTTGGGTGCGGGGTGATCAGCCCTTGTGGCGTTGTGGTTTTCTGCTGTTCCAGCGGCATGTTGTGCCAGTGGTCCCATGTGGCGCGGTCGGGCAGGAGGGCGCCGCCGTGGTCGATCAGGTCAAGGTCGAGGGTGCGGGCGGCCCAGCGGTTGGTGCGTTCGCGGTCGAAGTCGCTTTCGACCTCGTGCAGGGCCTGCAGGAGGGCCAGGGGCGGCAAAGTTGTCGTGATTCGCAGGGCGGCATTTACATAGTCAGGCCCCGCGCCAGCGGGGAAACAGGGGGTATTGAAGAGGCGGCTTTTTGCCTGAATCTGTATTTCTGCTCTTTCTATAGCGCGAAATGCCTCTTTTACTGACATAATTGGACAACCATAAGGAGAAATCTGATTTGACCCTACGGCAATTAACGCAGTTGCAACGGAATTGTGACTTTTGGAGGGTTGTTCCATTTAAATTTTTCCCTATTTTCACCGTCTGCCCGCAGGTTGCTACCACTCAAATCTAAACTCACCAATCTGCGCGCCATAGATCGAAAGGATTATTAATGTTCTATAGAGACGAACGGCTCGCGCTGTTCATCGATGGCAGCAATTTGTATGCAGCCGCCAAGTCCCTAGGGTTCGATATCGACTACAAGCTCCTGCGCCAAGAGTTCATGCGCCGGGGTAAGTTGCTGCGTGCCTTCTACTACACTGCCTTGCTGGAGAATGACGAGTATTCGCCCATTCGCCCGCTTGTGGACTGGCTGCATTACAATGGCTTCTCGATGGTGACAAAGCCGGCCAAGGAATATGTCGACAGTCAAGGTCGGCGTAAGGTGAAGGGCAATATGGATATCGAGCTTACGGTCGATGCCATGGAGCTTGCCGGACATGTGGACCATATCGTGCTGTTTTCGGGCGATGGCGATTTCCGGCCATTGGTCGAGAGCCTGCAACGGTCCGGTTGCCGTGTGTCGGTGGTGTCCACCATCCGGTCCTCGCCGCCGATGATTGCGGATGAGCTGCGCCGTCAGGCCGATAATTTTATCGAGCTGGACGAGCTTAAGGACGTGATTGGTCGCCCTCCGCGTGACCCGCGCCCCGAAGACCTGCACCACGAAGAGATGATGCAAGACTAAAGGAGCGGGGGCCATGGGGCCCCCGTGCCGCTTTTGCCCCCTCTGGTCATTGCTTGCAGGGGGGATGTCGCTAGGGTGAGGCCAGCCGGTGTTTCGGTTGGGGGACCCTATGCAAGAGCTTTGCATCATGACGATGCTGCGCAATGACTATCAATTCCTTGAAAAATGGATCGCCCATTACCGCGGGATGGTAGAGGATCCGTCTGCCCTTGTTGTGCTGGCCCATGGGAATGATCCTGAGGTGCGGCGGATTGCGCGGGACTGTTCGATCATTGCGGTGCCGTTCTTTCGCAATGGCAGCCGGTTTGAGCTGCGGCGGCGGGGGCTGTTCTTTTCCTTTGTCGCGGGGATGCTGAATTATTACCACCATGTGATCACCACCGATGTGGATGAGTTCATCGTTTTGAACCCCGAGCTGGGGCAGGGGATGGGCGCCTATTTGCAGGGGCGGGCCTTTGACGGTGTGGCGCTGTCGCCTGTGGGGTTTGATATCGTGCATCGGCCCAGTGTGGAGCCGGGGGCGTTTGACTGGGGCAGGCCTCTGACGGAGCAGCGCCGCTTTGGCTTTCTGGAGGCGGCCTATTGCAAGCCCTGCATCTTTCGCAGCGCCCCTTTGGGCGGGGGCAATGCGCATCTGCTGGACGGGGAGCCATGGCAGATTGATCCCGATCTTTTCCTGTTTCACGCGCGGTATTTTGATCGCGGCTTTGGCGTGGAGATGGCGCAGAAACGGCGGGCCACGGTGGAGCGGTTCGAGATGTTGGCCAAGACGCACCGGATTGGCGGCTGGCACAACCGCGAGGCCAAGTTGGAGGATACGATTGCGCAGGTGGAGGCAGGGCCTTGGCCGGTGCTGGGTGCCGCCGACATTGCGGGTTTTGCGCAGGAGCTGGCGCAGGGATTTGCCGAGACCGGCAAATTTCCTTGGGCGAGTTCGCAGCGCGGGCCCTTTGAGGTGCCCTTGCGGTTTATCGGGGCGGTTTAGGGCGCCGGTATAGGCGGCCTAGGCCGCGAGGCCCTTGCTGCCGATGGAGAGGAATTTTTCGCGGCGTTGTTTGCGCAGGTCCTCTGGCGTGTGTTTTTTCATCTCGGCCAGATTGCGGGCGATGGCGCGGCCGACGGCCTCGATCACGTCCTTCTGGTGACGCTGGGCGCCGCCGATGGGTTCGGCGACGATCTGGTCGCAGACGCCGAGGGATTTGAGGTCTTGCGCCGTCAGGCGCAGGGCCTCGGCGGCTTCGCGCATTTTGTCGCTGTCTTTCCACAGGATGGAGGCGCAGCCCTCTGGCGAGATCACGGAGTAGATCGAGTGTTCCAGCATGATCAGACGGTTGGCCGAGGCAAAGGCCACGGCCCCGCCGGAGCCGCCTTCGCCAATGATCACCGAGACCAGCGGCACGCCGATTTGCAGGCATTTCTGGGTGGAGCGGGCGATGGCCTCTGACTGGCCGCGTTCCTCGGCGCCGATGCCGGGGTAGGCGCCAGCGGTATCGACGAGCGAGACAACGGGGAGTTTGAAACGGTCGGCAAGGTCCATCAGGCGGACGGCTTTGCGGTAGCCCTCTGGCCGGGCCATGCCGAAGTTGCGTTTCAGGCGCGAGGCGGTGTCGTTGCCCTTTTCATGGCCGATCACCACGACCGGCTGGTCGTTCAGGCGGGCCATGCCGCCGATAACCGCGTGGTCATCGGCAAAGTTGCGGTCCCCTGCGAGGGGGGTGAATTCGGTAAAGAGCGCATCGATATAGTCGAGGCAATGGGGCCGCGCGGGGTGGCGGGCGACTTGACATTTGCGCCATGGCGTCAGGGAGGAATAGAGTTCCTGCAGGAGGGCGGCGCTTTTGGCGTCGAGGGCTTTTGCCTCTGCCTCGATATCCATTTCGGAATTGGCACGGGCCATGGCGCGAAGTTCTTCGGCCTTGCCTTCGATGTCTGCGAGGGGCTTTTCGAAATCAAGATAGTTGGTCAAAGGGTCCGCTCCGGCGCTGTTCGCCCTCTATATGGCTTTGTGCGGCGGGCTTTGCAACACATCGCGGGCGGGATCAGTGGCTGTGCAGCACGGGGTAGAGCGAGGCGACCAGAAGCGCGGCCATGAGCCAGTTGAAGGCGCGCAGGCGGGCGGGGTTGGTCAGCAGGCGGCGCATTTGCTGGCCGATGACCGTCCAGCTTGTGGTGCTGGCCAGCGAGACGAGCAGGAAGGCGGCCCCGACCCAGAGGATCGCGGCGGTGTCCTTGCCCGGCGCAAAGAGGATATTGGCCGAGAGCGCCATGGACCATGCCTTGGGGTTGACCCATTGGAACAGGGCGGCCTGAAGGAAGGTCATCGGGGTCGCCTTGGCTTGCCCGTCCTCGGGCGGGGCGGCATTGGCGATCTTCCATGCCAGCCAGAGCATATAGAGCACCGAGACCAGTTTGAGGGCCATATCGCTGTGGGGGATCAGATCGAAGATCTGCATCAGCCCAGCGCCCACCAGCAGCACCATCAGGGAAAAGCCCAGCCCGATGCCGAACATATGCGGCAGGGAGCGGGCAAAGCCGAAGTTCGCGCCCGAGGCCATGAGCATCAGGTTATTGGGCCCCGGTGTGATGGAGGCAACGAGGGCAAAGAGCAGCAGGGCGGGTAGGATTTCGGGTATCATTGTGCATTTATGGCGCATACCCTGCGGCATGTGGTTGCTTTTTGGCGGTCGTTGTCGGGTTTTTTGCAATGATTGGGCGCTATGGATAAGATCAACGAACAGATATTGCGCGAGCTGTCACGCAATGGACGGATCAGCAACCTTGAGTTGGCAGAGCGGGTGGGGCTGTCGCCCTCGGCCTGTTTGCGGCGGGTGGGGGCGCTTGAGGCCTCCGGTGTGATCAAGGGGTATCGGGTTGTTCTGGATGCGGAGGCCATGGGCACGGGGTTTTGCGCTTATGTCACTGTCGGGTTGAACCAGCACACCAAGGCGGCGCAGCAGGCCTTTGAGGCCGCGATGCAGCGCGCGCCGGAGGTGCGGGAGTGCCACAATATCACCGGTCAGGTGGAGTATCTGCTGCGGATCGAGGTGCGTGATCTGGCGGCTTATAAGCAGTTTCACACCGATGTTCTGGGCACCATTCCGCAGGTGAATGCCATCACCAGCTATGTGGTGATGGGGTCGCCTGTGGACGAGCGGGCCTAGGGTCTGGGGCCATTCGGTCTGTGTCGCGGGGTCGGTTGATCTTGGCCCTCCCGCGCCTTGGCGCGGGAGAGATTTTTCGGAGAAAAATCTGGATCCGGGGGCGCTGCCCCCCGGCCTGCGGCCTCCCCCCGGGATATTTGGGCCAATAAGAAGCCCTAGGTGTTGTTTTCGATCAGGTCGGCTTGGGAGACGATGACCTCGGCCTGTTTGATCGAGGCGATGTCGACGAGGCGGCCTTTGTAGACGGTTGCGCCCTCTCCGTTTTTCTTGGCCTGTTCCATGGCGGCGAGGATTTCGCGGGCCTCGGCGAGGGCCTCTGCGGAGGGGGTGAAGACCTCGTTGCACAGGGCGATCTGTTTGGGGTGGATGGCCCATTTGCCGACCATGCCGAGGGTGGCGGAGCGGCGGGCCTGTGCGCGGAAGCCCTCGTCATCGGAGAAGTCGCCGAAGGGGCCGTCGACGGGCAGCACCCCGTGGGTGCGGCAGGCGGCGACGATGGCGGTTTGGGCCCAGTGCCATGGGTCGGAGTAGTGGCGGGTTTCGCCATGTTGCATGTAGTAGTTTTCCTGCGTGCCGCCGATGCCTGTGGTTTGCATGCCCATGGAGGCGGCGAAGTCTGCGGCGCCGAGGGACATGGCCTGAAGGCGGGGGGAGGCGGCGGCGATGTCCTCGACATGGGCGATGCCGGCGGCGCTCTCGATGATGACCTCAAGCGCGATGGGTTTGCGGCGGCCCATGGCGGATTCCACGGCGGTGACGAGGGCATCGACGGCGTAGACATCGGCGGCGCAGCCGACCTTGGGGATCATGATCTGGTCGATCCGGTCCCCTGCCTGTTCGAGGATATCCACCACGTCGCGATACCAGTAGGGGGTGTCGAGGCCGTTGATCCGCACGGCGAGGTGTTTGTTGCCCCAGTCCACGTCGTTGATTGCCTCGATGATATTGGCGCGGGCTTGGGGTTTGTCGTCGGGGGCGACGCTGTCCTCGAGGTCTAGGTTGATGACATCGGCGGCGGAGGCGGCCATTTTTTCGAACAGGGCGGTGCGGGAGCCGGGGCCGAAGAGTTGGCATCTGTTGGGGCGGTTCGGGGCGGCGGGTTGCAGGCGGAAGGACATGGCGGAACCTATTGGTTATTATATTGCGCGTCAAGCTTGGGTTTGGATTAGAATATTGCGCGGTGATCCTCAAGGGCAAAGTTGCAGGCGCAGCATTTGCGATGCGGCGCTGCGGCGCTGGGGTGGGCGCTTTGGCTAATTTGTGAGAGGTTCTTCGCGAAGCTGCGGAAAAATTAGAAGATGTTCCCGATCTTTCCCCTGTGGCGGCCGAGTTTCCCCATGATTGCCCGCGCGGGAGGTGTATTCTGCGATGGAAACTTTGAAAGGCTGCTGCAATGATTCCCACACCCTATCTTTTGTTCCTTGGCGATGCGCCGGATCAGCTTGCTGCGAAGGTGGCGATTGGTATTCGCGATTGGCGGCCCGAGAATGCCGTTGGGCAGTTCCGGATGGAGGGCTGCGGGGCGGACCTTGGGATTGTGGACCTTGATCTGGACGAGGCTTGGGCCAATGGCGCGCGCACGCTGGTGATTGGTGTTGCGAACCGCGGCGGCGTGATTTCTGCGGCTTGGAAAGAGGTTCTGATTGCGGCTCTGCGCCGGGGGTTCGACATTGCCAGCGGGTTGCACAACCTTTTGCGCGATGAGGCCGATCTGGTTGCTGTGGCGGCGGAGGAGGGGCGCACCCTGCATGATGTGCGTATTCCTTCGGTGCAGTATCCGATTGCCAATGGGGTGAAGCGCAGCGGCAAGCGGTGTTTGGCCGTGGGCACCGATTGTTCGGTGGGCAAGATGTATACGGCATTGGCCATGGATGCGGTGATGCGCGAGCGCGGGATGAAGAGCACTTTCCGCGCCACGGGGCAGACGGGGATTTTGGTCACCGGCGGGGGTGTGCCCCTTGATGCGGTGATTGCGGATTTCATGGCGGGTGCTGTGGAGTGGCTGACCCCTGACAATGATGCGGATCACTGGGACCTGATCGAGGGGCAGGGGAGCCTATTCCATGCCTCTTATTCCGGTGTGACCATGGCTTTGGTTCATGGCGGGCAGGCGGATGCCTTGATCCTGTGTCACGAGCCGACGCGGACCCATATGCGGGGCCTGCCGGGTTATGACCTGCCGACATTGGAGGACCTGCGCGACACGGCGCTGCATCTGGCGCGGCGGGTGAACCCCGATGTGCAGGTGGTGGGGATTTCGATCAACACCCAGCATCTGGATGATCAGGCCGCCGCCGATTACATGGCCGAGGTGGAGAGCCGTATGGGCCTTCCGACGGTGGATCCGTTCCGCAATGATGCGGGTCGTTTGGTAGATGCTTTGGCGGCCCTGTGATGCGGGTCTCTGTTACGGCGGATGTGTTCAAGCTCGCGCAGGTGTTCACCATCTCGCGCGGGTCGCGCAGCGAGGCGAAGGTTTTGACCGTTCGGGTCGAGGATGGCGCGCATCGGGGCTGGGGCGAATGTGTGCCCTATGCCCGTTACGGCGAGACCATGGAGAGCGTTGCGGCGCAGGTTGAGGGGCTTGATCTGGCGGGTTTGACCCGCGGGAGCCTTTTGGAGCGTTTGCCCGCTGGGGCGGCGCGCAATGCGGTGGACTGTGCCCTTTGGGATATGGAGGCGAAAGCCGCTGGCAAACGGGTTTGGGAATTGGCGGGCCTGCCCGCGCCGAAGCCGGAGGTGACGGCCTATACGCTCTCGCTCGATACGCCCGAGGCGATGGAAGCGCAGGCGGCGAAGAACGCGTTTCGGCCCTTGCTCAAGATCAAGCTGGGCACGCCGGATGATATGGCGCGGCTGGAGGCGGTGCGGCGCGGGGCGCCTGTATCGACCATCATCGTGGATGCGAATGAGGGTTGGAGCGCCGATGTCTATGCCGATTTGGCGCCGCATCTGGTGCGTTTGGGTGTGGCCTTGGTTGAGCAGCCTCTGCCTGCGGGGGAGGACGAGGCCCTGATCGGGATGGAGCGTCCTGTGCCTGTCTGCGCCGACGAGAGTTGTCATGACAGCGCGACATTGGCTGGCCTGAAGGGCAAGTATGATGTGGTGAACATCAAGCTGGACAAGACCGGGGGCCTGACCGAGGCGCTGCGCCTGAAGGCCGCCGCGCTGGCCGAGGGATATGGCGTGATGGTGGGCTGTATGGTGGGGTCTTCGCTGGCTATGGCGCCTGCGACCCTGATCGCGCAGGGCGTGGGGTATACAGACCTTGACGGGCCGCTTCTGTTGGCCGAAGACCGGGACCAAGCATTGGTATTTGATGCGGCCGGGGTGCATCCGCCTGAGGCCGCCCTTTGGGGATAAGGTGATATGGGGCTTTCGGTTTGCGTGGGGGCATTGGTTGATGCCCTTGAGTATGACGAGGAAGGCGCGGAATTTCTGCGCCGTGATTTCGCCCTGATCGCCGAGGAGATGGCCTATATGGGTCTGACGCCCCATGCGGAGCCGGAGTTTTGCGAGGTTTGGTCCGCCGATGCCATGGGCTATGGCGGGCTGCATGCGCTTTGCGAGGTTCTGGGATATGCGCAGGCGGGGCAGGAGGTGCCGCGCGACAAGCTGCTTGATGGGCGCGAGACGCCAATGGCCGATGCGGTGATGGCGGAGATCTGGAACCTGATGGAGGCGGGCGGCGGCGAGGCTGTGCCCTTTGCCCATCTGCTGCTGCATTCCGACAGCGAGGGGTTTTACCTGCCGCAGGATTTCGACCCGCCGTTCTTTCCCGTGGACCCCGAGGGGGGCGAGCGCGAGATTTCCGTTGGCTCCGCCGCGCGTTTGGCGATGGAGGTTGCCGCGCTGGGCGGCCTGCTGGAGATCCCCGACGAGATGACCGTGGAATCCGAGGCCCTGATGGAGGCGCTTGCGGCGCCGCGGGCCGATGGCTCCCTGTGGCAGGCCCAGCCGATTGCCGCCCATACCTGTGTTCTTTTGCGCGATGCCTGTGCCCTGTCGATGGAAACCGGCGCCGCGATCACCTTTCAATAAGCCCCAAACCGGAGAAGACCCATGAGTCGCACTGTATACCTGAACGGAGAATACCTGCCTGAAGAAGAGGCGAAGGTTTCGGTCTTTGACCGCGGGTTTCTGTTTGCCGACGGGGTTTATGAGGTCACCACCGTCTTGGACGGCAAGCTGATTGATTTTGACGGTCATGCCATGCGTCTGTCGCGGTCCTTGAACGAGTTGGAGATGAAGAACCCGATCTCCAAGGAGGACCTTTTGGAGGTGCACCGCGAGTTGGTGGCGCGCAACGGGATCGAGGACGGGCTGATTTACCTGCAGGTGACGCGCGGTGCGGCGGATCGGGATTTCGCCTATCCCAAGGATGCGGAGCCGACGATTGTTTTGTTCACCCAGGCCAAGCCGGGCCTGTCGACCAGCCCGCAGGCCGAGGTGGGGATCAAGGTGATCGGGATCGAGGATCAGCGTTGGGGTCGCCGCGATATCAAGACGGTGCAGCTGCTTTATCCTTCCATGGGCAAGATGATGGCCAAGGCGGCGGGCTGTGATGATGCCTGGTTGGTTGAGGACGGGTTCGTCACCGAGGGCACCAGCAACAACGCCTATATCGTCAAGGACGGGGTGTTGATCACGCGGCATTTGGGGCACGAGATCCTGCACGGGATCACCCGCGCCGCTGTTTTGCGCTTTGCCCGTGAGGCGCAGATGAAGGTGGAGGAGCGGCCCTTTACCCTTAAGGAGGCGCAGGGGGCCGATGAGGCCTTTATCACCAGTGCCTCGACCTTTGTGATGCCGGTGGTGGAGATCGACGGTGCGGCGATTGGCACGGGCAAGCCCGGGGCTGTGGCGGCGCGGTTGCGTGAGATCTACCTTGAGGAAAGCCGCAAGGCGGCGGTTTAGCGGGCGGGCGCGGCGCCCCCGCAGGGGCGCCGCGCCCGCGCCGGTCTTGCTGTCCCTTTGCGCAGCACTGCGCAGGGGGACAGCAAGAGGCGTTTACGGGGAATTTGCGCGCGTTAATACCACTGGTTTGCTCTTGCAAAAGTAACCGGCCTGTTCAACTGTCTGGGCCGAACTGCTCGCGCAGTTGAAACCGGAGGGAATGACAGGTGCGAAAGCAACTTGGGGCTGCTGTTGGGATTGTTGGTGTGGGTTTGCTGGGGCTCTATGCCAGCGGCAATCCGGCCAAGCGGATTGAAGCGGAAATTGATGCGGCGGCTGGCGCTGTTCAGGGCACGTCTGTGCATGGGCTGAAGGCCGATGTGAGCGGGCGGGATATCGCCCTGACGGGGATTGCCGACACCGAGGCGGAGCGCGATGCGATGCTGGCGGCGTTGAATGATGTGCCCGGGCGGCGGGTTGTGCGCGATATGACCACGGTTTTGCCTGTGGCCGCGCCCTTTGCCATGACGGTGGAGAAGACCGGCGACGGGATGGTGACATCGGGCCATGTGCCGACGGAGGCCCTGCGCCGTGCGCTGTCTGGCCCCTTGGGCGAGGCGGGTGTTGGTGCGCTGACGCTGTCCTCGGGTGCGCCCGAGGGTTGGGCCGAGGCGGCGGGCGCCGGGGTTGAGACTCTGACCCCCCTGATCAACGGTAAATTGGAAATGAGTGACGGGCGTGTTGCCCTGAGTGGCCTTGCCCTGTCGCCGGTGGAGGCCGCCATGGCCGAGGCCCCGTTGGAGGGCCTGCCCGAGGGGTTCGAGGCGCTGGTGGACCTGACGCTTTTGGATGATGGCAAGCCCTTTGCTTTGGACGTGAGCAGCACGGATGGTGCCGCGGTTTGGAATGGCGGCAAGCTGCCTGCTGTGATGCCCGCCGAGGCCCTTGGCGCGGCCTTTGGCAGCCCTGTTGAGGGCGAGCCGGAGATTGCCAAGATTGGCGAGGATGAATTGCACTGGCCGTTGGCGGCCTCGCAGAGCCTGAAGGCTCTGGCGGCGTTGAAATCCGGCCAGTTGCGGATTGAGGATAAGGCCGTGGCCCTGACCGGCCTTGCGGCCGATCCCGCCACGGCGGAGGCTGTGGAAACCGCCATGCGTGAGTTGCCCGAGGGGTTCCGCGCCGAGGTGGCATTGGAGGTTGAGGATGACGGCAAGCCCTTTGGCCTGATGTTGACCTCAAAGGCCGGGGTTTTCACCGGCGCGGGCAAATTGCCTGCGGTTCTGAGCCGCGAGACTTTGGTGGGCCTGACCGGTGCGCCGATCGAGGGCGAGATCACCGATGCGCGCATCGGCCATGACGAGGAAGATTTCGGCACCGCCGTTGCGGCGGGTGTTGCCGCGCTCAAGACGCTGGAGTCCGGGAGCCTTGATCTGTCCGAGGATCGCGCTGTGTTGAGCGGCTTTGCCGCCAATCCCGATGCGGCTGCGGCGGCAGAGGAGGCCCTGTCCGACCTGCCGCAGGCCTTTGAGGCTGTGGTCGAGATCGAGTTGATTGATGATGGCGAGCCTATGGACCTGACCGTTCTGAAGGACCCTTCGGGTCTGACGGCGACGGGGAAGGTGCCTGCCGCGCTGGACGGGTTTGCCTATGGCGAGGATGTGGCCACCGATGAGCTGACTGTGGCGAAGATTGGTGCAGATAACGCGGGTTTTGTTGCCCGCACGCCCGCTGGCCTGAATGCCCTGCGCGAGATGGAAGCGGGTGTTCTGCATGTGACCGATGAGGGTGTGAGCCTCTCCGGTGCGGTGCTGAACCCCGAGGCCGAGGCGCGGGTGCGGCAGGCTCTGGCCGGGTTGGAGGGCGATGCCCCTGTGATCGAGCTGGACGTGTTGGACGATGGCACGCCGATGTCTGTGGTTGTGACCAAGGCCGATGGCGCGATGAGCGCTGCGGGCAAGGTGCCTGCCGCGATGGAAGGCTTTGCCTATGGCGAGGGTGTGGACAGTGCTGCCGTGACTGTGGCGCGGATTGGCGCCGAGGATACGCAGGTTGCCGCCCTGACGCAGGTGGGGCTGGAGGCTTTGGCGCAGCTCAATACCGGTGTGGCCACCGTGCGGGACGGCACCCTGACCGTCACTGGCGAGGCCAATACCCAAGCCGAGAGCGATGCGGTTGCGGCGGCTTTGGCCGCGGTCGAGGGCAGCACCTTTGATCTGGCGGTTCTGGATGATGGCGCGCCGGTTGCCTTTGAGGTGGCCTATGCCGCGGAGAGCGGCATGGCTGTTTCCGGCAAGCTGCCCATGGGCGTGGCGCCGGGTGATTTCGCGGCGGCGAGCGGGCTGGAGGCGGCCTCTGGCACGCCTGCGGTTTCGGGGCTGAGCGATGCGGGCGGGCAGGGGGCATTGGATGCCCTTGGCGCCGCCGCGCCTTGGCTGCCGGTGACCGAGAGTTTGCGCGTGGTTCAGGCGGCCGAGGGCGCGCCGGAGGTGACCATGGTTCTGTCGCCCGGTGCCGATGCGGAGCTGGTGCAGGCCGCCATGGCCGAGGCCCTTGGCAATAGCGCCAGCGTGAGTGTGAGCGCCGCCGAGCCGGCCGCAGAAGGCGCGGAGCGCGTGAATGCGGCCACTGGCGAGGCGCAGGTTGCCCTTGGCGGGGCTTGGTTGCCGGTTGTCGGTTTTGATCCCTCTGCGCAGGTCTGTCAGGAGCAGTCGGAATTGGCGCTGAGCGAGAGTTCGTTGAACTTTCTGTCCGGCTCCGCCCGTCTGGACGGGCAGGCCATTCGCGCCATCAACCGCCTGACGGCGATTGCGCGCCAGTGTTTCACCCTTGATGACCTTGCCCTCGAGATTGGCGGGCATACGGACAATCAGGGCGACGAGGCCAGCAACTATGCCCTGTCGCAGCAGCGTGCGGAGGCCGTGGTTGCGGCCCTGACCGCGCGCGGTGTGGGCGGGGCGCGCATTACGGCGCAGGGCTTTGGCCCCAGCCAGCCCGTGGCCGATAATGCCACAGCAGAGGGCCGTGCCGCCAACCGGCGCACAACGATCGCGTGGTCTGTCATCGGGGAACCCCCCGAGGGCGCGGCCACAGAGGAGACCACAGGCGAGGAAAATGATGGCGCAGCCATTGAAGATGACGCCGCCACCGAAACAGCCGAGGAATAGACGATATGTTTAAGGAATGGGGCTTTCTACTTACTGAGATCTGGCTGCTTTTGGCGATTGCGGGCCTGATCGGCCTGTTCGCGGGCTATCTGATCTGGAACCGCGGGTCCGAGGCAGAGGCCGAGGGGGCGGGCAATGCCGATGCGGATGCGCAGATCAAGGCGCATAAGGCCGAGATGGCCGAGCTGACCACCCGTCTGGACCGCTGCCGCAGCGATGGCCAGAAGAAGGACGCGCGGATCAAGGAGGTCGAGGCAGAGCTGGACGAGCTGCGCTCTCAGGCGGCCTTTACCGCGCCGGTGGCGGCCTATAGCGCCGATGACGACGGCGAGCAGAGCGATGGCTCTGTCGGGATCGTGGACGGGCCGGTTGATTTTGACGGGGACGGCGTGGCCGAGGGCCGCGATGAGGGCTCCAAGCCCGAGACCCTTGACGGGCCGCGCGGCGGGGTGGCCGACGACTTGAAGATGATCAAGGGCATCGGGCCGAAGATGGAGGCCCTGTGCAACAGCCTCGGCTTTTATCATTTCGACCAGATCGCCGGGTGGACAGCGGACGAGGCCGCATGGGTTGACGCCAACCTGACCGGTTTCAAAGGACGCGCGACGCGCGACCGCTGGATCGAGCAGGCGCAGGTTCTGGCGAGCGGCGGGGAAACGGAGTTTTCCAAGCGGGTCGAGGACGGCGGCGTTTACGACTGACGTTTCCGTTGGAGCGCCCGCGCGAAAAAGGGGGGCAGGCCGCATGGCCTGCCCCCCTTTTTCGCGCCTTGGCGCCCCGATCTGCCGCGCGCCGGCCGGAACCGGCCGTTGCGCGGCAGATCGGCCCTGTGCGGGCGGCTACGGCCTAGCCGTGGCTGTCTTTGAAGGCGGCTTTCTGGGCCTCTGTCGCCTCTGTCTGATACAGTTTTTTCCATTCGTCGAAGGGCATGCCGTAGAAGGCCTCCCGGCCTTCTTCTTTGGTCATTTCGATGCCGCGTTCATTGGCGGCCTCTTGATACCAGCGGCTGAGGCAATTGCGGCAGAAGGCGGCGAGGTTCATCATGTCGATGTTTTGCACGTCTGTCCGTTCGGCCAGATGGTCGCGCAGGCGGCGAAAGGCGGCGGCTTCGAGTTCTATTTGTGTTTGGGCGTCCATTTGTGACACTTCCTTAACAATTGCGATCCAATTTGCATCATAGCTGGGCTTTCCGGGGGCAGCCGTCAAGCCGCCCCTTTCCCCTGATGCAAGTTACCGCTAACAAGGCCGCAACCTTGAATGGAGGGCTAAGCCTGTGAGAAACGAACGCAACATTAAGATTGTCGCGACCCTTGGGCCCGCGTCCAGCGACTATAACATGATCCGTGCCCTGTATGAGGCCGGTGCAGATGTTTTCCGCTTGAACATGTCCCATGGCACCCATGAGGAGCAGGCCGAGCGTCATGCGATCATCCGCAAGGTGGAGGCCGATGTTGGCACGCCGATCGGGATTTTGGGCGATTTGCAGGGGCCGAAGCTGCGTTGCGGTGTGTTTGCCAATGACGCGGGCGAGGAGCTTGAGAACGGGCAGACCTTCCGGTTTGACCTTGATGATGCGCCGGGCGATTCCCGCCGGGTTCAGCTCCCCCACCCAGAGATTTTCGCGGCGCTGGAGCCCGAGACCCGTTTGTTGGTGAATGACGGAAAAATTCGCGCGCGGGTAAAGACCTGCGGCAAGGATTTCGCCGAATGTGTGATCGAGGCGGGCGGGACGATTTCCAACCGCAAGGGTGTGAATGTGCCCGACGTTGTGCTGCCCCTGAAGGCGCTGACGGAGAAGGACCGCAAGGATCTGGAGTTCGTCTGTGAGCTGGGTGTTGACTGGCTTGCCATGAGCTTTGTCCAGCGGCCCGAGGATGTGGAAGAGGGGCGTGCCCTGGCCAAGGGCCGTGCCGCTGTTCTGGCCAAGATCGAGAAGCCTGCCGCTGTGGCCGCCTATGACGCCATTCTGGCGGCCAGTGACGGCATCATGGTGGCGCGCGGCGATCTGGGGGTTGAGCTTCCGGTTGAGCAGCTTCCTCCGATCCAGAAGCGGCTGATCCGCGGCGCGCGCGGTGCGGCGAAGCCTGTGATTGTGGCGACCCAGATGCTGGAGAGCATGATCGAGAGCCCGATGCCCACGCGGGCCGAGGTGTCCGATGTTGCGACGGCGATTTACGAGGGCGCCGATGCGATCATGCTCTCGGCCGAAAGTGCCGCCGGGGATTACCCTGTCGAGGCTGTGACCACCATGAGCAACGTGGCCCTGCAGGTTGAGAATGACCCGACCTATCTGAACGTGATCGAGGCCAGCCGGAAGGTTGAGCGGACCACTGTTGCCGATGGGATCGTGGCCGCCGCCCGCGAGATTGCGGAGGCGACCGAGATCAAGGCGATCTGTTGTTTCACCCAGTCGGGCGCGACGGCGACGCTTGTGGCCCGTGAGCGGCCCCATGTGCCGATCATTGCCCTGACCCCCCTTGTCACCACGGCGCGGCGTTTGTGCCTGACATGGGGCACACGCTGTTGCGTTACGGGCGAGGTGGACCGGTTCAAGATGGCCGTTGTCAGTGCCGCGAAAGCCACACGCGAGATCGGTTTGGGCACGGAAGCGGATCAGATTGTTGTGACCGCGGGCGTTCCCTTTAACACTACGGGAACCACTAATATTCTACGAGTGGCCCCATGCGACGAGCGTTTGATTTTTAGCGCAGACCCCGATTAACATCGGGGGGCGATTACATTGAGGTAAGACATGACCCTGAACCCTGATCTGATTTTTGTTATCGGCTGTATTGTCGGGTTGCTGTCTATCCCCTCTTTGATTGGTGCCTTCTCGGAGAGCCGCACACCGCGTGCGGCGGCGATTCTTATCATGATCGCCGCCGGTTTGATTGCGGTGGCGATTTTGCAAAAACCGACGGGATATTCGATTGCGACCATCCCCGAGGTCTTTACCCGCGTGTTTTCCGACATTTTCCGTTAGGGCCCTTGTTGCGGCGGGGCGGATTCTGTTCTGCCGCGGCGCGATTCCGGCTTGCCAGAGGGGCCTGCGGGCCTTATACGGCGGCTTCTGTTACCGCATGGGCGGGCCCGAAGTGGCATGCCTTGTCCATGTTTCACCGCCTCACCGATAGGAGATGTAAATGCCCAAGATGAAGACCAAGTCGAGCGCCAAGAAGCGCTTTAAAGTCACGGCCAAGGGCCGTGTCGTGGCAGGCCAAGCAGGCAAGCGTCACGGGATGATCAAACGTTCCACTAAATTCATCCGGACCGCACGGGGCACAACTGTTCTGTCCAAACCTGATGAAAAAATCGTCAAGGGCTACATGCCCTACGCACGCTAAGGAGCTTCTGATATGTCTCGAGTAAAAAGCGGCGTCGTAACGCACGCCCGCCACAAAAAGGTGATCAAGGCCGCCAAAGGTTACTATGGCCGCCGGTCCACGAACTTTAAAACCGCAACGCAGGCCGTCGATAAGGCGAACCAATATGCGACGCGCGACCGCAAGAACCGCAAGCGCCAGTTCCGCGCCCTGTGGATCCAGCGAATCAATGCTGCTGTGCGCAGCCATGACGAGGCGCTGACATACAGCCGTTTCATCAATGGTCTGTCTTTGGCCGGTGTTGAAGTTGACCGTAAGGTTCTGGCCGATCTGGCCGTTCACGAGCCCGAAGCCTTCGGTGCGATCGTGGAAAAAGCCAAGGCTGCGCTTGCATAAGCCGGTTCTGGTTTAGACTGAATTGAAAGGGTCCGGATGGTTTTGCCATCCGGGCCTTTTTCATTTCGGGGTCTGTCATTTCGACGTCTGGCGGATTGTCATTATTGCCCTTCAAATGGACACAATCCTTCCCATTCATTGCCTTTGTGATCCGGCATTAACCATGCAACGGGGCCAGCATTTTCGGCCTTGAGTGTGAGCAAAGGAACGTCAAATGGCGCGTATTGAAAAACTGATTTACCGCAAACACGACGCGGAGGGCCTTGATTACATCGCGGGCCAATTGGAGGTGCAGTTGAGTGCCTTTGAACATGCCGGTGATTACGAGGTTTGTTTTTATCGGGCGAATGGCAAGCTGCGGGAAGTGATCCAGTTGGATGATGCGGGCGTTCAGCGTCGCGTGAAGGACGGGGTGGCCCGCCTTCTTGCTACGGCGCAGCCGCAGCCGCGCCAGACGGGCGACAAGCGGGATGCCGGCTTTGCCCTTGTGAATGTGGATACGGGCGAGGTTGAGGCCTTTTGCGACACCCTGTGGGAGCAGGGCCATGTGGAGGCCGTGAACGGCCCTGCCGCCGGTGTGACATCGACTGCGATGCATTCCATGGCGCTTCCGCGGTTGCGCAAAGAGGCCGCGGCCCTGCGCGAGAACCTTCCGGTTGAGCACAACCCCGCCGCGCCTTTGGCGATCTGGCAGGCGGCTTAGGCCCGAAATCCCAGAAAAACCGCCTTTGCCCCGCCGCCAAAGCGGGGCAGAGCCTTGCGTTCCGCACCTTCTGTGATACCTCCCCTTGAGAAGAATTCAGGCCCCGTCGGGGGTGGAGGCACGCGCATGGACGATCTAAGAGACAAGTATCTGGCCGCTGTATCGGCGGCGCCCGATGAGGCCGCGCTGGAGGACCTGCGCGTGCAGGCCCTTGGCAAGAAGGGCGAGATCAGCCTGAAGATGCGGGAATTGGGCAAGATGACGCCGGAGGAACGCCAGGTGGCGGGGCCGGCGCTGAATGCGCTGAAGGACGAGATCAACAGTGCTTTGGTCGCCAAGAAGGCCGGTTTGGCCGATGCGGCCCTCGATGAGCGGCTGAAGGCGGAGTGGCTGGACGTGACCCTGCCGGGGCGTTCGCGCCGCGAGGGGACGATCCATCCGATCAGTCAGGTCAGCGAAGAGATCACCGCGATTTTTGCCGATATGGGCTTTGCCGTGGCCGAGGGGCCGCAGGTGGAGACCGACTGGTATAATTTCGACGCGCTGAACATTCCGGGCCATCACCCGGCGCGGGCCGAGATGGACACATTCTATATGCACCGCGCTGAGGGGGATAACCGCCCGCCGCATGTGCTGCGGACCCATACCAGCCCGGTGCAGATCCGCTCGATGGAGGCGCAGGGTGCGCCCATTCGCATCATCTGCCCCGGCCGCGTGTATCGCGCCGATTACGACCAGACCCATACGCCGATGTTCCATCAGGTCGAGGGGCTGGCCATTGATCGCGATATCTCGATGGCGAACCTGAAGTGGACCCTGCAGGAATTCTGTAAGGCGATCTTCGAGATCGACGAGATCGAGCTGCGCTTCCGCGCCAGCCACTTCCCCTTCACGGAGCCCTCTGCCGAGGTGGATATCCGCTGTTCTTGGGAGGGCGGCACGCTCAAGCTGGGCGAGGGCGACGACTGGATGGAGATTCTGGGGAGCGGGATGGTGCATCCCAATGTCCTGAAGGCGGGCGGGATTGATCCCGATGTCTATCAGGGCTTTGCCTTCGGGATCGGGATCGACCGGATTGCGATGCTGAAATACGGGATTCCCGATTTGCGGGCCTTCTTTGACAGCGACCTGCGCTGGCTGCGCCACTATGGCTTTGGCGCGCTGGACCGGCCTGCCTTGTATTCGGGCCTGAGCCGCTAATCGCGACGTCGCAGCAGCCCGCGGAGCGGGCTGCTAGATTTTTCGGCGAAAAATCTGTTGCGCTTTATTGCGCCTTCACGAATTCCACTGAACCGGGGTCGAATGTTTTGGCGAAGGTGGCGTTCATGCTGTCGGTCAGGCGTGCTTCGACCATGGGTGTCGCGGTGAGGGCCACGGCGGTCAGGGTCAGCACAAGGGCGACAGGGAACTTGGCGCCACCGAGGTGGCTGTTCAACAGGGTGCTCATTGCTCTTCCTCTCTTCGGGATCTGAATCGTCCCTTATGAGGAAACAATACCCCGCAATATGGGCGGGATTGTGCTATGCGCGCGGTGAAAGCGTGAAAACAATCCCGCGCCAATGGGCGGAATTGTTTTCGATTTCGTCACTTGGACGGAAGCAGGTCAACCACGGGTTTGTTCCAGATGCGTGCGGGGTTCACCTTGCACAGCATTTGGTTGACCTTGGGCGCGTCTGTCGCGTTTTGACAGCCAAAGCCCGTTGCGCCGCTTGTGTCGGAGACGAGGCCAATCCCGAACAGGATGACCAATACGAGTAATATCGGGCGCAAAACGGCGCCCGCCGTGTCAAATAGTGATGCCAGCATCTGGCGGCCCTCTTTCCCAGGTAATCAGCCCCCACCCAGGTAGAAAGGCCATGATAGGGCGTAAATGTGGCGAAGTTGGGGCAAACATGGCGAAATTGTGCCTTATCTTTTTCAACAATTCATCGGCGGGGTTCGGATTGTTGCGCCGCGCGGCCCCTTTCCCCTCGGCGGGCGATAGGATAGTAGATCGCGCAAGACTGCATAAGGCGTTTGGCTATGAAATTCACACTGAGTTGGCTCAAGGATCATCTGGAGACGGATGCAAGTGTCGAGGAGATCACCGAGGCCCTGACGGACCTTGGTTTGGAAGTGGAGGGGGTTGAAAACCCTGCTGCGCGTCTTTCGGCCTTTACCATCGGCAAGGTGCTGAGCGCCGAGAAGCACCCAGATGCGGATAAGCTCAAGGTGTGTCAGGTGGCCACTGATGAGGGCGAGTTGCAGATCATCTGCGGCGCGCCCAATGCCCGCGAGGGGATCACCG
Organism: Harenicola maris; assembly: GCA_018524345.1. Taxonomy (GTDB): domain Bacteria; phylum Pseudomonadota; class Alphaproteobacteria; order Rhodobacterales; family Rhodobacteraceae; genus Harenicola; species Harenicola maris. The sequence goes on from JADQAZ010000004.1 coordinate 57,146, forward strand.
TGGTTGTGGCCAAGCCCGGCGTCTATGTGCCCGGCATCGACGTGACCATTGGCGTTGGCAAGATTCGCGGCATCGAGAGCTTTGGCATGATGTGTTCGGAGCGCGAGATGGAGCTTTCCGAAGAGCATGACGGGATTATCGAGTTGCCCTCTGGCGAGGTTGGCGAGAGTTTTGCCGATTGGCTGGGTGCCCATGATCCCGCCAAGGTGGACCCTGTGATCGAGATCGCCATCACGCCGAACCGCCCCGACGCCCTTGGCGTGCGCGGTGTGGCGCGGGATCTGGCGGCGCGGGGGCTTGGCACCATGAAGGCGCGGGATGTTGAGGTTGTGGCGGCGTCCTTCACCGCCGATCTGACGGTGAGCATTGACGAAGATACGCTCGATGGCTGCCCGCTGTTCACCGGCCGCGTTATTCGCGGCGTGAAGAACGGGCCATCGCCCGAGTGGTTGCAGCAGGCGCTCAAGGCGATTGGGTTGCGTCCGATCAGCTTCCTCGTCGATGTGACGAATTTCTTTACCTATGACCGCAACCGCCCTCTGCATGTTTTCGACATGGACAAGGTGCAGGGCAACCTGCGGGTGCACCGCGCCGAGGGGGGAGAGACCCTGACCGCGCTGGACGAGAAGGAATATACCCTTGCGGCGGGCCAGATGGTCATCAGCGATGACAGCGGGCCGGAGAGCATTGCGGGCATCATGGGCGGCTTGCCGACGGGCTGCACCGAGGAGACGGTGAATGTCTTCGTCGAGAGCGCCTATTGGGATCCGGTGCAGATCGCCTATACGGGGCGCGCACTGAAGATCAACTCCGATGCGCGGTATCGCTTCGAGCGCGGCATTGATCCGGCCTTTACCCAAGAGGGGCTGGAGCATGCGGTGCGGATGATCGTGGATCACGCGGGCGGCGAGGCCTCCGAGGTGATCGTGGCGGGCGCGGTGCCGGATACGGCGCGCAGCTATACCCTGAAGCCGGAGCGGGTGCAGTCCCTTGTCGGGATGGAAATCCCCGAGGCGGAGCAGCGTGCCTCCCTCACGGCCCTTGGCTTTGTGCTGGAGGGGGATCAGGCCCATGTGCCAAGCTGGCGCCCCGATGTGATGGGCGAGGCCGATCTGGTGGAAGAGGTGGCGCGGATCGCCTCCCTGACCAAGCTGGAGGGCAAGCCCATGCCGCGGGTGGCCCAAGGCGTGCCCGGGCCGATCCTGACGCCGCTGCAACGGCGCGAGAGCCTTGCGCGGCGCACCATCGCGACGCTCGGCTACAACGAATGTGTGACCTACAGCTTTATCGATGAGGCTGCGGCAAAGCTGTTTCAGGGCGGCGAGGATGCGACCCGTCTGGAGAACCCAATTTCCTCGGAAATGTCCCACCTGCGGCCCAACCTTCTGGCCGGGCTGTTGCAGGCCGCCGCCCGCAATCAGGCGCGCGGGATCATGGATATGGCCCTGTTCGAGGTGGGCACCGCCTTCCACGGCGGCGAGCCGACCGAGCAGCACCTGCTGGCGACCGGCATCCTGATCGGCCACACCGGCCCGCGCGACCTGCATGGGGCGCGCCGCGCGGTGGATGTGTTTGACGCCAAGGCGGATGCAGAGGCCGTGCTCGGCGCGCTGAAGGCGCCTGCGCGGGTGCAGATCCGGCGTGAGGCGTCGGATTGGTGGCACCCCGGGCGCTCCGGCGTGATGGCCCTTGGCAAGAATGTCATGGCCGTCTTTGGCGAGCTGCACCCCAAGGTGCTGCGCGAGATGGACGTCAAGGGGCCTGCGGTCGGCTTTACGATTTGGCCTGCGGCGATCCCCTTCCCCAAGGCGAAGGGCACGGGCCGCGGCGCGGTGCAGATGAATACGCTGCAGGCGGTGGAACGGGACTTTGCCTTCGTCGTGGACGAAAAGGTCGAGGCGCTGACCCTCGTGAATGCGGCGCAGGGGGCGGACAAGGCTCTGATCACCGAGGTGCGCGTCTTTGACGAATTCTCGGGCGAGAAGGCGCAGGCCCAGATGGGCGAAGGCAAGAAGAGCCTTGCCCTCTCCGTGCGGATGGAGCCGAGCGAAAAGACCCTGACCGATGCCGAGATCGAGGCCGCCTCGGCCAAGATCATCGAGAAAGTCACCAAAGCAAGCGGCGGCAGCCTGCGCACCTAAAGGAACGGCGATATGACATTGAACGTATACCTCTCTGGCGAAATCCACACCGATTGGCGCGAGCAGATCATCGCCGGCGCCGAGGGGCTGGATGTGCGTTTCAACAGCCCCGTGACAGATCACGCCGCCAGCGACGATTGCGGCGTGGCGATCATGGGGGCAGAGCCGAGCAAGTTCTGGCATGACAACAAGGGCGCCAAGCTCAACGCCATCCGCACCCGCAAGGGGATCGAGGATGCCGATGTGGTCGTGGTGCGCTTTGGCGAGAAGTACAAACAGTGGAACGCGGCATTTGACGCGGGCTATGCGGCGGCCTTGGGCAAATCCCTGATTGTGTTGCATGGCGCGGATCACCAGCATGCTTTGAAAGAGGTCGATGCCGCCGCCTTGGCCGTGGCCGAGGAGCCAGTGCAGGTGGTGCAGATGCTGCGCTATGTGCTCACAGGCGGGCTTCCGGGCTAAGGCACCGAGCTAACTCAAGACCTGATAAAACAGGGGCGCGGTAGCTATTCCGCGCCCCTGTTTCTTATTGGCGGTAAATATCCCCGCCGGAGGCATAAAATCTTTTGGTTTCGCCCCGGCTGGCGCCGGGTCGACCGACGCGCGGGATTGGCCTTTGGCCAATCCCGCGCGGGGGCCTGCCGCAACCGCGCTTTGCCGAAGGCAAAGCGCCCGGCCCAAGGCTTTGTGAGGCCGCAGGCCGAGGCAAAGGGGCGGGAGGGCCCGGGGTTATTCGGGGCGGGGCGGGATGTTTTTGGCTTTGTCCACGGCGGGGCGAGCGTAGAAGCGTTTGTGCCATGCGACGAGGTTGGGGTGGTCTGTCCAGCCCACGGCCTCTTGCGCGCCGTAGTAGGCCAGGGCGTTGAGCCATGGGACGATGGCGATATCGGCGATGGAGAAATCGCCCGCGATCCAGTCGCGGCCCTCGAGTTGTTTTTCCAGAACGGCGAGGAGGCGTTTGGCCTCGTTCTGGTAGCGTTCCCGGGGGCGGGGGTCTTCGATGTCTTTGCCGGCGAATTTGGTGAAGAAGCCGAGTTGGCCGAGCATGGGGCCGACGCCGCCCATCTGGAACATGACCCATTGGGTGATCACGGCTTTGTCGGCCGCGGTGGAGCCGATCAGCTTGCCGGTTTTTTCGGCCAGATAGAGCAGGATCGCGCCGCTTTCCCACAGGCCGAGGGCCTCGCCGTCTGGCCCGTTGGGGTCGATGATGGCGGGGATTTTGTTGTTGGGGTTGAGGGAGAGGAACTCGGGGCTTTTGACATCGGCGTCCGACAGGGTGACGAGGTGGGCCTCGTAGTCCAGCCCCATTTCCTCAAGCGCGATGGAGACTTTGACCCCGTTGGGGGTGGGGAAGGAATAGAGCTGGATCACATCGGGATTGGTGGGGGACCAGCGTTCTGTGATCGGGAAGTTGGACAGATCGCTCATAGCGGGGGGAATCCTTGTGTTATTTCCCCGTAGCATAGCGGCCCATTCCTGTGCCAAAAGCCCAATATATGTTCATGGGTTCCATAGGGCATGTGCGAAAACAATAGGACGGCCCGGAAAATCCGGGTTTCTGGGAATAAGAGGGATAAAAAATGCTTAGCGAATTTAAAGATTTCATCGCCAAGGGCAATGTCATGGACATGGCGGTTGGTATCATCATCGGTGCGGCCTTCACCGCGATCGTGTCGTCTTTGGTGGGCGATCTGATCAACCCGATCATCGGCCTGTTCATGGGCGGTGTTGATTTCACCAACCAGTATATCGTTCTTGCGGGCGACGTTGCTGCGGGCACATCGCTTGAGGCGGCACGTGAAGCCGGGGCAAACGTTTTTGCTTGGGGTAGCTTCATCATGGCGATCATCAACTTCCTGATCATCGCATTCGTGGTGTTCATGCTGGTGCGCTACGTCAACAAGGTGAAAGATGCTACATCCAAAGCCGAAGAGGCCGCACCTGAGGAGCCAGCAGGCCCAACAGAAGTTGAGCTGCTGCAGGAAATTCGTGACGCGCTTGCCAAAGGCTAAGCCATCACCGAGTTGAAGCGGGGCCCGTCTTGGAAACAAGGCGGGCCTTTTGCTTTTGTGCCTTTGTTACAGGGTGATTTCGCCCAGCAGGGCGGCCCATGAAGCGCCGTGCATGTCGCGGTCTTGGATCGAGCCTTGGACGGTGGGGCGCGGCAGGCTTATTTTGACCACGTTGAGGTCGGGCAGTTCGAAGCGTTTGATGTTCTGCGCCGAGGTGCCGAAGGTGGCGGCGACCTGCGTGTCGGAGAGGGCGGATGTGATCTGTCCATAGGCCTCTGGCGTGCCGCAGAAGATGTCGATGGTGAGCCAGAAGGGGCCGGCGTTTTTGCTGCGGACCTTTTGGGCGATGTCGCGGAGTTTAGGCATGGTCGATCACCTCGAGGGTAAAGGCATCCATCGGATCCTCCAGTCGCAGCACATGGTTCAGGGCGAATTCATAGGTTTGCCCGCGCGGCATTTCGGCGGGGGAGAAGAGGAAGGCGAAGGTGGGTTGTTCTTCCTCCTGCGTCAGGGGGTGGTGCAGCAGGTAGGGGTTCAGCAGCTTGCCGATTTCCAGCGAGAGGGCCTCTGTCTGGGCCGTGACGATGCCGATGGCGCCGACCTCATGGGCCTGAGGCGTCGCGGTTTCGAGGGCACCGAAGCTGGCGTTTTGGCCGATGAGGCGGATTTCGAGGGTGAAGTCACTGGCGGAGAGGCCGAGGCGGTCCTGCACCTTGGCGCTGCATTTGGCCGTGATGTCATCCACCCATTTTTGGGCGTTGGCGACATAATGCGGATCGCGCAGCAGGGCCATGAGGACGGTTTGGAAGCCCGCGGGGCGTGCCCCCTCCAGTTTCACCGTATAGGCCTCTGACGGGACCCATTTGGAGCCTGTGACGCGGACGGAGGTTTCGTCCAGCGCGGTATAGGTGCTTTGGGTTACGTCCAGATGCCCGCCGGGTTCATAGAGGATAAACGGATCGGAGTTTTCATAGAGCATATGGGCCGAGACCGTGTGCGGCGTGGCATGGGCGCCATCGGCGAGGGGGGTGACGGTGAAACCCTCTGCGTCGAAGTCGATCAGGATGACGCCGCTTTGCGGGTTGGTGGCGCAGAGCGCGCCGCATTCGCCGATTTTCGCGCCGTGCCATGCGCCGCCTGCGTGGCAGCCGCGGGCGAGGGGCAGGGCGGCGATGATGGCGGTGTCTGTGGTGCGGCCCGCGATGATGATATCTGCGCCGGTGTTCAGGGCCTGCGTGATCTGCTCTGCCCCTGCGAGGGCGACGATATTGGAGCAGGAGGTGATGGTCTCTGCTGTGAGTTCTGGTGCGGCGGGCAGGGGCGTCATGCGGTGCTCGGCGTAGGCCTTTGCGACCTCGGCCGGATCTTGCGAGGAGCGCAGCACGGCGATTTTGACGGGGCGGCCCTGCTCGGTGGCGATTTCGCGGGTGATGTCGAGCATCCAGTCCACCGCGCTGTCGGCGCCGCAGGTGCCTGCGGTGCCGATCACGAGGGGGCAATTCGCCTCGGCCCGCGCCTGCATCAGGCCCGCCCATTCGATTTTGGTCGAGGAGCGGGCGTATTTCGACACGCCCCGCCCGAGGTAGCTTGGCCCGCTGTCGGTGGAGCCGCCGTCGATCGCGATAATGTCGGGCTTTGCCGCGATGCCGCGGGCGAGGGCCTGTTTGTCGTAGTTCAGGCCAAGGGCCCCAGAGGGGATGAGAACGCGCACCATCAGTCGGTGATCCTTTGTGGTTTTTTCAGCATCCCGCGCAGGAACATCGGGGCGACAAAGCCCGCGATGGCAAAGGCCCAGAGGCCAATCGCGATGGGGGAGGAGAAGAGGTAGGTCACATCGCCGTCCGAGAGGGTCATGGCGCGGCGCAGGGCGTCCTCCATATTGCCTCCCAGCAGGATGCCGAGGATGACGGGGACGGTGGGGATGTCGAGCTTGCGCAGGAAATACCCGAGGATGCCGAAGCCGATCATCAGCAGCAGGTCAAAGTAGCTGCCCGAGAGGGAGTAGATGCCGACGAAGGAGATCATCGTCACCCCGGGCAGCAGCACCCATGCGGGCACCATCAGCACGCGGACAAAGATTTTCACCATGGGCACGTTCATCAGGAGCAGCACGACATTGGCGATGAGCAGGGAGGCGATGAGGCCCCAGATGACCTCTGGCCGGTCTGTGAACAGGGTCGGGCCGGGGGTGATGTTGAGGGTCATGAGCAGCGCCAGCAGCACCGCCGTTGTGCCCGAGCCGGGCACGCCGAGGGTGAGCATGGGCACCAGCGCCCCGCCTGCGGCGGCGTTGTTGCCTGCCTCTGGCGCGGCGACGCCCTTGGCCACGCCGGTGCCGAAGCCGCCCTTTGGCCCAGCGATGGATTTTTCCGTCATATAGGCGAGGAAGGAGCCGAGCGAGGCCCCCGCGCCGGGCAGGATGCCCGCGACAAAGCCGACGCCGGAGGCGCGCAGCATGGTCCATTTGGTGGAGAGGATGTCCTTCCACGGGATGCGGACCTTGTCGAGTTTGACCCCGATGGAGGAGCCTTTGCCGTGGCTTTCGATGAAGAAGAAGACCTCTGCAATCGCAAAGAGGCCGACGATGGCGACGAGGAAATCCACCCCGTCATAAAGGTGCAGGTTGCCGCCTGTCATGCGGGGCAGGCCAGAGGAGCTGTCGACCCCGATCATGGCGATGCCGAGGCCGATGCAGGCGGCCAGTGCCGCCTTGGCCTGATTGTTGGAGGCCATGCCGCCAAGGGTGCAGAAGGCCAGCATATAGAGGGCGAAGTATTCGGCGGGGCCAAAGAGGAAGGCCACCCGCGCCAGCGTGGGCGCCAGCAGCATCAGCCCGATGGTGGCCAGAAGCGCGCCGACAAAGCTTGCCACGCCCGACAGCACCAGCGCATCGCCCGCGCGGCCCGCCTTGGCCATGGGGTAGCCATCAAGCGTGGTCATCAGCGCCGGTTCATCGCCGGGGATATTGAGCAGGATCGAGGAGATCCGCCCGCCATACATCGCGCCGTAATAGACCGATGTCATCAGCACCAGCGCCGAGGTGGCGTCAAGGCCGAGGGTGAAGGTGATCGGGATCAGGATCGCCACGCCGTTCGACGGGCCAAGGCCCGGAAGCGCGCCGATGATGGTGCCGAGGAAGCAGCCGCAGATCGCCAGAAACAGGGTGTAGGGGGAGAGCGCGACGCTAAACCCCAGGGCGAGGTTCGAGAGGATATCCATATCAGTGCCCCACGAATGGAATGAGGATCGAGATTGCATCCCACAGGCCGGACCATGTGGGCACACGGTAGGCCACGATATTGCCAAGGCCGAGGGCGTATTTGAACAGCACGAAGAGGCCGAGCGAGAGGCCGATGCCGGAGGCCAGAGCGGGGAGCCTGCGCGGTGAAATCTGGTAGGAGAGCACCCCCGCCGCCACCGCCGTTGGCGCGATAAACCCGAGGGGTTTGAGCAGCACGGCATAGATCGCCAGCACCAGAACCGCCACCGCCATGGCGCCCCATGTTTTGGGGCCGGGCCAGTCGGGGTCCGGGTCGGGTTTGAAGACCATGGTCAGGGCGCAGATCGCCGCGACAGAGCCGATCATGAAGGGGAAGAGTTTGGGCAGGAATTCACCCGAAAAGGGGTTCGTCTGAATCTGAGAGGCAGCCGCGAGATACGCGACTGCCGTTATCAGAGCGACCAGACCAAATATCCGGTCGGAGGCCATTATTGCGTGACCCCGAGTTCTTTGGACATGGCTGCGATGTCGGCCACGAGGCCGTCAACGTAGGACTGGAAGTCGCCGCCGACCTTGGTGAAGGGGGCAAGGCCGTTGTCTGTCATGGCTTTGGCCCATTCGTCGCTGTCGGCGACCTGTTGCAGTTTGCCGGCCCATTCGTCGAACTGCGCGTCAGAGATGCCCTTGGGCACATAGAGGCCGCGCCAGTTTACGGCGACAACGTCAAAGCCCTGTTCCTTGGCGGTGGGGATGTCGTCGAAACCCGGGACGCGCTCGTCCGTGAGGACGGCGATCACGCGGATATCGCCATTGGCGAGGAAGCTGACAACCTCGGACATGTCGCCGGTCATGGCCTGGGTAAAGCCGCCGACGGTTTGGGTGATGGCGTCTGCGCCGCCGTCAACGCCGATGTATTTCACCTTGGTGATATCGGTGAAACCGGCCTTTTGCAGCACCATGAGGGGTTTCATGTGGTCAAACCCGCCAACGGCAGAGCCGCCCGCGAAGGCTACGGAGCCGGGGTCGGCCTTGATCGCCTCGACCAGATCGCCGAGCGATTGATAGGGGCTGTCAGCGGCGACAACGATCACGCCGGGATCGGCGCCGATGGCCCCGACAAAGCGGACCTGATCGGCGGTCATGCCGGCATAGGCGTTCTGTGCAAGCCGTGTGGTGGTGGCGGACGAGGCCGCGATGATGAGGTCGGCGTCATCGCCGCGCTCGTTCACCACGGTGCCATAGGCCAGACCGCCGCCCGCGCCGGGCATGTTGGTGACCTGCACCGGTTTGTCCACGGCGCCGATGTCGAACAGGATTTTACCGATCTGGCGGCAGGTGAAGTCCCAGCCGCCGCCGGGGTTCGCCGGTGCGATACATTCGGCAGCAGAGGCGGCAAAGGTGGTGGCCCCGGTGGCCGATACTGCGACCACGGCACTCGTCAAGAGCGCCTTGAAAAAGCGTTGTGTCATTGGTTCCTCCCATTATCAGGCGCGGTTATCCCCGCGCTTGTGACTTTGGGAGGCTAGCAATGGATTTCACCGGTGTCACGCGATTCTGGCGGCCTATGCCTTGAGCGCGAGGCCGGGGGAGAGGACATCGATGCCAAGGGCCTTGCCCACGGCGAAATAGGTCAGTTGCCCGGCGTGGACGTTGAGGCCGTTCAGCAGATGTGGATCCTCCTCGCAGGCCCTGCGCCAGCCCTTGTCGGCAAGGGCGAGGAGGAAGGGCAGCGTGGCATTGCCAAGGGCGATGGTGGAGGTGCGGGCCACGGCGCCGGGCATATTGGCAACGCAGTAGTGCATGATGCCGTCCACCTCATAGATCGGGTCGGCATGGGTGGTCGCGCGGGAGGTTTCAAAGCAGCCGCCCTGATCGATGGCCACATCGACGATGGCGGCGCCGGGTTTCATGGTGGAGAGTTGATCGCGACTGACGAGCTTAGGCGCGGCGGCGCCGGGGATGAGGACCGCGCCGATGACCATATCGGCCTCGGCCACCAGTTCCGCCGTGCGCGCGCCGGTGGCGTAGCCGTTGCGGAAATCGCGCGAGAAAACATCATCGAGGTAGCGCAGGCGCGGCAGGGAGCGGTCGAGCACCGTTACATCCGCGCCCATGCCGGAGGCAATGCGGGCGGCATGGGTGCCGACAACGCCGCCGCCGATGACCAGCACCTTGGCCGGGCCGACGCCCGGCACGCCGCCCATCAAGACGCCGCGCCCGCCATTGGCCTTTTGCAGGGTCCAAGCGCCGACCTGCGGCGCGAGGCGACCCGCGACCTCGGACATCGGGGCGAGGAGGGGGAGGCCGCCTTGCGCGTCGGTGACGGTTTCATAGGCGATGGCGGTGCAGCCGGAGGCGAGCAGCTCGCGGGTTTGCTCGGGGTCGGGCGCGAGGTGGAGGTAGGTAAAGAGCAGCTGCCCCTCGCGCAGCATGGCGCGTTCGGCGGGCTGGGGTTCCTTGACCTTGACGATCATATCGGCGGCGGCAAAGACATCCTCGGCCGTGGCGGCGATGCTGGCCCCGGCGGCGGTGTAATCGGCATCGGTAAAACCCGCGCCCGCGCCCGCCATGGTCTCGACGGTGACGGTGTGGCCATGGGAGATGGCCTCGGCGGCGGCGCTCGGGGTGAGGCCGACGCGAAATTCCTGTGGTTTGATTTCCTTGGGGCAGCCGATGTGCATTGGGGTGTCTCCTGCGAGTCGATGGGGTTTTGTATGAGCTTAGCAATGCTCCGGCGCGAAGATGCGTTGATTTTCCGTCATGGTTGCGGAAACATAGGTGATAATCACCGCTGCGGTGGCAAATTTTGAAGAAAGCTTCGCCGAAATGGAACTTGATAGCACAGATCGCCGTATCCTGACCGTGTTGCAAAGGGACGGGCGCATGTCCAATGCGGATCTGTCGGAACGGATCAGTCTTTCGCCTTCGGCCTGTCATCGCAGGGTGCAGCGGCTGGAGGAAAGCGGGTTGATTGCGGGCTATGTGGCGCTGCTGGATGCGCGGCTGCTTGGTCTGCCGACGACGGTGTTCGTGGAGATCCGCCTGAGCGGGCAGACCGATGAGGTGCTGGACGGGTTCGAGAAGGCCGTGGCGCGGGTGCCGGAGGTTCTGGAGTGTCACCTCATGGCGGGGACGGCGGATTATCTGCTTAAGGTGGTGGCGCGGGATACGGATGATTTCGCACGGCTGCACCGCCGCCATTTGGCGAACCTGCCGGGGGTGTTGCAGATCCAGTCCAGCTTTGCCCTGCGGCGGGTGCTGAAGACCACCGCGCTTCCGGTTTAGGGGCGGCTCCCGCCAGCTTTCTTCGGCCTTTGGCCTCGGCTGCTGTTGGGCCGGGCAGTTTGCCCTTTGGGCAAACTGGGGGCGATCCATTGCAATTGGGCGGGATTCGGGGGCGTCTGGCCGTAGGCCAGACGCCCCCGCCGGTCGGCCCGGCGCAGCCGGGTCGAAACAGACTTTATGCCTCCGGCGGGGATATTTGTGCCAATAAGAAGCGGGGGGGGTCAGAAGTCCGGTGTGACGCCGGGCAGGCGGAGGGCGGTGATCAGGTCGCGTAGTTCCTGACGGGCGGCGACGTTGGAGATGTTGAGTTTTTCAACGCCGACGTCGCGCAGGTCGAGCAGGGTCAGCCCGCGGGGGAAGAGTTCGCGGAAGATGACCCGTTCGGAGAAGCCCTGCACCGCGCGAAAGCCGATGCGGCGGGAGAGTTTTTCCAGGGCTTCGGCCATCTTTTTCTTGTTGTGCATGGCCTGGGCGCCGACGCGGTTGCGGGCCACGATCCAGTCGATCGGGGGCAGGCCGGCGCGGGCGCGGATCTGGCGGGCGTTCCAGACCATCGCGGAGTAGACCGAGGGGCTTCCGATGGAGCCGTCGGCGGGGTCGATCCGTGCGAGGAGGTCGAAGTCCACGAAGCTGTCGTTCAGGGGGGTGACCAGCGTGTCGGCGAGGCTATGGGCCACTTGGCTGAGCCTTGTGTGCGAGCCGGGGCAGTCGATCAGGATGAAGTCCTTGTCGCCGTGCAGGCCGGAGACCGCCATGGACAGGCGGCGGTCGAAGATGTTTTCGCCGTCTTGTAGACTGGATTGTTCGATTTCCGGCAGGTCGGCGTATTCGGGGATGGGCAGGGTGAGCCCCTCTGCCTCGGCGTAGGCGCGGCGGTTGTCGATGTAGCGGCCGAGGCTGCGTTGGCGCAGGTCAAGGTCGAGTGTGCCGATGCTGTGCCCCATGCGGACCAGTGCGGTTGCGATATGCATGGAGGTCGTGGATTTGCCTGACCCGCCCTTTTCGTTTCCGACGACGATGATATGCGCCATGTTTGCCTGCTCTGCCCTTCTGAGGTTGTGGAGAAGGGTCTATGTTAGTTGCCCCGATTGGAGCAGTATATGGTGCGCGCGGTTTCGAGGGAAGCGGGCGATTGGCTTATGCGGGGAAAAACGGGTGGTTAGCTGATGATGGCCGGTGCGCCGCAGCGGACGTGCACATGGGTGCATTGGCCGGGGAGCCAGTCTGTTCTGTCCCAGCAGTAGGTTGTGGCATCGGGCAGGCGCAGGATCCAGACCACGGGGCTTCCGCTTTCGGTGACGCGGCTTTCCTCATGTAGGTAGAGAGTGATGCTGGTGTCGTCATGTTCGATCACGTCGTAGGTGGCGTCCTGATCGATTTCGTTTTTGTAGTTCACCATGGGTGTGTCCCAGGCGAAGTAGGCCTCTGTCCGGTCGGCGTTGAAGTGGATGGTATGGGCGTTCTCGTGGCAGCGCATGCCAAGCCTTGTGTCGAATGCCCAGACCGAGCCATGCAGCTCGTCGAAGATATCGGCCTGCGCCCCTGTGGCGGGGGTGAGGAGCAGGGCGGCGAGGGTGAGGGGGCGTAGAAGCATGGGGAAGGTGTAGCCTTTTGCCTGCGTTAAGGCAAAGTCTTGGGGGCCTATCCGTGGCGGCAAAGAAAAACGCCGCCCCGATGTTCGGTGGCGGCGTTCTCTATCACTGTCCAAAGTCTTTGGCTGATTAGAAGCCAAGACCCTCGTATTTCTTTTTGAACTTGGAGACACGGCCGCCAGTGTCCATCAGACGGGTGTTACCGCCTGTCCATGCGGGGTGCACGGATGGGTCGATGTCGAGTGCGATTTGGTCGCCCTCTTTGCCGTATGTGGATTTCATCTGAAAGATGGTGCCGTCGGTCATTTTCACATCGATGATGTGATAGTCAGGGTGCAGATCTTTTTTCATCTTATGCGTCCTTCCGTGGCTTGTAGTTTGTGTCTTCTGCGATACGTGCGGATTTACCGCGACGCGAGCGCAGGTAATACAGTTTCGCGCGACGGACGCGGCCGCGGCGGACGACTGTGATGCTTTCGATGTTGGTCGAGTGCAGTGGGAAGACACGCTCTACGCCTTCGCCGAAGCTGATCTTGCGCACGGTGAAGGAGCCAGCGATGCCCTTGCCGTTGTTGCGCGCGATGCAGACGCCTTCGTAGTTCTGCACACGGGTGCGTGTGCCTTCGGTCACTTTAAAGCCGACGCGAACGGTGTCGCCTGCTTTGAAGTCGGGGATTTGATGCCCCAGCTCAGCGATTTGCTCAGCTTCTAGTTCTGCGATCAGATCCATCTGAAACGCTCCTTTATGTATGCTTGCGGTTGTTCCGCAAAGGTTTGTGCGCCTCAGAGCTCTTGGTCTTCTTCCGGGTCCTTGTTGTGCGCCGCACAATAAGCCCGCCAGAGGTCAGGTCGTCGTTCTTTCGTTAGCCTTTCGGCCGCGCGCTTTCGCCACTTTGCGATGTCGCCATGGTGCCCGGAGAGAAGAACTTCGGGAACTGTCTGGCCACCCCAGTCGTTCGGGCGCGTGTACTGTGGGTGCTCGAGAAGCCCGTCGGAGAAGGATTCCTCCTCTGTCGAGGCCTGATTCCCAAGCACGCGGGGTATAAGACGGACTGTCGCGTCGATCAAGGCCTGAGCGGCGATCTCGCCGCCTGTGAGGACAAAATCTCCTATTGAGACCTCTTGCACGCCGAAAGTGTCGATGGCGCGTTGGTCAAACCCCTCGAAACGGCCGCACAGCAGGGTCATGCCCGCGCCCTTGGCCCATGTGGCGGCCATTTCCTGCGTCAGGGGTTTGCCGCGGGGCGAGAGGGCGATGACCGGCCATTGGTCGCGCGGTGCGCTGCCCTTTTGCGCCTCGGCCAAAGCGGCGGTGAGGACATCGGGGCGCAGCACCATGCCCGCGCCGCCGCCTGTGGGCGTGTCGTCGACATTGCGGTGTTTGCCGATGCCAAAGCGGCGCAGGTCGATGGTGTCCAGCGCCCAGAGGCCATCCTGCAGGGCCTTGCCCGTGAGGGAGGCCCCCAGAACGCCGGGGAAGACATCGGGGAAGAGGGTGATGATCTTGGCGGTCCATGCGCCTTTGAGGCGGGGCGTCGGCGTCATCAGGTCGCGCGGTTGCACGCTGGCGCTGATCGAGAGGCGGCCGTGGGATTTTGAGGGGGTGTCGGTCACTCGGGTTTCTCGCCCTTGCTGCCAAAGGTGCCCTCGGGCGGGTCGGTGACGATGCGGCCCTTGGCGATGTCGACGGTGGGCACGGCCTTGAGGGTGAAGGGGATGAGGACGGTCTCGGCGCCGCCGTCAAGCTGCACTTCCATCAGATCGCCTGCGCCGTGGTCGTGCATGGCCTTGACCGTGCCAAGCAGCCCGCCGCCGGTGTCATAGACCGAAAGGCCGATCAGGTCGGCGTGGTAGTATTCGTCCTCGTCCAGATCGGGCAGCAGGGCGCGATCAAGGTAGAGGGGGGTGCCGCGCAGGGCATCGGCGGCCTCTTTGGTGCCGACGCCGGAGAGGCGGGCGGCGAAGGCCCCCTTCACCGCGCGGGTCAGGCGGATGTCAAAGCTGCGGGCGCCGTCCTCTGTCCAGAGCGGGCCATAGGCGGCGATGTCCTCTGGCATGGCGCAGAAGGATTTCACCCGCACCTCGCCTTTGACCCCAAAGGAGCCGGCGATGGCGCCGACGCAGACGCGGTCTGTTGCGCTGTTCATTGGGCCACCCCCCGGCAGATGCCGCCGGAGGTGGTGCCGCCGGCCTCGGTGCATTTTTTGCCTGCGACATCGGCATGGGCGAACCAGCCAAAGGCGAGGGCCGCGGCGGGGATGAGGATTTTGCGCAGTAGCCAGATCATTTACAGCACTTCCATTTCAAGGGTTCGGGAGCGGGCCTCCCAGTTTTCGCGCATCAATTCGGGCTCTTCGCTGTCCTCTTCGGGCCAGCCGATGCAGAAATAGCCGATCAGTTTCCAATCCTGCGTGACACCGAGGTCGGCGGCAAGGCGGGCGGGATCGAGGATCGAGACCCAGCCGAGGCCGAGGCCATGGGCGCGCAGCATCAGCCACATTTGCGTCACGGCGGCGACAACGGAGTAGTCGCGCATTTCGGGCATGGTGGTGGCGCCAAGGTGGCTGCCTTTCTCTGTGCCGGTTTCGCTGAAGACAGCGAGGTGGACGGGGGCGTTTTGCATGCCAGAGAGTTTCAGACCGCTATAAAGCGCGGCCCTGTCGCCCGCGAGGCCAGCGAGGGCCTTGGCATTGGTGTCTTTGAAATTTGCGATGGCGGCGGCGCGGGGTTCGGGGGAATTGACCCGGATCAGGCGCCACGGCTCCGACAGGCCCACGGAAGGGGCCAGCCGGATCGTGTCGAGACAATGGGCCAGAAGCCCCTCGTCCACAGGGTCGGTTCGAAAATGGCGGACATCGCGCCGCCATTTCAGCAGGTCAAGGAACTGGCCTTGAAACGCTTTGTCGAACCGAACCTCCATGGGCCGATTACTCGGCGCTTGCTTCTTCGGCGGCTTCCTCGGCGGGAGCTTCCTCAGCTGGGGCTGCTGCGGCTTCTTTAGCGGCCTCTGCGGCGGCTTCGGCCTTGGCGGCTTTTTCTTCTACGCGCTCTTGGGCTTTCTTGCCGGGGACCGCTTTCTTGGGGTTGTTGCGCTCTTTTTTGTCAACAACGCCAGCGGCTTCGAGCATGCGGGAGATACGGTCGGTTGGCTGTGCACCTTCGCCGAGCCAGTACTGGACGCGCTCCATGTTCATTTTCACGCGCTCTTCGCTGTCTTTGGGCAGGAGCGGGTTGTATGTGCCCAGTTTTTCGATGAAGCGGCCATCGCGTGGCATGCGGCTGTCGGCCGCGACGATGCGATAGAAGGGGCGCTTTTTGCTGCCGCCGCGGGCAAGACGAATTTTCATAGCCATTGTGAGTTTCTCCTTAAGATGGCGTTGACCGGTGATTTGCCGGTTATTCTTGGTGTTTCAGGTGGTGTTGGATGACTTCCTGAATGATGAAATTCAGGAAATCCTTAGCGAATTCGGGGTCGAGGTTGGCGCGTTTTGCCAGATCCTCCAGCCGCTCGATCTGGGCGGCCTCTCGGGTGGGGTCGGAGGCGGGCAGGGCGTGTTCTGCCTTGAGCTTGCCGACGGCCTTGGTGTGTTTGAACCGCTCGCCCAGCGTGTAGACGAGGATGGCATCGAGGCGGTCGATGCTTTCGCGGTGTTCGGCCAGAACCTCGGCCGCGCGGGTGGTGTCGTTGCTCATATGCGGGCCTCCTTGGGGTGGCGGAAGATGTTGACCGTGCCGAGTTTGCCAAGGTCGAAGGTGCCTTCCTGCTGCGCGCCGAGGCGGCGGGCGAGGGCGGCGCTGGCGTGGTTTTCCGGCGCGACGAAGGAGATCGCGGTTTTCCAGTTCAGCGTGTTGAAGACAAAGTCGAGGGCGGCTGTTGCGGCCTCGGTGGCGTAGCCTTTACCCTCGAAGCCGCCCATCAGGTCATAGGCGATTTCGGGTTCGGGCCAGCCCTCGGGGCACCATGGGCCGACCATGCCGCAAAAAGCGCCAGTTGCGGTTTCCTCAACCGCCCAGCGGCCATAGCCGCGCAGGTGCCAATGGCCGATTTCGGCGGCCAGCGTGCGCCATGTCTGGGCGTGGGTCTGCGGCCCGCCGACGAAATGGGAGCGTTCGGAGGCATAGAATTCGGCCAGCGCGGGGTAGTCGCCCTGTTGGGGCGCGCGCAGGGTCAAACGCTCTGTCTGGAGGGTGGGGATCAGGGTCATGGCCGGTTATTTCTTTTTGCCAAAGCCGGAGAGGCCGGGGGGCAAGCCGCCGCCGCCAAGGCCGGGCAGGCCGCCTGCGCCTTTGGGCATCTGCATGCCCATTTTCTTGGCCGCGGCTTCCATGGCTGCGGGGTCGTTCATGTCGGGCATGGCGCCGCCCTTGCCCATCATGCCCTTCATGGCCTGTTTGAGCATGCCGCCTTTGCCCATTTTACCCATCTTTTTCATCATGTCCGCCATTTGGCGGTGCATTTTCATCAGCTTGTTCAGCTCTGACACTTCAAGCCCTGCACCCTTGGCGATCCGCTTTTTGCGGGAGGCCTGGAGCAGCTGCGGGTTGGCGCGTTCGCGTTTGGTCATGGACTGGATCAGGGCGATCTGGCGGCGCAGGATGCTGTCGTCAAAGCCTGCGGCGTCCATTTGCTTTTGCATTTTGCCCATGCCGGGGAGCATGCCCATCATGCCCTCCATCCCGCCCATTTTGAGCATCTGTTCCAGTTGGGATTTCAGGTCGTTCATGTTGAACTGACCCTTCTGGAAGCGCTTCATCATGCGCTCGGCCTGTTCGGCCTCAATGGTTTCCTGCGCCTTTTCCACCAGCGAGACGATGTCGCCCATGCCAAGGATGCGGCCTGCGACACGTTCGGGGTGGAATTCCTCTAGCGCGTCGAGTTTCTCGCCAAGGCCGACGTATTTGATCGGCTGGCCAGTGACCGCGCGCATGGAGAGCGCCGCGCCGCCGCGGCCGTCGCCGTCCATACGGGTGAGGACAACGCCGGTGATGCCGATGCGTTGGTCGAAATTCTCGGCGGTGTGCACGGCGTCCTGACCGGTCAGGCCATCGACGACGAGCAGGGTTTCGCGGGGGGTGGCGACGTCGCGGACAGCCTCGACCTCTGCCATCAGCTCATCATCGATGGAGAGGCGGCCCGCGGTGTCGAGCATGTAGACGTCATAGCCGCCAAGGGTGGCCTGTTGTTTGGCGCGTTTGGCGATGTCGACGGGTTTCTGGCCCGGAACGATGGGCAGGGTGTCGACGCCGATTTGCGTGCCAAGGATGGCGAGCTGTTCCATCGCGGCGGGGCGGTTCACATCGAGCGAGGCCATGAGGACGCGCTTGCCGTTCTTGGCGGTCAGACGTTTGGCGAGTTTGGCGGTTGTGGTGGTTTTACCGCCGCCCTGCAGGCCGACCATCAGGATCGGCGCGGGCGGGTTGTCGACCTTGAGCTCGCCGGGGTTTTCCGTGTCGCCCGCCAGAACATGGACCAGTTCGTCATGGACGATCTTGACCACCTGTTGGCCGGGGGTGACGGATTTGGTCACGGCCTGACCAGTGGCCTTTTCCTGCACCGCCTTCACAAAGTCGCGGGCGACGGGCAGGGAGACATCGGCCTCGAGCAGGGCCACGCGGACCTCGCGCAGGGCGGTTTTGACATCGTCTTCGGACAGGGCGCCCTGTTTGGTCAGACGATCAAAGACGCCAGAGAGGCGTTCGGACAGATTTTCAAACATGCGCCGGCCCTCCATGGCCCCGTTAACGTGTCATGCCGCCTCTAGGTAAGAAGCGGCGGCTCAAAGCACAATTGCCCCCACGGGCGTAACACGCTGGTGGGGGGCGATCCCGGCATAGGCCAAGGGACCGGAAGGCTGGTGCTTCCGGATTGCTGGGCGGGGATAGGCCAGAAGGGGCGGGAGAGTCAAGCGTGGTTGGGGGCGGGCAGGTAGCTGCGCTCTATCTCCAGCAGTTGTTGTTTGCGCCAGAGGCCGCCGCCGTAGCCGGTGAGGGAGCCATCGGCGCCGATGACGCGGTGGCAGGGGATGATCAGGGCGAGGCGGTTGGCCCCGTTGGCGCGGGCCACGGCGCGGGTGGCGGTGGGGCTTTCGATCTGGCGGGCGATATCGGCGTAGCTGCGGGTTTCGCCGGCGGGGATGGTTTGCAGGGCCTTCCAGACATCGCGTTGAAAACCGGTGCCGCCGGTGGCGAGGGGCACGGTGAAGGCCGCGCTTTGCCCGGCGAAGAAGGCAGCGAGTTCGGTGCGCGTTTGTTCGGTGCTGGCGCTTTTGCCGATGCCGACGGCGCCTTTGGCGTCGGCCTCCAGCGCGGCGACCTCGGATTTCAGGGCGCGGCGTTCGAGGAATTCGAGCAGGTAGAGGTGACTGTCGGTGCCTATGGCGATCATGTCGCCGAGGGGTGTTTCGATCCAGTCGGCCAGAAGGAGCGCGTCATTGGACAGGGTGCCCGGTGCGCGGCCGAGCAATTTGGCGAAGGCGGCGCGGAAGGCGCTGGGGGAGGAGAATTGCGCGTCGATCTGGGCCTCGATCACCTTGCCGCCCTCGGCGAGGGTGCCGAAACCCTCTCGCAGGCGCTGTTGGCGGGCCATTTCAAGGAAGGTCATGCCGTATTGGCGTTTGAAGGCGCGGCGGACGGTGGAGGGGTCGAGCCCCATGCGGGTGATGTCGCCCTCATACCAACGCCTGTGCGGCTCGGCCTCCAGCGCCTTGAGCAGGCGGGCGATGGCGGGGTCTGCCGCCGCGCCGGGGGCGAGGGGGTGGCAGCGTTTGCAGGGGCGAAAGCCTGCCTCGATACATTCGGCCACGGTGGGGAAAAAGGTGCAGTTCTCCGCCTTGGGTTTGCGGGCCGGGCAGGTCAGGCGGCAAAAGACGCCTGTGCTGGAGACGCCGACATAGGCGCGCCCGTCATAGGCGGTGTCGCGCGCGAGGAGGGCTTTGTACAGGGTTGTGGCGTCTGGCAGATCAAAGAGCATAGGGAGTTGATAGCACGCCCAAATTCCCTTGCCGCCGAAAATCGGGCGTCTATTGCCGGAAACGTGATCGCCAAGTCTGCGCGAAATCCCGCAGATTGGCGGGGCTGCCCTTGCGCCCTGTATTTTTGAACGTAAGATTGATGTGGGGGCAGTTTTGTTGGGAATTGCACAGAGATGTCATTAGACGCTTGGGACGAAGTTCGCACGGCCTATCATGTGGCCCGCCTTGGCACCGTGAGCGGTGCGGCGGAGGCATTGGGCGTGCATCATGCGACGGTTATCCGCCATATTGACGCGCTGGAGGATCGCCTTGGGGCGAAGCTGTTCCAGCGCCATGCCCGTGGCTATACCGCCACCGAGGCGGGCAATGATCTGTTGCAGGTGGCCAAGGCCACGGATGATCAGTTTACCCAGATGGCCGGCCGGATCAGCGGTCAGGGCGATACGGTGTCCGGCGAGTTGGTGATCACCACGCTGCCGGGGCTGTCTATCCTTCTGTCGCCGATGCTGCGCGATTACGGGCGGATGTATCCCGATGTGACGATCCGCTTTATGACGGACGAGCGGGTGTATCGCCTTGAATACGGCGAGGCGCATCTGGCCATTCGGGCGGGGTCCAAGCCTGACGAGCCTGACAATGTGGTGCAGCCCTTTATGCCCGCCAACTTCGCCCTTTATGCGACCGACGAGTATATCGAGACCTACGGCCGCCTGACCGAGGGGGAGTGGGGCGACCACCGGTTTGTCAGTGCGACGGACGGGATGGAGCGCGCCTCTTTTATCAGTTGGCTGGAGGATACGGTTCCCCAGAAGAACATCTGTTTCCGCACCACGCGGCAGCGCACCATGGAGGATGCGATTGTGGCGGGGATCGGCATCGGCTTTATGCCGGTGTTCATGGGCGAGGAGACCAAGGGCGTTCAGATGGTCCTGCCACCGCGTCCGGAGTGGAGCGCGATGACCTGGCTTGTGACCCATGTTGACCTGCACCGCACCTTGAAGGTGCAGAGTATCGTTGCCTTTCTGAAGGAGCGGATCAGCGCCCTGAACGATTAGGGGTGGGGGTCAGGGGCTTTCTGGGCCGAGCTCTTGGCTCAGGAAGGCCTCGAAGGCGTCGAGGTTGAGGGCGGCGATCTGGCCGAAGCTTTCGATCCAGACTACGGCCTCGCGCATGGCGACGGGTTCGAGCTTGCACCATTTCACGCGGCCCCGCTTTTCCTGCGCGATCAGCCCTGCGCGGGTAAGGATGCCGAGGTGTTTGGAGATCGCGGCGAGGGACATGTCGAAGGGCTCTGCCACGTCCGTCACGGCCATGTCGTCCTCGAGCAGCATTTGCAGGATGGCGCGGCGTGTCGGGTCCGCGAGGGCGGAGAATATGGCGTCGAGGTCGTGGCTCATCCCTTGGGGTTAGGGGGCATTGGCGCGCAAAGTCAACCAAATGGTTGAATGTGTTGCGGGCTGTGTTGAGTGGATGTGGCGTGTTGGGTTTGAAAAATAATGTCGTATTTACAGTGGGTTAGGGTCGCGTATCCTGCGTTGACTCTGTGTCCTGCTGCGCCTAGGTTCGCCGCAATCGTGAAAGGGGTGGTTTGCCAGTGGCTGACCGTGACGAAAACACCCGGCTGGAAGAACTGGATGCGCGCATTCAGGCCCTCAAGCCCAAGGTGGAAGAGGCCCCCGTGAACGACGATCATTATAGTCAGGCCCAGTTGGGTTGGCGCATGGTGATCGAGCTGGTCGCGGGTTTGGCGATCGGGTTTGGTATAGGATACGGGCTGGACAGCCTGTTCGGGACGCTCCCGATCTTTCTTGTACTGTTTACGATGTTGGGCCTTGCGGCCGGTGTCAATGTGATGCTGCGCACCGCCAAGGAACTGCATGAGGATTATACCCCGCCTGGCGGGGATTGAGATAAACGCCCCAAGGGGCAGCGAGACGAGGGACATCGACGTGGCTGACGACGCGCATTCCGAGGGGGCACTCTCCTTCCATCCGATGGATCAGTTCATTGTCAAACCGCTGTTTGGCGATGGGGCGATCCATTGGTACACACCCACGAACGTCACGCTGTGGATGGCGTTGACTGTTGTGGCGGTACTGGCGCTTCTGGTGTTCTCGACACGCGGCCGTGCTGTGATCCCGACACGTGGCCAGTCGATTGCCGAGCTTGCCTACGGGTTTATCTACAAGATGGTTGAGGACGTGGCCGGCAAGGATGCCGTTGTTTACTTCCCCTATATCATGACCCTGTTCATGTTCATCGTTCTTGCCAACTTCCTTGGCCTGCTGCCAATGGCCTTTACCACCACATCGCATATCGCGGTTACGGCGGTTCTGGGTATGCTGGTCTTTGTGGCGGTCACCGCGATCGGCTTTGTCAAGCATGGCGCGGGCTTCCTTTCCCTCTTCTGGGTGTCTTCCGCGCCTTTGCCGCTGCGTCCCGTTCTGGCGCTTATCGAGGTGATTTCGTACTTCGTGCGCCCGGTGAGCCATTCCATTCGTCTGGCCGGTAACATGATGGCGGGCCACGCTGTTATCAAAGTGTTCGCGACTTTCGCGGCCATCACGGCCATTGCGCCTCTGTCGATTGCTGCTGTGACGGCGATCTACGCGCTGGAGGTCCTTGTGTCCTTCATCCAGGCCTATGTTTTCGCAATTCTGACCTGCGTGTATCTGCGCGATGCTTTGCATCCGAGCCACTAGGGTCGGGGCGGGGAAACCTGCCCTACGGAGTAACCAAACTTTAATCCAAATTCCATCGTAAGGAGAATACACATGGAAGGTGATATCGCACAACTGGGTCAGTTCATTGGCGCGGGCCTCGCAGGTCTGGGCACTGGTCTTGCCGCTCTCGGCGTAGGTAACGTTGCCGCTAACTTCCTGGCGGGTGCACTGCGCAACCCGTCGGCTGCTGCTTCGCAGACAGCAACCCTGTTCATCGGCATCGCGTTTGCCGAAGCCCTGGGCATTTTCTCGTTCCTCGTTGCTCTGCTGCTGATGTTCGCAGTCTAAGGCACGACGACCGAAACGATCCTTACGGCCAGGGGGGCGACATGCCCCTCTGGTGTCACCATTTCCCTTAAGGGAGCTGCACGATGGCAGACGAAACAACGACTCATACAGACGCAGCCCATGCTACGGCTGGCGCAGACGCAGCACATGGTGGTGCCGAAGCAGGTGGTTTGCCGCAGTTGGATTTCAGCACGTTCGGGAACCAGATCTTCTGGCTTCTGGTCGCTCTAGCTGCCATCTACTTTATCCTGTCGCGCATCGCGCTGCCCCGTATCGCTGCGGTTCTGGCAGAGCGGAACGGGACAATCACGAATGACATCGCCGCTGCCGAAGAGCTGAAGCTCAAGGCGCAAGAGGCCGAGGCCGCCTATCAAAAGGCACTGGCCGATGCCCGCGCAGAGGCACAGAAGATCGCCGCCGATACCCGCGAGGGGATCCAGAGCGAGCTTGACGTGGCCATTCAGAAGGCTGACGCAGAAATCGCCGCAAAATCCGCTGAGGCAGAGAAAGAAATCTCCGCCATCCGCGATAATGCGATGGAAAGCGTGGCCGAGGTTGCCAAGACAACCGCCGCAGATGTTGTCGCCGCCTTGGGCGGGGAGGCAGATGCCAAGACTATTGCCAAGGCGGTTGATGCCCGTCTGAAAGGAGCCTGAGCTATGCGTAACACCCTCGCAGCCCTCGCCATCATTGCCGCTTCGCCGGCACTGGCGGCAGATGGTCCTTTCTTCTCGCTGAGCAACACCGACTTTGTCGTGTTGATCGCCTTTATCCTGTTCCTCGGCGTTTTGGTTTATTTCAAAGTGCCCGCCATGCTTATGGGCCTGCTGGACAAGCGCGCCGAAGGCATCCGGTCCGAACTGTCCGAGGCACGCGCCCTGCGCGAAGAAGCTCAGACCGTTCTGGCCACTTTCGAGCGTAAGCAGAAAGAGGTGCAGGAGCAGGCCGATCGCATCGTAGCGCAGGCCAAGAGCGAAGCCGAGCTTGCCGCCGAGCAAGCGAAGGTGGATCTCGACAAATCCATCGAACGCCGCATGAAGGCCGCCGATGACCAGATCACCTCTGCTGTGAAAGCGGCCGAGCGTGACGTGCGCGAAAAAGCAGCCGCTGTTGCGGTTGCCGTCGCGGGCGAAGTTGTGGCTGGCAAGATGACAGCCAAGGACAACGATGGTTTGATCGAAGCGGCGATCAAGGACGTGGGTGCAAAGCTGCACTAAGCGTTCTACGCATCTGACAGATTTGAAAACACGGCCTCTCAAGGCCGTGTTTTTTTATGCGCCGCGCTCTTGTTCCTGTGCGAGGCGCAGCTGCGCAATGGCATCGTGTTTGCCGCTGGTGATCTGATCGCGCAGGGCGGATTTGACGAAGTCGAGGTGAGCCTCCAGCGCCTGCCGCGCCTTGTCGGGGTCGCGGGCCTGAATGGCGTCATTGACGGCGCGGTGCTGTTTCAAGACGGCGCTGCGCAGGCTGTCCTGCATGAACAGGGCATTGCGGTTGGCGACCACCGTGCGGCGCAGGACCTGATAGAGCGAGCGCATGACATGGACCATGACGGCGTTATGGCCCGCCTCGACAATGGCCATGTGGAATTCGGCATCAAGCAGGGATTCTGCGTCGGGCTCGGGGTCGTCCTCCATCTTCTCCATCAAGGCGGCGATAAGCTTCAGGTCGGTGGCAGAGCCGTGCTGCGCCGCGCGGGCGGCGGCGAGGCCTTCGATGTCGCGGCGGAAGTCCAGCGTGTCAAAGAGCGCGTCCTCATGGGTGGCAAAAAGGCGGACCAAGGCCTCGGGGAAGGCGGCATCAAGGGCGTCAGAGACGAAGATGCCCGCGCCTTTGCGCGTCTCGAGCAGGCCTGCCTCCTGCAGCTCCGCTATGGCGGCGCGCAGGGAGGGGCGGGAGACGCCCATGCGTTCCGACAGGTCCCGTTCCGCAGGTAGGCGCTCGCCGGGATGCAGAACGCCGCGCAGGATTAGCTCCTCAATCTGGCGCACGACGGCGTCGCTGATCTTTCCGGCTGAGACGGGGGTAAAGGGCATGGGCACACATAGAAAAGAGGGCGAAATTGGTCACATGATATGACCACTTTCGCCCTCCGTGAGCAAGCCTTGCGGCTTGGTGCAGAATTTTCGACGAAAATTCTTATCCGGCCGATTAGTTCGGCCGGATGATGATCTCTACCCGACGGTTCTGGGCGCGGCCGGATTCGGTTTGGTTGCTGGCGATGGGTTGGTCCTCGCCCGCGCCGATGGCGCGCATGCGGCTAGAGGAGACGCCGGAGTTGCTGAGCACGACGGCCACGGCCTGTGCGCGGCGCAGGGACAGCCCCTGATTGTAATCCGCGGAGCCGGTGTTGTCGGTATGGCCGATCACGTTGACGGTGCTTTCGGGGTATTTGTTCAGGCTGCCCGCAAGGGTGCTGAGGTCGGCGGTCAGGTCGGGCCGCAGGGCGGCGCTGTCGACGCCGAAGAGGATGTCTTGTGGCATGGTCACGACCAGTTCGGAGCCGGTGTTCACAACATCGATGCGGCCATCAAGGTCACGGTCCAGTTCCTTGGCCTGTTGGTCAAGGTTGTAACCGATGCCGCCGCCGATGGTTGCGCCGATCACGGCTCCGGCCACTGCGCCGCGGCGTTTGGCCTCTGCGTCGTCACCGGCGACAACGCCGGCCAATGCGCCGACAACTGCGCCGGTGAGGGCGCCATTGCGGGTTTTCTCGCCGCTCAGGGCTTCGGGGTCAGAACATGCCGACAGCGTCAGGGCGCTGGCACAGATCATGGGAATAAACGGGGTCTTCATCATATTGCCTCTCTCAGCGGTCTATCCTTGGCCGCTTTACACAGTGCCACGCTCATCGGCGCAGCCCCGCCCTGTTTGGACCGAACCGCGATGTTATCCAATATCGAAAGCCGCAAGGGGGGTGTTATCAGCTAGCATCCGCTCGTGCGGCCTCATAGGCGAGCATGGCGCGTTTGACGGGAAGGCCCCAGTGATAGCCGCCCAAAGCGCCTGATTTGCGCAGGGCGCGGTGGCAGGGGATCAGCCAGCTGACGGGGTTGCGGCCCACGGCGGTGCCCACGGCGCGGACGGCCTTGGGGCTCTCGATCGCCGAGGCGATCTCGGAGTAGGTCGTGACATGGCCGGTAGGAATGCGCAGCAGGGCCTCCCAGACCTTGATCTGGAAGGGCGCGCCGATCAGGTGCAGCTGTGCCTCGCCCGAGGCGCCGAAGGCGGCCTGCACCCAAGGGCGCAGCGCGGTGGCATCTTCGACATATACGGCCTTGGGCCAGCGGCTTTGCAGGTCGGCCATGGCGGTCTCCCGATCTGACTCGGCAGTAAAGCCGAGGCCGCACATGCCCCTATCCGTGCCCATAACCAAGGCCTCGCCAAAGGGGCTGTCGAACCAGCCGTATCGAATAGTCAGGCCTTCGCCCTTTTTGGCAAATTCACCGGGACTCATGGCCTCCCACCGCAGGAACAGATCATGCAGGCGGCCGGTGCCGGAGAGGCCGACGGAATGGGCGGTTTCCAGCGTGGAGAAACGGGCGGTGATCAGCTCCTTCGCGTGGCCGAGGGTCAGGTATTGTTGATAGCGTTTGGGGGAGACGCCGACCCATGCGCTGAAGACGCGTTGGAAATGGGCGGGGGACATGTCCATCTCGTCGGCCAAGGCATCAAGGGACATCTGCGCCGTGACAGAGCCGTCGATCACGTCCAGCGCGCGGCGCATGACGTGGTAGTGGTAGCTTCCCTCGGGGTTGGGTTGTGCGGTCATGGTGGGCCTCCTGATTGGGGCCAGCTTAGGCGCTGCGCTGCCGCGCCGCGACCCGAATCCTGCGGCAAAACCACCCTGCGCCCTTGCAGGCTTGCGCGCTGCGCGGCATAGGAGGGCATGGCCAAACAACTGCCCTATCCGATCTGCTACGAGGCTTTTGCCCGTTTCCAAGCCGCCGAGGCCGAGCCCAAGGGCGAGTTGCACCATACCAATGCCTATACCCTTGTCGTTGCCGTTGCCCTTTCGGCGCAGGCGACCGATGCGGGGGTGAACAAGGCCACGGCAAAGCTGTTCGAGATCGCCGATACCCCCGAGAAGATGCTCGCCTTGGGCGAGGAGGGGGTGATCGAACATATCAAAACCATCGGGTTGTTCCGCAACAAGGCCAAGAACGTCATCAAGCTGAGCCAGATGCTCGTCGATGACTACGGCAGTCAGGTCCCAAGCTCCCGCGCGGCGCTTGTCAGCCTGCCGGGGGTGGGGCGCAAGACGGCGAATGTGGTGCTGAACATGTGGTGGGGCCATCCGGCGCAGGCGGTGGACACCCATATTTTCCGCGTCGGTAACCGCTCCGGCCTTGCGCCGGGCAAGGATGTCGACGCCGTGGAGCGCGCGATCGAGGACAATGTGCCCGCCGAGTTCCAACAGCACGCGCATCACTGGCTAATCCTGCATGGTCGGTATACATGCGTGGCGCGAAAACCCAAATGTCAGGCCTGCCTGATCCGTGATCTCTGCCTTTACGAGGAAAAGAACTTATGACGAAGTATCAGGTTGTCGGCATCGGTAATGCCGTATCCGATGTTATCACCAATTGCGACGATGCGTTTTTGGAGAAGATGGGCATCGAAAAGGGCATCATGCAGCTGATCGAGCAGGACCGCGCCGAGGTTCTCTATGCGGCGATGTCGGACCGGGTGGAAACACCGGGCGGCTCGGTGGCCAATACTTTGGCGGGCCTTGGCACCTTGGGGGTCTCTACGGCCTTTATCGGGCGGGTGGCGAATGATCCGGTCGGGATGCGCTATGCCGAGGTTATGGCGAGCGAGGGAACAGGCTTTCCGAATGGGCCGGTCTCCGGTGATGACCTGCCAACTTCGCGTTCGATGATCTTTGTGACGCCCGATGGCGAGCGGTCGATGAACACCTATCTGGGCATTTCCTCCGAGGTGGGTCCGCAGGATGTGGATGCCGCCGTCACGGGCAATTGCGATACCCTGTTTCTGGAGGGCTACCTGTTCGACAAGGACCCGGGCAAAGCGGCCTTCCACGCCGCCGCCGAAACAGCCAAGAAGGCGGGCGCCCGCGCCGGGATCTCCCTGTCGGATCCCTTCTGCGTCGAGCGTCACCGTGGCGATTTTCGCGCCCTGATCTCCGGACCGCTTGACTATGTGCTTTGCAACGATGCGGAGCTTCTGTCGCTCTACCAAGTGAGCGATCTTGACGAGGCTTTGAAGCTTGCCGCTGCCGACTGCGCTCTGGTTGCCTGCACCCGCAGCGCCGAGGGTGTTGCGATCCAGTCCGCCGAAGGGCGCATTGATGTGCCGACCACGCCGCTGACACCCGTGGATACAACAGGCGCAGGCGATCAGTTCGCCGCCGGTTTCCTTTACGGGATGACCACAGGGCGTGACCTGAAAACCTGCGGCCAGATGGGCTGTATCGCGGCAGGGGAAGTGATCTCCCACATCGGGCCGCGTCCGGAGGCCAGCCTTGCGGAGCTTTTCGCCAAAGCGGGCCTGACCTAACCCGCCGCAATTTTCCCGTCGCGCCCACCCGCCCACCCCGCGCCGGGAAAATCGCGGCTCTGTGGTGAAAAAAAGCGGGTAGGGTGCTTGGTTCGCGCTGTCTGCGCTTCTTATTGGGACAAATATCCTGGGGGAGGCCGCAGGCCGGGGGCGAAGCCCCCATGGAGCGCCCGCGTCAGCGGGCGCAATACCTTTGGCGCCTAGTTGCCCAGTTTGGCGTGCACTTCGTCTAGGTCGATCTCGCCGATCGGCATCTTGTTACCCGGATTTTCAAAGTCGTATTTGAACAGCAGGAAATCACGTTTGTAGATTTCATAGACGAGATGCATCGACAGATCGTCGAAGTAATCCTCAACCGGATGGGCGCGTTTGGGGCCGTGACCCTCGCTTTCGTTAAAGCGTGGGATTGCCTCGATATCGACGGGGACGGGGGTTTCCACGGCCTTTAGCACGCTGTCCATGCCGTCGTTAAAGCTCTCGGTCCAGAAGATGTTGTCATACTGGCCGCCGTTGACGATGAAGGTCGAGACATGCCCAGCCATGGCGGACCAGTGGATGTCGGGGTCCATCGGGCGGCGCCAGCGGATGGTGTCGCGGGCGAAGAGCAAGAAGCGGCGGAAGCTTTCGATCTGGTCGAATTCGAACCCGTTGTCCGGATCGCCGACCTCGATGCCGTATTTCTGGATCAGCATCGGCACGAGGTTGCCGCGGTAGCGTTTGCCGTTGCGCTGGATGCCGCAGATCTTGTCGAAAAAGCTCGACAGGATGCGGGTGTAGGGGTTGCGCACGCAGGTGAAGGAGTAGCTTTTGTGGGCGCGCACATTGGCTTCGATCTTGGGTTGGCTGTGGTCCAGCGCCCATTTATGCAGCCCGCCGGTGGCGTCATGGATGTCGCCATCGAAGAATTCGCCGTGATCGGAATAATACATAATCTGCCCGATGGACGAGCAGGCGCATTTTGGCACCACCCGGTAAACCAAGCTTTCACTCTCTGTCATCCATGTTCCAGGAAAACCCATTAAAACTGCCTCCGTTCACGCCGGCATTAATTGCCGGTCCGGTCCGTTTGCCACGGATCACTTAAAAAATACAAACTTGCACTGTCTTTTCAATGTATGTTCACAGTATCAAGCCTAAACGATGCTGTGACTCCACAGGTAACTGTTTCTAATATGGCAAAAATCGCCTTTATACTGCTGTGCCACAAGGACCCTGATGCGATTATCGCTCAGGCCGAAAGCCTGACGGCTGCTGGTGACTATATCTCCATCCATTTCGATGCGAGCGCAAGCGCGGCGCATTTTGACCAGATCCGCAAAGCGCTTGGTGACAATCCCAATGTCTGCTTTTCCGGCAAGCGGATCAAATGTGGTTGGGGGGAGTGGTCGCTTGTTCAGGCCTCTCTTTATGCGGTTGAGGCGGCGGTGGAGGCTTTTCCGCGGGCGACGCATTTTTACATGCTGTCGGGCGATTGCATGGCGATCAAGTCGGCGGAATATGCCCATGATTTCCTTGACCGCGATGATGTGGATTACATCGAGAGTTTCGACTTTTTCGACAGTGACTGGATCAAGACTGGCTTTAAGGAAGAGCGGCTGATCTATCGTCATTTCGTCAATGAGCGAACCAACAAGTGGCTGTTTTACAAGAGCTTCAACCTGCAGCGTCGGCTTGGCCTTACCCGCAAGGTGCCGAGCGATATCGAGGTGATGATCGGCTCGCAGTGGTGGTGTTTGCGGCGGCGCACGATTGAGTGGGTATTGGATTTCACCAAGAAGCGCCGCGATGTGATGCGGTTTTTCCGCACCACCTGGATTCCGGACGAGACGTTTTTCCAGACCGTGGTGCGCCATGTGGTGCCGAACGAGGAAATCCGCACGCGGTCTTTGACCTTCTTGATGTTCACGGATTACGGCATGCCGGTGACCTTCTACAACGATCACTTTGACATGCTGCTGAGCCAGAATTTCCTTTTTGCCCGCAAGATCAGCCCCGAGGCGACAGACCTGAAGGCGCGGCTTGGCGCTCTTTATGCCAAGGAGGGCGAGCGCTTCCAGATTTCGGGCGACGGGCGGCGGATGTATTCCTTCCTGACCGGACGGGGCCGCGAGGGGCGCAGGTTTGCGCCGCGGTTCTGGGAGACCGAGGCAACCCTTGGCCGTGACCGCGAGTTGATGATCGTGATCTGCAAGAAATGGCACGTGGCCAAACGTCTGGTCGAGCAGGTGCGCAGTCATACCAACCTTCCGGCGATTGAATATCTGTTCAACGAGGAAGCGACCGAGCTGCCCGATCTGGGCGGGATCCAGTCGACGATGGCCAAGCGGACGCGGCATCGGCGGGCCTTGCTTCGGATGTTGTTCGAGTATCACGGCACGAACCGGATGGTGATTTGCCTCGACCCTGCGAACATCGATTTCATCGAGGATTTCGCCGCCGACAAATGCACCACCAAATCGCTGGAGATGGTCTGTGAGTTTTCCGATGACTTCCTTGCCGGCCATGCGCGGCGGGTGGGTTTGGCGGGGGCGCAGACCTCCAAGGATATTATCGACAAGCTGATGCCGACGATCCGCTATGACGTGGTGTTCGAGAGCGAGCGCCTGCGTGATGCGGAGTTGGAGAATTTCTATCAGCTGCGTGAGACCGGCAGTGTGGATGCGAATACCTCTGCCTTGATCGAGTTCCTGTCCATCCCGCCGGAGACCGCGCGGGAGATTGCCACAACCGAGCATCTGTTTGCCGATTGATCCGATAACCAAGCGAAGGCCTGCGACCATGTCCTATACCTATGATGACCAGAATATTTTTGCCAAAATCCTGCGGGGGGAGATCCCTTCGACCAAGGTATACGAGAGCGCGCATTCACTGGCCTTTGAGGATATTTCCCAACAGGCGCCGGTGCATACGCTGGTGATCCCGAAGGGGGCCTATGTGTGTTATGACCATTTCGCGCTTGAGGCCTCTGATGCGGAGATCGTGGATTTCACCCGCGCCATTGGCGAGGTTTGCAAGATCAAGGGCGTGCAGCCGAGCGACGGGGATGGGTTCCGGATGATTTCCAATGCGGGGCAGAACGGGGTGCAGGAGGTGCCGCATCTGCATGTGCATATTCTGGGCGGGCGGCCCTTGGGGCGGATGCTGGCGAAGGCCTGACGCCCCCTATCGATCCAGCATTTTGATGACGATCTGCCTTGCGTGGTCCCATTCCCTTGGGCCGGCGGAGGCGTAGCCGTCAAGGCCGGGGGCGCTGTTGACCTCTAGGATCACCGCGCCCTCTGTGCCGCTTTCCAGATCGGGGCTGAGGATATCCACGCCCGCGAGGGTCAGCCCGATGGAGGCGGCCGCCGCATGGGCGAGGCTGTGGACCTCGGGCGGCAGTTGCCGCGTAACGTCGCGAATCGTGCCGCCGGTGGAGACATTGGCCGAGGGCAGCAGCGGGATCGCGGCGCCTTTTGCGGGCGTATCCTGCGGCGTCAGGCCCTGCGCGGCGAGGTGGCGGGCGATGCGGGGATCATCGGCGGAGAGTTTGCAGCCGCGCCGTTCTCTGCTCAGGCCCTGCAGGGCCTCGGCCAACAGGCCGGAAAGGGGGGTGGTGCCATCGCCGGTGACGGTGAAGGGCAGGCGCTCGTAGGCGAGGGCGACCTCTCCGTCCAGCACCAGCACGCGGTAATCGCGGCCGGGGATGGCCTGTTCCACGCGGGCGTGGCTGTGGGTTTTCAACAGGTGTTTGATATCGGCGGTCAGTTCGGCCTTGGTTTCGGCGCGGGAGATGCCCGCCCCCTCCGAGCCCTTGTTCGGCTTGGTATAGACCGGAAAGCCGACCGAGGCGGCAAAGCGCAGGGCGCTTTGTGTATCGGGCAGGCGGGTGGCGGCGCGGGCATCCTTGAGGCCAAGGGATTTGCGAAAGGCGGGGCTGACGATCAATTGCCCGTCCGGCGCGGGCAGCCCGTGCCGTTGCAGCAGCCGGGCGGTGTAGTCTTTGTCAGCGGCGATGGCGGCGGCGGCGTCGGAGTTCAGCGACAGCGCGGTGCCAAAGATCGGGCGGCGGGTGCCCTCTGCATCGACGTATTGGCCAAGGTGGCCAAAGCGGGTTTCGACCTCGACCGAGCCGCCAAGTTCGGCGGCGGCCTCGAACAGCAGGCGCAAAAAGGGGCGGCGCAGGTGAAGATTTTCATCCCGTAGCGTTTCCAGTTCCAGCATCTCTTGCGCGCCCGCCTTGATCGTTTATGTTTCAGCGAACCTTGAAGTGCAGCAAACCCGGAAGGCAAGCCCCATGTCGCAGGACGCCCCAGAGATTGAAGTGACCGATAAGTGGCGTGTCGCCTGTGATGGCGGGCAGGGCGCGCTTGGACATCCGCGCGTCTGGCTGTCGCTTGACCGCGCCACGGGCGAGGTGGAATGCGGCTATTGCGACAAGAAGTTCATTCATAGCAGCAAGGCAGATGCCTAGGTATCTGCGGTTTCGGGCGGCATCGGCACGGGCCTGATCCCATCAATTTGAAAATGCATTGGTGCCCTCTGCGGGCGCGAAACACGCTCGTATTCAATGGGTGGGTGATGTAGACCCTTGCCCAACAACAAGGGGGCCGTCATGGCAGACAGCGGATTTGGCAAAGGGTGTCACTTGCACCTGATTGATGGCTCGGCGTTTATCTTTCGGGCGTATCACGCCTTGCCGCCTTTGACGCGGAAATCCGACGGCTTGCCGATTGGCGCGGTCTCCGGATTTTGCAACATGCTGCAACGCTATGTCGAGGGGAACACTGGCCCCGATGCGCCGACCCATGTGGCGGTTATTTTCGACAAGGGCAGCCATACCTTCCGCAACGAGATTTACGACCAATACAAGGCCAACCGCGAGGCTATGCCGGAGGATCTGCGCCCGCAGATGCCCCTTACGCGCGAGGCGACCCGCGCCTTTAACATCGCCTGCGAGGAGCTGGAGGGCTTTGAGGCCGATGACATCATCGCCACCCTGTCGCGGCAGGCCCGCGAGGCGGGCGGGCGTGTGACGATCCTGTCCTCCGACAAGGATTTGATGCAGCTTGTCGGCGGCGGGGTAGAGATGCTCGACCCGATGAAGAACAAGCGCATCGGGGTTTCCGGCGTTGAGGAGAAATTCGGCGTCGGGCCGGAGCGTGTGGTGGATGTTCAGGCTTTGGCGGGGGATTCGGTGGACAACGTGCCCGGTGCGCCGGGGATCGGGATCAAGACCGCGGCTTTGCTGATCAATGAATACGGTGATCTGGAAACCCTGTTGGCCAGCACAGATCAGATCAAACAGCCCAAGCGCCGCCAGTCCTTGGAGGAAAACGCCGAGCTGATCCGCATTTCCAAACGTCTGGTGCAGCTTGATCAGGATGTGAAGCTGGATTTCACCCTTGATGATCTGGAGGTGCGCGATGTGGATGCGGAGCCTTTGATGGCCTTCCTCGCCGAGATGGAGTTCCGCACCCTGACCAAGCGCTTGGCAACGTCTCTGGGCGTTGAGGCGCCGGTGATCGAGGACACCCCTGCGGCCCCGGCCGAGGAGGACGCCCCCGCCGCCGTGCCCTTTGATCCGGCAGGCTACGAGATGGTCAGCGATATGGATGCGCTGGAGGCATGGATCGCTCGGATTTACGAGCGCGGCTATGTCGCCGTGGACACGGAGACCACCGGATTGGACGAGATGGTGGTGGATCTGGTCGGCATCTGTTTGGCGGTTGATCCGGGAAAGGCCTGCTACATTCCTATCGCCCATAAAAAGAGCGCGGGGGATGATCTTTTCGCGGAGGAGGGCCTCGCCGAGGGGCAGATGTTGGAAAGCGCTGTGTTGAGCGCCTTGAAGCCTGTGCTGGAGGATCCTGCGATCCTCAAGATCGGGCAGAACATGAAATATGACACCAAGATTTTGGCGCGCTACGGCGTGAAGATGGCGCCGATTGATGACACGATGCTGATGTCTTACGCGCTGCATGCGGGCACCCATCGGCACGGGATGGACGCCCTGTCGGAACGCTATCTCGGCCATGCGCCGATCCCGATCAAGGATCTGATCGGCACCGGCAAATCCGCAATCACCTTCGACAAGGTGCCGCTGGACAAGGCCACGCAATATGCCGCCGAGGATGCGGATATCACCCTGCGCCTCTGGCAGGCCTTCAAGCCGCAGTTGCACCGCACCAAGGTCACCGGCGTTTATGAACGGCTGGAGCGGCCCCTTGTGCCCGTGCTGGCCCAGATGGAGATGCACGGCATCAAGGTGGACCGCGATGTGCTGAGCCGCATGTCCAATGCCTTTGCGCAGAAGATGGCGGGGCTTGAGGACGAGATTATCAAGCTGGCGGGGCGGGAGTTCAAAGTGTCCTCGCCCAAGCAGCTTGGCGAGGTGCTGTTCGATGATCTGGAACTGCCCGGCGGCAAGAAGGGCAAGACCGGCGCCTATGCCACCGGCGCGGATATCCTTGAGGATCTAGCCACCGAGCATGAGCTGCCTGGGCGGGTGCTGGACTGGCGGCAGCTGTCAAAGCTGAAATCCACCTATACCGACGCGCTGCAGGAACATATCAACGGCGAGACGGGCCGCGTGCATACATCCTATGTGCAGACCGGCGCGACGACGGGGCGGCTGGCCTCGACTGATCCGAACCTGCAAAACATCCCGATCCGCAGCGAGGAAGGCCGCCGCATCCGCGAGGCATTTATCGCCGGGCCGGGCAATGTTCTGGTGGCCTTGGATTATTCCCAGATCGAGCTTCGGATTCTGGCCCATGTGGCGGGGATTGATGCGTTGAAAGAGGCCTTCCGGCAGGGGCAGGACATCCACGCCATGACCGCGTCCGAGATGTTCAACGTGCCGATGGAGGAGATGACCGCCGATGTGCGGCGGCAGGCCAAGGCGATCAACTTTGGCGTGATCTATGGCATCTCCGGCTTTGGCCTCGCCCGCAACCTGCGCATCCCGCGCAGCGAGGCGCAGGGGTTCATCGACCGCTACTTCGAACGCTTCCCGGGCATTCGGCAGTATATGGACGACACGGTGGCCTTCGCAAAGGAACACAGCCGCGTCGAAACCCTGTTCGGCCGCCGCATCCACACGCCGGAGATCAACGCCAAGGGGCCGGGGGCGGGCTTTGCCAAGCGCGCGGCGATCAATGCGCCGATTCAGGGGACAGCAGCGGATATCATCCGGCGCGCCATGGTGCAGATGCCCGATGCGATTGCGGGGCTGCCGGCGAAGATGCTGCTTCAGGTGCACGATGAACTTCTGTTCGAGGTGGAGGCCAAGGCGGCCGATGACCTGATCGGCGTGGCGCGGGAGGTGATGGAAAACGCCTCCATGCCCGCGGTGAAGCTGGACGTGCCGCTGGTGGTGGACGCAGGCAAAGGGGCCAACTGGGCCGAAGCACACTAAACGGCAAGGGCTTGCCAAAGGCAGGCCCTTGGGGCGCGGGGGGCGCGATTTTCTCGAATGAGAAAATCGCGCCACGCCCAACGCCTCACGCAGGGCCTTTGGCCCGTGGTGAGGGGGCGGGAGTGCTTGTTTGCGGGCCTTAGGGATGGGGGTTGGTGAGCCACTGGCCCGCCCGCATCGGGGCTTGGTCCCGCTTCATGCAGATGGACACGAGGTTCGAGATCGCGCCCTTGGCTGCGCCGTGGTCCAGCTGGGTCAAGAAGGCCTCTGCCTGTTTGGGCGTGCCATGCAGGATGGTTTCGAAGTATTTGGCGCGCATGGCGGGGCCAAGCTCGGTTTCCTTGAGTTGATAGGGATGGTGTAGGGCGGCGTAGAGGCACCAGTAACGCTCCGCATCTTGCTCCAGCACCGCCAGATCGCGGGCTTTGATTTCAAAGCTAAAGTGACGGTCCGCATGGCCGCTGGCGACGGGCATTTCATAGAAAAGCTGCGCGCCGCGGCGGTGAACCACGGGCGACCAGCCGCCCATTTGCAATATAATTGCGTCCATAGGGTCAGACTATTGCGGAAACAGAGTTGTTCCAGCCTTAACGTTGATTTCTTAACCTTCTCTTGGCACATCTTGGGCCACTTTCACCTGACCCAAGGCTGCCATGCGTTTATTCCTTTTCCTGCTTTCTCTCGGCGTCCTTTGGGGCTGTGCCGAGCCTGTGACCCGTGCCGATACCAATGGGGGCGAGGGGCAGGCGCGGATTTTGACCATGGGCGACTCGCTTTTGGCGAGCCATGGGATTTCGGGGCGGGCGGTTTCGGATGTGCTTGAGGCGCAGTTGGGCGAGCCGGTGATTGACCGCTCTGTCCTTGGGGCGCGGGTGATTTACAAGCTGCCGATCTCGGGGAGTGCGGGCCTGAACATCGGGCAGCAATTCCGCCCCGGTGACTGGGACTGGATCGTTTTGAACGGCGGCGGGAACGACCTTTGGCTTGGCTGTGGCTGCTCGCGTTGCGAGCGCAAGGTGGAGAAGCTGATCTCTGAGGATGGCAAGAGCGGGGCGATTCCGCAGATGCTGGCGCGGCTGCGCGGCACGGGGGCGAAGGTGGTGTATGTG
Source organism: Harenicola maris (assembly GCA_018524345.1). GTDB lineage: Bacteria > Pseudomonadota > Alphaproteobacteria > Rhodobacterales > Rhodobacteraceae > Harenicola > Harenicola maris. Next base: position 93,409 of record JADQAZ010000004.1, read on the forward strand.
GGATATCTGCGCAGCCCCGGCGTGCCCTCGCCCATCGACAGCTGCCGTGAGGTTGGCGACCTGCTTGAGGGGCGGATTGCCGCCGCGGCGCAGGCGGATGCGGGGCTGTATTTCGTCTCTCTCGCCGATCTGGTGCCCGAGGGAGACCGGAGCTTTCACGGGTTGGATATGATCCATCCCTCGGCCAAGGCCAGTGCGGCGATTGCGGGGCGGATTGCCCGTGTGATCCGCTAGCCCTCAATCCGGTCTGGGGGTAGGATTGCGGGGATGTTGATTGCCTTTAACAAACCGATGAATGTTCTGTCGCAGTTCACCTCCGAAGGGGGGTGGCCGGGGCTGAAGGGTTATATCGACCTGCCGGGGGTTTACGCCGCGGGGCGGCTGGACCGGGACTCAGAGGGGCTTTTGTTGCTTACCGACAACGGCAAGGAGCAGGCGCGGATTGCCTCGCCCAAGGCCAAGATGCCCAAGGTCTATTGGGCACAGGTTGAGGGGGAGCCGGATATCGCGGCGCTGCAAAAACTGCGCAGGGGGGTGCAGCTTAAGGACGGGATGACGCGGCCTGCCAAGGCCGATCTGATCGCGCCGCCTGAAGTCTGGCCGCGCAACCCGCCGGTACGGGTGCGCAAGACGGTGCTGGACAGCTGGATCAGCCTGACCATCACCGAGGGCAAGAACCGGCAGGTGCGTCGCATGACTGCCGCCGTGGGCTTTCCCACGCTGCGCCTGATCCGCGCCTCGATTGGCCCCTACAGCTTGGAGGGGTTGGAGCCGGGTGTCTGGCGCGAGGTTTGAACCTGCATCTTGGGCAGGGGGCAGCCGCAGGCGGTAAAGACGCAGCGCCGTACCGTCGGGCCGACCAGCAGCAGGGCAGAAAACCCGATGGGCCAGGCAAAGAGCCAGCCGTGGAGCCATTGCACAAAATACATCGGGCCCCAGCCGATGGCCTGAAACACCACCGCGGCGCAGACGATTCCCGACATGAGACCGGAGGTGATGGCGCTGAACAGGATGTGGGCGATTAGGGGACGGGGCATTTTTGGGCCTTTGCTCAATAAACTGGCGTTTACTTAACAGAGGTGCGGGCATGCCCATATGCCGCCCTGCGCGAAATCACTGTGCGGTGGTGCACGTAAAAACCACTGGGGGAAATTGGCTGACTTAGGGTAAGGCGCGGCGGCGGGGGTGATTCTGCCCCCTGCCTCCTCGAACAGGTGGGCCAGTTGGTGGCGCCTCTGAGGCAAGAGGCCGGGGGCTCTGTGGTGAACTCTGGCCGAAGGGCGGCTATCCGTCCAGCTCTGCCGAGGGGATGATCGGAAAGAACCTGCCGCCGGACCAGAGGCCGAACCAGCGAGTTCCCTCGTGGTCCTCATGGGCGCCAAGGTCGATCAGGCGGTAGAAGCTTTTGCGGTCGATCAGGGCCTCAAGTCCCGCGCGGATATGGACATAGGGGGAGGGCTCGCCCGTGTCCGCATCGCGCTCAACGCGGATCGGGTTTTCTGCGCCCGCCTCGGCGAAATCGCCGACATTGGTTTCAAAGCGCAGGACCTGCTCCTTGCCCGTGCCTTGGGCGGTGAAATCGACGGCGACGAAGGGGGCGTCCTCTACCCTGATGCCGACCTTTTCGACCGGGGTGACGAGGAAATATTTGCCGTCCTCCAGTTTGAGCACCGTTGAAAACAGGCGCACCAGCGGGGCCCTGCCGATGGGGGTGCCAAGGTAGAACCATGTGCCGTCGCGTTTGATCTCCATATCCAGATCGCCGCAAAACGGGGGATTCCACAGGTGAACAGGGGGCAAACCGCGCCCTGTGGCGGCGCGGGCCGCCGAGGCGATGCCCTCTGCTGTCACCTTCACGTTATTTTTAGAGGAAGTTTTATCAGCCATGCCTTTTGCCATTTTTATCCCGCTCCATATCTGCCTTTATAGGGGAAAGTGGCCCGTAGGGAGACCTTGAATGGAAAATGAAGCAGAACTGGTGTCGCAGATCGAGGCATTGGCGGGAAAGCTGGGGCAGGCGAAGGCCTCTATCACCCATCGTTTTATCGGACAGGAAAAGGTCGTTGACCTTGTGTTGTCGGCGCTTGTCTGCGGCGGGCATGGCCTTTTGATCGGTGTGCCGGGCCTTGGGAAGACGCGGCTTGTGGATACGCTTGGCACGGTGATGGGCCTTGATGACAGCCGCATTCAGTTCACGCCTGACCTGATGCCCGCCGATATTATCGGCTCGGAGGTGTTGGAGACCGGGGCCGATGGCAGCCGGAGCTTCAAGTTCATCGAGGGGCCTGTGTTCTGCCAGTTGCTGATGGCCGACGAGATCAACCGCGCCTCGCCGCGCACCCAGTCTGCCCTGTTGCAGGCGATGCAGGAGCGCGAAGTGACCGTGGCCGGGGAGCACCGTGCTCTTGGCGCTCCGTTCCATGTTCTGGCGACGCAGAACCCGATCGAGCAGGAGGGGACCTATCCCCTGCCCGAGGCGCAGCTTGACCGGTTCTTGGTGCAGATCAACGTGGATTATCCCGACCGCGAGACGGAGCGGGACATCATCGTGGCCACCACGGGCCTGTCCGACCGGGAGAGCGCGCAGGTGTTCACCGCCGCCGAATTGCTGGAGGCGCAGTCTGTGCTGCGCCGGATGCCGGTGGGCGACAAGATTGTGGATTTGATCCTTGATCTGGTGCGGGCCTGCCGCCCTGATGATCCCTCTGCGCCCGAAGCGGTGCGCACGAATGTAAGCTGGGGGCCCGGTCCGCGTGCGGCGCAGGCTCTGATGCTGACGGTGCGGGCGCGTGCTTTGCTTGATGGTCGGCTTGCCCCCTCGCCAGAGGATGTGGTGGCCATGGCAGAGCCTGTCTTGCTGCACCGTATGGCGCTGAGCTTTGCCGCCCGTGCGCGCGGCGAGAGCCTTGCGGATTTGATCCGGTCGGTTGCGCAGGGCGTCACCCGCGTGGAGGCCGCCGCTTGAGCCAAGCCGCCCATCTTCGCAGTCAGGCCGAGGGGCTTGCCACGGGTCTGCCGCCGCTGCTTGCGGATGCGGAGCATCTGGCGAGCACGGTTCTGCTGGGTGCCCACGGGCGCAGGCGGGCGGGCATGGGCGACGAGTTCTGGCAGTATCGCCCCTTTGGCACCGGCGACGAGCCGCGGATGATTGACTGGCGGCGCTCTGCGCGGTCGGACACGCATTTCATCAAGCAAAAGGAATGGCAGGCGGCGCAGTCTGTGATGATCTGGGTCGACGGGGCGCAGAGCCTTGATTTCACGGGCGATAAAGGCCGCGAAACCAAGCGCGCGCGGGCGCGTCTGCTCGGTCTTGCCATGGGGGTCTTGTTGATCCGTGCGGGCGAACGTGTCGGCCTTTCGAATATGAACCAGCCGCCGCGCAGCGGGGATGTGCAGTTGCTTCGGATGACCGCCGCCCTTGCCGATATGGCGGAGGGGGCGGAATACGGCGTGCCGGAGACGGCGGTGTTGCCGCCGCAGTCGCGGGCGGTGTTCCTGTCGGATTTCCTTGGTGATCCCGCCCCGATCGAGGCGGCCCTGACCAAAGCCGCGGATCGCGGCGTGCGGGGCGCCCTGTGTCAGGTGCTTGACCCTGTGGAGGAGAGTTTCCCCTTCTCTGGCAGGACGATTTTCGATTCCATGGGCGGCGGGATGAGCCACGAGACATTGCAGGCCGCCGAGTTGAAGGCGCGGTATCTTGAGCGTTTGGCCGAGCGCAAGGATTTCCTTGAAACGCTCTGCCGTGCGACGGGCTGGCAGTATCATTGCCACCACACGGGCGGCGCGGCGCAGTCGGCGCTGCTTTGGCTTTATGCGGCGACGGAGCGGGCGCACTGATGTTGGTTTTGGGTCCCATAGGGTTTACCGCGCCTTGGCTTTTGCTGGGGCTGATTGCCTTGCCGATCCTTTGGGTGATCCTGCGGGCGGTGCCGCCTGCGCCGATCCGGCGGCGGTTTCCGGGTGTGGCGCTGCTGCTTGGTCTGACCGATGACGAGAGCCAGACGGATCGCACGCCTTGGTGGCTTTTGCTGCTGCGGATGTTGGCGGTTGCGGCGGTGATTGTGGGCTTTGCGGGGCCGGTGTTGAACCCCTCCGATGCGCGGACGGGGCAGGGGCCTTTGTTGATTCTGACCGATGGTGGCTGGGCCGATGGCCGTGATTGGTCGCGGCGGGAGGACCGGATTGCGGGCCTTCTGGCCGAGGCGGAGCGGAACAATCGCCCTGTGGCGCTTGTGTCTTTGGCCGAAGCGCCGAAGCGGGTGCCGAATTTCCAGCCGCCGAGTGCTTGGTCGACGCGGCTTGGCAATCTGGCGCCGCAGCCATGGCGGCCCGATGCGGCGATGACGGCGGATTTTGCCGCGGCTTTGGCCGAGGCGGGGCCGTTCGAGAGCTATTGGCTGTCGGATGGGCTGGCCTGGCCGGGGCGCGGCGGGCTGCTCAGCGAGCTTGAGGCGCAGGGTCCTGTGACCCTGTTCGAGAGCCCGCGTCCGGCCTTGGGCCTGCGCCCTGTGCGGTTTGAGGACGGGGTGGTCAAGCTGACCGCGCTGCGCCCTGCGCCGGGGATCGAGCGGCAGATTTCTGTTGTGGCCTATGGGCTTGACCCCTCGGGCACCGAACGCGCGCTGGCGCGCGGCGAGGCCGAGTTTGCCCCGCCGGAGGTGGAGGCCGAGGTGGCGCTCTCCCTGCCTGCGGAGCTGCGCAACCGGATCAGCCGGTTCGAGATTGACGGCGAGCGGACCGCCGGTGCCGTTAGCCTGACGGACGACGGGCTGCGCCGCCGCGAGGTGGCCCTGATTGCGGGCCGCGAGGACCGTGAGGGATTGGAGCTTTTGTCGCCGCTGCATTATCTGCAGCAGGCTTTGGAGCCGACGGCGGATTTGGTAGATGGCACTTTGGCCGATGTTTTGTTGGCCAATCCCGATGCGATTGTCATGGCCGATGTGGCCAGTGTTGCGGCGGGCGAGCAGGCGCCTTTGCTGGAGTGGATCGAGAACGGCGGGCTGTTGCTCCGCTTTGCCGGGCCGCGCATGGCGGCCTCTGACATCAGCCGTACCGAGGAGGACCCGTTGATGCCCGTGCGCCTGCGCGAGGGGGGGCGGACCGTGGGCGGCGCGATGAGCTGGGGCGAGCCCAAGACATTGCGCGCCTTTGACGAGGACAGCCCGTTTTTCGGCCTTGATACATCCGATGAGGTTGTTGTCACGGCGCAGGTTCTGGCGCAGCCCGATCCGGCCCTTGCCAGCCGCGTGATTGCGGCGCTTGAGGATGGCACGCCCTTGGTCACGCGCAAGCGGATCGGGGCGGGGCAGGTGATCCTGTTCCACGTCACGGCCAATGCGGAATGGTCGAGCCTGCCGCTCTCTGGCCTGTTTGTGCAGATGCTGGAGCGGATGGCGGTGTCGACCCAGCCGGCCCTGACCGAGGCCTCGGAGCTGGAGGGGACGGTTTGGGCCCCGCGGGTGGTTTTGAACGGGTTTGGCGAAGTGATGGATGCGGGGCAACTGGCGGGAATCAAAGGCGAACTTCTGGCCGAGGGGGTCTTGGGCCCTGATTTGCCGCCGGGGCTTTATGAGGGCGAGGATCGCTCGATTGCACTCAATGTGATCCGCCCTGATGCGGAATTGACGCCGACGAACTGGCCTGCGCGCCTGCGGGTGGAGGGGCTGGATGTGCTGCGGGAAACTTTGCTTAAGGGCTGGCTTCTGGCGACGGCTCTGGTCTTGCTAGCGGTGGATGTTCTGGCCTCGCTCTGGCTGTCAGGGAAGCTCACGGGGCCGCGCGCCGCGCGGGCCTCGGCTGTTGTTCTGGCGCTGGTTCTGGCGGCGCCCTCGGGCGGGGCGCGGGCGCAGGAGAGCGATGATGCCCTTGCGATTCTGGCGACGTCAGAGGTGGTGCTGGCCCATGTGATCACCGGTGATCAGCGGCTGGATGCGACGGCCTTTGACGGGCTGCGCGGCTTGTCCGAGGTGCTGTTCCGGCGGACCTCCATCGAGCCTGCGGAGCCGATCGGGGTGAACCTTGAGACCGACGAGCTGGCGTTTTTTCCCTTTCTTTACTGGCCGATTTCGCCGGAGCAGCCGCTGCCCTCGGTCGAGGCCTATGGCAAGTTGAACCGCTATCTGCGAAGCGGCGGGATGATCCTGTTTGATACACGGGATGCGGCGATCGGGGGCTTTGGCTCTGACACGCCGGAGGGGCGCAAGCTGCAACAGCTGGCGCGGCCATTGGATATTCCGCCGCTGGAGGTTGTGCCCGCCGATCACGTTTTGACGCGGACATTCTACCTGCTGCAAGACTTCCCCGGACGCCATGCGAGTCGGGATGTTTGGGTTGAGGCCGCGCCCCCCGATGCGGAGCAGATCGAGGGAATGCCTTTCAGAAACCTTAACGACGGGGTCACGCCGGTGGTGATTGGCGGCAATGACTGGGCCGCGGCATGGGCCGTTGACCGCAACGGGAACACCCTTTTCCCCGTTGGGCGGGGCTATGCCGGTGAACAGCAGCGCGAGATTGCCTATCGTTTCGGGGTTAACCTTATCATGCATGTGTTAACAGGGAATTATAAGTCAGATCAGGTCCATGTGCCTGCTCTGCTGGATCGGTTGGGCCAATGACGGGAACGGTGATTTTCGACCCGCTTTTGCCGGAGCTTCTGGTCTATGGGGCCATGGGGTTGATGGCTTTGATCGTCTTTGTCGCGCTGTGGCGCGGGCTGACGGGGTGGTGGCTGCGGGGGCTGGCCGCGGCGGTGATCGGGCTGGCCTTGATGAACCCCTCCTATCAGCAGGAGGAGCGCACCCCCCTGTCCGATATCGTGCTGTTGGTGGTGGATGAAAGCGCCTCGCAGCGCATTGCGGAGCGCGCGGCCCAAACGGCGGAGGCCGTGGCCAAGATCGAGGCCGAGGTGGCCGCCCTGCCCAATACGGAGCTGCGCCAGATCACCCTGCGCGATGCGGAGGGGAACGAGGGCACCTTGGCGATGACGGCCCTTGCGGAGCTGATGGCGGAGGAGCCGCGGGCGCGGATTGCGGGGGCGATTTTGGTCTCTGACGGGCGGGTGCATGACATCGAGCGTTTGCCGGGCCTGCCCGCGCCTTTGCACCTTGTGCAGACGGGGCTGGAGAGCGATTGGGACCGGCGTTTGACGGTGAAGAACGCCCCTGCCTTCGCGATTATCGACGAGGAAATCACCCTGACCCTGCGCATTGATGATGACGGGGCGGTGCCTGCGGACCTGCCCGAGCTGGCGCAGATTTCCATTGCTGTCGATGGCGGCGATCCTGCGACCTATTCGGTGCCGGTGGGCGAGGATCTGACCCTGCCTGTGACCCTTGGGCACGGGGGGATGAATGTGATCCAGTTCTCCCTTCCCGAGGAGGAGGGAGAACTGACCGAGCGCAACAATATCGCGGTGATCCAGATCAATGGTGTGCGCGATCGTCTGCGGGTTTTGCTGGTCTCCGGGGAGCCCCATGCGGGCGAGCGGACGTGGCGCAACCTGTTGAAATCGGACAGTTCCGTGGACCTTGTGCATTTCACCATCCTGCGTCCGCCGGACAAGCAGGACGGGGTGCCGGTGACGCAGTTGTCGTTGATTGCCTTCCCTGTGCGCGAGTTGTTTCTGGAGAAGACCGACGAGTTCGATCTGATCATTTTTGACCGCTATCGCAAGCGCGGCATTCTGCCGACGCTCTATCTGGATAACATCCGGTCCTATGTGGAGCGGGGCGGTGCGGTTCTGGTGGCGGCGGGGCCTTATTTTGCCAGTGCGGAGAGCATTTATCGCTCGCCTTTGGCGGATATTTTGCCCTCCTCGCCGACGGGGCGTGTGATCGAGGAAGGCTTCTTGCCGGAGCTGTCGGAGATCGGCACGCGGCACCCTGTGACGCAGGGGCTCGAAGACCTTGCCCCCGCCGCGCCGGAGGGCGAGGGGCCGGGTTGGGGCCGTTGGTTCCGCCTGATCGACCTCGTCCCGCAGAGCGGGCAGGTGGTGATGACCGCGACGGAGGAGGACCGGCCCTTGCTGGTGCTGGACCGTGTGGGTGAGGGGCGTGTGGCGCTGATGGCCTCTGACCACGCCTGGCTGTGGTCGCGCGGGTTCGAGGGCGGCGGGCCGCAGTTGGAATTGCTGCGCCGTTTGGCCCATTGGATGATGAAAGAGCCCGATCTGGAGGAGGAGGCCCTGACCGCCACGGCGGAGGGGCAGCGCCTGACCGTGACGCGGCGGACCCTGTCCGAGGCGCCCTCGGATGTGGAGGTGACGGGGCCGGATGGCACCGTGACGGTCCTGCCCCTGACCGAGGTGTCGCCGGGTAAGTTCGAGGCGGAATTTGTGGGGCCGGAGCTTGGCCTCTATCGCCTGAACGACGGGGAGATGGAGGCGGTGATCGCCCTTGGTCCCTCTGCCCCGCGCGAGTTTGAACAGACCATTGCCACCGGCGAGATTTTGCAAGCGGCGGTGGACCTTGGCCGCGGCGGTGTGCGCCGGATCGAGGAGGGCGTGCCGGACCTGCGCCGTGTGCGCGAGGGGCGTGCGGCGGCGGGGCGTGGCTGGATCGGGATCACCCCGCGCGGAGCCTATCAGACCGCCGATGTGACGGTGACTCCGCTGGGCTTTCCATGGGCGTATTTGTTGCTTGCGGCGCTGTTTATCATTGGCGCATGGTTGCTTGAGGGGCGGCAGCGCAGGGCCGTTTAGGGCCCTGTGACCCCTGCCGTCAAAACATTGAAATTGATGGATATTTAAGGGGGTTTGCCATGCGGCTTTCCGGAAAGATTTGTGTTGTGACGGGTGCGGCGCAGGGGATTGGCGCGGGTATCGTGCGGGCCTTTGCCGCCGAGGGTGCCCATGTGGTTGCGGTTGATCTGGACGGCGCTGGCGCCGCCGCGATTGCGGCGGAGGTTGGCGGCGATCACATGGCGATGGATGTCTCGGACGAGGCGGGCTGGGAGGCGCTGGCCAAGGCGCATCCGGCGATTGACGTGATGGTCAACAATGCGGGGATCACGGGCTTCGAGGCGGGCTTTGCCGCCCATGACCCCGAGAAGGCCAGCCTTGCGGAATGGCGCGCCGTGCATGCGGTGAATTTGGACGGGACGTTTATGGGCTGCCGCTATGCCATCGGGGCGATGCGGGCGCGGGGGGCGGGCTCGATCATCAACATGTCCTCGCGTTCGGGCATGGTGGGGATTCCGGGGGCGGCGGCCTATGCTTCGTCGAAGGCGGGGATCCGGAACCATTCGAAAACGGTGGCGCTGTATTGTGCGCAGGAGGGGCTGAACATCCGCTGCAATTCGATCCATCCCGGCGCGATCCTGACCCCGATGTGGGAGGCCATGCTGGGCACCGGAGAGGGGCGGGCAGAGCGCGAGGCGGGCTTTGTGAAGGACACCCCGCAGAAGCGGTTTGGCCGGGTCGAGGAGGTCGCCGCGCTGGCGGTTTTGCTGGCCTCGGATGAGGCCGCCTATATGACCGGAACCGAGTTAACGATTGACGGCGGATTGCTGGCCGGAAGCGCCGCCTCCCCTTCTGCTGCGGAGGACTAGGGCTCTTTTGGGCGAATCAGGGGTTAACTGCCAGAATTTTCGGAGAAAATTCTTAGCACAACCGATGCACAAGTGATGCACAACTGATGCACATATTTGTGCAGATCGGCGGGGTTAACGCAGCGCGCGGTGGTTAACAGATTACGCCTGTGGCCATCTCTGCCGCCTTGCGGATGGCGGCGATGTTTTCGGCGTAGGGGGCGGGGTGTTCGGGGCTGCCGCCCTTGAACACTGCCGAGCCTGCGACGAGGGCATCGGCGCCTGCGGCGGCGAGGCCGGGGGCGGTTTTGGGGCTGACGCCGCCGTCGATTTCGATGTGCACCTCGCGGTCGCCTATCATCTGGCGCAGTTCGGCGACTTTGCTCTCCAGCGGGATGAAGCTTTGCCCGCCAAAGCCGGGGTTCACCGTCATGACGCAGACGAGGTCAACAAGGTCCAGCACATCGGCCACGGCGGAGGCTGGCGTGCCGGGGTTGAGGGCGACGCCCGGGCGCATGCCTGCGGCGCGGGTGGCCTGCAGGGTGCGGTGGATATGGGGGCCTGCCTCCACATGGGAGGTGAGGAAATCGGCGCCCGCATCGGCGAAGGCCTGAATATAGGGATCGACCGGCGCGATCATCAGGTGCACGTCCATCACGCCCTTGATATGGGGGCGGATCGCTTTGCAGGTGTCGGGGCCGAAGGTGATATTGGGCACGAAGTGGCCGTCCATCACATCAACATGGATCCAGTCGGCGCCTGCGGCCTCGACGGCGCGGCATTCATCGCCAAAGCGGGCGAAATCTGCGGCAAGGATGGAGGGGGCAATTTTGATCGAACGGTTGAATGTCATTGGGGGCCTCGAACGCTGCGTTAGCCTCCCTTAGCGCCTATCGCGATGTCTTGCCACCCCTGTGGCCCCATGCGACCATGGGGCGTAACGGAGGCACCTGTGACTTTGAAAACTGATACATCCACGCAATCCGCCACGGCGGGGTTGCCGCAAGTCTCTTTGGCCCGCAACCCGGGTATCGAGCTTGATCTGGACTGGGCGCTTGGCGTGCAGGCCAATACATCCGCGATCGAGCGGCGGGCGGCGAGCCTGCCGGGGCGGCGGTCTGTGAAGAAGGCCTTTCAGGCGGCATGGCTGTGCAAGGCGGTGAGCCTGATCGACCTGACCACCCTGTCGGGGGATGACACCGAGGGGCGCGTGCGGCGCCTTTGCGCCAAGGCGCGTCAGCCGGTGCGGCCCGAGATTCTGGAGGCCATCGGCATGCAGGGTCTGACCACGGGGGCGGTGTGCGTTTACCACGATATGATCGAGACCGCCGTGCGGGCGCTTGAGGGCACGGGGATTCCTGTGGCGGCTGTCTCCACCGGTTTTCCGGCGGGGCTTTCGCCTTTGCATCTGCGGATTCTCGAGATTGAAGAGAGCGTGAAGGCCGGGGCCTCGGAGATCGACATCGTGATTTCGCGCCGTCATGTTCTGACCCAGAATTGGCAGGCGCTTTATGACGAGATGGCGGCCTTTCGCGCCGCTTGTGGCCCTGCGCACGTCAAGGCGATCTTGGCCACCGGGGAGCTGGGTAGCCTGCGCAATGTGGCGCGTGCCAGCCTGATTTGCATGATGGCGGGGGCCGATTTCATCAAGACCTCGACCGGCAAAGAGAGCGTCAATGCGACCCTGCCTGTGTCTTTGGTGATGATGCGGGCGATCCGCGATTACCACGCACGCACGGGCCATATGGTGGGCTACAAACCCGCGGGCGGGATTTCCAAGTCCAAGGACGCGGTGACCTATCTGGCGCTGCTGAAGGACGAGCTTGGGCCCCGCTGGGTGCAGCCCGATCTGTTCCGTTTCGGGGCCAGTTCCCTGCTGGGCGATATCGAGCGCCAGTTGGAGCATCACGTCACAGGGGCCTATTCGGCCCAATACCGCCATCCGATGGGATAGAGCAATGAATATACCTGATATTTTTGAGACGATGGACTATGGCCCCGCGCCCGAGAGCAATGCCGAGGCATTGGAGTGGATCGCGACCCATGGCGGCAAGTTTGGCCATTTCATTGGCGGGGCTTTCACCAAGCCCGCCAAGGGGTTCGAGACCCGCAACCCCGCCACGGGGGCGGTTCTGGCGCAGGTGTCGCAGGCGGATAGCAAGGTTGTGGCCGAGGCTGTGGCCGCGGCGCGCAAGGCCCAGCCGAAGTGGGCCGCCCTGCCGGGCCATGGGCGGGCGAAGGTGCTCTATGCCTTGGCGCGTCTGTTGCAAAAGCATTCGCGGCTGTTTGCCGTGCTGGAGAGCATGGACAACGGCAAGCCGATCCGCGAGGCGCGGGATATCGATATCCCCCTTGCGACGCGGCATTTCTATTACCACGCGGGCATGGCGCAGCTGATGGAGGCTGAGCTGGCGGATCGCGCGGCTTTGGGCGTTTGCGGGCAGATTATTCCGTGGAATTTCCCGCTGCTGATGTTGGCGTGGAAGATCGCGCCTGCTTTGGCCATGGGCAATACGGTTGTCTTGAAGCCTGCGGAATATACGCCTTTGACCGCGCTCTTGTTTGCGCAGATTTGCGATGAGGCCGGGGTGCCTGCGGGGGTGGTGAATATCATCACTGGCGATGGGGAGACCGGGGCGGCTTTGGTTGAGGCGGAGGTCGATAAGGTCGCCTTCACCGGATCGACCGAGGTGGGCCGCGCCATTCGGCGGGCCACGGCGGGGACGGGCAAGTCCCTGACTTTGGAGCTGGGCGGCAAGAGCCCCTATATCGTGTTCGACGATGCGGATCTGGACAGCGCCGTTGAGGGGCTGGTGGATGCGATCTGGTTCAATCAGGGGCAGGTTTGCTGCGCCGGTTCGCGCCTGTTGGTGCATGAGGCCGTGGCGGAGGATTTCTACAAGCGGCTGAAGGTGCGGATGGACGGTTTGCGGATCGGTGATCCGCTGGACAAATGCATTGATGTGGGCGCGGTGGTGGATCCTGTGCAGCTGGCGCAGATCACGTCGATGGTTGATGGGTGTTCCGAAGGCGAGGTGTATCGCGCCGATACGCCCCTGCCCGAGGGGTGCTTTTACCCGCCGACCCTGATTACGGGGCTGAGCGCGGCCTCGCCCCTGATGCAGGAGGAGATTTTCGGGCCGGTTCTGGTCTCGACCACCTTCCGCACGCCGGTTGAGGCGGTGGAGCTGGCCAATAACACGCGCTACGGGCTGGCGGCGACCCTCTGGACCGAGAATGTGAACCTTGCGCTGGATATTGCGCCGAAGCTGGCGGCCGGGGTTGTCTGGGTCAATGCGACGAACCTGTTTGATGCGGCGGCGGGCTTTGGCGGGGTGCGCGAGAGCGGCTTTGGCCGCGAGGGCGGATGGGAAGGGCTGCTGGCCTATACCAAGCCCAAGGTGGCTTTGAAGGGGGCGGCGGTGCCGGTGCCCTTTGCGGCGCCCGAGGGCGGCACGCGGCCCGATCTGGACCGGACGGCGAAGATGTATGTCGGCGGCAAGCAGGCGCGGCCCGATAGCGGCTATTCCCAGGCGATCTGGGGGCCCAAGGGGGCCCTGCTCGGCCATGTGGGGATCGGCAGCCGCAAGGATGTGCGCAACGCGGTCGAGGCCGCAGGCAAGGCGCGCGGCTGGGGCAAGACAACGGGGCATCTGCGGGCGCAGATCCTGTTCTATCTGGCCGAGAACCTTTCCGCGCGGGCGGAGGAATTTGCAGGCCGGATCAGCGATCTGACTGGCACCAGCAAAGCCAAGGCCAGCGCCGAGGTGGAGGCCAGCATCGCGCGGCTGTTCACCTATGGCGCTTGGGCGGACAAGTTCGACGGCGCGGCCAAGCCCGTGCCGATGCGCGGCGTGGCCCTTGCCATGAACGAGCCGGTGGGCATCATTGGGGCGCTTTGCCCCGGGGAGGCGCCGCTGCTCGGGCTGGTCACGGCCATTAGCCCTGCGATGGCCATGGGCGCACCCGTGGTGGCCGTGGCGTCAGAGGCCTTCCCTCTGGCGGCGACGGATTTCTACCAGCTGCTCGATACCTCCGACGTGCCCGCAGGGGCGGTCAATATCCTGACCGGCCCTGTGGCGGATCTCGGCGCGACTCTGGCCGCGCATCTGGAGGTGGATACGCTGTGGAACTTCGCCGATCCGGCGCTTGATGCCGATCTGCAAAGCGCGGCGGCGGGCAATGTGAAACGCACGTGGACGCAGCGCATGGACTGGAGCGCGCCGCAGGCCGAGGGCCGTGCCTTCTTGCAGGCGGCAAGCGAGGTCAAAACCGTCTGGGTGCCCTACGGCGAGGGGTAATGCCCTGTTTCTTATTGGGAAAAGTATCCCCGCCGGAGGCCTAAAATCGCCGCGCAGCGGCTCCCACCCCTACCGCAAGCGGTGAGGGTGGCAGAGATTTTTCGTCGAAAAATCTGAAGGGGAGCCGGAGGCCCCCCTTTGTCTTAGACTGACAGGCAGGTGTATTTCATCTCGAGGTAGTCCTCCATGCCGTGGCGGGAGCCCTCTCGGCCGAGGCCGGATTGTTTGACGCCGCCGAAGGGCGCCACTTCGGTGGAGATGATGCCGGTGTTGATGCCGACGATGCCGTATTCGAGGGCTTCGCTGACGCGGGTCGCGCGGGAGAGGCCCTCGGTATAGGCATAGGCGGCGAGGCCGAAGATGGTGTCATTGGCCATTTCGACAACTTCTGCCTCTGTGTCGAATTTGAACAGCGGGGCGAAGGGGCCGAAGGTTTCTTCTTTGGCGAAGACCATGTCTTGGGTCGCGCCGGTGACGATGGTGGGCTCGAAGAAGGTGCCGCCGAGGCTGTGGGGCGCGCCGCCGAGGATGACCTCTGCGCCTTTGGATTTGGCGTCCTCGAGATGGGCCTCGACCTTTTCCATGCCTGCTTTGTTGATCAGGGGGCCGAAGGCGGTGCCTTCCTCCATGCCGTTGCCGACCTTCATCTCGGCCACTTTCTCTTTCAGCTTGGCGGCGAAGGCGTCGTAGATGCCCGCTTGGACATAAATCCGGTTGGCGCAGACGCAGGTTTGGCCGTTGTTGCGGAATTTGCAGATGATCGCGCCCTCGACCGCCTTATCAAGGTCGGCGTCGTCGAAGACGATGAAGGGGGCGTTTCCGCCCAGTTCCATGGAGCATTTCATCACCTGATCTGCCGCTTGGGACAGCAGGATGCGGCCCACTTGGGTGGAGCCTGTGAAGGTGAGTTTGCGCACCAGCGGGTTTTCGCAGAATTCCTTGCCGATGGGGCTGCTTTCGGAGCTTGGCACGACCGAGAAGACGCCTGCGGGGATGCCCGCCCGTTCGGCCAGCACGGCGAGGGCGAGGGCGGAGAGGGGGGTGTCCTCTGCCGGTTTGGCGACGAAGGCGCAGCCTGCGGCCAGAGCGGGGGCGGCCTTGCGGGTGATCATGGCGTTGGGGAAGTTCCACGGGGTGATGGACCCCACGACCCCGATGGGTTGTTTGATCACATGGATGCGTTTGTCGGGCGCGTGGCCGGGGATGATTTCGCCGTAGACGCGTTTTGCCTCCTCTGCGAACCATTCGACGAAGCTGGCCCCATAGGCGATTTCGCCTTTGGCCTCGGCCAGCGGTTTGCCCATTTCCATGGTCAGGATGGTGCCGAGATCGTCCTGCGCCGCCATCATCAGGTCATACCATTTGCGCAGGATATTGGTGCGTTCCTTGGCGGTTTTGGCGGCCCATGTTTTTTGTGCCTTGTGGGCGCCTTTGATGGCCTCTGCCACGTCTTCGCGGGCGAGGTCGGGGACTTGCGCGATTTCCTCGCCGGTGGCGGGGTTGATGACGGGGAAGGTTTTGCCGCTGGCGGCATCAACCCATGCGCCGTTGATATAGGCCTTGGAGGCCACGAGGGCGGGGTCATTCAGCAGGGATGTCAGGGTGTCGTTGGGCATCGGGTGTCCTTTGGGCAGCTGTGAATCTCAAACGCTTTGGGCGCAACTTAACTGTTTGCGGCGAAACGGCCAGCCCATGTTGGCAGGGTATCGCCGGGGGCGGGGCGGGCGGCGTGGACGCCGCGGGCGATGGCGCGGGCGAGGGTGGTGGCCGCGGCATGGCCGAGGTGGAGGGGGTCTTGTTCCGGATCGCCAAGGGGTTTGGCCCCTGTGGCCACGGCAAAGACGAGGTCGCCGTCGAAGGGGGTATGGGAGGGGACCAGCGCGCGGGCCATGCCGT
Source organism: Harenicola maris (assembly GCA_018524345.1). Lineage (GTDB taxonomy): Bacteria > Pseudomonadota > Alphaproteobacteria > Rhodobacterales > Rhodobacteraceae > Harenicola > Harenicola maris. The sequence goes on from JADQAZ010000004.1 coordinate 109,131, forward strand.
CATGGGCAGCTGTGGCCATGCGCTGGGCCTGCGCTTGGGTCAGGGCGGCGTCGGTGGCGACGATGGCGATGGTGGTGGCCTCGCGCGGGCCGCCGCCCTTGATGGGGGGCGTGGCGCCGGGGTTGGCGGGGTGGACCTTTTTGATGCCGCCGTATTCGGCGTCGATTTCCCATGGGGCAGCCCAGAAGACCGGCCCGTCGTCCACGGTGGCGGAGCCGACGGCGTTGACCCCCACCAGCGCGCCGACCGTATGGCCGGAGGGCAGGACGAGGGAGGCGGAGCCGAGGCCGCCCTTGAGGGTGGCGGTGGTGGCGCCTGTGCCGCAGCCCTCTGTCCCGATTTCGAAGGTTTCGGCGGCATTGACGAGGGCCTTGCGGCCGAGAGATTTATAGGGGTTTTCGGGCCAGTTTTTATCGCCGCCATTGAGCATATCGAAGAGGATCGCGCCGGGGACGATGGGGATGTTCTGGTCCCCAACGGCAAAGCCGCGTCCGGCCTCGCGCAGGGCATCGGCCACGCCGGAGGGGGCGTCCAGCCCGAAGGCGGAGCCGCCCGAGAGCACCAGCGCGTCCACCTGTTGCACCAGTTTGTCCGGCGCGAGCAGGTCTGTCTCCCGCGTGCCGGGGGCGCCGCCCATGACGTGGACCGCCGCCGTGGCGGGGGCATCGCACAGAAGGACGGTGACGCCGGTTTTCACGGCCTCATCGGAGGCATTGCCGACCGTCAGGCCGGGGACATCGGTTATCAGGTTGCGGGGGCCGGGTTTCATATCGTTTCCAATCTGGGGGCGGCGGCAAGGAGGGCGCGGGTATAGGGGTGCTGGGGCGTGCGGAAGATATCCTCCGTCGGGCCGGTTTCGACGATTTTGCCCGCTTGCATGACCATGGTGCGGTCTGTCACCGCGCGCACCACCGTCAGGTCATGGGAGATGAACAGGTATGTCAGGGCGTAGCGGGCCTGCAGGTCTGCCAGCAGATCGAGGATCTGGGCGCGGACCTGCACGTCGAGGGCGGAGACGGCCTCGTCCAGCACGATCAGGTCGGGCTGTGCGATGAGGGCGCGGGCCAGTGCGATGCGCTGGCGTTGGCCGCCGGAGAATTCATGTGGGTATTTGTGCGCGTCTTCGGGGGAGAGGCCGGTGTCGGTCAGGGCCTTGGCGATGCGGTCTGGCAGGTCTTTGGGTATGCCCGAGAGGTGGAAGGGTTCGCGCAGAATGCGCGAGACGCGGTGGCGGGGATTGAAGCTGCTGTAGGGGTCTTGGAAGACGACCTGCATTTTCTGGCGGGTCTCGGCGGGCATATCGGGGGTGACGGGCGCCTCGGCGAGGGTGATGGCGCCCTCTTGCAGGGCGTCGAGGCCGAGGATGGCGCGGGTGAGGGTGGATTTGCCGCAGCCGCTTTCGCCCACGAGGCCGAGGCTTTCGCCGCGTTTGATGTCAAAGCTGACCCTGTCGACGGCGCGCAGCTCGCCCGGCGGGGAGAAGGGGGTTTCGCGGGCCGTGGGGTAGATGCGGGTGGCGTTTTGCACGCGCAGCAGGGGCCTGCCCTTGGGCGGGGCCGCGCGGCGCGGGCTGTGGGCGGCGGCGGCGAGGAGCGCGCCGGTATAGGCGTGCTGCGGCGCGGTGAGGGTGCTGCGGGCGGGGCCGGATTCCAGCAGCTGGCCGTTTTGCATCACGGCGATCCTGTCGGCCAGCTGCGAAACCACAGCGAGGTCATGGGTGATGAGCAGCAGGGCCATGCCGTCCTGTTGCACGAGATCTTGCAGCAGGGTCAGGATCTGCGCCTGAGTGGTGACATCGAGGGCGGTTGTCGGCTCGTCCGCGATGAGGACGCGGGGGCGCAGGGCCACGGCCATGGCGATGCAGACGCGCTGGCGCTGGCCGCCGGAGAGCTGGTGCGGGTAGCGGTCTGGCGGGACTTTTTCGGGCGGCAGGCCGACGCGGGCGAGGGTTTGGGCGGCGATTTCCTGCGCCTTGGCGCGGGAGGCCACGCCGTGGATGCGCAGGGTTTCGGCCACCTGAGCGCCGATGGTTTGCACGGGGTTGAGGGCGGTCATCGGCTCTTGAAAGATCATGCCGATGTCATTGCCGCGGATCGCGCACATGCGCCTCTCGGGGGTTTGGCGCAGGTCCTGCCCGTCGAAGGTGATGCTGCCTGTGGTGCGGGCGGCGCGGGGCAGCAGGCCCATGATCGACAGGGCGGTCATGGATTTGCCGGAGCCGCTCTCTCCCACCAGTCCTGTGATCTGGGCGGGTTCGAGGGAGAGGGAGACATCGCGCAGGATCGGGTGGGTGCCGATGGTGAGCGAGAGGTTGGAGATTTCGATCATGACACCGCCCTGCGCAGGCGCGGGTCGAGCAGGTCGCGCAGCCCGTCGCCCATGAGGTTCAGCCCCAGCACCGTCAGGATGATGCAGCCTGCGGGGAACATGGCGAGACCGGGGTTGGAGTAGAACAGGGTTTGGGATTCGGCCAGCATGCGGCCCCAGCTGGGCGTGGGGGGCTGTGCGCCGAGGCCGACGTAGGACAGGCCCGCCTCGGCCAGGATCCCCAGCGAGAACTGGATCGTGCCCTGCACCACCAGCAGGTTGGCGATATTGGGCAGGATATGTTCGGCGGAGATGCGGGCGCGGGATTTGCCCGCGACGCGGGCGGCGAGGATGAAGTCGCGGGTCCAGAGCGAGAGCGCCGCGCCACGGGCGACGCGGGCGAAGACGGGGATGTTGAAGATGCCGATGGCGAGGATCGCATTGAGGGCCGAGGGCCCTGCCACCGCCGTGATCAGGATGGCGATGACCAGCGAGGGGAAGGCAAAGATCAGGTCATTGCCGCGCATCAGGACCTCATCCGCCCAAGTGCCGCGATGGGCGGCGGCGGCGAGGCCGAGGGGCACGCCGAGGGCGATGCCGATGCCCACCGCCACCAGCGCCACGGCGATGGAGGTGCGTGCGCCGATCATCAGCATCGACAGCAGGTCGCGGCCCAGATGGTCGGTGCCCAGCAGGTGGGCGCCGCCGGGAGGCGCAAGTTTGCCGGCGATGTTCACGCCTGTCACGCTGTGGGGTGTGTAAAACAGGCTGACGAGTGCGGCGGCGAGGAAGAGGCCGGTGAGCAGGGCGCCGATTTTAAGCTGGATCGGGGTTCTCATCGGCGGCGCAGCCTCGGGTCGACCAGCGCATAGGCGATGTCGACAAGGAAGGTGACTGTGATCACGGCGAAGACCAGCAGCATGACCACGCTTTCGACCACGATGAGGTCGCGCTGGGTGATGCCCTGAAAGATCAGGCGGCCAAGGCCGGGCAGGTAGAAGACGTTTTCGATGATGATGGCCCCTGCGAGGAGGAAGCTGAACTGCAGCCCGATGATGGTGAGCACCGGGATCAGCGCGTTGCGGAAGGCGTGGCGGCGGATGGCCTGCCCCTCGCTCAGCCCCTTGGCGCGGGCGGTGCGGATGAAATCCGCGTCCAGCGTTTCGATGACAGAGGAGCGCATGACCCGGGCGAGGATGGAGGCCTGCGGCAGGGCGAGCGCGACGGCGGGCAGGGTGAGGGCCCGCATGGCGGGGCCGAAGCCTGCCTCCCACCCCGGAAAGCCGCCAGCGGGGAAGATGCGATAGGTGATGGCGAAGGCCAGCACCAAGAGCATGCCGAACCAGAAGTTCGGCACCGCGATGCCGAGCTGCGTTATGCCCATGATGCCGTAATCCGCCGCGCGGCCGCGCAGGGCCGCCGCCAGAAGCCCCACGGGCAGGGCGATCAGGGTGGAGAGGATCAGCGCATAGAGCGCGAGCGGCAGCGAGACGAGGATGCGTTGGGCCACGAGGTCGGCCACGGGGACGCGGTAGGTGTATGAGGTGCCGAAATCGCCCGTCAGCATGCCCCCCGCCCATGCCAGGTAGCGCGCGACGAGGCCCTTATCGAGGCCGAGTTCGCTGCGCAGGGCGGCCTCTGCCTCGGGCGAGGCATTGAGGCCGAGCATGAAGGAGGCGGTGTCGCCGGGGATGACCTCTATCACGCAGAACACCACGAGGGAGGCCGCGAGGAGCGATAGGCACAAGGAGAGGAGCCGGAAGGCGGCGAAGCGGATCATAGGGGGAGCCTAATGCAGGGTTCCGGCGGGGGCCAGAGGGCGATTGCGCCTTGGTGTATGGCGGCCAATTGGGCGGCGCGGGATGTGACAGAGGGGGGCGGCGGCAGCCCTTTGCCCCCCTCTGCAATCTATCAGCCCGCGCCGCCCTCCCGTTGGGCAGGGGGCGGCGTGGTCTCCCTCTGATAGATTGGTGCCCCTTGTCATGATGCGCGCTGTTGGAGGCCAACCTTCGGACCCGGCCTGTGTGGGGCGCGCCCCGTGACGGGGGGCGGTTTGCTCACAGGTGCAGCCATAGCAGGGTTGATCTGCAAGGGATAACGGCAATAATTTGGGTTTAACGTGAGAATTATTTATGGATGGTTGCGATGGATATTACCCTGCTGCGGACGTTTTTCGAGGTGGCGAATACGGGGTCTTTTGTGGCCGCGTCGGAGCGGCTGTTTGTGACCCAATCGGCTGTGTCGTTGCGGGTGCAGCGGCTGGAGGATGACCTTGGGCGGCCTTTGTTTGTGCGCTCGAAGGCGGGGGCGGAGTTGACGCCTGCAGGGCGGGCCTTTGAACGCTATGCCATCGGGATTTTGCGCACATGGGAGGAGGCGCGTCAGCAGGTGGCGATCCCCGAGGGGTTTCATCGCTCGCTCTCGGTGGCGGCGCAGTATTCGCTTTGGCCGCGCTTGGGGTTTCGCTGGGTTGACGGGATGCGGGCGGCGATGCCGGACCTGAGCATTCGCACCGATGTGGGGATGCCCGAACGTCTGACGCGGTTCTTGATCGAGGGGGTGGCGCAGGCGGCCCTGATGTTCACGCCGCAGTTGCGCCCGGGATTGACGGCGGAGGCGGTGACCGAGGACGAGTTGGTTCTGGTGGCCGGTTGGGAGGGGCCGACGCTGGAGTCGCTGGAGGGGCGTTATATCTTTTGCGACTGGGGGCCGGAGTTCGTGCAGGCCCATGCCCTGACCCTGCCGCATCTGACCAATCCGGGGCTGACCTTTTCGCTGGGCACCCTAACGGCGCAATATGTGATGAGCCGCGGCATGGCGGCCTATTTGCCCGCGCGGTTTATCAAGACCCATCTGGATGCGGGGCAGTTGCATATCGTGCCCGATGCGCCGCGCTTTGCCTATCCTGTCTGGGTGGTCTGGCGCGATGATCTGGACGCGGAGGTGGCCGCCATGGCGCGCAAGGCCCTCAGCGAGGCGGCGCTGTCGATTGATGAGGACCAGTCGGATGTGATGGCGCAGATGGCGCGGATGGGCGGGACGACCGGCGCCTTGATGGAGGATCTCGTTCCGCACATCGATGAGTAATACTCGTTTGTAACATGATTATTTTGAATTTTCCTTATTGATGGATAGGGCCTAAATCCGGTTTCAGCAGAAATGCTCCCGTTCGCAAAACTCCTGAACGGGTCACTTTGTTGGAAAAGGAAGACCCTATGACCAATCTGATCAAACTCGGCGCTGTATCTGCTGTTGCATTGATGCTGGCCGCGCCCGCTTTCTCTCAGGCTGCCCTTGTTGGCACCGAGGCCCTTGATGACCGTATCGATGACATCCAAGAAGATGTTGCCGATGAGTTCGACAAATCTGTGGATGCGGATCGCTATGGTGCGAACCAGTTCCCTGATGGCTGGACCGGTGGTGTCTCGCTCGGCTTTGCTGCGACTTCGGGCAATACCGATACGGCCGATCTGTCCGTTGGTGGCCGGTTCCGTTATGGCAATGGCCCTTGGAACCACACCTTTGGTTTCGGTGCGGAATTCGGCGAATCCGATGGCGTGAAGAGCAAAGAGGAAGTGTTCTCTGTCTATGACGTGAACCGTTACTTCACCGACCGTTTCTATGTCTTTGGTCTGGCCAGCATCGAGTATGACCGCTTTGCCACCAATGAGCTGGATGCCTTTGTCGGCGTTGGCCCGGGTTACCGTGTTGTTGCCACCGAGGATGCCACTTGGCGGGTTCAGGCCGGTCCTGGTGTGCGGTTTACCCGCGACCAGCTGGGCAATGAGGAAACCGAAGGCGCGGGCCTGTTGTCGAGCCGCGTTTACTACAAGATCTCGGACACTGTGTTCCTGAGCAATGACACCGATGTGTTGTTCTCTGAAGGGTCCAACCTTGCCACCAATGACATTGGTGTGAACTTCAAGGTGTCTGACAAGCTGGCGACCCGTGTGGGCTATCGCACCGAGTATAACAGCGAGCCTTTGGCCGGATACAAAAAGTCCGACAACACGCTGGGCGTCTCGCTGGTCTACGGCTTCTAGAGCATTCGTTCCCCCGACTCTGTGCAGGGGCGGCGTTAAACCCGCCCCTGTTTCCTAAAGTGATGTGAGGAAAGATAATGATGACATTTGCAGTGAAACCGATGCTGATTGCGGCGCTGGCCATGGGGCCGATTGCGGCCTGTTCGTCGGAGAAGATTTTTGACAACACCACCGACTCGGTTGTGTTTGTGGGCAAGACGGCGGCCAAGGGCGCCTATGGTGCGAGCCGCCTTGTGGTGCGCGGTGCGGCGGCGGGGGTCAAGCGGCTCCAGCGCCCCGCGGATGGCTATGAGGCCGGAGAGATCGTGTGTTTGAACACCAGCGGGCAGACCTATGCCGCGGCGGTTCTGGAGGGGGACAAATATGTTTGTCCTGACCCGTCTTGATCTGTCCTGAGGTAAAATGAGAGAGGGGCGGCCTTTGCGGGCCGCCCCTTTTGGTTTTGCGCTATGGCGTGATTAGGCGAGGTTTTTGGCGAAATGCGCCAGCGTGCGTTCCCATGACAGGGTTGCAGCGGCCTCGTCGTAGCGGGGCGTTGTATCGTTGTGGAAGCCGTGGTTGGCGCCCTCGTAGATATGGGCCTCGTAGGTTTTGTTGGCGGCTTTGAGGGCCTCCTCATAGGCTGGCCAGCCTGCGTTGATACGCTCGTCCAGACCGCCGTAGTGGATCAGCAGAGGGGCCTTGATGTTGGGCACATCGGCGGCGTCGGGCTGACGACCGTAGTAGGGGACGGAAGCGGCCATTTCGGGGTAGGCCACGGCCAGTGCGTTGCACACGCCGCCGCCGTAGCAGAAGCCCACAGCGCCGACCTTGCCGGTGGACCCCTCATGCGCGGCGAGGAATTCGAAGGCGGCGAAGAAGTCGTTCATCAGCTTGGCGCCGTCGAGTTCGGCCTGCATGCTGCGGCCTTCGTCGTCATTGCCGGGGTAGCCGCCAGCGGGGGTCAGACCATCGGGGCCAAAGGCGAGGTAGCCTGCCTTGGCGGCGCGGCGCACGACGTCTTCGATGTATGGGTTGAGGCCGCGGTTTTCGTGGATCACCAGAACGGCGGGCAGTTTGCCGGTTGCGCCAGCGGGTTTGGCCATCAGGCCCTTCATTGTGCCGTGGCCATTGGGGCTGTCGTATTCGGCGATCATGGTTTCGATCGATGGATCATCGGGGGAGACCTGCTCGGCCAGAGCATAGTTTGGCTGGAGGCTTTCCAGAACGGCGGCGGCGGTGACGCCAGCGGCGAGGTATTTGCCAGCCCCGGCGAGGAAATCGCGCTTGGTCATTTTGCCGTGGACGTAGCCATCGTACATCTCAAGCAGGCGAGGGTGGAAATCGGCAGCGGTTTTGCGTGTCATTTCGATCGTCTTCCTGTTGTTTGCGGGCGCTTGGACGTGCCCCTAGGTGAGCTTAACGGATGGGCTGGGGGTTTCCGTCGTAAATTGTTCGTTATTTTTTGCCTTTTATGCGGGTCGGGTTTCAGGGCCGGATTTCTGGGTCAGGGCGCGATGGGCAGGGCGGCGTTGGTTTTGATCTGGCGCAGGATGAAATTGGTCGAGGTATTGCGCACCACGCCGAGGCGCAGGATGCCCTTCATGATGAAATGTTCGAGGCTTTCGGGATCGGTGGCGGCGACCTTGATGACGAAGTCGAAATCGCCGGTGATCGAGGCGCAGTCGATGATCTGTTCGGAGCGTTCCACAAAGCCGAGGAAGGTGTTCACCGTGTCCTCGGAGTGGTCGGTCAGGGAGATATGGACATGGGCGAGGGCGGCGAGGCCGAGTTTCTTGCTGCTGAGGATGGCGGCGTAATGGGTGATGTAGCCGTCTTCCTCCAGCCGTTTGACGCGGCGCCAGCAGGGGGAGGGGGAGAGGCCGATGGCGTCGGAGAGGTCCTGCGTGCTGGTCCGTCCGTTTTGTTGCAGCAGCCGCAGGATGCGCTTTTCAAAGTCGTCGAGCATGTTTTGCCTCCATTCCCCGTTTTGCAGACAGAATTTGCCGCAAATTCTGCTGTCGCCAAGGATAGGGCAAAATGTTTTTCCCGAAAGGGGGTAAATTTGGTGCAGATGTTTTAACACCGGAGGCGGATATGCCCAAGACCACGAAATACAAGGCCAAGGTGCCCGATGCGCAGGGCTTCATCGCCTATACGGCGGATGAGGATGCGGTTTGGCGCGATCTGGCGGCGCAGCAATATGCCCCCGTGCGGGCCCATGCGGCGCGGGCCTTTCTTGCGGGGCAGGAGAAGCTGGACCTGCCGCAGGACCGTGTGCCGCAATGCACCGAGGTGTCGGAGAAGCTGATGGAGATGACGGGCTGGCGGGTGGCGCCTGTGCCTGCTTTGATCGGGTTCAAGCAGTTCTTCGGGATGCTGGGGGAGCGGGTGTTTCCGGCGGCCTCTTTCATCCGGTCGCGGGAGGATTTTGATTACATCGAGGAGCCGGATATCTTTCACGAGATTTACGGCCATACGCCCCTGCTGACCAATCCGTATTTCGCGGCCTTTTCGCAAAAGATCGGCGAGGTGGGGATGCACTGTGCCCCTGCGGATTATTCATGGTTGATCCGTTTGTATTGGTTCACGATCGAGTTCGGCCTGATCCGCGAGGGCGGCGGGATCAAGGCGCTTGGCTCTGGCTTGGCCTCCTCTCCCACCGAGTTGATCCATGCGGTTGAGGGCGCGGATGTGGAGCGCAAACCCTTTGACGTGATCGACATTCTGCGCACGCCCTACCGGATCGACATTCATCAGCCGATCTATTTCGTTCTGGACAGCGCAGAGCAGCTGTTCGAGGCGGCGGGGCGTGATCTGGTGGTGGATATTGCGCAGGCGCGGGCGCTGGGCCTGCATGCGCCGACCTATCCGCCCAAACCCAAGGCGGAGGCGGCATCATGAGCGATCTGGTGGATCAGAGCTGTGCGGCCTGTGAGGGCTGGGTGCCCGAGGTGAGCGAAGAGATGCGGGCGGAGTGGCAGGCGAAGCTGCACCCTGATTGGCAGGTGTCGGAGGCGGGGGATTCCCTGAGCCGTCGCTTGACCTTCAAGGGGTTTGCCAAGGCCACCTATACCGCGAATTTGGCCGCCTTTGTCAGCGACCGCGAGGGGCATCATGCGGATATCGCCTTTGGCTGGGGCTATTGCGAGGTGACCTTTACCTCGCATGAATTGGGCCGCTTGTCGCAGAATGATTTCATCTGCGCGGCGAAGTTCGATGCGGCGCTTGGTTAGGGCGCTGGGGTAGCTTTTGTAACATTGGCGATAGGGTATTGGCTTTTCCGGCCGCGCGACCCCACATATGGGGAACCAAGCGATTTGGAGAGACCATATGGAATACCGCAAGACCGAGGAGGCCCTCGCCCAGCTGTCCGACGAGGAATTTCGCGTCACGCAGCAAAGCGGGACCGAGCGCCCCTTTACCGGCGCATATGACGATCACTTCGAGGCGGGTATCTATGTTGATATCGTCTCGGGTGAGCCGTTGTTTGCATCGTCTGCCAAGTTCAATTCCGGCTGTGGCTGGCCGTCCTTTGCCAAGCCGATCGAGGGCGATTGGGTGACCGAGCATGACGACAGCAGCCACGGGATGCGCCGTGTCGAGGTGCGGTCAAAGCATGGCGACAGCCATCTGGGCCATGTCTTCCCCGATGGCCCGCGCGAGATGGGCGGGCTGCGCTATTGCATCAATTCGGCGAGCCTGCGCTTTGTGCCTTTGGCCGAGATGGAGGCCGAGGGATATGGCGCCTATGTGGATCAGGTGGAGGCAAAGACATGAGTGAACGTGCTGTTTTGGCGGGGGGCTGTTTCTGGGGCATGCAGGATTTGATCCGCAAGCTGCCGGGGGTGCTGGATACCCGCGTGGGCTATACCGGCGGCGATGTGGAGAATGCGACCTATCGCAACCATGGCACCCATGCGGAGGGGATCGAGATCCTGTTTGACCCCGAGGTGATCAGCTATCGTCGGCTGCTGGAGTTCTTTTTCCAGATCCATGATCCGACCACGGCGAACCGGCAGGGCAATGACATCGGGCTGAGCTATCGCTCTGGCATCTACTACACCAGCGAGGCGCAGCGCGAGATGGCTGTGGAGACGATTGCGGATGTGGAGGCCAGTGGCATCTGGCCGGGGAAGGTGCAGACCGAGGTTGCCGAGGCGGGGGCCTTCTGGGTCGCCGAGCCGGAGCATCAGGATTACCTTGAGCGTATCCCCAATGGATACACCTGCCATTTCATCCGGCCCGATTGGGTTTTGCCCCGCCGGAATGCGGCGGAGTAGTAAGGCCAGCGTTCTGCGGCCGAAAAAATGTAAGGCCCCCCGAAGCATGCTTCGGGGGGCCATTTTTTCATCGGGCGGAATGGCCCTTTGGGCCGTTCCGCCCGGGTCCCGCCCGCAGGGCGGGAGGAGCCGTTGGGCGGGGCGCTCTGTTGGCCGTTAGGGCAGGACTTCGACCGTCACGCGGGAGAAGTCGATGCCGTTGTCGGGCGTGTCTGCTTTCTTCGATGAGCCGAAGGTTTTCGAATTTACGTGGAAGGCGAGCATGCCGATGTTGTTCACCTCGCTGCCCTCGTCCAGATGGGTGAAGGTGCTGAGCACCTCGCCCTCTGATCCGAGGGAGCCGGTGATTTCGACGCCATTGGCCACGGGTTTGAGGGACATGGTCCCGGTGTAGGTCTTGCCCGCCTCGAAGGTATAGGGATCACCGCCGCCGCCCAGACGGGTGTAGCCCTTGGTGGTGCCCAGCAGGCGGCCTTGGGTGTCGTTTTTATGAGCGCGGATATCGATATTGGCGGCGCTGGCATCGGCGAGGCCGATGTCGAAGTCGATCATATATCCGGGCAGCCCGTCGTAGGCGGCATTGGGGGATTTGGAGGAGGCGGAGAGGTCGCCCTCGAGTTCCGCCCGGCCCAGTTTGTCATAGAGGCCGATGCGCAGGGCGGAGTCGCGGTCTGTGCCGATGGTTTCGGGGGTGGTGAAGGTAAAGCTGGCTTGCAGGGTTTGCCCCTCTGCCAGAGTTTGCGGGGTGAAGGTGGTGCGGATGCCGCGGCCCGAGCCGCCGGTGACAAGGCCGAGGGTATTCGGGGCGATTTCTAGCGCGGCGCTGGAGGAGGTCGTCCACCAGTTGCTATCCATCGCGTCGGCGCCGTCCTCGCGCCCGCCATCGGCGAAGCTGTCGTCAAAGACGACGCCGGGCAGGGCGGGGGTGGTGAGGACGGGTTCGGGGGCTTGTGTTGCGGCTTCGCCGGTTGCCTCGGGCGCGGGGTCATGGGTGGCCTCGAGGGCGTAGAAGATCACGCGGTCGAAGTCTGTTTCCGGCTCGGGGCTGGTGTTGTTTTGCGAATAGGCACCGGCTTTGAAGAACATGAATTCGTTCTCCACGCTAAAGCCGCTGTCGCGCATGTCGAGGGGCTCTGCCACGACCTCTGTGCCGTCGTCGCGGATGATTTTGACGTGCAGCATGGGGATGATCTGGTCGCCCTCTGGCTCGCCTTTCACGGCGATTTCGTAGGAGAAGACCTCATCCAGTGCGATGCCGTCATCGGGGTTGGCGGCGGTGTTGGAGCGGCTGCCGATCACCTCGATCCACTGTTCCTTGCCGGTTGCGGGCTCATGCGCATAGAAGATCGAGCCGTATTTGTTCTTGGGCAGTTTGCGGTAGTAGAGGCGGATCGGCTCGTCGTCTTTGGCGTGGATCTGGCCGATGATGACACGGCCGATCTGGTAGTCCTTGCCCTGCCGCGTGACCTGATTGACGGCAAGGGTTGCCTTCATCACACCGTCAACGCCGCCTGCCATGGCCTGCGCCGAGGCGGGGGCGGAGGAGAAGACCCAGTTGTTCTTGTTGGGCATGTCATTGGCGGTGCGGGTTTGGATAGTGCCGTCGCCACGGCGGAGCATGCCGCGCAGCTCGGTGCGGGTGTAGCTGGTGTTGGCGGAGGTTTTCGCGCCCGCGGGGGTGGAGCGGAAGACCATGCCGCCGGTGGCGGGGTCGGTGTAGAAGAACCGTTTGTCTGTCCAGCCAGCGGCGAGGTCGTTTTCATAGACGCTGTCGGATTTGCCGTCGCCGTCATCATCGGCGGGGGTGGTGACATACCAACCGAGGAGGTCGAAATTCTGGCCGGGGGTTTGGTCGGCGCGCAGGCCAAAGAGGCCGTTGCCACGGCGTTCGGTCAGCACCGGCTGGTCGGGTTTCTCGACCGCCGTGCCGCAGCCCGTGGCGGCAACCTCGACGATGGAGTTCCATTCGTTGCTCTCGTTGCCATTGCTGACGATGCGGACGAATTGGGCCTGCACGGGGGGCAGTTCTGTCACCTCGAAATCGGCGGTTTCGCCTGCGGATTGGCCCTGCGGGATGACGGTTTGGTAGTCGGTTCCATCGGCGGAAACCTCGACCATATAGTTCGATTTGCGGCTGTTGCCCTTGTACCACGCGATGTTGAGGCCCTTGAGGGTTTGTTCGGCCCCCAGATCCAGCAGCAGGCTTTTGGCCGTGCCTTGGGATTCATTGGACCAGCGGCTGCCCGGGTCAAGGTTGCCGTCGATGGTGTTTTCGGGGCCGTGGGTTTCCTCGTAGAGGCCATCGTCGGTGGCGGAAATAATGGTGAGCGGGCCTGTGCCCTCGCAGGCGGTATTGGCCATGGCCTGTCCGCCATAGGTGGATGCCAGACAAATGCAGATTGTTTTCAATGCGGTGTGTTTCACGTTTACCTCCCAGTCACGTTGAACATATGGAACCGCCGGAATCATCCGGTGTTCTAGAATACCAGTATGTCAGATTTGATGCGAAAACGAAATAGTTGTCTAGGCCCCGGAGGGGGTTTTGGCGACAAATTGCGTTTTTCGTGGGGTTGAGGGGAGGGGGAGGCGCGCGCCTGCCGGAGGCAGGGCGCGCGCCTGGTCTGGCGCGTTAGCCGCGCCAGACCAGTGTAGAGACCGGAGAGAGCCGCGCGATGCGCGCGGAGTTGGGGCCGAGGAGTTTGTCGGCCATATCCGGTTTATGGGCCCCGACGACGACAAGGTCGGCGCCGCATTGCTCAATCGCCTTGAGGACCATTTCGTAGACGGGGCCGATTTCGACGATGTGCTGGACCTTGGGTCGGTCCGGCAGGGTTTCCTTGACGAAGGCGTGCAGGGCGTCGTTTGCGGCATTGGCGGCCTCTTTCAAGGTGCCGTCCTTGAAGAAGGAGCCGACCCAAGAGGAATTGTAGTCGGGCAGCACGGTGACCACGCCAAGGGTCGCGCCATAGAAGGTGGCGAGGCGGTCTGCCTCTTGTAGGAGGCCGCGGGCCTCATCGCTGTGGGTTAGGTCGATCGAGCATAGGATGTGACGTGTCATGCCAGAGCCTCCTGTGGGTCCTGTGCGCGTTTGCGGCGCATTTGAAGCATCCAGACCGCCAGCAGCAAAAGCAGGGCCGGGATGTAGAAGATTTCCTTTGGCATCCGGTCGGCTGCGACGTCGAGTTCGACGACTTCCCAGTCGAAGTCGATGCCGAGCTGTTCGGAGGGGCCGCCGAAGTTGAGGTTGTCGACGTAGAGTTTGCCATCCTCGTCGCGGAATTCGATTCCGGCGCTGTCGAAGAGGCGGGTTTCGCCGTCCGGCCCTGTCGGGCCGAGGGGGAGGAGGTAGCGGGCGTCGATCATGTCGCCGTTGATGTTTTCCCCGCTGAGGCGGACCCGCAGGGAGGCGTTCTCATCGGCGGCCTCGGCCATCTGGAAAAGCTCTGTCCCCGGCCTTTGTTCGAATTCCGGTTGCAGCTTGTTCAGGAAGAAGCCGGGTTGGAACAGGACGAAGGCGGCGACCAGCAGGGCCGCGCTTTCCCAGAGTTTGGATTTGACCATGAAGTAGTTCATCGTGCCCGCCGCAAAGAGCAGCATGGCGATCAGGGCGATGATGAAGACGAAGACCGCCTGCACAGGGCCGACATCGATCAGCAGCAGATCGGTGTTGAAGATGAACAGGAAGGGCAAAAGCGCCGTGCGGATCGAGTAGAAGAAGGCCTGAAACCCCGTTTTAAGGGGGTCGCCCTTGGAGATCGCCGCGGCGGCAAAGCTGGCCAGCCCCACGGGGGGCGTCACATCGGCCATGATCCCGAAGTAAAAGACGAACATATGCACGGCCACCAGTGGCACGATCAGGCCGTTCTGTGCGCCCAGTTCGACCACAACCCCCGCCATCAACGAGGACACCACGATGTAGTTCGCCGTGGTGGGCAGGCCCATGCCGAGGACGATGGAGATCACCGCCACGAAGAAGAGCATTGCCAGAAGGTTGCCGCCGGAGAGGAATTCGACGAATTCGGCCATGACCTGTCCGATGCCCGTCAGGGTGACGGCGCCCACGATGATGCCCGCGACGCCCATGGCGGCGGCGAGGCCGATCATGTTGCGGGCGCCTGCGATCATGCCCTCTGCGATGTCGGAGAAGCCGTTGCGGACCTGTTGGACGACGTTGCTCTGGCCGCGGAAGTAGGCCTTGAGCGGGTTTTGCGTCAGCAGGATGAAGAGCATGAAGATCGTCGACCAGAAGGCCGAGAGGCCGGGGGATTTGCGTTCGATCATCAGCAGATACATCAGCAGCAGGATCGGCATCAGGTAATGGATACCGGTTTTGAAGATCTCCTTCGTGGGGGGGAGGGACTGCATTGATTCAAGGCTGATGTCGAGGTCGGGCCCCTGTGCGGCATAGCGCAGGGCGGCGACATAGGCGACGAGGATGATAGCGAGGATCACATAGAGCGCCGCACCGCCGAAGGCCGTGTAGATCGTGTCGACGATCAGGCCGGTGGCAAAGAGCGTGCCGCCCGCGATGACGATGGAGATGGCGATGATGAAGATCGCGCCCAGCATGAATTTGATCGGGTTCATCCGGCTGGTGCCGGTCATGCCCATTTTCAGGGCTTCGAGGTGGACGATATAGACCAGCGCGACATAGGAGATCGCGGCGGGGACGATGGCGGTTTTGACGACCTCGACATAGGAAATGCCGACGTATTCCGTCATTAGGAAGGCCACTGCGCCCATGACCGGCGGGGTCAACACGCCATTGATGGAGGAGGAGACCTCTACCGCGCCGGCTTTGGTCGCGGGGAAGCCGACCTTTTTCATCAGCGGGATGGTGAATGTGCCGGTGGTGACGACATTGGCGATGGAGGAGCCGGAGATAAGACCCGTTGCCGCAGAGGCGATCACCGCCGCCTTGGCAGGGCCGCCGCGCAGGTGGCCCAGAGCGGCGAAGGCGAGTTTGAGGAAGTAGTTCCCCGCGCCCGCCTGATTAAGGAGCGAGCCGAAGAGCACGAAGAGGAAGACAAACCCCGAGGAAACCCCGAGCGCCACGCCGAAGACCCCTTCGGTGGTGAGCCACATGTGGCTCATGGCCTTGTTGAAGGAGGCGCCCTTCCATTGCACGACCTCTGGCAGGCCCGACCATGAGCCGAAGAAGACATAGCCGAGGAAGAACAGGGCCACGCCCATCAGGGGCAGGCCGAGGGAGCGACGGGCGGCCTCGAGCAGCAGGACAATGCCGATGCCTGCCATGACCACGTCTGTGGTGCTTGGGTTGCCGGTGCGCTGGGCCACGCCGCGGTAGTCCCACCACAGGTAGGAGGCCGCGACGGCGGCGACGATGGCCACCACCCAGGTGACGGCGGGGATACGGGTGCGGGGGCTTGATTTCAGGCCGGGAAAGGCGAGGAAGGCCAGCATCACGGCAAAGCCGAGGTGGATGGCGCGGGTTTGGGTGTCGTTCCAGACACCGAAGCCGAGCATGAAGGGCAGGGGCGAGGCGATCCAGAGTTGGTAGATGGCCCATGTGAGGGGCAGATACCACAGCGCCGCCTTGTTGAACCCCTGAGTGGGCACGCGCCCACCTGTGTCGGCATCCGCGAGGATGTCCTCTAGCGCGTTGTCTTTCGGTTGAGCCGCGTCTGTCATCCTGTCCCCCGGATATGTGTTTATATGGCTGCGCCGGCCCTAGCGATAAGGGCCGGCGGCTGTTTTCGGGTGGGTTGGATTACATCCAGCCGCGCTCTGCGTAGTATTTCGCAGCGCCGGGGTGCAGAGGAGCGGCGAGGCCGTCCTTGACCATTTGCTCCTCGGTCAGGCGACCGAAGGCGGGGTGCAGTTTTTTGAAGTCATCAAAGTTTTCGAAGATCGCCTTCACGAGCACATAGACGACCTCGTCAGAGGCTTTTGCATCGGTGACGAAGGTGGCCTTGGGGCCCCAGGATGCGATGTCTTCCTCGTTGCCGGGATAGAGGCCACCGGGGATGGTGGCGGCGGCATAGGCCTTGTTTGCGGCGAGCACTTTGTCGGTGCCCGAAGTGGTCAGGTCGAGGAGTTTGATGTCGCAGGTGGAGGTTGCCTCCATCGTGGAGCCGTTTGGCAGGCCAGCGGCCCAGATGGCGGCGTCGATCTTGCCGTCGCACAGGGCGGCGGATTGCTCGGAGGATTTCAGCTCTGCTGCGAGGGCGAAATCATCCGGGGAGACGCCAGCGGCGTCCATCAGGACATCGGCCAGAACCCGTGTGCCGGAGCCGGGGTTGCCGATGTTGACGCGTTTGCCCTTCATGGCCTCGACGCTGTCGATGCCGCTGTCGGCACGCACCATCACATGGAGCGGTTCGGGGTGGACGGAGAAGACGGCGCGCAGGCCTTCGTAGGGCTCGTCGCCGTCAAAGGCGCGCACGCCTTCCATGGCGGCGGATTGCACGTCGGACTGGACCACGCCGAAGTCGAGCTCACCCTCGCGGATGGTGCGGGTGTTGTAGACCGACCCGCCGGTGGATTCGACCGAGCAGCGCACGCCATGTTCCTTGCGGCCCTTGTTGACCAGACGGCAGATCGCGCCGCCTGTGGGGTAATACACCCCTGTCACGCCGCCAGTGCCGATGGTGATGAAGGTTTGGTCCTGGGCGCTTGCTGCCCCGGCCAGACCCATGGTTGCGGCCACGGCCGCCCCCGCAAAAATCGATTTCACAAACATGGTTTATCTCCCTGATATGGTTTGCGTTTCTTGTTTATGATGCCCAGTTTTCCCCTAGGCGATCAATCTGGATTTCCGCCGCGCGGATCATGGTCTCTGCCTCTGGTCCCGAGCGGGCGAGGAGCATGGAGATCATGGTTTCCATCAACACCAGCGTTGCGGCGTAGGAGGAAAAGAACTGCGGGCTTTCGGTTGATGTGATGAAACCGAAATCGGAAAATTGGAGGGCCGGTGATGTCCGGCTGTCTGTTATGATGATGGTTGTTGCGCCCGCCTCTTTGGCGGTGCGCAGGGCTGCTATCGTTCTATGGGCGTAGGGCGCTTGGGACAAGGCCAGAACCACATCATCCTTGCCAAGGCGCGAGAGCGCGGGGGCCAGTTCGGTGCCATTGCGGCCCACGATCTTCCAGTTGCTTTTGAACCACTGGGCCATATAGCCGAAGTAATCCATCACTCCGGCGGAGCCTTTGGCCGCCACCAGCAGGACGGTGCGCGCCTGATCGAGGTGTTTTACCGCCGCCTCGAGGCGGGTGACATCCAGCGAGGCCTGCAGAGTTTCGATATTGGCGATGCAGGCGCCTGTCTGGTTTTGCAAAATGGCGTCCGGCCCGTGGCCCGATGTTGCGATGCGCTGGGCGTGGGCGCGTTCGGACAGGGGGGAGACGCGGCGTTCGACGGCCTCTCGGCCATCCTCGCGCAGTTGTTCGTAATCGGTGTAGCCAAGGGCGCGGGCGAGGCGCGAGAAGGTCGCGGGGGAGACGCCGCTGGTTGCGGCGACGGAACGCAGGGAGCGGGTGGCCACGTCAACGGGGTTGTCGGCCACGTATTTCGCCGCGATCTGGAGCTTGTCGCTCAGACCGGCGTAGGCAGTGTTGATCCTGTCCTGAATCGTTGCGGTTTGTCGCACGAATCCCCCTGATGTCATGAAACTGACTGTTTCAACTGTTTTGCGTATTGTCAACTTTTGAAACAGATGTTTCAGATGGGGCATAAACAGGAGATCACAATGGCCGAATCCCGACTTCCTTCCCATGCCTCCGTGGTGGTGATTGGCGGTGGTATCATGGGGTGTTCGACCCTGTACCACCTTGCTGAAATGGGTGTTTCAGATGCGATATTGCTGGAGCGCAACAAGCTGACCTCTGGCACGACATGGCATTCGGCGGCGCAGGTGCGGGCGCTGCGCCATTCGCGCAATCTGACGCGGATGATCCAGTATTCCGTGGAATTGTATGCGCGGCTTGAGCAGGAGACGGGGCAGAATGTGGGTTGGATCCAGAAGGGATCCTTGTCGATTGCGACCACGCCCGACCGCGCGGTGCATGTGCGCCGTCAGGAGGCCCTTGCCCATGCCTTTGGCATTGATGCGCGCTGGGTCAGTGCGGGGGAGGCCAAGGAGCGTTGGCCCCTGATGCGGGCCGATGATGTGATTGGCGCGGTCTGGTCGCCGGAGGACGGGAGGGTCTCGCCCTCTGACGTTTGTGCGGCCTTAGTGAAGGGGGCGAAGGCGCGGGGGGCGCGGATATTCGAGGATACCGGCGTGACCGGTATTCTGACGCAGAATGGCCGGATCACGGGGGTAGAGACCAGCCATGGCACAGTGATGTGCGATGCGGTGGCCCTGTGTGCCGGCCTGTGGTCGCGCGAGGTGGGGGCGATGGCGGGGGCGCAGGTTCCGGCGCTGGCCTGCGAGCATTTCTATTTGTTGACCAAGCCCATCGCGGGGATCACCGGCAACATGCCGACCCTGAGCGATCACGATAATCACCTGTATATCCGCGATGACAGTGGCGGCCTGCTGGTGGGCTGTTTCGAGCCCATGGGCAAGCCGATTGCGCCGGGGGTTCTGGATGAGAGTTTTGAATTTGGCCTGCTGGGGGAGGATTGGGATCATTTCGAGCCGATGATGGAGAATGCGCTGCACCGATTGCCTGCGCTGGAGACTGCGGAGGTGAAGATGCTGTTGAACGGGCCGGAGAGTTTCACGCCGGACGGGATGTTCATGCTGGGCGAGACCGCCGAGACGCGGGGGCTGTTTCTTGGCTGCGGGATGAATTCTGTTGGTATGGCCTCTGGCGGCGGGGCGGGGATGAACCTTGCCCATTGCATCGTGCATGGGAACACGGCCTATGACCTTGGCGAGGCAGATGCGAAACGGTTTGCGCCGGTGTTTGACTCGGTGCAGCATTTGATGGCGCGGGCGCCGGAGGTTCTGGGCACCCATTACGAGATTGCCTATCCGGGGCGGCAGTTGAAGACCGCGCGGGATTTGCGCGCCTTGCCGCTGGATGCGCAATACCGCGCGGCGGGGGCGCATATGGGGCAGGTCTTTGGTTGGGAACGGCCGTTGTATTTCGGCAAGGCCGCGGAGCCGGAGATGACCTTTGGGCGCCCCGACTGGTTCGAGAACGTGCGGCAGGAGGTGCGGGCGGCCCATGAGGCGGCGGCGGTCTTTGATGCCTCGTCCTTTGGCAAGATCGAGGTCACGGGGCCGGATGCCTGCGCCTTTTTACAACGGATCTGTTTGCGGAACATGGATCGGCCTGTGGGCACGGCGATTTACACCGGTGTTCTGAATGTGCGCGGCACCTATGAGAGCGACCTGACGGCGCATCGGATTGCGGCGGATCATTATCGGTTGTTCACCGGCACCAACGCGATCAAGCGCGATATGGCGTGGCTGCGCCGCCATGGGGAGAGGTTCGATCTGCGGCTGAGGGACAGCACCGAGGATTATGCGGTTCTGGGCCTGATGGGGCCGGAGGCGGCGCGGATTGCGCAGGCGCTGGGCGCGCCGGAGCTCTTGGACCTTGGGTATTTCAAGGTCGGGCCGGCCTATATGGCGGGCAGGCATGTGCGGGCGGTGCGGATGTCCTATGTGGGCGAAGCGGGTTGGGAGATCACCTGCCGTGCGGAGCATGCGGCAGAGATCTATGCCGCCATGGTGGCGGCGGGGGCGCGCCCTGCGGGGATGTTCGCCCAAACCTCCATGCGGATCGAAAAGGGGTTTGCGGCCATGGGGCATGAGCTGGACAGTGATGTCAGCCCCGCCGCCGCGGGTATGGCGGGCATGGCGAAGAAGGCGGGCGGGTTTATCGGCGCCGAGGCCATGGCCGCGGCAGGCGGGCGCAGTTTGGTGACGATCCTGCTTGAAGACGACAAGGCGGTGCCGATCGGGCATGAGCCTGTCTATCTGGACGGGAAGATCGCGGGACAAGTGACCTCGGCCGCTTATGGATACCGCGTCGGGGCGCCGGTTGCCCTTGCCCACCTGCGCGGGGCGCGGGACGGGGCCGCGGTGATGGTGGATATTGCGGGGCAGAGGGTTGCGGGGCGGATACAATTCGCGGCAGCCTTTGACCCTGAGGGCGCGAGGATGCGGATATGACGGTTGTGATTGAACCCTGCGGGGAGGTTTCGGTGATTGCGCCGCTGTTGCGGGTGCTGCGGGACGGGCTGGAGGCCTCGCTGTTCGAGGCGCGGTTGACGCGCGCCATTGCGGGGGGCTACCACGCCCTTGTTGCGCGGGGCGACGGGGGCGTTCTGGGGTGCCTTGGGTATCGGCTTTGCGATGATATTTGCTGGGGGCGGACGTTTTATGTGGATGACCTTGTTGTTCTGCCGCAGGCGCGGGGGAGCGGGGTTGGCGGCGCGCTTTGGGATGCGGCCAAGGCCGAGGGCGCGGCGCAGGGGTGCGATCACCTGCGCCTGTGCAGCGGGCTGAGCCGCGCCGAGGCGCACCGGTTTTACGAGGCCAATGGTCTGGCCAGAACGAGCCTGCAATTCTTTTTCGCCCTACCTGATGGAGAGCTTTGATGTCCCATGTATTTCCGCGCCATTGCCGCGTTGATCCGCCAATCGCCCTGCGCGGGGAGGGGTGCTACCTTTATGACGCGTCCGGCAAGGCCTATCTGGACGGATCGGGCGGGGCGGCTGTGTCCTGTCTTGGCCATGGGGATGCGGATGTGATTGCGGCGGTGCAGGCGCAGGTGGCGCAGCTTGCCTTTGCCCACACAGGATTTCTGACATCGCAGCCAGCCGAGGACCTTGCCGATCTGTTGATCGCCCATGCGCCGGGGGATCTGGACCGCGTGTATTTCGTTTCTGGCGGGTCGGAGGCAACGGAGGCTGCGATCAAGCTGGCGCGGCAGTATTTTGTCGAGAAGGGCCAGCCGGAGCGGCGGCATTTGATTGCGCGCAGGCAAAGCTATCACGGGAATACGATCGGGGCGCTGTCTGCGGGGGGCAATGCCCTGCGCAAGCGGCCCTTTGCGCCGCTGTTGGTCGAGGTGAGCCATATCGCGCCCTGTTATGAATACACCCTGCGGGCCGAGGGGGAGAGCGCGGCGGACTATGGGTTGCGGGCGGCACAGGAGCTTGAGGATGAAATCCTGCGGTTGGGGCCGCAGACGGTTATGGCCTTTATGGCGGAGCCTGTGGTCGGTGCGACTCTTGGGGCGGTGCCAGCAGTGCAGGGATATTTCAAGCGTATCCGCGAGATTTGCGATCAATACGGGGTGTTGTTGATCCTTGACGAGGTGATGTGCGGCATGGGCCGAACGGGGCATTTGTTTGCCTGCGAGGCCGACGGGATTGCGCCCGATATCCTGTGCATCGCCAAGGGATTGGGGGCGGGGTATCAGCCCATTGGCGCCATGCTGTGCAGCGGTGAGGTTTACGCCTGTATCGAGGCAGGCAGCGGGTTTTTCCAGCACGGGCATACCTATGTCGGGCATCCCGTCGCGGCGGCGGCGGGGCTGGCGGTGGTGCGCAAATTGCTGGATCACGGATTGGTGGCGCGGTCAGCGGCGCAGGGGGAGGCGCTTGCTGCGGCCCTGCGCGAGGCCTTTGGCCAGCATCCCCATGTGGGGGACATTCGCGGGCGCGGGCTGTTTCAGGGGATCGAGTTGGTTGCGGAGCGCGAGAGCAAGGCGCCCTTTGATCCGGCCCTTGGCCTTGCGGGCAGGATCAAGGCGGCGGCGTTTGAGGCCGGGTTGATTTGTTATCCCATGCCCGGCACGCGGGACGGGCGGCAGGGGGATCATATCTTGCTCGCGCCGCCCTTTATCATCGAGGACGCGCAGATCGGTGAGCTTGTCAGCAAGCTGCGGGACGCCATCGAGGCGGTTTTGCCCTAGGGCCATGGGCCTTCGGCGTTATGCGCCGAAGGTTTTGCGCAGTTCGTTTTTCTGCACTTTCCCCATGGTGTTGCGCGGCAGTTCCGTGAGCAGTTCATAGCGGCGCGGGTGTTTGAAGCGGGCGAGTTTTTCCGACACTTCGTCGGCAAGTGTAGATGTGTCGATCTCTGCCGTGCCTTCGGGCACGACGGCGGCGATGATGGCCTCGCCGAAGTCGGCGTCGGGGATGCCGAAGACGGCGGATTCCGAGACGCCGGGGATGTCGTTCAGGACATCCTCGATTTCCTTGGGGTAGACGTTATAGCCGCCGGTGATGATCAGGTCTTTGGAGCGGCCGACGATGGAGAGGTAGCCATCGGCGCTGAACTGGCCGAGATCGCCGGTGATGAAGAAGCCGTCGCTGCGCAGTTCCTCGGCGGTTTTCTCGGGCATCTGCCAGTAGCCTTTGAAGACATTGGGGCCGCGGACCTCGATCATGCCGATCTCTCCCACCGGGAGTTCAGTGGCGTCCTCGGGGTTGGTCAGGCGGACCTCCACCCCCGGCAGGGGCAGGCCCACGGTGCCGGGGCGGCGGTCTCCGTCGTAAGGGTTTGACGTGTTCATATTGGTTTCTGTCATGCCGTAGCGTTCGAGAATGTGGTGGCCGGTGCGGGCGGTGAAGGCCTCATGGGTTTCGGCGAGGAGCGGGGCGCTGCCGGAGATGAAGAGGCGCATATTGGCGGTGGCCTCGGCGGTGAGGCGGTCATCGGACAGCAGGCGGGTGTAGAAGGTGGGCACGCCCATGAGCATGGTGGCCTGCGGCATGGCGGCAAAGAGCGCGTCAAGGTCCAGCCCCGGCATGAAGTCGAGGCAGGCGCCCGCCAGAAGGGTGCTGTTGATGGCGACGAAGAGCCCGTGGGTGTGAAAGATCGGCAGGGCGTGCATCAGGGTGTCGGCATCGGTGATCTGCCACAGCTCGCGCAGGGACTGGGCGTTGGACAGCAGGTTGTCATGGGTGAGCATGGCGCCTTTGCTGCGCCCCGTGGTGCCGGAGGTATAGAGCAGGGCGGCGAGGTCATCGGGTGCGCGGGGCACGGTGGGGAAGCGGGTGGGCAGGGCGGTGAGGCCCGCTGTGAGGCTGCCCCCGCCTGCGGCGTCCAAGGTGAGGGTGGTGCAATCGGTGCCCTTGGTGATGCTTTGCATCATCTCCTCGGATTTGGGATCGCAGACGATGATGCGGGGGGTGGCGTCGCCGGTGAAATAGGCCACCTCATCGCGTTTATAGGCGGTGTTGAGCGGCAGGAAGACGCCGCCCGCCTGCACGGTGGCCAGATAGAGCGAGACCATTTCGATCGATTTGGCGGCCTGCACCACGAGGCGGTCGCCGGGTTTGAGGCCCGCCTCGACCAGACGGTGGGCCATTTGTGCGGTGGCGGCGGCGAAATCGGCAAAGCTGATATCAGGCTGGCCCGAGCGTTTGACAAAGCAGGCTGTGTTTTGGGCCTGTGCCCCGATCAATGCGTCGTAGAGGTGGTTGGTCATGCCATGGCCCTATTCTTTTTGCTGGCGGCTTTTACCTCGGCCCGCAGGGCGGGGGCGAGGCAGATTTCGCCTTCTTGCACGAATTTCTCGTGGTTCTGTTCGATCTGTGACAGCTCGTATTGGTAGTTCACCATCGCGCCGCGGGATTGTTTGCGGCCGTTCTCGCTCAGGTCGGCCTCTGCGTGGACGGCGTAGATCTGCGCGCCATTGCCAAGGTGGAACCTTGCGACGGGGTCATAGGGGCGGCCCTTGGCGTCTTTGGCGGAGAGCAGGTAATCGCGGGCGGCCTCGCGCACCTGTTCCGGCTCTGCCGTGCCGGAGAGGACTTCGGCGGCGCGGGGGGTGTGTTTTTGCTCGGCCAGATATTTCGACAGGCGGGGGATCGGGGAGAGGGTGACGAAGGTCTCCAGCTGCGGCAGTTCCTGATGCAGTTCGGCGGCGACCTGTTTGATCAGCAGGCTGCCGAAGGAGATGCCCGCAAGCCCCGCCTGACAGTTGGAGATGGAGTAGAACACGGCGACGTTGGTTTCATGGGCGGCGCGGGGATCGCGGTTTTCGGACAGGACGTGCTGGATCGAGTTTGGCACCGTCATGGTGAGGGCGACCTCGACGAAGATCAGCGGCTCGTCCGGCATGGAGGGGTGGAAGAAGGCGAAGCAGCGGCGGTCTTGCGGGTAGAGGCGGCGGCGCAGGTCGTCCCAGTCGTGGATGGCGTGGACGGCCTCGTATTCGACGATCTTCTCGAGGATGCTGGCGGGGGTTTCCCAGCTGATCTGGCGCAGGACGAGGAAGCCGCGATTGAACCAGCTGCGCAGCAGGTGTTTGAAATCGAGGTCGGTGCGGGCGAGGTCTGGGCTGGTTTTGACGGCTTCGATCAGGTCCTTGCGCATGTTGACGAGGGCTTGCGTTGCGCCGGTGGGCTGGTTCAGGCGGCGCAGGAGTTCCTGCCTGCGCGGTTCGGCCAGAGCGCCGATGGCGCGGTAGTCTGTGATATCATTGGAGGCGGTGAAGCGGGTTACGGCGCCCTGCAGGGCCTTTGGGTCGATTTCCAGCTCGACGTTGAGGAACTGGAAGAAGGCCAGCTTTTCACCCGTGTCCATCCGTTTGTAACGGTCGAGGATATTCTGGGCGAGGGCGATGCCGGAGACCTCGCCTTCGGAGGCGAGAAGCGAGAGGCACATGTCCCTGATCGAGCGGTCATCGCCGGTGCCGGGGCGGGCGGTGCTGCGTTCGACGAGGGTTTGCAGCATGTCGCCAAGGAAGCTTCTGCGGCTCATGGGGTCAGTCCTTTTCGAAGGAGATTTTCTGGGCGCTGAGGTTGAGGGAGAGGTTGAGGGCGCCTTCGTTCACGAGCCAGCGGCGGATGGTGTAGCTGCGCGCGCCGCGCTGGTGCATGGGGTCGGCGTCGGCGATGGCGCGGGCGGCCTCGAGGCTTTCGGCGCGGTAGATGATGAGGCCCATGCCCTGCATCTGCTCGCCCGTCTCGTCGGAAAGGGGGCCCGCGAGGAAGAGGCGGCCTGCGGCCTCTTGCTCTGCCTGATAGGCGAGGTGGTCGGGCAGATTGGCTTTGAGGTCCTCTGGCGCGGCGCTGGGGGTGCTGTGCACCATGTAAAGCTCCAGCGCGAGGGAGCCGCGGGCTTTGGCCTGTGATTTATACTCTGTCCATAGGGGCATATTGGGTCCGATCCCTTGATCTGGCGTGAATATCGATTTTATTTGACTTCAACCTTCATTATCGCCAAAACTTGAGTCGATCAATAAGGAGTTTTTCATGCGACTGCTCGTCGGAACCGTTCAAGGCACCCCAAGCGTTTATGCTGTTGAGGGGGGGCAGGCGACAAATCTTACGGACCTTCTGCCTGATGTGGGGACCGATCTTGCGCGCCTTGTTGCCTCGCCCGAGTTGATGGCGCAGGCGAAATCTCTGGTTGGCAATGGCGGGGCGATTGCGGTGGAGGACATCACCCCCGCGCTGCCGATTGAAAAGCCGACGGCGGTGTTGTGCATGGGGTTGAACTATATCGAGCACATCAAGGAAGGCGGCTATGACATTCCCGATTATCCGGCGATGTTTGTGCGCACCAATGCCTCGATTATGGCGGCGGGGGCGCCGATGGTGCGGCCGAATTGTTCCGAGACGCTGGATTACGAGGCCGAGTTGATGTTGATCATCGGCAAGGGCGGGCGGCATATTTCCGAGGCGGATGCCTTGGATCATGTGTTCGGCTATACCGTGTTCAATGACGGGTCTGTGCGCGAGTATCAGCGCAAGACGCATCAGTGGACGCCGGGCAAGAATTTCGATTCCACCGGGGCGATTGGCCCCTATGTTGTAACGCCTGATGAGCTTCCTGCCGGGGCGACGGACCTGAAGATCGAGAGCCGTGTTGGGGAGGAGGTTTTGCAATCCTCCAACACATCGAACATGATCTGGTCTGCGGCGCAGACCATTGCGATCATGTCGGAATTTACGACCCTGCAGGCGGGGGATCACATTGCCCTTGGGACGCCTCCGGGTGTGGGCCATGCCAAGAAGCCCAAGCCGCGTTGGCTGGTGCCGGGCGAAACCGTCGAGATCGAGATCGAGGGGATCGGCATTTGTGCCAGCCCGGTGGTTGCAGAGGGGGATGTCTGAATGAGCGAGGATATTCGGCTGGCGGCGCAGCAGGCGGTGCGGGATCTGCGCGAGCGTGTGACCACCCTTGATGACGGGGCGATTGACCTGATCCTGCGCGATGCGCGGTCGCATTACGCGTGGACGGATCGGCCTGTGTCGGATGAGATGCTGCGGACCCTGTTCGACATCACCATTGCTGGCCCGACCAGCATGAACACCTGCCCTGCGCGGTTTATCTTTGTGCGCAGCGCGGCGGGCAAGGATCGGTTGGCAAAGTCGCTGAAGGCGAAAAACATCGACAAAATGCGCGATGCGCCGGTGACGGCGATTATCGCTTGGGATCCGCTGTATTGGCAGCGTCTGGATTTCCTGTTCCCGCATGAGGATCGCAAGCCGCTGTTCGCGGATCGGCCCGAGTATGCCCATGATACGGCCTATCGCAATTCGACATTGCAGGGGGCGTATTTCATGATCGCGGCGCGGGCCATGGGATTGGACGTTGGTGCGATGTCCGGTTTTTCCAACGAGATCGTGGATGAGGAGTTTTTCTCGGAAAACGGTTGGAAGTCCAACTTTCTGTGCAACATTGGCTATGCGGATGAAACGGCGCTGTTCCAGAAGCTGCCGCGGTTTGCATTCGATGATGTATGCGAGGTTATCTAGGCTATGGCGATCAGACAGAAGACAACGATCACGGTGAAGCTGGGCGGCGAGGGCACGAGCCATTCGCGTAGCGAGAGCCACATTCGCGATCTGGTGCATGTGATTGACGAACCCACAGAGCGCGGCGGGACGAATGAGGGGCCCTCTCCGACGGAGACGGCCTTTGCCGCCTTGATGGGCTGCACCAATGTGATCGGGCATAAATGCGCCCATCACCTTGGCATCGATATCGGCAATCTGAGTTTCAAGATGGAGGTCGATTTCGACCGCCGCGGCGTGTTGATGACCGAGGAGGTCGATGTGCCGTTCAAGGCGATCCGGCTGGATGTGACATCCAGCGGCAGCGCCACGGAGGAGGAGTTGCAGCGGGTGGGCGCAGAGACGGCAAAGTTCTGTGCGATTGCCAAGATGTTCGAGGCATCGGGCACTGACCTGACGGTCAACTGGTCGAAAGGCTAATGTAATCTAAGACGTTTTTATCTTTGGGAGGAGAGAGACATGACTTATCTAAAATCATCAGTATTCGGGTTGGCGCTGGCGACACTTGCCGCCGCGCCCGCATTTGCGACAGAGACCATCAAGGCCGTTGTCATCGACGGCTATCCGGCGCGCGCCCTTTGGGTGCAGGAGTTCACCAACTTTTTCATCCCCGAGGTGGACAAGCGTCTGGCCGAGACCGGCAATTACAAGATGGACTGGCAGGAGAGCTATGGCGGGACCATCGTCAAGCCCAAGGGCGTTCTGGAGGGTGTAAAGCTGGGTCTGGGCGATATCGGCATCGTCACCACGATTTTCCACAACTCCAAGCTGCCCAGTCAGGCGATTTCTGCGGCGACGCCTTTTGTGTCCGCTGATGCGCGGGCTGTGGCCAAGGCGGTGGACGAGATCGCCAAGGAGTTCCCTGCCATGCAGGAGGAATTCGCCGAGCAGAACCAGGTGTATCTGGCGACGGGTGTT
Organism: Harenicola maris; assembly: GCA_018524345.1. Taxonomy (GTDB): domain Bacteria; phylum Pseudomonadota; class Alphaproteobacteria; order Rhodobacterales; family Rhodobacteraceae; genus Harenicola; species Harenicola maris. Next base: position 137,342 of record JADQAZ010000004.1, read on the forward strand.
GTTCTGGATACCTATCAGGTGTTTTCCAAGGAGCCGGTCAATGTCATGGCCGATCTGGAGGGCAGCAAGGTAGCCGGCGCGGGGATGAACCTGCGTTACCTTGAGGGGATCGAGGGGGCGGCCGGTGTGCGCGGCGGTTTGACCGATTTCTACAACATGGTTCAGACCGGCCTTGTGGATCACGCCCTGCTTTGGCCCGAGGCGGCCTCGACCTTTAAAATCGCGGAAGTGGCGCCTTATATGCTGCGGGCCGATCTGGGGGCGGTGAATTCCAAGACCATCACCGTGAACAAGGATTACTGGGAAAAGCTGCCCGAGGAAGTTCAGGGGGCCTTGCTTGAGGTGGCGGTGGAATACCGTGACCATATTGCGGGCATCGCCATGGACCGCGCCGAGGAAAGCCGCAACGCCTATGTCGAGCAGGGCGGCACCATTGTCGAGCTGAGTGCGGAGCAGCGCAAGGCATGGGCCGATGCGATGCCGAACATCGCGTTGGAATGGGCCAAGGGCCTTGACGATGACGGCCAGCCGGGCACCGAGATGCTCAATGCCTACTTGGGCAAGCTGCGCGCGGCCGGTTTCGAGCCTGTGCGTGACTGGGCCGCCGAAGCGGCGACGAACTGAGCCTGAGGCGCAAGTCAGTGATCACATTGATCCATAAGATTGCCAGCAACATTGCCATAGCGGCCAATGTTGTTGGCACCTTCGTCGTCGTCGCCCTGATTGCTGTGGTGAATTACGACATCATCGCCCGCGGGATTTTCAACAAGCCGTTCCTTGGGGCGGTTGAGGTTGTGCAGTTTTCCATGGTGCTGATCGTTTTTCTGCAGCTTCCCGATGTGGTTCGGGTGGGGCGGTTGACGCGGTCGGACGGGTTTCTGGGCCTTGTCAAACAACGTTCGCCCGGGGTTGGGCGGCGGATGAGCCAGATCCTTGATCTGATCAGCGGCGTCTTCATGGTGATTATCGCCGTGGCCTTTTGGCCGGAGTTTTTGGAAATGTGGGAAAGTCAGGATTACTTTGGTGTGCCGGGTGTGTTTACCGCCCCGTGGTGGCCGGTGAAGCTGGTTATTTTCCTCAGCGCCAGTTTGTGCGCGGTGCATTTCGCCCTTCATGTCCTTACCGGTGGTGAGGCCCCTAGAAAACAGGAGAGCGGCACATGACGCCCGTTGCCATTGGCCTGCTGTCTATCCTTGCGATTATCCTTCTGATCTACATGGGCCTCTATATCCCGATTGCCTTGGGTGTTGTGAGCTTTGTCGCGATCTGGATCATGCGGGACAGTTTTGATCTGTCCTTTGCGCTGACCAAGATCGCCATTGGCGATAGTGCGATGGAATATACCTTTGCCACGATCCCGTTATTTACCTTTATGGGGCTTATTGTCTCCAAGGCGGGGCTGGGGGCGGATATCTATTCGGTGATGAACCAGGGCTGCCGCCGTGTGACCGGCGGGATCGGGATGGCGACTGTGGGGGCGAATGCTGTTTTTGCGGCTGTGACCGGATCCTCCATCGCTTCGGCTTCGGTGTTCTCGAAGATGGCCGTGCCGGAGATGCTGCGCCATGATTACAACCCGCGCTTTGCCGTGGGGGTTGTGGCGGGGTCGTCGGTTCTGGGGATGATCATTCCGCCCTCGGCGATGTTGATCATCTACAGCTTTGTGGCCGAGCAATCGGTGGGCGAGATGTTCCTTGCCGGGGTTGTGCCGGGCCTGATGCTGGCTGCGGCCTATGTTGCGGCGATCTGGTTCATGGGGCGGTTTACCCCCGGTTTCGTCGGCGGGCGCAAGGTGGAGGCCGAGGACCTGATGCCTTGGTCCGAGATCTTCGTTAAGACCCTGCCGATCATGATCCTGATCGTGATTGTTCTGGGCGGGATCTATACGGGCTGGACCACGCCGGTTGAGGCCGGTGCGGCGGGGTCATTGATCGGGATCATCATTGCGGCTGTGCGGCGGCGGATCAATTTCCGCAGCTTTTGGGAGACCGTGATCGAGACCGGCCATATCACGGCGGCGATCCTGTTCCTGATCACGGCGGCCTCGATGTATGCGCGGATGCTGGGCATTGCGGGCCTGCCGAACGAGTTGCAGAACATTCTGGCGACGATCGATTTCGATTTCTTCTGGATCATGGTTTTGCTGGTTGCCCTGATGCTGTTCCTCGGGACGATCCTTGATACGGCGTCGATCATTCTGATCGTTGTGCCGCTGTTCCTGCCGCTGATCGATTCCATGGGGCTTAGCCTTGTGTGGTTCGGGATTGTGGCGGTTGTGGCGGCCGAGATCGGGCTGTTGACGCCGCCCTTGGGGCTGTCCTGTTTCATCATCAAGGCGACGCTGGACGATGACCGGATCACCCTGAAGGATGTGTTCCTTGGGGCGCTGCCTTTTGCCTTTGTTATGCTGCTGGTGTTGATCCTGTTGATCCGGTTCCCGGCGCTTAGCCTTGCTATCTTAAACTAACCGGAGATTTCGCCATGCGGAACGTGACCAAAGACAACATTACCGATGTGTTCATGGGGTATCTTGGGGAGGATATGAATCCCCGTCTGCGTGAAGTGATGAGTAGCCTTGTGCGGCATTTGCACAGTTTCGCCCGCGAGGTGAACCTGACCCATGAGGAGTGGAACACCGGCATCGCCTTTCTGGAGAAGGCGGGGGAGATTTCGGATGCGGAGCGGCACGAGTTTGTGCTGTTGTCCGATGTGCTGGGGCTGTCGTCCCTTGTGGATATGCTGCATTCGACGCCGGAGGGGACGTCATCCTCGGTGCTGGGGCCGTTTCACATTACGGGCTCGCCGCCCTTGGCGATTGGCGGGGATATGCGCAAGGATTTCGACGCGCCGGTTTTGCTGGCGCAGGGGATTGTGAAGGACCCCTCCGGCAAGCCGATCAAGGGGGCGACGCTTGATCTGTGGCAGACCGCGCCGAACGGGCTGTATTCCAGTCAGGATCCTGATCAGGACACCTATTCCTTCCACGGGTTGCAGACGACGGGGGCGGATGGGCGCTATGCTTTCACCTCGGTCAAGCCGGTGGAATATACGGTGCCTTCGGATGGGCCTGTGGGGGATATTCTGCGGGCCTGCGGGCGGCATCCTTGGCGGCCATCGCATCTGCATTTCATTGTCGAGGCTGAGGGCTATCGCCCGCTGGTGACGGAGGTGTTCCCCGAGGATGACCCCTATCTGGATCGCGACACGGTGTTTGGCGTGCGCGAAGATCTGGTGATGCAGTATCAGGACATGCCTGCGGGCAGCTTTCCCGAAAGCGGGTTTGAATTGTCCGGCAAGGTGGATGACGCCTATCTGAAGGTCGATTTCGACCTGATCCTTGTGCCCAAATAGGGCCTAGATCAGGGAGCCTTTCCCAAGCAGACCTGACAGGTAGGCGCCTGTCAGGTTGTAGTGGTTCAGCAAGCGTTCACTTGCGGTGTCGGCATCGCGGTTGATGGCGGCGCTGAGGATGCTGGCGTGTTCATCGGCGACATCGCGGCGCTGATAGTTCAGCGCGTTCCCGGCGAGGTAGCGGTAGCGGATGTTCAGGTCGTAGAGCTGTGAGCAGAATTGCAGCAGGATCGGCGAGGGGGCCTGTGCCAGCAGGGTCATGTGAAAGGCTTTGTGGTGGTCTTCGAAGACCTCCAGATCCTCATCGCGGGCGCGTTGCATGCGGTGGTGAGAGAGGACGACGTCCTCCTCCCATTGCTGGGTGGCATTGGCGATGCTCTCGCGCAGGGCAAGGTCCTCTAGGGTTTGGCGCAGGAGGAGGATTTCCTGAAAATTCTGGGCGCTGACCTCGGCGGTGCGAAAGCCGCGTTGATCGAGGCGGTCGACCAGCTTGTCGGAGGTGAGCAGGCTGAGAGCCTCGCGGATCGGGGAGGCGCCTGTGTTGAGTTTCTCGCGCAGCCCCTCGATCTTGAGCTTTTCGCCGGGGCGGAGTTTGCCTGTTACGATCATCTGGCGCAGGCGGCGGTAGGCCTGCTGCGTTGCGGAGCCGTCGCTCGACGTCGGGGGATTGTGGTCATTCATAACGGGGCCTCCTGAATGAAATATCGATTATCTGGGGGCCGCTGTCAATTCTTGGCGGGGTGAGGGCGGGAATGACTTTACGGCAAAACCCGTGTGGAGGCCTGAATTTCGTAAACTTTTGCGCGGGGTGGGGGCGGTTTTGAGGGTATGCGCCTGTTTGGAAAAAATCGATAAATGGGCGCGCGGGAGTCGGCCTTTGCCTTTGGGGCCATAAAAAAGGGCGCCGGTTGGGGCGCCCTTTTCGGTTTGATTGGGGTGGGATCAGTCGGACCAGCTGACGCCTGTGATGTCATTGGCCTGTGTGGGGGAGTTTTCCCACAGCCCGTTGATCTTGGCATTGGCCACGCCGGTTTTGGCAAGCTGGAAGAGGTAGCCGTTGACGTAGTCGTCGGCGATCTTCTGTTGCGCGGCTTTGTTGATCTCTGTCCGTTTGGCGGGATCGGTGGCGAGGTTGAGCTCCTCGATCATGGCCTGAAACTCGGCGTTGTCGTATTGGAAGTAATACTCGGGCCGGGCGTAGATGTTGATGTCGGCGGGTTCTGTGTGGCTGACGATGGTCAGGTCGAAGTCCTTGCCTTTGAAGACCTGCTCCAGCCATTGGGCCCATTCGAGGTTGGTGATTTCCGTCTCGATCCCGACATCGCGCAGCTGCGCCGCGATGATCTCGCCGCCGCGCCGCGCATAGGACGGGGGCGGCAGGGCGAGGCGGAGGGACAGGTCGCTGACGTCTGCTTCGGCGAGGAGGCTTTTGGCCATCTCTGGGTCAAAGGCGGATTGCCCTGTCAGGTCGACATAGTCGGGGTGGTGCGGGGCGAAATGGGAGCCGATGGGCGTGCCGTAGCCGAACATCGCGCCGTCGATGATGTCTTGGCGGTTGATGGCATGGGAGATCGCCTTGCGCACCATCGGGTCCGCCAGTTTGGGGGATTTGTTGTTCATCGACAGGATCGTCTCGCCCTCTGTCGAGCCGACGATGACGTTGAACATGGGGTTTGCCTCGAACTGGGCCAGCGTTTCGGGCGCGGGGAAGTTCGGGAAGGCGTCCACATCGCCGGCCATCAGGGCCGCGAAGGCGGCGTTGGGGTCGGAGATGAACTTGAACTGGGCGGTGGCCAGCGCCGGAGCCTCGCCCCAGTAGGCGTCGTTGCGGGTCAGTTCGACCATGTCGCCCTGCACCCATTTGGAGAATTTGAACGGGCCGGTGCCGACGGGGGCTGTGGCGGCACTCTCGATGCTTTCGGGGGCCACGATCACGGCGTCGCCCCATGCCATTTTGAACGGAAAGCTGCCATCGGGGGCAGAGAGGGTGACCTTGACGGTGGTGTCATCCATGGCCTCGACGGCGGTGATGCCGGCGAAGAGGGCCTTTTGCGCGTTTGTGCTGTCCTCGGCGCGGGCGCGGTCGAGGGAGAAGACGACGTCTTCGGCCGTCATATCGGTGCCGTCATGGAATTTGACGCCCGATTGCAGGGTGAAGGTATAGGTCAAGCCATCCTCGGAGACCTCCCAGCTGCTGGCGAGGGCGGGCAGGACCGCGCCATCGGAGCCGAAGCGGGTGAGCCCCTCGAAGAGGTTGGCGTAGACGACCTCGTCGATGGCGGCGGCGGCGCCGCCTGTGGGGTCAAGGTTTGGTGGCTCCAGCGTCATGCCGATGGTGATGCTGTCCTGCGCGGCCATGGCGGTGCCGGCGGACAGGGCGAGGGCCGCGACTGTGAGTTTGAGGTGGTGGAACATCCGTTTCTCCCGTTGGACGTTAATGCAGTGGTCTGCTTGTTATGGGGCAGGAGCCTAACGGGGCGCGGCGGGTTAGGCCAGTCAGTTCGCGCTATCACCTTGGGTCAAAAGCTCTGCCAGTGTCAGGGCCATGACATTGGCGCTGTCGATCATGTCCTGAATGCCGACCCATTCGTCGGGCTGGTGGGCGAGGTCGAGGATGCCGGGGCCATAGGCGATGCAGTTCTTGAGCTTGCCGATACGGTCGATGTGCTTTTGGTCATAGGTGCCGGGGCTGACCACATAGTCGGGCTGTTTTGCCAGCACCTTTTCGATGGCGGCGGCGACGGTTTTGACCACGGGGGCCTCGCGGTCGGCCATGCTTGGCTGCACCTCGAAGAGGTCGTGGATTTCGTATTCGAACTTGGGCCTTTCGGCTTTGACGCGCTCCAGCAGGGCGGTGACCTCGGCTTTGACCTCTTTGAGGTCCTCCTCCATCAAAAAACGCCGGTCGATGGTGATTTTGCAGCGGTCGGGGACGCAAGGCGAGGGCAGGCCGGTGTAATCCTCGGGCTGGACGGGTTCGCCGCCGTGGATGGAGTTGATGTTGAGGGTGGATTGTTTGGCCCCCTCGGGCACCACGGGCATTTCGGTGCGTTTGCTGGCCAGAAGGGGGAAGAGGGTTGCTTCCATTTCCTCCAGCACCGCGCCCATGTGGCGCACGGCGCAGTCGCCCAGAAAGGGCATGGAGCCATGGGCGATGCGGCCCTTGGTTTCAATCTCGGCCCACCAGACGCCGCGGTGGCCAAGGCAGATACGATCCTTGTTCAGGGGTTCGGGGATGATGACGTGCTGGACGCGTTCGGGGTTGAAATATCCCTTTTCTGCCAGATAGGCGACGCCGCCGAAGCCGCCGGATTCCTCATCCGCTGTGGCGGAGATTTCGATGGCGCCGTGGAAATCGGGGCAGACCTCGATAAAGGCCTCGGCGGCGATGATGGAGGTGGCGAGGCCGCCTTTCATGTCGCAGGCGCCGCGGCCATAGACGCGGCCGTCCTTGACCTCTCCGCCGAAGGGATCGACCGTCCAGCCGTGGCCGACCTCCACCACGTCGTGGTGGGAGTTGAAATGCACGCAGTCGCCGGGGGCGGCGCCCTCGCGGCGGGCGATGATGTTCCAGCGGGGATATTCGGTGCTGTCGGCGGGGGCGCCCTCTGCGCGGATCATCTCCACCTCGAAGCCTGCGGTGCCGAGGCGTTCGGCGAGGTAGGAGCAGATGGCGCGGTAGTTCTGTCCCGGCGGGTTGAGCGTTGGGATGCGGATCAGATCCTGCGTCAGGGAAATCAGCGCCTCGCGGCGGTTTTCTATTGCGGTAGCAAGGCGTTCTGGAAAATCTGTCATCATGGGTGCACGCTATTCAGGCATGGCCCGTGAAACAAGCGGTCAATGATGCTAAAAGCGGGTGACGCCCTTTCGAAAGTAGGGCAAAACATCCATATTAGGTCCAACAACAGTATATTCAGGAGCCGTGATGTCCGATTTTGATAGCCAGATCAGGGAGAGCCAGGCGCAGGTTGCCGATGCTCAGGGGAAGATTGCCGAGTTGACGAGCCGGATCGAGACCGCGCGGAGCAAGCTTGACGCTGGTGAGGACATTTCGATTGATATCGAGAACGCATCCTTGGCCGATGTGCATGCCCATACGGATATGATGAACGCCAATATCGCCGAGCTGATCATGGGTTTGGATGATGTGACTGCCGGGTTCTCGCAGGATTTCGACGAGATGCGGAAGAAATCCGGTTGGGAGACCTTTGTCGGGATTTTCTCGAAGGGGAAATCGGAGAGCCTGCGTCAGGAGCGGATGCGGACGGCGAATGTGGATGACAAGCTTCAGGACCTGATCAGCAAGTCGGATGTGATTGTGTCCCTGCTTCAGGGGCAGCTGGATGTTCTGAACGGCGAGAAGGTCAAGGTTGAGGAAAACCTGTCGAGCACTCTGGTGGAGCGCGAGACGGTTGTGGGCGAATTGGAAAGCCTGCGCGCCGAGGTCAATGCCCTTGATCCCAAGATCATCGAGCTGGAGAACAAGATCAGTGTCGAGCAGGACGCCGCCGCGCGCACCCAGCTGGAGACCGAGCTGGCCGAGTTGAATGCGAAATACAACGAGATGGTGCAGCAAGAGCAGGTGAAGCTGGCCAATAGCCAGACGCTTGAGCGCTATATCGAGAAGGGCAAGACCTGGGTCGACAGTTTGCAGAACCAGGCGGCGACGCAGATGGTTCTGATCAACAAGTTGCAGACAGACACCAAGCAGCGTGTGGTTTTGTATGACGCCCTGACCAAATCCTTGAAGACCGCGCAGCAGCAGGACGTGGCCCACCAGATCAACGAGATCGGTGTGAAGACGGACCAGGAGGCGCAGACCGCCATGGCGGCGATCGGCTCTGCCACCAACCAGCGGATGGCGGATATGATGGAAGCGCATGAGGATCACATGGTCTTTGCGCGCAAGGTTCTGGAGCAAAAGGCCAAGGCGGATGAACGTTTTGCGCGGCGGTTCGAGAAGATCGTCGAGAAGCACGACAAGAACATCTACGGGGCGTGATTGGTGCCCCTGTTGGCCCTGCAAATCGGGGGGCGATGACCCATGGATCGTGACAGCAGCACGCTGGATCATGCGCAACTGCATGACCCGGCGGTGGCACGGCGGTATTTCGGCAAGTTTGCCCTGATCACATCGCATATGAAGCGCGTGGCCGCCGCGATGGAGGCGGAGGGGAGCCTGACCAAGAACGAGGTCACGGTTCTTGGTCGCTATGTCACGGCTTTGGGGCGGACGTTCTCGGCACTGTCGAACAAGTTTTTGTTGGCGGGACGCGAGGGGGTTCTTGGGCCGCTGTTGGATTTTGACCGTGTGGACAGCGGGTTTCCGGTGTTTCAGGAAATCCTGACCATGGCCAATGACGCCCATCAGGCCGAGCGGCATCTGCGCAATATGCCGAGTGCCAGCGCCCTGAAGGATCAGATGGTGCGAGCGATTGTGGGGGATTTGCAGATCCCGACGAAGTTGCAATATGCCCTGTCGCAGCGGCTGTATTACGAGGAGCTGGCCCGGGGTGATCTGTTCTGGGCGCGCAATGATCCCGAGGCGATCTGGCAGGGGGATTTGGGGCCGGATCGGCGCACCTATCTGATCCACTGGGCGCTCTATGACAGTCAGACCAACCTGCCCTGTGTCTATGTGATGGAGGTTGAGGATAGCGGGCGCACGGCCCTGCCGCGGGACCAGCGGCGCTGGCCTTTGGCGCAGTCGCATCTGATGGCGCAGAGCTTTACCGGCCTGAAGCTGGTGACTATGGCGCAGGGGTTTGACACGGATTTCGACGATCTGCATCCGATCAGTTTGAAGCGGTTTCATCTGGGGCCGATGTATTCCAATGCCTTTACCGTGCAGGAGGGGCCGATTTCCGAGGTTTTGGCCGAGGCGCAGGCACCGCAGGGGCAGGATTGGGCCCTTGCATGGACCGCCGAGGAGCTGCGGTCGGAGCGCTGGGAATGGGAGAAGTCGGGCTGGTTCGGCAAGGTGGAGCGGCAGATTTACACCCTTGATCCCTTTGGCGGGCAGGGGGCGGAGACCGGCGCGACATCGACCGAGCGGTCGATCATTTTGCCCGAGCGACCCTTTCAGGTTCTGGCGGAGAAGAACCCGCCGGGGTTTCACAAGGTGCGCAAGTTTGTTGTCTCGCCCGGGGGGCGAGTGTTGAGCTATCGGTGATGTCGGGGAAGAGATTTTGTGCCTCCGGCGGGGATATTTGGGCCAATAAGAAGCGCGGGCCTTTTGGTGGATTTTAGGAGAGTTTGATGAGCATTTCTGGCGATCAGATGGAGTTGAAGGAAGAGGCGGTGCGCGGCCATTACGAGGCGGCGGCGCATATGCTGGGCGGGATTGACCACACGCCGCGGATCGCCAAGCCCAAGGAGGGCGGCGGTGTTGAGAAGTCCTCTGGCATTGGCACGCGGCGGCGGTTTCGTTCGACCACGCCGGGGCTTGTGACGCGCTCTTCGGCGCGGCCCGAGGGGGTGAAGCTGATTGAGCGGATCGAGGCCTGCGATGAGGGGGATCCTTTGGTCTCGCCCGAGCAGGCGGCGGTTTTGCAGGCCTTGCGGCGGGCGATTGCGATTGCTTTGGCGGTTGGCGAGAGTTTTGGCGAGGCCACGGGGCTGGCCGAGATGAAGCGCGAGAACCTGAGCGGGGCTTTGGCCGCCGGTGCTAAGACGCGCTTTGCCGAGTTGCTGGCGGCGGAGGCCCTTGCCGTGATGCATTGTTTTGGCAATGCGACGGCGTTTTTGCTGGCCTCCCATGCGGGGGAGACCACGGTGGAGATTGGTGCGGTTGAGGAGGTTTTGACCGACAATGCGCAGCTGGCCCTGCATGGCTGTTTGTGGGAGCTGGATCAGGAGATCGAGGCTTTTGCCTCTGATACGCCGCGTTTGGTGGCGACGGTTATGGCCTATGCCGAGCAGTTGATGGAGAAGGTGGCCCTGCGGGCGCAGAATGCGGGGGGATTGGCGGCTTTTGCCGATGCGTCCTTCCGGGTTGAGGCGGATGATTTCACCATTTCGGGCTTTACCCCCGCGCGGCGGGGCAAGGGCAGCGCCCTAACCATGACCTTCAAGAAGCCCAATGAGGTCGTGGGCAATCATATTGCCAAGTATCAGTCGATGAAGCTGGCCAAGATGTTGATGGCCTATGATTTTGACCGCAAGCTGAACCCCTTTGCGGAACTGGGCGGATTTATCTTTACCTTTATGGGGGATGGGAAGCCCGGGACCGGGAAGACGACCCTGATCCAGATGATGGCCGGATTGGTGAATGAGTACTGCAAGGTGGCGGGCTATCCGTTCCGCTATCAGAACCTGAGCACCGAGAGTGTGGACAGTTATCAGGGCAAGTCGGGGCAGAACGCCAAGGCCTTTATCAACACTGTGCTGGACCCGAATGTGATCGGCTTTGGCACCGTGGACGATATTGACCAGCTTGCGGGCAAGCGGGGGGATCGGCAGTCCTCGGCAGGGCAGTTGGAGATCACCGCCGTGTTGATGGAGAGTTTTGCCGGCGCCAATACGGTTGTGCGCGGGAACTGCACCTTTGGCATGTTCTCGAACTATCCCGAGAATGTGGATGATGCGTTGCGGCAGCGGGCCGGGGCGCGATTCCTTGTCGATGGGCCGCAGACGCGGGATGACTATATCGACATCCTTTATCTGCTCATGGGGAAGAACCACGACATTCCTGTGGGCGAGCATGAGGTGTTCTCTGCTCAAGAGATCAAGAAGGCGGTTGCGGCGAGCTTTGAGGGGCATTCCAAGCCCCATGAAGAGGGCCTTCTGAAGGTGTTTGACCGGGTGCAGAGCCAGATTGGCGATCTGGACACGATTGCCAAGATGGGGACCTATCTGAAGGGTATTCAGGAGGCGGACGAGCGGTTTACCGGCCGTGCGATCAAGAACATCACTGATGCGGTCAAGGTGCGGGCGATGGACTTTGAGTTGCCTGACGAATGGATGGAGAACCCCGAGTTGTTCTTGCAGAAGGATTACGACACCAAGCGGGACATGATTGCGGAGCTGCGTCAGCCGATCACCACGGAGATGGTTTTGCAGGAGATCAACCGCTATGCCGACAGTGAGTTCCGCTATGCGGATAAGTCGGATGAGGTGGCGATCGAGGGCATGGTGCGTGATTTTGGCCGCAAAGAGGAAGCCAAGCGGCGCTATCTGGAGGGCAAGTCCTGATGGCATGGTTTTTCGCCATGGTTGGGTTGACCGCGGTCATCGTCAGCATCCTTGGCGGGATGATTATTGCATGGGCGCGGGAGAAGCCCTGGGCGACTTCGGGCCTTGCGGGGGCCTTGGGGCTGGCGTTTTGCGCTGTTGCCTCTGTTCTGGTGTTTGCGCTGTTTGATGTGGACGCGGGCGAGCAGGGCACGGCGCTGGCGCGGGCCTTGCCGGTTGCGGGGCTTTCGGCGTTTTTGTGGATACCGGGGGCCTTGGGGGTTTCCAGCGCGATCCCGCGCGGGGGGGAGCAGGCATGAAGCGGCTGATTGAACGTGGGTTGATGTTTGGCGGGCTGGTGCATGTGTCCTCGCCTGCTTTGGTCGGGCGGTATAACCGCGCCTTGCAGAAGCTGACGGGCAAGCGCAGCAAGTTGACGGATTTTCACGTCGATATTTCGGGGTTCTCGCCGGAGATCGGGTTTGAGCTGGGCGATGATCTGTATCTGAACCCCAACGGGGTGAACCGGCAGTTTATCCTGCTGACCACGGCGCAGAAGACGGCGCCGCTGCTCGATGCGCATTTCTCTATGTCGCGGGGGATTTTGCGGCAGTTCATCGAGGAGAATGAATCGCGGCTCTTTGCCCTGACGGCGCAGGATGCGGTTATGGGGGAGTTGGAGAATTCGGTGTTTGATGTGGGCAAGGCGGCGCGTCTTTATGACATTCGCCGTATCACCATTCACGCCGATACCACCGGCGGGCATGTGGAAAACGCCCGCGCATTGGAGGAGCGCATTGCGCGGTTCCACAAGGAGCCCGATGCGTGGTGGGATGATGTGTTGATCGCCGAGATGATCGGTTTGGCCAAAGAAACGGGCGATGTGACGCGCCAGCCCATCACCCTTGATACGCCCGAATTCACGCAGGACAATTACTGGACCAGCCATTTCGGGGGCCTGTATATTTTCCGCGATGTGGAGCATCCGGCGACGATTTGTGCGGGTGATCCAGAGGCTTTGGGCAAGGTGCCTGCGCCCTTTGTTTTCGGGCTGGAGCAGCGCGGGCAGATTGCGAAGTTCCTTGAGCTGAACGGCCTTGTGGAGCCGATCATCAAGGCCAAGGGCACCGATGCCACCGCCATTTTGCGCCAGAAGATGGATTTCATTCTGGTGGATGTGGCGGCGACGCTGGGGCGGGATATTCCGGCGCGCAACCGCCGTGATCTGCGCAAGCTGGCGCAGACCCTTGGCACCGCCCTGCCGCAGGAGTTCCACGCCCTTGCGCAGCTTGTCCGGTGGGCCGAGAGCGGGGGCCGTTGGCCGCAGATCACCTCGGATCATCCGGCGTATTTCTATACCCTGCGGGCGCGGCCGCATCGGGACCGCGACCTTGTGAACCAGTTACTGGCGGAGCTTTCGCCCCTTGATGTGCGGCAGCTTTTCATCTGCCACAAACAGCTGTTTTACCGCACCTACGCCGGGTGGAGCGATGCCAAGAAGGAATTCGTGGCGGAGTTTCTGGAGCAGGAATATGCGGTGGATAAGGCCGGAGCGCGCGCGGCCCTGTTTGGCCCGAACGAGCCGCAGATGGACGAAGAGCCTGCGCCGAAAAAGACCCGCCGCAAGAAATCCGCCCCCAAACGTGATATTATCGACGTTGTCGGCCCTTGGGGGGCCGTGCTGCGCCAAAAGAAGAAAGGGTAGGTCATGTTCGCCCTGCTACGCCTGTCTGTTATCGGATTTATCGTCCTGAGCATTGTTTATATTTTTGTGTCGTTCTATTCCCGTGCGAAACGGCGGGGGAAGTTGGAAGCGGCTTGGGACCGGGGCGACCGGGACGGGGATTGGCGGGTTGATGAGGAGGACAAGGCCGGTGGGCCCTTTGTTGACCGCGACGCCTATATCGCCGATGGCATGAAGAAATATGACGGATCATTGCGGCCCAAGTTGATTTTGGGTGTCTATGTGGTGCCTGTCTTTGCGATCGGCTTGCTGATCTATCTGACGAATTTCGCCTGAAAGGGGCCGGGATGGTTTATGTGAAATGGATATTTGTGAGCCTGTTCTGGCTCTTTGTGTTGGCGACGCTGCATTATACTTTGCCGCAGAATGATATCGTGCGGATTGCCGATACCTATGAAAAGCGGATCGATTTTGGCGAGAACTCCATCTTTTGGGCCGCGCCGGATGTGGGCAATGACACGACGACGGTGAACCGCGATGTGTTCTTTATCCAGACGATCCAGCAGAATGACCGCCCGCTGGTCTATCGCAACGAGGATACGGGCTGGGGCTGGCCGCCCTATTTCAAGTTCGATACCTCGAACCTGCAGGCCGAGGCGACTGATTTTAAGTCCACCAAGGAGGCGGCGCAGTGGGTTGCGGTGCGGCACTATGGCTGGCGCAACGAGTTTCTGTCGATCTTTCCCAATGCTGTTGGGGTGAAGAAGGTTGAAGGGCCGGATGTGCGGATCATTCCGTGGTTTAACATCGTTTTTCTGACCGTGTTTTTCGCCATTGTCTGGGCGATCTGGGTGCGGTGGAAGCGCTTTCGTGCCGCGCGGATTGATCCGCTGTTGGATGATGCCAGCGATGCCTGGGATCGGGTCGAGGCGGGCACGTCGGAGCGGCGTTCGCGTCTGTCGCGGTGGTTCCGCAGTTGGCGTGGCCCTGACAGCCGCAACTAGGGCCATGGGCCTGTTGTCTGGCCGTGCTTTTGCGGAAAAATCTGTGTTGCGTGAAAATCTTTTCCAAGGATTGACCGGGGGCATCCGTCACACTCACTGTGATGCGTATGACAACCGATGATGAATCCTTGGCTCTGGCGGCCGCAGGGGGGGACTCCGCGGCCTTCGGGTCTTTGCTGGAGCGGCACTATGACCGGCTCTTTGCTTTTGCCTTTCGCCTGACCGGGGCAAGGGCCGAGGCCGAGGACCTGACGCAAGACATATGCCTCGCCCTGCCGCGCAAGATGCGTAGTTATCGGGGGGATGCGAAGTTCACCACTTGGCTGTACCGCGTGGCCGTCAATGCCGCGCATGATCGCCGCCGCCGTGCGGCGAGCCATATGCGGGCCGCCGAGGGCTGGGGCGATTGGGAGGTGAACCGCCGTGCGGGCAATGCCGAGCAGGCGGAGCAGGTGGAGTGGCTTGCCGCCGCCATGGGGCAGCTCAAGCCGGACCTGCGCGAGACGGCTGTTCTGGTTCTGGCCGAGGACTGCACCCAGGCGCAGGCAGCGGAGATTTTGGAGATATCCGAGGGCACGGTGGCTTGGCGGATGTCGGAAGTGAAAAAGGCGCTGCGTGCGCGTGCGGCGGAGGAGATGGGTTAAATGACTGATCCGCTTGATGATCTTAAGACCGCCCTGAAGGGTGCGCCCGCGCCGGACAGCGCCAGCAAGGCCGCGCATTTGCGGGCGGCTATGGCGGAATTTGACGGTGTTGCCCAAGGAAATGCTGATGCGCTGCGTCAGACCTCTGAAGCCCCCGGATTGGCGGGGCGTATTGGCAGAGGAATTTCTGATATGTTTGATAAATTGACATCCAAGGCCGGTTTGACGGCCACCAGCGGGATTGTTGCGGTTGCTGTGGCGGCGGTTGTTTTTGTGCCGGGTTTGCCGGGGTTTGATCAGGGCACGGGCGGGGTCACCGCGCCGGAGGCGGAGGTGAGCGAATTTGGCGGAACACGCTCTGCTGCGCAGGCGGGTGAGGCGCCGGACCTGAACATGAGTAAGGCGGCCCATGCGGAGAGTGTTTCCGAGCCGGAGGTGATCGTTGCGGAAACCGAGGATGCGGCCCCTGTAGAAGAGGCCGGTGGCGGCGAGGGATTGGCCGCGATTGCGGATCTGGCGGAGGCGCCTGCCGTGACGGGCCGTGGGCGGCCGGAGCCGCTGGCCGCGCCTGCGCCGCGCGTTTCTGCCGCGCCGAAGCTCCGGAATCAGGCCCCGCCTCGGGATGCCCTGCGTGGCGGTGCGCCCTCCAATACTTCCGCGCTGCGCCCGCTTCCTGTGCCGCCTGCGGATAGCATTGCCCCAGCCGCGCCGGAGACGGAGGCGTTTGCGAATGAGGCCCCGAACCCGGTGAAGGTGACGGTTGAGGAACCGGTTTCGACTTTCTCGATTGATGTGGATACGGCGTCCTACACCGTTGTGCGCCAGTCAATCATGTCGGGCCGTCTGCCGCCGAAGGAGGCAGTGCGGGTCGAGGAGATGGTGAACTATTTCCCCTATGACTATGCGGGGCCGGAAGGGGAGCATCCTTTTGCCCAGAACGTGACGGTCATGCAGACGCCGTGGAATGCGGATACGCAGCTGGTTCATGTGGCCCTACAGGGCGAGATGCCCGCGCTGGAGGATCGCCCGCCGTTGAATCTTGTGTTTCTGATCGACAGTTCGGGGTCGATGAACAGCCGTGATAAGCTGCCGCTGTTGAAGCAATCGCTGCGGCTGATGTTGCCCGAGTTGCGGCCCGAGGATCAGGTGGCGATTGTGGCCTATGCAGGCAGTTCCGGCCTTATCCTGCCGCCGACAGCGGCGGGGGAGCGGAGCACCATTCTGGCGGCTCTGGACCGGATCAGCGCGGGGGGGAGCACCGCAGGGCAGGCCGGTTTGCAGCAGGCCTATGCCGTGGCCGAGGAGATGACGGGCGAGGGCGAGGTGTCCCGCGTGTTGCTGGCGACGGATGGGGATTTCAACGTCGGGCTGCAGGACCCCGATGCCTTGAAGGAGTTCATCGCGGAAAAGCGGGACAGCGGGACCTATCTGTCGGTTCTTGGCTTCGGGCGTGGCAATCTGGACGATGCGACGATGCAGGCTCTGGCGCAGAACGGCAACGGGCAGGCGGGGTATATTGATACGCTGTCAGAGGCGCGCAAGGTGCTGGTGGATCAGTTGACCGGAGCGCTGTTCCCGATTGCGGGCGATGTGAAGGTGCAGGTGGAGTTCAACCCTGCCGAGGTAGCGGAATACCGATTGATCGGATATGAGACCCGCGCGTTGAAGCGCGAGGATTTCAACAACGACAAGGTGGATGCGGGCGATATCGGGGCGGGGCATTCCGTCACGGCGCTCTATGAGGTGACGCCGGTGGGGTCGCCTGCGATCCTGAATGATCCGCTGCGCTATGGTCAGGCCGTGGCCGCGTCAGAGGCGGGGGCGGGCGAGTTGGGCTTCTTGCGGTTGCGCTACAAAGAGCCGGGTGAGGAGACCAGCCAGTTGATCGAGACGCCGATTGCCAGTGGGCTGGGCACGCCCGACACCGAGGTGCGCTTTAGCGCGGCGATTGCGGGCTTTGGCCAGTTGCTGCG
Source organism: Harenicola maris (assembly GCA_018524345.1). Taxonomy (GTDB): domain Bacteria; phylum Pseudomonadota; class Alphaproteobacteria; order Rhodobacterales; family Rhodobacteraceae; genus Harenicola; species Harenicola maris. Next base: position 154,170 of record JADQAZ010000004.1, read on the forward strand.
CGGCAGTGATTATCTGAGGGACTGGGGATATGCGGAAGCGATTGCCTTGGCCACCGAGGGGCGCGGCGCGGATGCCTTTGGCTACCGTGCAGAGGCAATCCAGCTGATGCGTTTGGCCGAAGCACTGGCAAAGTAGCGCGGGGGCAAATTTTTCCAAAAATTTGTCTGGGGGGCTTTGCCCCCCGGCCTTCGGCCTCCCCCAAGATATTTGGGCCAATAAGAAGATGGGGCATAGAAATAGGCGCCGCGGTTTGTTGCGGCGCCTTTGTTGTGTTTTGGGTTGGTTTACTTGGCTTTGCCTTCGATCACCTTGGTGCCGGAGATTTCGATCCGGCGGGGTTTGAGTGCCTCGGGGACCTCTCGGGTTAGGTCGATGTTCAGCATGCCATTGGCGTGGGTTGCGCCGGTGACCTGCATGTGGTCCGCCAGTTGGAAGCGCCGTTCGAAGGCGCGGGTGGCAATGCCGCGGTGGAGGTATGTTTTGTCCTCGGTTTCCTCGGCTTTTTTGGCGGAGACGATGAGGGCATTTTCGCGCAGCTCGACGTTCAGCTCGTCTTCGGCGAAGCCGGCGACGGCGATGGAGATGCGGTAGGTGTTCTCATCCATCTTTTCGATGTTGTAGGGCGGATAGCTTGGCTGTGCGCTATCGGCGCTGAGCACGCGGTCCATCATGTCGGCGACGCGGTCGAAGCCTACGGTGGCGCGGTATAGGGGTGAAAGGTCATAGTTACGCATGTGTCTTATCCTCTTTCTTATGAGCGACAAGTTAAGGTTGCGGCACCCCCGGGATGGGCGATGCCAGTTGTGGTGCAGGTCCGTATTTGGCCCCTGCGTAACATGTATTTGGGAGTGATTTTCGCCCTTTCAAGGGGGCGGATCAGTTGCTGTTCGGCCGGATGAATTTCGCGCCGAGGGAGCTTTTGCGGTCGCCGTTGGTGAAGGTGCCGCCGCTGGCGAGGCCGCGGTTGAGGATGCCGCTTTCGACATCGGCGAGGGCCATTTTGAGTTGGTGCAGGGAGCGTTGGAGCTCTGACGAGAGGGCGACCTTGCGCCCTTCGACCGCTGCTTTGGCGGAGACGACCGAGACGATATGGGGTTGGCCGCCGATGATGGCAAAGACCGGTGCGCCGGAGGAGCCGTAGTTCACGTCGCAGTTAAGCATGGCGACGCCGCCGTGCCGTTCGAGGACTTCGCAGGCCTCCTGGATCGAGGGGGCTTCGGAGCGTTCCTGAGCGTAGGAGACAACGCCGACGGCTTTGCCTTGCCGGGGCTGCGCCGCGATGGCGAAGGGCAGGACGCGGTTGTTGCGGATCGGTTTGTCGAGTTCGAGCAGGGCGAGGTCGGCGGCCACGCGTCCGACGGCGTCTGTTTCGGCATAGTTGTAATCGGGGTGAGTCGCGGCGCGGCGGACGCTGCGGTAGGCTTCGGCGCGGCCATTGCGCCAGCCTGCGAGGAATTCAATGGTGGTTCCGTCGATCCGCTCGCCTGTGGTTTTGTCGAACAGGCAGTGGGCTGCGGTGAGGACAAGGTCGGGTGCGATCAAAGCGCCGGTGCAAAAGCCCGAGCCGCCAAGGTTGAGGCGCCCCACGCCTTCCCAGCCGCGGGTGTCGTTCAGGGTCGTCATCTCGCGCAGGACGGTTTTGGTATCCGCCGATGCGGGGGAGATCAGTTGGGCGGCGGCCAGAAGGCTGGCTGCGAGTGTGGCTAGGCGCATGTTTTTCCCTCGTTGCCAAAGGCGTAGCAACGTGGTGGGGCTATTTTAAGGCGCTTTGTGGATAACTTGGGGCGAGTGTTGCCCCTTGGGCGCATGGCGGCCTAGCGCAGGCGGGGGATTTCGGGTGTTGTTTCGCGGGTCTGGCCAGAGAGGGCGGGCGGTTTGGGGCCGCCTGTGGCCCAGTCCAGCAGTTCGACGGTATGGACGATGGGCAGGGCGGTGCCGCTGCCGATCTGGATCATGCAGCCGATGTTGCCCGCGGCGATGATGTCGGGGGTTTTGGCCTCAAGGGTTTGGACTTTGCGGTCCCGCAACTGGGCGGAAATTTCCGGCTGCAGCAGGTTGTAGGTGCCTGCCGAGCCGCAGCACAGGTGGCTGTCGGCGGGTTCGACCACAGTAAAGCCTGCCTGTTTCAGCAGGGTCTTGGGGTGGGATTTGATTTGCTGGCCGTGTTGCAGGGAACAGGCAGCGTGATAGGCGACGGTCAGCCCCTTATCGGCGCCCTCGGGCAGGTCAAGGTCCATCAGCAGCTCGCTAATGTCCATGGCCAGCGCGGAGACCTTGGCGGCCTCGGCCTCCAGCGCCTCTCCCTCGAACATCTTGCCGTAGTCCTTGATCGTGGTGCCGCAGCCGGAAGTGTTGATGACGATGGCATCAAGGCCTTCGCCCTCCATTTCCGCCCCCCAAGCGCGGATGTTGCGGGCGGCGGCGGCGTGGCTTTCGCCCGATTTGCCCATGTGGTGGGTCAGCGCGCCGCAGCAGCCCGCGCCCTCGGCCACCACAACCTCGCAGCCAAGGCGGGTCAGCAGGCGGATGGTGGCGTCATTGATGTCGGTGTTCAGGGCCTTTTGCGCGCAGCCGGTCATCAGCGCCACGCGCTTGCGGCGGGCCTGCTTGGGCGCGAAGGATTGCGGGTCGTCATTGCGGCTGACAGGGGGGATCTGGCGCGGGGCCATGTCCAGCATCGCGCGCAAGCGCGGATCGGGCATCAACCGTGCAAAGGGCCGCCCGAGGCGGGCAAAGAACATCGCCACCCGAAAGCGCATGGGATGCGGCAGGATACGCGCCAGCATCCAGCGCAGGGCGCGGTCCGAGAGGGGGCGTTTGTAATGTTCCTCGATATAGGCGCGGGCGTGGTCGACCAGATGCATGTAATGCACGCCGGAGGGGCAGGTGGTCATGCAGGATAGGCAGCTGAGGCAGCGGTCGATATGCAGGACGGTTTTTGCATCGGGCACACGTTCGTTCTCCAGCATGTCCTTCATTAGGTAGATGCGGCCACGGGGGCTGTCGAGCTCATCGCCCAGCACCTGATAGGTGGGGCAGGTGGCGGTGCAAAAGCCACAGTGGACACAGGCACGCAGGATCTTGTTGGCGCGGGCGGTGGCGGGGTCTGACAGTTGCTCGGGCGTGAAGGTGGTTTGCATGGCGGGTTATCCCATCAGGCCGGGGTTAAGGATGCCGCGCGGGTCGAATTTCGCGCGCAGGCCAGCGGAGAGGGCGGCGATGGGGGGGGGCTCCGGGTGGAACAGGGGCGCGCCGCAGCCGCGCAAAAGGGTGCTGTGGCCGGGGGCAGTGATCTGCGCGCGCAGGTCTATGTTCTCCTCGGTGAGGGTCCAAATCAGCCCGCCGCCCCAATCGACCATGTGGCGATGGGGCAGGGCGGCAATCGCGGGCATATCGCTCGGCTTGACGGAGGTTCGCCAGATGCGGCCGGGCTGCCCGGCAAAGCAGGTCACATCGCGGATATCGCGCCAGAGCGCGTCATTCGCCGAGGCATCGGTTTCGATCCGCGCCGCCGCCCGCCCCGCCAGCAGGCGCAGCTGCGCACTCCGGTAAGCGACTGAGCCCGCCATCCCCTCAACCCGGATCAGGACATCACCGTCATGCCCGCGGGCCGCGCCGGTCACGCCAAAGGGGCTGCAAAGCGCCTCTGTCATCACCTGTAAATCCTCGGCAAAGGTGCCGCCCCGCCAGATCAGAGTGGCGGTGGTTTCGGGCTTGGGCAGAACCTTGAAGGCAACCTCGCTGATCACCCCCAGCGTGCCGTAGCTGCCGCAGAGCAGCTTGACCAAGTCATAGCCGGTGACATTCTTCATCACCCGCCCGCCGTTTTTCAAAACGCGGCCCGCGCCGTCCACAAACCGCAGGCCAATCAGGAAATCGCGGCAGGCCCCAAGCTGCACCCGCCGCGGGCCGGAGGCATTGCAGGCCACGGCCCCGCCAATCGTCGGCTCCCCATGGGTGCCAAGCAGGCCCCGCATCACGCCGGGTTCAAAGGGCAGCATCTGCCCCTCGGCCTCCAAGGCGGCCTCCACCTCGGCCAAGGGCGTTCCCGCACCCGCGACCACGGTCAAGGCGCCCGGCTCATAGAGGGAAATGCCCGACAGCCCGCGGGTCGACAGCCCCTCTCCCGCGCCCGGCATCACGCGGGTTCCCCCGCCCTTGATCCGCAAGGGGCTTGTCGCCGCGCCAATCGCCTCGGCCAGCTCGGCCTCTGTTGTCGGTGTCATCATCTTCTTATTGGTCCAAATATCCCGGGGGAGCCCGAAGGGCGGGGGCAGAGCCCCCTTTGATACAACGCTTGCCCCATGGGCCTAGGCCGCCCGTCTTGCGGCGCTGACGGTCAGGGGGAAGACCTTCGCGGGGTTGAGCAGCCAAGCCGGATCAAAGACGTCTTTGACGGCCATTTGAATGTCCAGGTCCTCGGGGGAAAACTGGTGCAGCATCAGGTCGCGTTTTTCCACACCGACGCCGTGCTCTCCGGTCAGGCAGCCGCCTGCCTCGACGCAGAGCTTGAGGATCTCGGCGCCCATGGCCTCGCAGGTTTCCAGATCGCCGGGTTTGTTGGCGTCGAACAGGATCAGGGGGTGCAGGTTGCCGTCCCCCGCATGGAACACATTGGCCACGTCGAGGCCGAATTGGGCGCTGATCTCGTTCATGCGGCCAAGAACCATGGGCAGGTTGGACACGGGGATCGTGCCGTCGAGGCAGATGTAGTCGTTGATTTGCCCCATAGCGCCAAAGGCGGATTTGCGGCCGAGCCAGATGCGGGCGCTTTCATCGGCGCTTTTGCTTTGGCGCAGTTCGACGGGGTTATGGGTTGCTGCGACTTTGAGGATTACTTCAAGCTGTTCGTCAATCTCGGCCTCTGACCCCTCGACCTCGACGATCAGAAGGGCCTCGCAATCGGGGTAGCCCGCTTGGGCGAAGGCCTCGGTCGCGCGGATGCAGGGGCGGTCCATGAACTCGATGGCGACGGGCAGGACGCCCGCCTTGATGATGTCCGCCACGCAGGCGCCCGCGGTTTCGTTGTCGTCAAAGCCCATCAGGACGGGCCGCGCGCCCTCTGGTTTGGGCAGGATGCGCAGGGTGGCCTCTGTCACCACGCCAAGCTGCCCTTCGGAGCCGCAGATCACGCCGAGCAGGTCGAGGCCGGGGGCGTCCATATAGGCACCGCCGATCTCCATCACCGTGCCGTCCATCAAAACCATGGTCACGCCCAGCAGGTTGTTGGTCGTCACCCCGTATTTCAGGCAATGCGCCCCGCCGGAGTTCATGGCGATATTGCCCGCGATGGCGCAGGCAAGCTGGCTCGAGGGGTCGGGGGCATAGAAGAAGCCGTCCTCCTCCACCGCGCCGGTGACCGAGAGGTTGGTGCGCCCGGTTTGCACGCGGATGATGCGGTTGGGGTAGTCGGTTTCCAGCACCTCGTTCATCTTGGCAACGCCAAGGATCACGCAGTCGGCTGTGGGCAGGGCCCCGCCCGCCAGCGATGTGCCTGCGCCGCGTGGCACCACCGGCACCCCCTCTTGGTGGCAGATTTTCAGCACATCCGAGACCTGCGCGGTTGTGGCGGGCAGAACGGCGGCGAGGGGCGGGCATTTGTAGGCTGTCAGCGCGTCGCATTCATAGGCGCGCAATTCGGCCTCGTGGTGGATGACGGCCTCCTTCGGCAGGACGCTTTCCAACAGGCCGATGACGCGGGCCTTTTTGGCGATGATCTCCGCCTTCGGGGTTGGCATGTCCATGGGGGCGCTCCTCTGATTGGTAAGAAAATATAACCAATTTATCTGTGTGGCAAGTCCGGCGGGTTCGGGCTAGGAAGAAAAATGCCTGATTTTCCTATTCTCGACCTGTTTTCTCCCTATGACTACTTGGCTCTTGGCCTGCTGTTCGGGGCTTGGATCCTGCTCAGTTGGCGCATCGACAAGGCCGAGCAGCGGGTGCCTTCGGTGTCCTATCTGATGCGGCGGCATCAGGCCGCGTGGATGGAGCAGATGCTGCACCGCGGGAACCGGATCTTTGACAGCACCATTATCGGCTCCCTGCGGCAGGCGACGGCCTTTCTGGCCTCTGCCAGTTTGCTGGCGATTGGCGGGTTGATGGCGGTGATGGGGGATGTGGGGCGGTTGTCCTCTATCGCGCGGGACCTGACGCAATCGGCCACGCCGCAGGCCCTGTGGGAGGCGAAGCTTTTGGTGATACTGGTGATCGTGTCCTCCTCGTTCCTGAAGTTCCTGTGGTCGAACCGTTTGTTTGGCTACTGCTCTGTTCTGATGGGGGCGGTGCCGAATGATCCGGCGGCGCCGGGGGCGGAGCTGGCGACCTTTCGCGCCGCGAAGTTTGCGGTTCTGGCCAGTCGTTCGTTCAATCGGGGGTTGCGGTCGATCTATTTCGGCCTTGCGGCGACCGCTTGGCTGTTGGGCGAGGTGGCCCTGATCGGGGCGACGGTGCTTTGCGTGATTGTGATCTCGCGGCGTGAGTTTGCCTCGGGTTCGCGGCGGGTGCTGCTGGATGAACAGGACAATTCCTAACACGGAATATTGACTGCCATTTGCCCCGTGGCTGTGCGAAAACAGCCCTATGAAACAGATTCTAATTGCCTCCATGATGTTGATGATACCGGGGATCGCTTTGGCCGATCCGGCGGTGGTTGAGGACGTGCATGCGCGGGCGACCGGCGACACCTGGCACTTTGAGGTGACGTTGAGCCATGGGGATACGGGCTGGGATGACTATGCCAATGGCTGGCGTATTCTTGGCCCTGATGGCGCGGTTCTTGCCACGCGCACGCTTTTGCATCCGCATGTGAACGAACAGCCCTTCACCCGCTCTTTGAGCAATGTGAAGCTGCCTGAAGGTGCGACCTCGGTCACGATCGAGGCGAGCGATACTTTGGGCGGCTGGGGCGGCAAGAAGAAGGTTTTCACCCTTCCGAAGTAGCGGCACCTGAAAAGCGTGCGGGATTTAGGGCCGCGACGGTTTCGGGCCCGAGCAGCGGCGCGCGCGCGAGGGTCAGGTCGGCCGTTAGTCGCGCGGCGGCTGGGGCGGTTTGAAAACCGTAGCCGCCTTGGCCCGCACACCAGATGAAATCCGGCTCTGCCCCGTCGGGGCCAATGACCAGCGCCCTGTCGGGCGCAAAGCTGCGCAGCCCTGCCCATGTGGCGAGGGGGCGGGTGGGTTCCTCTGTCACATAGGCGCTGTAGCGATAGAGCGCCTCGGCGATCACCATATCATCGGCCCATGCGTCTTGGGGTGGCATTGGCTCCTCCTCTGAAGGGGAGACGATCAGCCCGCCCGCATCGGGCTTGGCATACCAGCTTTCGCCCAGTGCATCGACGAAGGGCCAGTTTGACACATCATGCCCGCCCGGTGCGGCCAGCCGCGCCATGGAGCGCCGCAGGGGCTGTATCCCGAGGGGGGCGATGCCCGCGATCTGCGCGACCGTGTCGGCCCATGCCCCAGCGGCGTTGATGATCTTGGCCGCCTGCCATGTCTGATCCCCCGCTGTGACATGCCAGAGGCCCTGTTTGCGGGTGATTGCGGTGATGCGAGCCTTGGTCACCAGCTGCGCCCCCGCTGCCTTGGCGCGGCGCAGGTAGGTTTGCAGCATCAGGTCCGTGTCGAGGTCGAAGGCATCGGAATAGAGCGCGGCGCGGGTGGCGGTTTCTGGGTTCAGGATGGGCAAGAGGCGCTGTGCCTCTGGGATGGAGATTTCCTTGGCGTCGAAGCCCTCGGCCTCGGCCGCGAAGGCGCTGTCCTGCCCCTCTGTGCCCAGCAGGAGGAAGGCGCGTTTGCTGAGGATGCCCATGTCGTGGTGGGAGGGGGCGCTTGCGGAATTGAGGGCGCAGACCACCGCGTTGCCGTAGTTTTCAAGGAACATCGCGGCGGAGCGGCCGGTGGCGTGATAGCCGGGGGCGTCCTCTGCTTCCACGATCAGGGTGGAGCCATGAGGGGCGAGTTCGGCGGCGGCGGAGGCGCCTGCGATACCGGCGCCGATGATGAGGAAGTCAAACATAAGCCCGATCTTGCCAAGGCAGGATCGGGCTGACCAGCGCTATTCGCCGGTTTGTACAGAAACGCTTGGGGAGCTCGCCGGTTGCCCTGCGTTGGAGGTCAGCGACAGGGACAGCAAAAAGATCGTGGTGGCGATCGAAACTAGAACTACACGCATTGGCGGCCTCCCCAAGAATACTCTTACAGTGACCTGTCTAAACGGGGTCTGCAGAGTGTTCAGGGGGAAGAATACCGGCTTGGTCACCGCAGGGGGGTTAGCTGGTGGCCTTGATCGAGGTCAGCCAGTCCTCTTGCATGGTGCTTTCGATCGCCTCGTCAAAATGGGAGCGCACGAGGGCGATAGCGTCCTGCGGCTCCATCCCCTGTTCGATCAGGGTGAAGGCGGCAAGAAGGCCGCTGCGTCCGGCGCCGTATTGGCAGGAGCAGGCCACGGTTTCGCCATTGACCAGACGGGCGCGGATATCGGCCCAAAGGGCGGGCCATTTGGCCATGAATTCGGCGCGCGGCACCTCGAAATCGACGATGGGCATGAAATGCAGGGTCAGCCCGCTGTCGCCCGCCGCCTGTTGCAGGAAGGCAAAGCTGCCCTCGGGCAGTTCCTGTTCCTCGGTCAGGATGACAAAGAGCTTGGCGCCGAGTTTGGCCATTTTCTGTGTCGTCAGGGCCATGGCCTCGGCGTCGATATAGGCGCTTCCGTCAACGGAGGTTTCAAGGCCGGGAAAACCGGCCATCATCAAATGGCCGCCCAGAGGGCAGGGGATTTGACTTCTGATCGATGTGTCGCTGAAGGATTCGATGGCCTAATTTCCGATTTGTTTAGGTTTCTGGGGTGATTCCGTGGTCCGGTGTATACTTGTACCGCCAATATTGCTATCAATTAGCTAACGACCACTCAAAAGAAGCACTCACGATGAACCTACCTATTCGCCAATCTGCCAATGAAATGGCCGCGATCCTGCGTCGCAGGATTTGCTTTTCCAAAGGCACGGAGAACGAAAAACTGCACGAGGGGACGCTTGCGGTTGAATTCGGTGTCTCGCGGACGCCCATTCGGCAGGTGTTGCAACGGCTGGCCTATGAGCGACTGATCGAGGTGCGTTCGGGTGTTGGCAGCGTGATGGTGCCCCTGAGCGAGGATCGCCGCGAGCAGGAGCATAAGGTGGCCTGCGCCATGCTGAACGCGGCGGCGGAATGTGCGCAGGAAGAGGCGATCAGCGCCTCCCTGCGTCTTGAGGTGCATAGCCTTGGGGCGGCGGCCTCTGTTCTGCGCGAGGGCGAGGAGGAGCTGTTCTTTGAAACCCGCGCCAAGCTTTTGGAAGTTTTGGCAAAGCTGATCCCTGACGAGATTTTGCGTGACGGGTTCCGGTCAAGCTACTGGCGGTTGATCCGTTGGAAGATGCGGGCCATGGGGACCAGTCAGGAGCTGGTCGAGATGCAGCGTTTGGCGCAGATGCTGTCTGCGGCGACGGATGCTGCGGAAACCGGCGGTGTGCCGGACCTGCTCAAGGTGATCGCGGAGGCGGAGGCCTAGGACAGCTGTTTTTATTTCGGCTCTGCAATAAAAAAGCCCCGCCAAACAGGCGGGGCTTTGATTTTGGTTGATCTGCCGCGTTACTGCGGGATTTCGCCTTCCAGACCCTCAACATAGAAGTTCATGCCGGCAAGGGTGCCGTCGTCGGCTGTTTCGCCCTCGGCCAGCCATGCGGAGCCGTCCTGCTTGTTCAGGGGGCCGGAGAAGGGGTGGTAGGCGCCGGATTTGATGTCTTCGATCATCTGCTCTGCCTCTGCACGGACATCGGCGGGGATTTTGTCGGACATTTCAGCGAAGGCGACCATGCCGGGCTCAATGCCGTCCCATGTGTCTGTGCTTTCCCATGTGCCATCCATAACGGCCTTAACTCGGGACACGTAGTAGGGGGCCCAGTCGTCGATGATGGCGGTCAGCTGTGCCGTGGGGCCGAAGTTCTTCATGTCGGAGGCTTGGCCAAAGGCGACGATGCCTTTTTCCTCGGCGATGGTCATGGGCGCGGTGGAGTCGGTGTGCTGCATGATCACGTCTGCGCCCTGTTCGATCAGGGCATTGGCGGCGTCAGCCTCTTTCGCGGGGTCGAACCATGTGTAGACCCAGACAACCTTGAATTCGACATCGGGGTTGACCTTTTTCGCGTGGATATAGGCCGAGTTGATGCCGCGGATCACCTCTGGAATGGGGAAGGAGGCGATGTAGCCGACGGTGTTGGTTTCGGTCATTTTACCGGCGATATGGCCGATCACGGCGCGCCCTTCATAGAAGCGGGCGGAATAGGTGGAGACGTTGTCGGCGCGTTTGAAGCCGGTGGCGTGCTCGAATTTCACATCGGGGAATTTGGCGGCGACGTTCAGCGTCGGGTCCATGTAGCCGAAGGAGGTGGAGAAGATCAGATCGGCGCCGGAGAGGGCCATCTGGGTCATGACACGCTCTGCGTCGGCGCCCTCTGGCACGCTTTCCTGAAAGACGGTTTCGACGCTGTCGCCGAAGGCCTCTTCTACGGCGAGGCGGCCTTCGTTGTGCTCATAGGACCAGCCGAAGTCGCCAACCGGGCCAACATAGATAAAGCCCACTTTGGTTTTGTCTTGGGCCATGGCGCCGGAGGCGGCAAGGCCGAGGGCGAGGGCCGCCCCTGTAAGGATGGAATGTAGTTTCATTTTGTAGTCTCCCGTTGGGTCGTTTTGTTATAGTGTTTAACTGGTTAGCCGCTTTTGTGAAATACCCTGCCAAGGGCGGCTGGCGCGGCGAGCGCGGCGCGGCCGCGGCCCGATGACATGACGACAAGAACGATGATCGTGATCACATAGGGCGACATGGACAAGTATTCGACAGGGATTTTCGCCCCTGCTGCTTGCAGGTTAAGCTGCAAAACCGTGATGCCGCCGAAAAGATAGGCACCGATGAGAACCCGCCATGGCCGCCATGAGGCAAAGACTACAAGCGCAAGGGCGATCCAGCCTGCGCCTGCTGTCATGCCCTCTGTCCATTGGGGCACGCGCACGAGGCTGAGGTAGGCGCCGCCAAGGCCCGCGCAGGCGCCGCCAAAGCCGATGGCCGCAAGGCGGATCAGCACCACCTTGTAGCCGAGCGCATGGGCCGCGTCGTGGTTTTCGCCCACGGCCCGTAGGGTCAGGCCTGCGCGGGTGAATTTGAGGAAGGCCCAGACACTGGCGACAAGGGCGATGGCGACATAGACCACCGCGTCATGCTGGAACAGGACCGGACCCAGCACGGGAATATCGGCCAGCGGGCCGAGGGGAACGGCGGAGACCTCGATCCCTTTGATGCCGATGTAGCTTTGCCCGAGCAGGGCGGAGAAGCCGAGGCCGAATAGGGTGAGCGCAAGGCCCGTCGCCACCTGGTTCGACATCAGGACCTGCGTCATCAGCCCGAAGATCATCGAGAGCGCCGCCCCGCCCGCCGCCGCAGCGGCAAAGCCGACAAAGGCCGACTGGGTGTTATAGGCGGCGGCAAAGCCGCAGATCGCGCCGGTGATCATCATGCCCTCAACCCCGAGGTTGAGGACGCCGGATTTCTCCACCACCAGCTCTCCGATGCCCGCCAGAAGGATCGGCGTGGCCGCCACCATCAGCGAGGCCAGCAGGGTGAGCCAGTTGATTGCAGACAGGTCCATTACACCGCCCCCTTGGTTTTCCAGCGCAGGCGGAAATTGGTCAGCATATCGACGCCGAGCAGGAAGAAGAGCAGCATGCCCTGAAACGCCTGAATGGAGGCTGCGGGCAGGCCGAGGGTGAACTGTGCCAGTTCGCCGCCGATATAGGTGAGGGCCATGAGGAGCCCCGCGAGCAGGATGCCGATGGGGTTCAGCCGCCCGAGGAAGGCGACGATGATCGCCGTAAACCCGTAGCCGGAGTTGAAATCGATGCTGATCTGCCCCGCTGGCCCCGCAACCTCGAACAGGCCGGCAAGGCCCGCGAGGCCGCCCGAGATGCCCATGCAGGTCACGACCAGAAGGCCGGGTTTGGCACCGGCAAAGCGGGCGGCCTTGGGGGCCGATCCGGCCAGTTGGATGTGAAAGCCGAGCATATGCCGCGACAGGAGGATATAGGCCATGATCACCGCGATCAGGGCCGCAATCACGCCAAGGTGCAGGCCGGTTCCGGCGATGAGTTCGGCGTTATGGGCCGATGGGTATTGCTGTAGGTTCCGGCTTCCCGGAAAGCCGCCGCCATCGGGGCTGCGCAGGGCGCCAAGGGCCATGGCGGCCAGAAGCTGTTCGGCGATATAGACCATCAGGAGCGAGACGAGGATTTCGTTGGTGTTGAACAGGGTCTTGAGCAGGGCCGGAACCATGGCCCAGAGCAAGCCGCCAAGGGCCCCTGCAATGATCATCAGGGGCAGGATGATCCAGCTTTCCATCGGGTAGAAGGCAAGGCCCGTGGCCGCGCCGCAGATCGCGCCGATGATATATTGCCCTTCGGCGCCGATGTTCCAGATGCCCGCACGAAAGCCGAGCGACAGGCCGATCGCGATCAGGATCAGCGGCCCTGCCTTTACCAGAAGCTGCGGGCGCGAGTAGCTGGCGAATTGTGCGTTGAACAGAGGATCGTAGAAGATGGTGCGGATCGCGGCGAAAGGGTCTTTGCCCAGAATGGCGAACATGATGCCGCCCGCGATCATCGTCAGCAGAACGGCGAGGAAGGGCGTGGCCATGGACCAAGCGCGCGAGGGGGCGGGGCGTTTCTCTAGGGCGATCATGCGGCGGTCTCGCCTGTCTCTGCGCCCATGCCGCCGAGCATCAGGCCGATATCGTCAAGGGAGAGTTCGGTCATGGGATGCGGTTCTGACAGGCGGCCTGCGTTCAGGGCGGCAAAGCTGGTGGCGATTTCCATAAGTTCGTCAAGGTCCTGCGAGATCACCAGCACCGCAGCGCCGCCTGCGGCGAGGTCAAGCAGAGCCTGCCGGATGGCGGCGGCGGCGGCGGCGTCGACGCCCCATGTGGGCTGGTTCACGATCAGAACGCGGGGGCTTTGCAAAATCTCGCGGCCCACGACGAATTTTTGCAGGTTCCCGCCGGAGAGGGCGCGGGCGGCTTCCTCTGGTCCGGGGGTGCGGACATCGAACCTTTCGATGACCTCCTCGGCAAATTCGCGCGATTTGCCCCAGTTGAGGAAGCCGCCGCGGGTCAGCTCGCGCCGTTCGGCGCCGGTGAGCATGGCGTTCTGGGTCAGGGACATATCCGGCGCGGCGGCATGGCCAAGACGCTCCTCGGGGGCGGAGCAGATGCCGAGGGCGCGGCGGTCGCGGGGCGGCAGCGCCCCGATGCCTGCGCCATCAAGGCAGATGGCGGCGTGATCTGTGCGGCGCTCGCCCGAGAGGGCGGCCATCAATTCGTCCTGCCCGTTGCCCGCCACACCGCCGATGCCGAAAACCTCGCCCGAGCGGACGGTCAGAGAGACATCCTTGAGCGCGGTGCCAAAGGCCGAGGCGGGCGGCAGGGTCAGGTTCATCACCTCGAGAACCGGCGCGCCGGGGGGGGTGATGTCGCGTTCGGGGCGGTGCAGGGCGGTGCCGACCATCATCTCCGCCAGCTCGCGGGCCGAGCTTTCGCGCGGATCGCAGCGGCCAACAACCTTGCCGCGCCGCAGGATCGTGGCGGCGTCGCACAAGGCGCGGATTTCTTCGAGTTTGTGGGAGATATAGAGGATCGAGGTGCCTTCGGATTTCAACCGGTTGAGCGTGGCAAAAAGGGTGTCGACCTCCTGCGGGGTGAGGACGCTTGTCGGCTCGTCCATGATCAGCAGGCGTGGATCCTGCAGCAGGCAGCGGATGATTTCCACGCGCTGCCGCTCGCCTGCGGAGAGGTCGCCCACGGTGCGATGCGGATCAAGCGGCAGGCCGTAGGCGGCGCTGACCTCGGAGATCCTTTGCGCGAGGGCGCGGGGTTTGGGCGGGTTCTCCATGCCGAGGGCGACGTTTTCGGCCACGTCCAGCGCCTCGAACAGGGAGAAATGTTGAAACACCATGGCCACGCCAGCGCTGCGGGCGGCGCGGGGTTCGGGGGGTGCGAAGGGCGCGCCGTTCAGGGTCATCTCGCCGCTGTCGGGTTTCACAAGGCCGTAGATGGTTTTGACGAGGGTCGATTTGCCTGCGCCGTTCTCGCCCAGCAGGGCATGGATTTCGCCTGTGCCGATCTCGAAGGAGACGTCCTCATTGGCGATGACGCCGGGATAGGCCTTGGTCAGGCCGTTGGCGGAAAAGAGCGGGCTCATGCAGTTAGGCTTTCGCAGGCAAAAACATCGCCCTTAAGTAGCTGCGCTGCGACGGAAACCGCAATGGCTTGCGGGTGCTTGCCGAGGGTCGGATCGCCTATTGGGCAGGCAATGCCTGAAATTTGGGCAGGTGTATGGCCCAAGTCGCCGAGGCGGCGCCGGAAACGGGCCCATTTGGTGGCCGAGCCGATCAGGCCCGCAGAGGCGAACCCATGGCCCAACAGGCGGTGGCACAGGTCAAGGTCCAGCGCGTGGGAGTAAGTGAGGATCAGGTGATGCGCATCGGTGGGCGCATGGGGAACGGCGCGGGCAGGGTCGGCGGCGACAAGGGGGGCGGCGCCCTCTGGCAGGGCGCTCGGGAAACGATCTGCCCCTGTGTCGATCCATGTGATCTGCCAATCGGGCAGGGGGGCGATGACGGAGACGATGGCGCGGCCAACATGGCCCGCGCCCCAGACCCAAAGCGGGCGGCGCGGCGGATCGGTGGCCTCGAGCAGCCAGCCATCCGCCAGCAGGGGGGCCGCAAGCGGTGTGCCGCCGCGCGCGGCGCGCAGCGCCTTGTGCAGGGCGAGGGGGCAGGGGGCGCTGCCCGAAAGACGGCGCGCAAAATGCGCGTCGGTTTCGGGCAGCGCCCCCTGCGCGAAAACCTCGATCCCCAGCGTGACATGGCCGCCGCAGCATTGGCCCAGTTCCGGGCCAAGGGGCACGGGCCGCAGGGTGCTGCCGCCCTGCGCCAGAAGGGCGCGGGCCTCTGCCGCGGCCTGCCATTCCAAGGTGCCGCCGCCGATGGTGCCGCTTTGCCCCAGCTGCCAGACCAGCATGGAGGCGCCCGCCTCGCGCGGGCCGGAGCCGCGCGCCTTGGCCACGACCACGCGGGCGACCTTGCCGTGACGCTTCACGGCAGCGGCGAGGGCGGCGCGGTCAAAGCTCATGTGCCCTGCACCTCCGTTATGGCGCTCAGAACCTGCTCTGGCGTGGCGGGGGCGTTCAGGGCGGGGTAGCCGGACCCGCAGGCGGCCACGGCGTCCGACAGGGCGAGGAGCGCCGAGATGCCGAGCATCAAGGGCGGCTCCCCCACCGCTTTGGAGCGGTAGATGGTTTGCGCGGGGTTCGCGCCCTTCCACAGGGCGACGTTGAACACCTCTGGCCGGTCGGAGCAGGCGGGGATTTTGTAGGTGGAGGGGGCGTGGGTGGTCAGCCGCCCCTCGTCGTTCCAGACGAGTTCCTCGGTGGTGAGCCAGCCCGCGCCCTGAATGTATCCGCCTTCGACCTGCCCGATATCCAGCGCGGGGTTGAGGGAGGCGCCCGCGTCATGCAGGAGGTCGGCGCGCAGGATGCGGTATTCGCCGGTGAGGGTGTCGACGGCGACCTCTGTCACCGCGGCCCCATAGGCAAAGTAGAAGAAGGGTTGCCCCTCGCCCTTGATCCTGTCCCAAGCGATGTCGGGGGTTTTGTAAAAGCCGGTGGCGGAGAGGGAGATGCGGGCGCCATAGGCGCTCTGCGCGGCCTCTGCGAAGGTCAGGACCTTATCGCCGATGGTGACTTTGCCCTCCGCGAAGGTGATATCCGTTGCCGCGCCGCCGTGGGTGTCGGCCAGATGCTCCGCCATGCGGCCGCGCAGGGTGTCGCAGGCCGCGGCCACGGCCATGCCGTTCAGGTCGGTGCCGGAGGAGGCCGCTGTGGCGGAGGTATTGGGCACCTTGGCGGTGTCTGTTGCGGTGATCTTGATCGCCTCTAGCGGAAGGCCAAGGCGCGAGGCGGCGACCTGCGCGCATTTCTGGAACAGGCCCTGTCCCATTTCCGTGCCGCCGTGGTTCAGGTGGACAGAGCCATCTTGATAGATATGCACCAAGGCACCGGCCTGATTGAGGTGCGTCAGGGTGAAGGAAATGCCGAATTTGACGGGCGAGAAGGCAAGCCCGCGTTTGATCACCGGATTGGCGGCGTTCCATTCCGCCAGTTTTCGGCGTCTGGCATCGTAATCGGCGCTGTCCAGCAGGGTTTGGGTCAGGCCGCGCAGGACAAAGTCTGTCACCGGCTGGCCATAGGGTGTGGTTTCGGGGGGCGTGCCGCTGTCCATTTCCGGATAGTAGTTGCGGCGGCGCAGTTCCGCCCCGTCGAGCGACAGGCTGTGGGCGATATGGTCCATCACCCGCTCGATCCCTACCATGCCCTGCGGTCCGCCAAAGCCGCGAAAGGCGGTGGCGCTCTGGGTGTTGGTTTTCAGCCGGTGCGAGGTGATGCGGACATGGGGCATGGCATAGGCGTTGTCGGCATGGAGCATCGCGCGGTCTGCCACGGGAAGCGACAGATCCTGCGCCCAACCGCAGCGGGCGTATTGGGTGAAATCCACGGCGCAGATGCGCCCCTCGTCATCAAAGCCCACGTCATAATCGATGCGAAAGTCATGCCGCTTGCCGGTGATGACCATGTCGTCGTCGCGGTCATAGCGCATTTTGCAGGGCTTGCCGGTTTGCTGGGCCGCAATGGCGCAGATCACGGCCAGCGCGTTGCCCTGACTTTCCTTGCCGCCAAAGCCGCCGCCCATGCGGCGCACTTCGACGCGCACGGAATGCATCGGCGTGCCGAGAGCCTCGGCCACCTTGTGCTGGATCTCGGTCGGGTGCTGGGTTGAGGAATGGACGATCATATCGCCATTGTCGCAGGGCAGGGCGAGGGCGGCTTGCCCCTCGAGGTAGAAATGCTCCTGTCCGCCGATCTCCATGCTGCCCTGCAGGCGGCGGGGGGCGGCGGCGAGGGCGGCTTCGGCGTCGCCTTTGGTGTAGATGCGGGGGCCCTCCTCAAAGCGGCTGCCGGCGGCGAGGGCCTCGTCGATGGTCAGGATCGCGGGGGCCTTGGTGATCTCTGCGCGACCAAGGCGGGCGGCGCGGCGGGCGGCAAGGTGGCTTGTGGCCACCACGGCAAAGAGGGGCTGGCCGATGTAATGGACCCTATCTGTCGCCAAGAGAGGCTCGTCATGGGCAGAGGGGGAGACATCATTGGCATGGGGCAGGTCCGCCGCCGTCAAAACGGCGATGACGCCGGGTGCGGCGTGGACCTGCGCCAGGTCCAAGGCGTCCAGCGTGCCATGGGCAACCTCGGAGAGGCCAAAGGCGATGTGCAGGGTGCCCGCAGGCGTCGGGATGTCATCGACATAGCGCGCCGCGCCGGTGACATGCAGGGCGGCGGCGTCATGGGGCAGAGGTTTGGCATGGCTCATGGGCGCACCTCCAGAACGGAGTGCGCGGTGCCTTGATCCTCAAGCCATGCGCGGCGGAGCATGTTCTGCGCCGCCGTCAGCCGATACTTGGCGGAAGCGCGTGCGTCGGAGAGCGGGGAAAAATCTTCGGCGAAGATTTTTGTTGCGCTCTGCAGCGTCTGTTCCGTCCATGGTTGCCCTGTCAGGGCGGCCTCGACCGCGCTTGCGCGTTTTGGGGTGCCTGCCATGCCGCCAAAGGCGATGCGGGCCTGTGTGACGATGCCCGCCTCTAGCGTGATGTTGAAGGCGCCGCAGAGGGCAGAGATGTCTTGGTCGAACCGTTTGGAGAGCTTGTACACCCGCAGCCTGTCGGGCTGTGCGGGGATGGTTACGGCCTCTACGAACTCGCCTTCGGCGCGGTCCTGTTTGCCGTAACCGATGAAGAAATCCTCGATCGGCAGGCTGCGGCGGCTGTCTGCGCGGCGCAGGTGCAGTGTTGCGCCTAGGGCGATCAGGGGCGGGGGGCTGTCGCCGATGGGGGAGCCATTGGCGATATTGCCGCCGATGGTTGCCGCGCCGCGCACCTGGGTGGAGCCATAGCGGCGGATCATTTCGGCAAAGGCGGGGTGGCGGGGTTTTATCGCGGTCAGCACCCTGTCCATGGTGACGCCCGCGCCAATCCGCAGGCCCTCGGCGGTTTCGCTGATGTCCTGCAGGTCTGTGCAGCGGTGCAGGAAGGCGACTTTATCGAGGGTGCTGAGGTGTTTTGTCACCCAAAGGCCCACATCCGTGGCCCCGGCGATCAGGGTGGCCTCGGGGTTGGCAGCATACCATGTGGCCAGTTCATCGGCGCTTTCGGGCAGGGCGAAGTCCGCTGGCGCGATGGGGGCGGCGGCGGGGGCGCTGTCTTGGACCCAGCCCGGCACCGGTGCGCCCTCGGCGGCCTTGGCGGCGCGGATGATCGGGGCATAGCCGGTGCAGCGGCACAGGTTGCCGGCAAGTGCGTCGTCATGGCCGGTCTGCCCGTTGCGATGCGCTGTGGCCATCGACATGATGAACCCCGGCGTGCAGAAGCCGCATTGCGAGCCGTGGTGGGTGACCATGGCCTGTTGCACCGGGTGCAGGGTGCCATCGGGGGCGGAGGCCCCCTCCACCGTGCGGACGGCCTTGCCGTGAAGCTGGGGCAGAAACAGGATGCAGGCGTTCAGGGCCTTGGCCCCTGCCGTATCCGTGACCATGACGGTGCAGGCACCGCAATCGCCCTCATTGCAGCCTTCTTTCGTGCCCGTCAGACCCTGCGTCTCACGCAGCCAGTCCAATAGGGTTGTGGTGGGAGGGGCGGTCACGCTGACCGGCGCTCCGTTCAGGGAAAAGGTGATCGTCACGGGTATTTGCCTGCCGCGTTACTTTGGCTTTGGGTTAAATAGCGCATGGTCGATGCGGCGTAGACCGGTGCGCCCCCTTGGACAGAGTGAATGAAAGCGGGGGGCGGCGCAAAAAGCAAGGGGGCACTGCAGATTTGTGGGATTGGTTTTACGCTGCGGCGGCGCTGCGCGGACTTTTCCTTGGGCACAAAGGCGGCTATCAGAGGGGATGCCTGCTTCATTCATACACCTGCGATTGCACACCGAATATTCCCTGCTTGAGGGGGCTATGCGGCTTAAGAAACTGCCCGGCATGATTGCCGGGATGGGAATGCCTGCTGTGGCTGTGACCGATACGAACAACATGTTCGCGGCGCTGGAGTTTTCGGTGGGTGCGGCGGGGGCGGGCGTGCAGCCGATTGTGGGGTGCCAGGTTGATTTGGCCTATGAGGATGCCGTGCCGGGGGCCAAGCCGCAGCTGCCCGCGCCCCTTGTTTTGCTGGCGCAGACCGAGGCCGGTTATGAAAATCTGATGAAGCTGAACTCCTGCCTCTATCTGGATCAGGAGGGGCTTGTCCCGCAGGTCACGCTGGACCAGCTTGAGGCCCATTCAAGCGATGTCATCTGTCTCAGCGGCGGGCCGGATGGCCCCGTGGGGCGCCTGTTGCAATCCGCGCAGCGGCCCAAGGCGGAGGCCTTGGTGGATCGTTTGGCCGCCGCCTTTGGTGATCGCCTTTATATCGAGTTGCAGCGCCACCCGCGCGAGGATGGCACCATCCCCGAGGCCGAGCGTTTGACCGAGCGCGGCCATGTGGAGATGGCCTATGCCAAGGGCCTGCCTTTGGTGGCGACCAATGACGTTTATTTCCCCAAGGCTGATATGTATGAGGCCCATGATGCGCTTATCTGCATCTCCGAAGGGGCCTATGTGGACCAGCAGGAGCCGCGCCGCCGCCTGACGCCGCAGCATTATTTGAAATCCCCCTCCGAAATGGCCGTCTTGTTTGCCGACCTGCCTGAGGCCTTGGAAAACACCGTCGAGATCGCACAGCGCTGTGCCTTTGCGACCTATCGCCGTGATCCGATCCTGCCGCGTTTTGCCGAGGACGAGGTGGTCGAGCTGCGCCGTCAGGCGCAGGAGGGGTTGAAGGCGCGCTTGAAGGTGATTCCCCATGCGGCCTCTGTCGAGGAATATGAAAAACGGCTCGAATTCGAGCTTGGGATCATCGAGGGCATGGGCTTCCCCGGCTACTTCCTGATCGTTGCGGACTTTATCAAGTGGTCCAAGGACCACAACATCCCTGTCGGGCCGGGGCGGGGGTCTGGTGCGGGGTCACTGGTGGCCTATGCCCTGACGATTACCGACCTTGATCCCCTGCGCTATTCCCTGCTGTTCGAGCGGTTCCTGAACCCCGAACGTGTGTCCATGCCCGACTTTGACATCGACTTTTGCATGGATCGCCGCGAGGAGGTGATCCGCTACGTGCAGGAGAAATACGGGCGCGACAAGGTGGGGCAGATCATCACCTTTGGTGCGCTGTTGTCCAAGGCTGCCGTGCGCGACATTGGCCGTGTTTTGCAGATGCCCTATGGGCAGGTGGACCGTCTGTCGAAGATGATCCCTGTGGAGGGCGTAAAGCCGGTTTCCATTGAAAAGGCCCTCGCCACAGAGGAACGCCTGCGCGAGGAGGCCAAAAACGAGGAGGTCGTTGCGCGGCTGCTGGAATACGGCCAGCAGGTTGAGGGGTTGCTGCGCAATGCCTCGACCCACGCGGCGGGGGTTGTGATTGGCGACCGTCCTTTGGACGCGCTTGTGCCGCTCTATCAGGATCCGCGCTCTGACATGCCCGCGACCCAGTTCAACATGAAATGGGTGGAGCAGGCGGGGCTGGTGAAGTTCGACTTCTTGGGTCTGAAGACCCTGACCGTGGTGCAGAACGCCGTGGACCTGATCACCGGCGGCGGGCGCGATCTGCATATCGCCGCCGATGGCACAAAGCTGTTCGAGCCGCCGGAGGGGGTGCTGAACGATATCGGCACGATCCCTTTGGACGACAAGAAAACCTACGACCTTTACGCCAGCGCAAAGACCGTTGCGGTGTTTCAGGTGGAATCCAGCGGCATGATGGATGCCCTGCGGCGGATGAAGCCGAACTGCATTGAGGACATCGTGGCGCTTGTGGCCCTGTATCGCCCCGGCCCGATGGAGAATATTCCGACCTATTGCGAGGTGAAGAACGGCCAGAAAGAGCGCGAGAACCTGCACCCGACGATTGACCACATCTTGGACGAAACCCAAGGGATTATCGTTTACCAAGAACAGGTTATGCAGATCGCGCAGGAAATGGCGGGCTATAGCCTTGGCGGCGCCGACCTTTTGCGCCGTGCGATGGGTAAGAAGATTCAGGAAGCGATGGACGCCGAGAAGCCGAAGTTCTTGAAAGGCTCGGCCGAGAACGGGGTGGGCGAGAAGACCGCCAAGGAGGTTTGGGACCTTCTGGATAAATTCGCCAACTACGGGTTTAACAAATCCCATGCGGCGGCCTATGCGGTGGTGAGCTACCAGACCGGCTGGCTTAAGGCGAACCATCCGGTGGAGTTCATGGCCGCGGTCATGAACTGCGATATCCACCTGACGGACAACCTTGCCACCTATGCCGAGGAAGTGCGCCGCAACCTTGATATCGAGATCATCCCGCCCTGTGTGAACCGCTCGCTCGAGACGTTCTCTGTTGTGGATGGCAAGGTGGTCTATGCCCTCGGTGCGCTTAAGAACGTGGGCAAGGACGCCATGCGCCTTGTGGTGGAGGCGCGGCGCACGGAGCAGGGGGAGAAGCCCTTTGCCACCCTGTATGACTTTGCCCGCCGCGTGGATTTGAAGCGCGTCGGCAAGCGGCCTTTGGAAATGCTGGCCCGCGCCGGTGCCTTTGACCAGATCGACGAGAACCGCCGCCGCGTGCTGGAGGGACTCGAATCCCTCGTGGCCTATTCCGCCGCGATCCACGAGCAGCGCAATTCCAATCAGGTGTCGCTGTTCGGCGAGGCGGGCGATGACCTGCCGGAGCCGCGCATGCCCGAGATGAACGCATGGTTGCCGAACGAGCAACTGGCCGAGGAGCATAAAGCGATCGGTTTCTACCTTTCCGGTCATCCCCTTGATGATTACCTGCCGAACCTGAAGCGCAAGGGGATCATGACGCTGGAAGAGGTCGCCCTGCGGGTGCAGGACGGGCCAGCGTTGGTGAAGATGGCGGGGTCCGTCGCCGGACGGCAGGAGCGGAAATCGGCGCGTGGGAACAGGTTTGCCTTTGTGCAACTCTCTGATCCTACGGGGCTTTATGAGGTGACCATGTTCTCCGAAGCGCTGGAGAAATCCCGCGACCATCTGGAGACCGGCGCCAATATCATCCTGACCGCCGAGGCGACGCTTGAGTCCGAACAGCTCAAGCTTTTGGGGCGCGGCGTGACGCCGATTGATGCCCTTGCGGATCAGGACGGTGGCGGGGGCGTTGTGGTCTATCTGGAAACGCCCGAGGCGGCGGGGTTGGTGGCCTCTTTGCTTGAGCGCGCGGCGCAGGATGCTGTGACAAAGGCGCGGGGATCGGTGAGCGTTTGTTTGCTTGATCCGGCCCTGCCCGGGGAGGTCACCCTTGAGTTGGGCGACCGCTTCCCCTTAAACCCACAGATTAAAGGGGCGTTAAAGTCCCTCGGGGGAGTTGTCATGGTTGAGGATGCTTAAATGTTTCGTTTTTTGACGGGTGTTTTTCTATGTGCCGGATTGGCGGGTTGTTTGGGGGGCGTTGCCCCGACCGAGCCTACGCCCGTTGTGCTGGAGGCCCCTGAAACCCGTGATGAGGGAACACCTGCGCCTGCGCCCGAGGATGTCGCCCGTGCCCTGCCCGAGGATTTGGCGCGCGCCGATGAGGTTGAGCCCGCCGCGCCGGTAGAACCCGCCGTGGCCAAGCCGGGCCTGTTCCAGCGGGTCTTTGGCGGCGCGGAGGAGGCGGAAGCCCCTGCGCCGGTTGAGGTTGCTGAGGGCGAGGTCGTTGAGGGCGAGGAGGTTGTCGCCTCTGTCTCGGAAACGGCGACGGATGTGGCCAGTGCAGAAGAGGCGGCGGCGAATCCGGTGCCGCAACTGGTTGGCCTTGTTGCCCCCGCGCCTGAGGCCGTGGGCGTTGATGCAGAGGTTGGGCCAGAGGTTGAGGTTGAGGTGGCTGCGGTGGAGCCCGCACCGGCTCCGGTGAAGCAAGCGGGGCTGTTCGGTTTTCTGCGCAGGGGCACAGAACCTGCCGAAGCTGTTGTAACGCATGAAGAAACTGCCAGTGATGCGCCGGTGACGGCGGCTGTGCAGGCGCCGGAGGCGGAGGTTCAGACCGCGTCATTGGCGCCCGAGCCGAGTCGCAAGCAGCGCCGCAATGCGCGGGCCTCGCGCAAGGCCAAGGTGCCCTCTGTTCCCGTCGGAATCAAACTGCCCTTTGGCGAGGTTGGCATGCAGTGCAACGTCAGCGGGCGGGCCTTGGGCAAGCAGATTGATACCTCGTCGGCCAAGCACAAGCTGTATGACAGCGCGCCGGGAACCTCCGGGCCGCGAACCTTCTATGTCACTGGATTCAAAGACCATTGTGCCCGTCAATTCACCGCCAGCCTTGCGCTGTTCGGCGACCTGCAGCTGTATGAGCTGATGCATTTCGGGGGCGGTGGTGGCTCTGGCGGTGCGGAGACGGACAAGGCTTATTCCCGACTGCGCAGCGGGGCCTGCAAGTCGCGCAATGCGCCCTGCGCGGCCTCTGGCCTGAACCGTTTGGGCAAGGACACGGCCTTTTTGAGCGTCTATCCGACCGAGGGGGCGCGGAGCCATATGGAAGTCTTGCTCAGCAAGGGTGATCTGACGGCTAAGGCGCTGAAATAGCGGTTAATAATGCGGCGGGCGCTCATCGCCGAGGATGACGCCGCCTGTACCCTCGTTTTCGGAATTGGCGGCGCGTTGCACAAGGCGGGTGACCTGCCGCGTGAGGGTTTCTATCTCTTTGTTTTGGCGGATCAATTCGTCGCTCAGCTCGTCGATGCTGCGCGTCAGATGGGCGATTTTCTCTTCGATTTCGGTGGCGTTCATGGCGGGGTCCGATTCAGTTTCGCGGCCAGCCATACCTGATTGCGGCGCCCGCCCCAAGCCCCGCCGAAACCCTGCCCGATGCCCGCAGAAACCCCTGTAAAAAGCCTTGTGTGCTTGCGGGAGGGCGGGGCATGGGCTAGACCGCCCGCGAGCTTACCAGCAAGGGGTATCAGCCATGGCCAAAGTCAAAAAACCACGTCGCCCGCAAGCGGAAACGCCCAAGGGATTTCGGGATTATTTCGGCCATGAGGTGACCGCGCGGAACGGGATGTTGCGCGCGATTTCAAAGGTTTATGAGCTGTACGGCTTTGACCCGCTGGAGACATCGGGGGTTGAGACCGTTGAGGCCCTTGGCAAGTTCCTTCCCGATGTGGACCGCCCGAACGAGGGGGTCTTTGCATGGGAAGAGGACGGTGACTGGCTGGCCCTGCGCTATGACCTGACGGCGCCTTTGGCGCGGGTTGCGGCGCAGTATCGCAATGACCTGCCAAGCCCCTACCGGCGCTATGCCATGGGGCCTGTCTGGCGCAACGAAAAGCCCGGTCCGGGCCGTTTTCGCCAGTTTTATCAATGTGATGCGGATACTGTCGGCGCGCCTTCCGTGGCCGCGGATGCAGAGATTTGCGCCATGCTGTGCGACACATTGGAGGCCGTTGGCATCGAGCGCGGCGATTACATTGTGCGGATCAACAACCGCAAGGTTTTGAACGGTGTGATGGAGGTTGTGGGCCTTGCCGGAGACGACAAGGAGGCCGAGCGCGGCATTGTTTTGCGTGCCATCGACAAGCTGGACCGTCTGGGCGTGGAGGGGGTTCGTGCTCTTCTGGGGGCCGGACGCGAGGATGAGAGCGGGGATTTCACCAAGGGTGCGGGGCTGAACGAAAGTCAGACCGAAACCGTTCTTGGGTTCGTAAATGCAGGGGGCACAACCCATGCACAAACGATGCACACTCTATACACATTGGTGGCAGACAGCGCGACCGGCACCGAGGGTGTTAAGGAGCTCGAAACCATTGCGGAGCTGCTCGCCGCGCAGGGCTATGACCCTGACCGCGCGGTGATCGACCCCTCGGTCGTGCGCGGCCTTGGCTATTACACGGGGCCGGTTTACGAGGCCGAGCTGACCTTTGAGGTGAAGGACGAGAAGGGCCGCGTGCGGAAGTTCGGGTCCGTGGCCGGGGGCGGGCGCTATGACGATCTGGTCAAACGCTTTACCGGGCAGGCGGTGCCTGCGACAGGGGTGTCGATCGGGGTGGATCGCCTGTTGGCGGCGCTTTCGGCCAAGGGGCGGATTGCGGCGCAGGGCGCAGGGCCTGTGATTGTCACCGTGATGGACCGAGACCGTATGTCTGATTATCAGGCCATGGTGGGCGAGCTGCGCGCGGCGGGTATTCGCGCCGAGGTTTATCTTGGCAATCCGAAGAACTTTGGCAATCAGTTGAAATATGCCGACAAGCGCCATGCGCCGATTGCGATCATTCAGGGCGGGGACGAGGCCGAGAGCGGTGTTGTGCAGATCAAGGACCTGATCCTTGGGGCCAAGATCGCCGAGAGCGCCAGCCTTGAGGAATGGAAATCCCAGCCCGCTCAGCGCGAAGTTGCGCGGGGTGATCTGGTGGCCGAGGTGCGTGCCATGCTGAACAGTCAGGCCGAGTAAATGACCCCAATCGCAAGTAATCTGGCGGCGCAACGGGCCGCTGCGGCCTATGTCAGCGCGATTTTCGCCAGCGCCGGTGCCCTGCCGATCGAGGCCGATGTGTTGCAGCCTGCGGGCACCTTGTTGGACCTGTATGGCGAGGACATTCGCGCCCGGGCCTATGTCACCAGTGACCCGATGCGCGGGGAGCTGATGCTGCGCCCTGATTTCACGGTGCCTGCGGTTCTGGGGCATCTGGAGAGCGCGCAGGGGATGATGCGCTATACCTATTCCGGCGCGGTGTTCCGCAAGCAGGAGGATGATCCTGATCGTCCGGCGGAGTTCCTTCAGGTTGGCTATGAGGTGATGGGCGCCGAGGATGCGGCGGCGGCGGATGCGGAGGTGTTTGCCCTTGTAAAGCGCGCCCTTGGCCATGCGCCGGTGCGGGCGGCGATTGGCGATATCGGCTTGCTGCGCGCTGCGACGCAGGGGTTGCAGACCACCGAGCGGCGCAAGCGGGCCTTGCTGCGCCATCTGTGGCGGCCACGGCGCTATCGCGCCTTGATGGAGCGGTTTGGCGGCAGTGCCGCTGTGCCTGCGGGGCGCGAGGCTTTGCTGGCCGCCCTGCGCGGCTCGAGTGCGGCGGCGCTGGTTGCTGCGGCGGGGCCGCAGAACGGCAAGCGCCGTGCGGGCGAGGTTGAGGCGCGGCTGCTGGCCCTTGCCGAGGATGCCGAGACGCCGCCGATCCCCGAGCGCGAGCTGCGGATGATCGAGGATTTGCTGGCCGTGCGGGACAACCCGCGTGCGGCTCTGGAGCGGCTGCGCGATATTGCGGTGGATATGCCGGTGATCGAGCCTGCGGTGGAGCGTTTGGCGCTGCGGCTTTCGGCGCTGGAGGCGCAGGGTGTGGATCTGGATGTGATCGAGTTCGAGACGACGTTCGGACGGTCCAGCATGGAATATTACGACGGGTTTGTTTTTGGCTTCTATGCCGGGTCGCGGGCGGATTTGCCGCCGGTGGCGAGCGGCGGGCGCTATGACGC
Source organism: Harenicola maris (assembly GCA_018524345.1). Classification (GTDB taxonomy): domain Bacteria; phylum Pseudomonadota; class Alphaproteobacteria; order Rhodobacterales; family Rhodobacteraceae; genus Harenicola; species Harenicola maris. Next base: position 180,800 of record JADQAZ010000004.1, read on the forward strand.
GCTGACGGCGGCCCTTGGGCGGCCGGTGCCGGCGGTGGGCGGGGTGATCCGGCCCGATGTTCTGGCCGCATTGGGCGCGGGAGGTTCGATATGACGTTGAAGCTGGGCCTGCCGTCCAAGGGGCGGTTGATGGACAAGGCGTTTGACTGGTTCGGGGATCGCGGCTGTGCGATTGCCCTGTCTGGCGGGGCGCGGGAATATGCCGCCGCGATGGAGGGGCAGCCCGATGTCGAGGTTGTGCTGTTGTCGGCGGGGGAAATCCCGCGCGAGTTGGCGGCAGGGCGTATCCACCTTGGCGTAACCGGCACCGATATGGTGCGCGAGCGGATCGGCCATTGGCAGGATGCGGTGGCGCAGATTGCGCCGCTGGGATTCGGGCAGGCGGATCTGGTGATCGCTGTGCCGCAGTTCTGGGTCGATGTGACCGGGCTGGATGATCTTGATGCCGCTGCGGCGGCCTTTCGGGCGCAGCACGGGCATCGTTTGCGGATCGCGACGAAGTATCATCGTTTGGTGCGGGAGTTTCTGCGCGCGGCGGGTGTGGCGGATTATCAGCTGGTGGATAGTCAGGGCGCGACCGAGGGCACGGTGAAGAACGAGACCGCCGAGGCGATTGCGGATATCACCTCCACGGGTGAGACCCTGCGGGCCAACCACCTGCGCATTCTGGATTGCGAGCCGATCCTGCGCAGTCAGGCGACCCTGTGGCGGGCGCGGGCCGGGGATTGGGACGGCGGCGCGCGCGAGATCTGGCAGAGCCTTGCGGGCAAGCTGGGGCTTGATCCCAAGCGCTAGACCCGGCGCGGCGGCGCGGCTAGGGTTGGGGCGCGCGGCGGAGGGCGGTTGAATGGTGAAGCTGGAAGATCTGGACGAGGGGGAGATGCTGGAGCTGTTCCAGGAGCTGTTCTTTCACGGCCGTCATCCGGCCTTTGCAGGAAGCAAGGTTTTGTCAGAGGGCGGCCATGGGCAGATCGATTTCCCGCAGGCCGAGGGGCCGATGTTTCAGGGGCAGCGGATTGCCCTTCTTGGGGCGCCTTACCGGGTTGTTGGGTTGAACCGCGGCGGGGCCTGTTGCCCGCATTTTGCCTTGGGCAAGATCGTGACGGGGGCCGAGGATATCCAGTGGCGGGGCACACCGATTGTGATGACCGGGGATCGCGGTGTGCATGCCCATGCCTGCGGCACCAACACGGTGATTGTCACCGAGGGCTGGCGCAAGATCCAGACCCCAGGGGAAACATTCGATTTCTATCCGATGTGAGCCGCCGGTTGCGGCGGGGCGAGATTTTTCGTCGAAAAATCTTGGGGGCTCTGCCCCCCGCGCGATGCGCGTCCCCCGGGATATTTGGGACCAATAAGAAGCTGGGGTGTTAGCGGACGCCGATTTCCGCGAGGGCGTTGGCGAGTTCTGTTGGCAAGTTTGCCTCGCCTGTGCGGGCCTTTGTGATGTCGATGGGGGCGTCTTCTGCCTGTAGGTAGCGCCAGCCTTGGAAGGCGCGGCGCGGGGTTGGGGCGGTTTGGTGGATTTCGGGGTTGAGCACGATGGCGCAGCGGCGGATGCCGTCTTCGCCGATGACCTCGTCGAGGCGGATGATTTCCTGTCTTGCGAGGATCATGCCTTTGATCACCCAGTAGAGGGAGCCGCCCTTTGTCAGCTCTGCCTCGCGTTTGGGCCACATGCGGGTGATGTGGCGGGGCAGGCCGTCGGGGCCGTGGCTGCGGCCGGAGGCCTGCCATGCCGTCAGGTCGCCGAGGGTTTCGGCACCGACGCAGAGTTTTACGAGATTTAAGTTATCCACAGAGTCCCCCACAGGTGCGCCCTTATATTGTATCCGGTTGGTGCCGGGCCGCAAGGGGTTGTGGTATTTGGGTCGCTAGGTCAGGTGTGTTTTGGGTCTTGGGGCGTTGTGGATTTTCACGGGGTTGTGTTAGGGTGAGCTTCTTTCGCCGCCACTTAAGGAATCGCCACGTGAGCCGTTTTGCTGCCCCCATCGCCGAGCAAATTTGGGATATGAAATACCGTTTCAAGGATGCCGATGGCACGCCGATTGATGCGAGTATCGAGGACACTTGGCGGCGGATCGCCGGGGCATTGGCCGAGGTTGAGGATGACAAGGCCGGTTGGGCGGAGAAATTCTATGCCGCTTTGGAGGATTTCAAATTCCTGCCTGCGGGCCGGATCACATCCGGTGCGGGGACCGAGCGGTCTGTCACTATGTTTAACTGTTTTGTCATGGGCACGATTCCCGACAGCATGGCGGGCATTTTCGACATGTTGAAAGAGGCTGCTTTGACCATGCAGCAGGGCGGCGGCATCGGCTATGATTTCAGCACCATTCGTCCGCGCGGCGCCGGTGTTCTGGGGGTTGCGGCGGATGCCTCTGGCCCCTTGTCCTTTATGGATGTCTGGGATGCGATGTGTCGCACCATCATGTCCGCCGGATCGCGCCGCGGTGCGATGATGGCGACGATGCGTTGTGATCATCCCGATATCGAGGATTTCATCACTGCCAAATCCGATGCGGCCCGTTTGCGGATGTTTAACGTCTCGGTCCTGATCACCGATGACTTTATGGAAGCGGTGAAGGGCGACAAGCCTTGGGATCTGGTGTTTGGCGGCGTGACCTATCGCACTGTTAATGCGCGGGAGCTGTGGGATGCGATTATGCAGTCCACCTATGACTACGCAGAACCCGGTGTGATTTTCATCGATCGCATCAACAAGATGAACAACCTGAACTATTGCGAGAGCATTGCCGCCACCAACCCCTGTGGCGAGCAGCCTTTGCCGCCTTATGGTGCGTGTTTGCTTGGCTCTGTGAACCTTGCCCGTTTGGTCTCCGATCCCTTTGGTGAGGCGGCGCAGCTGGATGAGGCGGCCTTGAACGATTTGGTCGCTGTGGCGGTTCGGATGATGGACAATGTTGTCGATGCGAGCCGTTTCCCGCTGGAGGCGCAGGCCCGTGAGGCCGAGGCCAAGCGGCGGATCGGCCTTGGGGTGACCGGCCTTGCCGATGCTTTGTTGATGGTCGGGGTGCGCTATGGCTCCGACGAGGCGGCGGCCCTGACGGACAAGTGGCTGGGTGCGATTGCGCGGGCGGCTTATTTGGCCTCGGTCGATCTGGCCAAAGAGAAGGGGGCCTTCCCGCTGTTTGATGCGGAGCCTTACCTTGCCAGTGGCTCCATGCAGTTGATGGATGAGGATGTTCGGGATGCGATCCGCGAGCATGGGATTCGCAATGCGCTTTTGACCTCTATCGCGCCGACCGGCACGATCAGCCTTTATGCGGGGAATGTTTCCTCCGGCATCGAGCCTGTCTTTGCCTATGCCTACACCCGCAAGGTGTTGCAGAAGGACGGGACGCGGACCGAAGAGGAAGTGGTGGATTACGCCGTGCAGAAATGGCGCGATCTGCATGGGGATACGGACCTGCCCGAGTATTTCGTCAGCGCCCAGACATTGGCCCCGATTGACCACGTCAAGATGCAGGCCGCGGCGCAGAAATGGGTGGATAGTTCGATCTCCAAGACGATCAACTGCCCCGAGGACATCAGCTTTGACGAGTTCAAGGACGTCTATATGGCGGCTTGGGATCAGGGCTGTAAGGGCTGCACCACCTATCGCCCCAATGCGGTGACGGGCTCTGTCTTGAGCGTGGCCGAGGAGGCGGAAGATACGCCCGAGGTCGAGAGCGGCGCCGATGTGATTTATATGTCCGAGCCGCTGGACCGGCCCGGTGCGCTGGAGGGGCAGACCTATAAGGTGAAATGGCCCGATAGCGAGCATGCGATCTATATCACCCTGAACGACATCATCATTGGCGGGCATCGCCGGCCCTTTGAGGTCTTTATCAACTCCAAGAACATGGAGCATTTCGCATGGACGGTTGCCCTGACGCGGATGATCTCTGCCGTGTTCCGGCGCGGGGGCGATGTGTCCTTTGTGGTTGAGGAGTTGAAGGCCGTGTTTGATCCGCGCGGCGGGGCATGGATGGGCGGGAAGTATATTCCGTCGATTCTGGCCGCGATTGGCGGGGTGATCGAGCAGCATATGGTGGCGACGGGCTTCCTTGAGGGTGAAGGCATGGGGTTGAAATCCGACCCGCAGGCCGAGGCCATCGCCGTGGGCGAACGGCCTCGCGGCCCTGCTTGCCCGTCCTGCGGGCAGTTCGACATGCGGATGGTTGAGGGCTGTATGACCTGCGCTTCCTGTGGCCATTCGAAATGTGGCTAGGGGGCTTGGGCCTGTTCCGCTGATATTCTGACCACCAATTAGTGGCCACCGGCCGGGTCAGAATAGCCAATTTGCAAGCATAAGAAGTCTATCGGGCGGAAACGCCCGATTTTCTTGTTTTTAGCCCCAGAAGCATAGTGCCCGAGGTTCGACTCTGTCCCAAGGGATATGGTGCGGCGGGAGTGGCGTCCAAAACCGAATTAGAAGAAATTTCTATCCAGCTTGGAATCCTCCAGAGCAGGAGGGCAAGCCCATTGCTCCTCGACGGATGTGATGCAGTTGATGTCTGCGTGTAGGGGCGTCCGGAACAGGGTGACTTCCATGAGATCAACGCGTTTAATGGCGCGGCCGTGTCCGGTGGCACGGCAATAAGTCGTCTCAGGCACAAGCAAACCCTGATGACCCTTGATCTGAGCAGATCTTTCCGGGGTGGAAACGCAAATGGGGCGGCCAAAGGCCACCCCATTTTGTTGTCACTTTATGTCTGGTTTAGGTACGGCTTGCGGCTCGTTCGCGCACCGCGGCCTCTATCCGAGTATAGGCTATGAGTGCCTCGTGCTGGGAATGTCCGCCATCACAACAAGCGGAAGGGGTTAAAGCGCCCCCAAGATCCAGAATCTGATACCCGAGCGCAAAGAACGCTTCCCTTGCTGACGCAGTCATTTGATCAAGGTGATGCTGCCATTGCATGACCGCAATACATGCGATTTCCCTACCTTGCTGATACGGGTGTCGGTCCACCCAGAGATGGACAAACGGCACCCGAAATTTCTGTAGAAGCCACATTGAGATGTCACAGATATCTTGTTGGAGAGAGTCGCCCTCGTCGGGGTCGGAACCCCGACGACGAGCGTGTTGCAACTGACAGCCCCAGACGGTGTCAGTCGGCATTGCAGAACCGCGCATGCAATTCACTGATACGGGCACCATGCCAGCGCAAAGCACCAGACGCGTCAAATCCACGATCCCGCGCGGCAGCGTCTGCAGCTTGCGATGTCTGCTTTGCCAGAAATGTTTCGATCTCCTGGAGAGCTGTCCTGATCAACTTGGCATCCGGGTGCTGGTTCCCAAAGATGCCATGAAGATCGCAAAGCGCATCAAAGCCCGAAGGCGCGTCGAAAGCGTCGAACAGATTGCACAGGGCAGCGCCATGACGGCGCAGATGCTGCTCCGTATCTGCGATCCTGTCATATGCGGCCTGTGCGATGTTTTCATTAGTGGTGTCCATGTGGGAGCTCCTGTTCATGTGGGTGGATTGTTTTGGGTGGGTGCCATTCTGCGGCGTCACGAAATCCGGCATGAGAGGAGGTGGTTGGTCTGCCGATGTGCTCCTTGTGTTTGGTTCGGAAGGGGGCTTTTGCTGGTACCAATGACATTGGTCGTTTTGCGAATTCACGAAGAAGAAAAATGCGTGTGCTCAAATTTTTCTTGCGAGGCCCCCACGCCGTCGCCAGGGTGACGGGGCGCGGGGAGATACATCACGCTGCTTGATCGGGATTGGATTTGAACACCCCCGCATCCTGGAGAGCCTGTTCCAGGCCATCCGCGAGGAGGCAGATTTCCGGAACAATCGGATCATCGGGTTCGAGAAGCGCAAGGTCCGGGCCATCGCTCCAGTCGTCATTGTAAGCGTATTCGAGGAACAGAAGGTTCCGCAGCTCAAGCAATTGGCGGCGCAGGCGATGGGTAAATGGCCTGTGTTGGCTCAACGCCTCGCGAACAGCATTGATAAGCCGCGCGCCGCGCCGCCCACCGAGCAGCACAGCGGCGTGGCCGAGGGCTTCATCGTGGTCTTGGAAATACGCCCGAAACGCGTGTTCGCGTCCCTGGCTTTTGGTGAGCTTTGGGTCGGGAATGATCTTGCTGTAGTACATGGTGCCTCCTGTTGGAAAAAGTTGCCAGGTTTCGTCCCGGCGGTCAGGATGTTCCGGAGGTTCATGTGATCGTCATCTGCTGAGTTGCGCGCCTCAAATTGAGGGTGCGAAAATCAGTCGATGGCGATGTCTGCCAGTTTTCCCCTCATTGCGTCTGTCTCTCGTTCTTGGCTTCTGAATAAGAGATTGGCCAAATTTCCCATGACGAAGAAGTTTTTGAAAGAAATTGGAAACCCGCGTTCCCTGAGACGGTACGACCGCTGTCTAAGACCACCAGGATGCAGTGTGTCGACCAATACGATCCGCACGGTTCACTTGCGCATCTTTACGAAAATTGTCGCTCGGAGGGGCACTTGGAGGGTCTGTCCTTTTCGTGGGACGGCGTGTTCGGAGGATACAGCGCGTTTCAGTCTCAAAAAGGTTTTCGTATCGAGCCAAACGTATTCATCTACTCATCAAGATCGATGTGAAGCATTTCGCAGAGGTCCCGGGACAATCTCTTGCATTCAGAAAGGAGGCGTTTGGTTTGGTTGGCCGACTACGGCCGAACAAAAGCAAGATATTCAAAGATCATCGCTGACAAGCAGCGCGCTGCGGGATTTGATCAATCCCATATGCGATGATCGACAGGCGCCAACCGCCTGATTTTGAGCCCCGAGACTCTCTGTGCCTGCCCATGTCTTTCCCAGAAAGCTGACCATGGCAGCTTTCGATACCCAAATCATCTCAAAGGAGAACGGCCTATAGTTCAAAAAACCTGTTTTGATATGCAGATGTCGGGGCCCCTAAGAATTCTGGGGCTCCCGACCGCTGGCTAAACCCATTGATTTGGACCACCGAATGAAGTGATCAGCGCAGAGGTTGGGTGATTAGGCAATTCCGCCGTGGGATATGCCTTTAGAAGTTTCTATCTCCGAGCGATGTCATGTTCCACAATTGACCGCAGGGCTTCGCAAAGTTCCACTCGATTGGAGTTCGAGGAAGCGGACTGAAGTAATTTATCGAAATTGACGGCGAGACAATAATTGCGTCTGGGGTTCAGCAGTAAGCATTCCGACCAGACAACTTCATCACGTTCAATTGCACTTGAGTACTTCAGCAACCAGTACATTAAAATTTGCCGGAAGTCTCCTGCGATAAAATTTCGATCCGTGTGTTTCACCTCAACCAATACTTTGCCGATGGAGAAATCACCTGTACCTGAGGCGATCCACCCCATTCCGGGGATGACAGGATTTCGCACGATTTGTGAACCTTGCGTTTGAGAGACCCGCTTCAAAATCGAGACGAGGTTCTGAGCCGCATGCTGGGCAACCTCCTGATCGCTGCCTGCGATCCCGTCTGGCTTTCGTGCATCATAGTGTCGGCTCTGCCTTGCCAATGCTATTGCGATGCAGTCGTCCCACTTCGGGTCGGCTTGGCCAGCGAGAATGAGTTCTGCTCGAGCTATTGCCAGCTCAAAGAGCATCGCTTTCTGTAGTTGGCTTTGCTCTACCAGTTCAGTGTCCACAGGTGTCAAACCAGCGTAAGAGTACGCATCCCGGTTCAGCGCTGCCACCAGACTCCCACTGAGCCGAGGGAATAAAACATCGAGAACGCCGGGAATGTCTCTTGCAACGGTTCTTGGGTCGCGAAAAGGAAGTCTCTTATGCGTCATTTTTCACCCAGTCACGGTAGCAGGTCGCAAAAGTTGGTCCTTCGTCAGGCTCGAATCCAAGGCGCCAGGATTGAGCAACTGAGCCGCGGAGATTTCCGCGCGCGTGCTCTCCTTCCGCACCAAAGCTTCCGGCAGCAAGCCAAAGCATACGCTGTGCATCAGGTGTGAGATTTTCCCACAAATTACGGACTCGGGTGAAGTTTTGGCGATCAGCCCAATATCGCCAACAATCGATGCAGGCCCGGCGCACTGCAGACGAAGAGCTACTGTCGAAAGTATTACGAACAAAGGGGCCTCGAGCAGGGGTTCTCGCAAACCGAATGGCGCGCAAGAAGTGCAGTAGATTAGCTTCCGGCATAAGCAAGTGTGGAGCGGCCAGTATCACTTTGTCCAACATTTCGTCGATCTGATCAAAGAAATCAGCGAATTCATCGTTTGCTCTAACGGAAAAGACACCACGCATAATCTTGGACCAAGATGCCCTAAACGAGTCAAGGTTCCTAATGTTCAGCAGTGTTTCGCAAAGCTGAGCAGCGACTTTGGGCTCCTGAAATTTTAGCGCTCGACTGATTTGCGCGACGACGAAGCTGTCTGGTTGAGATTTTTCCTTCTCGAGATCAATCAAAAACTGCACGTCTATTTTTTTGAACGATTCTTTGAGTTGTTCGTACTCTACCTGTGCTGTGTCGGAATAAGGGTCGAAGTGCAAATCCAAGTCCCTCAAGTCTGCGCTTGCGTCCTCACCTTCACCGAGCTGCGCAGCAACATAGTCGGAATAGTGCTTTGCGCTCAGCGTCGTTGTCTTTGTTCGATTGAGAGAAAGACCGTAGTCGGCAAGAGCATTGGAAAGCTCCGAAAGCGCCTTATAGGCCTGCTGGCGAGACTCACAGATCAACGTAAAATCGTCCACGTAACGATGCCAGATGATACCAGCATCGCTGAGTGCTTGATCAATGGGCGTCATCATCACTTCGGCGAGGACGCGCGCGCACTGCCCCCCCACCGGAAGACCAAACGAACGGCCTGATGCAAGCTTGCTGAGGATACGATCAATCTGCAAAGCAACCGTCGAGTCCGCTACTGCCAGATCCTTGATAACGGATTCCAAACGATGGTGGTATATGTGCTCGTAAAAGCTGGAAATATCCGTTTGGACGACAACGCATCCATCTTGCTTCAACGCCTCCTCTTGCAGGGTCGCTTCCTTGTATGTTCTCCAAGAGCGGGACCTATCAAAGAAGGCGGGTTCTTCGCCTCCCAATCTGTAGGAGTGAACCCGCTCGCTGCGATTGGGTTCATTTGCCTCTGCAATAGCAAGCCCGAGCCCGTTCAGGTATAAGTTCCAGAAGGGATGAATTTTCGTTGTGATCCGGAAGCCATTCGAGCCAGACGGCGCCAGAAGCCGCTCTGCTACGACCGGAAGTTCGTTCAATACTGCTCGTGCTTCAGAAGTGCTTTTGCCGTCTACTTCCTGAAACAGTGCAAAGCAAATATCCGCAAAAGTCTCAGACTTGTCGCGAATGAAACCAGCATCGATATCATATGGTAAAGTATCGTTTTCGCCGCTTTGTCCGATTTCGAGTGCCGCTTTGAGGAAGTGGTCGCGTAAAATTTTCAATTGAAAACCTTTCATTGAATGCCCGATAGCGACTTGATCGACCAAGTGATGCTTTGCTGTGCGAGCTTTGCAATCCACGATGGAAAGAGTCCAGCGAACTTCATAACTAAAGCCGAAATCGCCAACATATTGAAGTGCCAAGGGAGGCGAGACGAATGTTAAATAAGAGTTCGCACTTCTGCTGAAGCGATGGCCAGGATAGACTTCTGATCTCCCAAGCAGTGCATTCCAGCCAACGTTTACCTTCGTGTCGCTTGCCGGACCTTGAAAATAGTGCCTTGATCCACAAGGCCGGCGCTCGGGATCGTCTTAGCTGCTCTTGCAGCGAAACTCCGAAACGTCTCGCAATCATCTGCGTGAATGCCCATTTACAAATTTCGCTACCTGCAAATTGATGGCGTTTGGGCGAGGGCAGCGAATGTTGGCTTCTCGCGCTTTTTATGAGGACGCCGATCACGGCCCTTCGCCGCCTGAAGAATGCCGCACTATTGGTGTGCGAGGCGATTGGAAAGACTTAATATCAACGCGCGGTCATTGGCAGAAAACATAAGGCAATGTTAAGCTTCTTATAACTCAAATCATGTCAATTTTCGCGTCTTTCAGTATGGGATTGAGGATACGAATGGCATCGCTTCTAAGCCCCTCAAGTCTTCGTAATAGAGTATTATCTGTGATGTTTAGAAAACCGTTCTGCTGTTGGATTATGCCAACTTTCAGCCCGCCTTGTAACTGTGAACGCAGCATTCTTAATTTTCCATCGACTTCTCTCAGCCCATCACGCCAGTATGGGTTTTCTAATCCGCGCCAACCAGCAACAGCCTTACGGATGACGTGGCGACTTTCGCGGTCCACAAGCTCCCCGGTACGGAGTGCCTTTTGAGTATCTTTGAGCGCCTGTACAAATTCATCTGTTTGTTCGCAATTTATCGGTACTTCAAAGGCTGGGCGATGAAATGACATGCTGATGGTTTCTAATATCATAATGTCTAAATCATGAACGCTGCGCACCTTGATGACGTCCCGGTAGTACCAATTTTGGAGGTCTGGGAATGCGTTCAGATACGAAACGCAGTCATCCCATGCCCAAACAATGGCCTGACGGTCACGTTTTTCGAGGGTCCACCGCTCATTCAAACTACGCACCAATCCCTGTATCTTTGCATCGCGCTTTGCTGTTGTCGCTAATATCCAAATTTGTAGATCAGGTTTGAACGCCAATGCTTCATTGGCAGCATCTTCTAAGAAATTCTTGTCAATCGGTCCGCCAGGCAAAGGATCGTTATTTTTGTCAAGATCGGTCAATCGTTTGCATTGGATACCAATTTGTCCGTAGCGAGATGATTTCCCGAATACATCAACACCGTCCTGCGCTTGACCGGCCCGCCCCACTTGCTGGGCGTTCGGTACGGAATAGACCTCGCCAAGTAATCCCTGAGTTAAATCTTCAAACTGCTGCCAATACAATGGAGGTTGAAAAAACTGCGCTAATGTACCCATCTTCGTCTCCGGTGATTATTTTTTCGTTCAATCCCATATCAGAACTGACCATATTTGTGTTGGGAGTATTTGCTCGAATTCCTGCCAACTTGGGTGATACTTTCGTGGGCTATCGTTCCTTACTTACTGGGATTTATCTTCTTCGGCCAATAATCCTGTGACAAAACCTGCGCGCCAGAAACGGTCGTTTTTATCAATTTCCGGTTGCCCACTTATATCACTGGAAAATCTCGTGACACTATTCCTTAGCAAAACTCAGTTTGGTTTTGACACGTTTTTGGCCTTCGTTTGAGTACCATACATTCGCGCGTGGTGCAGCATTTTCCAAAGTGGGCCCAGGGCCGCCGTTATATCGATCGCAGCATGTTCACCGGATGGGGCGTGCCGTCAGAGTAGGGACGGCCCACAGCGGTTACTCACAGTTGGCAGCTATGCGGCAAAGCAGAATTCCCAAAACCGGACGTTGCCGACTGTCCGTAAATTATGGATCATGGCTGCGGGTCAGTTTACCAAAAAGTGGACCGATGTGTTGGAGAGGGTTTTCGCTTATGAGTTGTAAGCGCTATAGGTAGGTCATGCCGATTACAATCACGCCAGTCGCAGAGAAGGGTTGTTGGTCTGGGTCCACATGGACGATCGACCACGAGGATGAACTTGCGGAATTGATTGCACGTGTTGCCATTGGGCAGTCCAGAACTGTGGAACGCATTCTAAAAGCCACTGGTGATTTGCCAGCAGGATATCCAAAGGGCGGCTTCCAAGGCGCCAAGACGCTACTGACTGTTGGAACCGGTGATAAAACATATCACCGAGATGGTTGGGTATTTCAGGTCATTGCTTGGATCGCCGCCCATCGTTTCGATGAAAACGCCCTTATCCGGTCACCTCAAATGATTAAAGCTGACAAAGGCTTGGACGGGCTCATTATCGAGTTCGATGACGACGGCATTGCACAGGTTGTCATTTGTGAAGAGAAAGCGACCGAGCATCCCAGACAGAAGATCAAATCTCAGGTCTGGCCGGAGTTTGAACAGTTCGAGACAGGTGCTCGAGACAATGAGCTTGTTGCGTCCGTCACGTCGTTGTTGGAGAAATCAAACGACTCAGATCCGGACCGAACCGTTGCCGATATCCTGTGGAACGAAAAACGTGCCTATCGTGTGGCCGTGACAGTCGGTGACAAGCATGTATCAGAAAAAGGGCGCAAACGCCTATTTGCAGGATACGAAAATAAGGTGTTGGGCGACGTTGAGCGACGCCGTGCGGAAACCTTGGTCTTGGAAGATGTGCGTGAATGGCTGGACAAGATGGCTAAGATGGCGCTTGCTGCAATTGAGGACGCGGAGGCCGACAGCCTTGTATGATCCCACGACAGCAGCGCTTATTCGATCCACACCAGAACTTGATGATCTGGATACTGAAGCATTGCCTGATCAGCTCGCACGCGCTTTCGCAGAAATTGTATCGGCCCGGGTGATGCTACGTCAGGGCGACGAGGATCTCGCCTCGCTCAGTAAAACCACCAGTTTCGCGCGCCGGCTGGCGCAAACAAATGAAGCATTGGTCGCAATCAATCCTGATCGGGAGAACCGGGCTGCTGCAGGCTTTGTTGCCGCGAGCGCTTACCAATTGCTGTATCAGGCACAGGCGCTGAAAGAACCGGAGCCGCCAGCATCGTTCATCACACCTGACGGTATTAGCCCTGAGATTTCAGCGATGCTGCTCTTTTTGGTTGCTGAAGCATCAGCCGATGCTGCAGAGGTCGCAGCAGCCATGCGGGTTCCGAGCGGTAACAGGCTTCAGTCAGAACTGATCCTTCATTTGATCATGCTGGCAAAGGGTCAAGTTGGTCGAATTCGAAACCGAAAACGGCCTCCACAAGACGACCTTGTCACTGGTTCGGGTGGCGAACGCGCAAATGCCGCACTCTATTACCGGATCTTGCGCGGCATTCGGGCGCTTGCGTTCTCGCTTCAGGGGCGACGCATTAGGGGGCTGGTGGATCCAATTGAAGTTTTCACTGAAGTCAAGAATTTGGCAGCACCTGGTGCAGAAGAATTCGCCGATGAATATCCTGATGGCGTGGTCGCTGTATTTCCAGGGCCATTTCACTTGGCAAGTCTTCTGATCGCAGCGGGTTCAGCACTTCTCGGCGGCGCTGTTGTTAACTTGCCGCCTCCCGAGGGCGTGGATGGGGACCGTTGGGCAAAGGCGATGAAAACAGTTTCTGAGACGCGTCCGTATCTTTGGCGCAATCACAGAGATGCCGTCGAGCAAGGCTATCTGGAAATAGGAACATCCTCAGCGATAGGGTTTCCAACCGGGGCGGGTAAGTCAACCACAGCCCAACTCAAGATTCATGCAACACTGTTGTCCGGTCGCAAAGCGGTCTTCCTTGCCCCTACTCATGCACTCGTGGATCAAACAACGCGAGACCTACGCGATGCCTTCCCTCGGGCAACTGTCCGTGGCGAACGCACGGACGAGTTTGGGTTTTCGAGCCAGGGAGATGAGCTACCCGACGTCATGGTCATGACGCCGGAAGCCTGTCTGCTTTCAAGCCACATGGAGCCAGAGCGATTTGACGATGTCGGCCTGCTGATTTTCGACGAATGCCATCTTATGCAACCGAGCACGGATGGGGATCGTCGGGCCATTGACGCCATGCTCTGCATCTTGGGCTTCACCCGCGTCGCACCTGATGCTGATATCGTGCTCTTGTCAGCAATGATGAAAAACACGGATGAGCTCAGCGGCTGGCTTGAAGAACTTACGGGTAGAAAATCATTGCCTCTCGACAATGCATGGAAACCAACTCGCCAACTCAGGGGTTGTGTTGTCTATGACGCCAAAAGATACGCAAATCTTCAAAACCTTCTGAAAACGGAACGTCGCAAAAAGCCAACAGGGGGCGTGCCCGTCGCGGTCAAGCGCAAGCTCACGGCTACCCCAAGAGGGTTCTTCAGTGTTAAGCAGACTTGGGCGTCTCGAATGCGCAGTGACTACACGCTGGTCCCGCTCCTTGATACTGCGCTTGAGTTCTCAACCAACAAGTTTTGGAAGCTTACACCTAATTCCGGGGTTGTCGCGTCGTCCATAGCTGTCGCTGCTGCGCGGGCTGGCTTGAGAACTCTTGTCTTCTCGCAATCTATTCCAAACGCGTTTTCGATCTCAGAGAAAGCACGCATGGCACTTGACGATTGCGATGTCGAACTGACCGAGAATGAGCAGCGGCTCTATGAAGTTTCTGCCGATGAAATGGGTGGCGCTGACCAACTCTATTTGACGCTCGAGAACGGAAAGCTTGTGTCGCAGGCGGCCACGCATCATGGTCAATTGCTTCCGGAGGAGCGGCAGCTCGCAGAAGCACTTTATAAGCGCGATGGTGCTCTATCTATCCTCGCGGCAACTCCAACCCTTGGCCAAGGTATGAACCTGCCAGCAGATTTGGTCATCATCGCAGAAGATAGCCAATACGATGCTGCATCGGGACGCAAAGACCTTTTGGAGGCTGAAGATCTGCTTAATGCCGCTGGTCGCGCGGGTCGAGCTGGCGAGAGCGCGACAGGCATTGTCTTGGTTGTCCCTGGGCAAGTTGTTCCGTTGGATGATACCGAGAACAAGATTGGTGGAAGATGGACGCGCCTCCGGGCGATATTTGGCCAGTCCGACCAATGCCTTATTTTGGACGATCCGTTTACGGCCTTGATGGATCGCATTCATGACAAAGCTTCAGACGTTGGAGATCTGGAACGGTATGTTGTCGCGCGGCTCGCGGAGACCGAACAAAGTGAAGACGGTGTTCTCGACGTGAGGCTTGGCCTATCGAGAAGCTTTGCTGCCTATCGAAAACGTCAGGATGTTGAAGAGAACTGGGTTGAAAGCAGGACAGCAGCGGCCCTTTCGCTATTGAATGATGGTGACGAAGACCTTCCCGTTGAATCCCTGTCTTTGCGCAATACTGCCTCTATGTTGGGGCTGCCCGAAGATGTCCTGAAGGACTTGTCAAATGCCCTTGTCGAAGAGGGGTTTCACAGCTTTCATTCGGTCGAAGCATTGTGCTATTGGATGTTCGAGTGGCTGTCAGCCAAGCCTGAATATTTGGACCGTGTAATCAAGCCAGACAGCTTGGAGTATCTATTTGGGACAGACTTCAAGAAGCTTAAGGGCGACGCTGCTCGTGCATCCCACGCTCTTCCAAAGCTGCGGGCAGCATTGAATCTTTGGATGAACGGTGAGCCTCTTACGGCCATCCAAAAAACTTTATCTGACAAAACTCGTGACCGAAAGCGCAGCACAAGTGCCAGAAAGTTTGTGATCCGGCTTGTTCCGGATCTTGCGCACCTTATGGGAGCACCTCTTCATATCTTGCAGGGTCATCTTAATTTGCACGCTGATGAACAAATCAATCCAACTACCGCATTGGGTCTTGCTAATCGGTGTGTCAGGCGCGGTTTCTCAAGTGCGGAGATGGCGGCATTTGGGACACTTATGTCATCTGTAAGATGGTCCAGACGTGAAGTGCACAGAAATTTTGCACACATCACACCTTATCTTCAGCTGGCAAGGGAGCACGAAACCCTCGAAGGACTTGAGCTGCGCGTTGAGTTGGCATCGGACGAAGAGCTAAACAACAGAAGTTATCCAGATCCATTCCAAGACGATTTATGACTGAAAAAGCAGAGGCGTATTTCCCCCGAGCGCTGCTTGGCAAAACCCTTCGAATTGAACCGTCGGTTCAGATCAGAAACAACCATTTGAGCGTCCGCTTTCCTGCGGAAAAGGTGTTCTTTTGCGCCTGCCGCGAAAGGCCGCAGCTCGACCTTTTTGCCTATGCTGATTCGCAATTGATATTGATGTGCTTGCTGAAATAATAATATAATCGTGAAGCTAAACGCTCCCTTAGTGTGTACTCGTCTATGGCTATGATACCAAGTTGCTTCCCCGGCAAATCAGGCTGTCAATTTTCCAGACTGGCTTTTCGTGACTTTCGCCTTGCCACTACAATCAGGGAAGCGAACGCAGCCAAGGAATGGCCCAAAGCGCCCTCGGCGCTCGACCAGCCAACCATCTGAACAGGTAGAGCATGACTGTTGAGCGGCACCACAATCAGAACATGTCATCTCACTTTGCGCGGCTTCTCGAATAGGTAGTCCTGTACCGCATGCAGGGCATGCTGGCATTCGGTTGCCGCAGAGCTTTACATGCTCACATCGATACCAACCCGGTCCCTCATTGTCAGGCATGTAGAGCAAGCGCCCTTCGCATTGCTGGCACGTGTGGGTGCGTTCAGCAGCTTCTTGTGGGCTGGAGACGCCGTATTCTGGCTCCTTCATTAGCTCAGTAACAAAGGTCGACGGGCGTGCTTCAGAGGCCATGATCGTTACCGTATGGCGCGCGCGCGTCATTGCGACATACATCACACGGCGCTCTTCGGCATTTGCGAAGGGTTCGGCTTCGGGCGACACCAAACTCAGCAATGGGTCATCAACGATCATCGACGGAAACCCCATCTTGGCGTTGTCAGCGCCGAGAATGATCACATGATCGGCTTCGAGTCCCTTCGATGCGTGGATCGTTTTGAAATTGATCGAAAGCTCGGGATGTCTCTTGCGAAGGCTCCGAAGGTTGGGTTCGAGGAAGCGGTATCGGCCGAGCAGAAGCACAGAGGGCTTGCGATCCGATGAGGGCAGGGCGCTTGAAAGGGCGGCAAGGGTTCCTGCCATGACGCTTTCAGCTGTGTCGCGCCGTGTCCACGCGATCCTTATGGCGGGCTGATCAGCCTCGCCTGCGGGGACCACGATTTTTTTGATCTGTGCGGGGTTGCATAGAACAAAGCGTCGAGCCGCCAGTGCGATCTTGTCCACTGACCGGAAGGTGCGGCCAAGGTCCACGGAACGATGAACTCCGGACGCGCCAGCATATACTCCACCGAACTCATTGCCGAAATTGCGCATAATATGGATGTCAGACCCTGCGAACCGATAGATCGACTGCCAGTCATCTCCAACGGCGAATATCTTGGCGTCTGTATGCTGATCTTTCAGGGCTTTGATCAAGCGGGCCCGACCCGTCGAGATATCTTGGAATTCGTCAACAAGGATATGGCGGAAGGGGCTGTCGTAACGCCCGCTTTCGACATGCGCTGTTGCCCGGATCACCATATCTTCGAAATCGATACGATCGCCCAGACGAGATTGATACTCGCGGTGTACGGCCTCAAAGATTTTGAGGAACGCCTCGGCCCTTTTGCCCAACTTCAGGTTTGTTGCCTTGTCAGAGCAATCTCCGAACGCACAGCCGCCATTCTTGAAGTGGCGAAGGAATGTGGCAATCAACGAGGTAAAGCTGTCTACCACGCCAACTTGAGTGACTTGGTCATAAATCTCGACGTCCGGTATCGGCCGCAGTGTCACGTGTGGTTGGAGCTTCTCAGCCAGCGCATCAAGCAGCCGTCCCTCTTCGCGTTCCCAGCTGTAGGTTTCGATCAGGACGGTCTCGTGATCTGCATGGACCTGGCGTTTCCATTCCATCCCTTCGAGGTACTCATCGCGGTCAACGAATGGCGCTGTCGTCAGCTCCTCTGCGCCGTCACGCAGCCGTTTCTTGCGAACCCCGAAATGCTCAAGGTAAACACCGCTTTCTGTTAACCGAAAATCGGGAGTGTAGGCCCGTCGTCCGGTGCCTTTGAGTTTGTGTTCGTAGGTGGGTTCGTACTCGTAAGCGATGCCATTTCTGTAGAGCCAGTTTGCGATTAGCAGCTCTTCAAAGCTTTTGACGGTCTCACCTTTCAGGGAGCGCAAATTGCGGCTCTCAATTTCGGAATACCAGGCGTGCGCCGACTGGTAATCCCATGGTGAGGGGAAGTCGTCAAAGAAACCGGCAAACCAACCGATGACGGTTTGGGCCACATCTGCAAGGCGGCTGACAATATCCCTGAGGATGTCCTTGATTAGCGATAGAAAAGCTTTGTCGTCGGTTGCGGTCGGGGCGAGAGGCGGTTTCTCACCCTCGACTTCGCCTATGATCTCATAGGCCAGGGCATGGAAGGTGCGGGCTGCAATCGGCACACCGCACCGCGCTTCTATGCGCTCCGACATCTCTGTGGCGGCATCCTTGGCAAAGGCCAGTAGTAGCAATTCGTCAGGCTGCCTGATCTTTGCTTTAATCAAGTAGGCGGCCTTTGCAGTAATCACACTTGTTTTGCCAGAACCAGCGCCGGCCAGCACTAACGTCGCATCTTCATCGACTACGACAGACAGCCGTTGCTCTGGGGTAAGAGGCATTGACTCCACCGTGTCAAAGAACTCCTGCCATCGCTCAAGTTGTTGATCGACAAACGCATTGATCGCCGTATCGCGGGTCGCTTGCGGGTTTTCTGCAAAGGCGACAATGGGCGCCACACGGTCGATTGTATCATCGCCTACGGCAGCGGCGTTGAGTTTAGATAGGACGCGTCTTGTCAGTTCGCCCGCCTGCCTCGCAAATGGATCCACATGGCATGCGGATGGATATTGTGCCGGAGTCTTCAGGTTCCCGATGGCGTCGAGAAGGGAGGTGATGCTCTGCTCTTCCTTGGAAAGTTGTTCAACATTGAACTGCATCCAGGCCATTTCCGTAGCATCGGAAAATACTTGTGCTGCTGTCGACCGCACCGCCGGGAGAAGAAGGTGTGAACCGTCACTTAATGCCAAGGATAGGGAGGATGAAAACAGCCCGGATTGCACTGTGGGTCTGGCCGATATGATGCCAAAGCCAATGTCGGTTTGCGTGGGGCCAGTTGCTGCGAGGCCATCTTGATTGAGGCGTAGCGAACGAGGCTTGCTTCCCAAGGGGTCTGCCAAGAAAGCAAGGAAAGGGCGAGAGACGAGTTTCATTTATAGTAATCTAATTATTTCTCCTAATGACTTACCAGAAACTCCAGGGGTTATAACCCTGCGAAAGAACTGAAGGCTACAAACTCGTCGTTCGCGTCATTCTGAAAGTACCCCGGCGCGGTTGGGGCTGTTGCAAAAGAGTAGCTTCTGCGGACATTTGCCTTATCTCTGCCTGAGAGGCTGAGGCACTTTCGCACCTGTTGCTTCTTCAGAATTCAATCCCAAGCGCCCTCAGAGATGCCTCGTCAGGCGCACCGGTCATCTTCAGACCTTGTGTCTCTTGAAAAGCGCGCATTGCCCGCTTGCTGCCGTTACCCCAAGCTCCATCCGGCGTGCCAGCGTCAAATCCTGCGTTGTTCAAGAGGGATTGGATGGCTTTCAAATCGTCCTTTGACAACTTGAGTGTCGAGAAACCGCAAGCTGCGGCTACGGCCGCGACAGCTTCTTTCGAACCACGCATGTCAAAAGATGCATCATAGTTCTTTCCGTTGTTGTCAGAGGTGCGGATAAACAGCTTCTCGCTCTTCATCAGATCAAGCATCAGGTCAGTGCTTGAGGCTCCGAACAGTCCGGTGCCTTTGTTGGAGGTGAGTTTGCTCCACGAAGCGTTAATCGCGTCAGCGCCGTCAATTCGGTACGTCACGCGAACAGAGTCACTTCTGAAGTTGTAGGACATAAAGCTGTCGACATCATAGACGATGGATGGAGTGCCTTCGCTACATTGTAAGAGGAGGCGCCTTTTGTCTTGGAACGCTTCTGCGTCATAATCGGAAAAATTTATTGCCAGAACTTTTTCAGAGTCATCGATTTCAGCTCGGGTTTCCAAAATCCCATACCAGCCAGCCATCTTGAAGCCGTCATTGGCCAGGCTTGTGAATAATCCATTTGAGTAGTCGATTTCTGGATACTTGGGATCGGCCCAAGATGGGACGTCCGCGACGCCATCATCGGAGACGTCGTTCCTGTTTGGGGCCTCGGGCGGTGGCGTGGTCACGGCAAGCTGAGGTGTCGCAATGCCATATTGCGCCTGATACCAAGCCAGTTGAAGCTGTGCGAGTGCGAGCTTTTCTGTTTCAACACGGGTGAGGGCCATTGCTTGGACAAGGCCACCGCTGCTGCGCGCCTCGGCTTCGGTGGCCTCGATGACCTCCATCTGCTTTTGAATATCAGACAGGATATCCGCTGCACGCGCAGGATCGGGTTCTACAGCGGGGACGACTAATTCCGGTTGGATCGCAGCTTCAGCACCCAGCTGACGGTTTTCAAGAAGGGCGCGGTTCATCTTTAGTGTTTCAAGGCGGTATTGAGCGAGTGTCTTGATAACGCCGCCCTCGAAACTGGCGACTGTTTTTTCTGCTTCGGCGATACGTCTGCTTACATCTGAGATATCGGCTGAATAATCTACTTCTTGGGCCAAGGCTGGCACGGCGATGAATAATGCTGCCAAAATCGGCCACTGATTGCTAAACTTCATGATATTGAACTGCTTGTGGAAAGAATACGATTTCAGAAAAGCATGAATTGGATGCTCGCGCAATGGTTGAGGCCTTCTTGTCGAATCTGCGAACCGCAATCGCAGTTTAACGCTTGGGGTGATGTCGATTCGAGGCGTTGGATCACCAACTGGATGTTTCGAGCCTCCGAGCAAAGTTTCGCTTTCGTCTGATGTGTTGCAAAAATACCGCGACAATTGCTGAGTGTTCATGCGGTATCCAGCTCTGTTCCAGAGGTCCAACGAAAAAATCACTAAGCCGATTTCTGAGGTGATATTTTTCAGGTCTATATTTTTTATGAAAATCAATGATTTGAGTTCATTTTCACCGACGTATGGGATCGTTTCCATTTCGACGGAAACGATTTCTGCAAATAAATATTGGCCAAAATCAGCTGTTGTTCGAGCATCCGAGATGGGTAGTTTCTCGTCCTCAAGCGAAGGCTAACAGCTAAAGATACCGATCCGAACGCAGTTTTTTCTTCGTGAAACAGGCATCCAGCCAACCTCTTAATCGACAGTCGCAGGACGGCGGCGGTTGAGTGGGCAAACCAGCAGGAGATGATCAACCATGGTCAAGGACACAGAGTAACCCAGCATAAGTCGGCAAGCCAGTTCATCGCGAGGCTTGCAACCAGAGCCGCCTGAAACACTGAGCGGCCCAAAACACTACCAACAATTCGTATCGCAGCCTTCGGGCAGCGTCGGAGCAAATTCCGGCGAGCGATATCCCTATGTCAAATGGAGACAAGGAATGGAATTTACACCAGAAAGCGGCGTCGCGTTTCCTGTGCGCCGGAAAACAGTCCGCAAGATTGCCAAGGGACGGCGCAATCATTTTACAGGCCAATTCACTTTCGGACCTGATGAGGGTGAAACAATGGACGTCGAGAGCAACACTGAACTGCGTGTTGCACTCGTAACACTTGCCCGCCCCGATGTTGTCGGCTTGGAAAACCAGGTACCGTTTGCGTGGGTGAAACCTGACGGCAAACCCGCGACGCACCACTTCGATTTCAGAGCTTTGATGGCAAATGGCAGCCGGAAGGCCATCATGGTAAAGTCTGAGTATCGCCGTCTTCATCCCGAAGTTCAGCTCGAACTGGCGCAGATTGCAGCACAGGTGACGCCGGATTTTGCCGATGAAGTGGTTGTCATGACCGAACGCGATATTGATCCGGTTGAGTACTTCAATGCCGAAATCATGCACGAAATGCGCCACGCGGATTTCGGGGCTGATGCGGCTGCCCGCGCGACGATGGGTGAGATTTCCGCCACTGCCCAAATTCAAAATCTGGTCGATAAAATCGGCCTTGGGGCGCGCGGCTTCAGGGCTATTGTCCGCTTGATCCGCTCTCATGAACTCGAACTCGTAAACAAGGCACGTATCACCCACGAGGCTTACGTGCGCCGGAGGCTTTCCTAATGATCGCCTGTAAACCAAGCCCCGTACAGCCGAATTTCTCATTCTCGAAATATGACGGCATCGTGATTGGCCAGCAGCCCTATCGCTACTTCGAGACGCGTGAGGAAGGCCATATTTTTGTTGCCGCGAAAGGTGTCGGCATCCCGCAGGTCATGACCAATGCCGAGATTAGCCGTTACCTTTCAGTCGGGAATTTTTCCTGTACACCGAAAGAACATCAGCCTGAGTACTTGCGTGAACGCATTCTACCCGAAGGTGAGCTCCTCTCCCTGCGGGGAACGAAGGCGCAAAAGAAAGCAGCGATGCGGATGGCCACAGTTCCAGCATTCCGTGAGCTGCTGATGGACGAGACCAAGAATGTCACTCGCTCAGCTAATTCTGTCAGGCCTTACCTTGGGGTTATCAAACTTCGCGTCGGGGAAATTTTGGCTGAGGGCCATCCGGAAGACAGCAGTGAAAGTCTTGCCGTTCCAAGAAAGTTGGGCGCCAAGACGGTGATTGAGTGGGAACGCAAAGAGCGGCGTTTTGGTCTGGCAGGGCTCTACGATAACACGACTAAGCGTGGGAACCGTGACCGGCGCCTTACTGCGGATGAGCTGATGATTATGGGGCGGATCGTCAGCAAATACCTCGATGATCAACAGCTATCTCAGGCAATAATTTTCGGGGAAGTGAAAGATGCCTTCGACGATGAGAACGCGAAACGTCGTGCCGAAGGACAGCCAGAACTTGTTTGTCCATCACGCGAATCCGTGCGGCAGGCAATCCGTAAGCTGAACCCATTCGATGTGACGTTGACAAGGCACGGCCGTCAGGCTGCAAACCGTGATTTCTCACCGGTAGGCATGGGTCTGCAGGTTGAGAGGCCCATGCAGCGGGTCGAGTTCGACGAGTGGGAGGTCGATGCAATTACACTGATGGCCGAGGGTGGGCTGTATCACCACCTAACAGCTGCAGAGAAGAAAAAGCTCGGTCTGGACAAGAAAGTGGCTCGGTGGTGGATCACTGTCGCAATTTGCTCCGCGACGCGTTGCATCGTCGGTATGGTGATTTCTCGTAATCCCAACTCTCAGAGTGCGCTGCGGGTCATCGAAATGATGATGCGTGACAAAGGTGTTTGGGGTGATGCCTGTGGCGCTCTTTCGCAATTGAACCAATTCGGTTGGCCTCCACATATCGTGACCGATTGCGCGAAGTACAACCTTTCGATGCTTATTCGGGCACGGACGTCCGACCTGGGAATTACAGTGGAATACTGCCCAGCCGGAGATCCGCAGTTGAAAGGCCGGATCGAGCGTGTTTTCGGCACCTTTGCGACGCAGCTGATGCCGAGGTTGAGTGGGCGTACCTTCAGTAATATCGCCGCCCGTGGCGACTATGACTCCGAAAATCGCGCTTGTCTAAATCCTGAAGAGTTCTGCTCGGTCTTGGTGCGCTATGTTGTCGATGTTTATCACCGCACGCCTCATGATGGCTTGGGGGGTGAGCGGCCTCTTGATTGCTGGAACCGCTTGGTCGAAAAGTTTGGCGTCCAACCGCCACCAGATCTTGGCCGTCGCCGTTTGATTTTTGGTCAGGAGCGTGAGCGCACAGTGACTCGCAAAGGGATCACGGTCCTTGGGGTCCGTTATCATTCGGAAGTCCTGGCGCGCTATATGGCACAATCCGACGAGCGGAGGGTTGCCGTTCGCTGGTACCCTGAAGACATTGGCGCAATCTGGGTAGAGTTAAGCGGTCGCTGGTTCGAAGTCCCTGCAGTCTTTGACAGATATCGTGGCGTCTCGGCACAAGAGTGGCTGCATGCGGCAGCAGAAATTCGTGCGCAGAATGACCGTAACGCAGAGGTCGACCGCTCTGTAGTCCGCCAGGCTCTCGACTTCATCAAAGAAACCAACAGTGCAGCAATGACGCGCGTAGGCCTCACCATGCAGGATTGGTCCAAGGAGCGGATGGACTATGAAGAGGACCGCTTGTTCATTGGTTTCAAGACTTCCGAAGCCGAGGCTCAGAACCCCTATGAGGGGCAGCGCAGTGAGTGGGGAACCAGCCTTCCTATGTCGGATTCACCACCCAACAACGGAGCCGGTGAAAAAAATCTGACTGACGATACGGAAACTTCTTCCGGCCAATTGGGGACGATCCAATTTTCCGATCATCAGTCTGGCAACGATGCCGATGGGGCTGATGAAAGTAACGCTTGGACCGTAGAGGATAAATGAACATGAGCGCAACATTTCCGACCATCAACACAACACCTACAGCACTTCCTTCCATCAACACGAAGCTCGCAGCCGTCGATCGGCTGCGGGGCAAGCATCTCTCGACGCCGCGGGACGTCCAGTTCCGCAGCTACCTCGACCGGTTGCTGCAGCGCGATGAGCAGGGCAACGCCATTGCCGCACCTCGCCTTTACACTAAGAATGGCGATGCCCGCGGGATCGCCGTCGTAGAGCCTGCTGGCGGTGGTAAGACATCCCTTGTGCTGCATGGTCTCAAAACCCACCCCGCGCTTCAGCCGCGCAATGCTGCGCATCAGCCATGGGTTGGGGTTCGGGTGCCCAGCCCGCCCACGGCCAAAAGCCTTGCTATCGAGATCCTGCATGCAAGCGGCTACCCTACGGCCGCCCGCTCAAGTGCGGTGACAGAAGACGATCTCATGCGGACGGTGCGGCACCGGTTCAAACAGCGTGGAACGGCGATCCTCTGGATCGACGAGGCACATGACCTTTTTGGTGCAGGCACAAGGTTCAAAATAGATGTGTTCCTGAAAACAGTCCGGAACCTGATGCAGGGGGATGGCGCCGTCAGTGTTGTGCTGAGTGGCATTGAGAGCCTCTGGCAGATCGCCTCCTGTGATGCCCAAGTCACGCGTCGCTATTGGCGTTTGCCCTTGGCAGATGTCTCGCCGCATTCGGACCGGAGGGCTTTGACCGGTGTCATCGCCAATTTCTCCGACGCTGTTGGCATGCAGCCTCCGCCGGAGGATGATCTGGTGGATCGGCTTGTGCACGCCAGTCGCAACCGTTTCGGTCGTTGCATCGAGAACATTCTTGCTGCCCTCGAAATTGCGGCACTGGAAGATGCTGATGCATTGACGATCAACCACTTCGCCGAGAGCTGGGGTATGCAGGAAGGCTGCGCCATGGGCCAGAATGTCTTTCTGGCACGCCATTGGACCACGATTGATCTGGGCGAGACGAAGCTCACTTTGGCGGGAGAACGCTAATGCTGGCACCTCACATCCCCTTCGACCAGAACGAAAGCCCTCTATCTTTTGCAGCGTTTCTCGCCGCGACCCACACAGGTGGCCAGCTGGTGCCATTCCTTCACGACTTCAAAGTTGCCCCTGAAGATATGGCCTCTAACAACGAGAAGGCGCTTAGCCGGTTGGCTGAGGTCTCTGGCGTCCCACTTGCCAATCTGCGTGCAAATGCCCCCATGCGGATCGGGAAGCGGGCATATGACCTCCGCGGCGAGATCGTCTCAGCCGAGTTTCTGGCCAACCCTTTCACCGTCTTCTGCCCTGCCTGCTTGGCGAGGGATGATCAGATTGGCAGGCGTCGTGGACGGTGGGAGTGGGCTCTCTCCGTGGTGAGGACATGTCCGCACCACTCCATTCCACTTGTCAGGCAGGTGAAAGATAAATGGGACGACAAGTTTCATGAACTCAAGCGGCGCGTGCCTGAGCATGGAGGCGAACTTCTTGAGATGGTTGTGAGGGCACCTCGCCGTTCAGCATCCCCGCTTCAGGATTATGTTGTGCGTCGTTTGGATGGAAAATCTGGGCCGGTCTGGTTAGACGCGCAGACTTTGGAACAAGCAACACGTGCGACGGAACTTCTTGGAGTGTTGTTGGCATTTGGACCCCAACAGAAACTACCTGAGCTGTCCCAAGATGACTGGGATATTGCGGGGCGGGTCGGGTTCGAATGTACTTCGCAAGGCGAGGATGGCATTCGTTCAGCTCTTGAGTCACAACTCCGCAAGTTTGATTGTGCATCTGGCACCCCTGGTGCGCGCAAGATTTTCGGATGCTTCTACAATGCCCTCGCACATTCCAAGTCTCTCAAAGAGCCTGGAGACATCGTGCGTATCCTCAGGAAGGTCATTGTTGAGAATATTGCCTTCCCTGCTGGAACAAAGATTCTTGGCGTTGCTCTGCCGGAGCGTCTGCTGCACACCGTAGCGTCGCTGGCCAAGGAACAAGTGCTGGATGCGCGCACCTTGCGTAGTGTGTTGGTGGCTGCTGACGTCATTCCGGACAACGCCTCCGCGCACTTCCCGATCCCGGTTGGAAAGGGCAGGGAGGTTGCGAGCCGCGTCAAACGCATGGTTCATGTGATTTCTTTGCCCGATTTCATGAACTGCGCCCGCCCTCTGGTGGATCAGCTTTTCTCTGATCGCTTGCTCACACCCATCTATTCTGGGAGCCCCGGAGTGAAAGGTCGGACGCAGAAGTCTGTTGATCAGGAGGAGATTGCCATGCTGGTTGGCAAGCTCCAGGAAAAAGCAGTTTTGAATGACCAACCATCTGCTGGGATGGTGCCGATTTCAAAAGCTGCGGAGAAGGCCAAGGTTCCGGCGGTCACAGTAGTGCACTTGATCCTCGGAGGTTTTCTCGATCGCGTAGCCTGCGTCGATGGCCAGAAAGGGATCGGCGCGATTTTGGTGGATCCGGACGAAGTGAAAAGTCAGAAAGAAGCTGTCACCGCCGGAATGTCTTCGATGGAAGCATTTGCTGCTTTGAAGATCCCGAAGGAGGTTGGTTGGCGGTTGGTTGACCATCATGACGAGACAACTCAGCTGGCGGTCTTCGAGATTATCGGTCCAGATCAGGATCATAAAATCTTGCGGTTCGATCCCGATAGCGTGGCAGGGTTCAAGGCAACCTTTACTACGCCGGCTCGTCTTGCTGAGCAGTATGATCTGCAAGTTGGGGAAGTCGTGGGACGCTTGAAAAGATCAGGGGTTCGGCCAGCAGTTTCCAAGGCTTCAGTGGGTGTGGATTTCTACCGGATCTCAGATTTGCGCAAAGCTCTCTTCACTTAACATAATGGGGCTTACAAGCTCAAAGTCACGTTCGAACTTCAAAGCCGCCCAGTAGGGCGGCTTTTTTGTTTGTAAAATTTCGTCAGGATCTGACAGTCTTCAAGAGGTTGTTTGCTATCATATAGTTAGAGGCTATTTATTGCTTGCGAAATGGCCACCCTATCGGCCGGCGCATTTCCACGCCTTAATGAAAACAATGAGTTAGGTAGTATCTCTGGCTAATTAATGGTTGCCGGAACAGCTGACGGTTACGTCACCGGTATGTTAGAAAATAAACGCGCCGATCCGGGGAAGGGTCGGCGCGTTTTTTTGTGGCGGATGGATCAGATGATTGCGCGGCGGATTGCGGCGGAGATCCATTCGCTGACGACGACGGTGGCGAGGATCAGGAGGAGGATCACTGTCACTTGGTCCCATGCCAGCACCGCCATGGAGGCGTTGAGTTTCAGGCCGATGCCGCCTGCGCCGACGAGGCCGAGGATGGTGCTTTCGCGGATGTTGATGTCCCAGCGGAAGACCGAGATGCCCCAGAGGGCGGGCATGACTTGTGGCACCACGCCGTAGGTCAGGACCTGTGCGGGGCCTGCGCCGGTGGCGCGGATGGCCTCGATCTGTTTGGGGTCGGTTTCCTCGATGGCCTCATAGAGCAGCTTGCCGACGAAACCGATGGAGCGCAGGGCGATGGCGATGATACCCGCCAGCAGGCCGGGGCCGATGATGGTGACCAGAAGGAGCGCCCAGATCAGCGAGTTGATGGAGCGCGAGGCCACGATGATGAAGAGGGCCACGGGGCGCAGGAAGGCGGCCGAGGGCGTGGTGTTGCGGGCCGCGAGCAGGGCCACGGGCACGGCGAGGATCACCCCGCCGACCGTGCCGAGGGTGGCGATGTTCAGCGTGTCCCAAAGGGGCTGCATCAGCTCTGGCAGGTAGCCCCATTCGGGGGGCAGCATGCGCCCGCCGATGTCGCCGGCCTGACGCGGGGCGTCCCAGACGAAGGCCCAGATGGTGGTTTCGGTCATGACCTGCCAGCACCAGACGAAGAGCGCCACGAGGGACAGCCAACCCGCCCAGATCGCCAGTCTGGCGGAGCGGCTGCGGAAGGACCAATCGGCGGGGAGGGTTGTTGGATCGGTCATTGCAGGAACTTTCTGAGGTAGCTGGAGCCGTATTCGGCGACCATCACGATGGCGATCACGATCAGCAGGATGGCCCCGGCGCTGTCGTATTCATAGCGGTCGATGGCGGTGTTCAGCGTGGCGCCGATGCCGCCCGCGCCGACGATGCCGATCACGGCGCTTTCGCGGAAGTTGATGTCGAGGCGATAGAGCGATAGGCCAATCAGACGCGGCATCACCTGCGGCTGGATGGCGTAGTTCAACAGTTGGAACCAGCTTGCGCCGGTGGCGCGGATGGCCTCGGCCTGTGTCTCGTCGATTTCCTCGATGTCATCGGCCAGCAGTTTGGCGATGAAGCCGATGGTGGCGAAGGTGAGGGTGAGGAAACCGGCGAAGGGGCCAAAGCCGAACATGGCCACAAGGAAGATCGCGACGATGACCTCTTGCAAGGAGCGGCTGACCGCGACGATTGAGCGGCAGACGAGGTAGACAGGGCGCGGCACGAGGTTGCGGGCGGCGCCGATGCCGATGGGCACGGAGATCAGCACGCCGACGACCGTTGAGGTCAGTGTCATGGTGAGGCTTTCGATCAGCCCCTGACTGATGTCGCGCCAGCGGCTGGTGAAGTCGGGCTGCAGGAAGCCCATGACAAAGCGTTGGCCGCGTTCCAGCCCCTCGGAGACGCGCTGCCAGTTGACCTCGATGCTGCCGAAGGCGAGCACGAGATAGGCGAGCACGGCGATTTGCAGGCCGATGCGCAGGCGTCTGTCCTGAATGATCTGGGGCGGGCGGCGCCATGTGGTGGGGTATTGGGCGCTCATGCGGTGACCTCGGCAAGCTGGCGTATCGCGTCGCTTTCGGCCTCGGCCTGATCACTGTCGGCTTTGCGCATGGCGTCCCAATCCTCGGCCCCGTAGATCTGGGTGAGGGCGTCTTCGGTCAGGGCCTCGGGGCTGTTGTCAAAGACAACCTGTCCCGCGCGCAGGCCGACGATGCGCTGCATGAATTGCCGCGCGAGGGGCACGTCGTGGATATTGACGATGGCGGGCAGGTTCCGCTCTTCGCAGATTTCGGTCAGCAGGCGCATGATCTGGCGGCTGGTTTTGGGGTCAAGGCTGGCGGTGGGTTCGTCCACCAGCAGCAGGTCTGGGTCCTGTGCCAGAGCGCGGGCGATGCCGACGCGCTGTCGCTGGCCGCCCGAAAGGGCATCGGCGCGTTTGTTGGCGTGTTGCAGCAGGCCGACGCGGTCGAGAAGCTGATAGGCGCGCTGGATATCCGCGGCCTCATACCGGCGCAGGAAGCTGCGCCAGAAGGGCACATAGCCAAGGCGACCGGAGAGGACGTTTTCCATCACGGTCAGGCGCTCGACTAGCGCGTATTCCTGAAAGATCATGCCGATCCGGCGGCGCTGTTGGCGCAATTCGCTGCCGCCGAGCGACACGAGGCTTGCCCCGCCGAGGAGGATCTCGCCCGAGCTTGGCTCCACCAGCCGGTTGATGCAGCGGATCAGGGTGGATTTACCGGCCCCCGATGGGCCGATCAGCCCGACGATCTGCCCCTTGGGCACCTGTAGGGAGACGTCGGATAGGGCGGCGTCGCCGGTCCGGTAGGTTTTGGACAGGGAGATAAGTTCAAGCATGGCTGGGGGCTTTCGTTGGGGGCAGTCAGGCGGGGCAATCCCCGCCTGACCGATGGGTATCAAAGGTTACTGGCAGTTGTAGGAAACGCCGTTTGCCTCATCGATGGTGCGGATCACGGACCAGCGGTCCTTGAAGCTGATCTCGATGAACTGCTCTTCGTCGCTGCGGTTGTATTCTTCGGCCAGCTTGGTGCCTTCCCACTCGAAGGAGAAGAAGGCTTCTTTGACCTTGTCCTGCAGTTCCGGCGTCAGGTTATGGGCAACGCCGTAGCCTGTGGTCGGGAATGTTTGCGAGGTGTAGAGAACCTCGAACTGGTCCTCTGCAACCACGTCGCGCTGGATCATCCGGTGACGGACGGAGTTGGCGATGGCGGCTGCGGGGTAGTCCTTGTTGGCGACGCCGAGGATCGAGTTGTCGTGCTTGCCGGAGAAGACAGGTTCAAAGTCGCGGCCTGCTTCCATTTCGAATTCTGCCTTCAGGATGGCAGAGGGGGCCTTGAAGCCGGAGTTCGAAGTTTCCGAGGTAAAGGCCATCTGGCCGCCTTTGATGTCCTCGATTTTTGTGATGCCGGAATCGGGATATGTGATGATTTCCATCTCATAGCCGAAGGAGCCGTCATTGGCCGCCATCATGGCAAAGGGGCGGAAGCCGGCGCAGGCCACGGCCAGCGGGTTGGAGCCGGTGTTGAAGCCCGCAACATGCAGGCGGCCAGCGCGCATGGCTTCGATCTGGGCGGCGTTGGACTGGACGGGGAAGAACTGCACGTCTTTGCCGGTGACTTCGCTCAGGTGGTCGAGGAATTCGGACCAGACATCGGCGTAGACCGCTGGGTCCTCAACCGGGGTATAGGCAAAAATCAGGGTGGAGGGGTCGATCTGGTCGGCGGCGTCGGCAGGGATGTCTGCGATCAGGTCGCCGTCATTGTCGGTGTAGCGGTCGCCAAGCTGGAATTCGGCCAGAGCGGGAACAGCGCAGAAGGCCGCGAGCGTGACGCCTGCGAGGGCATTCGAAAGGTGGGACATGATATCTCCGTCGGGTGGGCGGCATGGGCCGCTGAAATTGATGGTCGGTCCCGCGCCATGGGGCTTCGGGCGATGGATCGTGCCGGATTTGGCACGATAAGTTCGTTATTTCATGAAATTTCGAAAAATCAAGCGCGCCACGTCGGAATTTTGCGAAAAATCCTTATTTTACAAAAGTTTCACAATTCATCGCGGCGCTGTGGCGGGGCCGGAATTTGTTAAACAGGGCCTGTATATCCAGGCTTTGTAACAGGTGGATTACAGGGGGAGGCCCTTGGGCCCGTGTATCGGAAAATAAGTGATTGGATGAATCTGGACAGGCTATGTGGGGCGCTTGGCAGGGGGGGAGCGGCTTCACCTACAGGGGGGATTCTGTTCCGGTGTTTTCTTTCCATCAGGGGCCTTGCTGGCCACTGTATTGCGTTGATCTGGCGGGGATAAAGGGCGCGCAGGTTTTGCTTCTGCGCGCCCTCTTCCCGCCAGTTGTCGGGTGTTAGTTGCGGCCTGCCATGACGCCGCCGTCCACATCCCAGATCGCCCCTGTGACCCAGCCTGCCTCTTCTGACAGCAGGTGCACGACGGTCGAGGCAATATCGGCGGGCCGTCCGACGCGGCCGACCGGATGGAAGGCATCGAATGCGCCGGTCAGGGTGGCCTCGATTTCATTGGGGTCGATGAAGGCCCCATAGATGGGCGTGACCACCACCGCAGGGGAAACCGCATTCACGCGAATGCCTTTCTCCCCCAGTTCCATGGCGAGGTGCTGTGTCAAGGAATGCAAGCCGGCTTTGGCCATGGAATAGGCCGTGGAAGGGGTGGCCTTGATCGCCTGTTTGCCCCACATGGAGCCGATATTGACGATTGCGCCGCCGCCATTCTTGATCATGTTCTCCGCTGTGGCCTGAGTGATGAAGAAGCTGGCGCGGTTGAGGTCCATATAGCTGTCGTAATCGGCAGCCGTATGATCGAGGAAGGGCTTGGGGGCGAAAATCCCTGCGGCATTCACCAGCTTTGCAATGTGGCGGGTTTCGCCGCGAAGCTCCTGTGTGAAGCGATCTACTGCTGCGGCATCGCGCAGATCGACCTGGCGGGTTTCGGCGAGGTCACCCAGTTCTGCCTTGGCGGCCTCTAGCTTGGCTGTGTTCAGGCCCAGCAAAGTGACGTGTTCGCCATTGGCCACGAGGTGCCGCGCTGTTTCCAGCCCCATGCCGCTTGAGCCACCGACGATGAGTGTTGTTTTCTGTGTCATTTGAATTTCCCTATCTACTGATAGGTAGATTTATTGAATTTGCATCTCCATGAGTCAACGCCTATCTGTAGGTAGATAGTCACAGAGCCGTGAGCCCCATGTCCGAAACCGCGACCCTTATTCTTGATAGTGCCGAACGCACAGCGCGGCAGGGCGGCTTTAACAGCTTTAGCTTTCGCGATATTGCCGCCGAGATCGGGATCAAATCGGCCAGCGTGCACTACCATTTCCCCACCAAGGAGGCCCTTGGGGAGGCTTTGGCAGAGCGGTATACGGAGCGGTTTCTCGCGGCATTGGGGGAGCCTGAGGCGCAGGCCCCGCAAGATATGTTGCGGCGCTATGTGGCGCTTTATGGCTCGGCGTTGAAAGAGGATGGGTTGATGTGCCTCTGCGGCATGTTCGGGGCAGAGATTGCCCACCTTCCTGACGGTGTCGCGCGCAAGACACGCGCTTTTTTCGAGCGCAATATGGCTTGGCTGCAGGCTGTCTATGCTGCGGATGGTCTTGCCGAGGGAGCGGCGTTCCAACGGGCTGCGCATATGATTGCGACGCTTGAGGGGGCGATGATTTTGGCGCGCTCCATGGGCGAGGACAGGCTGTTTGATACGGTGACCTACGATTTGGTCTAGGGGCGCCGCCCTTCGGATATCTCCATTTCTAGCTTGGTCTTGCGGGTTCCCGCAGATTTCCTGCGGGCATCGCAGCTACCACCCCGGGCTTGGGCCTTTATGACCGCTGTGTAGTGAGTGGTCGGCGGCCGCCAATCGTTTTCAAGACTGCGACCTGAATCAAAAGAGGCCTTCGACAGAAACGCGGGAAGACCATCTATGGCACGGAATGTGATTGCGATCCTGAGAGGTGTTCAGCCCGATGAAGTCGAAGCGGTCGGCGAGGCCATCTTGGCGGAGGGGATTTCGATCCTTGAGGTTCCGTTGAACTCGCCCGACCCTTTGCGGTCGATTGCAAAGCTTGCCGCTGCCTTTGGTGCAGAGGCGAGGGTCGGGGCGGGCACTGTGTTGTCGCCCGATGACGTCAGCGACGTTGCAAAGGCGGGTGGCAGGATCGTTGTGTCGCCGGATTGCAATCCGCAGGTGATTGAGGCGACGAAAGCCATGGGGATGGCGTCCTATCCCGGCGTTGCGACGCCGACCGAGTGCTTTACGGCGCTGCGTCATGGTGCCGATGGCCTCAAGCTGTTTCCGTCATTCCTGTTTGGCGTTGAAGGGTTCAAGGCGGTTTCGGCGGTCTTGCCGGAGGGAACCAGTTGTTATGCGGTTGGCGGGGTCGCCCCCGAGAATTTCGCGGAATGGATTAATGCGGGCGTTGCCGGTTTCGGGATCGGAAGCGCGATCTACAAGGCCGGGAACAGCCCGAAACCGTAAGGGCCAAGGCGCGCGTTATTGTGCAGGCCTTTGATCGGGCGCTGGAGGGGTGAGGGCGTTTTCCGGTGGATCACGCAGTCAGGTGGAGGAGTGAAAATGGATATTCAATGGGTGGCCCTTGATTGGGGAACGACCAACCTCAATGCCTATGCGATTGGCGCGGATGGCAGGATTACGGGGCAATTGCACAACAACATGGGCATGTCCCAGCTTGTTTCCAGTGAATTCGAACCTGTTTTGGTGGAGGCGATCGGGCCTTGGCTTTCGGCGGATCGGGTGATGCCGGTTCTGGCCTGCGGGATGGTGGGCGCGCATGAAGGTTGGCGTGATGCGGGGTATTCTGATGCCCCCTGTTTGCCGGTTGATCGCAAGACAACCGTAAGTGTTCCAACCGATGATCCGCGGTTGTCTGTCCGCATCGTTCCGGGGGTGTGCCAGCGTCAACCGGAGGATGTGATGCGGGGGGAGGAGACGCAGATCGCGGGCTATCTTGCGAGAAACCCGAATTTTGACGGTGTCTTTTGTTTGCCGGGAACCCATTCGAAATGGGCGAGGGTTGCGGATGGAAAAATCCAGAACTTTACAACCTTTATGACCGGTGAGTTGTTCGGCTTGCTGACGAAGCAGTCGGTTTTGCGCTTTAGCACGACCAGTCATGACTGGGATGATGGGGCGTTCCTTGGGGGCGTCAAAGCCGCGATGTCGGACCCTGACAGGTTGACAGCGCAGTTGTTCGCGGCGCGGCCCAGAACCTTGTTGAGCGGGACGCCGAATGAGGTGCTGAAGGCGCATCTTTCCGGTCTGTTGATTGGCGCCGAGATTGCGGCGCTGCGCGAGATGTGGCGCGCAGGGGATATCGTTATCATCGGAGACCGTGAAAACGCGCGGCTGTATCAGACGGCTTTGGCAACGCTGGATATCAGCCCGCAGGTTTATGACAGCGCCCGGGCGATCATCGATGGTTTGCGCCCCTTGGCGCAGGTTTCTGCACAGACCCCCGAACCCGTTTGAGGCCAAGGACCGGCCGGACACCAAGAGGTTAAGTTGATAAAGAATTCGGAGTATGATCAACTGAATACATCCAAAGAGGGGGTGTATGCTCTTATGCCAAATGCAGCAGAAGCTTTGGATTGTTACCTGTCGATTGCACAGGCGATTGCGGGCCCGACTGATTATGAACTGGTTCTTGAAAATTTTGCCGACCGCCTGCGTGCCCTGATCGCGCATGACCACCTCGACATTGTGCTGCTGCATCCGAAGGGCACCCAGATTTGTTACGAGGTTTGCCTGCACACCTCATGGAGCCATACGCAAAACCCGGCCAAGCCGACGGAAGAAAGCCCGATCCGCGCGGTGCTGCGGGGGGATGTGGCGCATATTCTTACCCATGACGCATGGACCGATCCGGTGTTTCATTTCGAGGGGTCAGACAGCAAGCCGATTTTTGAGGCCAATCTGCGCAGCCGCATCGTTGTGCCCCTGCGTGTGCAGGGGGCATTGATCGGCTCGCTTGCTATTTCGAGCCACAAGAAGAACTTCTACAGCGAGGACCTGCTTGTGCTGGCGCAGGGGGCTGCGGATCTTGTGTCGGCCTATCTGTTCGCATTGGAGCGGGGCAAGGAAGCCAAGGATTCCGCGGTTATGGAGCTTGAGGCCACAGGGCGCGAGCGCACCCTGCGCATCGGTGCCCTGCGCCTGACCGAGGGTATGGAGCGGGAACGCCAACGGCTGGGGATGGACCTGCACGACCAGACGCTGGCGGACCTTTCGCGGATACGGCGGCGGATGTCGCGGGTTGAGGGGGGATCAAAGGCCGCAATGGACGAGATCGCCGCCATTCAGGACGAGCTTGACCATTGTTTGGACGAGGTCCGCGGCATTGTAGAGGACATGAAGCCCGGTGTGCTGCAGCTTTTCGGTTTTGCCGAGGCCGTCGAGGCGCATTTGCAGCGCTGTCTCAAGAACATGCAAAGCCGGATCGAGATGCATGTTGATGATGCCTCTGACGGCAAGGTGGATGACCTGCAAGACACCGTCCGCACCGCCGTGTACCGCATTGTCCAAGAGGCCGTGAACAATGCGTTGAAACACGGGGAGTGCAGCCGGATAGACGTGCGGATTGCGCAGTCCGGTTCGGATATAACGGTCACGATCGACGACGATGGCACAGGTATTCAGGACGCGGATTTGCAATCCCAAAGCGGTATCAGCAACATCAAGACGCGGACGGATCTGATCTCTGCGCAGGTGTTCTTTGAGCGGCTGGAGGGGCCTGTTGGCACGCGGGTCATGATTGTGGTTCCGATGACTGCGGGGCAGGTGGAAAGTGACGTTATATAACCTTTTAAAGCGGGAAACTGCATGCGCCTATTGATTGCCGAAGACGACAAATTGCACCGGACCTTTCTGGAGCGGTTGGCGCGAAATACCTTTGCCGAGTTGCAGGAATTGACGCTGACGAGCGACGGGGAGGGGGCGATCGAGGCCTTCAGGTCTGCGCAATATGATTGCGTCCTTTTGGACCTGCAAATGCCCAAGGTGACGGGCGTGGATGTGGCAAAGGCGATCTGGGCCAATGCGCCGACAACAAAGATCCTGTTTTGGTCAAACTACACCGAAGAAGCCTATATTCGGGGGATCACCAAGATTGTGCCGGAGGCGGCGGTTTACGGATACATCCTGAAATCGGCCCCGGACGAGCAATTGAAGCTGGCTTTGCAGGGCGTTTTTATCGCGGAGCAATGCGTCATCGACCGCGAAGTGCGCGGCGTTCAGCAAAGGGCGGGGAACCGTCTGTCGGGGTTGAGCGAGTTGGAGTTCGAAGCGCTTGTTGACCTGTGTCTGGGCCTTACCGACAAGGCGATGGCGGCGCGGCGCAATGTATCCTTGCGCGGCGCGCAGAGCAGATTGCAAAGCCTCTATCAAAAGCTGGGTCTGGATAAGGACGACATTCCATCCGGCGCATGGGGGGTGAGTTTCAATTCGCGCACGCGGGCGATCTCTCTTGCGCTGACGCAGGGCATTTTGAATGCGGATGCACTGCGCCGTGAGGAGGAAAAGCTTCAGGCGTGGATCTCGCCCTCTAAGGTGTAACCAGGGCCTGCGGAATATCTGCGGGTTCCCGCAGTTATGATGCGCGAGCCTACGCATACCGGGGTTGGCAACTCCTTTAACCGTTCTTCTGGAAAACCGACTGTTCCGGATTTGATCCGGAACGGAAGATCAAGGGAGAAGCTAGATGCCGTTTGTGAATATCCGCATTGTGAAACAGGTTATAGAAACTGATCCAGATGGCATTAAGGCCAAGGTGCAGGCTGATGTCACCGCGTCTTTGGTGGAGGCTGCGGGAATTCCGGCCGAGAATGTTTGGGTTACTTTCGAGGAAATCGACGAGACGGACTGGTTCGCTGGAGGCACGCGGGTCAAAGAGTTGAGGGCGAATTCATGACTGTCGAACTGCGCTTGGACGGCATGCATAATATCATCGACGCCGATGCGACCCTTGAAAAAGTAGCGGGTGGTTTCCTGTTTACCGAGGGTCCGATTTGGCATCCGGTGGAAAAGCACCTGACCTTCTCTGACATCCCGGGCAACGAAATGTTTCGGCTGGGACCGGACGGAAAAGTTGTGTCGTTTCGCAAGCCTAGCAACATGGGCAACGGCAATACCTATGATGCGCAGAGGCGGATGTTGACCTGTCAGCATGCGAGCAGTTCCGTCACACGCACCGAGGCCGACGGATCGATCACAACGCTTGCCACCCATTTCGAGGGCAAGGCGTTGAACAGCCCGAATGACATTGTGGTGCGCAGGGATGGGCTGATCTATTTCACTGACCCGACCTATGGGCGGCTGGATTACTTTGGCGTTGAGCGGGAGCTGGAAATGGGGGCGCAGGGGGTCTATTGCGTGACGCCCGATGGCAAGACCATCACCCGGCTTGCCGATGACTTTGCCCAGCCGAACGGGCTGTGTTTCTCGCTTGATCACAGCACGCTTTATGTCAACGACACCGAGCACAAGCATATCCGCAGGTTCGAGATCGCTGCGGATGGCTCTGCGACGGGTGGGGATGTTTGGGTCGAGGTCACCGAGGGCGAAGGCGAGGGCCACCCCGATGGCATGAAGATCGACAGCAAGGGCAATGTCTATTGCACTGGCCCCGGCGGTATTCACGTGATCACGCCAGAGGGGGAGACCCTGGGCGTTATCCGCACGGCGGAATTCACGGCGAACTTTGCATGGGGCGGTGAGGGGCTGACGGATCTGTATTTGACCTCATCCACATCGCTGTACCGCATAAGGGTCAAAACATCAGGCCTCCCTTTGTTTTGATGCTTTCTGGCCGAGGGGGTGATCCCTTCGGCCAGATAGAAATCCGCGGCGATGGGGAAAAGGGTATGGGCGCGCTGCCAGATGGCTGTTTGCGCCGCGGAGCAGCCGAACAGGTGCCGATGATCCGGATGTCGCAAGCAACAACACCGTTCAATACAGGAGAAACCAATGGCACATGTGATGCCCGACCTTTTCAAAATCGATGTATCCGGTCATGCGGTTAGCCATGCGCGCACCGAAATGGTTGCCCGCGGCAAAGTGGTCACCACGGACGAGCCGCCGGAGCGCGGCGGAACCGATCTTTTTGCGACGCCGCTTGAGACGATGCTGTCGTCTTTTCTTGGCTGTACGAATGTCATTGCGAATTACGTCGCCGGTGTTCTGAAAATGGACCTTCGCGGTATGGAGTTCGAGATGTGCGGGCATTTTGACACCCGCGGGGTGTTCGGTAAGGCGGAGATCGGTACGCCGTTTCCGGTGATCGAGCTTAAGGTCATTCTGGACACAGAGGCCGATGATGCGCAGATTGCAAAGCTTGCAAAGATTGTTGGCGAGAAGTGCCCTGTTTCGGTTTTGCTGCGCCGGGCGGGCTGCGAGATTCAGGAAACATGGGTGCGCAAGTAACGGGAGGCTGGCGTCACGAAGGGGTTTTGCGGATGTGCCCGCTCTTGCTGCGGGTTTCCGCAAAGTCACGGCGCGATCCCCCGTGACGCCTCATTTGAAACGAAGTTAAGCAAAGGATAAGCGATCAGGCCAATAAGGCAGTTCCGGCTGTGAGGAGGCTGCCGGCGGGCCGGTTGATTGCTGTTAAGGGAGACCGCTTTGCCGATGCAAAAGCGGGACATCAATAGGGAGAGGAAAACACATGAAATTTGTTAAAACGCTTTGTGCGAGCGCCTTGGTTGCTGCGGCGACGATGGCAGCGCCGACACTGTCCATGGCTGAGGAAATCAACCTCAAGTACCATGCATACACGGGCAAGGGGCCGTCCAATCTGGCCGTGCGCTGGTGGATGGACGAGGTCGAGAAACGCACCGAAGGCAAAGTGGAATTCACCCGCATCTTCGGCGGTTCGCTGGGTAAGCTTTCGGGGCAGCCCGAGAACATAAAAGTCGGCGCATTCGATTTGGGGGAGTTCTCTCCGGTTTACAATCCGGGCCTTTTCCCCTTGGCGAATGTCACATCCTTGCCCTTCATGAGTGACGATCCATTGGCCCATGCCAAGGCGGGGCACGAGCTGTTTAAGTCCGAGACCGTCGAGGCCGAATTTACGGCGATGAACCAGAAGTATCTGTTTCCGGGCCTTTGGACATCCATCCAGCTGTTGTCACACGAGCCTATTCGCACGGTGGAGGATTTGAAGGCTGCTAAGATCCGCGCCCATGGCGGGGCTGCTGAAATCCTGAAGGAGCTGGATATCACGGTTTATGGTATCCCATGGGGTGAGCTGCCTGCCGCCGCCGAGCGGCGCGTTGTGACGGCTGCGATCATCGGGTCTCCGGCGGATGCCTATGCCTTTGGTTTCGGCGAGATCTTCAGCTATTGGGATGACGAAGACTGGTTCTTCTTTCCGATGCCGGTCACCATCAATCTGGACACTTGGAACGAGATTCCGGCCGACGTGCAGGCCGTTATCGAGGACCTGAACGACGAAATGGTGGAGCAGGCGCGCAGCCTGCTGGAAGTTGCGGAGATTGAATCCCACGCCAAGCTGAGCGAGCAAACCGAAGTTGTCAAAATGGACGAGGCCGAGAAAGCTAAGATGCTGGAAGTGCGCAATGCCGCATGGGCAAGCTGGGTTGCGGCGCGTGAGAAAGACGGGCTTCCGGGGCAAGAGGTTCTTGATGACTTCCTGAAGCTTTTGGAAAAGCACAGCGGCTAATACCGGCCTGAACCGATCAGACATATGTCTGACCACCAATTGCGCCGCCAACAGACCCAAGCAGGCTTGGGGGGCGGCGCAACCGTATCGAAACCATGCCGCATTATGCATCTTGCTTTCGGCTTTGGTCCGATCGCGCGGCGCGATGCCTGCGCAGGTTTCAAAATTCTTGAGGGAGGGATGTCTCGATGACACGTTTAACCAGCGGTGCTCTATGGGTGCAGAACAAGCTGGAGGAGATCGCCTGTTATGCTTCGGCGATGGCCGTTGCGACAATGATGACGATCACTGTCCTCGAAGTTTTTGCACGGGCGTTATTCTCTAAAAGTCTGCCGGGGGCTTATGAATACGTCAGTTTGATGTTTGTGTATCTGATCTATCTGGGGCTGGGCTATTCGCAGCGTCATGACGCACATATCACAGTGGGCATTTTGTATGACCACATGCCCCGCAGGCTGAAGAAAACGGTTGAAAGTTTCTATCTTTTTGCGGCCTTCGCGTTCTTTTCCAT
This sequence comes from Harenicola maris, assembly GCA_018524345.1. Taxonomy (GTDB): domain Bacteria; phylum Pseudomonadota; class Alphaproteobacteria; order Rhodobacterales; family Rhodobacteraceae; genus Harenicola; species Harenicola maris. Next base: position 220,660 of record JADQAZ010000004.1, read on the forward strand.
TCTGACATGGACCAGCGCTGAATCCGCTTGGACCAACTACGTCATGGGCGACACGGTCCTTGGCATTATCGAGGTCAAGACGTGGTGGGCGCGGGCAGGCATTCCGATCGGGTTGGCGCTGTTCTCGCTCCGGTTTCTGACGCAGCTGATCCATCTGATCACAAAAGACCAATTGTTCGAGGAGGCGGGCGTCAATGACCTGACGCATCGAGGCGCCGTTGAGGGGGAGGAAAAGCCATGATTGAATCACTTCAACTGCCGTTTGTGATCGGTATGGTCGCTGTCTTGATGATTATGCGGGTGCCGGTGGGGGTTTCCCTGCTTCTTGCGGGGGCGACGGGGTTTGCCTTTATTCGCGGTGCGACAATCACCTTTGATACCATTGGCGGCCGTTTGTTCGACATCGGCTCGGGCTATGCGCTGAGCGCGGTGCCGCTGTTCCTTCTTATGGGGCATGTCGCGGCCAAGGCGGGTATCACTCAGGACATCTATCGGGCCACGCGCGCTTGGCTGGGGCATCTTAAGGGGAGTGTGGTGATCGCGACGACAGTTGCCGCCGTTGCCTTTGCGGCCTGTTCCGGCTCCACCACCTCCTCGACGGCGGTCTTCGGGCGTGTCGCGATCCCTGAAATGCTGCGCCTCAAGGTGAACCGCAAGCTGGCTGCCGGCTGCGTAGCCACGGTGGGAACGCTTGCAGGTATGATCCCGCCGAGTATCAACCTGATCGTCTATGGCATCATCGCGCGGGAATCTGTTCCCAAGCTGTTGATTGCGGGCATTGTGCCTGGGTTGCTGACTGCCTTTGCCTATCTGGTCATGATCTACATCCGTGTCAGCCGGAACCCTGAAATGGCGCCCGCCCTGCCCAAAGCGGGGATCGAAGAGCGCTTGCAGTCCCTCAAGGGCGTCTGGAGCTTTCTGACCCTTGGCGGCGTAGTGATTGGCGGCATCTATGCAGGGATCATCACCCCGACGGAGGCTGGCGCAATCGGGGCTGTTGGCTCTTTCCTTATCGCCTTGCTGCGGAACCGCTTGTCTTTCTCGGTTCTCAAAGAGGTCTTTCTGGATACGGCACAGACAACATCGGTGATCTTTATCATTCTGGTGGGGGCTTTGATTTTCTCTTCCTACCTTGCGGTAAGCGGCGCCTCTGGTGCGGTTTCGGAGTATATCGTCGGTCTTGATATGTCGATGATGGGCATTGTCTGTATCTATGTGCTGCTCTTGCTGGTCTTGGGCTGCATGGTGGATCCGGTTTCTGTGATGTTCCTGACCGTGCCGATTTTTGTGCCGCCCCTGATTGAGCTGGGCGCGCATCCGATCTGGTTGGCGATTGTTGTGGTCAAAACGCTTGAGATTGGCTTGATCACGCCGCCTGTCGGGTTGAACGCCTTTGTCCTGAAAGGGGTGGCGCCGTCCTTCTCGCTTAGAGAGATCTTTGGCGGCATCTGGTGGTTCCTGCAGGTTGAGGTGATTACCTTGATCATGATCCTGTTCATTCCAACCATCGCGACCTTCTTGCCCGAGCTCGCCTATGCCAAATGACGGGGATGTCTTGGGAAGACGGCTCCCAAATAGGGCCCGGGGTTCGGGGCAGGGCACGGCGCGATGCCCACAGGTTAGGCCGCGCGTTCGTCTCTTGCCTGCGCGAGTATGCGGCCATCCGGCCCTGCGATGAGGGTCTCGGCCTTGCTGCGATGCACATAAAGGGCCTCGCCCGCATCGAGATTGCCGAGATACACAACCTCGCGCATCCGCAGCGGCCTTGGGCTTTGCTGGGCGCTTTCGGCAAAGCGGCTGAAGCTGGGGAAATACAGGAGGCCGACCGCATTGAAGTCCAGTGCATAGCTGGGGTCGATGCGCTTGGCATTGGCAAGCGGCATGGCGTGCCCGCGATGCCTGCGCGAAGTTTGGCGCGCGCGGTGGTCAAGGGCCATCAAATCGGGCCCCGCCGCGGGCAAGGTGCAGGAGCCGGATGGGCGGGCGCGCATGATGCGCCGGTTGGATCCTGTCTCGTCATGGGCAACGAAGGTCGACAGCATCAGCAAAGACCCGATCACCCGTCCGCGGTGGCGCAACACATGCCGGGAGCCGATTTTGGGGCCGGTGGCTGCTGCGATCTCCGAGTGGATGGAAATATGCTCGCCCAAGAGGCTCCCTGAGGAGGCAAGGTCTATCCGCGTTGCGCAGAAGGCCGCATAGAGGGGGCGGCCATCGGCGGATTGAAAGCGCAGGCTGTCCTGTCCCAGCGATCTGGCAAGGAGGGTCCAATGTAGATCGCCGCAGGCGCCAAGCAGCCATTGTTCGGAAAGCCCATCGGGGCCGAGTTGCTGCATGCCGAGGATCTGCTGCGTCACGCCCTCATGCGTGACGCTTTGGGGTTGGAGGTCAAGCATCGCACATCTGCTTGACCGGAACCTCCAGTTGCGCGGCGATTTGGGCGGCAAGGTGACGGCTGTCCTCTTCGATCCCCAGGAAACGCCCCGATCCCCAAGTGTTCAGCCAGCCAAGGCCGATGAAGCTGAGCCCCTTATGCGCCGTCACGCCGCGGTCGAACACGGGCTTGCCGCGGGCGTCGAAGACATCCGCCTCGATCCAGGAGTAATCGGGCCGGAAGCCGATCGCCCAGAGGACGGAGGTGATACCTGCCTCTGCGAGGTCAATCTCTGTGCGTTCCTCTGTTGGTTGCCAGACCTTTTGGAAGGGGGGCTCTTCGGGGGCATTGATGCCTTGCTGCGCTATGTAGGCGTCTATCTGGGTGCGGATGCCCAGATAGGACCGGTCGGCATCGTCGAGATTTTTGGTCAGGTCGGGCAGGAATTTCACCGCAGTGCCATCCATATCCGCAAGCGAGCCGTAGAGTTCGACCCCGTGATCGATGTGGAAGCGGCGCAGGTCGATCTCTTTGCCGCCATCACGGCCCGACATGTAGTGGTTTGTCTGGGTCATCGCCTTGACCGGATCGGGGTGCTGGGCAATCGTGATGCCATAGTGTCCGGCGTCGCTTAGCCAATCGGTTGCGTCACGGCCGCGATACTTTCGCGGGCTTCGCGGGGCCGGGCCGACGGCAAGATGAACATCGCGACCCGCGCGGACGAAATCCTCCATCAGTTGCACGCCCGACTGTCCGGTGCCCACGACCAGCACGCCGCCCTCCGGAAACTGATCGACGTTGCGGTAGTCTACGGAATGCATCTGGAAAACACCTGGGTCGAGGTTGGCGGCATAGGGGGGCTCGATCGGTGTGTCGTAGCCGCCGGTGGCAATCACCACCTGATCGCATGTCCATTTGCCGATCGTGGTTTCGACGTTGAACCCGCCCCCTTGGCGCGGCGCGACGCGTGTTACGTCAACATTCTCCCTCAGGTCGGGTTTTGCCATTTCGGCGAAGGCATCAACATAGGCGATGATCTCGTCCCTAAGCATAAACCCATCGGGATCGGTGCCGCCGTATTCGCGGTCATAGTGGAAATCGGGGAGGCGACACTGCCAGTTTGGCGTGACGAGGCAGAAGCTGTCCCAACGGCTTTCACGCCATGAGTGGAACTTACCGTTCCGTTCGAAAACAATGCTCTCGATCCCCAATTTCTTTAGGCAATAGGCGGTCGAAAGCCCGGCCTGCCCGCCGCCGACGATCACAACTGGGATATGCTGGGTCTGGTTCTGTGTCATGGGTTTCATCCTCATTGAGAAATCTTCAGGCAGGCGATTTCCGTGTCTGGCTGTTCGATAAAGGTCGCGACCTTCGCCTCGATCCGGTCGAGTTGATCCATGGCCGAGCTACAGGCAAAGCCGTATTTGCGTTCGACACGGTTGGAGGCGCGTTCCATCGCGATGCGGGCACGTTGTAAAAAGTCCGGAACCGGGTAGCTGAGCCCGGGTTTGAAGACTTCGGCAATGACGCTTGAGGGGGAGTAGAGTTTTTCCTCCGAGCCGTCGGGCCAGCGGACAGTCCAAAAGGTTTCAGGCATGGTTGGCTCCAAGATCGAGATAGGGGGTTTGGGCGTGATCCCAGAAAAGGGAGGTTTCATCGCCATTGCGAAGCGTCACGGCGGATCCTTCGGTGATGTATCCCACCGCATGGGCATCGATCCCGCGGCAGGCAAAGGCTGCGCAAAGGGTCTCGGCATTCTCGGGATGAACCGACAACAGAAAGCCGAAGCTGGGGAAGCTGCGCAGCCAGCGCTCTGGCTCGATGCCAATCGGCGGATTGACCTCTGACAGGGCGATTTCGATGCCGACGTTTGAACATTCTGCCAGCATCAGGGCCGTTCCGATCAGGCCGCCTTGGCTGATGTCTTTGCCTGCGCAAACTAGGTCCTCCTCTGCCAGCGCAGGGAGCAGCATCAGATCACCGCGCAACCGTTCGGCGGGCGCATCGAGTGCTGCGCAGAAGTTGTCAAAGTTCCGGTAGCTGCCACGGTGGTCGATGGCGGCAATCAGCAGGTCCCCGGGGGCGGCATCAAAGCTGGTGATCAAGCGTTCCGCCTTGCCAAATACCGAGGCGGCAAGGCCAAGGTCCGCGGCCGAGAGGTTTGTATGCCCGCCCACGAGCGGTATGCCGTAGGCGGCGGAGGCATCGCGCATCCCCTGCAGCAGCGGCGCTGCGGCATCTGCGCTGGGGGCCCAGATCTGGTCGATCACGGCGGTGCTGCGCCCCCCCATTGCGGCGATATCCGACAGGTTGACCATCACGGCGCACCAGCCTGCAAACCAAGGATCATCCTTGATAAAGGCGGGGATGAAGCCCTCTCCGGCCAGCAGGTCATATCCGCCGTCGCGGGGCAGAATGGCGGCGTCATCTCCGGGGCGTCCATCGCTGCGCGCGGTGAGGCCAAGCGCATGGGTTGCCGAAGCGATGCCCAGCTTTGAGCGGATCGACGGGTGGACACGCAAACGTTCTGCCAGTTCCTTGAGGGGGGATGCAGTCATCGGCGCGGCTCTCGGATGCGGGGGCGGTGATACCATCCGGACACCGGATCGGCGCAGGGCGGATAATGGGCGAGCTCTGCCTCCATCCGCATATGCGGTGTGCCGTGGATTGTGACCTCTTCCAGCGGCTGCCAATGCAGCCGTTTGAACAGGGTGACGTTCTGTAGCTGCACATGGGCCAGAAACCTGTCGCATCCACGGGCATTGGCGGAACATACCGCAAGGCGGATCAGCTCTGCCCCCAAGCGGCCCACGGCGCGAAAGTCGCTGTCAACGGCCAGCCGCGTGCCCCACCAAAGGCCGGGTGCCTCCTCGTGGATGCGCACGGTGCCCACCACCTGATCGGCCTCATGTGCATAGGTCGAAAGCGCCACCAGATGCGTTGCGATCATGTCGATGTCATCGCGATCATGGGTGCGGAAGATGCCTTGCTCTTCGACAAAGACGCGGCGGCGCAGGGTCGCGGCCCCCTCGGCTTCGAAACGTTTGGACGCGGCGCGGATATAGTATCCGGGGCAGTGAAAGTCGCGTTGTTCAACCTCGATCATGCGGGCACCGCCTGCGTCGGCACTTTCAGCTTTTCGTAGCTCGACAGGGCCGAACAGGCGCCGCATTTGCCGCAGCCGGCCTTCATGTCCGCCGAGCGGATACCGGCCCGAACGATCATCTGGCCCAGTGGTTGCAAGATTGAGGCCATGAAGCTTGAGCTCGGGGCGGGGTGGCTTTCCAGTGGAGTGCCAGAGATCGGCACAAAGGGAACCACGAAGGGATAAACCCCCATCGCGCAGAGCTTTTCGCCCATGTCCAGAATTGCTTCGCGTGTGTCACCGAGCCCGGCAAGGATATAGGTCGAGACCTGCCCACGCCCGAAGACCTTTACCGCGGCCTCGAAGCTGGAGAAGTATTTCGTAATCGGGACCGAGGCCTTGCCGGGCATGATGCGCTGGCGGACCTCTGGTGTGACGGCCTCAAGATGCATGCCGAGGGTGTCGATGCCCGCATCGAACATGCGCTGGTGCCAGATGTCATCCTCGGGCGGCTCGCACTGGCCCTGCAGGGGCAGATCGACGGCTGCCTTGATCGCCTCTGCGCTGTCACAGAGCACCTTGGCGCCGCGGTCCTTGCCTGCGGGGGTCCCTGTTGTCAGCACCATGTGGGTCACGCCGTCCAGTTCGACGGCGGCCTTGGCGACCTCGGCCAGTTGCTGTGGTGTTTTATGGGCAATGGTGCGCCCTGCGGCAAGGCTTTGGCCAATGGAGCAGAACTGGCAGGTCTTTTTGCGGCTTTCGTAGCGGATGCAGGTTTGCAGCACCGTGGTTGCCAGCACGTCCTTGGAATGCAGAGCGGCGATGTGGCTGTAGGGAATGCCATCGGCGGTTTTGCGTTGGTAGAATTTGGCCGCCGTTGGAAAGCGGACCATGGCCACCTCTTGCCCGTCGCGGGTCACGCGGGCCTCGCCCGTCGCATCGGGGGCCTCGACCAGATAGGGGCTGTCAAAGCTGGGCGCTGTATGGACGGGGATCATCACCGTGCGGGAGCCAATCGAAATCGCCTTGTGATCGGACGGCCCCGCGCCGCCGCGTCTGCTTTCCTGGCCCGCGCGCGGATCGACAAGGCGCATGCCGTGGGTTTGCAATTCGTTGATAAGCTCTGCGTGATCAAGCATCTTGGCAAGTCTCCTGCGGTTCGTTTGCGGCCTCGGTTACGTGGCGTGTTGATGCCTCTCGGGTGTCATGGTTGAGGGACAGCAATTCGGGGCGTGCGTAATGTCCGACGCTGTCCATCATGCGTTTGCGCTTGGCGATCAGCTTCATGTCGAGATCGGCGATCAGGATGCCCTCGCCGGATGTCAGGGGCTCTGCCAGATGGCGGCCCTCGGGCGAGATGATGCAGGTCATGCAGCCGCTGCGCATGGCCTTTTGCAGGTTCTGATCCGGGTGAATCTGTGCGATCTGCTCTTCGGAGAGCCAGCCGGTTGCATTGACGACAAAACAGCCCGATTCAAGCGCGTGGTGGCGCATGGTGACCTCTATCTGGTCGCGGAAAATGTCGCCGACCAGAGAGCCGGGATATTGGCCCGCGTGGATTTCCTCGTTCTGGGTCATCAGGGCGTAGCGGGCGAGGGGGTTGTAATGCTCCCAACAGGCAAGCGCGCCGACGCGGCCGACCTTGGTTTCGACGACCTTGAGCCCAGACCCATCGCCCTGACCCCAGACCATACGCTCATGATAGGTCGGTGTGATTTTGCGGCGCTTCAGCGCGATCGTACCATCGGCGTCAAAGATCAGCTGTGCATTATAGAGCGAACCATGATCCCGTTCATTCACCCCCAGCACCACCACGACCCCGCGCTTGGCACAGGCATCGGCCACGGCCTGTGTTGCTGGCGAGGGCACGACGACCGCCTCTTGCATTAGGTCAAGATGCGGCGCGCCCTGCTGCACAGGTGGCAACACAAAGCTGAAATACGGGTAGTAGGGCACAAATGTCTCGGGAAAGACTATGAATTGCGCGCCCTTGTCGGCGGCTTCGGCAATTGCGTTGAGCACGCGTTCAATCGTTCCGGCACGTCCGGAAAGGTCAGGTGCGATCTGTACGGCGGCGGCGCGGATGGTATCGGTTCGCATAGGGGTGCCTCTGTTCAAGGATGGGGCCGGCCCGAGGGGGGGAACGGGCCGGCAACCGGGGGCAAACAGTGCCCCCGACAAGGATGGATCAAACGGTCCAGGTATCGAGGATCACCGCATCGGCCTTTTTGTGCAGCAGGATGCAATCAAGGACGTCCTGCGGCGCGATTGGCGTGATGCCGGGCAGAAGCGAGGGCTCGCCGTGGCCGTAGAGGGCCTGCAAAGCAAAGCGGCAGGCATAGACCTTGCCGCCCTCGCCCATGAACTTGTTCAGGTTGACGGCAAAGTTCTGGTGCCCGGGGAAGGCCTCGTCGCCGAGGGTGGGAAAGCCGCGCTGGATGCCCAGTGTAACGCCGGGACCATAGAGCAGGATTGATGTCTCATAGCCTTTGCGGTTCAGGCGGATGGCATTCAGGATGTTGACGAGGCCAATGGACCCTTCGAAGGCCACGGTGTGGAAGGTAACCAGCGCCTTCTCGCCCTCATCGGCCTTAACATCTTCGAAGACCTTCTCTTCGTAGTTCACGAAGAAATCTCCGTCTTTATGTGCTTCTTTAGTGACTTCGGGCATCATGCGCTCCTTGTTGTTGATGAGCACATTGATGGGCCGGGCAAATTGAATGCAGCAATAAACAGTTCAATCTGCATACAATATAAATTGCTGATTTGGTGGGTTGCGCTGATTTCTGCATAAAAAATGCACTGATGTGGTCTCTTTGGTGCATTTTCAGTGCAATTTATCGAGATGGCATTGTTGGCAGGCCTGCTTTGATTCTTATTGATGCATACAATTACCCTTCAATTGTTGCGCTGCCTGTCGTATAAGCCCCCAAGCAAAAGGGACATTTTATGATTGATTGGATTCCTGCCTCGCTCGACACAGGCAAGCCCCGCTACAAGGCGATTGCAGATGCCATTGCGGAGGATATTCGCACGGGGCGTCTGGATGATGGTGCGCGCCTGCCGCCGCAGCGTCAGCTTGCTGCGAAGCTGGGCATTGATTTCACGACGGTTTCCCGCGCCTATTCCGAGGCGCAGGCCCGCGGCCATGTGGAGAGCCATGTCGGAAGGGGCACCTTTGTGAAGGGGCGCGTGGTCACGGACAGCCCCGATCCTTCGCGCATCGGCGAGGCGGACCTGTCGATGAACATGCCGCCTGAGCCGCAGGACCCCGAGTTGCGCCGCCGCATGCAGGAGGGGGTGGGCTATGTCTCTGCTAACCTCATTGGCCTGTTGCGATATCAGAGCGCCACGGGATCAGAGCGTGACCGCGTCGCGGCCTCCAGCTGGCTGAGCATGCGGGGCATGGTTCCGGCATTGGAGCGTGTGGCCGTGACCCCCGGCGCCCATGCCACTATGGCGGCCATTCTTTCGATCATCACCCGCCCCGGTGATACGGTGCTTTGCGAGGCGGTCACCTATCCCGGTTTTCGCAATGTCGCGGGACGTTTCCGCCTTAACCTCGTTGGGGTCGAGATGGACGAGGATGGCATTTTGCCAGAGGCGCTGGAGGCTGCGATCCTGAAGCATGGGCCCAAGGCGCTGTATCTGAACCCGACGCTTCAGAACCCCACCACCTTGACCATCCCCGAAGACCGGCGTTTGGCGATTGCGCAATCGCTGCGCCGGCACGACCTGACTTTGATCGAGGACGATGCCTATGGCTTCATCCCGACCAAGTCGCCTGCGCCCATCGCGCTGTCGGCGCCGGACTTGACCTGGCATATCGGCGGGTTGGCCAAATGCATCGGGGCCGGATTGCGGTTGGCGTTTACCATTGCACCTTCGGCGCGTTGTGCGCGGCATCTGGCCCAGTCGATCCGGGCCATGTGCGTTATGCCTTCGCCTTTGTCCATGGCGCTGGTGACGCAGTGGATAGAGGACGGCACCGCAGACAGTATCCGCCGTTTTATCCGCGCCGAAAGTGCCGCGCGGCAGGCGATTGCCGCCGAAGTGCTTGCCAATGTGCGGTATCGCGGGTCCGAGAATGCCTTTAACATCTGGCTTGATCTGCCCGAGGGGGTCAGCCGTGCCGATGTGGTGGCGCGCATGGCCCACAGGCGTGTTGGCCTTATGCCAGCGGATGCTTTCACCGTGCTTGGCCCGCCGCAGGAGCAGCTGCGCATCGCATTGGGTGGGCCATCGAGCCGCGAGACTTTGCGGGAGAACCTGAATTTTCTGTCGGATGCCCTGAGCCCGAATATCTTTATGGGGTGAGGTCCGGCCGTTTTGCGCCCTGTGGCTTGCAGGCGTTACTGTTTCCAGTCGCCGACGGAGCGCGCGACCTTGTCGAGCAGGCTTTGTAATTGGTCCTGTTCCGCGGGGCTTAACCCCTTGAGCATGGCGATTTCGGCGTCGGCGAAGAGCTGGATGATCTTGTCGTGGATCACTTGGCCTTCTGCCGTGATGTTGAGGACCTGACGTCTTGAGTCGATGCGGTCTTTGGCGCGTTGGATGAGCCCCTTCTTTTCCAGCGAGGCAACCGCGCGGCTGACTGTGTTCGAGGGTTGCTCTGTCACCTCGCAGATGTCGCGGGCGTGGACGTCACTGCGGAAGCTCAGGCACATCAGCACGGTCAGTTCGGGGCGGATGATGCCGTGGTCTTTCTCCATCTGGCGCAGCAGGGGTTCGCGCAGGAAGTTGGTGATGAAGGCGATGCGGTAGCCGATGGGGAAGGGTGTGGCGTCAAGGATGTCGATCAGTTTCATGGGCCGAGCCTAGATCAAAAAAAGAGATTGCTCCAGATGGAATTATATTGTTCCATGTGGAGCTAAATGGAGGAGGGAATCCATGTTGGAACGGTTTGAGCAGGCCTGTCTGTCGGTGCTTGGCCTTGGGTTGGTTGTGCTGATGCTGGCCATCGTTGCGCAGGTTTTGTGCAGCGCCTTGGGGATCAATCCTTTGTTGGTCTTCGGGCGGGCGTGGCTGTTGATCGGCGATGCGGTGACCCTGAACAGTCTGCTGGATTTCCAGTGGCATTTGCTGGTGATCATCGGGTTGCTGCCTGCGGGGCTTGTCTGGTTGATGGACCGCCATGTGCGGGTGGATTTCCTGTATGACAAGCGGTCTGACCGGGCCAAGGCGCGGATCAACCTGATCGGGAACCTGTTGTTTGCCGTGCCTTTCTTTGTGCTGGTTCTGCCAGCGGCATGGGGGTTCATGCTGCGGGCATGGCGGTCTGACGAGGGGGCGCGCAACGGGGGGCTGAATGATCTGTGGCTGATCAAGGCGGTCATTCCCTTGGGGCTGGGCCTGCTTGCGCTGGCGCTGGTTCTTGAAACCCTGCGTCTGTTGCGGGCCGCACGATGATCGAGGGGGTTCTTCCGATCGCCATGGCGGCCCTGACCCTTGGCGGGATCCTTGCGGGGTATCGTGTGGGGATGGTTCTGGCGGGGGCGGCGGCGATTTTCATTCTGGTGTCGGACCTGCCGACGGCGTTTTTCAGCATTCTGGTCAGCCGGATATTTGCCAATGTCCTGTCCAACTGGCTTTTGGTGGCGATCCCGATGTTCATCTTTATGGGCCTGATCCTTGAGACATCCGGCGCGGCGGAGCGGTCCTTGCGGGCGGCGCAGCGGGCCTTGGGCGGGAGCGCCGCGGGGATGGGCATTTCGGTGCTGGTGATCGGGGTGTTGCTGGCGGCCTCCTCGGGGGTTGTGGGGGCCTCTGTGGTCTTGCTGGCGCTGCTTGCCCTGCCGCGCCTGCAGGAGGCGGGGTTTGACAAGGAGGTCTCGGCGGGGCTGATCGCCTCCTCTGGCACATTGGCAATCCTGATCCCGCCATCGGTGATGTTGATTGTGCTGGGGGATCAGTTGAAAACCCCCGTGCCGGATATGTTCGCGGGGGCCATCGGGCCGGGGCTTTTGCTGGTGGCGGTCTATTCCGCCTATATCATCTGGAAGGCGCGGGGGCTGCCTGCGATGGAACGGACGGGGCGTATTTCGATCCTTCGGCTGTTGTTTGATCTGGGGCCGTTGCTGGCGCTGGTGTTCTGCGTTTTGGGCTCGATCATTGCGGGCTTTGCCACCCCGACAGAGGCGAGCGGCATTGGCGTGTTCGGGGCGATCCTGATCACCATTTTCTACGGCAAGTTCAGCACCAAGATGCTGATGAGCTCGGCGCGGCAGACGGTTGTGACGACCTCGCTGGTTCTGTTCGTTCTGATCGGGGCGACCTGTTTTTCCGCCGTGTTCAAAGGCATCGGCGGGGATGATCTGGTGGAGACGGGGATCACCGCCTTTGGCACCGGCCCCTATACGGTTCTGGCGGTGGTAATGGTGTCGATCTTTGTTCTGGGCTTTGTCCTCGATTGGCTGGAGATCACCTTGATCCTGCTGCCGATCTTTGCGCCTGTGGTGGCCGGCCTCGATTTCGGCAACGGGCTGGGCGAGCAGGAGGTGCTGATCTGGTTCGGCATCCTTGTGGCGGTGAACCTGCAAACCTCTTTCCTGACCCCGCCTTTCGGCTTTTCGCTGTTCTATCTGCGCGGGGCGGCGGGGGATCAGCTGACCACCCCGCAGATTTACCGCGGCGTTCTGCCCTTTATCGGGTTGCAGCTGTTTGTGCTCGCGCTGCTGATCATATTCCCCGGTTTGATTACCGGGTTCACATCATGAAAGGGAGGAACCTCATGAAAACCACATTGATTGCCGCCGGATTGGCGGGCCTTACGGCGACGGCGGGGCTGGCTGACAGCTTTACCCTGCAAAGCGCCTTTCCCGGCCTGCCGGTGCTGGACCCGACCGCAAAGCGGTTTGTCGAGAACGTTGGCGCCCTTACCGGCGGCGAGGTTGATTTCGACTATTTGCTGGCGGGGGAGCTGTCTCCGCCGACCGAGATTTTCGACAACGTCAGCGTTGGGGCGATTGATGCGGCCTGGTCCTATGCGGCCTTTGCCGCGGGCAAGGAGCCAGCCGCGGCGCTGTTCGGCTCTGTGCCCTTTGGCGGGGATCCGCTGTCCTACATCAGCTGGCTGCATCATGGCGGCGGGCTTGAGCTGTGGCAGGAGATTTACGCGCCCTACAATGTGGTGCCCATGGCCTGCGGGGTGATCCTGTCCGAGGCGGCGGGGTGGTATACCTCGGAGATCAACAGCCCAGAGGACCTGCGCGGGATGAACATCCGCATCGGCGGTTTGGGCGGCGAGATCCTTGGCAAGCTGGGCGCCAATGCCAGCGGTATTCCGGCGGGGGAAATCGCGACATCGCTGGAAACCGGACGGCTGGATGCGACGGAGCTGAGCTTTCCCATGGTGGATGTTCTGATGGGCTTTGATGACGTGGCCAAGAATTACTACTTCCCCGGATGGCACCAGCCTGCGGGCTTTATCGAGTTCTATATAAACAAGGATAAGTGGGAGGGGCTGAGCGATCAGCAGCGCAGCGCGATCGAGATTTCCTGCGCCGATGCGAACCTTTATGCCATGGGCCTTGCTGCCGGTGCGCAGGGGGAGGCCTTGGAGAAATTCCGTGCCAATGGCGTGGATGTGAAACGGTTCCCTGACAGCGTGCTGGAGGCTCTGCGCGCCGCGGCGGATGAGGTTTACGCCGAGAATGCCGCAAGCGATCCGATGTTTGCCCGGGTGATCGAGAGCTATCGCGCCTATGCCGCCGATTACAATGAGTATCAGGCGCTGTCCTCGCTTGAGTGATCTCTGCGCCTCGCCCCCTGTCGGGGCGGGGCCTTGCTTTGTTTGAAGGGGGTCGTCTTGGCCTATCAGTTGAAAGATTTCGGGTCCTATACGGTGGGCGGGCGGCTGCACCGGGTGACGACGGGCACGCCCAGAACCGTGCATTTCACCCGCACGGCGAGCTTTGAGGTCGACCCGCGGGGGCATTTCGCGGTGGAGCATGCCTATGTGCAGTATTTCATCCCCGAAAAGCGCAATGGCGAGGCGCCGATGGTCTTTGTGCACGGGGGCGGGATGTCGGGCAGTTGTTGGGACAAAACCCCCGACGGGCGGGCCGGGTGGCTGCATCTTGCGCTGGATGCGGGATACGAGGTGCATGTGGTGGACAATGTGGAGCGGGGCCGCGCGGGCTTTGCCCCCGGCCTGTGGGGCGGGGAGCCGATGCTGCGCAGTCTGGAGGAGGCATGGGTGCTGTTCCGAATTGGCGCGGCCGAGGGGTTTGCCAGCCGCACCCCCTTTGAGAACCAGCGCTTTCCTGTGGCCAGTTTTGACCGGTTTGCGCAGGGGTTTGTGCCCCGATGGTTGGGAACGACGCCTTTGCATGTGGATGCGCTTTGCGCTGTGCTCGAGCGCACGGGGCCGGCGATTGTGGTCTGTCACAGTCAGGGGGGCGAGATCACCTTTGATGCGCAGCCCCGCGCGGGGCATCTGATGGAGCATATCATCGCGCTGGAGCCCTCCGGCTATCCCGATGAGGGGGCGGGGCTGCGGGATACCACCCTGACGGTCTGTGCGGGGGATTACCTGCAGGAGGACGCGCAGTGGCAAGCCCGCCGCGCCGCCTGGCGCAGGCTTGGGGCCTGCGGGCCGAGGGCACGGCATATCGCAAGTGCGGATATCGGCGGCGGTAATAGCCATATGTTGATGATGGACGGGAACTCCGCCGCCTTGTTCGAGGCGGTCTTGGGGGGCTGATCGCCCGCCTGCGGGTAAAGGCCGAGTAAATCGGTTGGTTATGCGGATCGGGCAGTCTATATCGGTGCCACCAAGCATCAATAAGGGAACGCGCAATGCCGGTTGTTAAAGGCTATTACAAAACGGAAAACGGCTCGAAATATATGCAGCAGCTTTGCAAGCATTTCGGGCACAAGATTGATGTAGAGTGCAATGCCGAGACCGGCTGGGCCGCCTTCGAGATGGGGACGGTGCATATGGCCGCCACGGCGGAGGGGCTTTCCATGACCTGCGAGGTGCAGGACGAGGCCGCGATCCCCGCGATCCATAATGTCATTGACCGCCACCTCGAAACCTTTGCGTTTCGCGAGGAGGTGAAGACGATGGATTGGGTCACCGAGTAGCCCCTCGGGCTGCGCAGCACGGCAGCGCGGCCCCGCGTTTTCGAGGCGGGATTGCCCCTGCACGGGATGCGGTCGGGTGATTTCGGCCTATAAAAAGTGATTTTCTTTCAAATGGATGCCGGCCCTTCGGGGCGCGGTTCGCGCAGTGGTGCAAAGATTTCGTTGACGGAATCAAGGGTGCTGTGTAGCGTTAAGTAACCAGCCGGTCACTTAAGTGTCTTGCTGGTTATAACCGATCGCAGCCAAAGGGAGAGAAGACCAATGACATCGACAAAGTTGACATATGGCATGGTGGGGGCGCTGGGCGCTCTTATGGGCCTTGCCGGGCCTGTGATGGCGCAGGACTGGGTGCCATCCGAACCCGTGACGATCATCGTGCCTTGGTCTGCGGGCGGTTCTACGGACAGTGTGACGCGGGTTCTGGCAGGGGAGCTTGAGTCCGCCCTAGGCCAATCGGTTGTGGTGGTGAACCAGCCCGGCGCGGCGGGGTCGGTGGGCACCAACAGCGCATGGACGGCAGAGCGCGACGGCCTGACATGGGCCGCCGGTGCGGCGGTGGATCTTGGCACCTATCCGGTGCTGGGCATGGTCGATGCGCAGCTGTCGGATTGGGCGGTTTACCTGCATATCGCCAATGTGGCGGTTGTCGGGGTGAACCCGGGTTCCGGGATCGAGACATTTGACCAGTTGATCGACAAGATGAAGGCCGAACCGGGCTCGGTGTCTGTGGCCACGGCCGGTGTAACCTCGGGCGGCCATAACGCGATGGAGGCCATCGCCGGTGCCCTTGGCGTTGAATACAAACACGTCACCTATGATGGCGGCCAACCTGCGGTTCTGGCGACCGTCTCGGGCGAGACCATGGTGACGACGCAGCTTGCCTCGGAGCAGGCAGAGATGATCCGCGGCACGCGCATTCGCCCGCTGGCGGTTCTGGCCTCTGCGCCGCTGGAGCTTGAGGGCTACGGGGAAATCCCGCCGATCACGAATTGGGCGCCGGACCTGAAGCCCGCCAACAACTATTTCGGCATCTGGGCCCCTGCGGATACGCCAGCGGAGGTTCTGGCGACCATGGATAAAATCTGGACCGAGACGATCTCCAACTCTGCGGCGCTCAAGGAATATGCCGCCGGACGCGGGGCGTTTTTTGATCCTTCGACGGGGGATGCCGCGCAGGCCGCCGCCGCGCCGATGATCAGCCAGAACGCATGGATGCTTTATGACGCGAAGAAGGCTGAGAACAGCCCCGAGGCCTTTGGCATTCCGCGTCCCTAATCCCTATCCTTGAGGCAGGATGCAGGCCGCTTCCGGATCATCTCCCGTTCGGGAGCGGCACTTAACATCAGGGCAGGTTCCACATGATTGACAGTCTACTCTCTCTGTTTGGCGCAGTGGTTGATATCGCATTCAGCATTCGCATCATTGATGTGATGTGGGCGACATTGCTGGGCATCTGCGTTGGTGCCCTGCCGGGGCTGACGGCGACGCTGGGCGTGGCTTTGATGACGACCCTGACCTTTGATCTGGAGCCCGAGCGGGCGATCCTGATCCTGATTTCCATGTATATCGGCGCGATCTACGGCGGCAGCCGCAGCGCCATTTTGCTCAATATCCCCGGAACGCCGGCCAATGCGGCGACCTCGCTGGATGGCTATGCTCTTGCGCGGGCGGGCAAGGCGGGGCCTGCTATGGCGGTTGCGACGCTGGGGTCTTTCTGGGGCTCTCTTGTCGGGATGGTCGCGCTGGCGCTGATTGCGCCGACACTGGCGGAATTTGCCCTTGGCTTTGGCGCCTACGAGTTTTTCTGGCTGGCGGTGTTTGGCGTGCTTGTCTCGGGGCAGCTGACCGCGCTGGACGATCCGATCAAGGGCTGGATCGCGGGCTTTCTGGGCCTGCTGGTCGCCATGGTCGGGCAGGAGGGCATTCATGCGGTGCCGCGGTTTTCCTATGGCAGCGGCGATCTGGCGGGGGGCATCGGCCTGTTGCCTGCCATGGTCGGGGCCTTTGGGTTTGCCGAGATCCTGTCGGTGATGCGGCAGGCCAATTACGAGGTTGTGGCCAATAAGGTGGGCCGTGTGTTGTCCGGCATCGGGGATGGGCTGCGCTATTGGCGCACTGCCATTCGCAGCGGGATCATCGGTACCTTCATGGGGCTGATCCCCGGTGTGGGCGAGGACATGGGATCATGGGCCAGCTACGCCGCCGCCCGCGCCCGCAGCAAGGAGCGCGAAAAATTTGGCAAGGGCTCTACCGAGGGCCTCTTGGCCGCCGAGACGGGCAATAACGCCGCCGTTCCCGGCGCGCTGATCCCTGTGCTGACCCTTGGGGTGCCCGGCTCTGCCCCGGCGGCGGTCTTGTTGGCGGCCATGGTGATCCACGGGGTGCGCCCCGGGCCGCTGATTATGATCGAGGCGCCGGACTTTGTGTTCAGCGTGGTTGGCATGGTCTTTATGGCCACATTGGCCATGGCGGTGTTCGGCCTTTTGCTAACGCGGCCCTTGCTTCAGGTGCTGCGGGTGCGGCGCGAGGTTTTGATGCCGATCATCTTTGTGCTTTGCACGGTGGGGGCCTTTGCCATCGCCAGCCGGATGTTTGACGTTTACGTCATGCTGTTCTTTGGCATCGCGGGCTTCATCCTGCGGGAGTTGAAATTCCCCATGGCGCCCCTGATCCTCGGGATCGTTTTGGGGGATATTCTGGACAAGAACCTGCG
The DNA here is from genome assembly GCA_018524345.1 of Harenicola maris. Classification (GTDB taxonomy): domain Bacteria; phylum Pseudomonadota; class Alphaproteobacteria; order Rhodobacterales; family Rhodobacteraceae; genus Harenicola; species Harenicola maris. Next base: position 237,919 of record JADQAZ010000004.1, read on the forward strand.
GCGGGGGCTGGTGCTGAGTGACGGGGAGTTGACGCCCTTCCTTACCCGCCCGATCAGCGCGGTTTTGTGGGTCACGGCGCTGGGCTTTATTTTGTTGTCGATGCCTGCGGTGCGCCGTTGGATTGGCGGGCTTTGGGGGCGGGGTGAGGCGGCGGTGCAAACCGCCCCGACGTCGCCCGCCAAGGCCTCCGCACCCGATAGCATTGCGGCCCTCGTCCTGTTTGCCTTTGCGGCGCTGGCCCTGATCGAGAGTCTGCGGATGGAGGGCCTGTCGCATCTGGACATCAACCCCTTCACCGCGCCGGGGGTGGTGCCTGCCATGGTCAGCTTTGCCCTGTTGCTCTGCACTGCTGCCTTCCTGCTGCGCAATCTTCGGCGGGGCGGCTTTGCGGGGATCGGGCGCGAGACTTTCCGCATTGACTGGGCCGATGGGGCGGTGCGCCGTGTTGCGCTGACCCTTGGTCTGACCCTGACTTTCGCCTTGGGGATGATCGGGCATTTGCCCTTTGCCATTGCGGCCTCGCTGTTTGTCTTTGCCTTTCTGGTGCTGCTGGACCGGCGGACCCTGCCGGGGCTGGGGGATATTCAGGCGCGGCCGCTGATCTTTGCCGCTGTGCTCTCGCTTGTTGTCGGGTTCGGGGTGCAGGCGCTGTTCTCCGAAGTCTTTCTTGTTCGTTTGCCGTAAGGGGCCCTGAAATGCAGTTTTGCCTATGTAACGAAGTGCTGCGTGACCTGCCATTCGAGCAGCAATGCCGCATGGCCGCGCAGCTTGGCTATAGCGGGATCGAGCTGGCCCCCTTTACCCTTGGCGATGCGCCGCATCTGATGCCTGCCGCGCGGCGGCGCGAGGTGCGGGCCATGGCCGAGGATGCGGGGGTGCCGATCATCGGGTTGCATTGGCTTTTGGTGGCGCCCGAGGGGCTGTCGATCACCTCGTCTGACCCTGATCGTGCGGGCAAGACCCGTGATGTGATGCTGCGTCTGGTGGAGCTTTGCGCCGATCTGGGGGGCAGGGTGCTCGTCCATGGCTCTCCGGGGCAGCGTGATCCGGCCCATGCGCCCAGCCCCGCCGCCGCGCGCAGCATTGCCCTTGACCATTTCGCCGCCGCTGGCCGCGCCGCGGCGCAGGCGGGGCTGACCTATTGCATAGAGCCGCTGGCCCCGCGCGAGACGCCCTTTATCAACACCGTGGCCGAGGCCATCTCCATGGTGGAGGAGGCGGACACGCCGGGGCTGAAGACCATGATCGACACCTCTGCTGCGAGCCTGTCGGAAAGCCTGCCTGTGGCGCAGGTGATCCGCGATTTTTGGCCGGGGGGGCAGCTGGCCCATATTCAGGTGAATGACCGCAACCGCCGTGCGCCGGGGCAGGGGGGCGACAGTTTCGGCCCCGTTCTGCAGGCGCTGCGCGATGTGGGCTATGGCGGGCCGATCTCTGTCGAGCCGTTTATTTATGAGCCCGACGGGCCGACCACGGCGGCTGTGGCGATTGGATACCTCAAGGCACTTTGCGAGGGGGATCCCCATGGGTGAGGCGCTTGAGATCAAGCTGGCCGATCTGCGCATCGGGCTTGCCAATGTGCATGCGCGCATTCCCTTCCGCTTTGGCAATGCCACCATTCGCCATGTCTCTCAGGCTGTGGTCGAGGTGGAGGTCGAGACGCGGGACGGCGCGCGGGCCAAGGGCTATGCCGCCGATTTCCTGTCCTACGCTTGGTTTGACAAGCGGCCCGGCAAAACCCCGGCGGAGGGGAGCGCGGCATTGCTGGCCTCGATCCAGTCGGCTGGCGCGGCTTGGCTGGATGCGGGGTTTGGCACGCCCTTTGCCCTGTGGCGCGATCTGCACCGCGGGCAGGAGGAGGCGAGCCTTGCGCGTGGCAGCAACCGGCTGAGCGGCAATTTTGGCGTCTCGATGATCGAGCGGGCGGTGATAGACGCTGTTGGGCGGCTTTCGGGCCTTGGCTTTCATGATCTGCTGTTCGGCGGGCAGCTGGGCATCGAGGAACCTTCGGTCTTTGCCGAACTGCCCCAAGGGGCGGTGGTGACCTCGCTGCCGCTCTTGCCGCGCCGCCGGATGGATCTGCGCCATACGGTGGGCCTGATTGATCCCCTGACGGCGGCGGAGAACACCGCGCCGCTGAATGATGGCCTGCCAGAGACCCTTGAGGATTACCTTAGGGCGCAGGGGCTGCGCAGCCTCAAGGTCAAGATCGGCGGCGATGTGGAGGAAAGCATCGCGCGGCTCAAGGCCATCGCGGCGCTTTTGGCGCGGGTGGAGCGCCCCGTCACCATAACGCTGGACGGGAACGAGCAATTCGCCAGCATGGAGGCCTTTGCCGCCCTTGCCGAGGCGGCGCGGAGCGCGCCGGAGCTGGAGGCGCTTTGGCGCAGTGTGCTGTTCGTCGAGCAACCGGTGGAGCGGGAGGCGGCCATGCAGGAGCCCCTGACCGCGCAGGTGCAGGCGGCGATTGGCAAGCCGCTGATCATCGACGAATCCGATGGCTGGGCCACGGCCTTCAAGGAGGCCATGGCGCTGGGCTACTGCGGGGTCAGTCACAAGAACTGCAAGGGGGTGTTCCGGTCTTTCCTGAACAATGCCTTGGCGGCGCAGCGCAACGAGGCGCTGGGCGAGGCGCGGTATTTCCTGTCGGCGGAGGACCTGAGCTGTTTGCCGGTGGTGTCCCTGAACGCCGATCTGGCCGCCGCGGCGAGCCTTGGCATAGGGCATATCGAACGCAACGGGCATCATTATTTCAACGGGCTGAAACACCTCAGCCTGCCGGAGCAGGATGCCGCCATTGCCGATTACGGCGGGCTTTATGCGCGCGGCGCAGGCGGCGTTGCCCTTGCGGTGCATGGCGGCGCTGTGGAGACCTCGGGCCTGTTTGGGCCGGGGTTCGGCGTCAGGACACCGCCGGATATGGACAGGCTGCTTTCACCGCAGGAGTGGCAGTTTGATGCGTGATTTTACCGATTTAACGACAACAAAGGGGCCGCGACTATGACGGAACTTCCGACCCACCTTTCCGGGGAAACCGAGCTTGAAGAGATCATGACGCGGCCCACTGCTGAGCTGATTTCTGATCTGCAATCCATTGACGGGGACATCATGATCCTCGGGGTTGCGGGGAAAATGGGCCTGACCCTTGCCCGCATGGCCAAGCGCGCCGCGCCGGACAAGCGGGTGATCGGGGTGGCGCGGTTCTCTGCCCCCGGATCGCGCGAGGGGCTGGAGGCGATTGGCGTGGAAACCGTGGCTTGTGATCTGCTCGACCGGGCGCAGATCGAGGCGCTGGAGCCGGTGAAGAATGTGCTCTTCATGGCGGGCCGCAAGTTTGGCGCGGCGCAGGACCAGCCCGCCACTTGGGCGATGAATGCCTATGTGCCCGCCCTTGTCGCCGAAAGGTTCAAGGACAGCCGCATCATCGCCTTTTCCACCGCCTGCGTTTACGCCCTGAGCGATGTGGAGGGGAGCGGCTCTATCGAGGAGCATGCCCTGACGCCGCCCGGCGAATACGCCAATTCCTGTGTCGGGCGCGAGCGGATGTTCGAGTATTTCTCGGCCCAGCACCGCACCCCGGGGCGGCTCTTTCGTCTGTGCTATGCCATCGACATGCGCTACGGCGTGTTGCACGACATTGCCACGGCTGTCTGGAACGATCAGCCTGTTTCCCTTGCCATGAGCCATGCCAATGTTCTGTGGCAGGGGGATGCCAATGCGATTGCCCTGCGCCTTTTGGCCCATTGCACCGTGCCCAGCAGCCCGATCAATGTCTCTGGCCCCGAAAAGATCGAGATCAGGAAGGTCGCTGAGGAATTCGGCCGCCTTTTTGGCAAGGAGGTCAGCTTCACCGGAAGGCCGGAAAAGAGCGCATGGCTGGTCAATACCAAGCTGCAGCAATCCATGTTCGGCAAGCCGACAGTGGGCATTGACCAGTTGATCGGCTGGACCGCCGATTGGGTGCAGAACGACAGGGGCAGCCTCGGCAAACCCACCCATTTTGAAGTCAGGGATGGAACATACTAATGGCAGCATCAGCCCCAAAACCCAAAGCAGGCGAGGCGGTGGACGCCCCCGTGCGCCGTGATCCGGTGCAAACCCAGGCCAATATCCTGAAGGCCGCGACCCATGAATTTGCCGCCTATGGCTTTCAGGGCGCGCGCACCGATCGCATCGCCCTTGATGCGGGCATCGGCAAGCGGATGATCTTTCACTATTTCGACTCCAAGGAGGGGCTGTTTGCCGCCGTTCTTGAGGGGGTCTATGCGCGGATCCGGACGGCGGAGGAGGGCCTTGATCTGACCAATCGCTCGCCGGTGGAGGCCATCGCCGCCCTCGTCGGCTTCAGCTTTGACTGGTATACGCGCAACCCCGAATTCGTGCCGCTGCTGAACGAGGAAAACCTGCATCAGGGGCGGCATCTGCGCGGCTCCCACCGGGCCAAGGACCTGACCATGCCCTTGGTGGACAAGCTGCAAGATATCCTCAAGCGCGGCGAGGAGGAGGGGGTGTTCCGCTCCGGGGTTGATCCGGTTGACCTTTATATCTCTATCGCGGCGATCGGGTATTTCTACTTTTCCAACACCTACACCCTTGGCCGCATCTTTGACCGCGACTTTGCCAAGGAAGAGCTGATCGCAAAGCGCCGCAGCCATGTGATCGATATGATCAGCAGCTATCTGATGTTTGACCCTGGCCCAGAAGGCCGGACAGGAGGGGCGCCATGATGACCGACCATATCCCCAGCGCGGCGCTTGCCGCCTTTCAGGCGGGCGGGGTTATTCCGGCCCATCCGCTGGCCCTGACGGCGGAGCGAAAGCTGGACGAGGCGCGGCAGATCGCGCTGAGCCGCTATTACCTTGATGCGGGCGTCACCGGCATGGCCGTGGGCGTTCATACGACGCAGTTCGAAATCCGCGACCACGGGCTGTTCCGCCCGGTTCTGGAAATGGCGGCAGAGCAGGCGCGAGAATGGTCCGATACGCCGCGCTTTATGATCGCAGGGGCGGTTGGCGATACGGCGCAGGCAGTGCGCGAGGCACAGGTGGCGCGCGATCTTGGCTATCACGCGGTGCTGCTGTCCCTTGCGGGGCGCGAGGGCACGGATGCGGAGCTGATCGCCCATTGCCGTGAGGTCTCGCAGGTGCTGCCCCTGATCGGGTTCTATTTGCAAACCTCCATGGGCGGGCCGGTGTTGTCAGAGGCGTTCTGGCGCGGCTTTGCCGAGATCGACAATGTGGTGGGCATCAAGATGGCGCCCTTTGACCGCTATCGCACCATCGACGTGGTGCGCGCCGTGGTGGCCGCCGGGCGCGAGGAGGAGATCACCCTTTACACCGGCAATGACGATCACATCGTTGCCGACCTGCTGACCCCCTTCGAGGTGATGCGCGGGGGCAAGCCGGTTACGGTGCGGATCAAGGGCGGCCTTCTGGGCCATTGGGCGGTCTGGACCCGCGCCGCAGTTCTGATGATGGAGCGTTTGAAGGCGCTGGACCCTGCCGCGCCGATTGACCCTGCGTGGTTGGCGCTGGATGCGCGCACCACCGATGCGAATTCCGCCTTCTTTGATGCGGCGAACGGGTATCAGGGGGTGATTGCGGGCATCCATGAGGTGCTGCACCGGCAGGGCCTTTTGGCGGGCACATGGTGCCTCAATCCGGCAGAGGCAATGGGGCCGGGGCAGGGGGAGAAGATCAGCCGCGTTTATGCCGATTACCCCGACCTGAACGACGACGCCTTTATCCGCGAGAACCTGCCCCGCTGGCTGTCCCCCTAAGGGGACAGGCCTAGGTCGGGTGGCCGTGCTTAGCTGCGCATGCGGCTGTAGTCCGGGTCATAGGGGCCGGTGGGGATGATCTTTGCTGGCACCGGCTTGCCGATCACATCCACATGCAGGCCCTCTGCGCCCTCGGCAAAGGCAGGCTCGACAAAGGCATAGGCAAGGTTCAGCCCCGTGCGGTGGCCCCAATCGGCCGAGGTTACGGTGCCGATCACCCGCCCCTCTGCCGTAACAGAGGCGCCGCCATGGCTGGGCGCATGGGTGCAGTCCAGCGCAAGGGTCACGAGCCTGCGCTGCGGCCCTGCTGCGCGGCGTTTCTCCAGCGCTGCCTTGCCGATGAAGTCCTCTTTCTCCATCTTCACGAAACGGTCGAGGGCGGTCTCGAAGGGGTCGAACTCGGTCAGCAGGTCGGCCTTCCAGTGCAAGAAGCCCTTCTCCATCCGCATGGAATCCACAGCCCGCGCGCCGAAGAGCCGCAGCCCATGGGCCTCGCCTGCTTTGCGCAGGGCAAGGTAGGCGGCATAGAGCGAGGCATTGGGCACGTGGATTTCATAGGCCAGCTCGCCAGAGAAGCTGACGCCCAAGACAGTGGCGGGGGCAAAGCCGATGAAACATTCGCGCACCGAGAGCCATGGGAAGGCCTCTTTCGACCAGTCGCCGCGCGAGCAGGCGGCCAGAACATCGCGCGCCTTGGGCCCCGCCAGAACCATGATCGTCTGATCATTGGTCAGGCTTTTGATCTGCACGTCCTCATCGGCGTGCAGATGGGCCTGTAACCAGTCCATATCGTGGAATTCCGCGGCGGCGGCGGAGCCGTACCAGACGCGATCCGGCCCACGGTCAGAGGCGGGGATATTCGCCACCGTGGCCTCGCCCTTGACCATGCCGTGATCGTTGAGCAGATAGCCAAGGCCAACGCGCCCCGGTTTGCGCGTGACCGCGCCGCAGAACATCCGGTTCAGGAAGCTGTGGCGATCTGCGCCGGTGATCTCGAACCGGTTAAAGCCGTTGACCTCGGCAAGGCCGACGTTCTCGGCCACGTTTTTCACCTCGGCGGCAACGATATCAAAGGTCTCGTCAAAGCCGAAGCCGAGGGTGGGGTGAAAATCGGGCGCGGGCTTGAGGTAATCCATCCGCTCCCATCCGTTCACCACCGTAAACTCGGCCCCCTCGGCGGCCAGAACCGGCGTCAGGGGGGTGGTTTTGGCGGGGCGGCCCGCAGGGCGGTGCTCATGGGGGAAGTGGAAGCGGAATTCGTTCTGGTAATCCTCGATGGATTTCAGGGCCGTCAGCTCCACATTGGCGTGGCCGGTAAAGCGGCGCGGATCGATGACCCAAGTGTCATAGCAGGCCTCGCCATGGACGATCTGTTGCGCGAGAAGCCAGCCGTGGCCGCCGCCCTCGCCCAGACCGGCCCGCAGGCCGATGATGCAAAAGGCATTGCGCTTGCCCGGGATCGGGCCAACCAGAGGCGCGCCGTCGATGGTATAGGTGATCGGGCCGTTGACGACATTCTTGATGCCCACCTCGGTCAGGGCGGGCATGCGGGCAAAGGCGCCCTCCAGCACGTCGGTGATGCGGTCAAGGTCATCGGGGCACAGGGCGTTGACGAAATGCGGGTCGATCCCGTCCATGCCCCATGTTTTACAGTCCTGTTCGTAAAAACCGATGAGGAGGCCGCCCTTTTCCTGACGGCAGTAATAATCGCTGATCGGACAGCGCAGCAGGGGCATGCGGTGGCCGGCCTCGGCGATGGCGGGGATGTCGTCGGTGACGAAATACTGATGCTCCATGGAGGCCACGGGGTGATGCACTCCCATCATCGCGCCGACCTCGTTGACGCGGTAGCCGCAGGCATTGACCACGACATCGCAGTCGATATCGCCCTTGGTGGTATGGACCGTCCATGTGTCATCGGCCTTTTGCGTCAGGCCCGTCACCGGCGTGTTGCGGTAAACCTCGGCCCCGGCCTTGCGGGCGCGGCGCGCCAGCGCCTGACACAGGGAGGCGGGGTCGATATCGCCGTCGTTGCCGTCCCACAGCCCGCCAAGCAGGTTGTCGGTGGAGATAAGCGGATGACGGCGGGCGCATTCCTCGGCGTCGAGGATTTCGAATTCTACATCCATGCCCCGCGCCATAGAGGCGAAATGGGCATAGCCGTCCATCTGGGCCTGGGTATTGGCAAGGCGGATGCCGCCGTCGCCGTGGTTGTATTGCACGGGATAATCGGCATCGTCGCGCAGTTCTTTGTAGAGTTTGATCGAGTGGCTTTTCAGGCCGACCATGGTTTGCGTCATGCCGAAATTGGTGACCTGCGCCGCCGAATGCCATGTGGTGCCGCTGGTCAGCTCGTCGCGCTCGACCAGAACAACGTCTGTCCAGCCCTCTTGGGTCAAGTGATACAGGGTCGAACAGCCGGCAATGCCGCCGCCAATGACCACGGCTTTGGTTCTGGTTTTCATATGGGGTGTGCTCCGAAAATATTGGCGAAACTAGGCAGGCAGGAGAGGGGCAAAATCAAGAGGGGAGTTGATTGATCTGGAAATTTCGCAGGGATACTGCGAGAATTTAGGATAAATCATTCGCCTCTTGGCAAGGGATCAAGTTCCGGCGTTACCTTTTTCAAAACAGGGGGCGTTATGGCGAAATCGGTGATCAGGCGGCGCGGCAAATCCGGCAGCGGGCGGGAGGGGCGGCTGGCCCTGCGGGCGGCGGGCCCTTCTGTGAACCCATGTCCACCCGGGCAGATCGGCGGCGCCTATCGCCCGCTGAGCGAGGCGGACCTGCAAGGCATCTTTGACACCGCCCTGCGCCTGCTGGGCAGCCTTGGCATGGGCGAGGTGCCTGCTCGGCTGGCCGATGATCTGATCCGCGCGGGGGCGCAGCAGGGCAGCGCCGGGCGCATCACCTTTCCCGAGGCCCTCGTGCGCGGGGCGATCGAGGGCGCGGCAAAGACATTTACCCTGCATGGCCGCGATCCCGCACGCTCGATCGAGGTTGGCGGCGAACGGGTGTATTTCGGCACCGGCGGTGCGGCGGTGCAGACCCTTGATTTGGACAGCGGCGCCTATCGCCCCTCCACCCTGTCGGACCTGCATGACTTTACCCGCCTGCAGGATACCCTTGCCAATATCAGCTGGTTCACCCGCTGCTGCATCGCCACCGATGTGCCCGATATCTATGATCTGGATGTGAACACGGCCTATGCCCTGCTGAAGAACACCACCAAGCCCACGGCCACGGCCTTTACCATCGCCGACCACGTCGCCCCCATCGTGCGGATGTTCGACATTGCCGCAGGGGGGCCGGGGGAATTTGCCAAGCGCCCCTTCGTCAAGGCGCATATCAGCCCGGTGATCTCGCCCATGCGCTACGGCGAGGATGCGGTGGATGTGGTTTTTGAATGTATCAAACACGGGGTGCCGGTGTCCTGCATCACCGCGGCGCAGGCCGGGGCCACGGCCCCTGCGACGCTGGCGGGCTTCCTTGCGCAGAGCCTTGCGGAAACCCTGGCCTCTTTGGTGATGGTCCATGCGATCAGGCCCGGGTTTCCGATGGTGTTCTCCAACTGGCCCCTTGTGATCGACCTGCGCACGGGGGCCTTTGCGGGGGGCAGCGGCGAGACGGCGGTGCTCAACGCCGCCTCGGCGCAGCTGTCGAACTGGCTTGGCCTGCCCTCGGGGGTTGCGGCCTCCATGACCGACGCCAAGGCGATCGATGCGCAATACGGCATGGAGAAGGGCATGACCTCTCTGGCCGCCGCCCTTGCCGGGGGGAACCTGATCTACGAAAGCTCGGGGATGACGGCCTCGCTCCTTGGGGCCAGTTTCGAGGGGTTTGTGCTGGACGACGAGATGCATTCCAACACCTATCGCGCCCTGCGCGGGATCGAGGTGAGCGAAGCCAACCTTGCCTTTGACGCCATATGCGAGGCTGTTCTGGGCGAGGGGCATTTCCTTGGCGGCGCCCATACCCTTGCGGCGATGGAGCGCGATTACTTCTACCCCAGCCTTGCCAACCGCGACGAGCCGCGCACATGGCAGATGGGCGGGGCAGAGGACGCATGGGGTGCGGCCAAGCGCAGGGCGCAGGAGATTTTGGCCACCCACACCCCCGCCTATCTGACCGAGGCGCAGGAGGCGCAGATCCGCGCCGAGTTTCCCAATATCCGCTAGGGCCAAGGGGCGCTCGGGGCTACTCCAGCAGGGTAAAATCCCCCTCCAGCCATGGCAGCAGCTTGAGCATGGGGGCAACCGCGTGCCGTTCCAGCAGATCGCGCAGGTTGCCCTCTATCTGGTCGCAGACAGAGCTGGAACAATCGGCGGTAGAGACCAGCATCAAGGTGCGGGCAAAGGCGCGGCCGGGGTAGGGCTGTGCCTTGAGCGAGGGTTGGAAGCGCCGCGCCCGCGAGAGCAGCAGCGGCGTGGTGATCGTCCAGCCCGCCCCCGCCGCCACCATGGCCAGCAGGGTCTGGGTGTTGGCACATTCGAACCGGTTGGCAAGGGTCACACGGCTGCGCCGCAGGTGGGCCTCTATCTGGCGCCCGATCAGCAGGTTCGGGGTAAAGCGCAGGAACGGCAGATCGGCCTTGCCGGAGATCAGATCGCGGGCGGAGAATTCCGCCCCTTTCGGCAGGACGGCGATGAAGGGATCGCGCATCAGGTTCTGCGCGCTCAATTCCTCGCCCAGCCCCTCGACATTGCAGGCAAGGCCGATGTCGAGCTTGCGGTTGCGCAGCATCTCGGTCACGCCCGAGGAGGCATCGGAATGGAACAGAAAGCTGCAATTCGGCATGGCGCGGGTCAGGGAGACGGCGAGTTCGGGGATGATGTCGCTGTCCAGATCCTCGATCGCGCCGATGCGCAGGTGGCTGACGTCATGGCCCGCGCCCGCGGCGGCCTCGCTCGTGGCCTTGCGGATGGCCAGCAGGGCGTCGTCGATGTTGCGCAGAAACGTCTGCCCGCGCGGCGTCAGGATCATCGGGCGGCGGGAATGGTCGAACAGGGGGCTGCCGATATGGGCCTCTAGGCTGCGCAGGTGATGCGACACGGTGCTCAGCGACAGGCCACTGTCGCGGGCGGCGGCCTGCAAGGACCCCTTGCGTGCGCAGATCTGGAACAGCTCCAACCCCTTCAGACTTAGCTCCTTGCGTGCCATAGGGCCCCTTATCCCGCGGGCCCCTGTGACCCATGGGGCAAAGATTGCCGCTTTAACCTTCAAGGGCAAGGCGCTACCTTCTGTTCATGAATGCCGCCGCCCCCCAAACTGAGATCAACCCGGACGAGATCATCGTCTGTCCGACCTGTGACGCGGCCTATCACCTGCAGCGGCCCAGTTTTGACGAGCGCGCGGTCTGCGAGCGGTGCCACACCGCCCTGATCACCCCGCGCCGCAAGGCGGGGATGCAGATCATCGCGCTGGCCCTGTCGGTGTTGATCCTTGTGGTTGCGGCGGTTTGCTTTCCCTTTCTGTCGATCCGCGCGGCGGGGGCGACCAATTCGATTTCGGTCCTCGAAACCGCGCTGGCGTTCCGCGGCGAGGCCTATGGCCCGCTGGCTTGGGTTGTGCTGGGGTTCATCGTGGTGATCCCCTTTGTGCGGGCGGTGCTGTCGATCTATGTTCTGGTGCCGCTGGTGTTCGAACGGCCGGTCTATCGGGGCGCGAAGGAGGCCTTCAAATGGCTCGACCGTTTGCACCCTTGGTCGATGGCGGAAATCTTTGTGCTTGGCTGCGCCGTGGCGCTGGTTAAAGTGGCTGATCTTGCCGAAATCCGCTTTGGCGCGGCGTTTTGGATGTTTTGTGGTCTTGTTGTCGTTGTCCTTGTTCAGGACAGCTTCCTGTGTAGATGGTCGGTATGGAACTCTCTGGTTCATCCTCGAAAGCAGTAACCGCGCGCGCGCTCGGGCTGGTGGTCTGCCGCAATTGCACCAAGGTGCACCGGCTGGGCGAGGCAGAGACCTGTGCGCGCTGCGGGCAGCGCCTGTTGTCGCGCGATACCAAATCCCTGCAACGGGTCTGGGCATGGTGGCTGCTGGGGCTGATCTGCTACATTCCGGCCAATATGTATCCGATGCTGCAAACCCGCACCCTGCTGAAGGTTCAGGAGGATACAATCGTCGGCGGCGCGGTGGAGCTTATCCATCACGGCTCCTACGGGATTGCCGCGATCATCCTGATTGCCTCTGTCGCGATCCCGATCGGCAAATTCGCCGCGGTGGCCCTTGTGGCGATCAGCGTGGTGCGCCCCTCCTCGCTTTCGGGGGCAAAACTGCGGTTTGTGCATGAGGTGGTGGAATATGTGGGGCGCTGGTCGATGATCGATATCTTTGTGGTGGCGATCCTGTCTTCCCTTGTGCAGCTAAATTCACTAGCAGCAGTGCAGCCCGGCCAAGCCAGCCTGTTCTTTGCGCTTTCGGTGGTCTTCACCATGCTCTCTGCGCAGGCCTTCGATACACGGCTGATCTGGGACACACGCCTTCAGGACGACACCGCATGACCCAAGTTCCCAATGTGCCCCTCAAACCGGCCCGCCGTTCGTTCCTTGAGCGCGCCTCTTTCATCTGGCTGCTGCCCATCGGGGCGCTGCTGATTGTCGCGATTGTGGCTTGGCAGTCCTATAACGAGCGTGGCCGCCTGATCTATGTCACCTTCGAGAACGGCTCCGGCCTTGTCGCCAATTCGACCGAGCTGCGCTACCGCGATGTCTCTGTCGGGCTGGTGGAGAAGGTCACCCTGTCCGAGGGGCTGGAGGCCGTCGAGGTTGCGATCCGCCTGTCCAAGGAGATCGGCCCCTATGTGGACGGCACCTCGCAGTTCTGGGTCGTGCGGCCCGAGCTGACGACGCAGGGGGTGACCGGCCTCGATACCGTGCTGAGCGGGGTTTATATCGAGGGGATCTGGGACGCAGAGGCCGACCCCATTCAGGACCATTTCGAGGGGCGCCCAGAGGTGCCCCTGTTTCGCGCCGACAAGCCCGGCCTGCAGATCACCCTGCGCAGTTCCCCCACGGGGCAGCTGGTGGATGACGGCCCGATCACCTTCCGCGGGATCGAAGTGGGCCGCATCGGCAAGGCCTATATCGACCCGACCACCGGCCTCGCCCTTGCAGAGGCGATTATCTATGAGCCCCATGACCAGCTGATCAACGATTCAACCCGTTTCTGGGATGCCTCGGGCTTCAGCTTTACGGTCGGGGCGGCGGGGGCCTCTATCGACTTTACCTCCCTAGCCAGCCTTCTGGCGGGTGGGATCACCTTCAAAACCTTTGTTTCGGGCAGTGACCGCACCACCGATGGGGCGCTGTTTCAGGTCTATAATGACGAGACCTCGGCGCGGAACAGCATCTTTAACAAAAGTCAGGTCGAGGAGCTGACCGTCAGCGTCATCTTCGATGACAATATCTCCGGCCTTGCCATTGATGCGCCGGTGGAGCTTTCGGGCCTGCGGATTGGCCGTGTGACGGCTGTGACCGGCGTGATCGACACGGATGCCTTTGGCGACAACCGCGTGCGCTTGAACGCCCTGCTGTCGATCCAGCCCAGCCGTTTGGGGATGGAGGGGGAGGTCTCTGCCGAGGCGGCGCTCGAGTTCCTTACCAACCGCGCGACGCAGGGGTTGCGTGCACAGCTGACCACCGCCAGCCTGCTGACCGGCGGGCTGAAGGTGCAGTTTGTCTCCGTCGATGACGCCCGCCCCGCCGTGGTGCGCCAGAACGACGAGGGGATCGCGATCCTGCCCGTCACGCAAAGCGATATTTCCGATGCCGAAGCCACGGTCGAGGGGCTGATCAGCCGTGTGAACCGTCTGCCTGTCGAAACCTTGATGGCCAGCGCGATTGATTTCCTTGATGCGGCGCGCAACCTCGTCTCTGACGAGGATCTGCGCGAAACGCCCGAGGAATTGCGCCGCCTGCTGGCCGATATCAACAAGGTGGTCGCCTCTGACGATGTGCAATCGGTGGCGGGGAACCTGAACGGCGTTCTGGGGCAGATACAGGTGTTGCTGGCCGAGCTTGAGCGCGAACAGGCCGTTGCGCGGCTGCTTGCGGCGGTGGATTCCGCGCAGGAGGCGATCGACAAGGTCGATGCCTCGATCGAGGGGGTGCCTGCCTTGGTGGCCGAGGTCACCGCCGTGGCCACCACGGCGCGTGGGTTGCCCCTTGATGATCTGGTCACGCGGGTGACGAGCCTTGTGCAAACCGCGGACGAGCTGGCCAAGACCGAGGGCGTGCAGGAGCTGCCGGTGCAGCTCAACGCCGCCCTCGCTGAGGTGAACGCCACCTTGGCCGAGCTGCGCGAGGGCGGGGCCATCGGCAACGTCAACGCCACCCTGTCCTCGGCCCGCGATGCGGCCGATGCGGTGGCGGTCTCGACCAAGGACCTGCCCGCTGTGATTGACCGCCTGAACCGCGTGCTGGAGCAAGCCAGCCGCACGATCCAAGGCTACGACAGTGGCGAGACCATAAGCCGCGACGCCAAGGCGGCGCTGCGCGATATTCAAAAAGCGGCGGCGGCGGTTTCCTCGCTCGCCCGCACATTGGAGCGCAACCCAAGCTCCCTGATCCGAGGACGCAACTGATGTCTCTGAAATCTTCTTTCGCCGCGCTTGGCCTGCTGATCCTGACCGGATGCGGCGGCGCAACCGACCTTGTGGCCGTGAACGAACCCACGGCCAAGGGCTCCTACCGTGTCAGCCTGTCGACGCTGGAACTGCGCGAGCCGTCTTTGCCCAGCTACGCCCTTGCCGATGAAATCTCGGTCGAGGCAGAGGACGGCACCCTTGTCAGCATTCCCGATGTGCTTTGGGCCGATAAGCCCGAACGCGCCATCGCGCTCGAACTCACGCGGCATCTGTCCGGCCTGACCCGCGCGCGCATCGCGGCCTCGCCTTGGCCCTTCGAGGCCCTGCCCGAGGGCACGCTCGATCTGCGGTTCGAAACCCTGCTGGCACGCGCCAATGGCAGCTTTCAGGTCACGGGGCAGTATTTCGTCGGGCGGCTGGATGCGGGGCCGGAACGCTCCGGCTTTTTCGACCTGAGCGTTCCGATTGCGGAGCCTGTCTCCCCCGTGACGGTCAGTCAGGCGCGGGGCAGGGCGATTGCGCTCCTGGCCGAGGATCTGGCCAAGAACGCGCTGCGTTAGGCTGGGTTAACCGGCGGGGGTCAGCCCGTCCATCGCGGCGGCAAGCTTTGCCACCGCGCCCTCTACATCAGTCAGCTTATCAAGGCCAAAGAGGCCAAGGCGGAAGGTGCGGAAATCATCCGGCTCGTCGCATTGCAGCGGCACACCCGCCGCGATCTGCATGCCTTGGGTCGAGAATTTCGAGCCGTTCTGAACCGCCGGATCATCGGTGTAGGACACCACAACCCCCGGCGCCTCGAACCCCGGCGCGGCGACGCTGTTGATGCCGCGCTCGGCCAGCATGGCGCGCACCCTGCGGCCCAGCTCCAGCTGGTTTTCCTTGAGGAGGTCAAAGCCGATCTCCTGCGCCTCCAGCATCGCATTGCGGAAGCCCTTGAGCGCATCGGTCGGCATGGTCGCGTGATAGGCATGGCCGCCGTTTTCATAGGCCGCCATGATGCTGTGCCATTTGGCCAGATCACAGGCAAAGCTGGTGCTTTGGGTTGTGGCCAGACGGTCCAGCGCGGTTTGGTTCATCATCACCAATCCGGCAGAGGGCGAGGCGCTCCAGCCCTTCTGCGGGGCAGAGATCAGCACATCGATGCCCAGATCGCGCATATCCAGCCAGACCGTGCCAGAGGCGATGCAATCGAGCACGAACATCCCGCCATAGGCATGCACGGCGCCTGCCACGGCGCGGATATACTCCTCGCTCAGCATAATGCCGGAGGAGGTCTCCACATGGGGGGCAAAGACGATGTCGGGCTGCTCCGATCCGATGGCCTGCACGACCTCTTCGATGGCGGCGGGGGCGAAGGGGGCCTGATGGTGGTTGCCCGTGCGCCGCGCCTTCATCACGGTTGCGGCGGCGGGAATATCGCCTGCCTCGAAAATCTGGGTCCAGCGATAGGAGAACCAGCCGTTGCGCAGCACCATGGCCTTTTGCTTGGTGGCGAACTGGCGGGCGACGGCCTCCATCGCGTATGTGCCACCACCGGGGATAATCGCAACACCATCCGCCGCGTAAACGGATTTCAAAATGCCCGAGATGTCATTCATCACCCGTTGGAAACTTGCGGACATATGGTTGAGGGAGCGGTCGGTGAAAACGACGGAAAACTCCGACAGGCCATCGGGGTCGACTGCTGATCCGTTGCGGGGCATTGGGGGTTCCTCCTGTTTGAACCGGGCCTTTATACTTGTCCGCGCGCCGCGTGCTAGGCGTTTCGGGGGCGGGCGGGCTTGCAGGGGCGTGCAAAGGGCGGCGGGAAAACCGCTTGAAACTGCGCCGACAAGCCATTAATCACCGCCCATCTTCCCAGACGGCGTGCCTCGATTCGGCGCACGCCTCTTTTTTGTCTGGGAGAGGCACCATGCAAACGCACGGCGCGTAATGAAATTCTCCGGCCAGATGGCGCGGAACGACAGGGAACCAAGGCACAATGGCAAAGCGGTGGTATTCGGTCAGCGTTCTTTCGAACTTCGAAAAGAAAATTGCTGAGCAGATTCGTACGGATGTCGTGACTGCCGGGCTGGAGGACGAGATCGAAGAAGTTCTCGTTCCGACCGAAGAGGTCATTGAAATGCGGCGCGGCAAGAAGGTGACGGCAGAGCGTCGCTTCATGCCCGGCTATGTTCTGGTGCGGATGGAAATGACGGACCGGGCCTATCATCTGGTCAATTCGATCAACCGCGTCACCGGCTTTCTGGGCAGCCAGGGCAAGCCGATGCCGATGCGCGATGCAGAGGTCAACGCGATCCTCAACCGTGTTGAGGAAGGCGAGGCCGCCCCGCGCAGCCTGATCGTTTACGAAGTGGGCGAGCAGGTCAACGTCACCGAGGGCCCCTTCGAGGGCTTTGCCGGTATGGTCGAGGAAGTCGACGACGAGAACCAGCGCCTCAAGGTGACGGTATCCATCTTTGGCCGGGCCACCCCGGTCGAGCTCGAATTCACACAGGTGATGAAAGAAGCCTGAGTGATCTAAGCGTGGGAGGGTCGGTGCGCGCGCGCGCCGGGCCGGACCACGGCAACAAAAATCCCTGCGGTCGCGACCAAGGGGAGTTGATAAAGGAGAAGGCCAATGGCCAAGAAACTTGCTGGCACGATGAAA
The DNA here is from genome assembly GCA_018524345.1 of Harenicola maris. Classification (GTDB taxonomy): domain Bacteria; phylum Pseudomonadota; class Alphaproteobacteria; order Rhodobacterales; family Rhodobacteraceae; genus Harenicola; species Harenicola maris. The sequence continues at coordinate 254,932 of JADQAZ010000004.1, forward strand.
CTTCAAGTGCCTGCCGGACAAGCAAACCCCTCCCCGCCGGTTGGTCCGGCGCTGGGTCAGCGCGGCATTAACATCATGGAATTCTGTAAGGCGTTCAACGCCAAGACACAGGAAATGGAGCCAGGCGCACCCTGCCCAACCGTGATTTCCTACTACCAGGACAAATCCTTCTCGATGGACATCAAGACGCCACCCGCGTCTTATTACCTCAAGAAGGCCGCCAAGGTAAAATCCGGCGCCAACAACCCAAGCCGCGAAACCGTCGGCACGGTCACTGTTGCGCAGGTAAAAGAAATTGCCGAAGCAAAGATGAAAGATCTCAACGCCAACGACATCGAAGGCGCAATGCAGATCATCCTGGGCTCTGCCCGTTCTATGGGCATCGAGGTCAAGTAACATGGCAAAGTATGGAAAACGCACAACTGCTGCCCGCGCTGAATTCGCTGGCAAAGTAGACGTCACCGTTGAAGAGGCCGTCAGCCTCGTGAAATCCAACGCCACTGCGAAATTCGACGAAACTGTTGAAATTTCCGTTAACCTCGGTGTTGATCCACGTCACGCGGACCAGATGGTGCGCGGCAAGGTTGCCCTGCCGAACGGCACAGGCAAATCTGTTCGCGTTGCGGTTTTCGCACGTGGTGACAAGGCCGATGAGGCCAAGGCAGCAGGCGCGGATATCGTCGGCGCAGAGGACCTGATGGAAATCGTTCAGGGCGGCAAGATCGACTTTGATCGTTGCATCGCGACACCTGACATGATGCCCATCGTTGGCCGTCTGGGTAAGGTTCTGGGTCCACGTAACCTGATGCCGAACCCCAAGGTTGGCACCGTAACCCCCGATGTTGCAGAGGCTGTTGCCGCTGCAAAGGGTGGTGAGGTCCAGTTCAAGGCGGAAAAAGGCGGCGTGGTTCACGCTGGCATCGGCAAAGCCTCTTTCGATGAGGGCAAGCTGGTTGAAAACCTGCGCGCTTTCGTTGACGCGGTTGCCAAGGCCAAGCCAACAGGCGCCAAAGGCTCCTACATGAAAAAGGTCTGCCTCAGCTCCACCATGGGCCCTGGCGTGTCTATCGCTGTCGATAGCGCCAACTCCCAAGGCTAAGCTTAGCTAAAATTTTAATGAAAAGAGCGGCCCATCGGGTCGCTCTTTTTGCTTTCAGGCTTGAAAACTTAAGGCCTGTTTAAATGGTCTCGCGGATAGTCCCTCTACATTTCGAGTAAAGGGAGTTCCTTCATGCATATCAAATCACTGCTCGCCGCCTGCCTTTTGGCGGTGCTGCCGGGCCTGCCGGCATGGGCACAGGGGCTTGATGCGCCCACAGGCCGCGTGCTGCTTGAGGTCTCTGGCGAGATCGCCGCCACCAATGATGCCGCGGGGGCCCTGTTCGATGAGGCCATGCTGCGCGCCCTTGACTGGCAGGAGGTCGAGACCCACACCTCCTTCACCACCGGCCTGCAAAAATTCGCCGGCCCCTCTTTGTCTGCTGTGCTTGGGGCTGTCGGCGCGGAGGGGGTGACCCTCAAGGCGACCGCGGTGAACGACTACTTCGTTGAAATCCCTGTCTCCCACGCGCAGGAACACAGCGTCATTCTGGCCATGGAAATGAACGGCGAGAAAATGCGCCTGCGCGACAAGGGGCCGATCTGGGTCGTCTATCCCCAGTCGGAGGAGGAAGTGCCCTTCAAGCGTTTCGACAATGAAATGATCTGGCAACTCAACCGCCTTCATATTCAGAACTAGGCGGCTTCATTGGGCATAGGCATAAAAATTCCGCGCGGGATCCGTTCCCTGATCGCATTGGGCATTCTGGGCTTGCTCATTATCTTGTTGGCGACAATGCATGAAAGCGTTCTAAGGCAGGAGTCCGCCCTCGCGGAAAGCCTGTCCTCCATTTCATGGAAGGTCAGTGAAACCATTTTCGAAACGCAGCGCCTTGTGATTGCGCTGCTTGAATTCGAGGAGGGGTTCGCCACCCGCGATGACGTCATCCTTGCGTCGGAAATCCTCTGGAGCCGTGTGGAGGTTCTGAGCGAAAGCGAATTGCAGAACCATCCCACCCTGCAGGGCATTGCCGATCAGTTGAACGAATTGCTCCTCCGCTATGAGGGGCCGATCTACGATGCCCCGCGCCTTGATCACGCCATTACCGCCAGCATGGGCGAGGATCTGGTCGCCGCGGCCAAGGATATCCGCTCCCTTTGGATCAGCGAATTCCTGTTGCAAAGCCATATGGTCGAATCCAGCACCATGAACCAGCTGACACAGCGCCGCCAAATGGTGGAGCTCTGGATGCTCGGCTGTATCATCGCGCTGGGTCTCTATATGGGGGCAGAACTGCTCGTCAGTCGCCGCGCCCATAAGCGCGAGAGGGAGCTGCGTCAGGCCGCCATGGCCGCCAATGAGGCCAAGACGGAGTTCCTTGCCAATGTCAGCCATGAGGTCCGCACCCCGCTGAACGGGGTGATCGGCATGGCGCAGGAACTGTCGGAAACCGAGATGACGCAGGACCAAAGGGCCTTGGTTGAGGTGATCCTCTCCTCCGGCAACCTCTTGTTAACCACGATCAACGACGTGCTTGACCTGTCCAAGGTCGAATCCGGCCGGATCGAGCTTGAGACCTGCGTCTTCGACCTGCCCACGACGCTGGAGCAGGCCCTCAAGGTGCATGAGGGCGCGGCGCGGGCCAAGGGGCTGGATCTTGCCCTCACTGTCGAGGTCAATGTGCCCAAATGGGTCGATGGAGATCCCTTGCGGCTGACGCAGGTGGTGAACAATCTGGTCTCCAACGCGATCAAATTCACCGAAAGCGGCCGCGTCCGCCTGCGGATCGAGGGGCGGCCCGATGCCTCCAAACCCCGTACCAAATTCCGGCTGGAGGTGAGCGATACGGGGCAGGGGATCTCGCACCGCGCGCAGGAGAAAATCTTTCGGCCCTTCACGCAGGAGGACAACAGCACCTCGCGCCGCCACGGCGGCACCGGCCTTGGCCTGACGATCTCGCGCCGGATTTGCCGCCTTATGGGCGGCGATCTAACCGTGTTCAGCAAACCGGGCAGCGGCAGCGTCTTCACCGCCAATTTCCAACTGGCCGCCCCCGATGCGGAGGCCATCGCCGAGGCCAAGGCCGCGGGCAGCGCGCCCATGATCCCGCCTAAGGCGGAGGTCAAAGAGCCCGCGGCAAAGCCGGCCACGCAATCCCCCGCCCAGCAAACCCCGGTCGGCAATGCGGCCCATGGCCCGCGCGTTCTGCTTGTCGATGACAGCGCCATCAACCGCATGGTCATCACCCGTTTCATCGGCGGCTCCTGCCGCCAACTGACCGAGGTGTCGAACGGGCGCGAGGCTGTGGAGGCCGCCCTGACGCAGGATTTCGACCTGATCCTGATGGACATCCAGATGCCCGAGATGGACGGGATGGAGGCCACCCGCCACATTCGCGCCTATGAGCAAAGCCTGCCCGACACGCCCCATGTGCCGATCTATGCGATCACGGCCAATGTCATGTCGCATCAGATCGAAAGCTATATCGAGAACGGCGTTGACGGGGTGGTGTCGAAACCGGTTAAAAAGAACGAGGTGCTCGGCCTGCTCCATTCCAGCGCGGGCGGCGCCGCGGCCTGATCCGCCGCCGGGAAACCGGCGCGATTTGCCCTCATTTCGGGCAATCGGCACCAAAACGCGGAAACGCTCTTGGCAATCGGATCAAAACCCCCTAAAGACCCGGCTCTCAGGTCGTGCAGCGTCAGCTAAGCGACCTGTTGATTCGTCCGAGATGGTGGGTGGCCAAATGGTCATAATTCCTGCCGGAGATGGGAAATGAACAAACATTCCGGGGTTTTCCTCGGGCGTGATTGGGAAGGACCCGTGCGGACCCGATGTCGGGCCACATGGCCCGGCGATACGAGCCGGAGGGTCACACCTCTGAAATTTGGAGTGAAACTGTGGATAGAGCCCAGAAAGAGAAAGTGGTCGAGGAACTCGGCCAAATCTTTGAAAGCTCTGGCGTCGTGGTGGTGAGCCACTACGAAGGCCTGACAGTTGCCGAAATGCAGGACCTGCGCGCGCAAATGCGTGAAGCGGGCGGGTCCGTACGCGTTGCCAAAAACAGGCTCGCCAAGATCGCCCTTGATGGAAAGCCCTGCGCAAGCATTGCCGACTATCTGACGGGTATGACCGTTCTCGCCTATTCCGAAGACCCAGTGGCAGCTGCCAAAGTGGTTGAGGCATACGCCAAAGGGAATTCCAAACTGGAAATTCTCGGTGGTGCTATGGGTGAGACGGCATTGGACGTCGCCGGTGTGAAAGCCGTCGCTTCGATGCCAAGCCGTGATGAGCTTATTGCTTCCATCGTGGGTTGTATCGGCGCGCCAGCCAGCAACATCGCGGGGGCCATTGGCGCACCTGCTTCGAACATCGCAAGCATTCTTTCGACCATCGAAGAGAAAGCTGCATAAAACGGCAAATGCCTAGGCCGACGTGGGGCAAAGCGCCCATGACGTTGGAACACAAACTGAAAAACGGAAAGCAAGTAACATGGCTGATCTGAAGAAACTGGCAGAAGAGATCGTGGGTCTGACCCTTCTCGAAGCCCAAGAACTGAAAACCATCCTCAAAGACGAGTATGGCATCGAGCCCGCCGCTGGCGGCGCTGTAATGATGGCTGGTCCTGCTGGCGACGCTGGCGGTGCTGCTGAAGAGCAGACTGAATTTGACGTGATCCTGAAAGCCGCTGGCGCTCAGAAAATCAACGTCATCAAAGAAGTCCGCGCCATCACTGGCCTGGGCCTGAAAGAAGCCAAAGAGCTGGTCGAAGCTGGCGGCAAAGCCGTCAAAGAAGGCGTCGACAAAGCCGAGGCAGAAGACATCAAAGGCAAGCTGGAAGCAGCTGGCGCCGAGGTGGAACTCAAGTAATCGCGACTTTCGCGTAACGCATTGGCTGGGCTCGGTAAATTCCGGGCCCAGCCGAACCTGTCTTGGAAAGGGCCACATGCGGCCCTATATGCCCTTCTCGATTGGGGCCCTTTCCAAGGCGGCGTTCATCGGTTCGGGCGCTTTCGGTGGGACGAAAGCTGGAATAGGACCGATGCCCCTTTTTCGTGAGCTAAGCTCTTGCCGGTTCCCCAACGGCAGGCGCGCGGCGGGTTACGAAAGGCAACAGACCAAATGGCGCAATCCTACCTCGGCCAGAAACGACTCCGTAAATATTTCGGCAAAATCCGCGAAGTGCTGGACATGCCGAACCTCATTGAGGTTCAAAAATCTTCCTACGACCTGTTCTTGAAATCAGGCGACGCGATGATCCCCACCGATGGTGAGGGTATCATGGGCGTGTTCCAGTCGGTTTTCCCGATCAAGGATTTCAACGAAACCTCCATTTTGGAATTTGTCCGCTACGAGCTGGAAAAACCGAAATACGACGTTGAGGAATGCCAACAGCGCGACATGACCTATGCCGCCCCGCTGAAGGTGACGCTCCGTCTGATCGTGTTTGATATCGACGAGGACACAGGCGCGAAATCGGTCAAGGATATCAAGGAACAAGACGTGTTCATGGGCGATATGCCCCTGATGACGCCAAACGGCACCTTCGTCGTAAACGGGACAGAGCGTGTTATCGTTTCCCAGATGCACCGCTCCCCCGGCGTGTTCTTTGACCACGACAAGGGCAAAACCCACGCATCCGGTAAACTTCTGTTTGCCTGCCGGATCATCCCTTACCGTGGCTCTTGGCTCGACTTTGAATTCGACGCCAAAGACATCGTCTTTGCCCGCATCGACCGTCGCCGCAAACTGCCTGTCACGACCCTGCTTTATGCACTGGGCCTTGACCAAGAGGGCATCTGCGACGCCTATTACGACACGGTCCAGTTCAAGCTGAGCAAGAACAAGGGCTGGGTCACCCACTTCTTCCCCGATCGTGTGCGCGGCACCCGTCCGCTCTATGATCTGGTGGATGCGAAGTCCGGCGAAGTCATCGCCGAGGCTGGCAAAAAGGTAACGCCACGCGCGGTCAAGAAGCTGATCGACGAGGGTAATGTCACCGAACTGCTCCTGCCATTCGATCAGATCATTGGCCGTTTCTCTGCCAAGGACATCATCAACGAAGACACCGGCGCCATCTACGTGGAAGCCGGCGGCGAGTTGACATGGGAGCTGGACAAGGACGGCGAAGTCATCGGCGGCACGCTCAAAGAGCTGCTCGACGCGGGCATCACCGAGATCCCTGTTCTGGACATCGACAACATCAATGTCGGTCCCTACATCCGCAACACCATGGCCGCAGACAAGAACATGAGCCGCGACACCGCGCTTATGGACATCTACCGCGTCATGCGTCCGGGCGAGCCGCCCACCGTTGAGGCCGCTTCGGCGCTCTTCGACACGCTGTTCTTCGATTCCGAGCGTTATGACCTTTCCGCGGTTGGCCGTGTGAAAATGAACATGCGCCTCGATCTGGACGCAGAAGACACCCAGCGCACCCTGCGCAAGGAAGACATCATCGCCTGTATCAAGGCGCTGGTTGAGCTGCGCGACGGCAAGGGCGACATCGACGACATCGACCACCTCGGCAACCGCCGTGTGCGCTCCGTTGGCGAGCTGATGGAAAACCAGTACCGCGTTGGCCTGCTGCGCATGGAGCGCGCGATCAAGGAACGTATGTCCTCTGTCGAGATCGACACAGTGATGCCGCAAGACCTGATCAACGCGAAACCTGCCGCTGCTGCGGTGCGTGAATTCTTCGGCTCTTCGCAGCTGTCGCAGTTCATGGACCAAACCAACCCGCTCTCCGAAGTGACGCACAAGCGTCGTCTTTCGGCGCTTGGCCCTGGCGGTCTGACACGCGAACGTGCGGGCTTTGAGGTGCGCGACGTTCACCCAACCCACTACGGCCGCATGTGCCCGATTGAAACGCCCGAAGGGCCGAACATCGGTCTGATCAACTCGCTGGCCACCTTTGCCCGCGTGAACAAATACGGCTTTATCGAAACGCCTTACCGCCGCGTCGAGGACAGCAAAGTCACCGACGATGTGCAGTATATGTCCGCAACCGAGGAAATGCGTCACACCGTGGCGCAGGCCAACGCGAAGCTGGACGAAAACGGTAAGTTCGTGAATGACCTCGTCAGCACACGGAAATCCGGCGAATACACCCTGCAAAACCCCGATCAGGTTGACCTGATCGACGTTTCGCCAAAACAGTTGGTCTCCGTTGCGGCCTCTCTCATCCCGTTCCTCGAGAATGACGATGCGAACCGCGCGCTTATGGGCTCCAACATGCAACGTCAGGCTGTGCCCCTGCTGCAGGCAGAGGCACCTCTGGTCGGCACCGGCATCGAAGAAGTCGTGGCGCGGGATTCCGGCGCGGCGATCATGGCGAAACGCGCCGGTATCATCGACCAGGTCGATGCCCAGCGTATCGTTGTGCGGGCCACCGAGGATCTGGAACTGGGCGATGCGGGCGTAGACATCTACCGCATGCGCAAATTCCAGCGCTCCAACCAGAACACCTGCATCAACCAGCGTCCGCTGGTGAAGGTGGGCGACAAGGTGACCAAAGGCGAAGTGATCGCAGACGGCCCATCGACAGAGATCGGTGAACTGGCCCTCGGCAAGAACGTCGTCGTCGCCTTCATGCCCTGGAACGGCTACAACTACGAGGACTCCATCCTCATCTCCGAGCGGATCGCCCGCGACGACGTCTTTACCTCGATCCACATCGAGGAATTCGAAGTCGCCGCCCGTGACACGAAGCTCGGCCCAGAGGAAATCACCCGCGACATCCCGAACGTCGGCGAAGAAGCCCTGCGTAATCTGGATGAGGCCGGTATCGTCTACATCGGTGCCGAGGTCGGCCCCGCAGACATCCTTGTCGGTAAGATCACGCCAAAGGGCGAAAGCCCGATGACACCAGAGGAAAAACTCCTCCGTGCCATCTTTGGCGAGAAAGCCTCCGATGTGCGTGACACATCCCTGCGTCTGCCCCCCGGTGACTTCGGCACCGTGGTCGAGGTCCGCGTCTTCAACCGCCACGGCGTTGAAAAAGACGAACGCGCCCTGCAGATCGAGCGCGAGGAAGTTGAACGTCTGGCCCGTGACCGTGACGACGAGCTTGTGATCCTTGATCGCAACATCTACGCCCGTCTGCGCGGCATGATCCTTGGCAAAACCGCTGTCAAAGGCCCCAAGGGCGTCAGCCCCGATACAGTGATCGACGAGGCTCTCCTCGATGATCAACTGTCCAAAGGCCAGTGGTGGCAGCTCGCCCTCGCGGACGAGCAGGACGCCAGCCAGGTCGAGGCTTTGAACGAGCAATACGAGGCGCAAAAACGCATCCTCGACGCCCGTTTCGAAGACAAGGTCGAGAAAGTGCGCCGCGGCGACGATCTGCCCCCCGGCGTTATGAAAATGGTCAAAGTGTTCATCGCGGTGAAGCGCAAGCTGCAGCCCGGCGACAAAATGGCCGGTCGTCACGGCAACAAAGGGGTTATCTCCAAAGTTGTGCCAATGGAGGACATGCCCTTCCTTGGTGACGGCACACCGGTTGACTTCGTTCTGAACCCGCTGGGTGTTCCCAGCCGGATGAACGTCGGTCAGATCCTTGAAACCCACATGGGTTGGGCTGCACGCGGCCTCGGGATCAAGGTGGATGAAGCTCTGGACGAATATCGCCGCTCCGGTGATATGACCCCTGTGCGTGATGCCATGAAGCTCGCCTATGGCGATGATGTCTACGAAGAGGGCATTCAGGACATGGACGAGAAGGAACTGATCGAGGCGGCTGGCAATGTCACCCGCGGTGTTCCAATCGCCACGCCCGTCTTTGACGGCGCGAAAGAGGCGGATGTGAACGACGCTCTGAAACGGGCCGGTTTCTCCGAAAGTGGTCAGTCGGTGCTTTATGACGGTCGCTCGGGCGAGCAGTTTGCCCGCCCTGTGACAGTCGGCGTGAAGTATCTGCTGAAACTGCATCACCTTGTGGACGACAAGATCCACGCACGTTCCACCGGCCCATACAGCCTTGTGACCCAGCAGCCGCTGGGTGGTAAGGCCCAGTTCGGCGGGCAGCGTTTCGGGGAAATGGAGGTCTGGGCCCTTGAGGCTTACGGCGCCGCCTACACCCTGCAAGAGATGCTGACGGTGAAATCCGATGACGTTGCTGGCCGGACGAAGGTCTATGAAAGCATCGTCAAAGGCGAGGACAACTTCGAGGCCGGCGTGCCCGAGTCCTTCAACGTGCTGGTGAAAGAAGTCCGGGGCCTTGGCCTCAACATGGAACTCCTGGATGCGGAGGTGGATGAGTAGCCAAAGTTTTCCAAAACTTTGGTGCAGACTTTCTGTGAAAGTCTGCAGCCGCCCCCCTCCCGCCAACCTAAAAAGGTATCGTTATGAACCAGGAACTGACAAACAACCCGTTCAACCCGCTCACACCCCCCAAGGTGTTTGACGAGATCAAGGTCTCCTTGGCCTCGCCAGAGCGTATTCTGTCGTGGTCCTTCGGTGAGATCAAAAAACCCGAGACCATCAACTACCGGACCTTCAAACCAGAGCGCGACGGCCTCTTCTGTGCCCGTATCTTTGGCCCCATCAAAGACTACGAATGTCTTTGCGGTAAATATAAGCGGATGAAGTATCGCGGCGTTGTCTGCGAGAAATGCGGTGTGGAAGTCACGCTGCAAAAGGTCCGCCGTGAGCGTATGGGCCACATCGAGCTGGCCGCGCCTGTGGCCCACATCTGGTTCCTCAAGTCGCTCCCGTCCCGGATCGGCCTGATGCTGGATATGACCCTGCGCGATCTCGAGCGTATCCTGTATTTCGAAAACTATGTTGTCATCGAACCGGGCCTGACTGACCTCACCTATGGTCAGCTCATGAACGAAGAAGACTACATGGACGCCCAGGACACCTACGGCATGGACGCGTTCACCGCGAACATCGGCGCCGAGGCGATCCGGGAAATGCTCTCCATGATCGACCTTGAGGCCGAGGCTGAACAGCTGCGCGCCGATCTGGCCGAGGCCACTGGCGAGCTGAAGCCCAAGAAGATCATCAAACGTCTGAAGATCGTCGAAAGCTTCATCGAGTCCGGCAACCGCCCCGAGTGGATGGTTCTGACCGTCGTGCCCGTGATCCCGCCAGAGCTGCGCCCGCTGGTGCCGCTGGATGGTGGCCGCTTTGCGACCTCCGACCTGAACGACCTCTATCGCCGCGTGATCAACCGGAACAACCGTCTGAAGCGTCTGATCGAGCTTCGCGCGCCCGATATCATCGTGCGGAACGAAAAGCGGATGTTGCAGGAATCTGTCGACGCCCTCTTTGACAACGGCCGCCGTGGCCGCACCATCACCGGTGCGAACAAGCGTCCTTTGAAATCCCTGTCCGACATGCTCAAGGGCAAGCAGGGTCGTTTCCGTCAGAACCTTTTGGGGAAACGCGTCGACTTCTCCGGCCGTTCGGTGATTGTGACCGGCCCCGAGCTGAAGCTGCATCAATGCGGGTTGCCCAAGAAGATGGCGCTCGAGCTGTTCAAACCCTTCATCTACTCGCGTCTGGAGGCCAAGGGCCTGTCCAGCACCGTGAAACAGGCGAAGAAACTGGTTGAAAAAGAGCGTCCCGAAGTTTGGGACATCCTCGACGAGGTGATCCGCGAGCATCCGGTTCTGTTGAACCGTGCGCCCACGCTTCACCGTCTTGGCATTCAGGCCTTTGAACCTGTGCTTATCGAAGGTAAGGCGATCCAGCTGCACCCCCTCGTATGTTCGGCCTTTAACGCCGACTTCGACGGTGACCAGATGGCCGTTCACGTGCCCCTCTCGCTGGAAGCCCAGCTGGAAGCACGCGTCCTGATGATGTCCACCAACAACGTTCTGTCGCCTGCCAACGGCGCGCCGATCATCGTTCCTTCGCAGGATATGATTTTGGGCCTGTATTACGTGACGCTCGAGCGTGACGGCATGCCCGGCGGCGAATGGACAGACGAGGACGGCACCCTGCGCCGCCGCTCTTTCTCCTCGATCGAGGAAGTCGAGCACGCGATGCAGGCTGGCGAGCTGCACCTGCACTCGAAAATCTCCGCCCGCGTCAAACAGATCGATGACGAAGGCAACGAGGTTTACCAACGCTTTGACACCACACCCGGTCGTCTGCGCCTTGGGGCCCTTCTGCCTCTGAACGCCAAAGCTCCGTTTGATCTGGTGAACCAGCTTCTGCGGAAAAAAGACGTTCAGCGCGTGATTGACACCGTCTACCGCTATTGCGGCCAGAAAGAGTCCGTCATCTTCTGTGACCAGATCATGACCCTCGGCTTCCGCGAGGCCTTCAAGGCGGGTATCTCGTTCGGTAAGGATGACATGGTCATTCCTGACAGCAAATGGGGCATCGTTGACGGCACCCGCGATCAGGTGAAAGACTTTGAACAACAGTATATGGACGGCCTGATCACTCAGGGCGAAAAATACAACAAAGTCGTCGATGCTTGGTCCAAGTGTAACGACAAGGTCACCGACGCCATGATGGACACCATCTCTGCCATCAAGGTGGACGAAAACGGTGTCGAGCAGGAACCGAACTCGGTCTACATGATGGCCCACTCCGGTGCGCGTGGTTCTGTAACCCAGATGAAACAGCTGGGCGGTATGCGCGGCCTGATGGCCAAGCCTTCCGGCGAGATTATCGAAACACCGATTATCTCGAACTTTAAAGAAGGCCTCACCGTGTTGGAGTACTTCAACTCCACCCACGGCGCCCGTAAGGGTCTGTCCGATACGGCTCTGAAAACGGCGAACTCCGGTTACCTGACACGCCGTCTGGTTGACGTGGCACAGGACTGTATCGTGCGCATGCACGACTGCGGCACCGAAACCGCAATCACCGCCGAGGCGGCCGTCAATGACGGCGAGGTTGTCTCGCCCCTGTCCGAGCGTCTGCTTGGCCGTGTCGCAGCCGAGGACATCCTTGTTCCCGGCGAGGACACCGTCATCGTCGCCAAGGGCGAGCTGATCGACGAGCGCAAAGCCGATGCGGTCGAGGCCGCTGGCGTGGCCTCCGTCCGGATGCGTTCGCCTCTGACATGTGAGGCCGAAGAAGGCGTTTGCGCCATGTGCTACGGGCGTGACCTTGCCCGCGGGACCATGGTCAACACCGGCGAGGCTGTCGGCATCATCGCGGCGCAGTCCATCGGTGAGCCCGGCACACAGCTGACAATGCGGACATTCCACATTGGCGGCGTTGCTCAGGGTGGCCAACAGTCCTTCCAGGAGGCGTCCCAAGAGGGCAAGATCGAGCTGCGCAACGCAAACCTGCTCAAGAACGAAGCAGGCGAGCAGATCGTCATGGGCCGGAATATGGTGGTTGCCATCATCGACGCCAACGATCAGGAACGCGCAAGCTTCAAGATCTCCTACGGCTCCAAGGTCTTTGTCACCGATGGTCAGGACGTGGCCCGCGGCGACAAGCTCTTCGAATGGGATCCCTACACTCTGCCGATCATCGCAGAGAAAGCAGGGACAGCCAAATTCGTCGACCTCATCAGCGGCATCGCCGTCAAGGACGAGACCGATGATGCAACCGGCATGACCCAGAAGATTGTGGTCGACTGGCGCGCTGCCCCCAAAGGCAACGAGCTCAAGCCCGAAATCATCATCGTTGATGAAGACGGCGAGCCCGTGCGCAACGAGGCTGGCAACCCTGTCACCTACCCGATGTCGGTGGATGCGGTTCTGTCGATCGAAGAAGGCCAGAAGGTTCAGGCCGGTGACGTTGTCGCGCGTATCCCGCGTGAGGGCGCCAAGACCAAGGACATCACCGGTGGTCTGCCACGTGTGGCCGAACTCTTTGAGGCACGCCGCCCCAAAGACCACGCCATCATCGCCGAAATCGACGGCTATGTGAAATTCGGTCGCGACTACAAGAACAAGCGCCGGATCAGCATCGAGCCTGCAGACGAAAGTCTGGAGCCCGTCGAATACATGGTGCCCAAGGGCAAGCACATCCCTGTGCAAGAAGGCGACTTCGTGTCCAAGGGTGACTACATCATGGACGGCAACCCCGCCCCGCACGACATTCTGTCGATCATGGGTGTCGAGGCTCTGGCAGACTATATGATCAACGAGGTGCAGGACGTTTACCGCCTTCAGGGCGTTAAAATTAACGACAAGCACATCGAGGTTATCGTTCGCCAGATGCTCCAGAAATGGGAGATCCTCGACTCCGGTGAAACCACGCTGCTCAAAGGCGAGCATGTGGACAAGGCCGAGTTCGATGCTGCCAACGAAAAGGCTCTGGCACGCGGTGCGCGTGCGGCCAAGGGCGAGCCCATCTTGCTGGGTATCACCAAGGCCTCGCTGCAAACCCGCAGCTTCATTTCTGCCGCGTCCTTCCAGGAAACAACGCGGGTTCTGACCGAGGCTTCGGTTCAGGGCAAGAAAGACAAGCTGATCGGCCTGAAAGAGAACGTCATCGTTGGTCGCTTGATCCCTGCCGGGACAGGCGGTGCCACACAGCAGATGCACAAGATCGCCACAGATCGCGATCAGAAGGTCGTCGAAGAGCGTCAGGCAGAGGCCGAAGCAGCCCTCGCCCTTGCCGCTCCGGTCGAGGATGTGTCTGGCGGCGATGTTGTCGGCGGCGACGAGTTCGACAACCTCTTTGTCGAAACACCCGAAAGCCGCGATTGATCGCAGCCCACGGCATGTGCCAAACAAAAAAGGCCCCGCTTTTGCGGGGCCCTTTCTTTTGCGCGGGGCAGGGGGGCGTTCAGGCCGCCTCGGGTTTCGCCTCAGGCTCGTCGCCCTGCGGCAACCACAGGCCAAGCAGATAGGCCGTGATCAGCGTCATCCCCACATGGCCAACAAAGGAGGATTGGGTATAGGGGCCGAAATCCATCATAAAGCTCCGCCCGACCAGCGGCGCCAGCATCCCCTGCGCCACAAACCAAAGCGTCACACCAGACAAAAGCCCCGCCGCCCAGCTCGAGGCAACGACAAAGCGGCGCACGAGGTAAACGAAAACGCCAAAGCCAACCGCTCCGATGCAAAAATGGATCGCAAAGGCCATCCAGTGGCTCAGGGTGATCCCAAGGTGCATCTGCCCGATCGCCATGACCAGCTTGGAGGGCTGCAAAGCAAAGCCGAAAATCTGCGGTGAGATCAGCCAAGCATAGGCTTCAAAGGCGATCTCGCCAATCAATCCCGCCAGCAAAACAGGCAGGGCCACCATGGCGAGCGGGGAACGAAGGGGGGTAGGCATTGGGCTTTTCCTTTATGTGCAGAGCCGTCATCGCATCGTTGCTACCCCTCAACCCCCCGCACGGCGAGGGGCGTGCAGATCACAGGACAACGCATTTAGGTGAGGGCGATTTGATCGCCGCTACCCATCCCCGCGCCAAGGCAGCTGCCCTTCCTAAATTCTGACAAATTCCCCCCCTATCCTCATCATCGGAGCCAAAGGATTCCGCCGGTTTCCACAGCGTATTGAGTAAGGCACAAGACATGGCAGACACATTGCTGGGGGGCATCGCAATCAACGAGGTCTTGGTTGACCCGAACGGTGCCCTCAACTTTGACACCGATGGCAACGGCGTGGCCGAGGCCACCGATGAATTCGTCGAACTGGTCAATACCTCCAGCAGCGCGATCGACATCTCGGGGCTGGAGCTGTGGGACGCGGGCGCAGGCAACTACTTTACCTTCCCCCCCGGCACCGTGCTGCAACCGGGCGGCCATGCGCTCGTGCAAACGGGGGTTGGCGCGGGCGGATCGCTGCCCGCCACCGGCCCCGATGACTGGGCCTTTGATGCGGGCCGCGGCACGGCGGTGTTCAACAACACCGGCGACAACATCATCGTCTACGACCCCGCCAATGACGAATACATCGCCGCCACCTACAACGGCGACACCCCCGATGACCCGACCGCAGGGGCCGCGGGCTACTCCGGCTTTTCCGCCACGGCCACCCAATCGGGCAGCGGCGAGGACATGGGCAATGACACCGACGGCGAATCCCTGCAACGGGGCTGGAACCTGTCGGAGTTTTTCACCTCTGGCGAGCCGACCCCCGCGGATACCAATATCTGCTTTCTCGGCGGCACCCTGTTCGACACCCCTACAGGCCCCCGCGCCGTAGAGGACCTCGCCCCCGGCGACCTTATCAACACCCTCGATCACGGGCCGCAGCCCGTCACTTGGGTCTATGCACAGCCTTGGACGCCGCAGCAGGTCGCTCAGAGGCCCACACGCGCTCCGGTGGTGATCGCACAGGGGGCGCTCGGCAATGGCCTCCCACGGCGCGCGTTGCGCGTGTCACAGCATCACAGGATCATGGTGCAGGGCCCCATCGCCGCCCGCATGTTCGGCGCCAGCGAGGTCCTCGTCGCCGCCAAACACCTGACCGCCTTGCCCGGCGTCACGATCGAACTGCCCAAGCGCGAGATCGCCTATCACCACGTCATGCTCGGCGCGCATCAGGTCCTCTTGGCAGAGGGGCTCCCGGCAGAGAGCCTCTACCTCGGGCGAGAGACGATCCGCGCCATCCCGCAAGAGGGGCTGCGCGAAATCTCCGCCCTCTTGGGCCTGTCCCTGCCCGCACTGCTGACCCAAACGCCCCGCCCGGCGCGGCAATTTGCAAGGGGCCACCGCGCCCGCAGCCTGATCGAACGGCACAGCAAAAACGCCAAGCCCCTCGCGGGCCAAAGCTCCGCCGCCTAGGGCCGCATATTTCCGGCTAAAGGGGCTGGAAACCCGCGCGGTTCCGGTCCAAGTTCCGGCCATGCCGCAACGCCCCCTTTCCAGTGTGACCCAAGGTGCCTGACGCCGCCTCCGGTTTCGCGCAAAACCTGCGCGGGGCAGGGCTTATGGCCCTGTCGATGGCGGCCTTTACGATCAATGACGCCGCGATCAAGGTGATCATGACGCAGGTGCCCTTCTACCAGACCATCTTTCTGCGCGGGGTCTTCACCACCCTCGGGATTGTCCTGCTGGCTTACCTCCTTGGCCAACGCAGCCTCGGCCTTGCCCGTCAGGACCGCATGCGCATCTTTCTGCGGGCGGGGGCCGATGTCGGGGCGACGCTGTTCTTCCTGACCGCCCTGCGGCAAATGCCGCTGGCCAATGTGACGGCGATTTTGCAAACCGCGCCGCTGACCATCACCCTCGCGGGGGCGGTCTTTCTGGGCGATCCGGTGGGCTGGCGCCGCTGGCTGGCGATTCTGGTGGGCTTTGCCGGTGTCATGATGATCGTGCAGCCGGGGACGGAGGGGTTCTCCTTCTTCTCGCTCTATGCGCTGATCGCGGTCTGTTTCGTGACCCTGCGGGACTATGTCACCCGAGGCCTCTCGGAGGACACCTCCTCCATGACCGTGGCGGGGATCAATGCCCTCGCCGTCACCCTCTGCGCCGGGATTGGCTCAATGGGAGAGGTCTGGCAGCCGGTGACAGGGGCAAACCTGCGCTACCTTGCGATCTCGATCACCGCGATCATCGGGGCCTATTACTTCTCGGTGGCAACCATGCGCGTGGGCGAGCTGAGCTTTGTCTCCCCCTTCCGCTACACCTCGCTGGTCTGGGCCTTGGTGCTGGGCTACTTCACCTTCGGTGATTTTCCCGGCCCCCTGACGCTCTTCGGGGCTTTCACTGTCGTGGCTATGGGCATCTACACGATCTACCGCGAGGGTCAGCTCGCCCGCGCACCGGCCTCTGACTGACGGAATTTCTCCAGCACATCCTCATCAATGCCGAATGACTTGGACAGCGCCTTGCGGGTCTCTGTGTCCAGCGGCACCATCTCCTCCTTGAAGGCCTTGGTGAAGGGGGTGCCATTGGTGGCATTGATCCCGCGCACGAACATATCCTCGCCGGTATAGGTCAGGGTGGTCATCTGCGTATGCACGATGTCATGGCGGAAATGGATCACCGTGCGCGGCGCGCGCGGGCGCAGGTAAATCGCAAGGGCAGGGGTCCAATAGGGGGCCTTGACCGGGGCGGCGCAGAGCGCCCCGTCACGGATGCAAACCTTGTAACCCTGATTGAAATCCACGGCGAAACGGTTCTCGCGCTGCATGATCTTGCGCCCGTCCTCCCATGCCTCGCGCAGGCGCTGGACAAAACGGTAGGAGACCCCGTCATCATCATCCAGCCGGAACTGCGCCACGGCGCCCTGCTCGATGGTGATATGTTCCTGAATCGCCTTCTTCACCGCCTCGCGGTGATTCATCGGCTCGTATTCCAGCAACCGCGCCTGCGGCAGGGTCGCCAGCATATCATGAAGCCGCTCGCGATAGGGCTTGGGCATCTGGTTGCCGGTCAGCACCAGAAAGGTAAAATCCTCATCGGTCTGATACCGCAGACCGGGCAGGGTGAAGGTCTCGAAATACCGGAAACGTTCCTCTAAACGCTCGGCCCCGTATAAAAAATTAATGCGATCCTCGATTGTCGCATGTTCGCGCCGGAACCCGCCATAACATGGGTAGGAGAACCGGCATATCCCAAGAACCTGAACGATTGTAACGGCCTTTCTGATGTGCCATTTGAAGCCACGGCCCAACTATGGCACCTCGCAGGCACTCTGCCAAGCGTGCACCTGTTGACACCCCCCGCGACTCCCCCTATAGACCGCGCTCACAGGCTAATAGGGACGCCCATTTAGCCGGTATCAAAATCGAAGTGGCCATGATCCGGGCCTAGTCCGCCCCGATCCTCTGAGATTTAGCCGCACCGCACCCAGATTGGGCGCGTGAGCGGCGTTTATGTTTTGCCCGAAGGCCCTATTTGGCCGGCAGGGTGGGGCATGAAGACGAAAACTGATCCGCCGCGCAAGCGGCCCATATGAACGAGCGACACGGGGAACCGGGAATGCCGACAATCCAACAGCTGATCCGGAAGCCCCGGCAGCCCAAAGTCAAAAGATCCAAGTCACAACACTTGGAGCAGTGCCCACAAAAACGGGGCGTCTGCACACGCGTCTATACGACCACACCGAAAAAGCCTAACTCCGCTATGCGTAAGGTGGCCAAGGTCCGTCTGACCAATGGCTTTGAGGTGATCAGCTACATCCCAGGTGAAAGCCACAACCTTCAAGAGCACTCTGTGGTTCTGATCCGCGGCGGTCGTGTAAAAGACCTTCCCGGTGTGCGTTATCACATCCTGCGCGGTGTTCTGGATACACAGGGCGTTAAAGACCGTAAGCAGCGTCGTTCGAAATACGGCGCGAAGCGTCCGAAGTAAGAGGAATACATAAATGTCCCGTCGTCACGCCGCCACAAAACGCGAAGTCCTGCCAGACGCCAAATTCGGCGATCTGGTTTTGACGAAATTCATGAACAACCTGATGCTCGACGGTAAGAAATCTACCGCCGAAAAAATCGTCTACAACGCGCTGGATCGTGTTGAAGGCAAGCTCAAGCGTTCCCCTATCGAAGTCTTCGAAGAAGCGCTCGACAACATCAAGCCATCGGTTGAGGTTCGCTCCCGCCGTGTGGGTGGTGCCACCTATCAGGTGCCTGTCGAGGTGCGTCCAGAGCGCCGCGAAGCTCTTGCCATCCGCTGGCTGATCACAGCCGCTCGCAAGCGCAACGAAAACACAATGGAAGAGCGCCTCGCAGGCGAGCTTATCGATGCAGTCCAATCGCGCGGCACAGCCGTTAAAAAGCGCGAAGACACGCACAAGATGGCCGACGCGAACAAAGCCTTCTCCCACTACCGCTGGTAATTTTGTTGCCGCCCGCTTCGGCGGGCTGCGACACCTTTTGCAAACTCTTCTCGAGGACACGAGCCAATGGCACGCGAATACCCGCTAGATCTGTACCGCAACTTTGGGATTATGGCCCACATCGACGCAGGTAAAACAACCTGCTCCGAGCGGATTCTTTTTTACACCGGCAAATCGCACAACATTGGCGAAGTGCACGACGGCGCCGCCACCATGGACTGGATGGAGCAAGAGCAAGAGCGCGGTATCACCATTACCTCCGCTGCGACCACCACATTCTGGGAGCGTACAGAGGACGGCGAAACCGCTGATTCCCCTAAGCACCGTCTGAACATCATCGACACCCCCGGCCACGTTGACTTCACCATTGAAGTTGAGCGTTCCTTGGCCGTTCTCGATGGCGCTGTTTGCGTTCTCGACGCCAACGCCGGTGTTGAGCCCCAAACAGAAACAGTCTGGCGTCAGGCCGACCGTTACAAAGTTCCGCGTATGGTTTTCGTCAACAAGATGGACAAAATCGGCGCTGACTTCTTCAACTGTGTCAACATGGTCGAGGAGCGCACAGGCGCCCGCGCCGTGCCCGTCGGTATTCCAATCGGCGCCGAGACAGAGCTTGAGGGTCTGATCGACCTCGTGACCATGGAAGAGTGGCTCTGGCAGGGCGAAGATCTGGGTGCATCCTGGATCAAGGCGCCTATCCGTGACAGCCTCAAGGACATGGCCGACGAATGGCGCGGCAAAATGATCGAGGCCGCCGTCGAAGAAGACGACGACGCCATGATGGAATACCTCGAAGGCAACGAGCCCGACGTACCAACCCTGCGCAAACTGCTGCGCAAGGGCACTCTGGCCCTGCACTTCGTTCCCGTTCTGGGCGGCTCCGCGTTCAAGAACAAAGGCGTTCAGCCTCTGCTCAACGCTGTGATCGACTATCTCCCCAGCCCGCTGGATGTTGTTGATTACATGGGCTTTAAGCCAGGCGACGAAACAGAAACCCGTGACATCGCCCGCCGTGCGGACGACGACATGGCCTTTGCTGGTCTTGCCTTCAAAATCATGAACGACCCCTTCGTGGGCTCGCTGACCTTCACACGCGTCTACTCTGGCACGCTCAAGAAGGGTGAAACCCTCCTGAACGCGACCAAGGGCCGCAAAGAGCGTGTTGGCCGGATGATGATGATGCACTCCAACAACCGCGAAGAGATCGACGAGGCATTCGCCGGCGACATCATCGCGCTTGCTGGCCTGAAAGACACCACAACCGGGGATACCCTTTGTGCCGTGAACGACCCTGTTGTTCTCGAAACAATGACCTTCCCCGATCCGGTGATCGAGATCGCAGTTGAGCCAAAGACAAAGGCCGACCAAGAGAAAATGTCCACAGGCCTGCAGCGCCTTGCGGCTGAAGACCCCTCCTTCCGTGTGGAAACTGACCTCGAAAGCGGCCAGACCATCATGAAAGGCATGGGCGAACTTCACCTCGACATTCTGGTTGACCGTCTGAAGCGCGAATTCAAGGTCGAGGCCAACATCGGTGCGCCTCAGGTTGCTTACCGCGAGACCATCGGTCACGAGATCGAGCACACCTACACCCACAAGAAACAGTCGGGTGGTTCGGGTCAGTACGCCGAGGTGAAATTGATCATCTCCCCAACTGAGCCAGGCGAGGGTTACAGCTTTGAAAGCCGCATCGTTGGTGGTGCTGTTCCAAAAGAATACATCCCCGGTGTTGAAAAAGGCATCAACTCTGTCATGGACAGCGGCCCACTTGCCGGCTTCCCCGTGATCGACTTCAAGGTTGCCCTGATCGACGGTAAATTCCACGACGTTGACTCCAGCGTTCTGGCCTTTGAAATCGCCGCACGTATGGCGATGCGCGAAGGCATGCGTCTTGCTGGTGCGAAACTTCTTGAGCCCATCATGAAGGTCGAGGTTATCACACCCGAGGATTACACCGGCGGCATCATCGGCGATCTTACTTCCCGCCGTGGTCAGGTGCAGGGTCAGGACACACGCGGCAACGCCATCGCAATCGACGCGATGGTGCCTCTTGCCAACATGTTCGGCTACATCAACACACTGCGCTCCATGAGCTCGGGCCGCGCCCAGTTCACCATGCAGTTCGATCACTACGATCCGGTGCCACAGACTATCTCTGAAGAAATTCAGGCCAAATACGCTTAAGGAATTCAAGGAGAATGGTCGTCGTATGTAAGAAGGCAGGGCTTGCCTACTTCAGCATTCCTAAATGCGCCTGTAGCAGCCTGAAAATCTTCTTCCATGAGGTCGAGACCGGGAAAACTTGGAGAGAAACGAAGAAGGAATATATCGCTAGGAACGAGCCTAAAACCATCCATGAGGAATACCCCCCAGAGCCTGCAACGCAGGACCTCTGGGACCGTGTAGAAGGGTATGACAAAATTTGCGTGGTTCGTGGTCCGGTGTCTCGGTTGTTGTCTTGCTACAACAACAAGGTGGTGGAGGAGAAAGTCTTGTCTCGTCCCGTTGTCCGCTCCCGCCTTGTGGCGGCCGGGCTGCCCCACCAGCCGGATTTCGAAACCTTCGTGGATAACCTGGATGGCTATCAGGAGATTTCAAAGTCGATCGCCCGCCACTCCCAGCCTCTTGAACATTGGCTGGGATCAGACGCGGACCGGTTTACCAAGATCTTCTCGATGAAGGGTCTGTCCGAATTCGGCGATTGGATGAAACAACGGGTCGCGGATGTGCCAGAGCTACGGCACTCCAACCGGTCCAAAGGCGGCACAAAGCCGGCTCAGATCGATCCGGCGGTGCGCCAAAGGATCAAGAGCCGATACGCCTCTGACATCGAGGTTTACGGCCCCTGGCTGTAAACCTCACCTCACCACCCTGCACAGTATCGCAGGCCACAAATGTAAACGCGGGCCTCGCCCGCAGGGATAAAAACGAACGATGTTCCATAAGGCCATCATAACCGGAGCTCTGGTGACAGCCGCATTGGCTGGCTGCTCGCAAAAGCAGTCGGTAGATGCTGCTTTGGCGCCGACGCTCCGCGTTGAGGTTACGGATGTCGTCGTTGCGACCAAACGTGTGCAAGACGGTCACAAACATGATCTGGAAACAGATCAGATCGAAAGCATCGTCAGCACGGTCGCAGGCCAGCGTCTGCTTGCCGCAAATCCCACAGGTCCACGGCCCGTCACGGCCCGGATCGAGATTACGCAGATCTACATCGCCAACCCTGTTCTGGGTGCGTTGCTGGGCTCCAGCTCAAGCAATATGAACGCGGTGATGGTTCTGACAGATGCCGCAACCGGAAGCCCCGTCACAGGGCCGATCCCGCTCTACGGCACAACACCACCGCGCCCCACCATCATCGGGGCTGCTACGATCCGTTCACCTGAAAAAGAGGTGGAAATCGTGGCACGGAACCTGGCTGAAAACGCCAAGATCGCAATTTTTGGAGAATAACCCCGTAAATCTAGGGGCGTAAAAGGAGGCCATCATGGCGAAGGAAAAGTTTGAACGCAGCAAGCCGCATGTGAACATCGGCACCATCGGTCACGTTGAC
>JADQAZ010000005.1 GCA_018524345.1 Harenicola maris
GGAGCAGGGCCTGCGCTTTGCGATCCGCGAAGGCGGCCGCACAGTCGGCGCCGGCGTGGTGTCCAAAATCAACGAGTGATTTTGATCACTTCGTAATGCAAAAGGGCGCGCCATCCGGTGCGCCCTTTTCATTTATGCGGTTTCGTCCCTAGGCTCGCTGCTATGCTCAACCGCTTCTTCATGCGCCTGATCCCGTGGTGGGTCTTTTTTCTGATCGGCCTGTTCTTTGGCGGGCTGACGATTGGCACGTGGCAATCCTATTTCGCCTATTCCGCCGATATCTACGCCGCCGAAACCACCACGCCGCCCCCGCCCATTCCGCTGGCCGAGCTTGACCCGGCCACCCTCTCCCTCGACGGCGAGGTGGAGGTCATCGCGCACTTCTCCGGCGTCTCCGGCCGGATCGAAACCGGCAAAGTGGATCACGCCTATTTCCTTCTTACGCCCATGGGCGACACCGGCCCCTCCATCGCGGTGATCGACCTGTTCATCCTGCACGATAGCATGGCGGAAAAGATCAACACCCGCCTGCGCCCTGACGGCACGATACAGCTTCGGGTCTTTGTCAGCATCGCGGGCACATGGCGCGGCCAGATCGAAGACGCCCTGCGCGAGGCAGGCGTGCCCTACACCCTGCCCCTGCTGGTGGCAGAACCCGCCTTTGGCGACCGGATCGAGGGCCTGAAATCACAGCGCAGCAAGGGCCGCATCCTCGCGATCATTCCAACGGTCGCCTGCCTCGCCTGTTTCTTTGCCGGATTTACCAAACTGAACGCATGGCGCCGCCGCAGGAAAGAGGGCAGGCCCCAAGAAACAACAGTGGACGGTCCGATCCGCTCAAACAAACGCGGCTTCTGACCCGTCACACATACCAGATCGCGCGCCGGATCAGGTTAAGCCCGAGCAGAACAAAAACGATCAGCAAGAGCCTGCGAAACCCCTCAACGCTCAACCGGCTCCGCAGCCGTTCACCAATGGTAAAGCCCACAAGGGTCGGCACCAGCATCGCAAGGGAAACCCCGGCAAGCGGCCCGGTCATGAAGCCAAGGCCGATATAGCCGATACAGAGCGGCAGGCTGCCCACGGTGATCAAAAAGCCCGAGGCGCGGATGAATTCGTCCTTCTCCACCCCGCGTGTGGCCAAATACATCGCCAAAGGCGCGCCCCAGCCCGCCGTCATCCCGCCGATCACACCCGAAACCGCGCCGCCAACCGCCTGCGCGATCGGGTCCCAACGCTCTGGCAGAACCGGCATCCAACCCTTCACGCTTATCGCGACAAAGATAAGCAGAACCGCCCCCAAAACCGCCAGAAGCACACGGTCATCCGTATCCTTCGTCAGCATAACGGTGGCAAAAACCCCAAGCAGCAAGACCAGAGCAAACACCCAATAGCGCCGCATCGTCCGCCCGATCAGGCCCGCGCGATAAGCCTGCCAAAGATTGCCGCCCAGCATCGGGAACAACACGAGGGAAATCGCGATCCGCGGCCCCAAGGTCAGCGTCATGATCCCGAGCGCGGTTGTCGGAAGGCCAAGGCCCGCCAGCCCCTTCACCGTGCCCCCGATCAGGAAAGCAAGGGACCCAACGACCAGAATTTCTATCACGTCCATTTTATCGGCCCAAGGCTTGAGAGGTCCGTCACACCTACCCAGCTATGATGCAAGGCACCAGCCAAACCGCCATGATCAAAGGCGCAAATTGCCGGGGCCTTGTAAGTGTTCTCTTTTTGTTCTATTTTCAGAATCTGAAGAACGGAGACCCCTATGCAACTCTCTTTGTTTGACATCCCCGCTGCGCCCCGTCCCGCCGAGACTGGCGAGGTCAGCAATGATTACCACCTGCTTCCCGCCACGGCGAAGCAGCAGGACTATGCCCGCCAGATCGCCCTGCGCGCGAATTTGGACCTGCCCGGTGATGTTCTGTCTGACCGCAGGCGTCTGTCCGAATGGATCGACGCGCATAAAACCGCCCGCCCCGGCGGACGTTTCGCCAATTACCCCTCCTCGAAACAGGTTGCCTTTGCCGAGCGTGTCGCGCGGATGAAACGGAACCCTGTTCCGCCGGAATGTTTTCGGGATCGTGCGCTTATGTCAAAATGGATCGATCGCAACCGCTGATCGGGCTATTCAATCAGGCCCTCGCGCCGGAAGATGGCGCGCATCCTTTGCCTCAGGCGGATTTGATCCATGCTATGGCGCGGACGTTTCTGCAACAGCAGGTAAATCTCTGCCACAACGTGACAGCGCAGGTCCGTCACCGCGACCTCGGAAGCCGCCCGCTCAACGGCCCGTTCGATGGAGCGCACAAGCTGCGGCGCACAGCCCTCCTCCGCCAAACCCGCCGTTGCGGTGCCAAGGGTCAGGCAAAGGGCCAATGCTATGCGTTTCATGGGGGCATCCTATCCTTGTGTGACGGACAGTATAGAGCGCAGCGCCTGCAATCAGAACGCCAAGGTAGGTCAGCGCAGGGTTTGCGGCAGAAACCCGCTAGATCACCTTACTCTTGCGGCCAAACAGCCCCCGGTTCGATACAATCGGCCCTTGGTCATACTTGGCTTGCCCTTTGATGCGCAGGCCGCTCGGCTCCGGTGTCTTGGCCGGGCTACGCAGGCTCTGCGCGCGGGCCGGTTTCGCCGTCGGCTGTGGCTTTACCATCGGCTTGGACACAGGCGTGCTCTGCTCCCAATCCACCGCCCGCTTTGCGGGCTCTGGCCGTGCGGCGGGTTTGGCAACCTGCTGCTCTGCCGGAGAATCAAGAAACCCCCAATCGTCACCACTACGCCCCTTTGGCGCCGCCGCCCGTTTGCGCTCCAACGCCTCAAGGCGCAGAGCCACATCCTGCGGATCCACATGAGAGGACCGCTTGGCCTTGCGCCGCTCCGCCCCCGTTTTGCCAACGCCAAGGCCCGCCAAAAGCGCGCCCAGAACCGGGCTGATCAGGAACACCACACCCAAAAGCGTGCCATGCTTGCGAATAACCGTGAACATACCGAAGGCCATCAACAGAAACACGCCCCGCCACGTCATCGCCGTGATCAACTCGGCCCCCTCGAGATCCTGCCCGAGGGGCCGCACCAGCCATGGAATGACCCAAAGAGCCGCAACAACGCCGCCGATAATTGTGAAACTTTGATCTCTGTCCATGTCGATACCCTGCCGAAAAATAGCCTGCCGCCAGTAAAATCACCCAACCTAGGCGAAATTGGGCCGCATTTTGGGAAATTCCACCTCCCGAACCTGCGCAATAGACTTGACCCACCCCGATGGCTGGCCTAACCACGGCCTCGGTCATAGGGGTTTAGCTCAGTTGGTAGAGCATCGGTCTCCAAAACCGAGGGTCGTGGGTTCGAGTCCCTCAGCCCCTGCCAGACCATCCGCAACAACGTTGCGACACTAAGTGCCGCCAAACGATTGACGCGCCGCGACTTATCCCCATAACTCCCTCTTGTAATTATGTTGCGCCACAGAGGGAGCCAAGACATGAGCGATATCACCCGCGAAGAGATGGACTACGACGTTGTTATCGTGGGTGCTGGCCCTGCCGGTCTTTCTGCAGCGATCCGTTTGAAGCAACTGAACCCCGAACGCGAAGTCGTCGTTCTGGAAAAAGGCTCCGAGGTTGGTGCGCATATCCTCTCTGGCGCCGTGCTTGACCCCTCCGGCCTTGATGCCCTGATCCCCGACTGGAAGGAAAAGGGCGCGCCCCTGAACACACCGGTGCGCGAGGATAACTTCTATATGCTGGGCGAGGCGGGCAAGATGCGCATCCCCAATTTCGCCATGCCGCCGCTGATGAATAACCACGGCAATTACATCGTCTCCATGGGCAATGTCTGCCGCTGGATGGCCGAACAGGCCGAGGAACTCGGCGTGGAAATCTTCCCCGGCATGGCCTGCTCCGAGCTGATCTACGGTGATGACGGCGAGCTTAAAGGCGTCGTTGCCGGTGAATTCGGCAAGAACCCGGATGGCACCCCCGGCCCCGGATACGAGCCGGGTATGATTCTTAACGGCAAATACGTCTTCCTGTCAGAGGGCGTCCGCGGCAGCCTGTCGAAAGAGGCGATTGCCAAATACAACCTCGACGCAAATTCCGACGTGCAGAAATACGGCCTCGGGATGAAGGAAATCTGGGAGATCGACCCCGCCAAACATAACGAGGGCGAAGTCACCCATACCATGGGCTGGCCCCTTGGCGGCAATGCAGGCGGCGGTAGCTTTATCTATCACCTTGAAAACAATCAGGTCTACGTCGGCTTCGTTGTGCACCTGAACTACGCCAACCCCTATCTTTTCCCCTATATGGAATTCCAGCGGTTCAAACATCATCCCATGGTGGCAGAGCTGCTCAAGGGCGGCAAACGTGTGGCTTATGGCGCGCGCGCGATCTCCGAGGGTGGCTATCAATCCATCCCGCAGGTCGCCTTCCCCGGCGGCGCTTTGCTTGGGTGCTCCGCTGGCCTCGTCAATGTGCCGCGCATCAAAGGCAACCATAACGCCATGCTCTCCGGCAAGGCCGCAGCAGAGGCCGCCCATGCCGCGATCGAGGCGGGCCGCTCCGGCGACACGCTGGCCGATTACGAGACAGAGTTGCGCTCCGGCCCCATCGGCAAGGACCTCAAGCAGGTGCGCAACGTCAAACCCCTCTGGTCGCGCAAGGGCCTTCTTGCCTCGCTCACCGTGGGCGGCTTTGACATGTGGACGAACAACCTCTTCGGCTTCTCCCTTCTGGGCACCCTCAAGCATGGCAAAACCGATGCACAGGCCACAGAGAAATCAAGCCTGCATCAGCCCATCGACTACCCCAAGCCCGATGGCACCCTGTCTTTTGACCGCCTGACCAACGTCAGCTTCTCCATGACCAATCACGAGGAAAGCCAACCGGCGCACCTGCGCCTGAAGGACGACATCGTGCCAACCACGGTGAACCTGATCGAATATGCTGGCCCCTCGGCGCGCTATTGCCCCGCTGGCGTCTATGAATTTGTGCAGGAAGAAAGCAAACCCGCGCGCTTTGTCATCAACTTCCAGAACTGCGTGCATTGCAAAACCTGCGATATCAAGGACCCGAGCCAAAACATCACATGGACAGTGCCGCAGGGCGGCGACGGGCCCAATTATCCAAACATGTAATAACTTAACCGTTAGAATTTCGGCATTTGGGGCACTTCGGTGCCCCTTTGCGTTGCCTAAGGCCGTCGCGCACCCTAAGTTTTCGGTAATTCGTGCTCAGACCGAAAGGAAAAGCCACATGGCTTTGATCGCCCGCGCCAAACTCGCCCTTGTCCTTAGCCTCGGGGTTTGCGCCGCCCTGCCCGCCGCAGCACAGGAACGCGGCCTTTCGGGCTCCTACCTCGCCGCCCGGCACGCCAGCAACTACTCCGATTACAGCACAGCGGCCGAGTATTACACCCGCGCCTTGGCCCGTGACCCCTCCAACGCCTCCCTTCTGGAAAACGCGATGCTGGCCTATATGGGTCTCGGGCAAATCTCCTCCGCCGTTCCCATGGCCCGCAAACTGGCCGGTGACGGCGCCGAAAGCCAGATCGCACAGATGGTTCTGATGGCCGATGCCCTGAGCAAAGAGGACTACCAAACCGTCATCGACAGCCTGTCTGAGGGCGACAAGGTCGGCCCCCTTGTGGACGGCTTGGTCAAGGCATGGTCCGAACTTGCCCTTGGCGACATGGACAGCGCCATTGCCAGCTTTGACGAAACCACAACCTCCACGGGGCTGAAGCCCCTCGGCCTGTATCACAAGGCCCTCGCCTATGCCTCCGTCGGCAATTACGAGGCCGCCGATGCGATCTTCTCCGGCGCGGCAGAGGGGCCTCTGCGCCTGACCCTGCGCGGCGTTCTGGCCCATGCACAAATCCTGTCGCAACTGGGCCGCGGCCCCGACGCGATCGAGCTGATCAACAGCACCTTCGGCCCCTCGCAGGAACCCACCGCCATGGCGCTTCTGGCGCGGCTCGAGGCGGGGGAAACCCTGCCCTTCACGCTGGTGCGCAATGGCAAGGACGGCACAGCAGAGGTGTTCTACTCCGTGGCCCGCGCCCTCAATGGCGAGGCGTCGGACAATTACACCCTGCTCTATTCCCGCGTCGCCGAACACCTGCGGCCCGAAACCCACACCGATGCGATCCTGCTCTCGGGCAACCTGCTTGAAACCATGGAACGCTACGATCTGGCGACGCAAACCTATGCCCGGGTCGAACGGGATGATCCCTCCTACCCCACCGCCGAACTCGGCCGCGCCGAAAGCCTGCGCGCCCAAGGCAAGTTCGAGGCCTCGATCGAGGTGCTTGAGCAGCTCACCGAAACCCACAGCGACCTGTCGATCGTCTTTGTCACCCTCGGCGATACCCTGCGCCGCGAGGAACGCTACGCCGAGGCCACCGCCGCCTATGACAGGGGCGTTGCCCTGTTTGACGAAGACCGCGCCAACCAATGGGTCGTCTATTTCGCCCGCGGCATCACCCACGAGCGCGAGGACCAGTGGCCCCAAGCCGAGGCGGACTTCCGCAAGGCGCTGGAACTGCGCCCCGACCAGCCGCGCGTGCTGAACTACCTCGGCTATTCCTTCATCGACAAAAACGAAAACCTAGATGAGGCGATGGACATGATCGAGCGCGCCGTCGCGGCCCGCCCCGATGACGGCTTTATCGTCGACAGCCTCGGCTGGGGCCTGTTCCGCCTTGGCCGCTACGAAGAGGCCGTCGCCCCGATGGAAAAAGCCTCCGCCCTGATGGCCGTCGATGCCGTGGTCAACGACCACCTCGGCGATGTCTACTGGGCCGTTGGCCGCCACCTCGAGGCACAGTTCCAATGGCGCCGCGCCCTGTCCTTTGACCCCGACGAAAAGGACGCAGAACGCATCCGCCGCAAGCTGGAAATCGGCCTTGATGCGGTGCTGGAGGAAGAAGGCGAAGCCCCCCTGACATTGGCAAATGACGGGGGCCAATAACGCGCGCCAATGACGACGATAGAGACCCTCGCCCCGGCCAAGATCAACCTGACGCTGCACGTCACGGGGCGCCGGCCTGACGGCTATCACCTGCTGGACAGTCTCGTGGTTTTTGCCGGTGTCGGCGATCACATCACCGCGCGCTCGGGCCCCGGCCTGTCCTTTATGGCGACCGGCCCCTTTGGCGGGGCGGTGCCGATGGATGGCAGCAATCTGGTGCTGCGAGCCGCCGACCTGATGGCGGGCACATCGGGCAGGGGCGCCACCCTCACGCTGGAGAAAAACCTGCCCCCTGCCTCCGGCATTGGCGGCGGCTCTGCCGATGCGGCGGCCACCCTGCGCGGGCTGGCTGACCTCTGGCATCAACCCCTGCCGGACAGGGAGGCGCTGCTTTCCCTCGGGGCGGATGTGCCGGTCTGCATGACCAACACGCCGCAGCATATGCGCGGCATCGGCGAGGACCTGACGCCCGTCACCGGCCTGCCGCCCCTGTTCATGGTGCTGGCAACCCCCCGCGTGCCCGTCCCCACGCCGCAGGTCTTTGCCGCGCTGGACGGTGCCTTTGGCGCCCCCATGCCCCCGCGGCCCGTCTTCCCGCGGCCCTATGATTTCATTGAATGGCTGGCCACCTGCCGCAATGACCTAGAGGGTCCCGCCTGCGCCCTCGCGCCCGAAATAGACGATACGCTTTTTGCCCTGCGCCACACGCCAGACTGCCTTCTGGCGCGCATGTCCGGCTCAGGTGCGACCTGCTTTGGCCTTTATCCAGACGCCGAGGCACGCGAACGCGCAGCACGCATGCTGTCTTCCGAAAATCCCGATTGGTGGGTCGCCGAAGGTTAGCGCAGCCGCGCCACCACGTAATCGGCCAAATCAATCATATTGTCCCGCAGGTCAGAGGCAGGGAACACGCCCAAGGCCGCCTTGGCCTTATCGGCCCAAGCCACGGCCTCAAGCCGCGTTTCCTCCATCGTGCCGTGGCGGGCCAACAGGCCAAGGGCATGCTCAAGATCCCCCTCGCCCTGATCGCCCTTTTCGATCACACGGGTCCAAAAGGCGCGCTCCTCGGCATCCGCCTTGGCCACAGCCTTAATCACCGGCAGGGTCAGCTTCCGCTCGCGGAAATCATCGCCCACATTCTTGCCTGTGGCCTCGGCGCTGCCGCCATAATCGAGCAGGTCATCGGCCATCTGGAAAGCGATCCCAAGGGCATCGCCATAGGTAAACAGCGCCTCAACCAAAGGCTCCTGCGCCCCCGCAATCACGCCGCCCACCTGCGTTGCCGCCGAAAACAGCGCCGCCGTCTTGCCGCGCACTACCTTCAGATAGGTCGCCTCATCGGTGCCAAGGTTCTGCGCCGCCGTAAGCTGCAACACCTCGCCCTCGGCAATCACCGCCGCCGCATTGGACAGGATGTTCAACACCCGCAGGTTCTCTGTCTCGACCATCAACTGGAAAGCGCGGGCAAACAGGTAGTCCCCCACAAGGATCGAGGATTTGTTGTCCCACAGCAGGTTCGCCGTGGCCCGCCCGCGGCGCTGCCCGCTTTCGTCCACCACATCATCATGCAGCAGGGTGGCGGAATGAATGAACTCCACCGTCGCCGCTAGCTTCAGGTGATGCACCCCGCCGTAGCCGCACATATGTGCCGAGGCGAGGGTCAGCATGGGCCGCAACCGCTTGCCCCCCGCGTTGATCAAATGGGCCGAGACCTCGGGGATACGCGGCGCATGCTCCGACCGCATCCGATCACGGATCAGATCATCCACCTGCCCCATATCGCCCGACAGCCTTGCGGCCAGTTGGTCATGCGGTTTCACCGAAACATCGTTTGCACTTCGGTTTTCTGCTGTGGTTGTGTTCACGCTCGCGTCACTCCGCTCGACATAGGGGGGGCTGTGCCCTTATCTGTCTCGTATGAAAGAGGTTCTTCGCACCAACGACCCGACGATCATCGCCTATGCAAAGGCCCTTTTGTCCAGCGAGGATATAGCTTGCTTCGAATTGGACGTCCATATGAGCGTGCTTGATGGGTCCATAGGCATTTTGCCGCGCCGCCTTATGGTCGCGGACAGAGAGCTGTTTCTGGCCCGTTCAATTCTGGGTGATCACGACCTGCCCGTCACGAATGACCGATAGCGACCTGACGCAAAACGCCTTCCTTGGCGGGGCGCTGCACCTGTGGCAACCGGCCCGTGGATACCGCGCCGGAATTGACCCCGTCCTCCTGGCGGCAAGCGCCCCCGTGCGTTCCGGGCAATCGGTTCTCGACATGGGCTGCGGCGTCGGCACGGCCTGCCTGTGCCTTGGAACACGGGTGGCTGGCCTGACCCTTACGGGGATCGAGCTGCAACCCGACCTCGCCGCCCTCGCCCGCCGCAACGGACAGGAAGCAGGGCAGCACCTGACCGTTTACGAGGGCGACATCGCCGCCCCGCCCGCCGCCTTAACCGCACAGAGCTTCGACCACGTCCTGATGAACCCGCCGTTCTTTGAACGCGGCCATGGTCCCGCCGTCTCCCACCCCGGCCGCGAGGTCGGGCGCGAACTGGAGGCAGGCGATCTGCCCATGTGGATGACCATGGCCCGCAAACGTCTGCGCCAAGGCGGGGTGCTGACCATGATCCACCGGACCGAGAGCCTTGACAAGATCATGCAGAATCTGACGGGATTCGGCGGGGTAGAGGTCCAACCCCTTAGTGCCCGCGCGGGCCGCAACGCCCGCCTCGTCCTGATCCGGGCGACGAAAGCGCGGAAATCCGCGTCCATCCTGCACAACCCGCTGGTCATGCATCTCGGCCCCCGCCACATGGCAGACGGTGACGACTACACACCTGAAATCAGCGCAGTTTTGCGCGGGCCCGCGCCGCTCGCCGCCTTCGGAAAAACCTTGCAGGGTTAACTCTTCATTCACCTCGAGGACCGAGACTTGACCCCACGACATCGGTTTTAAGTGACAGAATGGGAATTCTGTGGTCCACTGATTTTGTAAACAACTAGAGAAGGAGTATGCCATGTCCGTGAGTGCCCATATCCAGGAGCTCCGCCGCAAACACCAATCTCTTTCCGAGAAGGTCGAGGTGGCTCAGCGCAGCCCGGGTATCGACGACTTGGAAATTGCCAGCCTCAAGAAAGAGAAGCTGAGGCTCAAGGAACAGATCACCCGACTTAACGGGTAGCAAAAGACACCAGACACAAAAAACGACCGGCGCTTTGCCGGTCGTTTTCGTTTCTACAAAGGCCGAATAGCCCTTAGGTCAGGTATTGCCCGCCATTCGCAGACAGGGTCGAACCCGTCACAAAACCGGCGTCGTCAGAGGCAAGGAAGGCAACGCAGCGCGCGATTTCCTCGGCCTCACCCAAACGGCCAACGGGGATCTGCGGCAGGATCACCTCGTTCATCACCTTCTCGGGAATCGTGCTCATCATCTCTGTGTTGATGTAGCCGGGGGCAACGATATTCACCGTAATGCCAGCCCGCGCACCCTCCTGCGCCAGCGATTTGGTAAAGCCGATATCGCCAGCCTTGGACGCAGAGTAGTTCGCCTGCGCAAACTGCCCCTTCTGCCCGTTGATCGAGCTGATGGTTACAATCCGGCCAAACTTACGCTCACGCATGCCGCCCCAAACATTGTGGGTCATGTTGAACACACCGGTCAGGTTGGTGTCGATCACCTGATGCCACTGCTCCGGCGTCATCCGGTGAAACGGCGCATCCCGCGTGATCCCGGCGTTGTTGACCAGAATATCCACCGGGCCCAAATCCGCCTCGATCTGCGCTACGCCCGCCTTGCAGGCCTCATAATCGCCGACCGACCATTTATAGGTTTTGATACCCGTCTCGGCGGTAAAAGCAGCAGCCGCCTCGTCATTGCCGCCATAAGTGGCCGCAACATCGCATCCGTCTTCTTTCAATTTTTTGGCGATCGCCGCGCCAATACCGCGCGATCCCCCAGTAACCAATGCTACACGTCCCATGCTCTCTCCCTAAATGAACACTTATCGAGTAATTTCATTACTATTTGAAGCGGCATCGCGCAACCTTATTGCGCGATGCCTGTTAAATTAACGCTCAACGCAAAGGGCAACGCCCATGCCGCCACCGATGCAAAGCGTCGCAAGACCCTTCTTCGCGTCACGGCGCACCATTTCGAACAACAGCGTGTTCAGAACCCGGCAACCGGAGGCACCAATCGGATGACCAATCGCAATGGCGCCGCCGTTTACGTTCACAATCGACGGGTCCCAACCCATGTCCTTGTTCACAGCACAGGCCTGTGCAGCAAAGGCTTCGTTCGCCTCGACCAAATCAAGGTCCCCAACGGACCAACCCGCCTTTTCGAGGGCCTTACGGCTCGCGTGGATCGGACCAACACCCATGATCGACGGGTCAAGACCGGCGGTGGCATAGCTGGCAATCCGCGCCAATGGCGTGATCCCGCGCTTTTCCGCGTTATCCGCAGACATCAGCAAACAAGCCGCCGCACCGTCATTCAGACCAGAGGCATTCGCCGCCGTCACAGACCCGTCGCGCGTAAACGCAGGGCGCATCTTTTGCATGGCTTCGATATTCGCGCCGTGGCGGATGTATTCATCGGCATCAACCGTGATGTCACCCTTCCGCGTTTTCACGATGAAAGGAATGATCTCATCCGCGAATTTACCGGCCTTCTGCGCCGCTTCGGCCTTGTTCTGAGACCCAACCGCGAATTCGTCCTGCATATCGCGGCTGATCTGCCACTGCTCGGCAACATTCTCGGCGGTTTGCCCCATGTGATAGCCGTTGAAAGCATCCCACAGACCATCGCGGATCATCGTATCGATATAGGACATGTCGCCCATCTTCTGCCCCTGACGCAGCGACGCGCAATGGGGAGACATGGACATGTTTTCCTGACCACCCGCAGCAACGATATCCGCATCGCCCAGCTGAATATGCTGCGCGGCCAAGGCGACCGCACGCAGGCCGGACCCACAAACCTGATTGATGCCCCAAGCCGCGCTTTCCTTGGCAAGACCGGCGTTGATATGCGCCTGACGGGCCGGGTTCTGCCCCTGACCCGCGGTCAGGACCTGACCCAGAATCGTTTCCGACACTTCGCCCTTCTCGATCCCGGCGCGCGCAACCACGCCTTCCAATACAGCAGCGCCAAGGTCATGGGCGGGTGTATTGGCGAAAGAGCCAAGAAAACTGCCGACGGGCGTGCGCCCAGCAGATGCGATAACGACATTGGTCATATGAAGTCCTTTCCGGTTGCGAGATGGGCAGCCCGAAAAAACGTCGCGATATTGCTACGTTATGCTCCACCCATCAATTACTGGTATTTTTAAGCCGCATCCGTAGGTTTAGCCACCCTTACGTCAACCATTCTCCATCAAAGCCGAAGAAAACCCACCGAAGGGGGCTTAGCCCGCCTTGGCCTGCATCTGTTTAAACCCCCTCCACGGCGGTTTGACCGAAGGCGCGCCGTAGTAAAACCCCTGCATGCAATCCACACCCAGTTCCTGCAAAACCATCGCATCCTCAAGGGTTTCGACGCTTTCGGCCACGGTGAACATCTCGAAATGCTGCGCGATGGACAGCAAGGCCCGCGTCAGAACCTGATTGTCCGAATTCTCCGAAATGCCACGAATGAACTGCCCATCAATTTTGATGATATCAAAGTAGAAATCCCGCAAATAGGCAAAGGAGGTATAGCCCGCACCAAAGTCATCAAGGGCAAAGGACACCCCCTTAAGCTGCAGATCGCGCATGAAAACAGAGGTCAGATCCGGCAGCACAATCGCCGAGCTTTCCGTGATCTCCACAATCAGGCGCTCCGCCGCCGTAATATCGGCCCGAAGCCCTGTCTCCAATGTCTGCAACCAGGGCGGATATCCAATGGAGCGCGCCGACATATTCACCGAAAGGCGCAGGCCCGGATTGTCCTTCAAGGTCCTCAATCCCTGTTCAAGGGCCACGCAGTCAAGCTTGCGG
This sequence comes from Harenicola maris, assembly GCA_018524345.1. Classification (GTDB taxonomy): domain Bacteria; phylum Pseudomonadota; class Alphaproteobacteria; order Rhodobacterales; family Rhodobacteraceae; genus Harenicola; species Harenicola maris. The sequence goes on from JADQAZ010000005.1 coordinate 12,946, forward strand.
CCCACCTCCGTCGCCTCGCACTGGGGGATAAACTCCGCCGCGGGCACAATGCGCCCCGTGTCATCCAACAGACGAATCAATGTCTCGAAAAAAGCGACCTGATCCGTATTCGTTGCCGAAACCACCGGCTGATAGGCCACCAGAACATCGCCGCGCGCCAATGCCGCCTCAACCATTCCGACGACATTTCGATCCCGCAGCGACAGCGCCGCCTCGATCGGATTTGCACCGCCCGGCGGGACGCGCAATTGTTCATCAAGGCTCGGCTTTTTCATCGCATTCTCCACCAGAATCTACGGCGCAATCTGCACTGCTGAATGCTAAGATCGCGTAAACTCAGGCAAAGGATACTGGCATATGGAACACGAGCGCTGCGGCTGGGTCGGGCAGGATGCCCTGTATATCGCCTATCACGACACCGAATGGGGCGTCCCGGAGCGCGATTCGCGCGCCCTGTTCGAGCAGCTAACGCTGGAGGGATTTCAGGCCGGCCTGTCTTGGATCACCATCCTGCGCAAACGCGAGGGTTTCCGCGACGCCTTTGCCGGATTTGACCCCGATATCATCGCCACTTGGGGCGAAAAGCAGGTCGAAACCCTGCTACAAAACCCCGGTATCGTGCGCCACAGGGGCAAGATCGAGGCCACCCTCAACAATGCCCGCGCATGGCAAAAAGTCGAGGCAGCAGAAGGGTTTGCACAGATGATCTGGGCCTATGTCGATGGCAAACCGCTCCAGAACCAGCCCGCATCCCTTGCCGATGTGCCCGGCTCGACGCCGCTGTCGACGCAAATCTCCAAGGACCTCAAGAAACGCGGCTTCAAATTCTGTGGCCCGACCACCGTCTATGCCTTCATGCAGGCCGCGGGGCTGGTCAACGATCACGTCAAAACCTGCCCCCGCTGTGCGGCCTGCGAAAAATTGGCCTAAATTGTAGGGGTTTAGTTCACAGAGGCCGGGATCAAAGCCTCCAAAACCGCCACCGCGCTCTCGCTGTCCCACTCCGCATCGCCCTGCATCCGGGCAACCTCGCGCCCCTCGGCATCCAGGATCACCGTCACAGGCAGGCCAAAGACCGACATTTTGCGCGCAAGGGCCTGCTTCGGGTCGACAAAGCTTGGCAGGTTATCCACCTCGATCTCGTCGAAAAAGCGGTTGATCGCGGCGGGCATATTGCGGCCCGTGGCAATGGTCACCACCTCGACATTCTTGCCCGCAAAGGTTTCCTGCAGATTCGACAGCATCGGCATCTCGTGGCGGCACGGCGCACACCAAGTGGCCCAGAAGTTCAGCACAACAACCTGCCCCTTGTAGTCGGACAGGCTATGGGTGCCCCCGGAAAGATCGCCAAAGGGCACGTCCTCAACCGCCTTGGGTTCGCTGTGAAACACCAGCTTTTTCATGGTGCCTTCGCGCGCCGCCTCGGCGGCGGCCATATCCTGCGCCACAGCAGCATTTGCGCCCAGTGCAAGCGCCGTATAAAGAACCCAGCGGATCAACCCGTTTCTCATCTCTTCCTCCGAAGGCCTGATATGACCTCTACATCTGACAAATCCGCCAACCAAATGTGGGGCGGTCGCTTTGCCGCTGGCCCCGACGCGATCATGGAGGCGATCAACGCCTCGATCGGGTTCGACCAGCGACTCGCAGGCGAGGATATCGAAGGATCCCGCGCCCATGCGTCCATGCTGGCTGCCACCGGCATACTGACCACTAAAGACGCCGAGGCCATACGGGAAGGCCTCCTCACGGTCTTGTCAGAGATCGAGGGCGGAACCTTTGAATTTTCCGCCGCGCTGGAAGACATCCACATGAACGTCGAGGCCCGCTTGAAGCAGGTCGTGGGCGAGGCCGCAGGCCGCCTGCACACCGCCCGCTCGCGCAATGATCAGGTCGCGACAGACTTCCGCCTCTGGGTGCGCAGCCAATGCGACGCGGCCATCCCCGCGATCAAAACCCTGCAAGAGGCCCTCTTGGGGCAGGCAGAGGCAGGCGCCGACTGGGTCATGCCCGGCTTTACCCATTTGCAAACCGCACAGCCCGTGACATGGGGCCACCATATGCTGGCCTATGTGGAGATGCTGGGCCGCGATGCCGCCCGGTTTGCCGATGCCCGCGCGCGCATGAACGAAAGCCCCCTCGGCGCCGCCGCCCTTGCGGGCACCTCCTTCCCCATCGACCGCGAGATGACCGCCAAAGCCCTCGGCTTTGACCGCCCCATGGCCAACTCCCTCGATGCCGTGTCGGACCGCGACTTCGCGCTGGAATTCCTCTCCTCCGCCACGATCTGCGCCATGCACCTGTCGCGTCTGGCCGAAGAGCTGGTGATCTGGTCCTCGGCCCAGTTCCGTTTCGTCGCCATGTCGGATCGCTTCTCCACCGGCTCCTCGATCATGCCGCAAAAGAAAAACCCCGACGCGGCGGAACTGATCCGCGCCAAAATCGGCCGCATTCTTGGCGCCAATGTCGCCCTTCTGACGGTGATGAAGGGGCTGCCGCTGGCCTATTCCAAGGACATGCAAGAGGACAAGGAACAGGTCTTTGACGCTGCTGACCACCTGATGCTGGCCCTTGCCGCCATGGCCGGAATGGTGGCCGATATGGCCGCCAACCGCGAGAGCCTTGCCGCCGCCGCAGGCAGCGGGTTCTCCACCGCCACGGACCTTGCCGACTGGCTCGTCCGCGCGCTGAACATGCCCTTCCGCGACGCACACCACGTCACCGGAACACTCGTCGGCATGGCCGAATCCCGCGGCTGTGACCTTGCCGACCTGTCCCTTGCGGATATGCAGGGCGTCCATGAGGCGATCACCGAGGATGTCTTCAGCGTCCTGACAGTCGAGGCCTCCGTCGCCAGCCGCACCTCCTACGGCGGCACCGCGCCGGTGCAGGTCCGCGCACAGATCGCCCGCTGGCGCGATGCCCACAAAGCGGGTAAAATGGCCCCGTAACGAGGAGCCATTTTATGCAAACCGCAACCAAGACAACCCTTGCCCTGCTGGCCGCCGCAATGCTGGCCGCCTGCGGGGCCGACGGCGCGCCCGTCCGGCCGACGGCCAACCTTGCCATCGGCATTTCCCCGAGTGGCAATGTCACGATCCGCCCCACGGCCACCGTGCAATCCGGCCCCGTCACCGTGCGCACGGGCCTTTAGCGGCGATAAACCTGCGTTGATAAGGGATCAGATTCCCGCTACCAGCCATGGCCAAACCACATAGGGGCAGGCCATGGACCATTTCATCTATCAAAACGGCGAACTCCATGCAGAGGGCGTGCCCCTGCGCGAGATCGCGGCTCAGGTCGGAACGCCCTTCTACTGCTATTCCCAAGCCACCCTCACCCGCCACTACCAACTGTTCGAAGAGGCGCTGGACGGCCTCGACAACACGATCTGCTTTGCGATGAAAAGCAACTCCAACCAAGCGGTGCTGAAACTGCTCGGCGACCTTGGCGCGGGGATGGATGTTGTCTCTGGCGGCGAATACGCACGCGCCAAAGCGGCGGGCGTGCCGGGCGAGCGGATCGTATTCTCCGGCGTGGGCAAAACCCGCGAGGAAATGGCCATGGCCCTGACCGGCGGCATCCGCCAGTTCAACGTCGAATCCGTGCCAGAGCTTGAGGTCCTGTCGCAGGTCGCCGCCTCCCTCGGCGTGACTGCGCCCATCACCCTGCGGGTGAACCCCGATGTGGATGCCAAAACCCACGAGAAAATCAGCACCGGCAAAAAGGGCGACAAATTCGGCGTCCCGATCGACTGGGCATCCGAAATCTATGGCCGCGCGGCGAAACTGCCCGGGATTGAGGTCGTCGGCATCGACGTGCACATCGGCAGCCAGCTCACCGACCTTGAACCGTTCGAAACCGCCTACCGCAAGGTCGCGAAGCTGACGAAACAACTGCGCTCCGAAGGGCATACCATCAAACGGCTCGACCTTGGCGGCGGCCTTGGCATCCCCTACGCCCGCTCCAACGAGGCCCCGCCCCTGCCGCTGGACTACGGCGCGATGGTCAAACGCGTCGTCGGCGACCTTGATGTCGAAGTGGAGATCGAACCCGGCCGTCTGATCTCGGGCAATGCCGGTATCCTCGTTGCGGGGGTGATCTATGTGAAACAGGGCGACGGCACCGATTTCCTGATCCTTGATGCGGCGATGAATGACCTCATCCGCCCCGCCATGTATGGCGCCCATCACGACATCGTCCCCGTGGTCGAACCCGCCCCCGGCGTCGAGCAATCGCCCTATGACATCGTCGGCCCGATCTGCGAATCGGGGGATACCTTCGCCAAAACCCGCAGCATGCCGCCCCTCGGCCCCGGCGATCTGGTCGCCTTCCGCTCCGCAGGGGCCTACGGCGCTGTCATGTCCAGCGAATACAATTCCCGCCCCCTGATCCCCGAGGTTCTGGTGCATGAGGATCAATTCGCCGTCATCCGCCCGCGCCCTACCTATGAAGAAATGATCAATCGGGATAGTATTCCCCAATGGCTGTGACTACGCTCAAGTAGAAACAGCACAACAGCGGGAGAGGGTCTTGGACCCAAAACACGCCAGAGCCCTTGCGATACGCAACCTGATCGGCCCGCTCCGCGGAACGAAATTCGGCCTTATGGCAGAGCGCATCACCCGCGCCTTCTGGCCCCTGTGGTCCGTTGTCTTCATCGCCGCCGCTGCGGTGTTCCTTGGCCTGCATGAAACGCCCTACCCCGCCCTTGTCTGGTCCGTGGCCGCGGCGCTCGCCGCCGCCCTCGGCTGGACCCTCTATCGCGGCATCAAACAATTCCGAAGCCCGACCACACAGGAGGCCATGGACCGCCTCGACGCGACCCTGCCGGGCCGCCCGATACAGGCCCTTGGCGACAAACAGGCCATCGGCGGCACTGACGCCGCCTCAGCCGCCGTCTGGAACGCCCACCTTGCCCGCATGGCGCAAAGCACCGCCAATGCCCGCGCTGTGCAGCCCGACCTGCGGGTCTCCGACAGCGACCCCTTCGCCCTGCGCTACGCCGCCTTCGCGGCCCTCATCGTCGCCCTGATCTTTGGCAGCGTCTGGCGCGCGGGCACTCTGGATGATTTCACAAGGGCCGCCTCCGCCGATCTCGCCGCTGGCCCCACATGGGAGGGCTGGATCGAACCGCCCGCCTATACGGGCAAGCCGAGCCTCTACCTCAATGACATCGACCCCGGCGAGGTCACCGTCGCCCAAGGCAGCACCATTTCCCTGCGCCTCTACGGCGAAGTCGGCGCGCTCAGCCTCACCGAGTCGGTCTCTGGCAACCTCGCCGTGCCGGCAGAGCCCAACAGCGACCCGGCACAAAGCTTTGAGGTCACTCAGGCAGGCAGCGTAACCATCCACGGCGAGGGCGGCGCCGAATGGTCCATCATGATGGAGCCCGACACCACCCCCATGGTCACCCTCTCCGCGCCTCTGGAACGCGACGCCGCGGGGCAGATGACACAGCCCTTCTTTGCGCAGGATGACTTCGGCATCACCTCCGGCACCGCCGTGATCCGCCTTGACGCCGCCAATGTCGACCGCCGCTATGGCCTCGCGGCAGAGCCGGAAACGCGCGAGGATATCCTCCTCGACCTGCCCATGACGATCTCGGGCAACCGCGCCGAATTCAACGGCGACCTGATCGACAATTTCTCAAAGCACCCATGGGCCAACCTGCCCGTGACCCTGCAACTGACCGTCGAAGACGCCCTCGGCCAAACCGGCCAGAGCACGGTGGCAGAGGTCATCCTGCCCGGTCGCCGCTTCTTTGACCCGCTGGCAAAGGCCCTGATCGAACAGCGCCGCGACATCCTGTGGTCCCGCAGCAACGCGCCCCATATCGCTCAGCTGATCCGCGCCATCACCCACCGCCCCGAGGGCTTCGTGCGCGACACCTCCACCTACCTTCAGGTCCGCACCATCCTGCGCCGCCTCGAGGCCGCAACCAACGGCGGCAAGAGCCTGACGGACGAGGAACGCGACACTCTGGCAGAGGCCCTGTGGGAAGTCGCCCTCAAGATCGAAGAGGGCGACCTGTCCTCCGCCCTCGAACGCCTGCGCCGCGCACAGGACCGCCTGTCAGAGGCGATCAAGAACGGCGCCTCCGACGACGAAATCGCCCAGCTGATGCAGGAAATGCAGCAGGCCATGCAGGACTACATGCGCCAACTCGCGCAACAACAGCCCCAAGACGGCCAGCCACAGGGCGAGCAGGGCGAAACCATGGAACTGTCCCAACAGGACCTGCAGCAAATGCTCGATCAACTGCAGGAATTCATGGAAAACGGCCAGACCGCAGAGGCACAGGCCCTGCTGGATCAGCTGATGAGCATGATGGAAAACATGCAGGTCACGCAGAACCAGAACGGTCAGGGCCAGCAAAGCCCCGGCGAACAAGCCATGGACGAGCTTGCCGATACCCTGCGCGAACAACAGGGCCTCTCCGATGACGCCTTCCGCGACCTGCAGGAACAATTCAACCCCAACGCCAACCAAGGCAACAGCGCCCAAAACCAGGGCCGCGACGGCGCCGATGGTCAGGGCCAGTCGCACCAACAGGGTCAGGGCGAGGGGCAGGAACGGGGTGAAAACCAATCCCAAAACGGCCAGCAGCAGGGCGGACAACAGCCACAGCAAGGGCAAAACGGTCAGGAACAGGGTGGCCAGCAGGGCCAAAATCAGGGCCAGCAACAGGGTCAGGGCCAGCAGGGCGACACAGGAGAGCCCAACAGCCGCCAGTCCCTCGCCGAGCGTCAGCGCGCCTTGCGTAACGAGCTAAACCGCCAACTCGGCCAGCTTCCCGGCGCCGGCACCGAACAGGGCGACGCCGCCCGCCGCAATCTGGGCGAGGCGGGCGAGGCCATGGACCGCGCCGAAGACTCCCTGCGCGCCGAGGATTTTGGCGAAGCGCTCGACAATCAGGCCCAAGCGATGGAGGCCCTCCGCGAGGGCATGCGCAATCTGGGCGAGGCCCTTGCCGAAAATCAGGGCCAGCAACAGCCCGGCCAAGGCCAGCAAACCGGCAATGCCAACCCCAACGCCCGCCGCGACCCCCTTGGCCGCGACCGCAGCGCAACCGGCCCCCTGGGCAGCGACGAGGACCTCCTGCAAGGCGAGGATGTCTACCGCCGCGCCCGCGATCTGCTGGACGAAATCCGCCGCCGGTCCTCCGAACAGGACCGCCCCGATGTGGAACTGGACTATCTCAAACGTCTGTTGGAGCGGTTCTAGGCACGAACCCGCCTGCCCGCGACGCGCGCTCTAACTCTCCGCCTCTTCGGCGCTGCGAGCAATGCCGCCCACCAAACCGTCCAGCCAGACACGCCCCTTATCCACGGTCTGCACATAGCCCGCCAATGGCGAGGCAAGCCCCGGAACCGCGCCGGAAATCGCAGGCGCCTTGGCATAGGCTATAAGCAAGACCGCAGCGATAAACAGGGCAAGGCCGAAACCGATGCGGAACCCGCTCTTGCGGCGGTCCTTCTCGCTGGCCGCAGCTACGGCCTCCTCCTCGTCCCGCGCCGGATCCGCGCTTGACCGAAGGGTGGAATTGATCGCCTCGATATCCGGCAAGAGATCACGGCGGGCCTTACCGGCGGCAGGCTCTGCCTCTGTCTCCGCCTCGGGGGCGAGATCGGCGATCACCGTGGTGCCAACAACCGTCGCCGCCGATGCGGCAGCAACAGAGGCGATCACGCTTTCCTGCGCACTCTCGGGCTCCGCCTCGGGTTCTGGCTCTGGGCCTGGCTCCGGCGCAGGGGCGCGGCGCTGACCATAGCCCTCGGCCTCGCGCACAGATTTCTCCCGCTCCGCTTCCTCGCGCAGCACATCCATCACCGCCTGATTTACCGCACGGCGGGGCCGCTCGGGCAAATCATGGGTATCTTCGCCGGAATAGTCGCCATCGGCCTCGGGCTCTTCCTCTGCGGGCGCATCCACCTCCGCAGGGGCAGCATCCTCAGCCACAACATCCGCAACCGGCGCCTCAGCCGCAGCCACCTCAACCACCGGCTCAGGCTCAGGCTCAGGCTCAGGCTCAGGCTCAGGCTCAGGCTCAGGCTCAGGCTCAGAATACTCCGCCGCCTGCCCGCCTGCGAAGCCTACATCCGCAGGAACAGGCTCATCGCTCACAAGCGGCGGCACAGGCTCCTCTTCATCCTCCTCGTAAGGCGGTTGAAACCACGTCTTGCCGCAGTTCGAGCATTGAACCTCGCGCCCCGTATCCGGAATCGCCGAAGCATCCACTTCGTATTGCGCATCGCAATTCGGGCAGATCAATTTCATGTAGTACCCTCGGTCAGGCGCAAGCACCTGTCAGCCCCTATTTCTTCACACACCTTAACAGCGCCATCCCCCTAGGCAAAGCCCTTGGCTTGCGATTGCACAGCGCCGCAGTGTCAGGCACATAAGGGGGGCAAAACGCAGACGGGGCAAGCCGTGATCGAGCTGGAAAATGTATCCTATAGTTATGGCGGGGGGGAGCTTCTCTCCGATATATCCCTGCGTCTCATGCCGGGATCCTTCCATTTCCTGACCGGCCCCTCGGGCGCGGGCAAAACCACATTCCTCAAACTGTGCTACATGGAGCTGATGCCGACATCCGGCCAGTTGCGCGTTTTTGAAAAACCGGTGGGCAAAATGACCCGCGACGATGTCGCCAACGGGCGCCGCCGCATCGGCGTGGTGCATCAGGATTGCCAGTTCCTCAACCATCTGCCCGTGGCCGAAAACATCGCCCTGCCCCTGACCGTATCGGGCCGCGATCCCGCAGGCGAGGCCGCCAATATCATGGAGCTGATCCAATGGGTCGGCCTTGCCAATCACGCCGATGTCCTGCCGCCGCAACTCTCTGGCGGGGAACGTCAACGCGCCGCCCTCGCCCGCGCTGTTGTGATGTCGCCCGAGGTCGTCCTCGCGGATGAACCCACCGGCAACGTCGACTGGGACATGTCCCAACGTCTGCTGCAGCTGCTGATCGAGCTGAACAAAATGGGCAAAACCATCGTCATTGCCACCCATGACCTCAACCTGATCCGCGCCGCCAAGGCGCAGGTCGCCGCGCGCGTGCTGCGCATCGCCAACCGGCGGCTGCAACTGGCGGGGGCGGACCTGTAATGCGCCTGCCCCGTTTCCTGACCAATATCACCGGCCTGCTCGCGGGCGATGGCCATGCCGACCGCGTCGTGCCGCCCACGGGCTTTACCGCGCAACTCACGCTGTTCGCCGCCGGAGCCATGGCCTTCCTCGCGGTCTTCGCCGCCGCGCTTTCCATCAGCACGGGCCGCCTCGCTGACCGCTGGTCAGACGAGCTCGCCCGCACCGCCACCCTGCGCATCTCTGCCCCGGCAGAGCAGCTGGAGGCGCAGGCCGCCGCCGCCCTGCGCCTGCTCGAAACCACCACCGGCGTGGCCTCCGCCCGCCGGATCACGGCGCAGGAACAACAGGATCTGCTCACCCCATGGCTCGGCCCCAACCTGCCACTGGACGCCCTGCCCATTCCGGCCCTGATCGAGGTCACCCAAACCCGCGAAGGGATCGACGCCGACGGGCTGCGCGCCCGCCTCGCGGGCGAGGTCCCCGGCGCCGTCTATGACGATCACGCCCGCTGGCGCGCCCCGCTGGTGCGCGCGGCGCAGCGCCTGCGCGGCCTCGGCTGGCTGTCGCTCCTGCTTATCACCGGCGTCATGGGCGCGATGATCACACTGGCGGCAAGCGCCGCCCTCGCCGCCAATGCCCGCGTGATCGAAACCCTGCGCCTGATCGGCGCCCGCGATGCCTATATCGCCCGCGCCTTCGTGCGCCGCTTTACCGAACGCGCCCTCATCGGCGCCGCCATAGGCGCGGCCCTCGGCACACTCTCCGTGGCGCTGCTGCCCTCCGCCGATACGGCGGGCGGCTTCCTCACCGGCCTCGGCTTCTCCGGCGCGGGCTGGCTCCTGCCCGCCCTGATCCCCGTCATCGCCGCCGCCGTGGCCTTCTGGGCCACCCGCACCGCGGCGCTTCGCACCCTAAGGAACCTGTCATGAAAGTCGGCCCAATCCAGTGGATCAGATCGCTCCTCTTTGTGGCGCAGATGTATATCATGATGCCCATCATCGGGCTGATCTTCTTCCCCTATGCGCTTGTCTCGAAACAGGGCGCCTTTGCCGCCTGTAAAACCTACTGCATCTGGGTCCGCTGGACGGCCCGCTGGATGGTCGGCCTGCGCACAGAGGTCCGCGGCACGCCCCCCACGGGCGAGGTCCTCATCGCCGCGAAACACCAGTCCTTCCTCGACATCATGATGATCTTCGCCTCCGTGCCGCGCGGCAAATTCATCATGAAACGCGAAATCATGTGGACACCGGTCATCGGCCAATACGCCATGCGCCTCGAATGTGTCGCCGTTGATCGCGGCAAACGCGGCGTGGCGATCAAAAAGATGCTCGCCGATGCCAAGGCCAACCGCGACGCGGCAGGGCAGCTGATCATCTACGCCCAAGGCACCCGCGTCGCCCCCGGCGCCAAACGCCCCTACAAGGTCGGCGCCGCCGCGCTCTATACACAGATGGAGCAACCCTGCGTCCCCGTGGCCACCAACGTCGGCCTGTTCTGGCCCCGCACGGGCATCTGGCGCAAACCGGGCCTCGCCGTGGTCGAATTCCTGCCGGTGATCGAACCCGGCCTCGATCAGGACAGCTTCATGGCCGAGCTAGAGGAAACCGTCGAAACCGCCTCCGACGCCCTGATGCGCGAGGCCGGATTTGATCCGGACGGGGTGGACGAAACCACACCAAAGACCTAACTGAACAAGAGGACCCGCAGGGAAACGCGCCATGACCAAACCACCCCTCACCCTCTACCTCGCCGCCCCCCGCGGCTTTTGCGCCGGCGTCGACCGCGCCATCAAGATCGTCGATCTCGCGCTGGAAAAATGGGGCGCCCCGGTCTATGTCCGCCACGAAATCGTCCACAACAAATACGTGGTGGACGAGCTGCGCGCCAAAGGCGCCATCTTCGTCGAGGAACTTGACGACTGCCCAACAGACCGCCCCGTCATCTTCTCTGCCCACGGCGTGCCCAAATCCGTCCCGGCAGAGGCAGAGACCCGAAACATGGTCTACGTCGACGCCACCTGCCCGCTGGTCTCCAAAGTCCACATAGAGGCCGAACGCCACGCCGCCCGCGGCCTGCAAATCATCATGATCGGCCACGCCGGGCACCCCGAAACCCTCGGCACCATGGGCCAGCTTCCGCAAGGCGAGGTCCTCCTCGTCGAAACCCCCGCCGATGTGGCGCAGCTTCAGGTCCGCGACGAGGGCGCCCTCGCCTATGTCACCCAAACCACCCTCTCGGTCGATGACACCGCCGATGTGGTCACGGCCCTCAAATCCCGCTTCCCCGAGATCGAAGGCCCCCACAAAGAGGACATCTGCTACGCCACCACCAACCGGCAAGAGGCCGTCAAAGCCCTCGCCCCCAAGGCCGAAGCCCTCCTCGTCGTCGGCGCCCCCAACTCCTCCAATTCCAAACGACTGGTCGAGGTCGGCGCCCGCGCAGGCTGCGCCTATGCCCAACTGGTCCAACGCGCCGATGACATCGACTGGCGTGCCCTGGAGGGCATCAAAACCCTCGGCATCACCGCAGGCGCCTCCGCCCCCGAAATCCTCATCAACGAGGTCATCGACGCCTTCAAATCCCGCTTCGAGGTCACAACCGAACTGGTCGAAACCGCGCAAGAAAACGTCGACTTCAAAGTCCCCCGCGTGCTGCGCACCCCCGCCTAAACGCTTCTTATTGGCGCAAATATCCCGGGGGACGGCCAAAGGCCGGGGGGCAGAGCCCCCTCCAACCCCCGCCACAACCCCAAAGGCCCCGCCATGACCGACACCCTCAAAGTCTACGACGCAAAGGCAGGCGACTACGCAAAGGCCTTCGCCAACAACGCCCCCGACAAACACCTCGCCCGCTTCATCGCCGCCCTGCCAACCGCCTCCCATGTGCTTGACCTCGGCTGTGGCCCCGGCACGGCCTCGGCGCAAATCGCGGCGGCGGGCCACAGCGTCGACGCCACAGACGGCTCCGCCGAAATGGTCGCCGCCGTCACCCGCCTCCACGGGCTCCCAGCCCGCCAAATGCTGTTTGACGAGATCACAGGCACAGATATCTACGATGGCATCTGGGCCAACTTCAGCCTCCTGCACGCCCCCCGCGCCGAGATGCCCAAACACCTCGCCGCCCTCGCCCGCGCCGCGAAACCCGGCGCATTGCTGCATATTGGCATGAAAACCGGCACCGGCGAAGGCCCCGACGCCTTGGGTCGCTTCTACACCTACTACACCGAAGCCGAACTCACCGATCACCTCACCGCCGCAGGCTTCATACCGGACTACAAGGCCACAGGCCGCGACAAAGGCCTCGCCGGAACCACGGACCCATGGCTGATCCTGCAGGCACGGCTTGCGCCCACAGGCACAGCAGATTAAGCCGCCCCCATGACCAAACTCATTGCCTATACCGATGGCGCTTGCAGCGGAAATCCCGGCCCCGGCGGCTGGGGCGCCCTCCTGCTCGCAAAAGACGGCACAGCCGTCCTCAAGGAACGCGAGCTGAAAGGCGGCGAAGCCAATACCACCAACAACCGCATGGAATTGCTGGCCGCAATCAACGCCCTCGACTCCCTGCAAAAACCAAGTGCCATCACCGTGGTAACAGACAGCACCTATGTCAAAAACGGCGTGACCTCATGGATCCACGGCTGGAAACGCAACGGCTGGAAAACATCCACCCGCAAACCGGTCAAGAACGAGGACCTCTGGCGCAGGCTGGACGAGGCACAGGCCCGTCACGACGTGACCTGGGAATGGGTCAAAGGCCACGCAGGCCACCCCGAAAACGAACGCGCCGACGCCCTCGCCCGCGCGGGCATGGCCCCGTTCAAGCCCTAAGGCCCGCCACAAAACGTCAAAGATTTTTCGACGAAAAATCTCGCCCGCGCGCTAGCGCCGGGCCAGCCAGAGGTAAACGGCCGCGCCCACCCCGAGGATCACCAGAAATCCCAGAATATAGCCGATGATCGACAGGAACAGCGGCAGGGCCCAAAGGCCCAAAAGGGCCATGCCCACACAGGCAATCCCCATCAGCGCCGCGATCACATCCTCGAACGGCCCCTCCTGCGATCTATTGACCGCAAATCCCAGAACCGCACCGGCAAAAAGCAAAAAGACATAGAGCATGACGCGAGACTAACCCAGTTGCGCGGGCAAGTCCAAACCCCGCAGCACATCCTGCGCCGCCATGGGCTTCTTGCCGGGCCGCTGCGCCTGCAACACCTCCACCGCGCCGCTGCCGCAGGCAATGGTGAAACCGCTCAAAACCTGCCCCGGCGCGCCCGCGCCTTCGGCCAAGCGGCTCCGCAAAAGCTTGATCCGCTCGCCGTTCACCTCGCACCAAGCCCCCGGAAAGGGCGAGAGGCCACGGATCAACCGATCCACATCCTGCGCCGCGGCGCTCCAATCGATCCGCGCCTCGGCCTTGTCGATCTTATGGGCATAGGTCACCCCCGCCTCGGGCTGCACCCGCGCGGTCAGCCCGCCCAAACTCTCCAAGGCCTGCACGATCAACTCCGCCCCGAGAGCCGAAAGACGCCCCTCCAGATCGCGCGTCGTATCCTCGCCCGAAATCGGTGTGCGCCCCTCCAGCAGGACAGGGCCGGTGTCCAAACCGGCCTCCATCTGCATGATGCCCACACCGGTCTCCGCATCCCCGGCCATAATCGCACGGTGGATCGGCGCCGCACCGCGCCAGCGGGGCAACAGCGAGGCGTGGATGTTCAAACAGCCATGCTCCGGCGCATCCAGAACCGCCTGCGGCAGGATCAAACCATAGGCCACAACCACCGCCACATCGGCCCCAAGGGCGGCAAACTCCGCCTGCGCCTCGGCCTTCTTCAGCGATACAGGATGGCGCACCGGCAATCCCAATTCCTCGGCCCGCGCCTGCACCGGACTGGGCCGGTCCTTCTTGCCGCGACCCGCGGGGCGCGGCGGCTGGGAATAGACACAAACCACCTCGTGCCCCGCCTCGACCAAGGCCTCAAGCGGCCCGACAGAGAACGCAGGCGTTCCCATAAACACAACCTTCATCGCGCCACCTTCCCTGCCTTCTTTAACACCATCGCACGGCGTGTCCGGCTCAACCTGTCAAAATACATCCGGCCCGCAAGATGATCGATCTGGTGCTGCACAGAGGTGGCCCAGACTTTTTCAAAAGTCTGCCGCACCCGCATCCCCGTATGGTCCGTAAAAGCGACGATAACCTTTGCTGGCCGCTTAAGCTGCGCCGACACACCGGGCAGGTTCGGGCTGCCCTCGGGATGGGCATAAAGCTCCTCCGAGGCCTCGATCACCTCGGGGTTGGCCATCCGCACGGCGCGCCCGCGTTCCTCCGAGGCATCCACAACCGCCAGCCGCTGCATCACGCCGATCTGCGGCGCGGCAAGGCCAAGGCCGGGCATGGCCTCCATCGTGTCGATCATGTCGTCCCAGATGGCGCGCACCTCGTCCGAAATCTCGCCCACATCCGCGCAGGCCGTCCTAAGCCGCGCATCCGGCCAAGGCACAAAGGGCCGCACCGCCATAGCGGCTAGGCCCGCGCCCGTTCGCGTTTCAGCTTTTGCATCTTGCGCGTGATCATCTGCCGCTTCAGCGGCTTGAGGTAGTCAATGAACAGCTTGCCGTTCAGGTGGTCGATCTCGTGCTGCACGCAGGTCGCCCAGAGTCCGGCGAAATCCTCTTCCGCGCTCTTGCCATCAATCCCCTGCCACCGCACGCGCACTTCGGCAGGGCGCTCCACATCGGCGTATTGGTCGGGGATCGACAGGCACCCCTCCTCATAGGTGGAAAGCCCCTCGGAAGCCCAGATCACCTCCGGGTTGATCAACACCATGGGACGGGGGGCCTCGCCCTCCTCCTTGACGCAGTCCATCACCAGAACGCGCTCCATCACGCCAATCTGCGGCGCCGCCAGCCCGATCCCGGGGGCGTCATACATGGTTTCCAGCATGTCATCTGCCAGACGCTGCAATTCCACACCAAAATCGCCCACTGTTTCAGCAGGTTTCTTGAGCCGCGGGTCGGGGTGTATCAAAATATCACGAAGAGCCATGCAAGGGGATTTAGGCGATGCCAGTTGCGCTTGCAACCGCTGGCGTCGGCGTTAGCTTGGCGGCAACACTCTAAAGGAGCTCCCCCAAATGAATTTCGACACCCCGATCGACCGCCGCGGCACACATTGTGTCAAATGGGACGCCATGGAAAACATCTATGGCGTAAGCCCCCACGACGGGCTGGCGATGTGGGTGGCCGATATGGAATTCCACCCGCCGCAGGTGGTGCAAGACGCGATCAAGGCGATGCATGACCACGGCGTCTATGGCTACTTTGGCGACGACAGCAAATACCGCGCATCGATCCAGTGGTGGATGAAGGAACGCCACAGCTGGGATCTCGACCCCGCGCATATCTTTACCACCCACGGCCTCGTCCACGGCACCGGCATGTGCGTCGACGCCTTCACCAAACCGGGCGATGGGGTCATCCTGTTCACCCCCGTCTACCACGCCTTCGCCCGCGTGATCGCGGCTGCTGGCCGCGAGGTTGTCGAATGCAATCTGGTCAACAATCAGGGCCGCTACGAGATGGATTTTGACGCCTACGACGCGCAGATGACCGGGAACGAGCGCATGCTGATGCTCTGCTCGCCCCATAACCCCGGCGGCCGGGTCTGGACCCGCGCCGAGCTGGAAGGCGTCGCCGCCTTCGCCCGCCGTCACGAGCTGATCATCGTCTCCGACGAAATCCACCATGACCTCGTCATGCCCGGCCATACCCACATCCCCATGGCCCATATCAAAGGGATCGAGGACCGCCTCGTGATGATGACGGCCACCACCAAAACCTTCAACATCGCCGGAAGCCACACCGGCAATGTCATCATCGCCGACGAGGGCCTGCGCAGCGCCTTCGCCAAACGCATGGGCGCCCTCGGCATCTCGCCGAACTCCTTTGGCCTGTTCATGACCACCGCCGCCTATTCCCCCGAAGGGGCCGAATGGGTCGAGGCCGTGGTGGCCTATATCGACGGCAACCGCCGCCTCTTCGACGAGGCTATCGCGCAAATCCCCGGCCTCTCCTCCATGCCGCTGGAGGCCACCTACCTGTCATGGGTCGACTTCGAGGGCACCGGCATGACCCGCGATGAATTCACCGACCGCGTGCAGAAACAGGCCAAAATCGCCCCCAACCACGGGCCGACCTTCGGCTCCGGCGGCGAAAACTTCCTGCGTTTCAACATCGCCGCCCCCCGCGCCATGGTGCAAGAAGCCGCCGAACGCCTGACCGCCGCCTTCAGCGATTTGCAGTAACCAAGGCCCCCGGGTTACCCTCACCCCCATGCGGCGAACCCTCTACTCCATCGGCCTTGGCGGCGCCCTCTTTGCGGCGGGCGTCTTCTATGGCCAGATTCGGCCCACCCTGCCGCCCCCTGCCCTGACCGGGCAGGTGGACCGCATCGTGATCGACAAATCGGACCGCGAAATGGTGGTCTACCGCGAGGGCCGCGCCCTCAAACGCTACGGGGTCGCCCTCGGCTTTGCCCCCGCAGGGGACAAAGAGCGCGAGGGCGACGGCAAAACCCCCGAGGGCATCTATAAAATCGACCGCAGAAACCCCAACAGCAGCTACCACCTCTCCCTCGGCATCAACTACCCCCTGCCAGAGGACCGCAGCCGCGCCCGCGCGGGCGGCTATTCCCCCGGCGGCGATATCTTTATCCACGGCCAACCCAAGGGCATCACCGGCCTGCGCTGGATCACCGAGGACTGGACCCTTGGCTGCATCGCGGTATCCAACGCCGCCATGGACGAGCTCTACCCCGCCATCGCCCTCGGCGTAGAGGTCGAAATCCGCCCCTGACCGCCCCCCTGACCACCCGCACCCTGTGCATCCACGCAGGCCAGCCGCGCGCGAATCCTTAAAGACAGGGCCCCCTCCCCTTCGCTACACCTGCAGCGGCAAACAAAGGGAGCACCCCAATGGGACAGTTGGTCGACGGCACATGGCAGGACACGTGGTATGATACCAAATCCACAGGGGGCAAATTCGTCCGCTCCACCTCCGGCTTCCGCAACTGGGTCACCGCAGACGGCAGCGCAGGCCCCTCCGGCAAGGGCGGCTTCAAGGCAGAGGCAGGGCGCTATCACCTCTATGTCTCCTACGCCTGCCCATGGGCACATCGCACTCTGATCTTCCGCGCGCTCAAGGGGCTGACGGACCTGATCGACGTCTCGGTCGTCCACCCCCATATGCTCTCCGATGGCTGGACCTTCGAAACAGATTTCCCCGGCGCCACAGGCGACACCCAGTTCGGCCTGCCCTTCATGCGCGATATCTACACTCGCGCCGACCCCGGCATCTCCGGCCGCGTCACGGTGCCGGTCCTCTGGGACAAACAGCAAAACACCATCGTCTCCAACGAATCCTCAGAAATCATCCGCATGTTCAATTCCGCCTTCGACGGGATCACAGGCAACACGGATGACTACTGGCCCGAACCCATGCGAGAGCAGATCGAGGCAGTCAACGAGCGCATCTACGACACGCTGAACAACGGCGTCTACAAAGCAGGCTTCGCCACCACGCAAGAGGCCTATGACAGCGCCGTCCTCCCCCTGTTCGACACGCTCGACTGGCTCGAAACCATCCTGCAAACCAACCGCTACCTGATGGGCGACAAAGTGACAGAGGCCGACTGGCGCCTCTTTGCCACGCTGGTGCGTTTCGATCCGGTCTATCACCTACATTTCAAATGCAACCGCAAGCGGATCATCGATTACCCGAACCTCTGGGCCTACACGCGAGAGCTCTATCAATGGCCCGGCGTGGCAGAGACGGTGAACTTCGACCATATCGTGCGCCACTACCTCTACAGCCACGACACCATCAATCCCCACCGGATCATCCCGATCAACCCGGTGCTGGATTGGAACAGCCCCCACAACCGCGGCTAAAGGCGAAGGGTGGCTCAGGCCACCCCGGCGCCGTAATGGGTCACCAGCTCGGCCAGATCACCGGGCGGTGTGGCCGACTGGATAAAGGCACAGGCATTGGGCGCATGGGCAAAGATCGACCCATCCGAGAAAAAGCTCGTGTTGGTCACAAAGACAACCTTGGCGTCCGGCTGCCGGTAGCTGGCGAAATCCGACACGGCAAGCGCACTGCCCTCGTCCAGCATCAAATCCAGAACAATGGCGTTGAACTGGTGCTCGGCAAGAATATCCGTCGCCATCGTCTGGCTCGAGGCCGTCATCACCCAAGCACCGAGGCGCTCCAAATGGCGCCGCCAAAGGCGACCAAGCTCGGGGTTTGACTCAACGATAAGGACGTTCATCCGCGACTCCGTAAATTTGGGGAACTGATTAAGTTAACAAACTCCTGCGCCCGAAATCCTAACAAATGGTTAATGGCCGATCCCCAAGTCCCGATTATCGCATATTTTCCACGCCTAGGCGCTTCGCCGCCTGCCTCAGCTTGGTTAACCCAGCGGAAACTAGCCGTTTTGAAAATCCTGCCATAAAAGGCTTGGTAACAATTGATTTAAGGAGATTTCCCATGCGCCTCACCCCCAGATCCCCGCGCCGCGCCCCCGCCCATCTGGTGCCCGCCGCCGCGGCCCTCACCCTGCTGCTCTCCGCCGCCCCGGCCCTCGCCAAATGCGGCGGTTCCTTCAGCAACTTCCTCAAAGGCGTGAAATCCGAAGCCGTCTCCAAAGGCCACGCCCCCGCCACCGTCGACCGCTTCCTTGCCTCCGCCCGCCAAGACAGCAAAACCCTCAAGGCCGACCGCGCCCAAGGCGTGTTCAAAATGGCCTTCACCGACTTCTCCCGCCGCGTCATCAGCCAAGGCCGCCTGAACAAAGGCCAAGCCAATGCGAAAAACTATGCCCAAACCCTGCGCCGGGCAGAGGCCAACTACGGCGTTCCCGCAGGCGTGCTTCTGGCCTTCTGGGCGCTGGAAACCGACTACGGCGCGGTGCAAGGCAACTTCAACACCCTCAACAGCCTGCTCACCCTCAGCCACGATTGCCGCCGGCCGGAACTCTTCCGCCCGCAAATCTTCGCGGCGCTAGAGCTTTATGAACGCGGCGACTTCAGCCCCGCCAACACCAAGGGCGCATGGGCAGGCGAAATCGGCATGGTCCAGATGCTCCCCGAAGACATCCTAACCAACGGCGTCGACGGCGATGGCGATGGCAAAGTCTCCCTCAAAACCTCCGCCCCCGACGCCCTGCTCTCCGGCGCAAAAATGGTCCAGACCCTCGGCTGGCGCAAAGGCGAACCATGGCTGCAAGAGGTCACCCTGCCCTCGAACCTCGACTGGTCCAAAACCGGCCTGACAACCACAATGAAAGTCTCCGACTGGGCCAAGCAGGGCGTAAAACCCCGCAGCGGCTCCCTCGGCCCGTCAAACCTGCAGGCCTCGGTCCTGCTGCCCCAAGGCCGCAAAGGCCCCGCCTTCCTCGCCTACCCCAACTTCAACGTCTACTTCGAATGGAACCAAAGCTTCGTCTACGTGACCACAGCCGCCTACTTCGCCACCCGCCTCTCCGGCGCGCCAGTCTATAACGCCGGCAACCCCGACCCCGCGCTCAGCGATGGCCAGATGAAATCCCTGCAAAAGAAACTCGCCAACCGCGGCTACGACGTCGGCAAAATCGACGGCATCCTCGGCGCCAAAACCCGCGCCGCTGTGCAAAAGGAACAATCCCGCCTCGGCCTCCCCGCCGACGCATGGCCCACCAAAGACCTCCTGAACAGGCTCTGACCGGGTTCCAAAAACTTTTATGCCTCCGGCGGGGATATTTGACCCAATAAGAAGCACAGGCGCACAACAAGGCTGGCCTTCTTATTGGTAAAAATATCCCGGGGGAGCGCAAAGCGCGGGGGCGGAGCCCCAAAAAATTCGGAGGATTTTTTCGCTCTTAGGCGACGAGGGCCTCGGCCTTCTTCAGGTCAACCGAAACAAGCTGGCTCACGCCCTGCTCCTGCATGGTCACCCCGAACAAGCGGTCCATCCGGCTCATCGTGACCGCATGGTGGGTGATCACCAAAAAACGCGTATTCGTGCGCCGTGTCATCTCGTCCAGCATGTCGCAAAAGCGCGTGACATTGGCGTCGTCCAAAGGCGCGTCGACCTCGTCCAGCACACAGATCGGCGCAGGGTTGGCAAGGAACACCGCAAAGATCAGGGCGAGCGCCGTCAGCGTCTGTTCCCCGCCGGAGAGCAGCGAGAGCGTCGACAGTTTCTTGCCCGGAGGCTGGCACATAATCTCAAGCCCGGCCTCAAGCGGATCATCGCTCTCCACCAACTCAAGCCGCGCTTCCCCGCCGCCGAACAGGTGTTTGAATAGGGTGCCGAAGCTGCCGTTCACCTCCTCGAAGGCCGTCAAAAGCCGCTCGCGCCCCTCTCGGTTCAGGCTGGCGATCCCGTTGCGCAGGGTGCGGATGGCTTCCTCCAAATCGGCCTTCTCGGACACCAGCAGGTCATGCTCTTCAGACACCTCCTTGGCATCCTCCTCCGCCCGCAGGTTCACCGCCCCAAGGGCATCCCGCTGCCGGCGCAGCTTTGAGATATCCGCCTCGATCTTCTCGGCATCGGGGATCTTCTCCGGATCGGCGCCCAGCTTTTCAAGCAGGGCTTGCGGCGCGATCTCCAGTTCCTCTTCGATCCGGTGCGCGGCGGCCTGCGCCGCCTCTTTCACCGCCTCAACCCGCGCCTCGGCGGCTGCGCGTTTCTCGCGCGCTTCCGAGGCGGCGGCGGCGGCGGCGCGGGCGGTGATCTCCGCCTCCCGCAGCTCGGTCTCCCCCGCCCGCAAAGCCTCTGTCGAGGCACGGCGGCGGGTGGAGGCCTCATCGATCCCGGCCTGCATCTTGGCACGCCGCGCCTCCAGCGCATCCGGCGCCGCGCTCGCGCTCTCGAACTCCGCCTCGGAGGCCGCGCGGCGCTCGCTCAGCTCGGCCTGACGCTGCTCCGCTGTCGACAGCCGGTCTCGCCATGTCTTCTGCTCGCGCTCGATCTCCCGCGCACGGCGTTGGCGCGCCTCGCCCATGCGGCGGATCTCGTCCTGCAGGGCACGCTTGGCGATCATCTCCTGACGCGCCTCTTCCACCCGCGCCTGCGCCGCCTCAACCCCCGAACGCGCCGCGTCCAGATCGGGCAGCTCGGCGAGCGCATCGCGGGCCTCGCGCACCCGCGTCTCGGCGGCCTCTGCCTCGGCCGCATGGCGCGACACGGCCAGCTCCGCCGCCTCAAGCCGCGAGGCCGCCATCGCCGCATCGCTCTCGGCGCGGGACTGTGCGCGGCTCGCCTCTGCCGCGGCCTGATCGGCGCGGCGGCGGGCCTCGCGGGCCTCCTTATCGGCGCGGGTCAGGTCATCCAGCTCCGAGGTCAGAAGCGCATGCGCCTTGCCCGCCCCAGCGGCCCGCGCCTCGGCTTCCTCAAGGTCCTGACGTAATTCCTGCATCCGGTTCATCTGTTGCAACCGCAGCGCGGCGGTCGATCCCGCATCGGCGGCCAAGGCGATGAACCCGTCCCAGCGGAACAAATCCCCCTCTGCCGTCACCAGCCGTTGCCCCGGCGACAGGTCCCCCTGCGCGGCGACAGCCTCGGCCAAAGAAACCACCCCCGTATGGGTCAACCGGCGGGCCAGAACCTCCGGCCCCGTCACCACCTCGGACAGGGCCCGCGCCCCGCCCGGCAGGCCGCGCACCTCGCCGTAGGCGGCAAGCGCGGTCCAGCCGGAGGCCTCCGCCCCCTCCACCACAGGCGCCTGCAAATCATCGGCCAAAGCCGCCCCAAGCGCCTTTTCAAACCCCGGCGCCACGGTCAGCTGATCCAACAGCTGATCCCCCGCACCGGCCTCCTTCGCCACCAAGCGCGACAGCGCCCCAAGCTCCGCCTTCAGCGCCCCGGCCTCACCCTCTGCCGCCGACAGGGCCGCCCGCGCGGCGGCCTCCCGCGTCGCCGCCTCCGTCCGCGCCGTATCGGCCTCGGTCAGGGCGGCCTCCGCGGCCAGAGCCGCCGCCTGCGCGGCAGTCAGGGAGGCCTCGGCCTCCTCCGCCGCCGCGGCGGCCTTGCCGCCCGCCTCGCTGGCATGGGCCACGGTGGCGCGGGCCTTGTCGGCCTCGGTCTGGTGGCGGTTCAAAGCGGCCTGCGCCTCGGCCTCCATCCGCTGTGCGGATTGGTGGCGGGCGGACAGGCGGGCGACATCCTCGGTCTCTTGGCTCAGGCCCGCCTCGATCGATTGCAATGTCACAGCGGCCTCGCGCGCCGCGGCCATGGCCTCGTTCAAACGGTCCTCTTGCCCCGCATCATTCTTGGCCAAACGCGCCGATTCCTCGGCCAGCCGCGCAATCGTCGCCTCCGCATCGCCGTTCAGTTCCGCCTCGCGGGCGATATCGCGGTCCAGCTGCTCGACCCGCGCCGCAAGCGTTTTGATCAGGGCCTCGGCCCGCGCCTCGTCCTCGGCCAAACCGCGCTGTTCCACCTCCAGCCGCTGCACCAAGGCCCCCGCAATCGCATCTTCCTCGCGGAGCGCAGGCAGGGCCTCATCCGCCGCATCGCGGGCCTTGTCGGCCTCCAGCGCCGCCCGCTCCGCAGCCCCCGCCGCCGAAGTGCGCTCTCGCACCTCCGCCGAGAGGGTCTCCACCGCATCCGCCGCCTCGCGCCAACGCCGATAGAGCAACAGCCCCTCGGACAGGCGCAGATCTGTCCCGATCTCGCGATACCGCGCCGCCTGCCGCGCCTGCCGCGCCAATTGGCCAAGCTGCGTCGCAAGCGCCTCGATCACGTCATCCACGCGGGCAAGGTTGGTCTCCGCCCCCTTCAGCTTCAACTCCGCCTCATGGCGCCGCTGATAAAGCCCGCTGATCCCCGCGGCTTCCTCCAGAATACGGCGGCGATTCTTCGGCTTGGCATTGATCAACTCGCTGATCTGCCCCTGCCGCACCAGCGCAGGCGAATGGGAGCCGGTGGAGGCATCGGCAAAGAGCATCTGGATATCGCGCGCGCGCACATCCTTCGTATTCGCCTTATAGGCCGAGCCCGCATCCCGCGTGATCCGCCGGATCACCTCAAGATTGTCGGTGTCGTTGAACCCGGCCGGGGCCAGACGTTCCGAATTGTCGATAAACAGGGCGACTTCCGCGAAATTGCGCGCAGGCCGCGTGGCCGCACCGGCAAAGATCACATCCTCCATCCCGCCGCCGCGCATCGCCGTCGGGCGATTCTCGCCCATGACCCACCGCAGGGCCTCAAGCAGGTTCGACTTGCCACAGCCATTCGGCCCCACAACCCCCGTCAGCCCTTCCGCGATCATAAGATCGGTCGGGTCGACAAAGCTTTTGAAGCCATTGAGCCTGAGTCGGTGAAACTGCACTATATCCCTCGTTTGACCCCGAAGATTGGCCATGGCTTGGCAGTGAGTCAATCACCTAAACCCCCTATCTTGGGGGAAAGCAGGAGTTATCCACAAGATAAAGGGGCACGCTCCGCCCCTTCCACCAAATAGATTGACCCGCCCCCCGTTCTACGGGACCAAAGCACATGACCGAAGAAATCATCATATCCAAAGGCGACCCGCGCAGCCCCGGCGCGCGCGCCCTGCTCGAAACCAGCCATGCGCTGATGCAATCCCTGTTTCCGCCGGAGGATAATTTCTACCTCGACATCGACGACCTCTGCACGCCTTCGATCCACTTCTTTACCGGCACACAGGGCACCGAAACCCTCGGCTGCGCCGCCCTCGCCGTGAAGGACGGGTATGGAGAGGTCAAATCCATGTTCGTCACCTCCGCCGCCCGCGGCACCGGCCTCGGCGGGCGGCTCCTCGAACAGGTCGAGCAAGAGGCCCGCAATCAGGGCCTGCCCCTGCTGCGCCTAGAGACCGGCAATCTTCTGAAAGAGGCACACCGCCTCTACCACCGCCACGGCTTCACCGAATGCGGCCCCTTCGGCGACTACCCCGATGCAGGGTCCAGCATCTTCATGGAAAAGCCCCTGACCTAACCGCCTGCAGATTTTTCGCCGAAAAATCTCTGCCCGCCCGAGAGGGCGCGCAGTTACGAGAGCTTGGAAAAATGTTCCGCCAGAACATCAAAGACAATGCGAAAGCGGCGGCTCGTGTGCAATTCGCGGTGCGAGATCAGCCAGACAGGAAACCGCACCGCCACGCTCTGCGGCAGCACCGCCTCCACCTCGCGGCAGGCCCGCGCCACATGGTCCGACATGAACCCGATCCCGAGGCCCCGCCGCACCAGCTCCCATGCCACCGTCCCGTTGGCCGATCCCAAGGGCACATTCGCCACGGTCACCGGCAGGCCCATCTCCACCAGATACCCCACCATCTGCGCACTATCGCCAAAGCTCACAAACCGATGCCGCGCAAAATCCATCAGGTCCTGCGGCCGCCCGTAGCGCACAAAATACCCCGGCGTCGCATAAAGATGCGCTGTCTCCTCCGTCACCAGCTTGGCGGTCAGGTCCGGCTGCTCCGGCCGCACATGGCGCAGGGCGATATCCGCCTCGCGCCGCTGTAGATCGCGAATGTCGTTGGCGGCCACGATTTCTATCTCGATCCCCGGGGCGATCTGGTTGATCTTCTCCACCGCTCCTGGCAGCACGTAATGCGAGAACACATCGCTCGCCGTGATCCGCACAAGGCCCTCCGCCGACTGCGCCTGCCCCTGCGCCGTCAGGGACAATCCCGCCGCCGCCTCGGCCATGGCCCGCGCGTGATCCAGCAAATCGCGCCCCGCCCGCGTCAGGGCCACGGACCGCCCCACACGCTCGAACAGGGTCACACCAAGCGCCTCCTCGAGCGCGGCAACCTGCCGCCCCAATGTTGGCTGCGTCAGCCCAAGCACCCGCGCCGCAGCGGAAAAGCTCCCCTCCTCCGCCGTCGCCAAAAAGGCCCTGACCTGCCCCCAGTCAAATGCAATCGCTGTCCAATTCATGCATATATGTATATAACCAACACGGATTTAGGCAATTCCCCGATGATACCCGCATAGGTTAACTCACCCCCAGACAGCAAAAAGGAACCCGCAATGTCATCCGCCAAAGACTTCTGGGACAAAAAGGCCGAAGGCTACGCCAAAAGCGCCATCGCCGATATGCCCGCCTATGAATACACACTGGAGCGCACAAAATCCTACCTCAAACCCTCCGACCGCGTGCTCGAAATCGGCGCGGGCACCGGCTCCACCGCCCTGCTCCTCGCCCCCGGCGTGGCCGATTACACCGCCAGCGATATCTCCTCCGAGATGATGCGCATCGGCCAGCAAAAGGCACAGGCCGCAGAGCATGACACAAGCAACCTGCGCTTTGTCACCGCTACCCCGCAGGACCCGGCCCTAAACACCGCCCCTTACGACACGCTGATCGCCCTCAACCTGCTGCACCTGATCCAAGATCTGCCGCAGCTCCTGAGCCAGCTCCACGCACAGATCAAACCCGGCGGGTTGCTGATCTCCAAATCACCCTGCCTGCGCGGCAAACTCGGCCTGAAATTCGGCGCGATCCGCCTTGCCCTGCCCCTGCTCCACCGCCTCGGCGTGGTGCCCTATGTGAACATATTCTCACAACAGGACCTCGACCGGATGATCACAGAGGCAGGCTTTGAAATCATCGAAACCGGCAACTACCCCGCACATCCGCCCAACCGCTACATCGTGGCAAAACGGGCCTAATCCTTCTGGGGCAACCCGTCTGTAATGTCGTAATAGTCGCCCTTACCGGAGACAAAGATATGGCTGTGCAGGCGGGCCCCCGTGGCCCCGTCAAAGGCCCCAAGGGAAATGCTGATCCAGTCACGATAGATCGGGTTCCAGAACAGGGTGCTGCCACAGGTGCCGCAAAACCCGCGCATCACCTTGGGCGAGGATTGATACCACCGCACATGCTCCACCCCCTCCACCTCCAGATCGGCGGCGGGAACATCGGTCGAGGCCCAGTAATGGCCGCTCATCCGGCGGCACTGGCTGCAATGACAGGCATCGCCATCCTTCAAGGGCGCCTCAACCGTAAACCGCACCGCGCCGCACAGGCATCCCCCCGTCGCCACGCTCACTCTCCCTGACGGGCAAGGGCCACCTGCCGCGCGCCGGTCAAGGTCTCTCCGGTCGACAGAGCCTCAACATCCACCGACAGGTCCAGTATCGCGAAACTCCCCGCCCCGCGGGCGCGGCCAAAGGCACCGGGGAAATCCTCGGTCCGCTTCACAGCCTCGCCATAGCCGCCATAGGCGCGGGCAAGGGCGGCAAAATCGGGGTTCGCCAGATCCGTGCCCGAGACCCGCGTGGGATAGGTCTTCTCCTGATGCATCCGGATCGTGCCATAGCGCCCGTTGTTCACCACCAGAATAACCACCTGCACGCCAAACTGCTTGGCCGTCGACAGCTCGTTGATCGTCATCTGCAAACAGCCATCCCCCGCAATGCACACCACCGTGCGCTCGGGAAACTGCAGTTTCGCCGCAATCGCCGCAGGCAGGCCATAGCCCATGGAGCCAGAGGTCGGCGCAAGCTGGGTGCCGAACTGTTTAAACTGGAAATACCGATGCAGCCAACCGGCGTAATTGCCCGCCCCGTTGGTGACAATCGCATCCTCGGGCAGGTTCTCCGACAGCCAGCACATCGCCTGCTCCAGCTTCATCTTGCCCGGGGTCTCCACCGGATCCTGCCACTGGCGATAGCCGTCGCGGCACACGGCGGTCCATGCCCGCCGCTGGGTCTCTCCGCGCACCGAACGCGCCAGCTTGCGCACGACAACCGCCGCCGGTCCCACAAAGGACAGCTGCGGCGGATACACATGGCCGATCTCGTCGCCGTCCGGATGCACATGGATCAAGGTCTTGCCCGGCATGGCCGGATCAAGCAGGTCATAACTCCCCGTCGTGATATCCCCCAGCCGCGTGCCAAGGGCAAAGATGCAATCGGCCTTGCGCACCGCCCCCGCCAGCTTGGGGTTAATCCCGACGCCAAGGTCCCCCACGTAATTGGGATGACGGTTGTCCATGTAATCCTGCCGCCGGAAACTCGCCGCCACAGGCAGGTCCATCGCCGCCGCGAATTGCTCCAGATGCTGCGCCGCCTCCTGCGACCAGCCAGAGCCCCCCACAATGATCAAGGGCCGCTTGGCCCGGCCAAGAGTATGGATCGCCAGCTCGCAAAAATTCGCGGCCTCGGGCAGAGCCTGAAAGGTCGAAGGCACCCGCACCGGCGCATCGCATGGCGCCGACAAAACATCCTCCGGCAGCCCAAGAACCACAGGGCCGGGACGGCCCGATGTGGTCATGGCAAAGGCACGGTCGATATATTCCGGTATCCGGTTCGTCTGGCTCACCACCCCCGCCCATTTGGCAAGGGGGCCGAACATCGCCTTGACGTCAAACTCCTGAAACGCGCCGCGGTCGCGGTGCCGCTCGGGGATAAGCCCCACAAGGATCAACATCGGCGTCGCGTCATGCATCGCCACATGGATGCCCGAGCTGGCATTCGTCGCGCCGGGGCCACGGGTGACAAACAAAACCCCCGGCGCACCGGTCAGCTTGCCATGTGCCTCCGCCATCATCGCCGCACCGCCCTCTTGGCGGCAAACGATGTTCTCGATGCCGCTATCGGCCAAGGCATCCAAGGCCGCCAGAAAGCTCTCTCCGGGAACCGAGAAAACCCGCTTCACACCCCGCGCCGCAAGATGGTCCACCAATGAATTTCCGCCGTGTTGGATGGTCATGCCGCCTGCCTGTAATTTGCAAAATCCGCGCGCTGTGCATCTGCGCGCAGCCTCTGTTACCATGCGCCAGTCAGTTTCCCTTGGCAACGCAGAGTCGCCCGCCTACCTCCTGTAGGACAGATTTTTCGCTAAAGGACAGCACCCCATGACCCTCTCCCTTGTCGGCCTCTGCGGCTCGCTCCGCAAAGACAGCTTCAACCGCAAACTCCTGAACGAGGCCGTGCGCCGCTTTGGCCCCGCCGACTATACCGAGGCCTCCATTCGCATGCCGCTTTATGATGGCGACCTAGAGGCCACCTCCGGCATCCCCGCCGAGGTTCAAACAGCCGCCGACCAGATCGCCGCCGCCGATGCCGTTGTGATCGCCAGCCCCGAATACAACCAATCCGTGCCCGGCACCCTGAAGAACGCGCTCGACTGGATCAGCCGCGTCGAGGGCAACCCATGGCAGGACAAACCCGTTGTCCTCCTCCATGCCGCCGCTGGCCGCACAGGCGGCGCCCGCGCCAACTACGCCCTGCGCCTTTGTATGGCCCCCTTCGCCCCGCATCTGATCCCCGGGCCAGAGGTCCTCGTCGCCGCCGCCCATACGGGCTTTGACGAAACCGGCGCGCTTCAGGGCGAGATGTATCAAAACGCCCTGCAACAGGCGATGGACGCCCTGCGCCGCGCCGCCAGCTAACCCTGCTCCGCCTCGGCCTGTGCCATGCGGCGCAGGTCGGCGCGGATGATCTTGCCCGTGGTGGTCATCGGCATCGCCTCGATAAAGCGCACGACGCGCGGCGCCTCATAGGCCGCAAGCCGCGCGCGCACATGCTCCGCGATCTCCTCGGCCAACCCGGCCGAGGGGTCCCGCCCCTCCCCCAGCTGCACATAGGCCGCCACGACAGAGCCGCGCAGAGCATCCGGCATGCCAACCACACCGGCCAGATGCACCGCCGGATGGGTCAGCAGACAATCCTCGATCTCCCCCGGCCCGATCCGGTATCCGGCAGAGGAAATCACGTCATCCTCCCGCCCGGTGAAGGCAATGCGCCCGCTTTCCACCCGCCGCCCGCGATCCCCGGTCAGCAAAAAGCGCCGCCCGTCCACCTCGCGGAACTTCGCCTCCGTCGCCTCCGGATTGTTCCAGTATCGCAGGAACATCACCGGATCGGGCGTGGCCACCGCGATCTCGCCCATCTCGCCCACAGGGGCCACCCCGCCCCCGTCCGCCAGAACCTCAACCCCGTGGCCCGGCACGGCAAAGCCCATCACCCCCGGCTCCGGCGGCGCAAGCGCGGCGCAGGAGGAAACGATCATATTGCACTCCGTCTGCCCGTAAAACTCGTTGATGGTGGTGCCAAGGGCCCGCTGCCCCCATTCGATCAACCCCTTGCCAAGGGGCTCCCCCCCGCTGGCCACCGACCGCAGCGCCAAGGCATGCTCCGGCACATCCGCCAGCCGCATCAGCTTAAGCGCCGTCGGCGGCAGGAAGGCATTGCGCACCCCCTGCCCCCGCATCAACTCAAAGGCCGCCTCGGCGGTAAACTTGCGAAACCGGCAGGCCACCACCGTCACCCCGTGATACAGCGCGGGCATCAAAACATCGAGGAGGCCGCCAATCCATGCCCAATCCGCAGGCGTCCAGATCCGGTCCCCCTCCTGCGGGAAAAAATCATGGCTCATCTCCACCCCCGGCAGATGGCCAAGCAAAACCCGATGCCCATGCAGCGCCCCCTTCGGGTGCCCCGTGGTGCCAGAGGTATAGATCAAAATCGCCGGATCATCCGCCCGCGTCTCTGCCCCCGTGAAATCACGCGGCTGATGGGCACAGCGGCCGGTAAACTCCGGCTCCTCCACACAGATCACATGCTGCAATTCCGGCAGGTCGCCGCGAATCCCCGCCACAACCGCCGCCCCCGCCGCATTGGTCAAAAGCACCCGTGCGCCCGCATCCCGCAACCGGTGCAGCAAGGCATCCGGCCCGAACAGCGTAAACAACGGCAGGGAAATCCGCCCCCCTTTCAGGATCGCAGCATGGGCAATGGCCACCTCGATGCTTTGGGGCAACAGAACCGCAACGCGGTCCCCCGCCTCGGTCAGGCCAGCCAGCACATGCGCCCATTGGTTCGACCGCTCCGCAAGGGCGGCAAAGCTGATCTCCCGCACCCGCCCATCGGCCCCCACATCCACAATCGCCGTGCGCGCCCCATGGGTCGCCGCAGGGCGATCAGTGATCTGCACGCCGATGTTGCAATGCGTTGGAACCGCCCATTCAAAGGCGGCGGTGGTCGCGGCAATACTGCCCTGGTTCGTCAACATGACCCAAGGCTACCCCAGCCAGACACATTTCCCCAAGGGATTAACTGTCCAGATACACCGCAATCGCCGCTTCCACCCCATCGGCATGGATCATGGAAAGCCAACGACAGAACGTCTCGGCAAATCGCGCATGATCCACCAGATCGCCATAGATCGCCGTCATCCGCAGCCATTCCATCGGATCATCCTTGGCCTTGGCAGCTACAACGGTCAGGGTCTCCCAGTTGGGATCATTCGGCGCAATCACACTGCCGTCCATCCGCGTCCCATAACAGTAACGCGCCCAGATCGCAGAGACCAAGGCAAGCCCCTCGACAGTTGTGCCGATCTCCAGCCCGCCGCGCACCGTCGGCGTGATGAACCCCGGCTGCCGCGAGGAGCCGTCAAAGGCCACACGCCGCGTGGTGTCCTTGATCTTGGGGTTGGAAAACCGCCGGTCGATCAGGTCAAGATACTCCAATGGCGTCATGCCCGGCACGGGCTTGACCATGGGCGCGATCTCCTCGGCCTCGACCCGGCGCAGCAGGTTGCGAATGGGCGCATGGGCCATGCACTGCGCGATGGTCTCCAGACCAAGCAGATCCCCCGCAGCGGCCAGAACCTGATGCCCGCCATTGAGCATCCGGATCTTCATCGCCTCGAAGTCATGCACATCGGGGGTAAAGGTCGCGCCAACCTTGTCCAGATCGGGCCGCCCGTTGCAAAAGGCATCCTCGATCACCCACTGCCGGAAATTCTCGTGGGTCACAGGCGCCTTATCGGCAATGCCGAACTCCCGCGCGAGGGCAATCTCGTTGGGGCCGGTGGCGGGCACGATGCAATCCACCATGGAATTGGGGAAGGCACTGTTGGCATCAATCCAATCGGCCAGATCGGGGTCCGACAACCGCGCAAGGGTCACAACCGTCTGCCGCATGACCGTGCCATTGCCCTGAAGGTTGTCACAGCTCATGCAGGTAAAAGGCGCAATCCCCGCATCACGGCGCAAACGCAGGGCGGCAATAATCGCGCCAAAGGCCGTGTGCGGCGCATCGGGGTTGGCCGCGTCATGCAGAATATCCCCGTTGCTCGCATCAAACCCGCCGGTGGCCGGATCAATGAAGTACCCGCCCTCGGTCACGGTCAAAGACACAATGCGAATGGCCGGATCGGCCATCTGCGCGATCAGCGCGGCATTGTCTTCCTCAACCGGAACAAACCCGATCATGGATCCGCACACCTCGGCGGACTTCCCCGAGGGGTCCAGCTCAAGAAGCGTCGTCAGGCAATCCTGCGCCAGCAAACGGTCCCGCTGCAGGGCATCGCCCGCCCGCACACCCGCGCCGATAATGGCCCAGTCATGGCCAAGGCCCATGTCAAACAACCGGTGCAGATACCACGCCTGATGGGCGCGGTGGAAATTGCCCAAACCGATATGAACAATCCCCGCCGTCAGGCCGGAACGGTCATAGGTCGGGCGGCGCACGGCTTCCGGCAATTTGGCCAGATTGGCCTCCGACAGGTTCATCAGCTCATCCATTGGCCACCATCCACATTATAGGTTTGCGCAACGACGTAATCCGCCTCGCGACTTGCAAGAAACACCGCCATTCCGGTCAAATCCTCGGCCACACCCATCCGGCCAAAAGGAACGGCTGCGCCGACTTCCTTCTTTTTCTGGCCCGGGGCTTTGCCTTCGTATTTGGCGAAAAAGGCGTCAACTCCGTCCCAATGCTCGCCATCCACCACACCGGGCGCGATGGCATTCACATTGATCCCATGTTCGATAAGGTTCAAACCCGCCGACTGCGTCAGCGAGATAACCGCCGCCTTGGTCGCACAATACACGGCGACCAAGGCTTCCCCACGGCGGCCCGCCTGACTGGCCATATTGATGATCTTGCCGCCGCCGCCGCGTTCAACCATGTGACGGGCGACCGCCTGCATGGTGAACAGGGTGCCGGCGACATTAATGTCAAAGGCACGGGCGAAATCGGCACGCTCAATCTCTACGATCGGTGCGGCGGTGAAAATCGCGGCGTTATTGACCAGAATGTCGATCCGGCCGAGCTCTGCCACCGTCTCCTCCACGGCGGCGTCAATGCTGGCTTGATCAGAGACATCCATCTTTACCGCGATGGCGCCCCCGCCGATATCGGCGGCGGCAATCTTGGCGCGGGCCAAATCGATATCGGCAATCGCCACAACCGCACCCTCACGGGTATAGGCCTCGGCAAACGCCTTCCCGATGCCGCGCGCGGCACCGGTAATCAACGCTGTTTTACCCGCAAGACGGCTCATTCGATCCGCAGACCCTGAGCGTCAAAGCGATGGATCAGGTCAACCCGCGGGTTGAGGTGGATCGTATCGCCATGCTTGAGCATGATATCGCCCTCGGTCCGAACCGTAATGGTCTCGGCAAGGCCGGTCTCGTGCACGTGGAAGAAGGTGTCAGAGCCAAGATGCTCGGCCACACCCACGGTGCCCGTCCACATGCCGCCGCTTTCCACAACGTCGATATGCTCGGGGCGCACGCCAATCGACGCAGCACTATGCTTTGCGGCCTCTTCGCCCTCGATCAGGTTCATCTTGGGCGACCCGATGAAACCGGCGACAAAGACGTTGCGCGGCGAATGATACAGCTCCAGCGGCGATCCGACCTGCTCGATCACACCGGCCCGCAGAACCACGATCTTGTCCGCCATTGTCATGGCCTCGACCTGATCATGGGTCACGTAGATCATCGTGGTGTTCAGACGCTTGTGCATCTCGCTGATCTCAAGGCGCATGCCCACACGCAATGCGGCATCAAGGTTCGACAAAGGCTCGTCAAACAGGAAGGCCGAAGGCTCGCGCACAATCGCACGGCCAATGGCCACACGCTGACGCTGACCACCCGAAAGCTGCCCGGGCTTGCGGTCAAGGTAATCGGTCAGGTTCAGGGCAGCCGCGGCCTGTTCGATCCGCTTGTCCTGCTCGGCCTGATCCATCCCCGCCATCCGCATCGGAAAGGCGATGTTCTTGCGCACCGACATATGCGGATACAAAGCGTAGGATTGGAAAACCATCGCCAAACCGCGCTTGGAGGGCGGAACCGAAGTCGCATCCATCCCGTCGATATCCATCGACCCGGATGTCATATCCTCCAGCCCGGCAATCAACCGCAAGAGCGTGGATTTACCGCACCCCGAAGGGCCAACAAAAACCGTGAACTCGCCGTCGTGGATCGTCAGGTCCAGCGGTGGAATAACCTCCACATCGCCGAACTTCTTGGTGACTTGCTTAAGAGTGATCTGTCCCATGGTGATACTTCCCTTATTTAACCGCGCCGAACGTGAGACCACGCACAAGCTGCTTCTGGCTGAACCAGCCAAGGATGAGGATTGGCGCAATGGCCATTGTCGATGCCGCCGATAGCTTGGCGTAGAAGAGGCCCTCGGGGCTGGAGTAGCTGGCGATAAAGGCCGTCAACGGGGCCGCTTTCGCCGCCGTCAGGTTCAGCGTCCAGAATGCCTCGTTCCATGCGAGAATGAAGTTGAGGAGCAAAGTCGATGCAATCCCCGGAACCGCCATGGGCGTAAGCACATAAAGCAGCTCCGACTTCAAAGAGGCCCCGTCCATCCGCGCCGCTTCCAGAATTTCGCCCGGAATTTCGCGGAAGTAGGTATAGAGCATCCACACAATGATCGGCAGGTTGATCAGCATCAAAACGATGGTCAGGCCCAGAACAGAGTCCAGCAAACCGAATTTGATAAAGATCAGGTAGATCGGATAGAGAACCCCGACAGCCGGCAACATCTTGGTAGAGAGCATCCAAAGCAGGATGTCCTTGGTCCGCCGAGAGGGCACAAAGGCCATCGACCAAGCCGCCGGAATGGCCACGATCAAACCAAGGATGGTCGACCCACCCGCGATAAAGATCGAATTCCACAGGAACCGGCCATAGTTCGACCGCTCGTTCACCACCTGATAGTTCTCAAGCGTCCAGTCAAAGAACAGGAACACCGGCGGATCGGCAATCGCTGTCGCCTCGGTCTTGAAAGAGGTCAGGATCGTCCAAAGGATCGGAAAGAAGATCAGCAAACCGATGACCCATGCGGCCGTCGTATTGATAATCTTGCGTTGCGTTGTGACGTTTCGTGCCATGTGTCAGTCCCCCCTCACGCGTCCAGATTCTTGCCGACAATGCGCATCAGGAAGATGGCAATGATATTGGCCAGAATAACTGCGTAGATACCGCCAGCAGACCCAAGACCGATGTTCTGGCTTTCAAGCACACGCTGGAAAATCAGATAGGTCAAAGTCCGGGTTCCAAAGGAACCGCCGGTGGTCACGAAAATTTCGGCAAAGATCGAGAGCAAAAAGATCGTCTGGATCAGAACCACAATGGTAATGGCGCGCGACAGATGCGGCAGAATGATAAAGCCGAACCGCTGCAGGGGCTTGGCCCCGTCCATCTCCGAGGCTTCGAGCTGCTCGCCATCAAGCGACTGCACAGCCGTCAGCAAAATCAATGTCGCAAAGGGCAACCACTGCCAGCTCACAATGATGATGATCGAGGTCAAAGACGCCTGCGAAAGCCATTCAACCGGCGCAGCCCCGAAAAACTTCCATAGATGGGCGAACAACCCGTTCACCGGATCCATAAACATGTTCTTCCAAACAAGCGCGGAGACCGTCGGCATCACAAAGAAGGGCGCAATCACAAGGATACGCACGATCCCCTGCCCCCACATCGGCTGATCCAGAAGCAGCGCAAGCAAAACACCAAACACAATCGTAATCGCCAATACGCCACCAACGATGATCAAGGTGGTCGAAACACTTGGCCAGAAAGAACTGGAATTAATAAAGCGGACGTAGTTGTCGAAACCGGCCCACCCCAGGTCCCCACCGCGCAGCGGCAGGTAGTTTCGGAAAGAAAACCACAGGGTCATTACCAGTGGAACGAGCATCCAGCCAAGAAGCAGAACAACAGCCGGGGCCATCATCAATCTAGCGGCGGATCGTGAATGCTGGGTCGCCATGACATACCTCCTCCGTTAACGGCCAAGACCTTCCGGCCGCTTGGTTTCATGAGATTCGATTGTAGTAGATTTTTGTAGTGTCGGTGAAGGGCGGCGATATTTCGCGCCGCCCTTCGATGTCTAGAAGAAGGAGCTAGGGCTTAGTAGCCAGCTGCTTCCATGGCGTCTGCTGTCAAAGCCTGTGCCTTGGCAAGGGCTTCTTCTGCGGTCTGCTGACCGGCCAAAGCGGCAGAGAATTCCTGACCAACTTCGGTGGCGATACCTGCAAACTCAGGAATAGCAGCGAACTGAACACCAACATAAGGAACCGGCTTCACTGTTGGCGCAGTTGGGTCGGCCGACAGGATGGAGTCCAGTGTCATCTGGGCGAATGGAACCTCTTTGTAGTTCTCGTTCTCATACAGAGATGTCCGAGCACCGGGAGGAACGTTTGCCCAACCT
Source organism: Harenicola maris (assembly GCA_018524345.1). Lineage (GTDB taxonomy): Bacteria > Pseudomonadota > Alphaproteobacteria > Rhodobacterales > Rhodobacteraceae > Harenicola > Harenicola maris. Next base: position 48,521 of record JADQAZ010000005.1, read on the forward strand.
TCGTTTTCAGCAACAAGCTCGATGTACTCCTTGGATGTGGCCCACTCAACGAACTGCTTCGCAGCGGCTTCGTTGTCTGTGCCCGCAGGGATACCCAGAGCCCAAGCCCAGAGCCAGTTGCCGCGCTTGCCAAGACCTGTGTCAGGTGCAAGGGCAAAGCCAACTTTGTCGGCAACGGTGGAGTCGTCAGGGTTGGTTACGAAAGACGCAGCAACAGTCGCGTCGATCCACATGCCGCATTTACCCTGCTGGAACAACGAAAGGTTCTCGTTGAAACCGTTGGTGGAGGCACCTGGAGGGCCCGCTTCGTTCATCAGATCGATGTAGAAGTTCAGGGTTGTTGCCCACTCTTCTGTGTCGAACTGTGGCTTCCAGTCTTCGTCAAACCAGCGAGCGCCAAAAGCGTTGGATGTGGCTGTGAGGAACGCCATGTTCTCACCCCAACCGGCCTTACCGCGCAGGCAGATGCCGTAAACTTCGCCGTCTTTGTCGGTCATCTTGCGAGCAGCGTCAGCAACGAACTCCCAAGTTGGCGCGTCAGGCATTTCAAGGCCCGCAGCTTCCATCAGGTCAGTGCGATACATGATCATGGAAGACTCGCCATAGAAAGGCGCAGCGTAAAGTGTGCCGTCAACGGACAGACCGCCGCGCATCGCGGGCAGGATGTCGTCTACGTCATACTCGGCGGAAAGATCGTCCAGAGGAACGAGCCAGCCGTTTTTGCCCCAGATCGGTGTCTCGTACATACCGATGGTCATGATGTCGAAAGCACCGCCCTTGGTGGTGATGTCGGTTGTCACACGCTGACGAAGAACGTTCTCCTCCAAAGTGACCCACTCAACCTCGTGGCCGGTCTTCGCTGTGAAGTCAGCTGTCAGGCCCTGCATGCGGACCATGTCGCCGTTGTTCACAGTTGCGATTGTAAGGGTATCGGCTGTTGCAGCAGTTGCTGCGAGCATAGCCAATGCACTCACCATTGTTAGTGGTGTTCTCAAAGTCATCCTTATTCCTCCCTGGTGTTTGGATGTTGAAATCAAGGTATCTGGAAAAACGACGCGGCGTCAATACAAAATTTACGCGCGTAAATTTTTCAAAAGCTACTAGGCCGAGGCACGCATAACCAGTTTGTTATCAAACAAAGTTTCACGCCTCAGACGGTTAGAGCCCTCATCCGCGATAAGCTCGCAAAGAGTCTCGACACTGAAATTCGCAATCGAATCGTAGTTCTGCGCCGCAGTGGTTAATGACGGGCAAGTGAATCGCGAAAACGGGTGGTCATCATGGCCCGCAACCCGCAGCGAACAGTCATCCGTGATCCCGACCTTGTGGCCAGCCTCATAGGCCGCGGAAAGAAACCCGATGGCCAGACGGTCATTGCTACATAGCACAGTCTTGCTTGTAAGGCGCCCCTCCTCCAACACTTTCAAGCCCTCGCGATGGCCAATCGCCTCAAAGTCCCAGCCACTGCCCTCAACGCGAATCACACTCGGCTCATGGCCAAGACGATCCATCGCCTCCGAATAAGCTTGCCGACGTTTGTTGGCGTTCGGGTTAACAGGCGGCATTTCGAACAAACACGGCGGCTCCCCGCTCCGGCACAGGTAGTCCACCATCAACGACATAGATTGAAAGTTGTCAGAGCCAATAAATGCGGCGCCAATTCCCTCGATATTCGCATCGACTAAGACAGTAGGCACCTCTTTGCAGAAAGCCTCCATGTGGCTGCGATCCGATTCGCGCCCGATCGGCGCCAGCAAAACCCCCGCCGGCCGCATCGATTGCAGCAGATCAAGGATCTCCACCTCATGATCCGGGCTCCCGTGAGAGCTGAAAGTCGTGGGCAGATACCCCTCCTCGATACAGCGCCACTCAAGCCGCCGCGCAACCTCGGCAAAAAACGGGTCGCCCACATAGGGAACCACGATGCCGATGTTCTTGGTCAAACGCCGATTCTGGTTCACCGCATAGGGGTTAGGCCGATATTCATACAGCTCAAGCGCCTTCTCGATCCGCTCGCGCGTGGTCGCCCGCACGCTTTTCGGATCGTTGAAATACTTCGATACGGTCGGACGGGACACGCCGCTTTTCGCGGCGAATTCCTCCATATTCTTGACCTTCAGCTCCGCCATAACAGACATCTCCCTCCCCAAGCGATGTTCGCTCGTCAAAGTCGCGCGGAAGTTGTTTATTTTGTTCTTAACGCGCGACAATATGTTACCTAACTCTAGTAAGGTTTAGGGGCGGGTCAAGTTTTCCTTTATCTATCTGCGAAAAGAATTAATTTTCAAATGCTTGCGCTAACGGAAAATTCCGCCGGAATATCATTCTCTCCGCTCAGGATCGCATCCGCCAAAAGCCGCGCCATCGCCGGCGCCATGCCAAAGCCGATCTTGAATCCCCCGTTCGCCACGTAATGCCCCGGCCTGTCCGGCCATGGTCCCAGCATCGGCGCACGGCTCCGCGCCCGCGGCCGCACCCCGGCCCAGCGGGCCACAACCGGCACCCCCTTCAGGGCCGGAACCGCCGCCACCGCCCGCGCCAAAAGCGCATCCAGCAACCCGTCGGTCTCCTCCCCCGCCTCGAACTCCCGCTCCGAGGTGGAGCCGATCGCCACCGTCCCGTCGGCATGGGGAATGATATGCATCGTGTCGATGAACAGCTGCGGCGCGTCCCCCATGTCCAAGGCCAGAACCGCCGCCTGCCCCTTCACGCCGCCGCCAAGGGGCCGCGCGGCCCCCTCGGACAGGGCCTGCAACCCGGCCACCCCCGTGGCCCAAACAACCGCCCCGCGGTCCGGCCCCTCCGCGAGGATCTTCCCGCCCCGCTGACGGATCGCGGCGGCCAGCGCGGCGCAGGCCCGCGCCGGATGGATCCGCCCCGACAGGCTGTCAAAAATATACTGCCCCGAGGGGCTCTCCGGCACCGCGCCACCCGACAAAGAGGCCGCCGCCTCCGCGCCAATCACCTCCCAAACCGCCTCCCCCTGCCACAGCTCAACCGCGTTCCGCCCCCGCTGCTCCGCCAGCTCCAGCGCACGCGCATCGCCAATCACCTGCAACCGCCCCAACCGGCCATAGCCGGAGGCCACGCCGCCCGCGCCCTCCACCCGCCGCCAGAACCCCTCCGCCGCGATCAGGCTGTCGAACTGCAACTGCTTCTTGGGGTTCCAGTTTTCCGGCGTGTGCGGCGCAAGCGCCCCCACAACCCCGCCCGAGGCCCCCGCCCCGATCCCGTAGGGATCGATCACCGTCACATCGGCCCCGCGCTCCAGCAATTCCCATGCCACCGACAGGCCCAGAATACCCGCGCCCCGAACTGTGATTTCGGCCATTGCCAACCGGCCTTTCCCGCTTCATGGTCGCTCCGAAATGAAGCACCCCTCAGACCCTGCGATACGCCAAAGCGCCGCCCGACTCCAGAGCGCAACCCTCAGCTGGCAAGCCAGCGGAGAGCCCGTATCCACACGCTTTGACGACCCCTACTTCACCGCCGGAAACGGCCTTGCCGAAACCCAGCATGTCTTCCTCGCGGGCAATGACCTGCCCGCCCGCCTGCGGCCCGGCTTTCACATCGCCGAACTGGGCGTTGGCACCGGAATGAACCTGCTCGCCGCATGGGACATGGCCCGCAACATGGACATCCCCCTGCGCTACACCGGTTTTGAGGGGTTCCCCATGACCGCGCCGGACCTGACCCGCGCCCTCACCGCCTTCCCAAACCTCCAACACCTCGCCGAACCATGGGCCGAGGCATGGGCCACAGACTGGCCAGATGACACCCTCACATGGTCCATCCCCGATGAGCTCGAGGTCACAGTGATCGCAGGCGACGTGCGCGACACCCTGCCCCTATGGCTGGGCCGCGCCGACGCATGGTTCCTTGACGGTTTCGCCCCCGCCAAAAACCCCGAGATGTGGGAGGACGCCCTGATGCATCAGGTCGCCAAACACACCGCCCCGCAGGGCACATTCGCCACCTATACCGCCGCAGGCGCCGTGCGCCGCGCCCTCGCCGAGGCCGGGTTTGCCGTCGAACGCATCCCCGGCTTTGGCCGCAAACGACACATGACAAAAGGCCAAATGCCGTGATCCAGAACCCCAGCCGCGGCATCGCCCTGATGATCGTCACCACCTTTATCTTCGCGGTGCAGGACGGCATCTCCAACCACCTCGCGGGGGAATACAACGTCTATATGGTGGTGATGATCCGCTACTGGTTCTTCGCCGCACTGGTCTGCGCCATCGGTATGCGCCACGCGGGCGGCATCCGCGGCCTTGCCCGCACCAGCCAGCCATGGCTGCAAATCGGGCGCGGCTTGCTACTGGCGGTGGAAATTCTGGTGATGGTCACGGCCTTCGTCTACCTCGGCATGGTCGAAAGCCACGCCGTCTTCGCCTGCTACCCCCTGCTCATCGCCGCGCTCAGCGGCCCTGTTTTGGGCGAGAAACTCGGCTGGCGTCGCTGGGCGGCGATCGGCGTCGGCTTCATCGGCATCCTGATCATCCTGCAACCGGGGTCCGGCGTGTTTTCCCTCGCCGCGCTGATCCCCTTTGTCGCCGCCGGCATGTTCGCGCTCTACGGGCTGCTGAACCGCTACGTCGCCCGCCGCGACGGCGCCATGACCAGCTTTTTCTGGACGGGCATCACAGGCGGCATCTTCATGACCATCGTCGGCCTGCCGTTCTGGCAGCCGATGACAGGGCCGGACTGGGTCTGGATGGGCTGTCTCTGCCTGACGGGGGTCGCGGGCCACTTTACCCTGATCAAGGCATACGAGCTTGCCGAGGCAGGCACCCTGCAACCCTTCGCCTATCTGCAACTGCCCTTCGCGGCCTCCATCGGGCTGATCGTCTTCCACGAACAGCTGCGCATCAATGTGGTTATCGGCGCGGGTTTGATTGTGGCCGCGGGCTTGTTTGCACTGTGGCGGGAACAACAACGGAAACGGGCGGAACGGCGCTCTCCACCGCAGAGGAGCTGACCCGCACCTGCGGCGCAGACAGGCCCGCAGGCCGCGCCACAGGCCGCTTGGGCCGCGCCACCGGATAGGCCCCGCGCAACAGCTTGGTCAAACCAACCTCCCCCGTCGTCCCCGACAGGCGCGCGCGATACAGGGGCAGGCTCTCGCTCACCCGCATCACGTAGTTGCGAGTCTCGCGGAACGGGATCAACTCGATCCAATCGATCACATCAATCCCCTCGTCGCGCGGGTCACCCCGATCCGCGATCCAGCTGACAGAACGCCCCGGCCCCGCATTATACCCGACAGAGATCAACACCGGCGAATAGCCGAACACCTCGATCAACCCGTCCAGATAGGCCGTGCCAAGCCGCGCATTATACAGCGGATCCGTGGTCAAACGGCTCTTGGAATAGGTGATCCCAAGCTCCCGCGCCACATCCCGCGCCGTGCCGGGCATCACCTGCATCAACCCCTGCGCGCCCGCGGGGCTGACCACCACGGGGTCAAACTCGCTCTCGCGCCGCGCTATGGCAAGGGCTAGCTCCGGCGGCACAGGCCATGGCCCGTCCTTCAGGGAATGCAGCGGAAAATAAGAGGCATGGATCATATGCCCGTTGCGCGCCGCCTGCTTGGCGATCTTCAGGGCGATATGCTCATCCCCCTGCGCCAAGGCCCAATCGCCGAGCGTCCCCGCATGCTCGCGGCTCAATGTCTCGGTAAGATGGGTCAGATACCACTCCGCCAAATTCCGCTCGCCCGAGGCCAGCAGCGCCTCAGAGGCCTGAAACACCGTGTTCTGCGCCAACCCGCTCTCCGCCAGCGTCGGGAACACCTCCTTGCCCGCGGCAAGGGGATCCAGCGGCATATCAATCGCCTCTGCGGCCAGCTGCCCGTAAAAGCTCGTCTGGAACAGGGCACCAAAAGCATAGGCCTCCTGCGCCGCCGCCTCATCGCCAAGGGCGCGATAGGCCCGCCCGCGCCAATATCCCGCACGGCCAAGGCTGATCGGCGTCTCCACCGCCTCGCGGAACCGGTCGAAATGCAGCAGCGCCAATTCCGCATCATCCAGATACCGCAGGGCAATAAAGCCCGAGAGCCACTCCAGATCGGCATAGTTCGACCCCGCCAGCAGGAAATGCTGACTGGCCAAGCGATAGGCCACAGCCGCCCGCCCGCGCCGCAACTCCGCCCGCGCCAAAATCCGCCGCCAGTTCGCCCATGACTCCGGCCGCCCCAAATCGGCGGGGCTGGTGGAATACTGCTCCAACAGGGCAATCGCATCGGCGTTCTTGCCGTTGCGCGCACGGTGGTTAAACCGCGCATGGGCCAGCCCCGGATCATTCACATGGGCCTTATCGACGGCTCGCACCGCCGCGGCCTCGTTGTTGCTGCGGTTCCGCAACAGCCGTCGCGCGGTGGCCAGCGAGGCATAGCTGGCAGGCAGGCGCGGCAACATCCGGTTCGCCGCCTCGGTCTTGCCCCGCCACAAAAGATCATCCAGCCGCGCCGCATTATGCTCGGCCAAAAGCTCGGGGAAGGCCTCCAAAAGCGCATCCTCCGTCGCGGGCGTCAAATCACGGCTGCGCCAAGCCAGCACAGCAACCGCCTCGGCCTCGCTCTGCTCCTCCCGCGCCAGATGCGCCCGCACCACGGCCAGAACCCCGCGCCCGGTCTGCGGCAAATCCCCGCCAAAGAAATCCAATACCTCCTGTGGCTCCACCCCATCGGGAATCGCCCGCTCGCCCCGCGCCCGAATGCTGGCCAATCCCGGCCAATGGGCATTGCGCGTCATAAACTCCCGATACTCGGCCCAAGACCCCAGCCCGTCGCGAAGCCGCATCCAGCGGATCACATCCCGTGCGGCCCCCTCGGGCGCAGTCTCCAAAGCCGCCGGATAATCACCCCCCCGCGCCTGCGCAATCGCCTCCGCCAAGGCGGGCCGCCCCTGCGCAGCGGCAGGCGATCCACCGGACAACACAGCACAAACCACGGCAAACAGGGCCAAGACACAAAGGCGAAAAGACATGATCACAAAGCAAAAGCCCCTTTCCAAGCGGGTCACTTCTTAATACTTAGGCGCGCCGGGACCTGTCACAACACAATCTTGGCATCACAGCGGGTCAAATATAGGCTCCGCATAGCATTCGCCCAAGGGCTATTTACGCAAGGAGGAACGGATATGTTCAAAGGTTCACTTACAGCCATGGTGACGCCGTTCAAAAAGGGCGCGGTAGATTTTGACGCCTTAGGCAAAATAGTCGACTGGCAAATCGAATCCGGCACCACCGGCCTCGTCCCCGTGGGCACCACAGGCGAAAGCCCCGTCCTCAGCCACGAAGAGCACGACGCCGTCGTCGCCGCCGTGGTCGAGGCCGCCGCAGGCCGCGTCCCGGTCCTCGCCGGCGCAGGCTCCAACGCCACCGCCGAAACCGTGCGCCTGGTCGAGGCCGCCAAAGCCGCAGGCGCAGACGCCGCCCTCGTCGTCACACCCTACTACAACAAACCGACACAGCGCGGCCTCAAGGCCCATTTCCTCGCCGCCGCAGAGGTTGGCCTGCCGATCATCATCTACAACATCCCGCCCCGCTCGGTCATCGATATGACCCCCGAAACCATGGGCGAACTGGCACAGCACGAGATGATCATCGGCGTAAAAGACGCCACCGCCGATGTCTCCCGCGTGTCCCTGCAACGCATCACTTGCGGCAAAGACTTCATCCAACTGTCCGGTGAGGACGCAAGCGCCATCGGCTTTAACGCCCAAGGCGGGGTCGGCGCGATCTCTGTCACCTCCAATGTCGCCCCGAAACTCTGCGCCGAATTCCAGTCGGCCACACTTCTTGGCAACTACGCCAAGGCGCTAGAATATCAGGACCGCCTGATGCCCCTGCACCGCGCCATCTTCCTTGAGCCCGGCCTGATCGGCGCGAAATACGGCATGTCCCTGCTTGGCATGTGCGACGAGGAAGTCCGCCTGCCCCACACCGGCCTGACCGATGCCACCAAGGCAGAGATCAAATCCGCCATGGACCACGCGGGCCTGCTCTAACCCCTGCAATTCTGCCCATTCCTCTCGGAATGGGCGAAGGCAAGGCGGGGGCGGCCCTTCGGGCCGCCCCCGCCTTGCCCCAGCGCTCGCCGCAACCATCAGCGCCTCATTCAAACCACCTACCAATCGGCAGCCCCTCGGCACCGCACAACCCCCTGCTCGCCCACGCACAGAAGCATTTGCCCCAGCCACTAGACGACCGGTCTATTTGCGCCTATCTGCCCCCTATGACACAGGCAAGCACATCCAAATCCGCCCCCTCCGAGGGCACGCGCGCCATGATCCTCGCCACAGGGCGCGGGCTGGTGGCACGCCACGGCTTCTCCGCCATGGGCCTCTCGGCCCTGCTGCGCGAAGCGGGAGTGCCAAAGGGCTCCTTCTACCACTACTTCGCCTCGAAAGAGGCCTTCGGAGAAGCCCTGCTCACCGATTACGTGACAGACTACCTTGCCCGAATGGACGCCATGATCGCCCGCGAAACCACCGGCGCAAACCGCCTGCTGGCCTTCTGCGACACATGGCTGGCCAAAGGACAGGCCGAAGGCCTCGCCCATACCTGCCTCGTGGTGAAACTCGGGGCCGAGGTCGCCGACCTTTCCGAAACCATGCGCTGCGTTCTTGATGACGGCGTCGCCGCCCTAACACAGCGCCTCGAAACCATCCTCGAACAAGGGGCCAATGACGGCTCCCTGATCCGCAGCGTCCATCCCGCCCAAACGGCGCAGGTGCTCTATGCCCAATGGCTGGGCGCCGCGATTCTCTCAAAACTCGCCAAGGACCAAGCCCCGCTCATACGGGCCCTTGCCGATACAAAAACCCGTCTGCTGCCCCAATAAGGCCCGGACACAGAAAGGAACTACGATGAAAGCCGCACTCCACGATCGCTTCGGCGAACCCAAAGACGTCCTCGAAACCCGCGAGACAGACAAACCCGAACCAGCCAAAGGCGAGGTCCGCATCGCAATGACCCTCTCCCCGATCCACAACCACGACCTGTGGACGGTGCGGGGCGACTACGGCTACAAACCGCCCCTGCCCGGCGCCATCGGCGGCTCCGAAGCCGTCGGCACGGTCGAGGCGGTCGGCGAAGGCGTCGATGAGGCCCTGATCGGCAGCCGCGTCGCCATCGCGGGCGTTCATGGCACATGGGCCGAATTCTTCCTCGCCCCCGCCGCAGGGCTGCTGCCCCTGCCGGACCAGATCAATGACGAAATGGGCGCACAGCTGATCGCCATGCCCTTCTCTGCGATCTCCCTGCTGGAAACGCTTCAGGCCAAACCGGGCGACTGGATCATCCAGACCGCCGCCAACGGTGCCGTTGGCCGCATTCTGGACAGCCTTGCAAAGGCACGCAGCATCCACGTCCTCAACCTCGTGCGCCGCGACGAGGCCGCAGCGAAAATGAAACAGGCCGGCATGGAAAACGTGGTTTCCACCGCGACCGAAGGCTGGCTCGACAGCGCCCGCGCGATCATCGGCGAGGGCAAGGCCCTCTCCGCCATCGACTCGGTCGGCGGCGACATCCCCAACGCCCTGATCGACCTGCTGTCCACCGATGGCGAGTTGGTGGTCTTCGGCACGGCCACGGGCAAGCCGATGAACATCAACTCCGGCGTGGTGATCTTTAAGCACATCACCATCAAGGGTTTTTGGGGCTCCCGCATCAGTCAGGAGATGACAGCGGAAAACCGCACCCGCCTGATCACCGAACTGGTCACACGGGTCGCCAAAGGCGAGCTGGTCCTGACCACCGGCGGCACCTTCCCCCTGTCCGATGTCACCAAGGCCATGGAGGCCGCCCTGACACCCGGCCGCGCCGGGAAAATCCTGCTGCGCCCGTAACCGGCGCCCAAACTTGCCAAGAGGTTTCCGCCCGCGATCGCCAGCCCCCTTCGGGGGCGGGCATCGCGAACGGACCGGGGGCGGGGCGGGGGGCGGGGCCTGCGGCCCCG
>JADQAZ010000006.1 GCA_018524345.1 Harenicola maris
GAAGAGCTGCTGGAACTGGTTGAAATGGAAATCCGCGAGCTGCTCTCCAGCTACGAATATCCTGGCGACGACATCCCTGTGATCCCCGGTTCGGCTCTGGCCGCTCTGGAAGACCGCGACGATGCGATCGGCAAAGACTCCATCAACAAGCTGATGGCCGCTGTTGACGAATACATCCCAACACCTGCACGTGCTGTTGACCAGCCGTTCCTGCTGCCTATCGAGGACGTGTTCTCGATCTCTGGCCGCGGTACAGTTGTAACTGGCCGTGTTGAGCGCGGTGTGATCAACGTGGGCGACGAAATCGAAATCGTCGGTATCCGCGACACAGCGAAAACAACCTGCACAGGCGTTGAAATGTTCCGCAAGCTGCTTGACCGCGGTGAAGCAGGCGACAACGTTGGTGTTCTGCTGCGCGGTATCGACCGTGACGGCGTTGAGCGTGGTCAGGTTCTCTGCGCGCCCAAGTCCGTAGCGCCCCACACCAAGTTCGAGGCAGAAGCCTATATTCTGACCAAAGACGAGGGTGGCCGCCACACGCCGTTCTTCGCGAA
>JADQAZ010000007.1 GCA_018524345.1 Harenicola maris
TTCGCGAAGAACGGCGTGTGGCGGCCACCCTCGTCTTTGGTCAGAATATAGGCTTCTGCCTCGAACTTGGTGTGGGGTGCTACGGACTTGGGCGCGCAAAGAACCTGACCACGCTCAACGCCGTCACGGTCGATACCGCGCAGCAGAACACCAACGTTGTCGCCTGCTTCACCGCGGTCAAGCAGCTTGCGGAACATTTCAACGCCTGTGCAGGTTGTTTTCGCTGTGTCGCGGATACCAACGATTTCGATTTCGTCGCCCACGTTGATCACACCGCGCTCAACACGGCCGGTGACAACAGTACCGCGGCCGGAGATCGAGAACACGTCCTCGATAGGCAGCAGGAACGGCTGGTCTACAGCACGGGCTGGTGTTGGGATGTATTCGTCAACAGCGGCCATCAGCTTGTTGATGGAGTCTTTGCCGATCGCATCGTCGCGGTCTTCCAGAGCGGCCAGAGCCGAACCGGGGATCACTGGGATGTCGTCGCCAGGATATTCGTAGCTGGAGAGCAGCTCGCGGATTTCCATTTCAACCAGTTCCAGCAGCTCTTC
>JADQAZ010000008.1 GCA_018524345.1 Harenicola maris
GGGATGTCGTCGCCAGGATATTCGTAGCTGGAGAGCAGCTCGCGGATTTCCATTTCAACCAGTTCCAGCAGCTCTTCGTCGTCTACCTGGTCAACTTTGTTCATGTAGACAACCATGTAGGGGATGCCAACCTGACGGCCGAGCAGGATGTGCTCGCGTGTCTGGGGCATCGGGCCGTCGGCCGCGTTCACAACCAGGATAGCGCCGTCCATCTGGGCCGCACCGGTGATCATGTTTTTGACGTAGTCGGCGTGGCCGGGGCAGTCAACGTGAGCGTAGTGACGTGTTTCAGTCTCATACTCAACGTGTGCTGTAGAGATGGTGATGCCGCGTGCTTTTTCTTCGGGCGCGCCGTCAATCTCGTCATACGCTTTGAAGTCACCAAACTGTTTGGTGATCGCCGCTGTAAGCGTCGTCTTGCCGTGGTCAACGTGACCGATGGTGCCGATGTTCACATGCGGCTTGCTGCGTTCAAACTTTTCCTTCGCCATGATGGCCTCCT
>JADQAZ010000009.1 GCA_018524345.1 Harenicola maris
CCCCACACCAAGTTCGAGGCAGAAGCCTATATTCTGACCAAAGACGAGGGTGGCCGCCACACGCCGTTCTTCGCGAACTACCGTCCACAGTTCTACTTCCGGACAACAGACGTCACCGGCACCGTTGAGCTGCCTTCCGGCACCGAAATGGTCATGCCCGGCGACAACCTGAAGTTCAACGTAGAGCTCATCGCCCCCATCGCTATGGAGCAGGGCCTGCGCTTTGCGATCCGCGAAGGCGGCCGCACAGTCGGCGCCGGCGTGGTGTCCAAAATCAACGAGT